>NZ_JBBOYC010000001.1:0-3833327 GCF_038007905.1 Bacillus sp. FSL W8-0645
ATGGAAAATATTTTGGATCTCTGGAATAAAGCACTTCAAAAAATAGAGACAAAGTTGAGCAAACCCAGTTTTGAGACATGGATGAAATCGACAAAAGCCCATTCTCTTCAAGGTGATACGCTCACAATTACGGCACCTAATGAATTTGCTAGAGACTGGCTGGAATCAAGATATCTTCACTTAATTGCTGATACCATCTACGAACTGACAGGTGAAGAGCTCAGCATTAAATTTATCATTCCTCAAAATCAGGATGAAGGGGAAGCTATGCCAAAGTCTCCAATTAAAAAAATGTCTAAAGAAGATCCCGTCGATATTCCACAAAATATGCTGAATCCAAAATATACATTTGATACTTTTGTTATTGGTTCAGGCAACCGATTTGCGCATGCCGCTTCACTTGCAGTTGCGGAAGCACCAGCAAAAGCATATAATCCGCTCTTTATTTATGGGGGCGTTGGTTTAGGAAAGACTCACTTGATGCATGCGATTGGTCATTATGTCATCGACCATAATCCATCAGCCAAAGTGGTCTATCTATCATCTGAAAAATTTACAAATGAATTTATCAACTCAATCCGAGACAACAAAGCTGTCGATTTCCGTAATCGCTATCGGAATGTCGATGTGCTTTTGATAGATGATATTCAATTTTTAGCAGGAAAAGAACAAACACAAGAAGAGTTTTTCCATACATTCAACACACTTCACGAAGAAAGTAAGCAAATCGTCATTTCTAGTGATCGGCCGCCGAAAGAAATTCCGACACTTGAAGACAGATTACGCTCTCGATTCGAATGGGGCTTAATCACAGACATTACCCCGCCAGATTTAGAAACACGTATTGCAATTTTACGAAAAAAGGCAAAAGCAGAAGGCTTAGACATTCCGAATGAAGTCATGCTTTATATTGCCAATCAAATCGACAGCAATATTCGTGAACTGGAGGGTGCTTTGATTCGTGTCGTTGCTTACTCTTCTTTAATTAATAAAGACATCAATGCGGATCTAGCAGCTGAGGCGCTAAAGGACATCATTCCTTCGTCGAAGCCAAGGATCATTACAATTAAAGATATTCAAAGAATTGTAGGGCAGCAATTTAATATTCGTTTAGAGGATTTCAAAGCGAAGAAACGTACGAAGTCAGTTGCTTATCCAAGACAAATTGCCATGTATCTCTCTAGAGAAATGACCGATTCCTCTCTGCCTAAAATAGGAGAAGAATTTGGAGGTCGTGATCATACGACTGTCATTCATGCTCATGAGAAGATTTCGAAATTAATCGTTGAAGATGAACAGCTTCAGCAGCATGTGAAAGAAATAAAAGAACAATTGAAATAACCTAGCTGATATAATAAGTACGGGAAAATGTGAATAACTAGAGCATAGTCATACACAGTCTGTCCACATGTGGATAGGCTGTCTTTCCTTTCTTTTTACCGACTTATCCACATATTCACAAGCCCTACTATTACTTCTACGATTTTTATTAATAAAATATATATACATGTCATTAAGAAAATTTAGGAGGACCACTATGAAATTCACGATTCAAAAAGATCGTCTTGTCGAAAGTGTCCAAGATGTATTAAAGGCCGTATCCTCTAGAACAACGATACCTATTTTGACAGGGATAAAAATTGTTGCATCTGATGAGGGGGTTTCTCTCACAGGAAGTGACTCCGATATCTCAATTGAATCCTTTATTTCTCTAAGAGATGGAGATTTAGAAGTGATCACGATTGATCGTCCAGGGAGTATTGTGCTTCAGGCCCGCTTCTTTAGTGAAATTGTGAAGAAACTGCCAATGGCTACTGTCGAAATTGAAGTAGAACAAAATCACCTCACCATCATCCGTTCAGGTTCAGCGGAATTTAACTTAAACGGCTTAGATGCTGAGGAATATCCGCATCTTCCGCAAATTGAAGAGCATCATGCATTTCAAATTCCGACAGACCTGCTTAAAAACTTAATTCGTCAAACCGTTTTTGCAGTGTCCACCTCAGAAACACGACCTATCTTGACAGGTGTAAACTGGAGGGTAGAAAAAGGTGAATTAATATGCACGGCGACGGATAGCCACCGTCTTGCTTTAAGAAAAGCAAAGTTGGATATTGACGAGGAAAGCTCATACAATGTCGTGATTCCAGGGAAAAGTTTAACAGAGTTAAGTAGAATCCTTGATGACGGACAAGATCTTGTGAGCATCGTAATTACAGAAACGCAAGTTCTCTTTAAAGCACAAAACGTGTTGTTCTTCTCAAGATTGCTGGATGGTAATTATCCAGATACAGCTCGCCTGATCCCGCAGGAAAGTAAAACGGATGTCGTGGTCAACACGAAGGAATTCCTTCAAGCCATTGATCGTGCATCACTTTTGGCAAGAGAAGGGCGCAATAACGTCGTAAAGCTGTCAGCTGATCCTGAACAAAGCCTTGAGATTTCTTCTAATTCACCTGAAATTGGTAAAGTAGTCGAAACGGTTCAAGCAGATGACATTAAAGGGGAGGACCTCAAAATCTCCTTCAGTCCAAAATATATGCTAGATGCGTTAAAAGTATTAGAGGGAACTGAAATTCATGTAAGCTTCACTGGAGCCATGAGACCGTTCCTATTGCGCACGCCAAATGATGATTCAATCTTGCAGTTGATTCTTCCAGTCAGAACATATTAATTCAATCTAAAATAGCTGCTGTGTAAGTGCACAGCAGCTTTTCTTCTCGTTTACCATGCTTTCTTTCATCCCAGTTCGCTTTCCCCCTTTCCTTCTTGTCTTGTTTTTTAGTACAATTAGATATTAGTGATATTGAAAGAGGTCGATACAATGCCTAATCTTATAACCATTGAGAAAGAAATGATTACATTAGGGCAATTTTTGAAATTAGCCGAAGTCATCCAATCTGGCGGAATGGCGAAATGGTTTTTAAGTGAACATGAGGTGTTCATTAATCAAGAGCCAGATAATAGACGGGGACGCAAACTATACCCAGGAGATGTTGTCGAGATAGAAGGTTATGGCACATTTCAAGTTGTGAATTAGAAACGGGTGACAATACATGTACATTCAAAGTCTGGCGTTAACTTCATACCGAAACTATGAACACACCGAGCTTCAATTCGACAACAAGGTGAATGTCATGATCGGTGAGAATGCCCAAGGTAAAACGAACTTGATGGAAGCGATCTATGTATTGTCGATGGCAAAGTCGCATCGTACGTCAAATGATAAAGAACTTATCCGATGGGACCAAGACTATGCTAAAATAGAAGGTAGAGTCATCAAAAAAAATGGTCCACTCCCTATGCAGCTCGTGATTTCAAAAAAAGGGAAAAGGGGCAAGGTCAATCACATTGAACAACAGAAGCTCAGTCATTATGTTGGTGCGTTAAACACCATCATGTTTGCACCAGAGGACTTAAGTCTTGTAAAGGGCAGCCCGCAAATCCGCAGAAGATTTCTCGATATGGAGATTGGACAAGTTTCTGCTGTCTACTTGCATGATTTATCGCTCTATCAAAAAATTCTCTCTCAGCGGAATCATTACTTGAAACAATTGCAGACAAGAAAGCAAAAGGATCAAGCGATGCTGGAGGTTTTAACAGAGCAGTTGATTGATGCGGCAGCGAAAGTTGTCAAAAGACGACTGACTTTTACGAAACAGCTCGAGAAATGGGCGCAGCCGTTGCATTTTGGCATTTCTAGAGAGCTAGAAACACTCACGCTCCAATACCACACGGCGATAGAGGTATCAGAAGCGTCAGACTTGTCGAAAATAAAGAATAGCTATGAAGAATCGTTTCAGAAACTAAGAGACAGAGAAATAGACCGAGGAGTGACGCTGTGGGGACCTCACAGAGATGACCTGCTTTTCTTTGTGAATGGTCGGGATGTTCAGACATATGGCTCTCAAGGGCAGCAAAGAACAACAGCTCTTTCACTAAAGCTGGCAGAAATCGACTTGATACACGAAGAGATTGGAGAATATCCCATTCTTCTACTCGATGATGTTTTATCTGAACTTGATGATTACAGACAGTCTCATTTGCTCCATACCATTCAGGGACGTGTACAGACCTTCGTCACCACAACAAGTGTTGAAGGCATCGATCACGCCACCTTGAAAGAAGCGGAAATTTTCAGAGTAGCCAGTGGAAAAGTAATTGACTGATAAATGAGGTGTGGGTCTTGTATATTCATTTAGGTGATGATTGTGTTGTTTCTACACGAGAGATTGTCGCAATTGTTGATTACAAAATGAGGTCGTCTTCTGTTGTAGAAGAGTTTCTCCAAAAACAAGAAGGACAAATCATTTCGTTATCACAAGGGACACCCAAATCCATCGTCGTCACAACTAAATCTGTTTATTACTCTCCTCTTTCCTCAAGCACGCTCAAAAAACGTGCTTCATTTGTGATTGAAATTGAAGTCTAAAAGCTCAATTCATATAAATATATCGTTTAAGAAAAGTGTAGGTGAATGTACGTGGCAATGGAACAGCAACATAATAGTTATGATGAAAATCAGATACAGGTGCTTGAAGGACTAGAAGCTGTTAGAAAACGTCCAGGAATGTACATTGGGTCAACCAGTGCAAAAGGACTTCACCATCTTGTATGGGAAATTGTCGACAACAGTATTGATGAGGCTTTAGCTGGATATTGCACAGATATTACGGTGCAAATTGAAAAGGATAATAGCATTACAGTGAAAGATAATGGCCGCGGAATTCCTGTTGGGATTCATGAGAAAATGGGACGTCCTGCTGTAGAGGTTATTATGACTGTTCTTCACGCTGGCGGTAAATTTGACGGCAGCGGTTATAAAGTATCTGGCGGTCTGCATGGCGTAGGGGCATCTGTTGTTAATGCGTTATCTACGACCTTAGACGTGACCGTATATCGTGATGGAAAAATTCATTATCAACAATTCAAACGCGGTGTTCCAGTTGGAGATTTAGAGATCATTGGTGAAACAGATGTTACAGGGACAACCACTCATTTTGTGCCAGATACAGAAATTTTTACTGAAACCATTGAATTTGATTACGACACACTTGCAAACCGTGTACGTGAGTTAGCTTTCTTAACAAAAGGTGTCAACATCGTTATTGAAGATTTACGTGAGGGGAAAGAACGACGAAATGAATACTGCTATGAAGGCGGTATTAAGAGCTATGTAGAACATTTAAATCGCTCAAAAGAAGTCGTTCATGAAGAACCCGTTTACATTGAAGGTGAAAAAGATGGAATCACGGTTGAAGTGGCATTACAATATAACGATTCCTATACAAGCAACATCTATTCCTTCGCCAACAATATCAACACGTATGAAGGCGGAACACACGAAGCAGGCTTTAAAACAGGGCTGACGCGTGTCATCAATGATTATGCTCGTAAAAATGGCGTATTCAAAGATGGAGACTCGAATTTGAGCGGTGAAGATGTGCGAGAAGGCTTAACAGCCATTATCTCCATCAAACATCCAAATCCTCAATTCGAAGGACAAACGAAGACAAAGCTTGGGAACTCAGAAGCAAGAACCATTACCGACTCCCTTTTCTCTGAAGCACTTGAGAAATTCCTCTTAGAGAACCCTGATGCTGCAAAGAAAATTGTGGAGAAAGGCGTGATGGCAGCTCGTGCAAGAATGGCTGCCAAAAAGGCACGTGAGCTGACAAGACGTAAAAGTGCACTGGAAGTCTCCAGCTTACCAGGGAAACTGGCGGACTGTTCTTCTAAAGACCCTTCCATCTCTGAACTTTATATCGTAGAGGGAGATTCAGCGGGCGGATCTGCTAAGCAAGGCCGTGATCGTCACTTCCAAGCGATCTTACCGTTAAGAGGGAAGATCTTAAACGTTGAAAAAGCGCGACTAGATAAAATTCTATCGAACAACGAAGTTCGTTCTATGATTACAGCGTTAGGAACTGGAATCGGTGAAGACTTCACTTTAGAGAAAGCTCGCTATCACAAAGTTGTGATCATGACGGATGCGGATGTCGATGGTGCCCATATTCGCACGCTGCTCTTAACGTTCTTCTATCGCTACATGCGTGAAATCATTGAAAACGGTTATGTGTATATTGCGCAGCCACCTTTATTTAAAGTGCAGCAAGGTAAACGTGTTGAGTATGTGTATAACGATAAACAGCTAGATGAGCTGCTAAAGACATTGCCTCAAACACCAAAACCTGGACTTCAGCGCTATAAAGGTCTTGGAGAAATGAACGCAACTCAGCTTTGGGAAACAACAATGGATCCTGATGCGAGAACACTTCTTCAAGTGACGCTTGAGGATGCGATTGATGCTGATGAAACATTTGAAATGTTGATGGGAGATAAAGTAGAACCGAGACGAAACTTTATCGAAGAAAATGCACAATACGTGAAAAATCTTGATATTTAGATAGGTCCCCTTGAGAACAACCTTATTTCTTGTTTGGAATAAGGTTGTTTTTCAAGATTTAGGCCTGTGAAACGAATGTCCTGGTTTTCTATGTTTCGTTGATTTTCTAGTAAATTAATGTGTATAAAGCAGAGATTATTGATATAATGAAGAATAGTCTTGTGAAGATAAATACATATTTTACTCCCACATAATTTATTTCATGTGATACGTAAAGGGAGGTTCTTATAGTGAGTGAACAACATACACCAAATGTACGCGAAGTGAATATCAGCCATGAAATGCGTACGTCCTTTTTAGATTATGCAATGAGTGTGATTGTGTCGCGTGCATTACCAGATGTGCGTGACGGATTAAAGCCCGTGCATCGAAGAATTTTGTATGCGATGAATGACCTAGGTATGACAAGTGATAAACCATTTAAGAAATCTGCACGTATCGTCGGGGAAGTTATCGGTAAGTATCACCCTCACGGTGACAGCGCTGTATACGAAGCGATGGTTCGTATGGCGCAAGACTTCAACTATCGTTATATGTTAGTAGATGGTCATGGAAACTTTGGTTCAGTCGATGGAGACGGAGCAGCGGCGATGCGTTATACCGAGGCGCGTCTATCGAAGATTTCTATGGAAATCCTCCGTGATATCACTAAGGATACCATTGATTATCAAGATAACTATGACGGCAGTGAAAGAGAGCCAATGGTGATGCCTGCAAGATTCCCGAACTTATTGGTCAACGGATCGGCAGGAATTGCTGTAGGAATGGCGACCAATATTCCGCCACACCAATTAGGTGAAGTGATTGATGGGGTATTGGCTATCAGTCAAAACCCTGAAATGACCACACAGGAACTTATGGATATCATCCCAGGCCCAGATTTCCCAACAGCAGGTCAAATCATTGGTCGAAGTGGTATTCGGAAAGCGTATGAGACAGGGCGCGGCTCTATCACATTAAGAGCAAAATCGGATATTGAGGAAACATCTAGTGGTAAACAGCGCATTGTTATCAATGAGATCCCTTACCAAGTCAACAAAGCCCGTTTAATTGAAAAAATTGCTGATCTTGTGCGTGATAAAAAGATTGATGGCATTACAGATTTGCGCGATGAATCAGATCGTAATGGTATGCGTATTGTCATTGAACTGCGTAGAGATGCAAACGTTCATGTTCTATTAAACAATCTTTATAAACAAACGACACTTCAAACGTCTTTTGGTATCAACTTATTAGCACTTGTTGATGGACAGCCGAAAGTCTTGTCCCTCAAACAATGTCTTGAGTATTATCTAGAGCATCAAAAAGTGATCATTCGCAGAAGAACAGCGTATGAGCTGCGTAAAGCAGAAGCAAGAGCACACATTTTAGAAGGCCTGAGAATTGCACTTGATCACTTAGATGAAGTCATTGCTTTAATTAGAGGCTCTCAAACTGCAGAAATTGCAAGAAATGGTTTGATGGAAAACTATAGCTTGTCTGAAAAACAGGCACAGGCCATTCTTGATATGCGACTTCAGCGTTTGACTGGTCTAGAACGAGAAAAGATAGAGGATGAATATAAAGGACTTGTTGATTTGATTGCTGAATTAAAAGCCATTTTAGCAGACAATGAGAAAGTACTTGAAATCATTAGAGAAGAATTAATAGAAATCAAAGAACGCTTCAATGATACGCGTCGAACTGAAATTGTGACAGCGGGTATTGAAACAATTGAAGACGAAGATTTGATTCCTGTTGAGAACATCGTGATTACGCTGACGCATAATGGTTATATCAAGCGTCTCCCTGCATCAACATACCGCAGTCAAAAAAGAGGCGGTAAAGGTGTCCAAGGAATGGGGACCAACGAGGATGATTTCGTTGAACAACTGATCTCAACATCGACCCACGATACGATCCTCTTCTTCTCCAATAAAGGGAAGGTCTATCGTGCGAAAGGGTATGAGATTCCTGAATTCGGACGGACAGCGAAAGGGATTCCGATTATTAACCTTCTTGAAGTAGAAAAAGGAGAGTGGATTAACGCCATTATCCCAGTAAGCGAATTTGATGAAGATTCGTACCTCTTCTTTACAACAAGACACGGTGTATCGAAACGAACAACATTGTCTCAGTTTGCAAACATTCGAAACAATGGTCTTATTGCTCTGAGCCTGCGTGACGAAGATGAACTGATGGCCGTTCGTTTAACCAATGGAGAAAAACAAATCATCATTGGGACGAAAAAGGGGATGCTGATTCGTTTCGCCGAGACAGATGTTCGTGAAATGGGACGTACGGCAGCTGGTGTCAAAGGGATCACACTTTCTGAGGATGACATCGTCGTTGGAATGGAAATCCTTGAGCCAGATGCAAACGTATTGATCGTAACTGAAAGAGGTTATGGTAAATTAACGCCTGAAAAAGAATATCGTGTTCAAACTCGAGGCGGTAAAGGTCTTAAAACATGCAAGATCACTGACAACAATGGTCCGCTTATCACAGTGAAGGCGACCAATGCTGAAGCTGAAGAAGACTTGATGATTATTACAGGGAGCGGTGTCATCATTCGTATGGCCGTTTCAGACATTTCGACAACAGGCCGTGTCACTCAAGGTGTCCGCCTAATCCGTCTTGGTGATGAGGAACATGTCGCAACAGTGGCATTAGTTGAACAATCACAAGAAGACGATGAAGATAATGAAGAGAACGTAGAAAATATAGAATCAGATCAAGAGCAATCTGAGTAAAAATAAAGCCGGTTCTTCACCGGCTTTATTTTTTTTGAAAAAACATCACTTTTTTTGAAATTTATAATGCTTTTTTCATAGATATGTGTTAATCTTTCAAAGGAGCAAAAAGAGGCTCTATTTTTTTATCTCATTCCCCAGTAAAAACTTCTTAGAAAAACAAAATGTTTTTTAAGAAAAATGTTGACTGTTGATAGAGATATATGATATATTTAAGTGGTCGCTTTAAGAGAGTGACACACAAGTTCTTTGAAAACTAAACAAGACAAAACGTACCTGTTAATTCGAGTTTTTATAAAAAAATCCTATGAAACATCATAGGTAGTCAGTCAAACGCTGACGAGGCAGGAAATGATCACATGCTAAGTTCGCTACATCGTGTAGCAACGCATGTGTGATATGCATCCTGCATACCTCGGAGAGTTTGATCCTGGCTCAGGACGAACGCTGGCGGCGTGCCTAATACATGCAAGTCGAGCGAACAGAAGGGAGCTTGCTCCCGGATGTTAGCGGCGGACGGGTGAGTAACACGTGGGTAACCTGCCTGTAAGACTGGGATAACTCCGGGAAACCGGAGCTAATACCGGATAGTTCCTTGAACCGCATGGTTCAAGGATGAAAGACGGTTTCGGCTGTCACTTACAGATGGACCCGCGGCGCATTAGCTAGTTGGTGGGGTAATGGCTCACCAAGGCGACGATGCGTAGCCGACCTGAGAGGGTGATCGGCCACACTGGGACTGAGACACGGCCCAGACTCCTACGGGAGGCAGCAGTAGGGAATCTTCCGCAATGGACGAAAGTCTGACGGAGCAACGCCGCGTGAGTGATGAAGGTTTTCGGATCGTAAAGCTCTGTTGTTAGGGAAGAACAAGTGCGAGAGTAACTGCTCGCACCTTGACGGTACCTAACCAGAAAGCCACGGCTAACTACGTGCCAGCAGCCGCGGTAATACGTAGGTGGCAAGCGTTGTCCGGAATTATTGGGCGTAAAGGGCTCGCAGGCGGTTTCTTAAGTCTGATGTGAAAGCCCCCGGCTCAACCGGGGAGGGTCATTGGAAACTGGGAAACTTGAGTGCAGAAGAGGAGAGTGGAATTCCACGTGTAGCGGTGAAATGCGTAGAGATGTGGAGGAACACCAGTGGCGAAGGCGACTCTCTGGTCTGTAACTGACGCTGAGGAGCGAAAGCGTGGGGAGCGAACAGGATTAGATACCCTGGTAGTCCACGCCGTAAACGATGAGTGCTAAGTGTTAGGGGGTTTCCGCCCCTTAGTGCTGCAGCTAACGCATTAAGCACTCCGCCTGGGGAGTACGGTCGCAAGACTGAAACTCAAAGGAATTGACGGGGGCCCGCACAAGCGGTGGAGCATGTGGTTTAATTCGAAGCAACGCGAAGAACCTTACCAGGTCTTGACATCCTCTGACAACCCTAGAGATAGGGCTTTCCCTTCGGGGACAGAGTGACAGGTGGTGCATGGTTGTCGTCAGCTCGTGTCGTGAGATGTTGGGTTAAGTCCCGCAACGAGCGCAACCCTTGATCTTAGTTGCCAGCATTTAGTTGGGCACTCTAAGGTGACTGCCGGTGACAAACCGGAGGAAGGTGGGGATGACGTCAAATCATCATGCCCCTTATGACCTGGGCTACACACGTGCTACAATGGACAGAACAAAGGGCTGCGAGACCGCAAGGTTTAGCCAATCCCATAAATCTGTTCTCAGTTCGGATCGCAGTCTGCAACTCGACTGCGTGAAGCTGGAATCGCTAGTAATCGCGGATCAGCATGCCGCGGTGAATACGTTCCCGGGCCTTGTACACACCGCCCGTCACACCACGAGAGTTTGCAACACCCGAAGTCGGTGAGGTAACCTTTATGGAGCCAGCCGCCGAAGGTGGGGCAGATGATTGGGGTGAAGTCGTAACAAGGTAGCCGTATCGGAAGGTGCGGCTGGATCACCTCCTTTCTAAGGATATATGGAGCAGTGTGCGTTTTCGTCTTGTTTAGTTTTGAAGGAACTTGCAAAAGATCCTACAACATCATATCTTCGATATGAAAGATGGGCCTGTAGCTCAGCTGGTTAGAGCGCACGCCTGATAAGCGTGAGGTCGGTGGTTCGAGTCCACTCAGGCCCACCATCTTCTATTAAATCGGGGCCTTAGCTCAGCTGGGAGAGCGCCTGCCTTGCACGCAGGAGGTCAGCGGTTCGATCCCGCTAGGCTCCACCAACGTGTTCTTTGAAAACTAGATAACAATAAGTAATACATTCACATTGAATGCAATGCAAAGTTCATCACACATAGTGATTCTTTCTAAAGTAAGAAATGGTTAAGTTAGAAAGGGCGCACGGTGGATGCCTTGGCACTAGGAGCCGATGAAGGACGGGACGAACACCGATATGCTTCGGGGAGCTGTAAGCAAGCTTTGATCCGGAGATTTCCGAATGGGGAAACCCACTGCTCGTAATGGAGTAGTATCCATACTTGAATACATAGAGTATGAGAAGGCATACCCGGGGAACTGAAACATCTAAGTACCCGGAGGAAGAGAAAGCAAATGCGATTCCCTGAGTAGCGGCGAGCGAAACGGGAACAGCCCAAACCAAGAGGCTTGCCTCTTGGGGTTGTAGGACACTCTATACGGAGTTACAAAGGAACGATATAAGCGAAGAGGTCTGGAAAGGCCCGCCAAAGAAGGTAACAGCCCTGTAACTGAAATGTTGTTCTCTCCAGAGTGGATCCTGAGTACGGCGGAACACGTGAAATTCCGTCGGAATCCGGGAGGACCATCTCCCAAGGCTAAATACTCCCTAGTGACCGATAGTGAACCAGTACCGTGAGGGAAAGGTGAAAAGCACCCCGGAAGGGGAGTGAAATAGATCCTGAAACCGTGTGCCTACAAGTAGTCAGAGCCCGTTAAAGGGTGATGGCGTGCCTTTTGTAGAATGAACCGGCGAGTTACGATCCCGTGCAAGGTTAAGCAGAAGATGCGGAGCCGCAGCGAAAGCGAGTCTGAATAGGGCGCATGAGTACGTGGTCGTAGACCCGAAACCAGGTGATCTACCCATGTCCAGGGTGAAGTTCAGGTAACACTGAATGGAGGCCCGAACCCACGCACGTTGAAAAGTGCGGGGATGAGGTGTGGGTAGGGGTGAAATGCCAATCGAACCTGGAGATAGCTGGTTCTCTCCGAAATAGCTTTAGGGCTAGCCTCAAGGTAAGAGTCTCGGAGGTAGAGCACTGATTGGACTAGGGGCCCCTACCGGGTTACCGAATTCAGTCAAACTCCGAATGCCGATGACTTATCCTTGGGAGTCAGACTGCGAGTGATAAGATCCGTAGTCGAAAGGGAAACAGCCCAGACCGCCAGCTAAGGTCCCAAAGTATACGTTAAGTGGAAAAGGATGTGGAGTTGCTTAGACAACCAGGATGTTGGCTTAGAAGCAGCCACCATTTAAAGAGTGCGTAATAGCTCACTGGTCGAGTGACTCTGCGCCGAAAATGTACCGGGGCTAAACGTATCACCGAAGCTGCGGACTGTTCTTACGAACAGTGGTAGGAGAGCGTTCTAAGTGCTGTGAAGTCAGACCGGAAGGACTGGTGGAGCGCTTAGAAGTGAGAATGCCGGTATGAGTAGCGAAAGACGGGTGAGAATCCCGTCCACCGAATGCCTAAGGTTTCCTGAGGAAGGCTCGTCCGCTCAGGGTTAGTCGGGACCTAAGCCGAGGCCGAAAGGCGTAGGCGATGGACAACAGGTTGATATTCCTGTACCACCTCCTCACCATTTGAGCAATGGGGGGACGCAGGAGGATAGGGTAAGCGCGGTATTGGATATCCGCGTCCAAGCAGTTAGGCTGGGAAATAGGCAAATCCGTTTCCCGTAAAGGCTGAGCTGTGATGGCGAGCGAAATTTAGTAGCGAAGTTCCTGATTCCACACTGCCAAGAAAAGCCTCTAGCGAGGTGAGAGGTGCCCGTACCGCAAACCGACACAGGTAGGCGAGGAGAGAATCCTAAGGTGATCGAGAGAACTCTCGTTAAGGAACTCGGCAAAATGACCCCGTAACTTCGGGAGAAGGGGTGCTTCTTAGGGTGTTAAAGCCCCGAGAAGCCGCAGTGAATAGGCCCAGGCGACTGTTTAGCAAAAACACAGGTCTCTGCGAAGCCGTAAGGCGAAGTATAGGGGCTGACGCCTGCCCGGTGCTGGAAGGTTAAGAGGAGCGCTTAGCGTAAGCGAAGGTGCGAATTGAAGCCCCAGTAAACGGCGGCCGTAACTATAACGGTCCTAAGGTAGCGAAATTCCTTGTCGGGTAAGTTCCGACCCGCACGAAAGGCGCAACGATCTGGGCACTGTCTCAACGAGAGACTCGGTGAAATTATAGTACCTGTGAAGATGCAGGTTACCCGCGACAGGACGGAAAGACCCCGTGGAGCTTTACTGCAGCCTGATATTGAATGTTGGTACAGCTTGTACAGGATAGGTAGGAGCCTTGGAAACCGGAGCGCTAGCTTCGGTGGAGGCATCGGTGGGATACTACCCTGGCTGTATTGACCTTCTAACCCGCTGCCCTTATCGGGCAGGGAGACAGTGTCAGGTGGGCAGTTTGACTGGGGCGGTCGCCTCCTAAAATGTAACGGAGGCGCCCAAAGGTTCCCTCAGAATGGTTGGAAATCATTCGCAGAGTGTAAAGGCACAAGGGAGCTTGACTGCGAGACCTACAAGTCGAGCAGGGACGAAAGTCGGGCTTAGTGATCCGGTGGTTCCGCATGGAAGGGCCATCGCTCAACGGATAAAAGCTACCCCGGGGATAACAGGCTTATCTCCCCCAAGAGTCCACATCGACGGGGAGGTTTGGCACCTCGATGTCGGCTCATCGCATCCTGGGGCTGTAGTCGGTCCCAAGGGTTGGGCTGTTCGCCCATTAAAGCGGTACGCGAGCTGGGTTCAGAACGTCGTGAGACAGTTCGGTCCCTATCCGTCGCGGGCGCAGGAAATTTGAGAGGAGCTGTCCTTAGTACGAGAGGACCGGGATGGACGCACCGCTGGTGTACCAGTTGTTCTGCCAAGGGCATCGCTGGGTAGCTATGTGCGGACGGGATAAGTGCTGAAAGCATCTAAGCATGAAGCCCCCCTCAAGATGAGATTTCCCATTCCGCAAGGAAGTAAGATCCCTGAAAGATGATCAGGTTGATAGGTCTGAGGTGGAAGCGTGGTGACACGTGGAGCTGACAGATACTAATAGATCGAGGACTTAACCTATATTCTAATGTGAAGCTTGAACATTGTTATCTAGTTTTGAGAGAACATTCTCTCCATCAGGTTTGGTGGCGATAGCGAAGAGGTCACACCCGTTCCCATACCGAACACGGAAGTTAAGCTCTTCAGCGCCGATGGTAGTTGGGGGTCTCCCCCTGTGAGAGTAGGACGCCGCCAAGATTTTCTAAGGATCAGTTCCATTTGGAACTGGTCTTTTTTGTTTATTCTTCTAACAGCATCATGATATAAGCTGGGAACTTCTCTTCGGCAATCTCCATGTAGCGCTCAATCATGACATAATCATCACTAATGTATTGAGACAGCAGCTCGTACCACCATTCAGTTTCGTAGCGGGCAATCATACTGAGATTATACATTAATAAGTAATGGCTGATAATTTCAGGAATCCCTAAAAATGAATCACGCGTTGACGGAATATACCATTGATCCATTTCTAAATCATAATGAAGATGAGTAGCGAGCGCTGGGTTTTCTTCTAGAGATACATCAAACGTCAGCTTTTTGGCTTCTCTCTGTTTGAGTTTCCAACTTGTATGAAACTCAAAGTATTCAATAAAACGTTCAGCAGACATGTTATAAAGCAATGGAATATGATCTTGAATCATCATCCCATTGGCCTTTTCCACTTTAACTAATGTCGAGGGCTGCTTTTGAAACTCCAAAATATGACTCATTTCAGGTATCTTTGAAAGGAGATGAATCATCGTAAATCGCTCATCTTCAAGGCCATTTAAATGAAATAAATGCTTTAACACATGCATGCATAGTCCATTTCGCTGAATTTTTACTTCATCTTCACTAAAACGGTAGTGCTGCTTCTTTCTCTTTCTCGATGTTACGCCATGGGCCAAAACAGAGGTTTGAGAAGGATAGTGAGGATCAACAGTCAGTAAACATGCCTTTAGCAACTGAGCCATTCCATAAAATAATAAAATGGGTTTCAGTTCTAGTGGGGCGATAGCTGCCTGTTCGTAGAACGTATGGCCATGCTTTAAAAAATAAATAAACCGTTCACAGTTTTTATAGGCTTGCTGGTTTGCATCTTGAATGTTCCGTTTCTCATATTGTTGATATAGAAACTTTTGGGAAGTTTCAAGTGAGTAAAAACGTTTTAAATCCTTCCATCCTGAACTTTTCATCTTCTTCCTCAACTCTCTTTATATTTTCTAAAAATTGCAACTGTTTGTTGCTTCCTTGACATGCTGTTTGCTAGTTGATAATCTACATATAATATTTTGCCGAAAAGAGGGGGATTTACTAATGTGGGAAAGTAAATTTTCAAAAGAAGGTTTGACGTTTGACGATGTTTTGCTTGTTCCAGCTAAGTCTGAAGTACTTCCGCGAGATGTCGATTTATCAGTTGAGTTAACAAGCACATTAAAACTAAACATTCCAATTATCAGTGCAGGAATGGACACGGTGACTGAATCACAAATGGCGATTGCAATGGCACGTCAAGGTGGTCTTGGTATCATTCATAAGAACATGTCTATAGAGCAACAAGCAGAACAAGTGGATAAAGTAAAACGTTCAGAGCGCGGCGTTATTACAAATCCATTCTTCTTAACACCTGAGCATCAAGTATTTGATGCAGAGCACCTAATGGGTAAGTACCGTATTTCAGGTGTACCGATTGTAAATAACATTGAAGATCAAAAGCTTGTTGGTATTATTACGAACCGTGACCTTCGTTTTATTTCGGATTATTCAATGAAGATTAGCGATGTGATGACAAAAGAGGAACTTGTGACAGCTTCAGTAGGTACGACGTTAGAAGAAGCTGAAAAAATTCTACAGCAATATAAAATTGAAAAATTACCTCTTTTAGATGACGAAGGAACGTTAAAAGGTCTCATCACCATCAAAGATATTGAAAAAGTGATCGAATTCCCTAACTCCTCTAAAGATGCACATGGCCGTTTAATTGTTGGTGCCGCTGTTGGTGTCACTGGCGATACAATGACTCGTGTGAGAAAATTAGTCGAAGCCAATGTGGATGTCGTTGTCATTGATACTGCTCATGGTCATTCACAAGGTGTTCTAAACACTGTATCGAAAATCCGTGAAACGTATCCTTCTCTTAATATCATTGCTGGTAATGTTGCAACAGCCGAAGCAACAAAAGCATTGTTTGAAGCAGGAGCAGATATTGTGAAAGTCGGTATCGGACCAGGATCTATTTGTACAACACGTGTTGTTGCAGGTGTTGGTGTACCACAAATCACAGCGATCTATGACTGTGCAACAGAAGCAAGAAAACATGGTAAAGCTATTATTGCAGATGGTGGAATTAAATATTCAGGTGATATCGTAAAAGCTCTAGCATCTGGTGGACATGCTGTAATGCTTGGAAGCCTTCTAGCTGGTACATCTGAAAGCCCAGGGGACACAGAAATTTTCCAAGGTAGACGCTTCAAAGTTTATCGCGGTATGGGTTCAGTCGCTGCAATGGAAAAAGGAAGTAAAGATCGTTACTTCCAAGAAGATAATAAAAAATTCGTTCCAGAAGGTATTGAAGGCCGTACACCATACAAAGGACCAGTCGTTGATACAGTGTATCAACTCGTTGGCGGTATCCGTTCTGGTATGGGCTATTGTGGAACGCAGGACTTACGCTCACTTAGAGAAGATGCACAGTTCATTCGCATGACTGGTGCAGGACTTCGTGAGAGTCATCCACATGATGTACAAATTACAAAAGAATCACCTAACTACACAATTTCTTGATAAATTGTGACAATCAAATTACATTTGACAGGGTCTATGACTCTGTCTATTTTTTTTGTCTTTATTGTGATAAAATTTATACTGTTGTGTTGAAATAAGCCCTTGTGGATTAAATATATATGAAATATGTCGAAAAAAGATGATAACGGAGGTATGACGATTGAACAGCAAGATATTGAAACAGCTTATGGTCTCTATCCTTGCACTGGCATTGATTGTGACAGCATTTACACCAATGTCCAAAGCAAAAGCAGCTGAAGATCCATTCAATGTGAATGCGAAAGCAGCGATCCTAATTGAAGCTTCTACAGGTAAGATTCTTTATAGTAAAAACGCAGAGCAAAGACTGCCTATTGCAAGTATGGCAAAGATGATGACAGAGTATCTATTACTAGAGGCGATTGCTGAAGGCAAAGTGAAATGGGATCAAACGTATACGCCAGATGATTATGTATACGAAATTTCTCAGGACCGCAGTTTATCAAACGTTCCTTTGAGAAAAGATGGCTCGTATACAGTGAAAGAACTTTATCAAGCAACGGCTATTTATTCCGCAAATGCAGCAGCAATTGGCTTAGCAGAAGTGATTGCTGGATCAGAATCGAAGTTCGTTGAAAAAATGAACGCAAAAGCGAAAGAATTAGGTTTAACAAACTACAAATTCGTGAATGCAACTGGACTAGAAAATAAAGACTTACATGGCAAACAGCCAAAAGGTACAGGTCCTGATGAAGAAAGTGAAGTATCTGCGAAAGATATGGCATTGCTTGCACAGCATCTCATCAAAGACCACCCGGAAATTCTTGAAACATCAAGTATTGCGAAAACAAAGTTCAGAGAAGGCACAGACGATGAAATGGACATGCCTAACTGGAACTTCATGCTTAAAGGACTTGTGAAGGAATATAAAGGTGTAGACGGTCTGAAAACAGGTTCTACAGATTCAGCTGGTTCTAGCTTCACAGGTACCGCTAAACAAGGTGACATGCGTGTCATCGCAGTGATCTTGAATGCAAAAGGTAATCTTCATACAGCACGTTTTGACGTGGCGAAAAAACTGTTCGATTATGCGTTTAAAAACTTCACGATGAAAGAAATGTACAAAAAAGGTCAACAGATCAAAGGACATGAAAACATCGAAGTCGACAAAGGTAAAGACAAAGAAGTACCTGTCGTTACGAAAGAAGCTTTCTCTGTGCCAGTAAAAAATGGCGACGAAAAGAGCTTTAAAGCAAAAGTAAATATCGAGAAAACGAAACTAGAAGCTCCTATTAAAAAAGGAACGAAGGTTGGCATGCTGACGACTTCTTATTCAGGTGATGAGAAGGACTACGGCTATTTGAATAAAGATCAATCAGGTGTTGAGCTTATAACGAAAACAGGCGATGAAAAAGCAAACTGGTTCATCCTTGCAATGCGTAGTGTAGGTGGATTCTTCGCTGGCATTTGGGGCGGAATCGTTGACACAGTTAAAGGTTGGTTCTAATAAAAAACTGCTCTCTATGCATGAGAGCAGTTTTTTTATTAAAAGAAAAGCGATTGTTTGTGATTTTGAGGAGTGGACAAGGCTTGCTGAAAAATACCACATAACTTTTCCACTCCCTCGGTCAGTGCCTTTTCATTCACATAAGAAAAGCTGAGGCGGATATAGTTTTGCTTCGGCTCTCCAGGATAGCACACAGAGCCAGGCAGAAAGGTGATTTGCTGCTTACGTGCCTCATGCAGAAGTGCACGTGTATCGACCCAGGAAGGAAAGCTAAGCCACAAATTGAGCCCACCCTGAGGAATTTGCCATGTCACATCTTTTGGTGCATGCTTCGTTAATACATTTATCATTAAATCACGTCTCACCATCAAGGCGGTTCTCAACTTTTTCGTATGATCAATCATTTTCTTTGAAGTCAGAAATGGCAGAATGGCTTTTTGTGTGAGAAGAGGGCTGCCTAAATCATTATTGGCCTTTGCAGCTAATAAACGATTAAATATCGAGCCTGAAGCAGTAATAATCCCAATTCTGCATCCTGGAGCAAGTGTTTTACTTAAACCTCGTAAATAAATGACGTGTCCATCATGATCCAGACTTTTGATAGGTGCTGGCGGCTTCTTTTCGAAATAAAGCTCACGATAAGGATCATCCTCTACAATAAGACAATCAATACTTTGAGCCAGTAAGAGAAGTTGTTTTCTGCGTTTCATTGACATACTGGCGCCTGTTGGACTGTGAAAAGTAGGAATCGTGTAGATGAGCTTTGGTTTATATTTATCACAAATGCTTTGAAGCTGCTTCATGTTCATTCCTTCATGATCAACCGGGACTGTAATAATTCTTGCCCCTCTCCCCATAAAGACATCAATGGCGCCTGGATAGGTCGGTGCTTCCATGACAACTACATCATCAGGACCGATAAACGCACGTGCGACCAGATCAAGCCCTTGCTGAGAACCACTAGTTACAAGGATATTCTCAGGAGTAGAAGGCACATCTAGCTTTTCTAAAAAAGACTGAATGACCTGCCGAAGCTGAAGATCCCCTTGAATTTCCCCATACTTTGACATGATTTGAGGATGTCTCGCTAGGACATGCTGCATTTCTTTTTCTAAATAACGGTTTGGCAAAAGCCCTGGATCGATCATAGAGGAAGAAAGGTTGATCGCTTCTTCGACATAGTGATACTGAGCAAATTGAGACCGTGGTAAATAATCCGGAATGGATAACTGCCAATCAAAAGAGGTAGATGACGGAACCGGAATCTCTGACTGCTTTTGCAACTCATCCACAAACGTTCCTTTTCCTTGCACAGTCGTTAAATATCCGTCGTCCTTCAGCCGAGTGTATGCCTTTGCTGCCGTGACAAGACTCACATTCAGCTGCTTTGCTAAATCACGTACAGTTGGCAGCTTATCTCCCTGCTGAAGCAAACCCGATTGGATATGATCAATGATTGAAAAGTAAATCTGATTTGAAAGCGATGTATCAGAATGTCGATGGATATCAATATGCATGAGAAACCTCCATTGAGTGCAAAATTGTTATACATGAATTTGAATTGTTATAGTTACATTATAGCATGTAAATGACACCTCAAAGAAAGAATGACATATTTTTAGCAGGTAATCGTTTATATACAAGGGTTTAAGCTATTTTTTCGGCGGATTGAATTGTTATACTATTCTCTTTATTGTTATACTGTCTCACTTGTATGATAAAGGGGTAAATCAATCGAATTGACAAATGGGAGGAAACTATTGTGAGCAATAAGGGAACTGAACGAGTGAAACGTGGAATGGCAGAAATGCAAAAGGGTGGCGTCATTATGGATGTCGTGAATGCTGAACAGGCAAAGATCGCAGAAGAAGCAGGTGCGGTGGCAGTTATGGCACTAGAACGCGTACCAGCTGATATCCGTGCAGCCGGTGGTGTTGCCCGTATGGCAGACCCAAGAATCGTAGAGGAAGTACAAAATGCAGTAACGATTCCAGTCATGGCAAAAGCACGTATCGGCCATATCGTCGAGGCTCGTGTTCTTGAAGCACTTGGTGTTGATTATATCGATGAGAGTGAAGTGCTGACGCCCGCAGATGAGGAATTCCATTTAAATAAAAATGAATACACAGTACCTTTTGTCTGTGGTTGCCGTGACTTAGGTGAAGCAACCCGCCGTATCGCAGAAGGCGCTTCTATGCTTCGCACAAAAGGGGAGCCTGGGACAGGCAACATTGTAGAAGCTGTCCGTCATATGAGAAAGGTCAATGCTCAGATTCGTAAAGTAGCATCAATGAATGAAGATGAACTGATGACAGAAGCGAAGAACCTGGGAGCACCGTATGATTTATTGCTTCAAATCAAAAAAGACGGCAAGCTCCCAGTTGTTAACTTTGCAGCGGGAGGCGTTGCGACACCAGCAGATGCTGCGTTAATGATGCAGCTTGGAGCAGACGGTGTATTTGTTGGATCTGGTATTTTTAAATCAGACAATCCAGCGAAATTTGCAAAAGCGATTGTTGAAGCAACGACTCACTTCACAGATTACCGTCTCATTGCAGAGCTTTCAAAAGAGCTTGGAACAGCCATGAAAGGAATTGAAATCTCAAATCTACTGCCAGAAGAGCGTATGCAAGAGCGTGGCTGGTAATTAAGGGAGCGCAAACGAACATGCTAACAATTGGTGTACTAGGGCTTCAAGGAGCCGTGAGAGAGCATATTCAATCGATTGAAGCTTGCGCTGCAGAAGGGAAGATCATCAAACGAGCAGAAGAGCTAGCATCTGTTGACGGTCTTATTATCCCTGGTGGAGAAAGCACGACGATGAGAAGACTCATGGATACGTACCAATTTATTGAACCGATCAAAGCGTTCGCTGCAGAAGGGAAACCGATTTTCGGGACTTGTGCCGGTTTGATTATGCTGGCAAAGCATATAGAAGATCGAGACGATGCTCATCTTGGACTGTTAAATGTATCTGTTGCACGGAATTCATTTGGCAGACAGGTAGACAGCTTTGAAGCAGATTTAGAAGTAAAAGGACTGAATGCGCCGTTTACAGGAGTGTTCATCCGTGCGCCTCATATCATCAGCGCAGATGAGAGTGTAGACATCATGGCTGAATATGATGGCAGGATTGTGATGGCGAAGGAAAACAATATCTTAGGCTGTTCTTTTCATCCAGAGCTGACAGACGATCACCGGTTAACACAACTGTTTGTTGAAATGGTGAAGTCCTATAAAACGAAGCTCGCTGTATAAAACGGTTGAAAAGAGATAAAACTTATAGTACATTAAAATCACAATCAAAGATCGAAAAAGCGTTGACGGGAAATAGTAAGAAGCCCCTCTTTCTCAGAGAGCCGATGGTTGGTGCGAATCGGTGAAAGATGCAGTCTGAATCCATCCTTGAGCGAAATGCTGAAACACGAGAAGTAAGCATTTACGGTGATACCGTTACAGAGGAAAGAGGAAAGCATGCTTCTGCATGTTTTCAATCAGGGTGGCAACGCGAGAGCTCTCGTCCCTTTCATGGGATGAGGGCTCTTTTTATTTTTCGATAAAAAAAGGAGTGTTACACATGCTGGATATTAAACAACTGCGCACGGACTTTGATCAAATCAAAGAAAAATTAGCACACCGAGGCGAAGATTTAGCAGATTTTGATAAGTTTGGTGAGCTGGATCAAAAAAGAAGAGAATTAATCGGAAAAACAGAAGAATTAAAGAGCCGAAGAAATGAAGTATCACAGCAAGTGGCTGTTCTAAAAAGAGAAAAGAAAGACGCCGATCACATTATTCAAGAAATGCGTGAGGTAGGAGATGAGATTAAGAAGCTGGATGATGAGCTAAGAACAGTAGAAGAAAGCTTGCAGCATATTCTATTCTCTATTCCGAATATCCCTCATGACACTGTACCCGTTGGGGAAACAGAAGATGACAACGTGGAAGTGAGAAAATGGGGCGAACAGCCGGCATTCTCATTTGAGCCAAAGCCACATTGGGACGTAGCGGATGAGTTAGATATTCTAGATTTTGAACGTGCAGGAAAAGTGACAGGAAGCCGTTTCGTTTTTTATAAAGGGCTTGGCGCACGCTTAGAGCGCGCACTGTATAACTTCATGCTCGATTTACATGTGGATGAGTTTGGTTTTACTGAAGTGATTCCACCTTATATGGTTAACAGAGCAAGCATGACAGGAACTGGTCAGCTTCCAAAGTTCGAAGAGGATGCCTTTAAAATTCGAGAAGAAGATTACTTCCTCATTCCAACGGCTGAAGTGCCAATCACCAACATGCACCGTGACGAAATCCTTGAAGGTGAACAGCTGCCAATCAATTATGCAGCATTCAGTGCTTGCTTTAGATCAGAGGCTGGATCTGCCGGCAGAGATACACGCGGACTTATCCGTCAGCATCAATTTAATAAGGTAGAGCTTGTGAAATTTGTTAGACCTGAAGATTCTTATGAAGAATTAGAGAAACTAACAAATCAAGCAGAAAAAGTCCTACAGCTATTAAACCTGCCATACCGTGTCATGAGCATGTGTACGGGAGATTTAGGATTCACGGCTGCGAAAAAATACGATATCGAAGTATGGATTCCGAGCCAAGATACGTATCGTGAAATTTCTTCTTGCAGTAACTTTGAAGCATTCCAAGCAAGACGTGCAAACATTCGATTCCGTCCAGAGCCTAAAGCCAAGCCAGAGCATGTGCACACATTAAATGGATCTGGTTTAGCAGTAGGAAGAACCGTGGCGGCCATTTTAGAAAACTATCAACAAGAGGACGGCACTGTGATCATTCCTGAAGTACTGCGTCCTTATATGGGAAATAAAGAAGTAATGAAATAAGATGCCGCTATGGCATCTTTTTTCTTTTTACCAAAAGTCCTACAGTTTTCCTAAATTTAGCCGATAGAAATACTAAAAGCTTCTAGGAAAGAAGGAATAACCTTGAATAGGCTTGACTATTATGTTGAAATGGCTCAATTAATTAGAAAAGTTCTAGATGAAAGTATCCTTTTCGGCATCACTGATACAGAGAAGGTGCTTTGTTACTATCCGTCTAAAACAATAGATTTTGGCATGAAGGTTGGGGACCCATTGAACCCAGAAGACCAAAACGTGGCGACGACATTAAGAGGACAAGAATATGACGGTCATTTACCAGAGTCTTTATATGGTTATGAAATTGCAGTAAAAGGTTACCCGATTTTTGATGAAAATAGAAAAGTAATTGGCTCTTTTTTAGTGGCTTTTTCACATCATCGTGAAAAGAAATTAAGCGGTTATATGGAGCATATCAATGATGTAGCGAAAGAACTTCAAAGTGGAATTGAGCAAATTGCTGCGCATTCACAAGAGCTGGCTGCCACAAGTTTAGAAATAAGCGAACAGGCAGGAAGAGCGGAAGAGAAATCTGCAAATATTGAAGAAGTCGTCAAAACCATTGGCGGGATTGCTAGACAAACCAACTTGCTAGGGCTAAATGCTGCAATTGAAGCAGCAAGAGCAGGAGAGAATGGAAAAGGGTTTGCTGTCGTGGCTGATGAAGTTCGTAAATTATCAGATGGATCAAAGGAAGCGGCTGAAACCATTAATACCTTCTTAAAAGAGATCCAAGACAGCATTGGCACTTTGTCTGAAAACATCTCACAAATCAGCAGTTCAACAAATGAACAAGCAAAACAAGTGACAGACTTTACGAAAATTATTGAATCATTAAATGAGTTTAAAGAAGAGATGAATCATTTTATTGAAGAGATTAGACAGGATACAAAATAGATCAAGAGCAGCCGTCGATGGCTGCTTTTTTATGGGCAGATTCTCATACCAAAATAACTTATTGAAATTTTTTTCGAAAAGATGTTGACTTGAAATAAAACGATATGGTATATTAATTCTTGTCGATACGGAGGAATACCCAAGTCCGGCTGAAGGGATCGGTCTTGAAAACCGACAGGGGTGTCAAAGCCCGCGGGGGTTCGAATCCCTCTTCCTCCGCCATATTGATTTTTTACCTTAGTTGAATTGAAACGCAAGCATAAAAATTGGAATTGTCAAACCGCTGCATTCGCGAAATGCAGCGGTTTTTTTATTTTGTTTTAGAGCGATTTTTTTGAATAACAGAAGCTATTTCATGAAGAATGGGATCAAGTGAGCTTTCATCATGAAGTAAGTCATAATCTTCAATGTTAATTTTAATCACTGGACATAAATCGAATTGTTCGATCCATTCCGTGTATCGCGTGTACATTTCTTCCCAATAGGCTCGATCCGTTTGAGTTTCCATCTCTCTGCCGCGTTCCTCAATACGATGTAAAATATGATCTAAATCCCCGTGTAAATAGATGAGAACATCAGGGTGAGGGAAGTAAGGTGTCATCACCATCGCCTCGAATAGACTCGTATACGTTTCATAATCTACTTCAGACATCGTACCTTTGTCCGCATGCATTTTTGCGAAAATGCCTGTGTCCTCATAAATTGAACGATCTTGCACATATCCTCCACCAGATTCAAAAATCCGTTTTTGCTCCTTAAAACGCTCAGCTAGGAAATAGACCTGTAAATGGAAGCTCCATCTTTGGAAATCTGAATAAAAGGGCTCTAAGTATGGGTTATCATCTACTTTTTCAAGAGAGGTTTGAAAGCCAAGCTTGTCCGCTATTGTTTTAGTCATAGTTGATTTTCCGACACCAACAGTCCCGGCGATTGTGATCACTGCATCCTTTGGTATTTCGATATTGTTCATAGCACTTGCTCCTTTATGTTCTGTACAATTTGCTGGTAATCTTGCTGTGAGGAAACGAAGTCTGTATGATCTCCTTCAATTGTAATGATAGGAAGCCCTGGGTCAGTCTGTTTTAAATGCTCAATGGCCAGCTCATAATCTTCAATGAGTGTTTTTAAATAAGCCGGGTCAATGTCTTCTTCAAAAGAGCGTCCTCTCATCTGTATTCTTTCAAGTAAGGTAGGAAGGCTGGCTTTTATATAGATGATGGCATTTGGTTTAGGAAGATCATCTGTTAGCAGGTGATAGATCTTTCTGTATTTGTCCATGTGCTTTTTTGATAATGTTCTTTCTGCAAATATCATATTTTTATAGACATGATAATCAGTGACAATCGGCTGCTGTTGATTCACATAGTTTTCTTGAATAGATTCTAATTGTTTGAACCGATTGCATAAAAAGAACATCTCAAGCTGAAAGCTCCATTGTTCCATATCTTCATAAAATTTATCTAAGAATGGATTTTCTTCTACAATCTCTTTTACTAAAGGAAATTGAAATTCCTTCGCAAGCATTGTAGCCAAAGTTGTTTTTCCGGCTCCAATTGGGCCTTCCACTGCAATAAAAGGGGCAGGATACATAGGCGTTCTCCTCTATCTATAAAGTTGTCAAACCAATGTATATTGTACCATACCCCTTCCGAGAGATAGAGCGAACGGATTACGATGTCGTTCTTTTTTCAATATTAAATTGATCGGATAATAAGAGCCAATTTTGAGGGAAGGATAGACCTAATTTCCAATAAGCAAGTCCGTTCAAGTTTAACTCTTTGATGAGGTTGAACTTTGCTTGAATTGATCTAGCATCTTCGAACCATACCTCGTGCTCTTTATTATTGGCATCTGTATAACGAAAATAAGGTGCTTGTGCTGTTTTGTCATATAGAATGGAGGCATTATTACTTCTAGCAATTGCAATCGCTTGTTGGGGACTGACAGCTTTAGCAATAGGGCCGCCTTGAACGTAAGGTAGCGTCCAATCATAGCCGTATAAGTTCTGGCCCATAACAATTTGATTGGCTGGCATAACGGTCAGTGCATATTCAATGACTTGGCGGACAGGTCCAATGGGAGAGACTGCTTGCGCAGGGCCGCCGCTGTATCCCCATTCGTAGGTCATTAATACAACATGATCGACGATCTTCCCAATGGCTTCATAGTCATGAGCTTCATACCATTTTCCCTTTTGCTGACTACTTGTTTTAGGGGCAAGCGCAACAGATATTGTCCATCCTTCTTGATGGAAGCGGGTTGTTGCCTCTCTTAAAAATTGAATGTAAGCATCTTTATCAGCGGGACGTAAATATTCAAAATCAAAATGGATTTCTTTTAATTGATACTTTTTTGCAACACGAACGATTTCATTTAAAAATGTGGCTTTGACAGATTGGTTATTCAAAAGAATTCGCCCAAGTTCATCACTGAATTTATCATTCTCTAGGTTAGTCACCACCATTGATAAAACGGTTCTGCTCTGAGCGGCTATTTGAGGTAGCTGATCTAACGGTGGTTCTTTCAGTGTTCCATCTCTTTGCGCTTGAAAACTAAAGGCGCCTAAATGCGTTAAATATGGAGAGGCCTCTCTAGCTGCTTGTTTTAAGTTTTCACTGACTTGATTTCCCCGTGGTTCAATGTAAGCATTCGAATTAATGTTCCTCTTAGGTCTTTGAGGAATATAGAGCAAGAAGCGAATAGGAAGTATCGCTTCAGGCCGTATTCTATTCACACGTGCCAACTCTTCCACTGAAATTCGAAATCGTCTTCCAATTTGATAAAGTGTGTCATTTTGTTTGACCTCATAAAATTGTCCTCTAATTGGAATGACAATTGTTTGTCCAATGACGAGTTGATTTGGTGTTTCAATATCGTTGGTACGGATGATTTCATTGACTGTTGTTTTAAAGCGCATGGCAATTTCGTTTAAAGTATCTCCTCTTTTGACAACATAAATTTGAATAGTCAACGCCCCCTTTGTTATTGCTAACAATTTATGAGGGTTATGGATAAATCATGTTTGATTTTCATTCGTGATCTCTTTAGCAGTGGTGATTTTTGCTAGTAGAACGTTCTCCATCATCGTTAAAGCATATTCGTTGTCTCTGTCGTCATTTGATGCGATACAATCTTTAGGTACAATTAAGTTGTATTCTCGCATGTATGCGTCATTTGCAGTGAACAGAACGCAAATGTTTCCTGCAATTCCGGTCAAAATGATGTCTTGCACACCTAATTCATTTAAGAGTGTCTCTAATGCAGTTCCATAGAAGGCAGAATGCTTCGGTTTAATTAAGAAGTAATCATCTTTAGATGGTGCCATTTTCTCTAAAATAGGGGCGCTTCTTTCATTTTTACATGTTTCCATCACAGCTTGAATATCAGCCTTCCAGAGACCATAGTGGTCGTTGATATAGATAATCGGCCAATTTTCCTTGAAAGCATGATCTTTAAGAGCTAAAATCTTATTGGTCATTTGCTCTGTTTTATCAGCGAGCACATGTCCCATTTCAAAATCAAAATTATTAATCATGTCGATAATAAGCAGTGCCTTTTGGTGCTTTGACAAAGTAAGACCCCCTTTAAAAGATTGTGCTAATATGTTAACCTCAATATCCTTTTAAAAAACATGAAAAGAGAGCCGTGCTATGACGAGAGATGAACAGTTTATGCAAGAAGCTATTTCTGAAGCCTTAAAAGCAGAACAAATAGGAGAAGTACCAATCGGTGCCATCATCGTTGTTGATGACCAAATTGTGAGCCGAGCTCATAATTTAAGGGAAACAGAGCAGCGTTCAATTGCACATGCAGAATTACTTGCCATTGATGAAGCGTGTAAAACGGCTGGAAGCTGGCGTTTAGAGGATGCTGTACTTTATGTGACGCTTGAACCATGTCCTATGTGTGCGGGAGCGATTGTCCTTTCTAGAGTGAAAAAGGTCGTTTTCGGTGCATACGATCCAAAAGGTGGATGTGCAGGTACTTTAATGAATTTACTGGATGATGAACGGTTCAATCATCAGTCTGAAGTCATTGGTGGTGTACTTGAAAATGAGTGTGGTGAGCTGTTAAGTCAGTTCTTCCGAAATCTCCGTCAGCGAAAGAAACAAGCCAAAAGTAAATGAATGGATGTCGTTTGCAATTTCGGCTATAAGAAGGTATACTTATGTCTGCGTCACTAACAATTTAATATTCATTTTGCCGTGCTAAGCGGGGAGGTAGCGGTGCCCTGTACTCGCAATCCGCTCTAGCGAGGCCGAATCCCTTCTCAAGGTTCGTTTACTTCAAGGTCTGCCTTAAATAAGTGGTGTTGACGTCTGGGTCCTGCGCAATGGGAATTCATGAACCATGTCAGGTCCGGAAGGAAGCAGCATTAAGTGAAACCTCTCATGTGCCGCAGGGTTGCCTGGGCCGAGCTAACTGTTTAAGTAACGCTTGGGGTAGCGAATCGACAGAAGGTGCACGGTAAATCAATATTAAATGTAACTCATCTAGTTAATCTAGGTGAGTTTTTTGTTGCTGTTTAAAGAATAGCTCAGCTGCTTTGTTTATACAAATAGCCAAAAAATCTTTTTAGAGTCTTTTGTTTTTTTATTAATCATGATGAGAACTAGTGTTCTTTATGGTGTGGCAGATCAATTCGAAAATCTAGAAAAAAGGTTTTTGATTCATAGAAAGTAGAAAATCTATAGTTGAAATCATCATTTTCGTTTATTAGAAAATAAAGGTGTGCTTTTGAATTGATCGGTGCATCATGTATAATAAAAAAGATGATAAATGGAGGAGGGCGTATTTGTGAGTTATCAAGCTTTGTATCGAGTGTTCAGACCTCAAGTTTTTGAGGATGTTGTTGGACAAGAACACATCACAAAAACGTTGCAAAATGCCCTTTTGCAGAAGAAGTTTTCTCATGCTTACTTATTTTCAGGTCCTAGAGGAACAGGTAAAACAAGTGCTGCTAAAATCTTTGCGAAGGCAGTGAACTGTGAAAAGTCACCTGTGAGTGAACCTTGTAATGAATGTGATGCCTGTAAAGGGATTACTAACGGCTCGATTTCAGATGTGATCGAAATAGATGCTGCCTCAAACAACGGGGTAGATGAAATCCGTGATATACGTGATAAAGTGAAATTTGCTCCTTCGGCGGTTACATATAAGGTTTATATTATAGATGAAGTACATATGCTCTCTATCGGGGCGTTTAATGCCCTCCTTAAAACGTTAGAGGAGCCGCCCGCTCATTGTATCTTTATTTTGGCTACCACAGAGCCTCATAAGATTCCTCTTACCATCATATCTCGTTGCCAGAGATTTGATTTTAAACGAATCACAACAAAAGATATTGTTGGAAGAATGCAGAAAATTGTAGATGCAGAAAGCCTAAATGTACAAGAGGGCTCGCTCGAGATTATCGCTAGTGCAGCTGATGGCGGTATGCGTGATGCACTAAGCCTCTTAGATCAAGCAATTTCATTTAGTGGTGAGCAACTGACAATTGATGATGCGCTGCTCATTACAGGAGCTGTTTCTCAGCAATTCATTAGTCAGCTAGCCGAAGCAATTTTTGATCAAAATATTGCTGTGGCGTTAGATACCTTAAATGAATTACTTCAGCAGGGGAAAGATACTGCTAAATTAATAGAGGACATGATTTTTTATTTTAGAGATATGCTGCTTTATAAAACAGCACCAGATCTGGAAGGGGTCCTTGAAAAGGTAAAGGTCGATGAAAATTTCGTGACGCTTTCGGATCGTGTGACACCTCAATTTCTATATGAAACAATTGAAGTGCTGAATAAAAGTCACCAAGAAATGAAATGGACGAATCATCCAAGGATTTTCTTTGAGGTAGCTGTTGTCAAGCTATGTCAGTCAACGGCTGGAATACCACAAGCTCATGCTAACGCTGATTTAACGGCGCTAACGGATAAAATAGATAGGTTGGAACAGGAGCTATCTAGGATAAAAGCTGAGGGTGTGCCAATGTCTCATTCTCATCATCCTCAAGAAAAAAAGGAAGCACCTCGACCACAAACGAGTAACAAAAATGGATACCGTGCACCTGTCGGTCGAATTCACGAGATTCTAAAAGAGGCAAAACGTCCAGAGCTAGAAAAAATTAAAGGTAAATGGGGAGAACTCCTTGCCCACTTGAAACTGCAGAATAAGGTGTCTCACGCTGCACTATTAACGGATAGTGAACCAGTTGCTGCTGCTACTCATGCCTTTGTTTTAAAATTCAAGTTTGAAATACATTGTAAAATGGTTGCTGAAGATAAAAGTGGTGTTCGAACCAACCTTGAGCAGCTACTAGAGTCTATGTTAGGGAAAAGAGTGGAATTAGTTGGCGTTCCTGACGCTCAATGGGGTAAAATAAGAGAAGAATTTTTAAGAGATCATCAGCCAGATGAACAGGCAGATGGTCAGGGGACTCCTGCTGAAGAGGATCCATTGATTGCAGAAGCAAAGAAGTTAGTAGGAACCGATTTAATTGAAATTAAAGATTAATAAAAATGAAAGAGAGTGGTGTTCATATGCGCGGTGGAATGGGAAATATGCAAAAAATGATGAAACAAATGCAAAAAATGCAAAAGGATATGGCTAAGGCTCAAGAAGAGCTTGCAGAAAAAGTCCTTGAAGGTACAGCTGGTGGCGGTATGGTCACTGTAAAAGTAAATGGACAAAAAGAAGTTGTCGATGTAGCAATCAATGAAGAAGTTGTTGATCCAGAAGATATCGATATGCTTCAAGATCTTGTACTTGCAGCGACAAACGATGCATTGAAAAAAGTTGATGAGTTAACAAATGAAACAATGGGTCAATTCACAAAAGGAATGAACATGCCAGGTTTATTCTAGGAGGAATAACTGAAGATGCAATATCCTGAACCAATATCAAAGCTGATTGACAGCTTTATGAAATTGCCAGGAATCGGACCGAAAACTGCGGTCCGTCTGGCTTTTTTTGTTCTTAGTATGCAGGAAGATGTCGTACTAGATTTCGCGAAGGCGCTTGTTAATGCAAAGCGTAATTTAACTTATTGCTCGGTATGCGGCCATATCACAGATCAAGATCCTTGCTATATTTGTGAAGATACAAGAAGAGATCAATCTGTTATCTGTGTAGTGCAAGATCCAAAAGATGTGATCGCGATGGAAAAGATGAAAGAATACAACGGCTTATATCATGTACTTCATGGTGCTATTTCGCCAATGGATGGCATTGGTCCAGAGGATATTAAAATTCCTGATCTGTTAAAAAGATTGCAAGACGATCAAGTGACAGAGGTAATCCTTGCAACCAATCCAAACATTGAAGGAGAGGCTACAGCCATGTATATCTCTAGATTGTTGAAACCATCAGGAATTAAACTCTCTCGTATTGCTCACGGACTACCAGTAGGTGGAGACTTAGAGTATGCGGATGAAGTCACACTGTCTAAAGCTATAGAGGGCAGACGTGAGATGTAGGAAGGAGAAGTACGGTACATGGGTTTTCTTCGCAGAAAATCAATTCGAAAAGAATTCGATGAGAAATTAATTCAACAGCTTTTTAAGCAAAAGGAAGAATGGAACAGACAAAAAAAGCTTGTCGCAAATAGCGTTGAGCCTTCACCGGACATTCTATTCGAATTAAAGCTTGCTCAAGCGAAGTACTTTTTCTATCTAAGAGAAGCGAAAAAGAGGAACTTACGTTTAAACAACTGGAGATAGCAGGTCTATTTTACATAGTCCTCTCATATGCTTGTACTATTCATATGAAGAGGAGATGAGAGGATTATGGAACCTGTTATTGTGATCGGGTCAATTTTGCTTGCTGTACTATTGTTGTTTATGTCAGGTGTTCAAGCGAACCCCATCAAATGGTTAGGGCTGATCGGAATAAAGTTTGTGGCAGGTGCTCTTTTTTTATTTTGCCTCAATCTATTTGGTGAGAGTCTAGGATTACATGTCTCTATTAACCCTGTAACAAGTGGAATCAGTGGTTTATTGGGCATCCCAGGCGTAGCAGCTTTAGTCGTAATTGAAAAATTTATTATTTAATGAAAAATATTGTTGACTTTGATTCTGTATGGTGGTAAATTAATATACGTCGCTGATGACGAAGAAACGAAAAAACATGATAACGAAAAAGTTGTTGACATTAACAATTTAAATGTGGTATGATGTTCTAGTCGCTTCTGAAGCGGTAAACAAGTTCTTTGAAAACTAAACAAGACAAAACGTACCTGTTAATTCGAGTTTTTATAAAAAAATCCTATGAAACATCATAGGTAGTCAGTCAAACGCTGACGAAAAACAAAACTTCGGTTTTGTACTTTTTCGGAGAGTTTGATCCTGGCTCAGGACGAACGCTGGCGGCGTGCCTAATACATGCAAGTCGAGCGAACAGAAGGGAGCTTGCTCCCGGATGTTAGCGGCGGACGGGTGAGTAACACGTGGGTAACCTGCCTGTAAGACTGGGATAACTCCGGGAAACCGGAGCTAATACCGGATAGTTCCTTGAACCGCATGGTTCAAGGATGAAAGACGGTTTCGGCTGTCACTTACAGATGGACCCGCGGCGCATTAGCTAGTTGGTGGGGTAATGGCTCACCAAGGCGACGATGCGTAGCCGACCTGAGAGGGTGATCGGCCACACTGGGACTGAGACACGGCCCAGACTCCTACGGGAGGCAGCAGTAGGGAATCTTCCGCAATGGACGAAAGTCTGACGGAGCAACGCCGCGTGAGTGATGAAGGTTTTCGGATCGTAAAGCTCTGTTGTTAGGGAAGAACAAGTGCGAGAGTAACTGCTCGCACCTTGACGGTACCTAACCAGAAAGCCACGGCTAACTACGTGCCAGCAGCCGCGGTAATACGTAGGTGGCAAGCGTTGTCCGGAATTATTGGGCGTAAAGGGCTCGCAGGCGGTTTCTTAAGTCTGATGTGAAAGCCCCCGGCTCAACCGGGGAGGGTCATTGGAAACTGGGAAACTTGAGTGCAGAAGAGGAGAGTGGAATTCCACGTGTAGCGGTGAAATGCGTAGAGATGTGGAGGAACACCAGTGGCGAAGGCGACTCTCTGGTCTGTAACTGACGCTGAGGAGCGAAAGCGTGGGGAGCGAACAGGATTAGATACCCTGGTAGTCCACGCCGTAAACGATGAGTGCTAAGTGTTAGGGGGTTTCCGCCCCTTAGTGCTGCAGCTAACGCATTAAGCACTCCGCCTGGGGAGTACGGTCGCAAGACTGAAACTCAAAGGAATTGACGGGGGCCCGCACAAGCGGTGGAGCATGTGGTTTAATTCGAAGCAACGCGAAGAACCTTACCAGGTCTTGACATCCTCTGACAACCCTAGAGATAGGGCTTTCCCTTCGGGGACAGAGTGACAGGTGGTGCATGGTTGTCGTCAGCTCGTGTCGTGAGATGTTGGGTTAAGTCCCGCAACGAGCGCAACCCTTGATCTTAGTTGCCAGCATTTAGTTGGGCACTCTAAGGTGACTGCCGGTGACAAACCGGAGGAAGGTGGGGATGACGTCAAATCATCATGCCCCTTATGACCTGGGCTACACACGTGCTACAATGGACAGAACAAAGGGCTGCGAGACCGCAAGGTTTAGCCAATCCCATAAATCTGTTCTCAGTTCGGATCGCAGTCTGCAACTCGACTGCGTGAAGCTGGAATCGCTAGTAATCGCGGATCAGCATGCCGCGGTGAATACGTTCCCGGGCCTTGTACACACCGCCCGTCACACCACGAGAGTTTGCAACACCCGAAGTCGGTGAGGTAACCTTTATGGAGCCAGCCGCCGAAGGTGGGGCAGATGATTGGGGTGAAGTCGTAACAAGGTAGCCGTATCGGAAGGTGCGGCTGGATCACCTCCTTTCTAAGGATATATGGAGCAGCGTGCGTTTTCGTCTTGTTTAGTTTTGAAGGAACTTGCAAAAGATCCTACAACATCATATCTTCGATATGAAAGATGGGCCTGTAGCTCAGCTGGTTAGAGCGCACGCCTGATAAGCGTGAGGTCGGTGGTTCGAGTCCACTCAGGCCCACCATCTTCTATTAAATCGGGGCCTTAGCTCAGCTGGGAGAGCGCCTGCCTTGCACGCAGGAGGTCAGCGGTTCGATCCCGCTAGGCTCCACCAACGTGTTCTTTGAAAACTAGATAACAATAAGTAATACATTCACATTGAATGCAATGCAAAGTTCATCACACATAGTGATTCTTTCTAAAGTAAGAAATGGTTAAGTTAGAAAGGGCGCACGGTGGATGCCTTGGCACTAGGAGCCGATGAAGGACGGGACGAACACCGATATGCTTCGGGGAGCTGTAAGCAAGCTTTGATCCGGAGATTTCCGAATGGGGAAACCCACTGCTCGTAATGGAGTAGTATCCATACTTGAATACATAGAGTATGAGAAGGCATACCCGGGGAACTGAAACATCTAAGTACCCGGAGGAAGAGAAAGCAAATGCGATTCCCTGAGTAGCGGCGAGCGAAACGGGAACAGCCCAAACCAAGAGGCTTGCCTCTTGGGGTTGTAGGACACTCTATACGGAGTTACAAAGGAACGATATAAGCGAAGAGGTCTGGAAAGGCCCGCCAAAGAAGGTAACAGCCCTGTAACTGAAATGTTGTTCTCTCCAGAGTGGATCCTGAGTACGGCGGAACACGTGAAATTCCGTCGGAATCCGGGAGGACCATCTCCCAAGGCTAAATACTCCCTAGTGACCGATAGTGAACCAGTACCGTGAGGGAAAGGTGAAAAGCACCCCGGAAGGGGAGTGAAATAGATCCTGAAACCGTGTGCCTACAAGTAGTCAGAGCCCGTTAAAGGGTGATGGCGTGCCTTTTGTAGAATGAACCGGCGAGTTACGATCCCGTGCAAGGTTAAGCAGAAGATGCGGAGCCGCAGCGAAAGCGAGTCTGAATAGGGCGCATGAGTACGTGGTCGTAGACCCGAAACCAGGTGATCTACCCATGTCCAGGGTGAAGTTCAGGTAACACTGAATGGAGGCCCGAACCCACGCACGTTGAAAAGTGCGGGGATGAGGTGTGGGTAGGGGTGAAATGCCAATCGAACCTGGAGATAGCTGGTTCTCTCCGAAATAGCTTTAGGGCTAGCCTCAAGGTAAGAGTCTCGGAGGTAGAGCACTGATTGGACTAGGGGCCCCTACCGGGTTACCGAATTCAGTCAAACTCCGAATGCCGATGACTTATCCTTGGGAGTCAGACTGCGAGTGATAAGATCCGTAGTCGAAAGGGAAACAGCCCAGACCGCCAGCTAAGGTCCCAAAGTATACGTTAAGTGGAAAAGGATGTGGAGTTGCTTAGACAACCAGGATGTTGGCTTAGAAGCAGCCACCATTTAAAGAGTGCGTAATAGCTCACTGGTCGAGTGACTCTGCGCCGAAAATGTACCGGGGCTAAACGTATCACCGAAGCTGCGGACTGTTCTTACGAACAGTGGTAGGAGAGCGTTCTAAGTGCTGTGAAGTCAGACCGGAAGGACTGGTGGAGCGCTTAGAAGTGAGAATGCCGGTATGAGTAGCGAAAGACGGGTGAGAATCCCGTCCACCGAATGCCTAAGGTTTCCTGAGGAAGGCTCGTCCGCTCAGGGTTAGTCGGGACCTAAGCCGAGGCCGAAAGGCGTAGGCGATGGACAACAGGTTGATATTCCTGTACCACCTCCTCACCATTTGAGCAATGGGGGGACGCAGGAGGATAGGGTAAGCGCGGTATTGGATATCCGCGTCCAAGCAGTTAGGCTGGGAAATAGGCAAATCCGTTTCCCGTAAAGGCTGAGCTGTGATGGCGAGCGAAATTTAGTAGCGAAGTTCCTGATTCCACACTGCCAAGAAAAGCCTCTAGCGAGGTGAGAGGTGCCCGTACCGCAAACCGACACAGGTAGGCGAGGAGAGAATCCTAAGGTGATCGAGAGAACTCTCGTTAAGGAACTCGGCAAAATGACCCCGTAACTTCGGGAGAAGGGGTGCTTCTTAGGGTGTTAAAGCCCCGAGAAGCCGCAGTGAATAGGCCCAGGCGACTGTTTAGCAAAAACACAGGTCTCTGCGAAGCCGTAAGGCGAAGTATAGGGGCTGACGCCTGCCCGGTGCTGGAAGGTTAAGAGGAGCGCTTAGCGTAAGCGAAGGTGCGAATTGAAGCCCCAGTAAACGGCGGCCGTAACTATAACGGTCCTAAGGTAGCGAAATTCCTTGTCGGGTAAGTTCCGACCCGCACGAAAGGCGCAACGATCTGGGCACTGTCTCAACGAGAGACTCGGTGAAATTATAGTACCTGTGAAGATGCAGGTTACCCGCGACAGGACGGAAAGACCCCGTGGAGCTTTACTGCAGCCTGATATTGAATGTTGGTACAGCTTGTACAGGATAGGTAGGAGCCTTGGAAACCGGAGCGCTAGCTTCGGTGGAGGCATCGGTGGGATACTACCCTGGCTGTATTGACCTTCTAACCCGCTGCCCTTATCGGGCAGGGAGACAGTGTCAGGTGGGCAGTTTGACTGGGGCGGTCGCCTCCTAAAATGTAACGGAGGCGCCCAAAGGTTCCCTCAGAATGGTTGGAAATCATTCGCAGAGTGTAAAGGCACAAGGGAGCTTGACTGCGAGACCTACAAGTCGAGCAGGGACGAAAGTCGGGCTTAGTGATCCGGTGGTTCCGCATGGAAGGGCCATCGCTCAACGGATAAAAGCTACCCCGGGGATAACAGGCTTATCTCCCCCAAGAGTCCACATCGACGGGGAGGTTTGGCACCTCGATGTCGGCTCATCGCATCCTGGGGCTGTAGTCGGTCCCAAGGGTTGGGCTGTTCGCCCATTAAAGCGGTACGCGAGCTGGGTTCAGAACGTCGTGAGACAGTTCGGTCCCTATCCGTCGCGGGCGCAGGAAATTTGAGAGGAGCTGTCCTTAGTACGAGAGGACCGGGATGGACGCACCGCTGGTGTACCAGTTGTTCTGCCAAGGGCATCGCTGGGTAGCTATGTGCGGACGGGATAAGTGCTGAAAGCATCTAAGCATGAAGCCCCCCTCAAGATGAGATTTCCCATTCCGCAAGGAAGTAAGATCCCTGAAAGATGATCAGGTTGATAGGTCTGAGGTGGAAGCGTGGTGACACGTGGAGCTGACAGATACTAATAGATCGAGGACTTAACCTATATTCTAATGTGAAGCTTGAACATTGTTATCTAGTTTTGAGAGAACATTCTCTCCATCAGGTTTGGTGGCGATAGCGAAGAGGTCACACCCGTTCCCATACCGAACACGGAAGTTAAGCTCTTCAGCGCCGATGGTAGTTGGGGGTCTCCCCCTGTGAGAGTAGGACGCCGCCAAGCTTTTTAAGGATCAGTTCCATAAGGAACTGGTCTTTTTTGTTTTTTAAGAAAAGGAACAAACACCCGATCTGACATGGATACATATACTAAACTACCATCTAAAACATTCTTAATTTTGTATACAATTGAAAGCGCTAGGGCATACTGAAGCTATAAGTGGAGGTGTCACAATGAGCATAAAAGAGCGAGAAGCGATTTGTTTGATTTGTGAAGAGAAAAAGACAAAGGGAATTTATTTATATCATCAGTTTTTGTGCCGCGACTGTGAGCGAAAGTTAATTTCTACATCGACCTCGGATCCTAGCTATTCCGATTATGTGAGAAAGCTTAAAAATCTTCATACGCCGCCTTTGTATTCATAGACCACTAGATGGTCTTTTTTTATGAGCTATGAAGGATTGGGCTTGTTTTTTGGAACTTAGTTTGGACATCATCCGTAATTCATAATAAGATAAACAGAGAGCCTGATTATTCATAGGAGTCGATGAACATGAAATCAATCTTTTATACATTTATATGGGCCATCCTCTCTACTTTTTTTTCGCTTGTGATTTTAACCGTCAGTATAGGGGTTTTCCATCATCATGCTGGATTATCGATACTGTATGCGATGATTGGGTGGGGCGTGATGTTTGTAGGGAGCAGATGGACTGCTTTCCAATTGTTTTTAAAGAAACACGGACTGTCTCGAAGTGATTATGTATATATCAAACAGCATTTAAAAGAAGCAGGACAAAAGCTTGTGCGTTTAAAAAAAGCTTTATTTGCTGTGAAAAACGTACAAACGATCAAACATAATTACGAAGTTTTTCGGCTTGCGCGACGAATCTATACAATAACAAAAAAAGAGCCTAATCGCTTTTATGATGCACAGCGTTTTTATTTTGAAAGCTTGGATTCTGTCGTTGAACTAACTGAGAAATATGCACTATTGTATAATCAGCCCAATCGTAGTCATGAGCTGGAAATGACATTGAGCCAAACCCGAGTGACATTGACAGAGCTGCAAAAGCAATTGACGAATGATTTGCAGCAAGTGTTAGGAAGAGATATAGAAGCTCTTCATATTGAGCTTGAAGTAGCTGATAAAATGATGAAGAAATAGATGAAAGGAGTCAAACTCGATGAAACCGGAAGATCACGCCACAACACCGCCTATCCCCAATACAGATCTTCAGTTTCGGGTGTTTGATACCTTATCTGATGAAGAGAAAAACGAAGCTGTGCAGCGAGCTCAGCAGATCCCTGAAAATCCGCAAAAGCTCCTTTTCTATGGTACACGTGTGCAGGAACGACTATTGGAACAATCACAACAGATGATGAAATATGTTGAGAAAAAAGATATTGATCAAATAGGAGACGTGCTGGAGGCCTTTTTGCAGCAGCTACATGTAGTGGAGCCTGAGGATTTAGTGCCAAAGAAACAGGGCTTTTTTTTGAAATGGTTTCAACGGGATAAGCGATCTACTCAGGAGATCATATCACGTTTTCAACATGCAAAATCACAGATCGAGAGATTGTCAGCAAGGCTTCGTTATGCAAGAGGCGTATTAATCTCGGACCATATGTTACTAGAGCGTTTATTTGAAGAAAATCAAACATATTTTCAAGAGATGACGATGCAGGTTGCCGCAGTTGAAGCGAAAATGACAACGTTAGAGCAGCAGCCTCTTTCAGAAACGCAACTTTCTGTTGAACGGACGTTAGAGGAGCAATTGATGAGTCAAGAAGTCAATGAAGAAGAGTATGTGGAGAGACTAAAGGAACGAAAGTATGATTTGCTGTTAAGCCGGCAAATTGCATTGCAATGTAATGCTCAAATTCGGATGATCCAGCATACGAATCATACATTGGCCAATCACATTCAATCAACTGTTTCAGCATCTATTCCTCTATGGATCAACCAAATGTCGATGGCATTAACGCATATTCAGCAGCGGGCCAATTCAGCTCTTGAGGACCGAATCCAAAAAACATATGAAAATGTATCGAAACAGCAGGGGCAGATTCTTGAAGAGGCATCTTTAGCCCCTATAGATACTTTGAAAAAGGTTCAACGTCAATTAGCTGAAACATTACAGGAAACGTTACAGGTGAAAGAGCATGGAAGCCAAGAGCGAGCTCAATTGAAAAGCAGTATGTATGAGGCAGAGCAGCAGTTGGCGAACCCAATAAAGGAATGAGAAACCATCTTTCGGTTCACTTGTTTGGACGTTATAATAGACTTAAGATATCGTTAAAGTGAAAAGGGTCGATTTGTTTGAGAACACCTTTATATACAGCATTAGCACAGCATGCGGAAAAGAAGCCTTATTCTTTTCACGTTCCAGGACATCACAATGGAGATGTCTTTTTTGATGAGGCACGGTCTCACTATGCTTCAATCCTTCAATTGGATGTGACGGAGCTTGAAGGCCTAGATGATCTTCATCACCCGACTGGGGTCATCCAAGAGGCAGAACATTTATTGACTAAGCTATATGGTTCAGATCAAAGCTTCTTCCTTGTGAATGGCACAACAGTCGGAAATTTGGCGATGGTGATGACAGCATGCCGCACGGGAGACGAGATTTTTGTCCAGCGTAATTGCCATAAGTCTGTCTTTCATGCGATCGAGCTTGCAGGGGCAACGCCTATTCTGATAGACGCTGAGATAGACGCACACTTGCACGTTCCAACACATGTGACGGATGATACAGTGAGAAAAGCCATAGCAAGACATCCTCATTGCCGGGCAATCGTTTTGACTTATCCGAACTACTACGGACATGCAGCTGATTTATCAAAGCTGATTCACATGTGTCATGAAGCAGGTATGGTTGTTTTGGTTGATGAGGCACATGGGGCGCATTTTGTATTAGGCGGTGCCTTTCCTCTATCTGCTCTTTCCTATGGAGCGGACGTGGTGGTACAATCAGCACATAAAACCCTTCCGGCAATGACGATGGGTTCCTATCTTCATCTTCAAGGGGACCGAATCGATGCGAAGCGTTTGAAAACCTTGCTCACGATGCTTCAAAGTAGTTCGCCCTCTTATCCAATTATGGCCTCATTAGATGTAGCAAGAGCTTATGTCGAGGAGATCAAAGGAAAAGGGACATTGGATGTAATCATGAAAGAACTGACAGAGCTGAAAGATCAGTTCAACCGTCTGACCCATCTTGAAGTGGTTGAACCTGACTCGCTACATTCCGATCCTTTAAAATGCGTCATTCGATCAACAAAAGGACTGACTGGTTACGAACTAAAGCAGGTGCTTGAATCAGTGGATGTTCATCCAGAGCTTGCGGACGAACATCAGGTTTTACTTGTACTTAGCTTAGAACAGAGGAAGGACGTCCCTTTCAAGCGGATCGAGCAGGCTCTTAAGCAAAGTGATTCATTGCTCAAAGGAAAAAAATATACCCAAAATGAGATGGTATCTATTGAGACTGATGAACAAAATCAAGATATAGAGGCTGTCCCATTTGAACATGCAGCAGGCCGGATGAGTGCAGAATCCATTATTCCCTATCCACCTGGAATTCCTTTGATGATTAAGGGAGAGCGTATTGAAAAAGAACAAATTGAAGCGTTAAGCCGTTTGCTTGGTCACGAGGTTCATATTCAAGCAAGTCAGGTCATTCATCTGAGAAAATTATATGTTTATATAGAAGAGGAGACACTATGAGCGGTATGTTTATTACGTTTGAAGGGCCAGAGGGTGCCGGAAAAACGACAGTGATACGAAAAGTGTACGAAGAAATGGAACGTCAAGGATATGCAGTGATGGCGACACGCGAGCCGGGTGGGATTGACATTGCTGAGCAGATCCGTGAAGTCATTTTAAATGAAAAAAATACAAAAATGGACGCGAAAACAGAGGCATTGCTGTATGCAGCAGCAAGAAGGCAGCATTTGGCTGAAAAGGTAGAACCGGCATTGCAGCGCGGAGAGACAGTCTTGTGTGATCGTTTTGTTGATAGCTCTCTTGCTTATCAAGGCTATGCGAGAGGGCTTGGAATTGACCAAGTCAGGTCAATTAACGACTTTGCTATTGATGGCACGATGCCGCAAATGACCATTTACTTTTCCATTACACCTGAGGAAGGGCTAAAGCGAATTCACGCCAATCAAGGAAGAGAAAAAAATCGATTAGACATGGAGACGCTGAATTTCCACCAGTTGGTCAGAGAAGGCTATGAACTACTTATTGCGCAATCACCAGAACGATTCCATGTAGTGGATGCTTCTCAGCCGATGCAAAATGTTTATGAAGAAGTACTTCGAGTGATTCAGGACACATTAAAGAAAAATCAAATATGACCTCATTCCCAATCGTTGTTATAATATAGAGGAAGACATCGGCATGTCACCTGTGCCTAAAACAAAGGAGGCCAATCAAATGAAATTAATTGTTGCCGTTGTACAGGACCAAGATAGCAGCAAGTTGTTGAAAATATTGACTGAACATCAATTCGGCGTGACAAAATTAGCTTCAACTGGTGGGTTTTTAAAGTCTGGGAATACGACTTTTATCATTGGTTGTGATGATGTCCGAGTGGATAAAGCATTGCAGCTTATAAAAGAAAATTGCCGCAAACGTGATCAAATGATTGCACCTGTATCTCCAATGGGTGGTAACGCAGATTCATATGTACCATACCCTGTTGAGGTTGAAGTTGGTGGAGCTACTGTCTTTATTCTGCCAGTTGAACAATTTCATCAATTCTAAGGATGGGTTGCTGTGAAAATTAATCAAGATATGCGGCTGCTTTTAGAAAAGCGTGAACTCCAAGGCATGAAAGGAAGCCAGACATCTGCCTCCTTTAAAGCATCGATGGAGACGCAAAGCGGCAAAATGCGCTTAGAGCAGCTGACGGTTATGCTGAGTGATATCGAAGTGTTCGGTAAAAAGCTGACAAAGTCACGAAATTTAAAGGACTTGGCTAGGTTTAAAGGTCTTGTGAAGCGCTTTGTGAAAGAGACAGTCGATAATGGGTTAAATATAGAAACATCAAGAAGCTTTGACATTTATGGCAACACGCGTACACTCGCTTTAGTCAAAGCATTAGATGAAAAGCTGATTGAATTAACAGAGGATATGATGGACCAAGAGAAGCCATCTATTGATTTGCTTGAACGTATTGGAGAAATAAAAGGTTTATTGATTAACCTTTACACATAGAGAGTGATAACATGGCAATTAGCTGGGATGACATGAATGATTTGCAGCCGCGCGTCATGCGGCTGATTTTTAATAGTATTGATAAAGACCGACTTGCGCATGCCTACTTATTTGAAGGGAAAAAAGGGACCGGTAAGCGGGATGCTGCGATGCTTTTGGTTAAGAGCTTTTTTTGCTTGGAATCAGGAGTGAAACCGTGTGAATCCTGTCAAAACTGCAAAAGGATTGAGTCAGGAAACCATCCCGATTTACATCTCGTGCAGCCTGATGGTCAATCAATTAAGAAAGCGCAAGTACAGGCATTGCAAGAGGAATTTACAAAAGCAGGTGTGGAATCTCACCGAAAAATGTATATCATTCTTCATGCGGACAAAATGACGGTCAATGCCGCGAACAGTTTATTAAAGTTCCTAGAGGAGCCTAACCGGGAAACGATGGCAATTTTAATCACTGAGCAATCGCATAAAATGTTGGATACGATTATTTCAAGATGTCAGATGCTCAGCTTTCAGCCGCTGCAGCCACAATCCTTGGAGCAGCAGCTATTACAAGAAGGCGTATCTCAGCATCTTGCAAGGCTTTTGTCGAATTTAACCAACAATTTAGCAGAAGCACTCGAATTAAGTCGAAATGATCAGTTTGCAGAGTCTAGAGCGAAAGTGATAAAATTGTATGAAGTCTTACACCAGCGAAAAGAACATGCATTTTTTTATATACAAGATCAATGGATGCCTTTTTTCAAAGAGAAAGACCTTCAAGAAACAGGTCTGGATATGCTTTTATTTATATATCGTGATGTATTGTCGATTCAAATAGGAAATGAAGATAAAGTCATTTATCAAGACTTATTCCAGACAATGAAGCAGCACGCGCTGCATTCCACACAGCAGATGGTGACGAACCAGATCCTTGCTGTATTAGAAGCGAAAAAGAGACTTCAATCCAACGTGAATGCCCAAGGGCTGATGGAGCAATTGGTGTTGATGTTGCAGGAGGGATAAGCTTGTACAACGTAATTGGTGTTCGCTTTAAAAAAGCGGGCAAAATCTATTATTTCGATCCTAATGGATTTCATATAGAAAATGATAGTTGTGTCATTGTAGAGACGGTCAGAGGTGTTGAGTACGGACAAGTGGTCATCGCTAATAAAAAAGTAGATGAACACGATGTCGTTCTTCCTCTGCGTAAGGTGATTCGTGTAGCAGATGAACGAGACCGGCTCATCGTTGAGGAAAACAAAGAGGCAGCGATGACAGCCTTTGATACATGTCTTCAGAAGGTAAGTGAACATGGGCTTGAAATGAAGCTGGTTGATGTTGAATTTACATTTGACCGAAACAAGGTCATCTTCTACTTCACAGCGGATGGCAGAGTAGATTTCCGCGAGCTAGTGAAGGATCTTGCATCGATCTTCAAAACGAGAATTGAACTTCGCCAGATTGGTGTAAGAGACGAGGCAAAAATGCTGGGTGGCATAGGACCTTGCGGGCGAATGCTTTGCTGTTCGACATTCTTAGGAGACTTTGAACCAGTATCCATTAAGATGGCAAAAGATCAAAACTTGTCGCTAAATCCCACAAAAATTTCAGGGCTTTGCGGTCGTTTGATGTGCTGCTTGAAGTATGAGAATGATGAGTATGAAACAGCGAAAGAACAATTGCCTGATATCGGTGAAACGATTCAAACATCTAGTGGCTCTGCAAAGGTAGTAGGGCTCAACATTTTAGAACGAATTTTGCAAGTTGAATTAACCGGGCAAGAAAAAGTGGTAGAATATACTTGGGAAGAATTATTACAAGAAGGCGTTGTATCTGCACAAACAACTGAGTAACGAGGTGTGCCACCTTGGATAAAAAGGAACTATTTGATACGGTGATAAATTTAGAAGAACAAATTGGTTCTCTTTATCGCCAGTTAGGTGATTTGAAAAATCATATCGGTGAAGTGATTGAAGAAAATCATCAGCTGCAGATGGAGAATCAGCACTTGCGTGAACGTCTGGATCAGTCCGATCGGGACAAATCGTCTGAGACAGAGAATGATTCTGCTCAGAAACCAGGTCATTCTGATATAGGAGAAGGTCATGATAACCTGGCTCGGTTATATCAGGAGGGCTTCCATATTTGCAATGTACATTATGGGAGCATACGTAAAGAGGGAGACTGTTTGTTCTGTCTGTCATTTTTAAATAAAAAATGAGAAAAGGCTTCCGCTGAATCGGAAGCCTTTTTCACAGGAAAAGAAAGGATACATCATGGTTTCGTTAAGAGAAGATGAACGATTAGATTATTTGCTCGCCGAAGATATGAAGATTATTCAAAGTAAAACGGTTTTCGCCTTTTCATTGGACGCAGTGTTATTAGCAAAATTTGCGTATGTGCCCATCCAAAAAGGAGAGATTATTGATCTTTGTACGGGAAATGGCATTGTGCCATTGCTGCTTTCGACACGATCTAAGGCCTCCATTACTGGGGTCGAAATTCAAGAACGGCTGTTTGATATGGCAAAAAGAAGTGTGGCGTATAATCAACTTGAAAAGCAGATAGAACTGATTCATGGAGATCTGAATGATATGCCATCACGCTACGGCAATCACAAAGTAGATGTCATCACATGTAATCCGCCATATTTTAAGACACCTTCTAAGGAAGAAATCAATGAAAATGAATACTTGGCCATTGCTCGGCATGAAATTCATTGTACATTAGAAGATGTCATTCGCGTTTCTTCCACGCTGCTGAAGCAAGGAGGGAAACTGGCGATGGTTCATCGGCCTGGCCGGCTACTTGAGATTGTGGAATTGATGAAGAAGTACCGAATTGAGCCAAAACGAATTCAATTTGTTTATCCCAAACAGGGTAAGGAAGCCAATACCATCTTAGTAGAGGGAATAAAAGATGGAAAACCAGATCTGAAAATTCTCCCGCCTCTTTTTGTTTATGGAGATGATCAAGAGTATACAGAGGAAATCAGGACGATACTGTATGGAGAAGCATAATCATTTTTTCTATGTATTGAAATGTGCAGACGGCAGCCTATATGCAGGTTATACAAATGATTTACAAAAAAGACTGACGACCCACAATAGTGGAAAGGGAGCAAAGTATACAAGAGCAAGACGGCCGGTTGAGCTGTATTATCATGAATGTTTTGCAACCAAAAGAGAAGCCATGCAGCAAGAATATCGTTTTAAAACGTGGACACGGAAAAAGAAAGATCTTTATATAGAAGAAATGCGTATTGAAAAGGAGGCGGCACATGAAAACACAGAAAAGCTTTGATGGTCAATCAGATATGGGCATTCTATATCTCGTCCCAACCCCAATTGGCAATTTAGAAGATATGACGTTTCGAGCCATCCAAACATTAAAAGATGTAGACTATATTGCCGCAGAGGATACAAGACAAACGAAAAAACTTTGTCATGTCTATGAAATTGATACGCCATTAACGAGTTATCATGAGCATAACAAAGACAGCAGCGGCCACAAGTTGATCGAATGGTTAAAAGAAGGAAAAAACATCGCACTAGTGAGTGATGCTGGTTTACCGACGATCTCTGATCCAGGTGCTGAAGTGGTCAGTGACTTTACTAATATCGGCGGTTATGTCGTTCCGTTACCTGGAGCAAATGCTGCACTTACAGCACTCATTGCCTCAGGGATCACGCCGCAGCCATTTTTCTTTTATGGATTTCTTGACCGACAAAAAAAGGAAAAGAAAAAACAGCTCGAAGCTTTGAAGAAGCGTCAAGAAACAATCATTTTCTATGAAGCGCCTCATCGGTTAAAAGAAACGCTGACTTTGATGAAGGAAGTGTGGGGCAACCGGAATATCGCCATTACGAGAGAACTAACGAAAAAATTTGAAGAGTTTATTCGTGGAGATTTAGAGTCTGTGCTGACATGGGCGGTAGAGAATCAAATCCGAGGTGAATTCTGTCTTGTCGTACAAGGTAACGATCAAGATGAAGAAGAGCTAAATGAAGAAGCCTGGTGGAAGTCCTTATCAGAAAAAGAACACGTGATCCATTACATAGAAGAAGGATTAACGTCGAAGGAAGCCATTAAACGTACAGCCGTCGAACGTGGTGTACCAAAGCGCAACATATATGATGCCTATCATATTGAACAATAAAGAAAGGTTCTTGCAAACGGTGCAAGAACCTTTTTTATATCAAACTTATTTTTGTGATTGAAGTTGGTTTTGGATTTCGTTAATGATTTGCTCTGCACCTTCACGGCTAAGAACTAATTTACCATTAGCAAGTTTAAGGTTATCGTCTGATACTTCACCTGTAACTTGGCAAGTCATGTTTGGTTTATATTTTTTTAGGATAATTTTTTCATCATCAACATAAATTTCCAAAGCGTCTTTTTCAGCGATTCCTAGAGTACGGCGAAGTTCGATTGGAATCACCACGCGCCCTAATTCGTCAACTTTACGTACAATACCTGTAGATTTCATCTTCATTCTCCTCCCAAAGAGTTCTTATTCTTAATATAATATTATCTTCGTCATTATTCGACAAATTCCTTACATTCATAGCATAACAAGGTTTCCATAAATCGTCAATCATTTTGTTTACTATTGTTTGTAAAATATGACTCTTAAAGTCAAAAGACCTTGAAACTACTGATTTATAAGGATTTTGCGGGTTTTTTCTATGAAAATATGAGAAATGACGAGTTCAGATTAACAAGACTTTTGCCCTAAATTAGACAATTGTAAATCTGGAGATAGATTTCATACGACAATATTCGACAAAATGTCGACAGGTTTGTCGTTTTTTTTGAAAAACTCATCTTTTTCGATCATTTCATCTTGTTCTATGTATATATGCTTGATCTTAAAGGCTAAGATGGTATCATAGAGAAAGCACAAGTGCAAAATTTAATAAATGGATCTAACACATTTTCATGTAATGATGATAACCGCTCTCGTCCATTGGGCGGGAGTTTTTGACTTTTACACACACGCAGGAGGTTCCAACATGCCGGAAAAGAAAAAAACGTTCTATCTGACAACACCTATTTACTATCCGAGCGGAAAATTACATATTGGACATGCTTATACGACAGTAGCAGGGGATGCTATGGCTCGTTATAAACGTCTTCAAGGCTATGATGTGATGTATTTAACGGGTACAGATGAGCACGGACAAAAAATTCAGCAAAAAGCTGAAGAACAAAACATCACACCGATCGAGTATTTAGATCCGGTCGTAGCAGACATTCAATCACTATGGAAGAAACTCGACATTTCCAATGATGATTTCATCCGTACAACAGAAAAAAGACACACGAAAATCATTGAGCAAGTGTTTCAAAAGCTACTTGATCAAGGTGATATTTATTTAGATCAATATGAAGGCTGGTACAGTATTCCTGATGAGACATTCTATACGGAAACACAGCTTGTGGATGTTGAGCGGAATGAAAAAGGAGAAGTCACTGGCGGGAAAAGCCCTGACAGCGGACATCCTGTCGAATTAATTAAAGAGGAATCATATTTCTTCCGTATGAGTAAGTATGCGGATCGTTTACTGGACTATTACGAAAAGAATCCAACGTTCATTCAGCCTGAATCAAGAAAGAATGAAATGATCAATAACTTCATCAAACCAGGTTTAGAGGATCTAGCTGTATCAAGAACAACCTTTGACTGGGGAATTAAAGTTCCAAACAATCCAAAGCACGTCATCTATGTATGGATTGATGCGTTGTTCAACTATTTAACTGCGATTGGTTACGGAACTGATCAGGATGAAAAATATAAAAAATATTGGCCTACCAACGTGCATCTCGTAGGGAAAGAAATTGTTCGTTTCCATACGATTTATTGGCCAATTATGCTGATGGCACTCGATCTGCCGCTGCCGAAACAAATTTTCGCACACGGCTGGCTGCTGATGAAAGATGGTAAGATGTCTAAATCAAAAGGGAACGTAGTAGATCCGGTCACATTAATTGATCACTACGGTCTTGATGCCCTTCGTTATTACCTCCTTCGTGAAGTACCATTTGGTGCGGATGGTGTGTTTACACCAGAAGGATTCGTGGAACGTGTAAACTATGATCTTGCTAATGATTTAGGTAACTTGCTTAACCGTACAGTTGCGATGGTACAAAAATATTTTGACGGGACATTAAGCAGCTATAAGGGTCCAGTTAATGAGTTTGATGAGGAACTTAAAGCAGTAGCTGAGCAAACAGTCAAAGCCTATGAAGAAGCGATGGAAAATCTTGAATTCTCGGTGGCTCTTTCAAATGTTTGGACATTAATCAGTAGAACCAATAAGTATATTGACCAGACAGCTCCTTGGGTGCTGGCAAAGGATGAAACAAAACGAAAAGAGCTGCATTCTGTCATGTATCATTTAGCAGAATCACTCCGCATCACAGCAGTGCTCTTAACGCCATTCCTAACGAAAACACCTAAGAAAATCTTCTTCCAGCTTGGCATTGAAGAAGAGAAGCTTAAAAGCTGGGATAGCATTCTAACTTTCGGTGCGATTCAACAAGCGACGGTACAAAAAGGAGAACCTTTGTTCCCGCGTTTAGAGGTTGAAGAAGAAGTAGCCTACATTAAAGAAAAAATGCAGGGAAGTGCACCTAAGGTAGAAGAAGAGAAAGTGGAAATAGAAGAAACGGAATTACCTGAGCTGGGAGCAGAAATTGCTTTTGATGATTTCTCAAAAGTTGATCTTCGAGTCGCACAGGTACTGGAAGCAGCCCCAGTGAAAAAAGCAGATCGTCTCTTAAAGCTACAGCTTGATTTTGGATTTGAAAAGAGACAAATTGTTTCAGGGATAGCCAAGCATTATCAACCGGAGGAATTAGTAGGGAAGAAGCTCGTCTGTGTAGCGAATCTCACACCAGTTAAACTCAGAGGGGAAATTTCCCAGGGAATGATTTTAACTGGAGAAACTAGCGGGAAATTGCAGGTTCTTGAAGTGGATCAATCTCTAGCGAATGGAACAAAAATTTTATAAATCAACAAAGGTGTTCCACGTGTAACATTTCGTCGAACACCTTTTGTTTTTTAGAAGAATTGTCGAAAGGAGCAATCAACGATGTTATTTGATACACATGCCCACTTAAATGCGGAACAATATAATGAAGACTTAGAGCGGGTGATCGAAAGAGCGAAGAGTGAAAAAGTCGAAAAAATCGTGGTGGTAGGGTTTGACCGCCCGACAATTACGAGAGCAATGGAATTAATTGAAGAGTATGATTTCATCTATGCAGCCATTGGCTGGCACCCAGTCGACGCCATCGATATGACAGATGAGGATTTGCTGTGGATCAAAGAATTATCTCAACATGAAAAAGTCGTTGCGATTGGAGAAATGGGTCTGGATTACTATTGGGACAAGTCGCCAAAAGATGTGCAAAAAGAAGTCTTTAGACGTCAAATTGCTCTTGCGAAAGAAGTGAATCTTCCAATCATTATTCATAATCGTGACGCAACGGAAGATGTCGTGACGATCTTAAAGGAAGAGGGAGCGGCTGAAGTTGGAGGGATTATGCATTGCTTTACTGGCAGCCTAGAAATCGCAAAAGCGTGTATGGATATGAACTTTTATATTTCATTCGGTGGACCCGTGACATTTAAAAATGCCAAAAAACCGAAGGAAGTTGTCAAGGACATACCAAGTGACCGGCTTTTAATTGAAACAGACTGCCCATACTTAACGCCAGCGCCATTTAGAGGAAAACGCAACGAGCCGAGTTATGTGAAATATATCGCAGAACAGATTGCAGAGTTACGAGATATAAGCTTTGAAGAGCTTGCTGAAGTGACCACAAAAAATGCGAAAAAAGTTTTCGGTATAAACTGACAGTATATGATGTCAATCCTTGTTTAAGCTTGTCCATTTGTGAAACATAACGAAAATGTTCTACACGTTTACGCCTCTTCATAGGATAAGTTGTCGATAAGTCTTTCTTCCCTTCCTTCCATTAAACTCCCATAATAGGGGTACAATCGAGCATTTTTGTACAGTGGGTGGAAGGGTTGACAGGTTTTGAGATACTCTATATAATCTCTCCGAGGAGAAGGAGGCGTTTTTCATCGTACAAAAAATGAAAAATCTGTTTTCTGTTAAGCTAGGAAAAGGCAAGGTTTTATTACTAGTTGTTTGCTTGCTTTTAGCTGGAACTGGGACGGCTTACGGTGCGCATGAGCTCACTAAGCAGTCTATTACCATTTCAATCAATGGTAAAGAGAAGACAATTCGTACACATGAAGAGACAGTAGCACAGCTGCTTTCAGACCTTGGAATAAAGACCAAGGTGGAGGATCATATCTCTCCAAGTCTAAATACAAAGATTGAAGATAACATGAACATTGTGTATGATGCGGCTATACCGGTTCATCTGACCCTAAATGGGAAAGAGAAAACGATATGGACAACAGATCAGACGGTAGGAGCATTATTGAAGAATGAGAAGATAGATATTGGGAAGCACGATCAAGTAACTCCAGGAAAGAATGACAAGATTAAAAAGGATATGGATCTTGTGGTTGAGCAGGCCTTCCAGGTCAGCGTAAATGATGGAGGAAAAGAGAAAAAAGTGTGGACCACTTCGACTACGGTCGCTGACTTTTTAAAGCAACAAGAGCTGAAGCTCAAGAAGCACGATAAGATCAAACCTGCGTTACATAGTCACATTTCTAATAAAAGCGCAGATATCCAGATCACTCGGGTGGAAAAAGTCACCGATGTAGTGGAAGAGAAAATTGCTTTTGATACCAAACATAAAAAGGATCGTTCTCTTGAAAAAGGAAAAGAGAAGGTGCTTAAAAAAGGTGAAGAAGGTAAATTGAAGAAGCACTATGCCATTGTGAAAGAAAACGGCAAAGTGGTGTCTAAAGAATTGATTAAAGAAGTGACTGAAAAAGATAGCAAGGATCGTTTAGTGGCCATTGGTACACAAGAGTCCCAAAAAGAGCCTAAAGCGACACCTGCCGTTTCAAGAAGCAATGAATCGTCAGGAAAAGAATTTTATGTCGCGTCGACAGCCTATACAGCGAGCTGTGCTGGATGTACGGGCAGAACGTCAACAGGCTATAATTTAAAATCAAATCCAGGTGCAAAGGTCATAGCAGTTGATCCGAGTGTCATTCCGCTAGGCTCTAAAGTGTATGTGGAAGGCTATGGATATGCCGTTGCATCAGACACTGGATCTGCTATAAAAGGGAATAAAATTGATGTGTTCGTCCCAAATAAGTCGGCAGCTTATCAATGGGGAAATAAACGAGTGAAAATTAGAGTACTCAAATAAACACATCAAATCATTTATATGAACAGAGGGCTTTGCGCACCCTCTGTTTTTTTGGTTATAATAGAAGCACTGTTTTCTAATTAATTAGACGCAAAAACAGCATAAAAGGTTTCGTTTTTTTAACCAAAAATTGTTTATTGTTTTTGCAAGCGGAGGAATACATGAAAATCAAAGAAATCATTGTGGTGGAAGGTCGTGACGACACTGCGAGGGTGAAGATGGCAGTTGATGCAGATACGATCGAAACAAACGGATCAGCCATTGGCGATACAGTTATTCAACAAGTGCGTCTTGCTCAGGAGACGAGAGGGGTCATTATTTTAACTGATCCTGATTTCCCTGGGGAGAAGATCCGGAAAACCATCGCAGAAGCGGTTCCTGGCTGTAAGCACGCATTTTTGCCAAAACATCTTGCGAAGGCGAAGCGGGACAAAGGAATTGGTGTCGAGCATGCTTCCTTGGACAGTATTCGGGAATGCCTTGCCCATGTCCATGAGGAAATGGAAGTAACGGAAAGTGACATTACATTAGATGACTTATTTGACGCAGGCCTAATTGGAGGCGAATCATCGAAACGCCGCCGAGAACGACTAGGTGTGCTATTAAATATAGGATATACCAATGCGAAGCAGCTGCATAAGCGCCTTCACATGTTCCAAATAACCAAACATGATTTTATTGCGGCCTTAAAGACCGTCATGCAGGAGGAAGCCGATGAATAAAGATATAGCGACACCCATCAGAACGAAGGAAATACTGAAGAAATACGGTTTCTCTTTTAAAAAGAGCTTAGGGCAGAACTTTTTAATTGATACAAATATACTCGATCGTATTGTCGATCACGCAGAGGTGACGGATGAGACCGGCGTGATTGAGATTGGGCCTGGTATCGGTGCATTGACCGAGCAGCTCGCTAAGCGTGCAAAGAAAGTCACCGCTTTTGAAATCGATCAGCGTTTATTGCCCATTTTAAACGATACGCTTTCTCCATATGATAATGTTACGATCATTCATCAAGACGTATTAAAGGCGGATGTGAGGAAGGTCATCGAGGAAAATTTTGCTGACTGTAAAGAAGTGATGGTTGTCGCCAACCTTCCATATTACGTGACGACACCGATTATTATGAAACTGCTTGAAGAAAACCTTCCATTGAAAGGGATTGTGGTTATGCTGCAAAAAGAAGTAGCAGATCGTATGGCTGCTGTCCCTTCATCAAAGGAATACAATTCGCTGTCTATCGCAGTTCAATACTATACGGAAGCGAAAACGGTGATGGTTGTGCCTAAAACGGTTTTCGTTCCACAGCCAAATGTCGATTCGGCTGTGATCAAGCTAACTGTTCGTGAAACGCCTGCTGTCTCAGTAGAAAATAATGAGTTTTTCTTTCAATTGATCCGTGCGAGCTTTGGTCAGCGCCGAAAAACATTGATGAATAATCTCATGAACAACTTACCTGATGGAAAGCAACATAAAGCGATCATTGAAGAAGCACTTCAAATAGCAGACATTGATGGAAAGCGCCGCGGCGAGTCATTATCCATTGAGGAATTTGCCCGTCTGTCGAATGTTTTACAAAAAGCCCTGTCTTAAGGGCTTTTTTCTTTTGTTTTTCACCACTTCGTTTGTTCGGGCATAGGTTAGAAAGAACAGCACCATGAAAGACGAACATATTTAGCGCAAGACGATACCAACAGGATATGAGCCTGATTGTGGAGTGAAAAGCATGCAATTTCAAATAGGAGATATGGTGACAAGGGCATCCTATCAAATGGATATTTTGTTTCGAATCATTCGAATTGATGAGACCGATCAGCACGAAGCCACCGCCATATTGCATGGGAATGAAGTGAGGCTGATTGCTGATGCCAAGTTGTCAGATCTCGTCAAGGTTCAAAAAGAGGAACAGCTGACTAGAGAGAAAAATGACGAACGAAAAATCAATGAATCGCTCGACTTACTAAGACAGGATTATCAGCTGCTGCGGGAAAAACAAGAGTATTATACTTCTGGACAATATCAGCATCAGGAGCAGTATTTTCACATGCCTGGAAAGGTCCTTCATTTAGATGGAGATGCTTCATACTTAAAGAAATGCTTAGATGTATATGAACGAATTGGTGTACCTGTGTATGGGGTGCATTGCCATGAGAAGAAAATGCCAAGCATGATTGACTCGTTAATTGATCAATATCGACCAGATATATTGGTTATCACAGGACATGATGCGTATTCCAAGCAAAAGGGCGGCGTACATGATATCAGTGCCTATCGTCATTCTCGGCATTTCGTTGAAACGGTTCAAAAAGCCAGACGGAAAATCCCTCATTTAGATCAGCTTGTGATCTTTGCTGGTGCCTGTCAATCTCATTTTGAATCATTGATCCAAGCAGGTGCCAATTTTGCGAGCTCGCCTTCACGTGTGAATATCCATGCGCTCGACCCCGTCTATATCGTTGCGAAGATCAGCTTCACTCCATTTGTAGATCGAATCAACGTGTGGGATGTGCTCCGAAATACATTAACAAGAGAAAAAGGGCTCGGAGGCATCGAGACGAAGGGTGTTCTAAGGGTAGGTATGCCATATAAAAGAGATCATGAATCGACATAACCCGACTGATTTCAGTCTGGTTTTTTTATGTTCAAAAAGAAATTGCAAAAGGATACATAATTCGCCGGAAATTGAGAAAAATAGGGAGAAGAAAAGGTAGAAGTTTGTCAAAATTATTTTGTTGACAATGGCTCGTGTTCGTTGATATAATTTAATTTTTATTTGACAAAAACGGGCCGTTGTTGTATAATTATCTCAGTGAGGTGGATGCAATGGCGAAGACTTTGTCCGACATCAAAAGATCGCTTGATGGTAACTTAGGTAAACGTTTGACGTTAAAGGCTAACGGGGGCCGCCGTAAAACAATTGAGCGTTCGGGCATTTTAGCTGAAACGTACCCTTCTGTATTTGTGATTCAATTAGATCAAGATGAGAATTCGTTTGAAAGAGTTTCTTATAGTTATGCAGATATACTGACTGAGACGGTCGAATTAACGTTCGATGATACCGCTAGCTCAGTCGCCTATTAATGGGCAGTGAACTTTTTGTTTACTGCTTTTTGTTTTGCCTTTTTTTCTGAATGGGAGTCTGTCCATTTTTTGAAAGGGGTAAAAGAAAGGATTCGATACAAAATAAGAAAGCCACACAAGCAGTGGCACTGATTCGAATTCTCGACTAAAGGGGCTGTTTCGTTTGGGTAGACGCCGAGGCATTATGTCAGATGAGTTCAAATACGAGCTGGCGAAGGATCTTGGATTTTATGATACCGTCAAAAATGGAGGCTGGGGAGAGATTCGTGCGCGTGACGCAGGTAATATGGTCAAACGTGCCATTGAATTAGCTCAACAGCACATGGCTCAGGATGAGAATCAACGATAGAAAAACGGTCAGGGATACCTCGGGTGTCTCTGGCTTTTTTTGATGAAAAAGTCAGTGTGCTCGGCGTAAAAGCCTATATTCATCAGATCCATCAAATGTGATACAATATTGATACTTATGTTTAGATGGAGAAGTAGGTGAAATGTTTGCGTATTTTAGAAAAAGCACCGGCGAAAATTAATCTCTCACTTGATGTTCATGGAAAAAGACCGGATGGATATCACGAAGTGGAGATGGTGATGACAACAATAGACCTTGCAGATCGACTAGAGCTGACGGAGCTGGACAAGGATGAAATTCGTGTATCATCTCATAATCGATTCGTGCCAGATGATCAGCGTAATTTGGCTTATCAGGCGGCTAAATTACTTAAAACAAGGTTCGGTATTCAAAAAGGTGTATCCATTGTCATCACAAAAACAATTCCAGTCGCAGCAGGGTTAGCTGGAGGCAGCAGTGATGCAGCAGCAGCACTTCGCGGCTTAAATCGTTTGTGGAAGTTAAACCTCACGTTAGATGAACTAGCTGAGCTTGGAGCGGAGATCGGCTCAGATGTGTCCTTTTGTGTACACGGAGGCACAGCACTAGCGACAGGACGTGGAGAAAAGCTGAAGCATATTGCGGCACCGCCGCATTGCTGGGTGATTTTAGCGAAGCCGGTGATTGGGGTATCTACAGCAGAAGTCTATAGACAATATGACGCAAGCAAAGTAGAACACCCGAATGTAAAGCGTATGATTGAAGCGATTGAAGCAAAAGATTATAAAGAGATGTGCGGCTCACTCGGAAACGTTCTAGAGTCTGTGACATTAAAGATGTATCCAGAAGTAGATATGATCAAAAGGCAGATGAAGCGTTTCGGTGCTGACGCTGTTTTAATGAGTGGAAGCGGCCCTACAGTATTTGGTTTGATTCAATATGAATCGAAGGTACAAAGAATATATAACGGACTGAGAGGATTTTGTGATCAAGTATACGCTGTCCGCATGATCGGCGAACAAAATGCCCTTGATTAAATCCGTATATTAAGTTATATTTATCATAAATTATTCGGGTTCTGGGGGTAAGTTCATGAAGTTTCGTCGAAGCGGCAGATTGGTGGACTTAACAAATTATTTGTTAGCCCACCCGCACGCACTAGTACCGTTAACTTTTTTTGCAGAAAGATATCAATCTGCGAAGTCCTCCATTAGTGAAGACTTAACGATTATCAAACAGACCTTCGAACAGCAGGGAATAGGCACATTGCTTACTGTACCTGGTGCTGCTGGCGGAGTGAAATATATTCCGAAGATTCACCTAAAAGAAGCAGACGACGTGGTAAACGATATCGGAGAAGCTCTATCGACTCCTGAACGTGTACTTCCTGGCGGTTATTTATATTTAACCGATGTTTTAGGGAATCCATCAATCCTTGCGAAAATCGGTAAGCTATTTGCGACCATCTTTGCAGACCGTGCGATTGATGTCGTCATGACTGTTGCGACAAAGGGTATTCCTATTGCCTATTCTGTTGCTGGTTATTTAAATGTGCCGGTTGTGATCGTTAGAAAAGATAATAAAGTAACTGAGGGATCAACTGTAAGTATTAACTACGCGTCAGGTTCGTCTAATCGAATTCAAACCATGTCACTTGCAAAGCGAAGCTTAGATAAAGGATCCAATGTCCTGATCATTGATGACTTTATGAAAGCGGGCGGAACCATTAACGGCATGGTGAATTTGCTTGAGGAATTTAATGCAAATGTTGCAGGGATCGGTGTTCTTTTAGAAGATGAAGGCGTAGATGAACGTCTCGTTGATGAATATGTATCGCTTTTAAAGCTTTCAACCATTGATATGAAGCAGAAGATCATTGAGATCAATGAAGGCAATTTCCACGAGTTTTTTCATTCGAAAGCTTAAGCGTTGATAAACATGTAGTTGAATGGGAGAGATTGATATGACAAAAGTTGTTCAAACCAAACATGCACCAGCAGCCATTGGACCTTACTCTCAAGGGATTATTGTCAATAACATGTTTTACAGCTCCGGGCAGATTCCATTAACAGCAGCTGGAGACTTTGTAAATGGAGATATTAAAGAACAAACTCATCAAGTGTTCCGTAATCTTAAGGCCGTACTTGAAGCAGCAGGTGCTTCCTTTGAGACAATTGTGAAAGCAACAGTTTTTATCAAGGATATGGAACAATTCGCAGAAGTAAATGAAGTGTACGGTGAGTATTTCCATACACATAAGCCAGCCCGTTCTTGTGTGGAAGTAGCAAGACTTCCTAAGGATGCACTTGTAGAAATTGAAGTGATTGCATTAGTAAAGTAAACAGGCAATCTTAACGAAAGCCGTTTGGTTTCATCATATGCAGGAAAAGACATCATTATGATGTCTTTTTTTCACGCAAAGAATGTAAGCGCCGTCACTAAAATGACAAAAAATGTATAAATATCCCGATATTTCAAAAAAAGTTTAAAAAAAGAGCAGGAGAATCACCACAATCGTTGAATACCTAAGTAATGCTTTTATATTGGGAAAAGGTGGTGAACTACTGTGGAAGTTACTGACGTAAGATTACGCCGCGTGAATACCGATGGTCGCATGAGGGCGATTGCATCCATCACGCTGGACCACGAATTTGTTGTTCATGATATTCGTGTGATTGATGGAAACAATGGGTTGTTTGTTGCAATGCCTAGCAAACGCACGCCTGATGGAGAGTTTCGCGATATTGCACATCCAATTAATTCAGGTACTCGGGGGAAAATCCAAGATGCTGTATTAAATGAATATCATCGCTTAGGCGAAGAGGAAGAAACAATTGAATATGAAGAAGCTGGAGCTTCTTAACCATAAGTAAAACCAAAAAGACAGCTTTAAGAGAAAATGGAATGTTTTCTTTTAAATGCTGTCTTTTTTGCGTTTTTCCTCATGTGTCTTATATGTTTCATCCGTTAGAAAAATATTGTACTTCCTCATGTATCCTTGAAATCAGTCCTTATTTAGGATATATTTTTCTATGGATAATAGGGATATTGGAGGCCAATCAATGGATAAGCGGTTCGCAGTGATTTTAGCAGCGGGAAAAGGAACGAGAATGAAGTCAAAGCTATACAAAGTACTTCATCCAGTTTGCGGAAAGCCAATGGTCGAGCATGTGGCAGATGAAGCGTTAAAGCTTTCTTTAGCCAAGCTAGTGACGATTGTCGGTCATGGAGCAGAGAACGTTAAAGAGCAGCTTGGAGACAGAAGTGAGTATGCACTTCAAGAAGAACAGCTGGGAACAGCACATGCCGTCAAACAAGCAAAGTCGTTCCTTGCGCAGGAAAAGGGAACAACCATTGTCATTTGTGGTGATACGCCATTATTGACAGCGGAGACAATGGAAGCTATGTTGAGCGAGCATCAAAAACATCAAGCGAAAGTCACTATTTTAACAGCACATGCGGATGACCCGACAGGTTATGGTCGTATTATTCGTGACGAAACCGGTGCTGTCGTGAAAATTGTGGAGCATAAAGATGCGAATGATGCGGAACGTCAAGTGAATGAAATTAATACAGGGACTTATTGTTTTTCAAATGAAGATCTCTTCCGTGTGATTGAGCAAGTGTCGAATGAAAATGCACAGGGCGAATACTATTTGCCAGACGTCATTGAAATCTTAAAGAATGAAGGGCAAACAGTAGCTGCATATCAAACACCGCATTTTGAAGAAACACTTGGAGTCAATGATCGTATCGCTCTATCACAAGCAGAGCAATTCATGAAGCGACGTATTAATCATCAGCATATGAAGAATGGTGTGACCTTGATTGATCCTGAGAACACGTATATTTCACCTGATGCAGTTATCGGTGAAGATACAATGATTTATCCTGGGACGGTCATCAAAGGGAATGTGAAAATCGGTGCAGACGCAACTATTGGACCAAACACTGAAATTGTTGACAGCATCGTCGGAGACCGCACAGTGATTAAGCAATCTGTCGTCTGCGATAGTGAGGTTGGAGTCGATGTGACAATTGGGCCGTTTGCTCATATTCGCCCGTTGTCGAAAATTGGCGATGAAGTGAAGATCGGGAATTTTGTCGAAATCAAGAAAACGGTTTTCGGTGACCGCAGCAAAGCATCTCATCTAAGCTATATTGGAGATGCAGAGGTCGGAACTGATGTAAACCTTGGCTGTGGCTCTATTACAGTCAATTATGATGGGAAGAACAAATTCTTAACGAAGATTGAAGATGGCGCTTTTATTGGCTGTAATTCTAATCTCGTGGCACCAGTCACTGTCGGAAAAGGGGCATATGTTGCAGCTGGTTCAACGGTTACAGAAGATGTACCGCAGGATGCATTGTCTATTGCTAGAGCAAGACAAGTCAATAAAGAAGATTATGTGAAAAATATTCATAAAAAATAATCCAAATACCCGGAGGTTTACCATGTCTAATCGTTATGCTGATGCGAATTTAAAGATATTCTCTTTGAATTCAAACCCTGAACTTGCGAAAGAAATTGCCGATCGTATCGGAGTTGATGTAGGAAAGAGCTCTGTTAAACGCTTTAGTGACGGTGAAGTCCAAATCAATATTGAAGAAAGTATTCGTGGCTGTGATTGTTATGTCATTCAATCCACTAGTGCGCCAGTGAATGAGCACATCATGGAGCTGCTCATTATGGTAGATGCACTAAAACGCGCTTCTGCGAAAACGGTCAATATTGTGATCCCTTATTACGGATATGCACGTCAAGATCGTAAGGCAAAACCTCGTGAGCCAATCACTGCGAAGCTTTTTGCGAACTTACTTGAAACAGCGGGTGCTACACGTGTCATTGCACTTGATCTTCATGCGCCGCAAATCCAAGGTTTCTTTGATATTCCAATCGATAACTTAATGGCTGTGCCAATCTTAACAAACTATTTCGAACAGAAAAACTTGAATGATATCGTCGTTGTGTCTCCTGACCACGGTGGTGTAACACGTGCGCGTAAAATGGCAGATCGCCTGAAAGCGCCAATCGCAATTATCGACAAACGTCGTCCAAAGCCAAACGTTGCTGAAGTGATGAACATCATTGGTAACATTGAAGGCAAAACGGCGATTCTCATCGATGATATCATTGATACAGCTGGTACCATTACACTTGCTGCAAATGCACTTGTGGAAAATGGAGCGGCTGAAGTATATGCTTGCTGTACTCACCCAGTATTGTCTGGACCAGCAGTAGAACGTATCACAAATTCTAAAATTAAAGAATTAGTTGTGACAAACAGTATTCACTTAACAGATGACAAGAAAGTTGGAAAATTCATTCCGCTTTCAGTTGGGCCTTTGCTTGCAGAAGCCATCATCCGTGTACATGAAGAAGAATCTGTGAGCTACCTTTTCAGTTAATTTTCTGATTAAAAAAGGCCCTAGGCATCCGCTTGGGGTCTTTTTTGCTATCATCATTCACAGCAAATAAGTTTAAAATGATTCGGTTATGGGTAATTATGAGAGTAGTGACAAAAATGAAATAGGATGGTGCTGAATATGGCAACTTTAAAAGCAAATAAAAGAACTGATTTCAAACGTTCCACACTGCAAAAAATCCGTCATTCAGGACACGTTCCTGGTGTCATATACGGAAAAAATACAGACAACCTGGCTGTTTCACTAGACAGCATCGATTTATTAAAGACCTTACGTGATGAAGGGAAGAATACAATCATCACACTAGACGTGAATGGTGAAACAAAATCTGTGATGGTCACAGAATTACAAACAGACCCGCTGAAAAATGAGCTTGTCCATGCAGATTTCCAAGTGGTCGATTTACAGCGTGAAATTGAAGCGGATGTACCTGTACAGCTGATTGGCGAATCTAAAGGAGTTAAAGATGGCGGTGTGCTTCAGCAGCCACTATTTGAACTATCCATTACAGCGAAACCAAAAGATATCCCTCAGCATATTGAAGCAGATATTACAAACTTAGAAGTGAATGATGTCCTAACAGTCGCTGATTTGTCTGTTCAGTCATCATATCAAGTGAATAACGATCCAGAAGAAGTCGTGGCATCCATTTTACCGCCTCAGCAATCAGAGGTTCCTGAACCAGATAGCGCAGAGGAACCAAAAGAACCTGAGGCCATTAAAGAAAAGGATAACGATGGAGAATAACTGGGCATTTAGAGACGTAACCCTCCCGCGGTTGCGTCTTTTGTGCTAGAATGAAAAGAATTCATACGTTTTACATGAGGCAATCCTATTGGCTCATTTTTTAGGCGTGTGCTTTGTGACAAAGGAGGTTATTGGTTTCATGATTGCATTCGTTGGATTAGGTAATCCAGGAAAAGAATATGAAAAAACAAGACATAATGTCGGGTTTATGACAATAGATGAATTATCGAAAAAATGGGACATCCCTTTAAATCAATCAAAATTCAATGGACTGTTTGGAACAGGGTTTGTTTCAGGGCAAAAGGTTCTACTTGTAAAGCCGCTTACATATATGAACTTATCAGGAGAATGCGTGCGTCCGCTAATGGATTACTATGATATTCCTCTTGAACATTTGAAAGTCATCTATGATGATCTTGATTTGCCAACTGGCCGGATTCGTTTGCGTACAAAAGGAAGTGCTGGCGGGCATAATGGAATCAAATCGTTGATTCAGCATTTAGGGTCACCTGAGTTTGATCGATTCCGTATCGGCATTGGACGCCCTCAAAATGGCATGAAGGTCGTCGATTACGTGCTAGGACGCTTTTCAGAAGAGGAGCAGCCTGACATTGCATCAGCCATTCAGGCGTCTGTCGAAGCTTGTGAGGCGGCTTTAACTAAGCCATTTTTGGAAGTGATGAATGATTTTAACAAAAAGGTATAAGAATGATAAGCAAAGCACATACTGATCATAAAATCTCAGCATGGGAGGATCACGTATGGCTTTGCATTATTACTGCCGGCACTGTGGTGTAAAGGTTGGCAGTCTAGATGAATCCGCTGTTCAAAGTGAAGCACTTGGATTTCATCACTTAACAAATGAGGAAAGAAACGATATGATTTCTTATAGGGAAAATGGTGATTTACATGTACAAACCATTTGTGAGGATTGCCAAGAGGCGCTCGAAAGAAATCCTGATTACCATCAGTATCATACCTTTATTCAATAAAAAGCTTTGGTGTAGATAATAGACCAAAGCGTTTTTCTGTTTTAAACAAGCAGGGAGGAGGAGCCAAATGAAAAATATACAATCATTTATCAAACAAAGTGATGATTTTCAGTCCATTTTTAATGGGCTAAAGGAAGGGTTAAAAGCACAGCTGCTCGCCGGACTATCAGGCTCCGTCAGATCTTTATTTACAGCCGCTATATCAGACGAACTTAAGCGGCCGATGTTTATTGTGACTCACAACTTGTATCAAGCGCAGAAGGTAACAGATGATCTTGCCAGTGTGCTGTCAGATCGCTCGGTCCTTCTTTATCCTGTGAATGAACTCATTGCTTCAGAAATTGCCGTTGCGAGCCCTGAGCTCAGAGCACAGCGTCTAGATGTTCTGAACCGGCTGGCGAATGGAGAAAACCCCATTATCGTCACCCCAGCTGCTGCGGTGCGTCGAATGCTTCCGCCAGTTGAGCTCTGGAAGGAGAGTCAGATCCATTTAAAGCTTGGTGAAGAAATTGATTTGGAGGCGTTTTCAAAACAACTTGTACAAATCGGTTATGACCGGACGTCGATGGTTGCTGCGCCCGGAGATTTTAGTGTGCGCGGAGGAATCATTGATATTTATTCGTTAACGGAAGATCATCCAATTCGTATTGAGCTGTTTGATACAGAAGTAGACTCAATTCGAACGTTCCACTCTGATACACAGCGTTCATTAGAAACACTTCAAGAAATTAAAATCGGTCCCGCAAAAGAGCTGATTGTGAGAGGGCCTGAACGAGTGAGAGCCATTGAACAGCTTGATCAAGGACTTGCGAAGAGCTTAAAGAAATTCAACTCGGACCAGCAAAAAGAATTGCTGCATCAACATATTTCTGCTGATCGAGAGAAGCTGCTAGAAGGTATCGTGACACAGGAAATGACGAAGTACCTGTGTTATTTCTATGAAAAACCTGCTAGTTTGCTAGATTACACATCACAGGATACGATTATTATTTTAGATGAAATTAGCAGAATTCAGGAGATGGAAGAACAGCTTGAGCAGGAAGAAGCGGATTGGACAATTAGCCTGCTTGAAGAAGGCAATATTCTTCATGATTTATCCCTTTCTTTCCCGTTTCAACAACTAATCAATCAGCAATCGCGGTCGATTCTGTACTACTCCTTGTTCCTGAGACATGTCCAGCAGACAAATCCGCAAAATATCGTCAATGTATCTAGTAAGCAAATGCAGAATTTCCACGGGCAGATGAATGTGCTTGCGAGTGAAATTGAACGCTACAAAAAACAACAATACACAGTTGTCTTCTTAGGTGCGGATGAAGAACGGACAGACAAACTGTCTTCTGTTTTACATGATTATGACATTGAAGCTGCTCTTGCCAAGCCGGACGCAGATCTTGTAAGCGGACAGGTGTATATTTTACAAGGTGAGCTGCAAACAGGCTTTGAACTGCCGTTATCAAAAATTGCCGTGATCACAGAAGGCGAGCTCTTCAAGAAACGTGTGAAGAAGCAGGCACGTAAGCAAAAGCTGACCAATGCAGAGCGAATTAAGAGCTATTCAGAGCTTCAAGTCGGCGATTATGTGGTGCACATTAACCACGGGATCGGTAAGTATTTAGGAATTGAAACGCTTGAAATCGGCGGCATTCATAAAGATTATTTAAATATTCATTATCAAGGAAGCGACAAGCTTTATGTACCGGTTGAACAAATTGATCAGGTGCAGAAATACGTAGGATCAGAAGGAAAAGAACCAAAGCTGTACAAACTAGGCGGTAGTGAATGGAAACGCGTGAAGAAAAAAGTAGAAACTTCTGTTCAGGACATTGCAGATGATCTCATTAAGCTGTATGCAGAACGTGAGGCAAGCAAAGGGTATGCCTTCTCACCTGATCATGAGATGCAGCGCCAGTTTGAATCAGCGTTCCCTTACCAGGAAACAGATGATCAAATCCGTTCAATTCATGAAATCAAACAAGACATGGAGCGGGAGCGTCCAATGGACCGCCTGCTTTGTGGAGATGTGGGATACGGAAAAACAGAAGTGGCGATTCGAGCCGCCTTCAAAGCGATTGCTGACGGGAAGCAGGTTGCTCTGCTTGTGCCAACAACCATCTTAGCGCAGCAGCATTTTGACACGATTATGGACCGATTCCAAGACTATCCGGTCAAAATTGCTCAGCTGAGCCGTTTCCGTACAAGAAAAGAAACAACCGAAACGTTAAAAGGGTTGAAAAATGGAACGATAGATATGGTTATCGGTACACATCGTTTGCTTTCTAAAGATATTGTCTATAAGGACTTAGGTCTGTTGATTATTGATGAAGAGCAGCGTTTTGGCGTGACCCATAAAGAGAAAATTAAACAGATGAAAGCCAATATCGATGTACTGACATTAACGGCTACGCCAATTCCGCGTACGCTGCATATGTCTATGCTTGGCGTACGGGATTTATCGGTTATTGAAACACCGCCTGAAAACCGTTTCCCTGTTCAAACCTATGTGGTCGAGTACAATGGCGCTTTAGTCAGAGAAGCGATTGAGCGAGAACTAGCACGTGGTGGCCAAGTGTACTTCCTGTACAACCGTGTCGAGGATATTGAACGCAAAGCAGATGAAATCTCCATGCTAGTTCCAGATGCGAAAGTCAGCTATGCACATGGGAAAATGAGTGAGAACGAGCTGGAATCAGTGATGATCAATTTCCTTGAAGGTGAATCAGATGTATTGGTCAGTACCACCATCATTGAAACGGGAGTCGACATTCCAAATGTGAACACGCTCATCGTCCACGATGCGGATAAAATGGGGCTCTCTCAGCTGTACCAGCTAAGAGGACGAGTAGGACGCTCGAATCGTGTCGCATATGCTTATTTCACGTATAGAAAAGATAAAGTTTTGTCTGAAGTAGCAGAGAAGAGACTTCAAGCTATTAAAGAATTCACAGAGCTCGGATCAGGATTTAAAATTGCGATGCGTGATTTAACGATTCGAGGAGCAGGCAATTTACTTGGTGCACAGCAGCATGGATTCATTGATTCTGTTGGATTCGACCTCTATTCTCAAATGCTGAAAGAAGCCATTGAAGAAAGAAGAGGCGATACAACGGCTCAAGATAAATTCGAACCGGAAATCGATCTGCAAATCGATGCTTACATCCCGGACACTTACATTTCGGATGGGAAGCAAAAGATCGAGATGTATAAACAATTCAGAGCGATTGGATCAATTGAAGAGCGAAAAGAGCTTCAAGATGAAATGATCGACCGATTCGGTGAATATCCGCAAGAAGTGGCGGACTTGTTTACAATTGCGACGATGAAAGTATACGCAGTGCAGGAACGTGTCGAATTGATCAAGATGGAGAAAGGCATTGTCAGACTCACCCTTGAAGAGCAATCAAGCAGTGAAATCGACGGTCAAAAATTATTTGCCCTCGGCAGTAAATATGGCCGTGATATTGGCCTAGGAATGGAAGGCAGCAAGCTAATTATTTCTGTCCAAACGAAAGGCAAGAAGACGGAAGAATGGCTAGATATTGTTCTGAATATGCTTCGAGGTCTTCAAGATGTGAAAAAAGAAACCATTCCATCTTCATAAAAATTTGTTTGTCTCTCGTGTATATTACGGTTGATGTGACGGATACTAATCTCAGAGTCAAGTGGTGAATGTTGCATAAAGTGGACGCTTTTGCTCCATTCACCCAACACATCATCTAACGAAAGAGAGGCAGCAGTGAATGAAAGCAACTGGAATTGTACGCCGCATCGATGATCTAGGTAGAGTGGTTATTCCGAAGGAGATTCGCAGAACATTGCGCATCCGGGAAGGAGACCCGCTTGAGATTTTCGTCGACCGCGATGGAGAAGTCATTTTGAAGAAATATTCGCCGATTAGTGAGCTAGGAGACTTTGCGAAGGAATATGCTGATGCATTATTCGACAGTTTGGGTCATTCCATCCTGATTTGTGATCGAGATACGTATATTGCTGTATCCGGCAGTTCGAAAAAAGAGTACTTAAACAAATCCATCAGTGATTTACTTGAACGAACAATGGACCAGCGTAATTCTGTATTAGAAGAAAGCAAAAAAGAAATTCAACTTGTCGATGGTATTGATGATGACGTATCTGCTTATACCATTGCACCTATTGTTGCAAACGGAGATCCGATTGGCGCCGTCGTCTTATTTTCTAAAGAGCGTTCAATGGGGGAAGTGGAGCATAAAGCGGCAGAAACAGCAGCTGGCTTCTTAGCCCGTCAAATGGAACACTAGGTCTAATAATTCTATATCATTTTGATGAAACGAAAGAATGCCGATGAAATCATTTGATTTTGTCGGCATTTTTTATATGGAATGAAACAAAACGGGGAATATGCCGTCTACTCCTTAGAAAGAAACGGCTTTTCATTCACGTATGATATAATGAGTGCGTTTAACTGTAGATCTATTTTTAAAGGAGTCATCCATGAAAAATGCTGTGAATCAGCCGCATTGGCTTTTCCAAGGTGCGGTGATTTTGACCATCGCAGGCTTGTTATCAAAGGTACTAAGTGCCGTTTATCGTGTTCCGTTCCAGAACATCGTAGGAGACACAGGGTTTTATATTTATCAGCAAGTGTACCCCTTCCTCGGTATTGCGATCATGCTCGGCACCACAGGGTTTCCTGTCATGGTGTCCAAGCTTCTGAGTGAGCATGGGGAAGAAAATCGAAGGATCATTACAAGGGTATCTTTGGTCTATATCACTTTACTGAGCCTGGTCTTATTTCTTTGTCTTTACATAGGAGCAGGTAGAATTGCGAGCCTTATGACGGACAGTCAATTAATCCTGCTCATCCAAATGAGTGCTTTCGTGTTTTTATTCCTGCCGCTTACCGTGATGCTGAGAGGCGTTTTTCAGAGTGACGGTATGATGCTTCCAACGGCTGTTTCACAATTGGTTGAGCAGCTCATCAGGGTAGGCGTCCTGCTTGTTTTATCCTTCTATTTCGTCAGGCACGGTTATTCGCTTTATGAAACGGGTGCGGGTGCGGTCTTCTCCTCCATAGCGGGAAGCGCGTCCTCGCTTGTACTACTTCTTTTTCTTTGGCTGACTTACCGAAAACAGTCTTCTGCACCTATGACAGTCAAGCAGGCGACACTTCGGAAAAAGGATGTTTTGAAGAGTTTGGTGCTGTATACATTCACGATTTGTGTCAGCGGACTGCTCATTTTATGGATGCAAATGATTGATGCCTTTCATCTGTATGCGTTGCTGCGCAGTGAGGGACTGAGTGAAGCCGCGGCAAAGGCGGCAAAAGGTGTGTATGACCGAGGGCAGCCGTTTTTACAGCTAGGGACAGTGTTTGCCATTAGCATCGGGACCTCTCTTGTGCCATTTTTATCAGCGGCCATGAGGAATGGAGAGCATGAAGCGATCAGGCAAAAAGTATGTACATCGTTTAAAACCACGTCGGTTTTAGGGATTGGTTCAGCAGTTGGGCTGATTTGTATTCTTTCGCCAGTCAATACCATGCTTTTTCGTAATGATTTAGGTACCGATGCGCTGCAAATATTCTGTATTTCCATCGCATTTACATCGATTGCGATTACGCAAGCAGCTTTACTTCAAGGTCTCGGGCATACTGTGTATCCGGCTGTTGTGGTGATTCTCAGTGTGCTGGTGAAATGGATACTCACGCTTGCACTTGTGCCGCTATTTGGCATCTATGGTGCCGCATGGTCAACCGTGTGCGGTTTCCTCGCTGCCGCTCTGCTCAATGCCGTTTATTTGAGATATAAAGGATGGATTTCGTTGAGAGAGCTGTTTCCAGTGAAAATTCTTTTATCGGCCGCTTTCATGGCCATCGTCTTAATAGGGTATCAGGCACTGTTTTCTTGGGTCATTCCCTTTGAAAAACGTCCTTTTTCCGTTTTAGAGAGCCTGACGTCAGTTTTTATTGGTGGTTTCGCCTTTTTATATAGTATTCTTAAGCTAGAAGTATTTACGGACGAGGAATGGAGACTCATTCCATTAGGAGAAAAGATTTTATATTTTAAACAGATGAGAGGGAATCAAAATGGCAGGTAAGATTACCGTCGTCGGTCTTGGGGCAGGCGACATGGATCAGCTGACGCTCGGTGTATACAAGCAGCTGAAGCAGGCGAAAGAAGTATTTATGAGAACGCAGGACCATCCGCTTACCGCAGAGTTGATGCAGGAGGTCCCATCGCTGACCTTTTTTGATGAAATTTATGAAAAGCACGATCAGTTTGATTCGGTCTATCAGGAAATCACGGAAATTTTATTTGCAGAGGCTGCGGAAAAGGAGATTGTGTACGCAGTACCAGGTCACCCATTTGTCGCAGAAAAGACCGTCCAGCTATTAGTTTCTCAACAGCAAGAGCGCGGGATTGAGGTGTCTGTTGCTGGTGGACAAAGCTTTTTGGATGCGACGTTTAACTCCTTGCAGATCGACCCAATCGAGGGATTCCAATTCGTTGATGCAGGAGATATGAGAGCGGACGATCTGAAATTGACCCAGCATGTCCTCATTTGTCAGGTATATGATCAGATCACCGCTTCGAATGTGAAACTCACGCTGATGGAAAAGCTTCCAGACGATTATGAAGTCTATATTGTGACGGCGGCTGGAAGCAGCCTGGAACAGATTACTGCCGTTCCTTTATTTGAACTTGATCGAGATGTGTCGATAAATAACTTAACGAGTGTTTATGTGCCTCCGATTCAAGATGAACAGCTGCTTTATCAACAATTTGACACCTTCCGTGACGTCATCCGAACATTAAGAGGTCCGGGCGGCTGTCCATGGGATCAAAAACAAACCAATGAGTCACTTAAACCCTATTTAATTGAAGAATGCTATGAACTGCTTGAAGCGATAGATGAAGATGATCCAGACCATATGGTGGAAGAGCTCGGAGATGTGATGCTGCAGGTGTTACTTCATGCTCAAATTGGTGAAGATGACGGCTTTTTCTCAATTGATGACGTCATCCAGCATGTCACAGAAAAAATGATTCGTAGACATCCCCATGTGTTTGGCGACACAAATGTGTCTGAAGCAGAAGAAGTGGTCGTCAACTGGGAAAAAATCAAGCAGCAGGAGAAACCGGAGCGGGCAGCCTCCATGTTGCAATCCATCCCGGCGACGCTTCCAGCATTAACAAAGGCATATAAGCTCCAAAAGAAAGCCGCCAAAGTAGGCTTTGATTGGACAGATGTGAAAGATATTTGGAACAAATACGAAGAAGAAAAGCAGGAATTTCTCGTTGAAGTGGCAGAGAAGCCGGACGAAAGTGCAACGAAGCAGATGAAAGACGAATTTGGAGATCTTTTGTTTGTTCTCGTCAACATTGGAAGGTTCTATCAGCTAGAGCCTGAAACGGCGCTCGCTTCCGCCAACACAAAATTCATGCGACGCTTTCAGCATATTGAACAAAAAGCAAAGGACATGGGACGTTCATTAGAGGACTTAACGCTAGAGGAAATGGACGATCTATGGAACGAAGCCAAACGTATAGAAAGAGGTGAGCATACATGAGATTAGATAAATTTTTAAAAGTGTCCCGTTTAATCAAAAGAAGAACATTGGCAAAAGAAGTAGCTGATCAAGGCAGAATTTCGATTAACGGCACACAGGCGAAAGCCAGCTCTGACGTGAAAGAAGGAGACGAGCTTAAAATCCGTTTTGGTCAAAAACTTGTGACGGTTCAAGTCAATGAGTTAAAGGACACGACGAAAAAAGAAGAAGCCGCTGGCATGTATACTGTGCTAAAAGAAGAAAAAACAGCAGAATAGGGCTTGTTCTAAATGATCCTCCTGTCACATACAATGCAGTAACAATGCAAGTATGAGATATGGGGGATGTATAAATGAATCAATATTATAATCAACCTCAAGGCACGAAGCTGTCATCAGAAGCGGAACACAATATCACAATGCGAAACAGAAAGCATTTAGATATTACCGGCGTCAAACAGGTGGAAAGCTTTGATAATGAAGAATTTCTGCTTGAGACGGTCATGGGAATTCTCGCTATCCGCGGAGAAAATCTGCAAATGAAAAACCTAGACGTCGAAAAAGGCGTTGTGTCGATTAAAGGACGTGTCTTTGACTTAATTTATGTAGATGAGCAGCACGGGGAGAAAGCTAAAGGGTTTTTTAGCAAGCTGTTTAAATGACGCTGACAGTCCAGTTTTATACGATGCTTTCGATGGTAGCGATGGGCATCTGGCTGGGCGCATCGCTTGATACGTACAAGCTGTTTGTGAATCGGGAAAAGACAGCAAAATGGCTTTTGATTATACATGATCTCCTTTTTTGGCTGGTACAGGGTCTCTTATTCTTTTATGTTCTGCTGCTGACAAATGAGGGAGAATTCAGGCTTTATATCTTTCTAGCCGTTGCACTAGGTTTCTCGATGTATCAGGCATTGATGAAACAGCTGTATATGAATATTCTCAAGTTTATCACGATGTGTATTTATCAAACCGTTCTCATCCTTAAAAGGCTGGTCATGTCGATCGTCTTCCAGCCGATCCGTTGGATTGTCACAATGGTCATAAGTGTTATACTGTTCTTGTTCCACTCGCTCTTACGTCTTGTTCGTTTTACGTTTCGGCTCGTGTGGAAGGTGCTGTCCATTGTTTGTTATCCGCTCATCTGGTTACTTAATGTGACCATTATTCATCGGATTCCCGAAAAATGGCGAACATCAATGAGATTGTTTTTCTCTAAAGGAGCAGGAATTTTACAAGGGACCAAGAAATTATCTGGTACCATCAAAACGAAATGGAAACAATTCTGGACAAAGTAAGAGAGGAGGCCTTCAACCTTGAACAAGAGAAAAAGAAATATCGCACAAATTCAAAATGATTACCAAAAACAAATGGAACAGCAAGCACAGCGCTTAAAACGCAAACGCCGAGGACTCCTTAGAAGGCTTACTGTGTTTGGTGTGATCGTGCTCATGTTTGCTGTCTTGGTAACAAGTGCCCTCTGGTCGCAATCGTCCTCATTAAAGGAAAAAGAAGAGAAGAAGGTTGCGCTCGAAAAAGAATTAAAGCAATTACAAACAAAGCAGGAAGATATTTCTGATGAAATTAAAAAGCTGAAAAGCAAGGAATACGTACTCGAACTGGCACGACGAGACTATTATATGTCCAAAAAAGGCGAAAAAATCTTTGATGTGGGCAATAAGAGCGATTAGCCTTGTTGACACTTAAAATTCAGTTTATGTATAATTGAACAAATGAGATTTTTTTATAAGTCTAAGGAGGAGCACTTTTTTTATGTCGATTGAAGTTGGCAGCAAGTTACAAGGGAAAGTTACGGGCATTACAAATTTTGGAGCTTTTGTGGAGTTGCCAGGCGGTTCAACTGGTCTCGTTCATATCAGTGAGGTAGCCGATAACTATGTAAAAGATATTAATGAGCATTTAAAAGTCGGTGAACAAGTTGAAGTGAAAGTGATTAACGTTGAAAAAGACGGTAAAATCGGCTTGTCCATTAAAAAAGCAAAAGATCGTCCTCAACAACAATCAAGACCGGTCAGAAATGATTTCCGTCCAAAGGAATCGTTTGAGCAAAAAATGAACAAATTCTTAAAAGATAGTGAAGACCGCTTAACATCTTTAAAACGTAACACGGAATCAAAACGTGGGGGACGCGGAGCAAGAAGAGGTTAACTTGTTGCTGCTTTCTATATATCTTTCACAACAAAGCACCTGCTGTCCGCAGGTGCTTTTTTTCTTGATCCATACGACATTTTTTGAGATTTCGTCATTTAATTTAAAACTTCCTATTGACGGACAAGCGATTCCTTTGTATTATAGATCTTGTGCTTCTTAGCGCATTTTTATTATGGCGGTGTAGCTCAGCTGGCTAGAGCGTACGGTTCATACCCGTGAGGTCGGGGGTTCGATCCCCTCCGCCGCTATCCTTTTTATTAGAACATAAAAGCAAGGCCCGTTGGTCAAGCGGTTAAGACACCGCCCTTTCACGGCGGTAACACGGGTTCGAATCCCGTACGGGTCATCTTCGAAAACAGCTTTCTTTAGGAAAGCTGTTTTTTTGTGTCTTCGTAAAATTCTGATGAAAGACATCGACTTTCAAGAAAGTATGCCTCTTTGACGAATAAAGCGTCGAACGTTTTATGGAAACGACAACTTCTTTTGACAAAATTTCTTTTTCACCTTCGCTATAATGACAAGCAACGAATATCAGGTGGGGGATGAAAAGATGGAAAAACTAGAAAGAAGAACTGATTTAACAGGAGCGGGGTTTGAAAGAATCAGTGCAGGGTTAAAAAAGATGAAAAACCTGTTTCTTCATCATACGCATTCTCTTTTTTTCTATAGAGGGTTTATTTATGTCGTTCTTGGTTTTTTATTAGGACGAGCCTTTATATTATCTGAAATTATGCCGTTTGCTCTGCCTTTCTTTGGCTCCATGCTGCTTATCAAAAGAGATAAGTCCATGCTTGCTTGTCTCGCTTTACTTGCTGGAGCCATGACGATATCACCTCAAAATGCATTGTTTGTGTTTGCGTCGCTGATCGTATTCCTTCTTATGTCCAAGGTGGTTTCTTTCATCATCAAAGACCCAGTGAAAACATTGCCGGTTGTCATTGTGCTGTCAATGCTGATCACCAGAGGAGCATTTGTTTATCTAGAGCAAGGTGCTGTGCAAAGCTACGATTACGTCATGGCGGGTGTCGAAGCAGGACTTGCCTTCATTTTGACACTGATTTTCCTTCAAAGCCTGCCGATTTTTACAGTCAGGAAAATCAAACACTCCTTAAAGGTTGAAGAAATTATTTGCTTTATGATTTTGATTGCCTCAGTTTTAACAGGTCTGGCTGGCATCACATTTCAAGGAATGCAGGCAGAGCATATTTTGTCACGATATGTAGTGCTGAGCTTTGCCTTTATTGGAGGAGCGAGTATTGGTTGTACAGTGGGTGTCGTGACTGGATTAATTCTCGGTCTCGCTAACATCGGAAACCTTTATCAGATGAGTCTTCTTGCCTTTTCAGGTTTATTAGGGGGATTGCTGAAAGAGGGGAAGAAAGCAGGCGCAGCCATTGGCTTAATTGTGGGTTCCTTACTTATTTCCTTGTACGGAGAAGGATCAGCAGGACTCATAACCACGCTATACGAATCACTGATTGCGGTTGCGCTCTTCTTGCTCACGCCACAATCAGTGACCTCTAAGGTAGCGAAATATATTCCTGGTACGGTAGAGCATGTACAGGAACAGCAGCAATACGCCCGGAAAGTACGAGATGTGACAGCAAAAAAGGTAGACCAATTTTCTAACGTATTTCATGCGCTGTCTGAGAGTTTTGCGACATTTTACGATTCCATTCCTGAAGAAAAGAAACAGGAAGAGGATGTAGATCTTTTTTTAAGTACGATCACAGAACGATCCTGTCAAACGTGCTATAAGAAAAATAAATGCTGGGTGCAGAACTTTGATACAACCTATGAACTGATGAAACAAGTTATGCATGAATCTGATGAAAAAACCTACGAGCAAAACCGGAAATTGAAGAAGAAATTTAGCCAGCACTGCTCAAAATCAAAACATGTCGAGGAATTGATTGAAGAGGAGATCGCTTACTATAAAGCCAACCAGACCCTGAAGAAAAAAGTCCAAGACAGCAGACGACTGGTAGCTGAACAACTGATGGGTGTCTCACAAGTGATGGAGGATTTTTCCCGGGAAATAAAACGGGAAAGAGAACAGCATTTTATTCAAGAAGAGCAGATGATAGAAGCACTTCAGCACTTTGGAATTGAAATTCAGCAAGTAGAAATTTATAGCTTGGAGCAGGGGAATGTCGATATTGAAATGAGAATCCCATATTGCCAAGGACATGGTGAATGTGAAAAAATCATCGCCCCTATGCTCTCAGATATTTTAGAAGAACAGATTTTAGTCAAAGCAGAGCAGTGTGCAGAGCACCCAACAGGCTATTGCCACGTTGTATTTGGCTCTGCAAAATCATATCGAGTGGCTACAGGCGTAGCGCATGCAGCAAAAGGCGGAGGATTAGTGTCTGGAGACAGCTACAGCATGATGGAGCTGGGTGCGGGCAAATATGCCGCGGCTATTAGTGATGGAATGGGCAATGGAGCAAGGGCTCATTTTGAAAGCAATGAAACGATTAAGCTGTTAGAAAAAATATTAGCATCAGGTATCAATGAAAAAGTGGCGATCAAAACCATTAACAGTATTTTATCTTTACGAACGACAGATGAAATCTATTCAACATTAGATTTATCCATTATTGATTTACAGGATGCGAGCTGTAAGTTCCTTAAGATCGGTTCAACACCCAGCTTTATTAAACGGGGTGATCAGGTGATGAAGGTACAAGCGAGCAACTTGCCGATTGGGATTATTGATGAATTTGAAGTGGAGGTTGTGAGTGAACAGATGAAGGCAGGAGATCTGCTGATTATGATGAGTGATGGCATTTTTGAAGGACCAAAGCATATTGAAAATCATGATCTCTGGGTGAAGCGCAAAATGAAAAGCTTTAAAACAGAAGATCCGCAAGAGATTGCTGATCTATTAATGGAAGAGGTCATTCGAACAAGATCGGGTCAAATTGACGACGATATGACGGTTGTTGTCATCAGGCTTGATCACAATACACCAAAATGGGCATCCATTCCGACGGGTACATTCTATCTTGAGAAACAAGAGATTTCTTGAAATATCGTATAATATGAATTTCTTCTGGCGATGATGGAGATATAAAGCATTCAGTTACGATCCCAGGAGGAATGAAGATGCGAAAAGGTCACGTAAACCAAATCTTATTGATTACAGATGGCTGCTCAAATCACGGGGAAGATCCACTTGCGATTGCCTCATTGGCAAAGGAACAAGGGATTACAGTCAATGTCATTGGCATTATGGAGGAAAACAGACACGATCATGAAGCAATGAAAGAAGTCGAGGGGATTGCTCTCGCAGGTGGGGGCATTCATCAAGTTGTCTACGTCCAGCAGTTATCTCAAACAGTACAAATGGTTACAAAAAAAGCGATGACACAAACTTTACAAGGTGTTGTGAATAAAGAATTGCAGCAAATACTTGGCAAAGATACTGAAATTGAAGAGCTTCCGCCTGATAAGCGCGGGGAAGTGATGGAAGTAGTCGATGAGTTAGGAGAGACGGTTCACCTTCAAGTACTTGTGCTTGTTGATACAAGTGCAAGTATGAAACCGAAGCTGCCTACCGTTAAAGAAGCACTCATTGACCTCTCCATTAGTTTAAATTCAAGAATTGGTGAAAATCAGTTTGGGATGTGTATATTTCCCGGGAAAAACTCAGATGCTGAAATTGTGTTGAATTGGACGCCTCGATTCGATTCACTGTCATCTATTTTCCCGAAACTGACCACGGGAGGAATTACTCCAACTGGACCAGCGCTTCGAGAAGCACTCCAGCATTTCAAATCAGTTCGTTCACGTAAAGGGCTGCTTGAATCAAAGGAAGAGCATGATGAATTCGGCTTCTAACATTCCGTTAGGCACGGTGATTCAAGGGAAATGGCATCACCATCATTACCGCATTGTAAAAGAGCTAGGAAAAGGGGCGAACGGTATTGTCTATCTAGCCGAATCGCCAAATGGTCAAGTAGCCCTTAAAGTGAGTGATGACAGTATGCTCATTGCATCTGAAGTCAATGTATTAAAATCCTTTTCTAAGGCTCCTGTGAAAACCATGGGGCCTTCTTTTTATGATATGGATGATGCGATTTATCCCGGCATGCTTCAAAAGCGTTCCTTTTATGTGATGGAGTATGTCAGAGGCCCATTACTGCTTGAATTTGTAAAACAAAAAGGTGATGAGTGGATCGTTGTTTTAATGGTTCAGCTTTTATCTAACCTGGCTCATTTACATCAAGAAGGCTGGATTTTTGGTGACTTGAAGCCAGATAATCTCATCGTGTCAGGTCCACCGGCCGCGATTCGGTGCATTGATGTAGGAGGAACGACAAAAGCAGGCAGGGCAATCAAGGAATATACCGAGTTTTTTGATCGAGGCTATTGGGGATTTGGCACAAGAAAGGCAGAGCCATCTTATGATCTGTTTGCCTTAAGCATGGTGATGGTGAACTGTGCGTATAAGAAAGAATTCAAAAAAGAAGCAGAACCGGAAAAGCAGCTTTATAGAGCCATTGAAGGACATCCTTTATTAAAGCGATATGAAAGGGTGTTAAAGGCTGCTCTACAAGGTAAATATCAATCAGCGGCGGCTATGAAGAGTGCGATGCTGAAAGAAGGACAGCTGATCGCTTCAAGAAAAGCGAGTCAAAAGAAGCAGCAGCAAAAAAACGGGCAAAAGCCCGCTGTTCAACAAAATCAACAGGTGACTTCACGATCGAGAGTTGCAGCAGCAAAAAGAACACCAGTACGCAAAAAATCAGGTGGGCTTTTTGAAACTGTTCTTATTGTGTGCAGTGTACTTGCTCTTTACTGTGCATATGTAGTTTTGTTCCTGCTATAGCCCTGTAAAAAAGCAGGCTTCATCTTTGCTTGGAGCTACTGAAAGTGATAGGATATGTATATCTTTAAATTACCTGCTCTTTGTGAGGAGGAAGTTGTGAATAGAATTGAATCATTTTTGAAAAAACATGATGTTTACCTTGAAAATACGACAGTCATTGTCGGGGTTTCTGGCGGACCAGATTCCATGCTTTTACTGCACGAACTAAACAAACGTCGAAAAGGTTCCTTTCAGCTGATTGCAGCCCATGTAGATCACATGTTCAGAGGAGAAGAATCCTTTGCTGATTTGGCATTTGTTGAGGCGTACTGCAAGGAGCAAGGAATTCCTTTTGAATCGGCCCGCATACAAGTTACCCAATATGCAAAAGAAAACCACTTAAACAAACAGGCAGCTGCAAGAGAGTGCAGATATGCTTTCTTTCGTCAATTGATGGAGCAATACAACGCTCAATTTCTAGCGCTTGCACATCATGGAGACGACCAAGTAGAAACAATGATGATGAGGCTTGTGAGAGGGACTGTTGGAATAGGACTCGCAGGTATCCAAGCAAAACGTCCTTATCAAGATGGATGGCTGATTCGGCCGCTCATTGGATATTCCAAGGATGACGTGCTGACCGCTTGTGAAAAAGAACATCTTCCCTATGTCATTGATCAAAGTAATCACACAGATGACTACTTGAGAAACCGGATAAGAAGACACATTCTTCCCGTGTTAAAAGAAGAGGCACCTCATGTACATGAAAGCTTTCAGTTTGTAAGTGACATGCTGACTGAAGATGAGCAATACTTGCAGGCAATAACAAAGGAACAAATGAACCAAGTGATAACGAATCAATCGCCTAAGCAAATTAAGATCAAAACGAAGCCTTTGCTTGACCTGCCTTTGCCTTTACAAAGAAGAGGCATTCAACTAATATTAAACTATCTTTATGAAAACACTCAATCAGCGTTTTCAAACCAGCATATTCTAGGGACTTTGGACTGGTTATCTCATACTGAACAACCGTCTGGATCATTAGATTTGCCAAAAGGTTTACAAGCTGTCAAGTCTTATGATTACTGTATGTTTACCTTTGAACGATCGCTTGTACTAGACCAGTCTTATGCTCTTCACTTAAAGGGTGAGCTTGGAGAGAAGCTTTTCCTTCCAAATGGGCAGTCTATCGTGGTATCAAATCATGTTCCGAAGGATGCACGGAACGGAAACCATTTTTTCTTGCTTCAAAAAGATCATGTTCGTTTCCCTTTGATCATTCGCTCACGAAAAAATGGTGATCGAATCAAACTTAAAGGGATGAATGGATCAAAAAAGGTGAAGGATATATTTATTGATAAAAAAGTGCCTCTTGCAGAAAGAGACAGCTGGCCGATCGTCACTGACTCGGAGAATCAAATCATCTGGATCCCAGGTCTGAAAAAATCCGTTTTTGAAGAAATTGATATGACAAACAGCGATCTCATTGTATTACAATATAGACAGCATGAAAATTTGTAGGGGGCAAGCAAAAGCATGAAACAAGATATTGAAAAGGTTTTGATCTCAGAAGAAGAGATCCAGCAAAAAGTGAAGGAACTGGGTGCAACATTAACCAGCGATTATGATGGTAAATTTCCCCTGGCTATTGGTGTTTTGAAAGGGGCTCTTCCATTCATGGCAGACCTGATCAAACACATTGATACATATTTAGAACTTGATTTTATGGATGTATCTAGCTACGGAAAATCTACCGTATCTTCAGGAGAAGTAAAGATCATTAAAGATCTAGATACTTCTGTTGAAGGAAGAGATATTTTAATTATGGAAGATATCATCGACAGTGGGTTAACTTTGAGCTATCTGGTAGAGCTTTTCCGATACCGTAAAGCAAACTCCATAAAAATTGTGACATTGCTTGATAAACCAAGCGGTCGTAAAGCAGACATCAAAGCAGATTATGTTGGATTTGAAGTTCCAGATGCATTTGTTGTCGGCTATGGATTGGATTTCGCTGAACGTTACCGAAACCTCCCGTATATTGGAGTGTTAAAACCATCTGTTTACGAAGGCTAATCAGCATACGTATACATGAGGTTATTGGTTGTATTGGAATGATTTTCTATGATACTATTGACCATAGTTGTGCTTACTGTGGGAGGAGGTAAGGAATGAATCGGGTTTTTCGTAATACGATTTTTTATATACTTATTTTATTACTTGTGATAGGGGTAGTCAGCTGGTTAGGATCCCCTAATCAAAAGCCTGAGAACATGTCTTACAGCAAATTTTCGCAAAATCTAAGTGCGGGAAAAGTGGAGAGTATCTCCATTCAGCCTGTAAGAGGGGTTTATGAAATTCGTGGTCAATTAGATGGCGCGAAGAAAGATGAATACTTCATTACCCATGTTCCAGATGGTCAAGGTGTTGACCAGATTTACAGTGCACTTAAGAATACAGATGTAAAAGTAGAACCAGCACCTGAAACAAATGGATGGTTGCAAGTTCTGACAACCATCATTCCGTTCATCATCATCTTTATCCTGTTCTTCTTCTTATTGAACCAAGCTCAGGGCGGTGGAAGCCGTGTTATGAACTTTGGTAAGAGTAAGGCGAAGCTTTACACAGAAGAGAAGAAACGTGTGAAATTTAAAGATGTTGCCGGTGCAGATGAAGAAAAGCAAGAACTTGTAGAAGTGGTTGAATTCCTGAAGGACCCACGTAAATTCGCGGAGCTTGGCGCAAGAATTCCTAAAGGGGTTTTACTAGTAGGACCTCCAGGTACAGGTAAAACATTGCTTGCGAGAGCATCTGCAGGAGAAGCAGGCGTTCCTTTCTTCAGCATCAGTGGTTCTGACTTCGTCGAGATGTTCGTCGGTGTCGGTGCATCACGTGTACGTGATTTATTCGAAAATGCGAAAAAGAATGCACCATGCTTAATCTTTATTGATGAGATTGATGCAGTGGGTCGTCAGCGTGGAGCCGGTCTTGGCGGTGGTCATGACGAGCGTGAACAAACGCTTAACCAGCTTCTTGTTGAAATGGATGGTTTTAGTGCGAACGAAGGTATTATTATCATCGCTGCGACGAACCGTGCAGATATCCTAGATCCTGCATTGCTGCGTCCGGGACGTTTTGACCGTCAAATTACGGTTGACCGCCCAGATGTCATTGGCCGTGAAGAAGTGCTGAAGGTTCATGCGAAAAACAAACCGCTTGATGATGCAGTGAATTTGAAAGCCATTGCAAGCAGAACACCTGGGTTCTCTGGAGCAGATCTTGAGAACTTACTAAACGAAGCAGCACTTGTTGCTGCCCGTCATAACAAAAAGAAAATTGATATGCGTGATATCGACGAAGCGACTGACCGTGTCATCGCTGGGCCGGCTAAGAAAAGCCGCGTCATTTCGAAGAAAGAACGTAATATCGTGGCTTACCATGAAGCGGGTCATACCGTTATTGGTCTTATCCTAGACGAAGCGGACATGGTGCATAAAGTAACGATCGTTCCTCGTGGTCAGGCAGGCGGATATGCGGTCATGCTTCCAAGAGAAGACCGTTATTTCCAAACGAAGCCAGAGCTTCTTGATAAAATTGTCGGCTTGCTCGGCGGTCGTGTTGCAGAGGAAATTACGTTTGGTGAAGTAAGTACAGGTGCTCACAACGACTTCCAGCGTGCAACTGGCATTGCAAGAAAAATGGTTACAGAGTTCGGTATGTCTGATAAACTTGGTCCACTTCAATTCGGTCAAGCACAAGGAGGTCAAGTATTCCTTGGCCGTGACTTTAACAACGAGCCGAATTATAGTGAAGCGATCGCTTACGAAATTGACCAAGAAATTCAGCGTTTCATCAAGGACAGCTACGAACGTGCGAAACAAATTCTCACTGAGAATAAAGATAAGCTAGAAATCATCGCACAAGCCCTTCTAGAAGTTGAAACATTAGATGCTGAGCAAATTAAATCTCTTTACGAAACTGGAAAGCTTCCAGAGCGTGTATACGCAGATGACGAAGAGAAAAACGATGATGTGAAAGTGAACATCAAGAAAAAAGAAGAAGATGAGGAGATCTAATCTCCTTCTGTGAAAGCTGCCGGGATCACCGGCAGCTTTTTTTATTTCGATTCCTGAATGGATCGGTTTCGAATTGTTTACAAATGGAACTCAATTCGTGTATGGTATGATAGAAAGTCGAAAAATGCTCTTTTTGAGAAACTATTCAAAGTGGTGATGAAGTTGTTACTCGTGATAGATGTAGGGAACACAAATACCGTTTTAGGTGTTTATCATAATGGCGATCTAAACTACCATTGGCGAATTGAAACAAGCCGTCATAAAACAGAAGATGAATTTGGTATGGCTATCAGGTCTTTATTTGATTATGTCGGGCTGATGTTTGACCAAATAGAAGGAATTATCATTTCGTCTGTTGTCCCGCCAATGATGTTTGCATTAGAAAGAATGTGCGAGAAGTACTTTCACATAACTCCCCAAATTGTAGGGCCTGGAATGAAAACTGGATTAAACATTATGTGTGACAATCCAAAGGAAGTCGGGGCTGATCGAATTGTGAATGCAGTAGCGGCGATTCATCTATATGGGGCACCTCTCATTGTCGTAGACTTTGGCACAGCGACAACCTACTGCTATATCAATGAACAAAAACAATACATGGGTGGGGCAATTGCACCTGGTATTACCATCTCAACAGAAGCTTTATATACAAGAGCGGCGAAGCTGCCAAGAATTGAAATTGTCCGTCCAGATCACATTGTTGGAAAAAACACCATCAGTGCAATGCAATCCGGCATCCTTTATGGATATGTCGGGCAAGTCGAGGGAATAGTGAAACGGATGAAGCAGCAAGCGAAACAAACACCGAAAGTCATTGCAACAGGCGGTTTGTCGACATTGATTGGAAATGAATCAGACTGCATTGATATTGTCGATCCGTTCTTAACATTAAAAGGACTTCAACTCATTTATGAACGTAATCGTGTCGGTGTACTATAGGAGGTTTAAAATCGAATGGACTACTTAGTTAAAGCGTTAGCATATGACGGAAAAGTCCGAGCATATGCTGCAAACACAACAGATACAATCAACGAAGCACAAAGAAGACACCATACATGGCCAACAGCATCAGCAGCGATTGGCAGAACAATGACAGCTACAGTCATGATGGGTGCTATGCTGAAAGGCGAAAATAAGCTAACGGTCAAAATTGAAGGCGGTGGACCAATCGGTGCCATCATTGCTGATGGAAACGCAAAGGGCCAGGTGCGCGGATATGTCTCAAACCCACAAGTCCACTTTGACTTAAATGAACATGGCAAGCTAGATGTTAGACGTGCAGTCGGGACATCTGGAACATTAAGTGTTGTCAAAGATATCGGACTGAAAGATCACTTTACAGGACAAACGGAGATCGTCTCAGGTGAAATTGGAGATGACTTCACTTATTATCTTGTCTCTTCTGAGCAAGTGCCTTCCTCTGTTGGTGTAGGGGTTCTCGTCAATCCAGATAACTCGATTCTCGCAGCTGGCGGTTTCATCATTCAATTGCTGCCTGGAACAGAAGATGCTGTCATCGAAAGACTAGAAAAGCGGCTCTCAACCATTGAACCCATTTCTAAACTCATTGAAAAAGGGATGACACCAGAAGAAATTTTAGAAGAAGTACTCGGAGAAAAACCTCAAATTTTAGAAACTGTACCTGTCGAATTCTCTTGTAACTGCTCAAAAGAACGTTTTGCTAATGGCATTATCAGCCTAGGAAAAGCCGAAATTGAAGACATGATTGAACAAGAGGGACAAGCAGAAGCTCAATGCCATTTTTGTAACGAAACGTATGTATTTACAAAAGAAGAGCTAGAAGAGCTACGTGAAGAAATAACCCGCTAAGCTCTAAGCAGCGGGTTTTCTTTTTTGAATGGAAAGGAGACGAAAGATGAGACTGAAAGCAAGAGTAGTATGGACATTTATCCTTGTGTTGCTTATGATCAATGCCGGTGTTATTGCATATGTATTAACAAAGTCGCAAATGTCACAGGCTTCTTCAAGCGGGAAGAGCGGTGAAGAAATTGCGTCGATTGGAAAAGAGAAGGTGACACGTCAAGAATGGTTAAAGAAGATGGAAGACCGCTATGGAAAGGCAACACTTGAGCAAATGATTAATCAGAAGGTGGTCGATCAGCTTGCGAAAGAAAACAAGCTTGAGGTGTCCTCAAAAGAAATCAATCGTGAATTGCTGATGCTTAAAGCGGTATCTAATAATTTCTACGAAGATGGACATACGAGTGAAAAGGACTGGACAGAACAGATTCGTTATCAAATTTTATTAGAGCAGCTTTTAACGAGAGATGCTGTCGTTTCCGAAAAAGAAGCGAAATCCTTTTATGAAAAAAACAAGGACTTATATCAATATGATGATTCATACCGTATTCGTCATATCGTCGTGAAGACAAAAGGCGAAGCTGAAAATGTATTGAAAGATCTGAAAGGTGGATCTAGCTTCGAGGCGGTGGCAGCTGAACGCTCCATTGACCGCTACACCTCTCCATATGGCGGAGATCTTGGGTTTGTGACAGAAGAACAAGAAAGTATCCCAGCCCTATACATACAGGAAGCTCAAAAGCTTCAGCCAGATGAATGGACTAAAGAACCGATCGAGACCAAAAATGGTTATGCCATTATTCAACTAAAAGAAAAATTAAATGGCCGCTCCTTCTCTTATGAAGAAGTCAAAAATCAGATCAAAAGGCAGATTGCCATGGAAGATCTAGGTGAAAAGGCGAATGTCAAAACCCTGTGGAAAGAAGCAAAAGTCACATGGTTTTACGATGGCGAGCAGGACTAAAAGCATTGACAAAATTTTTCGAAATTGATAATTTAATATTAATACAATAAAATTACTCGGAGATAGAGGTGTTAGTGATGGCTCGTATTGCAAATTCAGTTTTTGAACTAATAGGAAATACACCAGTCGTTAAATTAAACCGTTTAGTAGATGAAGACAGTGCGGATGTCTACTTGAAACTTGAATATATGAACCCGGGCAGCAGTGTAAAAGATCGGATTGCGTTAGCGATGATCGAAGATGCTGAAGCGAAAGGTACTTTAAAAGCCGGCGACACGCTCATCGAACCAACAAGCGGAAACACAGGGATCGGTCTTGCAATGGTAGCGGCAGCTAAAGGAATTAACGCAATTCTAGTGATGCCAGACACAATGAGTCAGGAGCGCCGCAACCTTTTACGCGCTTATGGTGCAGAGCTTGTATTAACACCAGGTGCAGAAGGAATGAAAGGTGCCATCAAAAAGGCAGAAGAATTGGCAGAAGAGCACGGTTACTTCATGCCTCAGCAATTTAGCAACGAAGCCAATGCGGAGATTCACCGCCGTACTACAGGAAAAGAAATTCTTGAACAGTTTGACGGCGAGCTTGATGCATTTATTGCAGGTGTTGGTACGGGCGGCACAATTACGGGTGCTGGTGAAGTCCTAAAAGAAGCCATCCCATCGATTCAGCTTTATGCGGTAGAGCCGACAGATTCTCCTGTATTATCAGGCGGAAAGCCAGGCCCGCATAAAATCCAAGGGATTGGAGCAGGGTTTATCCCTTCCATCTTGAACACGGAAGTATATGACGGCATTATCCAAGTGAAAAACGAAGATGCATTTGAGCTTGCAAGAAGAGCAGCGAAAGAGGAAGGGATCCTCGGCGGTATTTCCTCAGGAGCAGCTATTTACGCAGCACTTCAAACAGCGAAGAAGCTTGGTAAAGGGAAAAAGGTTCTGGCAATTATCCCAAGTAATGGGGAACGTTACCTCAGCACACCTCTTTATCAATTCGATTAAACCAATTACCCCAGCATTTGCTGGGGTTTTTTTATGAAATCTGTAGATGGAAAGCAAATACTATTTTCTAAATAAATTGGATTGCATTACAATAAGATTAATGAAAATGAAAAAGGATGATAACATGACACAACGCAGGCCGATGAGCATCAAAATTCCTTTTACGAAAGATGCATTCTTGAAAAGATACGAACAATTAACTGCTGGCGAAACACACCATGTTCTACTTGAAAGTGCTCGCGGTGGTTCCTACAGCATTGCTGGCATTCACCCAATCGCTAAAGCGAAGGGTAAAGACGGGATGACAACCATCCATTATCAAGACGAGGTGCTGTTCAAAGAAGGTGATCCATTCAGAGCGTTTACGGATTGGTTCCAAACCCTTCAAACCGAAACGAATGAGGACTACCCTGATTTTCAAGGCGGAGCGATTGGATTTTTAAGCTATGATTATGCTAGATATATTGAACATTTTAAGATGTTGTCCATTGATGACCTGAAAACACCAGATCTTTATTTTCTCGTGTTTAATGATGTTGCGGTCTTTGATCATGAAGAAAACGTGCTGTGGCTGATTACTCACACAGAGGGAGCGGAACCCGTGAGTGACACTCATCAAAGACTCGAAGATTTGAAGCAAAAGTGGACAAGCTCTGCAAAAGAATCAGCGCAATCACCTGTTCATGAATCTTCTGCAGAATGTGTACCAGCAGCGCCTTTTACCGAAGAAACCTTTGGAGAAGCAGTAGAGAAGATTAAGCAATATATCGCAAGCGGTGATGTGTTCCAAGTGAATTTGTCCATCAGACAAGAGGATCAGCTCCACACACATCCGTATGATTTATATAAAACGTTACGTCAAGTCAATCCATCTCCTTATATGTCTTATCTGCACACGCCTGATTTCCAAATCGTTTGTGGATCTCCAGAGCTGCTTATTAAGAAAAAGGGGACTCAATTAGAAACAAGACCAATTGCGGGTACAAGATCAAGAGGCAAAGACGATGCTGAGGATCAAGCGCTGGCAAAAGAGCTCATTGAAAATGAAAAAGAACGCGCGGAGCATGTGATGCTCGTGGATCTAGAGCGGAATGACCTTGGACGCGTGTCCACTTATGGCTCAGTAAAAGTGAACGAATTTATGGCGATTGAGAAATATTCACACGTGATGCACATTGTATCCAACGTACAAGGGGAACTGCGTAATGATTGTGATGCAGTAGATGTCATGAGAGCTGTATTCCCAGGCGGAACAATTACAGGTGCTCCAAAGGTGAGAACAATGGAAATCATAGAAGAGCTTGAGCCAACAAGGCGTGGGCTTTATACTGGATCTATAGGCTGGTTTGGATTCAATCAAGATATGCACTTTAACATCGTCATTCGTACGGCGTACTGCACTGAAGGCAAAGCCTTTATGCAGTCGGGTGCTGGGATCGTCATCGATTCTGTACCAAAGCACGAATACAAAGAATCGATTAAAAAAGCCTATGCAGTGAAAAAAGCATTACAGTTGAGCAAAGAAGAGACTATTTTGAGTTAGAGGTGAGCAGAGCATGATATTAATGATTGATAATTATGATTCATTTACGTACAACTTGGTCCAGTATTTAGGTGAGCTTGGAGAAGAATTGATTGTGAAACGGAATGATCAAGTAACCATTCAAGAAATCGAAGAACTCAAGCCAGATTTTCTCATGATTTCCCCGGGGCCATGCAGTCCTGATGAAGCGGGAATTAGTATGGAGGCGATCAAGCACTTTGCGGGAAGTATTCCGATCTTCGGTGTGTGCCTAGGTCATCAATCCATCGCACAAGTTTTTGGCGGGGATGTCATTCGTGCAGAACGCTTAATGCATGGTAAAACGTCAGAGATTGCTCATGACGGAAAAGGTGTCTTCACTGGACTCCAAAATCCGCTTGTCGCAACGAGATATCATTCATTAATTGTCAAAAACGAGACGCTGCCGGGGTGCTTTGACGCAACAGCCAGCACAAAGGAAGGCGAGCTCATGGCCATTCGCCATAAAGAGCTGCCGATTGAAAGTGTACAGTTTCATCCTGAATCGATTATGACGTCCTTCGGAAAAGAAATGCTTAAAAATTTCATTGAAACCTATCGTAAAAAGGGGCATGAAGTAAACGCATGATCATTTATCTGAACGGTCAGTATATAGAGGAGAAAGACGCGACTCTTTCTCCTTTTGATCATGGTTTTCTATATGGCATCGGTGTATTCGAAACATTTACCAGCCTAGCAGGACAAGTCTTTCTGTTAGATTGGCACCTTGAAAGGCTCAATCAATCATTGCGTGACCTTTGCATCGAATCCACAATAGAGAAACCATTTGTACTCGACATCATTCATACCTTACTGAATAAAAACGAAATAGCCGGTGGTCATGCGAGAATTCGTTTCAATGTTTCTGCAGGCAGAGGCAATGGATTTTCTGCAGATCCTTATGAAGAGCCTGTCGTGTTTGTCATGATCTCTCCATTCCGGCCCGAATCTGTTTTAGATGAGAAACAGGGAGTCATTCTTCAAACAAGGAGAAATACGCCAGAAGGTCCAAGGCGCCTCAAGTCTCATCATTATATGAACAACATGCTCGCAAAAAGAGAAGTGGGAAATGATCCGTCGTTAGAAGGCATCTTTTTAACAAAAGAAAATGATGTGGCAGAAGGAATTACCTCCAATGTATTTTGGCGAAAAGGCGATGTGATTTATACACCGTCACTTGATACAGGCATTTTAAATGGGGTCACTCGTCGATATTGTATCGAAACACTCCAAGCGATGGAGGCTTCACTAAAAGTAGGGCGATACCCGTTCTCCCATTTGCTATCAGCTGATGAGGCATGGATGACCAATTCTGTTCAAGGGATTGTGCCTTTCAGAAGTATAGGGGAAATCTCCTTTTCCCAAAACAGCCGGATATTCTCAACAAAATTGCGAACACAATATACAAAAGAACGTCTAGATCATAAAGAGTAGGTGGACACAATGACACAACAAGTGATAAAACAGCCTAAAATCATACAAGCCAAGCACCACACCCTTAGTTATGAAGAAAAGACATTGGTTATGGGCATTTTAAATGTCACACCTGACTCTTTTTCAGATGGAGGAAAGTTTAATCAAGTGGATAAAGCGCTGGCTCATGCAGCACAGCTGATAGAAGACGGGGCGCATATCATTGATATTGGCGGAGAATCGACTCGCCCAGGAGCGGCATTTGTCTCAGAACAAGAGGAGCTTTCAAGAGTCATTCCCGTCATTGAAAAGATCACAAAAGAATTGGATGTACCGATTTCCATTGATACGTATAAAGCCCATGTGGCAGATGAAGCAGTGAAAGCCGGAGCTTCCATCATTAATGATGTATGGGGAGCGAAGGCAGATCCTCAAATGGCGCATGTGGCAGCGAAGCACAATGTGCCGATTATTTTAATGCACAATCGGCCAGAGCGAAACTACACACATCTAATTTCAGATATGATCGCAGATTTGAAAGAGAGTGTTCAAATTGCGAAACAAGCCGGTGTCCGTGATGACATGATCATATTGGACCCAGGTGTAGGGTTTGCGAAAAATAAAGAGGACAACCTGATGGTCATGAATGAGCTCGAACATTTTTGTCACCTTGGGTATCCACTGCTCTTAGCTACATCTCGAAAACGATTCATCGGAGCTGTCTTAGACCTGCCACCGGAAGAACGTACTGAAGGAACGGGGGCTACGGTCTGCCTTGGGATTCAAAAAGGCAGTGCGATGGTTCGCGTACATGATGTAAAAGAAATCGCAAGAATGGCAAAAATGATGGATGCCATGTTGAATAAGGGAGGCGCTTATCATCGATAAAGTATATGTAAATGGAATGGAATTTTACGGCTACCATGGCGTATTTGCAGAAGAAAATAAATTAGGACAGCGGTTCCGTGTGGATTTAACAGCTTCACTTGATTTAAGTAAAGCCGGACAAACGGATGACCTCAATGAGACCATCAATTATGCGGAGCTCTACCAAATCTGCAAAAGCATTGTAGAGGGTGAATCCGTCAACCTTGTTGAAACACTGACAGAAAGAATTGCAATCCAAGTGTTAAAGGACTTCCCGACAGTTCAGGAATGTACAGTGAAGGTGATCAAACCAGATCCGCCAATTCCAGGACACTATCAGTCCGTTGCCATTGAAATGACGAGATCGCGCGCATGAACAATACCGCATACATCGCTTTAGGTTCGAACATAGGGAAAAAGGAAACCTATTTAAAAGAAGCCGTCAAAAAACTGCACGAACATCCAGAGGTTCAAGTAGAATCAATCTCATCTATATATGAAACAACACCTGTAGGTTACGAAAACCAAGATGACTTTTTAAATATGGCTGTGAAAATTTCCACCTCGCTTCGTCCAAATGAACTACTGACACTTACTCAGAAAATCGAGCAAGAGTTAGGCAGAACAAGAGAAGTGAGATGGGGACCGCGAACGGCTGACCTTGACATTTTACTTTATAATCGTGAAAATATTGAAACAGAACAGCTTGTAGTGCCACATCCTAGAATGTACGAACGTTTATTCGTTCTCGTTCCGATGAGTGAGATTTGCCCAGAAATCGGCGAAGTGCAAATAAATGCCGTAACAGACCAAGAAGGTGTAAGCATATGGAAAAAGACATGTGGGGTAGAAGAATTCGTGCATACCGAAAGCTAAAAGGGTATACTCAGGAAGGGTTCGCGAAAAGACTGGGCATCTCTGTCTCTGTCTTAGGAGAAATTGAGCGAGGCAATCGATTACCAACAAACCAATTGGTTGGTCAAATAGCAAATGCTTTAAATATAACGGTGGAAGAACTATCGCCAATTCTTGAAGAAGGAAGGAGGGGAAATGATGTTTAAAATCGGAGATATCGACATTAAAAACAAAGTGGTGCTCGCGCCTATGGCTGGTGTTTGCAACTCTGCCTTCAGACTGACAGTGAAAGAGTTTGGAGCAGGTTTAGTCTGCGCTGAAATGGTCAGTGACAAGGCAATCCTGATCAACAATGCAAGAACAATGGGTATGCTATACATTGATGAACGGGAAAAGCCTTTGAGCCTTCAAATATTTGGAGGAGAAAAAGACACTCTCGTTGAAGCGGCAAAGTTTGTAGACCAGAATACCACAGCGGACATTATTGATATCAACATGGGCTGTCCTGTACCGAAGATTACGAAATGTGATGCAGGAGCGAAATGGTTGCTTGATCCAAACAAGATTTATGAAATGGTCTCTGCTGTTGTAGATGCTGTAGATAAGCCTGTTACGGTGAAAATGAGAATGGGCTGGGACGAAGATCATATCTTCGCTATCGACAATGCCCGTGCTGTTGAACGAGCAGGTGGCCGAGCGGTTGGGCTTCACGGACGGACACGTGTGCAGATGTACGAAGGAACAGCTAATTGGGATATTATAAAAGAGGTCAAACAATCTGTTTCCATTCCTGTCATCGGCAATGGAGATGTCAAAACCCCTCAAGATGCAAAACGTATGCTTGATGAAACGGGTGTAGATGCTGTCATGATTGGAAGAGCCGCACTAGGAAACCCGTGGATGATCTATCGAACGGTTCATTATTTAGAAACGGGTGAACTGAAAGAAGAGCCAAATGTACGTGAGAAGATGTCAGTGTGCAAGCTTCACTTAGACAGACTCATTGATCTAAAAGGCGAGCATGTGGCTGTCAGAGAAATGAGAAAGCACGCAGCATGGTACTTAAAAGGTGTCCGAGGCAATGCGGACGTGAGAAATCAAATCAATCAAAGCGAAACGAGAGCGGAGCTTGTACAAGTTCTTGATGACTTTACGGTCGAAGCCGAGGCAAAAGAGCTTCAAAGTATAAAAGTAGGATAAGACTATCTTTCTTTTTGTAGCTCACTGCTAGTGCATGTACTGGCAGTTTTTCTGCTTTTCTCTGCAAAATACATTATTGGAGTGATATAAATGAGTAATGAAGGGCTTAATAACGAAGAATTAAATGACCAATTCCAGGTCAGACGTGACAAAATGAATAAAATGAGAGAAGAGGGTATCGATCCATTCGGTGAACGATATGACCGTTCTCATCAATCTGCACAAATTATTGCTGAATACGATGAGTTTTCTAAAGAAGACTTAGAAGAGAAGTCTGCCCAAGTGACAATCGCTGGACGTATGATGACAAAGCGTGGAAAAGGGAAAGCTGGCTTTGCGCATATACAAGACTTAGAAGGACAAATTCAAATCTACGTTCGTAAAGATAGTGTAGGAGAAGAAGCTTACGAATTATTCAAAAGCTCAGACCTAGGCGATATTATCGGTGTAACAGGAACGGTATTTAAAACGAATGTAGGAGAACTTTCTATTAAAGCGACTAGCTTTGAGGTTCTCACAAAAGCACTTCGCCCGCTTCCTGATAAATATCATGGACTTAAAGATGTTGAACAACGTTATCGTCAGCGTTACCTTGACCTGATTGTAAATCCAGAAAGTAAGCAGACGTTCATCATGCGAAGCAAGATCATTCAATCTATGAGAAGATACTTAGATTCTAAAGGATACCTAGAAGTTGAAACACCAACAATGCACAGCATCCCTGGTGGTGCATCAGCACGTCCTTTCATTACTCATCATAATGCACTGGATATGCCGCTCTATATGCGTATTGCGATTGAACTGCACTTAAAACGCCTCATTGTCGGTGGCCTAGAGAAAGTATACGAGATTGGACGTGTATTCCGTAACGAAGGTGTATCAACTCGTCATAACCCGGAATTTACTATGATCGAGCTGTACGAAGCTTACGCAGATTACAAAGACATCATGAACCTAACTGAAAACCTGATTGCTCATATTGCCGAAGAGGTACTAGGAACAACCACGATTCAATATGGAGAAGATGAAATTGATCTCAAGCCTGAATGGAAGAGACTCCATATGGTTGAAGCGGTCAAAGAAGCAACTGGTGTAGACTTCTGGCAGGAGATGTCTGTAGAAGAAGCGAAACAGCATGCAGCTGATCACGGAATTGAAATTACGAAAAACATGACAGTAGGTCATATCATCAATGAGTTCTTCGAGCAAAAAGTTGAGGAAACATTGGTACAGCCTACATTTATTTACGGACACCCAGTGGAGATTTCTCCATTAGCTAAGAAAAATCCTGAAGACCCTCGCTTCACTGATCGCTTTGAGCTATTTATCGTACGTCGTGAACATGCTAATGCATTCACAGAGCTAAACGATCCAATCGATCAAAGAGAACGATTTGAAGCTCAATTAAAAGAACGTGAAGAAGGAAATGACGAAGCGCATCTAATGGATGACGATTTTGTTGAAGCATTAGAATATGGTATGCCTCCAACAGGCGGACTAGGAATCGGTATCGACCGGTTAATCATGCTATTAACAAATTCTCCATCAATCAGAGATGTACTGCTTTTCCCACAAATGAGAAACCGCTAATACATCAATTAAAGCGCCATTTTAACTATGGCGCTTTTTATTTTTCATAAAATGAAACTTTTTTTAAAAAAACTATTGCAAGGAAAGAATCAAGATGGTATATTATTATTCGTTGCCGCAAAACAGCAACGAGGTTAAAAAAAGAAATTAAAAAAACTTCTTGACTTTAACCAATACGAAATGTTAAGATATTAAAGTCGCTTACGAGCGATAACGAAAATGATCTTTGAAAACTAAACAAGACAAAACGTACCTGTTAATTCGAGATTTATAAAAAAATCCTATGAAACATCATAGGTAGTCAGTCAAACGCTGACGAGGCAGGAAATGATCACATGCTAAGTTCGCTACATCGTGTAGCAACGCATGTGTGATATGCATCCTGCATACCTCGGAGAGTTTGATCCTGGCTCAGGACGAACGCTGGCGGCGTGCCTAATACATGCAAGTCGAGCGAACAGAAGGGAGCTTGCTCCCGGATGTTAGCGGCGGACGGGTGAGTAACACGTGGGTAACCTGCCTGTAAGACTGGGATAACTCCGGGAAACCGGAGCTAATACCGGATAGTTCCTTGAACCGCATGGTTCAAGGATGAAAGACGGTTTCGGCTGTCACTTACAGATGGACCCGCGGCGCATTAGCTAGTTGGTGGGGTAATGGCTCACCAAGGCGACGATGCGTAGCCGACCTGAGAGGGTGATCGGCCACACTGGGACTGAGACACGGCCCAGACTCCTACGGGAGGCAGCAGTAGGGAATCTTCCGCAATGGACGAAAGTCTGACGGAGCAACGCCGCGTGAGTGATGAAGGTTTTCGGATCGTAAAGCTCTGTTGTTAGGGAAGAACAAGTGCGAGAGTAACTGCTCGCACCTTGACGGTACCTAACCAGAAAGCCACGGCTAACTACGTGCCAGCAGCCGCGGTAATACGTAGGTGGCAAGCGTTGTCCGGAATTATTGGGCGTAAAGGGCTCGCAGGCGGTTTCTTAAGTCTGATGTGAAAGCCCCCGGCTCAACCGGGGAGGGTCATTGGAAACTGGGAAACTTGAGTGCAGAAGAGGAGAGTGGAATTCCACGTGTAGCGGTGAAATGCGTAGAGATGTGGAGGAACACCAGTGGCGAAGGCGACTCTCTGGTCTGTAACTGACGCTGAGGAGCGAAAGCGTGGGGAGCGAACAGGATTAGATACCCTGGTAGTCCACGCCGTAAACGATGAGTGCTAAGTGTTAGGGGGTTTCCGCCCCTTAGTGCTGCAGCTAACGCATTAAGCACTCCGCCTGGGGAGTACGGTCGCAAGACTGAAACTCAAAGGAATTGACGGGGGCCCGCACAAGCGGTGGAGCATGTGGTTTAATTCGAAGCAACGCGAAGAACCTTACCAGGTCTTGACATCCTCTGACAACCCTAGAGATAGGGCTTTCCCTTCGGGGACAGAGTGACAGGTGGTGCATGGTTGTCGTCAGCTCGTGTCGTGAGATGTTGGGTTAAGTCCCGCAACGAGCGCAACCCTTGATCTTAGTTGCCAGCATTTAGTTGGGCACTCTAAGGTGACTGCCGGTGACAAACCGGAGGAAGGTGGGGATGACGTCAAATCATCATGCCCCTTATGACCTGGGCTACACACGTGCTACAATGGACAGAACAAAGGGCTGCGAGACCGCAAGGTTTAGCCAATCCCATAAATCTGTTCTCAGTTCGGATCGCAGTCTGCAACTCGACTGCGTGAAGCTGGAATCGCTAGTAATCGCGGATCAGCATGCCGCGGTGAATACGTTCCCGGGCCTTGTACACACCGCCCGTCACACCACGAGAGTTTGCAACACCCGAAGTCGGTGAGGTAACCTTTATGGAGCCAGCCGCCGAAGGTGGGGCAGATGATTGGGGTGAAGTCGTAACAAGGTAGCCGTATCGGAAGGTGCGGCTGGATCACCTCCTTTCTAAGGATATATGGAGCAGTGTGCGTTTTCGTCTTGTTTAGTTTTGAAGGATCATTCCTTCAAGACATGTCTCTAGCGAGACAGGATTGTTCTTTGAAAACTAGATAACAATAAGTAATACATTCACATTGAATGCAATGCAAAGTTCATCACACATAGTGATTCTTTCTAAAGTAAGAAATGGTTAAGTTAGAAAGGGCGCACGGTGGATGCCTTGGCACTAGGAGCCGATGAAGGACGGGACGAACACCGATATGCTTCGGGGAGCTGTAAGCAAGCTTTGATCCGGAGATTTCCGAATGGGGAAACCCACTGCTCGTAATGGAGTAGTATCCATACTTGAATACATAGAGTATGAGAAGGCATACCCGGGGAACTGAAACATCTAAGTACCCGGAGGAAGAGAAAGCAAATGCGATTCCCTGAGTAGCGGCGAGCGAAACGGGAACAGCCCAAACCAAGAGGCTTGCCTCTTGGGGTTGTAGGACACTCTATACGGAGTTACAAAGGAACGATATAAGCGAAGAGGTCTGGAAAGGCCCGCCAAAGAAGGTAACAGCCCTGTAACTGAAATGTTGTTCTCTCCAGAGTGGATCCTGAGTACGGCGGAACACGTGAAATTCCGTCGGAATCCGGGAGGACCATCTCCCAAGGCTAAATACTCCCTAGTGACCGATAGTGAACCAGTACCGTGAGGGAAAGGTGAAAAGCACCCCGGAAGGGGAGTGAAATAGATCCTGAAACCGTGTGCCTACAAGTAGTCAGAGCCCGTTAAAGGGTGATGGCGTGCCTTTTGTAGAATGAACCGGCGAGTTACGATCCCGTGCAAGGTTAAGCAGAAGATGCGGAGCCGCAGCGAAAGCGAGTCTGAATAGGGCGCATGAGTACGTGGTCGTAGACCCGAAACCAGGTGATCTACCCATGTCCAGGGTGAAGTTCAGGTAACACTGAATGGAGGCCCGAACCCACGCACGTTGAAAAGTGCGGGGATGAGGTGTGGGTAGGGGTGAAATGCCAATCGAACCTGGAGATAGCTGGTTCTCTCCGAAATAGCTTTAGGGCTAGCCTCAAGGTAAGAGTCTCGGAGGTAGAGCACTGATTGGACTAGGGGCCCCTACCGGGTTACCGAATTCAGTCAAACTCCGAATGCCGATGACTTATCCTTGGGAGTCAGACTGCGAGTGATAAGATCCGTAGTCGAAAGGGAAACAGCCCAGACCGCCAGCTAAGGTCCCAAAGTATACGTTAAGTGGAAAAGGATGTGGAGTTGCTTAGACAACCAGGATGTTGGCTTAGAAGCAGCCACCATTTAAAGAGTGCGTAATAGCTCACTGGTCGAGTGACTCTGCGCCGAAAATGTACCGGGGCTAAACGTATCACCGAAGCTGCGGACTGTTCTTACGAACAGTGGTAGGAGAGCGTTCTAAGTGCTGTGAAGTCAGACCGGAAGGACTGGTGGAGCGCTTAGAAGTGAGAATGCCGGTATGAGTAGCGAAAGACGGGTGAGAATCCCGTCCACCGAATGCCTAAGGTTTCCTGAGGAAGGCTCGTCCGCTCAGGGTTAGTCGGGACCTAAGCCGAGGCCGAAAGGCGTAGGCGATGGACAACAGGTTGATATTCCTGTACCACCTCCTCACCATTTGAGCAATGGGGGGACGCAGGAGGATAGGGTAAGCGCGGTATTGGATATCCGCGTCCAAGCAGTTAGGCTGGGAAATAGGCAAATCCGTTTCCCGTAAAGGCTGAGCTGTGATGGCGAGCGAAATTTAGTAGCGAAGTTCCTGATTCCACACTGCCAAGAAAAGCCTCTAGCGAGGTGAGAGGTGCCCGTACCGCAAACCGACACAGGTAGGCGAGGAGAGAATCCTAAGGTGATCGAGAGAACTCTCGTTAAGGAACTCGGCAAAATGACCCCGTAACTTCGGGAGAAGGGGTGCTTCTTAGGGTGTTAAAGCCCCGAGAAGCCGCAGTGAATAGGCCCAGGCGACTGTTTAGCAAAAACACAGGTCTCTGCGAAGCCGTAAGGCGAAGTATAGGGGCTGACGCCTGCCCGGTGCTGGAAGGTTAAGAGGAGCGCTTAGCGTAAGCGAAGGTGCGAATTGAAGCCCCAGTAAACGGCGGCCGTAACTATAACGGTCCTAAGGTAGCGAAATTCCTTGTCGGGTAAGTTCCGACCCGCACGAAAGGCGCAACGATCTGGGCACTGTCTCAACGAGAGACTCGGTGAAATTATAGTACCTGTGAAGATGCAGGTTACCCGCGACAGGACGGAAAGACCCCGTGGAGCTTTACTGCAGCCTGATATTGAATGTTGGTACAGCTTGTACAGGATAGGTAGGAGCCTTGGAAACCGGAGCGCTAGCTTCGGTGGAGGCATCGGTGGGATACTACCCTGGCTGTATTGACCTTCTAACCCGCTGCCCTTATCGGGCAGGGAGACAGTGTCAGGTGGGCAGTTTGACTGGGGCGGTCGCCTCCTAAAATGTAACGGAGGCGCCCAAAGGTTCCCTCAGAATGGTTGGAAATCATTCGCAGAGTGTAAAGGCACAAGGGAGCTTGACTGCGAGACCTACAAGTCGAGCAGGGACGAAAGTCGGGCTTAGTGATCCGGTGGTTCCGCATGGAAGGGCCATCGCTCAACGGATAAAAGCTACCCCGGGGATAACAGGCTTATCTCCCCCAAGAGTCCACATCGACGGGGAGGTTTGGCACCTCGATGTCGGCTCATCGCATCCTGGGGCTGTAGTCGGTCCCAAGGGTTGGGCTGTTCGCCCATTAAAGCGGTACGCGAGCTGGGTTCAGAACGTCGTGAGACAGTTCGGTCCCTATCCGTCGCGGGCGCAGGAAATTTGAGAGGAGCTGTCCTTAGTACGAGAGGACCGGGATGGACGCACCGCTGGTGTACCAGTTGTTCTGCCAAGGGCATCGCTGGGTAGCTATGTGCGGACGGGATAAGTGCTGAAAGCATCTAAGCATGAAGCCCCCCTCAAGATGAGATTTCCCATTCCGCAAGGAAGTAAGATCCCTGAAAGATGATCAGGTTGATAGGTCTGAGGTGGAAGCGTGGTGACACGTGGAGCTGACAGATACTAATAGATCGAGGACTTAACCTATATTCTAATGTGAAGCTTGAACATTGTTATCTAGTTTTGAGAGAACATTCTCTCCATCAGGTTTGGTGGCGATAGCGAAGAGGTCACACCCGTTCCCATACCGAACACGGAAGTTAAGCTCTTCAGCGCCGATGGTAGTTGGGGGTCTCCCCCTGTGAGAGTAGGACGCCGCCAAGCTTTTCTAAGGATCAGTTCCATTTGGAACTGGTCTTTTTTGTGTTTTTGAAAAAATTACTTCTATTAAATCACTTTGTAAAGTGAGAAGTGATGATGTAGTAAGCCTTATCGATCAATTAATCCTTCCGTTCGTCTCACTTTCATGTATTCTCATTGAACAACGCAGCTGTTGTGTGGATCGGTCGTTCAATTCGTTTAGGATGAAGATCAAAACATAGAAAGCAGCCAGATACAGAGGGCTGTTTAGAGACACACTAGATAACTGAGTATTGCCAAAGAACATAGAGCACCTTCAGTTAATTTTTTCACCCGCTCTAAGTAAGAACAAGAAAGAATCAACAAACAACTTGTTGCCCCAGTAACACTTTAATATTGAAGATAGTAAAGAACAGCATCATTTACGGATATTTTTACACGAAAATGATTTCTCAGAAAAATAAAATAATAAAAGATTCCCCTTCTCTAGATGATTTGTATGAGAAGATATATTGAATAAAACAAGCATATAAAAAGCATGAAAAGGGTCATTTCACACCAATAAAGCTTTATTAGAGCGGTTTTTAACAAAAAAACATAAAAAAATGAAAAAAAGACTTTTAAAATGATGAGACAAGTGGTAAACTTCTTTAGGTGCCTTAATGAAAAGATGAAAAAAACAACGTTAAAATAAATTCGAAAATTATTTTAAAAAAGTCTTTACAAACAATATCTTATCATTATATAATACTACTTGTCGGATCGAGAGACATTCGAAATGACAACACAATATGGAGGATTAGCTCAGCTGGGAGAGCATCTGCCTTACAAGCAGAGGGTCGGCGGTTCGAGCCCGTCATCCTCCACCATATTTATTCTTACATAATGTTAGGATAGATAAAGCCGGTGTAGCTCAACTGGTAGAGCAACTGACTTGTAATCAGTAGGTTGGGGGTTCAAGTCCTCTTGCCGGCACCACTTTCATATGGTAAGATAGACAAGTCGCTTTTAAAGCGAGCCATTAGCTCAGTTGGTAGAGCATCTGACTTTTAATCAGAGGGTCGAAGGTTCGAGTCCTTCATGGCTCACCATTTTCATGCGGGTGTGGCGGAATTGGCAGACGCGCTAGACTTAGGATCTAGTGTCTTTATGACGTGGGGGTTCAAGTCCCTTCACCCGCATAGCCAAACAAAATAAAGAAATCCTGTAATGCGGAAGTAGTTCAGTGGTAGAACACCACCTTGCCAAGGTGGGGGTCGCGGGTTCGAATCCCGTCTTCCGCTTATACCATCCACGCCGGGGTGGTGGAATTGGCAGACACACAGGACTTAAAATCCTGCGGTAGGTGACTACCGTGCCGGTTCAAGTCCGGCCCTCGGCATTATACAATAAGCGCCCGTAGCTCAATTGGATAGAGCGTTTGACTACGGATCAAAAGGTTAGGGGTTCGACTCCTCTCGGGCGCGCCATTAAGATCGGGAAGTAGCTCAGCTTGGTAGAGCACTTGGTTTGGGACCAAGGGGTCGCAGGTTCGAATCCTGTCTTCCCGACCATCTTTTATGGGGCCTTAGCTCAGCTGGGAGAGCGCCTGCCTTGCACGCAGGAGGTCAGCGGTTCGATCCCGCTAGGCTCCACCAATATGATCTTTGAAAACTAAACAAGACAAAACGTACCTGTTAATTCGAGATTTATAAAAAAATCCTATGAAACATCATAGGTAGTCAGTCAAACGCTGACGAGGCAGGAAATGATCACATGCTAAGTTCGCTACATCGTGTAGCAACGCATGTGTGATATGCATCCTGCATACCTCGGAGAGTTTGATCCTGGCTCAGGACGAACGCTGGCGGCGTGCCTAATACATGCAAGTCGAGCGAACAGAAGGGAGCTTGCTCCCGGATGTTAGCGGCGGACGGGTGAGTAACACGTGGGTAACCTGCCTGTAAGACTGGGATAACTCCGGGAAACCGGAGCTAATACCGGATAGTTCCTTGAACCGCATGGTTCAAGGATGAAAGACGGTTTCGGCTGTCACTTACAGATGGACCCGCGGCGCATTAGCTAGTTGGTGGGGTAATGGCTCACCAAGGCGACGATGCGTAGCCGACCTGAGAGGGTGATCGGCCACACTGGGACTGAGACACGGCCCAGACTCCTACGGGAGGCAGCAGTAGGGAATCTTCCGCAATGGACGAAAGTCTGACGGAGCAACGCCGCGTGAGTGATGAAGGTTTTCGGATCGTAAAGCTCTGTTGTTAGGGAAGAACAAGTGCGAGAGTAACTGCTCGCACCTTGACGGTACCTAACCAGAAAGCCACGGCTAACTACGTGCCAGCAGCCGCGGTAATACGTAGGTGGCAAGCGTTGTCCGGAATTATTGGGCGTAAAGGGCTCGCAGGCGGTTTCTTAAGTCTGATGTGAAAGCCCCCGGCTCAACCGGGGAGGGTCATTGGAAACTGGGAAACTTGAGTGCAGAAGAGGAGAGTGGAATTCCACGTGTAGCGGTGAAATGCGTAGAGATGTGGAGGAACACCAGTGGCGAAGGCGACTCTCTGGTCTGTAACTGACGCTGAGGAGCGAAAGCGTGGGGAGCGAACAGGATTAGATACCCTGGTAGTCCACGCCGTAAACGATGAGTGCTAAGTGTTAGGGGGTTTCCGCCCCTTAGTGCTGCAGCTAACGCATTAAGCACTCCGCCTGGGGAGTACGGTCGCAAGACTGAAACTCAAAGGAATTGACGGGGGCCCGCACAAGCGGTGGAGCATGTGGTTTAATTCGAAGCAACGCGAAGAACCTTACCAGGTCTTGACATCCTCTGACAACCCTAGAGATAGGGCTTTCCCTTCGGGGACAGAGTGACAGGTGGTGCATGGTTGTCGTCAGCTCGTGTCGTGAGATGTTGGGTTAAGTCCCGCAACGAGCGCAACCCTTGATCTTAGTTGCCAGCATTTAGTTGGGCACTCTAAGGTGACTGCCGGTGACAAACCGGAGGAAGGTGGGGATGACGTCAAATCATCATGCCCCTTATGACCTGGGCTACACACGTGCTACAATGGACAGAACAAAGGGCTGCGAGACCGCAAGGTTTAGCCAATCCCATAAATCTGTTCTCAGTTCGGATCGCAGTCTGCAACTCGACTGCGTGAAGCTGGAATCGCTAGTAATCGCGGATCAGCATGCCGCGGTGAATACGTTCCCGGGCCTTGTACACACCGCCCGTCACACCACGAGAGTTTGCAACACCCGAAGTCGGTGAGGTAACCTTTATGGAGCCAGCCGCCGAAGGTGGGGCAGATGATTGGGGTGAAGTCGTAACAAGGTAGCCGTATCGGAAGGTGCGGCTGGATCACCTCCTTTCTAAGGATATATGGAGCAGCGTGCGTTTTCGTCTTGTTTAGTTTTGAAGGATCATTCCTTCAAGACATGTCTCTAGCGAGACAGGATTGTTCTTTGAAAACTAGATAACAATAAGTAATACATTCACATTGAATGCAATGCAAAGTTCATCACACATAGTGATTCTTTCTAAAGTAAGAAATGGTTAAGTTAGAAAGGGCGCACGGTGGATGCCTTGGCACTAGGAGCCGATGAAGGACGGGACGAACACCGATATGCTTCGGGGAGCTGTAAGCAAGCTTTGATCCGGAGATTTCCGAATGGGGAAACCCACTGCTCGTAATGGAGTAGTATCCATACTTGAATACATAGAGTATGAGAAGGCATACCCGGGGAACTGAAACATCTAAGTACCCGGAGGAAGAGAAAGCAAATGCGATTCCCTGAGTAGCGGCGAGCGAAACGGGAACAGCCCAAACCAAGAGGCTTGCCTCTTGGGGTTGTAGGACACTCTATACGGAGTTACAAAGGAACGATATAAGCGAAGAGGTCTGGAAAGGCCCGCCAAAGAAGGTAACAGCCCTGTAACTGAAATGTTGTTCTCTCCAGAGTGGATCCTGAGTACGGCGGAACACGTGAAATTCCGTCGGAATCCGGGAGGACCATCTCCCAAGGCTAAATACTCCCTAGTGACCGATAGTGAACCAGTACCGTGAGGGAAAGGTGAAAAGCACCCCGGAAGGGGAGTGAAATAGATCCTGAAACCGTGTGCCTACAAGTAGTCAGAGCCCGTTAAAGGGTGATGGCGTGCCTTTTGTAGAATGAACCGGCGAGTTACGATCCCGTGCAAGGTTAAGCAGAAGATGCGGAGCCGCAGCGAAAGCGAGTCTGAATAGGGCGCATGAGTACGTGGTCGTAGACCCGAAACCAGGTGATCTACCCATGTCCAGGGTGAAGTTCAGGTAACACTGAATGGAGGCCCGAACCCACGCACGTTGAAAAGTGCGGGGATGAGGTGTGGGTAGGGGTGAAATGCCAATCGAACCTGGAGATAGCTGGTTCTCTCCGAAATAGCTTTAGGGCTAGCCTCAAGGTAAGAGTCTCGGAGGTAGAGCACTGATTGGACTAGGGGCCCCTACCGGGTTACCGAATTCAGTCAAACTCCGAATGCCGATGACTTATCCTTGGGAGTCAGACTGCGAGTGATAAGATCCGTAGTCGAAAGGGAAACAGCCCAGACCGCCAGCTAAGGTCCCAAAGTATACGTTAAGTGGAAAAGGATGTGGAGTTGCTTAGACAACCAGGATGTTGGCTTAGAAGCAGCCACCATTTAAAGAGTGCGTAATAGCTCACTGGTCGAGTGACTCTGCGCCGAAAATGTACCGGGGCTAAACGTATCACCGAAGCTGCGGACTGTTCTTACGAACAGTGGTAGGAGAGCGTTCTAAGTGCTGTGAAGTCAGACCGGAAGGACTGGTGGAGCGCTTAGAAGTGAGAATGCCGGTATGAGTAGCGAAAGACGGGTGAGAATCCCGTCCACCGAATGCCTAAGGTTTCCTGAGGAAGGCTCGTCCGCTCAGGGTTAGTCGGGACCTAAGCCGAGGCCGAAAGGCGTAGGCGATGGACAACAGGTTGATATTCCTGTACCACCTCCTCACCATTTGAGCAATGGGGGGACGCAGGAGGATAGGGTAAGCGCGGTATTGGATATCCGCGTCCAAGCAGTTAGGCTGGGAAATAGGCAAATCCGTTTCCCGTAAAGGCTGAGCTGTGATGGCGAGCGAAATTTAGTAGCGAAGTTCCTGATTCCACACTGCCAAGAAAAGCCTCTAGCGAGGTGAGAGGTGCCCGTACCGCAAACCGACACAGGTAGGCGAGGAGAGAATCCTAAGGTGATCGAGAGAACTCTCGTTAAGGAACTCGGCAAAATGACCCCGTAACTTCGGGAGAAGGGGTGCTTCTTAGGGTGTTAAAGCCCCGAGAAGCCGCAGTGAATAGGCCCAGGCGACTGTTTAGCAAAAACACAGGTCTCTGCGAAGCCGTAAGGCGAAGTATAGGGGCTGACGCCTGCCCGGTGCTGGAAGGTTAAGAGGAGCGCTTAGCGTAAGCGAAGGTGCGAATTGAAGCCCCAGTAAACGGCGGCCGTAACTATAACGGTCCTAAGGTAGCGAAATTCCTTGTCGGGTAAGTTCCGACCCGCACGAAAGGCGCAACGATCTGGGCACTGTCTCAACGAGAGACTCGGTGAAATTATAGTACCTGTGAAGATGCAGGTTACCCGCGACAGGACGGAAAGACCCCGTGGAGCTTTACTGCAGCCTGATATTGAATGTTGGTACAGCTTGTACAGGATAGGTAGGAGCCTTGGAAACCGGAGCGCTAGCTTCGGTGGAGGCATCGGTGGGATACTACCCTGGCTGTATTGACCTTCTAACCCGCTGCCCTTATCGGGCAGGGAGACAGTGTCAGGTGGGCAGTTTGACTGGGGCGGTCGCCTCCTAAAATGTAACGGAGGCGCCCAAAGGTTCCCTCAGAATGGTTGGAAATCATTCGCAGAGTGTAAAGGCACAAGGGAGCTTGACTGCGAGACCTACAAGTCGAGCAGGGACGAAAGTCGGGCTTAGTGATCCGGTGGTTCCGCATGGAAGGGCCATCGCTCAACGGATAAAAGCTACCCCGGGGATAACAGGCTTATCTCCCCCAAGAGTCCACATCGACGGGGAGGTTTGGCACCTCGATGTCGGCTCATCGCATCCTGGGGCTGTAGTCGGTCCCAAGGGTTGGGCTGTTCGCCCATTAAAGCGGTACGCGAGCTGGGTTCAGAACGTCGTGAGACAGTTCGGTCCCTATCCGTCGCGGGCGCAGGAAATTTGAGAGGAGCTGTCCTTAGTACGAGAGGACCGGGATGGACGCACCGCTGGTGTACCAGTTGTTCTGCCAAGGGCATCGCTGGGTAGCTATGTGCGGACGGGATAAGTGCTGAAAGCATCTAAGCATGAAGCCCCCCTCAAGATGAGATTTCCCATTCCGCAAGGAAGTAAGATCCCTGAAAGATGATCAGGTTGATAGGTCTGAGGTGGAAGCGTGGTGACACGTGGAGCTGACAGATACTAATAGATCGAGGACTTAACCTATATTCTAATGTGAAGCTTGAACATTGTTATCTAGTTTTGAGAGAACATTCTCTCCATCAGGTTTGGTGGCGATAGCGAAGAGGTCACACCCGTTCCCATACCGAACACGGAAGTTAAGCTCTTCAGCGCCGATGGTAGTTGGGGGTCTCCCCCTGTGAGAGTAGGACGCCGCCAAGCTTTTCTAAGGATCAGTTCCATAAGGAACTGGTCTTTTTTGTGTTTTTGAGAGGTTTGACACCATATAAATGTGGAAATAATATTCTTAGTTGAGCGATTATCTTGAAAAATCGACCGAAAAAATTTATAGTAAGATTAAAGTCAAATATAGTCAAAGTCAATGGAGGAGGAGGCGGAGTGGCACAAAATATTTCTGATATCATCGAGCAGTATTTGAAAGAAGTCTTGGATCAGAATGGTCGAGAAATATTAGAAATTAAGCGCAATGAAATTGCAGATAAGTTTCAATGCGTACCTTCACAAATTAACTATGTTATCAATACACGCTTTACGAGCGAGAGAGGCTATATCGTTGAAAGTAAGCGTGGCGGCGGTGGCTATATCCGCATCATTAAAGTCAAAATGAATGATGAAGTCGACTTATTGAACAACATTATTTCCCAAATATATCATCGTTTATCACAGTCTGCCTCTGATCATATCATCATGCGTCTTGTCGAAAATAACATTTTATCTGAAAGAGAAGCAAAGATGATGATCAGTGTCATGGACCGTTCTGTTTTGCACATTGATTTACCTGAACGGGATGAATTGCGGGCTCGGATGATGAAAGCGATGTTAAATGCTTTGAAATTAAAGTAAAGCGGGTGAAAAGATTGATTTGTCAAGAATGCAATGAGAGACCAGCCACTTTTCACTTTACGAAAGTTATAAATGGAGAAAAACAGGAAATGCACATATGTGAACAATGTGCAAAAGAAAACAGTGATTCATATGCTATGAGTGGAAACCAAGGTTTCTCGATTCACAACTTATTATCGGGTTTATTGAATATTGATCCTAGCTTTACCACAAGTGCGAATAAGGGATCATCTATTTTTCAAGAAGCAAGAGAAGTGGATCAATGTCCTAAGTGTGGCTTAACCTTTCAACAATTCAGAAAAACAGGCCGTTTTGGCTGTGCAGAATGCTACCGTTCATTTGATCAGTATCTGAACCCTGTTTTAAGGAAAGTCCATAGTGGAAATACAGTCCATCATGGAAAAGTGCCTAAACGGATTGCCGGCAGTCTTCATGTGCGCCGGAAACTTGAGTTGATGCAGCAAGAACTGAAGCAGTTAATTGAACAAGAAGAGTTTGAAAAAGCAGCGGAAGTTCGAGATCAAATTCGTGCATTAGAGCATGAACAATCTCAGCAGAGGGAGGGAGATTAACAACATGTCGCTCCAGCATTTTATTCAAGACGCTTTAAGTCAATGGATGAAACAAAAAGGACCAGAAAGTGACATTGTTCTAAGCAGTCGAATCAGGCTAGCACGAAACCTAGAGCATGTTCGTTTCCCAACTCAGTTTTCTCAGGAAGAGGCTGAAGCTGTTCTCAAGCAATTCGAGCAAAAGTTTGCTAGCCAGGAAGTGAAGGACATCGGAAACTTTGTTCTGATTCGAATGAATGAAACGCAGCCTTTAGCAAAGAGAGTACTTGTTGAAAAGCATTTAATCAGCCCAAACTTAGCAGAATCAAGATTTGGTGGTTGTTTGCTTTCTGAAAATGAAGAAATCAGTGTGATGCTGAATGAAGAAGACCATATTCGGATCCAATGCTTATTCCCAGGATTCCAACTAGCCAATGCACTGAAAGCGGCTAACCAGGTAGATGACTGGATTGAAGAGCAAGTGGATTATGCGTTTTCTGAAAAAAGAGGATACTTAACAAGCTGTCCAACCAATGTAGGTACAGGTATTAGGGCTTCGGTCATGATGCATTTACCAGCTTTAGCCCTCACAAGACAAATGAACCGAATAATTCCGGCGATTAATCAATTAGGTCTTGTCGTCAGAGGAATTTATGGTGAAGGCAGCGAAGCAATAGGGAACATCTTTCAAATTTCAAATCAAATGACACTTGGTCAATCAGAAGAGGATATTGTAGATGATTTAAATAGTGTGACCGCTCAGCTCATTGAACAAGAGCGATCTGCAAGAAAAGCGTTATATCAAACATCTAAAATTGAACTTGAGGACAGAGTGTACCGTTCGTTAGGGATTTTGTCCAATTGTCGCATGATTGAATCAAAGGAAACAGCTAAGTGTTTGTCAGATGTGCGCCTTGGAATTGATTTAGGTATCATTAAGGGGCTTTCAAGTAATATACTGAATGAACTCATGATTTTGACACAGCCTGGCTTTCTTCAACAATATTCTGGAGGAGCTTTGGAGCCAAATGAACGAGATATAAAACGAGCAGCGATTATTAGAGAAAGGCTGCGTTTAGAAATGCATAGGAATGGACAGGAGGATGAAACGATATGATGTTTGGAAGATTCACTGAAAGAGCTCAAAAGGTATTAGCACTTGCACAAGAAGAAGCCATTCGCCTAGGCCATAAGAACATTGGTACTGAACACATTTTACTTGGTCTAGTACGTGAGGGTGAGGGCATCGCCGCAAAAGCGTTAGAAGCACTGGGCCTTGTTTCAGATAAAATCCAAAAAGAAGTCGAAAGCTTGATTGGAAGAGGGCAAGAGGTGTCTCAAGCTATTCCTCATTATACGCCTAGAGCGAAGAAGGTCACGGAGCTTTCAATGGATGAAGCAAGAAAGCTAGGTCATTCCTATGTAGGGACAGAACATATTCTATTAGGTCTTATTCGCGAGGGAGAGGGTGTAGCTGCCCGCGTTTTAAATAACCTCGGAGTGAGCTTAAATAAAGCACGTCAGCAAGTCCTGCAGCTGCTTGGCAGCAATGAAACAGGTGCATCTGCCGCTGGTTCTAATAGCAATGCAAATACACCAACATTAGATAGCTTGGCAAGAGATTTAACAGCTATTGCGAAAGAAGACAGCTTGGACCCAGTCATTGGACGAAGCAAAGAAATTCAGCGTGTCATTGAGGTACTAAGCAGAAGAACAAAAAATAACCCTGTGCTAATTGGTGAGCCTGGTGTTGGTAAAACAGCCATCGCTGAAGGTCTTGCACAGCAAATTATTCATAATGAAGTGCCTGAAATCCTGCGCGATAAACGAGTGATGACACTTGATATGGGAACCGTTGTAGCGGGTACGAAATATCGTGGTGAATTTGAGGATCGTTTGAAAAAAGTCATGGACGAAATTCGTCAGGCAGGAAATATCATTCTCTTCATTGATGAGCTTCATACACTGATTGGTGCTGGTGGAGCAGAGGGTGCGATTGACGCATCTAACATTCTCAAACCATCCTTAGCACGTGGAGAACTTCAATGTATCGGGGCGACAACGTTAGATGAGTACCGTAAATATATTGAAAAGGATGCTGCGCTTGAACGACGTTTCCAGCCAATTCAAGTAGATCAGCCATCTGTTGATGAAAGTATTCAAATCTTAAGAGGTCTTAGAGATCGTTATGAGGCACATCACCGTGTGTCCATCACAGATGAAGCGATTGAGGCGGCGGTGAAGCTGTCTGACCGTTATATTTCTGATCGTTTCCTTCCAGATAAGGCGATTGATTTAATTGATGAAGCAGGTTCGAAAGTCCGCTTACGTTCTTTCACAACACCGCCTAACCTAAAAGAACTAGAGCAAAAGCTAGATGAAGTACGCAAAGAAAAGGATGCGGCTGTTCAAAGTCAAGAATTTGAAAAAGCAGCTTCTCTTCGCGATACAGAGCAGCGTTTACGTGAAAAAGTAGAAGTCACCAAGAAATCTTGGAAAGAAAAGCAAGGACAGGAGAATTCAGAGGTATCAGTTGATGATATCGCAATGGTTGTCTCTAGCTGGACGGGAGTGCCTGTTTCAAAAATTGCCCAAACAGAAACAGATAAGCTTCTGAATATGGAACAATTACTCCATTCTCGTGTAATCGGGCAGGATGAAGCGGTTGTCGCTGTAGCAAAAGCTGTGAGACGTGCGCGTGCTGGTCTAAAAGATCCAAAACGTCCAATCGGCTCATTTATCTTCTTAGGCCCAACAGGGGTTGGTAAAACGGAGCTTGCAAGAGCACTCGCAGAGTCTATTTTCGGTGATGAAGAAGCGATGATCCGTATCGATATGTCTGAATACATGGAGAAACACTCTACATCTAGACTTGTTGGGTCACCTCCAGGGTATGTTGGCTATGAAGAAGGCGGACAACTGACTGAAAAAGTGAGAAGAAAACCTTATTCTGTTGTGCTTTTAGACGAGATTGAAAAGGCGCATCCAGATGTATTCAACATCTTACTGCAAGTGTTAGAGGATGGTCGTCTGACTGATTCTAAAGGGCGTACCGTTGACTTTAGAAATACGATTTTGATCATGACATCCAACGTTGGAGCTAGTGAACTGAAGCGAAATAAATATGTTGGCTTTAACGTGCAGGATGAAGGTCAAAATTACAAAGATATGAAAGGCAAAGTGATGGGCGAGTTGAAACGTGCGTTTAGACCAGAATTCATCAACCGTATTGATGAAATCATTGTCTTCCATTCACTTGAAAAGAAACATTTAAAAGAGATCGTTTCTCTCATGTCTGATCAATTGACGAAACGATTAAAAGAACAAGACCTTTCAATTGAATTGACAGAAGCAGCAAAAGCGAAGATTGCCGACGAAGGTGTAGACCTTGAGTACGGTGCGCGTCCGTTAAGAAGAGCGATTCAAAAGCATGTGGAGGATCGACTTTCTGAGGAGCTTCTTAAGGGTAATATTGAAAAAGGTCAACATATCGTATTAGATGTGGAAGATGGAGAAATTGTCGTAAAAACGACGGCTGCTACGAACTAATATAGTAAGAAAAAAGTGTGAGGCATACCAGTCAGGTGTATGCCTCCCTTTACTTATTTTCTGACCAGTATAAGGAGTTGTATTCTTCAATCTATGGCTAAGACAAAATCAAAATTTATATGCCAATCGTGTGGTTATGAGTCAGCCAAATGGATGGGGAAATGTCCAGGCTGCGGCACGTGGAACAGTATGACAGAAGAGGTCGTTCGCAAAGAGCCGGCAAACCGTCGAAGTGCTTTTAATCATTCTGTTCAAACCATTCAAAAACCTTCACCTATATCTGCAATTGAAACATCTGATGAACCCCGAATCAAAACGAATTTAGAAGAATTTAACCGAGTATTAGGAAGTGGAATTGTCAAAGGCTCTCTTGTTCTCATTGGCGGAGATCCTGGGATTGGGAAGTCCACATTATTATTACAAGTATCAGCACAGCTCTCAGACAAAAATCAGAATGTATTATACATATCTGGTGAGGAGTCCATTAAACAAACGAAGCTAAGAGCGGACCGCCTTGGCATAAAAAGCACCTCTTTACATGTTTTGGCTGAAACCGATATGGAGTATATAACGTCTGCTATACAAGAGATGAAACCCGCTTTTGTCGTGGTGGATTCGATTCAAACCGTTTATCAAAGCGATATTACGTCAGCTCCTGGGTCTGTATCTCAAGTGAGAGAATGTACAGCACAGCTGATGAAGATTGCCAAGACAAATGGTATTCCAATATTTATCGTTGGTCACGTGACCAAAGAAGGCTCGATCGCAGGTCCACGCCTTTTAGAGCATATGGTGGACACGGTTCTTTATTTTGAAGGCGAGCGTCACCATACGTTTCGTATCTTGCGTGCAGTGAAAAACCGATTTGGTTCGACGAATGAACTAGGGATTTTTGAAATGAGAGAGGAAGGGCTCACGGAAGTATTAAACCCATCCGAAATTTTCTTAGAAGAACGTTCGGCAGGTGTATCTGGTTCGTGTGTTGTTGCCTCAATGGAAGGAACAAGACCTGTTCTTGTCGAGATACAAGCATTAATTTCACCGACAAGCTTCGGAAATCCGCGTAGAATGGCCACTGGTCTTGATCATAATCGAGTGTCACTACTCATGGCGGTTTTAGAAAAACGTGTTGGACTACTGCTGCAAAACCAGGATGCGTATTTAAAGGTCGCAGGCGGTGTGAAGCTTGACGAACCAGCAATTGACTTGGCCATTGCGGTCAGCATTGCATCGAGCTTTAAAGACGCAGCGCCGCATCAAGCGGATTGCTTTATAGGAGAGGTCGGTTTGACGGGAGAAGTCAGAAGAGTATCAAGAATTGAACAGCGTGTGCAGGAAGCTGCGAAACTAGGATTTAAGCGAATGTTTATTCCTCAGGCGAATATAGATGGATGGAAAAAGCCGAGAGGGATTGAGTTAGTCGGTGTAGAAAATGTAGCGGAGGCACTTCGAATTTCACTAGGGGGATCATAGAAATGGAAAAAGAGAAAAAAGGAGCGAAAGAACTCGATCTCTTAGATATCGTACAGTTTGTGGCACCAGGGACACCTCTTCGGGCTGGGATCGAAAATGTCCTGAGGGCCAATACTGGCGGGCTTATTGTTGTTGGTTATAACGACAAAGTAAAGAGTGTTGTCGATGGAGGATTTCACATTAATTCTGCCTTCTCTCCAGCACACTTATATGAATTGGCGAAAATGGATGGGGCCATTATTTTAAGCGATTCTGGTCAAAAGATCTTGTATGCGAATACACAGCTCATGCCAGATGCAACCATCCATTCATCGGAAACGGGCATGAGGCACCGTACTGCTGAACGTGTAGCGAAGCAGACAGGTTGCTTAATCATTGCGATTTCTGAACGGAGGAATGTCATTACCTTATACCAAGGGAATCGTCGTTACACGCTGAAAGATATTGGCTTTATTTTAACGAAGGCCAACCAAGCCATACAAACACTTGAGAAATATAAAACCATTTTAGATCACGCTATTTCTGCGCTAAGCGCCCTAGAATTTGAAGAGCTTGTGACCTTTGGTGATGTATTATCCGTGCTGCATCGTTACGAGATGGTGCTTAGAATCAAAAATGAAATCAATATGTATATCAAAGAGCTCGGAACAGAAGGACATTTGATCCGTCTGCAAGTCAATGAATTGATTACAGATATGGAGCATGAAGCGGCTTTATTTATTAAAGATTACGTGAAAGAAAAAATTAAAGATCCGTATGTTCTGCTTAAACAGCTCCAAGATATGTCTAGCTTTGAGCTTTTAGATGACTCTATTCTGTACAAGTTACTTGGCTATCCAGTTTCTACAAATATTGACGAATATGTGTACACAAGAGGCTATAGATTGCTTCACAAAATCCCTAGATTGCCTATGCCAATCGTCGAAAACGTGGTTGAAGCGTTCGGTGTGTTAGATCGAATTATGGAAGCGGATGTACAAGATTTGGATGAAGTAGAAGGAATTGGAGAAGTAAGAGCGAAAAAGATAAAAAAAGGATTAAAGAGGCTGCAAGAAAAACATTATATCGACCGACAGCTGTAAGAAGAGAAATTTTCTCTAAACACGGTTAAAAATGGATGAATATGGGTATGTTAATGATGCTTTTGTTTTCTATTGATCATGATAGGAAACTTAAACATATATCAATGTCAGGTGAGGGTGGATTGACAGATGAAAAATAAAGGAGGTGAAGGTATGTTAAAAAGAATGGTTCAGGCGTTTTTTATCATTTTTGGTGCAGTTGTAGGGATTTTTATCATTCCAGAGTTATTTCTGCTGTTAAATGTAAAGGACATACCTTTTATAACAAATGCTTACTCTTCAGCACTAATAGGAGCCGCTGTGTTCTTTATCATCGGCAAATGGTGCACAGGCTATGTGGTTAATTGGGTGAAATGGATCGAGGATTCTCTATTAAAGGCGCCTCTTCCTGATCTTATTTCTGGAAGTTTCGGATTAGTATTTGGACTTATTCTAGCATATCTTATTGTAAACGTGATCCCGCTAAACAATATCCCATATCATATTTTTGGTACTATTATTCCGATTTTCCTGGCTTTCTTTTTAGGATACCTTGGATTTCAGGTAGGGTTTAAAAAGAAGGATGAAATGATGGGGCTGTTCTCCCGATCTGCAAAGGTCACCAAGAAAAAAGGAGCAGCCGATGATGAACCTGAAATAGAAGATAAAAAGCTGAAAATTTTAGACACAAGTGTTATCATTGATGGAAGAATCGCAGATATTTGTCAAACTGGATTCTTAGAAGGTGTCATGGTCATTCCTCAATTTGTGCTCGAGGAATTACAGCATATTGCAGACTCTTCTGATGTATTAAAGAGAAATAGAGGCCGAAGAGGTCTTGATATTTTAAATCGTATTCAAAAAGAATTAGATATCAAAGTTGAAATTTACGAAGGTGACTTTGAAGACATTCAAGAGGTTGATAGCAAGCTTGTGAAGCTCGCTAAATTAACTTCAGGTGTTGTTGTGACAAATGATTTTAATTTAAATAAAGTATGCGAACTTCAAAAAGTAGCAGTGTTAAACATCAATGATCTAGCCAATGCGGTGAAACCGGTTGTGCTGCCTGGGGAAGAAATGAAGGTACAGGTCATTAAAGATGGGAAAGAGCATAACCAAGGTGTTGCTTACTTAGATGACGGTACGATGATTGTGGTCGAAGAAGGACGCAATTACATTGGAAAAGACATCGATGTGCTCGTCACAAGTGTGCTGCAGACTGCTGCTGGAAGAATGATTTTTGCGAAGCCAAAACTTCTGGAGAAGGCGCTCTAAAGGGAGAACGAACATGTATTATGAAGTAGTTATTCCGGCTGCGGGGCAGGGGAAACGAATGAAGGCCGGCCGCAATAAGCTTTTTATTGAGCTGAAAAGAATGCCGGTCATTATTCATACACTAAAGGTATTTGACGCTCATTCGCAATGCAAACGCATGATCCTAGCGATCAATGAAGAGGAGCGTCAAGACTTTGAAAGGCTACTCAAGGTACACGCTTTTCAAACGCCTGTTTCACTTGTCACTGGCGGTGAAGAACGTCAGCAAAGTGTATACGAAGGATTAAAGGCTGTGAAAGATGCGGACATCGTGCTTGTTCATGATGGGGCAAGGCCTTTTATTAAGCATACACAGATTGACTTGCTCGTTAAAGCAGCGATTGAAAAAGGCTCCGCAGTTGTAGCGGTACCAGTGAAAGACACAATCAAACGCGTTCAAGAAGGCAAAGTGGAACAAACCATTGAACGTCAGAGCTTGTGGGCAGTCCAGACCCCACAAGCTTTTCGTCATTCTATTTTAAAAGAGGCGCATGAATATGCAGAGCGGACCGGTTTCCTTGGAACAGACGACGCCAGTCTTGTGGAACAATTACATGGTGAAAACGTGTATATTGTCCAAGGAGATTACACCAATATTAAGCTGACGACACCGGATGATTTATTGGTTGCCAAGGCAATTATGGATGCGGAAAGAGGGTACTAGATCATGTTGAGAATAGGACAAGGCTTTGATGTACATCAATTAACAGAGGGGAGACCTTTGATTATCGGCGGGGTCACCATCCCTTATGAAAAGGGGCTGCTTGGGCATTCAGACGCTGATGTACTGCTTCACACAGTGGCAGATGCCTGCCTAGGTGCGATTGCTGAAGGAGATATCGGCAGACATTTCCCAGACACAGATCCTGAGTTTAAGGATGCGGATTCTTTTAAATTACTGCAGCATGTGTGGGCACTAGTAAAGGAAAAAGGCTACACACTTGTGAATATTGATTGCACCATCATGGCGCAAAAGCCCAAAATGGCACCTTACATTCAACCAATGTGTGAGAAGATTGCTGAAGCGCTTGAGGCAGATGTCACACAGGTGAATGTGAAAGCAACAACGACAGAGAAACTCGGATTTACAGGAAGAGGCGAAGGAATTGCCTCTCAGGCAACGGTGCTTCTTCAGAAAAAGTAAAACTCATTTTGATGAGAATGGGATTTGATGATAAAATACGTTTATAAAAAATTGGTGTCAGACAACATGATGCAGATGAAAGGAAGTTAAACTCATGGGAAATGAAGTGCGTGTTCGTTATGCACCGAGTCCAACTGGTCATTTACATATTGGGAATGCTAGAACGGCTCTTTTCAACTATTTGTTCGCACGCAGTCAAGGCGGCAAATTTATTATTCGAATCGAAGATACGGATCAAAAGCGTAATGTAGAAGGCGGAGAAGAAAGCCAGCTTCGCCACCTGCAATGGCTCGGTATTGAGTGGGATGAGAGCATTGATAAAGATGGCGGCTACGGCCCTTACAGACAATCAGAGCGTAATGATATTTATAAAAAGTATTATGACGAGCTGCTAGAGAAGGACTTGGCGTATAAGTGCTATTGTACGGCTGAAGAGCTAGAGGAAGAGCGTGAAGCACAAATCGCCCGCAGTGAAATGCCTCGATATTCTGGTAAATGCAGTCATTTATCAAAAGAAGAAGAGGACAAGCTGATTGCTGAAGGAAGAGAGCCAAGCATCCGCTTCCGAGTGCCAAAAGGAGAAATCATCAAATTTGACGACATGGTCAAAGGCGATATTTCATTTGAGACAGACGGCATCGGTGACTTTGTCATTGTGAAGAAAGATGGTACGCCAACTTATAACTTCGCTGTAGCAGTGGATGATTATTTGATGAAAATGACTCACATTCTCCGCGGAGAGGATCACATTTCGAATACGCCTAAACAAATCATGATCTTCAATGCATTTGGCTGGGATGTTCCGCTATTCGGACATATGACGCTGATTGTGAACGAGAACCGCAAGAAATTAAGCAAGCGTGATGAATCCATTATTCAATTCATCGAGCAATATAAAAACTTGGGCTATTTACCAGAAGCCCTGTTCAACTTCATTGCACTACTTGGATGGTCTCCAGTGGGCGAAGAAGAACTGTTTACAAAAGAGCAATTCATCGACATTTTCGATGTAAACCGACTTTCTAAGTCACCAGCTCTATTCGATATGCATAAACTAAAATGGGTGAATAACCAATACGTGAAAGCACTTGATCTTGATCAAGTTGTTGCGTTAACACTTCCGCATCTTCAAAAGGCAGGCAAGGTAAGCGAGCAGCTATCAGATGAAGAAAACACGTGGGTGCGCAAGCTGATTGCTCTGTATCACGAACAATTAAGCTATGGAGCAGAAATTGTTGAGTTAACAGAGTTGTTCTTTAAGGAGCAAATTGAGTATAATCAAGAGGCAAAGGAAGTTCTAGCAGAGGAGCAAGTACCAGAAGTCATGGCATCTTTTGCTGGTCAGCTTGAACGACTTGAATCTTTCACACCTGATGAAATCAAGGCTGCTATTAAAGCGGTACAAAAAGAAACAGGGCATAAAGGCAAGAAACTATTCATGCCAATTCGTGTGGCTGTCACAGGACAAACGCATGGCCCAGAACTTCCGCAAAGTATTGAACTACTAGGTAAAGAAACGGTATTAAACCGCATTAAACAAATATAAGGAAATCGTTGCGAGGGAGAAGTACAATGTTTTCGTCCATCACAGAAAGAGTCTTCACTGGCTGAAAGAGACTTATGGGCAGATGTTGGAAATGCACCCTCAAGACCCTTGAGGAACACGAGTACGTTAGTATGCAAGGGCGGTACCCTCCGTTATGGGATTAAGTTGAGAAGGCTGCGAAATGAGGGCTTTCTAAACAGAGTGGAACCGCGTTTTCAAAACGTCTCTGTCATATGGCAGAGGCGTTTTTTATTTGTCCAAAAAAGAGAGCAAGTCCGAAGAGAGATTGATGGGGAAGAACGGGGGGAGCATGTGTTTTTCAAAATGCTGAAAGAAGATATTGATACTGTGTTTGATCAAGATCCTGCTGCTAGAAGCTATATTGAAGTAGTGCTAACCTATTCAGGGCTTCATGCGATTTGGGCTCATCGTATCGCGCATGCATTTTATAAGCGGAAGCTGTACTTTCTTGCGCGGATCATTTCTCAGGTCAGCCGGTTTTTCACAGGGGTGGAAATTCACCCTGCGGCAACCATTGGCAGGCGCTTCTTCATTGACCACGGCATGGGAGTGGTGATTGGGGAAACATGTGAAATTGGAGACAACGTCACTGTTTTCCAAGGCGTGACATTAGGGGGAACAGGGAAAGAAAAGGGAAAGCGGCACCCGACCATTTTAGACGATGCGCTCATTGCGACAGGTGCAAAGGTGCTTGGTTCCATTACAGTCGGAAAAGGAGCCAAGATTGGAGCGGGATCGGTCGTGTTAAAGGACGTACCCGACCATTCCACCGTTGTCGGTATACCTGGGCGAGTCGTCGTTCAAAATGGTAAGAAAATCAATCGTGATCTCAATCATCAAGATTTGCCAGATCCAATTTCCGATCGTTTCAAAGAATTGGAACGAGAAATGGAAAAGCTAAAAGGTGAGCTGGCTTCATTGAGCAGAAAGGAAGAACAATCATGACAATCAATATTTATAATACATTGACACGTAAGAAGGAAGAATTTGTCCCGCTTGAGCCAGGAAAGGTCAAGATGTATGTGTGCGGACCAACCGTTTATAACTACATTCATATCGGGAATGCAAGGCCTGCTATTGTTTATGACACTGTACGTAAGTATTTAGAATACAGCGGCTATGATGTGAACTTTGTCTCAAACTTTACAGATGTGGATGATAAACTCATCAAAGCAGCCAATGAACTCGGGGAAGATGTCCCGACGATTGCTGACCGTTTTATTCAAGCCTACTTTGAAGACGTCAGTGCACTAGGCTGCAAAAAAGCTGACCTTCACCCGCGAGTGACGGAAAATATGGATGATATCATTGCATTTATTGCGACATTGATTGAAAAAGGCTACGCATATGAAGCAGATGGTGACGTGTATTACAGCACACGCTCATTTGAAGGCTACGGAAAGCTTTCTCACCAGTCGATTGATGAACTGAAGACAGGTGCCCGTATTCGTGTAGGTGAGAAGAAACGAGATGCGCTTGACTTTGCTTTATGGAAGGCTGCAAAGGACCAAGAAATCTCATGGGATAGCCCGTGGGGCGAAGGACGCCCAGGCTGGCACATCGAATGCTCGGCCATGGTTAAAAAATATTTAGGTGATACGATCGATATCCATGCAGGCGGACAGGATTTAACCTTCCCTCACCATGAAAATGAAATCGCTCAATCTGAGGCTTTGACAGGGAAACCTTTTGCAAAGTATTGGATGCATAACGGATATATTAATATTGAGAATGAAAAAATGTCAAAATCACTTGGCAACTTTGTGCTCGTGCACGACATTGTGAAAGAACAAGATCCTGATGTACTTCGATTCTTTATGTTGTCGGTTCACTACCGACATCCAATTAACTATTCAATGGACTTACTAGAGAGCACAAAGAGTGCGTTTAACCGACTCAAAACGTCGTATGCTAATTTACATCATCGCCTTGAAAGCAGCACGAATATGACAGAAGACAATGCTGAATGGCTGGCGAAGGTGGAAGAGCAGCGAGCGACATTTATTTCTGAAATGAATGATGACTTCAATACGGCAAATGCGATCTCTGTTTTATTCGAACTTGCGAAACAGGCGAATTATTATATGGAAAATGATCATACTTCGGAGGAAGTGATCAAGGCATTTATCGGCTTGTTCCAAGAAATCACGTCTGTTCTTGGCTTCTCATTAGAAGAAAAGCATACGCTTGACGAAGAAGTAGAAGCGTTAATTGAAAAACGCAATGAGGCTAGAAGAAATCGTGATTTTGCGCTATCTGATCAAATTCGTGACCAGTTAAAGAGCATGAATATTGTATTGGAGGACACTCCTCAAGGTACTCGCTGGAAAAGAGGAGAATAGGTCATGTTGAATTTTGAAAAGCTGAAAGACGGTAAACAGTTGAATGGACTTGCGCTTGCTTATATGGGTGATGCCATTTTTGAAGTCTACGTGAGGCATCACCTCCTCCAAACGGGGGCGACAAAACCAAATGAGTTGCACAAACGAGCAAGCAAAATTGTTTCAGCTAAATCTCAGGCAGCTATTTTATTTACGCTTCAGCAGCAAGGCTTTTTCACTGAAGCAGAAGAAGCGGTGCTGAAAAGAGGAAGAAATGCAAAATCAGGCACAGTGCCTAAAAACACAGACGTGCAAACGTATCGTTATAGCACGGCGTTTGAAGCGCTCATGGGTTATTTATTTATTGAAAAGCAGGACGAACGCTTAGAAGAGCTGATTAGTCAGGCGATTGAAATCGGAACGTCAGGGAGGAAGACAAATGAGTCAGCAACATGATTATGTGATTGGGAAAAATGCAGTGATTGAAACACTGAAGTCAGATCGGGAGTTATACAAGCTCTGGATGGCAGAAAACACTGTAAAAGGACAAGCCCAGCAGGTCATTGAACTCGCAAAAAAACAAAATATCACCATTCAGTATGTTCCGAGGAAAAAGCTTGATCAAATGGTCACAGGTCAGCACCAGGGAATCGTTGCACAAGTAGCAGCATATGAATATGCAGAATTGGACGATCTATATCAAATCGCTGAACAGCGGAATGAACAGCCATTCTTTCTTATCTTAGATGAAATTGAAGACCCGCATAATTTAGGTTCCATTATGCGTACAGCAGATGCTGTAGGTGCACACGGGATTGTGATTCCGAAAAGGAGAGCGGTCGGCTTAACGACAACCGTTGCCAAAGCATCCACTGGGGCAATTGAACATATTCCTGTTGCCAAAGTCACCAATCTTTCAAGAGCTCTTGATGAGATGAAAGAAAGAGGAATCTGGGTCGCAGGAACAGATGCGTCTGCCAAACAGGATTATAGACAATTTGATGGCACGATGCCACTTGCTCTCGTGATTGGCAGTGAAGGAAAAGGGATTGGCCGATTGATCAAAGAAAAGTGTGATTTTCTGATTAAGCTGCCTATGGCCGGAAAGGTCACTTCGTTAAACGCATCAGTTGCCGCTAGTCTATTGATGTATGAAGTGTATCGAAAACGTTATCCGTTAGGAGAATAGAGATGGACATCCTCTTAGTCGATGGATACAACATGATAGGTGCTTGGCCACGGCTGCAGCACTTAAAGGAAAACAGCTTTGAAGAAGCCAGAGACATACTGATTCAACATTTAGCAGAATATCAAGCATACACAGGGTATCGGGTCATTGTCGTATTCGATGCCCATATGGTCAAAGGAATCGAAAAAAAGCGGATCAATCACCGAGTAGAGGTCATCTTTACAAGAGAGAATGAAACAGCTGATGAGCGGATTGAAAAGCTTGCCCAGGATTTGAATAATATTCGGACGCAGATTCATGTGGCGACCTCAGACTTTACAGAACAATGGGCAATCTTTGGACAAGGAGCTCTTCGAAAGTCGGCTCGAGAGCTTTTAAGAGAGATTGAAGTGATCGAACGAAAGATTGAAACGAGAGTCAAAAAGATTACTTCTGATAAACCAGCATCTAAGATTGAATTGTCAGAAGATGTATTGAAAACGTTTGAAAAATGGCGGCGTGGGAATCTAGAATAGCTTGACGATATTTCAACCATTAATGTATAATATTTCTATCTAGGTGCGGTCGGGGGGATCGAAGTGAATCTAAACAACAGCAAGGATAAATCCATCAGAGAGCAATTTTTCCAGTTGGAAGATGAACAAGTCATTGAAAGGGTTCATGTCGGAGATAGTGATGCGCTAGATTACTTAATAACAAAATACCGCAATTTTGTACGTGCAAAAGCAAGATCTTATTTCTTGATTGGAGCGGATCGAGAGGACATTGTCCAAGAGGGGATGATCGGACTTTATAAGTCTATCCGCGATTTCAGAGAGGACAAGCTTACTTCATTTAAGGCTTTTGCAGAATTATGTATTACCCGCCAAATTATCACCGCAATTAAAACAGCTACTCGCCAAAAACATATCCCGTTAAATTCCTATGTATCATTAGATAAGCCAATATATGATGAAGAATCAGACAGAACATTGTTGGACGTCATTTCCGGTGCTAAAGCGCTTAACCCAGAAGATTTAATCATTAGCAAAGAAGAATTTGATGATATCGAAATGAAGATGGGTGAACTACTAAGCGAGCTGGAAAGAAAGGTTCTTGTGCTTTACCTTGATGGCAGATCCTATCAAGAGATTTCTGAAGATTTAAACCGTCATGTGAAATCAATTGATAACGCACTCCAAAGAGTAAAGAGAAAATTAGAGAAATATTTAGAGCTTCGCGAGATTAGTCTCTAATCAAACCTATATTGACAGCTTTTTCGACACTGTGATAAGGTACTAAGGAAATGATGTCGAGAAAATAGGTGTAAATATGAGGAAAAAGATTACTCTAGCCTGTAAAGACTGCGGAAGCCGCAATTATACGACAATGAAAAGTGATGCTTCAGCAGCTGAAAGATTAGAAGTTAAGAAATATTGCAAGACTTGTAATTCACATAAAACACATTTAGAAACGAAGTAAGATTTGCGTTCTTTAATCTGTGGAGGTCTTTTACAATGCGTATTATCAGTTTCTTAAAAAGTGTCGGGAAAGAAATGAAGAAGGTCAGCTGGCCAAAGAAAAACGAAATGATTCGTTACACAATCACTGTTATTTTAACAGTCGTATTCTTTGCAATCTTTTTCTCTTTTCTTGATATAGGAATCTCACAATTAATCGAATTAATTCATTAATACTTGAATAATGGTCTGCTGAACGTGCTATAATAGATCATAATATGACTTGCCAAAAAACCCGTTTTACGGGTTTTTTCAATTGCTTGAAAATATTTACCGGTACTCGAGATTCGTCAAATAGACATTACGAAATGTGGGGAGGGAAGGACTAAATAGTCCTGAACGAAATGGAAAAGAATTGGTATGTTGTGCATACGTACTCTGGCTATGAAAACAAAGTAAAAGCGAACTTGGAAAAGCGTGTTGAATCAATGGGCATGCAGGATAAAATCTTCCGCGTAGTCGTACCAGAAGAAGAAGAAACTGATTTTAAAAACGGTAAGAAAAAAGTGGTCAAAAAGAAAGTGTTCCCTGGCTATGTCCTAGTGGAAATCGTCATGACAGACGACTCTTGGTATGTTGTTCGTAATACACCAGGTGTCACAGGATTCGTTGGATCAGCTGGATCAGGCTCAAAGCCGACTGCGCTTTTGCCAGGCGAAGCTGAAACCATTCTTAAGAGAATGGGTCTTGAAGAACGCAAAACAGAAATCGACTTTGAATTGAAAGAAACAGTCAAGGTCATCGACGGACCATTTGCGAACTTCACAGGCTCTATCGAAGAGATTGATTACGATAAAAGCAAAGTCAAAGTATTCGTTAATATGTTTGGTAGAGAAACACCCGTGGAACTTGAGTTCACGCAGATCGATAAATTGTAATTCAAAAGAGCTTGAAATGAGTGTATAGAAGTGGTAATATAGCAAAGGTACGTCTTGAGTTCGCTCAAGATCGCTAGCTAGTTATTTCGTCATTCATATAAAGAATGAAGTTGTTGAGTGGGAGGGGGATTCCCCTATTACCACATCACGGACTTTAAGGAGGTGTGTCTCGTGGCTAAAAAAGTAGTTAAAGTTGTTAAATTGCAAATTCCTGCTGGAAAAGCTAACCCAGCTCCACCAGTTGGACCTGCACTAGGTCAAGCCGGTGTTAATATCATGGGATTCTGTAAGGAGTTTAATGCTCGTACAGCTGACCAAGCTGGTCTTATCATTCCTGTTGAAATTTCGGTTTTTGAAGACCGTTCATTTACATTTATTACTAAAACTCCACCTGCTGCAGTTTTACTTAAAAAAGCAGCTGGTATTGAGTCTGGTTCTGGTGAACCTAACCGTAATAAAGTGGCAACTGTTAAGCGTGATAAAGTACGCGAAATCGCGGAAACAAAAATGCCTGACTTAAACGCTGCTAGCGTTGAATCAGCTATGCGCATGGTTGAAGGTACTGCACGCAGTATGGGTATTGTCATCGAAGATTAATTTATTGTCTTGTTGGGTTGCGAGTTTGGTTTTGACAAGTTCGCAACCCTTATTCGTGGGAGGTTATTCCGCTAAAACCACATAAGGAGGATTTTTATAATGGCTAAAAAAGGTAAAAAGTATGTAGAAGCTGCTAAGCTAATCGAACGTACTAAAGCGTATGATGTAGCTGAAGCTGTTTCTCTTACAAAAAAAGCAAATACAGCGAAATTTGATGCGACTGTAGAAGTTGCTTTTCGTTTGGGCGTAGACCCTCGTAAAAACGACCAACAAATCCGCGGTGCAGTTGTACTTCCTAACGGAACTGGTAAAACTCAACGCGTTCTTGTGTTCGCTAAAGGCGAAAAAGCAAAAGAAGCAGAAGCTGCTGGAGCAGACTATGTTGGAGATTCTGATTACATCGCTAAAATCCAACAAGGCTGGTTCGATTTCGATGTAATCGTTGCAACACCTGACATGATGGGTGAAGTTGGTAAGATCGGTCGTGTACTTGGACCAAAAGGTCTTATGCCAAACCCTAAAACAGGAACTGTTACATTCGAAGTAGAAAAAGCAATCAATGAAATCAAAGCTGGTAAAGTAGAATACCGCGTTGATAAAGCTGGTAACATCCACGCGCCAATCGGAAAGGTTTCTTTCGAGGACGAAAAGCTTGTTGAGAACTTTGCAACAATCTATGACACAATCCTTAAAGCAAAACCTGCAGCGGCTAAAGGTGTATACGTGAAAAACGTTTCTGTTACATCTACTATGGGCCCTGGCGTGAAAGTGGATCCATCTTCTTTCTCTGCAAAATAAATCTTGACTTATCACAATCATTTTGATAATATCAAAATGTTGTAAAATAGAATATGTCCATTTATACCGTAGACAGCAGGGGCCTTATGGCTTAATTAACCCGCCGAGGTGTATATGTCACAGTCTTACGTTAACGTATGCTTGTATATACAGCCTCCATGTCTTAATGGAGGCTTTTTATATGGAGAACCGTTCGTTAGGAACGTGATGGCCTGATCGGTATAAGTGTTACACAAACAATGTACAGGAGGTGTAACCATGAGCAATGCAATCGATACAAAAAAAGTTGTCGTTGATGAAATTACTTCTAAATTTAAAGATAGTATGTCTACTGTAATTGTAGATTACCGCGGTCTTTCAGTTTCTGAAGTGACTGAACTTCGTAAACAGCTTCGTGACGCTGGCGTAGAATTCAAAGTTTACAAAAACACTTTGACTCGCCGTGCAGTTGAACAAGTTGAACTAACAGGTTTAAACGATTTCTTAACAGGTCCAAACGCTATCGCATTCAGTAACGAAGATGTTATCGCACCTGCGAAAATCATCAACGAATTTGCGAAAAGCCACGAAGCTTTAGAAATCAAAGCTGGTGTCATCGAAGGAAACGTAGCGACTGTAGAAGAAGTGAAGGCTCTTGCGGAACTTCCGTCTCGCGAAGGCTTACTATCTATGTTGCTTAGCGTTCTTCAAGCTCCAGTTCGTAACCTTGCTCTTGCTACTAAAGCAGTTGCAGATCAAAAAGAAGAACAAGGCGCTTAATGCGTACTTAACGTAAAAAACTTAAAATGGAGGAATTACAAATGGCTTTAAATATCGAAGAAATCATTGCTTCAGTTAAAGAAGCAACTGTACTTGAGTTAAACGACTTAGTAAAAGCAATCGAAGAAGAATTTGGCGTAACTGCTGCTGCTCCTGTAGCTGTAGCTGCAGCTGGTGGTGCCGTTGCTGAAGAGAAAACTGATTTTGATCTAGTACTTGCTGGTGCTGGAGACCAAAAAATCAAAGTTATCAAAGTGGTTCGTGAAATCACTGGTCTTGGCTTGAAAGAAGCTAAAGAACTTGTTGACAACACTCCAAAACCACTTAAAGAAGGTATTGCTAAAGAAGAAGCTGAAGAACTTAAAGCTAAGCTTGAAGAAGTTGGCGCTTCTGTAGAAGTTAAGTAATCTTCGCCTAATCTTTTGGGAAAGCTCGCTTTTACTGGCGAGCTTTTTCTTTTCTATTCTCCTGAAACGATTGAATCCAGAGGAGGTCCATTCACCATGAGTGACCACTATTATACGGAAAAGCCATCAGTGAAAAGCAATAAACAGACATGGGACTTCACCTTGAGAAACCGTACCTTTACTTTTACAAGTGACAGTGGAGTGTTTTCTAAGAAAGAAGTCGACTTTGGTTCGAGGCTTTTAATTGAAGCTTTTGAAGAACCTGACGTGGATGGCGATGTCTTAGATGTCGGTTGCGGTTATGGACCGATTGGCTTATCGTTAGCAAACGAAATGACGAGCCGCACCATTCATATGATTGATGTGAACGAAAGAGCAGTCGAACTTTCAAAGGAAAACGCTAAACATAATCGCATTGATAATGTCCGCATCTATCAAAGTGATTTGTTCTCGAATGTTCATTCATCAGCTGCTTTTGCCTCTATACTGACCAATCCCCCAATACGGGCAGGGAAGAAAGTTGTGCATGCGATCTTTGAAAAAAGTGCTGATCATTTATTGCCGGAAGGTGAGTTGTGGGTGGTTATTCAGAAAAAGCAGGGCGGACCATCTGCGATTGAGAAATTAGAACAGCTCTTTGGAGAAGTCGAAGTTGCATTGAAAAAAAAGGGCTACTATATTATCAAAGCTAAAAAAGTTTGACGCAGTTTCCTAGCTGTGTTAACATTATAAAATGCCAATGTGTATATTTTGCTTGATAGGCTTAAAAAACAACTATTTTGTATAAATTATGCATATTTGGGAAAACTAATAAAATCGGTATTTGTTTTTGGATGTGGTTTTCTTATTTTAGAAACCCTTTTTTCTTTTGTCTTGTAAAAGTATTTCTTTACTGACATTTGAAAGGCTGAAATACTTTTTACACATATAATACGCATGATTTGAGGGGTGAATCAGTTGACAGGTCAACTAGTTCAGTATGGACGACACCGCCAGCGCAGAAGCTACGCACGCATAAGCGAAGTGTTAGAATTACCAAATCTCATTGAAATTCAAACCTCTTCTTATCAGTGGTTTCTTGATGAGGGTCTTAGAGAGATGTTTCAAGATATATCCCCAATTGAGGATTTTACTGGTAACCTTTCTCTTGAATTCATTGATTACAGCCTAGGGGATCCTAAGTATCCTGTAGCAGAATCAAAAGAACGTGATGTAACTTACTCTGCTCCACTAAGAGTAAAAGTTCGTTTAATTAACAAAGAAACTGGAGAAGTAAAAGACCAAGATGTGTTCATGGGTGATTTCCCAATCATGACAGACACAGGTACTTTTATCATTAACGGTGCGGAACGTGTAATCGTTTCTCAGTTAGTACGTTCTCCAAGTGTATATTTCAGTGGTAAAGTAGACAAAAACGGTAAAAAAGGTTTTACTGCGACTGTCATTCCAAACCGTGGCGCATGGTTAGAATACGAAACTGATGCGAAGGATGTAGTCTATGTACGCATCGATCGCACACGTAAGTTGCCGGTTACGGTTCTTTTGCGTGCTCTCGGCTTCAGCTCTGATCAAGAGATTCTTGACCTCATTGGCGAGAATGAATACTTACGCAACACGCTGGAAAAAGACAATACAGAGAATGCGGATAAAGCACTTCTCGAAATCTACGAGCGCCTCCGTCCTGGAGAGCCGCCAACTGTTGAAAATGCGAAAAGCCTGCTAGACTCTCGCTTCTTCGATCCGAAGAGATATGACCTAGCAAATGTTGGACGCTACAAGATTAATAAAAAGCTTCATATTAAAAATAGACTGTTCAATCAAAAATTGGCTGAAACGTTAGTTGACCCTGAAACAGGTGAAATTCTAGCAGAAAAAGGTCAAATTTTAGACAGAAGAGTTCTTGATAAAGTTCTTCCATACTTAGAAAACGGCATCGGATTTAGAAAGCTTTATCCAAATGGTGGCGTAGTAGAAGATGAAGTAGAACTTCAATCTATTAAGATTTATGCACCGTCTGATCAAGAAGGCGAGCAAGTGATCAACGTGATCGGGAATGCATACGTAGAGGAAACTGTGAAAAACATCACGCCTTCTGACATCATTGCATCGATCAGTTACTTCTTCAACCTTCTTCATGGTGTAGGTGACACAGATGATATCGATCACCTTGGTAACCGTCGCCTGCGTTCTGTAGGTGAGCTTCTGCAAAACCAATTCCGTATTGGTTTAAGCAGAATGGAGCGTGTTGTTCGTGAAAGAATGTCGATCCAAGACACAAACACGATCACACCTCAGCAACTGATCAACATCCGTCCTGTAATCGCTTCTATCAAAGAGTTCTTTGGTAGCTCTCAGCTTTCTCAGTTCATGGATCAAACAAACCCGCTTGCTGAATTGACGCACAAACGTCGTCTGTCAGCGCTTGGGCCTGGTGGTTTGACACGTGAGCGTGCAGGAATGGAAGTTCGTGACGTTCACTACTCTCACTATGGCCGTATGTGTCCGATTGAAACACCAGAGGGTCCAAACATTGGTTTGATCAACTCTCTATCTTCATTTGCAAAAGTGAATCGTTTCGGCTTTATTGAAACACCTTACCGCCGGGTTGATCCTGAAACAGGTAAAGTGACACCGAGAATCGATTACTTAACTGCTGATGAAGAGGATAACTACGTTGTAGCACAAGCGAATGCTATATTAGGTGAAGATGGTTCGTTTATCGATGATAATATCATTGCTCGTTTCAGAGGGGAAAACACCGTTGTTCCTCGAAACCGTGTTGACTACATGGACGTTTCGCCAAAGCAGGTTGTTTCTGCAGCAACAGCATGTATCCCATTCTTAGAAAACGATGACTCTAACCGTGCTCTAATGGGAGCGAACATGCAACGTCAGGCTGTGCCTTTGATGCAGCCGGAATCACCAATTGTTGGTACAGGTATGGAGTATGTATCAGGTAAAGACTCTGGTGCTGCTGTCATCTGCCGTTACCCAGGTGTTGTAGAACGTGTTGAAGCAAAAAATATTTGGGTTCGCCGCTATGAAGATGTCGACGGACAACAAGTCAAAGGAAACCTAGACAAATACAGCTTGCTGAAATTTGTCCGCTCTAACCAAGGGACTTGCTACAACCAGCGTCCAATCGTAAGTGTTGGAGATGAAGTCGTAAAAGGAGAAATCCTTGCAGACGGTCCTTCAATGGAAAAAGGTGAATTGGCTCTAGGACGTAACGTCATGGTCGGCTTCATGACTTGGGACGGTTATAACTACGAGGATGCGATCATCATGAGTGAGCGCCTTGTAAAAGATGACGTCTACACATCTATTCATATTGAAGAATATGAATCAGAAGCTCGTGATACAAAGCTTGGACCGGAAGAAATCACTCGTGATATTCCAAACGTTGGGGAAGATGCTTTACGCAACCTTGACGAGCGTGGAATCATCCGTATTGGTGCAGAAGTAAAAGACGGAGACCTTCTTGTAGGGAAAGTAACACCTAAAGGTGTAACAGAACTAACAGCTGAAGAACGTCTATTACATGCAATCTTCGGTGAAAAGGCTCGTGAAGTACGTGATACATCTCTACGTGTTCCACACGGCGGCGGCGGAATTATCCACGACGTCAAAGTCTTTAACCGTGAAGATGGAGATGAATTACCTCCGGGTGTTAACCAGTTAGTCCGCGTATACATCGTTCAGAAGCGTAAAATTTCTGAAGGTGACAAAATGGCTGGACGACATGGTAACAAAGGGGTTATCTCTAAAATCCTTCCAGAAGAAGATATGCCGTATCTTCCAGATGGAACACCGATTGATATCATGTTAAACCCTCTAGGGGTACCATCTCGTATGAACATCGGTCAGGTACTTGAGCTTCATATGGGTATGGCTGCACGTTACCTTGGCATCCACATTGCGTCACCAGTATTTGATGGTGCGCGTGAGGAAGATGTTTGGGAAACGCTTGAAGAAGCAGGTATGTCCCGTGATGCGAAAACAGTCCTTTATGACGGTCGAACTGGTGAACCATTCGATAACCGTGTATCAGTCGGAATCATGTACATGATCAAACTGGCTCACATGGTTGACGACAAACTTCACGCTCGTTCAACTGGACCATACTCACTTGTTACGCAGCAGCCACTTGGCGGTAAAGCACAGTTTGGTGGTCAGCGTTTCGGAGAGATGGAAGTATGGGCACTTGAAGCTTACGGTGCAGCATACACACTTCAAGAGATCTTAACAGTTAAATCGGATGACGTGGTGGGTCGTGTGAAAACATACGAAGCCATCGTCAAAGGGGATAACGTCCCTGAACCAGGTGTCCCTGAATCATTCAAAGTGTTAATCAAAGAACTTCAAAGTTTAGGTATGGATGTCAAAATCCTATCTGGCGATGAAGAAGAGATAGAAATGAGAGATTTAGAAGACGATGAGGAAACGAAGAAAGCAGACGGATTAGCGTTATCTAATGACGAAGATGCTGCAGACCTCGCACCTGTCGATCTTGAACGTGACGCAGTCACAAAAGAATAGCAGAAACGATTAGAGCAAGTGACTAGGGTATAACCCGAAGATTAAAAGGGAGGTAGGCCCCTTGCTAGATGTGAACAATTTTGAGTATATGAACATCGGTCTCGCATCACCTGATAAAATCCGTTCTTGGTCTTTTGGTGAAGTGAAAAAGCCTGAAACGATTAACTATCGTACACTGAAACCTGAAAAAGATGGTCTCTTTTGTGAACGTATCTTCGGACCGCAAAAAGACTGGGAATGTCATTGTGGAAAGTATAAACGCGTTCGTTATAAGGGTGTTGTATGTGACCGTTGTGGTGTAGAAGTAACACGGGCAAAAGTCCGTCGTGAGAGAATGGGGCATATCGAACTGGCTGCCCCAGTTTCCCACATTTGGTATTTCAAAGGTATCCCAAGCCGTATGGGTCTTGTTCTTGATATGTCACCACGTGCATTAGAAGAAGTGATTTACTTCGCTTCATACGTTGTGACAGATCCGGGCAACACACCGCTTGAGAAGAAACAACTTCTTTCTGAGAAGGAATTCCGTGCTTATTTAGATAAATACGGTAATACATTCCAAGCAGCTATGGGTGCAGAAGCAATCAATAAACTTCTTCAAGATATCGATCTTGTAAAAGAAGTAGATGCACTGAAAGAAGAGCTGAAAACTGCTCAAGGACAGCGTCGTACACGTGCGATTAAACGCCTTGAAGTGCTAGAAGCCTTCCGTAACTCAGGAAACAAACCATCATGGATGATTCTTGATGTACTTCCGGTTATTCCGCCAGAATTACGTCCAATGGTTCAGCTTGATGGTGGACGTTTTGCTACTTCTGACTTAAACGACCTTTATCGTCGTGTCATCAACCGTAACAATCGTCTGAAACGTTTATTAGATCTTGGCGCGCCAAGCATCATCGTTCAGAACGAGAAGCGTATGCTTCAAGAAGCTGTCGATGCCTTGATTGATAATGGACGTAGAGGCCGACCAGTAACAGGACCAGGAAACAGACCATTGAAATCTCTTTCTCATATGCTGAAAGGGAAACAAGGACGTTTCCGTCAAAACTTGCTTGGTAAACGTGTTGACTATTCTGGACGTTCCGTTATCGTCGTAGGACCACATTTGAAAATGTATCAGTGTGGACTTCCGAAAGAAATGGCTCTTGAATTATTCAAACCATTCGTGATGAAGGAGCTTGTTGAAAAAGGTTTAGCTCACAACATCAAGAGTGCGAAGCGTAAAATTGAGCGCGTGCAGCCGGAAGTATGGGATGTTTTAGAATCAGTGATTCGCGAGCACCCAGTCTTACTAAACCGTGCACCGACTCTTCACAGACTTGGTATTCAAGCGTTTGAACCTACACTTGTGGAAGGACGCGCAATTCGTCTGCATCCACTTGTATGTACAGCCTACAACGCTGACTTTGACGGTGACCAAATGGCGGTTCACGTACCATTATCTGCTGAGGCTCAAGCTGAAGCTCGTATCTTAATGCTTGCTGCTCAAAACATTTTGAACCCGAAAGATGGAAAACCTGTTGTTACGCCATCTCAGGATATGGTGCTTGGTAACTACTACCTTACACTTGAGCGTAAAGGTGCTATCGGAGAAGGTATGGTCTTCAAAGATACTAACGAAGCCCTTATAGCTTATCAAAATGGGTATGTGCATCTTCATACACGTGTAGCTGTTGCAGCTAACTCGTTGAAGAATGTGACATTCACTGATGAACAGCGTTCTAAATTGTTGATTACAACAGTTGGAAAACTAATCTTTAACGAAATCTTACCGGAATCATTCCCTTACATGAATGAGCCGACAAAGAGCAATATTGAAGAAAAAACGCCTGACCGCTTCTTCCTTGAAAAAGGTGAAGATGTCAAAGCTGCGATTGAGAAACAAGAAATCAATGCGCCGTTCAAAAAAGGTATTTTAGGTAAAATCATTGCGGAAATCTTTAAGAGATTCCATATCACTGAGACATCTAAAATGCTTGACCGCATGAAAAATCTTGGTTTCAAATACTCTACTAAAGCGGGTATTACGGTTGGGGTGTCTGATATCGTCGTATTAGATGATAAACAGAAGATCCTCGAAGAAGCGCAAGCAAAAGTAGATAACGTCATGAAGCAATTCAGACGTGGTTTGATTACTGAAGAAGAGCGTTACGAGAGAGTCATTTCGATCTGGAGTTCTTCTAAAGATGTCATCCAAGGTAAACTGATGAAGTCCCTTGATGAAGTCAACCCAATCTACATGATGAGTGACTCTGGAGCGCGTGGTAACGCATCTAACTTCACTCAGCTGGCTGGTATGCGTGGTCTGATGGCCAACCCGGCTGGACGTATCATTGAACTTCCGATCAAATCTAGTTTCCGTGAAGGTTTAACCGTATTAGAATACTTTATTTCCACTCACGGAGCGCGTAAAGGTCTTGCCGATACAGCTCTTAAAACAGCTGACTCAGGTTACCTCACGCGTCGTCTCGTTGACGTTGCACAGGATGTCATCATCCGTGAAACAGATTGCGGTACAGACCGTGGAATCTTGGCGAAGTCCATTAGAGAAGGAAATGAAATTATTGAGAAACTTGAAGAACGTCTTATCGGACGTTTTGCAAGAAAACCAATTGTTCATCCTGAAACGGGCGAAGTCATGGTCGACGAAAACGAGCTAATTGATGAAGATAAAGCACTTGAAGTAGTTGAAGCAGGGGTTGAGGAAGTATGGATCCGTTCTGCATTTACATGTAACACGCCTCATGGTGTATGTAAACGATGCTACGGCCGTAACCTTGCAACTGGCACTGACGTTGAAGTCGGTGAAGCAGTTGGAATCATCGCTGCTCAATCAATCGGTGAGCCAGGAACACAGCTTACAATGCGTACGTTCCACACCGGTGGGGTAGCAGGAGACGATATTACACAAGGTTTACCTCGTATCCAAGAGCTATTTGAAGCGCGTAATCCGAAAGGGCAAGCGACGATTTCTGAAATTGATGGTGTCGTTGCTGAAATTAACGATGTTCGTGACAAGCAGCAGGAAATTGTGGTTCAAGGCGACGTTGAAACTCGTTCTTACACAGCTCCTTACAATGCACGTCTGAAAGTTGTTGAAGGTGACAAAGTCACTCGTGGTCAAGTACTGACAGAAGGTTCGATCGATCCGAAAGAACTTCTTAAAGTGACTGATATGACAGCTGTTCAAGAATATCTGCTTCATGAAGTACAAAAAGTATACCGTATGCAAGGGGTAGAGATCGGAGATAAGCACGTTGAGGTAATGGTTCGCCAAATGCTTCGTAAAGTGCGTGTCGCTGATGCAGGGGATACAGATGTATTACCAGGCACACTTCTTGATGTACATCAATTCACTGAAGCGAACAAAAAAGTACTATTCGAAGGCAAGCGTCCTGCAACAGGCCGCCCAGTTCTTCTTGGTATTACAAAAGCATCGCTTGAAACAGACTCATTCTTGTCTGCGGCATCCTTCCAAGAAACGACTCGTGTCCTAACAGATGCGGCGATCAAAGGAAAACGTGATGAACTGCTTGGCTTGAAAGAGAATGTGATCATCGGTAAACTTGTTCCAGCTGGAACAGGAATGCCAAACTACCGTAAAGTTAAGCCGGTTTCACAAGTGCAGCCGTCTGACGATATGGTTCCTGTAGAGTAATCTTTCTCGTGAGATTCCTATAAAATCATCAAAAAATGGTGAAGGATGTCAAGATAATCTGTCATATGATATTGACATCCTTCTGCCATGATGATAATATAACCAAGGTGCTCAAAATAAAACCTGTTACTTTGGAGGATATTCGATGTCTTATGATAAAGTATCACAGGCCCAATCCATTATTATTGGTACGAAGCAAACAGTAAAAGCTCTGAAACGAGATTCAGTAAAGGAAATCGTCGTAGCGAAAGATGCTGATCCTGCTTTAACAGCTAGTGTAACAAAACTAGCGCAAGAGAAGGGTGTAGACATTTTAGTGGTAGATTCCATGAAAAAGCTCGGCAAAGCCTGCGGAATTGAAGTTGGGGCAGCAGCTGTTGCCATTATGTTATAGCGTACTTGTTTTGTTTTTGCATGTGTAAATGCAAAAGCATTGTTTTTTGCCTTTTAATGAACCACCTGGGTATGTGGGTTATAAAAAAAGCAACGAAGGGAGGAATAACAACATGCCTACAATTAATCAGCTAATACGCAAAGGACGCGTGAGTAAAGTTGAAAACTCAAAGTCTCCTGCACTTAACAAAGGATACAACAGTTTCAAAAAAGAGCACACTAACGTAACATCTCCACAGAAGCGCGGGGTTTGTACTCGTGTCGGCACAATGACACCGAAAAAACCAAACTCAGCACTACGTAAATATGCTCGTGTACGTTTGTCTAACCTGATTGAGGTAACAGCTTACATTCCTGGTATCGGACATAATCTACAAGAGCACAGTGTAGTACTTATCCGTGGCGGACGTGTAAAAGACTTACCGGGTGTACGTTACCACATCGTTCGTGGTGCGCTTGATACTGCCGGAGTTGACGGTCGTATGCAAGGACGTTCTAAATACGGAACAAAACGCCCTAAACAAAGCAAATAATACAAACAAACATAAGGGTTTTTAGAAGTTGATATCAGATCAGTGGAGTCAGGCAACTGACAATGATATTGAGATGAGAGACAGATAGAAATCCTTTTAAATGAGAAGGGAGGCTATCAGATGCCACGTAAAGGTCCTGTAGCAAAAAGAGACGTATTGCCAGATCCAATTTACAATTCTAAACTTGTATCTCGTTTGATCAACAAAATGATGATCGACGGTAAAAGAGGAAAGTCACAAACAATTCTCTACAAGTCATTTGATATCATCAAAGAACGTACTGGTAATGAAGCGATGGAGGTTTTCGAACAAGCCTTGAAAAACATCATGCCAGTTCTTGAAGTTAAAGCACGTCGTGTAGGTGGAGCTAACTACCAAGTTCCTGTAGAAGTTCGCCCAGACCGTCGTACTACTTTAGGTCTTCGCTGGTTAGTAAACTACGCTCGTCTTCGTGGAGAAAAAACGATGGAAGAGCGTCTTGCTAACGAAATCCTTGACGCAGCTAACAACACTGGTGCTGCTGTTAAGAAACGTGAAGATACACACAAAATGGCAGAAGCGAACAAAGCATTCGCTCACTACCGCTGGTAGGATTTATACCAAACTAAAAAAACTATTCCCTAATAAGGAAGGAGAAATTACCCAATGGCAAGAGAGTTCTCCTTAGACAAAACTCGTAATATTGGTATCATGGCTCACATCGATGCTGGTAAAACGACAACGACTGAGCGTATCTTATACTACACTGGTCGTATCCATAAAATTGGTGAAACTCACGAAGGAGCTTCCCAAATGGACTGGATGGAGCAGGAGCAAGAACGTGGTATTACAATCACTTCTGCTGCTACTACAGCACAATGGAAAGGTTACCGTGTAAACATCATCGATACACCAGGACACGTAGACTTCACTGTTGAAGTTGAACGTTCTTTACGTGTACTTGATGGTGCGGTAGCAGTTCTTGATGCACAATCAGGTGTAGAGCCACAAACTGAAACAGTTTGGCGCCAAGCAACAACTTACGGAGTACCTCGTATCGTATTCGTTAACAAAATGGATAAAACCGGTGCGGACTTCCTTTACTCTGTAAGCACATTAAGAGATCGTCTTCAAGCGAACGCTCATGCAATTCAATTGCCGATCGGCGCTGAAGATCAATTCGAAGGAATCATCGACCTTGTAGATAACGTAGCATACTTCTACGAAGATGACCTTGGAACTCGCTCTGATGCACAAGAAATCCCTGCTGAGTATAAAGACAAAGCTGAAGAGCTTCGCAACAGCCTTATTGAGGCTGTCGCTGAGTTTGATGAAGAGCTTATGGAAAAATACCTTGAGGGTGAAGAAATTACAATTCCTGAATTGAAAGCTGCAATCCGTAAAGGAACGTTGAATGTTGAATTCTACCCAGTTCTTGTTGGATCTGCTTTCAAAAACAAAGGTGTTCAGCTTGTACTTGATGCTGTGCTTGATTACCTTCCTGCACCAACTGATGTTGCTGCAATTAAAGGTATCCTGCCAGATTCAAATGAAGAGGTTGTTCGTGAGTCTACTGATGACGCACCATTCTCAGCTCTTGCATTTAAAGTTATGACTGACCCTTATGTTGGGAAACTAACTTTCTTCCGCGTATACTCTGGAACACTTGCTTCAGGTTCATACGTGAAGAACTCTTCTAAGAACAAGCGTGAGCGTGTTGGACGTATCCTTCAAATGCACGCAAACAGCCGTGAAGAAATCTCTACTGTATATGCAGGGGATATCGCAGCAGCTGTTGGTCTTAAAGATACATCTACTGGTGACACTCTTTGTGACGAGAAAGATACTGTTATCCTTGAGTCTATGGAATTCCCAGAGCCAGTTATCGATGTAGCCATCGAGCCTAAATCAAAGGCTGACCAAGATAAAATGGGTATCGCTTTAGCTAAACTAGCTGAAGAGGATCCAACATTCCGTACACAAACAAACCCTGAAACTGGTCAAACGATCATCTCTGGTATGGGTGAGCTTCACCTTGATATCATTGTTGACCGTATGAAGCGTGAGTTCAAGGTGGAAGCTAACGTAGGTGCTCCTCAAGTTGCGTACCGTGAAACATTCCGTTCTGGTGCAAAAGTTGAAGGTAAATTCGTACGTCAGTCTGGTGGACGTGGTCAGTTCGGACACGTTTGGATCGAATTCGAACCAAACGAAGAAGGCGCAGGCTTCGAATTCCAAAATGCAATCGTCGGTGGGGTTGTTCCACGTGAATACATTCCAGCAATTCAAGCAGGTCTTGAAGATTCACTTGAAAATGGTGTATTAGCTGGATTCCCATTAATCGACATCAAAGCAAAATTATTTGATGGATCTTACCACGATGTTGACTCGAACGAAATGGCGTTTAAAATTGCTGCATCTATGGCATTGAAAAATGCTGTCAGCAAATGTAACCCAGTTCTACTTGAGCCAATGATGAAAGTGGAAGTCGTTATCCCTGAAGAATACATGGGAGACATCATGGGTGATATCACATCTCGTCGTGGACGTGTAGAAGGTATGGAAGCTCGCGGTAACGCTCAAGTTGTTCGCGCAATGGTTCCACTTTCTGAAATGTTCGGATATGCAACTTCACTCCGTTCTAACACACAAGGACGCGGTACTTTCACTATGCATATGGATCACTACGAAGAAGTGCCTAAGAGCATCAGTGAAGAAATCATCAAAAAAAATAAAGGTGAATAATTGATTTTGCCTTTAAACTAAAGTATAACTACTATTGAAGATCAGAAAGTGAGAGATAACTCTTCACTTTCTATCACTCTATACCAAATACAATGAACCTTTAAGGAGGATTTTTAGAATGGCTAAAGAAAAATTCGACCGTTCCAAATCGCATGCTAACATTGGTACAATTGGACACGTTGACCATGGTAAAACAACTCTAACTGCTGCTATCTCAACAGTTCTTCATAAGAAGTCTGGTAAAGGATCAGCTATGGGATATGACCAAATCGATGGTGCTCCAGAAGAGCGCGAGCGTGGAATCACAATCTCAACTTCACACGTCGAGTATGAAACAGACACTCGTCACTATGCACACGTAGACTGCCCAGGACACGCTGACTACGTTAAAAACATGATCACTGGTGCTGCTCAAATGGACGGCGCGATCTTAGTAGTATCTGCTGCTGATGGTCCAATGCCACAAACACGTGAGCACATCCTACTTTCTCGTAACGTAGGTGTTCCATACATCGTAGTATTCCTTAACAAATGTGACATGGTTGACGATGAAGAGTTACTTGAACTTGTTGAAATGGAAGTTCGTGACCTTCTTTCTGACTATGACTTCCCTGGTGATGATGTACCAGTTATCAAAGGTTCTGCTCTTAAAGCTCTTGAAGGAGATGCTGATTACGAAGCAAAAATCTTTGAACTTATGGATGCGGTTGATGAGTACATCCCAACTCCAGAACGTGACACTGAGAAGCCATTCATGATGCCAGTTGAGGATGTATTCTCAATCACTGGTCGTGGAACTGTTGCTACTGGTCGTGTTGAGCGTGGACAAGTTAAAGTCGGTGACGAAGTTGAAATTATCGGTCTTCAAGAAGACAATGGTAAAACAACTGTTACAGGTGTTGAAATGTTCCGTAAGCTTCTTGACTATGCTGAAGCTGGTGACAACATCGGTGCACTACTTCGTGGTGTATCTCGTGAAGATATCCAACGTGGTCAAGTACTTGCTAAACCAGGTACAATCACTCCACATAGCCGTTTCAAAGCTGAAGTTTATGTACTTTCTAAAGAAGAGGGTGGACGTCATACTCCATTCTTCGCTAACTACCGTCCGCAGTTCTACTTCCGTACAACTGACGTAACTGGTATCGTACATCTTCCAGAAGGTACTGAAATGGTAATGCCTGGCGATAACACTGAGATGGAAGTTGAACTTATCTCTACTATCGCTATCGAAGAAGGAACTCGTTTCTCTATCCGTGAGGGTGGACGTACTGTAGGTTCTGGCGTCGTTTCAAATATCATTAAGTAATAAACATATAAAAGAGACTCCTTGCAAAAGGGTCTCTTTTTTTTTGCTTTTCCAGATCAGAACGGCTACTATAAGCTATAGAATCTAAATGGAACCGAGAGGATCACTGGAATGGCGAAGACATATTTGAAGAAATGGTTAATCGGCGGGGTTGACCAATGGATTATGATCAAAGAAGATCACACTAGTGAAGCGAAGCCTGTTCTTTTATTTTTACACGGTGGGCCCGGTTCCGCTCAAATCAGCTATATCGACTCATTTCATGAGGAACTTAATCACGATTTTACAGTTGTTCATTGGGATCAGCGTGGCGCGGGACTCTCCTATCAAAAGAATCCCTCCGATACTTCCATGACCATTCGGCAATTTATTGAAGATACGATTGAACTGACAGAGAAAGTCCTTTCATATCTAGGTCAATCAAAATTGTACATCGCCGGATATTCATGGGGGTCATTAATCGCCATACAAGCAGTACATAAGCGCCCAGATCTATATCATGCTTACTATGGAATTAGTCAGGTAGTAGATGTAATAAAAGAAGATAGTGTGTCGTACGAGCTTCTTTTGGAGAAATACGAAAGAAATCGGTTGTTTACTTGGTGCCTGCGATTACTGACGCCTCCTCCGTGGAAACGAATATCAGCTCATGCTCTGTTCTCTCTATATAAAGAGCTAGGAAGCGTAGGTCTCACACATAGGTGGAAGCCGCTTATTCAAATGCTGCGCGGGTTTCTTTTTAGTAAGGAATATCAGCTCAAAGATAAGTGGAATTTCCTTAAAGGACAGATGCTTAGTCAGGACATTCTATGGGATGAATTGATGAATGAGAGCATTGAATACCGAGTTTCTACTATATTAATACCTTGTTACTTTATCATTGGTGAATATGACATGATTACACCAGCTGCTGTATCAAAACCTTATGTTGAGCAATTAACAGCACCAGTCAAAGAATGGTTCACCTTTAAAGAATCTGCACATTCCCCGCATCTAGAAGAGCCAGAAGAATTTATCCGTACCATAAAAAAGACGGCTGTACATCATCTTCAGGGAAAGCTTGATTTATAGGCTGAACCCCTGTATAATATGAAAAGTGTGCAAATCATAAATTTATCCGATTTATTATTGCAACACGCAGGCCAATTTGGTACAATGGTGCATGTTGGTCTTTGACTGCGATGAAGTGAGAGGTTGCTGACACACCCGGCCGCTTTGCCATGGCAAGGTGATCAGGTTTTTCTCACGGAGAACTGTCTAACGTAAGTAGGCGAAAAGGAGGGAAAATAATGGCAAAACAAAAAATTCGTATTCGTTTAAAAGCATATGATCATAGAATTCTTGATCAATCTGCTGAGAAGATTGTTGAAACGGCTAAGCGTTCTGGTGCTAGTGTATCTGGTCCAATCCCGCTTCCAACTGAAAAATCAGTTTACACAATCCTTCGTGCGGTGCATAAGTACAAAGATTCTCGTGAGCAATTTGAGATGCGTACTCACAAACGTCTAATCGACATCGTGAATCCAACTCCACAAACAGTTGATGCACTTATGCGTTTAGATTTACCATCTGGTGTAGATATCGAAATCAAACTTTAATTCAAATAGAAAACACATATTATAGGAGGTGTGACTAATGACCAAAGGAATCTTAGGTAGAAAAATTGGTATGACGCAAGTATTCGCAGAAAACGGTGATCTTATCCCTGTAACTGTTGTTGAGGCTGCTGCTAACGTTGTTCTTCAAAAGAAGACTGCTGACACGGATGGCTATGAAGCAATCCAAATCGGTTTTGACGACAAACGTGAAAAGCTTTCTAACAAACCAGAGAAGGGCCACGTTGCTAAAGCGGAAACTGCTCCTAAGCGCTTCGTAAAAGAATTACGCGGTGCGGAGTTAGATGCGTATGAAGTTGGTCAGGAAGTCAAAGTTGATATTTTCGCAAGTGGAGATATCGTAGATGTAACAGGAACATCAAAAGGTAAAGGATTCCAAGGGGCTATCAAGCGCCACGGACAATCACGCGGACCAATGACTCACGGTTCACGTTACCACCGTCGTCCTGGTTCAATGGGACCTGTTGATCCAAACCGAGTATTCAAAGGTAAACTTCTTCCAGGTCGTATGGGCGGAGAGCAAATCACTGTCCAAAACCTTGAGATCGTTAAAGTTGATGCAGAACGCAATCTTCTATTGATCAAAGGAAATGTACCAGGAGCTAAAAAATCTCTAGTAACTGTAAAGAGTGCAGTTAAATCTAAATAACTCTCTTAGGAAAGGAGGAAACAAGTCATGCCAAAAGTAGCATTATTTAACCAAAACGGTTCTACTAACGGTGAAATCGAATTAAACGCTTCTGTGTTTGGAATTGAGCCAAACGAAAGCGTAGTATTCGATGCTATTCTTATGCAAAGAGCTTCCTTACGTCAAGGAACTCACAAAGTAAAAACTCGTTCTGAAGTACGTGGCGGAGGTCGTAAGCCTTGGAGACAGAAGGGTACTGGTCGTGCTCGTCAAGGTTCTATCCGTTCACCACAATGGCGCGGAGGCGGTATCGTATTCGGTCCAACACCACGCAGCTATTCTTATAAATTACCTAAAAAAGTTCGCCGCTTGGCTATCAAGTCAGTATTGTCTTCTAAAGTAATCGACAACAACATCATCGTTCTTGAAGATCTGACTCTTGATGCAGTGAAAACGAAAGAATTCGCAGGCATCCTAAAAGGATTATCTGTCGAGAAGAAAGCGTTAATCGTCACTGCGGATGCAAACGAAACAGTTGCTTTATCTGCTCGTAACATCCCTGGAGTAACAGTTGTTGAAGCTAACGGTATCAACGTTCTTGACGTTGTCAACCACGAGAAACTTCTGATCACTAAAGCAGCGGTTGAAAAAGTAGAGGAGGGACTTGCATAATGAAAGATCCTCGTGATGTTCTAAAGCGCCCTATCATTACTGAACGTTCTGCTGATCTAATGACAGAGAAGAAGTATACGTTCGAAGTTGATGTCAGAGCTAACAAAACAGAAGTGAAAGACGCTGTTGAAGAAATCTTTGGAGTGAAAGTTGAGAAAGTCAACGTTCAAAATTACAAAGGAAAATCTAAACGCGTTGGACGCTACACTGGTATGACTAGCCGTCGCAGAAAAGCGATCGTAAAATTAACTGCTGACAGCAAAGAAATCGAAATTTTTGAAGCGTAAATCTTAAAAAGAAGGAGGGAAATTCAAAATGGCGATTAAAAAGTATAAACCAACCAGTAATGGTCGTCGTGGCATGACTACTTCAGATTTTGCTGAAATCACGACTGACAAACCAGAAAAATCGTTGCTTGCGCCGCTTCACAGAAAAGGCGGACGTAACAACCAAGGTAGAATGACTGTTCGTCATCAAGGTGGCGGTCATAAACGTCAATACCGTATCATTGACTTTAAACGTGATAAAGACGGTATACCTGGACGCGTTGCTACAATCGAGTATGATCCAAACCGTTCAGCGAACATCGCTCTTGTAAACTATGCAGATGGTGAGAAACGTTACATTCTTGCTCCTAAAGGAATCCAAGTTGGTACTGAAGTTACTTCTGGACCAGAATCTGACATCAAACCAGGTAATGCTCTTCCACTTATCAACATCCCAGTTGGTACAGTTGTGCATAACATTGAATTAAAACCAGGTAAAGGTGGACAATTAGTTCGTTCTGCTGGTACTTCTGCTCAAGTTCTTGGTAAAGAAGGTAAATACGTTCTTGTACGTTTGAACTCAGGAGAAGTTCGTATGATTCTTTCTGCTTGCCGTGCGACTATCGGTCAAGTTGGAAACGAGCAACACGAATTAATTAACATCGGTAAAGCTGGACGTTCACGCTGGAAAGGCGTACGCCCAACAGTTCGTGGTTCTGTAATGAACCCTAACGATCACCCACACGGTGGTGGTGAAGGACGCGCTCCAATCGGACGTAAATCACCAATGTCTCCATGGGGCAAACCGACTCTTGGATTCAAGACTCGTAAGAAAACCAACAAGTCTGATAAATTCATTGTACGTCGTCGTAAAAACAAGTAACGGGGTTGTCTACGGTTCATTTAGGACCGTAGTTCAATCACGAAGGGAGGTTCCACAATGGCTCGCAGCTTAAAAAAAGGACCATTTGTTGATGATCATTTGATGGCTAAAGTCGAGAAATTGAATGAAACTGACAAAAAGCAAGTCGTAAAAACTTGGTCTCGTCGTTCTACAATTTTCCCACAATTCATCGGTCACACAATCGCTGTCTATGACGGACGCAAACATGTACCTGTTTTCATTTCTGAAGATATGGTAGGTCACAAATTGGGCGAATTCGCACCAAGCCGTACTTACAAAGGTCATGCTAGTGACGATAAAAAAACAAGACGCTAATGAGAGGAGGCTTTTAAATGCAAGCTAAAGCTGTCGCAAGAACAGTCCGTATTGCTCCTCGTAAAGCACGTCTAGTAATGGACCTGATCCGAGGTAAGCAAGTAGGAGAAGCAGTTTCTATTTTAAACCTTACACCTAAGGCTGCTTCACCAATTATTGAAAAAGTATTAAAATCTGCTATCGCAAATGCTGAGCACAACTACGAGTTGGACGCTAACAGCCTAGTGATTACTCAAGCATTCGTTGACGAAGGTCCAACACTTAAGAGATTCCGTCCACGTGCTATGGGTCGTGCGAGCGCAATTAACAAACGTACTAGCCACATTACAATCGTTGTATCAGAAAAGAAGGAGGGATAATCCGTGGGTCAAAAGGTAAATCCAGTAGGTCTTCGTATTGGCGTCATTCGTGATTGGGAATCTAAATGGTTCGCAGGAAAAGATTACGCTGACTTCTTACATGAAGACTTGAAAATCCGTGAATTCATCAGCAAGCGTTTGTCTGACGCGTCTGTTTCTAAAGTAGAAATCGAACGTGCTGCAAACCGCGTAAATATCACAATCCACACGGCTAAACCAGGTATGGTAATTGGTAAAGGCGGATCTGAAGTTGAAGCACTTCGTAAAGCTCTTAACAGCCTAACTGGCAAACGTGTACACATCAACATCCTTGAAATCAAAAGAGCAGATCTTGATGCTCAGCTAGTTGCTGAAAACATCGCTCGTCAACTTGAAAATCGTATTTCATTCCGTCGTGCACAAAAACAAACAATCCAACGCACAATGCGTGCTGGAGCACAAGGAATCAAAACAATGGTTTCTGGTCGTCTTGGCGGTGCAGATATTGCTCGTTCTGAATATTACAGTGAAGGTACTGTTCCGTTGCACACACTTCGTGCTGACATCGACTATGCTACTGCTGAAGCTGACACTACTTATGGTAAGCTTGGCGTAAAAGTATGGATCTATCGTGGAGAAGTCCTTCCAACTAAGAAGAATACTGCGGAAGGAGGAAAATAATATGTTATTGCCAAAACGCGTGAAGTATCGCAGAGAACATCGTGGAAAAATGCGTGGTCGTGCAAAAGGTGGTACTGAAGTACATTTCGGTGAGTACGGTATCCAAGCTCAAGAAGCTTCTTGGATCACGAACCGCCAAATCGAAGCTGCTCGTATTGCTATGACTCGTTACATGAAACGTGGCGGTAAAGTTTGGATTAAAATTTTCCCTTCTAAGCCATACACAGCTAAACCTCTAGAGGTCCGCATGGGTTCCGGTAAAGGTGCTCCAGAAGGATGGGTAGCTGTAGTAAAACCAGGCAAAGTTTTATTTGAAATTTCTGGTGTGTCTGAAGAAGTTGCGCGTGAAGCTCTTCGTCTTGCATCTCACAAATTGCCAATTAAAACGAAGTTCGTAAAACGTGAAGAAATTGGTGGTGAATCAAATGAAAGCTAATGAAATTCGTGACCTTACCACTGCTGAAATTGAACAAAAAGTAAAGTCTCTTAAAGAAGAACTTTTCAATCTTCGTTTCCAATTAGCGACTGGGCAGCTTGAAAACACTGCTCGCATTCGTGAAGTGCGTAAATCAATCGCACGCATGAAAACTGTGATTCGTCAAAGAGAAATCGCTGCTAATAAATAATAATTAGAGGGGAGGCCCCGCAAACATGAGCGAACGTAACCAACGTAAAGTGTATCAAGGTCGTGTTGTTTCTGACAAAATGGATAAAACCATCACTGTTGTAGTTGAAACATACAAAAAGCATTCACTTTATGGCAAACGTGTAAGATACTCTAAGAAGTTCAAAGCACATGATGAAAACAACCAAGCAAAAATCGGAGACATCGTAAAGGTCATGGAAACTCGTCCTTTATCTGCGACTAAACGCTTTCGTCTAGTTGAAGTTGTCGAAGAAGCCGTTATTATCTAATAAAGTTCGGATTTCTTTTTCCGAAAGGAGGTAACATTAATGATTCAACAGGAGACTCGTTTAAAAGTAGCTGACAACTCTGGCGCACGCGAAGTACTAACGATTAAAGTTCTTGGTGGCTCTGGACGTAAGACGGCTAACATCGGTGATGTCATTGTTTGTACGGTTAAACAAGCAACACCAGGAGGCGTTGTCAAAAAAGGTGAAGTTGTGAAAGCAGTTATCGTTCGTACAAAGAGCGGAGCTCGCAGAAACGATGGATCTTACATCAGCTTCGATGAAAATGCATGTGTCATTATCCGTGACGACAAGAGCCCGCGTGGAACTCGTATCTTCGGACCAGTAGCACGTGAACTTCGTGAAAACAACTATATGAAAATTGTTTCTCTAGCACCAGAAGTACTTTAATGAATACAATCCGCGACTCAAGGAGGTGCGATTAAATGCATGTTAAAAAGGGCGATAAAGTAGTGGTTATCTCTGGTAAAGATAAAGGTAAACAAGGAGTCATCCTTGCTGCTTTCCCTAAGAATGACCGTGTTTTAGTAGAAGGTATTAACCTTGTGAAAAAACACTCTAAACCAACCCAAGCTAACCCTCAGGGCGGAATTTCTGAACAAGAAGCGCCGATCCACGTATCAAACGTAATGCCGCTTGATCCTAAAACGGGTGAAGTGACACGTGTTGGGTATAAAGTTGAGGACGGAAAGAAAGTCCGTGTAGCGAAAAAATCTGGGCAAGTTCTAGATAAATAGTAAATAAGGAAGGGAGGTCTTTCTCATGAACCGCCTTAAAGAAAAGTATGTAAAAGAAATTACACCTGCATTAGTTTCTAAGTTTGAATACAAATCAGTAATGCAAGTGCCAAAAATCGAAAAAATCGTGATCAACATGGGTGTTGGTGACGCCGTTCAAAACGCTAAAGCAATCGATACTGCTGTTGAAGAATTAACGTTTATAGCTGGTCAAAAACCTGTCGTTACTCGTGCGAAGAAGTCTATTGCTGGATTCCGTCTACGTGAAGGAATGCCAATCGGTGCGAAAGTAACACTTCGCGGAGAGCGCATGTACGATTTCCTTGATAAACTTATTTCTGTTTCTTTACCACGTGTACGTGACTTCCGCGGGATTTCTAAGAAATCTTTCGACGGTCGTGGAAACTACACGCTTGGTATTAAAGAACAGTTAATCTTCCCAGAAATTGATTACGATAAAGTAACAAAAGTCCGCGGTATGGATATCGTTATCGTTACGACTGCCAATACGGACGAAGAAGCACGTGAGTTATTAACTCAAGTAGGTATGCCGTTCCAGAAATAATCAATGAAAGGGAGGCGAAATCGTGGCTAAAAAGTCTATGATTGCGAAACAACAACGCAAACAAAAGTTTAAAGTTCAAGAGTATACGCGCTGCGAACGTTGTGGACGTCCACATTCAGTAATTCGCAAGTTTAAACTTTGCCGTATTTGTTTCCGCGAACTTGCATATAAAGGACAAATTCCTGGCGTTAAAAAAGCCAGCTGGTAATCCCCATAAATGGGAAGGAGGTTATTAAATAATGGTTATGACAGATCCGATTGCAGATTTGCTGACTCGTATTCGCAATGCGAACATGGTACGTCATGAGAAGCTAGAAGTACCGGCTTCCAAAATCAAAAGAGAAATTGCTGAAATCTTAAAGCGTGAAGGTTTTATCCGTGACGTTGAATATGTTGAAGACAGCAAACAAGGAATTATTCGTATGTTCCTTAAATATGGCCAAAACAACGAACGTGTTATCACTGGTCTAAAAAGAATCAGTAAACCTGGTTTACGTGTATATGCGAAATCAAATGAAGTACCACGTGTACTTAACGGACTTGGAATCGCAATTATTTCTACATCACAAGGTGTTTTATCGGACAAAGAAGCCCGTGCTAAACAAGCTGGTGGAGAAGTACTTGCTTACGTATGGTAAAAAAAGTTTAAGATGAATGGAGGTGCTTGGTATGTCTCGTATAGGTAAAAAACTAATCGAGATCCCTTCAGGAGTTACTGTGACAAACAACGATAACACAGTGACAGTAAAGGGACCAAAAGGTGAACTAACTCGTACATTTCACCCTGATATGGAAATTAAAATTGAGGACAGCGTCTTAACTGTAAGCCGTCCGTCTGATCATAAAGAACACCGTGCATTACATGGTACAACACGTAGCTTAATTGCAAACATGGTTGAAGGTGTATCTAAAGGTTTCGAAAGAGGTTTAGAACTTATCGGTGTCGGTTACCGTGCAGCTAAATCTGGAAACAAACTTGTTCTTAACGTTGGATACTCTCATCCAGTTGAAATCGTTCCTGAGGATGGAGTTGAAGTCGAAGTTCCATCTCAAACGAAAGTAGTCATTAAAGGTATCGATAAAGAGCGTGTGGGAGCTCTAGCTTCTAACATCCGCGCTGTCCGTTCTCCAGAGCCTTACAAAGGTAAAGGAATTCGTTACGAAGGTGAATTCGTTCGCCGTAAAGAAGGAAAAACTGGTAAGTAAGATCGCTTAATGTGAAGAAAGGAGTGACTCGGATGATTACGAAAACTAGTAAAAACGCTACTCGTCTTAAAAGACACGCTCGTGTTCGTGCGAAACTTTCAGGTACTGCTGAAAGACCTCGCCTTAACGTTTTCCGTTCTAACAAGAACATCTACGCTCAAGTAATTGATGATGTTAACGGTGTAACACTTGTAAGTGCTTCTACTCTTGATAAAGATTTAAAGATCGAGAATAGTTCTGACGCTGCAGCTGCTACTAAAGTTGGCGAACTTGTTGCAAAACGTGCTGTTGAAAAAGGAATCTCTAACGTGGTATTTGACCGCGGAGGATACTTATATCATGGACGTGTAAAAGCTCTAGCTGAAGCTGCTCGTGAGGCTGGACTTAAATTTTAATAAAAGAAGGAGGGACACATCCGAATGAGTCGTATTGACCAAAGCAAATTAGAGTTAGAAGAACGCTTAGTTACGGTTAACCGCGTAGCGAAAGTTGTTAAAGGTGGACGTCGTTTCCGTTTTGCAGCTTTAGTTGTTGTCGGTGACAAAAACGGTCATGTAGGTTTCGGTACTGGTAAAGCACAAGAAGTACCAGAAGCGATCCGCAAAGCTGTTGAAGATGCGAAAAAGAATTTAATTGAAGTACCAATGGTTGGAACTACAATTCCACATGAAATCATCGGTCGATTCGGTGCAGGAAACGTTCTATTGAAGCCTGCTTCAGAAGGTACAGGAGTTATCGCTGGAGGCCCAGTGCGTGCGGTTCTTGAGCTTGCTGGTCTAGCTGATATCCTTTCTAAATCTCTAGGTTCTAATACACCGATCAACATGATCCGCGCAACACTTCAGGGTTTAAGTGAACTTAAACGTGCTGAAGACGTTGCGAAGCTTCGTGGAAAATCTGTAGAAGACCTGTTAGGATAAGGAGGGAACATTAATGGCAAATAAATTAGAAATTACCCTCAAACGCAGTGTAATCGGTCGCCCAGAAGATCAGCGTGTCACTGTTCGTACTCTTGGTCTTAAGAAAACAAACCAAACAGTCGTACATGAAGACAATGCAGCGATCCGCGGCATGATTAACAAGGTGTCTCATTTAGTTTCTGTTAAAGAACAATAAAACATTTTTAATCGATAAGGAGGTGCCCAAATGAAACTTCATGAATTGAAGCCTTCAGAAGGTTCACGTAAAGTACGCAACCGTGTTGGTCGTGGTATTGGATCAGGTAACGGTAAAACTTCTGGTAAAGGTCATAAAGGTCAAAACGCTCGTTCTGGCGGCGGTGTACGCCCTGGTTTCGAAGGTGGTCAGATGCCTTTATTCCAACGTCTTCCAAAACGTGGTTTTACAAACATCAACCGTAAAGATTACGCGGTAATCAACTTAGACAGATTAAACAGTTTTGACGAAGGAACGGAAGTAACTCCTGAACTTCTTCTAGAGACTGGTGCAATAAGCAAGTTAAAAGCAGGAGTAAAAATTCTTGGCAACGGTAAATTAGAAAAAAAATTAACTGTAAAAGCCAATAAATTCTCTGCTTCTGCTAAAGAAGCGATTGAAGCTGCTGGCGGTACAGCCGAGGTGATCTAACTTGTTTAAGACAATCTCCAATTTTATGCGCGTGAAAGATATACGGAATAAGATTATATTCACTCTTTTAATGTTAATCGTCTTTCGTATAGGTGCTTTCATCCCTGTGCCTAATGTGAACGCCGAAGTTCTCCAGGCACAGGATCAAATGAGTGTTTTCGGGATCCTCAACACGTTTGGGGGCGGGGCACTTTTCCAATTCTCCATTCTTGCAATGGGGATTATGCCGTATATCACTGCTTCGATCATCATTCAGCTCTTGCAGATGGATGTTGTTCCGAAGTTCACTGAGTGGTCAAAGCAAGGAGAGGTTGGCCGCCGAAAATTAGCACAATTCACAAGGTATTTTACAATTGTTCTAGGTTTTATCCAGGCGTTAGGAATGTCATATGGATTCAACAATATGGCAGGAGGCATGCTGATTGAAAACCCAGGTGTTTCAACGTACCTCTTAATTGCGGTCGTACTCACTGCGGGAACAGCATTTTTAATGTGGCTGGGAGAGCAGATTACTGCTCACGGTGTTGGTAACGGTATTTCGATTATTATCTTTGCCGGTATCATCGCAGGTATACCTCAAACATTAAAACAAGTGTACGCTCAGCAATTTGTAGGTGGAGATGGACAGCTGTTCATGCAAATCCTGAAAATTGCCCTTATTGTCATTGCTATTCTTGTCATTGTTGTCGGTGTTATTTACATTCAAATGGCAGTGAGAAAGATTGCGATTCAATATTCAAAAGGAACTGGCCGTGCACAAATGTCTGCTAGTCAAGCAACGCACCTTCCATTGAAAGTGAATCCAGCAGGGGTGATTCCAGTCATCTTTGCCGTTTCATTCATTATTACTCCGCAGACGGTCGCATCGTTCTTCGGAACCAATAATGTGACAACTTGGATAACCAACAACTTTGACTATACTAAGCCAATCGGTATGACGATTTATGTAGCACTGATTGTTGCTTTCACATATTTTTATGCCTTTGTCCAAGTGAATCCTGAACAAATGGCTGAAAATCTGCAAAAGCAGGGTGGCTATATCCCGGGAGTTCGTCCAGGGAAAATGACTCAAGATAGAATTACGAGCATTTTGTACCGACTCACGTTCGTGGGCGCCATTTTCTTAGCCGTGATTTCAATACTTCCTATCTTTTTCATTCAATTCGCTGGATTACCTTCCGCTGCACAAATTGGTGGCACAAGTCTTCTCATTGTTGTAGGTGTTGCACTTGAAACAATGAAACAGCTTGAAAGCCAATTAGTGAAACGAAACTACCGTGGATTTATGAAATAAAACAGAGGGCTGGGCTCCTGCCCAACCTCTCTAAGTAAGGAAGGGGAAATCCGAAATGAACTTAGTCTTAATGGGGCTTCCGGGTGCTGGTAAAGGCACTCAGGCAGAACGAATTGTTGATGATTATGGGATCCCTCATATCTCAACAGGAGATATGTTCCGCGCTGCTATGAAAGAGGAGACACAACTTGGGCTCGAAGCAAAATCCTTTATCGATAAAGGAGAGCTTGTTCCTGATGAGGTCACAATCGGTATTGTTAGAGAAAGACTTGGCAAAAATGATTGTGAACAAGGTTTTCTTCTGGACGGATTTCCGCGAACAGTCGCTCAGGCTGAAGCTTTAGAAGACATTCTAAAGGACCTTGGCAGAACGATTGATTATGTCATTAATATTAAAGTCGATAAAGATGCTTTGATGGAGCGTCTGACTGGCCGAAGAATTTGCAAAAATTGCGGAGCAACCTATCATTTAGTATTCAATCCACCTGCGAAAGAAAATGTTTGCGATAAGTGTGGAGGCGAGCTTTATCAACGTGCAGATGATAATGTAGAAACCGTTTCGACTAGACTTGAAGTAAACTTAAAGCAGACTGAACCTTTACTGAACTTTTATTCAGAAAAAGGATATCTTGCAAACATTGATGGTGCAAAACACATTAACGATGTATATGCAGATATCAAGGACCTGCTTGGGGGATTAAATAAATGATTATCTGTAAAACTCCTCGCGAGCTTGAGATTATGAGAGAAGCTGGACGCATTGTCGCACTGACTCATGAAGAGCTGAAGAAACATATAAAACCAGGTATTTCGACAAAAGAATTGGATCAAATTGCCGAACGTTTTATTACAAAGCAGGGTGCAATCCCATCTTTTAAAGGGTATAATGGTTTTCGCGGGAGCATTTGCGTTTCGGTGAATGAAGAACTCGTTCACGGTATTCCTGGTAAACGGGTTTTACGTGATGGTGACATCATTAGTATCGATATTGGCGCAAAGTTAAATGGCTATCATGGTGACTCTGCTTGGACTTATCCAGTTGGGGTAATCAGTGATGAAGACCGCAAACTACTGGAAGTCACAGAGGAATCTCTATATAAAGGCTTACAGGAAGCAAAGCCAGGCGAACGTCTGTCGAACATTTCCCATGCCATACAAACGTATGTAGAAAACGAGAATTTCTCAGTTGTTAGAGAATATGTTGGACATGGGGTCGGACAGGATCTTCATGAGGACCCTCAAATTCCTCATTATGGTCCGCCCAACAAAGGCCCGCGGCTAAAACCTGGAATGGTGTTGGCCATCGAACCGATGGTGAACGCAGGCAGCCGATATGTGAAAACATTGGCTGATAACTGGACGGTTGTAACGGTTGATGGGAAAAAGTGTGCTCACTTTGAGCATACGATTGCGATTACAGATACAGGTTTTGATATACTGACTAAGATTTAGGTCTTCACTGAAGCCTTTCAGGCCCAAATCGGGCAGGTTGTCTGTATAGTCCAAAGGAAAGAACAAGATCAGTATACAGGTGTCATCGGCATGTTCGGTGGCTGCCATGTACTAATCGCAGACGGAGAAAAGCGTAAATTTCATTCTCCTAAGAAAAAATATCAATCATATAACCTTTTATGGTTGCGTATCTCCGGAAGTTCAGAACAGTATATTCAAAACAGGTCGGGTGATAGATGGACAATTGAGATGTACTCATTTGGACATTTGTCAGAGAGCAAATTACTGATTTGAAGAAGGGAGAACACTTGAATGGCGAAAGATGATGTAATTGAAGTGGAAGGTACTGTAGCAGAAACTTTGCCAAATGCAATGTTCAAAGTTGAACTAGAGAATGGTCATACAGTTTTGGCTCATGTATCAGGAAAAATCCGTATGCACTTCATTCGCATTTTACCTGGAGACAAAGTTACGGTAGAATTATCTCCATATGACTTAACTCGTGGTAGAATTACGTACCGTTACAAATAAAGCAACTCCGGAAGAAGGAGGTTGGAAACACATGAAAGTGAGACCATCTGTTAAACCTATCTGTGAAAAATGTAAAGTTATTCGCAGAAAAGGAAAAGTAATGGTGATCTGTGAAAACCCAAAACATAAACAAAAACAAGGCTAATAACAAGGAGGTGCCCAAATCATGGCTCGTATTGCTGGTGTAGATATTCCACGTGATAAACGTGTTGTCATTTCTTTAACATATGTTTTTGGAATTGGTCGTACGACTGCGCAACAAGTCCTTAAAGAAGCAGGTGTTTCTGAAGACACTCGCGTTCGCGATCTAACTGAAGACGAACTTGGTAAAATCCGTGATATCATTGACAAACTTAAAGTAGAAGGTGACCTTCGTCGTGAAGTTTCACTTAACATTAAGCGTCTAATTGAAATCGGAAGCTACCGCGGAATCCGTCATCGTAGAGGACTTCCTGTTCGTGGACAAAACACAAAAAACAACGCGCGTACTCGTAAAGGTCCGCGTCGTACTGTAGCTAACAAGAAAAAATAAGTAAAGGAGGTAGTTAAAGAATGGCTGCTGCTCGTAAACAAAATACGCGTAAACGTCGCGTGAAAAAGAATATTGAAGCTGGAATCGCTCATATTCGTTCCACTTTCAACAACACGATTGTAACGATTACTGATGTTCATGGAAACGCAATTTCTTGGTCAAGTGCTGGTGCATTAGGATTCAGAGGTTCTCGTAAATCTACTCCTTTCGCTGCACAAATGGCTGCTGAAACTGCTGCTAAAGGTTCTATCGAACATGGTCTTAAAACACTTGAAGTAACTGTTAAAGGTCCTGGTTCTGGTCGTGAAGCTGCAATTCGTGCACTTCAAGCTGCAGGTCTTGAAGTTACTGCAATCAGAGACGTAACTCCAGTTCCTCATAACGGATGCCGTCCACCAAAACGTCGCCGCGTGTAATTTGTTTGTATAGATTTTGTGTCCCTGTCAATAATGGGTTATGATACAGTTATTTATGAGACGAATACACGACTCGTTGCCTGAGCACATACGGGACTAAACAATGAGGAATTTCGGATGGAATCTCATATGATTCTATTCGAGGTTTCGACGTTTTGAAGGAGGGTTTTATTAGATGATCGAAATTGAAAAACCAAAAATCGAAACGGTTGAAATCAGCGACGATGCCAAGTATGGCAAGTTTGTCGTAGAGCCACTTGAGCGTGGATATGGTACCACTTTAGGGAACTCCCTTCGTCGTATCCTTTTATCCTCACTTCCTGGTGCAGCTGTAACATCGATCCAGATAGATGGTGTCTTACACGAATTCTCAACGATCGAAGGCGTGGTTGAAGATGTTACAACGATTATCTTAAACATTAAAAAGCTTGCACTCAAAATCTACTCTGAAGAAGAGAAGACGCTTGAAATTGATGTACAAGATGAAGGTACTGTAACAGCTGCTGATATTACACACGACAGCGATATTGAAATCTTAAATCCAGATCTCCACATCGCAACTCTTGGCAAGAATGCGAGCTTCCGTGTTCGCTTAACTGCACAAAGAGGTCGCGGGTATAATCCTGCTGATGCAAACAAAAGAGACGATCAGCCAATCGGTGTGATTCCGATCGACTCAATCTATACACCTGTATCTCGTGTGACTTATCAAGTGGAGAACACCCGTGTTGGGCAAATCACAAACTATGATAAATTAACACTAGATGTATGGACTGATGGAAGCACAGGACCGAAAGAAGCGATCGCTCTAGGTTCTAAGATTTTAACTGAACACCTGAATATTTTCGTTGGGTTAACTGACGAAGCTCAGCATGCTGAAATTATGGTTGAGAAAGAAGAAGACCAAAAAGAAAAAGTGCTTGAAATGACAATTGAAGAGCTTGATCTTTCTGTTCGTTCTTACAACTGTTTGAAGCGTGCGGGTATTAACACTGTTCAAGAGCTTGCTAACAAGACAGAAGAGGATATGATGAAAGTTCGTAACCTTGGACGTAAATCTCTTGAAGAAGTGAAAGCGAAACTAGAAGAACTTGGACTGGGTCTTCGTAAAGACGATTGACTAGTTTCATTGTGAACTAGGATTTTCGTGTGTTTTTTATTCATACAGCATTCTCTAACTAAGGAGGGGACATCACATGGCATACAGAAAGCTAGGACGCACTAGTGCACAACGTAAAGCAATGCTTCGTGACCTAACGACTGATTTGATCATCAACGAACGCATCGAAACAACTGAAACACGTGCGAAAGAACTTCGCTCTGTAGTTGAAAAAATGATCACTCTTGGCAAACGCGGAGATCTTCATGCTCGCCGTCAAGCTGCAGCTTACATTCGTAATGAAGTAGCTAACGCTGAAACAAACCAAGATGCACTTCAAAAATTATTCGCTGACGTTGCAACTCGCTACGAAGATCGCCAAGGTGGATACACTCGTATCATGAAGCTTGGACCTCGTCGCGGCGATGGCGCACCAATGGCTGTCATTGAATTAGTTTAATCACATAGCGTGTATCTAAGAAAGGGCGGGACAGTTCATAACTGGATCTATGCCCTTTTTTAGATACTACGGCTTTTTAACAATAAGCAAAGAAGAGGTTGAGCTGAGAGGAGGTCCGGTAGAGATGGGGAAGACATTAATTGACGTAAAGGACATTGTATTTCGTTATCACAAGGATGCGGACAAGCCCGCTTTAGATCAAGTGTCATTGCATGTGAATCAAAATGAATGGCTCGCCATTGTTGGTCATAACGGTTCAGGTAAATCCACACTTGCCCGTGTACTGAATGGGCTCATTTTACCGGATGCTGGAACGGTCAAGGTTGGAGAGATTGAGCTGAAAGAAGAGAGTGTCTGGGATATTCGCAAAAAGGTCGGAATGGTCTTTCAAAACCCAGATAACCAATTCGTTGGCTCAACGGTTCGTGATGATGTGGCTTTTGGTTTAGAAAATAACGGGGTTGAGCGGGAATTGATGATAGAACGTGTAGATTGGGCTGTCAAACAGGTCAATATGCAGGAGTTTCTTGATCAAGAGCCGCACCATCTATCAGGCGGGCAAAAGCAGAGAGTCGCCATTGCAGGTGTACTTGCCGCAAGCCCTGACATCATGATCTTGGATGAAGCAACATCGATGCTTGATCCGATTGGCCGTGAAGAAGTGTTAGAGACTGTTAGACTATTGAAGGAACAAGGGACGGTCACAGTCATTTCCATCACACATGATTTAGACGAGGCCGCCAAGGCAGACCGGGTCATTGTCATGAATGGCGGGAAAAAATTTGCCGAGGGAACCCCAGAGGAAGTATTTGAACTAGACGAACAGCTAGTTCAAATTGGACTTGATCTGCCATTTTCCTATCGGTTGAGCAAACAATTGAAGCAGCAAGGTGTACCGCTTGCAAATGCCCATTTGACACAAGAAGGATTGGTGAAAGAGCTATGGACATTACGATCAAAGAATTAGAGCATCGTTATCAAATGAAAACGCCGTTTGAGCGTCTCGCTTTGTATGATGTCAATGCTTCCATCCAAGAGGGCAGCTATGTCGCTGTCATTGGTCATACGGGCTCTGGCAAGTCCACGTTGTTGCAGCATTTAAATGGCTTGCTCAAACCAACGAAGGGGAGCATTGCGCTTGGAGATACCGTCTTACAAGCCAATAAAAAGCAGAAGGATTTAAAGTCCCTCCGGAAAAAAGTAGGCATCGTGTTTCAGTTTCCTGAGCATCAGCTCTTTGAAGAAACGATCCTTAAGGATATCTGCTTTGGTCCGATGAATTTCGGTGTTCCTCAGGAAAAGGCAGAAGCAAAGGCGAAGGAAATGCTGAAGCTAGTTGGTCTTCCTGAATCCCTATTATCTCGATCTCCCTTTGAACTAAGCGGCGGTCAAATGAGACGTGTGGCGATTGCAGGTGTTCTAGCGATGGAGCCAGAAGTGCTTGTGCTGGATGAGCCGACTGCAGGGTTAGATCCACGCGGACGAAAGGAAATCATGGACATGTTCTATGAGCTTCATCAAAAGGCAAACCTCACCACGATTCTGGTTACACACAGTATGGAGGACGCCGCTCATTATGCGGATCAAATGATTGTGATGCATAAAGGAACGGTGAAGGCGACAGGTACGCCGAGAGAATTGTTTGCCAATCGTACAGATATGTCTTCGTTTGGTCTCGACCTCCCAGAAACGATTAAATTCCAGCAGACTGTAGAAGAAAAGCTGGGCATTACGTTTCCAAGGCCGCTTCTGACCATGGATGAAATGGCAGAAGCTTTAACAGCTCTTTATCAGGAGGACACGACATTATGATGGATAGTATGATTATCGGCAAATATGTGCCAGGTTCATCCTTTGTCCATCGTCTTGATCCGAGGACAAAGCTGTTATCAATTTTCTTTTTTGTCTTTATTGTCTTTTTTGCTAATAATTACATCACTTACGGGCTTTTAGGTGTCTTTACCCTTCTTGTGGTGATGGTTTCTCAGGTGCCGCTATACTTTATTCTCAAAGGAATGAAGCCGATCCTATGGATTGTCCTGTTTACCTTCATTCTGCATATTTTTATGACAAAGGATGGCGCCTTGCTATTTCACTTTGGTTTTTTAAATATTTATGAAGAAGGTCTAAAGCAGGGGATTTTCATTTCACTCCGTTTTGTCTATCTCATCATGATGACGACACTTCTGACGTTAACCACAACGCCTATAGAAGTGACAGACGGTATGGAAAAGCTACTTCACCCATTCCGTAAAATCAAACTGCCCGTTCATGAGCTTGCTCTCATGATGTCCATCTCTCTTCGGTTTATTCCAACTTTACTAGAAGAGACGGACAAAATCATGAAGGCGCAAATGGCAAGAGGTGTTGATTTTACAAGCGGACCTCTTAAAGATCGCATGAAAGCCATCGTTCCTTTACTTGTCCCGCTTTTCGTCAGTGCGTTTAAGCGTGCAGAGGAACTGGCGACCGCTATGGAAGCGAGAGGCTACCGCGGAGGAGAAGGGCGGACGAAATACCGTCAGCTTGTCTGGGGCATGAAAGACACGTTCACACTGCTCCTATTCATCCTGTTAACAGCACTCCTTGTGCTTCTGAGAAATTAGGTGATTCCTAGATGAAGGTCAAATGTACCGTATCCTACGATGGAACACATTTTAAAGGCTATCAGGTGCAGCCTGGGCAGCGAACTGTTCAGATGGAGATCGAGTCGGCTCTTGCAAGAATGCACAAACAGGATGAACTGATTCCGATTGTGGCTTCTGGCCGGACGGACAGCGGCGTCCATGCGAAGAGGCAGGTCATCCATTTCGACACGCCGCTTTCGATTCCGATGGAAAGATGGCCTTTTGCCCTCAATAGTCTCCTGCCGGATGACATCAGAGTTCTAAAGGCTGAGGAAGTGGATGAGTCGTTTCATGCACGTTTTAGTGTCGTTTCGAAGGAGTACCGTTATAAGGTCTCAACGGAAACGCACCAAAATGTGTTCACGAGACAGTATGCCTGCCACTTCCCTTACCGGCTGGATGCAGACAAAATGAGAGAAGCTGCTGGACACCTCATTGGCACACACGACTTCACAAGCTTTTGTGCGGCCAATACAGAGGTTCAGGACAAGGTGAGGGATATTTACACCCTCGAGTGGAAAAACGTCTCAGACGGGCTTGAAATGCGTGTGAAAGGAAATGGCTTTTTATACAACATGGTGCGAATTATCGCTGGAACGTTACTTGAAATCGGATCTGGTAAATTTCACCCTGATGAGATAAAAGCCATGCTTGCCGCCCGAAATCGCGAAGCGGCAGGCAAGACTGCGCCTAGTCACGGACTGTATTTATGGGAAGTTTTCTATGACAACTAAACCAGGTGTAACATGTTCTTGACACAGGAAGCAGAAAGTTATAAGATATCATATGGTATGTATTTCAACCCCACAAATAAGCCCCGGAAGACTTATCTTGTGTTTTGAAATAGAACGTAGCATTTGATTCAAGGAAAAATTATTGATTTATTTAGGAGGGAAACTCATGCGTACAACACCAATGGCGAACGCAAGCACAATTGAGCGCAAATGGCTAGTTGTTGATGCGGCAGGCAAGACTCTAGGTCGTCTTTCTACTGAAGTAGCATCACTTTTGCGCGGTAAGCACAAACCAACTTATACACCACACGTTGATACAGGTGATCACGTCATCATCATCAATGCTGAGAAAATCGAATTAACAGGTAAGAAATTGACGGACAAAATTTACTACCGTCACACTATGCACCCAGGTGGTTTGAAACAAAGAACTGCTCTTGAGATGCGTACAAACTACCCTGAAAAAATGTTGGAGCTTGCTATCAAAGGTATGCTTCCAAAGGGTCCATTAGGCCGTCAAATGTTCAAAAAATTAAATGTGTACCGTGGTTCTGAGCATCCACATCAAGCACAACAACCTGAAGTTTACGAACTTCGCGGTTAATTATAAGGGAGGTTAACAATTTGGCACAGGTTCAATATTACGGTACAGGTCGTCGTAAAAGTTCTGTAGCGCGCGTTCGCTTAGTTCCAGGTGAAGGCCGTATCGTCGTTAATAATCGTGAAATTACTGAATACATTCCATTCGCTGCTTTAATCGAAGACGTGAAACAGCCTTTGAACATCACAGAAACAGCTAACAGCTACGATGTTCTTGTAACTGTTCACGGTGGTGGATTCTCTGGTCAAGCTGGAGCAATTCGTCACGGTATCTCTCGTGCTCTTCTAGAAGTAGATCCTGAGTACCGTACATCACTTAAACGTGCTGGACTTCTTACTCGTGACCCACGTATGAAAGAGCGTAAGAAATACGGTCTTAAAGGCGCACGTCGCGCACCTCAGTTCTCAAAACGTTAATCAATTTTATATTGTATGGACGTTTTACAAAGGTTTGTTACAAACAAACCTTATAAAAAAAGCATCAGCTTCGTGCTGGTGCTTTTTTTTGTGCGTTTTATGTGATAATCATGACTGGTCTCTTCCTCTTGAATACGTATAAAATATGAGTATAGAAGTTTTCTGTTAAAAAAGATGGAGGTTGTCCTATGAATCTAACGACAGAAAGATGTCTCATTCGACCATTTACGGATGATGATTGGCAGGATGTCTATGCTTATACATCTGATCCGGTAGTGATGAAGTATATTCCGGAAGATGTATTTTCTAAAGAAGATGCGAAGGAATTTGTCAAAAATAATCGTCATGAAGATGCTAAGTATGTCGCTGTTGTATTAAAAGAAGATCAAACATGCATCGGGCATATCGCATTTTATCCTTACTTTGGTGATCACACGTATGAAATTGGCTGGGTCTTCAATCCTGCATATCAAAACAAAGGCTATGCTTCTGAAACGGCGTATGCTGTACTGCATCATGGCTTTCACACAATGAATTTACATCGGATCATTGCCACTTGTCAGCCTGAAAATGTGCCATCGTGGAGAGTGATGGAGAAAATGGGGATGAGAAAAGAGGGTTATTTTAAAAAGTGTATACCACAGGAAAGTGAGTGGTGGGATGAGTTTTATTATGCCATCTTACGAGAGGAATGGAAAACTTGATAAGTTTTCATGATATGAAGTAATTCGTCATTCCAAATATCCCTTGGCTTTCGCTATTGATATAATCAGCTCAAATAAGCAGAAGAGGGGCGCGGGCATGAGGATCTTTGATGCACATTTTCATATCATTGATTTTAATTTTCCCATTCAGGAAAACCAAGGGTATACACCGCCTAGTTATGTGGTGGATGATTATAAGAGAGAGACGGCTGATCTAGGGATTTTAGGTGGAGCAATCGTCTCAGGGTCATTTCAAGGCTTTGATCAAGGCTATTTGTTGAAAGCGCTAGATGAACTGGGTCCGGCTTTTTGCGGTGTGACTCAATTACCTTTTACAGCAACTGATGATGAAATTGTTCATTTGGGTCAACATGGGGTAAAGGCATTACGTTTTAATGTGAAGCGGGGCGGTTCGGAGGATATTTCGAAGCTCGATTATTTTGCGAGAAGGGTGTATGAGCTGGCGGGATGGCATAGTGAGCTCTACATAGACGCTAAGCATCTCCCTGACATCTCATCTACGCTTGAACAGCTGCCGGCCGTTTCGATTGATCATTTAGGCTTATCGGAAGAAGGCTTGCCGCATTTGCTCAAGCTGGTTGATAAAGGAGTTCGGGTAAAAGCAACTGGTTTTGGACGAGTCGATTTAAACGTTGAACATTCATTGACATCAATTTATCAAACGAATCCTGATGCACTGATGTTTGGTACAGACCTTCCATCCACAAGAGCGAAGCGCCCATTTGAATACGGTGATGTTGAGTTGATTCAACAGCTATTTGAGGAAAAAGCAGCTGATCACATCTTATATAAGAACGCACATCAATGGTATTTTGGTCAATAATTTCATAGGAGGTGTGTTCAATGAGGTTCAGTCAACTGACGTTCAGAGAAGCCAAGCTGGATGATCTCGATAAAATCGTCTTCATGCTCGCGGATGATATGTTAGGTCAAAAAAGAGAGCGTTACATGCAACCATTGTTAGAAAGCTATATCGAAGTCTTTCATTCAATAGATGCTGATCCAAATATTGAACTCATTGTTGCGTGTGATCAGGAAGAAGCTGTAGGTGTTCTCCAATTAACCATGACGCCATTTCTTACACATCAAGGAGGATGGAGAGCATCAATAGAAGGAGTTCGTACGGCTTCTACTCATAGAGGAAAAGGAGTTGGCACGCTGCTCATAAAATGGGCGATTCAACGCGCTAGCGACCGAGGCTGTCATATGGTTCAGCTAACAACAGACAAACAGAGGCCGGATGCACGCCGTTTTTACGAAATGTTGGGCTTTGAAGCCACGCATGATGGGATGAAGCTGCAACTTCATCGTCAATAAACACAGAAAGAAGCAAAGGTATTCACAATCCTTTGCTTTTTTGTGCCTTTGTTTCAAATATTTGTTATATTGAAGATGAGAATCTATAGTGGTTGGGAAAGGAGAAACATTTGAATAAAACAAAGAAAGATCTTTTGACATTTGTCACAAAAAACAAAAAGGACGTATCAGTGACAATCATTGAAAATGAAGATGTGGTATTAGATTGGAATGGTAATCAAAAAACACCACTTGCAAGTACGGTGAAATTAATGGTTTTGTTTCATTTTGTTAAAACCGTCTCTAGCGGTGACATCAAGCTAGATGAAAAAGTGACATTGTCTGATATAGAGCGGTTTTATATTGATAGAACCGATGGCGGTGCTCACACATACTGGCTGGAGGTCAACGATTTTTCTGAGCATGCAACTTTATTAGATGTTGCCAAAGGGATGATGCAATTCAGTTCGAATGCTTGTACTGATTATTTGATTGACTTGCTCGACTTAGAAAAGATCAATGATCAGATGAAACAAGCAGGTCTTACAGAACATGATGAACTCATGCCGCTGACACCCAAGCTGTTGTGGCCAGCCTATGTATCTGATCATGAGCAGGATGCATTAAAGCAAATGAGCGATGTAACTGATGAACAATACAAATCTCTGATGATTGAGATTTTTAATATCATGAAAAATGACCTAGAGCAAAAAAAGGCGTTAGAAGAAAAATTGATGAAAAAGAACTTGTTAAGCTTGCGTATTCAATCATTACTGACGCAAAAGATGACAAGGTCTACAACGAATCAATATGCACATTTTATGAAACGTCTACAGGATGAGCTGTTAACAACAGAAGAAAAGCGTCTTTTTAGCCAAATTGTGCTGGGAGAAACATTGAAGACGGAAACAGATCAATATATTTGGTATAAAGGGGGATCGACGTTGTTTGTTGTCACTGCTGCTTTATATCGAAAAACGGATACATCAACTATATCGATTTCTCTATTCATCAACGACCTGAAAGCGGAGAATTCTCACTGGATGGGGGAAGTGTTCGATGAATTTATACTTACCGTAGTAGCAGATCAAAACTTTCGACAACGATTGATTCAAGCTTTTACTACATAATTAAAAAAAAACAGAGGGTGACGCCCCTCTGTTTTTATTATTTCTTGATGGGAAACGCTTTGTATACATCTTGACGTTTCTCTTTTGACTTCACAACTCCATCAACCAATTCCTTTTGCCAAAGCGCTGTATCGTCTTTGTACACTTTAAAAGAGTGAGGGAGCTGTTTTTCTAGCTGTTTTCTTTTAAACGTGACGGACGGCTCGTCTTTAGAGCTCATATTAAGTGTTACTTGCTTTACGTTATCGATAAGAATAAAAAGTGCCAATGCATTATATAAGTAGTTTTTTTCAATGGTATCCTTCTTATCAAACCAAAATGCATCAAATTGTTCTTCTGTATAAGTGGCATTTTCCTTCACGCCATATGTCACTTTTAGCGCTTTTTCATCTACGATTTCATACTCGCGAATCACGTTACCTGGAAGATCTGATAAAATAGCGCCGATTGCTCCGTTGTCTCCAATGTAAGAATTTTTGTGCTTGGAAAGCTGTTTTAAGGATATGTCTTCTATTCCTTTTATGTCGCTCTTCTGCTTGGTCGCTTGACTGCTGCATCCAGATAAGACGACTGTTAGTAGCAGCAGGATATACATCCATTTCTTCATTGATTTTGCCCCTTTTCCATTCTTTCTATATATAAATGTTCATCTTATCACAATTTTCCAATCCATTAGCTCATTGATTTCCATTTACTGAACTGCATGTTTTGTTCAAACCAACGAACAATACAAAGAAAAAAAGGAGTTCAGTCCATGGCAGAAGTTCTTTCATTTTATCAATTGAAAACAAAACGAGATGTCACGCTTGAAAAGAAGCTGTTGCGTACATTGTCTCTTCAACAGGTGACGGTCGCTTCCGAGAAATTCACGAAGAAGCTGTTCCCATTTGCAGACGATCCAGCTGGGATTATGAGTGATGGCTGCATCGATTTCGCCATTGAAGCTTTTTTAGCAGGTGGGAGATACGGTGAGTCGAGCAAGTACGGTGAATCGTTCGATGATATAAAGAAGCGGTCAGTTCATGAAGAAGATGAGCTAGTTGAGGAGCTAGCAGGGTGTTTGCAATCGTGGGGGAATATGTTCCGAATGGAGCGGAGGATGTCGTGTCTGTATCCATTTGCGAAGGAGTTTTTAAGCATGTGGTGGCAGGAAGGCTTTCGAGAATCAGAAAAAAGGCATAAGCTTCGACTGCACTAAGCATATTTCCAGCCCTTGTCCCATATCTATAAAATAATGGTGTATGGGAGGGACAGGGATGAAAAGAAAGCTGAAATGGACAGGGTTTTTAATCGGGTTTATTGTCCTCTTATTCTTATTCAGGTTTCAATTTCTAAATGATGATTCGTGGAAATCGTGGAACTTGCCTCTGAGCGGCAAGATCATCTATTTAGATCCGGGTCATGGCGGTCCAGATGGCGGGGCTGTAGGAGGAGAGCTGCTTGAAAAAGAGATTGCACTGGATGTATCCATGAAGATACGTGACTATTTACAGGAGCAGGGAGCGCTTGTTCTTATGACCCGCGAGGATGATTCTGATTTATCATCAAAGAACACAAAGGGATATGCCCGGAAGAAAGCAGAGGATTTAAGAAACCGTGTAAAAGCCATCAATGAGTCTGAAGCCGATCTCTATTTAAGTATTCATTTAAATGCGATCCCATCGAACAAATGGAGCGGCGCACAGACGTTTTTTTACGGAAGGTATGAAGAAAATGAAAAGGCAGCGAAGTTCATACAAGATGAATTACGCAATAATCTTGAAAACACAGATCGAAAGGCAAAACGGATCAATGGCATTTATTTAATGCAAAATGTGACAAAACCAGGAGCTCTTGTGGAGATTGGGTTTCTCTCCAATCCGAAAGAGGCCGGTCAGCTGGCAACACCTAAATATCAAGATCAAATAGCCGCATCCATTTATAAAGGCATTTTAAGATATTTAACAGAGCAAAAAGAGCCGCCTGAATAAGGGGCTTTTTCCTTTTGAACGCAGGCAAACAGGACAGACATTGTAAGGATATGTATGATATACTTGGATTGTAAACGAATTCAATAAAGGGTGAGGTTCTGCTATGATCGGACAAGATGATGTGAGAAAACTAGTTGGGAAGATGGACGAACCTTTCCTTCATATACCGCTTGGTGAGCTGGATGCCATCAAGGAAATCAGCCTAAAGCCTGAAAAAGAACATGTGAGCTTAAAGGTGGCTATTGCCAAAACGGGCACTGCTGAGCAGATGAAGCTTCAGCAAGACATCGTAAAAGCCTTGAAAGCAGAGGGTGCTAACACAGTAGGTCTTCGTTTTGAAGAACTGCCTCAGGAAACACTTGAAAGGTTTATGCCGTCACAAGATGAGGAAGAAAATTTGCTCAACTCTAAAAATCCGCCTGAGTTCTTAGCGATTGCGAGTGGAAAGGGAGGCGTTGGGAAATCCACCGTTTCTGTCAACCTTGCTGTAGCACTGGCTCGTCTAGGAAAAAAAGTCGGACTGATTGATGCAGATATTTATGGCTTTAGTGTACCGGATATGATGGGAATCACTGTCAGACCAACGGTTAAAGGGGAAAAAATCATACCTGTGGAACGCTTTGGTGTCAAAGTGATTTCAATGGGCTTTTTTGTTGAAGAAAATGCACCGGTCATATGGAGAGGACCGATGCTTGGTAAAATGCTAAATAACTTCTTCCACGAAGTCGAGTGGGGAGAATTAGATTACTTACTATTAGACCTTCCGCCTGGAACGGGAGATGTGGCACTTGATATTCATACAATGCTTCCAAGCTGTAAAGAAATCATTGTCACAACACCGCATCCTACAGCTGCCTTCGTTGCTGCTAGAGCAGGCGCAATGGCACTGCAAACAGATCACGAAGTGCTAGGGGTCGTTGAGAATATGAGCTATTATGAAAGCAAAAAAACAGGTGAGAAAGAATATGTCTTTGGAAAAGGGGGCGGGGACAAGCTGGCAGAAGAGCTGCGAGTATCGGTCCTTGGTCAAATTCCTTTAAGGCAGCCTGATTGGAATGAAGATGATTTTGCTCCATCTGTCTATGATGCGAGTCATCCAACGGGAGAAGTGTATCAACACATTGCGAATAAAGTCATTGAACAATTAGCAGTAAAAGCATAATGAAAGCTCGAGTGGATGTATGTCCACTCGGGTGATGTTTAACTGCCGCTTTCTTCGCTGCCTTTTGATCCGGAATCACTGCTTTCAGATGCTGCTTTTTTAAGCTCATCTTCGAATTTCTTCTTATAAAGAGGACTGCTTAATGTTTCCGTAATAACTTTTTCTAAGTGCTTTCTGAACTCTTTGCTTTTCACCAGTTCACCGTATTTCTTTTCCATTTCAGGATCCTTGAGAATATCCATCATCAATTGCTGATAGTCAGGGTCCTTCATTAACTGTTTTAACATCTTTTCATGCTGTTGCTGCATGGATTTTGCGAAAGTCTCGGCAAATTTAGAATCCTCAAAGACCTTCTTCCAGAACTCTTTGCCTTTATCAGAAGTCAGTGTTTTCTCTATCGTTTTTTTCACAGTTTGTTCATCCATTACCAAAGCTTCATTCATTGCCTCGTCATTTAATAACTGTTGAATGGCCTTTTTACCGTCATCTGTCTTCAATATATCGACGACCATTTTCTTTGTTTCGTCATAGTCCATATTAGATGAGGATTGGGTTTTGGGAGCACAAGCTGTTAGAGATAAAAGGAGAAAACAGCTCATTATACGCAAGATGCCTTTTGACATACTGTGGCTCCTTTCGTTACATGTCTTACTTTTAATATGAATGTTTCACATAAATTTATACATAACAAAAATAGGGGTTGGGTCAATTCAATGAAAAGTCGGGATTTAGTTCGTTTTTTCTTCTCTGTGCTAGCTGTTGGAGCGGTCATGACAAGCGTGGTAGGCTTTGCGCTGGAGTGGGGGAAATATCAGAAGCTTTTTATATCATTTGAAATACTAGAAATCGCATCTGTGTTATTTTGGTTCATTGGTGTGGGGATGATTTTTAGTGTCATTAGTCAGATGGGGTTTGTTGTCTTTTTGACGGTTCACCGGTTTGCGCTAGAGATATTCCGGTCACATTCTTTATGGAATACCATTCAGCTGTTTCTGGTGATCTTTGTACTGTTTGATTTAGCTTACTTGCGATTTTTGTTTTTCGGGGAGAGTGAATCATTTCTTCCATACCTATGGCTGCCTGTCTTTATTGGTGTGTTCGCATTGATCGTGGCTTACTTTAAACAACAGCAGTCCTCTAAGAACACATTTGTTTCCGCAATGTTTCTCATGGTCGTCATTACGTCGCTAGAATGGTTCCCGGCGCTCAGAGTCAATGAAGAGGACTGGCTGTATTTAATGCTATTCCCGCTATTAGGCTGTAATGCGTTTCAGTTATTAGCTATGCCGCGTTTTTCAAAGGCGAAAGCTACTTAACTTCTGATGACTTTGTTTTGGTATTGGAGATCAGTTCGCCAACCGTCACATTTTTTAAATTCTTTTCTTTCATTTGTTTCAAAATAGCTGGTAAGGCTTGAGCGGTTTGGGTTGCTGAATCTGAGGCATGGAGGAGAACAATGTCTCCACTTTTCATTCGATCATTTACATTCTGAACAATCTGATCGACGCCCGGATTCAGCCAATCCTGTGAATTGACGCTGTAATGTACAACGGTATAACCGTACTGTGTGGCAATTTTCAATGCTTTTTCGTTAAATTGCCCAGTTGGCGGTCTTAATAGTTGAATGTCATCTAGTCCAAGCTTTTGAAATGAATTTTGTGCCCGAACAAGATCTTGCTTGATTTCACTATCTTCAAGCTGGCTATAATTTTTATAAGCATAGCCAAGGCTGCCGATTTGGTGACCGTCCTCTCTAATTTGTTTGACGATATCAGGATGACGCTCAGCCCAAGAAGCAGACAGAAAGAAAGTAGCGTTCTTTATATCGTACTCTCGAAGGACATTTAAAATAGGAACAGCCTTCTCATCTCCCCAGCCGATATTAAATGTGAGGGAGACATGTTTTGAGGAAGTCTCGCCTTTATAAATGGCTCGTGGTCCGTGTTCTGTTTTAAATACCGACAGCGGCGGTGCCTTTTGTACATAAAAAAACGTTGCAGCTGCAAGGGCTGCTACAAGAATAATGACAACTTGCTTCAGCCGTTTAATAGGCAACACATATAATCGACTCAATTCAAACACTCCTGCCTTGTCCAAGATTGTTACTTGATTGTATGCAGGACAAGGGTTTGAGATGCACAATAAAACTATTTCAAAAAAAGTTTTGAAAAGGCGTTGACCAATAGAAAGTTTTCGTGATATATTATTAATCGTCGCTGACACACGGTGACAAAGACAAAACGCTTCGGGAAATAAACTTTAAAAAAAGTTGTTGACATAAGATGAAGCGAAATGTTACATTATTAAAGCCGCTAAGAACGGCGAAGATGATCTTTGAAAACTAAACAAGACAAAACGTACCTGTTAATTCGAGTATTTATAAAAAAATCCTATGTTATATCATAGGTAGTCAGTCAAACGCTGACGAGGCAGGAAATGATCACATGCTAAGTTCGCTACATCGTGTAGCAACGCATGTGTGATATGCATCCTGCATACCTCGGAGAGTTTGATCCTGGCTCAGGACGAACGCTGGCGGCGTGCCTAATACATGCAAGTCGAGCGAACAGAAGGGAGCTTGCTCCCGGATGTTAGCGGCGGACGGGTGAGTAACACGTGGGTAACCTGCCTGTAAGACTGGGATAACTCCGGGAAACCGGAGCTAATACCGGATAGTTCCTTGAACCGCATGGTTCAAGGATGAAAGACGGTTTCGGCTGTCACTTACAGATGGACCCGCGGCGCATTAGCTAGTTGGTGGGGTAATGGCTCACCAAGGCGACGATGCGTAGCCGACCTGAGAGGGTGATCGGCCACACTGGGACTGAGACACGGCCCAGACTCCTACGGGAGGCAGCAGTAGGGAATCTTCCGCAATGGACGAAAGTCTGACGGAGCAACGCCGCGTGAGTGATGAAGGTTTTCGGATCGTAAAGCTCTGTTGTTAGGGAAGAACAAGTGCGAGAGTAACTGCTCGCACCTTGACGGTACCTAACCAGAAAGCCACGGCTAACTACGTGCCAGCAGCCGCGGTAATACGTAGGTGGCAAGCGTTGTCCGGAATTATTGGGCGTAAAGGGCTCGCAGGCGGTTTCTTAAGTCTGATGTGAAAGCCCCCGGCTCAACCGGGGAGGGTCATTGGAAACTGGGAAACTTGAGTGCAGAAGAGGAGAGTGGAATTCCACGTGTAGCGGTGAAATGCGTAGAGATGTGGAGGAACACCAGTGGCGAAGGCGACTCTCTGGTCTGTAACTGACGCTGAGGAGCGAAAGCGTGGGGAGCGAACAGGATTAGATACCCTGGTAGTCCACGCCGTAAACGATGAGTGCTAAGTGTTAGGGGGTTTCCGCCCCTTAGTGCTGCAGCTAACGCATTAAGCACTCCGCCTGGGGAGTACGGTCGCAAGACTGAAACTCAAAGGAATTGACGGGGGCCCGCACAAGCGGTGGAGCATGTGGTTTAATTCGAAGCAACGCGAAGAACCTTACCAGGTCTTGACATCCTCTGACAACCCTAGAGATAGGGCTTTCCCTTCGGGGACAGAGTGACAGGTGGTGCATGGTTGTCGTCAGCTCGTGTCGTGAGATGTTGGGTTAAGTCCCGCAACGAGCGCAACCCTTGATCTTAGTTGCCAGCATTTAGTTGGGCACTCTAAGGTGACTGCCGGTGACAAACCGGAGGAAGGTGGGGATGACGTCAAATCATCATGCCCCTTATGACCTGGGCTACACACGTGCTACAATGGACAGAACAAAGGGCTGCGAGACCGCAAGGTTTAGCCAATCCCATAAATCTGTTCTCAGTTCGGATCGCAGTCTGCAACTCGACTGCGTGAAGCTGGAATCGCTAGTAATCGCGGATCAGCATGCCGCGGTGAATACGTTCCCGGGCCTTGTACACACCGCCCGTCACACCACGAGAGTTTGCAACACCCGAAGTCGGTGAGGTAACCTTTATGGAGCCAGCCGCCGAAGGTGGGGCAGATGATTGGGGTGAAGTCGTAACAAGGTAGCCGTATCGGAAGGTGCGGCTGGATCACCTCCTTTCTAAGGATATATGGAGCAGCGTGCGTTTTCGTCTTGTTTAGTTTTGAAGGATCATTCCTTCAAGACATGTCTCTAGCGAGACAGGATTGTTCTTTGAAAACTAGATAACAATAAGTAATACATTCACATTGAATGCAATGCAAAGTTCATCACACATAGTGATTCTTTCTAAAGTAAGAAATGGTTAAGTTAGAAAGGGCGCACGGTGGATGCCTTGGCACTAGGAGCCGATGAAGGACGGGACGAACACCGATATGCTTCGGGGAGCTGTAAGCAAGCTTTGATCCGGAGATTTCCGAATGGGGAAACCCACTGCTCGTAATGGAGTAGTATCCATACTTGAATACATAGAGTATGAGAAGGCATACCCGGGGAACTGAAACATCTAAGTACCCGGAGGAAGAGAAAGCAAATGCGATTCCCTGAGTAGCGGCGAGCGAAACGGGAACAGCCCAAACCAAGAGGCTTGCCTCTTGGGGTTGTAGGACACTCTATACGGAGTTACAAAGGAACGATATAAGCGAAGAGGTCTGGAAAGGCCCGCCAAAGAAGGTAACAGCCCTGTAACTGAAATGTTGTTCTCTCCAGAGTGGATCCTGAGTACGGCGGAACACGTGAAATTCCGTCGGAATCCGGGAGGACCATCTCCCAAGGCTAAATACTCCCTAGTGACCGATAGTGAACCAGTACCGTGAGGGAAAGGTGAAAAGCACCCCGGAAGGGGAGTGAAATAGATCCTGAAACCGTGTGCCTACAAGTAGTCAGAGCCCGTTAAAGGGTGATGGCGTGCCTTTTGTAGAATGAACCGGCGAGTTACGATCCCGTGCAAGGTTAAGCAGAAGATGCGGAGCCGCAGCGAAAGCGAGTCTGAATAGGGCGCATGAGTACGTGGTCGTAGACCCGAAACCAGGTGATCTACCCATGTCCAGGGTGAAGTTCAGGTAACACTGAATGGAGGCCCGAACCCACGCACGTTGAAAAGTGCGGGGATGAGGTGTGGGTAGGGGTGAAATGCCAATCGAACCTGGAGATAGCTGGTTCTCTCCGAAATAGCTTTAGGGCTAGCCTCAAGGTAAGAGTCTCGGAGGTAGAGCACTGATTGGACTAGGGGCCCCTACCGGGTTACCGAATTCAGTCAAACTCCGAATGCCGATGACTTATCCTTGGGAGTCAGACTGCGAGTGATAAGATCCGTAGTCGAAAGGGAAACAGCCCAGACCGCCAGCTAAGGTCCCAAAGTATACGTTAAGTGGAAAAGGATGTGGAGTTGCTTAGACAACCAGGATGTTGGCTTAGAAGCAGCCACCATTTAAAGAGTGCGTAATAGCTCACTGGTCGAGTGACTCTGCGCCGAAAATGTACCGGGGCTAAACGTATCACCGAAGCTGCGGACTGTTCTTACGAACAGTGGTAGGAGAGCGTTCTAAGTGCTGTGAAGTCAGACCGGAAGGACTGGTGGAGCGCTTAGAAGTGAGAATGCCGGTATGAGTAGCGAAAGACGGGTGAGAATCCCGTCCACCGAATGCCTAAGGTTTCCTGAGGAAGGCTCGTCCGCTCAGGGTTAGTCGGGACCTAAGCCGAGGCCGAAAGGCGTAGGCGATGGACAACAGGTTGATATTCCTGTACCACCTCCTCACCATTTGAGCAATGGGGGGACGCAGGAGGATAGGGTAAGCGCGGTATTGGATATCCGCGTCCAAGCAGTTAGGCTGGGAAATAGGCAAATCCGTTTCCCGTAAAGGCTGAGCTGTGATGGCGAGCGAAATTTAGTAGCGAAGTTCCTGATTCCACACTGCCAAGAAAAGCCTCTAGCGAGGTGAGAGGTGCCCGTACCGCAAACCGACACAGGTAGGCGAGGAGAGAATCCTAAGGTGATCGAGAGAACTCTCGTTAAGGAACTCGGCAAAATGACCCCGTAACTTCGGGAGAAGGGGTGCTTCTTAGGGTGTTAAAGCCCCGAGAAGCCGCAGTGAATAGGCCCAGGCGACTGTTTAGCAAAAACACAGGTCTCTGCGAAGCCGTAAGGCGAAGTATAGGGGCTGACGCCTGCCCGGTGCTGGAAGGTTAAGAGGAGCGCTTAGCGTAAGCGAAGGTGCGAATTGAAGCCCCAGTAAACGGCGGCCGTAACTATAACGGTCCTAAGGTAGCGAAATTCCTTGTCGGGTAAGTTCCGACCCGCACGAAAGGCGCAACGATCTGGGCACTGTCTCAACGAGAGACTCGGTGAAATTATAGTACCTGTGAAGATGCAGGTTACCCGCGACAGGACGGAAAGACCCCGTGGAGCTTTACTGCAGCCTGATATTGAATGTTGGTACAGCTTGTACAGGATAGGTAGGAGCCTTGGAAACCGGAGCGCTAGCTTCGGTGGAGGCATCGGTGGGATACTACCCTGGCTGTATTGACCTTCTAACCCGCTGCCCTTATCGGGCAGGGAGACAGTGTCAGGTGGGCAGTTTGACTGGGGCGGTCGCCTCCTAAAATGTAACGGAGGCGCCCAAAGGTTCCCTCAGAATGGTTGGAAATCATTCGCAGAGTGTAAAGGCACAAGGGAGCTTGACTGCGAGACCTACAAGTCGAGCAGGGACGAAAGTCGGGCTTAGTGATCCGGTGGTTCCGCATGGAAGGGCCATCGCTCAACGGATAAAAGCTACCCCGGGGATAACAGGCTTATCTCCCCCAAGAGTCCACATCGACGGGGAGGTTTGGCACCTCGATGTCGGCTCATCGCATCCTGGGGCTGTAGTCGGTCCCAAGGGTTGGGCTGTTCGCCCATTAAAGCGGTACGCGAGCTGGGTTCAGAACGTCGTGAGACAGTTCGGTCCCTATCCGTCGCGGGCGCAGGAAATTTGAGAGGAGCTGTCCTTAGTACGAGAGGACCGGGATGGACGCACCGCTGGTGTACCAGTTGTTCTGCCAAGGGCATCGCTGGGTAGCTATGTGCGGACGGGATAAGTGCTGAAAGCATCTAAGCATGAAGCCCCCCTCAAGATGAGATTTCCCATTCCGCAAGGAAGTAAGATCCCTGAAAGATGATCAGGTTGATAGGTCTGAGGTGGAAGCGTGGTGACACGTGGAGCTGACAGATACTAATAGATCGAGGACTTAACCTATATTCTAATGTGAAGCTTGAACATTGTTATCTAGTTTTGAGAGAACATTCTCTCCATCAGGTTTGGTGGCGATAGCGAAGAGGTCACACCCGTTCCCATACCGAACACGGAAGTTAAGCTCTTCAGCGCCGATGGTAGTTGGGGGTCTCCCCCTGTGAGAGTAGGACGCCGCCAAGCTTTTTGTTTATATCCTTCCAATGGAAGAAGTTACTTTATCATTCCGCAGTAGCTCAGTGGTAGAGCTATCGGCTGTTAACCGATCGGTCGTAGGTTCGAGTCCTACCTGCGGAGCCATGCTTCCATAGCTCAGTAGGTAGAGCACTTCCATGGTAAGGAAGAGGTCAGCGGTTCGAGCCCGCTTGGAAGCTTTCCTCTAAATTATAATGATTAATGTTTAAGGTTTCTCGATGATGAGAAGGCTTTTTTTGTTTGTTTTAAAAATGTTGGACTTGCTCAGTGACATATAGAATCATGAAAATGGAATAAATCGATTGGTAAGGAAGCTTTGTATCAATTTTCTACACATTCCTTCTTTTTGTGCTTGATTCCTTAGTTCCTTTCTTATATTCTTACTAAAGTGATGATTACCCTCTCTAACAAAAGACTCTGTACGTTCCTCTTTTTCCCCGAAAGTGAAGCATTGTTTATTTTCCTTTCTTTATCTCCAGGTTTGATTGATCTTCTTTTCTGTGTGCGGTATGTGTATAAAAAGGAGTAGATGGTTTGAAAGATTTATTTGTAAAGCAAGAATGGTTTGGAAATGTGCGTCAGGATGTGCTGGCGGGTATTTTAGTGGCTCTGGCTTTAATTCCTGAGGCGATTGCATTTTCGATTATTGCGGGCGTTGATCCGAAGATTGGATTGTATGCTTCGTTTTGTATTGCCATTGTCATTTCGTTTGTTGGTGGACGGCCAGGTATGATTTCGGCTGCTACAGGGGCTATGGCTCTGGTTATGGTTGATTTGGTAGCCGATCATGGATTGCAGTATTTGTTTGCGGCTACGATTTTAACAGGTCTGATTCAAATTGTGTTTGGACTTTGCCGAGTGTCTCGTCTGATGAAGTTTATTCCGAAATCCGTAATGGTTGGTTTTGTGAATGCGTTGGCTATTATGATCTTCATGGCTCAGCTTCCACATTTCGTAGGGGAATCGTTGGCCATGTATACAATGACAGGCGGCGCCTTGCTGATCATTTATTTATTGCCGAGGGTGATAAAAGTGATACCTTCTCCTCTCATTGCGATTATTGTCATGACGATCATTGCTGTATTTGGACATATTGATGTGAGAACGGTTGGAGATATGGGAGAGCTTCCTAGTTCTTTGCCTGCTTTTCTGATTCCTCAAGTACCGTTTAGCTGGGAGACACTTGCTATCATTTTTCCTTATTCTTTAGCACTAGCGATGGTTGGTTTACTTGAGTCTCTTTTAACTGCACAGATTGTTGATGATATGACGGAGACGTCTAGTCGTAAGAACAAGGAAGCGAGAGGTCAAGGGATTGCCAATGTGGTTGCAGGGTTCTTTGGTGGTATGGCTGGTTGTGCGATGATTGGTCAATCAGTGATTAATACGAAGGCAGGCGGGCGTGGCCGTCTTTCTACCTTTGTAGCGGGTGCCTTTTTAATGGTTCTCATTTTTGTACTTGGTGATGTTGTTGTTCAGATTCCGATGGCTGCTCTTGTAGCTGTCATGATTATGGTCTCCGTTGGGACATTTGATTGGAGTTCTTTTCAGCAGTTACGAAAGAATCCGATAACAGATTCTATTGTGATGATTGTCACGGTCGTGACGGTAGTGTTAACTCATGATTTATCAAAAGGTGTTTTTGCAGGTGTGCTGCTAAGTGCGGTATTCTTTGTAGCAAAAATATCGAAGCTCCATATTTCCTCTACAGAAAGCCAAGCAGGTACTTGGATTTATCGAATTAAAGGGCAAATTTTCTTTGCTTCTGTGACTGATTTCATCCAAGCGTTCCATCAGGGAAAAGATCTCCAAGCCATTGTGATTGATCTATCTGAAGCGCGTATATGGGATGAATCGGGTGTGGCAGCGATAGAACGTGTAAAGGAAAAGTATCAAGCAGCTGGCGTACAAGTAGACGTAGTTGGAATGGATACATCAAGTCGAAATCTTGTGAAACAGGTGAATGGTTCTTCATGAGTTTTTTCTGTTTGTTACAATAGAAAGGGTAGAAAGTGAAGGATGGAGGTGGCCGGCATGCTTGTGCGTTTGAACCAAGTGCTCGGCCGGATGATGCCGCTTATTACGCCTATTAGTGTGCTACTTGGTGTTTTATTGGCGGCCTATTTAAAAGATTTTACGTTTATGGTGCCTTGGGTATTTGCCATTATGACATTTTCAGGGAGCTTGTCATCTACTTTTTCAGCTTTAAAGCATACGGTGATGCATCCATTGCCTTTGATTTTATCGTTTATGATTTTGCATGTGCTGATGCCTCTTTATGCTTGGTCAGCGGGGCATTTGATATTTGCGGGCGATTCTATGACGATCACCGGTTTGACTCTTGCGATGGTGATTCCAACAGGTGTGTCTAGTTTAATATGGGCGGCGATGTATAAAGGGAATGTCGGGTTAACGTTATCTATCATTTTAATTGATACATTGCTTTCGCCATTGATTGTGCCAGTAAGCTTGTCACTCTTCGTCGGTACACAGGTCCATATGGACATGGTTGCGATCATGAAAGGGCTGTTTGGTATGGTGGTGCTGCCCTCTATTTTAGGGATGCTCGTTCGTCAGTATGCAAAGCCATCTGTGACGAAAACAATTAGTCAGACCTTGGCTCCTTTTTCAAAATTAGGCTTGTTTGTTGTCGTATCGATTAACAGTTCTGTTGTCGCCCCATATTTGCGTGAACTGGATGCTGCATTTTTTAGCAAAGCAGCGACTGTCTTTTTCATTGCGATGAGTGGGTATGCTTTTGCATGGTTGATTGGAAAGGTAATGAAATGTACTCAAGGGGAGATTGTGGCCATTGTGTATACGGGCGGCATGAGAAATATTAGTGCCGGAGCTGTGCTTGCTATTAGCTTTTTTCCGCCTGCTGTTGCTGTCCCTGTTGTGATTGGTATGCTGTTTCAGCAAGTACTTGCTGCCTTGTTTGGTTTCTTACTCAATCGTTTTGAGCTGAAAGCGCCTGCTGTGACTAAATCTTTATCATGAAAAGACCTCCATTTTATGAGATGGAGGTCTTTTTGCGAATTAATAGATGAGATATTTCTTCCGTTTCTTTTCAAATGATTTGAGGTCGTGATGATAGCGCTTCATGATGTGTTTGACGTGAGTACCTTGATTGATTTCTTCTTTGATCCAACCATTTCCGATGAGTTTATCAAAGCTATCTGTTTGAAGGAACTGAAAGTCTTTTGGATATAGATCATGTATGGCTTTGATGATGGATAACCCTGTTTTTACCGCTTCGAATGAAGAGCGGTCTGTGACGTATAGCTGCACACCGTGTGATAGCTTCCCTGCATGTTTAGAAAAAGTGGGGGTGAATGATACGGGTCTAAATTTCACACCCTTTAGTTTTAATTGATTTAAATAATCTGCTAGCTCATTGCTATTGATATACGGAGCGCCAATGAGCTCGAACGGTTTTGTTGTTCCTCTGCCTTCAGAGACATTTGTGCCTTCAATTAATCCTGTGGCGGGATATACAAAGGTACTATCCACTGTTGGCATGTTAGGTGAAGGAAGGACGAACGGCAGCTTCGTGTCATCAAACGTCATGGAACGCTTCCAATTTTTCATTTTGATGACTGTGACATCAGCATTGATATGAAACTCTTTGTTAAAGAATTTTGCTAGTTCACCAGTGGTCATCCCATGTCTTAATGGTATTGGATAGAGCCCTACAAATGAAGCGTGCTCAGGTTCTAAGACAGGGCCTTCTACTTTTAGTCCGCCAATGGGGTTTGGACGGTCTAGGACAACAAAGGGAATGTTGTTTTCTTTCGCAGCCTCCATCGCATAGGCCATCGTGTAAATATAGGTGTAATAACGAGCGCCAACATCTTGAATATCAAACAGCAAGACATCTACATTTTTGAGCATGTCAGGGGTTGGTTTTCTTGTTTTTCCATAGAGAGAGTAAACAGGAAGACCCGTTTTTTCATCGGTATAGGATTCGACGCCTTCTCCTGCCTGTGCATCGCCGCGCACACCATGTTCAGGTCCATATAGAGCAGTAAGCTTGATATTTGGATGCTCAAATAGAAGATCGACACTGCTTTTCATATTTGCATCAATACCAGTTGGGTTCGTAATGAGGCCGACCCTTTTCCCTTTTAACCATGAAAGGTTGCCTGAGAGTAGTGTTTCAATCCCTGTTTTGACTGTTGCTTTTTTTCCTTTTGTATCTGTTCGTTCTTGGTTTGCGGGGGAGGCGGCGGTCAATGTGCTCATCATGAGAATGCTTGCGAGTATGAAGCTTGCTGTTTTTTTCAAGAGAATCCCTCCTATTTGATCTGTTTCCCTTTCAAGTTGAGTCCATAGCCGAATGGATACAGGGTTTGATTTGGATGAGTGACAGATGGGATATCTACAGGCAGTTTGCCTTTAGGTAATGCAGTGCCAAATATGACTTCTAACCCAGCAGGAATATTTGGCTGGTTGAATTGTCCGTTTGAGTAGCCCTTAAAACCGTAAACAGCTAGTAAGGCATCCGCCTCCTCAAAATTTGCAGCATCGTAAGGGTTTCTTAGGCTCATGATGACCATTTTTTTCTTTTGTGCTGCAGCTTCTTTCATGACAGCACGCGGGAAAGCAGTAGCCCATTTTTTCGGGTCCTGTACATTGTCATCAATCACACCATCATTCACAGCTGGGTCATTTTGGACAACGTAAGAGCCGGTAATCACATAGTCAGCATCTTGAAGCATTTTGGCTGTTTCTTTGGTGAAAGTCTTATCCGCAAAAGCATATGATTGGATACGTACAGGTTTGATCTTTTTTTGTTTGATCAGAGAATCAATTGTGACAGACATGGCTTTTGTTTGATCTTCGTAAGGTGCCATGACCAAGATTTTATCATTCTTTTTAGGCTTGAAGGGTAGGGTCTTATCGTTGTTTTTAAGCAGGGTGATCCCTTCACGCGCCATTTTTTGTTCTGCGTTCCGGTGCGACTTTTTCCCAACGACTTGAGTGGCTTTTTTGATTTTTTTCTCAAGGGTAATAGGTTTTTTGGAAGAAATGATGCCTCGTTTGATCTTCAATTGAAGAATTTTTTCAACAGATTCGTTGATTTGAGACATCGGAATTTCTTTCTTTACAATTGCCTGTTTTACAGCATTGAACACATTCTCAAGGTTTTTCTCAGTTTTAAGAGAGGTGACTGGTGCTGGCATGAGGGCGATGTCGACGCCAGCCTTAATGGCCATCACTACGGCTTCTTCCTGTCCGAAGTTATCTGCAATCGCTTTCATATTTAGGGCGTCTGTTACGACAACTCCTTGAAAGCCCATCTCTCCTTTTAATAAGTGTGTGATGACTTTTTTCGATAAGGTTGCTGGAACCATAATGTCCTCGCCATCTTTTTTGCTTTTATATGTTGTATTATCAATGGCAGGAAATTGAACATGAGCGGTCATGACCATATCCGCACCAGCGTTGATCGCTTGTTGAAACGGATACAGCTCCACCTTTTTAAGACGATCTAGGTCATGTTCTACGAGCGGCAAGCCGTAGTGACTATCGACGGCTGTATCACCATGTCCCGGGAAATGCTTGAGTGTCGAAATAGTCTTCTCCTTTTGAAGTCCCTTCATGGTTTGAAGGCCAAGCCTAGTGACAAGAGCAGGATCAGAGCTAAAGGAACGGACACCAATGACGGGGTTGTTTGGGTTATTATTCACATCTAGCACAGGAGAGAAGTTTGTATTGATCCCTAGTGCGTTTAATTCTTTGCCGATGATTTTCCCTGTGTCGTATGCATTTTTCGTGCTTCTAGAGGCACCAATCGACATATTTCCTGGGAAATGTGTTCCCTTTTGTAATCTTGTGACGATTCCACCTTCTTGATCAATTGAAATGAGTAATGGAATCTTTGGTGATGCTTTTTGAAATTCATGGGTGAGTTTGACGGTTTGTTTCGTATCAACGACATTCTCCGCAAATAAGATGACACCACCTAGATGATATTTTTCTACAAGATGGGATACTTCTTTATTCATCTTTGTTAAGCCTGTAGGTGCGGATTCATCTTTTGTTTGCCAATTACGAAAGTCTGGCATAAGCATTTGACCTATCTTTTCATCCAAAGACATGTTTTGTACCATTTGTTTTGCGGTTGGAAGAGGGGCAGAGCTAACCTTTTCCGTTGGAATGGAAGGGGTTAGCAGAGCTAAAACCAAAGCAGCGGGGAAAAGTGCTTTTAACATCGAATTCCTCCTTTTACTTAAAAGATTTGTAGATGGCGGTCATGATGCTTCCATAAGTGCCAGTTGGGAAAAGGTCACCTTCAAATTGATTTGGGTTGGTTTCAGGTGAAACGACAGGCGAATGTTTCTTATTTGTCAGCAAGACGATACCTAGATTATGTTTTGGATCAATCAATGTCATCGTTCCGGTCCAGCCGGTATGCCCATAGGCTTCGTTACTTGCATATTTTCCAAACATCCATTCCATGTCAGTATGACCGTTTTTACGCCAGCCTAGCCCGTATGTTGGGTTTGTATCAGAAGAGGCTGTAAAGAGATCGATAGAAGCTTGATCAAAGATGGTGGTTTTTCCATAGCCTCCTTTGTTCAGCATGAGCTGGAGCAGCACGGCCATGTCTGATATGTTAGAGAAAAGTCCAGCATGACCAGAGATTCCTGCCATTGAGTAAAATGCTTTTTCATCATGGACTTCGCCTAGCAGGGTGTACCTGCGAATGTTTTCAAAATCAATGACACCATCTCGCGAATTACCTAAACGTTCGGTTGCTGCAAAATGCTTCGGCTTAAATCCTTTTTGCAGTGGATTGAACATTGTGTGTTTGAGACCTAGCGGCCGATAGATTGTCGACTCTACATATTGATCAAGAGGCATACCTGTTTTTTTCTCAATGATCATGCCTAACAGCATGTAATCAATGTCACTATAAATGTGCTGGGTGCCTGGTTTGTATTGCAGAGGCACCTTCGGCAGCCATTTCATCGTTGTCTTTCTATCTTGAGAATAAAAGGTGCCGGCTGCTTCTTTGCTATAAAATAAGACACTGGAAGGGAGTCCGGCAGAATGGGTCAGAAGATCTCTTACATGGAGCTGATCTTTGCCGGTTACCTTTGCATCTGGTTCATCTTTAAAATCTGGCAGGATGGCTTGTATTTTTTCGTTCACATCCAGTTTTTTCTCGTAGACAAGCTTTTGCAGGGCATAGTTCGTCGCGTACATTTTGGTGTTGGATGCTAAGTCGAACAGTGTATTCTTTTTCATTTTCTTATAGGATTTGAGTTCGGTTGTTCCTTCGTATTTTTGCCTGTAGCCATAGGCTTTTTGATGGACGATTTTTCCGTCTTTGATAATGATGAGTGCGGCTCCTGGAAATCCTGCTTTGATATCGTTTTGAATCATGTGATCAACCTTCCTAAGCTGCCTAGAAGAAAAACCAACTTGTTCCGGTCGTTTTGCCTTTTTTAAGACGGGATATTCTTCAGGTGCTGTTTTAGACAAAGACGATACAGGATGGGAGCTAGTTGCAAATGTTTGTGCTGGTAATCCAAGGAGCATGAGCAGACTTGTCATTAAGAGAAAGTATTTCTTCAAGAGTTAGTCCTCCTATTGCTTATTTTTCCTCAAATTCAACAGCCATATCATCATGAAAACCAAATAAGTATGTGAAGATAAATCCAGCGACATATGCAATAAAGAGTCCGATTAAGTAAAGAAGCATTTGATGTGCGTGAACAATAAAGGTTAATGGGAGACCTGATACACCAATCGCCTTCGTTGCAATTTGGAAGTAGGCTTGAAATGCTCCGCCGATTCCAGCGCCAAGACAAGCGGTGAGAAATGGTCGTCCCAGCGGGAGTGTGACACCGAAAATGAGTGGTTCACCAATGCCAAGCATCCCTGAAGGAAGTCCACCTGCGATGGCTCTTTTGAGTTTTTTCTTTTTTGTTTTCATATAAATGGCGAATGCCGCACCTACCTGTCCTGCACCGCCCATAGCGAGAATCGGCAAAAGCGGGTCATCTCCTATGGAATTAATGAGTTCCATATGAATCGGTGTCAGTCCTTGGTGAAGTCCTGTTACAACAAGTGGAAGGAAGGTCGCACCAAGAATAAATCCAGCGAAGATCCCGCCCATATTTAATAGATAAGTTAATCCTGAGGTAATGGCATCCGATATAAATCCGCCGACTGGCATGAAGACAACGTACGTAAAAATGCCTGTAATGAGTAGTGTGATGGTTGGTGTGACGATGATATCAAGTGATTGCGGGACGAATCGTCTGATTCTTGTTTCCACAAGCGCCATAAAGATGGCAGCTAGAAGAACACCAATAAGCCCGCCTCTGCCTGGTAGAATATTTGTGCCAAATAGCATAATGTCTGCGGAGGCTGGGTTAATAATGAGGATACCAGCTAATGCGCCTAATGCAGGAGAGCCCCCAAACTCCTTTGCAGCATTTGTTCCGACTAATATACCGAGATATGCGAACAGGCCTGAACCAATAACGGTTAAAATGATCGCTGCTTGAGACTTTCCATCAAGCCAGCCTGCTTGCACGATTGCTTTTGTAATCCCTGTAATAAGACCTGATGCAACGAGTGCCGGAATGATAGGAATGAAAATGCTGGCTATTCGTCGTAAGAACAGCTTGAACGGTGTGCGGTTCTTTTGTGAAATGGCTTGCTTGTTTTTTTGTGCTTCGTTGTTTAAATCATAGGAGCCAGAGTCATTTAGCAGTTGTTCAAACGCACTTGATACTTGGTTGACAACACCAGTACCTAAAATAATTTGCAGCGTTTCTGCCTCAACGACTCCAATGACGCCATCGAGTTCTTTGATTGCATTGATCTGAACTTGTTCATTGTCAATTGGTGTAATTCGGAGACGCGTCATACAATGTGTATGGGAAGCAATGTTTTCAGAACCACCACAGAGAGAAAGAATGTCTTTCGCCAACTGCTGATATTTCGTTTGATGACTCATGTTGAATCCCCCTTTGTTTTTCGTTTCATGGAGCGGATGGCATGTCTTGTTTTGTCAATATATTGCGCCGTCTCTTCATATTGACGGGAAGCTAAGCTGAGGAACAAGACATCAATTAAGTAGAGCTGTGCCATTCTAGAGGAAGTGGCTGCACTGCGAAAAGGTGCTTCATTGGAACCGGACGTCGATAGGTGAACGTCACATAAGGCAGAAACGCTTGTTTGACCTGGATGCGTCAAAGCAATGGTCTTCACTTGATTGTCTTTTGCGAGCTGAAGGGCTTGAATGATATCTAACGTTTCTCCTGAAAAGGATATACCGAACACGATGTCATTCTTTCCTGCATTTGCGATGACCGTTGATGCGATGTGCATGTCAGTGAAGGCAGTCGCTGCATAATTGATTCTGAGAAATTTCTGCTGGGCATCCGCTGCGACGATGCCAGATGCACCGACGCCGATGAAATGGATTTGATTTGCACGCAGCAGTAATTGAACAGCCTTTTCTAATGCCTCTGCATTTAAAATAGAAGCGGTGTCCTTAATCGATTGAATCGAGTTTCCTGCTGTTTTTTGAATAATGGATTGAAGCGGTTCATCTTGTTCGATATCACGGTAGCCTTGTTTATCGCTATACATCAAGTCTCCAGCGATTCGCATTTTTAAATCGTGATAGCCATCTAGCCCGAGAGATTTACAAAGGCGGATGACTGCAGAGCTGCTTGCACCGGCTGCCTGACTGATCTCGTGTACTGTGCTCTTAATGACTTTGTCAGGATGGGCAAGGATATAGTCTGCAATGATTTTTTCAGATTGGGGGAGCTTTGCTTTCATTGTGTGTAGTAGGGTGAGTCCACCTGCTGACATGAGCACTGCCTCCTTTAGGATTGATGATGTGCGATGGCTTTGTCGATATGACCATTCGTTTTGTTGAGTAAATCCTTGGCTGTTTTCTTGTCTGTGTTTGTTTGAAGCATGACGATGGCGGTTTTGACTTCTAAGTCTGCCGCTTCAAGCGTTTTCACGGCTTGTTCGTAGGAAGCGTTTGTCACATGTTGAATGATGGTGATGGCGCGTTCTTTTAATTTATGATTGCTGACTTTTACATCAACCATCAGGTTTTCATATACTTTCCCTTGTCTGATCATGACAGAGGTGGAAAGCATATTTAAAATCATTTTATGAGCGGATGCGGCTTTCATTCGTGTTGACCCTGTGATGGCTTCTGGTCCTACAATGACTTCAATGGCGCAGTCTGCCAGTTCGCTAATTTTTGCTTGTTCATTACAGCTGAGGGCTACTGTTTTTGCGCCGATGGATTTAGCGTAGTTTAAAGCGCCGATGATGTAGGGTGTCCTACCGCTGGCGGCGATACCGACGATTGTATCTTTTGATGTCAGGTGAATGTGTACTAAATCCTGTTTGCCGGCTTCTTCACTGTCTTCCACATCTTCGGCAGCATGTGAAAAAGCAGAGTCTCCGCCTGCCATGATGCCGACAATCACATCAGGTGAGACGCTATAGGTAGGGGGACATTCGACAGCATCCATCACGCCAAGTCTGCCGCTTGTCCCGGCTCCTAAATAAACGAGTCTGCCCCCATTTGAGATGGATTCATAGGCGAAGTCACTTGCTGTTTTGACATGTGGTAGGACACGGTTGACTGCTTGAGCGACCTTCATATCTTCTTCATTAATCATTTGGAGCATTTCGAGTGGATTTGCTTGTGATATTCCCATTGTGTTAGGATTTCTTGATTCTGTTGTCAAAGAACGCAATTGAGATGGCTGCATGCGACATTCCTCCTTATTTCTTCATTTTCAGTATATTCAGTATGATATAAAATTTCAACATTATATTTAAATACTGAAATTATATTTCAATCAAAAAGTGGTGCTAATTGAAGGTGAATAGTTAGAAAATAAAAAAAATAAAAATCCCCTTTACAAAAGGGGGACAACCTGTATATAATAACTTTTGTCAGCTTCACGGAAACAGTCAAACTTGACAAATTGGCCCGTTGGTCAAGCGGTTAAGACACCGCCCTTTCACGGCGGTAACACGGGTTCGAATCCCGTACGGGTCACCATTGATGTGGAGGATTAGCTCAGCTGGGAGAGCATCTGCCTTACAAGCAGAGGGTCGGCGGTTCGAGCCCGTCATCCTCCACCATATGCCGGTGTAGCTCAACTGGTAGAGCAACTGACTTGTAATCAGTAGGTTGGGGGTTCAAGTCCTCTTGCCGGCACTGTTTTTTCTTTATCAATTCCATATGTGGAGGGGTAGCGAAGTGGCTAAACGCGGCGGACTGTAAATCCGCTCCCTCCGGGTTCGGCGGTTCGAATCCGCCCCCCTCCACCATTTTTGGGCTATAGCCAAGCGGTAAGGCAACGGACTTTGACTCCGTCATGCGTTGGTTCGAATCCAGCTAGCCCAGTTAAGACACCTTTTTCAAAAAGGTGTCTTTTTTTATGTTGGCAGGCGGAATGTATAACTATTCAAAATATTGTTGAGTTGAGTCAGAAGGCACCGAAAAAGTAAAATATAAGCATGAACAGAAAGGGGATGTACATATGGGAGATCAAAAGAAGGTCACGCTTGTCGGGGTTCCGATGGATTTGGGTCAAATGAGAAGGGGCGTCGATATGGGACCGAGTGCGATTCGGTGTGCAGGCGTAAAAGAAAAATTGGAATCGCTTTCATTTGATATGGAGGATCTCGGGGATATTCCGGTTGAACAAAGAGATGATGAAAAAGGTTTATATACAAGTGAAAAGCTAAAAAATTTAACGGAGAATGCTGGTGCGAATCAGCTGCTGGCTGAGAAGGTTGACAGTATTGTGCAATCAGGCTCATTCCCGCTCATTTTAGGCGGTGATCACAGCATTGCCATTGGCACACTTGCTGGTGTATCCAAGCATTATGAAAACTTAGGTGTCATTTGGTATGATGCTCACGGTGATTTAAATACAGAGGAAACTTCTCCTTCTGGAAATATACATGGTATGCCGCTTGCAGTCAGTCTTGGCCTTGGCCATGCCGATTTAACGAACATTGGCGGCTATTCTCCAAAATTGAAGCCTGAGAATGTTGTTTTAATCGGTGCTCGATCCTTAGATGAAGGAGAGCGGGCGTTGATTAGAGAGAAGGGCATTAAAGTGTATACGATGCATGAAATAGATCGTTTAGGGATGACAAGGGTGATGGAGGAAGCGATTGTATATTTAAAGGAAAGAACAGATGGTGTCCACCTGTCGCTTGATTTAGATGGATTAGATCCAGCCGAGTGTCCTGGTGTAGGAACTCCTGTGGCAGGCGGCATTAGCTACCGGGAGAGTCATCTTGCTATGGAGCTTTTAGAAGAAGCCGATATTTTGACTTCATCTGAATTTGTTGAGGTGAACCCGGTTTTGGATGAAAAAAATAAAACAGCCGAAGCAGCTGTTGCATTAATTGGATCGTTAATGGGCGAAAAGCTATTGTAGAGCGGGATTTGTTCCCGTTCTTTTTTATTTTCGGAAAATTTAAGGATATATTAAGGTTTTTACCAGTGGATATGCGTAACACGCTGTCAAAAATTTGTTACACTATTTTTTAGAGGAGAATGAAACCTTTTGGAAAGAGGTTCGTATACATAAAGACCGGTGAAGGCAGAGGTTGAATATACTATGGACACAATGATTAAAAAGAGAATTAAGCAATTAAAAAAAGGCGACCAGAACGCATTTGCAGACATCGTAGACCTGTATAAAGACAAAATTTATCAGCTGTGCTACCGTATGCTTGGGAATGCACACGAAGCAGAGGATATTGCACAGGAGGCGTTTATTCGTGCCTATGTGAATATCGAAAGCTTTGATGTGAATCGTAAGTTTTCTACGTGGCTGTACCGCATTGCAACCAACCTGACCATCGATCGTATTCGCAAAAAAAAGCCGGATTATTATTTAGATGCAGAGGTGGCAGGAACAGAAGGATTGAATATGTATTCTCAAATTGCTGCTGATGGCATTTTGCCAGAGGAAGAGGTGGTGTCTCTTGAATTATCGAGTACCATTCAGCAAAAAATTCTAAGATTACCCGATAAATATCGTTCGGTCATCGTATTAAAGTATATTGATGAACTCTCGTTAAAAGAAATTAGTGAGATTCTAAATATACCTGTTGGTACGGTGAAAACGAGAATACACAGGGGTAGAGAGGCTCTCCGGAAACAGTTGAGAGACCTTTGAGTGAGGTGATTTTGATGAGCTGTCAGGAAAAAATCGTCCTGCTTATGCATCAGTATTTAGACGGGGACATTGAGCCCCAAGACGAAAAAGAATTAAAAAGCCATCTGCAATCGTGTGAGGAGTGCCGTACTCATTTTCAACAAATTGAGAAATCCATCGCGCTTGTGCAGAGTACATCTCATATAGAAGCACCAACTGATTTCACTGCAAAGGTGATGGCAGGTCTTCCAAAGGAAAAAAAGCGTGTGTCGGTTCAAAGATGGATCAAAGCTCATCCGCTGATGGTGGCCGCTGCCCTCTTTCTCATTTTGATGGGAGGCAGTCTGTTTACAAGCTGGAATACCGATCATAATTTCAGTGTGTCGAAGCAGCCGAATCTCGTTGTTGTAAATGATACAGTGACCGTACCTAAAGGGGAAACCGTAAAAGGTGATGTCACTGTCAAAAATGGCAAGCTGATTGTAGAAGGCAAGGTTGATGGAAATGTCACCGTCGTCAATGGGGAACAGCTGACTGCTTCTGCCGGACAAGTCACTGGTCAAATTAATGAAATTAATGAAGTGTTTGATTGGATCTGGTACAAAATGAAATCTACAGCACAAAATGTGATGCGGGTCATTGGACCAGAGGAGCAAAAGTAATTATACGGGTCGAGAGCAGTCTCTTTAGGGGCTGCTCTTTTTCTATATTATAGGTCAGAATGTATGCGAGCTAGCACGCTAGCCATATATGGCAACTGTTTTCCTTGCTGAAACAAAATGTGATATAATAGCCACGCTATGTATTTACACATAGGCTCTTTTTTTATCAAAAATGCATCAAACGAAGAATAACTGAAAATTCTGGAGGACGAGGAAATGGCTTTAGGGGATATTCCTATTTTGCAGTACCTCGGTAATGCTGTTGATATTCTCGTTGTTTGGTATGTGATATATAAATTAATGATGGTCATCCGCGGAACAAAAGCGGTTCAGCTTTTAAAGGGAATTGTGGTCATTGTTCTCGTCAGGATGGGAAGTGCGTATCTCGGTCTTAACACACTTCAATGGCTGATGGATCAAGCGATTACGTGGGGATTCCTTGCGATCATTATTATTTTTCAGCCAGAGCTAAGGAGAGCGCTTGAGCAGCTTGGGCGCGGCCGTTTCTTCTCAAGAAGCGGGACACCTGTAGAGGAACAGCAGCAGAAAACGATCGAGGCAATTACAAAAGCAATTAACTATATGGCAAAACGCAGAATCGGCGCGCTGCTGACAATTGAGCGTGATACTGGGATGAATGATTACATAGAGACTGGAATTCCTTTGAATGCAAAGGTGAGTTCAGAGCTGCTCATTAATATTTTCATTCCAAATACACCGCTTCATGACGGTGCTGTCATTATGAAGCGTGATGAAATTGCAGCTGCCGCTTGTTATTTACCGCTGTCAGAAAGTCCTTTTATCTCTAAGGAACTTGGGACGCGTCACCGGGCGGCAGTCGGAATTAGCGAAGTGACAGACAGCTTGACCGTCATCGTTTCTGAGGAGACAGGCGGCATTTCTGTCGCGAGAAATGGTGATCTCCACCGAGAATTGACAGAAGAAGCGCTTGAAGAAATGCTGATTGCTGAATTTAGTAAGAACAGCAAAGATGCTTCCTCGACCAAATGGTATTGGAGGGGCAAGAAAAATGGATAAGATTTTGAATAATCGCTGGGCCGTAAAGCTTTTTGCATTGGTCTTCGCTTTATTGCTGTATGGTGCAGTCAATTCAGCGCAAGCGCCCACGCCGAAAAAAATCGGTGAATCCTTTTTCCCAACATCGACGACAGATGAAGCAACCCTAACTGACATTCCTGTTAAAGCGTATTATGATGACGAGAAGTACGTCGTTACTGGTGTGCCGCAAACAGTTAATGTGACGATTAAAGGGTCAACGAGTGCTGTGAAAACAGCAAGACAAACAAAGAACTTTGAAATATATGCAGATATGCAGAATTTATCCACAGGTACTCATAAAGTGGAGCTGAAGGCAAGAGATGTATCAAAGGGACTCACGCTATCGATCAATCCATCTGTGACGACGGTGACGATACAAGAAAAAACAACAGCAGAATTTCCTGTTGAAACCGAATTTTATAATCAAAATAAAATCAAAGACGGCTATTCACCTGAACAGCCTATTGTGAATCCGAAAAAAGTCACAGTCACAGGTTCAAAAGACGTGATCGACAAAATTTCTGTCATTAAAGCATTTGTGAACCTAGAGGATGTCGATCAGCAAATTGAAAAGGAAGCGAAGCTCACTGTGTATGATAGCAGCGGGAATGAGCTGCCAGTCGAATTGAGTCCGTCTGTGGTGAATATTACAGTTCCCATCTCAAGTCCAAGCAAAAAGGTTCCGTTTAAAATAGAGCGGACTGGCAGTTTGCCGGAAGGGATCAGTATCTCAAGCATTGAGACAAGCCCGAGTGAGGTCACAGTGTACGGCTCTCAAAAAGTGCTGGATTCGCTTGATTTTATTGATGGTGTCAAGTTGGACCTAAGCAAGATCAAAGATGATACGGAGATTGATGCCGACATTCCCCTGCCAGATGGTGTGAAAAAGGTATCGCCCGAAACGGTGAAGATTAAAGTGAAGGTTGCAACAGCGCAAGAAAAAAAGATCGATAATGTACCAATTTCTGTCGTAGGTCTGAGCAAGGATCTCACCTCTGATTTTGTGAGCCCATCTTCTGGACGACTCAAGTTAACAGCAAAGGGATCAAAAAGTGCGATTGATAAACTAAAGGCTTCAGATGTTGAAGCCTATATCAATGTTGGGGACTTGAACGAAGGAACACATGTGGTCACAATTCAAGTGAACGGTCCTCAAAATGTGACGTGGACATTATCGAGTTCAAAGGTCAAAGTGAAACTGACTTCTACTGAGACAGAAGATCAGCCAGCGTCTACAAATGATCAGAAGAAGCCATCTTCTGATGACGATGATCAGGAAGAGAAGAGTAAAGAAGAATCCACGCAAGATAAAGCAAAGAAAGAATCAAGTCAAAGACAGAGGATCAAAGAAGATAAAAAAGAGGACGAAGCGTCCTCTTGAATGGTAAAAAAGGAGCGATTGAAACATGGGCAAGTACTTTGGAACTGATGGTGTAAGGGGTGTGGCGAATAGCGAATTAACGCCAGAGCTCGCATTTAAAATTGGGAGATTTGGCGGCTATGTGCTCACGAAGGATAAAGAACGTCCAAAGGTACTCGTTGGGCGAGACACACGTGTATCTGGTCATATGTTAGAAGGAGCGCTCGTAGCAGGCTTACTTTCAATTGGGGCTGAAGTAATGCGTTTAGGTGTGATTTCAACACCTGGAGTGTCTTATTTAACGAAGGCAATGGACGCAGAAGCGGGTGTCATGATCTCTGCTTCTCACAACCCAGTTCAAGATAACGGAATTAAATTCTTCGGTGGTGACGGCTTTAAGCTGTCTGATGAACAGGAGAATGAAATTGAGCAGCTGATGGATCAGCCGGTCGACCAATTGCCACGCCCAGTTGGAGCGGATCTTGGAACGGTCAATGACTACTTTGAAGGCGGTCAGAAATACTTGCAATTCTTGAAGCAGACAGCAGACGAGGATTTCACAGGTATTCACGTGGCGCTTGACTGTGCACACGGTGCAACCTCTTCTCTAGCGACACATTTATTTGCGGATTTAGATGCGGATGTGTCCACAATGGGAACATCACCAAACGGATTGAATATCAATGATGGTGTAGGCTCAACTCATCCAGAGGCACTTTCTGCTTTTATGAAGGAGAAAGGTGCAGATATTGGTCTTGCGTTTGATGGTGACGGTGACCGTCTGATTGCTGTCGATGAAAAAGGTGATATTGTAGACGGCGATCAAATTATGTACATATGTGCACGTTATTTGAAGGGCGAAGGCCGATTAAAGGATGACACTGTCGTATCCACGGTCATGAGTAACCTAGGTTTCTATAAAGCGCTCGAGAAACAAGGCATTAAGAGCATTCAAACCGCTGTTGGTGACCGCTATGTGGTTGAAGCGATGAAAAAGGATGGGTATAATGTCGGCGGTGAGCAATCAGGCCACTTGATTTTCCTTGATTACAATACGACAGGTGATGGCATGCTTTCTGCAATCATGCTTGTCAATACACTCAAAGCAACAGGAAAAACATTGTCAGAGCTTGCCGCTGAAATGGAAAAATTCCCGCAGCTTCTAGTGAATGTGAAAGTGTCTGATAAATATAAAGTAGAAGAAAATGAAAAAGTAAAAGCAGTGATTCAAGAGGTTGAAAAAGAGATGAACGGTGACGGCCGTATTCTTGTTCGTCCATCTGGAACAGAGCCGCTTGTACGTGTCATGGCAGAGGCGAAAACAAAAGAGCTATGTGATGAATATGTGACTCGAATTACCGCTGTTGTGAAGGAAGAAATGGGTATTGAGTAATAGATATCAAAGCAAATCGCTAGCAGCGGTTTGCTTTTTTTCGAATAAACGTCATAAATGGATGGATTTGTACGAATCTTATAGGCGAGGGCAATTTCCTGTTGTCTTCATACATAGGAGAGCACATCAAAGGTAGAACGTGACAAGCCTCATCGCATATAGTGTATGGAGGTCTCCCTTACTTAAAGGAAGGGATCACCTGCTAAATTGTGATTGACGGAGGTCAGACCTTATAGTACAATCATCCTTGTGTTACTGGATTTTTATTCTATCAGGAAAGGCAGGGTAGATGTTCAGCAACTCTCTTATAATTATAGCGCCCGAACTAAGCGATCGGACGAAAGATGCTTAGTTGACGAGGATGGAGGTTATCGAATTTTCGGCGGATGCCTCCCGGCTGATCAGAAAAGAGATCACAGCCGTAAGTGTTTCTTTAAAGCAAAGAGGTGACTCTTTGTACAAAGGGAATACACATGATCTCCCAAATTAAACATGTAGAGAGGGACGAAGAAATGTCCCTTCTATTTTAGTAGGCTTTCTTTGTCCCTTTCACATGATCGGGAGGAAGAATATTTATGTGTGGAATCGTAGGTTATATTGGTCAGAATGATGCGAAGGAAATCTTATTAAAAGGTTTAGAGAAGCTTGAGTACCGTGGGTATGACTCAGCAGGTATCGCTGTGGCAAACGAAGAAGGCGTGCATGTGTTCAAAGAAAAAGGACGTATCGCTGAGCTTCGTGAAGTTGTTGATGCAAACGTAGCATCTTCAGCTGGAATCGGACATACACGCTGGGCAACACACGGTGTACCAAGCCATCTAAATGCGCATCCGCATCAAAGTGCTTCTGGCCGTTTTACGCTTGTTCATAACGGTGTCATCGAGAACTATGTACAATTGACACGCGAATATTTACAAGATGTCCCACTAAAAAGCGACACAGATACAGAGGTTGTTGTTCAAGTCATCGAACAATTTGTGAATAGAGGTCTTGATACAGAGGAAGCTTTCCGTCAAACGCTTCTTCAACTAAAAGGCTCTTACGCAATTGCCCTTTTCGATAACGAAAACAAAGAAACAATCTATGTGGCGAAAAACAAAAGCCCATTATTGGTTGGTTTCGGAGAAGATTTCAACGTTGTCGCTTCTGACGCAATGGCGATGCTTCAAGTAACAAACGAATATGCGGAATTAATGGATAAAGAAATGGTCATTGTCACAAAAGACGAGGTGATCATCAAAAACCTTGACGGTGATATCATGACACGTCCTTCTTATATCGCTGAGCTAGATGCAAGCGACATCGAGAAAGGCACATATCCTCACTACATGTTAAAAGAAACGGATGAGCAGCCGCTTGTTATGCGCAAAATCATCCAAGAATATCAAGACGAAAACGGCAAGCTGTCAGTCGCTGGCGATATCGCAAGCGCAGTAGCAGAAGCAGACCGCATTTACATTGTGGCTTGTGGAACGAGCTACCATGCTGGACTTGTCGGTAAACAATACATTGAAGACTGGGCGAAAGTACCTGTAGAAGTCCATGTAGCAAGTGAATTCTCTTACAACATGCCGCTTCTATCGAAAAAGCCGTTGTTCATCTTCCTTTCTCAATCTGGGGAGACTGCGGACAGCCGTGCTGTACTTGTTCAAGTCAAAGAGCTTGGTCATAAAGCATTAACGATCACAAACGTACCAGGATCTACGCTTTCTCGTGAAGCGGACTTCACATTGCTTCTTCATGCAGGACCAGAAATCGCAGTGGCTTCAACAAAAGCCTACACAGCACAAATCGCTGTACTTGCGATCCTTGCATCCGTTGCAGCTGAATTAAATGGTCAATCTCTTGACTTTGATCTTGTGAAAGAGCTTGGTATTGTGGCAAACGCAATGGAAGCCCTTGTCGATCAAAAGGATGAAATGGAACAAATCGCTCGTGACTTCTTCACAGTGACACGTAACGCATTCTTTATCGGAAGAGGACTTGATTACTATGTGTGCCTTGAAGGTTCACTAAAACTAAAAGAGATCTCTTACATCCAAGCAGAAGGATTTGCTGGCGGAGAACTCAAACACGGCACGATTGCTTTAATTGAAGAAGGCACACCGGTCATTGCCCTTGCAACACAAGAGCACGTGAACCTCAGCATTCGCGGTAACGTCAAAGAAGTCGTTGCACGTGGCGCAAACCCATGTGTCATTTCACTAAAAGGCCTAGAAGACGAAGGCGACCGTTTCGTCCTTCCAGCTGTACACCCAGCACTTGCACCACTTGCATCTGTTGTTCCATTACAGCTAATCGCTTACTACGCAGCCCTTCACCGCGGGTGTGATGTGGATAAACCACGTAACCTTGCGAAGAGTGTGACGGTGGAGTAGGGTTAAATAAAATCGGATTTTTGATACCCCTTTAGATATAATTGTCTAAAGGGGTATTTTTGTGTCTAAAGAACTAATTAAAATGAAAGATATATTCGATAAGATCGTATATGTTCAAGGGAGCGGAATCATTATGAGTGATTATTTAAAAAAGGAAAAACGGGGAATTATTTTTTTCTTCATCGTTTATATCGCATTGTTTATAAGCTCTTATGTGTTGATTGGCGGTCCTGCTACCGTCGAAGGACCGATTTGTGTATTTCTAGGATTCTGTTTCGTTCAATTTCATAAATATAGATCTTTCAAAAAAGATGCAGGTAATAAAAAGAGAATAGGCATACTAAGAGAGCAGCATATAGAGAAGGCCATACAGCTTGAATATTTTAAAAAGAAAGAGAGAAAAACACATGACCAAACCTAAAATCTATACAATGAGCTTTGCAAAAGTCTATCCTCTCTATATCGAAAAGGCAGAGAGAAAAGGACGAACGAAAGCTGAAGTCGATACGATTATTTGTTGGTTAACAGGGTACAGTCCGGAAGAGTTGCAGGAACGGGTGGACAAACAGACAGACGTTGAAACTTTTTTTGCTGAGGCCCCTGAGCTTCATCCTTCCCGCAGTTTAATCAAAGGGGTCATTTGTGGTGTTCGAGTGGAGGATATTGAGGAAGAAACCATGAAAAACATTCGTTATCTGGATAAGCTAATTGATGAATTAGCGAAAGGAAAGAAGATGGAAAAGATTTTGCGAGGTTCATCATAAACATCTATAACACGTAAGCCCAGTGAAGGTGCCTTCACTGGGCTTTTTTATATCTTATAGACCACTCGATCGATAAAAATAAAATCCATTTGAACGAAGTCACCCTTCATGTCGTCAAAAGAAGTGATATCAAAAAAATTGGTGTTTGAAAAGGGAGTGGCGTGGATGGATATGAAGATGATATTACCTCTTATTTTACTGCAAGCGATTTTGATGGTGATTGGTTTGTTCGATTTGCTGAAAAGAGATCCATCGAGGATCAAAGGAGAGGTGAAGTGGGTTTGGGCTTTGGTGATTGTGTTTGTGGCGAGTGTCGGTCCTATTGCGTATTTCATTTTTGGTCGTAAACAATCTTAGTAGGGGGAATTCGTTTGAATATGTTGGAGTGTCATGGGCTGACGAAATCGTATGGTCGGCATGAAATTTTAAAAAATGTTTCGTTTTCTGTTGGGGAGGTTGGATGTGTCGGCTTTTTAGGAGCCAATGGTGCGGGGAAGACAACGACGATTCGGATTTTGACGGGGCTTGCTCGTCCTACGTCTGGTGTCGTGAAGGTGGCGGGTATGGATGTGACGAAGGACATGGATGACATCAGTCATGTGATTGGCTATTGTCCGCAACAGCCTGCATTTTATCAAGATATGACGGGGCAGGAGTGGATGCATTGGGTTGGTGGGTTATTTCAATTAGAGAAAAACATCATTCGATCCAAAACAGATGAATTGTTGAAGCTTTGCCGCATATACGAGGCGAAGGATCGAGCCATTGGCAGCTATAGCGGAGGGATGAAGCAAAGGCTCGCCATTGCACAAGCGCTCATCAACAGCCCGAAGGTTCTTATTCTAGATGAGCCTGTGTCTGCACTTGATCCAATGGGAAGGAAAGATGTCCTGACTTTGATTGAGCGTCTAAAGCATGAGATGTTGATCTTTATGTCGACCCATATTTTAGACGACATTGAACGAGTGGCGGATCATATTATTATGATCAACAGCGGCAAAATTGAGATGTCCTCTTCGATGAAACAGATCAAAGAAGACTATATCCAGCCAGTGATTGAATTTCAATTAGAAGAACAGAATACGAAACTAGTGGCTTTGTTAAAGGAGCGGGATTGGGTGGAGGAATGCATTGAAACAGGAGACGCTTATCAGGTGCGAGTCAACGATCAACAAATGGCATTGAAGGAGCTGCCTCGTCTCATCACTGAAGCTGGCGGTGTTCTCCTCCATTATCGACTATCTAAGCTGACGCTTGAAGATATTTTCATGAAGGTTGTGACGGCGTGATGATGTTTAAAAAGGAATTTAGGGAGTTATTCACTAGTTATAAAATGTTATTTGTGCCGATTATTTTTACGATTTTAATGATCACACAGCCTATTACGCTCAAAATGCTGCCAGATCTTTTGTCGAAATCAGCGAATCTACCTGAAGGGTCCACATTTTATATACCAGAGCCTAGCGCTGGAGAGGCTTTAGCGAGTGCATTGAGTAAGTTCGATTCGCTTGGCGTTTTTATTCTCATTATGATTGTGATGGGGACGATCGCAGGAGAGCGTGCCTCTGGGGTGACGGCGATGATTATGGTGAAACCGATCAGTCGAATGAGTTACTATGTCTCGAAAATATGCACCTATGCTTGTTTGACCTTGTTTAGTTTGGTGGTGGCGGTGCTTGCCTCCGTTTATTATGTGGACATCCAATTTGGGCATGTGGATTGGGTCAATGTGTTAAAAGGAACACTTCTTTATTATCCAAATTTATTGCTGATTGTGGTATCGACCATTTGTGCTTCGGCGTTCTTTCAACGTTCTGTCACAGCTGGCGGTGTATCGCTTTTGATCAACCTTATTTTATTTACTGTTCCTTCATTTTATGAGGATACATTAGGAAAGTTTGCACCGAAAGGCGTAACAAGTGCGGCTGAGGAGATGATTCATAGAGGAACTTATTCGGATCAGGCGCTTACAAGCTTTCTAGGTGTATCGGTATTGATTGGTTTCTTTTTTCTTATTGGATGGTTTCTTTTTAGAAGACAAGAATTATAGCAGGCGGTTGCGATTGTTTCTTCAGGTTTACTATGAGCATAAAAATCTGAATACGGTAGATAGTTTGATATGATGATAAAAATTGACTGTATTTTCAGAAAAGGGGTTTTTATCAATGCGAACATCACGTAATCCGGAGGCCATTCACCCGCCAGTTGCACCATATACTCATCAAATAGAAACAACAGGACCACAGCGGTGGTTAACCCTATCAGGTCAAGTAGGGATGGAGACGGATGGAACAATTCCAGAGAGTCCATTAGAGCAGCTCCAACTAGCATTAGAGAATGTGAAGCGAAACATAGAAGCGGCAGACATGGCCGTAGAAGACATAACGAAATTAGTATTTTATCTCGTAGGAGAGTTCGATGCGGAGAGCAGAAAACGAATCATGGGGCAGTTTTTGGGCGAGCATCGGCCTTGTATGACGATGATTTATGTGGTGGCATTGGCTTCACCTGATCTTAAGGTAGAGGTGGATGCTTGGGCGTGTCAGGAGATTTAATCGGTAAAAGATTGGGTGGTTGATGCTCAATCTTTTTTGTTTTGTGAAATTTTAAGAAATTACCTCTATACCCTTATCTTGTTATTGTCTGTATGGTAATATCAGGGTAAATATTGAGTGGGTCTAATTACATTTACATGTCATCGTAAAAAAACACCATTGATAAGCATACATCACTCTAATAGTAAGGGAGAGATTTGATGCCATTCATGGAGGTTCAGAATATAAGCAAACGATATAGCAATGGTGATGGGATAGAGGGTCTGTCATTTTCCATCGAAGCAGGTGAGGTTGTGGCGCTACTCGGGCCTAATGGTGCCGGGAAGACGACAACGATTCGGTGTTTAACGGGGCTATATAAACCAGATGGAGGGGAAATTCTCATTGAGGGTTTCCCGCCTGGTCATGCCCATGTCCAAAAACAAGTAGCTCTTATTCCTGATCAGCCGTATTTGTATCCAGACTTAACGGCTGCTGAACATGTTCAATTCCGTGCTCGTGGATATCATAAAGGCTTAAAACAGATCAAGGAAAAGGTATATGGAGCGTTGAAAGAAGTACATATGGAAAAAAAGATGAACGAACTGTGCGGAAGGCTGTCAAGAGGCCAAAAGCAGCGTGTCGTCTTAGCAGGGGCCATTGTTCAAGATGCCTCCCTTTTTATATTAGATGAACCGACTGTCGGGTTAGATATTCCGTCAAAACAGTGGCTGGCGGATTGGCTGAGACAAAAAAGCAGTCAAGGTGGGTCGGTCTTTGTGTCGACTCATAGTCTGGAGTTCGTTCTCGATACGGCCAGTAGGGTGGTATTGATACGAGACGGCGCCATCATGAAAAATATGGATGTTCCTCAATTAAAGGAAGAACAGAGTGAGTGGAGGGCAGAAGTCATTCAACTTCTGGGGGAGTGGTCAAGTGAATAACACACTCTCCCTTTTATGGATGAAATCTCAAAGACGCTTGATCAGTAAAAATCAAGAAAAGAAAATGCCTTTTCTGATCTTACTTCTTTTCATTGCGGCTATTGGTTTTCAGCTAAGCGCAGTTTCAAGTATGGGTGATTGGAATGCCGTTGCAGCTGGGTGGATCATTGTCTGTTTGTTTGTTCTCTATGCGGGGTTTGGCTTGTTTACAAATCGGCTGCCTAGTCAAATGAACGATATCATTTGGTTATATGGAAATGGCGCTTCTCTATGGACAGTTGTCATCAGTGTATGGTTATATCACATTTTTTGGCGAGGGGCTCTTCTCATTGTTTCTGCTGTGGCTGCGGATCTACTTCTGTTTTTTATGACGCAGCAGTACCCGTTTCTGCTTGGAAAATCACTCATCCTGACAGGGCTGTTATGTTTGGCTGAAACTTGGATGATTGCGATGTCTTGTGCTAGAACCATTCGAGTATATAAGCGCCTGCTCATACTCGGTTTTGTATTGATGTTTGGCTTCTTTGCACTGCTGGTTTTGAATCAATTCATGATGAAACAGCCCTTCTTGATGAACATTGCTGATTCTTTGATGTTTCAAGCTGGACGTATGATCGAAGAGTTCTCCATTCTTTCTTTCTTCATCTTTATTGGAGTAATGTTCCTATCTTTCATCATGATGTATAGGGCTAGTCATCGTTTAGAGATGAAGGAGTCTTTAGTCAAAGAGGCAGTATTTTGGGAAGAATTTGAGGGGAAACATATTCAATCAAGTCCAATCGTTCAAAAAAAGGTCAAGACGTGGTGGGGGCTTTCGTCATTAACGGGTAGCTGGGCTTTTCTTTGGATTGAATTATTGCTGGTAAAAAAGTATGCTGCCTTTCATTTGTTATCTACCATGCTGTTAATTGGTACTTACTATGTCGTCCTTACTTATTTTTCTGATTGGCTGAATCTATTCTTAATCGTCATCGCTTCATCCGTTCTTTTTAGTTCATATTATGCTGGGATTGTAAGACACGCACAAACAGGAGTGCTCTATCTTTTTCCAGGTGCTTTATATCAAAAAATCATTCTGTTAGAAGTGTTTCAAACCTTTTGGCTGTATGCGTTCTACTTGATTTCTCTTTATTTAATTGAGATTCAGGATGTATTGTATTGGACCTTATTTGGTGGAGGAGTTTATATATGGTTTTTGGCCATACGGCTCTTTGCCTTTATGCAGCCTCTGAGAAGAGAAAGGAGTTTTGCTTTGGCCGCCTATTATCGATCATTGCTATTTGCGTCTGTGATCAGTGCTATGGTTATGATTAGCATTCATCTAATCACTGATGGCTTGTTGACAACAATTGTATCCCTAGTGGCTGGAGCAGGATTTTATGTGCTTTGTTATCGATACCGTGCGGTTCATTAAACAGAGGAGTTGATTGTCAATGAAACCAGAAAATAAGCTGTCTCAATCAGTTCAACAATTGGCAAATACAAATGAAGTAACGATCGTTCAAGCAATAGGGGAATTGAGAAAGTTCGGAAAAGATGCAGTACCCGTCCTTGTTGAGGCTTTAAAAGAAAAAGGATCTCTGCGGAACATTGCAGCAGCTGTACTTGGTGAATTTGGAGCAGATGCGGGAGAAGCAGCTGAGCCACTAGCACAGCTATTAGAAAGTGAAGAAGAGGATACAAGAATGGCCGCTGCCATGTCACTCATGAGGATTGGACAGCCTAGCTTGCCATTCCTTCTGGCACTGGCTAAACGTTATGAGGGACCTACTTGTTTCTGGGCATCATGGTGTATCTCTTGGATTGATCCATCAAAAATTGAAAAAAACATGTACGAGTGCTTAAAACAAGAACAAGAAAATCCAACAGGCAGCGTCACTCCTTTTGCTGCAGAGGAAGCATTAGGGAAGATTATTGCTTTTCAGCTAAAGGAAAAGGGGGATGAATAGTGGAAACGCAAAAACTCAATTGGCCTGAGCACCTCCCTTGGATTTTTCCTTCAGATCAAAGGAGTTTTTAGGGAAATTTAATAGATCGGAAAATGGGAGATAGCTGATTGGAAAAATATTGAAAAAGTTAGAAAAACATTCAATTAGTTAGTAAGTATCAGGGAGGAGAGAGTGTTGTTTCAATCAAATAAAGAATTAAAAAGAAACGTCATTTTTTTCGCAGGGATTGGAGCGGTTTTGTTGATTTTAATGATATTGAAATGGTTTCCGATTTCTGCAGACTGGGAGTTGACGTTGATTTTATTCGGATTGGGGATTTTGTTTTATGTGAAGCGTGTGATGAGGAAAGAAGAAAGTCATCATTCATTATGATACCTAGAATATATATTCTGGGTTTTTTTATTAAATTTACCTTAAAACGCATGTTTTTACATGGGTGTAGAGACCAATTTTTTAAAAGTGTGGTAGGATAAATATGCTTTTATATTTTCCGAAGGAGCTGTCGAGTTGAAGGGGTCTAGGGTTGAGATAATTGATAGTTTGCGTGGTTTTAGTTTATTAGGTATTTTGATCGTGAATATGCTTAATTTTCAATATGATTATGATTTTGAGAAAATGTTTGATTCGAGTTTTTGGGGGCAGGAATTTGGCGTTTATGTAACGGAAATTTTGTTCCAGGGGTCGTTTTATCCGATTTTCTCCTTTTTGTTTGGATATTCTTTTATCAAGCTGATTGAATCTACGAAAGCTAAGGGACTAAATACGAATGCCATTGTCGTCCGCCGTGGTTTTGGTCTGATTGTGCTTGGAATGCTGCATTACATCTTTATTTGGAATGGTGACATTCTTCTTTATTATGGAGCTTGTATGCTTTTCTTGATGATGTTTATGAGCAGCCGGATCAAAACAATGCTGATTTGGTCGGGTGTGTTAGGTGCATTGTCATTGGTGGTTTTGCCATATCTGATGACCTTTGTTTATGGAAATGATGATTTGTTAACTGATGTGTATGCGAAGGGTGCATACGGTGATATTTTATTGAGCCGGATTACGATTGAAGACGATATGATGATTGTGACCATTATTATGGCGATCGTGACCATTACGCTGATGCCAATCCTAGGTTTTCTATTCGGTACGATCATGGTGGGTCCATTTGCACTGCTTGGCATGGCTATTGGGAAAAAAGGTCATTTGACAGAAGTAGATCGAGGCATGGCTTATCGTAAAGGCTGGGTTGGGATGATTATCATCGGGCTCGCCTTAAAGTGTGCGACGTTCATTGATGCTCCTTGGAGTGAAATGGTGATGACGTTAGGTGCCTATGTTCTGACGATCGGTTATATTCAAGCCTTTATTGTTTTTTACTATTCAAAGGCTGCTCAAGGGTTGAAACGTCTGCTTGCAGGACTTGGCAGATTGTCTTTATCAAACTATTTGGCTCAATCTATCATTTGTACAACGATTTTCTATTCTTATGGACTTGGTCTATTTGGACAGATGGGGTCAATGTTTGGACTGCTGCTCGCTGTCGGACTGTATACAGCACAGCTGTTCATCAGCTATCTCTATTTGAAAAAATGGAGAAGAGGTCCGGTGGAGTGGATGATGGGAAAATGGGTGTATTGGAGATAAATTTTGTTGGGGAAGGCCGCATAGCTGAAAAGCTGTGCGGTTTTTTAGTTGAGTTGCAATCAAAAAATGGTTGATTATTCTTTCAGTGTGTATATAATGTATATATAGTGTATATACAATATTTCGTTCCAAACACCAGTACAGAAAAAAAGAGGTTTTTATATGCAAATTACGATTTCAAACCACTCTAAGGAGCCCATCTATGAGCAAATTACGAATCAAATTAAATCGATGATTTTAACGGGTGAGCTGGCGGAAGGCGCGGCACTACCGTCTATTCGAAAGCTGGCGAAGGATTTGCAAATCAGCGTCATCACAACAAAGCGGGCATATGAAGAGTTAGAGAAGGCAGGATTTATTTATTCGATTGTCGGTAAGGGATCGTTTGTTGCCGAGCAAAACCTAGAGGTCATGAGAGAGAAGAAATTGAAGGTGATTGAGGAACAGCTTGGAGCAGTTGTTACAAACGGCAAGGAATTAGGCTTATCTTTTGATGAATTGCAGCAGTTATTAAAGTTCTTGTATGAGGAGTGAGATGAGTGGAGCACGTGATTGAATTCAAAGGAGTATCAAAACGATTCAAGGACTTTTCTGTTCAGAATCTTGATTTACAGGTCAAAAAAGGCTTTGTTACAGGGTTTATTGGAGAAAATGGCGCTGGTAAGTCGACTACGATTAAAATGATTATGAATTTATTAAAACCAGATTCGGGTGAGATTAAAATCTTCGGATTAGATTACCGCACCCATGAAAAAGAGATTAAGGAACGAATCGGCTTTGTTTACGATGCTAACGTTTTTTTCCCAGGATTGAATTTAAAGGACATTAAACGAATTGTGGCACCTGCCTATAAACGCTGGGATGACCAGCTTTTTTATCAATATATTGAACAGTTTGGTCTGCCGTTGAATAAAGCGATCAAAACATTTTCAAAAGGGATGCAGATGAAGGCGTCACTTGCGATTGCGCTGTCGCATCATGCCGAGCTGATTATCATGGATGAACCAACTGCTGGGTTGGATCCGGTCTTTAGAAGAGAGCTACTCGGCACGTTACAAGAATTGATGATTGATGGAAATCGAACGATTTTTTTCTCGACGCATATGACGACTGATTTAGATCGCATTGCAGATTATATTGCGTTTATACAAAATGGAAGATTGGTTTTTCAACAGTCGATTCATGAGGTGGCGGAGAATTATGCGCTGGTGAAGGGGAGCCTGGATTTATTGGATCGAGACACAGAAAAGGCGTTTATCCATATTCAGCGTACGGCAGCCGGATTTGAAGCATTAACAGATCGGATTGATGAGGTGAAACTTATTTTTGGGGATGCTGTTGTGATTGAACCGGCGTCGCTTGAGGATATCATGTTTTATTTGAAAGGCGGGGTTGCGCATGTTTCATTTAATTAAGCGTGATGTGATTTTGCAAAAGAAGCAGTTACTTATTTTTATTCCGTTTATCTTATTTTTTATTTTCATGGATGTCCATCCAGTATTGACGTTTCTAGTCGCTAGTGTCTTCATTCCATTTAACACATACGCTTATGATGAGAAGGCAGAAACGAATATTCTATTAAATTCTTTGCCTTATACACGGAATGAAATTATTGCATCTCGTTATCTTGGTGCCGTTTTTTATATGGTCATTGCGATCGGGCTGACAAGTGTTGCTTTATTTAGTTTTGGGAAGCTGTTTTCGATGACGGATATTGCTCTTGGCAGCGGGTTGTTTTTATTGTTCGCGGCGTGTACGTTTCCATTGTTTTATATCTTAAAGCCTGGTTATATCACAACGGCAGTGCTCATTGGCTTTATCCTATTATCTGCTATGGGACCGCCAGTTGTTCTCTATTTAGCAGAGCAATTCAGTGGAATCACTGATTTTATGATGAATTTATCGATCCCTATTTTATATACGGGATCAACTGTGCTGATTATGCTCATCTACTTGCTGTCTTGGGGACTTTCTACTGCGATTTACCAGAGGAAAGTGTTCTAATTCAGATGATCACATCATTTTTAGAGAATCATTCATTTTGAGGTAAGACTTTCAAAATGGATGATTCTTATTTTTTTGCATCTGGTGAAATTGACATACAGAAGAAAAGAGGTTATTATTAATTAACATAATGTTAATAATTTTTAACATATTGTTAAATAAATCATCCTTTAAGAAAGGGATTTCAAATGGAGATTAAAAATCGAATTAAGGTATTACGGGCAGAAAGAGACTGGACACAAAAGGATTTGGCAGAGAAGTTAGGTGTGACTCGTCAAACTGTGGCAGCGATTGAAAATGGTAAATATTCTTTGTCTTTAAAATTAGCCTTTCAAATTGCTAGGACATTTGAAGTTGATTTGTATGACGTATTTCAAGAGGTCGACAAGGAGGAACCACAATGATGACGACGATCATTCTTTATTCTTTGATTATCCTTTCTATTTTAAGCACGGCCTTTCAATTTAAGAAAAACCGTGAATATAAACATGATGAACGAGGTCAATTTATTTTAGCGAAAGCAGGAAGTTTTTCTATTGTAGGTGTTGCTTTAGCTTATCTATTAGTTGTTATCATTCAATCTTTAGTCCATCAATTTTCATCTCCAACAGAATGGTTTTATATAGCGATTACTTTTATGTATGTATCAAGTGTTTGCGCAAATACAATCGGCATCATCTATTGTGAAAGAAAATATTAATTTTCATCGAGGGATGTAGGCTAGAGTTCTTCATCATGAAGGGAAGAGAAAACCAATGAAAAAAATATTGAGAATCATGCTGATCTCCATAGGCACCATTATCACGGTCATGGTTGTTTTTCTAGCTACTGTTTATTTTGTAAACCTCATTAGTAATGAACGGGAGAAGGGGAAAATAGAAGCTTATGGGCAAAAGGTCTTGGTGGATGGGAAGCAAATGAATGTGCTCATTCAAGGCGATGGGAAAGAAACGATTGTACTTCTCCCAGGCTATGGAACTGCTTCACCAGTGCTAGATTTCAAGCCTCTAGTAGATGAATTATCACCTTATTATAGAGTCGTAGTGATTGAACCATTTGGATATGGTTTAAGTGACGATACAGATAAAGTACGGACAAGTCAAAACATTGTAGATGAGATTCATGAATGTTTGCAGAAGCTTAACATTAAAAAGTATACGTTGATGGGTCATTCGATCTCTGGCATTTATGGATTAGAATATGTGAATCAATATGAAAAAGAAGTCCAAGCGTTTGTTGGAATTGACAGCAGTGTTCCTAAGCAGGAGGATGCAGATGAATTGCCAGTCTCCAGCTTACAGCTGCTTCATCAATCCGGCTTTTACAGATTGATAGTGAAAATGAATCCAGATCAACTGTTGATGCCTAAAGTGGATGATCAAACGAAAGATCAGATCAAAATGCTGACCTTTCAAAATTTCTTGAATGAAAGCCAAGCTAGTGAGGCAGAAAACTTTAGAAACAATTTTAAAAACGCTCAACGATTACATTTGCCTAAGAATCTCCCCGTTGTTTTCTATCTAGCGGATCAAACGGAGGAAGAAACACCAAGCTGGAAACCAATGCATGAAGATCTACTGAAAAATGTAGATCACGGAAAAGTAGTTACTTTCAAAGGCGGCCATTATTTGCATCATACGAAATCGAAGGAAATCGCAGCTGATTTTAGAGAATTTTTATCTAACATCGAGAGTCACCGTTAGTAATATACCTTCCCCGCATCATCTAGTTACTCAAGTTTATCGAACAATATTTTCATTTTCTAGTGTTGAAAAATTTACAATTTGTACTTGAAGAGACCGTGTGAGCGGTCTTTTTTTTATTCTATACAAATCTTTAAGAACAGTTTATAATGAAAAATACAAATATACATACCGATGGTCGGTATGTAAAAGGGGGCGTTTTATTTGGCCAGAAATAAATATCCGGAAAAGACAATCAAGCAAATTTTAGATGTGTCGACGAAGCTGTTTCAGGAAAAAGGATTTGAAAAGACGAGTTTGCAGGATATCATCCAAGAATTGAACATGTCTAAAGGGGCTATTTATCATCATTTTAAATCGAAGGAAGAAATATTACGTGCCGTGATGGAGAGGCAATTTCGTCATGCGACTGAGAAGCTTGAAGATCTGATTAAGCATACAGAGGCAGCGCATGCAAAAGAGAAGTTGCAACGTATTTTAGAGCAGCTAGTGGCAGATCCAAAATCTCATTCGATTGATGGGATCTTGGTTGACCAGATCAAAAATCCGAAATTTGTGGTTGAGGGAATGAAGGCAGGCGTAAATCAGGATGCGCTAAAAATCAAACATCTTATTCTTGAAGGAATTGAGGATGGTTCGATAAAGACTGCATTTCCTGGTGAAGTGGCAGAAGTGTTTATGCTTCTCGTCAATATATGGCTGAACCCAACGCTATTTGCTCGTGATGAGCAGGAAACTAGTCAGCGTTTACTGTTTTTACAACAGATGATGAAAGGTCTCGGAGTGGATGTGGTGAGTGATCTATTTATTCAAAAGGTCACAGCGCATTATGCTGGGATTGGTGGATATGATCAGCCTGGAACCTAAATGGCCAGAAAAGAGTCAAAAGCAAAATTCATTTCATAGGAGGATCCCTTATGCTTCACTTCGTAAAACTTGAGCTAAGAAAAAGTCATATGAAACATTATATTCAAGCTAGTATGATTATCAGTATTGTACTGCTGGTGTTTATTTATTTTGTCGCGTTTGTTGCACAGGTTGAACAGGAAATAGGTTTTCAGCAATATCCGAATATCTATTTGTTGACGAGTATAGTATGGATGATCTTTTTTTCGATCGTCACAGCCATGATGTATTGTCGAGTAATAGTGACCGCATTGAAAGAACATGAATCTCATTCATTAAGTATGAAGTCATCCCTCCTTTCGAGAATGGTTTGGATGCTGTGCTTTTCTACAATTGTCATGCTGTGTAGTATCATTCCGTCATTTGTTGTGTTTAGTGTCACTGAAACATTCTTCCCTATTGTTCAAGATGCGCTGACAGCGGATGTGATGCTCACTGTGATCAAAACGTACCTAGTGTTTACTTGCTGTATCAATGGTATTGGCATGATTGCGATGAGAGTGGGGGTAATGAAAAGGTCTACTTTCATGACCATACTGACTGCGATTGTTCTATGTGCTGTTTTAGGAAACGTATTAATCGCTGTTTATGGAAATGATCAAATGAATGTCATTTTGTCAGGAGTCATGATGATAGCTGTCCTCATAGTGATCTTGGAATTATGGGGCCGCATGACCCGGCTTCAAGCGAAATAAGCGAGTATACAAGGAGGGAGACATATGGAGCATACGATTCAAATTGAAGAATCAGTCGTAGAATTATCGTTGGATTGGTTGCTCGGAGAGGTGTGTATTCAATACCATGATCATCCTTATTTCATCATTCGTCAAACGGCCAATCAAGTGTTTCCAAAGCGTTATTTGATGCATCATCAGGTAAAAGATGGACGATTGTTCATTCAAGATAGACGGAAAAAAATACTCAGCTTTGGGCTTCAATTTTATAAAACTGATGTCGCTATTTTTCTCCCTAAACGACAATTACAGTCCATTTCCATTCGTTGTAAAGGAGCAAATCTTCAGGCAGAGAGACTGAAGGCGGAAAATGTCTCTTGTCATTTAACTTCCGGGAAAACGGTGCTATCAGGTGACATCAAGCATCTCCATTTAGAGACAGTAGGTGGGCTTATTTCTAGTCGGCAACTGACCGCACAAAGATTATTACTGCACGCCACATCGTCAAAAGTTGAGTTAACGGGTGCCTTTTCGGACGTTGATCTGCATGTAACAGGTAGAAGGATGCAGATTCATTCTACAAACATGCTAAATTCACTTAAATCTACTTCAACTGGAGCAAATGTCAAAGTGGCGATACCGGAAAATGATGGATTTACTTGTTATGTAAAGAAAAGATCCGGCGCTTTCCGGAATGACTTTTCTTGTCATCGAGAGAAGGACAAAATGGTGCATAAAAATGGACTGCGATTCTTTGAGGTTGATATAAGAGGCGGTCAGTTTTTATTAAGTCATCAGCTTTGAAGTGACTTTCACCCCTTGGTTCAATATATCAATATAAAACAATTTGAGCATCTCTTTATGTCGGAATATTTTGATAATAGTGTTTCCCTCAAAAAAACAATTGTATTTTAAGGGTAGATTTATTATGATAATATACATCGAAAGATTGATGTTTCTCAATCAGAATGAACATTCTGATTTTTATTTTTTATGTTGTTTGTTGATGAGGGGGAAGAAAAGTGGCTCAAAAGGAATTAAAGAGAGGGTTAAGTGCCCGCCATATTCAAATGATCGCACTTGGCGGCACGATTGGTGTTGGCTTATTTATGGGGTCAGCCAAGGCCATTCAATGGACAGGTCCATCGGTTCTTCTCGCGTACGCAGTATGTGGTATCTTTATCTTTTTTATTATGCGTGCGATGGGAGAAATGTTATACGTTGAACCGAGTACAGGTTCATTTGCTACATTTGGTCATCAATATATTCATCCGCTTGCGGGGTATATGACAGCTTGGAGTAACTGGTTCCAGTGGGTCATTGTCGGGATGTCGGAAATTATTGCCGTAGGCGCTTATATGAAATATTGGTTTCCGGAGCTGCCAGCGTGGATTCCAGGATTAATTGCGATGATTATTTTGGGAGCGGCCAACTTGATTTCGGTTAAATCGTTCGGTGAGTTCGAATTTTGGTTTGCAATGATCAAGATTGTGACGATTATTTTAATGATCATTGCAGGTCTAGGCATTATTTTCTTTGGATTTGGAAATGGCGGGACGCCTATTGGCTTGTCTAATCTGTGGGCGCACGGCGGGTTCTTTACAGGTGGATTTACCGGATTCTTGTTTGCATTGTCGCTCGTCATTGCTGCCTATCAGGGTGTAGAGCTGATTGGGATTACAGCAGGTGAAGCGCAAAATCCAGAAAAGACGCTGACCAATGCCATCAAAAGTATCATCTGGCGTATTTTGATTTTCTATATCGGTGCGATCTTTGTCATTGTGACAGTGTATCCTTGGGATCAGCTGAATACCCTTGGCAGTCCATTTGTGGCGACGTTTGCGAAAATTGGGATTACAGCAGCCGCTGGTATTATTAACTTTGTCGTCATTACAGCAGCGATGTCCGGCTGTAATAGTGGGATTTTCAGTGCGGGACGTATGCTTTATACATTAGGTGTGAATGGACAGGCGCCTGCTTTCTTCACCAAAATTTCAAAGAATGGTGTGCCGTATTTTGGGACATTCGCTGTGCTGATTGGTCTAGCGGTAGGAGTTGTCCTCAATTATGTTGCGCCACCAAACATTTTCGTCTATGTGTATAGTGCGAGTGTACTTCCTGGTATGGTGCCATGGTTTGTGATTTTGATTAGTCATATCGGCTTTAGAAAGGCGAAGGGATCTGCGCTTGATCAGCATCCATTCAAAATGCCGCTAGCGCCGTTTTCTAATTATCTTACAATTGGTTTCTTACTAATGGTGCTTGTATTTATGTTCATTAATCAGGATACGCGTATTTCTCTGATTGTGGCAATTGGGTTCTTAATTGTAGTAGCGCTTAGCTTTTATGTCTTTGGGATCGGGAAACGGAAACCGATCGAAACAGCTTCTTCTGATCAAACGGTAAAATAATCAAAGGCCTTGCGGGATGGGACCGCAAGGCTTTTTTTGTTTAGAGTGAAGCTTTTACACGGTTAAAGACATCTGGAAAGTTGGTGAAAAGACCGGTGACGCCGTATTGCAGTAGACGGGTCATATCTGCTTCGCTATTTACCGTATATGGGTGGAGGAGGAGTCCGTGACTTCTGACCTGCTGTACGTTTTCAAGCGTCAATGCTCTAAAATTCGGTCCGACACCCACTGCATAAGATTTGATGAAATCGAGCTGATCATCTGTGATGGACGTCATTTGAGTTCTGTCTAATAGCTGTACTTTTGGAAGGCGTGGATCTAATTTCTGTAGTTTTAGCAGGCTGTCTTGACTAAAGGATTGGATAATGACCTGCCCTTTTCTTGTGTGTTTCCCGAGAAGATGATGTTTTTTTAGGGTCGCCAATAGTTTTTCTTCCATTTGCGGATAGATGTCTGGTTTTTTTGTTTCAATATAATAATTTTCTCGTTTACCGAAATAGCGCAGCACTTCATCTAATGTGAGGACTCGCTGTCCGATATAGTTGGCGTTTTGTCTGTCGGGATTGACTTCATTAAACCAAGTACCAGCATCAAGCTGTTTGATTTCGGCAAGTGTGAGGTCTTTGATCCAGCCCGTTCCGTTTGTGGTGCGGTCAACGGTTTCATCGTGCATGACGATGAGATGTCCATCCTTTGTCATTTGAAGGTCGAGTTCGAGGTAATCCGCATTCATCTTTGTGGCGAGTTTGTAAGAAGCCAGGGTATGCTCTGGTGCATACCCTGATGCTCCGCGATGTGCAACGGTTAGAATACGATCTGGAGATAAAAGATGTTCATGTGCTGATACGGTGGTCGGCACCCAAGCAATAGACAGTAAAGCAAAAGAGAGCAACACGAAAGCAAGTAATCTACTTTTCTTCATATTTTATCCTCCTTTTACGGTAACTGCCTCCATCATAAGGAATAGATGTAAAGGGCATGTTGGGCGGATATGAATCTTTTATGTGATTTTCATTAAGCTTGCTCTACGCGCTTCCCTGTATTCCAAGTCATCGCTAGGAAGACAATTGCAAGCACACAAGAACCAACCAATAAAATGAAGCCTCCTGTCCAGTCGTAATGATCCACGACGACGCCCATCATCGCATTGGCGAAGGCAGAGCCGCCAATATAACCGAAGAAGCCTGTGAGTCCAGCCGCAGTGCCAGCCGCTTTTTTAGGAGCGAGGTCAATGGCTTGAAGTCCAATGAGCATGACAGGTCCGTAAATTAAAAAGCCGATGCTGATGAGGGCAATGTTATCGACCATTGGATTGCCAGCAGGGTTTAACCAGTAAACAAGCACCGCAATTAACACCCCAGCCATAAAGAGGACGCCTGCTGGTGCACGGCGGCTTCTAAAGAAGCGGTCGCTGATCCAGCCGCACAATAATGTGCCGGGAATGCCTGCATATTCATAAAGAAAATATGACCAGCGTGAATGCTCTGGTGAAAAGCCCTTTGCTTCTGTTAAGTAGGTCGGCGCCCAGTCCACGACACCGTAACGGACGAAGTACACAAAGACGTTGGCAATGGCGATATACCAAAGGAATTTATTGTTGAGTACATACTTAAATAAAATCTCTTTCACTGTTAATTCTTTTTCTTGATCTTCATACTGCTGTGCCGGATAGTCATTGCGATATTCCTCGATTGGCGGAAGACCAGCGGATTGCGGGGTATCCCGGACGAGAAGAATGATCACGAAGGAGACGATAATGGCAATGATGGCAGGGAAGAAAAAGATGCTTTTCCACGTCGCAAACAGCACAATCCCTAAGGTGATGAGCGGTGCAAGAATTCCCCCGCCGATATTGTGAGCGACGTTCCATATGGACATTTTCGTTCCGCGTTCACTAACCGAAAACCAATGCGCCATCGTCCGTCCGCATGGCGGCCACCCCATGCCTTGGAACCAGCCGTTTAAAAACATGAATAAGAACATGATCCATACACTTGACGTCACCCATGGAAATGAGACAAATAGGATATTGATAAGGGCTGATAGAAAGAGTCCAGTGGCTAAAAAGTATCTTGGGTTACAGCGGTCTGAGATCATCCCCATGATGAATTTACTAAAGCCATAAGCGATGGAGACAGCTGCGAGTACAAAGCCTAATTCACTTTTCGTGAACCCTTCTTCCTGTAGATACGGAATAGCAAAAGCGAAATTTTTCCGCAGCAAATAGTAGCCCGCATACCCGATAAAGATGCCTAAAAAGACTTGCAGCCGTAGCCGCTTATACGTCTCGTCTGTTTTGGCATCATCGAGCCTGTCGATATGCGGAGCGGGTTTAAACCATTTGAACATAAAGATCCTCCTCTTGTCGTTGTCCGATTGACTGAAGCAAAAGTACGAGATCAGCGTTTGATCTTGTACTTTTTAAGAGACAAAAGAATTGATAACGCTTTCTTTTGTACTCCCATCATATCGGATGGAAGAGACGTTTATGATGAGGCTTTTGTCATAATTTTGGAAAAACAGTTCATCAAATAACGAAAAAAATCCGCACAATGGCGGATTTTTTCTTAGCTGTTACAGAGACACATTAATTTTCGCAGATTTCTTTAGTTTATCAATTTCTTTTTGTACTTCTTTCTGCTTTTCTTGAGATTCTAGCTGTTTTTTAATTTGTGATTTAACCTCTTTGTACTCTGGTGCTTTTTGCTTTTGTTTTTTCATTTCATCAGCGTATTGATCATAGTACGCTTTAACGTCCTTTTCAGAGACGGACGCTGATTTGATTTCTTTGTCGACATACTGGCTATATTTGATGCTGTCGGCAATGTCACTTTTCAGCTGATCCATGGTGAGTCCACTTTTCTTAAGGGCTTCTTCAAATTGAGCATTGTCTTTGAATTGTTTCTTTTCTTCTTTTAGCTGTTTATCTACCTGCTTGTCAGAGGCTTTGATGCCCTTCTTCTCAGCTTCTTGCAGGATGAGCTCTTGACCTACGAGCGCATCAATGGTTTGTTTCTTGACTGCTTTTGCGCCTTCTTTAGATGTTGGATCCTGACCAGATTGCTGAAGCTGTCCTTGAATAGTCGATAAAGCGCTATTATATTCATTACCTGTGATTTTGTCTTGGTTGACGGTCGCAACGACCTTTTGATCATCGATTTTTTGTGCGTCTAATTTCTTTTGCATCTCTTCCATTTGCTTTTGCTGTTCTTTTTGGTCAGCCTGTGTTGTCTCCTTGCTTTTGGCTGAATCGTTTTGCTTATCTTGTTTGGCATCGTTTGACGAGCAGGCTGCAAGCCCAACAGATAACAAACAAGCGATGAGTGTGTATGATACCTTTTTCATCATTTTCTCTCCCTTCGGTATGAGAACATCTAGTGCGCATTCTAACCGTTTTTTAGGAAAAATAAAACCGTACAGACAATTTGTTAGCGGATTGACATGTTTTTTATCTGTTTGTCCTCATTTTGTCTTCTCATAGTCATCTTGTGACAGACTCAATCGTGGAATAATTGTTCCATCGCTTCGTCGATATTGGTGATTGGCTGGCGGCAGCTGTAGTTTTCACAAATATACACGGTGGTTTTGCCATCGATCGTTTTGTAATCTTTTGTAAAGGGCGCGAGTTTTGCTAATTCCTCCCCTGTTTCGGCAGTCAATATGATATCAAATGGCATGAAGCGTTTTTGAAGCGCCTGTAAAAGCTGTTCTTTTTGAGGGTCGCCGTTTTTTCCGAGAATGATGATTTCTCTTTTCGTTGCATATTGAGCGAGGAGCCCTTGCAGAAACGCTGTGTGCCCGCTTGGATAGGAAGAGACATCGACATAAAAGGCTTTGAACATCTGCTCTAATGTGTCCAGCCAATCCTGACGTCCGGTCAGTCTGCTTAGCATGAGAAGCTGCTTGAGTGCGGTGCTGTTACCAGAAGGCATGGCGCCGTCGTACACTTCTTTTTCTCGAACGATGAGCGCTTCCGCATCTGATCCTGAGAAGAAAAAGCCCCCTTTTTCCTTGTCCCAAAACAGCTCAAACATGTTCTTGGCAATGGCTGTCGCTTTTTCCAGCCATGCTAATTCAAAGGTCGCTTCGTATAAAGACATATACGCTTTTAGCATATGAGCATAATCCTCGATAAAGCCTAGGTGCTTTACGTCACCTTCTCTATATCGGACCATGAGACGATCATGTTGGACGAGGTGTGTTTCTAGAAAAGACATCGCCTGTTTCGCCATACGGATGGCTTCCTCTGCACCAAATACCCTTCCTGCTTTGGCGAGAGATGAGATCATCAGTGCATTCCATGATGTGAGTACCTTGTCATCGACAAGCGGTGCGGGTCGCTGCTGTCTGACAGATTGTAAAATGTGCCGTGCCTCTTGCAGCTTAGACTGAAGCGCATGGTCATCAATCGAAAAAGAGGCTTTGATGTCATCAAAAGAGGTGGAAATGGTATGAGGGATGTTCGCCCCTTCAAAGTTCCCCTCTTCTGTGATGTGATAGATAGCGCAGAATAATGCGCCGAGGTCCTCGCCTAAATGAGTCATGATCTCATCTTTTGACCAAACGTAATATTGTCCTTCTTTCCCTTCAGAATCTGCATCTATCGCTGAATAAAAGGAGCCGCCCGGATTCATCATATCTCGCTTGATAAAGTGGATCAGGCGGTGGACAAGCTTTTCGTATTCAGGTTGTTGAGTGAGCTGATACGCTTCTGTGTAAGCTTCCATCAGCAAGGCGTTATCATACAGCATCTTTTCGAAATGAGGCACAAGCCATTTTTCGTCTGTTGAATAACGAGAAAAACCTGAACCGACATGGTCGTATATACCGCCATTTGCCATTCCATCTAACGTTTTCATGACTGCATATAGCGCATTTTCCTGCCCAGTCCATTCGTAATAGCGCATCAAGAATGAAAGCATATGAGGTGCAGGAAATTTTGGCGCGGAGCCGAATCCGCCGTGCAGCGTATCAAAGCTGCTCATGAGCTGATAATAGGCTTTGTGGATCGCCTCTTGAGTGAGCGTACTTTCTGTCTGCCCTGCTGCTTTGATTCGTAGATTATTTGTCGCCTTCTCTGCCAATGATTCGATATGATCGCGGTCGTTGTGATATGCGTCCCGCAACTGTGTCAGTGCCTCGATGAAGCCAGGACGCCCGTAAGCACTTCTCTTTGGAAAATACGTCCCCGCATAAAAAGGCTTTTGATCAGGCGTGACAAACACATTGAGCGGCCAGCCGCCTTGCCCCGTCATCATCTGACAAACAGACATATACATCGAGTCGATATCTGGACGCTCCTCACGATCGACTTTGATCGAAATGAAATGCTCATTTAAGATGTCAGCGACTTGTTGATCTTCAAAGCTTTCGTGTGCCATGACATGGCACCAGTGACAAGTGGCGTAACCGATGCTGACAAGCACTGGCTTATTTTCACGCTTGGCTTTGTCAAAGGCTTCTTGCCCCCACGGGTACCAGTGAACTGGGTTGTGGGCGTGCTGAAGGAGGTATGGTGATTTTTCAGTGATGAGTGTGTTGGGTGTTTGGTTGTTTGACATGGGTCACCTGCTTTTTCATAATTAGTTTAATTTCATCTTAAATTTCTTAAGGGGTAGAGACTAAGTCAGAATTTGAGTGTATCATTTTGTTAAAATATAGGTTGCTATTTTAGAATGTGGGGAGTTCTGATGTCTAAAAAAACAATGAGCCATTTATCATTACTATGCTTTGTAATAGGTGTTCTACTTTGGGTCCCTAATTGGATATTTGGATATGGAAGCGGAATATGGTTAATGAATTATGTCTTAGGTCCAGTTGGTATTATATTAAGTATTTATGGTAGAAATTATCTTTATACGTTTTTAAACTTGCTCACGACATTTAGTTTCTTTATATTCATGTTTCTTGGGTATCTCTAATTGAGACGCGACATCTATTCGCTTATCTAATACAAAATAATGAGAACGGAGAGATGAAATGGATTATGTTTATCAGAAAAAGGAAAAGAAAAACGGTAATTGTGTTATTTCCGTTAGAGATAGATGGGAGAATTCAATTATTGAATTTGAAAAAAGCAACATCATATTGATATAGTGGTTAATTACCGTAATGATAAAACAACGAAGAATTCAATACCAATAGAGATTTTTGAAAAAGTTTACGATGATCTGCAAAGAGGTAATTGAGGGGATTTTGGTTCCTTCAACTACCTGTTACATTTATATTCGCTTTTCTATTAATAACTTCAATTGATCTTTGCTTAACCAAGGTTACGTTTCTACAATCTCTAATAACACAGCATTTTGATGTAACTTGTCAATTCTCCTCTATTTCTTCACTAACACATATTGTAGGTGTTCTAATTCAAACATAGCGATCAGTTCATCAATGTCTTTAAAAACGATATGTTTCCCAAACCGTTTTTTGCTTAGGTCAATTTCTACATCCAATTGATCATCCTTTTCTTTCGTTTCGAGTTCATCTAGACAAGAATAGATTTCGATGGTTTCTCCTTTTGACAGCACTTTTTCAATGAATTGAAAAAGTGCACGAAGAGAATGAATGATTTCTAATTCATAAACAAAAGGATGCGTGAATTTGTTTCTTACCGCTTCATAGACAGGATCTAGATAATCAATGTGAATGCCTTCGAAATCCTCTTCTGTTTCAAATACTTCTATCAAAGGATCTTCTTTTTGATAGGTTTTGTGCTTTTTTTGTATTTTATCAAACAATTTGATATTGAGTTCAGAGAGTGGTTTATAGGTAGGATTTTGACCAATGGTCCCAAGCGGCAGTTCTTTGTTTGATCCAATATAATGCTGTAAAGTCATGGGTTGCCCTCTTTTCTTCAATAATTTCTTGTTCGTTGATTATTTACTTTTTATCAATAAATGGTGGAATGTGCAATTCTTTTCACATTCGTTTTCTACAAAAGAAAAGGGCAAGTCGTTTGACTAAATACCTATTAGGGTATACTATCTGTCATAGAAAGGAGTGCTTATTCATGGAATATAATCAACAGATGAAGAATCGTCTTCGCCGGATTGAGGGGCAGATTAAAGGGGTTCTTGCGATGATGGAGCAGGGCAAGGATTGCCGTGAGGTGGTCACGCAGCTGTCTGCATCACGTAATGCCATTGATCGGGCAATGGGTGTGATTGTGAGTACAAATCTTGAGCAATGTGTTCGTGAAAGTCTTGAACAAGGCAAGGATACGGAAGGGCTTGTGAAAGAGGCAGTTGAGCTATTGGTGAAAAGCCGGTAAGAAATTCCTCAGCCTTTGGAGGTTGACGGATTTTTTTACTTGATGTAATATACCCTTACCGGTATATGTATATATTTTTTATTTTTATATACCCCCATAGGTAATTGTTGAAGGAGGAGCAGAATGGAAGAACAGAAAAAACGCACGACGATTGTGTTATTTAGTGGAGATTATGATAAAGCGATGGCAGCTTACATTATTGCCAATGGTGCAGCAGCCTATGATCATGAGGTGACCATTTTCCATACGTTTTGGGGGCTGAACGCCTTACGTAAGGATGAGATGGTACCGATGAAAAAAGGCTTTTTAGAAAAAATGTTCGGCAAAATGATGCCGCGCGGGGCTGATCGTATGGGGCTGTCCAAGATGAACTTTGCAGGAATGGGGTCGAAAATGATCAAGCATGTGATCAAAAAGCACAACGCCATGACCTTGCCGCAGCTTATTGAGATGGCGAAGGAGCAGGATATTAACCTCGTGGCATGTACAATGACGATGGATCTTTTAGGATTACAGGAGAAAGAATTATTAAATGACATTCAATATGCTGGTGTAGCGGCATATTTAGCAGAGGCTGAAATTGGACGTGTGAATTTATTTATCTAGTGAGGTGATGCAGGATGGTACAAACGATTTTACTCATCATGGTGATTGGGTTAATCGTGAGCCGCTTTCTGCCGGTTCGAGGTGTGAAGCAAATGGATGCAGCTCATATGAAAAAGAAGCTGAAAAGCAAAGGTCAACAGCTCATTGATGTACGCTCTCCTAGTGAATTTCAAACAAATCATATCAATGGCTTTCAAAACATCCCGTTGTCTCATTTGAAGAAACGAGCTTCTCAGCTTGAGAAAAATGAAGAGGTTTATGTGATATGTCAAAGCGGGATGAGAAGTATGCAGGCGGCGAAAATATTGAAGAAGCAAGGATTTACTCAGATTACAAACATCAAGGGTGGCATGAATACTTGGCATTAAATGCGCAATAAAATATACCCCCACCCCTATATGAAGGAGGATAAGACATGCAGCAACCAACTGTCATTTTAGATGCAAAAGGATTGGCATGCCCGATGCCGATTGTGAAAACAAAAAAACAAATGAATGAGCTTTTACCAGGAGACGTACTGGAAGTGCAAGCTACCGATAAAGGATCAGCAGCGGATCTAGCGGCATGGTCAAAAAGTGCCGGTCACGAATTTTTAGGAACAACAGTAGAAGGTCAGGTGCTTCATCATTTGATTCGTAAGGGCGGAGAACAAGAGAAAGAAGGGAAGTCCATGATTTCGGAAATGTCTTTGGAGACTTTTCAACAGAAAGTAAAAGAAGATCCATCTTTGTTTATTTTAGATGTGCGAGAGCTTGATGAATACGAGGCGGGGCATATTCCAGGAGCTGTTCATATTCCTCTTGGTGAGGTTGAACAACGTGCAGAGGAATTGAGCCGAGAGACGGACATTTACCTGATCTGTCATTCAGGCAGAAGAAGTGAATTAGTTGCGCAAAAGTTAAAAGAAAAAGGATTTCATCAATTGATGAATATCGTGCCAGGCATGAATAGCTGGACAGGAGCGATTGAAAAATAGGAGCTGAATGAAACATGACAGTAACAGCGATGAACGCAGAGCAGTTAACAAAAAAGATCGTGAGCAAGGAACCGCTCTTTTTGCTAGATGTGCGAAATCAAACGGATGTTCAGGATTGGAAGATCGAAGGGGAAGCAATCGTTCATATGAATGTGCCTTATTTTGATCTCCTTGAAGGAGTAGAGGGCATTTTGCATGACATTCCTCATGATCGTGAAGTGTTGGTGGTTTGTGCCAAGGAAGGCTCCTCTATCATGGTCGCGGAGATGCTGTCAGAGGCGGGTAGAACGGTCCATTATTTAGAAGGCGGCATGAAGGCGTGGAGTGAGCATCTAGAGCCAGTGAAGATCGGTGATTTAAGCGGCGGTGGAGGGCTGTATCAATTTGTGCGAATGGGCAAGGGATGTCTGTCTTATATGATCATGTCGAATGGAGAAGCCGCAATTGTAGATGCAGCTAGAATGACGGATGTTTATATTCGTTTTGCTAAAAAGCATCATGTCTCTATAACGCAAGTGTTGGATACTCATCTTCATGCAGATCATATTTCTGGCGGGAAAAAACTGGCTGAACAGACTGGTGCCAACTACTGGCTGCCGCCAAAAGATGCAGAAGAAGTGATCTTTGAGTATCACCGACTTGAAGAAGGGCAGCGCATCACGATAGGAGCGGCTACCATTGACATTCATCCCCTTTACTCACCGGGGCATACGATTGGGTCAACATCCTTTATCGTGGATCATCAATATCTTCTTTCAGGTGATATTTTGTTCGTTGATTCGATTGGAAGACCTGACCTCGCTGGAATGGCGGAGGACTGGGTAGGTGATTTGAGAGAAACACTCTATGACCGATATAGAGCACTTTCGAAAGAATTCATTGTTTTGCCAGCGCATTTCATGATCATGGATGAAGTCAATGAAGACGGAAGCGTTTGGAAGGAGCTAGGCGTTCTATTTGAAGAAAATCATGGACTGAATATTGAAGATGATGACGTATTTAGACAAATGGTCACGAAGAATCTGCCTGCACAGCCAAACGCCTATCAAGACATTCGTCAAACCAATATGGGGAAGCTGAGTCCAGATGATGAAGCGAAGCGTGAAATGGAAATTGGTCCAAACCGTTGTGCGATTCGGTAATGTCCAATAAAATAAGAAGAGAGGAACAATCAAATGACATCAGATCAAATATTAGACGTCACAGGGCTTGCATGCCCAATGCCGATTATTCGGACGAAGAAAAAAATGAATGACTTGACGGAGGGTCAAGTGTTAGAAATACATGCAACAGATAAAGGGGCTAAAGCTGACTTAGCAGCATGGGCGAAGTCAAGCGGACATGAATTGATCACGCAGACGGATGAAGGAGATGTGCTGAAGTTCTGGGTGAGAAAAGGGTCCTAAAGGATGTAGGGGTATCTGCTGAAGATCCCCTTTTCCTTTTGCAAAGGAGGAGACCAGCGTGGATTTTGCGTTTTTGATTACACTTTTTATCATCGGATGTATTGGTTCCTTCTTATCAGGAATGGTGGGGATCGGGGGATCTGTGATCAACTATCCTATGCTGCTTTATATCCCGCCACTGGTCGGTGTGATGGCACTATCGGCACATGAGGTATCAGGAATTGGCGCCATTCAAGTGCTTTTTTCGACGCTCGGTGGTGTACTGGCGTATCGGAAAAGTGGATTTTTACATCGCTCGTTGATTTTATATATGGGAAGCAGTATATTGGCAGGCAGCTTATTAGGCAGTTATATATCACACTTCATGCCGGAGAAAGGGATGAATCTCGTCTATGGATTGCTCGCCATTGTAGCCGTTATCCTCATGCTGATTCCGAAAAAAGGGCAGCGTGCAGACGCAGAGGGAGAAGTGACTTTTCATAAAGGGCTGGCCGCTGGTATTGCCTTTGTGATCGGCAGTGTTTCAGGGGTTTTAGGCGCAGGAGGAGCATTTATCTTGGTGCCGGTGATGCTGTCTATTTTAAAAATTCCTGTACGGATGACCATTGCGTCGTCACTTGCGATTACGTTTCTTTCTGCCATCGGTGCATCTACTGGAAAGGTATTGACGGGTCAAGTCATGCTCCTTCCTGCTGTTGTGTTAATGGCGGCAAGTTTGATTGCCGCTCCGATTGGTGCAAAGGTCGGTCAGAAAATCAATGCCGTCTACTTGCAATGGCTACTTGCCGTGATGATTACAGCGACAGCGATAAAAATTTGGCTGGATCTATTTTGAAGAAAAAACCAACAGAGAAAGCAGCAGCTGCTTCACACGTGTTGGTCTTTTTTATTTGACGTCATCGTGCTCGATATACGTTTCAAGTGCTGGGTGGTACTCTTTTTGATAATGAAGGTTGGGGCATGTTTTCACGACTTTGCCTTGCAGGGCATTGGACTTAGAGACTTCTAATGCTGTTTTACATTTTGGGCAACGTTCGGCAAATAGTGAGGGCCAGCGCTTCATACATCACCACTCCAGTTAAAGTCTTAAAAACCGATTATATTAATATGAATTATAGGGGATCGTGTAGGTGAGGTCAATGGGTGTTTGGATCTTTTTAACAAAAAGGAAGCATCATGAAGGATGCTTCTTTTTCGTTTCTATTCTCAATAAGCTTTTGCCCAGAAAACCATATCAGATGCAGGTTTTCCGCAGCAGACACATGTGTCTGAAACAGATTCCTGTTCAAATGGGATACAGCGTGAGGTCGCCCCTGTTCTTTCTTTAATGTCGTTCTCACAGGCTTCGTCACCACACCACATGGCTTTAATCAATCGGTTTTCTTCTGAAAGAATGTGCTCAATGTCTTCGATGGTGTGAGCTTTTGATGTTTTTTCATGTAATCGTTCTTTCGCCTTTTCGTACATCGTCCGTTGAATATCTTCAAGCGTGGATGTGATGGTTTGTTCAAGTGCATCTAATGTGACAGCTTGCTTTTCACCAGTGTCTCGTCTTGCGAGCATCACCTGTCCTTTTTCGATGTCCTTTGGTCCTACTTCGACACGTAGAGGGATGCCCTGCATTTCACATTCGTTGAACTTCCAGCCTGGCTGTTTATCGCTTGCATCAATGTCAGCACGTGCGATGCGGGTGAGTCGATCTTTCAACTCGTAGGCATGATCGAGTACACCTTCTTTATGAGAGGCGATTGGCACGATTCGCACTTGGGTTGGCGCAATGTTTGGCGGAAGGACGAGTCCTCTGTCATCGCCGTGCACCATGATCATGGCACCGATGATTCTTGTGGTGAAGCCCCAAGAGGTTTGCTGGACATGCTCTAGCTTTCCTTCGCGGTTTAAGAATTCAATGCCAAATGCTTTGGCAAAGCCGTTTCCAAAGAAGTGAGAAGTGGCCGTTTGCAGCGCTTTTCCATCATGCATCAGGCTTTCAACCGTATAGGTGAAGCGGGCACCAGCGAATTTTTCCTTCTCTGTTTTTCTCCCTTTAATGACAGGAATGGCAAGGAGCTCTTCGCAAAGAGAAGCGTAGATGTGAAGCATTCTTTCTGTCTCCTCAATCGCTTCTTGCTCCGTCTCATGGCATGTGTGTCCTTCCTGCCATAGGAATTCAAGCGTTCTAAGGAATGGACGTGTGGTCTTTTCCCAGCGGACGACATTCGCCCATTGGTTATAAAGCTTCGGTAAATCACGGTAGGAATGAATGATGTTTTTGTAATGCTCAGCGAACAGTACTTCAGAGGTCGGTCTGACGCAGAGCCTTTCCTGTAATTCGGATTCACCGCCATGTGTGACCCACGCCACTTCAGGAGCGAAGCCTTCGATATGGTCTTTTTCCTGCTGCAGCAGACTTTCTGGGATAAAGAGCGGCATATACACATTCTCATGCCCTGTTTCTTTGATTTGGCGGTCCAGTTCGTCCCGAATATTCTCCCAAATTTTAAAGCCGTATGGCTGAATGATCATACTGCCTCTGACGCTTGAATAATCGACGAGGCGCGCCTTTGTGACAACATCTGTATACCACTGGGCAAAGTCGTCTTCCATGCTTGTGATTTTTTCAACAAATTGTTTCTTTGACATTGCATATTCCTCCTTTTAAAAAACAAAAAAGCTGTGCTTTAAGTTAGGGACCATTCCTGGTGGTACCACCCTAATTTAAAGCACAGCTTTACACTCGACCATGATAACGGTATGAACCGCTGTATGAAACAGAACTAAATCGGCAGGTTCACTTGAAGATGTCAGTAGGAACTTCTCAGCACCGTTCCCTCTCTGTTAAAGGTCAATTCAAGCTACTATTCCAGATCTACGTTGATCAATGTTCGTTGATTTTTCATCAGTTTACCTGTAAATGCAGGAGAAAGCAAGTTGTACTGGGGTTTCTTTTCATGCTGTTCAGAGTGCTTTGTTTGATCGTGAATTTGCAGTCATTTCCTATTTTTATAGCTTGCCAGTTATGTAAGCATATGCTACTATATTTGAAGAAAAATAGACTTGTATAACCTCAATAATATGGTTTGAGGGTTTCTACCAGGATCCGATAAATCCTGATTACAAAAGCGTGCTTTCCTTTTTTGTAATCAGGGTTTTTTTGTTTGTCTTCACCCTGTATCAAAAGTGAAAGCGATGATATAGAGAAGGGATGTTAGACATGAACTGGAGAGTATATTTATTAGCCGTTTCTACTTTTGCGGTTGGATTAGTTGAGCTTGTGGTCGGAGGCATTTTGCCAAGCCTTGCAGAGGATTTGAATGTATCTCTTGCGACAGCTGGGCAGCTTATCACCGTATTTGCCATTGTGTATGCCATTTCAGCACCTGTGCTGCTGACTGCCACAGCTAAAATTGAACGAAAGCGTCTTTATTTAATCGCGTTATTGGTGTTTACAATAGGGAATGTATTCACATATTTTAGTTCGACCTTTGCCCTTGTCATGATCTCTAGGGTATTGATCGCAATGAGTACAGCGCTAGTGGTGGTGTTGTCACTGACGATCACTGCTAAGTTGGTGGAACCAGCGCATCGTGCGAAGGCATTAGGGCTGATTTTTATTGGGATTAGTTCTTCACTTGTTCTCGGTGTACCGATCGGTATTTTTATTACAGAGAGCTTTGGCTGGAGAGTGATGTTTTTAGGAATCAGTATTTTATCAGCGATATCGATGGTGCTAATTTATTTCCTATTGGAGAAAATGCCTGTTGAAAAAGTGACACCTCTTAGAGAGCAAATTCGTGCTTTAGGGCATCCGAAAATTTTTAGTGCACATTTGATCAGTTTGTTTATGCTTGCAGGTCATTATATGCTTTATTCTTATTTCACTCCGTTTTTAATGGAAGTTCTGCATATGACCCCGTTCTGGATTAGTATTTGTTATTTGGTCTTCGGGCTTGCATCTATTGGCGGGAATGGGTTAGGCGGCTGGCTTAGTGACAAGCTGGGTTCAGGGAAAGCCATTTTGCTGGTGACAATCGCGTTTGCGGTTGTGTTGTTTATCATTCCTTATACAGCGGGTGTGTTTGTCCTCTTTATGATCATGGTTGTCCTATGGGGAGCGCTTAGCTGGGCATTAACGCCTGCCTTGCAGAGCTATTTGATTCAAACAGATCCTGTGACGTCTGATATTCAGCAAAGCTTAAATACATCGGCCTTGCAAATTGGTATCTCAATTGGATCAGCGGTTGGCGGTGTCCTATTTACGATGACCGGTTCATCTGTTGATCTGGCGAAGTTCGGTGCAGTGTTTGTGCTGATTGCGTTTAGCTGTGCGGTGATTTCGTTGAAAAGACCACCACTTTATATGGATCGTCAGCATCGTGCTGAATAGCTGCCTATGAAGCTGCCTATGATAGGCAGCTTTTTTTATGTTCTATTCAAAAACAACCATTTCGCCGATTGGTTGAAAGCCGGCACGTTGGTAAATATTTTTGCCGTCAGCTGATGCTTGTAACAGGACGCATTTTTGTTTGTTCTCTGTCTGTGTCAGAAGATAATGAAACATGTCACTGCCAAGTCCCTTTCCGCGGTGCTCTGCCCTTGTGATGACATCATAAATACCGTAGCTATCGGTTGCTTCGAGTAATAAGCCTGTTGTGACCGGCTTGTGGTCTGCATATCCGACGAACATGCGAGCGCGTGAGTGTATAGCTTCAAGCGAAAAACGCTGGAAATAGTTATCTAAGGCGATGGCCTCCGGTGACTCTTTGAATAGCTCGATAAAGATATTTTTGTAATCAAGTAGTGTCTGCTCATCGAATACTTCTTTGATTGTAAGCGATGAAGGTGTGAATGGGTCCATGTCTTCTGTCTGCTCAAGCATCATGATGGTATTACGTTCAACCTCTTCAAGCTGATATTCCTTTAGTAAATCAGTCCAATCAGGATGAAGTAAGCGGTGATCCACCCACGTACTGAATGATTGTTTCTGTGATTGCAAGTGTTCGATGGTCGTTTTTACTTTTTGCGGATCTTTGATTTGCGCTGATGTCGGTAATAGCAAATTGAATGTGTCTGTCGATATGTGAGTATTGGATAGTACGAAATCGTCCGTTGCGAGGAAGGTTCCGTTCACAGCTGAAGAAAACAGGCGTATTTTTTCTTCTAACTGGCGAATGGCGATTTTTTGTTCGGTTTTCATTAGCTCACCTTTTTCATCAAAAATTGGATGACATCCCCTATGAATGATAGCAAATAAAAGAAAGAGGAGATGGGACATCATAGGTCATCTAGTAGAAAAGTACATACACCATTTTCAGGTCTGATGGCCTGTTCTTTTTATCACACTGACATTTCTTTTGACTCCTATCTTAATTATTAGTACCATTTTATTAACCAGTTAAGAGTGGAGGTTCAGATGGAGACTAAAGAGCAGATTGTATTAAAAGCGATTCAAGATCTGATGATTCATAGAGAAAAGAGAAGGAATGATCCAACAGATCCACTGATTACCACGACTGATACACTCAAGCAAGATTGGACACTCACACAGCTTCACATTTTATCAATGATTCAAGCCAATCCAAACGAATCAAATAATACATTTCTTTCTCAACAACTGAAACTATCAAAGCCCGCTATTACAAAAGCTGTGAAAAAACTAATCGATAAAGGCATGGTGGACTATTGCCACCGGCAAGGGGATAAAAAATCTGTCTACTATTCATTGACAGAGAAAGGCACGCAATTGGCGGCACTGCATGATGAATTACATGAGAAAGCTGTCGCGTCCTACTTAGAATTTCTCCAGCAGTTTCATGAAGATGAATTACAAGTGATTGAGCGCTTTTTGAAGGCATGGAAAGAAAAAATATAGATTTAAAAAACCGAAACCATCGTAGAAAATGAGATGATTTCGGTTTTTTATATGGTAAAATTAACATATATTGACGTTATTCGTGGTTTTGTTGAAAGGGAGGGAGTTTCTTTGGGGAAAGAAATGATGGAAAATTTTAAAAAGTCCGCAACCATCATGCCGTTCGTGGGATTGTTTGTCAGCTTGCTATTATTTGTTTACTTTTTTGGCATCACAGGAGTTGAAGAACCTGTTTGGGCGTCTGCTTTGTATTGTGCCTTGCCCTTTTTAGGGTACACGATCTTCTATCTGCCTGTATGTATTTATTTTAAAGTTAGTAAAAAACGTTCAATCCATAAAAATGAGGAACATTCATGATTGTGGTCAGCTCTTGTCTTGCTGGGTTGAAGGTCCGGTATAATGGCAGCCATCGATTAGATCAGCGAATCGAAGAGCTTGTGCAGGAAGGAAAGGCTGTGGCAGTTTGTCCTGAACTGCTTGGCGGCTTCTCTACGCCTAGACCTCCCGCAGAAATCATTGACGGAGATGGACATGATGTTTTACGGGGGCAGGCTGCTGTTGTTGATGTGCATGGAACTGATGTCACAGAGATGTATGTCAAAGGTGCGAAAGCGACGCTGGAACAGGTTCAGTCTCTGAAAGCAACAGCGGTTGTGCTAAAAGAGTACAGCCCTTCTTGCGGGAGTCGGATGATTTATCTGGGAGATTTTAACGGTAAGACAAAAGCGGGAGATGGTGTGACGTCCGCCTTGCTGAAACAGCACGGGATTGAAGTGTTCTCTGAGGAGGAGGATTGGATGTCGTTGTTTCAATAGGTGTGGCGAATAGAAGGAGGAGTTAGGTTGAAAAAGTGGATCATTGGTGTAGTTGTAGTAGTTTTAATAGGAATTGGTATTTATTTTATGATCAATGCCAAAACATACTCAATTCGATGATGTGGTCTCGATTGATCAAAATAAGGTGACTTCGATTCAAATTGAGCATGATGATAAACGTGTTGTTTTTGACAAGAAAGAAGACATTCAAAAGCTGTTGAAGGAACTTTCAGATGTGACATTAAAGAAAACCAATGAAGCCACAAAAACCACAAAAGATTCTTATTGGATCAGGGTGTATGAGAATAAGAAGGAAACATACGGTCTGACTTTCTATGATCAGGCATTTTTAATGACATATGATTTTTCTAAAAAGAAAGATCAAACAAGCGAATACCAAATCGTTGACGCCAATCAAGTCGATATAGGACAATATATCAAATAACACCAGCGAAAATTCATGCATGATCAATCAAAAATTTGGGTATAGTCCTTGGTAAGCAAAAATGAAGCGGAGGTTTGTTTGATGAGTGGATTAACAGATACAGTCACATTAGCAAACGGAGTAAAAATGCCGAAGCTAGGCTTCGGTGTATGGCAAGTAAAAGATGGGGATGAGGCTGTAAATGCAGTCACAGACGCTCTTGAAGCGGGCTACCGCAGCATTGATACAGCAGCTGCCTATCAAAATGAAGAAGGGGTAGGCAAAGCCATTCAGCAATCAGGCATCTCTCGCGATGAGCTGTTTATTACGACAAAGGTGTGGAATCGTGATCAAGGCTATGAATCAACACTTGAAGCCTTTGAAACAAGTATGAACAAGCTAGGGTTAGATGTATTAGACCTTTATTTAATTCATTGGCCAGTTGAAGGTAAATATAAAGATACTTGGAAAGCACTAGAGAAGCTGTATAAGGATGGACGCGTTCGAGCCATCGGTGTGTGTAACTTCCATCAGCACCATCTAGATGATCTATTAGAAGAAGCAGAAGTTGTGCCAATGGTTAATCAAATCGAGCTGCATCCCAAGCTGACGCAGGAGCCTTTACGAGACTACTGCAAGGAGAAAGGGATTCATGTAGAAGCGTGGTCACCATTAGGCAGCGGGAAGCTGCTGAACCATCCTGTTCTTCAGGATATTGCGAAAAAACATGACAAATCCGTGGCTCAAGTCATTCTTCGCTGGGACTTGCAGCATGGTATTATCACCATTCCAAAATCTGTGACGAAGAGTCGAATCATCGAAAACACACAAGTCTTCGATTTCGAGCTGTCCGCACATGAGATGGAAGTCATCGATCAGCTCAATGAAGATGAGCGCACAGGTCCAGATCCAGATAACTTTGATTTTTAATCGAAAGGAAAGCACAGGTGGGATGCCTGTGCTTTTCTTATTGAACGATTTTATGAGGCTGATACGTTTTCAATGACTTGAATGGCGCCGACAATTTGCTCTTTGGAATACTCTCCAATCAGGCAAAAGGTTTCGTCTGCACGTGCAGCATGGCTTGCCACTGTTTCTGCGGCTTCTTCCAGCTGAGCTGTGATGCCAAGCTCACGCATATTTCTAGGTAATCCGAGTGTTTCATAAAGCTCAAGTAATTCTTCTACTTCGCTCATTCGATTTTCTGCGGCAAGCTGAACAAGAATGCCATAAGCCACTTTTTGACCATGTAACATATGGTGCGTTTCCTCAATAAACGTCAATCCGTTATGGATGGCGTGGGCTCCTGCCATTCTTCCGTAGCGTCCTCCGTAGCCGCCGACCGTGCCAGCTAATGTAATAATGGTATCCGTTACATCTGCAAATGCTTGCGAAAGCTGACCCGTTTGCAAGCTGTGGATAGCTTCTTCGCTATGGGAAACAAGAATATCCCTCACGTATACCGCCTGTTTTAGTGCTGCATGCACCATGAGCGGCAAGGAATCCTTTGCATTTCGAATAATGGCTTCCGCTTCATACCATTTGGCCAGCGTATCTCCAATCCCACTTTGAAGGTAGGAAAGAGGAGACGAGAGCAAAAATGTATGATCAATGAGCGTGAGGTAGCTGGACCGTTTATGGTAATCGACTCTCATGAAATTCCCCTTGTCATCATAAATGACGCTAAGCGGTGTAGATGCAGCACATGTCCCCGGGATGGTTGGAACCATGATCACTTCAATTTGAAGAGCTTCTGCTACTGACTTGGCGGTGTCTAAAATCGTGCCGCCTCCAATCCCAATCACCACATCTGCCTCTTTCAGTTCTTCTGCAATTCGAGTGATTGCATTGGGTGAACTGTATCCTTGGTGCTGAACAACAGGCCAATATGGCGGAAGCTTTGTATACTGTGAAAAAGCATGAAATGAATCATATCCCGTCACGACAGCGGGCGACTGGAAGGATGGAGAAACAAGTGAATCGAGTTCATGATAAATGCCTTTTTGAGAAATAAATTGGTTTGGACCGCTTCTGACGATATCTTCTGGCTGGATCATTGCGTTCTGCTCCTTTACAACATCATATTTCATAAATCATCTCATTTTACTGAAAGTTCTGTCAAATATGAGAAGAAAGACCCTTCCGTTTTATGGAATTGAGCCGCTGTCATTGCCTTTAGGTATGTATTTCCTGTATGATAAAGAACGGTATGTTCTCATTAAATTTAAGAGGTGTTTATATATATGGAAAAACAATATCGTGTCTTACTTTACTATCAATATGTCCCCATTGAGGATCCAGAGACGTTTACAGCAGAGCATCTAGCATTCTGTAAGGAGCTTGGTTTGTTAGGCCGTATCCTTGTTTCATCAGAAGGTATAAACGGAACGGTTTCAGGAACTCTTGAGCAAACGGACAAGTACATGCAAGCCTTAAAAGAAGATCCGCGCTTTGCGTCTATGCCGATCAAAATTGATGAAACAGAAGGTCATGCGTTTAAAAAAATGCACGTCCGCCATCGGAATGAACTAGTGAATCTGAGCCTTGAAGATGACGTGAATCCGTTAGAACTAACAGGTAAACATCTTAGCCCGGTCGAGTTTTACGAGCAAATGCAATCACCTGATACCGTTGTGATAGATGCACGTAATGATTACGAGTTTGATGTCGGCCACTTTAGAGGGGCAGTTCGTCCTGATATTGAGACATTCCGCGAATTACCGGAGTGGATTCGTGACAATAAAGAGATTCTTGAAGGGAAAAAAATCCTGACGTATTGCACAGGCGGCGTACGCTGTGAGAAATTCTCTGGCTGGTTAAAGCGTGAAGGCTTTGAAGATGTCTCTCAGCTTGACGGCGGAATAGTCACGTATGGAAAAGATCCAGAAGTTCAAGGGAAGCTTTGGGATGGTCAATGCTATGTGTTTGATACTCGCTTAACAGTGCCCGTGAATCAAACAGAGCATGTGGTTGTCGGAAAAGATTTCTTCACTGGTGAGCCTTGCGAGCGTTATGTGAACTGTGCAAACCCTGCATGTAACCGTAAAATGATTGCAACAGAAGAAAGCGAGCATAAGTATATGCGCAGCTGCAGCCATGAATGTCGTACGAGTGAACGTAACCTTTATGTGAAACAGCACAACCTGTCTGAAGAAGAAGTGCAAGAAAGACTAGCTGTGATTGAACAAGAACAAGCAATCTCACAAGGATAGAGGGAAACCCCCTTTATCCTTTTTTCTATACATGATAGGGCTCAGAAGAAAGAGGGGTTCATTTCCTCTTTCTTTTTTGTTTTGTTTTTTTCAAAATAAGGGTAAAGGTAGTTATTCAGTCTAATAGATTGAAGCATTGAAAAAGCGCTTTCTTAAGAAATAAGCATGTTCGACTATTTCAGAAAATGGAGAATTGAGAGATAATAAAACAGGCGAAAAAATGAACAAGGGTAAAGATTTAGTTGAAGAAATATTTGTCAATTGAATGAAAAGTGAGCTGCAATGAAAGAAAGGTGCTTACTTGGGCACATGCTTTGTAATTTAATCGAAAGGTGTTATGAACATGAATCATTTACATCGTAGAATGGGAACTTTCGCTTTAATGATGGTAGGTCTTGGCTCAATCATTGGTTCAGGATGGCTATTCGGTGCTTGGCGTGCCGCTCAAATTGCAGGTCCTGCTGCTATTTTATCCTGGTTGATTGGGATGGTTGTGATTTTATTTATCGCTTTGTCTTATAGTGAACTCGGATCGATGTTTCCAGAGGCAGGGGGAATGGTGAAATATACGCAATATTCACACGGCTCTTTTATCGGGTTTATTGCCGCTTGGGCAAACTGGATCGCAATTGTCTCCGTCATTCCGGTTGAGGCGGTGGCTTCTGTCCAGTATATGAGTTCATGGCCTTGGGAATGGGCAAAGTGGACAAGCCATTTGGTCACAAAAGGGGTGTTGACGACAGAAGGGCTCATGGTCGCCAGTGTGCTTCTTGTGATTTACTTTCTGCTCAATTATTGGACAGTAGGGTTATTTTCAAAAGCCAATACATTCATTACCGTGTTTAAAATTGTCATTCCAGGATTAACAATTGGTGCGCTCTTATTCGTAGGTTTTCATAGTGAGAATTTTACTTCTGGAACAAGTATTGCCCCTAACGGCTGGGCGAGTGTGCTGACAGCTGTTGCGACATCAGGAATTGTGTTTGCCTTCAATGGCTTCCAAAGCCCGATTAATATGGCGGGTGAGGCGAAAAATCCAGGCCGTTCAATTCCGATTGCTATTGTTGGATCCATTTTGATTGCGACTGTGATTTATGTTCTTTTACAAATCGCCTTTATCGGTGCTGTCGATCCGTCCATGATTGTGAATGGATGGGGACATTTGAATTTTAACTCGCCATTTGCTGACCTTGCCATTGCGCTTGGGATTAACTGGCTGGTTCTGATTTTATATGCAGATGCGTTTGTATCACCTTCTGGTACAGGCATTACGTATACGGCGACGACATCCCGTATGATTTATGGAATGGAAAAAAACAAATACATGCCAAGTGTACTTGGTCGTCTGCACCCTATTTATGGCGTGCCTCGTCCAGCGATGTTTTTTAACTTAGCCGTATCGTTTATCTTTCTGTTTTTGTTTAGAGGCTGGGGTGTACTTGCGGAAATCATTTCTGTTGCGACACTTATTTCTTATTTGACAGGCCCAGTGACTGTCATGACACTGAGAAAGACAGGGACAGATTTATATCGTCCCCTTCGAATAAAAGGACTCAGCATTATTGCTCCTCTCGGTTTTGTCTTTGCGTCATTGACGCTGTATTGGGCGAGATGGCCGTTAACAGGTCAGGTGCTATTCATTATTCTCATCGGTCTTCCGATCTATTTTTATTATCAAGCAAAAGCGAAGTGGAAAGGCTTCGGCCGCAACTTCAAGGCGGGTGCTTGGATGGTCGTGTACTTACTTGTGATGATGACGATTTCCTGCCTTGGCAGTGACAAATTCGGCGGCTATAACGTCATTCATTATGGCTGGGACATGGCTCTTATTACAGTGGTTGCTCTGCTATTTTATATGTGGGCACTCAAAAGTGGATTTGAAACAGAATTTCTAGAGGATGCGAAAAAAATCAATGATGAGCTGCGTACTTCTTCGCAAGAAGCCGCATCATCCAAAGAATAAAGGAACGGCTGCCTGAATATTACGGGCAGCCGTTTTATTTTGATAAATGATGCATCACATGCTGCCTCAGCCAAGTGGTGACACCGCGCAAAACGGCTGCTGTGACAAATGAGATGAGCATATACTTCCAAAGCTGATTCATGCCTTGTCCACTAAGCCAAAACACGATTCCTAGAAAAACGAGTGTGAATACAAGCATGAAAAGAAATGATGCAGACCAGAAAAAAGCCTTCACTGAAGGTCACCTCCTCGGAGTATTGTATGCAGGCAATTGAAGGATCAGACCAGCTATGACGGGGGAGAATGATGGTGAAATCTATTGCAAAAGTCAGATAAAAACACCAAGTGATTTGACAGTTATGTTAAGATGAGAGCATATTTTGAGAGAAGATTGTGGTTCATAGACGGAGGTGTTTGGGGTTGCAGATACAAAAAGTTCTAAACAATAATGTCATTAGTGTGATAGATGAACAAGGGAAAGAAATCGTCGTCATGGGGAGAGGTATCGCGTTCAAGCGGCGACCCGGGGACCCGGTAGACGAGTCGTTAATCGATAAAGTCTTTCGACTAGAGGATCATTCCGTTCATGAGCGGATGAAAATGCTGCTTCTGGAAGTTCCGTATGATGTGGTCAAGGTAACCGAAGAAATGATTCAATATGCACATACAAAGCTGAACCGAAGATTAAACGAAAGTCTGCATGTATCACTCGCAGACCATATTCATTACGCCATCGAACGATTGAAGAAAAATCACCTCATTGAGAATTCGCTCATTTGGGAGATTAAACGCTTATACAAAGATGAATTTCTTGTGGCAAAGGACTGCCTTGAGATGATTGAAGAGCGTCTACATATTGAATTGCCTGAGGATGAAGCAGGCTTTATTGCTATGCATATCATTAATGCAGAGCTCAATGAGGACATGAATACAACGGTCAATATCACAAAAGAAGTAAACGCCATTCTCACCATTGTGAAATATCATCTCAATATGGAATTTGATGAAGATTCGCTCAACTTTTATCGTTTTCTCACGCATTTACGCTTTTTCGTCCAGCGTCTGATGAACGAAACAATGCTTGTCAGCGAAGATCATGACTTGTATCAGCTTATCAAGGTAAAATATCCGAAGGCATACGAATGTGCAAAGAAAATCGCAGAATATGTCTATCAAACCTATCACCGAGATCTCACATCAGAGGAGATGCTGTATCTATCTATTCATTTGAATCGATTGATCAAACGAGAAAAATAAAGGTAGTTTTAAAAGAAAGCGTTGACATAAGAAAAGCAGAGTGGTACTATTTGCTCATAAACATAAAAGAATACGGTTTCACAATGATCGTCTTAGAGGATTGTGACTGTTCGGCAGGCAAAACCTAAACGTTCACTGAAAAAGCGCAATAGCAGTTGCGACTATTTTTGGTGCCCGTTTAGGTTTTTATTTTGCCCAAAAACGTATTTTTTTGAAAAAAAGGGGGTTTTTGTATGAGTTATCGTCAATTAGCAGAAGACATTATCAAACTCATTGGCACAGAGAAAAACGTTCATTCACTGGTCCATTGCGCTACAAGACTTCGCTTCACATTAAATGACCGATCAAAAGCAGACAAAGCAGCCATTGAAAAATTAAATGGCGTTGTAACTGTTATGGAAAGCGGCGGCCAATTTCAAGTAGTCATTGGCAATACTGTACCAGAGGTTTATCGAGAGATTGGGGAGTTTACAAATCTATTAGAGGAGTCCACTTCTTCATCTGCAAAATCAGGTGGAGAGAGCACGAGTCTTTTCGGAAAATTCGTCGACATTGTCTCTGGTATTTTCACACCACTTCTCGGTGTCATGGCAGGTGCTGGTATTTTAAAAGGTCTATTAGGGATCTGTATCAATGCAAAATGGTTATCACCTGAAGATACGTCGTATCAAATTTTATTTGCTGCGTCTGACAGCTTGTTCTACTTCCTGCCATTACTGCTCGCATTCACTTCGGCGAGGAAGTTTAAAGCGAATCCATTTGTCGCTGTGACGATTGCTGGTGCACTCATTTACCCAACCATTCAAGAGTTGTCAAAAGGCGGCGGAGATGTGACCTTCTTCGGTATTCCGGTCGTCTTAATGTCTTATACATCAACGGTTATTCCAATCATTTTGGCAGTGTTTGTCATGGGATATATCGAACGTTTCTTTAACAAAGTCATTCATGAAAGTGTCAAAAACTTTATTACTCCACTGATTTTACTTGTCACGGTTGTTCCACTGACACTCATTGTATTCGGACCATTTGGTGTGTATGCAGGGAACGGCATTGCCGCTGTCTTGCTGAAAGTATTCTCCTTTAGTCCTACACTTGCAGGTGCTTTAATTGCGATGGCATGGCAGGTTCTTGTGATCTTCGGTATCCACTGGGGTCTAGTGCCAGTGATTTTAAATAATATTGCCGTCCATGGAAAAGATCATATCAAGCCGGCGACTGCGCCAGCTGTATTTTCACAAGCCGGTGCTTCCATTGGTGTTATGCTGAAAACAAAGAATAAAAAGCTGAAATCATTGGCTGGATCGACAGCGGTTTCTGCCGTGTTTGGGATCACAGAGCCAGCTGTATATGGGGTCACGCTTCGTTTGAAAAAACCATTTATTGCTGCCGTTATCTCTGCTGGAGTCGGCGGTGCGATCATCGGTTATTCACAAAGTATTGCGATTGCGTCAGGACTTCCAAGTTTACTGACACTTCCGATTTTCTACGGACAAGGGTTTACAGGGTTCATCATCGGAATCTCGGTATCGTTTGTTCTATCCATCGTCTTGACTTACTTGATTGGATTTAAGGATCCAGTAGATGAAGATGAAACGCCAGCACCGGTTGCCGCACCAACAATGGAAAACGAACATGGGGTCAAAGCAGCTCATGTGAAAAGTCCTTTAAAGGGTGAGGTGATCAAGCTAGAGGAAGTACAGGATAAGGCATTCTCATCTGGTGCACTAGGAAAGGGCGCAGCCATCATTCCATCAGAAGGCAAGCTGTTTGCACCAGTATCAGGAGTTGTGACAACGGTGTTCCCAACAGGACATGCGTACGGTCTTACTTCTGAAAGCGGAGCAGAAGTGCTCATTCACATTGGACTTGATACCGTACAATTAGGCGGTCAGCATTTTACCCCGAAGGTCGTACAGGGGCAAACCATCACTGAGGGCGAATTGCTTGCGGAGTTTGATATTGAAGCCATCCAAGCTTCCGGCCTGTCCGTCACAACACCAGTGATTATTACCAATTCAGGTGAGTTTAGCGATATCATAGAAACAGAAGAAAAACAAATCACACCAGGACAATCATTTTTACATCTCGTTTAATCAAGAGGAGGAAGAAACTATGAGATATTCAACACTAGCACCATTTCCAAAGGACTTTTTCTGGGGCGGATCTACTTCCGCCTATCAAGTAGAAGGTGCGTGGAACGAGGATGGCAAAGGACCATCTGTCATTGATATGAGAGCAAGTTACCCTGAAGGAACAACAGATTTTAAAGTCGCAAGCGATCACTATCACCGCTATAAAGAGGATGTGAAGATGTTTGCAGAAATGGGTTTGAAGGCTTATCGCTTCTCTATTGCATGGACACGGATCATTCCAAATGGAGATGGGGAGATCAATCAAAAGGGGATTGAATTCTATCATTCTCTCATCGATGAACTGCGCCGCTATGATATTGAACCAATCGTGACGATGTATCATTTTGATCTGCCTCATGCACTTCAAGTAAAAGGCGGTTGGTCAAATCGTGCGACAGTAGATGCGTTTGAACGGTATGCAAAGGTTCTATTTCAGGAGTATGGTCAGAAGGTAAACTATTGGCTGACCATTAATGAACAAAACATGATGATCTTACATGGATCTGCGCTCGGTACACTTGATCCAAATTTAGAAAATCCGAAAAAAGAACTGTATCAGCAGAACCATCATATGCTCGTCGCTCAGGCGAAAGCCATGACGCTTTGTCATCAAATGTTGCCCGAAGCGAAAATTGGACCAGCGCCAAACATCGCGCTCATTTATCCGGCTTCTCCAAAGCCTGAGGATGTGCTTGCTGCGGCGAATTACAATGCGATCCGCAACTGGCTTTATCTTGATATGGCAGTCTTCGGCCGTTATAACAACCTTGCGTGGGCATACATGAAGGAAAAAGACATTCTTCCTGTCATCGAAGAGGGAGATATGGATATTTTGAAAAGTGCGAAGCCGGACTTCATTGCCTTTAACTACTACACCTCTCAAACGGTTGAAGCGAGTAAAGGAGATGGCAAGGATGAATTTGCACGCGGCGGAGATCAGCATTTGAAATCTGGTGAAGACGGTGTATACAAAGGTGGCAACAACCCGTTCCTAAGTAAAAATGCGTTTGGTTGGGAGATTGACCCTGTCGGCTTCCGATCAACGATGCGTGAGATTTACGACCGTTATCAGCTGCCTCTTATTATCACGGAAAACGGATTGGGTGCTTTCGACAAATTAGAAGAAGATGGATCGATTCAAGATGATTATCGAATTGACTATTTAGAAAAGCATATCGAACAAATCAAATGGGCGATCACAGACGGCGTCGAGGTCTTCGGATACTGCCCGTGGTCTGCAATCGATTTAATCAGCACACACCAAGGATGCTCCAAGCGCTACGGATTCATCTACGTCAACCGCGACGAATTTGACCTAAAAGACCTGAAGAGAATTCGTAAAAAGAGCTCTTACTGGTATGAAACCTTGATTCAGCAAAATGGAGAGAACATCGGGAAATAACGATAAAAAAGCCAATCACCTTGGGACTGACCCCCGTTTTTAAGACAGGGATCAAAACACCTTTATACAGCCAATTGCCGATAGTTTATCGGTGATTGGTTGTTTAGTTTCGTTTGAATACGAATGTTGTTATAATAATAAATGTATTCTTTGACAGTGCGTTCTACGATGCTGGTCGTAGTGCGGTCAATCCTGTTAAGATAGAACGTTTCAGACTTTAGTGAGGAATGAAACGATTCGATGGAGGCATTATCAGCGGGCGTCCCTTTACGGGACATGCTCATGGTAATGCCTTTTATATGAACAGCTTTCTGATACTCGTAAGATGTATACACAGAACCTTGATCGCTATGTAACACGCAATTCTCAGGCAGTGCTGGGAGCTGATTAAGTGTGTTTAAGATAAAGTCTGTGTCCTGCTTATCACCAATCGTAAAAGCAATCACTTCTCCATTATATAAATCCAATATACTGGAAAGGTACAATTGTTTCTGTCCATAAGGCAAATACGTGATGTCCGTTACTAGTTTTTCAAGAGGGCGATCAGACTGAAAGTTCCGATCCAGTATATTACCGGCCACGGCATAGGGCTGCCCATTCTTCTTACGCTTTTTCATTTTAACCCGGCATTGCCACTGGTTTTTCTGCATGATACGTTGAACAGTTTTATGGTTAATATGCATTCTCCTTTTTAGTATGGCTGTGATTTTTCGATAACCATATCGATATTTGTGCTTTCGGCACAACGTGCCGATCTGTTTCTCTAGTTGTCTTTTAGAATGATTCTGAGTCAGATTCTTTTTCCATCTATAATACGAAGCGCGTGAGACGCCTAAATGGACACAGATGTCCAGTACCGTCATCGTTTTGTGAAATTCTTCTACCAGTTTGATTGACGTTTCCTTATCAACTTCCTTTCCAATTCGTTGTACTTTTTTAAAACTTCATTCTGTTGACTCAAATAGCGATTTTCTGCCTGCAGTCTCTCTAATTCGGAAGAGTACTCGGGACCCTTTCCATAGGTATATTGTTTTCCAACAGGCTGTTCGAACCGGTGTGTATCCCCAGCCTTATGCCACCTCACCCATGTCTGAACCTGCGTCTTATTCTTGATATTCAATTTCTGCATGATCTCTTTCATAGGTACGCCTGCCAATCTCATTTCTACAGCCTTCTGTTTGACTTCAACCGGATAACTCACTCTTGTCCCCATAGAAAAAACACCTCCATGTTTTATTTCGGATCACAACGATCCATTTTCAAACTTGAAGGTGTTTTTTATTTGTCTCATCTTATGGGGTCAGTCCCCCTTATGCGGGCGGTTGGCTTTTCTTCGTTCACTCTATTGGCAAGATGATATTGTTCAAGTTGTTTTAAAAAGATAGCCTGATTTTAACAGCCTAATAAACTACTTTCTTTTATAATCCAAAGAAATTTTGCTGTTTCGAATGCTACATCAGGTGGAAGGCTTGCCTGTATAAAAATTGCGCTACTTTGTAAAAACCTGATTTCACTTTCTTTGCATATTTCTTGTCTATTACTTTCGATAAAGGGTTTTTCTAAATATGTGCCTGACTTGTGAAGAGCCTGAACAGCAAGTTTTTTTGCTATTGTAGTGACGATATTTTTAGTTTGATTAGTTTGGGCTTCTTTAGATTGTGGTGGGAATATCGTGCACCATTGTTTAGGAACATATGCATTTCGGCTTGTGTCATTTGTCTACCACAGAAATTTTCATCAAAACGAAGTTCTAAAAAATAAAAAATGATTGCGGACACCGCAACCAAAAAAGTAATTTTCTTAAATCTATCTTAAATACATTGATAGACTCATTTTGATTTGATAACCTTAATTTTGGAATTTAATACAAAAGGAGGAATATAAACAAAATGTTCAAAAAAACACTCTTAATCCTAATTACCCTAGCTCTTGTCATATCAATATGGTCTCCATTTTCATCAGAAGCATCAGCAGAAGCACACTCTATCAATTCACAAGAATTAAAAGCGTTAGTAACACCGACGGTTCTACAAAATGAACAAGCTAACAAAGAATTAGACGAACTTGAAATGAAAATGGGGGAATACATAGAAAACCTTCCATTTACAGAAAAAGAATTTGAAAACATGACAGAGTCAGAACAAAATAAAGTGATCGATCAATATTTCAACAATGAAGAATTTTTAGCTTTAGAAAACCGAATGAAACAACTTGACTCCAAAAGTAGTCAGAGTGAAATCACAACACAAGCACTACCAATATTCTTCGTACCAATTGCAATGACCGTAGGAAGAGTTGCTTTATGGGCCATAAGATCAAAAGGCGCAAAAGTTGCACTGAAGTATTTGAAAAACAGAATAAAAGGTTTTGGGAAGAACTATCATATCGATTGGTATGTAAAAAATAGAAAAGGAAAAGTCGAGAGTCTTGTAAAAGTGTTCCATAAAAAAGGAAAAAAGAAAATACGAGTATTTGCAGTTGATAACGGAGTCATACCACTAAAACCAGGATCATCAAACTGGTACTGGCATTTTCATGTAGCTCCAAAAATTCATATACACCATGCTCTGAGAGCATCAGTACCAAGTAAACACAAAGCTGTAAAAGGTAGAACAATACTCCACTAAAAAAGAAAAGCCCTATTAGGAGGGCTTTTCTTTTTTAGCATCGTAATCTTTAATAATTTCAATTGGATCAATTGCATCATCATCTTGTACATATTGCTCTACATAAGGAGTCATCAACTTCTCAAACTTATTTTCATCATCTACTAAAGCAATACAAGTTTCATATCCTTCAAAATCAGATGGGTATAAATTTGCAACAGCACTACCAGTTTTTAAAGCCTGATCTATCGCATTTTTTAATTCCAATAGACCTTTCCTGTTTCCTAAAATCAATGCTTCTCTATGATGAGTTTCTTGAGCATATATATTACACATCTCTAAAACATCATCATCATCATCATCCACTTGAATAGACATACAAAAAGCACCTCCAAAGTAAAATTTAGTTAATTATATAATTATTGATGCCAACATGCCAAGACCTCAAACGTCTCATTGGCTACTTTATCCTCATCTTCTTCAATCCTGCTCAGAGATTCTTCCTAGGCATCAATACGCTATTTCCAAAACTGTCACCAACATTTTTTTGCCCTTTTTTCCTTCTGCTCCGTTGTCGCAATTAATTTTTTAGTTTCTTGTTTCTCTTATGGCTTCTAATAGCTTTTTATCTCTTTTAATAAGACTGCTTTGTATGTATTCTTGCTATTTTTTCAACTTGCTGGAGTTTACAAATCACATCTTACTCTCTACTATCATTATACCCCGAATGTAATCTCATTTATAGACTGTTTTCCGCCCAGGTCAGGCCGTATACTGTTATACGCAAGTCAAAAACGATAAGGGGCGTGGCTGTATGAATGACAATGAGCAGGTTTTAGATCCTGGCCCGTTTTTTCATGGGACGAAAGCGGAATTGAAGATTGGCGATCTGCTTGAACCGCAGTATTTATCGAATTATCAGGATCAAAAATCAAACCATATCTATTTCACCGGAACATTAAACGCAGCCAAGTGGGGTGCTGAATTAGCAAGATCTGATGCGAAAGAGAGAATTTATGTTGTAGAACCGTTAGGCGAGTTTGAAAATGATCCGAATTTGACTGACAAAAAATTTCCGGGTAACCCCACACGTTCTTATCGGTCGAAATCCCCTTTGAAAATCGTCGCAGAATTAGGTTCATGGAAAAGACATTCCGATGAAGAAATCGATCATATGCTGAGCTCTTTAAAGAAATTAAGTGAAGAAGGGAAAAATGTCATATACGATTGATGATTCTCAATCACACGAAGGCCGCCTCATCAACAGCTGGGCGGCCTTTTGTTCGATCTTATTGAAACAACGCATTCATCAGCTCATCGAATGTTTTTGATTGATTCAGGGAGTGAATGCGGTTTGGATTATCCAGTAAATCAACGGCTTGTTCAAAGAATTGATTCATGCAGGCTGCATCATCCTTATGAATGGCTAATAAAAAGACAAGTGATACTTGGTTTCCCTGCCAGTCAATCGGCTGTTTTAAGTGTGCGATGGCTACGCAGGATGTGCCTTCATTTGTGATGAGCGGGTGCGGCATGGCAATTCCTTTTCCAAGGTAGGTAGACGACATTTGCTCCCGCTCAAGCACCGAGGACCGAAAAGATGACGATACTAGCTGATACGTTTCTAAATGGCTGCATAGTGTGTCTAATACCTCGTCCTTACTGGATAGGTCAGCGTTCAATAAGGTCAATCGTTCTTGAAAAAACGCCATCAGTTCTTGCGAGGGAGTCCCGTGTCCATTTAATAAATGAATGACTTCATTCACCCGCTGTACATCATGATGTTCAAAAAAGGCGCTGACCTGTATCACTGGTTTTCCCTTTGATGCGAGTGGGACGGTTGTAATGATGACATCACAGGGCAGGGTGGTGCTCATGAGATAATCCTGATAGGAATACAGCTCGACGATGTCCAGCTCGTGCTGAAAGGCTGCCTTTAATTTAATTTCAAGTAGTCTTGCCGTCCCTAATCCAGACCCGCACACGATAATGGCTTTCTTTTTTTGCGAGGTATCGAGCTGACTTCTTTCAAATGAAGCGGCGATATGCAGGGCAACATATGCTGCCTCATCTTCATTTGGCGTCCGCACCAGCTGTAAGGCATTCAGCCCGCTGACAGCCAAATCAAACGGGTATGGATAGGACGCTTTGATCTCATGCAAAAGCGGATTTTGTAAGGATACGCCATATTGGATTCGATTTAATAATGGCTTCATATGAAGCATCAAGTCTTGCTGCAGGATGTTGTCATCTGCAAATCGATGTCCGCTCATTTTCTCAATGTGCTGTAGAAAGACCGCAACCGCCTGCTGAACTTCCACTGTCGTCTGATGCTGGGCGGTTTCTTTCCACGTTTGATTTGCCAATAGATGCATGACTAAGTAATCTGTTTCATCCTCTGATAAGGTGACATGAAAGGTGTCACTCACCTGCTGTATGATCTTTTGGGCAATTCTCATCAAGACTGGTGATCGTTGTGTACGAGTGGTACTCGCCGATATTCGCTGGTTTTTTCGTGTTTGCTGAATCGCAATTGCTAAGTGAATGACTAAGTTCTTTAAAGCAATGTCTTTAATGAGCAATGACTCTTGATGCAGGTTCGTCAGGACAATAGATCGAATGGTTTCAAGAGAAATATCGGGAAAATGGAGCTGCTCCCGCTCGGTGATATGAGAAAGTGCGGGCTCTTCTTCAAGGAGTAAGTCTGCATAGCATGTTCTTTTTTGCAACTCGTCTCCCTCAATTTTCAAGCCAAATCCAGGCTTTGACACAAGGGTCATACCGTAACGGGCTAACAGCTCTCGTCCTTTTTTCAAATCACTGCTGACCGTCATGCGGCTGATGAATAGTTCTTCAGCCAGCTGGTCAATTTTTAAGTAATCCGGTTGAAGCAATAGCTTTCTCATCGTAAATCGTACACGCTCTTCTGGCATGACGGGGACGAGAGAGCGGGCAGGAAGCTTTTGTTGATGAAGCCAAAGCAGGAAGGCGTCTTGATCACTCGTTAATAGGATGTATCCCTTTCCGCGGATCGTTTTAATCTTGGCTCCAGCTTCCTTTAACTGCTCATTTGCTTCTTTAATTAAATTGCGGATGGAGCGGTCAGATAAGCGAAAAGAGGCAGTAAGCTCCTCCAGCTTCACGAACCCTTTCGTTTCAAATAGCCGCTGAATCAGCTGATAGGTTCGAGGATCTGCCGTCATCATCATTGCGCGGCTCCTTGCGCCTGTAAGGCATCATTACCAAGAGCGATAGCGCCCATTAAACCTGATAATCCATCAAAGGATGGCTTGGTGATAATTTCATTTAAAGGCTTTGGCAGTTGCAAATACCCATGAAGCCGTTTTTCTGTTTCATCAAGAATGAGCGGCAGCATAGCGGGCTGTTTCATCACACCTCCGCCGAGAATGATGCGCTCTGGCGAAAGGGTGAGTAATAAATTGGCGGTCATCTGCCCGAGATAGTAGGCATGAAGTGACCAGGCAGGATGATCCTCTGGCAGCATGGGTGCCAGTGTATGATAGCGTCCTTCTATGGCAGGTCCAGATGCCAGTCCCTCTAAACAATCATGATGTATAGGGCAGCAGCCACCAAAGGAATCATGAGGGTGCCGCTGCACTGTGATATGACCCATTTCTGGATGCAGCAACCCGTGAATGAGGCGGTGTTCAATATAGGCACCGCCGCCTATTCCAGTTCCAACAGTGATATAGACCAAAGATGCCGGTTTTTCTGCTTCAACTGAAAAGCGGGCTTCTCCGAGTGCTGCACAGTTCACATCGGTATCAAGCTTCATCGGGAGCCCAAGGGCTTGTTTTAAAGTAGAAAGTAAAGGGAATTGGCGCCAGGCTGTTTTGGGTGTCTCTAAAATCGTCCCATAGCTTGGACTTTGTTCTTTTACATCGACAGGCCCGAATGCCCCAATGCCAATGGCATCGACAGGATGCTTTGTAAAGTAATCGATCACTTGCCGGCATGTTTCAATTGGGTTTCCTGTTGCAAAGGAAGTCATGTGTTCAATCGTTCCATCTGTTGTTCCGTAGCCGCAGACAAATTTTGTTCCGCCTGCTTCAATGCCTCCAATTCGCATGATCAATGCCCTCCATTAAAGAGGGGCGGAATCCAAATGGATCCCGCCCCTACATGTTCATTTTTTCTTTACAATGTAGGTTTGTACCTGACAAGGTGTGAGCGGTTCAATGTGTAATGATCCATGTTGTGCTTTGAGTATATGTCCTTCAGGTGTTTCGCCTAAATTCGCTGTTTCTCCGTGATGTAGAGATGAACTATTGATTGAAGCGGCTGTTTGACGCGTTAAATATGGATTGAAGAGACGGATGACAATGCCTGTTCCATGCTCTTCTTTTTTCAGAGCGCTTAGAATGGCTCCGTCTGTCTCAATGTCAAGCAGGCTATAAGTAGATTGTAAGTCTTCTTTTTCATCTCGGAAAGAGAAAATTAAACGACCGTTTAAAAAGTCTGCCCGTTCGTAGCATTGAACTGGGGTTGTATACCGCTTGGCAAGCTGCGCTAAGTGCCCCTCGCTGACAGCATCCTTGCTATAGTGCATGCCAAATGAGAACGACAGTGCACCTTGTAGCTGAGCGTCAGGTGTCTCAACAATTTTTTCGCCAGATGCGCGTCCTGGACGGTAAAGAAGATTTTCTTTCCCCATTTTTCCGAAACAACGGAAAAGCGTATACGCAATCGTTGTGTAGCCTTCTCCTGTGATCTGATATTCTCTCACGCAGTCCGTCAACAGAGCGACACCGTATGCTTCATCACGAAGTGCAGTAAAGGATTGCATCGGTTCAATGGTGATCGGTTTTTCTTCCCAATGTTCATTGCTCCACCATTCAAGCTCTTGCGTGAGCTCTGTTGGGCGTTCGATGGTTCCAAACTGCTGATCGCTCAGTGATACCTTTGATGCGATGCCTGTATCAAAGAGAACACGCAGACGATGGTCTAACGCATGATTGTCGACATCGACATGAAAACGGATGACAGGCTCATCTTTGTTTAATGCTACCTTCGCTGTGATTGGGAGTGAAGTCGTGACTGATTGCTGAGAGCGCTCTTCTAAGTCATAAGGGACATTAAGAGTAAGCTGGACAGTGAGCTCTTCTTGCAAGCCGCTTTTAGACACTGTGATGTCTGCCGAAGAAAGATCCTTGGATGACACATACAGATCCTCACGCGGTGGTGAATAGTTGTAGGAATCCCCGTCGTCTCCATTGTCTTCAAAGATCATTTGCTCAGAGAATGTCCGGCCTGTTCGTTTATCTGTGATCTCCAGTGATCCGTTGTCATTTGCCGCAATGCGGTAATACGTATTTTCAATCGCGTGTTCTTCTGTTTGTTCCCATACAGATTCGCTTGATTCATCGAAAACCATGCTGACTTGTGTATAACCAACGGACGGTAAGTCGGCGGCTTCAATCAGCAGAACGGCTTTCCATACTTGTTTTGGCATGTATACATCTTTACTTGGGTTAAGAGAAATTTGCTGTGCCAGCACATAATCTGTGACATCGGTTTTGTTTTTCACTGTGTACTGAAGCGTTTTTCCATTGGCATCTTTTAGTGTAAAAGGACGTTCTGTGATAAAGGTTTCAACTTCAATAACTTCAGAACGCTTTGAAGGCAGTGTATTAAATAAAGTAAACGTGATTTCTTGCTCTGTTTGCAGTCGAATGGCGATGAGGCGCATGTGTAAGTCCACAAGGTTCTCAGCAATTTCCTTTGCCTGCTTGTAGCGGAAGAAGACATCTTGATTCGTCGTATCACTATTACATCCGCCAATGCTGTCATGCGCTGCATTTTCAAACATGAGGTACCAAATATCACGAACCGTATCATGCGGATAGTCGTGTCCGAGTGAATAGCTGATCGTGAGGATAGGCTCCATCACATTGACGAGATAGTTTTCAATTTGATTGTTTAAGATTTTTAAATCAGCTCGTGTTGAAAAAATAGATTTGTGAATCCGCATATGCTTCGCATGAATGAGCTCTCCTTTTAAAGTTTCAAAAGACGTCCGCTCTTTTTTCACTGCTGCAATGTAATCTTCTAAACTGCTGATTTGATAGTGGTGCTCGTCCAGTTCATTGGCTTTTTCTAATAAGTCAGGCAGGTTTTTGCGGATCGGTGCCTGGTCAAAGCCATTTGGGAAATAGACATTCTTTGTGGTTGCCTTTGCTTGCAACGCACCGATTTTTTCAGATAAAAAGGCTTGTAAGTCCTCATCCTTTTCAGGAATATTTCCACCGTAGTAGTAGCCAAACGGCAGGTTGACCGCAAAGACTTCACTGCCGTCAGCACCTTGCCAATTGAATTCAGTGTGATTCGTCATATGGTCTGAAACGCCGCGCCAAAAAGCTGTATCCACAATGCCGAATCCGCGGTAAATTTGAGGCATTTGCGCGGATTGACCGAAGGAATCAGGGACATAGCCGACTTTCATCACATGACCGAACTGCTGACAGCGTTCAATCCCATATTGCAGGTTCCGTACAATCGATTCACCTGAAATGACGAGCTGGTCGGTTTGGGTATACCATGGGCCGATGATGAGACGTTTGGCTGTGACGAGCTTTTTGATTCGACTCTCATCCTCAGGACGCCATTTCAAGTAATCATCCAATAAGGATGCCTGAGCATCGAGCATGAAGTAATGGAACCTGTCATCTGTTTCAAGGGTGTCTAAAATGTCCATTACGCTTTTCATTAAGTAGATACGGGAGCGGGAGGTGGTGAAATACCATTCCCGGTCCCAGTGAGTATGTGGAATCACATGTACATTGACAGTCATTGATCAACGACACCTTTCTATGTGCAAATTATCCTTCTAGTACAAGGTCAAAATCGTCTTCTTCTTTCTGCTTCTGATCATGCTCAGGTGTTTTTGGTTCTTTTTTCTCAGAGAAATTCACAAGCAGGTTGGCACCAATACCGATGACGAGTGCGCCAGTAAGGGCACCGATTAAATAAGCCCACCAGTTTCCAACTGAGAAGAAGCCATATAGTCCACCAATTGGCGGCATGATGTCATGAACACCTAATAATGCAGCGACCCCACTTCCAGCAGCACAAGCGACGACATTCAGTGGAATCAATTTCAAAGGATTGACAAGGGTAAAAGGGATCGCTCCTTCTGTAATACCGATAATGCCCATGACAAGGCCGCCACGTCCGGCTTCTCTAAAGGTTGGAGAGAAGTTGCGTTTTCGAATCAGTGTTGCAAGCCCGTATCCAAGCGGCGGAATGACAATCGCAATATTGACGAGAATGGCAGGGAGGTAGACGCCTGATAGGAAGAGCGCGTTACCGGCCATCCAAGCAGATTTATTCACTGGTCCGCCAAGGTCAAAGCCAATCATCGCACCTAGAATGAGAGCGAGTGCGAGTGTGCTTGTCCCATCAGCGACCATACCTTTGATCCATTCAATTAATGCCGTGTTCAAAGCGCCTAATGGTCCGCCCAGCAGAACGGACATGAGAAGTCCAGTTAAGCCAACGGTAATAAGCGGTAAGATGAGCAGAGGAACAAGTCCGGCTGCGGAGCCTTTAATTTGAATTTTTCGTTTCACAAAAAGAGCGACATATCCTGCGAAGAAGCCTGCAATAACGGCACCGATAAATCCAGCATTCGTTGAGCTGGCAAGGGCACCACCGATGAAACCGGCCGAAAGCCCTGATTTATCCGCAATCGAATAGGCGATAAATCCAGCGAGCAGGACGTTCATTAAGCCAATCCCTGTCCAGCCAACTTGTTCCATTAAATAGGCGCCGTGCAGTATGCCGCCAGCATCCTTATAGGCGTTTAAATCTGAAACACCAAACCCTAATCCGACTAGTTTTGCTAAACCAACGATAAGGGAGGCACCGATGATTACAGGAAGAATATAAGAAATACCGGTCATGAGATGGCCTTCAATGACTTTTAATTTTGCTTTCATTTTGCTTTGCTCCTTTCTATATGGCATTGCTCACGTTTATTGAGATTCAGATTTTTTCTTTTCAACAAGTGCTACAGCTTTTGTGATGATTTGCTCGGCATTTTTTAAGGCGCGTCCAATCTCGACACGAACTGTGGGAATGCCTGAGAAACGTTCCGCATCGTTGATATGCTGATTGGAGGCAATGATACAAAGGTCTGCCTGTCTTGCTTCCTCTGGTGTAATGCCATTTACCTGTCCCATAATCCCTTGCTGCTCGATTTTGATCTCGTGACCGAGCTGTTTACCCGCATTTTCTAACGCCTTTGCTGCCATTGGTGTATGAGCTAACCCTGCTGGACATGAAGTGACACCGACAATTTTCATTGTGTAATCCCCTCTTTCAATTGTTGTTCAATGACTTCGTAATAGTAGTCAGTGGTTTGACCTGGTTGTATTTTTTCGATGAAAGCCGGTTCCATGAGGCTGGTCGCAATCCCTGACAGTAATTTCAGGTGTGTGACATTTGCTTCTTCTAATGGAACGAGCAGTGTAAATAAATAACTTGTGGGTAAATCGTCAAAGCTTCCCCATTCAATCGGTTGTTCTAGCTCTAAAAAAAGAAGTGAAGCCGTTTGTACAGCGGAGCTTTTTGTATGAGGAATGGCGAAGCCTTGTTGAAGTCCTGTTGAGACTTCGTCTTCGCGAATCAACAAATCTGATAATAACCCCGCCTGATCGTTTGTAATCTGAAGGTCTTCAGCTTTCTCGGCAATGTATTGTAAAATCTCATTCTTCGATCGTCCGTTTACTTGTGTGAAAACATGATCTTTTTGGAACAAGCTGATCCCTTCTCTCTTGTTTGTTAAGCGCTTACAAATTGATTGTAATGTACTTTTCGACATGGTTAAATAGCATCATTTTCCGTTTGAAATGGCAAAAAGTTTATGAAGCTATTTGTCTTGCTGTCTGTATATCTCAAATCCTAGCTTAAAACGAGTTTAATTATGTAAAAAACAGATTCTACTAAATGCATTTCTGTGATATTCTTCCAAGGTATTACAAAAGATAAGGGGGTCTTTTCATGTTCAAAAAGCAGGTCAAATCTTGTGTGGTCGTACTCATGGCCATCATTCTCTGTATGGCGGTATTACCTGGATACGAGGCAGCAGCTGCCAGTAAAGGAACAAATGTCAATGAAGCCATTGGGTTAAAAAATGGTGAAGTCATCTCAGGTACATTACAGAATGAAATGGAAGAGTCATGGTACCAAATCACGCCATCAGCACAAGAGGTGGCAAAACATACACATATGAAAATTTCTGTCAAAAGTAAACAAATGTTATCCGTATCGGTCTATCCAAGTAAAGACAGAGCGATGAAGGATGACACTTATTCGAGATATCGTGTGGACACTGCAAGTGGAGAGACAGAGATCGACTTCCCTCATGCATGGTCAGGTCCTTACTTTGTCAAAGTGCTCTATTTAGGGTCGGAGGAAGACAGCCGTGATGAGGAAGAGGATGCGGCCTATACAATCGGGTATAAAGGAGCTAACCTTCCGCCTTCTGAACCCGTTTTCCCTGAAGACGATGAGCCTGTCATCATTATTATTGAGAAAAAGTACGGGCGAGAAATTCTCCAATCGATTCGTACAATCGAAGATAAACGGTTTAATGAAACACCAAATGGTCAGAAGCTGAGCCGTGTGCTTCAAAAAACAAAGCCATTTCTCAAATCGAAGCTCATCAAACAAAAAAATGAGCAGCAAAAGGTATACAATCATCTGCTGACATTAAAGTCACTGCTAAATGACGTAGAGAAAAATGGTGCATTTAGCGGTCATATTGTAACAAAGAAAGAACAACAGGCGATCCGTTCCCTTTTTGATATGCTCAAAGGGGCAAGTCCTGCCTATTTAAAAAAGGAATTAGAAGCAGTGAGTCAACGTATCGGAATCGATCAGCTTGAAGGAAAATCGATCGGTTATGTATTAGAGAAGCAAAAGCTTGTAAAAGAAGAGAAAGTGAAGACGAATAAGATCATTTTTAAATTAAAGGATGGCCACACGCTTCAATCTGCGAAAAAGAAGATGAAAAGCTATGGAATCCAAGAAAACCGTGTGACATCGCAGTCAGTCAGTCCTTTGTTTAAAGGAATGTATGTCTATGATGTGCCAGCAGGGCAAGAATCAGCTGGAAAGACTTTAAAAGCAGGCAAAGCTGTGATCAAAAGCACTGCAAGAAAGCTGTCCAGCATGCCGAATGTTGAATTCGCGGAGCCTGTTCAAACCTATCGTGCACTGAGCAATGATGTGCAGTATGGATACCAGTGGCCCCTGAAAAACAGTGCGCAAAACAGCGGGAAAAAAGGCGCTGATGTGAAGTTTGAACAAATGAACACACTGATTGGTACAAGCAAAATGAAGCAAACATTGATTGCTGTTGTGGATACAGGTGTAGACAGTCGTTTGACTGATTTAAGCGGGACTGTTCGTACGGACTTAGGTGCGAATCTCATTGGACGAAACAAAGATGCGATTGATGACAATGGACATGGTACGCACGTAGCTGGCATCATTGCCGCAAAAGCCGATAATTATTACTCGATGGCAGGTCTCAACCAACATACGGGCATCATTCCGGTGAAGGTGCTGGATGCCTATGGTTTTGGAGATACAGAGCATATTGCACTTGGAATCAAGCATGCAGTGGATAAAGGCGCAAAGGTCATCAACATGAGTCTTGGCGGCTACTACAGCCGGGTAATTGAATATGCAATGAACTACGCGGCTCAAAGAAATGTACTAGTGGTCGTGGCGAGTGGAAATGATGGCGTTCCAGAAATGGGCTATCCTGCGACATCAAAGTACGCAATGGCCATTGGTGCAAGCAACCGTATGGATATTGCCGCTGAATTCTCAAGCTATGGTAAAGGACTGAGCATGTCTGCACCAGGATCTGATATTCCAAGCTTAATGCCAGATGGGAATGTCTCATACCTGAGCGGGACATCAATGGCGACACCATATGTGGCAGCGGCAGCAGGATTACTGCTTTCTAAAAATCCAACCTTAAAGCCGAATCAAGTAAGGAATATCTTGCAAAGCACAGCCGATAATATCTCCTTTACTTCTGTTGATGGAACAGATGACGTTTTCTATGATGAAAACGATGAGCCAATTGTCGATCCGAAAATTCCAGGGATCGATTGGATGACAGGACATGGCAGACTGAATGCATTTGCTGCTTTAAGTGCTGTCGAACTGAATGCATCTGTCAGCAAAGTGGAGGATCAGCATCAAAAGGTGACAGGTAAAGCAAAGGCAGGCGCTGCTATTTCTGTGTATAGAGGCAAAACCCTGCTTGGAAAAGGCACAGCAGGCAAAAATGGAACCTTTAGCGTGAAGATCAAGCATCAGAATAAAAACAAAGTCCTTCACATTAAGATTTCAAAAGGAAAGGCCGCTACAACGCTCAAAACAGTCGTCAAAAAAGGCAAAGCACCAGCTAAGCCGAAAGTGGGCAAAGTAACGGTCAAAAGTAAAACGGTCAAAGGGACTGCGGGTGCAGGATTGACCATTAAAGTGAAAAACAAATCAAAGAAAGTCATCAAAACGGTAAAAACAAATAACAAGGGCGCATTTACTGCCCAAATAAAACCGCAAAAAGCCAAAACAGTCTTGTATGTGACTGCTTCAGATGTGAGAAAAAGAGAAAGCAAAGCGGTGAAGGTCGTTGTTGTGAAAAAGTAAGAGGAGAGCTTCCCTTTCTAAAAAAGGGAAGTTTTTTTGCTTGTTACTGGAAAAACACCAATTAATGTCGATGGTAATATAGCAGGAAAAAAAGGAGGATTTATCGATGAAAAAAATCATGTTTGCTTTCTTTCTATCATTGCTTCTCGTATTCCCAACCTTTGCACATGCAGAGGAAACAGGGGCAGTACCAGCTTCCGTTCAAGTAACAAGTGTCACCGCAGCCGATAGTGGATTAGTGAATTACGGCTATGGCAGTAAATATCGCGTGGGTTCTTATTATCCAGCTACGTTTAAAGGAACACTAAAAGATACAAGTGGAAATCTCATGCCCAATCAGCCGATCCAGCTTTATTTTGAAGCAGCAATTAAATCATATGCTCAAACAGCGACAGGCACAACAGACGTAAATGGACAATTTTCACTAACGATTCAAGTTCCTTCAGGTGCAGGCTACCTTACATACAATAATGCAGGCTGGTCTACACATTACTATGATATCGTTCCAGTGACGTTCACTTCAAATGACATCAAGCTATCATCAAATGTCACAAGTGTTTACCATTTGGCATATACATTACGTAACTAATCTGCTGGGGGACACGACTTGGCTGAAGCCTTGTCGTTTTTTTCATAGAAAAAAGGATGTCATCATGTGACATCCTCAGATTGTAGAGAAACTCATGTTTTTCTACAATCTTTTTTATTTTCATCGTAATGATGATGGATGAGATTTAATGAAAAAGGCCTCCCACACACCTAGCCTAGCTTCGCTAGGTGTGTGGCAATCTTCTTCATGTTTTGACAGGCAGCTGTGAGAAGCACTTGCTCACTCACATTTTGTTTTCCCCTCAACCGGCAGTAGCGAAGCCCATGCAGTTGTTTTGAATCTGCAAAGCTTCGCTCTATTTTTTCTTTTCTTTTTTTATATAGCTCTTTTCCAGAAGCAGACAGACGATTTTGTCTGATCTTTTCTTTATGTTCTTCCCATACATGTCTTGAGATCACTTTTTGATGATTTTTCGACCTTGTACAGCTCTCTAGGAAAGGACACGATACGCATTTTTTAGGGTCTGATTTGTAGAACCGATAACCTTTTCGATCAGTTGTTGTATATAATAGTTTCTCACCATTTGGGCATATGTAGTGATCATGTTCAGAGTCATACTGAAATTTCCACTTCTCAAATAATCCTCTTGTTGGATGAAAGCGTCTATGTGCGATGACACCAAAAATACGGCGATCGGATAAACCTTTACAGATTGGCGTTGTCAAATAACCAGAATCAAGGGCAACCGCTTCTACTTGAAAACCAAATCGGGCGATTTGGTGATCCAATCGATCAAGATACGGAACAGAGTCATGGATATTGCCGGGCGTGACATGGGCATCCGTGATGATATTGTACTTCATATCCGTTGTACGGTGGTCTAGGTAGAAAAAGCCTTCTGGCTTGTTTTCACGATAAAGATAGCCACTTTCAGGATCAGTCGTACTTTGGCGAATGTCTTTTTTCGTTTGCACCTCCTCTTTTACCTTTAAGGGCTTTTTTCCGTGTGCCACCCGATCTTCTTGGACCGCTTCTTCTAATTCATTTATATAGCTTTGGGTATCTTGTTCAATCGTTTTTCTCGTATATTTATGTTTATTGGCATTGGCTTTAAGATGAGTCGAATCAGTAAAAAGAACGCGGCCTCCTACCATATCATGATTGATGGCTTGAAGCACAATTTCATCAAAAATGTCTTGAAAAATCGTTGTATCTTTGAATCGAGTACGACGATTCCAGCTAATGGTCGAGTGGTGGGGAACGGGGTCATTGATGTTCAAACCTAAAAACCATCTATACGCCATGTTATAGTAAATTTCTTTTTCAAGTTGTCTTTCAGAACGGATACCGTACAGGTAACCGATAAACATCATTTTGAACAAAATAAGTGGATCAAGAGAAGGGCGACCTTTATTCTCGCTATAATACGGTTTTACTTTATCTACAATAAATGAAAAATCAATGTACTGATCAATTTTACGAAGCAGGTGATCCTCTTCGACCAGTTGATCTAGCAATACAAATTCGGCTTCGTGCTGAGAAGAATTTCTAGTGTGGAACATGAGAAAAACACCTTCCTTTAGTATGCTTTTCTCTATTATAAAACGGGGGAATGGAAACTTTAAGGGAAAAAATAAAGCTGTCGAGATTTTCTCGACAGCCTGAGGATGTCATCATGTGACATCCTTTTCTTTTTGTTAGCAAACCTGCTGGGCGGCAACCGAAAGAGTCGATAAACAAACACTCATGAGCCGTGACTCCCAGATTCGATCGAGCGTTTACCTTTTAGTTTTGAGCTTTGATGGATAAGAACTTTTACACTTGAACGTTGATCCTTGAACCTTCAGCTTTGAGCTTTTATCAAGGATCATCCAGAGATGATCAGATGAGGAGGGAATGACCTTTCCCTCGGAGGTGTTTAGTTCTATCGATTTTCGGCTCACTAACAAAATCTATTAATTGATCTGTATTTTCGTTAGTGTATTGCTTTCTGACAAGGAAAAATCAACTTCCATTTGAAAATCCTCAATCTCGGTCGAAAGCTTTTCAATCTTCACTCGAAGACGAAGCGGATCGATGATCGTCGCCTCATTTTCAGCGAGGAACGACTTGACGATCTCTTGGTTGGCAGCCGCTTGTGTTTTTCCGTCTTTTCCAAATAGGGTTTCTAAATGCTGGTCGAGCCTCTTCTTCACATCTTCATTGGTTTGTTCTGCTTTGTCTACTAGCTCTGTGTACACCTTTTTCAATTTCCGTAAATAACGAATATCGTATTCTATCGACGTCTTCCGTTCAATTGCTTCTGCCACCGTCATGCTGACACCCGCAACATCAATCGTTGTCGTCGCATTCGACACAACGATGGCTGATTTGATGGCATTCCGGCGTTTGATTAATGCTTGAATCGATTGGTCATCAGCCTTCGCCTTCTTTTCGATGTCTTCTTGATGTTGAAACCCGTGCTGTATATGTTTCCCGATCATCAATCCACCAAGTACGGCTTCATCAACGGTTCGGTTGATTCTCTTGTCTAACATTTTCAGTTCACTTAATGCTCTTGTAATGGTCATTTCCATATTAGTGACAACTCCCTTGGTTCATCCTGAAAATCATAGATTCCTATCATATACCAAAGTGTGTTTCTTTTACTAGCGATATCCTTTTTTGTCAAATTGTTTTTGATAGAAAAAAACCTGGCGTTATACACCAGGTTCTTCACGTTTTTTCTGAATCCAAGTTGTCACATAATAGGCAGCATAGCAGAGCGCGATGAAAGGGATGCCGCAGATAAGGGCAATCCGCTGATTTGGATCAAAGGCAATGCCGATCACAGAGGCAAGACACAGGAAGAAGGCAGCAATCGGAACCACTGGATAGAGCGGGGTTCGAAAGGAAAGATCATGGAGCTGTCCGCCTTCTTGTAAAAAACGTTTCCGAAACATAAATTGTGAGGCAGCAATCCCCATCCACACGATCACAACGGCAAGTCCTGAGATCGAAACAAGGACAAGGTATACCGTTTCTGGTGCGATGACACTTGATAACAAAGAAAGAATCCCGCCGATCATACTTAAAATCAGTGCATTCAAAGGAATTCCTTTTGATGTCAGCTTCGCCAATTTTTTAGGCAGTGTCCGTTCCTCAGAAAGTGACCAGAGCATACGGGATGAAGCGTATAGTCCAGAGTTTGCGGCAGATAAGATCGCTGTCAAAATGACAAAATTCATGAAATCTGCGGCATATGGGATCCCGATGCGATCAAACACCACAACAAATGGACTTTTGATCACCCCGGCTTCTTCCACTGGGATCAAGCCGGCTAAGACCACGATTGTTCCAACGAAAAACAAGACAAGACGCAGTACGGTTGTGCGAATCGCTCTTGGAATGGTCTCGTCAGGATTGACGCTTTCACCCGCAGCAATCCCAATTAACTCCGTACCTGAAAAAGCGAAATTGACGGCCAGCATCGTCATTAAAATTGGTAAAAAGCCGTTTGGGAAAAGTCCACCTTCCCCGGTGAAGTTAGAAAAGAATGGAGCGGCCTCACCGCCTTTTAACGGAATCAAGCCAAACATCGCAGCTCCGCCAAGAATAATAAAGAGAATAATAGCCATTACTTTAATGCTGGAAAACCAAAACTCTGATTCTGCAAAAAACTTAACTGTAAACGCATTGAGTAAAAAGATAAGAAGAGCAAAGACGCCGCTCCACATCCAAACCGATGTGTCCGGGAACCAGCGCTGCATTAAAAGCCCTGCCGCTGTAAATTCCGATCCGAGTGCGACTGTCCATGTCAGCCAGTACAGCCAAGCAATTGTGTAGCCTGTGCCGGGTCCAATATATTTTGTTGCATACGTATGAAATGCCCCTGTAACTGGCATTGCAACAGACAGCTCACCTAAACAGAGCATCACGAGGTACACAATTAATGCCCCGACAAGATAGGCAAGAATCGTTCCCGCAGGCCCGGCCTGACTGATGGTATACCCAGAGCTTAAAAAGAGCCCTGTTCCAATGACGCCGCCTAAAGAAAGCATGAACAGGTGGCGGCTCGTCATTTTTCGTTGATATTGTTGTGACTCATCTTTTGCTTGTTCCATGTCTTCCCGCCCTTTTGCTTAGAAGTATGTGTGATGATTCATGATGCTATGATGTGGTTAGTTTTAAGATGTCCGTAATATCTTCTGGAGTTGTCCTGCAGCAGCCGCCGATGATATGCGCGCCGTCTTGATACCATTGATGCGCACATTCACCAAATGTATGCTGAGGCGTATCTCCGCTCCATACCTTTTCTTCAGGATCATATAATTCTCCTGAGTTTGGATACACGACAATCGGCTTGCTCGTCCCCTTTTTCATCTCTTGAATGAGAGAAGAGATAAATTGCGGCGGCGTACAGTTTACACCAACAGCAGCGATCTGTTCATAAGGTTCCAGTGCTTGTACACATTCTCTAAGCAAATCTCCTTCACTAATATGAAGGTCGTCCTTCGCGCTGAATGTAATCCAAGCAGATACACCACTGAATTCATCTTGCAGCAGCTTTGCAATGGCCGTTGCTTCAATGAGACAAGGGATCGTTTCACACGCAAGAATATCTGCACCAGCTTCTACTAATGCCTGAATCCTTGGTCTATGAAAATCAATGAGTGCCTGCTCTGTGAGTCCGTAATTTCCTTTATATTCTGAACCATCAGACAAATAAGCGCCGAATGGCCCCACAGATCCTGCGACAAGTGGTTTTGTCCGCCCTTTACGACGCGCTTCATCCTGCCAAAAAAGATCGCGTGCCTCTTTTGCTAAAGTGACAGATCGTTTCATTAGTTCGATGGCTTCTTCTTTTGAATAGCCTTTTTCAGCGAAGCCATCAATCGTTGTTTGGTAGCTCGCTGTTGTGGCACAGTCAGCTCCGGCTTGGAAGTAATCCAAGTGTACTTGCTGAATCAATTCTGGCTGTTCAATAAGTATTTTGGCTGACCATAAACTGTCGTTTAAATTGCAGCCCTTTCGTTCAAGCTCTGTTGCAAGTGCACCGTCTAAAATTAAAGGTGCGTGAGCCTGTAAACGGCTTTGAATAGGATTCATCGAATTGAACACCCTCCTTTTTAGTCGGAAATGATGGATATGATATGAGGCAGTAGTTTAAATGACTAAAGTGTTTTTGTCAAGGAGAGGAAAAAGCATGTGACCGCGGAAAAACCCTGAAAACATGCGGGTTTACATGCATAAACATGCAGTCAAAATAATAGAAAACCAAGTCATTGACAGCCTCTAAAAAGAGATATATATTATGGAAAGGTTCATTTCAGAAAGCTTCGTCAAAAGGCGCTGTCTTTTGATTTTTTTTGTTCAACGACTGTCTTCTTTCGTGCAGAAAGAGGGTTTTTTATATGCTTAAAAAAGGAGGAAAGAAGAAATTGAAAAAATGTGTAAAAGATATCGCAATGATTCTAATTGGTTCTTTTTTATTTGCCGCCGCAGTGAACATGTTTGTCATTCCGCTTGAATTTGGTGAAGGCGGTGTAACGGGGCTGTCCATCATTTTCTATTATTTGTTTGAAATTGCACCATGGCTGACGAACCTAGTGTTTAATGCCATCCTGCTGCTTGTGGGGTATAAATATTTGGACAAGAAGACGACGATTTATACTGTGGTTGCCGTCGCGAGTAACTCCCTATTTTTACACCTGACCACAACATGGGTCGTGAATGTTCACGAATTGATCATTGGAGCCATTTTCGCAGGAATCATTATCGGAATTGGGATTGGTCTTGTGCTAAGAGCAGGCGGTACAACGGCGGGTTCTGCCATACTCGGGAGAATTGCCAACAAGTATTTAGACTGGAACGTGAGCTACGCCATCTTGTTCTTTGATCTGATCGTCGTATTTGCTTCCTACTTTATTATTGGTGCGGAAAAATTAATGTTCACGATTGTGATGCTGTACGTGGCAACAAAGGTGATGGACTTCGTGATAGAAGGGCTTAACACGAAAAAGGCAGTAACGATTATTTCTTCATGCAAAGATGATATTGCCGAAGAAATCAATCACACCTTGGATCGAGGCGTGACGATTTTAAACGGCCGCGGTCATTATTCAAAGGAATCGAAGGAAATTCTCTATGCAGTCATTCAAAAGCAAGAGCTTATGCGCCTAAAGAAAATCATCAAGAAAATTGATCGGGATGCATTCGTTGTTGTCCATGACGTGCGTGATGTGTTCGGAGAAGGATTTGTGAATATATAAAAACGAGAAGACCCCATTCCATTAGGGTCTTTTTTTTATACTTGATACCCCTTGTCACATGATACTATGTAATGTATAGTATAAATGGTTAGGAGTTGTAATCATGAATGCACAATTAAAAAAAGGGTTGCTGGAATTCTGTGTACTGGCGGTATTAAAGAAAGGCGATTCCTATGGTTATCAAATGATTAAAGATATGTCCCATTGTATTGAGATTTCAGAATCGACATTATATCCGATATTAAAACGGTTAGAACAAAACAATTATGTAGAGACCTATTCCCAAGAACACAATAGTCGATTAAGAAAATACTACCGGATGACAAAAAGCGGCCGTGAGCATATGGCGCAGTTTTTAGCGGAATGGGATCAAGTGATGGCGATTTACGACTTTATTTCTGGAGGACAGGGCAATGAATAAAAAAGAATTTTTAGCCAGCTTAGAGAAGCACCTGCATCGTCTAGGCGAAAAAGAAAGTGATCGGTTCATCGAGTATTACGATGAAATGATCGAGGATTATCAGGAAGATGGATACAGTGAACAGGAAGCGGTCGATCAAGTCGGGCAGCCTACCATCATCGCTGAAGGGATTTTGAAGGAACAAGGAATCAAAACCGTTCAGGTGCCGACGTTTGGAGAAAAAGCCACAAGGCTCTCCATCCTCATTTTAGGCTTTCCGTTATGGGGTAGTATTCTAGCAACAGTCTTCCTGCTGATTCTTTCTGTGTATATGGTGATTTGGTGCATTCCGCTCGTGACAGGTACAATGACGCTAGTTGGTCTGCTCGGAGGTTTTTGGAGCATCATTGGTTCTCCATTTATCTTTCAGGACGGTTTGCATGTGGTAGTGACGCAGATTGGCGTTGGTATTCTTCTATTAGGTGTCGGATTATTATGCGGCATGGGCACGGTGTATTTGACAAAGCTATTTGTTCAAATGACTGTTCAAACCACTAAGGCATTCATGGGAATGTTTAAAAAGAAGGTCGTGAGAATATGAATGTGAATGATTTAAAAAAGCAATGCATCAAATGGGGGATCATCTTCACCGTTGTCGGGGGAATTGTAATGGTAATTGGTTTTGGACTATCAGGCTTTGACCTAGATGCATATCACAACAATGACCAGAACAATGTGTTCCGCACCATCAATTGGAGCAAGCCATAAAAAGAAGACAAAGGGCTAAAATCAAGATCATTTTAGCCCTTTGTCAACAATCTGAGACCCGCTTATGCGGGTCTTTTTTTCGCTCGAATCACAAAGAAGAAATAACAGCAAAGTGCACCTAGTTCACAAAGCATAATAATCAGACCCATTGGAAAGGCTGTTTGGCTTCCGGCTAGTCCGACAAGAGGCGTCATGCAGGCGCCTAGCAGCATTTGTGCCACACCAATGAGTGCGGCTGCACTTCCTGCATGTGCGCCGTGATGCTGCATCGCAAGAGACGGGGCAGAGGTGCCGACAATTCCAACGCTTGAGACCACAAAAAAGAGCGGAATGAGAATACCATACAACCCTGCATCAATGGAGATCATCAAAAATAAGGTGACGCCGCCTAAGGCAGCTATCAGCAATCCAATGCGAAGAACCTTCTCTTCGCCGATTTTAGCAGCGACGCGGGCAAATACTTGTCCAGCCGTGATGATCCCGAGACTATTCACCGCAAAGGCAGCACTGAATCCTTGTGGAGAAAGGTGAAAAAGCTCCTGAAGCACAAACGGTGAGCCAGAAATATAAGCAAACATCGCTGCGAATACAAGACCTTGGGAGAGGGCATACCCAACAAAGAGACGATCACTCGCTAAAATTTTCATGGCACCAACAATCTGTTGAAAGCCTCCTGTCTGTCTGCGCTCCGCAGGTAAACTTTCTTGAAGTGAAAAAATGGATCTCAGCAGCATCAAGGCCCCGAGAATTCCTAATAGAACAAATACACCCTGCCATGTGGTAAAGCGTAACATCTGTCCGCCCACGATAGGTGCAGCTGCCGGAGCAACCCCGTTGACCAACATGAGCAGTGCAAAGAATTTCGTCATTTCTGAGCCTTCATAATGATCACGCACAATGGCTCGTGCAATGACAATGCCTGCTGAACCAGCGAGCCCTTGAATCAATCTTAAGAGGATGAACGTCCAAATCGACGTGACCACCGTACATAAAAGGGATGCGGCGATAAAAATGATTAAGCCGATCATCAGCGGTTTTCTTCTGCCGATCGTATCACTGATAGGGCCTGCAATCAGCTGTCCAAGCGCCAGTCCAATCAGACAAGCCATCAGACTTAATTGGGACAAAGCCGTGCTCGCTTCAAAATCACGTGCAATATTAGGTAAAGCAGGTAAATACATATCCATTGCAAGCGGTGCAAGGGCTGTTAAAGACCCAAGCAATGCAGCAAGGAGAAATCGGTTTTTTTTCGATTCTTGGGGATAAGATAAAGAACTCATATGATCATTACACTCCTCGTATACTTCCTCAAAATAGCATAATGAATCAAGCGCTCCTTTTCAATGGAAATTTTCAAAGAGGATTCCGTGCAAAATGATTGATCTTTCGAATGAGACTCTTTACATTGAATGAGTAGAGAAAAGAACAAGGTCATCGACATGCAGTATTTGCATGATACGTATATCTAGCAATAGAGAGCAGGAGGTGCTGACATGGAGCAGCAAGAGCTGATCATTCGTCAAGCAGTCAAAGAAGATCATGAAGCGATCAGACAAGTACTAATCAAGTCCTATTCGCAATATGAACCTCAATTTACAGAGGAAGGCTGGCAAAATTATTCTGCTGCGCTTGCAGCAGCTGTAGATAATCCGAACATGGAGCTGATGCTTGTGGCGGAGCTTGAAGGTAAGGTCGTGGGGACGCTTCAAATGTTCCGGTCATCAGAGCAAGCGTATGACAAACCCGAAATGGGCATTACATCAGCCATCGTCCGGTTTTTAGGAGTAGATCCCGATGTCAGGGGAAAAGGAATTGCAGAGTCATTGTTACGTAAAAGTATTGAACTCACGCAATCATGGGGCGAAAATGTTCTGTACCTTCATACATCTGATAAAATGCAGGCTGCCATTCGTCTATATGAAAGAATGGGCTTTGAGCGTGCACTAGATAAAGAATTTGTGAATCAAAATGGGACGCATGTCAAAAGCTATCAATATGTCATCCAAAAAGAACAGCCGGCTGGTTCATCACATCACGCGTAATAAAAGGAAGAGCACGTCCCCAATGGACAGCTCTTCCTTTTTTCAATTTACGCCCACAGTACAAGCGCCCAATATGATACCAACCACGAGATTAAACCGAACATAACAAAGAATTTTAACATGTGCTCATAAGGAGATAGCTTTCGTTCTCGCTTTGTTTTCACCAGCCGCCAATAAAGGGCATAGCCGCAAAAAATGAGGATGATTTGTCCAAGCTGTGTAAGGTTCTCAAGAATCGAGATTCCGTTCATTTATTTCACCTCATCATAGGTCTTCCATATGTGAATGCAGCAACCCTTTATTTTTTCAAAAAAAAATCGGTGTATACTGGAAAGAGAGAAACTAGATGCAAGAGGGAGTTGTGACATGGTGTTTTCGCTACATGCGGATCGGTGGGATGAAGTAATCGAGAGAAAAATCAAATACGATCAGAAGGTTGTGGAACATACGTGTCAGCTGTTAGATGTTCAGGGACAGCAGGCTGTACTTTTTCACAAGATTGAAGACACGTTTACGATGAGGGCAGGCGATGGTAGTCTGACCATTCCAAAAGGGAGCTATACGACCGCCTATTATTGGAAGGATCGACCTTACAATATTTACTTCTGGAGGGATGATCAAGGGAAGGAACTTGGGTCTTATTTTAATATTGTAGGGAATACATGGTTCAACGGCCAGCTGGTCATGTTTGAAGACCTCATTGTTGATCTTCTCGTTCTTCCGAATGGTGATTTTTTTGTATTGGATGAAGATGAGTTGCCGGAGAGTTTAGCAGATTTTGAACAAGGTTCAGTGCGCCGGGCATTAGAGGGTGTGATGGCTTCGTTAGAAAGCATACTCGATCAAGTGAGGGCAGATGTCGAAGGGAAATATCATCACAGCTTGTTTGCGCCGCTGTTGAAATAAAAAAACGATTCCTTTCAGCGAGGAATCGTTTTTTCTGTTACACCTTGATACGGTTTAATCGTTTTTGTAAACTGGTTTTCGTTTTAGAAGCTTTTAGCTGTTTGACAGCGGTTTGCGCTGCTGCTTTTGTTTTCTTCGTTCGTTTGGTTTCCGCTTTTTTGACCTTTTGTTTGGCGTCTGTCACTTTCTTTTGATAGGCGACCTGTTTTTTGACTTTGTCGAGCCGATTTTGCAGGCTTGTTTTTTCTTTGCCTTTGTTTAACTTTTTGATGGCCGCTTGTGCGCTTTTAATGGCGCCTTGTGTTTTGCTTTTTTCGGCTGTTTGAACCTTTGCACGTGCCAAGCGGATATCAATGGTTCCTTGTACCTTTTTCACCCGTTCAGTGAGTGCTGTTTTTTGTTTACTTGCAGTGAGTCGGCCAATTCTCGTTTTGGCTTGATTGACATCTGCCTGCTTTTTAGAAGTTTCGGCTGTTTTGACAGCGCTAGTCGCAGCCTTCAAAAAGCTTGATTGTGCTATATATTGCACGCGGCCATAGCCGAATTGTGGATCCTTTCCTTTTGCGCCAAGATCCACTGTATAGCTGCGTAATAAGGTGCGAAGCTGAACATTTGTTTTCTTCGGGTGAAGCTGCTTCAACAGTGCCAGCATGCCTGTGACATGCGGCGTGGCTTGTGATGTACCTGTTGCATACCAATATTCATTTTTTAAATAAGTGCTGATGACGTTCTGACCAGGGGCAGAAAATTCAATACCTTTCCCTGTATTTGAGATAGATGCGAGTTTGTCTTTGTCCGTCGTGGCAGAAACGGCAATGACGCTATTGTACGCGGCAGGGTAGCTGATATGATTCTTCTTCCCATCATTCCCGCTTGCAGCGACCACAAGCAGTCCTCTTTTGTATGCTTCATCCACTGCTGAACGCAAAATAGGGATATTGTCTTCAAAACCTAGACTTAAATTCATAATATCCATCTTGTTGCTAATGGCCCAATCGATTCCTCGAAGCAGGCTGTACAAGTCGCCTTCTCCCTTTTTATCTAACACTTTTACAGCATATAGCTTCGCACCAGAAGCGACGCCGACTGTGCCATAATCGTTATTGAGCGCACCAATCGTGCCTGCTACATGTGTGCCATGCCCTTGATCATCTTTATAGGAAGTTGTGTACTTCACAAATGATTTACCGCCGGATATCTTTAAATCCTCATGTGGAGAAATTCCAGTATCTAAAACGGCTACCTTCACATTTTTCCCCGTGACGCCTTCTTTTATCGCTTGCTTTACATTCAGCTTTTGCAGGTTGTAAGATTTTTGAACCAATGCATCCTGATTCGTAGAGGCAGCGGTTTTTTTAATCTTAGAAGAAGCGAGTTTGACCTTTATGTTTTTTGAGACATACGCGATGTTGGGATCTTTTTTGAGTGACGTGACCGCTTGTTCATCTGCTATCACAGCGACAGCGGGAAGATGTATGTACTGTGCGTTCACTTTTTCACTTTCTTCAATAGCTGTTTGCTTTCCTTTTTGGTTTTTATAGACGATGATGACATCTGTTTCTTTTGGCGGTGCAGCTGCCTGCGAATGGTAAGGCAAGGCAGTTGTCAACGCAAGAAGAAACGCGATGACTACGACGATTTTCTTTTTCAAGGCGATAGCCCCTTGCATACGATGACCTCCGTCTTTTTTTCTCTATTATATCGGAGAAATGAGAAGGATGGTTAGAAGAATCATATTGTTTGTCAGAAAGTTTTTTTACAAGTAACCTGAAATTGAAATTCATACAAATCTAGTAGACAATAGAGAGATCATAATAAGAGAAAGTAGGATATGCTGATGAACGTAAAAGAGTATATGACGTATGATGCGACAGGCTTGGCAGCACTTGTACGGAATAAGCAGGTAACACCAGATGAGCTTGTACAAGCTGCATTTGCTAGATTGAATGAGGTCAATCCTGAACTAAATGCGTTGATTCAGACAAGACAAGATCAAGTATTAAAAGAAATCAAGACATTACATACGAATCAGCCGTTTGCAGGCGTTCCACTTGTACTGAAAAATATATCGCAAGGACTGGAAAATGAACCGCTGACAGCTGGTGCTGCTTTGTTAAAGGATGTAAAGGCAAAAACGGACTCCCACTTTGTCCAGCGATTGAAGCAGGCTGGATTTCTCATGATGGGACATACAAACACACCAGAATTTGGATTAAGGAATGTAACAGAACCTGCTTTACATGGTCCAACGAGGAACCCTTGGCATCCTGACTATTCCCCTGGCGGTTCAAGCGGCGGGACGGCAGCAGCTGTTGCAAGCGGCATCGTACCTGCTGGTGGAGCAAGTGATGGTGGAGGTTCCATTCGGATTCCAGCATCCTTTACAGGTTTGTTCGGTCTCAAGCCAACAAGAGGAAGAACGCCGGTAGGACCAGGCGTAGGAAGGCAGTGGCAAGGGGCATCCATTGACTTTACACTTACAAAAACAGTGCGGGACAGTGCAGCTCTTCTTGATCTGCTTCAAGTCATTCAGCCTGAAGCAGCTTTCCAAACGCCATTATACGACGGCAGCTATCAAGAAGATCTAGTGAAACGTACATCTTCTATGCGAATTGCTTACAGTGTAGAATCTCCAGTTGGTACGAAGGTCAGTGAGGAAGCGAAGCAGGCGGTGCAGCAAACAGTGAAATGGCTGAGTGATCAAGGGCACCAAGTAGAAGAAGCAGGGCCTGCAATCGATGGGATTCATCTCATGCAGCAATACTACGTCATGAACAGCGGAGAAATGTCTGCACTATTCATGTCCTTGAATCGTTCATTAGGACGTCCAGTCAATCCGGAGGAAACAGACATCGTGGCATGGGTGTTGGCGGAGGCTGGCAAAAATGTAACCGCAGCTGCTTACACAGAAAGTCTTGATGCATGGGATATGGCAGCTGCACAAATGGCGTCATTTCATCAAACCTATGATCTCTTTGTGACACCAGCGACTGCCTATTCTGCTCCTAAGGTTGGTGAGTTGATGCATTCGAAAGAAGAAATCACTGAACTTTTACGTGTGTCATCTCTCTCAATGCAAGCGCAGCAGGATCTCATTTATGACATGTTCTTAAAGAGTCTGACCTACACACCATTTACACAGCTTGCCAACTTAACGGGTCAGCCTTCTATGAGCGTTCCTGTTCATCTCACTAAGGCGGGCATGCCTTTAGGGGTACAGGTAACAGCACCTAAGGGGAAAGAGGATTGGCTGCTTCGGCTTGCAGCAGAGATGGAGACATCCTCGATTTGGAAAGGAACAAATCAACTCATACGTTGAAACGACATTGGTCTATGGAGGGAAAGGAGTGTCACACGTGAGTACGAAGGATAGAATTATTCAAACGGCCGCACTTCTTTTACGCAAACAGGGGTATCATGCGACAGGATTGAATCAAATCATTAGAGAGAGCGGCACGCCTAAAGGATCTCTTTATTATTATTTTCCAAACGGAAAAGAAGAGCTAGCCATAGCAGCCGTTGAATATATTAGTCAAAAGGTCATCAATCGAATTGAAGAAAGCTTTGCCTATTCGGATGATCCTTATATCGCCATCGACCGCTTTATGACAAACATCATCCGGGGATTTACGGAGCAAGAAAATGAAAGAGGGATTCCGATTGTCTTGCTGGCGGCAGAATCCAAGCCAGAACATACGCAGCTTCATACTGCATGTAAACAAGAAATGATCCGCTGGCAAAAGCTTGTGAAAGAAAAGCTCATGAACAGCGGATATGAAGAAAACAAAGCGGATGAGCTGGCTTCTCTCCTTCATTCAATGGTGATTGGGGGTCTATCGATGACCACCGCACTCAAACAAACGACCCCGTTAGAACATGTGAAATGTTACCTTAGACACTTATTTATGCGAGAAGAGTAAAATCTCTCGCATATTGTCTATCTATTATATCAATTGGTCTATATAATAAAGATAGTCAATTAGTCATGAGGAGTGATGGGATGTCGGAGCAACCGCAATCGATCAAGCAATCCGAAGGAACCTCTTTTTATACCGTGTCTGGTTCAGGGAAACTGTATGGGCTGGAAAATCAGCTTGTTCATGTGCTGGCAGAAGTAAATCAAACGAATCAGCTGTTTGAGCTTGTCTTAATCACAGGTGGGAAAGGAGCTTATTTTCCACTTCACTGTCATGAGCACTTATTTGAAACCATTTTTGTGCTGGAAGGAAAGCTTGAAGTGATCTTGGACGGTAAAAAATATATGGTCACAGCCTTCGATTATATTCATATCCCACCCAAAACGATCCATGGCTACAGAATGCATAGTCACAAAACAAGATTTATTTCATATACGTTGGGCGGACAAATGACAGATGTCTATCAGCAAATTGGGAAAAGGCTTCAGCGGAACGAATGGCCGATGACCGATCATGCTTTCGATGCAGACAGCTTTGAACAAGCTGAAAAAGAAAGCGATCTCATATTGATGCATGGTATCAGGCAGCTGTCAAATACAACTAAGCCCTCCGTATTATTTCATAGTCAGCTCCCTCAGGCGGTGCAGCCCTACGTATTAGAGGCTGGTGAAGGGAAGCAATACATTATTGATGGTCAGCTTCATGAGCTGATCGCAACAACAGAAACAACTGGAGGCGGATTCAGTCATTTTGTGATTGAAGGCGCGAAGGGAAAGTATTTTCCTCCGCATTATCATCAAGTACATACAGAAGCACTTTATTGCGTTGAGGGAAAAATGAATCTTCAATTGAACGGAGAGGATATATGCCTGATGCCGGGTGACTTTGCCTATATACCGCCGGATACAATTCACTCTTATGAATTCGTGTCCCATTCTAATAAATTTTTGCTTTTACTGCTCCCTGGAAAGATTGAGCAGTTGTATGAGCAATTTGAAGAATCACAAAGCCCGAGTATATGTCCTTATTTTATTCAAGAAGGGAACTTGATGATTGATCGAGAGAATTCCTCTCAATATGATTTGGTCTTTATCGAAAAAGGATAAATATGTAACGCGTTACACATGATTGAATAAGCGCCTGTCGAACCGATCGACGGGCTTTTTTGTTTTTTAATAATCCTGATCTGATGCATGAACCATCCATTCAAGGTGAAGCTATGTACAGATGATTTTCGCTAAAGGAGGAAATGCATGTGAGAGCTGTTACTTATCAGGGGAAAAATAGCATTGCAGTGAAGAAAGTAGATGCGCCATCTATTCAAGATCGGGAAGATGTGATTATCCGAATGACATCAACAGCAATTTGTGGATCTGATTTACATTTGTATCAGGGTAATTTCCCACTTCCAATCGGCTATGTGATTGGGCATGAGCCAATGGGGATTGTGGAGGAAGTTGGACCGAATGTCACGGCAGTGAAAAAGGGAGACCGTGTCGTTATTCCATTTACCGTTGCATGTGGTCAATGCCAATATTGTCATCACCACTTAGAAAGCCAATGCGACAACTCAAACCCGCACTACGATTCGGGTGGACTTTTTGGATATAGTGAGAAATATGGGAACTACCCTGGAGGACAGGCAGAATATTTACGCGTGCCTTTTGGAAATTACACCCCGTTTAAGATCCCAGGTGATTGTGAGCTTGAGGATGAACAACTGCTGTTCTTATCGGATGTTCTTCCAACTGCTTATTGGAGCGTGGAGCACGCCGGTGTGAAAAAAGGTGATACGGTCATTGTGTTAGGCTGTGGACCTGTTGGGTTAATGGCACAGCAATTTGCATGGCAAAAAGGGGCAGAACGTGTGATTGCGGTCGATTACATTGATTACCGTCTGCGACATGCAAAGCGGATGAGCGGCGTAGAAGTATTTGATTTTACAGAAGACCCAGACATGGGAGAAACGTTAAAGGAGCTCACCAAGGGTGGAGCCGATGTTGTGATCGATTGTGTGGGAATGGACGGGAAGAAATCGCCGCTTGAAAAAATTGAGCAGAAACTCAAGCTGCAAGGCGGAACAATTGGACCGATTCAAATTGCTACAAAAGCTGTTCGGAAATGTGGAACGGTTCAGCTGACTGGTGTGTATGGGGGGCTGTACAATATGTTTCCATTAGGCGCTTTTTTCGCAAGAAACGTCACGCTGAAAATGGGGCAGGCCCCAGCAAGAGGGTACATGTCAAAGCTTTATCAAAAAGTGACAACCGGTGAAATTGATCCTAGAGCAATCATCACACATCAATTGCCGTTAGATGATGCCGCTCATGCGTATCACATATTTAATGATAAGAAGGATGATTGTATAAAGGTCATTTTAAAGCCATAAAAAAGAAGGCTTAGGTTTATCCCTAAGCCTCAGCGTGTAGACAAACCCTCGCATTCGGTGTCAGGTCTGCGTTCCGGTGCTCACGAATCTAAATTCGCTCCGCTCCGGTACTCGTCCTTCCTAGACTGCAAAGGTTTTCTATCACGCTGAAAAGAGGACAAAGGCTTAGGAATTTTCCTAAGCCTTTAATGTGTGCTCGTCCATCATTTTTTCGATTAATTCAAAAAATGTTTTTTTATCTTCTTCTGAAAGGTGGTCGAACAGCTGATTGACAAGCAGCTGGCGGTTGTCGATCATTTGTTTTGCAATTTGTTCACCAGATTCAGAGAGTTCAATCCATACAGTACGGCGGTCATTATTATTTCGAGAGCGGATAATCAGCCCTTCATCTTCTAAGTGATTGAGAGCGGTTGTTGTTGCAGAGGGAGATAATGAAACTTCCTGCAGAATATTTTTCACAGTACATGATTGATGACGATAAATAATGCGTAAAATAAACCCTTTCACATTCGTGACGTTTTTCGGGATGTTCTCTTCATCTATTTGTTTCGTCGCCTTTAAATACTTTGTCAGCGCATGGTCTAATAAACTTGCCTCTAGCTCGAAATGTTGCATTCTCCATACCTCTTTTCCTATTGCATTCGCATTTTCCGATCAATTACTAGGTCTATCTTATCATAATAGTTATCATCATTTAAACCAAAATGGAAGACGGCTATAAAATTACCTATATTATCAATTAACATAAAGAACAATTCCAAATTGAAATGATTTTACTTTCAGCTGGTTTTATTTTAGAATGTGAATGAGATAAAATCTGCCAACCCATTCACTGGAAATTGGCTTTTGTAAATCAAACGTTTGGAGATGAAGATATTGAATACATTACAGGCATTACTTAACGACAGAATGGAACGCTCTTCACAAATTGAAGCGGTAACTGGCGGGGGTGTGTCTTATACATTTGAAGAATATGCAAAACGCATTGACCAGCTCGCTCATTACTTACATCAAAAGGGGATTCGAAAAGGGGACCGTGTTTGCTTTATTTGTCAAAACCATCATCACTTTTCAACGATTATGCTGGCAACCATTAAAGCAGGTGCAGTCGCTGTTCCGCTTAGCTGGCAGCTTACTTCCTTTGAGCTGGAAGGTATTTTGAAAAAAGCAGAGCCAAAGGCTTTATTTTTTGACCGTGAATTCCGTGACATCATTGCGGCAGTGAATGTGTCTTTAGAAGATTGCCTGATGGTGGAATCCGGTGTCAATGCGAAAACAACACAGCTGTTTGAAGACATTTTGGCTTCAAATGATGGAAGTAACCTTGCTGAAGAGGTATCAGAAGAGGATCTAGCGATGATTTTATTTACCTCTGGGACAACGGGGAATCCAAAGGGCTGTATGGTCGGACATGGACGAATCTATCAATTTTTAACAAGACATGGGAATCGAGGATTCGATCTGAAAGGAAAACGGTACTTGGCGAGTCACCCTCTGTATCATATGAGTTCGATTAATCACCTGATCGCAGCTGCGATTGAAGGGTATACGCTCGTCTTCTTACATGATGCAACACCGAAGCGCATTTTAGGAACGATTGAGAAAGAAAGAATTACGTTCATGATGGCTTTCCCATCAGCTTACACGTACATGCTAGAAGAAATGAAACGAGGTTCGTACGATCTCTCATCTTTTGAAATTGCGATTTCTGGCGGTACGAAGGTGCCGGTACGCTTAATTAAAGATTACAAAGAAGCAGGCATTCAGATGATGCATGGCTATGGAAGTACCGAAGCATGGGTTGTGAGTGCGTGGCATCCAGCGATGGGCGAGGATAAAATGGGCTCTGCAGGTAAAGTGGATCCGGATGTAGAAGTGAAAATCATGCACCCTGAGACAGAGGAGACATTGCCAGCTGGAGAAATTGGCGAAGTCGTTATGAGAAGCCCATTTTATTTCCTAGGCTACTATCATCAGCCTGACGCTACAGAGAAGGTGCTGAAAGATGGCTGGTTCCATATGGGGGATGCAGGGTATCTAGATGAAGACGGTTTTCTTTTCATCACAGGGAGATACAAAGATGTGATTCTGTACGGCGGGGATAATATCTATCCTGACCAAGTAGAAGAAGTCATTGATCAAATTCCAGGTGTGATTGAATCAGCTGTCATTGGGGTACCGGACGAATTATATGGTGAAGTGCCAAGTGCGTATATCGTAAAAGACGATTCCGTCGATTTTTGCGAAGAAGATGTGGTGAACTATTGCCAGGAACGTTTGGCAGATTACAAAGTGCCCTCCATTCATTTCACACAGGAGCTGCCAAAAAATAAGCTTGGTAAAATCATGAAGAAAGATTTACGTGAATTGGTTGTGAATGCGTAGTGCCTATTCTGCTATAATGAAATTTGAATGATTTTTTGTTTTTCTAACGTTTTGGAGGGAAAGGGTTTGCGACATATTCTACGTAAGAAACACATTCACGATTTGTTAGAACAGAGCAGGCAGCAAAAGGTAAAGAAAACGCTGGGCGGGCTCGATCTCACGCTCCTTGGTATAGGGGCAGTGATCGGCACGGGGGTCATGGTGTTAACCGGAATTACAGCGGCTAAGGATGCAGGGCCGGCTGTCATTTTTTCCTTTGCTATCGCAGCGATTGTGTGCAGTTTGGCAGCACTTTGCTATGCAGAAATGGCTTCAGCGCTGCCTGTATTCGGCAGTGCGTACATTTATTCATATACAACGATGGGTGAGCTTGTCGGGCATCTAATGGGATGGACGTTATTGTCCGTTTATATGCTGACTGCTTCAGCTGTCGCCAGTGGCTGGTCGAGCTATTTCAACAGCTTGCTTGAGGGGTTTGGGATTTCAATCCCCCATCAATTTTTAGCGGGACCGGAACAAGGCGGATATATGAATCTGCCAGCTATTATCATTGCCTTACTGATTGCGTGGATCTTATCAAGAGGAACGAAAGAAAGTAAAAAATTCAATAATATCATGGTGTTTGTGAAACTCGGTATTATTGTTCTTTTCATTGTAGTAGGCGGGTTTTATGTACAGCCATCTAATTGGCAGCCGTTCATGCCGTTTGGTGCAGAAGGCGTCATTGCCGGTGCTGCTGCTGTGTTTTTTGCCTTCTTAGGATTTGATGCGATTTCTGCTTCTGCAGAAGAGGTGAAAAATCCGCAGCGGAACCTGCCAATTGGCATTATTGGCTCATTACTCATTTGCACGATCATTTACATTGTCGTTTGTTTGATTATGACAGGTATGGTGCACTATACAAAACTGAATGTCACAGAGGCTATGTCCTATGTCTTGCAAAGTGTACATCAAAATAGCGTAGCCGGTATTATTTCTGTCGGTGCGGTCATTGGATTGATGGCTGTGATTTTCGCCAATAATTATGCAGCAACTCGAATTGCCTATGCGATGGGACGAGATGGTCTTTTGCCGAAAGTGTTTTCGAAAACAAACAAAAGCGATACGCCTGTTGCAAGCATATGGATGATTGGCGGCATGACAGCTGTTATTTCAGGGTTTATTGATTTAAAGGACTTGTCCAATTTAGCGAATATCGGTGCTTTATTGACGTTTGCAATGGTGAGTTTATCTGTGCTCATTTTGAGAAAGACACATCAGCAGCTTGAGAGGGGATTCCGGGTTCCATTTGTGCCGGTCTTACCTATTATTTCAATGGGCTGCTGCTTGTTCCTTATGCTCAACTTACCAGGCCGGACGTGGCTTTACTTTGGAGTTTGGCTGTTAATCGGTGTTGTCATGTACGCAGCGTATTCAAACAAACATAGTGAATTAGCGAAATCTTCATGAGAAAAAGGTGCAAATCCGTTGACGGTTTGTGCCTTTTTTCATACGATTTGGGATAAGCTATAAAAGAGAAGATGGACGGAATAAGAGGAGGATGAGGGGTATGATTAGTGTTAGTCCTTATATTGTGGTAGACGATGTGAAGGAATCTCTTCAATATTATCAAGGGATTTTTGGCGGTGATATTCATATTTTAAATGAACATCAAGACCGTGTGCTGCATGCAGAACTGCACCTTGGAGAATCGCTGCTTCACTTTTCAGATACGTTTGACCAAACACCAAAGCCTGAACATCTCAGATTGATTATGCAGTTTGACAATGAAGAAGAACTAAAGGCTGTATATGAAGCGCTAGAAGCTGATGGAGATGTACTGGTCGAATTACAGGATACGTTCTTTGGGGCACTTCACGGACAAGTACAGGACCGCAAAAATGGGTTGATCTGGGTGCTGAATTATATGAAATAGACGAAGACCTTCACCATTGTGAAGGTTCAGCGTGTAGACAAACCCTCGCATTCGTTGGCAGGTCTGCGCGCTGGTGCTCACGAATGTTCAATTCGCTCCGCAAAAGTAGCTGCCCTTCCTAGACTTCAAAGGTTTTCTATCACGCTGAAAAGAAGACAAAGTGCTAAAATAAACATCATTTTAGCACTTTGTCAACAATCTAGACCTTCACCATTGTGAAGGTTTTTTTGGGAGTGCTTTTATTTTCTGAAAAATGGAAAATATGCTATGTTGGAAGAATAAAAGAACAAGGAGAAAGGTGGCAAAGGGATGGAGCAAATTGAATTTCAATCAATCCAAACAAATGGTGTAACACTTCACACAGCAATGGCTGGACCTGAGGATGGCCCGCTACTTATACTGCTGCATGGATTTCCTGAGTTCTGGTACGGCTGGAAGAACCAAATTATGCCCCTGGCTGAGGCAGGCTATCGTGTCGTCGTTCCTGATCAAAGAGGCTACCATCTAAGTGATAAGCCAGAAGGAATCGAATCCTATGTATTAGATCAACTGAGAGATGATATCGTAGGGCTGATTAAGACGCTTAGTCCGAATCAAAAGGCGATTGTGGGTGGTCATGATTGGGGCGGGGCAGTTGCATGGCATTTGGCATCCACACGTTCTCAATATGTAGAGAAACTAATCATTGTCAACATGCCGCATCCGCGGGTCATGATGAAGGTTCTTCCATTTTATCCCCCGCAGTGGAAGAAGAGCTCCTATATCGCATTCTTTCAGCTCCCGAATGTGCCAGAGGCAGCTCTCCAGGAAAATCACTTTCAAAAGCTGGATGAAGCCATTGGGCTGACTGCAAGACCCCATTTGTTCACGAAGGAAGATGTATCAAGCTATAAGTTGGCTTGGACGCAGCCAGGGGCCATGACCTCAATGCTGAATTGGTACCGCGCCATCAAAAAGGGTGGCTTTGAAAAGCCGATATCAAAGCGCATTCTAGTACCTGTTCGCATGATCTGGGGGATGGAGGACAAGTTTTTAAGCAGAAAGCTGGCGAAGGAAACGATGAAGATTTGCCCAAATGGTCAGCTGATTTTTGTCGATGATGCCTCTCATTGGATCAATCATGAAAAACCAGAAGTGGTGAACAAACTTATACTCGAATTTTTGAACTAAAGAAAAAAGCTCTGGTCAGAGGACCAGAGCTTTTGTGATTTACCCAATATGATTCTTTTTCAACGAAGCAGGTTCGTCGTCCCAGCATTCAATTTTCTCATTGTTTGGAACGGCATTTTTATAGAAGACAGGATCCTTGCCTTCTTTTTTCTGTCTCGTATAATCCTTCAATGCTGCAAAGGCGACCTTAGACAGCATGGTAATGGCGATGAGATTGACGATGACCATGAGTCCCATGAAGAGATCGGCTAGACCCCACACGAGAGGAACAGTAGCAACTGCACCGAAAAGAACCATTCCAATAACGGCAATTCGATAGATGTTAAGCCAAACTTTGTTGGCTCCAAGGAATTCAATGTTCGTTTCACCGTAGTAATAGTTACCGATTAATGTACTAAAGGCGAATAGGAAAATCATGATAGCAAGGAATCCAGAGGCCCATGGTCCAATGTGCTGACTGAGTGAAGCCTGTGTTAATTCAATTCCTTGCAGGTTCGTTGTTTTGTATGCATCAGAGAACAGGACAAGGAAGGCTGTGCTTGTACAAATAATTAATGTATCTGTTAACACGCCAAACGCCTGGATTAATCCTTGTTTTACAGGGTGACTTGTCACAGCTGTTGCTGCTGCGTTAGGTGCACTACCCATACCAGCCTCATTCGAGAAAAGACCGCGTTTAATCCCTTGTAATAATGCGCCGCCTAATGTTCCACCAGCGAACTGTTCAAACCCGAAGGCGTGTTTCACAATCGTACTGATGACACCAGGAAGTTCAGTGATATTTGTCACAATAACAAAGAATGCAATTCCGATATAAGCTAGAGCCAGCACAACGACAATGTATTCAGAAGCTTTTGCAATGGCTTGGATTCCCTTGAAAATAATTGCTGCAAAAATAACAGCCATCACAATACCGACTGTTAAACGGTCTAATCCAAAGGAGTTTTCAAAAGCGACAGTGATTGTATTTGATTGCACCGCATTAAAGACGATTCCAAAAGAAATTGTAATCAGAATCGCAAATAAAATTCCCATCCAGCGCTTGTTTAACCCTTTTTCCATGTAATAAGCAGGTCCACCGCGGAATCCTGTTTTATCTTTCACTTTATACACCTGGGCTAACGTACTTTCAACAAAGCTTGAGGCAGAACCGATAATCGCTACGATCCACATCCAAAAGATTGCCCCAGGTCCACCAATTGCAATGGCGATGGCAATCCCTGTGATATTTCCTGTTCCTACACGTGCCGCCATACTGATGGCAAATGCTTGGAACGGTGATATCCCTTCTTTTTCTTTTCTTCCTTCTTTCAGGACACGCACCATTTCTTTAATCATTCTCACTTGCAGGAAGCGTGTTCTATATGTGAAGTAGACCCCAACTCCAAGTAACAGAGCAATGACAATATAAGTCCAAATAAAATCATTTGTATGTGTTAAATAAGATAGCAAAGCTTTTTCGTTCATAACATCACCTCTTCGAATTCATGACTGTTCATTTTAAAAAATACTGAGATCCCACTCTTTTGCGAGCTTTTTCAGCATCATGACACCGGTAATACTATTTCCGCAATCGTCAATGGCGGGACCATAAATACCGATTCCGCAGCCTGTCTGAAATGGAAATTCTCTTCTTGCGCTTGGCGGAACGCAAGCCATAATTCCTCCAGACACACCACTTTTGGCTGGAACGCCTACGAAAGCAGCAAAATTACCAGACGCATTATACATGCCGCATGTCAGCATCAATGCCTTTGTTAGTCTTGCGATATCTTTTGGAATGACTTGGACCTGTTTAAAGGGATGATAGCCATCACTTGATATAATCAGCCCAATCAAGGCGATGTCCTCTGTTGTAACCTCGATGGAACATTGCTTTAAGTACACTTCTAATGTGTCCTCGACATCTGATTCTAAATAATTGGTTTCTTTTAAGTAATAAGCAAGAGCACGGTTGCGGTGCGCAGTTGCCCATTCTGATTGATAAACCTCTTCATTGACAGATGGACGCTTTCCTATTAAGTTTTCGATTAAATCGAAAATATATGCTAGCTTTTCTGTAGAAGTCTTTCCGGGAAGGATGGAGGATACGGTAATAGCTCCAGCATTAATCATTGGATTAAAGGGCTTCCCTGGTTTATGCATCTCAAGACGATAGATGGAATTAAATGCATCACCAGTTGGCTCTACATCTACCCGGTCCAAGACGTAAGGAACGCCTCTTCCTAAACAGGCAGCTATAAAGCTGATGACTTTTGAGATACTTTGCAGGGTAAAGGGAACGTCCCAATCACCATATCGTACAGATGATCCATCTGGGCCTATCACGCTGATACCAAGTTGAGAGGAATTCACTTTTCCGAGTGCTGGAATATAGCCAGCGTTTTGTCCATTTTTGTAATACGGACGAATTTCTTCTGCCCATTGATCAACAGAAGACTGGCATGCGTGTTGTATATTATTAGAAATTGCTGTTTTCATACGATTCCTCCAATCAAAAATCAAAAAGTACCCTATTGAATTGGCGGATGACAAAAAATGCGATCAAATAGGCACGAAAACATGTTACACATCTTCAAAGAACTTGTCATGCGCTGCTTGTACCACTCCTTTACACCTAAATATATGTTCAAATGAAGGCTTTGGCGGCGAAAAAACAAAAAGGGTTTTTAGTGAAAATTCAGAAAACGCTTACATATAGTTTCACTAAAATTGTTCATTCAATTTATCTTGGAAACTACACAATCTGACGAAAATCTACAGAAAAACTTACAAATAAAAAATCGGTTTGTCGCTTATTGTCTAAACAATTCCCATTATTGTAGACAATATCCAAAATGCTGAATAGCTGAAAGGTCACCATGCCGTCTCGGTGAATAGTCATAAAAAAGGATTTTGAGGAAAGAAGGAGCTGTGAAAATTATTTTTTTGTACGTTGTGAAGAAAAGAGTCTCCTTGTATACTGTGGCTATGCAAAAAGGGGAAGGGGTGTCAGTCATTTGAGTTTAAACCAGCTTGTTAAAAAAGACGCATTCATATTAATTTTTATGGTGGTGATTGTGCCGCTTGCAGGAGAACTGAAGTTTTATCCTGTGAATGAGACGTTCCGGATCAGCTTTGGGGCACCTGCGTTTTTCTTTTGTTTATTACTCTTAAGGAAATCTAGACCGTTCTTGCCCGGGTTTTTAACAGGCGCAGCCATTGTGCTTTTTCGAGTAGGTTTAGATCTGATGCAGCATCATGCTGATCTCGCTGCATCATTTTATCAGCAATTCCCAAGTTTCTTTTTCTATTTTACATATGCATTCCTGTTCTTTGCCGTCCGTACGGGACGTTTTAAACAGCGCTCTATTTTTATTGGCATCATTGGTCTCATGATTGAATTAGTGGCTGATTTTGTTGAGCTCTTTGTACAATTTTTAGTGTTTGATACGACGATGACGCTATCAAAGCTGAGTGATATGTTTCTCATTGCATTTGCTCACAGCTTTGTCGTAATCAGCTTTTTTAATATGATGAAGCTATATGAGGCACAATCAAGAGAGAAGCAAATCATGAAACAAAATGAGCATATGATGATGGTCATTTCAAATTTATACGAAGAAACGGTTCATTTAAAGAAAACGTTAAAACATACAGAGCACATTACGCAAGAATCATACAGGCTTTATCGTCTCTTGCATGAACACGAAGCAGGGAAGAAAGTGAGTCAGGAGCTATTGAAGCTTGCAGGAGAAATCCATGAAGTGAAAAAGGATAATCAGCGTATATATGCTGGGCTTTCGAAGCTAATTTCTAAGGAAAATATGCAAGACTATATGAAGGCAGAAGAACTCGTTCAAATTGTACTCCGCATTCAAGAAAAGTATGCGTTCTCTCTAGGGAAAAACATCTCCTTTATATCTGATATAAGAGGCATTCATTTGCATGATTATCATGTGTTCATTTTTTTATCGCTCATTAATAATTTAATGGCAAATGCGGTTGAAGCCATAAAGGATAACGGAATGATCTCACTCGTATTGAAAGGAAGTCATGATAAAATAGAGATTCGGATTGAAGATGATGGCCCGGGGATTCCTGAAAAAATGAGAGAAATAGTATTTGATCCAGGCTATACTTCTAAATTTGATGCATATGGAACACCATCAACTGGGATTGGCTTATCCTATGTGAAAGAGCTGGTTAAAGAGCTTGGCGGTACAATTAAAATCGAACAAAGAGAAACAAAGGGAACAGCTTTTCAGCTACTCCTTCCTATACAAAATTTAATACAGAGAGGGTGAGTGTATGCGATTTTTCATTGCAGATGATGATCGTGCAATACGCTCGATTTTAGGACAAATCATTGAGGATGAAGATTTGGGAGAGGTCGTGGATGAAGCCGATGACGGTGTTGGATTAGAAGCCCATTCATTGAATCTAAAAAAAATAGACATCCTTCTGATTGACCTTTTGATGCCTGCTAGAGATGGCATTCAAACCATTCGTCATATTCACCCTGAATTCAAAGGTAAAATCATGATGATTTCCCAAGTAGAGGCGAAAGAGATGATGGCAGAAGCCTATGAATTAGGGATCGAATATTATATTCATAAACCTGTCAATCGAATTGAGATCGTCAGTGTGATTCGAAAAGTCATAGAGCGGATCAAACTCGAGAAATCGATTTGCGATATTCAAGCTTCCCTTCGCCATGTGCTGCCGTTAGAGCCTGTGATTTCTCATAATACAACGGGCAATGGATTGAAGAAAAGGACGATGAAAGAGGCGGGGGAATTTCTCTTATCAGAACTAGGAATTGTCGGAGAGAGCGGTTCTAAGGATTTACTTGAGATACTGATCTACTTACATGAAACTCAGTCAGCCAATTCTCATGAGGTTAATTTCCCGCCGCTAAAGCAGCTCTTTATCAAAACAGCGGAGAGGAAGCTGGATCATGGGGCAACCGATGTCGAAGTGATGAGGGAAGTGAAAGCGGCAGAGCAGCGGATTAGACGCGCTATTCATCATTCCTTGAATCATTTTGCTTCACTAGGATTAACAGATTTCTCGAATCCTAAGTTTGAGCACTATGCGTCGAAGTTTTTTGACTTTACCGATGTCAGCCAAAGAATGAAAGAAATGCAGAAGACCTCATCATCCGCAGGATCAACGGGCAGAGTCAATACGAAGAAGTTTGTTCAAATCTTTTATTTTGAGGCAAAGCAGTTATTTGAGGGAATGAGCTGAAGAAAATCTATTGGAATGATTGGAGAAAATAAACAGAAAAAGACCGCTATTCCTATGATTTGTCGTGATCTTCAAGTATCTTTATTATTTAACTGATCATTCTGATTTTTCTTTTTTCTTGAAAATAAAACTCTCTTGTGCAATCGTTTGTTAAAATAGTGAGGTTAGACTAGAATGTCGGAGGTTTTATTTTGGGAAAAATTAAACGAAATGCGCTCTGCCCTTGTGGGAGCGGAAAAAAATATAAACATTGCTGTGGTCAAAAGTCAGGCGGAGAACAAACGTCTGAGCTTGTGTTTAAGGAAGCTGTACAAGTTCAAAAGGATTTAATGAATTACGCATTCTCTAAACATCAGAGAGCCATCAATCAATTCATTAATGAGTTTTCTTTTCTTGCAGATATGGATAAAGAAACGCAACAAATCTCAGTCTTTCATTTGAGTGTATGGGGTATCTTCTTCCGTCCATTAACGGATCAGAAAGAAACCATCTTCCAAGAATTCCTGACAAAGAAAGCGGAGGATATTACCCGTCCGAAAACAAAACAAGTGGTTCAATCATGGACAGACATGGAGCCTTCTTTGCTTTTATTAAATGAAAAAACGGACGAGTCTCTTTACTTTGAGAATATGGTGACAGCTGAAAAGGTTGAAGTAGATGTAAAACCGGATCAAACAGTGCTGCCTGAAAAGGGAAGTCTCGTACTTGGATTCCCTGTTCAATTTGAAGAAAAAGCAGAGTTTTTCATTCAATATACGATGTTTGCGAAGGAGTTTACAGATACGCTTCTTCTTCAAGTTCGTCAGCTTGTTGAAGCATATGAGGCAAATGGAGGAACGCGCAGCACATTTATGAGAGAATCATTCCCTGACGTGTTGGAGTGCATGTTTGCGAAGCAAGAAGTAGAAGAATCAGAAACATCTGCTCAAACAGAAGGCGATACAGGTCTAACAGCAGATCGCATGGACTGGGCAAATGACGTTCAACTGGAAACAGCTAAGCTGATTGAAGACGGAATGAAGGAACACGGGGACCAAAGCTTGACTGATGGCGCTTTAACTGTGTGGAAAGCCTATTGTGATCAGAAATCACCTGTGATCCGTAAAGCAGCATCATTTGCTGCGGGAATCGAATACTACATTCATTCACTTGCAAGCGATGCCCCGCTTTCTCAAGCGCAAATAGCGAAAAAGTATGGCATTAGTGCGTCTACTGTATCGAGCCGTTTTAAAGATATTGAAAAAGCGGTGAAAGAAGAGCAAGAGGCGACTGTATAGCATAAGAAAAGACGCGGCACCTTCATTGGGCCAGCGTCTTTTTTAGTTCATGATTATCTTGTTTTAATAAAACCGCTCATGTACTGCGATGTATTGTAATCGTTAAGGTCAATTTTCCACTGACCATCCCCATTACGTTTCATTTTCACTTCGTATTCAGCCGGGCTGGAGACTGGAGGAAGCTTCTCGAATTCAGATGCGTACAAGTTTAAGCTTTTCTTATACAATTCTTCTTTAGAGCGGATCTTGCCGTTGTAAAACTCATCTCTTTGCTTGTCTAGCTTGTCTTTTAAGTTAGAAGCATCAATGCCTGTTACTTGAGCGACAACCTTCGCTTCGTCATTAGAGATGGTTTTTACACTTGTTTCTACTTTGGTTTTATCCTTCATGGTGTCTTGAATCCGTTTGTACATAGACAGAATATCACGGTCACTTACTTCATTGCCGTACATTCCGGCGCTTCTTTTGAAGTCTTTTACGAACATGTCGTGGTATTTATTCACGACATCGGATTGGTTGTCGCCCGTTAAATCTGCAAATTGATCGTTCTTTTTGTCAAAGACAATGATATCAGTATAAGCGGAAAGCGCCTTTGCAGGGTTATCCAGCTTTTTCGCTGTATCAAGTATTTTGTTTCCATCTAGGTCGATTTCGATCGAATCACTGTTTTTCTTGATGCTGTCTTGGTACACGAACTGATATCTTTTCCCTTTGTCTACAAGGAAATAAAGAGCACCTGATTGAGATTTGCCTTTGTTCAATGAACCGAGGTCAAGACGGTCTTTACTTCCGTAAAATTTTAAATCAGATACTTTGGCATCATCCTGATAAAGGGAGAAGTCAGAGCTATATAATGATAGAGCTTTGTCACCTTTATTTGTAATCGTCAGGTTGACTTTTAGCACCAATTCATTGTCTCTAAGCGTAGTTGCTGAGTCTTCTGGTAACGTATATTCGTAGCTATCGACTTTTACCTCTGCTGTTTTTGTTGATTTTTGATCAGCGTTGCTTGATTTGGCTGAGCTCTGGCAAGCTGCAGAGATGATCATCACGAATGAAATCATGAGGAGTGCGCTTATTTTTTTAAGATTCACAGTTGATGCTCCTTTGCTTTTCTTTCGTCATTTCATTCCCGCTATCTGACTATGAAAAAAGAAACAGATAGAATGGTATATTCGGGTGTTACAGGGGAAAATCTCCTTATGACGATTTGTACTTTTCATTCTATCGAAATTCGATCATGATGAGGAATAGGTTTTAGTCCCTATCTTTGAAAGAAATTTACACAAAAATCAATAATAAAAGGAAATTTGTGAGTCTAATATACCGGTCAATAAGAATCAATTTGTAGATTTATTATCGGTTTTAAATGTTTTTTACGTAAAAATCTTGAAGTGAGGGTGTTTGTGCTTCAGAGAGCAGGATACTTGAATGTTGAAAAGGTTTCATGGGAAAATAAGGATGATTAAGCAGATAAGGGAGATGAGCTTTTGAAAAAGGTAACGCTTGGACGAACTAATTTACAGGTGAATCCGATAGGGCTTGGTACGAATGCGGTAGGTGGACATAATTTGTTCCCCAACCTGAGTGAAGATGCCGGACGAGAGCTTGTGGAGACAGCTCTTGATCAAGGTGTCAATTTCTTAGATTCTGCTTTTATTTATGGGCTGGGCCGTTCAGAGGAATTGATCGGTGAGATTATTGCCAAAAGAGGCGGTAGAGAGAACCTCGTCCTTGCGACAAAGGGGGCTCATAAAGAAGTAAACGGACAAATTGAGCTGGATAACAGCCGGGACTTTTTAAGAGAGCAGGTCGAACATAGCCTGAAACGACTGCAAACAGATTATATTGATTTATACTATATGCATTTCCCAGACGGCCGGACGCCGCTGGAAGAAGTAGCAGGCACATTAAAGGAATTGAAGGATGAAGGGAAAATCAGGGCCATTGGTGCATCTAACCTTGATTTTGAACAGCTTCAAGTCTTTAATCGAGATGGCTACTTAGATGTGCTTCAGTCGGAGTATTCTTTGCTGAAACGTGAGGCAGAGAAGGATCTTCTCCCATACTGCGTCGAGCATCGTATTTCCTTTATTCCGTATTTCCCATTGGCATCAGGCTTGTTGACTGGGAAATTTACGAAGGAAGCGACATTTGATGATATTCGAGCAAAAGATCCGCTTTTCCAAGGCGAGGCGTTCCTTCAAAACCTCGAAAAAGTAGACAAGCTAAAGGTAATTGCACAATCAAAGAACGCCGAAACGGCACACGTCGCACTCGCTTGGCTTTTAGCACAGGACGGCATCGACGCCATTATTCCAGGTGCAAAACGAGCTGAGCAAGTTCAGCAAAACTTAAAAACAAACGAAGTTCAATTAACAAAAGAGGAAATCAATCAAATTGACCACATTTTCTCTTAATAAAAAAAGGTGCTTAGCTGCACCTTTTTTTTATGACATCGTGAGGGGGATTTTGATGACAAGCCGCAAATGTGGAGAACGGTATGTGAAATCAAGAGTACCGTCTGCCTTTTCAACAAGCTGATGAATGATATACGTACCCATTCCTTGATGATCTCCGCCTTTTGTCGAGCGGCCAAAGTTTTTGAACAAATGGTCTAACACGTGTTTTTCCATTCCTTTTGTGCTGTTTTCACAATGGATTAAAAAGAGCCCGCTCCGAATAGAGGTCGCAATTGAGATGCTGCCCTCTTTTCCGGCTTGCTTCGCTTCAATCGCTGCGTCTAGGGCATTATCAAGCAGGTTGCCAGTGAAACTAACCTGATCCGCCTTAGAAAAGGGAAGCGATGAAAAAGGTGCTTGAAGGTCTAGAGAAAGGGCAATGTCCTCTTTTTCAGCCCGTTGGAAAAAGGAATGCAGGGTTGAGGCCAAATAAGCATTTTCTCCTTTCATCCAAGGGAAATGTTTCACGTATTGCTGAATCAAATCCTTGATCTCATGCTCTTCGTTTGACGCGGAAAAGGCATTTAAATGTCTAGCTGTTTCATGATGTTTACTGCGCAGCTCAAGCAGCAGTTCATTGGTTCTTGATTCTGCGTTGATCAGCTCTTGAAGCCGCCCATTTAATCGTCTCTCCGTCCGCATCATCTTCAATGAAAGGATATCTGTTGTCATGATGATCACAAAAGCCAAAAGAGAGCTCCATCCATTTCCTTGCGTCAGAAAAAGGGAAAGACCTGCACAGGTAAAGAGCACAAAAGCGCCCAACATCACATAACCACTCACATGAGGCAAAAACCTTTTGTATATGAAAAATGTATAAAGACAAATCAGACAAAAAGTGAGGAGCCACAGTACTCCTGATGATAGCGGCAGAAAAGCTTCAGCTGCTGCATGAAACGCAAGACCTAGCCATATGAGAGCATACATGCGGAAACCAAGATAGAAAGCGTTCACGTTCGTTCTCCTTAAAAATAATATTTCTTAAAGTATTCTAATTGCTGCTTGGTCATCATGGCTTTTTTATCTGTACCTTCAAAAGATACGATAAATGAATTTTTAGCATACGCCGAGAAGTTCTTAATGTAATGAATATTGATGATAAACGATCGGTGAGAGCGGATAAAATCTTTTTCAGCTAGATCGCCCTTTAACTCGTTTAATGTCTGATATGTCTGGATATCTCCTGTTGTTGTGACAATGGTGGTTGACCTGCCTGTTCGCTCAACAAAAATGACATCCTTCTTTTGCAGCACATGAATATCTGACTGCTGCTTAATGAGAAGCCGTCCATGAATGCTTTTCTCCTGCTTGGTTGACTTGTAGCGCTCTAAGGATTTGGCGATTCGATCGGCATGGTAGGGCTTCATAATATAATCATGTACATTCAAATCAAACGCATGGACCGCATATCCGCTGTTTCCTGTCACAAATACAACATCGACATTCAGTGCGTGAGAGTGAATGAGGTCCGCTAGTTCATAACCGGACATTCCGGGCATTTCAATGTCTGCAAACAACAGATCAATGTCTCCTTGTTTGACCTTCTCATAGGCATCCTCTGCTGACTGCGTGACAAAGACAATCTCCACAGCCTCCATTCTGCCTACAATGGCATGCAGCTTTTCTAAATCTACTCGGTAATCATCAACGAGACCTACTTTTATCATAAAAATCACCTATGACTCTTCTTATTATTTGTCTATTTTACCATTTGTTTTTTAAAATAGATCATTTCAAGACAGAAAAAGGACGTTTCGCGACATTTTTATGTCAAGGAAGCGTCATTTTTTCTATCATAGACTTAGAAAGTTGAAAGGGGCGAACCACATGATTACTCTCAGCGATTGCAGCTGCTGGTTTAAAGATAAGAAAAAGGTTGTAAAAGCGATGAAACATATGACGTTTTCCGTGAAGGAAGGGGAAGTCGTTGGCATCCTAGGAGAAAATGGTGCAGGGAAAACCACATTATTACGCGCCGTAGCCACATTATTAGAACCTACGCACGGAACAGTCACTGTCGCAGGCTTTGATACGGTGAAAGAATCAACAGAAGTGAAAAAGCGAATTGGTGTCTTGTTTGGCGGTGAGACGGGGCTTTACGATCGTTTGACGGCACGAGAAAACCTTGAATACTTTGGCAAATTGTATGGCTTAGATCAGCATGAAATCAAAGCAAGAATAGAGGATTTGGCAAAGCGTTTTGGGATGAGACAATATATGGATCGAAAGGTGAAAGGATTCTCAAGAGGAATGAAACAAAAGGTGGCGATTGCCAGAACCTTGATTCATGATCCTGACATTATTTTATTTGATGAGCCGACAACAGGCTTGGATATTACATCAAGTAATATTTTCAGAGACTTTATTCATCAGCTCAAGCAGCAAAATAAAACCATCCTTTTTTCAAGCCACATCATGGAAGAAGTCAGCCAGCTTTGTGACAGTGTCATGATGATTCATCAAGGAGAGCTTGTGTATAAAGGGACACTTCCAGAATTATATACACAGGAACAAAGTGATGACTTGAACTATATCTTTATGTCGAAGCTCGCTAGGGGGATTTCATAATGTGGAAAACCGTATTTTTAAAAGAAATGACAGATGCGCTAAGAGACCGAAAAACGCTACTCTTAACAGTGCTGATTCCTCTTTTGACGATGCTTGGATTGGTGTTCTTTTATGAAAGCATGATTGCAGATCCAGGAGATGAAACCTATACGGTCGCAGTGAATGAACAGCTTCCAACTGAAATGAATCAAATGATCAAAGAGGTTAAAAACCTCACACTTGAAACATTTGATGACCCGCAGCAAGCTGTCAAAGATGGAAAGGCGAATGCTTACCTGGAAATGCCGAAAGAGGCAGACGACATGCTTCAGCATCAAAAATCATTTGCAATTAAGATTCATGGGTATACAACAGATGATGATTCGGTCATCGCGGTTCAAATGCTACAATCCTTACTGGAGCAGTATCAAAACCAAGTCGTAGAAAAGCGTTTAGCCGCTGATCAAATCAATACATCTGTTGTTCACCCATTTCAGGTGCAGGCTGTTGATGTAGAAGAGGGCGAAGAAGGAGAAAATGGCATGACCTCTATGCTTTTGTCGATTCTTCTTCCAATGATTTTGGTGACCTCCGTCATCTCAGGTGCTTTGCCAGCTGCGCTTGATATTGTAGCGGGTGAGAAAGACCGAAAATCCATTGAAGCGTTGTTCCTGACACCTGCCAGCAGACTCCAAATTCTCATCGGAAAATGGCTGGCTGTCTCCATGTTCGGGATTTTAAGTGGAATTGTGGCGATCGGCATGCTGCTTTTATCCACGCTGCTCTTTACAGAAAAGCTAAAACAAGCACTGAACTTTGGTGATCAAATGTGGAGCATTATCGCCGTCATGTTTGCGGCGCTTATCATCTTCTCCTTCATGGTATCCATGATTGAATTGCTGCTCAGCGTCATTTCGGGCTCAGTCAAAGAGGCACAGTCGTACATGTCCATGATCATTACACTAGGTGTGCTTCCAATGTTCTTTACCATGAGAGCAGGTGCTACGCAGCTAGATACGTATTACTTTGCGATCCCATTCCTTAATATTCATGCGCTCTGTAAGCAATTGATGTTTGGCATCATCGATCCGATGGCCGTCACTCTGACACTCGGCTCCTCAGCCCTCGCAGTCGTCATCTTGTTTGTCATCGTGAGAAGCTTGTTTATGAAAGAAAAATGGATGCTTGCAAAATAAAGAAACGCCCTCTTTGACAGAGGGCGTTTTCAAGTAAATGCCGATCACCGTATTTTTCAGTTTAAAAAACCGAATATATCCAAGTTCTCTAAATAAAATTGAAAATACTCGTCATGAATACCATCTGGATATTCTTCTAACCCATTTTCAATAAGTGCACCTACAATTAAAGCATTTATATACCTATTAAGTTTTTCACAACTATCTCTTACTTTAAATTCTGAAACATATAACCCATCTTTACTTTCTAAAATGATATCAATTCTTCTACCTTCTTGTTCATCAAGCAATAAATGATTATACTCCCATTCTTTGACTCTCTTGGGGTTTAAGGGATGTTCACGATTATCAAGTATTTCTTCACGATGATTCTTTTTTTCCTCATTTGAAAACAATTGAATCAATATACTCGGATCATCTATGACAAAACATTTATATATCTTATTATATTCAAAGTGATCATCATTTACTAAATCTAAAATTTTTGTTTTTGAAAATTCTCTAGCTTTAAATTTAGACGTTATAATCTCAGCAACTCGTTCTTTAGTAAAAATCAATTGATCTTTTTTATATAAATACTGTTTATATAGCTTTTCGTAATTATACATGATTCACCTCTATTAATTATTTAACAGGACCTCCGTAGAATGAATGAGCTTTTGGAGTTCTTTTATAGGGATGCCAGTGATAATAATAACCTTTCTTCGGCTTACCCTTGTTCAAATCTACTTCATGTATTGGTTTGCCATTTCGATTAGCTCCAGCTGCAACACCTTTTGCCTGATTATAAGAAATAGACCAAATATCCTTTTTTGATTTCATTCTAGCGATTGCTTGCGATTTACTTAGTCCTTTTCCAACATATACTCCGCCTTTTTTGATAACAGCTTGAAAATGATTATATTTTTTTTTGTTTTTAGACCTGTGCTTGTTGGCTTGGGTAGCAATTACATAACCAGTTCCTGCTACAACAATCACCGCACCAGTATGAAATAAAGCAGCCATAACTGCAGGTGATATTGCTATTCCCACCGGTATTAAAAAGGCGAATGAAGCTGTACCTTCCTCTGAATTATAGGTGAAAACTTCCTCTGTTTCAACATCTTCAAAAGTCGCTTCAAACTCATCGTCTTTAAATTGATTAACTTTTATTTCATATTCCTTTGATATTTCTTCACCGACTTCATTGAATTCTCTTGTAGTTAAATTAAAACTATCTGCACCAGGTTCTACACTGAGAGTCGCTTCAACCTTATTTCCTTCCGCGTCGTTCATTGAAGTATCTAATACCAATTCATCACTTGATACTTCAAAATTATCAACAGAAATATTTTCTTCAGATAAACGATCTTCTAACATCTCTGAAACTACTTCTTCATCAACAATCATATTATTATCAATTTCTTCAGCCTTGGTATGATTGTTTGGAAATAGACTAGCAACTAATAAAAACACCAGTAATATTATCATTTTACTTTTAACTTTTAACCACATATAAAATCCCTCCGCTATTTTTTAAAATTGAAACCCTGAATAATCTTATTTTTATTATCCAGCATTTTCGTAGATGAACTCTCCAGATAGGTATAAACCTGTGAAAAGCTCTTTTCATCTTTATTCATTTTCTCTTTATATAGAAAATTGGCAATTACACCTGTTATGTAAGCTACTGAATAAGAAGATCCTGTATAAACAGATTTTCCTCCTTTATTATTTAACGATAAAACATTAACACCGGGTGCAAAAAAATCAACTTTTCCTATAGCAGAGAATTGTGGTACTTTATTCTTTGAATCAATTGCCCCGACAGAAATAACATTATCGTATCGAGCTGGAAATTGACTATTTAAACCATAAGTATTACCGCTAGCAGCAACAATAATAATTCCTTTATTTACGGCATTGGCCACTAACTCCCTTAATTCGGGAAAATCCTTTTGAAAACCTAAACTTAAATTAATTATATCTACATTTTGGGATATAGCCCACTTAAAACCATCTATAAAACCCTGTCTTTCAATCTTTCCATCATTTTTGATCACTTTAACAGAATATAGTTCGACATTTTGTGTAACCCCAGTAACTTCACTGTTTGTATTGTTTGCTGTAATAATTCCTGCGATTGATGTACCATGACTTAATTTATTTTCAGACTCGATGGAAGAATCTATCGGATTAAATTCTTTTACAATCTTACCTTTTAAATCTTTATGATTCTTATTAATTCCACTATCTAAAACCGCGACTTTAATTTTTTCATTTAATTCTCTCGTACTAATAGTTTCATTTTTTAAATCACCTTTTAGCAAAAAACTAAACACTCCAAAGTATAAAACCACAATTATCAAAACAAATAAAATGAACCATTTCTTTAACTTTAGAATTTTATCAGTCATATTTTCTCACTCTTTCAATAATCATTTCCTCCTACATTCTTTATTCAGATTATGATTTTTTTTAATAATAATCCATGATTCCTCCCAATAAGTCTTGGTATGTTTCTGAATTTTCATGAAAGATCTCACTAATTTTCCTCTAAACAAGATCTTTTCGACAACATCAGATCACTCTTTTTTTGTTAATAGAGTAACGATTAATCCAGTTAGAACTGAAACTACCTTAAAAAATGATTTGATTTCATGGTAAATTTTCTCTTTGGTGGTTACTAATTCTAGCATAATAACAATGATAAAAAGTTTAAAATTACCTTAAAATGAGCATATAGGACCTTTTTTTTGAATATTTTATGAAAATAGAATTATTTATACTTCGAAGAGTTTTATTGAGAAATAACTTAAGTAGAAAAAAGAGTTTGTGAATGAAAATGATGGTTCTCTTTTATAATGAGTTAGGAAAGAGGCTAGATTTATAATAAAGTTCAATAGAAATAAAGAATGAGGAGGACATTTTTTTACTTCGAGTTTACATTTCATCTTTAACAAAAAAAGCAGAAAAAATCTTAAGTACAAAAATGATCAAGCTAAAGAAATGGAACACTGATCATAGAAAGAAATGTTGACAAGGTTAAGATAACTTGACTGTATTCTGTTTTTTTATGATAGAGGGGGCACGTTTCCCAAAACAGATTATAAATCATAATAAAAAACCCCCGGCATCGGGGGTTTTTCATTAGTTCTTGATGAACTTTTCAACTAATGAGCTTGTTTTGTAATCGTTCAAATCAAGTTTCCATTGGTCGATGTCATTTTTCTTCATGTTGACTTCTACTGTTTCTTCAGAAGAGGAAGGTCCTAATTTTTTGAACTCTTCTGGGTAGATCGAAAGTAAATATTTTTGTGCTTCATCATAAGAAGCTGACCGGTTTTTGCTGTAGAACTCAGTCGCTTTTTCTTTTAAACGATCGACAAGCGGGCTTGCATCAATTGGTGTAAGAGTGACAGTCACAACAGCTTTATCACCACTGATCGCTTTTGTTTTTGTTGATACTTTTGATTTTTCAGCTAATGTTTCTTTTACAGCTTTTAGAAGCTTATCAAGGTTTTCGTCCTTCGCTGAGCTAGAAGAAATACCTGATGACGTGATGTAGCCTTGTTTGAATGATTTATCAAATTGGTTGACAACAGTTGATTTGTTATCACCTGTTAGTTTTTCGAATTCGTCGTTATTCTTACCAAAAATCATGACATCAATATAAGAAGAAAGGGCTTTTGCAGATGCTTGAAGTGTATCTGCTTTTTTCATTAAGTCTTTACCTTTGATATCGAATTCTAGTGTTTTGTCATCTTTTTTAGAACCACTACCTGGCTCTGTGTACACAAGCTGATAGTCTTTTTCTTTGTCAACAACAAAGAAAAGACCGCCTTTTGATACTTTGCCTGCATTTAGAGAGCTAGAAGATAATACTTCGTTGTAATCATCTGGAGAGATCGTAGACACTTGTGAGTCATCTTGGTAAAGCGTAAAGTTGCTTTTATCAACATTTAGAGGCTCTTTGCTGATATTTTTTACAGATACGTTCACTTTTAGTACATACTGATCATCCTGTACAGATGTATCGTATTGAGGTGGTAATGTGTACTCAGCACTTTCTACCTTTACCTCTGCTGCATCAAGGGATTTTTTTGTATCGCTTTCTTTCGTAGCTGTTTTGTCTTTACCACCACTACAAGCAGCAGCGACAACAGTTACACACAAAATCAGAAGAAACAGAGATAATTTCTTTTTAAACATGGCATGTTTTCCTCCTCGGGTTTATGGTGAATTTGATTGAAAAGCTGTAGTTCATATCGTTCTTTTTGCATAAAAAGAAAAACACTGTATGTTTTTTACTGTAGAATGAAGCGAAAGTACTGTCAATACTTCAGTGCGTTGCAAAGATTGACTAGCTTCAAATAGTAAAAATGACACTAAGTTGAGAGGAGAAATGTGTATTTTATTGTTTGATGTCTCCTATAAAAACTCAACATTTTATATTTTAAGGTTTTGAGTCGGATTGTTGAATAGGTTCAAATGACTGTTTTTGATAATGGTGTCGCAATTAGAAGGATTTTTATGACTTGTAAATGAGTCTATAGTAATGAATATTTTTTCCTGTTATGTGCATGATCACTTGGTTTGTGTGTTGTTGCCAGAGAGACACATGTCCAGCAAAATGTTGAGGTATTTAGACAGGCTCTCGACACTGAATGTGTGTTTTCCCGTCAAAATGGCAGTCATCTACACAGAAACCCTACATAAAATAAAAGAGAAACGAATGGAGGTGGATGTATGGCAGTGGTAAGAGCAACAAGCTCTGATATTGATCTCATGGCCAGACTTCTGAGAGCGGAGGCAGAAGGTGAAGGAAAGCAAGGGATGCTGCTCGTAGGAAATGTGGGCATCAACCGGTTGCGTGCCAACTGCTCTGACTTTAAAGGGCTGCGTACGATTCCACAAATGATTTATCAAGAGCATGCATTTGAAGCAGTCACGCATGGTTATTTTTATCAACGAGCACGAGAAACAGAAAAAACACTTGCACGGAGGAATATTAACGGAGAACGATTTTGGCCAGCAAAATTCAGCCTTTGGTATTTTAAGCCGCCTGGTAATTGTCCACCGACTTGGTACAATCAGCCGTTTGTGGCAAGGTATAAGTCTCATTGCTTTTATCAACCAACCGCTGAAACATGTGAAAATGTCTATAACACCTTTTAGTTTGATGAACAGCACAATCCTCTTAGTCAACGATTGCAGAGGATTGTGTTTTTCTTTTTTTCAAAATGGGTAACCATTGTGTATCAACTAGATGAAGCACGTGATAGGAGGAAATAAAGATGTATCAAGATTTAAAAGGAAAAACAGCCATTGTCACAGGTTCTTCAAAAGGAATCGGACAAGCCATCGCATTACGATTTGGAGAAGAGCAGATGAATGTGGTTGTGAACTATAAAGGTGATGAAGAGGGTGCTGAAGAAACGGTCCAAGCCATTCAGCAGAGCGGAGGGCAAGCGGTGAAAGTACACGCAGATGTCTCCGAAGAGGAAGGAATTCAATCCATCATGGAGACAGCACTGGAGCATTTCGGAACAGTCGATGTGTTCGTCAATAATTCAGGCTTTAATGGCGAAGAAGCGATGCCGCATGAGATGACGCTCGAGCAATGGCAAAAAGTCATTGATGTGAATATTACAGGCGCCTTTTTAGGGGCAAAGGCTGCAATCGCCTATATGATGGAGCATGACATCAAAGGATCGATTTTAAATATATCCAGTGTCCATCAGGAAATACCGCGCCCGTTCAATGTTCACTATTCCACTTCCAAAGGCGGAATGAACATGATGACAAAAACGCTGGCTCTTGATTATGCGGAAGCAGGTATTCGGATCAATGCGATTGCACCAGGTACAATGGCGACCGAATCGAATGATGATTTGCAGGATGAACAGAAAAAACAAAAGCAGCTTGAAAAGATTCCGATGAGAGCATTTGGTAAACCGAAGGAGATTGGGTCAGCCGCTGCATTCCTCGTATCTAAGGAAGCTTCGTATATCACAGGCACCACTTTATTTGTAGATGGAGGAATGACGCTTTACCCTTCTCAAATCAATGATTAATCCAAAAAAACATCCGCCCAATTAGCCGGCGGATGTTTTTTGTTCATAGCGGTGTGCGGCTTTGGCTGGTTTGCCGAGTAGCATCGGGTATTTGCTTAGGAAGGAGATACATGGCACCATGAGCAGCAATGTTCCGATCGTGTAAAAGAGAGTCCAAGAGAGCTGCGCTGTATCTGCAATATTGATGCCAAGTCCATAATAAACAAATGCTTTCATGATATCGATGCCGGCAAACTGTAAGACGAGAATCACAATGGAATTTCGACCGAGATACGTCAAAATAGGGGACGTTTTGAATTTAAAACTTAAATAAATCACGGCAGCTGAACCGAGCAGTGCACATGCATAAAAAAGAAAAAGATCACCATAGTCGTTCACGCGCATATCGACACGTGAATTAAAGCTTTGCATGTAAGCCGTCAGTATAAGCAGACCTGTACATAGAAGAAGGGTTGGGTCTGTCTTTAATTCCACAAACCATTGCTTTGCCAAAAATCCAATTGAATAAAACACAACAGCCGTCAAGGCGACATTGGCATTCCACGGTAGACTTTGGTCTAAAAGCAAGGTAGAGGCATATCCAGCACCTCCGCAAAGGACGGTCAGTAAGATCAAGACAGCAGGTTTCCCTTTTGTCAGACGGTGCATAAAGAAAAAGATCATTTCCACTAAAAAGAGTGTCGTTAAAAACCAGATGGCTGGGTTATGCGTGAGTCTAGCTCCATCTGCATTGGATATAAAAATACCTGTAAACGGAACGAAAGGGTCAATATCCGTTTGTCCCTTAAAGGCAAAAAAACGAGTAACGGTGAACCAGAAAACATACGAAATGATGGAGAAATAGAGATAGGGCAAGAGTAAGCTTTTGGCTTTCTTCTGAATAAATGACAGAGCAGGGCGTGAGGATGATCGAAACATCATGCCGGATAGTAAAAAGAAAAGCGGCATATGAAAAGAGTAAATGAATTGCTTGAGCGGATCTGGAATGGGCACATGCGCCATGACCACGAGCAGAATCCCGATCCCTTTAGCAGCATCGACCCATTCGAGTCTCTTATTCATGGCCTGTCATCTCCTTCCTTCTAGCGTCGTAAACGGTTCTTTTATATGTACCTCTACTATATAAAAGGTACACCCCTTATGCGTTTACAGTTCGCTAACGATTAGAAGACACATTTGCGATCAGATGACAGGCGGAAGGATTTTGACATCTTGATGTTACATTTCCCATTTCAGCCCTTTGGCTTCAAAATAATTCGGCGATTCGTTTGAAGGAGCGCTGTTTTTCTATCGGATCAAATGAATTGTTTAGAATCATGATGTCATCCGTTTGATAGCGTTCCATCAAGCTAAGTAATTGCTCTTTCACCGTTGCCTTTGAGCCGACGATCATCCGCTGGCGGTTTTGTAACACTTTTTTCTTTTCCTGCGAGGTGTAGTGATAGGTACTGGCTTCTTCTATAGAAGGGACGCGGCTGTCCAGTCCTTTTTCAACACGCAGCAGCCATAAATCTGTACTGCTGGCGATCCGTTCGGCCTCTTCATCGGTTTCACCACAAATGACAAACACAGCAAACATAGCGTGCGGCTGCGTGGAAAAGACAGATGGAGAAAAGTGAGACCGATACGTCTCAAATGCTTGTTTGCCGCGCGCTGGGTGGATAAAGTGACCAAAAATATAGTTGATCCCAAGTTCCGCTGCCTGCACGGCACTATTTTCTCCGAGACCAAGTAGCCAAACTGGCGGATGAGCATCAACAAGCGGAGAAGCTTTGACTCCTGCATGCGGGTGCCTAGAAGGCAGGCTGTCTGATAAGTAAAATAGAAGATCCTTCAGCTGTCGGTCAAACTGAGATAGATCTTTATGCACGCCGTCTGTCAAAGCAAGTCTCGTCCTTTCAATCCCGCCCGGAGATTTGCCGACACCGATTTCAATTCGTCCAGGATACAGAGCCTCAAGCTGCCGCGTGACCTCTGCTACTTTAAAGGGGCTGTACTGCGGAAGTAAAATGCCGCCAGACCCGGTACGTAAGGTCGATGTATGAGCGGCGATATGTGCCATTAATATTTCAGGTGCTGTACTAGCGAGCCCTCTTGTGCTGTGGTGTTCAGCAAACCAATAACGCTCATATCCAAGAGTTTCCGCAAGCTGAGCTAGCTGTGTTGTGTGAATCAATGTCTCTTGCGCTGTCTGACCTTTAGGAATAGCGACTTGATCTAATATGTGAAGTGATGGCATCATCAACATCCTTTCATTTACACGGTCAATGTTCTTCATTTCAGTATAAAGAAATCCTTGAATAGAAGGAAACGAAAGGGTTTATCCTTTGATTTCATGCTTTATCTTTTCTATATCAACATACGAAAACACATCAATACGTTATTTATCAGCAAGTTCTGTGGACGAGAATTTTCGACAATGTTTCACATGAAACACTTCATTTACGACATGAACCATTTTCTACATGGATCTTTCGTTAAAAAAATATCATTTGTTTGAAACCTATCTTGAACGTAGATCGTATATACTAGTAAATAGAAAAAAGAGTAAGAGGCTCCAATGTCATTTCATGAATTTTGTCGAATTTTCATGTATGATGATTTTAATAGGGTCCATCGCTTAATAAATAGATTTTTATTATGCTGGAGGAGTGATTGATTTGGCGATTACATTAGAAAAAGGTCAACGTATTGATTTAACAAAAGGCAAAGCAGGGCTAACGAATATTCTTGTTGGACTTGGCTGGGACCCTGTATCACAAGGCGGCGGATTTTTAGGAAAGCTGTTTGGCGGCGGAGGCGGCGCTGATATTGATTGTGATGCTTCAGTGCTCATGCTGAAAAATGATAAATTTACGGAAAATAAAGATTTGATTTATTTTGGCAACTTGAAAAGCAAATGCGGCAGTGTCGAGCATACAGGTGACAACCTGACTGGTGAAGGAGACGGAGATGATGAACAAGTTCTCGTCAACTTGAGCAAGGTGCCAGGCAATGTGAATAAATTGGTGTTTGTTGTGAACATCTATGATGCACTTAGAAGAAATCAGCATTTTGGTATGATTCAAAATGCGTACATTCGCATCGTTGATCGTTCAAACAATCAAGAATTAGTGAAGTATAATTTAAAAGATGAGTATGCAGGGAAAACATCATTAATCGTCGGAGAGCTTTATCGTCACGAGAATGAGTGGAAGTTTGCGGCTGTTGGGGACGGTACAAATGATGCGAAGCTTGCCGATATTACGAGAAACTACATTTAATTAGAAGGGAGAGGTTCCTAGTGGGAATTTCTTTAGCGAAAGGTCAAAAAATTGATTTAACAAAAACGAATCCAGGTTTAACGAAAGTGGTCGTAGGTCTTGGCTGGGACGTCAATAAGTATGACGGCGGACATGACTTTGATCTAGACGCAAGTGTATTTCTTTTAGATGCGGCAGGTAAGGCAAGCTCTCCATCGGATTTTGTCTTTTACAATCAAACAACTGGCGGAGGCGGCAGTGTCGTACATACAGGCGATAACCGCACTGGTGAAGGCGACGGAGATGACGAGCAGGTCAATATCGACTTATCAGCTGTACCAGCGAGTATTGAGAAGATTTCATTTGTCATTACGATTCATGATGCGGAAGCGCGCAGTCAAAATTTCGGACAAGTCACGAACGCATATGTACGTATTTTAAATGCGGCATCAAATGAAGAACTGATTCGCTACGATTTGGCAGAGGACTTCTCCATCGAGACAGCGATTATTGTAGGTGAATTATACCGTCATGGCGGGGAATGGAAATTCTCAGCTGTCGGATCGGGTTATCAAGGCGGACTTGCCCGCATTGCAACGGACTTCGGTTTAGATATCGGGTAACGGCTAGTTTTATATTTTCAGGAGACAGGAGAGGGACGAATATGGCGATTCAGCTTTCAAAAGGACAACGTGTCGATTTAACAAAAACCAACCCAGGGCTGACGAAAGTGATGATTGGTCTTGGCTGGGATACGAATAAATATTCTGGCGGAGCCGAATTTGATTTGGACGCTTCGGCATTCTTAGTGGATGCAAACAATCGTTGTCAGCAAGACACAGATTTTGTTTTCTATAATAACCTTCAGCACCCAAGCGGCAGTGTCACTCATACAGGTGATAACCGGACAGGTGAAGGAGATGGAGATGACGAGCAAATTCTCGTTGATTTCTCAAAAATTCCTGCTAACATTGATCGTATCGGAATTACAGTGACGATTCATGATGCAGAGACGCGCAGCCAGAATTTTGGACAAGTCTCGAATGCATTTGTTCGTGTTGTAAATGAAGAGGGCGGGGAAGAATTGATTCGCTTTGATTTAGGGGAAGACTTCTCAATTGAAACGGCTGTCGTAGTGTGTGAATTGTACCGACACGAAAGCGATTGGAAGTTTAACGCGATCGGAAGCGGATTCTCTGGCGGACTTGCAGCTCTTTGTCAAAATTATGGGTTAGAAGTATAAACGAGAGAAACAAAATTCAAGAGGCGCTGCCAATGACTCATATGAGGGCCTTTTCCAAAGTGAGAAAGAAACAGCGATCAAGAATAACAGCAGGCGAAAGCCTGCTGATGCTTCTACACTTATAGGAGGAAAACCAGTTGGATATTTTGAAACATATGTTGGACACGTATGCCTCGTTTTTTGATTGGCATATGTGGGCAGAGGTATTAACAAACCCTGTCTCTTGGGGGCTCATTGGGACCCTTGTTGTGCTTGAAGGATTGTTATCAGCAGATAACGCACTTGTATTAGCTGTCATGGTGAAACATTTACCAGAAAAGCAGCGTAAAAAGGCATTAACCTACGGATTAATTGGCGCTTATTTCTTCCGTTTTCTATTCATTGGCGTAGGGATGCTGCTTATTAAGTTTTGGTGGATTAAGGTTCTCGGAGCTGCATATTTAGCATGGCTTGTCATTAAGCATTTCTGGTTAGGTGACGGCGATGATGAAGCGAAGGAATTGAAAAAAGAAGGCTGGATGATTCGCGTATTTGGCGTGTTCTGGGCAACCGTTATTTCTGTGGAAATTATGGACCTTGCCTTCTCGGTGGACAGTATTCTTGCGGCATTCGCTGTATCTGAGGAAGTATGGATTCTTCTATTAGGCGGAATGCTTGGCATTCTCATGATGCGTACAGTGGCACAGTTATTCCTTGTCCTCATTGACCGTATTCCAGAGCTTGAGAATACCGCGTTTATTCTCATCGGGATTATTGCCATCAAAATGGGCTTAAGTGCTGCTCTTATTGAAATTCCGCATCTTGCATTCTTTGCGATTATTATTCTAGCGTTTATCGGAACGTTTATTGTTCATAAAATCAATAAGAAGAAACATCAAGATGTGACAAACGAAGCTGCGGCTTCAAAAGAAGAATAGAATAGGACGATCAAAAAGGAATGGAGTTGACTAGCGGCTCCATCTTTTTTGAATCATCAGGTTATTGATTTTCTCTAAACAACAGGAGGTGGCACAGCATGCGGTATTTTCGATTTTTATCAGAGGCGATGCAGCACGATCTTTTTTTCAAGCGGCCGGGGGCGATGCATTCACTGACACCGAGGCATGTACTTGCGCATGCATTAGGTGCTACTTTGTATATGCCTGCGACAAGACAAGATATAGCAGATATGCTGCTGTCGCAGAAATATGAAGCGCTTTGCTCTGTTGTATTTTGCTTGGAGGATGCCATCGGTGATCAAGAAGTGGACATGGCTGAACAGAATCTAGTGGCACAATTGGCCAGTCTCAAAGAGAAAGTCACGCATGCGCCTGAAACGGCTGAACATTTGCCTCTTATATTTATTCGCGTTCGTTCGCCGAAACAGCTGCTCAAAATGGCAGACTTGCTCGGTTCCTCTCTTCAATTACTTACCGGTTTTGTGTTCCCGAAGTGCTCGGTTCATAATGCGAAGGATTATTTGGACAGTCTGAAACAGGCATCGTCCCAAACGCAGACAACCCTTTATGGGATGCCCATTTTGGAAACACCCGATTTACTAGAAAAAGAAACAAGATATACGGTGTTGTCAGAGTTAAAGCAGATCTTGCTGAATGACGAAGAATATATTTTGAATATTCGCATTGGGGCAACGGATCTTTGCGGTTTGTACGGAATTCGCCGTGATCGTAACACGACCATTTATGAGATTAATTTGATTGCTGATTTGATCACAGATATCACCAATTATTTTGGCCGTTCCTTTGTGGTATCAGGTGCTGTGTGGGAGCATTTTGGCCCTGCACGAAAGGAACAAAAGCCATTCATCCGGGCACTTTCTCATAAGAGTGGTGAATCGTCTTCATCTGAATTTGATGACGTACAAGGTTTACTCAAGGAGACAAAACTCGATGTGGCTAACGGCATTCATGGAAAGACGGTCATTCATCCAACACATCTCAAGCCGGTTCAAAGCATGTATGTTGTAACGAAGGAAGAGTATATGGATGCATTAAGCATTCTTGAACATGCAGACGGCACAGTTGGCGTAATGAAGAGTACCTTCTCTAATAAAATGAATGAAACGAAGCCCCATTACAGATGGGCAGAGCACATTATAATGAAGTCAGATATTTACGGGGTGTTTCATGAAAATAGAAGCTATATCGACATACTCACAGAAGCAGAAGCCGCATACGCTGAGCATCTTGGAACATATGGAAGTTGAGCTTGTTCTCAAAGAAGGTGCGCTTCAGCTAGAAAAAGAGCATCTCTTTGACATGGCAGCAAGGGTGAACAAAAAAAGAGCCTTTTTATTCGTTAGTAAGGTGCTCGGTAAGCACATTCCTGTTCATCCAGTAAAACCGCTCCTTGTCTCGGGTCTTTTAGCCATGGCGTATGCCAAAGAGCAAACAGGCAAGACGTTTCCGCATCAAGAGCTTTTAGTAGAAGCACTCAAGACGGATGACCACACGGTATTAACTAAAGCCTACGAAGCGCTCAAAAAAGAGAAGCTTTCAATAGGAAAACAGCCGATCGTGATCGGCTTTGCAGAAACAGCCACAGCTCTTGGTCACGGTGTGTATGACGTATTAGAAGGAGCATCTTACATTCATACGACACGTGAACAGCTGCTGGATCTTGATCCTTCATTGGTATTTGAAGAAGAGCATTCGCATGCAACGGATCAGCTTTGTTATGCAGACGAAGCATTACTTCGCACAGACCGTCCCATCGTGCTAGTAGATGATGAAGTCACGACAGGCCGTACGAATATCAATATCATTCGGGACCTTCATGCAAAGCACCCACGGCATTCTTACACGATTCTTTCTATTTTAGACTGGCGGACAGAGGAGCACGAGAAAGCCATGTGTGAGCTTGAAAAGGAGCTTGGTATTCACATCACCTCATTGTCTTTATTAAAAGGGCAAATGGTCTTTCGAGGCAAAACGCTGGATGAACCAGCTTATTCGTATAAGATAGCTGAGCAAAAGGATCTGCCAAGTCTCTCTGTTCACTCCCTTCAATCCTTCTTTCAGCAAAAGCCGTATGCACGTTCTCATGCAACCAATTCGGCTGGTCATTCGCCATATATACATGAAACGGGTCGTTTTGGTTTAAACGCAGCAGATACGGCAGCCATCGACCAAGCAGCTGCAGAGGCTGGACTGAAACTGAAGAAGGAACGCAAAGGAAAGCAGACACTTTGTTTAGGAACAGGTGAACTGATGTATGTACCGATGAGAGTGGCTGCACATATGGGAGAAGGTGTTCTCTTTCATTCAACGACGAGAAGCCCAATTCATCCCGTTGAAAAGGATGGATACGCTGTTCAAAATGGGTTCACCTTTGTGAGTCCAGAGGATGCTCGAATTCAGCACTACGTGTACAACATACCAAAAGGTCAATACGATGATGTATTTCTCTTCTTTGAGAAAAAGGTCTCTCAGGAGGCATTGCTTCCGCTTGTTCATTTATTTGCCGAGCGGCATGTGAAGCATGTGCATATTGTGACTTTATCAGACGAGGTGAAGGTGAATGGCTAATGTGTATACAAAGATGGGAAGCTATCCAGAGCAGGATGTAACCTTCTTACTCAAAGATTTATCATCCATTGAGATGGAGAAAAGTACAGAGGAGCGGGAACGTTCGATTCAGAGTGGTGCGCATTATTCAGAAATGCTGCCGATTGAATATAAACCAACCGAATCTTATATGGATTTATTCTATGAATCTCTGAAAGAAAGTAAGGAGAAGGTAGCAGAAGCGGTAGCTGTTGTAGCAGAACAGATTGTGAAAAAGCGAGGCTTCCAAACGGTGCTTTGCAGTTTGGCTAGAGCGGGAACGCCGATCGGGGTACTCATCAAACGATATATTCGAAAGACATATGGTCTTGAACTGCCTCATTACAGCATCTCGATTATTCGTGATCGAGGAATAGATGAGAATGCGCTACATTATATGCTCAAGGAACATCCGGGCTATGAGATTGCCTTTATTGATGGATGGACCGGAAAAGGTGCGATTTCGAGAGAGCTCCAAAAAGCGGTGATTGATTTTGAAAGAAAGTACGGTATTCGTCTTTCTAGTGAACTAGCTGTACTCGCTGATCCTGGCTATTGTACACATGTCTACGGAACGAGAGAGGACTTTCTCATTCCAAGTGCTTGCCTGAATTCGACTGTATCTGGACTTGTTAGTCGTACGGTACTAAACAACCGCTGGATCAATGCCGATGATTTCCATGGGGCAAAATATTATGAAGAGCTGCTTGAAGAGGATGTGTCCAATCTGTATGTGGATACAATCGAAGAAGCATTTTCTAGCCTCGAACCAAATGTAGAAGAGAAAGCAGAGACCATCCTCGCGCAAGGAATGCCTGCGGATTGGCGGGGGATGGCGTCCATTGAAGCGATCGGTGAGGAGTTTCAAATTGAAAATACCCATTTGATTAAGCCGGGTGTTGGTGAGACGACCCGTGTGCTGCTGAGAAGAATCCCTTGGAAAATCTTGATACAGCCTGGGTCTCAGGAGAAGCTAAAGCATATTTTGCTTCTGGCAGAGGACAGAGGCGTTCCTGTCATTGAATATGCCAATATGTCCTATACGTGCTGTGGACTCATTCGTCCGCTGGAGCAGACGTCATGAAGACAAGTGCGTTTGCCAGTGATTTAGACCGCACACTGATTTACTCACATCGAGTGCTGGATCAGTATACGTATGAAGGAGATTATGCTTTAGTTGAAATGCTGGATGAACGTCCGCTTTCCTATATGTCGGTTGAAACGAAGAAGTCTTTGCAGACGATTCATCAATTGGGCTGGTTCATTCCAGTGACGACAAGAACGACCGCTCAGTATGAACGGATCACCTTCTTTCAGCAAGAGCTCAAACCGGAGTATGCTATCACGACAAATGGGGGATGTATCCTTCATCGCGGCAAGCCGCTTGAGGATTGGCAGGTCATCGTTGATGAGAGGCTCAAAGCGTGTATGTCAGTCAGAGAGATGCTAAGAGCCATCTCCGAACTTCCAGTTGCGGCATGGGTGAAGCGTACCCGGACAGCAGAGGGAAGATTTCTTTATTTGATTATGAAAGATGAGTATCTGTCTCGCATTCCACTTGCTGAATTGAAGCAGTGGGGCGAGGAGAGAGGCTGGCAGGTGTCTCTACAAGGACGGAAGCTTTACTTTATTCCGGAACCGCTCAATAAGTGGGATGCTGTTGCTTTTCTAAAGGAACGGCTGGAGCTTGAATATGTATACGGTGCGGGTGATTCCCTCTTAGATGCAGGTCTCATTCGTCAGGCAGATATGGGCTTTGCCCCAAGGCATGGAGAAGTGCTCGACTTTGATTCATTACTTGAGCCGACAGCAGCATCTGGCATGGCAGCAGCAGATGAAATCACCGCTTGTGTCATGAAGCAGATGACGACCGCAAAAAAGCCTTCGATTCGATAGCAGAAGTAGAAGGGTGAATGATATGATAGTAGTAGCTTTCGAGAAAATATAGGAGAAGGGAAGGAGCGGCGTGAGTTATAAAGAAATCAATGTTAACCAAACACGGGCGGAGCAGGAAGCCTGGAAAAACGTGCTGAAAAAGCCGCTCCCTGAAAGAGACGGTTATGTCAAGGACGAGCATACATTGTCCTTGCCGCGTCTCGCCGCCCGGGTCCTTGGAACTCCGCATGATGCAACCGATTATTTTATTTATTTACATGAATTATATGAAACAGATGGCATTCATATTTTAAGTGAAACGCTCAATCGTCATATTGAGCCGGAGCATTTTCAAGCGCTTCAACGCATTCATTTGATTAACCAAGAAGAAAAAGGATTATCTGTGAATCGCTTTGTGGCTTTCTTAGATGGTGAACAGCTGATTGTACGCCATCCAAACCCTATAATGAACCGGCATATCCGCCTTTCATTGATCAAGGTGTTTGAGCATTTCAAACAGCTGCATGAAGGGGGATTTCAGCATCCCGATTTCCGCCGGGTTTTGCTGGATGTAGTAAAGTTCTCAAATAATCATCTAGGTCCATGGCTGAAGGAAGTCAATATAGAAGAAAAAATGCCGGCTGTCATTTGGTATGGAGAGGCGAATAAAAGTCAGCTTTATTTTCTTTACTATGTCATGCTGATTGGCTGTGATGTTGTGCTATTTCATCCAGAGGGCGAGGATTCGTTCCGCGAACTAGATCCAGAAGAAAAGCTGACTTTTATTGATCAGTATCCGGGGACTTCAAAGCTGGAACCGTTCCCTACTGAAAAGCCTGAGAGGAAGTCAACGGTGGCGTACCGCTCGACAAGAGAGCTTGAAGAGGTGCTCCACACGGAAGATTCAATGCTGTATAAGCCTTGGCAATTCAGAGATCATACTCCTCATTCTATTACGCTGAAGACAACGTATGATGAGTTGTTTTTAATTGCAAAGGAACGTTCCTTTATCCGCCCTAATTTTCAAGCAGACCGCGACACGATACAGATCCCGAATCTCTTTGCGAAAATGATGGGGGTCACTCGAGACAAGCGTGAATACTGGGATCGTATCCACACGTTAATGGAATGGAAAGAGACGAAGACCATTCGCCATTTTCCTTTTACGAAAGAAGTGTCTTCGAATTATCAATTTCATTATCAGCATGCCCTTTCTTCTGCTGGAGAGATTGATCCTGAATTATTAATGAAAAGCAACGTGTGGCAGTTTTCTCATCTATATGAGGGGACGCAGCGTGCGATAGCAGAGGCGATATCTCGAATCTGTCAGCATCCGAAGCTATTAAAAGAAGGCAATGAGACTGAATTAGATGTCCGTATTTATTTATTCAAACAGGTACTGCATATCGGCCAGGAGCTCATTGAACTCATTCAAACCTTTGATTATGCACAAACTGTACCGAAAGTGATTTTATATCATACGGAATATAATGGTGAGCTGACTCGTTCTGATGCGGCTGCCCTCATTTTCCTAAATGAAATGGGTGTGGATCTCTTCGTGTATCATCCGGCGGGATACCAGTGTATCGAGCGGTATATAGATGACCAATTATTTGATACCCATTGGCTTGATGAGATGGTTATGAACCAGGAGTTTAAAGAGCCGTCCATCGTAAGAAAATTATTTCAATCCATTAAAAACCGATAAGGAGATCAAAGCTTATGACAAATACAAACGGAAATGACATCATTTCAATTGATAAAGAGGAAATTTCCATTGAGAAGGCAGACGATATTCGCGTTCAGCTTCGAAATGAACCAGAAGTGCAAAATATTGCAAGACAGATCGATGCGAAAAATCAGCTGGATCTGCTTGAATACGGAAAACAGCCGGCCGTTGAAATCTCTAAGTTCTCTGATCGTATTCTTTCGATGATGCGTTCAACTAGTGTCACTGACTCAGGAACGATGCTGACGCAGCTTGGAAAAATTATGGATCGTTTTGATAAAAATGATTTTGACGAGCCAAAGGGTGGTTTACTGTCAAAAATCTTTAAACGCGGCGGCAGCATGATTGAAAAGATTTTCAGTAAATATCAAACGCTCGGTGCAGAGATTGAAAAAATTAATGTGGAAATCAGTAAATATAAAGACGAAATGACCAAATCGACTGTGACGCTTGAAGAAATGTATGAGCATAACATTCAATACTATATGGAGCTTGAAAAGTATGTCGTTGCAGGTCAAATGAAAATCGAGGAATTAAAGCAATTGGTTCCTTCTTATGAAGAAAAAGCAGCTAGTGGAAACCAGCTCGCACAAATGGAGCTTGATACACTTCGTAACGGCATTCAAGCGTTGGAAGAGCGTGTATATGACCTTGATATGGCACGGATGGTGGCTCTTCAAACAGCACCGCAAATTCGTTTGCTGCAGCGTGGGAATACGAAACTAATCGGTAAAATCAACTCAGCGTTCATTATCACGATTCCGATCTTTAAAAATGGCATCATTCAAGCTGTGACAGCGAAAAGACAAAAGCTTGTGGCTGATTCAATGAGTGAGCTGGATAGAAGAACAAATGAAATGCTGAAACGAAATGCTGAAAACATCTCAAGCCAAAGTGTGGAGATTGCCAAATTGTCTGGACGTCCAAGTATCGACATTGAAACGATCGAATCTTCCTTTAATACGATTGTACAAGGGATGAAAGAGACAAAACAGATCGAAGAAGAAAACAAACGATTACGCGAAGATGGAACAAAGCGTATGCTTGAATTGCAAGATAATATTAAGCGAGCTGCCCTAGAGTCCTAAAAAAATAAGCTGTCTGTAACTAAAGTTGCAGGCAGTTTTTTAATATTTTAATTAAAATTTGAATGAAAAAGGTTTCTATGTGACCATTTTCGGGTAAATCCTGTTCAGAGGAATGGTTCACCCATGTTTGAAAAAGTTCGCTATGGTGAGGATTTGAGTTATTTTTTAGCACAATTAGGAATTTCCAGTAAAATATTGTCTGATGAGAGGAAATACCCCGTAAATTATGTTGTTTATGAAGCATTCTATAGGATTTACGAGTAATACGGCGTATAAACTCTAATCACCAGACCTCTTATAGGGAATTCATACATATTGTGCAGAAATAAGCGAATTCTAAAGATTGTTCGCATCATAACGCTTATGTTACGGTTATAAAGATGCTAATTTGGAGGGAAAATATGAATTCTGAAGAGAGAAATATCAAAATCAAGATAAATAATGTATCTAAAATTTTCGGTAAAAATGCTAAAAAAGCAACTCAAATGCTTGAAAAAGGGAAAACAAAAAGAGAGATCCTAAAAGAGACCGGCGCAACAGTTGGTGTCAATCGAGCAAATTTTGATGTGTATGACGGCGAGATATTTGTCATCATGGGGCTATCAGGGAGCGGAAAGTCCACACTTGTGCGGCTGCTAAACAGGTTAATCGAACCAACCTCCGGCGAAATATATATTGATGGGGATATGATAACAAATATGTCAAAGGATCAATTGCGTGAAGTTAGACGGAAAAAGATCAGCATGGTCTTCCAAAACTTCGCATTGTTCCCGCACCGCACCATTCTTGAGAACACAGAGTATGGTCTTGAATTACAAGGTGTAGACAAAGAAGAGCGCCACTCAAAAGCGCTTGAATCTTTAAAGCTTGTTGGACTTGAAGGCTTTGAAGAGCAATATCCAAACCAATTAAGTGGTGGGATGCAGCAGCGTGTTGGATTGGCACGTGCATTAGCAAATGATCCTGACATTTTATTAATGGATGAAGCATTCAGCGCACTCGATCCATTAATTCGTAAAGACATGCAGGATGAATTGCTTGAGCTTCACACATCTGTAGGAAAAACGATCATTTTCATTACCCATGATTTAGATGAGGCGCTTCGGATTGGCGACCGCATTGTGCTCATGAAGGACGGGAATATCGTCCAAATCGGAACACCAGAAGAAATTTTGATGAACCCATCGAATGAATATGTTGAACGTTTCGTTGAAGATGTCGACCTTTCTAAAGTATTAACCGCTGGTCATATTATGAAACGTGCAGAAACAGTTCAGATCGACAAAGGGGCTCGTGTTGCACTTACGCTCATGAAAAACCTTGGAATTTCGTCAATCTATGCAGTCGATAAGAAAAAGCATTTATTAGGTGTTATTTCTGCACAAGCAGCGAAAAAGGCGGCAGAAATGGGAGCATCGCTTGAAACTGTTCTTGATAAAGAATTCACGACAGTATTGGAATCAACGTATTTGACAGAAATCTTTGATGCGGTGTCTGATGCGGCAAACATTCCAATTGCCGTTGTCGATGAGAAAAACAGAATGAAGGGTATTGTGGTCAGAGGTGCATTAATTGGTGCGTTATCAGGAAATGATGAGTATATCAACATGTCTTCTAACAAGCTTGAGGAAATTAAAACACAAGAGCCTTCTGCACAGGAGGTAGAATAAGATGTTTAGTATGAGTGATTTACCTAGAATTCCGTTCGCGGATTATATCGATCGATTTGTTGACTGGTTAACATTAACCTTTGGTGGTTTCTTTGATGGGATCACAAATGGATTAGCAGGTACAGTAAATGGAATTGTGGCAGTACTTGGTGTGATTCCATCCATTATTTTAACCCTTATTTTTGCAGGCATTGCTTGGTGGATCAGTACAAGAGGAATTGCTCTTTTTACACTTATTGGATTCTTGCTGATTGACTATTTAGGCTACTGGCATCCAATGCTTCAAACACTTGCGCTCGTTTTAACAGCTGTGGTCATTTCCATCGTAATCGGGGTTCCGATCGGTATTTGGGCATCACAGAAGGAAACTGTGCGTAAAATTGTGACACCTATCTTAGATTTAATGCAGACAATGCCTGCATTCGTTTATCTATTACCAGCCATCTTCTTCTTTAACATTGGCGTTGTGCCTGGAGTTGTGGCATCGGTTATTTTCTCTATGCCGCCAACGATTCGTATGACGATTCTCGGTATTAAACAAGTACCAGCTGATTTAATTGAAGCAACAGAAGCATTTGGTTCAACGACATTCCAGCGTTTGTTCAAAGTTCAGCTTCCACTTGCAACAAAAACCATCCTAGCTGGTATTAACCAAAGTATCATGCTTGCTCTATCAATGGTCGTCATTGCGGCAATGGTAGGTGCACCAGGACTTGGTTCAGAAGTATATAGTGCGGTAACGCAGCTGAAAACAGGAATTGGATTTGAAGCAGGTATTGCCATTGTCATTGTGGCAATTACACTTGACCGTATTACACAAAACATTAAAACGAAAAAAACCAGGGGGAATGCTTAATGTGGAAAAAGTCTCTCTACATTGGGATGACCGCCCTGCTTGTCTTTTTACTAGCCGCTTGTGGCACAAAGTCGGACTCAAATGCGAGTGCAGCACAGCAGGTGAATAAAACCATTATCGGCATTGATCCCGGTTCAGGAATTATGGCGCTAACGGATCAAGCGAAAAAGGATTACGGCTTAGAGGATTGGACGGTTGTGTCTGCATCAAGTGCAGCCATGACTGCAACTCTCAAAAAATCTTACGACCGTAAAAAGCCAATCATCATCACTGGCTGGAATCCACACTGGATGTTTTCTCGCTATGATTTAAAATATTTAGATGATCCAAAGAAATCTTACGGTGAAGCGGAAGAGATTCATACGATTTCACGTAAAGGGTTTGCAAAGGATCAGCCGGATGCAGCCAAAATGCTTGGTCAGTTTAAATGGTCTCAAGATGACATGGGCGAAGTCATGATGGATATCCAAGATGGTATCAATCCAAAGGATGCCGCCGTTAAATATGTGAAGAAACATAAAGACCAAGTAGCGAAATGGACAAAAGGCGTGAAAAAGTCGAATGGTGACAAAGTCAATCTTGCCTACGTTGCGTGGGATAGTGAGATTGCAAGTACCAATGTTGCTGCAGAAGTACTGCGTGAGCTCGGATTTAAAGTAACCTTGACTCAGGTGGAAGCAGGTCCAATGTGGACAGCAATTGCAACTGGAAGTGCGGATGCCTCGTTATCTGCTTGGCTACCAAATACGCATAAAACGTATGCAGCGAAGTTTAAAGGGAAATATGATGATCTAGGCACAAGTATGAAAGGTCTTCGCATGGGTCTAGTTGTTCCGACATATATGAAGAACGTCAACTCGATTGAGGATTTGAAAAAATAGCCAATTATGATGAGATTCCCTTATAATAGAAGGGAGCATATGAAAAAGCAGTCTGCTCAAAAAGCGGCTGCTTTTTTTCTTATATATAAGGAAGGTGGACGAGTTGTCGATGATGGTTAAGCCGATCATGATTTTCCTGCATGGTGGAGGAGTAAGTAGCTGGATGTGGCAGGAGCAGATAAAAACATTCAAGGAAGCGTATGAATGCTATACGCCTGATCTCATTGGTCACGGGACTAGAGCAGATGAACAGTCATTTTCCATGAGAGAAAGTGCTCTTGAAGTCATCTCGTGGATCAAGCAGCATACGCATGGACGTAAAGTGATACTTATTGGCTTCTCTCTAGGTGCACAGGTTGCCGTTGAGGTGTTATCAAAAGAGCCTGACATCGTAGACATAGCCGTCATCAATAGCGCTCTTGTGATGCCGCTGCCATGGCTTTACTTGATGGTGAGACCTCTTTTACCTCTTACGTATCCATTATTAAAGAAAGATTGGTTTATCGAGCTCCAAGCTGAAAAAATGGGGCTTCCAAACGATGTACTCAATCACTATGTGGCGGATTCGAAGAATTTGCAGAAGAAAACCCTTCTGACGATGTTTCAAGAAAATCTCCATTACAAGCTCCCAGACACGTTTCAACAAGCGAAGGCACGAATTCTTGTCACAGTGGGGGAAAAGGAAAAAGGCATCATGAAACGGTCAGCAAAGAAAATAACGAATTCACATCCGCAGGCAGCAGGTGTCGTCGTTCCCGCTATTGGACATACATTTACGTTTGAGAAGAAAGAACTGTTTATGGATATGGTTCAATGCTTTATAGAGGAACGCACATTACCAGTGGAATTAAAGGAATCAAGTAACTGAAAGTAAAGACAGGCATAAAAGAGGCAGCCAAATCTTAGAACCTATATGATAGAGGTATAAAACGCTTACAGATGAGCTACTGTCTGACTGAAAGCTCATGAGACGTAGAAGGAGGAGCTATGAGTAAAAACTATATCATATTCGGTGCAAGTCAAGGATTAGGGGATGCTTTTGTTAAAGGTCTTCCTTCAAGCGGAGATACAGTTTGGATTGTGTCTCGAAGTGAACCGAGCAGTTTGAAATTAGATGACGGTGTACATAGAATTTGGCTGAAAATTGATTTATCAAGCCAATCTCATATCCCATACATGATCGAAGCATTGGGGGACAAAACCATTGATGTCCTCATCTATAACGTCGGCTTATGGGAAAAACGAGGCTTTGAAGATGATTATTCATTTGATCACGATCAGCCAGAGGATATCGCTCATTTAATCAATGTGAATGTCACGTCTACGATTACTTACATCCAAGCACTGCTTCCGCACGTAAGAAAATCGGAGAATGGAAAAATCATCGTGATTGGTTCAACGGCGGGACTCGATCATACAAACCTACCGCAAGTTTCTTTTGTTGCATCTAAATTTGGCCTGCGCGGAATTGTGAATGCACTAAGAGAGCATGTGAGAAAAGATAAAATATCTGTCACCTGTATCAATCCAGGAGAGCTGGCAGCGGAGGTACCATATGAAGATGGTGCCGAAAAAGCCATCGCTCTATATGATGAAACGAGAATTCCTGTACAGGATATAGTAGAACTTGCGAGATGTGTGATTCATTTATCAAGGGTATCCTGTGTAAAAGAAATCAACGTCCCAGCAATGACAGATTTGAATGCGTAATACAATCAGACCACCCGTTTAAAGAAAAAACGGGTGGTTTTTTGATTTTATGATGAATGCTGCTGAAGCGTTTGATAAACAGCTTCAGTCAAAATCTCAATGCCGGTAAAAATAGCAGAGCGGTCGAATGTCATATACGGATGATGTAGACCGGGCTTTAAGTCACAGCCTAAACCAAGCATCGTCGATTTGATATGCGGAACCTTTGCTGCATAAAAGTGAAAATCCTCTCCACCTGTCGTTACGAGCGGAGGATCGAGCTGCTCTTTGCCTAAAACCTTTTCAATGGCTTGAGACATCATCTGAACGGCTTCTTCATTTAAGGTGGCGGCAGGCAGACGATGATCTGTTGAAAGTGTAATGGAAGCACCAAAGGCATCCGCTACAGCATGTACGGCTCTTTCAATTTCTTTTTCTAGTTCATCCATCACTTCATTTGTTTGTGCTCTGACATCTAATGTAAAAGAAGCTTTGCCAGGGATGATGTTTGAACTGCCTCCGCCAGCATGTAGGTTGGTCATTTTCACAGAATGTGCAACTCTTGGGTCGACATGAATATGCGCGAGTCTTTGCACGAGGGTAGAAGCCACTTCAATGACGTTGACCCCTAGGTGCGGGCGTGCACCGTGGGCTTCCTCACCAATAATTGTGCCGATGTAATGATTACTCGATCCATGCAAGATCGCAGGTGCGCAGCGTCCGTTTAATGTTTCTTGAATTGGACGCACATGCACTCCATATAAGTAATCAACGTCTGCTAGCACATCTTTTTCAATCATTTTCAGCGCACCGCCGCCTTTTTCCTCAGCAGGCTGAAAAATGAACCGGATGGTGCCGTTTGGAAGTTCCTTTTCTTTTAATGCCATGAAGGTGCCGAGAGCCATTGTCATGTGTGCATCGTGACCACATGAATGATTGGCTTGAAACTCACCACCTACTTCCTGCCAAAGTGCATCAATATCGGCTCTTACAGCGACCACTGGTGAACCTTCTCCCATTTCACCGATCACTCCTGTACAGTCGTCAAATGTTCGAGTTTGACAGCCCATTTTCTTTAATAAGTCCTCAAGATAAGCCGTCGTATTCGTTTCTTCCCAGCTGATTTCAGGGTGGGCGTGCAGGTGATCAAAGATGTCTTTCACCGTTTGCTGCATGTCGTTTGTCAAAGTTGTCATGAATAGCCTCCTTGCTGACAGAAAACCTGTCAAAATATTCTTTTAGTGAAATAATATTGATCTTAAATATCATCAGTGTTTATAATATAACACATCATTTGATTATTCAGAAAATTAAGTGAAATCTCGATCGGGACAAAGGGGTTTTGACACATGAAAACAGCAGCAGTATTACCACCAGAGAAACAAAAAAGAAAACTTCAAATGCCAGATGCGTATGTTCTCTTATTTATCATTGCGCTCATTTGTACCGTTGCAACGTATTTTGTGCCAGCAGGTGAATTTGACCGAAAGACGTCAGGGGAAATTACAACAGCTGTTCCTGGCAGCTATCATCGCATTGATCAATCACCCGTAAGTCCAGTGGGCTTTTTTACAGCCATTCAGGAAGGGATGGTAGGGTCTTCTTCTATTATTTTTCTCATTCTATTTACTGGTGGAACCATAGCCATTTTGGAGAAAACAGGTGCCATTAACGGAATGATTCACCATGTCATCAGCAGGTTTCAAACAAAGCAATTATTGTTTATTTGTATCGTTGGAGGATTATTTTCAGTGCTTGGAACGACCGGAATTGTCGTGAACTCTGTTATAGGATTTATTCCAATCGGGATCATTGTGGCAAGATCCTTGAAATGGGATGCTGTGGCAGGAGCGGCGGTGATTTACATCGGCTGTTATGCCGGGTTTAACGCAACCATATTGTCTCCATCTCCACTGGGGTTATCTCAGACGATTGCAGAGCTGCCGATTTTTTCTGGCATTGGCCTGCGTGTCATTATTTATCTTTGTTTTCTTATATCTAGTATTGTGTACATCTATTTATATACAAGACGCCTAAAGAATAAAGAAAAGGGAAGTCTTCTTGGTGATCAATGGTTTCCTGCGAAGGGGCTTGGCGGATCTGATGCAGAATCTGTGGACAAGCCTGCATTTACGGGCAGACATAAGCTGATTTTAGCAGTGTGTGGATTGTCTCTTGGGGGCTTCTTATATGGCGCGCTTCAGCTTGGCTGGACCGATAAGGAAATGGCAGGAGTCTTCATTTTCATGGCGATTGCTGCTGGATTGCTTGGCGGATTAGCAGCCAATGATATTGCGAAAACGTTTATTGTCGGCTGTCAAAGCCTTGTTTACGGCGCACTCATTGTCGGAATGGCACGCTGCATTTCTGTCATTTTGGAAAATGGTAAGCTGCTTGATACCGTGGTTAATGGCTTGGCGAGTATGCTGACAGGATTTAGTCCAATTGCTGGTGCGATCGGGATGTATATTGCGAGTGCACTTCTTCACTTTTTGATTTCATCAGGTTCAGGAGAAGCGGTTGTCTTTATTCCAATTCTTGCGCCGCTGGCTGATTTAATGGGCATCACAAGACAGGTCGCTGTAGAAGCGGTGATGCTTGGCGAAGGGGTGGTTAACTGTATCAATCCGACGTCAGGTGTGCTCATGGCTGTGCTTGCTGCAAGTGGTATTCCTTATGTGAAGTGGCTTCGTTTTATGGTGCCACTTGCGCTCATTTGGTTTGTCATTGGCCTTGTCTTTATTTGTATCGGCGTGATGATCAATTGGGGACCTTATTAACATGTATAAAGCTGCTGACAATGGCTTGGCAGCTTTTTTCTTGTGGAAATATGCATGGATACAGCTCTTTGAAAGCACAATAAGTGTGTTCACAAATTCGCTACATATTTTTTTTCCGAAACCCCCTTGCAAAAGTTTGTGAAGTATTGCACAATAAGAATGTGAAATACTTCACATAAGAAAAACAACCTAGTTTTACTCAGGAGGATGAGATAAATGACAAACGAAAAAGTAAACAAAGTAGCACTTATTGGAGCAGGTTTTGTAGGTAGCAGTTATGCCTTTACATTAATAAATCAAGTGATCACAGATGAATTGGTTGTCATCGATTTGAATCAAGATAAAGCAATGGGTGACGTCATGGATTTAAACCACGGGAAAGCATTTGCTCCGCATCCGGTGAACACATGGTATGGAGATTATGAGGATTGTAAGGATGCGGACATTGTGTGTATCTGTGCTGGAGCGAACCAAAAGCCAGGTGAAACGAGACTTGACCTTGTTGAAAAAAACTTAAATATATTTAAAGGCATTGTAGACAATGTGATGAAAAGTGGATTCGATGGTATTTTCTTAGTCGCCACAAACCCTGTTGATATTTTAACATATGCGACTTGGAAATTCAGTGGACTGCCAAAAGAACGAGTGATCGGCAGCGGAACTACACTTGATACTGCAAGGTTTAGATACATGCTTAGTGAGTACTTTGACGCAGCGGCACACAATGTGCATGCGTATATCATTGGAGAGCATGGCGATACAGAGCTTGCTGTTTGGAGTCATGCGAATATCGGAAGTGTACCGATTACAGAATTAATGAAGAAAAATGATCAATACAAACAAGAAGATTTAGATGAGATGATGGAAAATGTCCGTCATGCCGCTTATCAAATCATTGAGAAAAAAGGCGCTACTTACTACGGCGTAGCGATGAGTTTGGCCCGCATAACAAGAGCGATTCTGCACAATGAAAACAGTATTTTGACTGTCAGCACTTACTTAGATGGAGAGTACGGAGCAGAAGATGTCTACATTGGTGTACCTGCCCTTGTGAATCGAAATGGCGCAACAGAAGTGATAGAGCTTGCACTGAATGATACAGAAAAAGAACAATTCGCGCACAGTGTGAATGTGTTAAAAGAGATTTTGGCTCCTCATTTTTAATCAAAAGCAACCTATCTGAGCAGAAAAGGATGAATCACTATGTGGCAGCAAATATATAATCCGTTTGGTAATGAGTTCGTGAGTGCGTTGGTAGCAATGCTTCCAATTTTGTTTTTCCTACTTGCATTAACCGTATTTAAGTTAAAAGGTGTTTTAGCCGCTTGTTTTACCTTAATCGTCAGCTTTGTAACAGCGGTTTTCTTCTTTCATATGCCAATTGAAAAAGCATTATCTGCTGTGCTGCTCGGTATATCTAATGGGCTGTGGCCGATTGGATATATCGTCATCATGGCGGTGTGGCTCTATAAAATTGCTGTGAAATCTGGTAAATTCGATGTTATTCGTTCTAGTATTGCAGGAATCTCTCAAGATCAACGTCTTCAGCTCTTATTAATTGGTTTTAGTTTTAACGCATTTTTAGAGGGAGCCGCTGGGTTTGGTGTACCGATTGCGATTAGTGCCGCTCTCTTAACAGAGCTTGGGTTTAAACCGCTGAAAGCTGCGATGCTCTGCTTAATTGCCAATGCTGCGTCTGGCGCATTTGGTGCTGTGGGTATCCCAGTCATTACAGGGGCGCAAATGGGCAATATGACGCCGCTTGCGTTATCTCAAACCCTTGTGTTTACGATTCCATTTATTTCATTCTGTATTCCGTTCCTACTCATTCTCATTGTGGACGGATTCAAAGGGATTAAAGAAACGCTCCCTGCCTTGCTTGTTGTGAGTGGAAGCTATGCCATTTTGCAAGCTGTCACAATGGTGACAATGGGTCCTGAGCTTGCCAATATTATTTCAGCTTTAGCAAGTATGGGGATTTTGGCTTTATTTCTTCGAAAATGGCAGCCGAAACATATTTATCGTGAAGAAGGAGCACCAGCCATTGAACAGAAACAAACGTATCGCGGCGTTGAAGTGCTGAAAGCATGGTCTCCGTTCTATATTTTAACTGCCGTGATTACGGTATGGAGTCTGCCAGCATTTAAAGCATTGTTTGCTGTAGGAGGCCCGCTCAACTGGACAACCATTTTAGTGAAAATGCCATTTTTGCATCAGCAAATTGTGAAATTACCACCAATTGCACAAACAGCAACACCTATTGATGCGATCTTTAAAATTGATGTGATCAGTGCAACGGGTACTGCCATTCTGATTGCGGTGATGCTGACAGGTTTGTTTAGCAGACATATTACATTAACAGAAGGCGCTGCCTGCTTAAAAGCATCAGTGAAAGAGCTTTGGGTACCAGTTCTCACCATTTGTTTTGTCATGGGCTTTGCCAACTTGGCGAACTTCGCTGGACTAAGTTCAGCCATTGGGCTTGCACTTGCCAAAACAGGCGATTTGTTCCCGCTTGTCAGCCCAGTGCTTGGCTGGATCGGGGTGTTTATTACAGGATCTGTCGTGAGTAACAACGCCTTATTCGGTAACCTTCAAGCGGTCACTGCTTCTCAAATCGGCTCACAAGCAGGTTTGTTAATCGGAGCAAATACAACAGGCGGGGTCATGGCGAAATTAATTTCTCCACAATCTATCGCCATTGCTACAGCAGCAGTTGGAGAAACAGGTAAAGAATCTGAGCTCTTCCAAAAGACTGTGAAGTACAGCTTCATCCTGCTCGGCATAGTGTGTGTATGGACATTCATTCTTGCTCAATTTATATAGGTTTAAAAAAAGACTGGACAGCTCTCAGTCTTTTTTTGTTTATGTCGATTCCCTTGTTACGAGCCGGGTAGGCAGCTGGATATGTTCACGCTGTAATGGTTTTTGGTCTTGCAGGATCTCGATTATTTGCTGCACAGACCGCTGGCCAAGCTCTACGATCGGGATGTCGATTGTGGTGATCGTTGGAGCCGTCACCTCGCAAATGTCTTGATTGTCATAGCCAATCACCGCTAGATCCTTAGGAATTTGATAACCATATGAAATGGCCTGTTTAATGAGCCCTGCTGCGACTTGGTCATTACCGGTGAAAATGGCATCAGGTGCATTCTTCATGTCATGGATGACATCCATTAAGCGAAAACCGTCTTCAATGGTGAAGGCCTCGCCGAACAGCCAATCGTCATGCAGCGGCAAGCCGTGTGCAGAAAGAGCGTCGAGATAGCCCTGTTTCCTTTGTTTCTGTGCTTCACTGCTTTCTGTATCAAAGCAAAACCCGATCGATTTCCGCCCCGACTGAATCAAGTAGTCAACTGCTTTATAGGCAGCTTCCCGCTCGTCGTATCCAATAATCGGGATGTCTGCTGTTTGATGATATTCATTCGCCATGACAATAGGGCCGTTCGTTAAAAATGGCTCGATCTTTCCCCACGGATTTTCTAATGCCCCTAATATGACCCCATCTACTTCTCTTCTTTTTAATAATTGAAGCCCTTCAAGCTCTAATGATTCCTGATAAAACGTCTGAAGCACGATGGCTTTATAGCCTTGATCCAGTGCTTCTTTTGAAATTCCTTTAATGAATTGTGCAAAAAAAGGATGGTCCACAGCCGGGACAGACACAGCAATGGTTTTTGTCTGATGTGAACGAAGGGTGCGAGCCGCTGAACTCGGTGTATATTCCATTTCTTTCATCACCTGTAAAATGAGCTGGCGCTTTTCCTCTGACACATATGGATGATGATTCAGCACTCTGGAAACGGTGGTGGTTGAAACCCCGCAGCGTTTGGCAATTTCATAAATTGTACACATATTAACAAATCCTTTACACAAAGTTATTGTTCTGAAATCGATAACATCATTTACAATGTGAAACAAGTTAAATATTAACAAATGGAATTGATTAATTGGAGGGAATGGAATGCAAATATTGACGAAGATATCAGGTAAAAGCAAGGATTATCTACCTTTGCTGGATATGATCAATCAAGGTGTTCAAGTAAAGTCTGATTCAGTTGAGAAGCACCTAGCAAATGAAAAGCTGGTGACGTTCCTCGAGCAAGATATAGGGCACACAGGATTGGAAAAAATTCTCTTCCATTATAAACAAAATAAGGAAAAAAAGATACCGTTTCTGCCAGTTGATAGACTGATTTCAGAGGATGAAATCGATGATATTATGCAGGTGTTGAAAGAAGTATTGAGTTCTGGCCGTTTTACTTCAGGGCCATATATCCCGACGTTTGAAAAGCAGCTCGCTGAGTACTTAGGGAAGAAATATGTCATTGCCACGTCAAGTGGAACAGATGCTCTAATGATCAGCCTTATATCAGCAGGCGTCACTCCAGGAGATGAGGTCATTTTGCCAGCGAATAGCTTTGCTGCAACAGAAAATGCAGTGCTTGCGATTGGGGCTGTTCCTGTCTATGCCGATATTGATCCAGATACTTACTGCTTGGCACCGAGTGAAATAGAGAAGCATATCACAGATCAAACGGCATGCATTCTTCCGGTTCATTTATATGGAAAACAAGCGGATATGAAGGCCATTTCGGCGATTGCGAAAAAGCATGGGCTGAAAATCATTGAAGATGGCTGTCAGGCGATCGGTAGCACTGACCTTGGAGCATATGGAGATGGGCTTGTTCTCAGCTTTAATCCATACAAAAATCTTGGTGTCTGCGGCAAGGCAGGAGCCATCGCGACAAATGATGAAGCCTTAGCAGAAAAATGCATGGAGATCAGCTATCACGGCTTTGAAGTAGGAAAGAAAAATGTCAAACGCAGTGACTACGGCTTTAATTCGAAAATTGATAATTTGCAGGCAGCGATCGGACTCGAACGCATGAAGTATTTAGGATTACAAAACTTTAAACGCTTTTACTTAGCAAAGCGATACATTGACCAGCTGCAAACGCTTGAGGATGAAGGATACTTGAAGCTTCCGAAGCTGACGGATGATCATGTCTGGCATCTGTTCCCGATCAGAGTGCTGAAGGGAGAACGAGATAAGCTTGCAACGAAATTGCTGAAAATGGGCATAGAAACGGATGTTTATTACCCGATTCTATCGCATCAGCATCAAACAAATCTTGTTTCTCAAAAGTATAAACAAACGACACTTCCACAAACGGAAAAAGCAGCACAGGAATTACTTCACTTGCCGCTGTATCCAGGCATGCCGCTGCAAGATCAGGAGAAGGTCATCGAGGGGGTTCATCATGTTATCAAGTCTTCCATTCAATAAAAAGCTGCTGAATCAGCCGAATAATCCGAAGTGGATCGTCTTCTGTGACTTTGATGAAACCTATTATTCTCACGGAATGACCGATGAGCAGAGAGAGGATGTCAAGCGGCTGGAAGCCTTTGTGGCAGAAAAGAGTGAAGCAGGACAGCTTATGCTTGGCTGGGTGACGGGAAGCAGCCTTGATTCTGTGACAAGTAAAATGGAAAAAGATGGTTTTCATCAATTCCCGCATTTCATTGCGTCGAACTTAGGGACTGAGATTGTGTATACATCAGATGCTCATTTTGGACAGCCAGATGCGGAGTGGATGAAGCGGCTGGATGCGCAGGGCTTCTCAGATGAAAAAATTGAAGACATCCTCGAAACTATACGTGAAAAGGGAATTCATCTCAGACCGCAAACGCAGCTGGGAAGTTCAGGGTATAAGAAGAATTTCTATTATCAGGAGCAGGATGAACGGACAGATCTTCATCAGTTATCATTTATCCAAACACTTGCCAAAGAGCGCGGGGTGGCGGTCAACATCAACAAATGCAATCCGCTTGCAGGAGACCCTGCTGATTGCTATGATGTTGATTTTTTACCAGTCGGCACTGGGAAGGATGAAATTGTCCGCTTTATGCTGAACCAATATGATTTATCGAAAGATCAAGGCTTTGCCTTTGGAGATAGTGGGAACGATTTGCGGATGCTTCAATCCGTCACGCACGGTTTCCTCGTCCAAAATGCGACGGCCGAAGCCAAGCGGCACCATCATCAAATTTGTCATCATGGGTATGCAAAAGGAATCTATGAAACACTGAAAACAGTGATGTATAAACATGAGGAGGCACATTCATGAAGAAAATTGGAATTGTTGGAGCAGGGAATATTGCAGAAGCACATGCAAGAGCATTATCAACGATCAAAGGTGCAGAGTTATCCGGTGTCTATGATTTACACGAGTCAGTTGCACAGGGATTCATTAAACAGTACGGCGGACGCGTGTATTCAAGTATCGAAACTTTAGCAGATGCATCTGATGGGTTGATCATTGCCTCCCCTAATTTTTGTCACAAAGACCATGCCCTTCAGGCACTAAGAGCAGGACAGCCCATTTTATGTGAAAAGCCAATGGCTGTGTCGCTGAAGGAAGCGAAGGAAATGGTGGAGACAGCCAAACAGTTCCAGGTTCAAGCCAGTATGGGCTTTAACTATCGTTACTTATCCTTTGTGAATATTTTGAAGAACTTGATTGCCAATGGTGAATTAGGCCGGATTTTGACTGTCAGGACTCATTTTAAGAAAAACAGTGCCCTCAGAAGAAAGACATTTTCATGGAGAGACAGCGGTGAGAGTCTGCGTACGAGCGGTGCATTAGGGGATCTGGGCATTCATTTAATTGATATGCTGTGGTACTTATTTGGCAGTGAAATGAAGAAAGAATCACTTAATACCAAGATGCTGACGCATGTAAAGGAAAAGGAAGAGAAAAAGGTACAGGTGGATGATCATACCGAAATTTTCGGTCAGATGGAGAATCAAGTGTTCTTTCACTTGGTCACATCCAAAAGCACGCAGCCTGAGGAATGCGGATTTAGTGTAGAAGTCGTTGGTCATGACAAGGTATTCAAATACCATACGAACATGCAAAACGAATATGAGATCAGCGATGGCTTGTGTGTGGAGCGTCATCAAATGCCGCAAACCTTGCTGACAGATCCGCCAAATGAATTTTACGGATGGTCTGATACGTTCCGTGATCAGCTGATGCACTGGGTGAATACAGATCCATATCCATCTCATATGAAAGTTGCTGATTTTGTAGACGGGTATCGCGCACAGGCTGCGCTTAATACATGCTTCGAGAGGGAAGAGGCTGTCGAGTCTGCCCGGGCATATTAAAGAGGTGGAGCGGAGGATGTCAAAACTCCGCTCCTTTTTAGAGGAAGTGAAAAGATGAAAAAAATATTTTATTTTGGCTGTGTCTTTTATTTTTTTATTGGGACCATTCATGTGTTTTTTGGCAGCTTAACTCCTTATTTACTGTCTAGTTACGATAAGGGTCCTGGGGAATTATCTTCTTTAATCTTTTTTCAGTTTATTGGTTTTTTGACAGGGGTTCTGTTATCACCCATCCTTGTGAGGAAAAAAGGCTATGGCGCTGTTCTGACTATGGGTCTTTTGCTGATGATCGGATCACTTCTGCTTGGGCTTTTGGTTCCTGGCTGGTCAACACTTGTGCTGGCAGGTTTTTTTCTTGGGAACGGGGCAGGCAGTCTTGAGACAACAGCCGGAGCGTATGTGATTTCGATGGCAAACAGTGCGAAGCGAATCAGTATCATGGAGGTCTTCTTTGGGTTAGGAGCGCTGCTGTTTCCACTTGTGATTTTACTGACTGTCAATGAACAGACGTGGCACTATGTGTTTTTATTTCAAGTCGGTGCACTGACTTTCTTCCTGATGCTCTGGCTTGCCTTTATGAACAAATTGCCTCGTGGACAGATGACTTCTTCCTCCAATGGGGTGAGAAAACCGTCCTTACTTGTTGATCGAAACAATCGAATCATTGTGGTGATCATGATTTGCTTTGCCTTTTTCTACGCAGGGATTGAAACGAACTTTGCGAATTTTTTGCCGTCGATCATGCTGGAGAAGGGGGGAGACAATTGGGGTCTCTTTGCAGTCTCCACTTTCTGGACAGCAATTGTCATCGGCAGAACTGTCATTGCGAGAAAAGCAGATCAGCTGCACCCGCTGCGTTTTTTAAAGCTAAGTGCAGCACTCATGATTCTGCTGCTCGTGGTCTTTGCCATGACAACCCACATTGCCGCCCAGCTGCTTCTCATCTTTTTCATCGGCTTGTGCGCAGCTGGTATGTTCCCAATCGCACTGACTGCATCTGCATTAATGATTGAAAATGCCATCGACGAGGCCACAAGCTACTTTATTGCAGCCGCAAGTTTAGGCGGAGCCTGCTTGTCCTTCTTGATCGGCTTTAGTCTTGAATGGGCAGGAGCAGCAAGTGCCGTCTTTGTTTTCGCCTTCTTAGCTGTTCTTCTGTTTGCAGCTGCGATTCAAATGAAACGTGCTACGAAAAAGGAAACGGTCTTGCCGCAACAATCGGCGCTGAAAGCCGATCGTTAAGCAATATCCAATGTCTCCTTGAGTCCACCTGAAAAGATGGCAAAGGACTTGTACTAAACCATAGAACGTTTGAATAATATGTACAAGTCAGCATCAAAAGGAGGACGTCTATGTGGCGGTGTTTTTTGGTTATATCTTTTTAGGGTTGTCACTTTCAGCGCCTGTTGGGCCAGTCAATGCAGCTCAAATCGACAGAGGGATTAAAAGTGGATTTTGGCACGCGTGGATTTTTGGTGTGGGGGCAATGGCTGCGGATATTGTCTATATGCTCCTCATCTATTTTGGTGTCGCCCAGCTTTTGACCGCACCTCTTGTGAAAACCTTTTTGTGGCTATTCGGCTTTTTTGTTTTGACCTATACCGGCATTGAGAGCCTACGTAAAATCAATTTGCAGGAGAGCCCGAAAAAGGATGTTGGAAACACTTCGATGGGTCAGTCATTTATGACGGGGTTTTTCATTTCTCTTTCCAATCCGCTCAGTATTTTATTTTGGCTTGGTATCTACGGCAGTATTTTGGCCAATACGATCGAAAAGTATGGAGCATCTCAAATGCTGATGTACAGCTTGGCTATTTTTATCGGCATGTTGATCTGGGATTTCAGCATGGCACTGCTTGCTAGTTCGTTTAGGCGCTATTTAAGTGAACGTGTCTTACATGGCTTATCCGTGCTTGCAGGCTTATCTTTACTTGGTTTCGGCGCTTATTTTGGGTATCAAGGGATCATGGCGTTGATTGGGTAGAAAAGCAGACTCATGTCAGTCTGCTTTTTTGTAAGGATTGACAGACATAACACATTCTTGAATAATGGTGAGATATAAAATGGATTCAAGGAGCTTTGCCATGCGTATTTTTCTTCCAGTATTCAACTATTTGTGCATGCTGATCTTATCAGTCATCACAGCAACATTCGTATATACCATGCTATTTATCCCGACTGAATCAGGCTTTGGTTATGTGGAGATGACAAGTCTGCTGATTTTAATCGCTTATGTAGTGTTTGCTGCACCGATTCAGCTTGTTTTACACAGGCATCCTAGAAGGTTTCGAGGCCGTGACTTACTTGTTTATTTTCTTGCGGCGTGGGTGATTTGCTCTGCGTTAGCGTTATGGATTGATTATGGACTGGTTGTGTTCATTAGCTACAAAGTCTATCTGTTTAGTTTTTGCTCAGCCCTCATTTATTGGGTGCTCAATTCTGTCTTTTTGATGAAGAACCGATCATAGGGAAGATACAAAAGCGCTCTATTAAAAGAAGCAGCATGGAGTGAAAGACGCACATACATGCTGAATTTGAACGAGAACATCCACCTCTGGAATGCGCAAGGAAAGTCGCTTAGGGACAGTCACCACAGCCTTTTTTTCTCATAGGCTATGGAGAAGACGCTAAAACGAGGTGGAAGGAAATGGCCCAGTTGTATGCAAAAAGTTGCCTTGATCAAAATCTACGATCACTAGAAGAATGGAAGCAGGATGCTTTTACGCTATTTGGAGAGATGGTAGGAGATGAGGCAGATACATTCCCTTGTGTACCAGGAAGACAGGGGTTTTTTCTCGATCATTTACGCTATGGGTTTGTGGGTGATCCGAGAAAAGAGGAAGCTGTTGAGGAATTAGCGCAGCTACTGAGAGAATATCAAAGCTGTGCGAAAGAAACGGGTCAATATGCTTCATTTATATGCTTTTTTGAAACACCGCAGGATTTAAAGGAAAGTTCGCTTGAAGAGCTTGAGCAGCAGTTTTGGTCATTGCTTCAACGACTGCACCAGAAAGATGAAGTGCCATGGCCTGAGGATATTCCGCTAGATGCTCATCATCATGAGTGGGAGTATTGCTTTCACGGGGAAGCGTATTTTATTTTATGCTCCACACCGGCTCATAAGCTCAGAAAAAGCCGCCACTTTCCTTATGTCTTAATGGCATTTCAGCCTAGATGGGTGTTTGAGAAATTGAATGGATCGACCAAGTTTGGTCAAAAAATGAGCCAGCTCGTTCGCAAGCGGCTCAAAGCGTATGATGAGGTCGGCGTTCATCCATCATTAAAATGGTACGGTGATCCGACCAATCATGAATGGAAGCAATACTTTCTCCCAGATGAAGAGGCGGAGAAACCAGCCTCCGCCAAATGTCCTTTTACTGCATTAAGAAACATGATGAAATTATGATGCGGTCTGATCCTGCTGCTTCCACTTTTTCCTCATAAATAGCACCATGATGGCAATCACTGCAATGATCCCAAGGCTGATAAAAAAGCCAGGTCGTCCGCTTGCCTCTGTTAAAGTGCCTGAAATGGCGGCTCCAATCAGGAGAAGTGCAAGAAACATTTCGCACGTTTGGCGAGTGGATGGCTTTGATAGCTTTTTACTTGAGAACAGAATGAAGACCCACGTGTACAGAAGGGTAAGACCGGCTGCTGTTGTGAGATGCTCGTAGATGTGTTTGGACAAAAAGAGTGCAAGCAAAATCGAGACAATTAATCCAGCAGCAGTTAAAATAATCGAAGGCCATCCGACATGAGATGGGTCTTTTTGTTTAAAACAAGCAGGTGCATCTTGATGCTCCGACATCGTGCCAAGCAGCGTCGTGACTGCATAGAGTGAGGCAACCAATGTCGAAAAGCCGGCAATAATGAAAATGCCATTAAAGATATGAAGAAAGATTGATAAATGAAATGGCTCTAATGATGTAATAAATGGACTGCTGTTCTCATTAAAGGCTGTCACTGGGACAAGCAAGAGAGCAAGTCCAATTGAGACGATATAGATGACCGCTAGAATGATCAGCATGACGCGTCCAGACTTTGCTGCATCCTTCGGGTCCTTTAAATGAACCGCCATCAGCCCCATGACTTCTATTCCCCCAAATGCATAAAACGCATAAATCAATCCATTCCAAAGACCAAGCGGACCGAGCGGCATCCATTCGTGATCTTTGTTTGGGAGATGCAGGGTCGGTTTATGATCTGTCAGAATACCGAATAACACAAGCACAGCAAGGATCATAAATAGAAAAATCGCCGCTGTCTTCAGTACCGCAAGGACATTTTCTGTCTTTTGAAAAGAAGAAAGCCCTATGATAATCACGAGCAGGGCAAGAGCGGAATAAATTGCAGAAAACACCCAGAGCGGCACAGATGGAAACCAGTGGCGGGTAAAAAGAGAAATCGCTGTTAACTGACTTCCTGTAATCAGCATTTCTGCGAACCAATACACCCAGCCATTGCTAAACCCTGCCCAGCGTCCATATGCTTTACGAGCATAGGAGCAAAACGACCCTTTATCAGGGTTATCAGCCGTCATCGCAGCCAAATGTTTAAAGACGAGATAGGTTCCAACCGCAGCAAGCAAAAAAGAAATGCAGACGGAATAACCGGACTTTGTAATGGCGATGCTGGAACCAAGGAAGAAACCGGTACCAATTGTACAGCCTACTCCGATGAGAGAAAGCTGCCACCAAGATAAAGATTGTTCTTCTTTCAATGCATGTGCAACACCTTTCTGTTTCAATGACATTAGCTTGTGACTGGCTCCTTTTTTTATACATGATCAAGGGGACGTTTTGGGCATACTGTTAAGGAAAGGAGTGCATGTGTTGAACGGAGAATACGTGATTTTACCAAAGGATGGACATGGCTTTCGTTTAGGAAAAGGCCAATGTATGCGGGTGGTTGATGTTGAAGGCCAGCAAGTAGCAGATGTCATGGCCTATCACGAAAAGGATTTTTATGAAAAATTTGACCAAGGCGCGACAATGGACAGCCTATTTTCGTCCAAAGTGAAAAAAGGCGATAAGCTCTATTCTAATTTATACAAACCGATGTTTACGGTCATTGAAGATACAGTCGAGTGCCATGATTTATATATGCCCGCCTGCCGCCAAGAAATGTACCAGCTTTTATACGGACGGACGCATTTAGAGGTCATGCATACATGCTACGATAATTTAAGGACTGCCTTCGAACCATTTGGGATTCCGAAGGAGGATATGTACTATCCTTTTAATGCCTTTATGAATACAGTCATTGATGAAAAAGGAAAGCTGTCTGTGGAGCAGCCAAAATCGCTTCCTGGTGATTACATTCGTCTGCGAGCCGAAATGGATCTCATTGTGGCCGTATCCGCATGCCCTGCTGATATTGGGAAGTGTAATGGCGCAAGCTGTACATCTATACGGGTAGAAATTGATTGAAAAAAAAGGGCCAGTCCTTATAGACAGGGTCTTTTTCATTTGTGAATGTTTGATCATTGATGAAATAGGGGAACGTCTTACAAAATGTTCTTACTGAAAACATGGTATAATGAAGATTCAAAAAACGTTGTCAAATCAATGAATTTAGAGTAAAACCTGTTCTCTTCATGTAGAGGATGCTTAGGAGGAAAAGTGTATGAGTTTGCAAAAAAAGATCAGCCAAGAGTTGCATGTGCAGCCCTCAATTGACCCGAAGCAGGAGATTGAAAAACGGGTTGGATTTTTAAAGGAATACTTGAAAAAAACCGGCGCGAAAGGATTCGTTCTCGGCATTAGCGGCGGACAGGATTCAACGCTCGCTGGCCGTCTTGCACAGCTCGCTGCATCTGAACTGCGTCAAGAAGGAAAGGAAGAGGCAGTCTTTATTGCGGTGCGTCTCCCGCATGGTGTACAGCAGGATGAAGATGATGCACAGCTCGCTTTATCATTTATTCAGCCGGACAAGTCGTGGAAATATGATATTGCGCCTGCCGTGACAGCATTCAGTGAACAATATCAAAAAGACACAGGCGGACCGTTGTCTGACTTTAATAAAGGGAATGTCAAAGCACGTATGAGAATGATCGCGCAATATGCTGTCGGAGGAGAAGAAGGATTACTTGTCATTGGTACAGATCATGCAGCCGAAGCAGTCACTGGGTTCTTCACGAAGTATGGTGACGGCGGTGCAGACGTTCTCCCGCTCACAGGTCTGACGAAACGCCAAGGCCGGGCGCTGCTAGAAGCGCTGCAAGCACCAGAGCGCTTATATTTAAAGAAACCGACAGCTGATTTGCTTGATGACAAACCTCAGCAAACGGATGAAACAGAACTAGGCATTACGTACAATGAAATTGATGATTACTTAGAAGGTAACCCCGTGTCAGAACAAGCAGCAGAAGCGATTGAAAAGCGCTATGTTCAATCAGAGCATAAACGCCAAGTACCCGCTTCCATGTTTGATGACTGGTGGAAATAAAAAAGCGACCTCTCCAGAAGATGGAGAGGTTTCAGCGTGTAGACAAATCCTCGCATTCGTTGTCAGGTCTGCGCTCCAGTGCTCACGAACGAATGTCAAATTCGCTCCGCTCCGGTGCTCACCCTTCCTAGGGCTGCAAAGGTTTTCTATCACGCTGAAAAAAAAAAGGGCTAAAATAAACATCATTTTAGCCCTTTGTCAACAATCAGAGACCTCTCCAGTAGACGGAGAGGTTTATTTATGTTGAATTTTTAAGTGGGTTTGACAAAATAACCAAAAATTCATTAAATTAGTAGAACGATCTACTTAAGTCCATTTAACTAAATAAAGATTTTTTTGATCAAAAAAAGCAAGCATAATTAGTTCGATTCACTTAATTTCACTGCTATTTACAGTATTTTCAGAAAAAATGATTGACGAAGAAAAAGAATGCGCTTACAATGAAATCACATTCCGAAAAGTGAAATTAGGTTCCACTGGATGGAATAAAGGGGTGGTTCACCTCCAAATAAGAAGCTAAAGGAATGATTGACACAATGAAAAATCGAAGTGCACTGGAAATTTACAAAGAGGGAGGCGCTTGGTGGGAAACTGAGATTAGTCATATTCAAAAAAATTCAATTGAACTTCGAGGTTATCCGATTGAAGAACTGATTGGCGAACTGTCGTATCCACAAATGCTTTATTTACTGCTTGTTGGTGAATTATTGGATGATTCAAAAGCAACTCTTTTTGAAAGTGTTCTTGTCGCAGGTGCGGACCATGGACCAAGAGCGCCATCTATTGCAGCAGCCAGAATGGCAGTGACTTGCGGCATTTCGTTTAATTCCTCTGTTGCAACAGGGGTGAATCTATTAGGTGATATTCATGGCGGAGCCGGTGAGAAGGCCATGCGTATGTTATACGAAGCCAAAGCGATCTACGATGATCAAAAGGATATACAGTCTGCGGCCAAGCAAGTATGTCACACATGGTTAACTCGTAAGGAAAAAATTCCGGGGATCGGCCATCAGCTTCATGATGATGATCCGAGGGTGAGACGTCTATATGAGCTGAGTCACACATATGTCCAGCAAGGTCTTATCAGTGGGATATATTTACGGTTAGCCGAAGCGATTAGACATGAGCTTGAACACCTGAAAGGGAAGAAAATCACGATGAATATAGACGGTGTATCTGCTGCAATCCAATGTGAATTAAACATTCCAGCAGAAGCAGCAAAAGGCATTTTTTCCTTATCCAGAGGAATGGGCATCGTGGCGCATGCATATGAGGAGCTGACAAAGGGAGCCCTCGTGAAGGGACCTTGTCCGAACGAAGAAAGATTGGTTCGTTATGCAGGACATGGAACGCGGCACCTAAAGGAGGGAGAGAAAATTTGAGTAGCTTGAAAGCGTTATCATATATAGACGGCGAGTGGATGGATACCGATCGTGTGAAAACAGATATCATCAATCCTTACTCAGGAGAAAGGATCGGTACATCATATCTCGCCTCATCAGAAGACATAGAACAGGCACTTTCTATTGCGCAGCATGCTAAAAAACAAATAGCGGGAATATCGGCAATCGAACGCTCAAAGCTTCTAACGAAAGCAGCCACCTTGCTTGAAGAACAAAAAGACCATTTCGCAAAACTGATTTCGTTAGAACTAGGCAAACCGCTTAAAAATACAAGAGATGAAGTTTCACGATCAATTGAGACGCTAGCGCAGTCGGCGGAAGAAGCGAATCGATTAGTAGGTGAGACCATTCCAGGCAATGTATCATCGCGTGGGCAGGGAGCAATGGCCATGACATTTAAAGTACCAGTCGGAGTTGTGCTGGCGATTACCCCTTTTAATGCACCGCTCAACTTAATTTGTCACAAAGTTGGTCCAGCTTTTGCGGGAGGGAATGTCATTATTTTGAAGCCTGCACCGCAAACATCAGCTGTTGCCTCAGCGTTTGTCAAACTCCTTCTCGAAGCAGGGTTTCCTGAGGCGAGTTTGCAGCTTGTGATTGGCGGGGTCGACGCTGGGAAACAGTTAGTCACTGATGAAAGAACAAATCTCATCTCTTTTACCGGCGGGGCTGCCGGAGGAGAGCATATTACAACTTCTGCGGGATTAAAAAAAGTATTGCTCGAACTCGGAGGGAATGGCGCGACGATTGTTCATCACGATGCTGATATTGAACAAGCCGCATCCCTTTGTGCCAAGACAGGCTTTAGTAATTCTGGTCAAAGCTGTATTTCTGTTCAAAGAATTTATGTCCACCAGGAAATAATGCCGTCGTTTACTGAGGTATTAAAACAAAAAGTAGAGCAGCTTGTTGTTGGAGATCCGCTGTCCAGTGAGAGTGATATCGGCTGTATGGTCGATGTACAGGCCGCGCAGCGAGTTGAGACATGGATACAAGAGGCAGAGAGTATGGGGGCACAGCTTTTGTGTGGAGGAAAAAGAAATGGAGCGAGCATCACACCGGCTATTTTGCTGAACCCTCCGAAACAGGCCAAGGTCGTCTGTGAGGAAGTGTTTGGCCCAGTTGTCAGCATTCTCCCTTATGCGGAGCTGGAAGAGGCAATTAAAGAAGCAAATGATAGTCGATATGGTTTGCAGGCAGGAATCTTTACGAATCAGCTGGATGTTGCACTGCACGCAGCAAAAGAGCTTGAAACTGGCGGTGTTGTTATCAATGGGACATCAAATTTTAGATTAGATCATTGGCCTTATGGAGGAATTAAGCGAAGTGGTCTTGGAAGAGAAGGTCCGCGTTTCGCTATCGAGGAGATGACCGAAACCAAAATGATCGTGCTTCCACAGGGTCTGTGAAAGGGGCGTATGGATGTGAATGCATTTCAGCAAAAGGTAAAAAGTGTGCAGACAGGCGGTCAGCCAATGATTTGTACGCCGCTCATCGGGCAAACAAAGGAAGAATTGTTTCATGAGATCGAGGTATTAACTGAGAAGAAGCCTGATGTGATAGAGTGGCGGGCGGATTTTTTTCATCACCTTCATGACAAGGAACAAGTCATAGAAACCCTTAAGGGAATGGTAGAAAAGGCAAAGGACATACCATTTTTATTCACTATCCGCTCTGAAAAGGAGGGCGGCGAAAGTATATCACTCTCAGAAAATGAGAAGGTTTCTTTGCTTGTCGAGCTTTGTTCCACACAGCTTGTGGACGCCGTTGATTATGAATTGATGCATGATGTGACACATTTACAGCAAGTCAGTCAGGCGGCTAAAAGTAATGGGGTCACCTTGATTGTTTCGTATCACGATTTCCTGCGTACCCCTGAGTTGGATCGTCTCGTGCAGCTATTCGTCAATGCAGAATCAGTCGGCGCCGACATCGCAAAGATTGCAGTGATGCCGCATTCCTATGAGGATGCATTAACACTGCTCTCGGCGACCAGCCATGCGAACAAGCAGCTGTCGATTCCCGTTATTTCGATGGCAATGGGGGAATATGGGGCTTTTACAAGAATGGTTGGTGGACTTTTTGGATCTGTCATGACCTTTGCTGTAGGGAAAGAAAGCTCAGCTCCCGGGCAAGTGGCGATACAGGATTTGAACAGCGTTCTATCGATTGTTTTTCAAAGAATAAGTGAGTAGCAGATTCATAGCTGCACCGTGAGAGGAGAGAAACATGAAGAAGAATATTTCTACACAGGTTATTCAGTATTTAGAGAATCGGGGAGTCGAGCATATTTTTGGTCTCTGCGGTCATACGAATATTGCTTTTTTATCAGCGCTTGAAAAAAGCTCGATTCAATTTGTAAATGTCAGACATGAACAGATAGCGGCACATGCAGCAGATGGTTATGCGCGAGCAAAGAAACAGACAGCTGTTGTTCTCAGTCATCTAGGTCCTGGACTCACCAATGCGGCAACAGGGGTAGCGAATGCAGCACTTGATTCCATTCCAATGGTTGTCATTGCAGGAGATGTCCCGAGTCATTACTACGGAAAGCACCCACATCAAGAGATCAATCTTCATTCCGATGCCTCTCAATACGAAATTTACCGGCCGTTTGTGAAGAGAGCATGGCGAGTCGATATTCCAGAATTATTTCCAGAGATTTTATCAAAAGCATTTCAGTTAGCTGAAAGCGGCCGTCCTGGCCCAGTACTGATATCTGTTCCAATGGATGTGTTCTCAAAAGACCTAGATGTGTCCTTGTTTGAACAAATCAACCATCATACACAGACCATTGAAAAACCTTCAATTGATGATCAAACGGCCAATCGGATATTAGATCGATTGCTGCAGGCAGAAAGGCCGCTTTTATATGTAGGGGGAGGCATTTTACTAGCTGATGCAGCTGAAGAATTAAAGGCATTCTCTGATCATCTAAGTATCCCTGTCGCCCATTCTTTGATGGGGAAAGGAGCCATGCCAGATGATCACCCAATGACCCTTGGAATGACAGGATTTTGGGGGACAAAATTTATCAATGATCAGTGCAAAGCGGCGGACTATATATTGGCTTTAGGCACCCGTTTTGCTGAAGCTGATGCGAGTTCGTGGGAATCAGAATATACGTTCCGTTTCCCGTCAACCAAGCTCATTCATATTGACATTGATCCGAATGAAATTGGACGTAACTATCCTGTTGACATTGGAGCAGTAGCCGATCTGAAGCAGGCCTTGACTGTACTCAATCGAGTGGCGAGAGAAAGATTGCCAGAAGGGCTGAATCGACCTGAATTGAAAAAGGAAATTGCGGCATATCGTAAGGAGTTTCAGGCGAGCAACCTGACGAACATTCAAGATGAATCCTTCCCAATGAAGCCGCAGCGTATTTTGCAGGAAGTGCGGGAAGTATTACCACCAGATGCCTTTATTACAACGGATGTTGGCTGGAATAAAAATGGGGTCGGACAGCAATTTCCTGTGCTCACGCCAGGGACCATTCTAACTCCGGGAGGCTTTGCAACGATGGGATTTGGAGCCCCTGCCGCGCTTGGGGCAAAGATTGCCCAGCCTGACCGTGTCGTTGTGTCACTCGTTGGGGACGGCGGATTCGGTCAAAATCCATCCGTTCTCGCAACAGCCGTTGAAGAGAACATTCCTGTTGTGTGGATTGTGATGAATAACAGTGCATTTGGAACAATAGCTGGCTTGCAAATGGCGCACTATGAAACGACGTACGGTACTGTTTTCAGAAAAGGTGGAGAAAGCTATTCTCCGGATTTTGCTGCCATTGCAAGAGGTTACGGGATGAAGGGGATTAAAATCACCTCTGCCTCTGAATTCAAAGAAGCTTTAGCTGAAGCCATTGCATCTCAAGAGCCTTGCGTCATTGATGTAGCAATGAAAAATGATCCTGTCCCTACAGATGGACATTGGAATATTAATGATATTTATTCACCAAATTCAAAACGCTCACATGTCAGCGTGAATTAAACATAACGAGGAGGAAGTAACAATGAAAATTAAAGTATTGAATCCGTTTCAAGATGGGAACCCATTATGGTTAGGTTTAGATCATCCAGAGGAGCAAATGATTCGAAAGGTATTTCAAACCATTACACCAGATACTGTTGGGTCAGAGCATATGATGGCAGGTCTCACCATTTTTGAACCGGGAGAAGCAAGTTCAGTGCACAATCACCCAGGTTCAGAGGAATTTGATTATGTGATTAAAGGATCTGGCGAAGTCATTTGTGATGGAGAAAGGCAGCCCTTTAAACAAAATGATTTTATGTTCATTCCAGACGGTGTCTCGCACCAGCATGTAAATACAGGAGATGAACCTTTATGGCTCATTTGGCTTTACACACCGCAAGGGCAGCTTCCGAAGGATTAACAAACTGCTCCGGTAAGCCCTCCTTTTGAATCATCAGGGTCTTCCGGGTCAATCAGAAAGATGACAAGGGCTAAAATAGAAAGTTATTTAGCCCTTCATCACTTGAATGAAAGGGAGTCAAGCAATGAATATGAATACACCGCTCGAAGGAATGAAAATATTAGACGTCTCTACGATGATCGCTGCACCCTATGGCGCGGTGCTTCTAGGGGATTTTGGTGCAGAGGTCATCAAAGTCGAGATTCCTGGTAAAGGCGATACGCTGCGGCATGTTGGCCCTTTTGCAGAAGGTGAACCACTTAGATGGTCAGGTCTCTCACGGAATAAGAAATCTCTAACACTGGATCTGCACAAAGACGAAGCAAAAGACATTTTTAAAAAGCTTGCAGGTCAGGTCGATGTGTTGATTGAAAATTTCCGCCCTGGAACACTCGAAAAATGGGGCGTAGGGTACGACGTATTAAAAGAAATCAACCCTCAATTAATTATGATTCGTGTATCGGGTTATGGACAAACGGGTCCGTTTAAGGACAAGGCCGGATTTGGAACACCTGCGACGGCGTTTAGCGGATTTACATATATTCAAGGGTTTCCAGACCGGCATCCAGTCAGTCCTTCCTTTTCTTTAACTGATTATATTGCAGGCATATATGTGGCGTTTGCTACTGTGACAGCGATGTATTACAGAGATACACATTCAGAAGGAACTGGGCAAATGGTGGATTTGGCCCTCTATGAATCTGTGTTTCGTATGTTAGAATTTTTGGTTGCAGAATATGACAAGCTTGGGAAGGTGCGTGAGCGTTCACCGGGGTTAAGCGGTCATTCAAGCCCTGCCGGCACCTATGTGACAAAGGATGGGCATTATTTGGTTCTTGTGACGAGTACGGATTCGACCTTCAATAGATTGGCAGAGGCGATGAATCGCTTAGATTTATTAGAGAATGAAAAATTCGCGGTCAATGCATCTAGGCTGAAGCATAACCAAGAGATGGATGCGATCGTCTCTCAATGGATCGCGTCGAAAACAAGGGATGACGTATTAGAAATTCTAGATACTCATGGCGTTCCTGTGAGCCCAATTTTAAGTATTCAGGATATTTTCGAGCATCCGCAATTTAAAGCACGAGAGAATATCGTCGAGGTGCATCACCCTCGTCTTGGAAAAGTAAAGGTGCCCGGGATCATTCCAAAGTTTGAAAAGACACCCGGAAGTATCCGGCACATTGCACCTGATTTAGGCGAACATAATTATGAGATTTTAACAAATATGCTTGGCTTAACAGAAGAAGAGTGTAAACGATTGGAAGAAAAAGGGGTTATTTAAGACACTCAACCGAAGCGCACGCTGCGGAAACAAAGGAGGATGGTTATGAAAGTGCATTCAGAACTGAAGGGGAATGAATTGCGGCCCGCTTATATAAAGCCAACGAAAGCCCGTTTTGGCATATTGATTCTGTTGTTTTTTATTACCGCCATTAATTATATTGATCGAGCCAGTGTATCCATTGTTGCACCTGCTATTCAATCTTCATTGCAATTAAATCCTGCCTTATTAGGCCTCATTTTTTCAGCATTTAGCTGGACATATACAGCGATGCAAATACCAGGCGGTTTTATTCTCGATAAATTTGGCTCAAAGGTAACGTATGGGATATCACTCATTACCTGGTCTATTTTCACAGGCGTGCAGGCGTTTGCGAACAGCTTTGCCTTTTTATTCGGCTGTCGTTTGTTTATTGGGATTACAGAATCTCCCGCATTTCCTGCGAATAACCGCATTGTCACCACATGGTTTCCAAGGCGGGAACGGGCTTTTGCAACAGGTGTTTATACTGCTGGAGAGTATGTGGGTCTTGCATTTGCGACACCTCTTCTTTTTTGGATCATGACGACTTTCGATTGGAGAACCGTCTTTATTACGGCAGGTGCGCTCGGTATCATATTTGCTTTCTTTTGGTACAAGTATTATCACGAACCGAAAGAGCATCCGAAGATGAATGAAGAGGAGTTAGAATTGATTCGGCAAGGCGATGGACTGACAGTAGCATCACAGGGGAAGCTGAAATGGGCAGACTTTGCCGCCCTTCTAAAATATCGTAAATTGATTGGGCTCTATATTGGCCAATTCTCTGTAGCGTCTACACTTTTTTTCTTTTTAACATGGTTTCCGACCTATTTGGCAGAGGCGAAAAATATGGCATTTCTTAAGGTAGGTTTTGCGGCTTCTCTTCCTTATATTGCTGCATTCTTTGGGGTATTGTTTGGAGGTTATGTGTCTGATTGGCTGCTTAAAAAGGGCGTATCCGTTAATGTAGCGAGGAAGCTGCCGGTAGTGGTTGGCTTGCTTTTGACGAGTACCATTGTTTTAGCGAACTTTACAACGAATATTCCGCTTGTGCTGACCATTTTATCCATCGCTTCATTTGCACAAGGACTGTCTAATATCTCTTGGACGATGCTGTCTGAAGTGGCACCAAGGGAAATGGTTGGGCTGGCTGGCGGTGTATTTAACTTTTTTGCTAATTTAGCTGGGATCATCACTCCGCTTATTATCGGATTCATCGTGTCGGCGACAGGCTCTTACAACGGGGGGATTTTGTTCGTCAGTTTAGTCGCATTAGGCGGGGCATTGTCGTACATTTTTATCGTAGGGAAAATTGAACGTATTCAATTAAAACCAGAGTGAGAAAGCGAAGCAAAAGAGAACTCAAACCAAGATGAGTTCTCTTTTTTATGAATAAAAGATAACGGTGATGATCGTTGCACATGCGATACCCATGCTGATATAAAAGCCAGCAAACCATATATTCCAGCGAGTGATACGGTAAGGGTTGACCTTCATCAAATCAGCTAACAGGGAGACAGAAACATTAAAAGGACTAAACATGACAGTTGATGTTCCAGCAACGATAAGCATGATTGCAATGGGAAGAGCAGGAAGTTCTTGGATGACAGGTGCCATCATGCTGACTAACAAAGCAAGCGAGACGAGCGGGTGAAAACCGCAAAGAGCGGTGATCAGAAAATATAACCCAATGACACAATAAACCAAAATGGCATGGTCTGATATACTGACAATAAATGCTTGAATCGGCTGCATACTGTTTGTGGCAAGCAGCATATCGACAAAGAAGCCAGCACTTAAAAATAGACACATATAGTTGGAGAGCTGACGGGTTCTTTCTTTCCAATGAGGGACAGAGACGGCTATATATTGTTTTCTTTTTTTGATGACAGAAGAGAATAATAGAGCAAATGGAATAATGGTTAGCACAACAGCGAATAAATAGCCTTTCCCAATCCATGCATCGACAAGTGAGACGGCTGTCATAAAACTCAGCAGCATGAAAGCAAGCTGAAGGGTTTTTCGCTTAATTCGACGAGGATTGGAGTTTGTTTCTGCGAACTGAATGATGTTTGGGTGTCGTTTGCTTTGACGAGAAAAGAGCATCCAATCTGTCGCCAGCACGATGACCATTAAACCAAAAGTAACGGGTGCGATTTGATAATATTTGAGTTTGGTTGCATCAATGGTGACGCTTACGAGCACTTCAACAGGGCTCCAGCTTAAACATAATGCATATGACCTTAAAAGGTTGCGTGTATAAAGATGTTGTTTCACTTGTTCTTTTAGGGAATCCAGCGACGGTTTGAGCGATGTATATAGTAAGGGGATCGTCGCGATATTTAAAAACATGCCAAGAATATGAGTGACAAATGAACTCTTGCGATAAAGCTGGTTTGTGCTCGTTGTATGCAGTGTGAGTAGTTTATTTAATTGTGTATCGAAATGTCCAACATGTATGAGAGAATGAATAAAAGGCAGCATGAAAAATAGAGAAAGCAAACCTAGCATGGAATGAAAGTGAAGAAACAACGTGTGCAATGGCTCGTCGGATAAGAAAAATAAGATTAAGCCAATCATGAGAAACATAGCACCTGTTTTCAAATAAAGCCCACTTGCTTTCTTAAAAGAAATGATGAGCGAAGCAGCGGCCAGCAGACCAACAAAATAGGAGAGTATGGGAGCGGGAAATAGTTGATGAACAATATATAGGCTAATAAGAAGTGTAAAAACGAGCAGGTACATTCAAATATCTCCTCCATCAAACATCTCCAATCGATTTTATTCCGACTGGTGGAATTTGTTTTCTTTTAGTGGAACGTTTAAAATGGATTATAGCAAAATCGATCGTTTATGTCGATAAGAAATCAAAGGGGAAAAGGAGAAACTGAACATGGCTGATAAGAAGTCAAAAGAAGAATCAGGACTGCGCACAGTTCAGCGCGCTTTGGATATTCTTTATTGTTTTAGTGAAGAACGTCAAGAGCTGACGCTAACGGATATTTCAAAAGAGATGAATTTAGCAATGTCTACTACAACGAGACTGCTCAAGGCACTTGAAATGAATCATTTTGTGGAAAAGAATCCAGACACAATGAAATACCGATTGGGTCAAAGACTTTATCTCCTTGGATACATTGCAGGGAAGTCCATTAAATTGAGAGAACTGGCTAAACCACTCATGTACGCACTTCGTGATGAAACAAAAGAAACCGTCAACCTGTATGTACTGGATGCAACAAGCAGGGTCTGTATTGAACAGGCGGAAGGGCTGCAATCGATTCGACATCTTGTCAAGGTTGGTGAGAAGCTGCCGTTATACGCAGGTGCAGGCGGAAAGGTATTATTGGCATTTCAAAGTGAAGAATTTCAACAAAAAGTATTAGCGTCTGAGGCTGATCATGTGATGAGAGATGACTGGCAAAAGGAATGTAAACATATTCTTGACACGTATACTTCTTGCAGCATCGATGAACGAGAGGTAGGATCTGCGGCAGTAGCGGCACCAGTCTTTAACATTCATGGGGAAGTGAAGGCTTGTTTATCCATATCTGGTCCAACCCACCGGTTTACTGAAGAAGTCATTCCCCTGCTGCAGCAAAAAGTGAAAGAACAGGCACAGAGGCTTTCTGAACAGCTCGGCTACGTCGTCAAACACAATTTTTAAGATTGCCTATCTTTTCGCGCTCCATTTATCATATAATAGAAACATTATGTAGCATTCCTTGTCGTAAGGAGGACGTGTCAAGATCATGAAAATCAATAGAGAAATCCCTGTAAGACAGCGGAATATTGTTCTCATTGGCTTTATGGGTGTTGGGAAAACAACCATTGGGCAGCTGGTTGCCAAAAAGCTATATCGAGATTTTATTGATGTCGATCAGGAGATTGAGAAAAAATACAACATGACGATTCCAGAGATGTTTCAGCATAAAGGAGAAGCATTCTTCAGGCAGGCTGAAAAGGATTATATCGTCGATTTATGTGAACATACACAGCTCAAGATCGTCTCACTTGGAGGCGGTGCTTTCAAACAGGAAGAAATCAAACGTGCCTGCTTGAAGCATTGTACGGTTCTTTTCCTTGACCTATCTTGGGAGAATTGGAAGCAGCGACTTGATATTCTAATTGAAAACCGTCCTGTTCTTCACAACCGGACGCTTGATGAAATGAAAGAGCTGTTTGAAGAACGCCGGGAGATTTATTCTCTTCATAACTCCAGAGTGGAAACAGATCATTTAGAGGCTGAGGAAGTCGCCAATTATATTGTGGACACACTCAAGCTTGGCTGGGATTTATATTCGAAATAAAAAAGTCTACCGTTTAGGGTAGACTCAGATTGTTGACAAAGGGCTAAAATGATCTTTATTTTAGCCCTTTGTCTTCTTTCTTTTCAGCGTGATAGAAAACCTTTTGATGTTTTGACCATAAAAATTTATTTATCCTTTTTTTGGTATGTTGCCGTTTGGAAAAAGAAGTATAATACTTACAAAGATGAGGTTTTTTGGTTGATGTGGTAAACAAAATATATCCCTCATTTTCTTTTTTGGAAAAATAAAATAGTATCTAAAATTCAACAAGAGTTTTTTGAATTATTGTAATTATTAAAAAATAATGTTGACATCATTCACAATATCATTCTATGATTGTTTACGTAAACGCTTACCGTAAACGTTTACTATAACCGAATGGAGAGGAATTTGTTTATGAAAAATAAAGAAAAATGGAGCGGTGTATTCCCGGCTGTCTTAATTCCTTTTAAAGATGACTATTCAATTGATGAACCTGCTTTTCGTAAGCTTGTCCGTTGGGTGGCGGACCACAAAGGGATTAACGGGATCGTTGTCAATGGACATACTGGCGAGATTATGACCTTACTGCCACATGAACGAGCTGAGGCTGTGCGCATTGCAGCCGACGAATTAAAAGGGGAAGTACCTGTCATTTCTGGGGTTTCTGCTGAAGGGACAATTGAAGCAATCCAGCATGCAAAAGCCGTTGAAGAAGCTGGTGGTGAAGGTATACTTCTCATGCCGCCACATTCATGGCTAAGATTCGGTATGCAGCCTGAATCACCTGTCCAATTCTTTAAAGATGTTGCAGAAGCGATTGATATTTCAATCATTGTCCATCAATATCCAACATGGACAAAAACCTCATATACAACCAGTCAATTACTAGAAATGTCGGAAATTGAGAATGTTGTTTCGTTTAAAATTGGTCAAAGAGACATGGCACAATACGAGGTCGATGTACGGGCATTGAAAAAACATGCACCAGATGTATCGTTACTCACATGTCATGATGAATATTTATTGCCAACATTGGTTCAAGGCATTGATGGAGCACTTGTAGGTTTCGGCTGTTTCGTGCCAGATTTGATCGCTGAACTTGTGAAATGTGTGGAAGAAAAAGACCTTGTAGCGGCCAATAAAGTTTACGATAGAATATTCGAATTAAAGCATGCTGTGTATAAAATGGATGAACCTTCATCTACTTCTCATCTGCGCATGAAGGAAGCGATGTATCAGCGAGGTTTGATCAGTAGTTCGCTTGCTAGGAAGCCGGTACTACCTTTAACTGATGAGGAGAAAGAAGAAATTCGTCAGGGCCTTCAAAGTGTTGGTTTGTTTAAGGAAAACGTCGGTAGATAACAGACCATTGATTTCATGATGAAGGTGAGTCAGGTTATAATAGTGTATAAAACAACAGACTCCCGGAGGTATGAAATGTGTCAGTAAGTATTAAAGATGTCGCATTGAAAGCTGGAGTGTCTATCGCCTCTGTTTCCAGAGTATTAAGTGGTAAACCAGGAGTAGGTGCTCAAACGGCTGAAAGAATCAAACAAGTGATTGATGAGTTAGGCTATCGCCCTAATTTAGGAGCTAGAGGGCTCGTTAAAAGAAAGACTGGCAATATAGCTGTCGTGGTTCCGCGTGGTTCATATATTTTGAATAATCCATTTTTTTCGACGATTTTAGATGGTATTGCGAAGGAATTAGATGAAACTGAATTCAATATGTTGATGTCATTTACATCTATACAGCAGCAGCGATTACTTGAAACACAGGCTGTAGATGGTGCCATTTTATTTTCTCCAAGAAATGAAGAATTGAGTATGGATTGGTTAAAAAGTTTAGCTATTCCCATTATTGTTGTTGGAAGTTACTTAGAGGATTCTCCTTTCCCATGTGTCAGGCCAGATGATGAAGAAGGTGTGTGTCAATCCGTAACGGCCTTATTTGAGAAAGGTCATCGAACCATTGGGCTGGTCAATGGTCCAATGAGTTCGATGCATAGTGTGAGGTACTACAAGGGATATGAGCGCACACTTAAAAATTTAGGGTTAACAATGAACAAAGAACTTGTGTTTGAGTTAGATGAATTTGATGGGGGAAAAGTAGTAGAAGTGGTTTCTCAATTTCTCCAAGGAAACCAGCACATGACTGGAGTTGTTTGCTCTTCAGATTTTTTGGCGATGGGGGTCATGAAAGCTGCAGATCACGCAAATGTGTCCATACCTCATGACTTGTCAGTCGTTGGTGCCGATGATGTGCCCATTGCAAGTTTTCTAACCCCTTCTTTATCTTCAGTTCATGTAGATTTAGTTGGAATGGGGAGAAAAGCTGTTTCTTTATTAACACAGGTATTAGAAGGAGAACAGTTAGAGGCGATGGAACATATCTTCCCTATGTACTACATAGATCGGGGCACCACGGGAACGCCAAAAAAGAAATGATAGATGCTGAAAACTCGTATGAACGCTTTAGAATGTCTCTTGATTTGAAATGTAAGCGATTTCTTTAGCGCTCTTCGGCATGTACTTTTGCATCATTTCCTCTAATAAGGAGGAGATATCATGACGTTAGAAGTCAGCGGAAATTCAAATTCTCATGATGGGCAAGTTGTTGATAGAGCTTCACAACTATTGACGAGAATGGAAAGTGTACCTTTTTCTAGATGGCATTTAAAGCCTCGTATCATTATGGGATCTGCCACCTTTTTTGATGCTTTTGATGCTCTGTCTTTAGCGTTTGTTCTCCCAGTTCTCATCGGCATGTGGAGTTTATCACCTGCTCAAATTGGTCTTCTTATTGGGTCTGGTTATATAGGACAAGCGATTGGTGCCATTTTCTTTGGATGGTTAGCAGAAAGGCGTGGCCGTGTTTTTAGTGCAAAGTGGACTATACTCCTCATGTCCGTCATGAGTATTGCATGTGTGTTTTCAGGTAATTTTATGGCACTGTTTATTTTTCGTTTTATACAAGGGATTGGGGTAGGAGGAGAGGTGCCGGTAGCGGCTTCATATATCAATGAGCTGTCCCGGGCTCAAGGGAGAGGCAGATTTTTTATGCTTTATGAGATGATTTTTCCTTTAGGTTTAATGATCTCAGCTCAAATCGGCGCATTTGTTGTACCTAGCTTTGGGTGGAAGTGGATGTTTTTGATTGGAGGCATTGGAGGTTTAATCGTCTTTGTATTCTTTTTTATGTTACGTGAATCTCCAAGGTGGCTTATTTCGAAAGGCAGGTTAGATGAGGCCGAAAGAATTATTGAAGAAATTGAAGCTAGTACCGACAAACGAATGCCTGTAGCAAAGCAAGTATTTAGCAGTACTGAAAAGGGCGACTGGAAAGAGCTTTTTTCAACTTTCTACCGTAAAAGAACACTGATTGTATGGGGACTATGGTTTTCTGCCTACTTTGTATCAAATGGTTTAAATAACTGGTTACCAAGTCTTTATAATACGGTTTACAATTTGCCAGTTGGAGATTCATTAAGGGCAGCCTCTCTCACAAATATTTTACAGACCATAGGGGTATTCGCTTGTGCATTTTTAATTGATAAAGTAGGACGAAAGCGCTGGGCAACCATTGCATTTATCGTAACAGGTGCTTTATTAACTGCTTTATGGATCAGCGGAGCGAGTTCTCCAGAAAGTGTGATATATTTAGGGTCCGCTGCTTACGGAATGATGGGGACGATTACAGTTCTTCTCTATCTATATACACCTGAAATTTATCCAACACGTATGAGGGTGATTGGAACGGCATTTGCTACAGCATGGCTTAGGCTGGCCTCAGCGATCGCTCCTATTATGATAGGCTTTATTTTAGAGGTAAGCGGTGTTTCAACTATTTTTATTCTTTTTGCAAGTGTGACTGTAGTGGGAGCAATTCTTGCTTTTAAAATGATCGAAACGCGCGAGAAAGTATTAGAGGATATTGCACCGTGATTTACGCACGCAGTGAAGAACTTATTCTAAAGAGGGTAGGTTCTTTTTTTATTCAGAGGATCTATGTACAATTTTTAAAATGCCTAATCTATGCCGATTCCTTTAGAAATGATGTCTGAAAAGGAAAAAACGGTATGTCCAGCTCCGCAACCGATATCAAGTAAATACTCGTGACCCTTCGTATTTGCTGCCGCTTTTATCCATTCCAACTCTTCTCCGGCTGCAAATATAGGTGAATCGCGATAGTTCTCAGCATTTTGTGAGAATTGGTTTTCGGCTTTCGTATATGGATACATTTCTTCTCCCCCTTTTATTGTCTCTTTATCGTAGAATTCCTTTTGTTATTTGTCTAAGACATAAAAGATATGACTTGAATAGTTAAAACCTATGAGGTGATGAAAGTGGATATACGGATGATGGAATATGTCATGGAAGTGTACCGGCAGAAAAGTTTTACAAAAGCAGCGGATCAGCTTCACATTGCACAGCCTTCTTTAAGCCAACAAATAAAGAAGCTGGAAGAGGAATTAGACACCCCCCTATTTATTCGAAAGTATGGACAAGTCACACCCACACCTCAAGGGATTCGGTTCATTAAAAGGGCTGAGAACATTTTGAAGGAAAGAGATGATTTGCTGCGTGAAATGGGAGAAGCAGCTTATGAGGTGGGGAAAGAGCTGAACGTTGGAGCGCCAGCCGTCACAGGGGGATATGTCTTACCCGGTTTATTAAAAACCTTTTGTCAAACGTATCCTCATGTTCACGTTCAACTAATAGAAGAATCACCTCGTGAGCTAGAAAAACTTCTATTGGCTGGTCAGCTGGATTTGGCTATTTTATCTATGCCGGTCGAGCATGAATCATTGAAAACGAAACACATGCTGACAGAGCCGCTTCTTCTTGCAGTTCCGCCATCTGCTCAACCTTGGTTACAGGCGGAATTGAACGATATCATCAATCAAGCAGATCAGAAAGGGACTGTTCCGTTTCGCCTTCTGGAAGATGCCGCATTTATTATGCTGAAAGAGGGATATGGCTTTCGGCAAGTGGTCACAGAACTCTGTCATCATCATAGTTTTCAGCCGAAGATAACCTTTGAAACAAGTCATATTCAAACAGCGCAGGCATTGGTCAAAAATGGGCTAGGTGTGACAGTTGTGCCGAAAATGGTGGCACAAGAGGAAAGGAACGAAGTCGCTTATTTGAAAATTGATTCAAGTCCAACCCGCACACTTGTGTTTGCATATGTGGAAGAAAGGTATTTAACGAAAGCCGCTCAAGCCCTAATGGACCTTTATCAAAATCAAGAAAAAGCTTAAACAAACGTTTAATTAAATGCAAAAAGCAGGGGAGCACCCTGCTTTTTAATAAATATCCAGCCGCTGATCTGTCATCACAGGAATCTGCTGTCTCACTTCATCCACTAGCTCAAGATCAATGTCCGCATAATAAATATCTTCCTCATGGTTTGTTTCAAGTAAAATACGGCCAAGTGGATCAATCACCATGGAGTGGCCAGGGAATTCAGTGTCTCTACTTGTGCCTGTTCTGTTAACAGCAATCATAAATGACTGATTTTCAATTGCTCTTGCGATGAGCAAGCTGCGCCAATGATCCACTCTTGCTGAAGGCCATTGCGCCGTATTGATAAGCACCTTCGCCCCTTTGTTGACAAGTGTTCTGGAAAGCTGCGGAAAGCGAAGGTCATAGCAGATCATGGCCCCGATCTTCACATCCTCATCATAGTCAAATAAACCAAGCTGATCACCAGCGGTTAAATAGTTGTGCTCATCCATTAAGCGGAATAAATGAATTTTATCATAATCGACTAAAAGCTCACCTTGGCGGTTAAAGACATACATCGTGTTGGTGATGTTGTCACTTTCTGAGCGCTTGTTCAATACACTTCCTGCAATGAGAACTACTTGGTGCTTACGGGCAAAGGAAGAGAAAAGCTGTTTTGTGCGTTCACCATTTACATCTGCAAGCTGATCGGCTTGTTCAAGAGCGTAACCGGTATTCCACATTTCGGGTAAAATGATCAGATCGGGCTGCTCGCTGATCGCTTCTTCTAAAAATGCTTCTGCTTTTTGAAAGTTCACATCAGGTTCTCCAATTTGTACGTCCATCTGGACAAGGGCGATTTTCATACAGGTTCCTCCTTTATTCGATGATTGCAAATATGAAATCCATGAATGGATCGATCGATTTTTTTGTCTGAGAATCTCTAGTTTTCAAGCCAGTTTCTTTATCATAAAGGTTTCAAACTTCTTTGCCAATAGAAATGTCAGAAGGTTTTGTCTTTTGTGTAGAAAATGGCTTTCTTCGTCAAGAAAACAGTGATATGATACACACAACTAATAAAACAAAGGGGGATAGTAGGATATGCAATTGTTTGATTTACCATTAGATGAGCTAAAAAAGTATAAACCGAAGAAAACAGCACGTCCTGATTTCTCAGACTTTTGGAAGGCATCGCTTGAAGAACTGAACCAAGTGGAGGCAGAGCCAGCACTTGAACCTTATGATTATCCAGTAAAGGGAGTGAAGGTGTACCGCCTGACGTATCAAAGCTTTGGTCATTCTCGAATTGAAGGCTGGTATGCAGTACCAGATCAAACAGGTCCACATCCAGCACTCGTTCATTTTCATGGCTATAATGCCAGCTATGACGGCGGCATTCATGACATCGTCAACTGGGCACTGCATGGCTATGCGACATTTGGTATGCTCGTCCGCGGTCAAGGCGGCAGTGAAGATAAGACAGTGACACCAGGTGCGCAGGCTTTGGGGTGGATGACAAAAGGCATTTTATCGAAAGAGACCTACTATTATCGGGGTGTTTATTTAGATGCGGTTCGAGCGCTCGCCGTGATTCAGTCCTTCCCGGAAGTGGATGAACACCGGGTCGGCGTGGTGGGCGGGAGCCAGGATGGTGCATTAGCGGTTGCAGCTGCAGCACTTTCAGACATTCCGAAGGTCGTCGTGGCAGATTATCCGTACTTATCGAATTTTGAACGTGCAGTAGATGTGGCATTGGAGCAGCCTTATTTAGAAATCAATTCATACTTTCGCAGAAACAGCGATCCAGAAGCGGAAAAAAAGGTATTTGAGACGTTAAGCTATTTTGATTTGATCAATTTAGCCGGATGGGTGAAACAGCCCACATTGATGGCCATCGGTTTGATCGATCAAATCACCCCGCCATCTACTGTGTTTGCGGTATATAACCATTTAGAAACAGATAAAGATTTAAAGGTGTATCGCTACTTTGGACACGAGTACATCCCGGCTTTTCAAACAGAGAAGCTTGCCTTCTTACAAAAGCATTTAACGAATTAACAGAACAAAGAGGCCTCTCTAGGAGGGCCTCTTTTTTAATAGCTCGTATTCTGTCTCGTTTTTTCATCATGCACTAACGCGGTGATAATCAGGGCAAGGGCAGTGATGATATGAAGAATGAATCCGAGAATCGGAATCCATGCAAGGCAGGATGTGACAATTCCAATGATGCTTCCAATCATTGGTCCCTGGTCTCGCCTCGATAAGACGAGTGTGATAATATGCAGAATAAGCATGACCATAAGCGGTGAATAGCCATTGCTGATAACGAATAGACCTCCGATCACAGGGATGGCAAGGCAAGCTTCAAAAATCCCAGTGATCCATTTCATAATGCGAGATATAGACATCAGATCCAACTCCTTTTTCATATATGTCTTATTCGTATTTTCCCAAAACGTGAAGAAGTCATGCAGAATTCTATAGAAAGAGTTGATGGACGCTTGAGAGAGAGTATTAAGGAAGAGCTGAAAATCATCGAAGAAACGTATGACGTAAAGATTTGTCTTGCCGTCGAATCAGGCAGTAGGGCATGGGGATTTCCCTCGACCGATAGTGATTATGATGTTCGTTTTTTATATGTTCCCCGGAAAGAATGGTATTGGGCGATGGCAGAGCATCGTGATGTCATTGAACGACCGATTGATGACGTGCTTGATATCAGCGGCTGGGAGCTTAGAAAGGCACTTCGCTTATTCAATAAATCAAATCCATCCATTATGGAATGGCTGTCTTCTGATATTATCTATGCTGAATCTTTCTCTTTGGCAAAGCAGCTAAGAGAATTAAAGGATCGAGCGTTTTACCCTGCGGCTTTGATGTATCATTACCTCAATATGGCGAAGCGGAATGAGAGCCGGCATTTACGAGGAGAGCAGGTGCAAATCAAGAAGTATTTCTATGTGCTTCGTCCGCTTCTTGCCTGTCAGTGGATTGAACGTTACCGAACAGTTCCACCAATGGACTTTCATGAATTGCTCAAGGAGCTAGTGGAGGAAGGCCCGCTTTTAGCAGAAATTCACGAACTGCTCAAACGTAAAATGGATGGAGAAGAAATGAATGTAGAGAACCGTCTCGCTCATGTCCATCCATTTATTGATAAAGAACTGGCGCGTTTTGATGAATTGGTGAAAAGCTACAATCAGCCGAAAGACAATCTGATACAAGAATTAAATGAGCTGCTGCAGTCTACCCTTGATGAGGTGTGGGCGTAGGAGGGAAGAGCCAGCCGGATAGCGGCAGGCTCTTTTTTTTCTCTTATTGTGATAAAACCACAAAAAAAGTCAGAATTTTTGTCATCTTCAAATATTGTAGCGGACAGCTTATGAGCCTTACAATAAAGACATAGCTTACAAAGAGTGGGAGGTGCCCTTTATGGAGTCGGTCACAAGAAATTTCTTCTTGTTTTTGTCAAAAAGCAGTCTCTTGAACCATATTGCTCGTAATTGGGGAAGTGCTGTTGCATCTAAGAAAATCATCGGTGGGAAAGATTTTGAGAGCGCTATCTCTGTCATTAAACGATTAAATGATCAAGGAATGGCTGTAACAGTCGATCACCTTGGTGAGTTTGTCACAAAGGCAGAGATTGCAAATGAGCGGACGGATGAGTGTATTCAAACCATTCAGCGGATTGCTGAGGCGGGACTCAATTCCCACGTGTCACTCAAAATGACATCACTCGGCCTGGATATTGACGATGACCTTGTGTATCGCAATATGAAACGTATTTTAGATACGGCAGAAAAACACCGTATCATGGTGACAATCGATATGGAGGATGAACAGCGCTGTCAAAAAACGCTGGACATTTTTAAAGAGATGAAATCTCAATATGAGTATGTCAGTACGGTCCTGCAGGCGTATTTGTACAGAACAGAAAAGGATCTTGATGACCTCAATGAGCTGCAACCATTTTTACGACTTGTAAAGGGTGCCTATAAGGAATCCGCCGAAGTGGCGTATCCAAACAAAAAAGATGTTGATCAGAATTACAAGAAACTGATCGAAAAGCAATTACTCACAGGGAACTATACAGCCATTGCGACACATGACGATCATATGATCGAGTTTACGAAAAATATTGTGAAAAAACACAATATACCGACAAGTCAGTTCGAATTTCAAATGCTGTATGGCATGAGGTCAGAAACGCAGCAGGCACTTGTGAAAGAGGGCTATCAAATGAGGGTCTATACCCCATATGGACGAGAGTGGTATGGCTACTACATGAGACGTCTTGCAGAACGGCCGGCAAACATTGCCTTTGCTTTAAAAGGGATGACGAGAAAATAATTTGAAACGGGAGCGTGACAAAAATGACAACACCTTACAAACATGAACCATTCACGGATTTTAGCCAGGAAGAAAATCGTAAAGCGTTTGAACAAGCATTAGCAAAGGTAACAGAATCACTGGGTCAAACCTATCCGCTCGTGATTAATGGAGAAAGAATCGAAACGAAAGATCAAATTGTCTCGATCAATCCAGCGAAAAAGGATGAAGTTGTTGGAACCGTATCAAAGGCCGGAAAAGAAGAGGCAGAACAAGCGGTTCAGGCTGCGGCGAAAGCATTTGAAACTTGGCGCTATACGTCTCCAGAAGAAAGAGCCAGCGTCATCTTCCGTGCTGCGGCAAGCATTCGCCGTAAAAAGCATGAGTATTCAGCCCTTCTTGTCAAAGAAGCAGGTAAGCCTTGGAATGAAGCGGACGCAGATACAGCAGAAGCGATCGACTTCCTTGAATATTATGCTCGTCAAATGCTGGAGCTGGCGAAAGGCAAACCAGTGAACAGCCGCGAAGGGGAACACAATCAATACGTATACACACCAACTGGCGTGACGCTCGTCATTCCGCCGTGGAACTTCTTGTTTGCCATTATGGCAGGAACAACAGTAGCACCAATCGTTACAGGGAACACAGTTGTCTTAAAACCTGCAAGTGCAACTCCTGTCATTGCGGCACGTTTTGTGGAAGAGCTTGAGCAAGCAGGTCTTCCAAAGGGTGTGGTGAACTTTGTACCAGGAAGCGGAGCAGAGGTTGGAGATTACTTAGTCGATCACCCGAAAACAAGCCTGATTACATTCACTGGCTCAAGAGAAGTAGGGACACGTATCTTTGAACGCGCGGCAAAAGTACAGCCAGGTCAGCAGCATTTAAAGCGTGTCATTGCTGAAATGGGTGGTAAGGATACAGTGGTTGTAGATGAGGATGCAGACGTCGAATTAGCGGCTAATGCCATTTTCACATCAGCCTTCGGTTTTTCAGGTCAGAAATGTTCAGCTGGATCTCGGGCTGTCGTCCACGAGAAGCTGTATGACCAAGTGATCGAGCGAGTGAAGGAAATCACAGAAACGAAAACAATAGCGAACCCTCTTTCTGCGGATGTCTACATGGGACCTGTCATTGATCAAGCGTCCTTTGACAAGATCACGGATTATATCGAGGTGGGCAAACAGGAAGGCCGCTTAGTCACTGGCGGAACGAGTGATGATTCAGAAGGATACTTCATTCACCCAACCATTTTTGCAGATCTTGAGCCAACATCTCGCTTGATGCAAGAAGAAATCTTTGGACCTGTCTTGGCCTTCTCGAAAGTATCTAGCTTTGATGAGGCACTTGAAGTAGCCAACAACACGGAATATGGTTTGACAGGTGCTGTCATTACCAATAATCGTGATCATATCAACCGTGCGAAGCAGGAGTTCCATGTAGGGAACCTCTACTTTAACCGTAACTGCACAGGAGCCATCGTAGGATATCACCCATTCGGCGGATTCAAAATGTCAGGAACCGATTCAAAAGCAGGTGGTCCAGATTACCTAGCTCTACACATGCAGGCAAAAACGATTAGTGAAATGTTTTAAGTTGGAAAAGCATGAACCTGTGCACACGGGTTCATGCTTTTTTTTGCTTGTCTACGACTTGTTTCTATGCAAATCTGTCCGGAAAGAAGTATGATAAATGTATTACTTAATCAGGGAGCAATCGGGATGGAAGAGATATTAGAAAAGCTTCATACATTTTTTGATGTCGATAAGTTAATTGCATTTATTAGCGGGTATTTAAAAAAACCAGTCATTTTAGAAAGCACAGAGTGTCAGCTCCTTGCTTATAATTCTTACAGCATTCAGCAGTTTGACCCAGTCAATCAGCAAACGATTTTCTCAAAAGAATGTCCGGGGTCTGTAGTCGATTGGTTAAAGAAAACAGGGGTCATCAAGCGGCTTCACAAGGAGTCAAAGCCTTTTTATGTGAGCGGTCATGACGAGCTCGGGTTTAATCGGCGGGTGGCTGTGAGCGCCAAGCATAAACAAGAGGTTGTCGGCTTTATTTGGGTGCAGGACATTGAAGATTCTCTCTCTCAGGAGGAGCTGCAATTTTTGCATGAAGCTTCCTTTCAAGTGGGAAAAGTGATTTATAAGAATAAGAAACAGCTGGAGAAAAAGGAAGGCAAGATTGAAGAATTTTTCAAAAAGGTCATGGATGATCATTTTTATACAGAAGAAGAACTGAAGTGGGAGGCTGAGAATTTAAGCATCCCGCTGCCAGCCGTATTTACTGTCATGGTCGTACACGCTGCCGATAACAAAAGTGAGACGGCAGAAGATGTGAAGGATGTCATTCGAACGTATTTGCAGCTAGAAGATAAGGTGAATCACGTATACTCCGTTCAAGCCGACATTGTCGTCATATTGGGCAGCTTGTCAGACCGGCACTCACCGAAAGCGACTGCGGCTGACGTCATCGCTCATCTGCAATCGAAAGCGCATGCCCATCCTTCTCCATTGTATATTGGGATGGGAAGAGAGTATCGAGATGTCATGAAAATGAGCACAAGTCGATTTGAAGCGATAGAGGTCGTGAAGGCTGTGAAAATTGTGGGGGGACAAGAGCTGATTCCATATGATTACGAGAATCTTGGGGTTTTCCGCTTCTTAGACTCGATTTACAGCCATCAAAAAAAGAAAAATGACTTCAATCCAGATTTGTTACGTTTGAAGGAAAAAGACCGAGACAGCCAAACCTCATTTTTAAAAACGCTTGAAGTCTATTTATTGAATAACTGCAAGCTAAAGCCAGCCGCAGAGCAGTTGTTTATTCATCAAAATACATTAAACTATCGAATGAAACAAATCTTTGATATGACCTCAATCGATTTAAGTCACTTCAGCCAGCGATGTGAGTTATTTATTGAATTGATGCTGATGAAAAAAGATCAATAGTCATCGAATCCGCAGGTGCCCGGGATCACCTGCGGGTTTTCATGTGAAAATGGCATACAACGGCCGTGTTTCGTTGTATGATAGATAAGGATTTTATGAAAGGGGGGCCACCTTTGGGAGCAGTCACCTTGGCCATTTTGATTTTCATCCTGACCCTCGTCCTTGTCATTTGGCAACCAGGACGTTTAACCATTGGATGGTCAGCATGTGGAGGCGCCATTCTTGCACTTGCCTTTGGTGTCGTTCATCTGGGCGATGTGTGGGAAGTGACGCAAATAGTATGGAACGCAACATTTGCGTTTATTGGCATCATTATTATTTCGTTAATTTTAGATGAAATCGGTTTTTTCGAATGGGCTGCACTGCATATGGCAAAAGCCGCAAAAGGGAACGGTGTCCGCATGTTTATTTATTTAACATTGCTCGGCGCTGTCGTGGCTGCTTTTTTTGCGAATGATGGAGCGGCACTGATTTTGACCCCGATCGTCTTGTCTGTGGTGAGAGCGTTAAAGCTGGATGAGCGGATGATCCTGCCTTTTGTGATGGCGAGCGGCTTTATTGCAGATACAACCTCCTTGCCATTTGTCATTAGTAACTTGGTCAATATCGTATCAGCCGACTATTTTCATATTGGGTTTCTTGAATATACAGCAAACATGTTCGTGCCAAACCTTGTGTCACTTGGAGCAAGCATGTTAGTGCTTTATGTGTTTTACCGAAAGCTTATCCCAAAAACATACGATGTATCACAGGCGAAGGAACCGGCATCAGCTATCCGGGATATCCGCATGTTCCGCTTGTCTTGGTACGTGCTTGGCTGTCTGCTTGTCGGTTATTTTGCAGGGGAACTCATTGGGGTTCCGGTCTCCATCATTGTGGGCGGTATTGCTCTTGTCTTCTTGTGGCTGGCAAGAAGAAGTCCCCAAGTGGCGACAAAACGTGTCGTAAAAGAAGCACCGTGGTCCATTGTCTTTTTCTCAATCGGCATGTATGTCGTCGTATATGGACTGAAGAATGTCGGTCTCACAGAAATATTGGCGGCATGGATCGAACAAGGAGCATCGCATGGCTTGCTTGCGGGAACGATGTTTATGGGTGTGCTTGCCGCAGTGCTGTCCTCTGTCATGAACAATCTGCCTACTGTGTTAATTGATGCGATTGCGATCGGTCATACAGATACAGCAGGCGTCATGAGAGACGGATTGATTTATGCCAATGTCATCGGCTCTAACCTTGGTCCGAAAATGACCCCTATCGGTTCATTGGCGACATTGCTGTGGCTTCATGTTCTTAAGAAAAAGGGCGTCCATATCTCTTGGGGTGCATACATGAAAGCCGGAATCATCCTGACCATCCCAACCTTGATCCTTACTTTATTGGGGTTATATGCGTGGTTATGGCTCATACATTAAAGCTGAATATAAAAAAGAGCAGGTCGCTTGGATCTGCTCTTTTTTGTTACAGATATTTTGCATAGCGTTTTTCTAAAAAGTCCTGAAGTAATGAGACTACGCTGCAAATGCCCCAGTAAATGAGGGCGACCAAAATATACATGGTCATATAATCGAATTCGCGCCCACCTACGATCTTTGCTTGCTGGAATAGCTCGGGGACAGTAATCATTGCAGCCAGTGAGGAGGCTTTGATTAAATCGAGCATGACATTGGTCAATGGCGGCAGTGCGATGCGGACGGATTGAGGCAAAATGACACCGCGCATCGTTTGCCAATAGCTGAGACCTAGTGACTTGGCAGCTTCCACCTGTCCACTTGGAACAGATGAGAGGGCCGCCCGATTGATTTCTGCAATATAGGCAGCGCTATTGAAGCTGAATCCAATAATGGCAGCAGTGACCGCTGTAAACTCAATGCCGATATAAGGAAATCCAAAATAAAGAATAAACAAAATCACCAGAATGGGCACGCCACGCATGAATGAGATATACAGCCGTGCAGGCAGCCAAAGCATCCACGTATTCGCCATTCTGGCAAGCGCAATAAAAAAGCCAAGAATGGTGCCAAAAAACATGCTCACAAAGGAAATGAGCAGCGTCAGCCAGATGCCTTTCATGACAAATGGAAATGACGCCTTTGCCAGTGCAGGATTAAATATATATTCTAAATGAATATCTCCCACGCTTGCGGCTCCTTATTTAGAAATGTCGACATCTTCGACATCAGCATCTATTTTCTTTGAGACGTCTGCATGATTAAAGAATTTTTCGGAAATCTTTTTCATGGTTCCGTCTTTTTTCATTTCTTTTAAGACACGATTTAATTCTTTTTGAAGCTCTGTGTTGTCCTTCTTCATCACAAAACCTTGTTCGTTTGGCATGTATTTTAAGTCAGGGTGAATCGTAATATTTAATTTCGGGAATGCAGCTAGAGCTAGTGTCTGCAAGTAATAATCATTTAGAATGACATCTGTACGACCGTTAGCGACATCCTTTAAGTATTGCTCGTTTGTCGCATTATCATAAATGACTTCCTTCGCACCGTACTTGCGAGCGACATCCATATAAATCGTTGTGGCAGCACCAGCTGCTTTCTTTCCTTTTAAATCTTTTAACGTTTTAATGCCAGACAAATCATCTTTTCTTACGATCGCTGTGCCATAAGAATATTTATAAGGAGTTGAAAAGGCGAACTTATCTTTTCTGTCATCTGTGATGTCAATGTCATTTGCAGCGGCATCCACTTGACCAGAATTAATGGCGCTCAGCATGCCATCATAGCCCATTTCTTTAAATTCTACTTTCACATCCAGGCGTTTAAATGCTTCTTTGACCACTTCCACTTCATAACCAGTCAATTGATCCTTGCCATTAGCGGTATCATGATATGACGTTGGATAAAGGGTGCCTGAAGTAGCAACCACGATTTTCCCTTTCTTTTGAATCTCATCCCACTTTGAATCTCCAGACTGAGAAGAGCCTGATTGACTGCAAGCAGACAAGACAAGTATGAAAGCAGACACAACAAGCATTACCCAGATCGATTTTCTATGATAAAAACGACTCATTTAAGAATCCTCCTCTATTTTTTATACAAAACAAAACATAGCACGCTTTTTCTGTTAGGACAACGTTTTCAGAAGAAAAGCGAAAAAGTAAGAATATTATGTGCAATTTGCAACGTGAGATAATGTATAAAAAAGGAAAGTGTGTACAAAATAAATGCGAATAAAGGAGGGAAGAAAATGATGAAAAAAATAAGTGGCTTGATCATATTATCGGTGATGCTGTTGTCTGGTTTTTATATGGAAACAGCTCATGGAGAAACACCCCAAATGGAAAAGCGTCCAGTAACGCATCAAGTAAAACTAACGACAGAACAACAAAAACAAATTGAAACGCTTGAGCAGCAAATTCTTTCTAAACGAAAAGAAGTGATTGAGAAGTACGTCCAATATGGTGTGTTAACAAAGGAACAAGGTACACATATTACGAAACGAATGGATGAACATTACAATCATTTGAAAAACAACGGATTTGTGCCATTGCTGAAAAAACCACAGCACCATTGACCATAAGGATGAAACCGGCAGCGAGGTGCCGGTTTTTTATTGTTTATCAATCTATTCAGAAGGAGAGACTTTCACCATCTTTAGGGACAAAAATGGCTTGTGCTGCTTGATGCTCTTGAATGTAAGCTTGTAAAGAGGCTCTTGTTAGTAAGCAATGATTCACTGCCTCAAGGTGAGTAGCGACAATTTGTGCTGTTGGGTGAGAACGGTGAACGTCTAAAATGTCTTCCTTCGTCATCGTAATTGGATCGCCTTCTAAAAATTGAGCAGCTCCGCTATTGACCACAATGACATCTGGCTTGCAAGTATTGATAACCTCCTTCGGCTCATCACACCAAATGGTATCACCTGCAATGTAAAGGGTAGGTTCATCAGGGTGAAAGAAAACAAAACCGCTGACCTGTCCCATCCGCTTTGCAATTTCTCCTGTCCCATGCTGTCCACCTGTCCGCTGAATATGAACACCATAAATGTCTATTTCATCTTCAATGCATGTGACATGCTGGAAACCGGCCTCTTCAACTTCTTTTTTGTCATTATCCGATTGCGTATAAATGGGTTGGTCTTGGGCTAATTTTTGTTTCGCCTCGTCATCAAAGTGATCCACGTGCAAATGAGTGAGTAAGACAGCATCTGGGTGTAGCATGTTGTCTAAGTCAATGTTTACAGGCAGATCAACAATCGGATTGTTCAAATGTTGATTGGCTGTATGAGGAAACGGTGGATATGTTCCTTTTGCTGCTAAAAAGGGATCAATGAAGAAAGTTGCCTGACCATATTCAAGGTAGAAAGTAGCATTCCGAATGAGCGTGATTTTCATGAAAAGGCCTCCTTTTTTTCTGATTAAGTTTACAGTATATTAAAAGAGTTCCATGTGACAGAGGGTTGTGAAAGTCTTTCATCAGAAGGACTTGATTTTTGAAAGAGGTGAGCCAATGTTAGACCAAACCGATATGGATATTTTAAAAGAGCTCTCAAAAAACAGTCGATTAACTATGAAAGCGCTAGGTGAAAAAGTTCATTTAACGGGTCAAGCTGTTGCAAATCGTGTGTTAAAGCTTGAAGAAGAGGGTGTGATTGAAGCATATACCATTTCGATTGACTGGCGGACGCAAAAGACCATCCAAACATTTATGCAGCTCTATACCCGCAGTCATCATCACGAACCGCTTCTGTCCTTTCTCGACCGACAGGAAGAGATCAAGAATTTATTTAAAATAAGTGGTGAAGGCTGCTATATGGCTGAAGGCCATTTCTTCAGTCATGATGAACTGGATCTGTTTTTAACGGAGCTGACAAATTACGCAAATTATAAACTGTCTATTGCGGTTAAGCGTCTCATTCATCAGTAAGAAAAGAGACGCAGGAGGAAAAAGAACGATGAAAAAATTAATCGAAAATCAAGCTGAACCGGTGACAAAGGAAAAAATCAAAGCAGACTTGGTTCAACTTGGTGTGAAAAAAGGCATGATTTTATGTGTTCACTCATCCTTATCATCTATCGGCTGGGTAAACGGAGGCGCTGTTGCCCTCATACAAGCATTGATGGAAACCTTAACAGAAGAGGGGACACTGATCATGCCGGCACAAACGTTAGAGATTTCTGATCCCGCTGATTGGATCGATCCGCCTGTTCCTTTTTCATGGTGGAAATCGATCAAAGACACGATGCCTGCATTTGATCCAGCTTACTCGATGCCAACAGCAATGGGAAAGGTAGCGGAAACGTTTTGGAAATACCCGGGCGTGGCGAGAAGCAATCATCCTCATTTTTCATTCACGGCCTGGGGGAAAAAGAAACATGAGCTTCTGAAACACCACGCACTTTCTTTTGGATTAGGGGAACATTCGCCTCTAGCCCGCATGTATGATCTTCAGGCTCAGGTGTTGCTGATTGGTACGTCTTTTGAAAGTCTGACAGCTTTCCATCTGGCTGAATATCGCATTCCTCAGCAAGACCTCATGACAAGAGGAGCTCCCATCTTAGAAAATGGATGGAGGGTATGGAAAGAGTACCAAGATATTATCACAAGAGAAGAACTATTTGAGCAGATCGGCCGTGACTTTCTTCTATCAGGAGGCACTCATCATCACGGTCAAATCGGGCTTGCCAGTTCATATTTATTACCGGTGAGAGAATCGGTAGACTTTGCGGAAAAGTGGCTTGATTTGTACGATCAGTCGTGACCTACACCGTTTGGAAATTCATATGATAAAGGTCTTGATCAGGCTGCTGAGAAGTATAGCAGGTGAGCTGATAATCTCCCTTTGGAATAGGGAAAGACAGCACCTGAGCCATGACGCTTGTGATATAAACTTGATCGCTTGCATGCGTAAAAGGCACTGTGACCGTTCTATCAGCCGAAGATGGGGGCATATTGCTATTTAAAGTTACGGTAACAGATGCTTTTCCGTTGTTGACCCCTTCAAAGGATACACCGTGATCTCCCATGGCGAATCCTTGAAGAATGTCATCATCTGACCAGTCAATCACAGGTGGTGTTTTGCTTCCGGTGTATACGGTGATTTGGTGATAGGAGATAGATAGAGAATAGGCTTGGTTTAAGTTATTCATTTAAAAAACTCCTTTATACATAGATTTTCGTTGGAATGTAAATGGTTGAAAGAGTGATTCTTGAAGAGAATGTTAGGCAGCAAGACGATTGTCGCCGTCTTGCGCTTCTATATAAGGAATCTAGATGTGAAATTGTGAAACCATTGCTTTTAAATCTCCTGCTAAATGAGCAAGAGCTTCTGATGAAGCAGTTACTTCTTCCGTTGCGGCAAATTGTTCTTCTGTTAAACCGGCTACTTGCTGTGAATGTTCACTCGTTTGTTTAACCCCTTCTGTAATAGTGGCAAAGGATCGTTTCGCATCGTTTGTATAAGCTGCGATTTTTTGTGATGCACTAGATAAATGCTTGATGCCATCCGCCATTTCTCTCATTGACTGTTGAATATCAATAAATGATTCTTCTTTATGAGAAATAAGTACAGTCCCTAGAGCCGCTTCCTCTCTTACTCGTTTGATCGCATTTGTTGAATGAGTCATCTCTTTTTGGATTTCAGAAATGAGATGGGAAATCAAATTTGATGATGCTTGTGATTCCTCAGCGAGCTTTCTCACTTCGTCTGCGACAACCGCAAATCCTTTCCCATGCTCGCCTGCTCGTGCTGCTTCAATTGCTGCGTTTTGAGCAAGTAGGCATAGCCTAGCTTTACATCACTTTTTGCTTTTTCAGTGGCCATGTGCTTGATGTTTTCTGTCATTTTACGATTCACCATATAACCAACAATTGCTGAAAAGATGATGATGACACTTAAAAAGATCAACAAAATTTTGGCACCAAGCCTCAGTTTCCCCTTTTTCTTTATGCTTTTTGACTCCTTTAGGTATAAGGTAGGATAAACCTCCTTAAGGATTATCGGCATGAAAAAAATGTTTGAAATACCTGAATGCAGTTACGAGGAAATTTTTTTAGATAGAAAAGGGAAATGGCGTTAATCGATGATAAATTGTATTCTTGTGCCGTCAGGATCATCCGATAATTGATGACCAACCCATGAGCCTGCTCCTCTATTATCTGAAGGATTAATATATTTGACTGAAGCTCCTGTTCCTCCTTCCTTACACATCGCCATCGGCCATTCGTCCCGATCATACCCGCGCTTTGTTGGGATGCCATGAAGTGATTGTTCTCTTTGTTCATCGCTATGTTTACGGTCAATCGTACATACGGATGAATGGCCTTCATCAATGGCCTCTTCTATGTGCTTAGCGGTTTCGGGGTAACGATCTGATGGGAAGTGAATCGTTTTGTCATAAGATGAATTCGTCGTCTCTTGTTTACTTTGCTCCAGCTGAATATAGCCTGTTGCTACACCAACGACGATCAGTAAAAGCAAGAGAATGATTTTAAGAAGTTTCATAGATGCTAGCTCTCTTTCTTGTTTGCGTATTTTGTAAACAGAAGTATAGCAGAATTACTTACCAATTTCTCCTGGTTTTGAAAAAACGCCTTTTAAAGTTCGAAAAACGGTTTTTATCCGTTCTCTCGCTTTTCACATTTGTAAAAATTCATAAAAATTTTAATTTTTCAGTTCATAAAAAGATTATGCTTTATCAAAATGGCTTTATCACTGCTTTTTGGGCTAATTTCAAGAATTTAACACACAGAAATTTTGAAAAAATAAAATTGACTAGACCGATATGCTTTAATAATATGGAGTCAAATATCAAAAAATGTCGTAATTTATCAAAATATCATTCTATTTACATTGTAGGAGGGAAGTACAAATGGCGGATGTCTCTTATCGGCTTGGCATAGACATAGGCGGAACATTTACTGACTTATCGCTGATGAATGAAGCAACAGGGGCGCTAACTGAACTCAAAACACCCACAGTGACTGACGACCCAGCTCAGGGAATTATCAATGGGCTAAAACTTCTAAAAGACAGAGGTGTTGATTTATCTAAAATCCAATATCTCGTACATGGCATGACAATCGGTCTTAATACATTATTGCAGAGAAAAGGAGCAGATTTGGCCCTTTTTGTGACGGAAGGCTTTCAAGACATATTGTCACTACAGCGTTTACGATTACCCATTCCTTATGACTTCAATTCTCGTTTGCCAGAACCATTGATACCTCGAAAGCATGTATATCCAATCTCTGAAAGGTTGATACACGATGGTACGATCAAAAAACCTCTCCATCTGCAGCAATTAGATCATGCTGTCCAGCAGGTTATGTCTAAAGGACTAGCAGGTATTGTCATTTCTTTTTTACATAGCTATCAAAATCCAGTTCATGAATTACAGGCAAAAGCCTATATCAAACACCATTATCCGCAATTAGAAGTCCTTACTTCATCTGAATTATGGCCCCAAATGAGAGAATACGAGCGTACTGTGATGTCTGTTGTCAATTTGTATATCCAACCAAAGGTGAAACAGTATTTACAAACATTGAAAAGCCGTTTGAAAGAAGAAGGTGTACCAATTTCTCCATACATTACACAATCAAATGGTGGTTTAATGGATGCAGAAAGTGCAGCAACTTCACCTGTTAAAACACTTTTTTCTGGTCCGGCAGCTGGTGTCATTGGTGCGGCAAGAATTGCAGCCGCTGCAAACGAATCCAATCTGATCACGTTTGATGTTGGGGGGACGAGTGCAGATATCTCCATTATTCAAAATGGACAGCCTACAATGGCTCAGTCAAATCAGCTTTCAGGTTTTCCGATCATTCTTCCATCTGTTGCGATGTATTCAATAGGGGCAGGCGGGGGTTCGGTTGCATGGATTGATCAGGGCGGGCTTCTCAAAGCAGGACCAGAATCAGTTGGCTCACAGCCGGGACCAGCTTCGTATGGAAAGGGAATGAAAGCCGCCTTAACTGACGCGTTCCTCATATGTGGTTATCTCAATCAAGAGCGTTTTGCCGGAGGACATTTACAACTACAGCTGTTCGCGGCGGAAAAGGCCTTTCAGCCAATTGCTGACCAGCTCAACAAAACGGTAGAAGAAGCGGCTGACCAGCTGATTCAAGTAGCTGTCGCCAATATGTACACAGAATTAAGCAATGTCATGGAGCAGCAAGGGTTTGACCCAAGAGATTTTAGTTTACTAGCGTTTGGCGGAGCAGGACCGGTTGTAGCGAATTTCCTTGCGAGAGAAATTCATGCGAAAAACGTGGTCGTTCCTCCAAGTCCAGGAACATTATGTGCATTAGGTGCCTTGAACGCTGATTTTATTCATGATGCGGTACTGTCGAAGAAAATATGTTTACAAGACTACTCGATAGATCAAATAAAACAAGATTATGAGATGCTTTCTCGAAAAGCGACTGATTGGTTCAGTCAGCAGAACATTCAGCATATTAAACAGACATCCATACTATTATTGGCAGATGCACGTTATCAAGGACAAGCCTTTGAGATTGAATTACCATTATCAGCTGAATGGCTGAAGCAAGAACAAGATATCCATCAACTCATTGAAGCCTTTCACAAACTACATCAGCGTCAATATGGTCATAGAGATGATCAGGCGAACATCGAGTTTACTCATTTACGAGTTCGAGTCATAGGCGAGACGCCGCCACTGCCTTTCACACCTGTTCATGAAAGCAGCGGACAATCTTTGAAGCCACATGAATACAGGCGAATTTTTATAGAAGAAAAAGAATATGAAGCAGCTATTTATCACAGAGATACTTTGTCAGTAGGTTCTGTCATTAATGGACCTGCCATCATTGAGCAGGATGATACAACAATATTGATTCTGCCAAATTGGGCAGGCGGCATTGATCAATCAGGGAACTTGGTGATTTCAAGGGAGGCGGCTTTACATGAGAACTGATCCAGCAAAGCTTGAGATGATGCGCAGTTATTTTAATGCAATTGCATCTGGCATGGGACATGTCATTGAGCGGACGTCTTTTACGACTTTCGTCAAAGAATCAGCTGACTTTGCGACAGCGTTAGCCACGCCTTCTGGAGATTTCTTCGTTTATCCGAAGACAGTGGGTGTCACGATCTTTTTAGGGCTGAGTCTTAAAAAAGCGATTGAAGAGAGCGGACCGATGCAGCCAGGAGATATTATCATCACAAATGATCCTTATACGACAGATGGTTTAGCGACTCACCTGCCGGATGTCCATATCATTAAGCCGATCTTCGTAGATGGTGAAATTGTCAGCTATGCTTGGTCTTTTGTTCATGTAAGTGATGTGGGCGGACTTGTGCCCTCGAGTATTTCGCCGACAGCGACCGATGTTCATCAAGAAGGATTAAGAATACCGCCAGTGAAAATTTATGAAGGCGGAAAAGAGAATCAGGTCGTACGTACTTTTTTAAGAGCCAACAGCCGAGCCAGTCATTTAAATGATGGGGATATCAATGCAATGATTGCTGCAGTAAATACAGCAGAAATTCGCTTAAAAGAAATGATCGGGAAATTTGGAATAAATGAAGTGAAACAAGGAATGATGGACCTCCTGAAACAATCTGAGGTTCGTGCAGGAAAGGTCATTGAAGCCATTCCGGATGGAACGAGTGAATTCGCTGATTATTTAGACGATGATATGATCTCGGATGTGCCGATACGGTTGAAAATTAAGTTAACGGTCAAAGGAAAGCGGCTAACGCTTGATTTTTCTGAGTGTGACCCGCAAGTGAAAACAGCTTTTAACCTTGTTACTAATGGTCAGAAGCATTCCTTCCTATATCAAGGATTGATTAATTACATTATTAGTAAAGATCCCTTTATACCGATTAATGGCGGAATCACATATCCGATTGAAGTGATTTCACCTAAAGGGACGCTAGTGCATCCAGAATACCCGGCTTCTGTTGGTATTCGGCATTCAATTACGATGCGGCTGTTCAATGTCGTGCTAGGCGCCATTGGTAAGCTGTTACCTGAAGCAGTGCCGGCAGCAGGTGCAGGTCAATCAGCTATTGTTGTTCTCTCTGTTCCTGATAATCAAACAGGCGGCAGGAAAATGTCTGTTGTCGAACCATTAGGCGGAGGCGGTGGTGCTCAAAATGGAACGGACGGAGTAGATGGTATTGATCATTCGTCTGGCTTTTTGAAGAATACACCTATTGAGAGTTTAGAACAGCATATTGATATTCATGTTCACCGATATGAGATTTTGCCAAACACAGGCGGAGCAGGAGAAAACAGAGGCGGACATGCGATTGGTTTGGAATTTGAAATGATCAAGCCTGAATCCATGGTGACCGCACGAGGTATGGAACGTATGAAGTTTCAGCCTTGGGGGCTAATGGGCGGACGAGCGGGAGCTATCGGTGAGGTCAAGCTAGTCACAGCAATAGGTGAAAAACAAGACCAGCCGAAAATAGATGTTCTGCGTCTTGAAAAAGGCGATATTGTGCAATTGATATCACCAAGTGGAGGCGGTTGGGGAAATCCATTTGCAAGAGAGAAAGAAAAAGTCCTTCATGAAGTGGAAGCAGGTTTATTAAGTGAAGAAAGAGCGCTGCAGCAATATGGCGTTAAAGTGTATCTAGACCAAAATGAATGGAGGATTGATGAGGAGCAAACGAATCAGTTTCGTGAAAAGGGTAATCATCCTGCTAATATCATGTGGGATGTCGGAGAACACAGAGAAGCTTATGAGAAAGTATGGACGGATGAAGCCAGTAGCGAGCTTGCTGTGCGGCTGCGTTCCTACCCAGCCAATGAACGTACACATTATAAACATGCAGTTCATCAATATTTCAGTCATAGAAATGAGCCGTTAACAAAGAAAGATATTATTCAAGCACTTCGTCATATGGATGGACAAAAAGGGGGAAATGAATCATGAAAAGAAGATTAATCACTATTTTTGCAGGTGTTCTGTCAATGATTTTACTGCTGACAGCTTGCGGTTGGAATGGACAGGATCAAGGTAAACAGCAGCAGACTGTGATCGTTGGCGTATACGGGGGCGATTGGGAAAAGAATATCAAACCGATCCTCGAAAAGTTTGAAAAAGATACGGGAATTAAAGTCCAAACCGTCTCTGGTGCGGATTCTGAATGGTTTACAAAATTAAAAGCGTCAAATGGTAAAAATCCACCGTATGACCTGCTTATTTTACAGCCTGATACGATTCAAAGAGGCATTGCAGCAAACGTTCTTGCACCTATCGATGAAGATCAAGCACCGAATGTCAAAAAACTTTACCGTTCTGTCCAAAAGAAGCTCACTGTTGATGGAAAACAATATGCAGCAGGCTTTAGTATGGGTCAGCTTGGAATTGCTTATCGAAAAGACCTCGTAAAGCAGGAACCAAACAGCTGGACAGACCTATGGAGCAGTCAGCTAAAAGGGAAGGTAGCCATTTCATCTCCGACTTATTCAGCCGGGTTGCAATTTTTCTCTGCGCTTGTCCATGCTCAAGGGGGGACAGAATCAAATCCTAAGGATATTGATAAAGCCTTTAAAAGCCTTTCGCAATTAAAAGGGCATGTTGCTGCTTTTCCAGATAATCCAGGGTCTATTCAAACCTTGTTAGAACGTGGTGACGTCGTAGCAGTTCCATATTGGGATGGACGAGCATTTGCACTTGAAGAAGAAGGAATGAGTATTGGTTTTTCATATCCGAAAGAAGGCGCTGTTGCAGCAGTTGCGAGCTGGGCTTTAACGAAGGGAAGTCAGCATGAGGAAGCGGCTTACAAACTATTAAACTATTTAAGTGGAAAAGAAGCTCAGGAAGCTTTCTCGGAAAAATCTTATTATGGTATGTCGAATTCTGATGTGAAATACGGTGACAAGATTAAGGGGAAGGTCAAGGTTGGAGAGAATTATTATAGCAAGCTGACTTGGGTAGATTACGAAACAGCAACTTCGGAGCTGGGCAATTGGACAAATCGATGGAACGAAGTATTAGGCGGAGGAAAATAGGTGATCGTATGAGTGGAATCCATTTAGAACATATCAGCCAGCATTTCGGCGAGCAGATTGCTCTTAACGATGTCAGTCTTACGGTGAATGAGGGAGAGTTTTTCTCCCTTCTTGGTCCTAGCGGCTGCGGGAAATCAACGTTATTAAACATCATTGGCGGTTTTTTAGAACCAACAAAAGGTGTCGTCTATATTGGTGATCAGAATGTGACGAATTTACCGCCTTATCAAAGAAAAACGGGTATGGTTTTTCAAAGCTATGCACTCTTTCCGCATCTGACCGTATTTGATAATGTGGCGTATGGGTTAAAGGTTCAAAAGAAAAAGAAGGCTGAAATCAAAGAGAAGGTAATGGAGAGTTTATCTCTTGTGCAATTAGAAGCGTTTGCGAAACGTATGCCGCATCAATTAAGTGGTGGACAGCAGCAGCGGGTAGCGATTGCAAGGGCGCTTGCGATTCAGCCATCTGTTCTTCTTCTTGATGAACCGCTCAGCAACCTAGATGCAAAACTAAGAAAAAATATGCAGACGGAGCTTCGAAATATTCAAAGGAATGTCGGAATTACCACCATTCTCGTGACCCATGATCAAGAGGAAGCATTAAGTCTTTCTGATCGGGTTGGGATTTTAGGAGAGGGGAAAATCCAGCAGATTGGAACGCCTTTAGAGGTGTACCGCCAGCCAAACAATCGATTTGTTGCTGAATTTATCGGACAAGTGAACCTATTCGAGGCAGTCTATGATGAAGCGAAAGCTATATTTATCGTTCCTCATTTAATCCAGTCAAACGGGCAGGAAGTTCAGTTAAAGGCAGCGGCACACCAAGAGAAGAAGGAAAATCAGTTACTCATGCTCCGTCCAGAAAGAATCAACATATCTTCTGAGCGGGAAGACGTTCAGTCTAACCATGTATCAGGCGTGCTGGCAGATGTCAGTTATATTGGTCACGCATTACGTTTGGTGGTAGAGCTCGATAGCGGTGAAATGATTGTCCATGCTTCCGATGCAGCATTTCCTGAACTGCCGAAAGCTGGAGAAGCTATTCATATCAATTGGCAGCCTGAAGATATCGTTTTCCTAGATTCGAAGGTGCATACGTGATGCGTATCAAGAAAAAGAATCAGCGATTTCATTGGTTCATGCTGCTGCCGGCGTGTTTGTTCCTTGTTGTATTTCTTCTAGCGCCGCTTGTGATGATGTTCGTCCTCAGTTTTCGCGATGTGGATTCAATGATGAACACATTACAAACGTATAGCTTTTCTCAATATATTCATGTGTTCACGACAGATGCGTATGTGAAGGCGATTGGAAGTACAGTGTGGGTAGCCTTACAGACAACGGTGATTTGTTTATTGATGGCATACCCTGCAGCATACGTGCTCGTCAAGGCACCTCATCCGCGTCTGCGGGCATTTTTCTATATCTTACTTGTCTCCCCGCTTTTGACAAGTGTTGTGATTCGGACGTTTGCATGGATTGTCCTTCTTTCACAAAATGGTCTGATCAATGGCATGTTATTAGATTTACATGTGGTTGAGAAGCCGCTCTCTATGTTGTGGAATATGAATGCGGTGATTATTGCTTATGTTCAGGTCATGCTGCCTTTTGCAGTGCTGCCTATTGCGACGAGCTTAACCGATATGGATCGTCATTTACGACCGGCTTCTATGAGTCTAGGAGCTGGACGAATTCGAACCTTCTTTCATGTGACCTTTCCATTGACCATTCCAGGGATGGTGACAGGGGCTATCATTGTCTTTTCGCTGGCAGCTGGGAGCTATATCACTCCGCTCTTAGTCGGCGGAAGAATGCAGCCGCTGCTGCCTCTGTCTATTTATCAGCAGGTCATGCAGGTGTATAACTTGCCTCTTGCTGCAGCGATGTCCTTTACGTTATTGGTTTGTGTGCTTGTGGTGGTCAGTTTATTAAGCTATCTATTGAAGCGTTGGGAGGCGAGGATGCATGCGTAAAAAATCATTTGGTGATCGCTTGCTTTCAATCCTGATTTGGACTGCTGGGTCATTGGTTTATCTCTTTTTGACCATACCTGTTCTTGTCATCGTCTTATCTGCTTTTAGTCCAAATGCCTTCCCTGAATTTCCGCCGACTTCGTTCTCTGTTCGTTGGTTTCAAGAGGTCGTGTCGAATCCAGAATGGATGGAATCTCTGCGTATCAGCGTGATTTTGCTATTCATCGTAACGCCTCTTACGGTTCTTTTAGGCACGATGGCTTCGTATGCTTTAGCAAGGCTTTCCTTTCAGGGAAAGGAGGCGATTCAAGCCTTCATTTTGTCACCTCTTATGATTCCTCAAGTAGTGTTGGGGATTGCCATGCTTTATTTGTTTACGGCTATGGGGTTTACAGGATCTTTGTGGGCGCTTGTCATAGGTCACGTCATCATTGGTTTTCCCTATGTGGTTCGAACAGTAGGCGTCAGTGTATCGAATTTGGACCCACGGCTTGAGCTAGCTTCAATGAATCTTGGCGCAGGACCCATTCGCACATTCTTTCGAGTGACGCTGCCTTTGATAAAGCCAGGAATTATTGCAGGCGGGGTGTTTTCAGCTGTGACGTCATTTGGGGAAATATCGATTAGTTTGTTCGTTTCCTCTCCTCAAACGATTACGATTCCCGTCAGGACGTTTAATTACATTGAGCAAACCTTTGATCCGAGTGTCAATGCGATATCTGTCATATTTATTATCATTTCTATCATTGCGTTGCTCATTATTGAAAAAACAATTGGCCTGTCTAAGGTGATGTAAATATAATGAAGAAACAAGGGAGCTGTCATTTGAAATGGCAGCTCTTTTTGTGTTGTTTTTACGGTAAATATTTTTAATTTTTTAGGGAATATAGTTCTTAAGATTTAAGAAATTGTGGAGAGTGGACGGAGACCTCTATCCTACATTTTCGGTCATATTTGCAAAATTTAAGGAAAAACATGAAATTTTTGCGGTATTTAGTCGATTATTTTCGGTTGAACGCAACTATTATTAGTTATTTTCGGTAAATATCGTAAATTATTATGTGATTCATTCGGCATAACGCATGAATCTTTACACCCATTTTTCGGTGAAAAAAACAATAATTTCATATAAAGTGGACGTAATATAGAAAATATTTAAAAAGAAAAGAAGAAAAAGGCAAATCTATGGAAACGTAGAGACGCAAAGCCATGTCCTAAGGTAAATGTTGCTTTTTTACTATGGTCGGCAGGTTACCGAATCAAAATGGGAGTCCCTCCGTTTTATTCGGGGTGGGCTTCTTTCCGTATTCTGTCTATTTTAATGGAATAGACTTGGTTCTTTTGATATAGAGGGTGCAGGGTTGTCACATTGGTGGAGAAAACACAGAAGAGGCGGAGGATGAAAATGAATACAGTTTATTACCCCTTAACACATGCGCAAAAGCGAGTATTCTACACGGAAAGATTTTATCCAGGTACAAGTATTTCTAATTTGGGTGGATTCGCCAGATTGAGATCGGTATCAGGTTTAGATCCATCTTTGGTCGTTGACGTGCTTCAAGCGTACATTCGCCAAACTGACTCCCTTCGGTTGAGGCTGGTGTATCGGCATGAGCAGGAGGAGCCTGTTCAATATATCAAGCCTTATGAAGAACAGCCGATTCGTATGGAGAAGGGCTGGAGTGAAGAAGAAGTGAGGGCTTGGGCGAATGAACAAATCCGTGAGCCGATGCCGTTGATTGACAGCCCCTTGATTGAATTTACGGTCTTTCAAATCAGTGATCAAGAGTGCTGGCTGTTTTGTAAAGCACATCATATTGTGGCGGATGGTATCTCCATTATCTTAATGGGAAATCGCATCATCGACTTGTACCAGGACATGCTGCAGGGGGTAGACATCTCACCGGTTGAGGAGATTTCCTTCGTTGACCACATCATGAGTGAGCAAAGCTATGAAACTTCTAAACGATTTCAAAAAGACCAAGCTTTTTGGAATGAACAATTTGCCAATATTCCAGATTTCGCTTCTTTAAAACCGCATAAGGGATACGAGATGAGTTTACATGCGGAGCGATTTTCAGGGGATATTCCAGATTCTTTGAAGGAGAAACTTCGTACGTTTTGTGAAGAGCAGAAAGTCAGTATGCTCTCGATGTTCATGTCTACTGTTTATATGTATTTGCATCGTTTTAGCGGTATGGAGGATGTTGTCCTTGGAACCTTTATGGGCAACCGAACGAATGCCAAAGAAAAAAAGATGATTGGTATGTTTGTTTCCACCATTCCGATGCGTGCATCTGTTCAAGGGTCGCAATCATTTCTTGATTTCGTCAAACAGGTCATGGCGGATCAAATGAAGATTTTGCGTCACCAAAAGTACCCTTACAATCTCCTCATGAATGATTTACGTGAAAGAGAAGGGTTTACAGGACGCCTTTTTGATATTTCTTTAGAATACCAGGTCATGCAGTGGCAGAAAAAAGAGAATCTGTCTTTTATTACTGAACCGATCTTTAGCGGGAGCGGAATGAATGATATTTCCATTCATGTAAAGGACCGCTGGGATACAGATACATTGACCATTGATTTGGACTACCGTACAGATGTATTCACCGAAGAAGAAATCAGTAAGATGTTTGATCGATTCTTGATCATACTAGAAGCGGCGGTCTCCCAGCCTGACCAGCTGATCGGGAAACTCCCTTTACTTCCACCAGATGAACAAAAGGAACTGCTTCAATTATCTGAGAGAAAACCGTTTGAAAAGCCAGCTGAAAAGCCGGTTCACCACTTGTTTGATGAGACAGCCAATAAGTATGCAGAGCGGACAGCTGTTGTAGCAGAAAATGGAGCATTTACTTATGGAGAGCTGTTTCAAAAGGCAGAAAAGCTGGCGCGTTTTTTACAAATGAAAGGTGTCTCGCGTGATGTGCCTGTTGCTGTCCTAATGGATCGGAAGGCAGAGGCTATGGTGGCGATCTTCGGCATATTAAAGGCTGGCGGGGCGTATGTACCGATTGATCCAGCATTACCTGAGGAGCGTATTCAATATATTGTGGAGGACTCTGGTGCTTCCATTGTGTTAACTGAGGAATCGTTCGTTTCAACATACCGTGTCCTCTCGGAAAAAATGGTCGTGCAGCAGCAAATCGCATTAGATGATGAACTGTTGCCACAGCTTGTAGATCAGTCGGTACCAGAGGATTTGGCATATATGATTTATACATCGGGGACGACTGGAAAGCCGAAGGGCGTCATGATTGAGCATCTTCAGCTACATCATTTGGTCCATGCCTTGCATCATGAGGTTTATGAAGAGGCGAGTGAGCTTCAAATGGCGCTTCTTGCACCATTCCATTTTGATGCATCGGTGAAACAAATCTTTGCTGCACTATTATTTGGGCATACGCTTCATATCATCCCGCGAGAAACAACGAGAAATGGTGTTCAATTAGCGGCTTATTATAGAAAACATCAAATTGAAGCAGCGGACGGAACACCGGCGCATGTGCAGCTTTTACTTGCAGCGGAATTAGATGGGCTGTCACTCTTGCATATGTTAGTTGGGGGAGAAGCATTGCCTGCGAAAGCAGCATATTCTCTTATCGAAGCGGTTCGTATGAGTGAGCCTGATTTTACTTTGTGGAATGTGTATGGTCCGACTGAGACGTGTGTCGATGCGGCGGTTCATCGTCTGGAACTAAGTGAGCTGCACGAATCATCCGAACAGCAGCGTTATGTGTCGATCGGAAAGCCGCTCGGTCATCACCGTCTTTATATTTTAAATGAACATGATCAATTACAGGTACAGGGAGCTTCCGGAGAACTGTGCATTGCAGGGATAGGTGTTGGACGAGGCTATGTGAATCAGCCTGAATTGACGGAGAAAGTATTTACGGCAGATCCATTTTCTCCAGATGAGCGGATGTATCGAACAGGGGATCTAGTCAGATGGCTTCCGGATGGCACAATTGATTATCTTGGCAGAATGGATGATCAAGTGAAAATAAGGGGTTACCGCATAGAAACAGGCGAAATTGAAGCAGTGATGGAGCAGGTAGATGAAGTAGATCAAGCTATTGTACTTGTTGTCGAAGAAGCAGACGGGGAAAAGGCGTTAAGTGCTTACTATCAAGCTCGTCATGAAGATGTGTCAGTTGACATGCTGCAAGCTGCTATCAAACATCAGCTACCAGCTTACATGATGCCGCTCTATTTCAAAGAGCTCGATGCATTTCCACTCACAGTCAGCGGCAAAGTCGATCGTCGTGCACTTGCTGCCTTAAAAGGTGATAAAGCCGTTCAAGCTGTTTATGCTGCGCCTAGAAACGAGATCGAAACGAAGCTTGTGCGTTTGTGGGGAAAAATCCTTGGTCAAGAGAAGATTGGTATATATGATTCCTTCTTCGAACGAGGGGGGCATTCGCTGAAAGCAATGACTGTACTCACACATGTGCAGCGAGATTTTCAGGTGGAGGTGCCGCTGTCCATTTTATTTGAACAGCAGACCATTGCCGCTTTGGCTGCCTACATTGAGCAAGCGGAAACATCTTCTGAAACGGTGATACCTAAAGCACCTGCCTTAGACCATTATCCATTGTCACCTCCACAGCAGCGCGTTTATATGGTGAGCCAATTGGAGCAAAGCACTGCATACCATATGCCAGCTGTTGTGAGGTTAAAAGGAACACTGCACCAAGAGAAGCTGACGGAAGCCTTTGAAAAACTCATCACACGTCATGATATGCTGCGTACGTCTTTTCATACGTTGAAAGGTATTCCTCGTCAGCGGATAGCTCCATCCGTGTCATTTCAAATCGAACAGCTAACAGGCGGTACGATGGAAGAAAATATGAAGCAATTTGTCAGACCCTTTGACCTTGAGTGTGCACCACTTCTTCGCATTGGCTTGAAGTCATTACATGACCAGGAGCACCTGCTCTTTTTCGATATGCATCACCTGATCTCAGATGGTCTTTCGATTGATTTGATGCTGCGTGAGCTGTCAGATGCTTACGAGGGGTCGGTCAAAGACCCATTGAAGCTTCAATATCAGGACTATGCTGTTTGGCAAGAACAACAAGGTTTTCAAAAAGAAGAGGCATTCTGGCTGCAGGAATTTTCGGGTGATCTTCCTGCTTTACAGCTGCTGACCGATTATCAGCGCCCAGCAGTCCAGTCGTTTGTAGGGGATCGTGTGATCAAAGAAATCAATGAAACGTTAAAGGGACAATTACAGGAGCTAGCGGCAAAACACCATACGACACTGTATACGGTTCTGCTTTCTGCTTACTATACATTGCTTGCGAAGTACACGGGTCAAAAGGAATTCGTGGTTGGAACACCGGCGGCGGGGCGAGTGCATGCAGATTTGGATGACATGATTGGCATGTTTGTCCAGACACTTGCTTTGCGGTCCGAGGTTGATCCGAATGGAACCATGTCGCAGTTGATCGAGCAAGTGAAGGAAAAGACGATGCATGCATTTGAGCATCAGCAATATCCATTTGAACGACTGCTTGAAAAACTGAATGTGCCAAGGGATTTTAGCCGTCATCCATTATTCGATACCGTTTTTACACTCATGCCAGATCATGGATCAGCCCAGCATATAGGAGAAATGCAAGTTGAAATCGAAGAAACCAATTTCCATATTGCAAAGTTTGATTTAACGCTGCAAGCGATGGAGTCAGATCAAGGGTTATCCTTTGTCCTCGATTACAGTACGGCGCTATTTAAACGAAGTACAGCCGAGCAGATGCTGCATCATTATATGTATTTGCTGAAGCAGATGGTTCAAGCGCCGGAGGAGGCGATTCGATCTTATCGATTACTCTCTGAACAAGAAGCAGAAGCTCAACTGAATCTGTGGAATCCGTTACCGACGCCTTATCCGTCAGAAGAAACCATTGTGGCGCAGTTTGAAGCACAGGTGAAGGCGCACGGTCATGAGTCTGCCCTCCAATGTGAAGGTGTGATTCTTTCTTACCAAGAACTAAATGACCGTGTGAATCAGCTGGCTCATTATTTACGTGAACATGGGTTTGAAAGAGGGATGAAAGCAGCCTTATTCTTTGAACGGTCTAATGAGATGGTACTCTCTGTTCTAGCTGTACTTAAGGCGGGCGGCGTCTATGTACCAATTGATCCTGATTTCCCTGATGAACGCGTGAAGCACTTTTTAACAGACAGCGGTGCGCAATTCTTATTGACACATCAAGTGCTGCGCAATCTTTCGGTACTTGCTTCTTTCGAAGGAACCATCATCGAAACAGAAGATCGGGCAATTGTTCAGCAATCAGACAGCAATATAGACATTCGTGTATTGCCAGAGGATTTGGCGAATTTGACCTATACATCTGGTACAACAGGAAAACCTAAAGGAAATATGGTGACACACCGGAATATTTTGAGAACGGTGAAGCAATCAAATTATCTGACCATTCATCATGAAGACACGGTGATGAGCCTATCAAACTATGTATTTGATGCTTTTATGTTTGATGTGTTTGGTGCTTTATTAAACGGTGCGAAACTGATTGTTCTGCCAAAGGATCATATCTTAAACATGAATGAGCTTTCTGGAGCGATTGAGAAGGAGAAAGTCAGTATTTTAATGATCACGACAGCTCTTTTTCACTTACTTATCGATATGAAAAAAGACAGCCTGAAAAACGTTAGAAAAGTTCTATTTGGCGGAGAACGTGCTTCCGTGCCTCATGTCATGACTGCACTTGAAACGGTAGGGGAAGGCAAACTTGTTCATATGTACGGTCCTTCTGAAAGTACGATTTTCACTACGTATTATCCAGTGAATCACATTGAGGAGCAGGCGTTATCCATTCCAATCGGAAAGCCAGTGAGTCAAACGGCTGTTTATATTGTAGATGAATTTGGACAGCTGCAACCGCCAGGTGTAGCAGGAGAGTTATGTGTCGCTGGTGATGGACTGGTAAAAGGATATTATGGGCAGCCAAAACTCACAAGTGAAAAATTCGTGGAAAATCCTTTCCGCCCTGGTGAGGTCATGTACAAAACGGGTGATCTTGCACGCTGGCTTTCAAATGGAGAGATTGAATTCATTGGACGAATCGATCATCAAGTGAAGATTCGAGGTCAGCGTATTGAACTTGGAGAAATTGAGCATCAGCTGCTGCGCCATCCGCAATTAAAGGAAGCCGTCGTCATTGCAGCTCCAAATGACACATTATGTGCGTATTTTACAGCCGAAGGGTCTGTCTCATTAACTGATTTACGCGAGCAAGCAGGGCGTGAACTGCCTGTGTATATGATGCCGTCATTCTTCATGCAATTAGACGAGCTTCCGCTGACGAATAACGGCAAGGTAGATAGGCGCGCGCTACCGGTGCCTGACCTAAGTGAGCAAGGGGTAAATGAGTACATCCCTCCTCAAACAGAAACGGAGCGTCTCGTGGCGCGCATTTGGGAAGAAGTTCTTGAAGTGCCGCGAATCGGCAGGCACGATCATTTCTTTGAATGCGGTGGTCATTCGCTGCGCGGCATGAAAATGCTGAACAAGCTGTATGAAGAGATGCACGTGGAGCTCACTTTAAAGTCTTTATTTGAATCCCCAATATTAGAGGCGTTTGCCTTTGCGGTTGATCAAGCGGATCAAACGGAGATCAAGCGGGTGGAGGTTGCAGAAGAAGCGGCCTATTATCCAGTGACATCTGCTCAGAAACGGCTGTTTGTATTGGAGAAAATGACCGACGCGGAGCAAAGCTATCATATGCCGGCTGCTTTAAAGCTAGAAGGTGCTTTTGATGAAAAACGATTTAAAAAAGCGATTGAACAGCTTGCCCATCGTCATGAAGCATTCCGAACGAGCTTTGATTTTGTTCAGAATGAACCTGTTCAACGGATTGAACCAAACATCTCCGTAGACATTGAGACAATCGAAGGGAACGGAAGAGACATACAGGAATTGATGAATGACTTTATCCGTCCATTTGATATAGAAAAGGCGCCTCTACTCAGAGTAGGTCTAGTTTCTGCTTCCGTAAATGTCCATTATTTGCTGATTGATATGCATCATATCATTTCAGATGGTGCATCTGTGGGCATTTTAATTGAGGAGCTTTCAGCCTTGTATCGAGGAGACAAATTAGAGAAATTACCTGTTCAATATAAGGATTATGCGGTTTGGTCAAAAAGCGAGACGTTTGCTGCACAAATAGAAGCTGAAGAGGCGTTTTGGCTGAAGCAATTACAAGGAGACCTGCCTGTACTGGCACTGCCTGAAGACCTGCCAAGACCAAAAGTGCAAACATTCGCAGGAGATCGCGTCTCATTTACAATCAATGGGCCGCTTAAAGCCAAATTGGATGAGCTGGTCAGAGCGCTCAACAGTACGACGTATACAGTCCTGCTCACTTGCTACAGTACCCTTTTAAGCAAGCTATCAAGACAAGAAGATATCATCATCGGTTCGCCGATTGTGGGCAGAACTCATCCGGATATTCAATCTGTCATTGGTATGTTTGTGAACACGCTGGCACTTAGAACAAAGCCAGCAGGACATCTGACAGCTGCGGAATTTGCGTCAAATGTTCATCAGCTTGTGTTAGAGGCAAATGAGCATCAGTTGTACCCATTTGAAGAATTGGTAGACCAAGTACAAACGGTTCGAGACACTAGCCGTCATCCAATCTTTGATGTGGTGTTCTCAATGGAAAATGCGGATATCCGTGATTTAACGATGGATGGACTTCACATTGTTCCAGAGCCATTCGAAGAGAATATCGCCAAATTTGATTTGACCTTAACTGGAAACGAATCGGCTGATCACATTGAGCTTGTGTTCGATTTTAATTCTTCTATCTTTCAACAGTCGTCGATCGAAAAGTGGAAGGAGTTTTTCCTTCATTTATTGGAACAAATGGTATCAGAGCCAGATCAATCGCTAGATCAAATGCAGCTATTATCACCGAAGCAGCAGCAAAAACTGCTCAGTGAATGGTCAGGCCCTGTCCTAAACGTTCCGTCAGATCGAAACGTTCATGAACTGATTGAGGCTAAGGTATTTGAAGCACCGCACCAAAAAGCGGCAACCTTCTGCGGAACGAGCTGGACGTATGAAGAACTCAACAGCCGTTCAAATACAGTCGCTTCAAGACTCATTTCAAACGGCATAAAACGAGGAGATCGTGTCGGTATTTTCACTCGCCCATCACTTGACATGACGGCAGCCGTCCTAGGTGTCCTGAAGTCAGGTGCGGCATTCGTTCCAATTGATGCGGATTATCCTGATCAGCGCATTGCTTATATGCTGGAAGACAGCGGGGCAGAGGTTCTTCTCATGCAAAAAGGACTGACTGCACCATCTTCATTCAGAGGTCATGTCCTGTTCATAGAAGATGCGGTAGAAGGCGAAGCACAAGAAATTCAGGTTCATGTCAAACCAACAGATCTCGCCTATATGATTTACACGTCTGGAACGACAGGACAGCCGAAAGGTGTCATGGTCGAGCACCAGTCCCTTGTGAATCTAGCGTTTTGGCACAATGATGCCTTCCAAGTGACCAATGCGGACCGAACCGCCAAATATGCCGGCTTTGGCTTTGACGCCTCTATTTGGGAAATGTTCCCGACATGGATTGCCGGTGCAGAGCTGCACATCATTGATGAAGCGATTCGTCTCGATATGATCAAGCTCAATGCGTATTTCAATGATGAAAATATCACCATTGCGTTCTTGCCGACTCAGCTATGCGAGCAGTTTATGTCAATGGACAATCACTCCTTGCGTTACTTACTAACAGGAGGAGACAAGTTGAAACAGGTAAAGCCTGTTCCTTATCAACTCGTGAATAACTACGGTCCAACAGAAAACACCGTCGTGGCGACAAGTGGGATCATCAATCCAGATCAAGGCACGCTTCCGATTGGAACAGCGATTGCTAATACTCGTTTTTACATTATGGGTTCGTTATATGATCTCTCGCCGCCAGGCGTACCGGGTGAGCTTGTGATCGCAGGAAAAGGACTGGCAAGAGGGTACTGGAATCTTCCGGAGGAAACAGAGAAAAGTTTTGTCCCAGATCCATTTTATCCAGGTGAGCGCATGTACCTGACAGGTGATTTGGTGAAATGGACAGAGGATGGCGAGCTAATCTATCTCGGCAGAAAAGACCATCAGGTCAACATCCGTGGCTTCCGGATTGAGCTGTCAGAAATTGAGGCGCAGCTCCTTGCGCTGGCAGAAGTCAAAGAAGCAGTTGTGACAACGGTCAAAGATGCCAGCGAACAGGATGCCCTTGCCGCTTACGTCATCACAGCTGAAGAAACGACCGACCTGAAAGAAAGTCTAAAACGCACGTTGCCAGACTATATGGTGCCTTCATGGATCATCAAGCTAGACCACCTGCCGATTACGGCAAATGGAAAAGTCGATCTGAAAGCATTGCCAGCACCAGATATGGAAGCCAACCAAACGGCATACGAAGCGCCAAGAGACGAAGTCGAAACGCTTCTATGCGGCATTTGGGAAGACGTGCTTGGCGTCAGCCAAGTCGGCATTCATGATCACTTCTTCTTCCTTGGCGGAGACTCGATTAAAGGCATTCAAATGGCAAGCAGGCTCACACAAGCGGGCTGGAAGATTGATATGAAACTACTATTCCAGTACCCAACGATTGCGGAGCTACGCCCATATATCGAAGAAGCCGATCAACTGACAGCTGACCAATCACCTGTCGAAGGAGAAGTCATTTTCACACCGATTCAGCGCTGGTTCTTTGAACGAAACTTTACGAGTCAGCACCATTGGAACCAATCAGTTATGCTCCAAGCGCCAAATGGCTTGGATGAAACCATCGTTCAGCAAGTGTTGGAGCAGCTCATGATCCATCACGATGCCTTGCGAATGGTGTATCCGCTTGAAGAAGGACGCGTGATCCAGCGTCATCGAAAAATCGAAGAAAACTTGGTGGCTGTTGATGTGGTAGAAGTACAAGGGGAACTGTCTCAGCAAATCCAGCAGGTAGAAAAGCTGGCAAATGAAGTGCAGGCGAGTATATCGCTAGCGGAAGGACCTTTAGTAAAGCCAGCCATTTTCCGAACGGATCAAGGGGATCATTTACTGCTCGCTGTACATCATCTTGTCATCGATGGTGTGTCATGGCGTATTTTCCTTGAAGATTTTATGGCTCTTTATGAACAGTCGAAGCGCGGGGAAGTCCTGACACTTCCTGAAAAAACACACTCTTTCCAAGAATATGCCCAGAAGCTGACGGAATACGCGATGTCAGATGAGTTGCTGTCGGAAAGAGCTTATTGGAAAAAGGTACTTGCGCATTCCGTTACGCCGCTTCAAAAGGATCATGTGACGGAGGATCAGCGGATGCTTCATACACAGACCATTCGTTTTACATTGTCTGAGGAGGAAACACGCAGTCTGCTGACAGATGTACATGAAGCATATCAAACAGACATCAATGATATTTTACTGACAGCACTCGGATTGTCCATGAAAGAGTGGACAGGTGAAGATAGACACTTTATACATCTTGAAGGACACGGGAGAGAGAATATCCTACCTGCGGTCAATGTATCACGGACGATTGGCTGGTTTACAAGTATGTATCCTGTGTTACTGGATATGTCGCATGCAGACGATCTTTCTTATCAGATCAAGCATTTAAAAGAGGAACTCAGGCACATCCCGAACAAGGGAATCGGCTATGGCATATTAAAATATTTAACCCCTGACAAGATGAAGGACGATATCTCATTTGATCTCGTGCCACATATCAGCTTTAACTATCTTGGTCAGTTTGATGAACAGATCATCGGTGAGTTAAGCCGCTCAACGTGGGATGCAGGCCAATCGCTGAGTCCTGAATCAGAGAAACCTCATGCACTTGATATTGTTGGTTTCGTCGAACAAGCCATGCTCCATGTGACGATTTCTTATCATCATCTTGAATTTGAAGAACGTACGATGGAACAATTCAAGGACCTTCTTGAAAAGAATGTGAAGGCGCTGATCTCACATTGCGTATCACAGGAGGAAACCCAGATGACACCTAGTGATGTGGGAGATGAAGATCTCACGATGGATGAACTTGAAAAGCTAATGGATATATTTTAAGCAAACGAAGAGGTGGACATATGAGCAAGCAGAAGATTCAAAAGGTATATCCTTTAACACCCATGCAGGAGGGCATGCTTTATCATGCCATGCTAGACCCTAATTCCTCCTCTTATTTCACACAGCTTGAGCTTGGAATAAGCGGAGAGTTTGATCACGTTCTTTTTGAAAAAAGTCTCAATGAGCTCATACGGACATATGACATTCTCCGTACAGCCTTTGTCTATCAACAATTACAAAAGCCTCGTCAGGTTGTACTGGCTGAACGTCATCTCGATGTGTATCGAGAGGATCTATCTCATCTGAATCATCAAGAGCAGCAAAAGGTATTGGATCAATATAAAAAACAAGTGAGAAAGCAAGGATTTCATTTAACAAATGATCTGTTATTGAAGGTCGCTGTTTTTCAACTAAATGAAACAAATTGGCATCTAATTTGGAGCAACCATCACATCATCATGGATGGTTGGTCCATGGGTGTTTTAATGAAAAAACTGTTTCATTACTATGAATCTTTTCGGAACGGTCGAACGCCGGATCGCTCACAGGGTAAGCCTTATGCAGATTATATCCAGTGGCTTGGAAAGCAAAACAAACAAGAAGCGGAAAGCTATTGGCAAAAGCGTCTAGATGGAGCGGTTCAGCATCAAGGGCTGCTGCAGCAAAAAGAAGCGAACGGACAATACGACCATCAGGAATGGACATTTACATGGGATGCTCAAACGGTACAAGCCATTCAAAATGTAGCAAGACAATGCCAAGTGACAGCCCCGAACCTGTTTCAGGCTGTCTGGTCTGTTCTTTTAGGCATCTATCATGCAGCTGATGATGTCACATTCGGCACCGTTGTATCGGGCAGACCTCCAAGTGTATCTGGAATTGAGCGCATGGCAGGGCTGTTTATCAATACGATACCCGTTCGAGTGACATTGGATCAGAAGCAGACGTTCAAACAGTTGTTTCAAAAGGTACAGCAGCATGCACTGGAAGCGGAAAACTATGATTTTATGCCGCTTTATGACATTCAGCAGAAAACAGCTGCTGGAGGGCAGCTCTTTGATCATTTGGTTGGGTTTGAAAACTATCCTTTAGATCAGGAGCTGTCTGGTGACACCATGTCTGCGCGTCTTGGTTTTTCCATTGATGTAAAGGGCGGATTTGAACAAACGAATTTTGACCTAAATGTCCTTGTGTATCCCGGTGAAACGTGGACATTGAAAATCAAATACAACGCCATAGCTTTTGAAGAAAAGGTCATAGAAAACATATCGAAACATCTAACCAATCTCATGAAGCAAATCATCCAAAACCCTGAAGTACGCCTTCATGACGTGACATGTATCACAGAAGAAGAGAAGCAGCAGATAAAAGCGTGGAATCAGACGGAGCGAGATTATCCGAAGCATCTGTCTATTCCTGAGCTGCTCAAAGAACGTATGAAGGCGCAGCCTGACCATCTGGCATTAGTTGAAGGCGACCGAACATTCACGTACGAAGAGCTTGGACAAGAAATCCGTCGTTTGGCTGGCAGTCTTATTGAGAAAGGCGTACAGCCCGGGGATGCTGTGGCGGTGTATTTGAACCGATCAGCTGATGCGGTGATCGCCATCTTAGCAGTTTTACACGCAGGGGCAGCTTATGTGCCGATTGATCCTTCGCAGCCTGAAGAAAGAATCCGATTTATGCTTGAGGACAGTGGCGCATCCATTTTGCTTCATGCTGACAGTCAGCCGCCAGTTGATGAACAGATCAAGGCTGTACATGTGACGAGTAAGCCTCATCACTCACACATGGATGTATCAGCCCGGACGTCTCCATCTCACTTGGCGTATATCATGTATACATCGGGATCAACTGGACAGCCAAAAGGGGTGCAAATTGAGCATCAGCATATTGTGAGATTAGCATGTTCTCAGGAAAATTTAGGTTTGAACACTTCGGATCGTATGGCGCATACAGGGGCAGTCAGCTTTGATGCCATTACCTTTGAAATCTTCACCACGCTACTGGGTGGTGCGACGCTGTATCCTGTTGACCGTGATACTTTATTAAATATCCATCGATTCGAACAATTTATCCAAACACATCAGATCACGACGCTCTTTTTAACGACTGGATTATTTAATCAGCTCGCTCAGCAACGGCCGCAAATGTTCAAAGGATTAACCACATTAATTACAGGCGGTGACGTGATCAATGTGAAGAGTGCGGAGCTTGTGAAACAGCATCATCCAGCACTTGTCTTGCTGAATGCCTATGGTCCAACAGAAAATACAACCATCTCGACCATTTACGAAGTAAGAGGAGATGAAACGGGTCCGATTCCAATTGGTCAGCCGATTAACCATTCGTCGGCTTATATTTTAGATGATGATCAACGATTGCAGCCAATTGGAGCGCCAGGAGAGCTGTATGTTGGCGGAGATGGTGTCGCAAGAGGATATCTCCATCGTCCAGATTTGACCAATCAAGTATTCTTGGCAGATCCTTTTAAACCGTCAGGCCGTTTGTATCGAACAGGGGATTTGGCTCGGTATGGCGCAGATGGCCAGATCGAATTCCTCGGCCGGACAGATGATCAGGTGAAAATTCGAGGCTTCCGTATTGAGCTTGGTGAAATTGAAACAGTGCTTCAGCAAAAAGTGGGCATAGATGATGCGGTTGTGCTTGTCCATTCGTTTTCCTCAGATGAAAAGGAAATCACCGCTTACTTCACAGGGACAATGACAGAAGAAGAAGTGCGAGATTTATTTAATCAAGAGCTCCCGGCATATATGGTGCCGCACCATGTGATGAAGCTGGATGCTTTTATGCTCACATCGAACGGCAAGGTAGATCGAAAAGCTTTACCAAAGCCGGACGAAGCGTATCAGGAGAAAAAGGAAATCATTCCGCCTGAGACGGAGACAGAAAAGGCACTCGCTCAAATTTGGGAGGAGCTCCTTGGAAAAACGGTCGGAGTAGATGAACATTTCTTCATGGCTGGCGGGCACTCTCTCAAAGCGATGATGATGTCCGCGAAGATTCAAGAGGTGCTTCAAAAGGAAATGCCGATTCAAGTGATTTTTGAGAAGCCGACGATTCGTTCATTAGCGGCATATATCGATCAGGGTGGTCAAGAAGAAATGGGGCATCCGATTTTACCAGCAGAGCAGGCGGACGAATATCCGGTATCACCAGCTCAGCGTCGTTTATACATTTTGCAGACACTCGAACCAGACAGCACGAATTATCATATTCCAATCGTCTTAACGCTTGAAGGAACACTCCAATATCAGCGGCTCAAAGCAGCGTTCGATCAGTTGATCCAAACGCACGAAATCCTAAGAACAAGTTTTCATATGAATGGAGAAGACATTGTTCAAAGAGTGAATGATTGGACGGCATTTGATCTTCCCGTCCATGACATCAAGGAAGAAGAGGCGGAAGCATTTCTTTCTGAACGTCAGACGCCATTTGATTTAACAGCGGCACCCCTTTTGCGAGCCCAGTTGTTGAAGGTCAGTGAAAACCGTCATCTTCTTGTCTTGGAAGCACATCATCTCATTACAGATGGCAGCTCCATGAAGACGTTCATACAAGATTTGGCGAAGGCCTATGATGGCGAAGCTCTTGCAGAAAGAGCCATTCATTATAAAGATTACGCTGTCTGGCAGTTAAGTGAAGAAGAGACGGAGAAACAGAAGGAGCATGAAGCCTATTGGTTGAAGCAATTCGAAGGAGAATTGCCAGTATTAGAGCTGCCAACTGATTATTCGCGTCCAGCGGAACGTGATTTTTCAGGAGAACGATTCATGTTTGGCTGTGATCAAGCGACGACTCAGCGGATTCATGACCTGCTTCAGAAAACAGATACGACCATGTATATGTTCTTGTTATCTGCTTTTCAGGTGCTGCTTGCCACCTATAGCGGTCAGGAAGATATCATCGTAGGTTCCCCTGTTGCAGGACGGACACATCCTGATATACAGGACATGCCGGGGATGTTTATCAACACCGTTGCGATGCGCGGAAAACCAGAACAAACAAAGACATTTTTACAGCTGCTTGAAGAAATAAAAGAAATGAGTGTTGATGCTTTTGCTCATCAAAGCTATCCGCTTGAAGAGTTAATTGCACGTCTTCCGTTAGATCGTGATACAACCCGAAGCCCGCTCTTTAGCGTGTCATTTAACATGCAGAACATGGAGGTTCCCGCGCTAAAGCTCGGCGACCTGCACATTTCGCCTTATGCCATACAGCATCACTCAGTCAAATTTGACTTGTCTCTAGAAGCATTTGAACGAGAGGGAGCATTAAAGCTGAGCTTTGACTATGCAGCGGTGTTATTTAATGAAGAGACGGTCCGCAGATTCGGAACTCATCTTCTAGCGATTATTCGTGAAGCGGTCCAACACCCGGAGAAACAGATCGGATTGCTCCCTATTCTTGAACAGCATGAGCAAATAGAGCGGTTGGAGAAAAAAGACGAAGTGCAAACAAATCATCATGAGCCTTTCCACGTCCAATTTTCACGTCAGGCAAAGGAAACACCAGATGCCATTGCGGTGATGGATGATCAACGGAAGCTCACTTACCGCGAGCTGGAAGACATGTCAAATGCAATTGGCAGTGAACTGAAGATACGAGGCGTCGAGAAAGAAAAGACTGTAGCGCTGATTCTTGATCGCTCTGTCTATGTCATCGTTTCAATGCTTGGTGTGATGAAAGCAGGGGGTGCATTTGTACCAATTGATCCGGCCTTCCCTGCGGAACGTATCAATTACACGTTAGAAGATTCAGGTGCACAAGTGATCGTAACAAATGAGTCTCTTGCAGGGGCCTATCAACATCACAAGTCGATTCAGGTCGTGCAGATTGAAAAAGCAGTACAGCAAAGCCGCACGCTAGATTTGCCGGAAGCATCAGCCGATCAACTTGCGTATGTGATTTACACATCTGGGACAACAGGAAAACCGAAGGGTGTTCAGCTTACGCATCGTAATCTATCACACTACGTTAACTGGCTGACAAATGAGGTGACATTGCAAGAATGCGATCGGACGGCACTTCTTTCTTCTTATGCATACGATCTTGGTTACACAAGCATTTTCCCTGTCTTAAAGGCAGGAGGAACCCTGTATGTGCCTCGTGAAGATGTGTATACAGACCCGGTACGACTCATGCGTTTAATTGATGAACAAGAGCTGACTTATATCAAAATGACACCATCCTTATTTCATATGATGGCAGATTCGAAAGATCATGCATTTAACGCTTTACGCCTTGTCATACTTGGAGGAGAACCGATTGTCTCTGAGGACGTTGAGATATTTATGGAACAGCATCCATGTGTGGCTGTGATGAACCACTACGGCCCGACAGAGACAACCATTGGAACTGTGACCAAGCTGATCACAAAGCAAGAGCTAGGCGAATTGAAGGATCGCTCTGTGATCGGACAGCCAATTGCTCACACAAGAGCGCTCGCACTCAATCGTCAGCAGCGCCTCGTTCCGTATGGCGCACCTGGAGAGCTTTATATATCAGGGGAAGGTGTATCGAGAGGGTATTTGAATCAGCCTGAATTAACGGCAGAGCGTTTTCTAGAAAATCCGTATTTTCCTGAAGAGCGGATGTATCGTACAGGAGATTTGGTCAGACAGCATGCAAATGGAGAGATTGAGTTTCTTGGAAGAATAGATGATCAGGTGAAAATCCGCGGCTATCGTATTGAGAAGCAGGAAATTGAGCATGCCGCACGTGCACGATTATCCATTCAAGAGGTGTATGTCAAAGTACTTCATATGTCCCGTTTACCAGAGCTTGCACTTTATTACACGTCGCCTGAACCGATTGGAACACTGACGTTTAGAGAAAAGCTTGCGGAGACACTGCCGGATTATATGATCCCAACGTACTTTGTCAAAGTCGACCACATCCCGCTCACGCAAAACGGAAAGGTAGATGCGAAATCTCTGCCGCTTCCGCACGAGGTGCATATGAATCGCGCGGTGCATGTAGCACCAGAAACGGCACTTGAGCAGACGCTTTGCGATATGTGGTCAGAAGTACTTGCGGTTGAACAAATAGGTGTGCATGATCACTTCTTTGAATTGGGAGGTCATTCCCTCAAAGGCATGGTGCTCATTTCAAAAATGCAAGCCAAGCTGAACAAGCATGTGCCGCTCAAAGTCCTTTTTGAAAAGCCAACGATACGTGCGATGGCAGCTTATTTAGAAGAAGTGGGTTCCTCGGACATGACATCCATTCAGCCGGCGGAGAAGCAAGATTTCTATCCTGTCTCTTCTGCTCAAAAGCGGATGTATGTGTTGCAGCAGCTGCATCCAGAAGCAGTGACTTACCATATGCCTGCCATATTGATGATGGAAGGCAGTCTAGATGTAAAGCAGCTAGAAGAAGCGCTGCAAGCCTTGATCGAACGACATGAATCATTGCGGACAGCCTTTGTAGAAATTGATGGCGTACCCGTTCAAAAAGTGTATCGCCGAGTGCCATTTACGTTAGAGGTTGTTGAAGTAGAGAAAGGTCATGAGCAACCTGTCATAGACGCATTCATCACCCCATTCTCATTACATCAAGCACCATTAATGAGGGCAAAGGTGGCGAAACTTTCTGATGAGAAATATGTGTTCATGATGGATATGCACCATATCATCGCAGATGGTGTCACACGCAGTCTGCTCATTCAAGAATTGGCAGAGCTGTATGAGAAAAAGACGTTACCGCCAGTTCAGCTTCACTACAAGGATTATGCAGTATGGCAGCAGGAAGAAAAGCAGCAAGCGCTGCTCGAGAAACAGCGTCAATATTGGCTGGAGCAATACGCAGAGCCACCTGAAGATTTGGAACTGCCACTTGATTTTCCGCGTCCTCATGTCCAGTCATTTGAAGGAGACCGAGTCGATAGATGGTTATCTCCTGAGAAGGTGCAGACCATTAAAGCACTCATGGCTGAAAAAGGTGTAAGCATGAACATGGTCATGCAAACGGCATTTGCTATTTTCCTTTCCAAATTAACTGGGCAGACAGATATCGTCATAGGCGCTGTCACAGCAGGACGTACACATGCTTCAATCGAACGGGTTCCAGGCATGTTTGTGAATACACTGGCTCTTCGACATGAAGTGCAGCTCGAGGAAACCACAGCACAATTGCTGGAAAAAATGAAAGATCGAAGTCTATCAGCCTATGAACATCAAGAATTTCCGTTTGAAGAATTGGTGGCACAGTTAGATCTGCCGAAAGACACGAGCCGCAACCCATTGTTTAGTGTCATGCTGACAACAGATGACCGTGATATGACGTTACCGAATCTAAATGGACTCAAGCTTTCGCAAAAACAGCAAGAGACAGTTCATGCAAAATTTGATGTAACGCTCGGTGTATTTGAAGAACAAGATCAAGTGGGCTTACGCTTTGAATATGCAACGGCGCTGTTTAAAAAGAAGACCATTCAGCGTTGGAGTCGATATTATGAACAAATCATAGACGAGATGCTGGCGAAGCTAAATGAACCAATTTCATCGCTTTCGATCTTAACAGAAGAGGAAAAACAAGAGCTGATCAATGAATGGTCAGGCCCTGTCCTAGACGTTCCGTCAGATCAAAACGTTCATGAACTGATTGAGGCTAAGGTATTTGAAGCACCGCACCAAAAAGCGGCGACCTTCTGCGGAACAAGCTGGACGTATGAAGAACTCAACAGCCGGGCAAATACAGTCGCTTCAAGACTCATTTCAAACGACATAAAACGAGGAGACCGTGTCGGTATTTTCACTCGCCCATCACTTGACATGACGGCAGCCGTCCTTGGCGTCCTCAAGGCAGGTGCGACATTCGTTCCAATCGATGCGGATTATCCGGATCAGCGTATTGCCTACATGCTGGATGACTGCGGGGCAGAGGTTCTTCTCATGCAAAAAGGACTGACTGCACCATCTTCATTCACAGGTCATGTTCTGCATATAGAAGATGCCGTAAAAGGAGAAGCACAAGAAATTCAGGTTCATTTCAAACCAACAGATCTCGCCTATATGATTTACACGTCTGGAACAACAGGACAGCCGAAGGGTGTCATGGTCGAACACCAGTCCCTTGTCAATCTTGCGTTCTGGCACAATGATGCCTTCCAAGTGACAAACGCGGATCGAACCGCCAAATATGCCGGCTTTGGCTTTGACGCCTCTATTTGGGAAATGTTCCCGACATGGATTGCCGGCGCAGAGCTGCACATCATTGATGAAGCAATTCGTCTCGATATGATCAAGCTCAATGCGTATTTCAATGACGAAAATATCACCATTGCATTCCTGCCGACCCAGCTATGCGAGCAGTTTATGTCAATGGACAATCACTCCTTGCGTTACTTACTAACAGGCGGAGACAAGCTGAAACAGGTAAAACCAGTTCCTTATCAACTCGTGAATAACTACGGTCCAACAGAAAACACCGTCGTGGCGACAAGTGGGATCATCAATCCAGATCAAGGCACGCTTCCGATTGGAACAGCGATTGCCAATACCCGTTTTTACATTATGTGTTCGTTATATGACCTCTCGCCGCCAGGCGTACCGGGTGAGCTCGTGATCGCAGGAAAAGGGCTGGCAAGAGGGTACTGGAATCTTCCAGAAGAAACCAACAAACGATTTGTCCCAGATCCATTTTATCCAGATGAGCGCATGTACCTGACAGGTGATTTGGTGAAATGGACAGAGGGTGGCGAACTGATCTATCTCGGCAGAAAAGACCATCAGGTCAACATTCGAGGCTTCCGGATTGAGCTGTCAGAAATTGAGGCGCAGCTTCTTGCACTTTCGGAAGTCAAAGAAGCAGTCGTGACAACGGTGCAAGATACCAGCGAACAAGATGCGCTTGTCGCTTACGTCATCACAGATGAAGAAACGGCCGACATGAAAGAAAGCTTAAAACGCACGTTGCCAGACTATATGGTCCCTTCATGGATCATCAAGCTAGACCACCTGCCGATGACGGCAAATGGAAAAGTCGATCTGAAAGCATTGCCAGCACCAAATATGGAAGCCAACCAAACGGCATACGAAGCGCCAAGAGACGAAGTCGAAACACTACTTTGCGGCATTTGGGAAGACGTGCTTGGCGTCAGCCAAGTCGGCATTCACGATCACTTCTTCTTCCTTGGCGGAGACTCGATTAAAGGCATTCAAATGGCAAGCAGGCTCACACAAGCGGGCTGGAAGCTTGATATGAAACTACTATTCCAGTACCCAACGATTGCGGAGCTACGCCCATATATCGAAGAAGCTGATCAACTGACAGCTGACCAATCATCGGTTGAAGGGGAAGTCATGTTGACTCCAATTCAACGCTGGTTCTTTGAACGAACATTCACTGACCAGCATCATTGGAATCTCTCGATGATGCTTCATGCGCCAAATGGATTTGACCTTTTGATGACAGAACAAGTGATGCAGAAATTACTTTCACATCATGATGCACTGCGCATGGTATACAGGCAAGAGGATGGCAGCATCCTGCAATACAATCAGCGCGAGCTCACTGAACCAATTGCGGTTATTTCTCATGATGTCTCTAAAGAGCACGATGTGAAAAAAGCCATTTCCACCTATGCCAACGAGTATCAGCGTCAGCTGAACCTCGAAACAGGTCCATTGATGAAAGTGATCTGTTTCTGTGCAAAAGATGGCGATCACTTACTTATCGTGACACACCATCTTGTGATTGATGGTGTCTCATGCCGAATTTTACTAGAGGACTTTATGTCTCTTTATCAACAGGCAGTTCAAGGACAAACACTCGTCCTACCGCCTAAAACCCACTCCTTTAAAGAATGGGCAGAGGCGATCGAACGATACGCACAGTCTAAGCCGTTAAAAAGCCAAAGTGAGTACTGGAATGAGATTGACAGGACTCCAATCACCACTTTACCTGTTGATCATGAAGTAACGAAAAGAAAAGTTGCTCAAACAAAAGCAGTACAGATGCAGCTTTCAGAGTCTGAAACCGAGCATCTTTTGACCGACATTCATCTACCGTACACAACGGAAATGAACGATATTCTTCTATGTGCGCTCGGTCTTGCCGTTCAGGAGTGGACAGGTGAGTCCCATGTACATGTGCAGCTTGAAGGTCATGGAAGAGAGGATATTTTATCAGGACTGGATGTCTCCCGCACGGTTGGCTGGTTTACGAGTATGTATCCAGTCGTACTGAAAGCAAAGCCGGATCAGAGCATAGCTGAGGAGATTAAAGGAACGAAAGAAATGCTGCGGCGTGTTCCGAATAAAGGGATCGGCTACGGGATTTTAAAATATCTCACTGAGTCGTCAGGAAAACATGTACAACCTGAAATCAGCTTGAACTATCTTGGGCAGATTGATCAGGAAGTGACGACAGAACTCTTTGGACCATCCACCTATGATATGGGACGACAAGCAAGCCCTGATTCAGAAGCTGTCTATAAGCTGAACCTCAGTGGTCTTGTTCAACACAATCGATTCATGTTGTCTTGTTCATATTGTTCAGATGAATATGATGAACAGACGATACAGCAGTTCATGGCATTGCTAAAGGAAAAAATACAATCCATCATGACTCATTGTTTAGCGCAGCACGAACGAGAATTTACGCCAAGTGATTTCTCTGCTGGTGACCTTGATATGGATGAAATGGACGATATATTTGACATGCTTGAGGAGAAATTGACCTAACAACATGAGATCAGTCATAAAAACGGGAAGGGAGGATGAAATAGATGAGTTCATTTAAAAGGGATCAAGTTCAAGACATGTATTATCTGTCACCGATGCAAGAAGGCATGCTGTTTCATACCCTCCATCACCAAGAAAAGGGCTTTTATGTAGAGCAAATGGATATGAACGTAAAGGGCACACTGCGCCATGACTTACTTGAGAAAAGCATGAATGTCATCGTGGAGCGATACGATATTTTTCGTACCGTATTTCTCCACGAAAAAGTGAAGCGCCCTGTCCAAGTTGTGCTGAAGAAACGTCCTTTTATGCTTGATGTGGTGGACATGCAGAATCTTTCTGAAGACGAACAGCTTGTACGTCTTGAGACATTTAAACAACAGGATCGCCTGAGAGGATTTGACCTTTCGAAGGATGCTCTCATGCGGGCAACTGTTTTCCAAACGGGCCCTGCCAGCTATCGCTGGATATGGAGCTATCATCATATCCTTCTTGATGGCTGGTGCTTTGGGCTTGTGGTGCAGGAGTTATTTGCGATTTATCATGCCCTTTTACATGACATCCCTTACAAGCTGGAACCGGTTAAACCGTACAAAGAATATATTCAATGGCTTGAAAAACAAGATCAACAAGCATCACTTCAATATTGGCAGCAATCATTAGCCGGGTTTGATGGACAATCTACCTTTAAAGAACAGAGAAAGCAAACGAATGAACATGAATTAGGCGAGATGGAATGGTCGATGAGTAAGGCAGAAACGGCTGCTTTATCAGAGTTAGCGTTCCAGCAAAATGCGACGTTAAGCAGTGTGCTGCAATCGGTCTGGTCAATTCTGCTGAGCAGATATCAGCGTTCAAATGATGTGCTGTTTGGCACGGTTGTGTCGGGGCGTCCGGCAGATTTGGCTGGTGTTGACAGAATGGTTGGCTTGTTCATCAATGTCATCCCAAGAAGAATTCAGCTGACAGATGACATGACATTCCGTTCTCTTCTGTCAGAAACGCAGCAGCAGTCTCTTGCGGCTGAGCCGCATCAATATATTCCGATTTATGATATTCAGGCAAAGACAGGACATCAGCCACTCATTGATCATATTGTCGTGTTTGAAAATGTCCCAGCCGCAAAGAAGGACGAGCAAGAGGCGTGGTTAGGATTTACTGTGGAAAACATAAATGTGTATGAAAAATCGAACTATGATCTCAATTTGCTGGCATCACCAGGAGAACAATTGCAATTGAAGCTGGCCTTTAACAAAAAAGCATTTGATCCTCAATTTGTTCAACGGTTAAAGGAGCAGCTGAGTCTATTGATGAGCGAGGCGATCAAGCATCCTGATCAATCGGTTCATACACTTACACTTGTCACGAAACAAGAAAAGCAGCTGATTCTTGAGGAATGGAATGCGGCCGAGCTTGAGCATGACCAGCTATATTTGTCTAAATGGTTTGAGCATAATGTCCGCAAACAGCCGAATGCGGTCGCATTATCAGCAGATGAGCACACGATGACATATGCGAAGCTGAATGAACAAGCCAACCGATTAGCAAGACATTTGCAAAAAAATGGGGTCACGCATCAAACGGTCATCGCCATTTTAGCCGGCCGCACGCCTGAACTAATTGTCAGCCTGCTGGCTGTCTTAAAAGCAGGTGCAATCTATGTGCCTATTGATCCCGATTACCCCGAAAGCCGCATTCAATACATGCTTAAAGACAGCGGGGCAACGCATCTTCTGACTCACTCATCCTTTATCGGTCAAGTGAAGGCACTTGCGTTTGATGGAAAGTATCTGTTTGCAGATGATCAAGAAATTTCACTGATGAGCTCAGAGAATCTGCCGCTTGAAGCAGGTTTACACGATACGGCTTACATCATGTATACGTCTGGTACAACAGGTCAGCCAAAAGGCATCATGACGACCCATTCGAATATTGCCCGGGTGGTCAAAAATACAAACTACTTAACCATTTCAGAAACAGATATACTGCTGTCATTATCCAACAGCGTATTTGATGGCTTTACATTTGATGTGTATGGCGCACTTTTAAACGGAGCGAAGCTTGTCTTGCCGAAAAAAGAAACCATTTTAAACATGGGCGAGCTGACGGGATTGATTAAAAGGGAAAACATTTCTGTCATGTTTGTTCCAACGGCATTATTTAATCTCCTTGTTGATGAAGAAACCGACTGGATGCGCAGTGTGCGCAAGGTGCTATTTGGCGGAGAGCGGGCATCGGTACAGCATGTGAGGAAAGCCTTTGCTGTCATGGGGAAAGGCAGACTCATCAATGTCTATGGCCCAACCGAATCAACAGTATTCGCCACTTATTATCCAGTCGATGAGGCTCTGCCGATGGAAGCCCGTTCGATTCCAATCGGAAAGCCGCTCAACCAGACGGGTGCTTATATATTGAGCCAGCACAGGCAGCTTCAGCCGATTGGAATGGTCGGAGAGCTTTGTCTGAGCGGCAAAGGGCTTGCGAAGGGGTATTTGAATCGTCCTGATCTGACAAAACAAGCCTTTATCGCGCATCCATTCGCTGCGGGAGAAAGGCTGTATCGTACAGGAGACTTGGCTTATTTTCGAACGGACGGTTTGATTGAGTATGCAGGCAGAGTGGATGATCAGGTGAAAATTCGCGGTCACCGAATTGAGCTGACAGAAATTGAAGCCCACCTTCTCATGCATACAGGTGTAAAACAAGTGGCCCTTATAGCTGATCAGCATAACACGCAGCATACAAGGCTGCTCGCCTATATGACGTGTGAGGAGGAGTGGAAGGATAAACTGGATGTGATCAAATCAGGGCTGAAGGAAAAACTTCCGGCTTACATGCAGCCTCATGAGCTGATCAGACTTGAGAAAATGCCACTTACGCCAAATGGAAAGGTTGATAAACGTCAGCTGCCAAAGCCAGAGGTGTCTCAAGGAAACCGTCATGTGAAGCTTCCGATAAATGAGGTAGAACAAAAGCTACTTGTGATGTGGCGGGAAGTGCTTGAACGAGAAGATATCAGCACAGATGACCATTTCTTTGAGCTTGGCGGGCATTCATTAAAAGCGATGTCGCTTTTATCCAAGGTGTCGAAGGAATTCGATGTTCAGATGCCTATTCACTTGCTGTTTGAGACGCCTACCATTGAAGCAATCAGCCGTTATATTCAACAGCAGGATCAGGAAGCCGCCGGCTATCTTGTATTCAATGAATCTCAAACGCCAACAGTCTTTGCTCTACCGCCATTACCAGGCTATGGCTTTATCTATCAGGAAGCCGCAAAAACGCTCGATGGTGTTCGTTTGATCGCCTTTGACTTTATTGAAGCTGATCACCGAATCACGCAATACGTTCAGCATATCCAGCACCTTCAGCCTGAAGGGCCGCTGATTTTGATGGGTTACTCTGGCGGGTGCTACCTAGCCTTTGAGCTTGTTCAATCGCTCGAACAAGCAGGGCGGACCGTCGAAAAGGTCATCATGATCGATTCCTATAAGAAAATAGGAGAAAGTGATTTAGAAGGACGATCCATTGATGAAGATATTGCCGCGATCGTCCATCAGTCGAGGCAAGGTGAACTGGCCCAAGCGGAGCTCATTCAAGACGAGCTTGCTCAAAAAACGAGGGCTTACTATGAAACTTTTGTTAAGGGGGTGAACCAGGGAGAGATACAAGCAGACATTGATTTTATCCAATCCGAAGAGCACATCGCGATACCAGACTGGATGGAAAGTTGGGAAGCTGCGACGACCGGCGCTTATCGCCAATATCAAGGCTATGGTCAGCACGCGGACATGTTCAAAAACAAAGAATGTGCCGCCCGAAATGCACAGCTAATTAAAGAAATAGTCCATCATAAAAATAGAGAAATAGTCTTGTAAACTTTAGATGAGGCAGGGGTGCACACTGGCAGCCCTGCCTGTCAAAAAAGGGAAGGAACTCATATGAAACCATCAATCATTAATCAATCGAATGTACATGAATCAATGGATACGATTTTACAAGATGTACAGAATACCATTTTACAAACCAACGAAATCGAACGCTTCGCTGTTTTTTCTCGTGAAAAAACCATTCGACCTCGGCCATATCACCTCTCTCATTTATTTCTAGACCATCACATGGAGCAGGAGGCCGCAGCTGAATGGATACAAACGCAAATGGCTTCACCTGCTTTAGCGGACATGCCCCCAGCCATTTCCTATGGAGGGGATATAGATGTTCGTGCAGGAGCTCAAACCTTGCAGGACGCTCTAACTGAGGCAGCCAAAACAACAAATGGGCTGACTTATATCATCAATAGTGAAAATGAACTCACGCAATCCTACGCGCAGTTAAAGGAGGATGCCGAGCGAGTTCTGACGGGTTTAAAGGCACTAGGCCTTGAGCCTGGAGATCCTGTGTTCTTTCAATTTTCATCGAATCATGCGATGGTCACGGCCTTTTGGGCATGTGTATTAGGCGGATTTGTCCCAACACTTGTATCAGCAGCCCCGACCTATCGGGAAATGAACGCCTCAGTGAAGAAGCTTCATCACGCTTGGAACCTGCTGGAGCATCCGCTCATTCTCACAGATGACTCGCTGATTGATGAGGTGCAAGGATTAGCTTTACTGTGGCATACAGATCAATTACGTGTTGCAGCCGTTGAACCAATGCTTACTTTAGAAAGAGATCTAGAAGCACACCCAGTCACGCCCGATGATTCCGTCTTTTTTATCTTAACGTCTGGAAGTACAGGGATGCCCAAATGCGTAGAGCATTCTCATAGAAGTGTGCTGGCAAATGTCAAAGGAACAGTGGCAGCCAATGGGTTTGCACAAGAAGATGTCTCATTAGACTGGATGCCATTAGATCATATTGGCGGCATTGTCATGTTCCATCTTGTCAATGTGTACACAGGCTGTGAGCAAATTCGGGCAAGAACAGATGACTTCATCGCTCAGCCGCTGCGCTGGCTTGACTGGATGGACCGCTATCGTGCAACGAAGACATGGGCACCTAACTTCGCATTTGCGATGATCAATGATTATGAGAAAGAAATCTCTTCAGGGTCTTGGGATCTTTCTGCTATGACTTGTATGATCAATGGGGCAGAAGCGGTCGTACCGAAGACGATCCACCGGTTTTTACACCTGCTCGCTCCGCACGGCTTAAAAGGAGACGTCATCAGACCGGCATTCGGCATGTCAGAAATCTCATCAGCTGTTGTCTTCTCTTTTGCGATTGAGCGGGGAGATGAAAACAGCGGGGTGCTGACCTTTGAAGAAACATCGCTGACAGAGCAGCTAAGACCAGCGAAGGCACGCGAGACAGGAACCGTCAGCTTTGCAGAGCTCGGGAAACCGATTCCGGGTATCACGATTCGTATCGTCAACCATGAGCATGAGCTTCTTCCCGAAGATCATATTGGCAGCGTGCAAATCAAAGGGCCGACGACAATGAAGGGCTATTACAAGAATGACGAAGCGAATCGAGAGGTTTTTCAAACAGAGGGCTGGTTCCACACGGGTGATTTAGGATTTCTGCATGAAGGAAGGCTGACATTAACCGGTAGAGAAAAAGACATGATCATCATCAACGGGAAAAATTATCACAACTATGAAATTGAAGCCATGGCAGAGGAAGTACCCGGCGTAGAAACAAGTTTTGTGGCAGCTTGCTCCGTTCGGATGGAGGCATCTGCATCCGATGAACTGATTCTCTTTTTTACACCGAAGCTGTATGAGCCTGCTTATATCATGAGGGCTAGCCAGCATATCAAAACCCATATTGCAACAAAAATGGGTCTTTATGCATCAAGGATTATTCCTGTCCAGAAGCATGCCTTTCCGAAAACAAGCTCTGGAAAAATAGAAAGGGCACAGCTCAAGACAAGGTGGCAGGAAGGTGAATTCGACGAAATCATCAAGGAAATGGACATCAGACTTGAAAATGAACACACCTTGCCTGATTGGAGTTATCAAAAGAAGTGGACACCCGCTCCGCTTCATGAAACCGAAAAGCAAACAGCAGGGGACATGGTGATCTTTGCAGATGAGTTAGGGCTTGCAGATCAATTGAAATTCCTCTCAAACCATGAACAAACCTATATCACGGTTGAGCCGGGTCAAGCATTCACACAACTCACACCCACTCACTTCATCATCCACCCGAATCGGCCGTCAGACTACGAACAACTCTTTGAGACGCTCCGTTCGTATGGGGTTTCGGTGAAACAAATCATTCACCTTTGGAACTACACAAACAAGAAAGACACAATACAGGCGGAAATAGCGAAGGAAGCACAGAAAGCTGGCAGCATGAGTGCATTGTATGTAACAAAAGCGATCGCCGCCTATGAGGAACCTGTAGAGATGACCTTTGTCTCCGCTCATGCGATGAATTTGCCAGAAGACAAAGTACATCATGTGGAAAAAGCAACAACAGCGGGATTGATGACAGCTGTTCAGCATGAATGGCCGTTTATCAAGGTGCGATGTCTTGATTTTTCTCTAACAGAATCGGTTGGTCATTCTCATGTATCGGCGATCATGACAGAGCTCATACATGGCACAAGTCATCATGTCGCTGCTTATCGCGAAGGTGTTCGTTATATTCCTCTTATAGCGCCGCTTCATCTGGAAAGGGAACAAAAGAGGAAAAAACCGCCATTTGAATCATCGGGGCTTTACGTGATGACAGGCGGGCTTGGCGGAATAGGACGGATGCTAAGTGAGCATCTTCTAACATCCTATCAAGCGCATCTTGTGCTGCTTGGAAGAAAGGCACGGGAAGCTTTATCTGCGGAGCAGCAAGACGTATTGACCTCACTTGAGAAACAAGCGGAAAAACGCGGCGGCACTGTTCATTATGAAGAAGTGGACTTGACGGACGCAAAAGGTATTGAAGCGCTCATCTCAAGACAAGAGGTGGCTCGGGGCAAAAGGCTGCATGGCGTGATTCATTTCGCTGGCATCATTCAAGAAGAGCTGCTTGCTGACATGACGTCTGTGTCCTTACATGCGATGTACGAAGCAAAGGTATATGGCACGATTGCGCTTCATGAAGCGGCTTCTAAACGGCAGAACGTCTTATTTCTTTCTAGCTCATCAGCACGAACGTTAAAGGGTGGGATGACCGTAGGCGCTTATTGCGCTGCCAATGAGTTCGTTGAACAATTTGCTCATTATCAGAAGCTGACATCTACCGTGAAGCCGTACTGCTTTAGCTTTAGCATGTGGGATGAGATCGGCATGAGCGAGGGTTCGATGATCAAAGGCATCTTAAAAGAAAGAGGCTATCTTCCGATTACGAAGCGGGCGGGCTTGCAGACGATGCTGGCATGTTTGATGACAGATGCACCTCTCATTTATATGGGATTAGATCGGTCGAAGCAGGACATTCAAGAGATGCTTCATGCGAAGAGCCGAACAGAGAAAGCCGTGTATGTCTTTTACAAAACCGACAAAACAAAAGCCATTGAAGAACGGCTGTATCAGTCCATTTATACGTGTTTGCAGACTCATCTATCTGGTGAATATTCCGTCCATCTATTTCCTGAGGAATACTGGAAAGAATCAGAGGATGGCATGCCGGATGAAGCGCATTTCAAAGCACTCATTGAGGATAGTGGACAGGAAGCCGAGGACAGAGCGCCTCAAACGGAGACGGAGAAACTTTTGGCAAGCATTTGGTCCGAGCTGCTTGATGTCTCAAATGTCAGCTGTGGTGATCATTTCTTTCTACTCGGGGGTCATTCGCTCAAGGCAACGCAAATGCTGTCTGCGGTGAGACAAAGAATGGGATTTGACGTGCCGCTCGCTGTTCTTTTTGAGCATACGAGACTTGGGGAATTAGCGGCATGGATCGATTCGCATGCAAAAGTGGATGAAGCGGTACAGGTGCGGAAAATGGAAAAGGGTCAGGAGATTCCGATGTCTTATGCCCAGCAAAGACAGTGGTTTCTCTATCAATTACAGCCTGATCTGCCATTTTACAATAATACAATTTCCTTTCGGATGAATGGCCCTTTAGATGTGAAGGTGCTTCAGCGCAGTCTTCAGCAAATGGTGCAAAGGCATGAGTCGCTTAGAACGTCCTTTACCATGAGCGGCGATGAACCGGTGCAGATCATCCATGAGCATATGACCCTTCCAGAGCTTGAAGTGGTGGATCTATCAGATCTGACGTCACAGGAAGAAAAAGAACAAAAAGCGGCTGAATGGGCAAAAAGTGAGGCGAGCACACCTTTCCACTTAGAGCGTGATCCGCTCTTTCGGGTAAAACTAATTCGCTTGTCGGAAACTGATCATTTGCTGCTAATGTCCATTCACCACATTGTGTCAGATGGCTGGTCGGTTGGGATTGCCGCAAGAGAGCTGTCTGAATGGTATACAGCGATGATTGACCGCCGAGAACCTGATCTTTCACCGCTGCCGATTCAATATGCGGATTACACCCTATGGCAGAAGGAGTATTTGACTGGAGAGACGCTGCAAAAGCAGGTTTCCTATTGGAAGGAGCAATTTGCAGTCCCTGTAGAAGATTTGGTTTTGCCGTATGACTACCCGCGGCCAGCCGTTCAATCCTACAAGGGAAAAACGAAAAAATACCACCTGTCGAAGTCGCTTTCAGAGCAGCTGGCTGAGCTTTCTAAAAAAACTGACAGTACCCTTTATATGACGCTACTGACTGCCTTTTCTACATTGCTTCACCGTTTGTCTTCACAGGATGAGTTTGTGATTGGGTCAGTCATTGCTGGGAGAAATCGGACGGAGATGGAGCAGCTCATCGGATTTTTCGTCAATACGCTGGCACTTCGGATCGATCATAGCGGGAATCCTGCTTTCACTGACCTATTAGAACGGGTGAAAGAAACAACAATGGGCGCTTATGCGCATCAGGATGTGCCGTTTGAAATGGTCGTAGATGAGCTGAATATTGTACGTGAAGCTGGCAAACAGCCGCTGTTTCAGGTCATGTTCGTTTTGCAAAATCTGCCGCTTGAGGCTTCTCCGATGGGAGAGGCGACATCTGTTTTAGCCATTGAAGATAACGATACCGCCAAATTCGATCTATCTCTGTTTGTTTTTGAAGGAGCGGAGGGTCTTCAACTAAAACTGGAGTATGATGTGGACTTATTTTCTGACGACACGATGGACCGGTTCCTTCGGTACTACGAGCATCTGCTTGAGCGTATTTGTGAAAATCCAGCACAGCCGATTAGACAAATGAATTACCTGCCAGAAAAAGAGAAGCATCAGCTGCTCTATGAATGGAGCGGCAAAACAGATCAGCATGCAGGCCCGCTTCTCATCACGGAACGGTTTGAAGCCCAGGTGAGAAAGTCACCCGATGCCATCGCTCTCGAATTCGGGGAAGAGCAGTGGACGTATCGTGTGTTACAAGAGAAAGTCGACCGGCTTGCGGCTTCTCTTCAGCAGCGAGGTGTGACACCGCATGAACCAGTAGGGCTGCTCATCGATAGGTCGCCTGAAATGATTCTTGGGGTGCTGGCGATTGTGAAAGCAGGAGGCGCCTATGTGCCGATTGATCCTGAATATCCAGATGCCCGCATTGATTATATGCTGAGGGATACAGGTATTCAGCTGTTACTGACAAAGAATGAATGGCTGAAAAAGGTGTCCATCAGTCAAACCGAACTCATTTGTCTTGATGAGGGATATGAAGAATTTTTATCAGAAGCAGAACTCATACCTGCTGCCTTAAAACCTGATGGACTCGCTTATATCAATTACACCTCAGGATCAACTGGACAGCCAAAAGGGGTATTGATCCCGCATCAAGCAGTCATCCGGCTTGTCTGTGAAACAGATTATGTCACCCTTGATGAACATACGCGTATTTTACAAATCGCCAGCTTCTCCTTTGATGCCTTTACGTATGAAATATGGGGAGCTCTTCTAAACGGGGGAAGACTGATTCTCACCGATCGAAATACGGTTTTATCAATGGATACACTGGCTAACACGCTGACATCATACAAGATCACAACAGGATTTCTGACAGTGCCGCTGTTCAACCGATTGACAGAGGAACATCCAGAAGCTTTATCTGGATTCGATGCATTATTGGTCGGTGGTGATGCGCTCTCAGCTGCTCATATTCGTAAGGCACTACCGTATTTACCTGAAGGGCTTTTAAACGGCTATGGACCAACTGAAAACACGACGTTCTCTTGTGTGCATCACATTCACTCATTAGACGAAGGGCAGACGACCGTCCCTATCGGTCAGCCAATTGCTTATTCACAAGCCTATGTATTAGACGACCAGCTGCAGCCGGTTCCGCAAGGTGTCATTGGAGAGATTTATGTTGGGGGAACAGGGCTGGCACTAGGTTACCTTGGAGATGAAGAAAAAACATCGCAATCATTTATCCCGCATCCTTTCCATAAAGGAGAGCGTTTATATAAAACAGGTGATATGGGCCGCTGGCTCCCAAATGGCATCATCGACTGCCTTGGAAGAATCGATCATCAAGTGAAAATACGCGGACATCGCGTCGAATGTGGAGAAATTGAAGTCGCTATGCTGAGTGTTGAAGACATCATAGAATGTGCGGTCATTCCGCATCAGCACGAGAGTGGTCATAAGCGCCTCATCGGTTACTTTGTCCAAAAAGGTGCATGGACCCAGCAAGACCTTCGCCGCAAATTAAATGATAGACTGCCAGATTATATGGTACCGAGCCTATTCATAGAGCTCGAGGAACTGCCGCTCACGCCAAACGGCAAGGTAGATCAAAAGCGTCTCCCGCCGCCAGTGTGGAGACAGGAAGAAGCAGACAAACCAACAGATCAAGCACTCAGTGAGGAAGAACGAGTGCTGGAAAAGGTGTGGACTCAGCTTCTTGGCACTCCTTCAATCGGTGTTCATGATAACTACTTTGAGCTTGGCGGTGATTCTATTATTGTCATACAAATGGTGGCACGCCTAGCACAGGAAGGCTACATCATACAGCCGAGAGATGTATTTGAAAAACAGACCATTTCACAGCTGGCACGCGCTATGAAAAAAGCAGATGTATCTGTGTCCTATGATCAATCACCTGTTACAGGAAATGTTCGTCTGCTTCCAATCCAATCTTGGTTTCTTGAACAATCGATGACAAACCAAGATTATTGGAATCTATCAGCGCATATTGAATTCAAGCAATCGATACAACCTGAGCAGTTAACACAAGTTCTTTCAAAGCTTGTCGATCATCACGATATGCTGAGAGCCATTTATACAAAAGCAGCAGACGGTACATGGATTCAAACCGTTCGCGCGCCTGGCATCATTCCTTGTGTCACTTTCGTTGATTTGACGGATATTTCTCACGAGGAAGCGCTAGAGCAAATTCGCTTGGAGACAAGCGCTTGTCAAGGAACATTGTCATTAGAGCGGGGAGAAGTGATCAAAGCCATTCTTTTTCAGACAAGTGATCGTACGTCTGAACTCTTTATCGCAGCCCACCATCTTGTGATGGATGGAATATCGTGGCGCATCATACAGGAAGATGTATTAAATGGGTTAAAGCAGGCTGCGGCAGGGCAGGAGATCACGCTTGCAAAGAAAACCGCTTCCTATCAGCAGTGGGCAGAGGCACTCTATGAATATGCACAAACCGATCAATTACAAGAGCAGGTTCCTTTTTGGGAAAAGATCATGAATCAAGAGGAAGAAGGTTCTCCTTTTCAACCACCTGCGCTTTTCAATATAGAAGAACATGCAGAGATCTTGACTGTTCAATTGACGAAGGATCAAACAGACATTTTACTAAGGCACGCATCACAAGCGTACCGAACAGAGGTCAACGATTTACTCCTGTCAGCACTTGCGCAAGCTGTTGGAAAGCCAATACTGATCACGTTAGAAGGGCACGGACGCGAGGATTTATTTGAACAGATGGATTTGTCACGGACAGTCGGCTGGTTTACAAGCTCTTATCCTATTTTTATTCCTTTTATTCAAACCGATGTTGAGAGACAAATTAAAGATGTCAAAGAAACCTTAAGAGCTGTGCCGCAAAAGGGGATCGGCTATGGCTTACTTCAATACATGACAGCATCTCGTTTACTTAAAACGGCAGCGCCGCAGGTGAGCTTTAATTACCTTGGACAGTTAGATCAAATAGATGGTGAGGCAAATCTGTATATTGCAGATGAGCGAAATGGACATGTACATGACCCAAAAGCAGAAAGACAGCATTTGATCGATGTGTACGGATACGTTGTCAGTGGTCAGCTTCAGATGAATTTTATGATCAATCGTGAACTGCTTCAGGAGGAAGAAGTGCGTCAGTTACCTGAACGATTTAAAGAAAAAATGGAGGACATTTTGACGCATTGTGTAGAGGCAAAAGGTGGCTTTACGCCATCTGATTTTCCAATGGTTCAGCTTACGCAAAAGCAAATAGATGAGCTTCCAGACAATGTGGTAGATGTGTATCCGTTATCTCCGATGCAGCAAGGGATGCTGTTTCATGCACTATTAGATCAAGCATCACAGGCGTATTTTGGTCAGGTGCATATGACACTCGTAGGCTTAACGGACGGCGAAGCCTATGAAAAAGCATGGAATCTGCTTGTGGAACGTCATTCGATTTTACGGACAAGATTTGCTTGGGAGGGGCTAAAGGAGCCGGTCCAATTGATTCAATCAAAAGGTATCATTCACCTCACTCAGCACGATGTGCGCCACCTGAGTGAAATGGATCAGAAGAAAACCATTGAGCAGTATTTACAAACCGATCGTTCAAAGGATTTTGAATTAGAAGATGCGGCTGAACCGCTCATTCGTATAGCTTTCTTCCATCGTGATGAGAAAACTTGCACGTTTGTTTTTAGCTTTCATCATATTTTAATTGATGGCTGGAGCCTGTTCGGCTTGATTGAGGAATCCTTTTCAATATATCGCTCGCTTGTGGATGAACGAGAGATGAACCTTCCTGCTGTGCGTCCATATAAAGATTTTATCGAGTGGCTGCAAAAGCAGGATCAAGAGAAGGCGCAAGAGTTCTGGAAACATTATATGTCAGGAGTAGAGGAAGCCACGCCACTACCAGGAGACGGAGAGCAAGCTTCGGATGAAGGAGCAGGTATTGATCAGATTAGTATCAAACTGACGCCTGAAATGCAGGAAAAGCTGGAGAAAATGACAGGGACACAGAAGGTCACGATGAGCACACTGATTCAGGCGGGATGGGGTCTGCTCTTGCACCTTCATTCAGGCTCAGAGGATGTTGTGTTCGGTGTCACAGTATCTGGCCGGCCGGCGGACTTACCAGAGGTTGAAAGCATGACAGGTCTCTTTATTAACACCTTGCCGCTCCGTTTGCCGATCACACCAGACAGGACCATTGCCGAGCTGCTTACGCAGACGCAGGAAACGGTTTTTCACATGCGAGAATTCGAGTATACCGTACTGCCAGATATTCAGCAGATGACCCAAATCCCGAATGGAGAATCATTGTTTAACAGCATTGTCGTGTTTGAAAACTACCCGATTGAATCTGTAGAGCCGTATGGTGTACGGATCTTAGACATAGCCAGTCATGAAGAAACAAACTATGAGCTGACCCTTGTGGCTGTCCCGGGAGATACGCTGGAGCTTCGGGTCACATACCGCATCAATCAATATAAAGAAAAACAAATACAATCGCTGATGCAGCAGCTGGTCCACACACTTGAAGCCATGACAGAACAAGTGGAGACATCACTTTCTTCCTTCACGATCGTGACAAATAAAGAAAAAGAGTGGATGATCACCGATTGGGCGAAAAACGCACAAGTCAGCGTGCTGTACCCAGATCAAGAAGAGGTCTACTCAGGTGTGCATGATCCTTCGTGTGAGACAGAAATCTATGTCCTGAGCGAAGAGCATCAGCTCATGCCGGTAGGGTTTCCTGGAGATATTTTTATCGGTGCAGATGATATCAAGGCACTTTGCGGAGAGCTTGCCGATTGGATGGAGACGCATAAAATTCCGCATCCATTCAAACATCAAACAGGCGAATACCTCTATCCGACAGGTGATGTCGGCGTTTGGACTGAAAAAAACAAGATTCGAATTTTGGATTGGGTGTAGGAGGAGAAGAACGATGTTAATGAGTAGAAGAAAAGGACATGCAGCAAATCATATCGTCAGAATCAACGGAAAACGAATCGATCTCAAAGCATTAGAACAGGTCATGATGCTTCATTTTCCGCTAAAGGAATGTGTACTCATCCCGAAGAAAAATGAAGAAGGAAGCCTCTCGCTTGTGCTATTTGCACAGGCGAAGGTCCCTTCGCTAACAAGAGAGGATCTGATGACAGGCGCGCTTCACCCTGATGAAGTGCCAGCCGCTCTCGTCTTATTGCCTTCCTTGCCAAGGGTAGAAAGTGGAGCTGTCGATACAGAAGCACTGCTTTCGATTGACATCATTGATGAAGAGAGTTTGAGAAAGATAGAAGATCGTACGAAAGCTATAGATGGAGTAGAGGAAGCGGCTGCTCTCATTGAAAGTCAGACAGAAAAACAAACGCCTTTTCACCTAGATGATCTGTTTCCTAATCGGCAGCGTGTGCAAGGGAACGTATCGATCTCGAGGGATGAAGAGGGTGAAACAAAGCAAGCATCCGCTCATGAAAAGCCGCCTGCACTTGTGTATGGCGGGGATGTCATCAAAAAACCAGGCACACCTGTCACACTGACAGAGGTGTTGATTCGATCAGCCTTTATGTCACCTGACCGCGGGGTGACCTATATCAAAGAAGGCGGGCGCACGTTGACCCAAACCTATCCTGAGTTACTCACAAACGCAGAACGGGTTCTGTCTGGTTTAAGGAAAGCAGGGCTGACAAACGGCGATCAAGTGTTACTTCAATTGAAAGATCATCACGATTTCATCACTGCGTTTTGGGGCTGTATTCTCGGTGGCATCATTCCGACTCCAGTCTCTGTGCCGCCTGTTTATGATGAGATGAATCAAGGAGTGAACAAGCTCAAGGGCGTGTTTCAGCTGCAAAATGAACCGTTCATTATTACAAACGAAGCAAGTGCTGAGGACATTGCTGGGCTGCGTGAGACATTTGAGGCAAAAGAAATACCTATTTTAACAGTAGAAACATTGCTTGCGAGTGAACCGGATGAACAGCATTATGAGCCAGAGCCGGATGAGCCTGTTCTTCAGCTGCTCTCTTCAGGAAGTACGGGTGTGCCTAAGTGTATTCGTCACAACCATCAAAGTATTTTATCTCGAATCATCTCCTTTGAGCAGACAAATGGTTTTACGCATGAGGATGTGTCGCTTAACTGGATGCCGCTTGATCATGTAGGAGGCATTGTCATGTTTCATGTGCATGACGTCTACCTTGGCTGCCAGCAGATTAGTCCATCCATCGATCAATTTATCGAGCGGCCGATGGTGTGGCTGGATTGGGTAGAAACATACGGCGTCACAAGGACATGGGCACCGAATTTTGCTTTTGCGATGATGAATGAATATGAGGACGACATTCGCAAGGGGAGTTGGGATCTCTCCACACTGACTTATATCATGAATGCAGCCGAAGCGGTTGTGCCAAAAGTGACGCAGCGCTTCATGCATATGATGGGCCAGCACGGATTAAGCCATCATGCGATGGTGCCGGCGTACGGCATGTCTGAAACATCCTCAGCCATTGTTCAATCAAAGAAATTCATGCGGCATGATGATCAGGATGGACAGCTGACGATTGATCAGACCTCGTTAACAGGTGAGATCCAATACGTGGAGCAAGATCATCCGCACAAAATGACGTTTACAGAAGTCGGTGTACCGATTCCGTCTGTATGGATTCGGATTGTAGACGAGCATCATCATGTGCTACCAGAAGATCAAGTCGGCCGCTTACAGGTGAAGAGTCCGACGATTATGATGGGCTATCATCAAAATGAGGAAGCCAATCAAGAGGTATTTGCGGAAAATGGCTGGTTTCACACGGGGGATTTAGGATTTATCCACGAAGGGCGTCTTGTTCTGACAGGCCGGGAAAAGGACATCATCGTCATCAACGGAGCCAACTATTTGAATTACGAAATTGAAGCAGTTGTGGAAGAGGTAGACGGGGTGGAAGTCACCTTTGCCGCTGCGTACGGCATCTACAATCCCGAATCAAGCAACGACACGCTTGCCGTCTTCTTTGTCACACAAAAGGAATCGCTAGAGGAACAAATCACGATGATTCAGCAGATTAGAGAGGCCATCATTCGTAAAATTGGCATAGAGCCCGATCACATCATTCCGGTGAAAAAAGACCAATTTCCGAAAACAGAAAGTGGAAAGATCCAACGTGCTCAGTTAGGCGCGGCGCTAAAAGAAGGGGTATTCCGTGACATTGAAAGGGCACTGGATCTTGCTTCTGAAAATGAACAAACACTACCAGATTGGTTTTTCAAACGCACTTGGGCAAAGGAACATATTGGTCCGTCTCAGCCTGCTGCTGATCATGTACTCGTTTTCGAGGATGAAAAAGGGCTTTACCAATCACTTTACGCCCAATTCGAACAAAGAAATCAGCCCTATGTTTCTGTGAAAAAAGGACATGAATTTTTGCGTCTGTCCAAAGGGATGTACCAGATGAACCCGAGAATCAAGGGGGATTATGTCAGGCTCGTCGCAGCTCTTGAAGCAGATGAATTAAAGACAGGGTGCATACTCCATTTGTGGAATGTGACAGACAAAGAAGCCATTGTTGAGCCTGCGCAGTTCACAGAAATGCATGCGAGGTCCAATCAATCGATTTTGTACTTGTATCAAGCGTGGAGGCAAGAAGACAAAGAGCCTGTCCGGCTTGTTGTTGTGACAAAGGGTGGTCAATATGTAAGCCCTGAAGACGATCTTCATGTGGAGAAAACGTCGCTCGTTGGCTTATTAAAAACCATCCCGCAAGAATGGGAAGGAGCAGAGGTGTCCCATATTGATATTGAAGCGGAGCTAGTGGAACAGGATGCAAAGCACATTGCTAATGAGCTGTCGGCGATTCATATAAAAGCAGAGGTGGCATACCGAAAAGGGCACAGGCTCGTACCAAAGCTGGAAAAAGTCGATATGATGAAAGCACCTCAAACAGAAGGGTTTTTAGAATATGAAGGTCTTTATTTGCTGACCGGAGGACTCGGCGGTATTGGATTTGAACTGTCTAAGCAGATGCTCCAATTTGGCCTAAAGCTTGTATTGATTGGAAGGACTTCTCTGGAAGACAGCTTTGAAAAGAAAGAAGCGTTCTCACAGCTAAAAGACCTTGGTGATGTCATCTATGTGCAAGCGGATGTGACCGATTTAGCTGATGTAGAGCGGGCGATTTACAAAGCAGAAAAACATTTTGGTCAAACCATCCGGGGTGTGCTGCATTTAGCTGGAGCTGGTAATGTGTCAGAGCATTTTCAGCATGCGGATAAGTATACATTGGCGCATACGTCAGAAGAGGATTTTACAAAGGAACTGTCAGGGAAAGCAGATGGAGCGTTTGTCCTGCAGGAAGCCTTCAAGCATGACCCGGCAGTACCACTCGTCTTTTTTGGATCAGTAAATGGCTTTTTTGGCGGCACAACATTCGGAGCTTACTCTGCGGCCAACAGCTTTTTAGATGGGCTTGCGCACACGCTCACCTTTCAAGAAGGAAGACGGGCGATCTCTTTAAACTTTAGCATGTGGGATAATCTTGGTTTGTCTAAGGGACATACCGGCGCAGCCCTTACCGTCCGCAAGGGATTTCAATTGATTGGAAAGAAGCAAGGTCTCCATTCATTCTGTCTAGGTGCTCGGCTGAATGAAGCGCATCTATTTATCGGCCTAGACGGAGCCAATCCAGAAATCGCTGCGTATCTTCAGCCAGCGCCAATACCGACTTTTGAGAAAAAGCTTTTTTACACGGTTCGGTCTGGCAAAGAAGTGCATGTTGAAGATATTGCAGGTGGAACAAAAGGTGATTGGGATATTCAGCAAGTACAGGAAATACCGAAAAAACTAGATGGCTCTATTGATCATGAAGCCCTTAAGCTGAATCATCACAAAAATGGACAACCCCTTGAAAAACAATTGCCTGAAACGAAAACAGAGCAAATGCTTGCTGCCATATGGGAGGACATTTTAGACGTTGATCGTGTGTACAAAGAGGATCAATTCTTTGACCTTGGCGGACATTCATTAAAGGCGACTCAAACCATTTCACGGATCAATCATGAGTTTTTAATCAAGGCGCCTTTAAAAATATTATTTGAAAGCAAGCATCTGGCACATTTGGCGCAAATGGTGGATGACATCAAAGAGGCACCGGCTGTTCAGGAAGCCAATATTCCAAAGCTGGAAAAGCGAACAAGCTATGAGCTGTCACATGCTCAGAAGCGTATTTGGTTCTTATCCACATTAGAAAAGAGCCATCATTACAATATATTAGGTGCTTGGAAGCTGACAGGACAACTGCACATTCAAGCGTTAACAAAAGCGATTGGTCTCTTGACGAAACGTCATGAAGCACTGCGTGCAACCTTTCAATCGCTTGGCGGCAAGCCGGTTCAACTGATACGTGAAGACCTTCCGCCATCCGTCACTGTTGCGAACTTCTCATTATTTAATGAAAAAACAAGAACGAGAAGACTCAAGCAACTTATTCAGCAAGAAGCGAACCGCATTTATGATTTAGAAAGAGGGCCTCTTGCGCAGTGGACGATTGTGGATATGGGCAATGAAGAATTTTATCTTCTTTGCGCGCAGCACCATATCATTTCAGATGCATGGTCGCTCAGTCTGCTCATTCAGGAGTTAGAAGTGGCATATGACGGGCTTCTTGCAGATGAAGCGCCGCAGCTCCCAGCGCTGGAAATTGAGTGGACAGATTATGTTCATTGGGAAAATGAGCAAGTAATGCATCATCAAGTAGACCAAGCCTATTGGCTCGATCATTTACAAGGTGATCTTCCGGTGTTAGAGCTGCCGTTTGACCGTCCTCGTCCGCCAGTTCAAACATTTAACGGCGCTACAGAGCAAATTGTCTTGGAAGATACGCTTATCCGCCGTTTGCAGGCTTTGTCCAAGCAGCAGGGCACAACGCTGTTTATGACGATGCTGTCGGCGTACTACGTCCTGCTTCACAAGCTGTCAGGACAGACAGATATCATCATTGGTTCGCCGATCGCAGGGCGAGGTGCCAAGCAATCAGAGAAGCTTGTTGGAATGTTTGTGAATACACTCGCGCTGAGACAGGATATCTCCACAGCAGATACGTTTGCTGATGTCATGGAAAACGTGAAGGAGATGACGTTAAAAGCCTTCGAGCATCAGCGTTATCCATTTGACAAGCTTGTCGATGATCTTTCGTTAGATAGAGATTTAAGTCGATCGCCTATTTTCCAAGTGGCGATGGGTTATGTAACAGATTCACTCCATGTCAATCTCAAAGGGCTGACAAGTGAACATGTGATGGTCCATCATACAGTGTCTAAATTTGATCTCACCCTGCATGTATTTGAACAGGGGGATCAGCTGTCGATCCATGTGGAATACAATACAGATTTATTTGATCAAGAGACCATTCATCGTTATATGAATTATTATCTTCATCTGCTAGATGGTATGACGGCTCAGCCTGAACGTACATTTTCTAATTATTGCTTAATGGACAAAGCGGAACAGGCTGCGATGATCATAGGGAAAAACCAAACGGCTACGCCATATCCAAAACGGACCATTCAAGAGCTGTTTGAAGAACAGGTGCAGCGTGATCCGCACCGCATTGCCTTGTCTTATTTGGAAGAGCACATGACGTATCAAGAGTTGGATGAGAAGGCAACACAGCTTGCTGCTTACTTGCAGTCAAAAGGAGTTGGACCAGGTTCACTTGTACCGATGCTTTTTGATCGTTCCTTTGACATGATTGTCTCAGTGCTAGGCATCGTCAAATCTGGTGCTGCATATGTTCCAATGTCACCAGAATATCCAGATGCGCGAATCCGCCTCATTGTTCGCGATACGCAAAGTGATGTGATCATCACTCAGTCTCATTTAATAGAGCGTCTAGTAGACTTTACAGGTACAAAGATTGAGATGGACAAGCCATTACCAGTAACAGATGCAGTGTATCAAAGAGAACAATCAATCATTGGAGAAGACCAGTTAGCCTATGTCAACTACACATCAGGCTCAACAGGTACACCAAAAGGCGTCATGCTCCCCCATGCAGGAGTTGTCCGTCTGGTTCGAGAAACAAACTATATGAAACTAGGTCCAGATGATAAGATGCTTCAGCTCTCAAACTATGCTTTTGATGCCTTTACATTTGAGTTGTGGGGCATGCTGCTGAATGGCGGTCAGCTCATTCTGATTCCGAAATATGCCGCACTGAATATGGATGAATTATCACAGCTGATCAAAGTGCATCAAGTGACAGCCAACTGTCTGCCAACCGCTTTATTCAATCGGCTGGTGGAGCACGATCCAAAAAGTGTAGCAGGCTACCGCACATTACTCGTTGGCGGAGAAGCGATGTCTAGTGAGCATGCACGAAAGGCACTGCCGCATATGGAGGGTGTACTCATCAATGCTTACGGCCCAACAGAAAACACGACCTTAGCCACAACACATCAAGTCACGCACATGCCAGAGGGAGCAAGGTCAGTTCCGATTGGTGTCCCAGTATCGAATTCAACTGTCGTCGTACTAGATGATGCGCTCAACCCAGTGCCAGCAGGCGTCAAAGGAGAAATTTATATCGGCGGCACAGGGCTGGCAAAAGGCTACCTTCATGATCCAGAGCGGACGCATGAACGGTTTATAGACAATCCATTCCCTGAACTAGGGGGAGACAGGCTGTATCGTTCAGGTGATCTTGGTACATGGCGTTCAGATGGCACCATTGAATATCTCGGCCGAAAAGACAATCTTGTGAAAATTAGAGGCTACCGGATTGAATGTGGAGAAATAGAGACAGCTTTCCTCAAGCATCCACAAGTAAAAGAATGTACAGTCATCGCCAAAACGTATGGCAGCTCAAAACGGCTGGCGGCCTACCTTGTCACAGACGGAGCGAATCCTGTTCCAGGCTGGAAAGCATTTTTACAGGAAAGCCTGCCAGGCTACATGATTCCAAGTTACTTTATCGTTCTGGACGAAATGCCAGTTACAACAAACGGAAAGGTTGATCAAAAAGCACTGCCAGACCCGGCAGAAACGATCTCTCTTTCTCAAGGAGATGACAAACCAGTCACCGAAGCGCAGCAGTTGATTGTCACAGCTTTCAAGGACGTGCTTGGTGTCAAACAAGTAGGCATACATGACTCATTTTTTGATTTAGGCGGCGATTCAATTATGAGTATCCAAGCCGTTGCCAAATTAAAAGAACAGGGGATTCGTGTGGATCCGAAATGGATTTTCATGCATCCAGCGCCGGCTCAGCTAGCCGCACATGTGGATGCAATGCCAGAGGCCGGGGAGCACGTCGAAAGGTCTCCAAAGGACTACGTGATTGAGCTGAAAAAAGGCGATCCAGCCGAGCCGAGGATTTTCTTTGCACCGCCTGCCGGTGGAACGGTAATGGGCTATATCGATGTGGCTAAGCTGATGACACATCAAGGCGCTGTGTACGCCTTGCAGTCTCCTGGCTTATATGAGGATGAAGAACCGCAATTCCTCCATTACACAGAGCTTGTGTCCATATTTGTTGAAGCCATTGAGACCTTCTATCGACCTGGTGTTGACTATCTAGCAGGGCATTCAATGGGCGGGCACCTTGCCTACGGAATGAATCAGCGGCTCTGCCATGCAGGAAAAGCGCCGAAAGGACTCATCATTTTAGATACGGTGCCGGTGTTAAGAGATGAGGCAGATCAGGCGCTCCATGCGGATATGAACGAAGAAGAAGTGAAAATGCTTGCGCTTGTCCTTGGAATGGGGAATCTCGTCGGCATTCAGCCAGAAGCATTACAAGGGCTGAGCTTCCAAGAAGTGAAGCAAAAAATACTCAAAGAGGCAGAAAAGGATGAAGTGGTTCATCAATTTATGAATGATCAGTATTTAGATAAATATTTGCAAATGCAAACGCACAATACAATCATGTCACAAGCCATTGAATTAGAAAAAGAACCATTCGATGTGCCGTTTTATATTGTACAAAGCAGTGATCACGCCATTGATTTCCAGAAGAAGTTCTCAGACTGGGAGGCTTATACGAAAGGATCGTGCTCGTATTATCACATCAAAGGAGACCATGTCACCATGATGAAAAGGCCGCAGGCGGATGAACTGGCACGAATTCTTCAAACGATGATAAAGGGGTAAGAACGTATGAATCATTTATTTAAAACCTTTGAAAAAAAATCAGATCTTATTCAACTTATTTGTTTTCCTTTTGCAGGCGGTTATTCCGCCTCATACCGCCCGCTTTTTGAACAGCTAAAAGGCACTGCCGAAGTAACAGCAGCAGAGCCCCCAGGGCATGGAACCAATCTCATGCCGCTCGAAACGAGCATTGACCGATTGGCTGAGCTGTACAAAGAAGGGCTCTCGGGCAACTTGAACCGCCCGTTTATCCTGTTCGGACATTCTATGGGAGGACTTGTTGTGTATAGACTGACGCAGCTGTTAGAAAAGGAAGGAATTGATCCTGCAGCAGTCGTGATCTCAGCCATTCAGCCACCGCAAACAAAACGACAGATCCTGACCCATTTATCGAATGAAGCATTTGTTCAGCATATTGCCGAAATGGGCGGGATTCCAAAGGAATTATTAGAGAACAAACCGATGATGGATTACTTTACGCCGTCCTTACGTGCAGACTATCAGGCGCTGGAAACCTTCCAGCACAAAGATCAATCCATCATCGAAACACCCGTTTATTTATTCAATGGAACAAAAGATGAAAAATGCATGAAAGATGCAAATGGCTGGCTGCCATGGGCAAAAACCATCGAACGCACCAATTTCGAAGGAGGGCACATGTATATCAACACACACCTCGAGCCCTTCGCAGAACAGATGAGACATGTGATCGACCTTGCAGGCAAACAACACTTGATAAAGAAATAAGAAAAAACGGCCCATTGGGGTCGTTTTTTACTGAGGAATAATACTTGAAAACGCTGATATAGCCAAAGAAAATAAGAATAATATGACGAAAGGGATGTAAAGTTTATAATTTCTATTTTCTTGATTTTTCACGTAGGAATAGCACCATACACTAAATGAAACGATAACAAAAATATTAATATTCCACAAAAATGGAATTGTGATCGTGTATTCAGCATTAGGTACATTAAAAAGGTATAAAATAATGACAATCAAGTTACCTAGCAAAATGAAATAGTAAGATAATATACCTCTTTTAAATATACTTTTATAGGAATCTTTTGTTCCAAAAACTATCAAACTTAGAAAAATAATTAATGAAAAAAATAAAACCTCTACCATAGGCTTGAATACTTCTCCAATAACAGCAAGAGAAATACCTATCCACTTACTAATTTCAATTATATCTTGATTTCCTTCAACTTGTAGATCTAGCAAATTTTTGTTTATTTCATCCATTTTTAATATAGAAAGGATAAAAGCTATAATACCAGAGAGCATGCATACTAATAAAATATGTTTTTTCATAATAACACCCTTTAACAATATCAAATTTTTATGAAATAAAATTCAATAATAGAAGCAATAAATAACAATAAAACTCCGGTTGTGAGCTGACTGAAATAGATTTTTCCTTTTGGTTTAAAAGATATTTTGTCTTTAGATATTATATAGAACATAATTTGTTTTGATATATCAAATGAGACAAAATAAAAAAGAAACAACCCGATAATTTCCATTGGAGAATGGAAAATTATATAATATAATGCTATATCAATTCCATATATATATGTATATGATATAAAAAATGCACCTAGGAAAAATCCATTTAAAAAAATAATAATACTAGATAACAAGCCCAAACTAACTATTCCAGAAACTAATATAAGGATTGATACAAAAAGGTTATTAAAGAAAATTTCTTGATAGCTGTCAATATTTATGTTGCTTTTAAAATCAATACTATCTATAAATGTTGAAGCGAAAACACTTAAACTAAAACCTCCTAAAAAAAATATAATAAAAACCAGAAAAATTTTAAGATAACTTTTCAAAAAATTTCTTTTCGAGTTGATCTTCATGAAAAGTCACTCCTGAAGATTTTTTTTCTGAGTGAATAATAGTACCATTATCAATAAAAAGGATTTCATCGCATAAGTCTGCTGCAAATTGGATGATATGAGTGGAGAGCAAAATGATTTTGTTGGCTTCTTTGAAATTTCTTAAATGTTTCTTCATATCAGCCATGTTTGTAGGATCCAAACCTGTAAATGGCTCATCTAATAAAATAATGTTTGGATTGTGTAATATTGTTAGAATAAAAGACATTCTTTGTCTCATTCCTCTTGAAAGAGAAGAGGAACGCCGGTGTGTTTGCTCTTCTAATCCATAGTTACGCAACATCTCATTGATCTGGTCGTTTTCTAAGGGTTGTTCTACAAGCATAGATTGATATTTTACTAATTCAAAACAAGTTAAGTTTTCAAACAAAGTTGGATCGTCTTCCATATATCCTATTGTTGAAAAATTTTGCTTGCTATGATTTATCAATATTTGACCTTCGTCAGGTTGTATTAATCCAGCTATCATTTCTAGAATAGTAGTTTTTCCAGCACCGTTTTTACCTAATAAGCCAATTATTGAACCTTCTTTGAAATGCATCTCAGAAATCATAACTTTAAAGTTTGATTCTTTATATTCTTTAGTTAGATTATGAAGTGATAACATACAATCCCTCACTCAAATAATGTTTTAAATGATTTATAGTTTTTATTTATTGTTCTATCCCAAAATCTAATTATTAAAATTATAATAATAATTGAACTAGTGACCATAACGATATTCGTTACAATAAAATATATTGCGCTATAGGATGAAATGACTGATAAAGCTAAAATGAAACCATAACAAATATTTAAAGTCAATTTACTAAGGGAACTAGGAACTTGATAAACAAATTCCCACTTGAAATATGGAAATACAACAGTAGAACCTACAGTGCAAACAGCTACAAGAATACTGGTGTTTACTAAAGTGATTATCACGTTTAAAGGCTCTTCTAGTTTTATTGTGAAACTTGAGAAAATGGTGTATAAAATACAAAAGAACAAATGTAGTATGATAGATAAAATAATCTTATTTTTGATTTTATTTTTAACTAAGTTAGGTAATTTTCGTTTTAAAGGGAGAATAGGACCGTCAATATCAAAAGAAACATACGGTTGTATTGCATTTGATATAAAAATCATAGGGAAAATAACACTAAAAATAAATAAAAAATCATTTTCTATATTTAATATTTCAAGTTGGTTCGTATTAATACCATAAAGAATTAAACCAAATAGTCCCCCAGATATTGTTAGTATAAATAATAATACTGACCATTGGATAGGGGGATTTCTCATGAGGAGTGTAATTTCATAAAATAATATATGATTAAATTTTCTAGATGTCCCTTTTTGCTCTTTTGCTTTTTTTTGGAAATAGAAAATAGGCACATTACGAATGTTTCTTCTCCAATAAATTACTAAAAGTATACTAATGAATGTGAAGGCTAAAATAATATATATTGAATAACTAGATAAAGCACTTTTGAATAAATTGAATTTAAATACAGTGAATACCCAAATTGCAATGAGACCTGTAGTTATATATCCAATAGTTGATGAAATGGCGAAAAATTTGGGGTTTGAAAGTAGTAACAATATATGCAATCTAAGTAGGTAACCTAAGGTGAAAGAAGTCAAGGCAAGAACTGCTAGTGTAAAAGATCCTTGTAACCCATGTATACTTAAATTTGATAAGTAAGAACCTAGAATGAAGAATAATAAACCGACCATAATGCTGAAAAATTTACTCATATCTTTACCGAAAATATATTGGTCTAGATGGATTTTTAAAATTGCCATCTGTTTTTTATCCGAAGAGAAAAGTATCCTCATCAAGCTCTTATCAATATTTACTGTGAACATTAATATAAACAGTGATAGATAGATTATTGATAAATTCTTAAAAAAATAAGTAGTTAATACACCTAGTAACAGAGGTATAATTATGTATAAGAAGGAAAAAAATACTAAAATGAGAGCGTTATTACGTTGATGTCTTCTTAAATCATTGATTAACAATATCTTTGTGTACATTAAATATTTATGCATTTACAACACTTCCATTTTTAAAGGTGTAAAGAGAAGGCATGTACACCTTCTCTATAAAATCATTTTTTAGAAAGCAATAGCGTATTTAACCCCATATTTTCTAGCATAACTAATTACTAGAGAGGCAATAGCACCAAGTCCAAAAGTACCTAGGACAGCAGCAATAGCACCAACTGTACCAGCAGCATTTAGAATTGCACTAATAGAAGTTAATGCCCAAGTAGGTATTTGAGGATAGTTTGCTGCTAGATTTGCAAAAGGTGTGACTGGTTCAAGAGTCAATAAAATCATTGTTGTTAAAGTTAAAGTGAAAATAAGACTCAAGCCTAGAATTGCGAACAATCTATTTTTTAAACCCATTTTCATATTTAACACCTCCCCCCCTTGCTTATATACCCATATTATACATAAAAAGGATTTAGGGTAAATAGGTTTTATATACTGTATTTTCCATTAAAATGGAATATCTGGGGTTTATTTTGATGTAATAACAGGACAGATGGGATTTTATTAATTTGTTAATACTTCAGTAACTATCTATGAAGTGTGAAGTAAATAGAATTATTGTGTAATTCCAACTATTTTGTTGCAATATTTCTCGCTTGGATAAATAGAGGAAGATGCATCGACCTTGCAGCTAAACAACAATTAATGAAATATTAAAAGAAAGCGGTCCTCCTTAAAGGGACCGCTTTTTCTTATGAATTCCGCTTTTTCACCACATTCCCGCCAATCACTCCGCCAATGACAAGTACACCTCCGATGAGATGATACCAATCGATTGTTTCATGTAAAATGAGGACCCCAGCGGCGACTGTAATAAACGCAGATAAATTGTTAAAGATGCTGACCTTTGCCGCTTCAAGCTGAGAGAGGGCATAGTTTGATAAATATGCCGTGAGAAGAGAAGAAAGAATGCCTAAAAAGAGCATTGACCATACAAAGGATGGTTGTGTAAATGGGCTGAAAAATTGAGGCATTGTCTCGTTTACTGAATGCCGGAAGAGCGCAGCGGCATTGAAGAAGACAAATCCAAAGAATGTCATCACGAAGGTGAGTTCAATCACATGGAAGCGCCGTGTAATCACCCGGGCAAATACACTGTATGCACTGGATGATAAGGCAGAAAGCAATATCAGTCCATAGCCGATCATGTGTGAATGCTTCACATCAATTCCCTTCATGACAAAGAGAAGCATCACCCCGCACACAGAAAGAATGGTAAACAGCACTTGGATCCATGTCGCGCGTTCCTTTAAAAACCACGCGGCAAGCACCATTGTCAGAATAGGAATCGTTGCCTGAATAATACCAGCCTCTGACGAAGAGGTATACATCAGCCCCCATACTTGAAAAGCAAAAAACAACACAGGGTAAAGCAAGGAAAACGGTACGATGTAGAGAAGATCTCGCCATTGAATGGAGAGGCGGATTTTCTTTCGTAAAAATGGATACAGCAATAGTGCGGCTGCAAAAGAAACTGTAAAGCGGTGTGCCAATAAATCGATCGGGTTTGCTGATTCTAATGCAATTTTGACAAACAAAAATGAAAAACCAATGATCGTGGCGTAGCCTATTGCGGCAGCATACGCTTTCTGTTTTGAAATGTCCACAATTTGACTCCTTATACGAGCATGCATGCTTCGGATGAATTGACCGGTTCTGTTCTTCTATCGTAATCGGATCATCTAAGGTGTACAATAAGAGAACATGATATCTGTACCGGTACAAGGAGGAAGTGGTGTGAGGAAATATGATCAGCTTGTTCTCAGCTTAAAAGAGAAGATGACGTCTGGTGAATACAATGCTGGCATGAAGATCCCTTCCATTCGCCATTTGGCGGCTCAATATGCAGTGAGTAAAAGCACTGTCATCAAAGCACTAGACACATTAGAACGAGAACATCTGCTGTATTCTGTAGAAAGAAGCGGCTACTATGTCGTGAAAACAAAGCAGTCGGCAGGGAAAGAGGATAGCACATGGATTGATTTTGCTTCATCTGCACCTGATCCCGTCGTGTTTCCATATGTTGATTTCCAGCACTGCATCAACCAAGCGATCGACTTGTATCAAAATGACTTGTTTATTTACGGCACAGCCAACGGATTACCCTCGCTGCTGCCAGTCATTTCTAAGCGATTAATGGATTATCAAGTGTTTGCAAATCCAGAACAGATCGTTATGACTTCTGGTATTCAGCTGGCGTTATCCATTTTAAGCACCATCCCTTTTCCGAATGGCAAACAGACCATACTAGTCGAACAGCCAGGCTATCACCTATACCTTCAATATTTAGAAAAAAATCAACTGCCTGTGATGGGGATTCAGCGGACGGAAAAGGGAATTGACCTTCAGAAATTGGAGCGCATCTTTCGAGAAGAGGAGATTCGTTTTTTCTATACGATGCCAAGATTTCAAAACCCGCTTGGAACGAGCTTGTCAAAACAGGAGAAAAGAGCGATTGCAGCTCTTGCCGAGACATATGATGTCTATATCGTTGAAGATGATTACATAGCCGATTTAGAATTCGATGCAAAAAGAGACCCGATCTATTCGTACGATCAGGCGGGTAAGGTCATTTATTTAAAAAGCTTCTCCAAGATCATCTTTCCAGGACTTCGAACAGGAGCGGTCGTCTTACCTGAGGAACTGATTAGACCTTTTAGCGAACACAAACGGCTCATTGACATCGACAGCTCCATGCTGTCACAGGCAGCCTTAGAAATATATTTAAAAAGCGGGATGTTTGAACGGCATCGAGACAGAATGCGGGCGACCTATCGCAACCGATCCAAACAACTAGTGACATGCCTGAAAAGCGATCAAATCGCTTATCAACTAGGAGAAGAGGAGCCAGCTACTCATACACATGTACGTCTCGATCGGTCAATTCCGACGAACCAGCTCATTCAGCAGCTGAAAAAGGCATCTGTTTCCATTCAGTCAATCGACCGCCATTATCTGTCTACCTTTCAAAAAGACTCTATTCTTCAGTTGAACATTTGGCATGTGAAAGAAGAACAAATCACACGTGGAGTCGATTTGTTAAAGACAGCATTTCAGCAAATTGGGCGATATTAAAGACGAGACAGCACATCACGGCAAGAGAGTATCTCTACACGTTCAGCCGCAGAAGGCTTTCGTGTACACACCGCCATTTGGTAGGCAGGATCGAGTGAGTATGTTTGAACAAAGCAGGGCGCTTCATGATCAGGTAATGCAAGCGTCGCCTGTCCATCCTCTGACAGGCGGGCTGTAAAGGACGAAAGACCATAAGATAATCCCTTTCCAGTCAGCTTGATAAAGGCCTCCTTCATTGACCATAAGTGAAAGAAGTAGGCTTCCTGCCGTTCTGCCGGTTGTGAAAGTAAATCCTCATACTCATTTGCTGAAAAAAATCGTTTAGCAATCGCTAGATCAATCGGTTTGATCTCCTCAATATCAATACCAACGGGTGCATCATCTATTGCGCATACGACCCAAGCACCAGAGTGAGAAAGATTAAAATGAAAAGAAGGAATGTGCCGGACGACAGGCTTGCCATTGCCCTCTGTTTGAAAAACGATCTGATCAATAGGCAGATCGTACATACTATGGATCATTTGACGAACCAGCACCTCACCTAACAAAGTCCTTCTTGCATCGACCAAAAAGCGAAAACGCTCAGCCGCAGCACGCTTTTCAGCTGAAACAAAGAGTTTCAAATGCTCGATTTGTTCTCGTGCATGGATGTCATCTAAATGTTGTAATTGGATAGCGAAAATCTTCATAATGAACCTCTAATTTTTTACATTGATTGTACCATTGGAGAGCGCCGTACAAAAGGGAAATCCTATACAATCAAAGCATAAAGTGACAGCAAGCCACGCTGCATTCTAAGCCTGTATGATCAGAAAGGACTTTTTTACTTTAACCGAATGTGATATTCATTTGTCCCTTTCTCATTTCGACGATTCGAAAGGTCGGCTGCTCTTCTCTAAAATCATCCCATGTGAGCGGCGGATGAAAGGAGCCATCCTTTGTGAAACGCGCCTTTACTTCAAAGCCTAACAAGCGATACGTCTGCTCGGTCTCTTCGACAAATGGTGTCCAGTAATGATAGTGGAAAAGCTGCATGAGGTCTCATCTTAAATAATAGAATATTCTGTTTTTTCATTTTAACACAAGAAAAGCCATTCTTTTTATAGAATGGCTTGTTCTTATCGGATAAGCGTCTGAACAGGTTTCTCTGCTGTTTTTGTAATAAGCAGCTGCAAGAGCCGTGTCGATTGCGGCAAGGAGAATCGAAGGACGAGACCTGTGAAAATAGCCGTTAGAATCGTGCCAACGCCAATCGGCCCGCCGAGCATCCATGCAAATAAAAGCACTGTTAACTCAATGCCATTTCGCACCCACTGCACGTTCAACCCTGTTTTCGCTGAGATGAGCAGCATTAATGAATCCCTTGGCCCAGCGCCAAGATTTGCTGAGACATAAATGCCTACACCATACCCTGAAACCACAACGCCCGTAATAAACACATATAAAGCGGGTAAATACCCATGTGGTGCAGGCAATACCGCATTAAAGAAATCTATAAACATGCCAATCAGCACCATGTTCAGTAATGCGCCGATCTTTGGAAATGATTTCGTAAAAACAGATGTTAGTGTCACAATCAGTGCACCAATAATGATGGACCATTGTCCAATCGTCAGTCCAAAATGCTGAAACAGTCCGTAGTGGAAAGCGTCCCAAGGACCAATCCCAAGAATCTTTCCTTTCACTGTCAGCGATAGTCCAAAAGCTAATACGATTAATCCAACAAAATAAAAAAACCAACGTAAAAGATGTTCCCGCTTCAAAAGCTTTCCCTTCTTTCTTAAACACTCGAATTCAATCGTAACATACTCCCACGCCCCTTTAAATGGCTTTGCTCAATTGTAATCGCTTACTTATAAAAAGAATTTTTTCGCATCGTAAAAGTCAAAACATCAAAACAAGCAGCAAGACTTTCGGCTTGTTTTTTTTAACAAAGCGAACCAATCATTCCCTTTTTTTATTAAAAAAAGAAAAAAATCCAATATATATTAACAAAAAATTAATCGTCACCCAATAAAAGAATATTTATCTTTAAATAGAAAGGATTGTATGTGATTCGCATCATAAGACCTGTTTGTAAAGATAGATAGATGATGAAATTTGAGATGGAAAAAGGTTAATTTATTGGAAAGACATAAGCGAATCAATCATTGAGAGGTATATAGTTCTAAATGTCTATTTTTGTCGAAAATAGTCATTTAGTCATGTTGAGGCTTTTGAAATATTATTGATATTCTTTACCAAAGTGTGGGAGGTGAACTGGTACATACCATTATGATCTGAAGCATGGAAAGGGGATGTCAAAGAATGAACATATTAAAAAGAACGAGTCAATTATTTCTTATATTGGTGCTGATTGCTGGGAATTTATTAACAGTCTCACCAGCTGTTACGAAAGCCGCTGGAACGGTGGTTGTCAACAACACAGATTCCTACATGATTGGCCAAAGTGGCCAAGGTCTTCCAATGACCCTTTATCAGCTTGATGGGAATAATCCAACCAACGTAAAGGCTAGTGTGCCGGTGAAGGGGATTCCGAGCACTTTAGTCAACGGTGTTGCAGTTAATGATCAACAAAATTTTGTGTATGCAACGACGACAGCAACTGGAGAACCTGTTCTTTATAAAATAGATCCGACGACAGGACAAGCTCAGAGTGTAGGCGTATTAGCTGGAGGTTCGTATGCTGCGTCGAATGCTGTCATCTACAAAGGTAAATATTTACATTCCTATGCTTCGGGTGGTGAATACTTCCTTGGATCATACGATTTAACGACCGGTCAAAAAACGTCTAAAAAAATTGTCGGCTATGACATCGGCTCTGGAGTTGGCGGAGACCTTGTAGTCGATAAGGATGGCTATCTTTGGTTCGCATCAAATGGAAGTGGCGCCATTGCACAAATGAATCCTGATACAGCTGAAGTAATTCGAGTGATTCCAATCACAAATGCAGATGGTAAACCTATTGAGGGAGGCGTACGAGGAATTAGCTTTTTGCCAAATGGACAAATGCTATTACAATCAGGTAAAGATGCATCTATAGGCCATTCTACTCTTTTTACACTTGATGCAAAATCATTAAGTACAAAATATATTGGCATTGCAGGTAATTCATTATCTTACGACTTAGCATCACGGGTAAAGCCAGAATTTGATCCATTCCCACCTAACCTTGAATCAGAAAAGTCTGTTACTTTACAGAAAAAAGCAGAAGGAAACACTGATGAGAAGCATCCAGAAGTAGGCGACACGTTGCTTTATACAATTAGAGCCAAAAATACGGTGCAATTCGGCATTCTTAAAAATCTGATAATATCAGATAACCTTCCGACCAGCCTAACTTATGTTTCTGGATCTCTTAAGGTGGATGGCACAAGCGTAACAGATGCTAAAGACCAAGACAAAGGTGATTATACAAACGGCACAGTTACAGGTCAATTAGGTGATGTGAAAGATACCGATTGGCACACTGTGACATTTGAAGCGAAAGTAGCAAAAGGTCAAGCTGGCAAAGATATTCAAAATACAGCCAATGTCAAAGGGGAAAACACACCGCCAGACAAACCAACAACAAACATAGAAATTTATCCTCGTGATCCAAAGCTTGAATCAGAAAAATCAGCGGTCTTACAGAAAAAAGCAGATGGTAATACAGATGAGAAGCACCCGGAAGTAGGCGACACATTGCTGTATACCATTCAAGCCCGTAACACTGTTGAAGACAGCTTCATTGAAGATCTTGTGATTTCTGACAAGTTACCTCAAGGGTTATCATATGTACCAAATTCACTTCAGGTAGATGGAAATCCAGTCACAGATGCAAAAGATGATGATAACGGTGATATGACAGGTGGAACTGTTACTGGAACGTTCGGTGAAGTGAAAGATGCGAAATGGCATACCGTGACGTTTGAAGTCACAGTTGAAAAAGGTCAGGCAGGCAAAGACATTCAAAATACAGCCAATGTCACAACCGGCAACACACCGCCAGACGAGCCGACAACGAATGTAGAAATCTATCCTCGTGACCCGAAGCTGACTTCTGAAAAATCAGCCGTCTTGCAGAAAAAAGCAGATGGTAATACAGATGAGAAGCATCCAGAGGTCGGTGACACACTTCTTTATACAATTAAAACAAAGAATACGATAGAAGACAGTCTCGTTAAAAACTTAGTAATCTCAGATGAACTGCCAGAAGGATTAGCATATGTGCCCAATTCACTTGAGGTAGACGGACAAGCGGTGACAGATGAGCAAGATCAAGACAATGGTGATGTCACAAATAGAACCGTCTCAGGACAATTCGGTGACATTCAGGATACAGATTGGCATACCGTGACGTTTGAAGTGACGGTTGAAAAAGGACAGTCTGGTAAAGACATTCAAAATACAGCGAGTGTCACAGGTGAAAATACACCACCAGACGATCCAACTACAAAAACAGAAATCTATCCTCGTGACCCAAAGCTTGAATCAGAAAAATCAGCCGTCTGGCAGAAAAAAGCCGAAGGTAACACAGATGAGAAGCACCCAGAAGTAGGGGACACCCTTCTTTATACGATTAAAACAAAAAACACGATAGAAGACAGCCTTATTGAAAATCTAGTCATCTCAGATCAATTGCCAAAAGGGCTGAAGTATGTTGCTGGGTCTCTTGAAATTGATGGAGAATCCGTCACAGATGTGAAAGACGACGATAGCGGTGACTACACAGATGGAAAGGTCACGGGATATTTTGGTGATGTGAAGGACACGGACTGGCATACCGTAACGTTTGAAGTAACAGTTGAAAAGGGACAGTCTGGTCAAGACATTCAAAACACAGCCGAAGTAACAGGTGAAAACACGCCGCCAGATGATCCAACAACGAAAACACAAATTTACCCTCGTGAACCAAAACTATCATCAGAAAAGGCAGCGAGCATTCAGAAAAAAGCAGAAGGAAACACAGATGAAAAGACACCACAGGTAGGAGATATCCTTCTTTATACGATCAAAACAAAGAATCTTGAAGAAGACAGCATCGTCAAAAATTTAGTCATCGCAGATCAACTGCCAGAAGGTCTTGAATATGTCGAAGGATCATTAAAAGTAGATGACCAAGCTGTCACAGATGCAAAAGATGACGACAACGGAGACTACACAAAAGGCACAGTAACCGGTCAATTTGGTGACATCAAAAACACGGACTGGCATACGATTACTTTTGAAGCGAAGGTCGCTAAAGGCCAATCAGGTAAAAGCATTCAAAACACAGCGAAAGTAACAGGCGAAAACACACCGCCAGATGAGCCGACAACCGAAACAAACATTGATCCAAGAGATCCAAAGCTTGAATCGGAAAAAACATCTGAGATCACTCAAAAAGCAGAAGGCAATAAAGATGAAAAAGAAGTTCAGGTAGGCGACACCCTTCTTTACACCATCAAAACAAAAAATAGTGTAGAAGACAGCATCGTCAAAGATTTAGTTATTGCCGATAAATTGCCAGCAGGTCTTGAATATGTCGAAGGGTCATTAAAAGTAGATGGACAAGCCGTCACAGATGCAAAAGATGACGACAACGGAGATTACACAAAAGGCACAGTAACCGGTCAATTTGGCGATATCAAAGATACGGACTGGCATACGATTACTTTTGAAGCGAAGGTCGCTAAAGGATATGAAGGTAAAACCATTCAAAATATCGCAGTTGTGAAGGGTGAGAATGTTGACGAACCAGACAAACCCGAAAACTCCACAACGGTAGAACCGCCGCATGTGCCAGAGGTGCCTGAACATCCAGAGCAGCCTTCTGGGTCAAACCCGGACACACCCGGACATCACCTGCCGAATACAGCAACAGCGATGTACAACCTTTTACTAGCAGGATTTGCACTTGTGCTAATAGGTGCATCCCTTATTGTATGGAAAAGAAGAAAAAGAAACGAATAATTGTCCATGTTTCAAAAAATCATCTCAACGCTATTGATTTCAGCAGGTATTTGTCTTGTGATGATAGGATATATGAGGATTGTTGATGGGCAAAGGCAAGTAGATCAATCTTTCCAGTCTGCACAAGCAGCCATCCAGCAAAAGGGGCAAACAGATTCCCCTTTTGTCCCGAAGGCTGGTGAAACCATTGGGCTCTTACACATTCCAAAGTTAAATGCTGAGTTACCAATTGTAGAAGGCACAGAAGCGGAGGATTTAGCAAAGGGCGTTGGTCATTATCACGAAAGCTATTTACCTAATGAACAAGGACAAATCGTTTTATCTGGGCATCGTGATACTGTGTTTAGACGAACAGGAGAACTGGTGAAAGGGGATCAACTCGTCATTGAACTTTCATATGGACGATTTACCTATGAAATTGAGAAAACAAAGATTGTGAAAAAAGATGATCAAAGTATTATTACATTGCAACAGGAAAAGGAAGAACTTATCCTCACCACATGTTATCCTTTTTCTTTCATTGGTCCTGCACCAAACAGATATATCATATATGGGAAGCGTGTTTAGCCACTGGATCAGCCTGCAACTTATCCTTTCACTAACCGATTAGAGCGCTTCATTCCTTGATAAAAAGGGAATCGCCTATATCTATAGAGATGCAGGAGGGGGTCAATTTGTTAAATCAAGACTATGTAAGATATATAGATAACTTTGGAAGAATTGTTCTTCCGACAGATATAAGAAAACGGTTGAAAATTCATCCTCGCGATTTTATGGAGATTTATCGAGAAGAAGACCAAATTGTCATGAAGCCGTATTGGCAGGACAAACCTTGTGTCGTCACAGGGGAAGTAACAGGCTCCAACAAAGTGCTATCGGGTGGAGTCGTTATCAGTCCAGAGGGAGCGAGATTGCTCTTGCAAGATTTACTGGCGCTTCGTCTGCAAAAAGAAATATGAAAAAAGGCTGTTCTCATCACGTGAGAACAGCCTTTTTTCATCATACTGGATTCAAAATCCGGTTTAAAAATTGCTTCGTTCGTTCTTCCTTCGGTCGTTTGAAGATTTCTTCTGGAGGACCTTGTTCGACGATGACGCCTCCATCAATAAATATCACTTCGTCCGCCACTTCTTGGGCAAACTTGATTTCATGTGTGACAACTGCCATGGTCCAGCCTTCTTTCGCTAGATCCTTCATGACCTTTAAGACTTCCCCGACAAGCTCAGGGTCAAGTGCAGAGGTGGGCTCATCAAAAAGCATGAGCTCTGGCTGAATGGCAAGTGCACGGGCAATCCCGACACGCTGCTTTTGGCCGCCTGAGAGCTGGAATGGATACAGATCCTTTTTATCTTCCAGACCGACCTTTTGCAAGAGCTGGATGGCTTCTTTTCGAACCGTTTCCTTTGGACGGCGCTGTACTTGGACAGGACCTTCCATCACATTTTCAAGCACAGTGCGGTGTGGAAACAGGTGATAATCTTGAAACACCATTCCCGATTTTCGGCGTAGCTTTAGCAGATCAGCTGATTTATTTTTTTTCGAAAAATCAATTGAGAAATCATCGAAGGTAAAGGAGCCGCCATTTGGTGTTTCAAGTGCATTTAAACAGCGAAGCATCGTTGTTTTTCCTGAACCTGATGGCCCAAGAATGGCGACAACCTGCCCTTTGTTGATCGTAAAATCTATTGACTTTAAAATCTCATTTTCACCAAAGGATTTTTTGAGACCTTTGACTGTTAGCATGTCGTTCCCTCCTTACCTTGCGACATATCGATCAAGTCGTTTTTCAATTTGATGCTGAACGAGCGATAGAATGAAGCAGAATACCCAATAGATTAGGGCTGCTTCCATATAAATGAACAAGATCTGATCCAAGTTCGCCGCAGCAATTTCCTGAGATTTACGGAAAAGCTCTGCTACGAGGATTTGGGAGGCAAGAGATGTATCCTTCACTAAACTAATGAATGAATTAGATAGCGGCGGAATCGATACACGCACAGCTTGCGGTAAAATCACGCGGACAAGCGTTTTACGATGCGTCATCCCAATTGAATAACCAGCTTCCCATTGTCCTTTAGGAACAGATAGGACGGATGCACGGATAATTTCAGACGCATACGCACCTACGTTTAATGAAAAAGCAATAATGGCACTTGGATATGGATCCAGTGTGATATTAAATGTCGGAAAGAAATAGAAAATAATAAACAATTGCACAAAAAGCGGCGTTCCACGAACGGCCGACACATAGATGGAAAAAATCCATCTGAGGGCTTTGATTTTAGACATTCTAGCAAGAGCTGTCACAAGCGCGATAAAAATACCAATAATAAAGGCAATGATAGCGAGGGGGATTGTATAATAAATCCCCTGCATCACCATTGGCCAAAAAGATTGCTGAAGAAGATCCCAAGGAATGACGACTCCTAGGGTATTACTTTGTAACATCTTCACCAAACCATTTCTTGGAAATCTTAGCAAGTGTACCGTCTTTTTTCATTTCTTTTAATGCGCCATTCACTTTGTCAACGACTTCGCCGCTGCCTTTTCTGAATGCAAAGTAAGTTTCTTGAGGATCTCCTGTTTCAAATGCAACTTTTAGGTTTTTGTTCCCGCTTGTTTTCAAGTAATTCAATACAGCCAGCTTGTCATTGAACGTCAGATCAGCACGTCCTTGCTGAATCAATTGAATCGATTGTGCAAGACCTTCAACGCCTTCAATTTTAGCGCCAGCATCTGTAGCTAGTTTATTGTAGTTACTTGTTAATGATTGTGCTGCTTTTTTACCTTTTACATCAGATAGTTTCTTGATGTCGTTGTTATCTGATTTTGTCACAACAATGGCTTGAGACGTTGTGTATTTATCAGAGAACTCGTATTGATTTTCACGTCCAGTTTTACCAACTTGGTTCGCTACCACGTCAAAACGTTTTGAATTCAGTCCAGCAAACATGCTGTCCCATTGTGTTTCTTTGAATTCAGGTTTTAAGTCAAGACGTTTTGCTACTTCTGTGATGACTTCGACATCGTAGCCAGTTAATTTATCTGTCTTTTTGTCATGGAATGTGAAAGGAGCATAAGTACCCTCTGTTCCGATCGTCAGAACACCTTTATCCTGAATGGATTTCCAAAGGTCACCTGATTCCTTAGACCCAGATTGTTTATTCGCGTTGTCGTCTGCACCTGATCCACATGCCGTGATCAATGCAACACAAGCGCCTAACATAATGGCAAAGAACATTTTTTTCATTTTATTCCCCACTTTTCTTGTTGGTATTTACAACATATGATCTTACAGAGAAGCAACCTAAAAGTAAAGCATTTGAAACTAGCTTGAGCGAATCTCACCAACTTTATGCCCGCAACCCATTTCTTTCAAACCTCTCTCGTCTACAAAGCCTTTCATCTTTTATTTGTGCGAACATTACTAAAATAAAGACTTTGAGACAGTGACCATAGAAGGAAGCATATTTATTATAAAAGATGTATAATTAGTAGGTTGTTTTGAAAATGGAATGAATCACATGGAGACATGTTTTGATAAGTTATCATCTTAGAAGAAGGAGGGCATCATTGTGGATGTTGGACAAAATCAGCCTGAGCAATTGAAAAGGGCGATGACCTCCCGTCATTTATTTATGATTTCACTTGGCGGTGTCATTGGGACAGGCTTTTTCTTAGGAACGGGCTATACGATTGGACAAGCAGGACCAGTCGGAGCCGTTCTTTCTTATATTGTGGGCGGATTGATTATGTATTTAACCATGCTGTGTCTTGGAGAGCTGTCGGTCGCACTTCCTGTGTCTGGGTCGTTTCATACGTATGCGACGAAATTTGTCAGCCCTGCAGCGGGTTTTGCGGTCGGCTGGATTTATTGGCTTGGCTGGGCAGCAACGGTCGCCCTTGAATTTTTATCAGCAGGACAGCTGATGAGGCGCTGGCTCCCGCAAGTGGATGTGTGGATTTGGTGTCTCATATTTGGACTGTGTCTTTTCTTATTAAATGCCCGGTCGGCGAAAGCGTTCGGGGAGTCGGAGTTTTTCTTTTCAACCATTAAGATCATTGCGATTTTACTCTTTATAGGTGTAGGCGGAGCGGCGATGTTTGGTTTTATTGAAACGACGAGCGGTGAACCTGCTCCTTACTTCAGTCATTTTGTGAGTGATGGGCTGTTTCCAAATGGATTGCTCGCCGTTGTGGTCACGATGATTACCGTGAACTTTTCATTCCAAGGAACAGAGCTGATCGGGATTGCGGCAGGAGAAAGTGAAAACCCTGAGAAAACCGTTCCTCGCTCCATTCATCAAACTGTTTGGCGTACACTCGTCTTTTTCGTATTATCTATCTTTGTCTTAGCGGGTATGGTGCCTTGGAAGGAAGCGAGTGTGCTACAAAGTCCGTTTGTTACTGTATTTGAGAGAACGGGCATTCCTTTTGCGGCAGATATCATGAACTTTGTCATTATCATCGCTTTATTATCTGTTGCCAACTCTGGCTTGTATGCATCGACGAGAATGCTCTATTCCTTATCGAAAGAAGGAATGGCAGGAAAAGCATTTAGACGCGTGAATCAGCGCGGTATTCCGATGAATGCCTTACTGCTCACGTTCCTGTTTACAGGGATTTCGCTATTATCCGGTTTCTTTGCAGAGAAAACAGTTTTTGCCTGGATCGTGTCCATTGCCGGCATGAGTGCCCAGACAGGCTGGATCACCATTACATTATCACAGATGCTTTTCCGCAGAAGATATCTTAAAGCAGGCGGAAAGTTGGAAAACTTAAAATTTAAAACCCCTCTCTATCCGGTGCTGCCGATTATTGCGATTACTCTCAACACCATTGTGTTGATCAGCCTTGCCTTTGATCAGGAGCAGCGCATCGGATTATATGTCGGCGTCCCTCTCATGATCATTGGGTATGTCGTCTATCACCGCTATGTGAAAAAGCATCAAGCGAAAAGTGAACCGCTTAAGCTGCAAATTCATGGAGATGATGAGATCCGGTTTTAAACGAGAAAAAAGAAGCCAACCCAATGGGGAGGCTTCTTTTTTTATTTAATGAATACCTTTCATCGCTTTCTTAATCACTGGTGTTAAGAGCAGCATCACACCGCATAAAACGATGGCAAGCAATCCGATGATACCGAAATAGACGGTTTCTGGCACTTTATCAAACAGTTTGACCACTTGCGCATTGATCGCCTGTGCCATCGCATTTGAAAGGAACCAAAGGCTCATCGTTTGCGCTGAGAAGGCAGCAGGTGCAAGCTTTGTTGTCGCTGACAGCCCAACTGGTGATAGGCAGAGCTCTCCGATCACGACAAGGAAGAAGCTCAGAACGAGCCATAATGGACTTACAAGTGTATTCGGGCCAGACATGTAGGCAGGAATGATCATGATGATGAAGGATAATCCTGCAAACAGAAGGCCAAGTGAGAACTTAATCGGGGTAGATGGCTGTTTTTTCCCTAGTCTAATCCACAACCAAGCAAACACAGGAGACAAGAGCACAATGAAAATTGGGTTCAATGATTGGAACCATGAAGAGGCAAGTGTCATCCCAAGGAAATTCAAGTTTGTTCGTTGATCTGCATATGTGGCTAAAATGTTTGAGCCTTGTTCTTGAATCGCCCAGAACATCACCGCAGCAAGGAACAATGGAATATAAGCGAGAACCCTGGATTGCTCCACTGGGCTCGTCTTTTTACTGAAATACATGACGATGAAATACACAATCGGAATGAGCACCCCAAGAACACTGACAAACCAAGTGAATAGATTAATCGTGAGTGCGCCTGTTTGAATGCCAATGACGACAAAAACAGCGAGCACAATGGCAATTAATGTTCCGAAAATTTTGAAGTTCTTGCGTTCAGTAGCTGATAACGGATTTGTCACATAAGTACCGGCAAGACCAAGATTCGGTTTTTTCGTGATCACAAATGTAATCAGACCAACAAGCATCCCAACGGCAGCAAGTGAGAATCCGAGGTGGAAGTTCACTTTTTGACCGAGTGTTCCGACAATTAATGGGGCAATAAAACCGCCCATGTTGATCCCCATGTAGAAAATACTAAAGCCAGAATCCCTGCGTGGGTCTGTTTTGGAATACAGGTCGCCAACAATGTTTGAAACGTTCGGCTTTAGAAGACCTGTCCCAATAATAATCAATCCCATACTAATAAAGAGCGCTGTTGCTCCGCTTGGCAAAGCCAAAATGACATGTCCAAGCATAATGAACACCCCGCCATAAAAGACCGTACTGGACGAACCGAATACCCGGTCGGCGAGCCATCCGCCAATAATGCCTGACATATAGACAAGCGCACCGTAGACAGACATGATCGAATTGGCTGTCGTCTGATCAAAGCCAAGACCGCCCTTTGTCACCTCTGTGTACATATAGTAAATAAGCAGTGCACGCATGCCGTAATAAGAGAAACGCTCCCAAAATTCAGTGAAAAACAGTGTGTAAAGTCCTTTAGGATGTCCAAAAAACCCTTTTTGAGGAACACTTTTAACAATTTTATCGTGGTCAATTGTAGACATGGCATAGATCCTTTCTTAAAAAAAGAGATATGAGAAAAATGATATTCTTGTATAGTTCTTGTGTCAATATAAAACTATTCTAAAACAGGAAAATGTTAGTTCAATAGGCGTAAAGACTCAAAAAACGAAAAATTCTCTCAAGTAAGAATGGTCAGAAAGTTATACCGAAAGAATTTATTTAAAATTTGAAGGATTGTACAAGCAAACCTTTTACACATGCATAGGATGACAAGAGGACATGTGTGAAAAGGAGGGGTTTAGGTTGGGGGAATTGAATGAATCTGATCTAAAAAAGCCTGTTGTCAATGTACAAGATTTTGGTGTGGTGGCGGATGGGAAAACGGACTGTACAGCGAAGCTCAATGAATGCTTACAATGGACGAAAGCACAGGGGTATTCTCACGTCTGGCTGCCGAGCGGCACGTATGTCATCGATGCAGTGTACAGAGGGGATCGATTTTTTCCTTTCCGAGGTGCGGGTATACGTGTGCCAAGTCATATGACCATTGAGATGGCGCCGGATGCCGTAATTAAGGTAAAACCAAATGATTCATGGGGGTATGCGGCCTTTTATATAGGAAAGGTTCAGCATGTGACCATCCGGGGCGGGCGTATCGAAGGGGATCGTCATGAGCATGTATACAAGTCGCTTCCTCCTGAACGAAAAACCCATGAGTGGGGCTTTGGGATATGTATTGAAGGGGCCTCTAATGTGGAAGTGAATCGTGTGCAAATCAAGAATTGTACGGGAGACGGCATGATTGTCAGTCCCCACGGCTTATTATCACAAGCTGAATCGTACTCGCCTGCTTCATCTATTCATATTTCCGGCTGCCACATCACAGATTCAAGACGAAACAATATCTCGATTACAGGCTGTGATGGGGTCATTGTGGAGGACTGTTTGCTGGAGAGAGCAGGAGTAAACGGAGTCGAGCCAAGAATGGGCATTGATATTGAAGGCTACGGGGAAAATGCAGTTAATATGGAGGAACCGCTGAATATTCAAATTCGAAACAACATTGTAAGAGGTGGTGCCGCCAGCTCCATTTATAACTTCAACGGCTATGGTGTCATCATTGAAGGCAATCACACAGACAGTAGCATCTCCTATGGCTTTGCTACCGAAACAATCATTGCCAACAATTTGATCCGTGCAGTAGAAGGAGGCGTAACAAAAGCAGGAATTACGAGCTTAGGTGTCTCTCTTGATCAATCGGAAAACAATGTGATTATTATTGGCAATATGATTGAAGGGTTTGAAAAAGGGATTGATGTGAGGGGCGACAGCGTTCACATTACAGGGAATAAGATCAGTCTATTTGAAGATGCGGCTTTGTCCGTTTATATGGCGAATCGTATTCTAATAGAAGGAAATCATATTGAATCGGGGACGAATACAGGGCAAAGAAGCGCAGCACTGCGTATCTATCAATCGGATAGCGTCGTCTTTTCAAACAATACCATCTATTCGGTGATCGATGGGGCGATGGTGAGAGGAACGAATATCCTGATCCAGCACAATCAATTCAAAGATTTCAGCAGAGGGATCTGGGTGCAGGATGGAGAAGCTGGAATCAACGGCAATCACTTTATTCAAGAGGGACACCCAGAGCTTGCGTCTTCGTATACGATCAGTGTCACTGGAAATGCAAAGGCTTTCATTTGGCATAATCGCTTTAAGCACTACCAAAACTACGCCGTATACAGTAGCACGACGGGGCCATTAGAAATCAAAGACAATTCCTTTGAAGAATCATCTTTATATGTCGTGATGTATATTAAAAACGGTTCACCACAAATCGGAGATAACCGCTTTTATTTAAATCGTTCGTTCGGACAGCCGACGGCGATCTTTATTGATCAAGCCGCCTCAGCCCGTGTGCTGCGGAATAACATCATTAATTTGTCTCCTCAAAAAGCGATTGCCGTCCGCACCATTTCTTCCACTCATTCCGTGATCGCCCATAACATGCTGGAACGCAGTCAATTGGTGACACATACCACAGACCGGCTCATCGGAAATATTGAAATCGATACACCGTGATAAACGAGTCAAATCCCTAATTTTGGAGGTTCAGAAGGCGGTTGACAATCCTGTAAAAAGGGCATATAGTAATAATTATTTTTCATTTTTCGCAACATTTGCCCTTTTTTTATTGATAAAACCGATTAATTCAATCAGAAAAATGTATCTTCTGAGGACTTCAGTTTGATACAGCAGGATATAGAAAGGATGAAGAACAAGTGTCACAGCCGAAAAGGAAGCTCAAGCTAGGCGTATTCATTGCAGGAACTGGACATCATGTTGCCTCTTGGAGACATCCGAACGCCGTATCAGATGCAGCCATGAACCTGGATTATTTTAAACAATTAGCGAAAAAAGCAGAGGAAGGAAAGCTGGATTTACTCTTTTTAGCTGACAGCTTATCCATTAACCAAACCTCTCATCCGAATGTACTCACGAGATTTGAACCGCTCACCCTGCTTTCATCCATTGCTGAGTCTACTTCATCAATTGGTTTAGCAGCAACAGCATCCACTACATACAGTGAACCTTTCCATATTGCAAGACAGTTTGCCTCCCTTGATCATTTATCAGGCGGAAGAGCGGCATGGAATGTGGTCACATCTTCTATTGAAGAAACAGCGAAAAACTTTAGCGGCGAAGAGCATTTAGCACACCATAAACGATACGAGCGAGCAGAAGAGTTCGTTGAAGTCGTCAAAGGTCTTTGGGATTCTTGGGAGGAAGACGCCCTTGTCAGAAACAAGGAAACGGGAGAATTCTTTGAATCTAGTAAGCTTCATGAGCTCCAGCATAAAGGGGAGTTCTTCTCAGTAAGGGGTCCTCTCAACGTATCACGCACACCTCAAGGGCAGCCAGTGATCATTCAAGCAGGATCATCCGAAGATGGTCAAAAGCTTGCAGCGAAAACAGCTGAACTCATTTTCACTGCACAAAACGATCTCGAAAAAGCGAAGGAATTTTATCAAAGCTTAAAGGAGAAAGTAAAGGCTGCTGGTCGTGCTAGAGAGGACGTCAGCATCATGCCGGGGATCTTCCCGATTATTGCTGATACAGAGGAAGAAGCTAAAGCGAAATATGAAGAATTACAGGAGCTGATTGTTCCTGAGATTGGGCTTAGCATTCTGCAAAACTACTTAGGTGGGATTGATCTGTCTCAGTATCCTTTAGACGGACCGCTTCCAGAAATTGATCCAAGCACGTCAAATGCGGTAAAAAGCCGTTTTGATCTCGTGATGAATATGGCGAAAAAGGATCACCTGACCATTCGCCAGCTCTATCAATCGGTTGCCGGCTCTCGTGGTCATAATATTTTCATTGGCACACCACAGCAGCTCGCAGATGTGATGGAAACATGGATCAATGAAGAAGCAGCAGACGGCTTTAACGTCATGCCGCCGCTATTGCCAGAAGGGCTGGACATGTTCGTAGACCGCGTCGTCCCAATCCTTCAGGAAAGAGGCTTATTCAAAACAGAATACACAGGACAAACCTTACGAGAAAATCTAGGATTAACACAGCCAAAAAATCGTTACACGACATAAGGGTGAGGTGACTAACGTTGGGATACACGTTTCGTCTGGCAACAGAGGCAGATATAGAGGCGCTGCTTGAACTGACAACAAGAGCCTATGAGCCAATTCGTGAGCTCGGCATCCAGTTCCAAGCAGCACATGCTGATTTCGCTCTCGTTCAAAAAAATGTACAAAAGAATCTCTGCTATGTGATGGAAGAAAACGGAGAGCTTCTATCTACCTTGTCGCTCCGTATGCCTTGGGGAGAACAGCCAGGCCCGTTCGGCGTCCCTCATATTTGGTGGTTTGCCTCAGAACCATCCGCCAAAAAAGGGACAGGCTCTGTCTTGCTGGAATGGGTTGAAACCGAAGTGTTAAGAGATACCTTGAAGGTGCCATACGTATCTCTTGGTACAGCTGATAAGCATCCGTGGCTCATAGACATGTATGAGCGCAAAGGCTACGTCAGAGCAGGAGAAAAGGATTTAGGCAAGGGTCACATCACGGTTTATTTTAAAAAACAACTAAGGTCAGATATCACACAACCATAAGAGGAAAGAAGGGTATACGATCATGAAAAACAAAAAATGGCTAGTCGTTCTATTTGCAGCAATGTTGGCAGTTTTAGCAGCTTGCGGCGGTAACAATCAGAGTGAAGGCAAAGACGAAAAAGTGTTGAAAGTAGGTGCCACAGGGCAAAGCTATCCGTTCGCTTATAAAGACAATGGCAAGCTTGTTGGCTTCGATGTCGAAGTAACTGAAGCGGTTGCGAAAAAGCTCGGCTACAAACTAGACTGGCAGCTGAGTGAATTCAGCGGACTCATGGGACAGCTGACATCTGGTAAGCTGGATACAGTGTCAAATCAAGTCGCAGTCACAGATGAGCGTAAACAAACGTTTCATTTTACTGATACGTACGCTTATGCAGGAACACAAATCATCGTGAAAAAGGACAACAACGACATCAAAGGTCTTGATGATTTAAAAGGGAAAACAGTGGCGGCGGTTCTTGGCTCTAACCACGCCAAAAACTTAGAGAGCAAAGACCCAGACAAAAAAATCAATATTAAAACATATGAAACGCAAGACGGTGTCTTAAATGAAGTGGCAAATGGCCGCGTAGATGCTTATGTCAACGGACGCAGTGTATTACTTGCTCAAATTGAAAAAACAGGTCTGCCACTCAAAATCGTTGGCAACCCAATTGTGTATGAAGAAGTAGGCTACCCATTTGCCAAAGATAAAAAGCATGACAAGCTAAGAGAAGAATTTAACAAAGCGATCAAAGAATTAAGAGAAGACGGGACACTGAAGAAATTGTCTGAGAAGTATTTCAAAGACGATGTCACAGTGCCAATTAAAAAATAACGACAGCGGCGGTGAAGAGCAGACATGAACAAAATTGATTGGCAGTATATGGTGACGGTTTTTCCGACATTGATTCAATACTTGCCGATAACGATCTTCATGGCGATTGTCTCCATGGTTTTTGCCATTATCATTGGTGTGGTATTCGCTCTTATTACGAAAAACCGGATACCTGTTTTATACCAATTTGCCAAGCTGTATATTTCTTTTTTCAGAGCGGTTCCAACCTTGGTTCAGCTCTTTCTCATTTATTTTGGTCTTCCGCAGCTATTCCCTGCGATGACCTCAATGGATGCCCTAACAGCGGTCATTATCGGATTAAGTATTAAAAACTCAGCATACTTAGCAGAAATTTTCAGAGCGGCCCTCAATTCTGTAGATGAAGGGCAACTGGAAGCTTGTCTATCTGTCGGCATGACAAGATGGCAGTCTTACGTAAGAATTATTTTCCCGCAGGCAATAAGAAATGCGATTCCAGCAACGGGAAATACCTTTATCGGTCTTTTAAAAGAAACATCTCTTGCCTTTACGATTGGTGTGGCAGAAATGTTTGCACAAGGGAAGATGATTGCGTCGGCGAACTATAAATACTTTGAAACCTATTTAGCTGTAGGGATTGTGTATTGGGTGATGACCATCATTTATAGCTTCCTTCAAGACCTATTTGAACGAAAAATTAGCAAACCTTACCGGAATTAAGGAGGTGTGGACATGATCAAGCTCACCAATTTGAAGAAATCATTCGGCGACCTTGTCGTCTTAGACGGAATCAATCTCGATGTGCAAAAAGGGCAGGTTGTGGCCATTATCGGACCTTCTGGCTCCGGTAAATCCACCTTGCTGCGCTGCTTAAATTTATTAGAAATACCAGATGAAGGCACGATTGAAATTGGCGATGCGAAGCTCGATGCGTCTAAATATACACGAAAAGAAGCCCATCACCTGCGTCAACAAACGGCCATGGTGTTTCAAAACTATAATTTATTTAAAAACAAGACAGCACTGCAAAATATCACAGAATCACTGCTTGTGACGAAAAAAATGACGAAGCAGCAGGCCAATGAGATAGGAATGAAGCTGCTGAAGCAGGTAGGATTAGAGCAAAAGGCTGACAGCTATCCAGTCACGTTATCTGGCGGACAGCAGCAGCGAATCGGGATTGCCCGCGCATTAGCAGTTGATCCACATGCGATTTTACTCGATGAACCAACGTCAGCGCTTGATCCAGAGCTTGTCTCAGGTGTGCTTCAAGTCATTAAGTCCATTGCGATTCAAGAAACAACGATGATCATCGTCACACACGAAATGACGTTTGCTAGAGAAGTGGCAGACCATGTGATTTTCATGGCGGATGGTCATATTATTGAACAGGGCACACCAACTGAGCTATTTGATGAAACGAAGAATGAACGGACAAAACGATTTATTCAAAAAGAAGCAGCGGCTGAAGAAGCATAAGCTGCTTTTTACTCTTTAGAGGGGTGAGTATCAGTGAAATCATTAGGAAATGATGCTTTAAACAAACGTTTAATTAACATTCGCCGAGCGCTTCATGAGCATCCAGAGCTGGCATTTGAAGAACATGAAACGACTAAAAAACTGCGCGGCTGGTTAGAAGAAGAAGGAATTACCGTACTCGATTTTCCAGCTCTTCAAACAGGTGTTGTCTGTGAAATCAAAGGAGAACAAGAGGGACCAACGATTGCCCTGAGGGCTGATATTGATGCACTTCCGATTGAAGAAGCATCTGGCGAACCATTTTCCTCAAAGGTACCGGGGAAAATGCATGCTTGCGGTCATGATTTTCATACAGCTTCTATCTTTGGAGCGGCTCTTTTATTAAAAGAACGGAAACACGAGATCAAAGGAACGGTCCGCATTTTGTTCCAGCCGGCTGAGGAAGTCGCGCAAGGAGCGAAACATGTCATAGAGGCAGGCGTTTTAGATGGAGTGGATGCGATTTTTGGTATGCACAACAAACCTGACCTGCCAGTTGGCACTATAGGCATTAGAGAAAAAGCGTTGATGGCAAGTGTAGACCGGTTTGAAATCAATATTAAAGGAACGGGTGGTCATGCAGGTATTCCGAATCATACGGTGGACCCGATTGCCATCAGCGGGCAGATCACAAGTGCTCTTCAGCAAATTGTCAGCCGCCGCATCAGCTCATTGCATCATGCAGTCGTCAGTATCACACGCATTCAAGGCGGTACATCATGGAATGTGATTCCTGATCGTGTTGAGATGGAAGGAACCGTTCGGACGTTTGAGCCTGAAGTGAGAGCGATGATTCCCGATCTCATGAAACAAATCGTGAGTGGGATTGCCGAGGGATTTGGGGCGAAAGGTGATGTGAGATGGCATCCGTATTTGCCTTCTGTGTTAAATGACGATCGTTTGACAAAGGTGGTCGAAGAAGCGGCAGGTGCGCTGGATCTCACAGTAGTTCAGGCAGAGCAGTCACCGGGCGGAGAAGATTTTGCCCTTTATCAAGAACACATTCCAGGCTTTTTCGTATGGATGGGGACAAGCGGTACGGAGGAATGGCATCACCCTGCCTTTACATTAAATGAAGGCGCACTCCCTGTTGCCGCTGCCTTCTTTGCCGAGCTTGCTGTTCGGGCATTGGAGTCACGATCATGGAACTAACAAAACAACTGGCAGAGGCTGTACTGTCTGCTCATCCACTTCAAGATCAGCGGGCGGTAGAAATGGCTAGAAATGGTCTGTTAGATGCTGCGGCAGCAGCGCTTGCTGCGAAAGAGGATGAAGGAATTCAAAAGCTCATGGCACTGGTGGAACAAGAAGGCGGAGCAGCTCAAATTCCTGTCATTGGACAAGGGAAGAAGGTCAGCCGTCAATCCGCAGCCATGCTGAACGGCTACCTGATCCACGCCCTTGATTATGATGATGTGCATTCAGACGTGAGAGGACACCCAAGTGCGGTTATCATTCCAGCATTGCTATCACAGCTATCAGACGGCAAAGGGTTTGGCGATCGATTTTTAGCTGCCTACATCACAGGTGTTGAAGTGATGGCAAGGCTTGGCGAATCCATCGGCAAGGCGCATTATGAAAGGGGCTGGCATAATACTGGAACCCTCGGAGCCATTGCAGCAGTATGTGCCATTGGGTATTTAAAACAAGTCTCGCAGGAAGAGCTGGCGAAGGCAATCGGCTTTGCTGGAGCGCAATCAGCCGGAATGAGAAAGCAGTTTGGCTCTGATATGAAACCATTACAAGCCGGCTTAGCGGCTAAAACAGCCGTCTGGTCTATGGACTTAGCTTGTTCAGGTTTTGGCGGGAATAAATCGGTTCTTGATGGTACGCTTGGTTTCTTTTCTCTCTATGGAGATCAGGAGCGCGCGGAAAGTCGTTTACTAGAGGGATATGGTACAACGTGGCGAATTGTCTCGCCGGGGCTGTGGTTCAAAGTATACCCGTTCTGTTCAGCTGCGCATCATGCAGCCGATGCGATCCTAGCATTAATGAATGAGCGTACTTTCTTACCGGAGCAGGTGAAACAAGTAGATGTCCTATTCCCGCCTGGCGGAGATGCCGCACTTATTGAGCAGACACCTTCAACTGGAGAAGAAGGACGATTCAGTGTCGAATACGTGATCGCACTTGCCGTGTTTGGACAGACGCTAACGCTGGATCACTTTACGAAAAAAATCATTCCATCACACATGCGCACATGGATGAAGCGGGTGAGCAGAGGATATGATCAAACGATAGAACCCCATCCAGAAGCTGTTCCAAAAGGTCGCTTTACGATTGTGAAGCTTACCTTATCTGACGGCACCATCATCAGCAAACGAGTCGATATTCCGCGGGGAGCACCAGGCCACGCATTATCGAAAGAAGACATCATGCAAAAATTAAACAGTGTCACAGACGCATCACATGCACAGGAGATTTCACAAGTTATTGAAGACGGAAACGATTCTTCTTATTTGCAGCTGCTGGCATGATTTAAAAAGAAGAAAAAGGGCTAAAATTTATTTAGCCCTTTTTGAGTATCATTTCTTATTCCATTTTGGTAAACGTCAAGCCAATATGAGCAAGTGCCTGCGGCAAGTCTTTCCGAATGGTGATGTCTTTAAATGAAATATTCGATTGAATCGCACTTAAAGCAAGGTCTTGCTTAATCCCTGTTAGAACAGCCGAAATCCCTAAAAGTCTCAGCGTTTGTGCATAGCTGACCAAATATTGAATGCTCTGTTCATTCAGGCGTTTTGTTCCCGATACATCAATGACCAAATGAGAGAGCGACAGTCTGTAGCTTTCCTGTAAAATGGTTTCTAATATATGCTGAGCACGTGTCTCTTCGATATCACCTAGGAGAGGAAGCACGGCAACACCGTCAACAACTGGGACGATCGGTACAGATAATTGCTGAATCTGCCGGTTGGCACGGTCTAATTCAAGGACATAGCTTAATAGAGAAGCCATCGTTTCAAACATATGCACATGCTCTTCTGTGAATTGCTGCGGTCTTAGATCAAGCCCGCAAATCGTTCCGTAGTTCGTACCATCTGTAAAATCAATCGGCACTCCGATGAATGATCCGCCTTGAAGACGTTTCGTGACTTTTAAGTATTTAGAACGATCATCCAATGATATATCAGGGATCACAAGCGTATCCTGATGATCGATCGCCAGCTTGCAAAATGTCTTCTCGTAAGGAATTTCTTCTCCTTCTTCAAGAAGCTGCTCGTCATGATTTAGCACCTTGACAATCTGATTGGTGGTTTGATCGTTTTTAGCAATAAACAGTGTATTTACATCAGTGAATTGACTCATCATATTTAAAATACTCGTAGAAGCATCATGAAAATTGCGAAACTGTTTTAATAGTTGTTGACGAGGCATTGTTTTAGGACTCCTTGTAGCTCCGATCATAGGCCGGAACAATAGTTGGTTTGTCTCTATCATACAAAATCAAACGAGAAATAGATATACTTTAATATGTGAATCGGGTGAGAACAAAAAAGACTGCCGATCCTGAGATCTGGCAGCCTGCTGATTAAAGAGAGACAGGGACAGTAGACATAGAGAAAAATTCCTCATACAACGCTTGAACGGCTTCTTTTTCTTGAGCGGCTTTGACGCCAAACATCATGCTGACCTCTGAAGAGCCTTGATTGATCATTTCAATATTGACCTTCGCTTTTGACAGCGCCTTTGCTGCTCTTGCTGTGGTACCAACATTGTGACGCATCGCTTCTCCTACAACCATAATGAGGGAGAGATTCGGCTCTAACACGACCTCATCTGCATCAAGCACGAGCTTCAAGCGATCGAGTAGCTCTTGTTCAATATGCTGCTCCTCTAGCTGATCCTGCCTTAAAATAATGTTCATATCATCAATGCCAGAAGGGACGTGTTCATACGTAAGCCCATATTCCTCTAGCGTTTGCAGCACCTTACGACCAAAACCGACTTCTCGGTTCATCAAATATTTGCTTATATAAATGCTGCAGAATCCGCTGTCTGAAGCGATTCCGACAACGGGTCCATTTGTATGATCACGCTGGTTCACAATTTTTGTGCCTTTTGCCGAGGGATTATTGGTGTTTTTAATCTGCACAGGAATGCCTGCACGGAAGGCCGGAATGAGTGCTTCATCATGGAACACGGAAAAACCAGCATAGGATAGCTCGCGCATTTCCCGGTACGTTAGCTCTGTAATCTCCTTCGGCTCATGAACGATCGTTGGATTGACAGCATAAACAGCATCCACATCTGTAAAGTTTTCATACACATCTGCCTTCAAACCATTTGCCAAAATCGAGCCGGTAATATCGGAGCCGCTGCGAGAAAAGGTGACGATATCTCCCGATAGATTAAAGCCAAAAAAGCCAGGGAAGATGATGATGCCAGAGCGCTCTCTTAATTTGTACAAATGATCGTATGACTCCGGAAGGACTTGCGCTTGACCAGGCTCATCGCTCACAAATAAACCGGCTTCCTTTGGGTTTACATAGTGAGCTTCGACACCTTGATAGCGGAAATAGGCGGCAATGAGCTTTGCGTTATTGTCTTCACCGCTTGCCTTGATGGCATCAAGATATCGCTCAGGATGAGACGTATCAGCCTGTAAGAGGGCATCTAGATCTTGCCGGATGGTGTCAATCACGTCATGACTTAATCCAAGTTCATCCGCAATCGAGGCATACCGCTTGATGACGGCTTCCTGTAAATCGTGTGCTTCGCCTAAACGTAAATATTGCTCACCACAGCTAATTAATAGATCGGTGACCTTCGTATCCGTTGAATGCCGTTTTCCTGGTGCGGAAACAACGACTGCTTTTCGAGCTGGATCTGCTGTTACAATGTCAAATACCTTTTGCAGCTGCTTGCCAGATGCAAGTGAACTGCCACCAAATTTAACGACCTTCAAAGCATACATCTCCTATAGTAAAAATTTTCTCACAAATTGAATAGTTCCTATTATCAACTCTTTTCTTTAAATTATCAAGGTTTTTCTTCGCTAGAAATACAAATGTATTTTAGGGGAGGACGATATAGCGTGAGTATATGAAAAAAGAGCCGGCGATATGCCGAGCTCTTTTTCTTATGAAGAAGATGAGGAGGAAGATAGCTCCTGTTTCATCACTTTATTCTCGCGTTTTTCCTTTAAGAAAAAGGAGAGGACAAGCCCAAGGACCGCAATCAAACCAGACACGATAAATGATGTGTTCATGCCGTGAACGGCTGATTTTAATGGACTGGCCAAATCTGCATTTGCAGCAGAGCTGCTCATGATGGAGACAAGCACTGCCGTCCCAATGGAACCACCCACTTGTCTCATCGTGTTATTCATCGCTGTCCCATGCGGGATCAAATGAGGCGGTAAAGAGTTAATACCTGCTGTTGTCAGCGGCATCATGATCATCCCAACCCCAATTAAGCGCAGTGTGTAAGCGACCGTAATGAGGGCGATGGATGAATCAAGGGTGAGCAGCATAAATGGCAAGGTCGTCACGGTAAGTATCGTAAACCCGCCTAATGCCAGCCCTTTTCCGCCGACTTTATCAAAAATCCGTCCAATAATTGGTGAGAGGAGTCCCATAAAGAGAGCACCTGGCAGTAAGATAAGCCCTGTATCAAGAGCAGACAATCCTCTCACATTCTGCGTATAGAGCGGCAGAATCGTCTCTGTCCCAATCAATAAAGCAAAGACAAGCATCCCAAGGAAGGTCGTTAAGCTAAAGATCGCAAACTTAAAGACACCAAATTCAAGCATCGGTCTTGTCAAATTCGACTGGCGCAGAATAAAGAAGAACAAGCTCACAGCGCCGACAATCAGTGATATGAGGACAGTGGCACTCGTCCAGCCATATGTGCCAACACTAGAAAATCCGTAAAGCAGCCCGCCGAAACCGAAGGACGACAAGATGACAGATAAAACATCAATACGTGCCTCTCTTTGTTGCGTTACATTTTTCATTAAGAAGAAAGCAAGAATAAGATCAATGATACCGATTGGCAGAACAATATAGAACAAGAACTTCCAGCTGAAGGCATCAACAATCCATCCGCCAAGTGTCGGTCCAAGAGCTGGTGCGAAAGATATGACAAGTCCGACCATGCCCATTGCCTGACCCCGTTTTTCTTTCGGGAAAATGGTTAAAAAGATCGTTTGCATCAGCGGCATTAAAATCCCTGCGCCAGCTGCCTGCACAATACGCGCTGCAAGTAATACAGGAAAATTCGTTGCGAATGAAGCAAGAATGGTACCGGCTGTAAAAATACTAAGCGCTGTTAAAACTAAAGAACGGCTTGAAAATTTCTCAATTAAGAAAGCCGTGATCGGGATGAGAATCCCGTTTGTCAGCATAAAGGCTGTGGTGAGCCACTGTCCTTTGCTGACATCAATATTGAATTCCTCCATGATATGTGGGATCGCTGGTATGAGCAGCGTTTGGTTTAAAATCGCGACGAATGCCCCAACGAGGAAAATCCCCACAATCACAGATCGATTATACGATGTTGTAGATTGGTTCATGTTATCCCTTCTTTATCTATAAGATGATGCTTTTCAGCTGTGACACGTTTTGTGATAAAACGCTGTTTTTGCCTAAATAATCGAGTAGTGAACTGATTAAAAAGGTTCTCGGTTGGTCCTTTGATAATTCTTCACTTAGCAGTTCAAACGCAGAGAGGAGATCGTCCTTTTCTTCCCCGTTTGACAGTGTGTGAAGCTCTTGTTTGATCTTTGTTAAGTACGAGATGACAAGCTTTTCCTCATCATATTCGTCCTGTGTGGAAAGCAAATAAGAGTCCATCAACTGATCTGTTAGCACAGGCTCAATAGAGCAAGGCTTTTTCGACACACGGTCCATCACGCCGATAATCATTTCTGCGGCATTTTCTAATTGGATGTTCTTTCGCTCGATGGCCAGCATTAAGATGAATTCTCTCATTAGTCCGTTGAGTACAATCACAAGATCCCAGACGTAAGGCGCAACAGATTCACCATATGTGCTTAAAATAATGTCTCTGTGCCGCTGCATGATAATGGATCGTGTCTCACGTAAATGCTTAATCACAATGGGTGAATGCTGTGAAAAAGCTTCAAAGGACAGCATATTCAAAAATTTATGATTCTCTTTAAACTCTTCAAGCTCAAGCTTGATCTTCTTTGTGAATTTTTCCTTTTTGGATAGCGTTGTTTCTGAATGAATGATCTGAGAAATCTCTCTCATTTTGCACTGATTGTATTTAATCAGTTCTAATAGAAGAGCTTCCTTTGAATCAAACAGCTTATAAATAGACGCTTTTGATATTTTACAGGCATCGGCAATTGACTGCATGGAGACACTCATATAGCCTTTTTGAGAAAATAATTTCTTCGAAACCCGCAAAATCTCTTCTTGCTTTTCATTCATCTTCATAAGTCCTTTCCGAATCGGCAAAACCATATGGTCACAATGGAAACCGAGTGGTCACTTTTGCAATGATAACAAAACCAATGACCTATGACAAGAAAAGAAACTTAAAAAACACCTATCTTATGACAGGTATTTTATCCTTCTGCATGTGCGGCATATATGATGATCTGTCCGTTAAGTTCAGCGATCAAAAGGTCTTTTCGCTCCTTTACAGAGTAAATCGCTGTCCCTTTTTTCAAATGGGTAGCCGTGCCATGATCAAAATGTTCGTCAGCTGTTTTCTGAATCACACCTAATTGTAGATCTTTAGTGACGGTTAGTTGATGGGTCCAATCTACATTTGCTTCATAGACCGTTTCTTCCCATTGAAATAAATCTGCCTGTTCATCGAGAGCTAATATCTCTTCTGCACTAGGTGGTTTAGATTCGGAATGCTGGACGGATTGGCATCCATATAAGCACATGGCGAGTAACATTATACATAAGTCAGTCCATCTCTTTCGTGTCAAATGAGATCCTTCCCTTCACAAGAAAGCTTGTATATGGTCTTAGTCGTTTCCGAAGGATGTATCGTTACTATGTGAGGAAGATTGTATGTTGGCACAAAATACGATACATTTATCGTATGAATAATCCAATCCATCTAACCCAAGAAGACATGAGACTGATTTCTGTGCTGCACGCATTGGCCGATCCAATCCGGTTAGAAATTGTCCGCTGCTTAGCAGAAGCAGGCGAGAGGACATGCGGCACGTATGAAATGAATATTGCCAAATCCACGCTTTCTCATCACTTCAAAGTGCTGAGGGAGGCAGGCATCGTGAAAGTGAGAATTGACGGAAAACACCGCTACTATTCTTTAAGAACAGAAGACATCGAGACCGCTTTTCCTGGACTCGTGTCATCCATTTTAGCCGTAGATAAAGAGCGGTGGTAAGCCAGCTGTCTAGTAAAGCAGCTGGCTGTTTTATTTTCCATAAATCGACTCATACAGTCGTTTTACCGCCGGCTCAATATCCTCTGGCCGCATATGAGAGAAGCCGAGGACGAGCGGAACAAAGCCTTCCTGATGCCCCGGTAATTGCTCATCAAGGGTAAAACGGTCCATCCCATACATTTTCAGCTTTCTTTCTTTGGCACGCTGTAAAATCTCATGCTGCGTGCGGTTTGAGCGGAACTCTGCGATAAAATGAAGTCCTGCATTCTCCCCAATAATCCGTACATTGTCAGCAAAAACCGTGTCGAGCTCTTCAATGAGCTGCTTCCGCTTTTCCTCATATAAACCATTCATTCTTTTAATATGCCGCTGATACGCCCCATCCTTTATAAAATGAAGAAGGGTGTATTGTGTAAAAAGGTTGGCCGTTTGAATGAAGAAGTGCTGTTCTTCCTTATAGCGTCTCAATAAATGCTGCGGGAGCACCATGTAGCTTAGCCTTAAGCCGGGCAGCAATGATTTTGAAAAGGTCCCCATATAAATGACTTTGTCATATCGATCCAAACTTTGCAGCGCTGGAATGCTGTCAGTCCCATACTTGAATTCACTGTCATAATCATCCTCAATGATATAACGGTCATGCTCATCGGCTGCCCAGTTTAAGAGCTGAATCCGCCGGGAAATTGGCATAATCACCCCTGTTGGGAATTGATGTGAAGGAGTAATGATCAACACATTCGGCTCTTTCTTCTGAATGTCACTCATCCGCACTCCTTTTTGATCAATGCCAATCGTTTCAATTCGGTGATGATTGTTTTTTAGCATTTGATAGAGCCGGCGATAGCCAGGGTTTTCTAACCCGTATACTTGATCAGCTGGAAGAATGCTTGATAACGAATGGATAAGTGACTGCGTGCCTGCACTTAAAATGAGCTGTTCTGGATAGCATTTGACGCCTCTTGCCAGCCCGATTAACCGGGCAATCGTTTCCCGAAGCTCGTACACACCTTGTGGATGCGGAAGCTCGCCAAACTCTTCTTGGTGGAGGCTGATCGCCTTTTGTTCACTTTTCAACCAGCTTTTAAAGGGAAAATGAGTGGTATTGACTGAGATATGTGAAAAGGAATACCAATCGTCTCGTGCAATCGGCTCTTCCTTTAAATCTGCTGGAAGGGAAGAGGGTTTCAGCTGACCTGATTCATGAAACGTTTCTAGTGACTCCACAAAAAATCCTTTCCGTTCAACCGAATATAAATATCCCTCGGCAAGCAGCTGCTGATACGCGCCATTCACTGAATTCACGCTGACGTTTAATGCATCGGCTAATTCTCGTTTGGATGGTAATTGATCGTGCGGCTGAAGGTTTCGATTTAAAATTTCACCTTTAATTTTCGTATAAATTTGATGATAAATATATCCGTTTGCCCCTGTTTGATCTAGTTGAATTGTCAGCATCTCTTCAGTCCTTCCTCTCTGGTACCATGAAAAAAATGATATTGGTACTTTCTATCATACCAAAAAATATTCAGAATAATAAAAAAGACATAAAGGGGATGGATGACAATGAGTCAAACGACAACAAACCGTTTTTCAACAGAGGAATGGCAGGGGAAAAGAGATCAATACGTCGCAAGAGGCGTGAGTAATGGCAACCGCCATCTTGCAGCAAAAGGGAAGGGAGCCGAGCTGTTCGATATCGATGGGAAACGTTTTATCGATTTTGCTGGCGCAATTGGTACGTTAAATGTAGGGCATTCACATCCAAAGGTTGTGGAAGCCGTCAAAGCACAAGCAGACAGTCTGATCCACCCAGGATTCAACGTGATGATGTACGAATCATATATCGAATTGGCAGAGAAGCTATGCCGCCTCACACCAGGTGATCATGACAAGAAAGCCATTTTCCTAAATTCAGGTGCAGAAGCTGTTGAAAATGCGGTGAAAATTGCACGTAAATATACGAAAAGACAGGCCGTTGTCTCGTTTACAAGAGGCTTCCACGGCAGAACGAATATGACGATGAGCATGACGAGTAAAGTCAAGCCATATAAATTTGGGTTCGGACCATTTGCGTCAGAGGTGTATCAAGCGCCATACCCGTATTACTATCAGAAGCCAGAAGAATTAAGCGATGCAGCCTACGATGAGTACATCATTGATCAATTCAACCAATTCTTCGTCGCTGCTGTTGCACCAGAAACCGTTGCGTGTGTGGTCATGGAGCCAGTCCAAGGGGAGGGCGGGTTCATTGTACCATCGAAACGTTTTGTTCAGCATGTCGCTTCATTCTGTCAGCAGCACGGGATTGTCTTTGTAGCAGATGAAATCCAAACAGGCTTTGCGAGAACAGGGAAATATTTTGCCATTGAGCACTTTGATGTGGTGCCGGACTTAATCACGGTGTCAAAATCTCTTGCTGCTGGGTTGCCGCTAAGCGGTGTCGTCGGCAGAAAAGAACTACTTGATGCGGCAGATCCAGGGGAATTAGGGGGAACGTATGCAGGAAGTCCATTAGGCTGTGTGGCAGCACTAGCGGTTCTTGATATTATTGAAACAGAACAACTGAATCAACGATCTGAGCACATCGGACAAGTCATTGAGGAGAAAGCAAATGATTGGAGAACTACGTATCCATTCATTGGGGAAGTCCGCCGGTTAGGGGCAATGGCGGCGATTGAAATTGTGGAAGATCAAACTACGCGTACACCAGATAAGAAAACAGCCGCAGCGATTGCAGCATTTGCAAACGAGCACGGGCTGCTCTTATTAACGGCGGGGATTAATGGGAATATTATTCGCTTCTTAACACCACTTGTCATCACAGATGAGCTGCTTCACGAAGGACTAGGGATCATCGAGGATGCCTTCAAAGCACGCTAAACAACAAAGGGGGATGGTTGTATGCAAAAACAACAAATGGCAAAAACCATGTCGCAGTCTGACGTACTGTTTTTATCCATTGGTGCAATGCTTGGATGGGGCTGGGTTGTACTTTCGGGAGATTGGATTTTAACAGCTGGATTTTTAGGCAGCGTGATTGCCTTCGTTATAGGCGGTATTCTCGTCATCTTTATTGGACTGACGTATGCTGAGCTTTCGTCTGCGATTCCAGAGACAGGCGGAGGGCTCGTCTTTGTCCAGCGGGCATTTGGAATGAAATCAGCGTTCGTCTCAGCATGGGGTGTATTGTTTGGTTATGTGTCCGTCATTACGTTTGAGGCTGTTGCCTTGCCGACAGTTATTGATTATGTGATTCCAACACAGCATGTTGGCTTCCTATGGAATATAGGGGGATGGGACGTTTATTTCACATGGGTATTGATTGGATCGGGCGGTGCATTGTTTTTAACAGCACTGAATTACATTGGGGCAAAGCCTGCAGCCATTTTTCAGTCTGTGTTCACAGTAGCGATTATTCTGACAGGTTTTCTCCTTTTAGGCGGCGCGACATTTAATGGGGATTTTGCAAACCTTGGGCCAATGTTTCAAGGCGGGGTTGGCGGTCTTATGGCCGTATTAGTCATGATTCCTTTTTTATTCGTTGGGTTTGATGTGATTCCGCAAGTAGCAGCAGAGATTAATGCGCCAAAGAAAATCATTGGGAGAATTTTAATTATCTCCATCGTGAGTGCGGTCGTATTTTATCTGCTTATTGTCTTTGGGGTAGCTGCGGGGCTATCAAAAGGACAGCTTGAAGCCTCTTCATTGGCGACAGCAGATGCCATGGTGCAGCTTCTCGGTCATCAAGCATTTGGGACAGTGCTTGTCATTGGCGGTGTAGCAGGGATTGTGACGAGCTGGAATGCTTTTATTATCGGTGCCAGCCGTATTCTATACGCGATGGCGGAAAGAGGCATGATTTCCAAATGGTTTGCGTATATTCATCCAAAGTATAAAACGCCGACAAATGCCATTTTATTTCTTGGTGCTTTGGCTTTTTTCGCTCCATTATTAGGGCGCCCTGCCCTCGTATGGATTGTCAATGCAGGTGGTGTCGGGATCATCGTCGGGTACTTAATTGTGTCCATTGCCTTTATGAGACTTCGCAAAGTGGAACCAGAGCTTGAGCGTCCATACCGCATTAAATATTGGCGGACGACAGGCGTTTTAGCCATCGGGCTAAGTCTCCTTTTTCTTTCATTTTATTTTCCAGGGATGCCGGCTTCCTTATCATGGCCAGCTGAATGGATATTGCTTTTAGGTTGGGCACTCATTGGGTATATACTATATGTAATGAATCCAAGAACGAAGGAGACGGTAGAGCATGACAAACGAACTCAAAGTGTATAATCCTGCAACAGGAGAAGAAATTGCTTCAGTTGCTCAGCATACAAAAGAACAGATCGAAGACGCCATTTCGCGCTCACATCAAGCATTCCAAGTATGGGCAAAAACGTCAGCGCATGAACGTGCCAATATCATTCGCAAGTGGTTTGATCTCATGATTGAACATAAAGAAAGGCTTGCAAAAATCATCACGGAAGAAAACGGGAAGCCGTATCAAGAAGCATTAGGCGAAATCGTTTATGCGGCTGGATATATTGAATGGTACGCAGAGGAAGCCAAACGAATCTACGGCAGAACCATTCCGTCACATACGACGAACAAACGCCTTTTCGTCACAAAGCAGCCAGTTGGTCCTGTTGCGGCCATTACACCGTGGAATTTCCCAGCAGCCATGATCACGAGAAAGGCAGCACCAGCACTTGCGGCGGGCTGTACCTTTATTGTGAAGCCTGCTGAAGACACGCCGCTGACGGCTATTGAACTTGTAAAATTAGGCCACGAAGCCGGAATTCCAGAGGATGCCCTGCAATGGGTGGTTGGAGATGGAAAAGAAGTCGGTGAAATATTCACAGATAGTCCATTGATTCGCAAAATCACGTTTACAGGCTCAACACCAGTCGGAAAGCATTTGATTAAAAACAGTGCCAGCACAGTCAAGCACGTATCCATGGAGCTTGGCGGTCATGCCCCGCTCATCGTAGACAAAGATGCCAATCTTGAACTAGCTGTCAAACAAGCAGTGGCATCTAAGTTCCGTAATGCAGGACAAACCTGTGTCTGTGCCAACCGCTTAATTGTGCATGAAGACATTCATGAGGCATTTGCTCAAGGCTTCAGCAAAGAGGTCGAAAAGCTGAAAGTGGGAAATGGCTTTGAAGAGGGCACATCCATCGGCCCAATTATCAACAAGCGTGGCTTTGATAAAATTGTCAGCCAAATTCAAGATGCAGTCGATAAAGGGGCGAAAATCCTTGTCGGCGGAGATACTCATTTCGATGATCACAAGTCGTATTATTTTGTCCAGCCAACGGTTCTCACACATGTGGACACTTCCATGAACATCATGCATGAAGAAACCTTTGGACCAGTGGCACCGATTACGACGTTCAAAACGCTAGATGAAGCGATTGAATTAGCGAACGATACACCTTTTGGTCTTGCAGCTTATTTCTTTACAGAAAATTATCGAAACGGCCTCTACATCTCAGAGAATCTTGATTACGGGATTATTGGCTGGAATGATGGCGGCCCATCGGCTGTTCAAGCACCATTCGGAGGAATGAAAGAAAGCGGAATTGGCCGTGAAGGCGGCATCGAAGGGATCGAACCCTATTTAGAAACCAAATATGTATCCATTGGTTTAGACGAATAAACGTGAAAAAGACTGTCCGAATAAGGAATCTCGGCAGTCTTTTTTATGTTAAACAGCCGGCGGGAAAAGCTGCTCCACCGTTTCTTTTGTTTCTTTCAGAATTTCGTGGATGTAATCTGCTGATGCCTGCTCCATGCTGCTGAACAAAAGCCGTTCAACAGGCTCAACCCCAATAAAATTGAAGACTTCTGTATCTGCTGTCATTCGGTGGGAAGCGGAAACGATCCGGTTAGAGTCAAGAAAGGTCCTTGGAGCATCGTGCGTGTTGATAATGACACCTTTTTTGTGCCAAAGCAGGTTTTCAATAGCCCCATACTCATTGATTTGATAAGCGAAGCCCTCAGAAAAAACGCGTTCTACATAGCCCTTTAGCATAGCGGGTAAGCCTGTCCACCAAATGGGGAAAATAAACGTTAGGACATCTGCTTGCTGAATCAGCTTCTGCTCAGTTTGAATGGCAATTGGGAGATCACCCCGTTTGATCGCAGCCTTTTCCAAGATGCTTAGTTCTGGCGAAAAACCAAGAGCATAAACATCACGAACAGTCACTTTATGACCATTGTTCAAAAGAGTGCTGACAACAAGATCTAATAAGGTTTGATTCAAGCTTTGCTGGGGATGAGCAAATATAATTAGATGGTTCATCTTATAGCCTCCTAGGTGGTCATGTGTCTCATTATGGCATGCGTCATCATCCTATTCAATCCTATATTGGTAATAATAGGTTGGGAAAATGGGGGTGATCTTCCTAGCTTGCAGGCAAAGCCTTGCATCTCGTGTTCAAATAAGGTGGAAAGAAATGAAAGCGATCGTTCCCGTGAAAACGATCGCTTACGAATCAATTATTTCTTTCTAAAAGCAAGCACAAGCGCAATCAGTGCTACGACTAGAGCAGCAATGGACAACCCTAGCACAAGTGGTGAAGGAGAATTGGAGGCTGTTTCAGATGCCTTTTCTTCCTTTGGTTTTTCTTGACCATGGGAATCCGTTACCGTATTAGATGCCACAATGTTTGTGATCGAATGCGGCTTATCAGCATCTTTATCGCCAGTCCATTCAACGACCGTTCCATCCTTATAATATTGATACGCATCCCATGCAGCTTCCCCTGCTTTTTCAGGGTTTTTCGCTACAAAAACGAATTGCTGGAACTGTCCGGCAAGCACGCCTTTACCGTTTGCTTCCCAAGTCACTCTTGTCACCTTGCCATCTTTTTCTTCAGTTGATGTTTTCCATCCAGGGACAGGCTCGTATTGTTGGAATTCTACGCCTTTAGGTATTGTCACGACAACCTTAGTCGTTGGACTGTCACTCTCAGAAGGAACTTTTAACGTATAGGTTTCCCACGCATTTGTCGCAGACGTATCAGGTTTGACTGTGACGTGAGCACTCACAGGAATCGCCAATAAAAATGAAGCGAGAAGCATTGGTAATAAAGCTTTAACGTATTTTTTCATATGGTATGAACTCCTTTTAGTTTCTTCTAATAAATGTGGTATCGATATTTTCAAAAGAACCAGTTAACGCATGGATTTCAATTTTCCAAGTGCCTTTTTCATTTAACAAGAGATTTTCAGCAGAGTAATGACCATTTTTTAATCGTTTCAGCTGAAATTCACTCGGTTTCTCTTCACCGAATAAGGCGACTTTATGGATCTTGGCTGACACAGATTGAATATCAGTAATCGTTTGTCCATCCTTCTTCGTAAATGCGACCTCGAATGTGTTTTTCCCCGGGGCATTCGGGGTAATGCTCATGGACACAATGTCACGATGCTCCACTTGGTTTGCGCCGAAGAACGGCTCAGGTGCAGGCGGAGGAGGGCTCGGAATATTGGTGAACACAGCTGTTAATAACAAAATGGCGATTCCGATGATCCACTCAGCTCGTAACGAAACGTTCTGTTTCTGTTTCTTTTCCCATCTCAGCATCAAGTAATGGACAAGCCCAAGAATGCCCATCAAGATAAATAAACCAAGCTTGATTAAAAAGGTTCGTCCGTATGCTGATTCGAAAAGAGCATCAAACGATTGCAAAATAAAGATCGCATTTACAAATCCTGAAAACACAATGAGTCCAACAGAGAGCAGTGCCCAAGGATGAAACGCCGTTAACGTATTCCGTATGAGCGGCTGATCTTCATTTGGCAGCTTCTTCAACAATAAAAGCACAATGGCTGTTAAACCACCGACCCAGATCGATGCAGAAACGAGATGGATGAAATCAAGTGACGTTGTCAGTATTTTATTATCGGTTGCTGCTGGATGTCCGATTTGTGCCTTCAGCCAGAGAAGCACTGCGAATAGGAGCAGTGGAAACAACCATACCCGAAAAGAAGTAAAATCCCCTTTTTTCATCGCAACAATGCTCCAAATGGTCAGAAGAACAAATGACACCATGAGCATCATCCACAAACTACCGCCAGAAGTCGACGCAATGGTTTCTTGTAAAAGCGATGGCTGAAATGCTCCCCAAAAAGACACGTCTGCTGCTGATTTTGTTTGAATCGGCAGCTGGAACACGAGTGCTCCGCCCATCATGATCAGTGACAATGTCAAAAGCCATTTCATTCGTTTCGCTAATACAGGTGAAATGGCTGCCCTAAACCAAAACAGTCCAAACAAAATGGTCCCGAGAAATAAGCTAAACGACGTATAAAGAAAGGCTTTGTCAATGGTCGAGGCAACATCAATAGATTCATTCGTTTGACCTTGATCTAATTGGTCAAAACCGCCATCCGCTTTGCCAATACTAAACGGGATCATGCCAGAGACAGAGTGCCCGTCTGCTGATACCGCATTCCATTGAATGGTATAAATTCCTTTTGGTAAATCCTTTTTTAAAGCAGCTTCCATGATTTTTTGATCTTTAATGACCGTATCTCCTTGATCCACACGATCACCTTTTGCATTTAGCACCTTAATGGCATGAAATCCACTTTCGATTCCTTCACTAAATGTGATAGAGACCGAAGGAGGCTGCTTCTCCAGCTCTTCATTTGCCGCTGGATTCGAGCTGACGACGTATGCATGAGCAAATGCTTCCTTTGGAATGAAAAAAGCGAACGTGACGATAAGGAGCAGAAGCCACTTACTATGTTTCAACAAGTGAATAACCGCCTTTCTACCTATGAAAATGTCTCATGTATCAGAAAGAAAGCGGCAGTAAACTGTGAGTCACAGAAAAAACCGCTCCTCCTATTGTGCCGCTCACTCTAAAAGGTAAACGAAACAAACAGCAAAATGGTTCACTTTTTCTGTGTCATGTCTGCGCAGACATTTCTTGATTGAATAGGTTTGATCATGTATAAGCCTATTCGATTTAAGAAGAGGAAACAAGAAGAGACGATTTGAAAATTGTGAAATTCCAATGAATTTTGCGTCAAAACCACGGCACGTCAATCTTTTTAACCCATTTGTCCTTTGCTCTGACAGAGAATTCACATCATATTTCAATTTTGTCACACACTAAGTGACAAAGTGACTTTTAGTTTCAATTGAAGGGAAAGTGAAAGCGTTTTACGATAAGGTTAAGGGCTTCACTGACACTTGTTCTTATATCTTTTGACCTATAAAGCCCTAAATAAAGGGAAAGAAGAAAGGAGTTTTCATAGATGCAGGAAAAAAGCGGATTCCGCGTAAAAGTACAGCGCTTTGGAAGCTATTTAAGCGGTATGATTATGCCGAATATTGGCGCATTTATCGCTTGGGGGCTCATTACGGCATTATTCATTCCGAGTGGCTATTTGCCAAATGAACAGTTAGCTTCACTTGTTGGCCCAATGATCAACTACTTACTGCCGCTCTTAATCGGTTACACAGGCGGTAAACTCGTATACGACCATCGAGGCGGGGTACTCGGTGCAACCGCGACGATTGGGGTCATAGTCGGTTCGGACATTCCAATGTTTTTAGGTGCCATGATCATGGGACCACTTGGCGGTTACTTGATTAAGAAAATTGATCAGCTCTTCAAAGATCGAATCAAATCGGGCTTTGAAATGCTTGTGAATAACTTTACGGCAGGAATTCTAGGTGCCATTCTTGTCGCGATTGCCTTCTACGCCATCGGACCAGTGGTACTTGGTCTAAATAAAGCCCTTGCGGCAGGTGTAGATATCATTGTGAATGCACATCTGCTTCCGCTGGCAAGTATTTTCATTGAACCAGCGAAAGTTTTGTTCTTAAACAATGCGATTAACCAAGGAATCTTAGGTCCTTTAGGGGTAGAGCAAGCGGCGAAGACAGGACAGTCCGTTCTGTTCTTACTTGAAACAAACCCAGGGCCAGGTTTAGGTGTTCTACTTGCATACATGTTCTTCGGAAGAGGGAATGCAAAGCAGTCTGCACCGGGTGCGATTGTCATTCAATTTTTAGGAGGAATTCATGAGATTTACTTCCCGTACATCTTAATGAAACCAAAGCTCATTTTGGCTGTTATTGCAGGGGGAGCGAGCGGCGTTCTGACCTTTACCTTGTTAAATGCAGGCTTAAAGGCTGTGCCGTCACCAGGAAGTATTATCGCTCTCATGCTGATGTCACCAAAAGGCGGACATCTTGCTGTTCTAGCAGGTGTTGTCGTGGCAGCCGTCGTATCATTCCTTGTCGCTTCTGTGATTTTAAAAGCATCAAAAGCAGTTGACGAAGACTTAACAGCAGCAACAGAAAAAATGCAGGACATGAAAGGGAAGAAAAGCGCAGCAGCAGCTGCTCTTACAGCACAAAAGGAAGGTGCTGAAGCAAATGAACAAGCAGCTTCTCCAAGCGATGTCAATCCAGATGATGTGAACAAAATCATCTTTGCCTGTGATGCAGGAATGGGCTCAAGTGCAATGGGCGCATCCATCTTAAAGAATAAAGTCAAAAAGGCAGAGCTTGATATTGATGTGACAAACACATCCATCAGCAACATTCCAAATGATGCCGATGTGGTCTTCACTCATAAAGATTTAACAGACAGAGCCAAGGCAAAATTGCCAGGCGCTGTGCATATCTCAGTTGATAATTTCTTAAACAGCCCAAAATACGATGAGCTGATTGAGAAATTGAAAAAATAACATGGTGAAACGGGTTGAGTTCAATTTTTCTTCATTGAACTCCCCGTTTTGGTTGTTTTCCTGATTTTCTATTCTAAGAAAAGGTGTGATCATTCATGAAACAAGTACTATCAAAAGACAATATTTTTCTAAACGAACAAGCAGGCTCGAAAGAAGAAGCCATTAAAAAAGCAGGTGAAGTCCTAGTGGCAAATGGCTATGTCACAAGTGATTATGTAGACAAAATGTTTGAAAGAGAAAATATTTCGTCTACATTTATGGGCAACGGGATTGCGATTCCTCATGGAACAGAAGATGCGAAAGCAGCTGTCCTTCATTCTGGGATTTCCATCATTCAAATTCCAGATGGCGTTGAATACGGCGAAGGAAATATCGCCAAAGTCGTCTTTGGCATCGCAGGTAAAAACAATGAACACCTCGATATTCTTTCTCAAATTGCGATTGTCTGTTCAGAAGAGGAAAATGTAGAGCGCATCATTCATGCAAAGGATCAGGATGAACTGATCGCCATCTTTAACGAGGTGAACTAACATGAAGGCACTTCATTTTGGAGCAGGGAATATTGGCAGAGGGTTTATCGGTTCTTTGTTAAAAACATCAGGCTTTGAGCTTGTCTTCACTGATGTAAATGAAGCGGTCATCAACGAGCTGAATGCAGGAGGAGAATACACGGTTGAACTCGCAGCACCAGGTCAGAAGCAAGAAGTAGTCGGCCCAGTGACAGCGATCAATTCTGCACAAAACCCAGTGGCATTAACAGAGGCAGTGGCATCAGCTGATTTGATTACAACAGCTGTTGGACCAACCGTTTTGAAGATCATTGCTTCATCCATTGCTGAAGGATTGAAACAGAAAAAGCCTGACCATATCATCAATATCGTGGCATGTGAAAATATGATTGGAGGCAGCTCTCATTTAAAAGAAGCTGTTTTCTCTCATCTAACAGAAGAGGAACAAGAAGCGTTATCAAAAACAGTTGGTTTTCCAAACGCTGCTGTGGACCGCATTGTGCCGATTCAGCACCATGAGGACATTCTAAAAGTATCAGTCGAGCCTTTTTTCGAGTGGGTCATTGATAAGACTGGCTTTATTGGAGATGTTCCTCAGATTGACGGAGCGACCTTTGTACAAGATTTGACGCCGTATATTGAACGCAAGCTCTTTACTGTCAATACAGGACATGCACTAGCGGCTTATGTCGGGTATCAGCAAGGCGTTCAAACGATTAAAGAAGCCGTCGATACATCAGAGATTCGCCAGGTGGTTGAAGGGGCACTGCACGAAACAGGCAGTTATTTAATCGACACATATGACTTTGGAAAAGACGAACATGATGCGTATATTCAAAAAATCATCAAACGATTCGAAAATGTTTTTATCTCCGACGAAGTCACTCGTGTCGCACGCTCTCCTCTTAGAAAGCTAGGAGCAGATGACCGTTTAATCGGTCCGGCGAAAAAGATCAAGCAGCCAGTGTACTTAATCAAAGGCATTGCTGCAGCTCTCGCTTATGACTTTGCCGAAGACGAAGAAGCGGTTCGTTTGCAGGAATTAAGAAAAGAAAAAGGCATTGAAGGTGTGCTGGAAGAAGTATGTGGCCTCACGCCAACAGATGATCTCTATCAAGCCATTCTTAAAGAAACAGCTCGATAATTAGAAAATCCCTTTCCAACGAGTGAAAGGGATTTTTTGATGACTTTTTAATACTTTACCCCATTTGTCGATATATGAAGTAAGGGGGAATTTGTATATGAAAAGGAAAATGTTTGCGTCAAGAAGTGTCTTTTTTCAATTAATGTCTGCCATTATCGTCATCACAATCTTAACCGGTGGACTTGTTGGGACAACGGGGTATTTATTAGCGAAACATGTCTTAATTGATGCGGGGAAAGCAGATTTAAAGCACATCGTCAGCGGAGCAATGGCTACACTTGAACAGTTGAATGATCGTGTAGAGAAAAAAGAACTGACGCTTGAACAGGCACAGGAACAAGCCCGTATTTACTTGAGCGGGCCAAAAAATGACAACGGGAAAGGGTACCAATTTCAAAAATCAGATTTTATTTATAAAAATAAAGGCTATCTTGTCGCGTATGGAGCAGATTATTCCTCTCAAGTCCATCCTGTCAATGACATTGGCGTCATTCCAGATAACACGACCAATCGTGAAAAAATGGTCGCTGGAGCCAAATCAGAAGGCGAGGATGCACACTATGTGACCTATTTAGATAAGGACGATGCCACTGGGGAAGAAAAGCAAAAGCTTGCCTATATGAGCCAGTTCACGCCCTGGGATTGGAGTATCGGCATCGCCGTCTTCCAGGATGAATTTTATAAAGAATTAGAGCAGATGAAGCTCTATATCATGCTCATTACAGCAGGTGTCGCTCTTCTCAGTCTTGGCGTCTTTTATTTAGCTGCTCGAGGAAAGGTCAGATTGCTCAAGCAAGTCACTGCTGCTTCAAAAGAAATTGCGGCGGGGAATCTTGAACGCACGAGTTTAAAAGAAACAACAGATGAGATTGGACAGCTGGCAAAAGGCTTTAATCATATGTCAGGAGAACTCCGGACACTTGTAAGCGGTCTACAGGAAACGAGCAGTCAACTCGTCGAATCAGCCACAGATTTATCAGCAATATCTGAAGAAACCTCAGCTAGCAGTGAAGAGATTGGCCGAGCGATTGGCGACATTTCGACTGGAACGCTTCATCAGGCATCTGACCTTGATGTAGCCAATCAACAAATGACCCAGTTCAATCAATCGATTGAGAACGTCAAAGAACAAAGTGACCAAATTAAACGAATCTCTGACCAATCAAATCAATCTTCGCAGCAGGGCCAGCAAATTGTTCAGCAATTAAAACAATCAAATGAACAATCCATTCAAGCGTCTCAAGGCATTCGAGCAGGCATTGAGCAATTAAGTACAAAAGTACAGGATATCTCTAAAATTACAGATACAATTGAAAGTATTTCAAATGAGACGAATTTACTTGCGTTGAATGCCAGCATAGAAGCAGCACGCGCAGGAGAGCACGGCAAGGGCTTCTCGGTTGTGGCGAGTGAAGTGCGAAATTTAGCTGAGCAGACAAAACAATCAGCAGTGCAAATTCAGCAAATGGTACAAGGCATTAAAGAAGAAACGACGGCAACAGCCGGCATGATGTCAAACACAATGGATCGTTTCGCTGAGTTAGATGACGCGGTACATGCAACAGAACATGAATTCAATGCCATCTCTACGTCGATTTCACAAACCATCGTTGAAACAGACGCAATGGCAAAAGAGCTGAATGCATTACTAGAGCAAAACGACCTCATCACAAAAGCCATGCTGGGCGCAGCCCATATTTCTCAGGAAAATGCCGCTGCGATCGAAGAGATCACCGCATCCACAGACGAACAAGTGACAGCCATATCCAATGTGGCAAAAGCAGCAGAAAGGCTCAATGAACTAAGCATACGATTGAATCAAGACATTGCGCGTTATCGTCTATAAACTATTTTGACTGAACGTCTCTTTTCAGGTACTATATAGTTAATCAAAACCTTGCTCACGCAATCAAAAGGAGTGTTCCGGTCATGAAAAAGAAAATATTGATGTTCTTACCTTGTGGCTATGGATACTCCACTGCTGTTTTCTTTTAGGATAGATAGAAATTGGTGAAGTCTGTCTACATGAAGAGAAATCTAGCAGAAAAATCAAAGTGAGTGAGGGACATCATATGGAAAAAATCACGAGAAAAAACCCAGAAAGTATGCCGAAGCCCGTTGGCAGCTATAGTCATATCACAAGAGTACCAAAGGGCGCGGGATTATTTGTTACATCCGGTCAAGTCGGAACAGATATCGATGGACAGGTACCATCAAGTTTAAACGACCAGGTAACCAATACGTTTGAAAATATCAAAAAAATCCTTGAATCAGAAGGATTGAATGAAGAGCATGTCATCAAGGTCAATATATGGGCAACAGAAGAAATCGACTGGGATCATCTATATCCTCAGTGGGATACGATCTTCAAAACAGCTTATCCATCAATGACGGTTGCTTATGTATCAGCTTTAGGATGGCCTGAGCTGAAAATTGAAATTGAGCTATGGTGCGCCGATATTTGATCAAAAAAAGAACAGTGCAAACTGTTCTTTTTTACTTGAACCGAAACCGCTTTGTCATCCATGCAGCGATCAACGTAAAGACGGTGTAGATGACGACCCAAATGAGAAAGGATTCATCCCCGCCAATGTATGAGTACATGAGAATGACGCTGGCTAACAGGACAATCAAAGTCGGCATCCAAACATTCTTCAAAAGCATTGTGCCAAAAATGCCAATCAGCACAGAAATAATAGGGAAGCCAAATACAACGAATAAGATAAAAACAGCCATATGACTAACTCCTTTTAGCAAGTGTTTACATCAAAACATAAAAGATCGACACTGCCATGTGCGGAAGTGCAAAGATCATCATGAGAAAGGCCGTATCAAGACGCCACATGCGATGCTCTTTTGTTTCAGAATGATAGGTTGCTCGCGTCTCTTCTCCGCTTGTCCAAGCACCCATTAGAAGTCCAGATATCATGACGCCAATAATAGAGATTCCACCACTGACCCATCCTATCCACTCATGGTGCTGCAAAATAATAGCTGCACTGCAAATCACAATCATCGAACAAACACCGGCGATAAAGGCATGTTTTTTTCTCATACTGATTCACTCCTTTAAAGAGAATTAGGAGACGGCATCACATATTTCAATGAAATGACCATCAGGATCAGCGACATAAGCGACGGTTTGACCCCATGGTTTTTTTGCAGGTTCTTTGATGATCGAAACCCCTTTTTCCTTCATTGATGCAATGGTTTGTTCCACATCATCCACAACAAACCCAATCTCAAACGTTTGAGAGGATTGATTTGCTTCAGGGACAGGCAATCCAAGTGCATCTTTGACATCCTGACGTGAGTTAATTGATAAGGTCACATCTCCAGTATCAAACTCAACATAGGATTCAACCCTAAGTTTCATAGGAAAGCCAAGTACATGTTGATAGAAATGAATACTTGCCTCAACATCGTTTACATATAGAATGGTATATTTCATTTTCATGTGAAAAACTCCTCTCTTCATATACGTGTCAAAACCGGAAAGGTTTCCCACTCAGTGTACCACATAGGATATAAAGCATGTTTTATTCCAAAAAAATCAATATATTTAGCTCAATAGTCTTGAAAAACAAAAAGTGGTGACATATGATAAAAATGTAAAAATAGAAAAAATAGGGGGATTCTACATGTTGAAAAAAATCATGGTGGCTGTCTTGTCCTTAGGTCTTTTACTAAGCGTTACACAAGTCGACACCCACACTGCAGATGCAAAAACAGTCAAGTCCTACAAAAACTGCAAAGCGCTGAACAAAGTCTATAAAGGCGGCGTAGCGAAAAGCAAAAACACGAAAAACAAAGGCGGCAAAACAAAGTACAAGCCGTATGTGTCAAAAGCACTTTACCAAAAAAATAAGCGACTTGACCGTGATAAAGACGGGATTGCATGTGAACGCTAAGCCAATGCGAAGAGACCTGTAACAAGGTCTTTTTTCTATGGGATCAAACTCGTCCCTTTGTGCCATCTCCCTCTTTATATTAAAATAAAGATAGTTACAAAAAATGATACAAAGTGGGGTACTCAATTTGTCCATACAAGCTGATAAGAAAGACATCCGATTGATTGCTATTGATATGGATGGCACGCTGTTAAACGGTGAACATGTCATTCCAGAGGAAAATAAACAAGCCATTAAAGATGCTGAAGCAAAAGGGGTCCATGTGGTGATTAGCACAGGGCGGACGCTGATGACATGCCGAGAGCTGGTTGAGCCGCTTAAGCTGTCTTCTTACCTTGTGACAGCAAACGGAAGTGAAATCTGGGATTCAAACTTCCAGCTGATCGAACGAGATCTATTGCATCCTGATCATGTCCAAATGATGTGGGATCTAAAAAATAGGTACGAAACCGATTACTGGGCTTCCACTGTGGAGAAGGTGTGGAGAGGTGAATTCCCAGAACGAATTCATGACCACGAATGGCTGAAATTCGGCTTTGAAATTCATGACGATAACGTTCGTGAGGAAGTGCTCAATACACTGAAAACAAATGGTCATCTAGAGATTACAAATTCAAGTCCAACCAATATCGAAGTCAATGCAGCTGGCATTAACAAAGCGGCAGCTCTTGCAAAGGTAGCAGAACGCATTGGCTGTACGATGGACAATGTCATGTCGCTTGGCGACAGCCTAAATGATATGGCGATGATTCAAGAAGCCGGATTAGGCATTGCGATGGGAAATGCGCAAGAAGTTGTGAAAGAAGCGGCTGATTGGATTACGGCTCCTAATACAGAGCACGGGGTAGCAAAAGCGATCCAGCATTGGGTGCTGTCTAAATAAAGAACATGATGAAAAAGCGAGAGGCGATATGGAACTGACCCCGTAAGATGAGACAAATAAAAAACACCTTCAAGTTTGAAAATGGATCGTTGTGATCCGAAATAAAACATGGAGGTGTTTTTTCTATGGGGACAAGAGTGAGTTATCCGGTTGAAGTCAAACAGAAGGCTGTAGAAATGAGATTGGCAGGCGTACCTATGAAAGAGATCATGCAGAAATTGAATATCAAGAATAAGACGCAGGTTCAGACATGGGTGAGGTGGCATAAAGCTGGGGATACACACCGGTTCGAACAGCCTGTTGGAAAACAATATACCTATGGAAAGGGTCCCGAGTACTCTTCCGAATTAGAGAGACTGCAGGCAGAAAATCGCTATTTGAGTCAACAGAATGAAGTTTTAAAAAAGTACAACGAATTGGAAAGGAAGTTGATAAGGAAACGTCAATCAAACTGGTAGAAGAATTTCACAAAACGATGACGGTACTGGACATCTGTGTCCATTTAGGCGTCTCACGCGCTTCGTATTATAGATGGAAAAAGAATCTGACTCAGAATCATTCTAAAAGACAACTAGAGAAACAGATCGGCACGTTGTGCCGAAAGCACAAATATCGATATGGTTATCGAAAAATCACAGCCATACTAAAAAGGAGAATGCATATTAACCATAAAACTGTTCAACGTATCATGCAGAAAAACCAGTGGCAATGCCGGGTTAAAATGAAAAAGCGTAAGAAGAATGGGCAGCCCTATGCCGTGGCCGGTAATATACTGGATCGGAACTTTCAGTCTGATCGCCCTCTTGAAAAACTAGTAACGGACATCACGTATTTGCCTTATGGACAGAAACAATTGTACCTTTCCAGTATATTGGATTTATATAATGGAGAAGTGATTGCTTTTACGATTGGTGATAAGCAGGACACAGACTTTATCTTAAACACACTTAATCAGCTCCCAGCACTGCCTGAGAATTGCGTGTTACATAGCGATCAAGGTTCTGTGTATACATCTTACGAGTATCAGAAAGCTGTTCATATAAAAGGCATTACCATGAGCATGTCCCGTAAAGGGACGCCCGCTGATAATGCCTCCATCGAATCGTTTCATTCCTCACTAAAGTCTGAAACGTTCTATCTTAACAGGATTGACCGCACTACGACCAACATCGTAGAACGCACTGTCAAAGAATACATTTATTATTATAACAACATTCGTATTCAAACGAAACTAAACAACCAATCACCGATAAACTATCGGCAATTGGCTGTATAAAGGTGTTTTGATCCCTGTCTCAAAAACGGGGGTCAGTCCCATATCCTCTCGCTTTTTTATGTCTCCTAGTTCTATTGTTATGTTTTCTGACAATGTCATGTGCAATCTGTCCAAAGTTGATATAATCAATATAAATTCGAATATTCGGACCTTAGATTCCGTTATTCGGAACAACAAGGAGGGATCCTATGTATCAAGTAGATATCAACTGTGATTTGGGAGAAAGCTTTGGTCAATATACAATCGGTTCAGATGAACAAATTTTAGAATATGTCACCTCAGCCAACATCGCTTGCGGTTTTCATGCAGGAGATCCAACGGTGATGAGAAAAACCGTTAGAATGGCATTAGATAAAGGGGTACAAATTGGTGCGCATCCGGGTCTGCAAGATTTAGTCGGATTTGGCAGACGTCCAATGGCGATTTCAGCAGAGGAAGCCTATGATCTCGTTATCTATCAAATTGGCGCTCTCTCAGCCTTCCTCAAGGCAGAAGGCGGCACCATGCAGCATGTCAAGCCACACGGCGCCCTGTACAACATGGCGGCTAAGAATACTGAAATATCTGAATCAATTGCGAAGGCTGTGTATCATGTCGATCCAAGTCTTGTATTATACGGGCTTTCAGGCAGTGAACTTGCGTTAGCAGGTGAGAGAATGGGTCTTCAAGTAGCGCATGAAGTATTTTCTGATCGGACCTATCAAGCAGACGGGACGCTGACATCCCGCCGCGAACCGCATGCACTCATCGAAGACGATGAACTGGCCGTTCAGCAGGTTGTTCGTATGGTGAGAGAAGGGAAGGTTCATACCGTTCAAGGAGAAGATATTTCGCTTAAAGCAGATACGGTCTGTATTCACGGAGATGGCATCCATGCGCTCCAATTTGCCAAAACCATTACATCAAAGCTAAAAGAAGCGAGCATTCATCTCAAAGCCTTTCAATAAAAATCGTCATCAAAGGGGGAAACAGCATGAAAAAAGAGGAAGTCAAGCACACGAAGGCACCAAAGGGGAACCGGTCTATGCTGATGGGCGCAGCCTTTTTAATGGCGACGTCCGCCATCGGACCGGGATTTTTAACACAAACGACTGTCTTTACACAGCAACTTGCGGCTAGCTTTGGGTTTGTCATTCTCATCTCTATTTTGTTAGATATTTTTGCGCAAACCAATGTATGGCGCATCATCGCCGTGTCAGAAAAACGAGGGCAGGATATTGCAAATATGGTTCTGCCGGGTCTTGGGTATGTTCTGGCCGTTTTGATTGTCATTGGGGGACTTGCCTTTAACATCGGAAATATCGCTGGTGCTGGTCTCGGTTTTCAGGTCATCTTCGGAGTCGATCCGCGAATCGGTGCAGGGGTCAGTGCTGTTATTGCTATTCTGATCTTTGTGATCAAAGAGGCTGGAAAAGCAATGGACCGTTTCACGCAGATAGCGGGCTTTGTCATGATTGGCCTAATGCTGTATGTGGCGATTTCAACAGCACCGCCAGTTGGAGAAGCGGCAGTGAGAACATTTGTCCCAGAGAAAATTGATATTTTATCCATTGTGACACTTGTAGGCGGAACAGTAGGCGGCTATATCGTCTTTGCTGGCGGACACCGCTTGCTGGATGCAGGTATTAAGGGGAAGGAAGCATTGCCCCAAGTGACGAAAAGCTCTATTTTCGGTGTCCTCATTACGTCCATCATGCGTGTAGCACTCTTTCTTGCTACATTAGGAGTTGTCGCAAAAGGCTTGCAGATTGATCCATCCAACCCGCCTGCCTCTGTATTTCAACTAGCTTCAGGAAATATCGGATATAAAATGTTCGGGATTATTATGTGGGCTGCGGCGATTACGTCCGTCATTGGAGCAGCATATACATCAGTTTCCTTCTTTAAAACCTTCTCACCAAAAATTGAGCAAAATCAACGTGGCATTATCATCGGCTTTATTGCCCTCTCGACCATTTGTTTTATTACGATCGGAAGACCTGTGAACATATTGATATTAGTTGGGGCAATCAATGCATTGATCTTACCGCTCGCGCTTGGCACCTTGCTGGTAGCGGCTTATAAGAAAGACATTGTCGGGGATTATCGACATCCATTCTTTTTGACAGTATCAGGCGCATTTGTCGTTGTCATCATGGCAATGATGGGCGGGTATACCATCATCAATGAAATTCCAAAACTATGGAGCTGAATCGAATGAATATCTATCAAACATATGAGACTTCACAGATCAGAGAGTTGATTCGTAAAAAAGAAGTCACAGGACCAACGGCTGGTCTAGCAGAGGGATATGCTCAAGCCAATTTAATGATCGTCAAAAAAGAACTTGCCTTTGATTTTCTGTTGTTTTGTCAGCGCAATCCCGCTGCATGCCCCTTGCTTGATGTACTGGAGCCGGGTGATCCAGTGCCGAGACGGTCTGCACCCGAAGCGGATATTCGTACGGACTTTCCTAAATACCGTATTTACCGAAAAGGGATTCTTCAAGAAGAGGTGTCAGATATCTCTGCTTATTGGGAGGATGATATGGTTGCCTTTCTCATCGGCTGCAGTTTTACGTTTGAGCATGCGCTCATGCTGAATGATATCCCTGTTCGCCATATTGAAAACGGTCATAACGTTCCGATGTATCAAACGAATATCGCTTGTGAAAGGGCAGGGGTATTTCATGGCCCGATGGTCGTCAGCATGAGACCTATTCCGGCGCATCAGATCACAAGAAGTGTACAAGTGACGTCTAGGTTCCCGTCAGTTCATGGTGGCCCCATTCATATAGGTGACCCAGCGATGATCGGAGTTGCCAATGTGGATCAGCCGGACTTTGGAGAACCATCCGTGATCAAAGAAGGAGAGGTCCCGGTGTTTTGGGCATGTGGTGTGACGCCGCAAGCCATTGTCATGCATACAAAACCAGACATTGCGATTACCCATGCACCTGGGCATATGTTCATCACAGATCAACGAGATCAACAGCTCGGTGTGCTTTAGAAAGAGAGGGGTCCTCAAGTGGCATTTTCAACGATAAAAAATTCTATCACCTTCCACCCGCTAGGAGATGCAGCGATCGTGATTCAAGCAGGAACAGACATATGTGAAGAAATTCATGAGCGTGTTGTGCATTTGTTTTCGTGTATTGAACAGCATCCATTTGCCGGATATGTGGAAGCTGTTCAAGCCTTTACAAACGTGACTGTTTTTTACGAGCCGTACACCGTTTATCAATCTGCCCATCTTCAACAACAAGATTTGTCTCCGTATGAATGGGTGAAAAGCTATATTGAAACACTCCTTGAAGAGAAATGGCAGGAGGGTGTTCAGGCTAAGCGCCGCACCATCGACATACCGGTCTGCTACGGGGGAGAGCTGGGTCCTGATTTAGAAGAAGTCGCCCGGATCAATCATTTAACACCAGAAGAAGTCGTGCGTATTCACACCGCAGGGACGTATCTTGTCTATATGATTGGATTTGCACCAGGGTTTCCGTTTTTAGGCGGGCTTTCTGAAAAGATCGCAGCCCCGCGCAGGGAAACACCGAGAATGTCCATTCCAAAAGGATCTGTCGGCATTGCGGGAAAGCAGACCGGCGTTTACCCCATTTCCACACCTGGTGGCTGGCAGCTCATTGGACAAACCCCGCTGCCACTCTTTCGACCAGACGAGAAAGTCCCAAGTCTATTGAGAGCAGGGGACGAGGTCAGATTTGTCCAAATGTCTGAAAAGGAATTTTTCAGCATGAAGGAGGCAGAACGTTGAGTATTCATGTCATCAAGCCAGGAATGTTCACAACCATTCAAGATAAAGGGCGGAAAGGCTATCAAAAGTATGGCGTCTTAACGAGCGGCGGCATGGATGCGCTCTCGCTTAGAATTGCCAACATTCTCACAGGCAACGAGGAAAGCGAAGCCGTACTGGAAATCACATTAATGGGGCCGGGTCCTGTGTTGACGTGTCAAAAGGATGCGCTTATTGCAGTGACTGGCGCTGATGTAGAGATCGACATCGATGGAGAGCCAGCCCCTTTATGGAAACCGCTCTTTGTTCGATCAGGAAGCACGCTCACCTTTGGTCCTTGTAAGAGGGGCTGCCGCTCTTATCTTGCTGTGGCGGGTGGATTCGATGTGGAGCCGGTCATGGAGAGCAAAAGCACCTATGTGAGAGCAGGAATCGGTGGACTGAACGGACGTCCGCTTGAAAAAGGAGACGTCCTGTCCATTGGAAAGCCATCACTCGTAGCAAATCGATTGTCTGATAGACTCAAAAGCAATCTGAAACAGGCGGCGTACAGCGCACCCGATTGGACTGTAAGTTATACGCATTTTTTACCGTTGCGGAAATCGCCCGTGATTCGGGTGCTGCCAGGGAGACACCTTTCTTTTTTTCAAGAATCATCTCAAAGCACCTTTTTCGAACAGCCTTTTCAGGTCACGCCTCAATCAGATCGCATGGGCTGCCGTTTGAAGGGGGAGCCGGTTCATTTAAAAGAAAAGCTTGAATTGATTTCTGAGGCGGTTGCCTTTGGTTCTATTCAAATTCCTCCTGACGGTCAGCCGATTATTCTGCTGGCAGATCGGCAAACAACAGGCGGATACCCGCGGATTGGAGAAGTTGCGACGGTCGATCTGCCGCTCATTGCACAAGCGATGCCTGGGGCGAATTTGTATTTTAAGCGAATCGATCATCAGGACGCAGAGCAGGCGCTATTTAAGCAAGAAGCAGAACTGAAGGAGCTGGGTGCCAGAATCAAGCTGGAAGCCTTCGTTTAGAAAAAGGGGATGGACATGCAGAACACAAATAAAACCGTCGTGAAATCAATGGAGATTTTGCGGCTGTTTATCACACGTGACCAATTAACATTGAATGAAATGATTGAGCTTTCCGGCATGCCGAAAACGTCTGTGCACCGGATGGCGAGCTCGTTAAGCGATATGGGATTATTAGAAAAGAAAGATTCAGGTGCTTATCGGTTAGGACTGATGTTTCTAGAATACGGTCAGCTTGTGGCGGATCGTCTTGATATTCGGAGACTTGCAAGACCATTTATGGAAGGCTTGCGGGATGAAGTGGGAGAAGCTGTACAGCTCATCGTTCGTGAAGGAGACGAAGCCATTTACGTGGATAAAATTGAAGGGACGCAGCCTGTTCGTCTCTACACCGCCGTCGGCAGGCGCTCTCCCCTGTATGCAGGAGCCTGCGCGAGAAGTATTCTCTCCTTTTTACCAGAGAACGAGAGAATCGCCTATATCGATTCGATTGAGCTAGGGAAAATCGGAATCGGAACCATTACAGATAAAGAGGTTCTTCGAAACATACTGGAAGAATCAAATGAGCGGGGCTATACGTTAAGTTATTCGGAGCTTGAAAACTATACAGCTGCGGTTGGAGCTCCTATATTCAATCACCTTGGAGAAGTCACAGCAGGTATTAGCATTGCAGGGTTTGAAGCAGGTTATCAAAAGGAACGTCTTCCATACTTAATTGAACAAGTCAAAAAAGCCGCGAGCGGTATCTCCAGAGAATTAGGCTTTCATCTAGATAAATAAAAAGCCAATGACCGTTAAGATCATTGGCTTTTCGCGTTCAGTTTATTAGAAAGTTTTACCTAAAGCTTTTGCACGTTCGATCGCATCTGCTTTAATTTGCTCTGCTTTCGCAGGTTCAGCATTGTGACCTTCAACGATAAGACCTTCGAAAGAAGGAATTCCGAAGAAGCTCGCGATTGTACCAAGGTAACGGTGACCTGCTTCAAGTTCAGCAGCAGGACCTTCAGTGTAATATCCGCCACGTGCTTGGATGTGTAGAGCTTTTTTGTCTGTTAATAATCCAACAGGACCTTGCTCCGTGTATTTGAATGTTTTACCAGCTACAGCAACAGAGTCGATGTATGCTTTAAGAACTGGTGGGAATGAGAAGTTCCAAAGTGGTGAAACAAATACATATTTGTCAGCAGAAACGAATTGATCGCTTAATTCGTTTAGTCGAGCAACTTTCGCTTGCTCTTCAGCTGAAAGTGTATCGAAACCAGCACCTGATTGCAGCTTGCCCCAGCCAGCGAATACATCTGCATCAATGTGAGGGATGTTTTCTTTGTACAAATCGATATGTACAACCTCGTCACTTGGATTTGCTTCCTTATAAGATTCGATAAATGCTTTAGCAGTAGCCATACTGTAAGAAACTGTTTCATCATGCGGATGTGCAGTGATGTATAAAACTTTTGCCATGTTTATTCAATCCTTTCTGTTTCAGTGGTTTTTTTAGCGTATCCCAAAGATACACTGAATATGTGGCATCTTTAATCATAGTGGAATGCTATGATTAAAGATGTAACAAGCACAGTTACATAAAAACTGATATTTTTATTGTAATCACAATGTAGTTTGAAGTCAAGGTATAAAGTCTTGAAATCGAGATAAAAAGTTTGTCAACTTTTCTGAAACGCTGGAGATACGGATTTCACCATAAAAACCCTATTCTTATTGAACAAAAAATCAGTCGATCTCGCAAGTAAAGAGTTTGTAAAGACGTCTCATGAAAAAAAGATGAATGCCTCTAAGTCATCTGCTACAAGCATCTGTTCTCCGATTTCGTATATATAAGAGAAGGCAGGAGAGAGTGAGGGATAAGAGTGGGACGATCCTATGTTGCGATTGGAGATTCCTTAACAGTTGGGGTGGGGGCACGTTTATTTGGCGGGGGATTTGCTGAGCGGTATCAGTGGATGCTTGAAAAAAAGGCACATGCGTCAGTCGAGCTGTCTGTATTTGCAAAGTCAGGGTTAACGACGGATCAGATTTTTCAGCTGTTCAAACGATCTGATGTGAGGCGTGCTATTGCAGCAGCTGACATCATCACCATTACAGGCTGTGGGAATGACCTTGTTCAAGCGATTCAGCAGTATGAAAAGGGTGAAGATGAAAAGAAACTGCTGCAAGCGACGCTGCATTGCCAAGCAAATTTCAGCAAAATGATTCAAGAAATCGCTCAGATCAAAAGAGGGCAAAAGCAGCCCTATTGCGTGTATCTCATGAATTTATATAATCCTTTTCCGCAAATACCAATAGCCGGGCGGTGGCTTCAGCAATACAATCATCAGCTTCGCTCGCTTGCTGCAAATCCGCATGTAGAGGTTGTGGATGTGTATCGGGCGTTTGAAGGACATGAAAATGAGTACTTATCGATTGATCAATTTCATCCGAACTATAAAGGATATGAAACAATGGCAAAAACATTGCTTCAACAATCCTGTAACCAGCTGTAATCCATTGGGATTGCAGTTTTTTTCGTCCTTTTAAATGAAGGAGGGTTTCGATATGATAAAAGAAACGAAAGCGAAAGAGGTGTGCAGGCATGGAGGAAATCAGTGCATATTTTCAAGAAATGACAGGAACCGCTTATGAAGTGGGAAAACAGCAGGCTGTCTGGATGAAGAAGAAGCAATGGCTACAGACACAATACATTCGAACAGAACCGCTAGCAAAAGAGGCTGTGAAAGAAACGAAGCAGCTGATGCGCCCATATCTTCCCCAATTAGAAGAAGAGATTGCTGGATTTTGTGATGAACTGCAATTAGATGAGCGCTATTTGACCTTTTTCTATTCATCTCATCTACAGCCAGGCTGTTCCCACTGTGTGAGGCAGGGAAATAAGGCGGCAGGTCAACAAACGGTCATGCTGCGTAACTATGATTTCTCCCCGATATTTGATGATATGCGTCTTGTGACGACACATGTGAAGGGCTTGGCATATCATACAGGCTCGTCGCTGCTCTTGTTTGGCAGATCTGATGGGATGAATGAGCATGGTCTTTCTGTCACATTCTCTGCTTGTGGTCCGCCGGTTGGAAATGAACCCGGTTTAAAGCCTCCAGCAGTTGCCGGCTTGCAAGTGTATCATGTGATTCGATCTGTTCTGGAAAACTGTAGAACGGTTGAGGAAGCCATTCGCTCTATTCAGGAAATGCCCGTTGCCTCAAATGTTCACCTCATGCTTGCCGATCGAAAAGGAGAAGCGGCTGTGATTGAAATCATTGATGGCCGCAAAATGGTGAGAAGACCGGAGGAAGGTTATATTGCAGCCACAAATCATCCGATTGCTGATCAAACAGCAAAAGGGGTGACGAAACATCATTCTGTTGTCAGGTATGACATGCTAATAGAGGCTTTAAAAGAACAACAAACAAGTGATTCTCTTGTTAAGCTGTTTCAGACAGAATATCCTGATGGTCTGGCTGTACACAATTATGAGGAGCTGTTTGGAACAATGCGAACCGTCATCTTCCGCCCGGAAGAAGGAACGATGGATTATTGCTTTGGCTCTCCAATATACAATCCGACGTATTCTTTAAAAGCTGGGGGTTCACTGCCTTTTCATGAACAAAAGGTTCAATTTCATCAAAAGGATTATGGACCGTCATTTTGGAGAAATGTATGATCAGACGTTGTATTTAATTTTGTCACAGCCTATGTGCCAAAGTCAGATCAACTTAAGATTGCATCATTGTTGAAAGCGTTTTATATTAAGGTGCGACAATAGACCTATTTTTGCAGAAGGAGGCATTTCATGTACATAACGGCACGAGAACAGAAGATCATCAAATACATCATTCAGCAAAATCGTTATGTCACCATTCGTGAGATAGCCGATTCTGTTCAGGTAAGTACAAGGACGATTCATAGAGAACTAAAATCGATTAAACCCATATTAAAGAATTATGATCTTTCACTAGATAAACAGCCGGGGAAAGGCTTGAAGGCAGTCGGTGAACAGGAGGATAAACAGCGGCTTCTTGCTCATATATCAAATGAGGATCAAATTGAATATAGCTCTGACGAACGGAAGCTCTTAATCTTATGTGCGCTGCTTGAAGCAAAGGAACCGGTGAAATTATATACACTCGCTTCCGATTTGCAGGTTACAAATGCGACCATCAGCTATGACTTAGATGAACTGACGGAGTGGATCGCGCCATACGGTTTGCGGCTGATCCGAAAACGTGGGTATGGCATTGAATTAAAAGGACCGGAGGAAGCAAAACGAAAGATTGTCGGCAACCTCATTGTAGATCGGCTCGATATTCAATTATTTTTAGAAACGATTGAAATGAATATCAAGCATCGAACGAAAGCGACGGAAAAAGTGTTTGGCGTTGTCAGCAGAGGGCAGCTGCTCAAGGTAGAAAGACTTCTCTTTCATTTGAAAAATCGCCTGTCACTCTCTTTATCGGATAGTGCCTATATTGCGCTTGTCGTTCACTTAACCTATGCTATCGAACGGATTCAGCTTGGCGAAACCATTCGAATGGAAGAGGAAGAGCTGCTTGAACTAAAGCGGACGAAAGAATTTGAATCATCACTGCGAATTGCAAGAGCGCTTGAACGCATGTTTAATGTGGAGATTCCTGAAGCAGAGGTCGGATATATGACGATCCATCTGCGCAGTGCCAATCGTAGCTTTCAAAAAGAATACCGTCTTGATGAAATCGAGCTGGATATCGCGATCAGAACGAAGAAGCTCATTGATTTTATTTCTAATAAAACCGGCTATCATTTAAATGAGAATGATTCATTGTATGAGGGACTCGTGTCTCATCTCGAACCTGCCATGAACCGTTTAAAGGAAAAGATGAGAATCTATAATCCACTTACACAACAAATTAAAAAGGACTACTTTTTGCTTTTCATGGCAATTGAAGAAGGAGTCGAGCGTTTCTTTCCAGAGATCGAATTTCCAGAGGATGAAATCGCCTTTATTGTGCTTCACTTTGGCTCAGTGCTTGAAATCAAAAAAGAAGAAACAAACATTCATGCATTGGTCGTGTGCTCAAGCGGGATCGGTTCCTCTAAAATGCTCGCATCTCGGTTAAAAAAAGAATTGCCAGAGATCGCCGAATTCGATCTGTCTTCCTTGATGGAACTAAAAGAAATCGATGCATCAAGCTATGACATGATTGTCTCGACCGTTCCTATCCCATATGAGCATATCGATTACATCATGGTCAGTCCGCTCTTAAACGAGGATGATGCTATGCGTGTGAAGGCTCATATTAAACGAAAGATCCCTTATATGATTGAGAAAAAAAGGATGAAAGAAGCTGCCAAAGAATCGGTACAAGAATCCGTTAATATGATGGCGGTTGCAGAGCGGGTGACGAATTACATGTCTGTGATTCGCAGCATCTTGTCCCATTTCACCATTGAAAATAGAAAGGCGATGCCGCAGCATGAGGCAACAATCAGGCAGCTGCTTCGTCAGCTTGAAGAGGAAGGATTTATCATACATGCGGATGAGGTAGCAAGTGGTTTACTAGAACGTGAACAGCAAGGCGGTTTAGGGATTCCTAGTACAGAATTTGCTCTTTTTCATTTAAAGCATACATTCATCAAGGAACCAATCTTTCATATTTATGATCTTGATCAGGCATACGAGGTCAAAAGCATGGACGGCGGGCAGCAGCAAATGTCACGAATGCTCATGATGCTGGCGCCGCAAGAGCTTGGCAAGGAAGGGTCTGAAATGTTTAGTCTGATCAGTTCATCCATCATTGAAAGTGAGGAAAGCATGACGCTTTATGGTCATGGATCAGAGGGAGACATTGAACAGAAATTACATCAGTTGTTCTATCAATTTGTTAAAGAGGCAAAGTGGTAAGAAAAAAAGCCTAGAGCTTATTCGCTTCTCGGCTTTTTGGCTGTGACACAGACAGCAAGCGTTGGACGAATTTCCTCATACTCAACAGAAAAATGGTCAAACCCCGCAAACTGTAAATCATTCAATATGTTTTCACCCATCTCTTTTGTCCGGCTCGCATCAGCACCTTTTTCTCTTGGCTGCATCACAATGACGAGTTTTCCGCCCGGTTTCAACGTGTGATAAAGGTTGAGTAGACCAGTCTTTGGATCATCCCAAATCGTAAAGTTGTTCACAGACAGTACTTTGTCATACTGCTCTCCCGGCAAACGTGTTTTCTCGATTTTTCCTACATACAGCCGGACCTGTTTGTCTTTTGACCGTTTGCTGACGCGGGACTGTGCTTGCTCCTGCATGGTGGAGGAGGCATCCAGCCCATCAATGTGAAGATCTTCATAATGCTTAAGCATATGTTTGATGCTGTAGCCAGGTCCATAGCCGATTTCCAAAATGTTTTCACCATCTGTCAGATCTAAGTGCTGGATGGCCCACTGATTCAATGCTTTATTTTCTTTTGACATAATGAAGCCTGCGATGCTTCCGAGCCAGCCTTTTGGTTTGCTAAAGGTTTTCGAAATGGTTGACAGCATGTGAGAACGCTCCTTTTTAATGATCAAGTAACCGATTTTATCCATCTTGAAACATACTGATTTACAAAAACGCATCTGTGCCGCACAGGGATGTTTGAGTGGAAAAATGAGGTGGTAATGAAAGGATACATCAACAAATCAAGGAGGAGCTTACACATGGATTTACGTGAATATTTAACAAATGGCATTCCGCGCCAAACACAAGATCAGCAGCCAGGCAGTGAAAGGGAAATGAATCCTGCGCCGATCTTTGAGGATGAATCATATCAAGGGTCTGGCAAGCTCAAAGGGAAAGTCGCACTGATTACAGGCGGAGATAGTGGAATTGGACGTGCTGTATCTGTTGCCTATGCAAAAGAAGGGGCACACGTCGCCATTGTGTACTTAAATGAACATGAGGATGCAAAGGATACGCAAAAGCGCGTAGAACAGGAAGGCGTCAAATGTTTAACGATTGCAGGAGATGTCGGTGACGAAGCCTTTTGCGAGAAAGCGGTAGAAAAAACGGTTGAAGCCTTTGGGCAATTAGATATTTTAGTGAATAATGCGGCTGAACAGCATCCGAAAGAACGGATTCAGGATATATCTAGTGAACAGCTTCACCAAACCTTTAGAACCAACTTCTATTCCTATTTTTATTTTACGAAGAAAGCACTGGATTACTTAAAACCGGGAAGTACAATTATTAATACAACATCCATTAACCCATATCGAGGCAACAAAGTGCTGATTGATTATACGGCGACAAAAGGCGCCATCAATGGCTTTACGCGTTCTATGGCACAGTCGCTTGTGAAAGATGGGATTCGGGTGAACGGTGTAGCGCCAGGTCCAATTTGGACGCCGCTCATTCCATCTACATTTGATGAGGATAGTGTGGAAAGCTTCGGGGCAGAAACCCCAATGGGAAGACCAGGACAGCCTGTAGAGCATGTCGGCTGCTATGTGCTGCTTGCTTCTGACGAATCGTCTTATATGACAGGACAAACACTTCACGTCAACGGCGGTTCCTTTATGAATACATGATCAATAGCGCACCGCCCACCTGATTGGGCGGTGCGCTTAGTATTTCTTGCGATTCTTCTGCACAGATGAGACAGACCATACGATAATGCCCACAACAACTGCCGCAATGACAAGTGAACTTAAATGGAACATCGTTTCATGAGGCATGTTCAACTTCTCCCTTCATTGAGCCTGTTTTCTATAGCATCAGCCAGAAGATCTCTTTTTATGAAAAACACATTTCTTTGTTTAATGAATGGATTGTCGTGGAAACCTAAGAGTACGGATGAAATTTGAAGGAGTGAAACGATATGTCACAAGAAGAATTAAAACAAAAGGTACTCAATCTATTAGATGAACAAAAGGTCGGAACACTGGCGACCGTTGAACAGGATAAGCCGCATACCCGCTACATGACTTTTTTCCATGAAGGGCTGACATTATATACACCAACAAGCAAAGAAACACATAAAGCAGACGAAATTGAAAAAAACCCGAATGTCCATATTCTCATTGGTTATTCAGGTGAAGGATTCGGTGACACGTATGCAGAAATCGCAGGTACCGCCACATTAACCGATGATCCAGAACTGATCGACCGCCTTTGGTCTGAGGAGATGGAGAAATGGTTTAAAGGAAAAGATGATCCGAACCTAGTGATTCTGAAGATTGATCCAACCTCCATTCGTTACATGAATGAAGGAAACCGTACTCCAGCTGAATTATCACTTTAACACTTGCGTAAGATGGGGGGATGTGTTATAGTTTTATATTAAGTGTTGAAATAAGCAAATAAATAAAGAAAGTAAACTTTCTTTTTTCTATGACATAATGAGAAGCAATAGAGCTTCTACTTGATAAGAACGAGACGCTGTTAAAGCGAACAAACTTATTCTTTTCCTTCTGCACCCGCCCCCTATAAAAGCGGAAGAGTGGAAAAAAGACGTTTTGATTTACAATTCACACTGGCACGGCTTCGGAGCCGTAAGGACGAATGAGAGGTAGGGCTTTCGTTGTCTTGTTATCCAGAACTTCCATGGCGTTTACTTTCAAACGTAGGTTCACTCGGAACACATATGACACACTGATATGATCGAATCTTAATTCATACACTCCTTAACGGAGATCACACATTGATTATTTATTTGCATGAAAAAAGCAAGGAAAAGGCTGCCATCTATTTGGCAGCCTTTTTCATTGAGTTCATTTCATGATCACTCACTTCGACCTTTCTTCTGATACCGCCAAATCTTCTGAATAAAAAAGAACATCACCGCAAACAAAATAGAAAAAATGAACATGTCCAAGAGTGTCACGCCTTTATTTGGGTGCACAATGCCAAACCAAACCAATTGCAGAACAAAAGAGATAGCAAAATAACTGATGGATTCTTTCATGATTTTCCCCATTTCACTTATTTTTTTGACCTTTTAGCCATAACAGCCAAATGCAGAAGGAACCGATGATACATGATAGTAAAGTGATGGGCGGCAAGGTATGCCAGCTAGTCAGCCCCTTTACAAAGCACATATAAAAAAAGAAAATGGTAATGGATACGAGCACCCATTGTTTGAGCCAACGGGGAACACGCAGCCAAGCTGTTAGAATGATAGATGATAGCTTATCCAATGAGATAACTCCTTTTATGAATATGATTGGATTTTATCGCAAATAACCAAGTTTGTAAAATATGGATTTTAGGGGTTAGAATGGTATTCTTCTAGCGCTTGAAACATTCTCGCTGCACTGACGTATAAGATAAAGGAACCTCATGAAAGGAAGCGATCAAGTGAAAAGAATACCAGTGATTTTCCTCAGGTATATTGTCTTCTTTATTCCAGCGATCATTCTTAGTGTCTTGGTGTGGAACCATTACCAAGATGATTTGTCAGCAGGGAAAGCGACGGATTATGACGTCAAACGAATGTTTACATTTGATGAAGGAAAACGAGTGGTGAGTGCTGTATCAAAAAACCAGCAGCTCCATTTTGCCATGTATGATCCTCAATCAGGAAAAAGAATCAGTGAATGGACCACAGCAAGCGATTCGTTTAATGAAATGCTGCCATCCATTCAAGGTAACAATCTCTTACTTGCTTTAAAAAATAAAGAGGGGCAGCTATTGATCGAGAAACTAACGCCGAGCGGAGAAAAGAAAGAGCTCGTTAAGCAAAATCTACAGATACCCTCGTTTTTAAAAACGAATACATATCAATGGTATGGACGGCTTGTGTTTACGGGAGAAATGGAAGGCGCCGCTGCGGTCCTCGGTGAGCTAAAGGATGGTCAGTTTCATGTGCACAATCTCAACGAGCTAAAGCTGCCAGCAAGACCCGTTTCCATCGATGCCGTCATGAATTCCTTTAGAGGACAGACGCCTATACCTATATTTGAATTGACTTTAAAAAATGACCAGAAGGCATATGTCAGCGGAGTTTCAAACGATAAGCATCAGCTTGGGGTCTATGTCTCCAAAAACGCTGAACCGTTTAGCCTCATTGAAGATAAAGTGGAGCAGCAGCTGGAAAAAACGATCGGAACATCCCAAAATGTTGCAGTCGCTGTCGAATCTAACTATCCAAAAAGACCAAGGAAAGTGAATGCAGAGGGAAGGCTTGGGGAAGTCGTCCCAACACCAAAACCGATTTATCAAACCCTTCTCTACCAGCTTAATGAGGAAGAAGTTCTTCTTGCAGGCTCTACAGCAAAGGACGAAGCAAAAGGCAAGCTGACTGGTTATATTTATAACCACCGCACGAATAAGGCGACGTCTGTTAGCAAGCTTTTGCAGTCGTTTTCATATGAAACGTTACAAAGAGAAGGACTCTCTTTCAATAAAAATGTGAAAAGCGATTGGATCTATTATTCAATCGACAATCAATTAACGGGTGCATTTGAGACGAAGAGCAAAGAGCTAAAGGAATTTCCTTTGAAAAAAATGATCTCAATCGAAAACGCCAGTCCTGCTCACCAAACGTCTGTTGACACCTTTATGCAATATGTCATGAAAGGCGGACCGCTCATTCTCAACTGGGCGATATGGCTGTTTATTCCACTGCTGTTATTTGTGCTAGCCATCTTCCTGCCGCCGATTTTGAGACTGGTGAGAAAGAACAAGATCAAGGACAGTGTCACATTAGAAGCCAATATAGTATCTGTCAAAGAAACGGGTACCTACATCAACGAACAGCCGCTTGTCAAAATGCAGCTGCAATTTCAATATGATGGGGAAAACATCGAGAAGACAGTAAAAACGGTTGTATCCTATACACAGATACCACAGCCGGGTCAGCGTATCGCCATTCTCTACAATCCGAAGAAGAAAAAGGCGATGCTCTTAAAAGAGGGGGACTTCTCACAGACAAGTGAACCAAAGTTCATCAAAGGCGCTGTTTTAAGAAATATAGAATCATATGGAACCGTAGGACGAGGCACTGTCTTATCGCTTACATTTGAAGCAGATCAGAAAAGGTATACCATTCCGATGATTCAAGCCGCTAGTTTTGAATTTAGAACAGGAGAAAAAGCCGACCTCGTCGACATCAGCGGTCAGTTGAAAATGGCAGCCTATGGCCATGAAGTGCGGAATCGGTCGGGGAAAGACGTGACATTAACAGGAACCATCCAGCGGGTGAAGCAATATCCAGTCACGATTCATGGTCAGAAACCTATCATGCTAGATGTGACAGTTTCTAGCGGAGATCAGTCCATCACAAAAACGGTCAGTCAATTCATCCCTGATCATATGGAGGTCGCGCCAGGAACTCAAATCACGATGCAGACAAAAAAAGAAGAGCTGGATAAAGAAATCAGTCTCATGCAAGAGAAACAAGGAAGTGCAAAAGTGACCCATGTCGCATTTGCTGGTGTCATCGGCAACCAGCCGCTAGCGATCATTCAGATTGAGCGAGATGGCATGATGTATGAAGTGAAACAGCCAATCGATCCAATCACTAGCGTACTGCCGGGTGATGAATTATGGGTGGCATATCACGAAATGACGCGTCAAGCAGCCATTGTGAAATATGCATCGATTTAAAAAATACTTCAGCGTGTAGACAAACCCTCGCATTCGGTGTCAGTCCTGCGTGCTGGTGCTCACGAATGTCAAATTCGCTCCGCAAAAGTAACCGCCCTTCCTAGGACTGCAAAGGTTTTCTATCACGCTGAAAAGGAGAAAAAGGGCTAAAACGAATTTCGTTTTAGCCCTTTTTTGATTAAGCTTTTGTATCATACTGGCGGAGCACCTTATCATAGGCGAAGTTGCCGAAAGGAATGAACGCCGCAAAAAAACCAGCGATCGACCATTTCAAATGCCAGCGAACTTTAAAGGTCACATATGCCAAAATAAGCATATAGATGACAAACAATGCGCCATGAAGAGAGCCTACAATGGTGACTGCCATCGGAATATCCGCAAAATATTTCAGAGGCATGGCAATTAAAAGAAGGGTTAAAAGAGACATACCCTCAATAAAACCCGCCTTTCGAAGACGGCTAATACTTGTATGCATAGACAAATCCTCCTGTATAAAAGCTAATTTCTCATCTTCTAATATAAACGAAAGATCGTCTGGACATGCTAAAATCTACGAAAAATTCAAAATATGTTCATGTAATGCTTAAAAATTGGGAAAAAGGAAAAATCACTTAATCCGTGTTTGTTTCAGAGAGTACTTGCTTTAAGTGCATCACATCATGTAACAAATGATTCGTCATCGCTTGAACGGCTTCTGTGGAGCGGCGCTCTTTCATTTCAGAATAAATGGCAGCATGCTCTGTTTGAATCGTCTCAGCACGCGCCCCGCCGCTAAAATGAAAGATGCGGCAAAAATGAATGAGTGCATTCACATGATTCAATTGTTTACATAAGCGGTGATTGTGACTCGCTAGAATGATTTTTTGATGAAAGGCTTCATGTAACTGGACGATGTCTTTAGATGCCAGCTGCTGCTTGATTGCTTCGTCTGCCTGCGTGAGAACATGCCCAATTTCCTCCAGCTCTCTTTGCGCGGCTTCCTTGCATGCAAGCTTAACAGCAAGCGTTTCTAGGGCGATCCGAATTTGATAAAGCTCCTCGACATCTTTTTCCGTTAACGTATAGACAGAGTAGCCTGACCGATGATCAGCGATCAAGAGCTCATCTTTTTCTAAAAGCCTCATCGCCTCTCTCACTGGTGATCGACTTACACCAAATTGTTTGGCAAGCTGTGTCTCATTGATACGTTCCCCCGGCTGAAACTGTCCATCAAATATCATTTGCTTCAGCTGTTCATAAAATTGCATATGGTATGGTGCTGGTCTTTCCATCTCGAATGAATTCATCCTGTCATTCCCTCATTTACACATCATCTTTTGTCTCATGTTATCCAAGTTTTTCCCTCTAGGCAAGCCTGCATCGGAAAAGTCAATATCGTACAATTCAAGAGAAAAAGGGTGTGCTACACTAATGATCAGTTCAGTGAAAGAGGGGATCGACATGAAAACACAAGAAGAACGAACGGTACATTTTGATCAGGACTTGCAAATAGAGGCGTATCGCTTTCATGGCATCATGCAAAAATTCCCGAATCATTTTCATACATACTATGTGATTGGATTTATTGAGGATGGTCAAAGACGTTTGATCTGCCAAAATAAAGAATACATCATTGAAAAGGGAGACATTCTTCTTTTCAATCCATATGACAATCACGCATGCGAGCAGATTGATCACAGGACACTAGATTATCGTTGTTTAAATATAGAAGCAGATGTGATAGAGAAGATGTTTCAGCACAAGCCACACTTTAAAGCCCCTGTGTTTTCACAAAGTGAACTGACAAAGCCATTATATGATCTTCATCAAATGATGACAGAAGAAGCCCTAGCTTTGAATAAACAGGAAACGTTTTATTTCTTTATGAAGCAGTTGATTGAAGCCTATGCTGATACATCAGAGGAAAAAGCATCAGCAGCGCATGCTGCCGAACAGAAAGTCCAAGACGCACAGCAATATATTGAAACACACCTTACGGAAAATATATCGTTAGACGACTTAGGAGAGCTTGTCTCCATGAATAAATACTCACTTCTGCGTGCTTTTACAAAGTACAGAGGGATCACGCCGTATCGTTATTTACAAACAGTGAGAGTGAATTATGCGAAGGAGCTTCTCGCCAAAGGAGTGAAGCCTGTAGATGCGGCAGTCTCCGCGGGTTTTTCTGATCAAAGTCATTTGAGTCATTTCTTTTCAGAATTTATTGGGCTCACACCAGGGCAATATCAGCACATTTTTGCAAAGCAGGTAACAGTAGATGAAAAATAACCAGCTTCTTGGTCATCTAGCGGCCATATTCACCATTTTTCTATGGGGATCGACCTTTATCTCAACCAAAATATTGTTAACGGCTTTTTCTCCAACAGAAATATTATTTTTCCGCTTTTTTCTTGGATATCTCGCTCTGATGTTGATATACCCAGTCACTATGAAGGTGCAGCGTAAAAAGCATGAAGCGATGTTTGCGCTCGCAGGGTTATGTGGTGTGGTCTTATACTATTTTTTAGAAAATGTCGCTCTCACCTATACGTTCGCTTCGAATGCAGGAGTCATTAGCTCGGTTGTGCCATTCTTCTCATTTTTATTGGCTTATTTTTTATTGAAAGATGAGCCTTTGCATCGCCGGTTTTTCATAGGCTTTTTCATCGCAATGACAGGAATTGTACTGATTAGCTTTAATGGAATGACGACGTTCCAATTGAATCCAATCGGTGATGCGCTAGCATTAACGGCGACCATTGTCTGGGCCTTCTATTCTATTTTATCGAAAATCATCAACCAATATGGATACCATATCATTCAAGTGACGAGACGTGTCTTTTTTTACGGCTTACTCTGGATGCTTCCCCTGATCTGGCATTTTAAAATTCATATAGACTGGGAGCGATTGACGAACCCGTCGTTTGCCTTTCACTTATTGTTTTTAGGCCTGTTCGCATCTGCCATTTGTTTTCTAACATGGAGCTTTTCAGTGAAAACGCTCGGTGTGGTGAAAGCGAGTGTGTATATTTATGGCGTTCCTATTATTACGATGGTCATTTCAATGATCGTTCTTCATGAGAGATTGACCCTCATGTCGATACTCGGAACGGCACTGACCTTAGGCGGACTGCTGCTTTCAGATAAAAAAGGTACGGGGAGGAAGAAGGAGAAACCCTCGATGCTTTTGCAGGATAAACAGGCGCTTTGATCAAAAAAGTGCCTTTATCCATTGAAAGAACATGTACTCTCTAGTAAACTCAAATTTAAACGGTCGACGGTCGACCTACAATGAAGGGGGAGAAATAAATGAAGCATGTTTCAATTGCGGCGATACCAGGTGACGGGGTTGGGAAGGAAGTTGTACCTGAAGCCATACGAGTATTGAAAGCGGTATCAGAAGTGCATGGCGGTCTGTCCTTTACCTTTCGGGATTTTCCGTGGAGCTGTGAATATTATTTAGAGCATGGCGAGATGATGCCAAAGGATGGATTACATCAATTGAAAGCCTTTGACAGCATTTTCTTAGGGGCAGTCGGAGATGCCAATTTAGTGCCGGATCACGTATCACTTTGGGGACTGCTTATTGAGATTAGGCGGGAATTTGAACAGGTGATAAACGTCAGACCTGCAAAACAGCTGAGCGGCATTCGCTCACCGCTTGCTCAGCCAAAGGATTTCGATCTTCTAGTTGTCAGAGAAAACGGTGAAGGTGAATATAGTGAAATTGGAGGCCGTATGTATCAAGGGGAAGATCAGCTTGCTGTTCAAAATGCGGTATTCTCAAGAAAAGGGACAGAGCGTGCGATGCGTTTTGCCTTTCAATTAGCAGAAAAAAGGCGAAAGCATGTGACGAGTGCAACCAAATCGAATGGGATCGTTCATACCATGCCTTTTTGGGATGAAGTGTTTCAAGACGTAGCAAAGGATTATCCAGAGGTGACAGCAGACTCACAGCACATTGACGCGCTCTCAGCCTTCTTTGTAACAAGACCAGAAAAATTCGATGTGATTGTTGCCAGTAATTTGTTTGGTGATATTTTGACAGACCTTGGGGCAGCTATTATGGGAAGTATTGGCATAGCGCCTGCCGCCAACATCAATGTAAATGGCAAATACCCATCCATGTTTGAGCCTGTACACGGATCAGCACCAGACATTGCGGGAAAAGGAATCGCCAACCCAATCGGTCAAATCTGGACCGCTAAACTCATGCTTGATCATTTCGGAGAGGAAGAACTGGGCACACATCTGCTCGAAACCATCGAATCAGTCACAGCAGATGGCTTTTTAACGGCAGACATCGGCGGCGTTTATCAAACGCAAGAAGTCACAAACGAAATCATCACACGATTGAAGAAATAATCCGTCATTAGAACCGCATCTCCACGTCTGCTATAATAAAAGGATGGATAGAAGAAAGAGATGTGAAATCTAGTGTCAAAAACAGTTGTATTAGCAGAGAAACCTTCGGTCGGACGTGATCTTGCACGGGTCCTGAAGTGTCATAAAAAAGGAAATGGCTTTTTAGAAGGAGATCAATACATTGTGACGTGGGCGCTTGGCCATTTGGTCACACTGGCTGATCCTGAAGGCTACGGAAAAGAGTTTCAATCCTGGCGTTTAGAGGATTTACCAATCATTCCCGAACCGCTTAAGCTTGTGGTGATGAAAAAGACAGGCAAACAATTCCAAGCAGTGAAAGCGCAGCTTGCGAGAAAAGATGTCAAAGACATTGTCATCGCAACAGATGCAGGACGTGAAGGGGAGCTTGTCGCTCGATGGATTCTTGAAAAAGCGCATGTGAAAAAGCCTTTGAAACGACTATGGATCTCATCTGTCACGGACAAAGCCATTCAAGAAGGCTTCAAACGATTAAAAGACGGCAAAGAATACGATAACCTGTATCGCTCAGCCGTTGCGCGTGCAGAGGCAGATTGGATTGTCGGCATCAATGCAACAAGAGCGCTGACAACAAAGTTCAATGCACAGCTTTCCTGCGGACGGGTGCAAACACCAACGATCGCCATGATCGCAAAACGAGAAGAAGACATTCAGCAATTTCAGCCGAAGCCGTTCTATGGATTGACTGCACAAGTAGATGGACTGACTTTGACCTGGCAGGATGCCAAAACAAAGCAAAACCGGACATTCCAAGAGAATGTGATCAAAGATCGCTTGGCAGCCTGCGAAGGAAAACCAGCAGTGGTTGATGCGTTGAAAAAAACAGCGAAAAAAGCTTTTGCGCCGGGACTGTACGATCTGACTGAATTGCAGCGTGATGCACATAAACGCTACGGTTTTTCAGCCAAAGAAACATTATCTACGCTTCAGCGATTGTATGAGCAGCATAAGCTCGTCACATATCCACGTACAGATTCACGATTTATTTCAGCGGATATCGTTCCTACATTAAAAGATCGTTTAAAAGGAATGAATGTCAGACCGTACGCGCAGCATGTGAACCGGATTTTACAATCAGGTGTGAAAGCGCACAAAGGCTTCGTCAATGATGCCAAGGTGTCAGATCACCATGCGATTATTCCAACCGAGGAAGAGCTGTACCCAGGAGTATTAAGCGATAAAGAGCGTAAATTATATGACCTCATTGCCAAACGATTCCTTGCTGTACTTATGAATCCTTTCGAGTATGAGGAAACAACGGTCATCACCAAAATAGGCAGTGAAACGTTCACAGCAAAAGGGAAAACTGTGCAAGCAGCTGGCTGGAAAGCCGTGTACGATGACTCATATGAAGAAGAGGAATCAGCCGAGGCAGATCAACATTTGCCGCTGCTTTCAGAAGGACAGTCACTAGATGTACGACAGCTGAAAGAGACAAGAGGAGAAACGAAACCTCCTGCACGTTTTAATGAAGCGACCCTATTATCTGCTATGGAAAACCCAGCGGCATTTATGCAGAACGAGGAAAAGGACTTAGTGAAAACCATTGGTGAAACAGGTGGTCTAGGAACTGTAGCAACAAGAGCGGATATTATTGAAAAGCTGTTCAATAGCTTCTTAATCGAGAAAAAGGGCAAAGACATTTTCATCACATCGAAAGGGAAGCAGCTGCTCTCGTTAGTGCCTGAAGACTTAAAGTCTCCTGCATTAACAGCGGAATGGGAACAAAAACTTTCTAAAATCGCCAAAGGGCAATTGAAAGCTTCTCAATTCATGAGTGAAATGAAGTCATATGCCAAACAAGCTGTATCTGAAATCAAACAGAGGAACCAAACCTTTAAGCATGACAATGTCACTGGCACTCATTGTCCAGACTGCGGTAAACTCATGCTGAAAGTGAATGGAAAACATGGCACGATGCTCGTCTGTCAGGACCGGGAATGCGGCCATCGTAAAAATGTGGCGAAGAAAACAAACGCACGCTGCCCGAACTGTCATAAAAAGCTCGAGCTGCGCGGAGAAGGTGATGGCAAAATCTTTGCTTGTGTATGCGGCCATAGAGAAAAGCTGTCTGTCTTCGAAAAACGCAAATCTCAATCCAATCAAAAGAAAGCCAGTAAGCACGATGTGTCTAAATATATGAAGAAACAAAAGAAAGTGGAAGAACCAATTAATAACGCACTAGCTGAACAATTAAAGAAATTAAAATTAGATCAATAGTTCTATAAAAACCCGTGCGGAAACGCATGGGTTTTTCAGTGTTATCAAGTATATCGACATATTGTTTTTCTGAAAATGGGAATAAATATGCGAAAAGGCTCGTAAATTGGCATAAAATATTCATTTAAATTTAAACAAAAACGCTCTATAATAAATCGTTAGATGCTTAGAGAACGCGGAATTGAAAGGGGACACGAATGCATACACGCATATATCGTACAGCAATTGTTTTACTCATTGTCATTCTACTAGGCGGATGTACCTGGGAACAGCAGAAAGAATCAGCTGATCCAGTATCACCTCAGCCCGTTTTGCCTGGTGAATATTTTATCACTCACCACTTAATGACAGATCAAGGCTTAATTCGCACCTCTTTTGCAGAGCAGCACATCTACTTATCTGAATCACTTGGACTTTGGATGGATTATCTTGTTCGAAAAAAAGATCAAAATTCATTTGACCAACAATTTGATGTTCTGCAAGATCAATTTTTAATAGACCACCATCTTCTCAGCTGGCAAATTGAATCTGATCAAAAAAGCAAGGCCAATGCTTTAGTCGATGATTTACGTGTAGTGACGGCACTTCAAAAGGCAAATCGTTTGTGGAAGAAGTCAGCGTATCAAACGACAGCAAAAGAAATCGCTCAAGCGTTAAAAGAAAAAAACATGTTCAAAGGCATATTGTCCGATTATTATGATGCATCAACCAATCGAACTTCACATACAATCACACTCTCTTATATAGACCCAAAAGCAATCCAAGAATTGGAATTCCTCCAAATATTCACGAAACAAATGACCAGTAACCAATTAGCCATTCTAAAACAAGCACCGAGAAAAAAAGGATTCTTTCCTAAATCCTATGACATAAAGAAAAAAACCTATTCATTCGATCAAGAAATCAATATGATCGATCAACTTTATACAGCTTTACATGCACATCATGCAAAAGTGAATACGTCCGCGATCATGAAATGGCTTAAAACGTCGTTTAAACAAGAAGGAAAACTGTACGGAAGATACAAACTGAGTACACTGCAGCCATCTGTCACATATGAATCGCCTTCGGTATATGCGCTCGTCATTTTGTATGCCCTTAAACAAAACGAGCTGAAATTTGCAAAGGCTGTCTATCACCGCATGAAAGAATTACAAACCCAAGATCCTCTCAAGCCTTATTACGGAGGATACATGAACGAAAAAGAGACACACTCATTTGATAATTTATTGCCTCTAATTGCAGAAAGGGAGCTTCTAAATGAATCGGTTGTTCAGTAACACGTATCGCTTGTACTATTCTCTGCTCCTCACGTTTGCAGGCCTTATTTTGTTTATGGGCTACCTTAACGTACAAGATGCGGAGAGCTTTATGATCATCGCACTGACATTTGTCGTGTTAGGCTGTGGTATTTTATTTGGTATCCTACCAGCATTAATTTTCACCTTACTGATTTTGTTCTTTATAGGAAGTGTCATGTTCTTTACAGAGCTTGGCCATGAAAATCCCCTTTTTTCAAATCAAACATTACAAGATGTAGTAATTTGGGGCGTAGCACTTCTTTTTTTCGCTATTTCAGCGGGAAGCTTGCATGAACGGATCAATACGCTGCGTCACACCATTGAACAACAAAAGCAGGCCATCAAACAATTTGTGGCGATTGACTCGACAACAGGATTTGACAATGCTGAGCGGATGAAGCTCGAATTGTCCGAGGAAATGAAACGGGCAGAACGGTACAAACAGCCATTTGTCTTTATCCTTCTTCATATGAATTACGCAGCGGAATTCAAATCGTTATATGGAGAAAAAGAAATGCAGCACCTATTTCAGCAATTAAGTCTCAAGATACGCGAAAGCATAAGAGAAACCGATAAGAAATTTCGGTTATCTGAAGGACGAATGGGCTTGCTGCTAACCCATACACCAGAAGAAAATGTGTCAGTTGTCCTTGATAAGCTAAAGGATAAACTGCAAACGCATGTCCTATTAAACGGTCGTGAAGTGACCTTGACATTTCATGTCTGTCATTTAACAAGCAGCTCGGAATATCGTACGCCAGAGCAGTTTTTAGAAGAACTAGAAAAAGAGATGATGATGAATGAACTTTAATTCTTTGATGAAATGTTGTTTGATGATCACGCTTTTTTCGATTCTTTCGTTTAAACACATTGCTTCAGCCGAGGCGCTTGTCACGCAGCCAAATACACTGATCGTTTATTCCACACCATCGGGGGAAGTGACTCCAGCCGTTCATATGCTGGATCTACTCGCCGGTCATTTTTCAAAACAGACGACGATTGTATCTGATGAACATTTGGCTGAAAAGAGGATCAATGAATTTCAGCAAGTCATTTATCTTGGAGAAATAAAGAGAACCCTGTCAAAACATACTATTCGTGCGATGAACGAATCACAGCAATTCATCGCCATTGGATACAATGCGGAACAGCTCCACCCATTCTCCAAGCTTACTTTTCACAAACAAGATCATATCAGTCAATTGAAACATACACATGATCAGACATACCGTCAGCTAGAGAGAAGGATCAATGTGTTAACGGTTCGAGGGGCAGACTTGGAAAATGAATTTCTAGTGAAGAAACGTCAATCTGATCTGCCATTTGTGACTCAAACAAAAGAAGGTGCGGCATATATCGGTATCTTAGATGTCGTGCAGCACAACAAGCTTCTTGCAGAAGTGCTAGAAAAATACATGCCATCTTCTGTGCAAATGAAGACAAAATACGTAATGCTCGGGAACATCAGTCCAGCAAGTGACGAGAAGAAGCTGCTAGAACTTGGACAATACGTATCTGCACAGCATATTCCTTATCAAATTGCAGTGACCCCTGTTTGGATAGATCGAGCAACAGGTGATGAAGTCACACTTAGTGACCGCCCGAAACTTGTGAGTGTGTTAAAACAATTGCAAGGCAATGGAGCGAGTATCATTCTTCATGGCTTTAACCGTACGTATCGAACGGCGGAATCTGGTCAGGGATTTGAGTTCTGGGATGCAAAATATGATCAGCCCATCACGACAAATGATCCAAAAAATGCAGAGAAGAAACAAAGTAAAAGCCAATTCCCAAATGAAAAAGACTTTCATACGTATACCAAATCGTATCAGCAGCAAGAAATCGCCTATACAGAAGAAAAACTGACAAAGGGCATTGAGCTTCTTGCTAGGCAAGGCTTATATCCTCTTGCGTTCGAGGTGCCGCATGATGCGATATCACAAAAAGGTTATGAAGTAATTTCAAAGCATGTATCCAGCCTATTTGGACAGGTGCAGTTATCAGACCGCACTTGGAAAACAGCCGGTGCATCGCCGCTCGTGACGTCTCCTGCCATGTTACACGGCATGACCTTATATCCTCAGCAGCAAGTTGAGCAAGTGTCTGACAAAGAAGGTTCAAATGTTTTAACTGAACAGACGATTCAATCCGTGCAGCATTTGCAATCAGCCGCAATTGGGTTGTCCTATGACGTGGAGTTAGGGATTGCAGGGTTACAGGAGTTAATCACACAGATGGAGGCAATTCCTTCTAGCGAATGGCTTGATGTAAAGAAAACAAAACAGACGGTCCAAACTGCACATGTAAAAATCCAAACATCAGGGAATGGACATATTCAAGTAGAGCAATCCAACATTTCCGAAACAAAAAAAGTCAAACGAAGTGGCATGGAAAATATGCTACGAATTCTCACAGTTGTGGTCATGCTGTTTATTGCGGCATTTGCTTTATACACATTGTATTTAAGACTGACAATGAAAAAACGAATTTTTAAGGAGAGAAAATCAGGTGGCTGATGTCTTATTTTATCTTTCATTAATGCTCATTTGGATCATGCTCCTATACCACATGTTTCTCATGCAGGGCGGCTTTCAGCATTACCTCACCTATGAAAAAGTGCTGCCTAAATGGACAAAACAAGGGAAAGAGCTGCCGACCGTCAGTATTCTGATTCCTGCTCATAATGAAGAGGTCGTCATTCGGCAGACGTTAAAAGCGATGGTTCAGCTATCATATCCTAAACACCTCCTTGAAATCATTGTGATTAATGACAATTCCTCTGATCGCACAGGAGAGATTGTGCAATCATTCAGTGAGCAATATGATCATGTCCATATGATTGAAACGAAGCCGCCATTTGCAGGGAAGGGAAAATCCACTGCACTGAATGAAGGTTTGAAGGCTTCAACAGGAGAAGTGATTTGCGTATACGATGCAGATAACATGCCTGAACCAAAGGCTGTCTATTATTTGGTTCTTGGGTTATTAAATGACCCAAAAGCAGGCGCTGTTGTCGGGAAATTCAGGGTGATCAATGCAGCCAAAAATTTGCTGACCAAATTTATTAATATTGAGACCATCTGTTTCCAATGGATGGCGCAGGGCGGGAGATGGAAATGGTTTGGTATTGCGACAATACCAGGTACCAACTTCGCCATCCGCCGGCACATTTTAGAAGAGCTCGGCGGCTGGGATGCCCAAGCTTTGGCTGAGGACACCGAATTAACGATCCGTGTGTATAACCTAGGATATGTGATTCGATTTTTCCCAGCTGCAATCACATGGGAACAAGAGCCTGAGACATGGAAGGTCTGGTGGCGGCAAAGAACGCGCTGGGCTAGAGGAAATCAATATGTTGTCCTTAAATTTTTAAGGCAGTTTATGAAGCTGAAACGAAAACGAATGATTTTCGATTTGTTTTATTTCTTCTTTACGTATTTCTTATTCTTCTTCGGTGTTCTGCTCTCAAATGGCATCTTTATTGTAAACCTATTTGTTGACCTTCACTTATCTGTAGGGGCTGTCGCACTGATCCTGTGGGGATTAGCCTTCTTCCTCTTTCTAACAGAAGTGATGATTACATTAAGTATTGAGAAAACAGAGCTCACCAAACAAAATATTCTCATTGTGGTTCTCATGTACTTCACCTATTCTCAAGTATGGATTGCGCTTGTCGTGTACTCCTTATGTGTAGAGGTGAAGAGCCGATTATTGAAACAAGAAGTGAAATGGTACAAAACAGAGCGTTACGATCAACAACAAAAGAAAAGCGGGTGACAAATTGAAATCGGTCAAATGGATGTTTTTAATATTAGCGCTATCCCTTGCCATTCAGCCTTTTTTCATGGCAAGTCAAGCAATGGCGCAATCCAATCGAGTACAAGTGAAAGACGATTGGGTTCACTCATCAAAAGGAAATCAAACAGAAACGCAGCATTTATCAGAAGATGTGGTGACCTTGTATGGTCAAGAAGACCGCATTGACCTTTCCTATCAAATGGAGAAAGAAAAAGTAGAGTCTAGTACTCTTACATTAAATATAGAGGCTTCACCATTACTAATATCGCCATCGTCTTTCACAGTGATGATCGATGGAGAGATTGAAAAGACGATCCCTGTATCAGGAAAAAACTCAAAAAAATCGATTCAAATCAAATTGAACAAAGCGCAATTGAAAAAAGGATCTCATCAAATTCAGCTCGCATTTTATGGTGTGTTAAAAGAAGGTGTGTGTATCAACCAAGAGACGCCTGCCAATTGGCTGAAAGTATATCCTGAAAGTGAGCTGGCGTTCAAAGGAGTTCAAACGAAAGACGTGACGTTAGACAGCTTCCCTTCACCATTTATTCCATCAGGTGATCAGGAAGAACAAACAGATATTGTGATTCCAAATAAACCTGAAGCGGCTGAATTAGAAGCGGCTATGAAAGTATATCGTACGTTGAAAAACAAAGATCGTCTAGCAGACCTCAAACTCGTTCAAGAAAAGGACATCGAGCAAATTGCGCACCCAACTATTGCTGTTGGAGCAAAAGGAAGCTGGAATGGACGAATGAAATCGCTCGAGCAAGCGGCTGGAATTAAAACAGAAGGCGATCAACTTACGTTAGCGGTGAGAACCCTGACAGCAAAGAAAAAAGAACAGCCCATTTTATTTGTCACTGCGAAGCAGCCAAAGACAATTGCTGAAAAAATCAATGTCTTGACTCAGCCAGAACTGACAGGTCAGCTCACTGGAACCGACTTGCTACTGCAAAAGGTGACAGCTAGTGCTTCTAAGCCATCTCATCATATTCGTTTAATAGATTTTGGCGCAGATGATGTCAAAGTTGGAACCAAAAAGACAGCATCTGATCATTACTATTTTCCGAAAGCATTAATGGCTCAACAAAAATCAGGTGCAAAACTAAATCTATCATTTAAAAAATCAGATCCAGCGAACAAAGCAGAGCGTCTAACAGTGATGGTCAATAACGAACCGCACGACGTACCGTTAACAAAACTAGGAAACAAAGATGAGAATGGATTCTACCATGTGTCGATTCCAGTAGACTCACAAGTGCTTCAAAAGAACGAATATGTGGACTTACAGTTTGTCACAACAGGTTTTAAAAACATGGAATCTTGTAGACATACAGATGAAGAAGGCTGGATTTACATTGATAAGAACAGCTCTCTTCAAATACCAGAAGGAACAACTAGTGATACACCGGACTTAGCCGCATGGCCGCTTCCTTACACTTCAGAAACGGAGCAAGGAAACACATTGATCGTTATGCCAGATCAAATCAATCAAGCCTCAATCAATCAAATGGCTATGCTGACCGAATCATTTAGTCAGCCGGAAGCTGCTCAATATCATTTGATTGAAGCATCGAATGTGACAAATGAACAATTGAAAAAGAACTCTCTCATTTTCATCGGAGGCATCCAGACATTCTCTCTTTTAAAAGAAAAAGCAGATGATCTCATCGTTCCAGCGAAAAAGGGTCAATATGATGTATCCTCATTTGGCATGATCAACGAAACAACAGCTCGTATTGTATGGACGCAGCCATCCGTATGGAATAAAGACCAAACCATGACCGTTTTTTCAGGAATGACGGCAGCTGACGCTGATATATCAAATGAAGTGATTCGATTCCTTCAAACAAATACGGAGACCGCAACAGTTGCAATAGAAAGTAAAAACAAAGATGTATTCTCTAATCACCAAACAGTCAGCAATGCAAAAAATGATCTTAAAAAAGGTGAAAAGCAAAGCGTCGGTGATTCTTGGATTTACTTTGCTTGTATCGCTGTACTGATCATTTTTGTCGTTGTGATGATTGTTTATTTCGTACGAAAAAACCGCAAAAAGACTGATTAATAAACGGTCAAAAGACCTCGAAAAAATCTCTTTACTTTGGTGTCAAACGGGAGTATGATCTCTTTTATAAAAGACCAATCGCTGAATCATTTCGATGAGCGGGGGAACCAATTTTGGTGGTATAAAACACCATGTGGGGTGAATCCTTTTAAGGTAGGGCAAAGTCTCATGCGCCCGAATCCGTCAGCTAACCTCGTAAGCGTTAAAGAGAGCAAAGACCAACCTGTGATCTAAACAATAGGCACAGGGGCATTCTATTGCCTCTGTGTCTTTTTGGCGATCCATCTTTTGCAACTTAAATCGTTTGACACTAAAGGAGCGGGCATCACATGTACAGTTTGATGAAGCGTATTTTAATTGGTAAACCATTAAAATCACAGGCAGCAGGAGAACAAAAACTATCAAAAATCAAAGCGTTGGCATTATTGTCATCAGACGCATTGTCATCAGTTGCATATGGTACAGAACAAATCTTAATTGTTCTTTCTGTCGTTAGTGCAGCAGCATTTTGGTACTCACTCCCGATTGCAGGTTGTGTATTAATTCTTTTAATGGCGTTAATTCTGTCTTACCGCCAGATCATTTATGCTTATCCAGAAGGCGGCGGGGCATATGTCGTCTCTAGCAGAAACCTAGGTGAAAAACCGGGATTGATCGCTGGCGGATCATTGCTTGTAGACTATATTTTGACTGTAGCAGTGAGCATTTCAGCAGGGACCGATGCCGTCACATCGGCTTTTCCAACACTATATCCATATCATGTCTTGATCTCAATTGCATTGGTCATCGTGATTATGGTGCTCAACCTCCGTGGATTAACAGAATCGGCATCTATTCTGGCTTATCCTGTATACTTGTTTGTATTTTCACTCCTGATATTAATTGGAGTAGGCGGTTTCAAATTATTAACAGGCGGCGTACCGCCAGCACCTGAACATACAGCGGTAGGCACACACGTACAAGGCATTACATTATTTTTGTTATTAAAAGCTTTTTCATCTGGCTGTTCTGCTCTGACTGGAGTAGAAGCCATTTCAAATACAATTCCATCCTTTAAAAAACCAGCTGCACAAAACGCAGCGAGAACATTGTTGATGATGGGTGGATTGCTAGCTGTTTTATTTGTGGGAGTCACATTGCTTGCATTTGGTTTCGGCATCTCGCCAAAACCAGAAGAAACGGTTGTATCACAAATTGCATCAGACACTTTTGGACGTACGTTTTTCTATTACGTGATTCAGGCAGTCACAGCGCTAATCCTAATATTAGCGGCAAATACCGGCTTTTCAGCCTTTCCGTTATTGGCTGTCAATTTAGCAAAGGATAAATATATGCCGCGTATGTTTACGGTAAGAGGAGACCGGCTTGGTTACTCTAATGGCATTATCTTTTTAGGTGTAGCTTCTATGCTGCTCATCTGGTTGTTTGATGGGAAGACAGAACACCTCATCCCGCTATATGCTGTCGGTGTGTTCATTCCATTTACCCTGTCGCAGACCGGCATGTGTGTGAAGTGGATTCGTGAAAAACCGCAGGGCTGGAAAACGAAAATGCCAATCAATATCGTCGGAGCACTGATTTCTTTTACAGTTTTTATGATTCTCATTTTGACCAAGTTCCATCTCGTATGGCCAATATTTGTTTTCCTACCTATTGTTTTATTTATCTTTCATTCCATTAAAAAGCATTATTTGTCTGTTGGAGAACAACTGCGTTTATTGAATGAAACAGAGCCTGTTGAGATTAAAGGAAATGTGGTCATCGTGCCGATAGCAGGAGTCACACGTGTTGTCGAACAATCTCTTCAATATGCAAAGTCTTTGTCAGATCAAGTCATAGCGGTTCATGTATCCTTTGATAAAGAAAAGGATAAGAAAATTGAAGAGGATTGGGAAAAACTAAATAGCGGTGTACGGCTTGTGATGCTGCATTCGTCCTATCGAAGCCTCATTCACCCGCTAGATAAATTTCTTGAGACCGTTGAGGCAAAAGCAAATGCTCATCAATATAAAGTGATGGTGCTTGTGCCACAATTTATCCCGAAAAAAAGATGGCACACCATTTTGCATAATCAATCTGCCTTTTTATTAAGATTCCGCCTATTATGGAAGCGGGATATTGTGGTGGCAACCCTGCCCTATCATTTTAAAAAGTAGCAGAAGCAAGTTGAAACGTTTGATCAAAAGGATGCGGTGGTATGGAGTAAGAAAAAAGGAGTTTTCTCACATGCCGCAAAGAACCGCAGGAAAAGAAGTAACAGCGCTACTGGAAGAGTGGGGCGTGAAACATATTTATGGAATGCCCGGCGATAGTATAAACGAATTGATTGAAGAACTTAGGCATGAATCAAGCCAAATAAAATTTATCCAAACGAGACATGAAGAAGTGGCAGCACTTTCAGCGGCGGCTGATGCCAAACTAACGGGTAAACTGGGTGTCTGCTTATCAATTGCTGGGCCGGGTGCTGTCCACTTATTAAATGGACTGTATGATGCAAAAGCAGATGGTGCACCAGTTTTAGCAATTGCAGGGCAGGTTGCTTCGGCCGAAGTAGGCAGAGACGCATTCCAAGAAATCAAATTGGAGCGAATGTTTGACGATGTCGCGGTCTTTAATCAGCAGGTACAGACAGCAGAGGCGCTGCCTGACTTATTGAATCAAGCCATCAAAGCCGCTTATACCCATAAAGGTGTGGCAGTTCTCACCGTATCGGATGACTTATTTTCTCAAAAAATAAAGCGTAAGCCCGTCTATACATCTCCACTTTATGTTGAGGGAGAAGTACGGCCAAAGAAAGATCAATTGCTAAAGGCAGCTCAGCTGATTAACAATGCGAAGAAGCCAGTCATCTTAGCAGGTAAAGGATTAAGACATGCAAAAGAAGAGCTTCTTTCATTTGCAGAAAAGGCAGCTGCTCCTATCGTCATCACGCTCCCCGCAAAAGGGGTTGTGCCAGACAGGCATCCATACTTTTTAGGTAACTTAGGTCAAATTGGAACGAAGCCGGCATATGAAGCGATGGAAGAATGTGATCTCTTAATTATGCTTGGTACCTCCTTTCCATATAGAGACTACTTACCAGAGGACACGCCAGCCATTCAACTAGATATTAAACCAGATCAAATCGGTAAAAGGTATCCAGTAGATGTGGGAATCGTGAGCGACAGCAAGAGTGGTTTGCATGAACTGACTTCCTACATTGAATATAAAGAGCAGCGTGGTTTTCTTGAAGCTTGTACAGAGCATATGATGAAGTGGCGAGAAGAAATGGATAAAGAAAAATCTGTTGCTACTTCACCGATTAAACCACAGCAAGTCATTGCTAGACTAGAAGAAGCAGTCGAGGACGATGCCATTCTTTCAGTTGATGTTGGTAATGTGACGGTATGGATGGCACGTCATTTTGAAATGAAACAGCAGGATTTCATTATCTCCAGCTGGCTTGCCACAATGGGCTGCGGTTTACCTGGTGCGATTTCAGCTAAATTGAATGAACCGAACCGACAAGCCATTGCCGTCTGTGGTGATGGAGGCTTCACAATGGTCATGCAAGACTTTGTGACAGCTGTAAAATATAAGCTGCCGATCGTTGTCGTAATCTTAAACAACAACAATTTAGGGATGATTGAATATGAACAACAGGTAAAAGGAAACATAAATTATGGTATAGAGCTGGAGGATATTGATTTTGCTAAGTTTGCAGAAGCGTGTGGCGGCAAAGGAATCTCCGTGTCATCACATGAAGAATTAGCTCCAGCCTTTGATACAGCTCTTCAATCCGATAAACCAGTCATTATTGATGTCGCTGTCGCCAATGAACCTCCGTTACCTGGGAAAATCACTTACACCCAAGCAGCAGGCTTCAGTAAATATTTATTGAAAAAATTCTTTGAAAAAGGTGAGCTGGATATCCCTCCACTCAAGAAAAGCCTCAAACGCTTTTTCTAAACACAAAGTAGTCGGTCTTCTGAAAAGAGGGCTGACTTTTTTGTGATGATTAGAAAAATCATTTCAATTGTCACTTGCCTTCGTCTCTATTAAAATATTTTGAAATTATTTTTGTAACTTAAAGCCTATTTTTCCAATTCACTGAGAAAGGTAAAATAGACTTTATGATCAATAATGGAGGGAGTGACTTCTTCTGGGTAAGATACTTGATGCAAAAGCACTAACAAGTGCCATGGATGCAAGGGCAAAACACTACCAGGAACTCCGTGAACAAATGGTAGATTTAAAAAAGGCACTTCAAGGCGTGGCTAACCTCGGTGATGATTTCACTGGAAAAGGTGCCGATAACATTAAAAGCTTTTATAAAGAACTGGCCGGAAATGTAGACATGTTTATCAGCTTCATTGATAAGCAAAAAGCCTTTCATGAAGGTGTTTCTGTGACACTAGATGATACAAACTTTGGCGGCGACACCTTTGTAGAAGAACACTTTTTAGACAACGCTGTACATATGGGCGTCAAAAATGCCAAAAGCATTGTGAAGGATCAAAAAAAGGCGCTTAAAACGATTTTTCAAGACATCGACGACCTCATTTCTCTAGAAGTATTTGATAGTCAAACCTTTGATGAAAAAATTGCAGATGCGGAAGACGAGCGAAAAAAGACAGTGAAAGACCTAAGAGAGCTTGATCAAAATTTAAAAGATGAATATGCTTTGTCAGAAACGGAGCAGCAAGCTACAATGGCATTGTATACGGAAATGATGAATGCCACAAATGATGGAAAAGCGATTTCTCCGATGAATTTTGACAAGAAAGCGTATCAAAATAGCGAAATCTACAAGGCAAAAAGCGATATTGAGAAGCAAACATCTGAATATCTCAAAATCAAAAAAGAACAAGAAGAAGCCCGTGAGATCGCAAAAGAACAAGAAGCCCTCGCCAACCGTCCTTGGCATGAAAAAGCACTTGATTACGGCGGGAATATCGTGAATGAACTGACTGGCGTGAACGATGCAAAACGCGCCGCTACAGGCGTTGACCCGATCACAGGTGAAGAACTTACCGCAGGACAGCGCGTCGCCGCAGGCGGCATGGCAGCAGCGGGTTATATCCCAATCGTCGGATGGGCAGGACGCATTTTCAAAGGTGGAAAAGCCGTCTACAAAACCACCCAAGCCACATCAGCCGCAGTGAGAGCAATCGACATTTACAAGACATCGCAAAAATCCTTTGACGCCTTAAAAACATCTCAAAAAGGCTTATATGGTCTTACCGCCACCAACGGCTTCAGCGAAGCGATTACAGGGCGTGATATGTTTGGAAATAAGATCTCAAAAGAACAGCAGGAAGCGAGTATGAATGTTGCGCTGGGAATGCTTTTGCCGTTTGGGGCGAAAGGGTTCAATGGAAAGATGGGGATTAAGAGTACGAGAGAACTTAAGCATCCAGTTTTAGAAAATCCACGAGTAGGTAGTGCATTGAAAGATGATTTTTATCATAGCTTTAATGATATAATTGACAACTACGCAGTTCATTCTAAGAGATTTGATTTACCAAATAGAAAAGGCCATATGGATTCGTTGTATCAAATAGAGGGCTCAGTGGTTAAGTACGAAACAAAATATGTAAAAGTAAAGAACAATGCCCCTGAAATGTTGCAGTCGAAAGAAATAAGGAATGGCGTGTTTGAATGGGTGGTAGATCCAACAACGAATACAGTGACCCATAGAACTTTTATACCTGGTGGCAAAGTGACAGGAAAAATAAATCAATGGGGGAAATAGAAAATTGTATAAAACAGAAATAATCACAAAAAATGGTTTTGATTGTAACTGGTCTACGCTGTTTATTGGTAGACAGTTTAATTTAATTTCTGCTTTAGAAGTAACAAACTATGCTGTTAAATACTTAGAAAATAATCCTAATGCTAATAATGAATTAATCCTTGAATTAGCTTGGGAACAAGAAGAAGTTAAAGTAGATAATATACTTGAAAGCATAACCTCTGACAGTTCTTCGGAAGACATGCAAAGAGAATATCATAAGTGGCTATATAGCACTATGAAAGAGACGTATAGTAACTCAACTGATGAGAACATCTTTGAAGAAATTGAAAATATTTTTTCAATCTTTAATACGCCCGAAAATATGTATGATTTCTTTAGAAAAGTTTCAGACGCATTTTATTACCCTCTTGATTCAAAAAATACAATTAAAGAACTTGTAGAAGAGTTTTTAGAGACAGAAAAGGAATTAATTTTTAAATAACTAGAGAGCTTAAATGGAACGATGGACTAATGGTCCATCGTTTTATTTCAATGCATGTAAAGATTGATATGATAAAAGAATAAAGTGGATTTGTTTTTTTTGAAAGCAATGGAGGAGAAAACATTGAGTGACCATAAAATAAGTATCATGTCCGGGAAATTTGAAAATACGGGTGAACTTTCTAATAAAAAGCAAACCAAATCACCCCACACATAATTGGAAATCATATGTTAACTAATCCAACCACCACAAAAAAGGAGAAAAAAACCATGCTATGGATCCTCACACAAAACCAACAAACTCTGATTCATGTCCAAGAAGTCTCAGTAAGCGGCAAAAAAATTGAAGGGATGATCTTGGGGAGTACTTCTTGGGCAAAGATGCTCGGCAAGTATGACTCAAATGATCGCGCAGCCGAGATCCTTCAAGACATGATGAAGACGATTGAAGAACATCCAAATGCCACAATGACATACCGAATGCCGCTTCAATAAAAAAGAAACCACCTTTCCATCGCGAAAAGGTGGTTTTTGTTTAGGATGGTGTTTTTCCAAAGGCTAAGAATAAGGGGATGCCTGTGCCAACAAGGGTGGTGGCAAATAGGAACATACCGCAAATAAATAGAAAATGGCTGGCTGAAAAGACGAGTGCCAAAATGAGAAAAACGATGCTGAGTCCTATCATGCTATAGGATGGGACAAAGCGGCGTTTGTAGGTGGCTTTCTTTGTTAGGAATGAGAAGAAAATACCAAATACTAAAGGGACAATCCATAAGTAAAATAAAATAATAAGAGACATACATCATACCTCGATTTTTCCTTCTATTTTATCAGATGCCGATCACAACGGATACTACAAAGCTTCACTTTGTAAAATAATTCATGCAATCGACACAATTAAGTGGGCTGATTCATCGAATGCGTTTTTTGTTTCATATATTCAGGCTGTAAAAGGGCGTACACACAATGATCGGTGAAGCGATTGCCCAGCCATTCACATTGTCTTAAAATTCCCTCAAGCGAAAAGGATAATCGCTCTGGGATGCGTCTGCTTTTCTGGTTATCGACAGCAGCCCTAATCTCAATACGGTGCAGCCCGCACTCTTCAAATAAATAGTGAATGACCGCTTGGCATGCTTTTGTCATGATGCCTTTTCCTTGATAACCTTCTCCGAGCCAATAGCCGATTGAAACGGTTCTATTGATCCAATGAATTTGATGGGTGCCAATAATGCCGACGAGCTCTCCATGTGACCAGATGCCCGCTTGAAAACCGTTGTTCTGCATCGCTTGCTCCATGGCGCCTTGGATAAACGCCATACTGTCTTCCTCTGTCTGCGTTGAATCCACCCAAAGCATCCATTCACGTAAATGCTCTCTCGACCGCTGGATGAGCAAATACAGACTTCTTGCGTCTCTTGGCTCAAGCAGCCGCATGGATATCTCTTGATCCTGATAAACAAACATGTACCCACATCCTCTCAGGGGAATTCTACCATAACCAAATGGAAAGAAAAAGACAGCTCAACACTGTCTTTTACATAAACGTATCTACAATTAAGAAGAGATTAAGTGCTACAACAAGAGCTGCTATCACCCAAGATATTCCTGTCACCCAGCGGGCATTCGTTAATTCACCCATAATTCGTTTTTTACTTGTAAATAAAATGAGCGGAATTAAAGCAAAAGCAATCCCAAACGATAAGACGACCTGACTCATCACAAGCGCAGAGGTCGGATTCACTCCAGATGCAATAATCGCAATAGGAGGAATGATGGTAATCAGCCGGCGAACATACAGCGGGATCCGGTATTGAATAAAGCCCCGCATAATGATATCGCCTGACAATGTACCGACAGAAGAGCTGGATAGTCCGGCTACAAGCAGACCTACACCAAATAAGATGGCTGATACAGGCCCTGCGAGTGTACCAAAATGCTGAAACGCAACATCCAAATCTTCAACAAAGAGGCCATTTTTATAAAATAAAGCGGCTGCCACAATCAACATGCTGGCATTGATGGCCCCGGCGACGATCATCGCAATGAGGATATCTAAAAACTCAAAGCGAAAAATCTGCTTTTTCTCCTTTTCCGTTCTGCCGACGACTCTTCTTTGGGTTAAAGCTGAATGTAAGTAGATTGCGTGAGGCATTACAGTAGCACCTAAAATTCCAGCTGCAAGCAGCACGCTGTCTGCGCCATCAAATTTTGGAATGAACAGTCCGCCAGCGACACTTGCGATATCTGGTTTGGCGACAAAGGTTTGTACAGCGAAAGCGATCACGACAACGAACAACATGCCTGTAATACCTGCTTCTAATGCTCGATACCCTCGTCTTTGCAGCTCCAATATCGCAAATGAACCGATAGCCGCGATAATGGATGCTTCAAGCAGCGGGATTCGAAAGAGCAAGTATAAACCAAGTGCCGCCCCGATAAACTCAGCTAAATCCGTGGCAATAATGACGAGCTCTCCCTGAATCCATAAACCAATCGAAACGGGCTTTGGAAACTCTTCACGTGCGATTTCAGGTAAGTTTTTGCCTGTCGCAATTCCAAGCTTTGCGGATAAAGACTGGATGAGCAAAGCCATGAGATTTGATATGAGAATGACCCATAAAAGGAGATATCCATATTTGGAGCCAGCCGCAATGTTGGTGGCGAAATTTCCTGGATCAATATAAGCAATGGCTGCGATAAAAGCAGGACCGAGAAAAGGAAGGAGTCTTCTAAATCCCTTGACTTTTCCTTCAAGTGCACGCTCAGCTGCCTCTGACATGTGTGCCTGTGCCTCGATGTATTTGTTTGTCATATGTCATCACCTAGATTCTACAAAGTTTTGCTTGGGCACAAAATGTTTCCTTGATGCAATTTTTAATCATCATATGCCCATCTTCATGAAAAGTCAACTATCTGAACTAATAGGTTTGTTTATCATATGTAAGTGAAAAAAATAGATACCTTGTCAATCCAACACATAAAAAACACCGCCTTTATAGACGGTGTCCCTACTGCTTCCTCTGTTATTTGTTTTTTTAAGATACCCTTGATCCCACACTACGGAAGATCAGGCTTAAGATGATGACAAAGATCGCTGCACCTAAGATTGCTGGAATGATCGCAAAGCCTGCCAAACTAGGACCCCACGTTCCAAGTAATCCATGACCAATCCAAGCACCTGCAAGTCCTGCAATCATTGAACCGATCCATCCTCCTGGTACACTACCTCCAGCGAGTGCACTGCCAATAAGGCCGATGACAATCGCCACAACTAATGAAATCAGAAATCCTAACATGTTGATCACTCCTCTTTTTGTTTGTGTATTAAGCAATAACCGTTTTGAAAAAGTTTCAAACCTTTCGAAACCGATTCAATGTTCTATACGTATGATGGAAAAGGATTGTGTATAATAACAAACAAATACTTCAGCAGCATCTAAGGAGGAAAAAGGCATGGAGGAAAGAGAGTGGCTAAAAGCACAATTAAAGCAGATTGAACAGTGGGAGAAAGATCAGCAAAAGGTATGGTTTTGGGAGAAACTCAGCCGCCTGCCATTTCAAATGCTGGACAAGCTGACGCCTGCCTTTATCCAAAAAAAAATCGGTGTGCTGCTAGATGAAATGGGGCATTACATTCAATCAGGCGGTGCCTATTTGACATCAGAAAAAGGCATCATCCATCAATTTCAAAAGAAATGTGCCGACGAATCGATTCAGCGTATAGAAGATATAGAAAAAGCTCCAATTGAAATCATGGATGCCATTAGTGAACATATGGGGAAAAATAGGACGAATCTCGCCACGGTACAAGGGGCGACAACGGGTGTCGGTGGTATGTTTACACTGGCTGCAGATATTCCTGCGGTACTTGGTCTCTCCCTTAAAACATTACAGGATATTGCTGTCACCTATGGCTATGATCCTAAAAACAAAGAAGAGCGGGTCTTCATCATAAAATGCTTGCAGCTGACCTCTGCTGATGTGGTTGGGAAGAAATCGATATTAAAAGAACTCAGGAGCTATCATGCTTCCGAAGGGAAACACGAAAACATGTTCTCACAAATCCAAGGATGGCGTGAGGTAGTCTATAATTACCGAGATTCATTTGGCTGGAAGAAACTATTTCAGCTTGTTCCCGTAGCAGGGATTTTATTTGGCGCAGTTTCCAACCGCTCACAACTAAAAAGTATTGCCGAAACAGGCATGATGCAATACCGAAAGCGAAGAATTGTCTCAAGACTAGAAGAGCTCACGCAGCAAGAACAGAGTGAATCTGGTGCATAAAAAATCCCTTTCTCAAAGGGATTTTTTATTTGGTCTTATCCTCTTCTTGAAAAGCATGGATTGGAGAATGTTCATAACGCGCACGCAACTCACGAATCTGTTTGATTAGGGTGGAACCAATGGTTTTTTCGGCTTCCTCATACAAAGGATCGAGGGCTTTCATCCATTTTTGTCTTTCTGCTGGCGTCAATTCATGAATGGCAATTGGCGATTCCCGTTTAATGTCCTCCAGTTGATCTTTGTTCATCTGTTCTGCATGTTTTTCATTCCAAGCTGTTGTTTCTTCCATAGCTTCAAGTAAAATTCGTTTCGTTTCAGGTGTCTGGCGATCAAAGAAGGATTGATCTGTTAAGACCACATAGCCCAAATACCCGTGATTACTAATCGTCATATAGTCTTGTATATGATAGAATTTTTTTGAATAAATATTTGAAATGGTATTTTCTTCACCATCTACTTTTTTTGTTTCTAATAGCTGAAACGTCGAATTAAACGATTCCTGATAGGGCTTTGCGCCAAGGAGTTTGAATTGTTTTTCAATCATGTCGCTTTGCATAATGCGGAGAGATTGGTTTTTTAAATCACTAGGCTGTTTGATCGGACCTTTATTAGAGGTGATTTGCTTAAAGCCATTTGTCCAATACGCCATTCCCTTTAGCCCGTCTTTTTGCAGGGTGCCAAATAATCTTTGTCCAATTGCACCGTGCAAGCCTTCTTGAACCGCATCATAATTAGAAAAAGCAAAGGGAAGGTCAAGTGCCAGCCACTCAGAGGATAGCATGCCGAGCTTCGAGGTAGATGGTGCGATAAATTGAACTTGATTCTCTTTGAGTGCATTAATTTCTTCTATATCAGAATAAAGACTTCCGTTGGAGAAAGTTTGAATGGTGATCTTCCCATCGGATTTTTCGTGCACAAGCTCAGCAAATTTCTTTGCGGCAAGTCCTTTTGGTGTATTATCTGCCACGACATGGCTAAATTTGAACACAAGTTGATCCTTCAGCCCTGTCTGTTCATCGTCAAAGGTCGTCGCTGCTTTTGGCATCATATGATAAAAACCAAAGTATAAAGCGGTTACAAAACCGATCAAGAGCAATAGTGTATAGGCGAGTAAATTCTTCATGCGTCCGATCCCCCTTAAGTCAAGCATACTTGACCGAGGAAGAATTCGTAAAGATACAGGTGAAAAAAATGATGAGAAATCGATTGAAATTACAACAATTATCTATTAGATGGAAGCTCACCATCCTCACATATTTCGTTGTCATTTTCGCCCTTTTAATCGGAGGAATTGTCCTTGTTGGGGGAATCCAGCAAACAGAGGAACGAGAGCTTCGAAAAAGGCTCATGAACACGGCGAGAACAGTTGCCGAGATGAATGAGGTAAAGCAGGCGTTAGCTGATCAAACAAAGGAACGTGACCGATTACAGCATGCCATCGAAGAGATTCGGATTATTCAAGACGCTGACTACATTGTCGTCATGGATATGGATCATTTGAGATTAACGCATCCAGTGAAAGCAAGGATTGGCCAGCGCTCGGAGGGGACAGATGAAGAGCCTGCTTTTGCCGAGCATATTTATTTCTCAGAAGCAGAGGGAGAGCTTGGGACCGCCATCAGAGCCTTTTATCCAGTGAAGGATGATCAATTTAATCAAACAGGGGTCGTCCTTGTAGGGAGAACACTGCCAAGTATGATCGATATATTAGGAGAAATGAAGCGGGATATCCTCATGATCCTTTTGCTAACGCTCAGCTTTGGGCTTGTAGGTTCATTTTTGCTTGCTCGTCATATTAAACAGCAAATGTTTAAGCTGGAGCCGCATGAGATTGTCAGAATGCTAGAGGAGCGCACCGCAACCTTTCACTCTATTAATGAAGGGGTCATCGCCATTGATAATCAGCACATGATCACCATTTTTAATGAAAAGGCGAAGCAAATCTTTGGCGTGATAGGGGATGTCGTAGGCCGGAATATTTGGGATGTGCTGTCTGACACAAGACTTCCAGAGATCATTGATCGCGCAGAACCCGTCTACAATGAAGAAATTCATATGAGCGGAAAGCGGATTATGAGCAGCCGGATTCCGATTGTCATGAAAAAGAAAATTATTGGAGCAGTCGCCATTTTTCAGGACCGGACAGAAGCGGCAAAATTGGCAGAGGAGCTAACCGGTGTTAAGAACTTTGTAGACGGTCTGCGGGTGCAAAATCATGAGCATATGAATAAGCTTCATACGATTGCCGGGCTGATTCAGCTTGGTAAACCCGATCAGGCACTCGATCTAGCCTTTCAAACGACGGAAGAGCAAGAACATGTGATGGACTTTCTTCACCGCGTCATTCAGCATGATGCCGTTGCGGGATTATTGATGAGTAAAATCAGAAGGGGCAAGGAGCTAGGCATAAAGGTCGAAGTAGATGAACATAGCTGTCTACGTGATTTCCCTGAGCGTCTAGATCAACATGATATGACGAAGCTGCTTGGCAACCTGATCGAGAATGCCTTTGCCTCCTATGATACTGTAGAAAGAGACACAAAACGCATTTCTATTAGTATTGATCAAACCGAGGATATCCTCGCGATTTTAATTGAAGACAACGGCTCCGGGATTGAAGAGGAAATGATTCCTTATATTTTCGATAAAGGCTTCACACACGGCAAAGAAGGCGGAACAGGCTATGGCCTGTATATTGTAAAAACGATTATCGACAAAGGGATGGGAAATGTAGAAGTTACATCAAGCATCGGCATTGGTACCACCTTCTCAATCGAATTCCCAATGATCATAGAGGAGAGAGACAGATGACTCAGATTAAGGTGCTATTAATTGAAGATGATCCGATGGTGCAAGAAGTGAATAAAGAGTTCATTAAGAGTGTTCCTGGCTTTCAAGTGGCGGCAGTCGCAGGTAATGGAGAGCAGGGCATCCAGCTCATCAAAGAAATTCATCCAGACCTTGTTGTCCTCGATGTATATATGCCAAAAAAAGATGGCGTGAAGACGCTTCAAGACATTAGAAAGCAAAAGATACAGGTGGATGTGATCGTTATTTCTGCGGCAAAGGACAAAGAGACCATTGGCATCATGCTTCAAAATGGCGCACGAGATTATATCATCAAGCCGTTTAAATTCGAACGTATGAAAGAATCACTTGAAAGCTATAAAGCGTTTAAATCTAAAATTCGTACAGCAACAGAATTTTCTCAAGAGATGCTGGATGATATCATACGAAAGCCTGCTGTTAAGCTGGAGGATACTTGGCTCCCTAAGGGGCTGAATGTGCATACGATGAATGAAATTAAAGCCTATATGGGCTTGCAGGAAGGCCCGCAGTCTGCAGAAGAAGTTGCCAATGCACTCGGCATTGCCCGTGTCACGGCACGCCGGTATTTAGACTTCTTAGTGAAAGAAGGCGAGCTGAAATTAGATATGCAATATGGCGGGGTAGGCCGGCCTGTCAATAAATATATCGTACATTCTGACTAAGAGACCAAAAAGACCAAAATGTACGATATGTTCATAAGCTTCACAGCCTTTGGTGAAACCGCTATCATTTAGCTACAGATAATAGTTAAGCGTTTACATCAAAGGGTGAGGGAGTTGATTTTTTATGAAGAGGCTTTTGAAGAACCTGACATTTCAGGTGATTGCAGCTGTCATTATCGGAATCATTGTCGGGATGGTTTGGCCAAACGTCGGAAAAGAAATGAAGCCGCTTGGTGACACCTTCATCAATGCCGTTAAAATGGTCATTGCACCAATTATTTTCTTAACCATTGTTCTTGGTATTGCCAAGATGGGGGATATGAAAAAGGTTGGAAAAGTTGGGGGAAAAGCATTTATTTATTTTGAAGTCGTCACGACGCTTGCTTTGGTCATCGGTCTTTTTGTCGTAAATATCATGAAGCCAGGTGCAGGTCTGGACTATAGCAAGCTTGAAAAAGGGGATGTTTCACAGTATACCCAAAATGGAGGACAGGGTATCGACTGGATGGAATTTGTCACACACATCGTGCCATCTAACATGGTAGATGCTTTTGCAAGGGGCGATATTTTACAGGTCTTATTCTTCTCTATTTTATTCGGTGTTGCGCTTGCTGCACTTGGCGAGAAGGGGAAAGGAATCATTGAGTGGCTTGATAAGCTGTCACTTGTTTTCTTTAAAATCATTGGCTATATTATGCGTGCTGCGCCGCTCGGTGCATTTGGGGCAATGGCCTATACAATCGGACACTTTGGTTTGGCATCGATTAAACCGCTCGCAAGTCTGATGCTCTCCGTTTATATGACCATGTTCCTGTTCATCTTCGTTGTGCTGAATATCATTTGTAAAATGTATGGCTTCAGCCTGTTCGGTTACTTGCGATTTATCAAGGATGAAATATTAATTGTTCTTGGCACAAGCTCATCAGAATCCGTACTGCCAAGAATGATGGATAAAATGGAACGCTACGGGTGCTCTAAGTCTGTTGTGGGTCTTGTCATCCCAACAGGGTATTCCTTTAACTTAGATGGAACCTCGATCTACTTATCGATGGCTGTGGTCTTTTTAGCGCAAGTGTTTGGTGTAGACTTGTCTATCGGCCAGCAGATCACCATTATCCTTGTTCTAATGCTCACATCAAAGGGAGCGGCTGGGGTGACAGGAAGCGGATTTATCGTGCTGGCTTCTACACTCGCTGCACTACAGGTCATTCCGCTAGAGGGGCTTGCACTTCTGCTTGGAGTAGATCGATTCATGAGCGAAGGAAGAGCTATCACAAATCTCATTGGAAATGGAATCGCGACAATTGTTGTGGCGAAAAGTGAAGGGGAATTTGACGAAGCGAAGAGCAAAACAGCCCTTCAAGAAATGCGAAATATGAAGCAAGCTGTATAGTATAAAAACAACCAAAAACCGAAACCTTATGTCTACATGGGGTTCGGTTTTTTCTTGTGCTGAAAAGAAAAAACATTAAAGCTTGATAAATTTAGGGCGAATCGTAAGACCTCATTGACCTTTTATTATATAATTTACAGAAAGATCCGATATAATGTATATCAGATCCGATAAAAATAGACTTTAGTCCTGGCAGGTGTGTAACGTAATGGCGGCATTTTTAAAATTGTTCGAAAAACCCGGTGTTAAGCGGTTTTCTGTATTTGTAGTATTAGCGACAGCCTTATATCTATTAAGAGGAATGATGAATTTAATTCTCTTGACCTTCATATTCACCTTTTTAATGAATCGGTTAGAAGAGGTCATTAGAGGCTTTTTAAGTCACTTCCTAAAAATAGGGCAGAAATCTGTTATTACCCTTTTGTATATTCTTTTGGCTGGTGGATTGACGTTTGGTGGATTCGTGTTTGTGCCAATCATCGCCAAGCAGGTGGAACAGCTATTTCATTTAGGAAAGAAAATTGCAGATCATCCACAAGATTTACCCTTCTTTGATGTCATCACGAACGTATTCGGAGATTTTAAAATATCAGCTTACTTTGAGAAAGGGTTTAATTTCCTCTATACATACTTAACAGATTTCAGTACGTTCAGTATCCAGGTCATGATGTCCTTAATATTAAGCATGTTCTTCCTGTTCGAAAAGGAACGCCTCATTCAATTCATGAACAAGTTCAAAACGAGTAAAATCTCTGTGTTCTATCATGAAATCGCCTTCTTTGGACGTAAATTCTCCAGAACGTTTGGAAAAGTACTCGAAGCACAGTTTATTATTGCAACTGTTAACTGTGTCTTAACAACCATTGCGCTAGGCATTATGGGATTCCCGCAATTATTTGGATTAGCGGTCATGGTCTTTTTGCTAGGCTTAATCCCAGTGGCAGGTGTGGTCATCTCACTTATTCCACTCAGCATCATTGCGTATACGCTTGGAGGCGGCATGTATGTCCTGTATATCGTGCTTGTGATCGTCATCATCCATGCGATTGAAGCCTACTTCTTAAACCCAAAGCTCATGTCAGCAAAAACAGAACTCCCTATTTTCTTCACATTTATTGTGCTGATCTTCTCTGAACACTACATCGGCATTTGGGGACTGATTATTGGTATCCCGATCTTTGTGTTCATTTTAGATATTTTGGAGGTCACGAATAAGGAAGAAAGTAATTAAAAAGTTCATATGAACCTGTTTACAATTTTCCGAAAATAAGGTATAAATAGTATGAAAATATCATATTACCACACGCTTAATCCTTCTAAAGGAATGGGGGACCCATGTTTTTGGGGTGAATTTTTCTCTGTGAGAAAAAAGGACATCTCTTCGTCCTAACCCGTCAGCTAACCTCATCGGCGTGAAGAGAGTAAACAGTGGTACGTGTATGGAAACAAAGACCCACGAGAAAACTCTCTTGTGGGTCTTTTTTGATGAGGAAGGGGAGAGTTTATTGAAGCTAGCGACGAAAATTATTATTGCCTTGTTTGTAGGTGCAATCACAGGACTATTGCTTAACATTTTTGCTCCAAATGTATTCAAAGTGTTAGACCCTTATCTATTTACGCCTCTAGGTCAAATCTTCTTAAATCTGATTAAAATGTTAGTGGTGCCGATCGTATTCTTTTCCATCACACTAGGTGTAGCAGGTCTCGGAGATCCAAAAAAACTAGGCCGTATTGGAGCAAAAAGCATCTTATATTTTCTACTGACCACAACCTTCGCTATTATCATTGCAATGTCATTAGCATTATTAATCAAACCGGGTTCCTTTGGTTCATTCGATACTAAAGGGGCAGAATACGAACCTCAAGAAGCACCATCTACAACAGACACTTTATTAAACATCATTCCATCAAATCCAGTTCAATCTTTAGTCGAAGGAAATATGCTGCAAATCATTGTCTTCTGTGTATTCTTAGGACTAGGAATTGCAGTGCTAGGCAAAAAAACAGAAGGATTACTCAAAATATTAGAACAAGGCAATGAACTCATGATGTACCTTGTAGGAGTGGTCATGAAATTTGCTCCATACGGGACATTTGGCTTAATTGTGACAGCTATCGGGAGTCAAGGTCTTGAAGCTATTAAAGCCATGGGGCTGTATTTTACAGTCGTATTAGTAGCACTATTGGTGCATTTCTTTCTCACATATGGCTCAACTTTGGCTTTATTTGCAAAACGAAATCCATTTACATTCTTTAAAGACTTTTCGCCTGCGATGGTCGTAGCCTTTAGTACGTCTAGCAGTAGTGCGGTTCTCCCTATATCTATGGAAACCGCTCAAAAGAAATTGAAAGTACCTGAGCCGATTTCTAGTTTCGTGCAGCCTTTAGGCGCTACGATCAATATGGATGGAACAGCCATTATGCAAGGGGTTGCAACCATCTTTATTGCACAAGTGTTTGGTGTGGAGTTAACGCTGATGCAAATGCTCACAGTTGTATTAACCGCCGTATTAGCCAGTATCGGGACAGCTGGTGTACCAGGAGTAGGCTTGATCATGCTCGCAATGGTATTGAATTCGGTTGGGCTTCCGGTTGAAGGCATTGCGCTCATCCTTGGCATAGACCGCTTATTAGATATGGCAAGAACCGTTGTCAATATTACAGGTGACGCCGCATGTGCGGTGATTGTGACAGAAACGGAGAAAAAACACGAGAAAGACGCAGCATCACCGAACTTATCCATGTAATGTAAAAGAAGGGCTGACTCGATCAGCCTTTTTTTCATGGAGTCCCTTGTCTTGCGTGATATACTTTTAACAGAATGAGCGGTCTTATTTGCCGTCAAAGGTTTTACATCAGAAGGAGGAGCCACGTTGGAGTCTGCTGTTTTAAAAGTAGAGAAAGTCGATAAACGAATTGGCCGGAAAATGATCTTACAAGATATATCTATAGAAATAGGGAATGGGGAAATCGTCGGCTTACTGGGACCAAATGGGTCTGGAAAAACAACCTTGATTCGTTTGATCGTTGGCTTGATGAAAAAAAACAATGGCCGAATCATGATCAATGGATATTCACAGGATGAGGATTTCCTACATGCGATGTCATCTGTTGGTGCAATCATAGAAAATCCCGAATTTTATTCTTATTTAACAGGCTTTGAAAACCTTGAACTGTATGCGGCGATGCACGATGCAGTGACGGAGGAACGAATGCAGGAAGTGGTGAAAAGAGTTCGTCTGGAGCACGCCATTCATCAAAAGGTGAAGACATATTCACTGGGGATGAAACAAAGGCTTGGGATTGCACAAGCCATATTACATCAGCCGAACCTGCTCATTTTAGACGAACCGACAAATGGACTTGATCCTGCAGGTATGAAGGAATTCAGGGAGCACTTGCAAACACTAGTAAGAGAAGAAGGAACGTCCGTATTATTTGCCACACATTTATTGCATGAGGTTGAAGAGTTATGTGACCGCATGATCATCATTCAAAAAGGACAGATTAAAGCTAGTGCCATGCTTCGAGACATAGAGGGGAAAGAACAGATGCTCATGAATATTCAGCCAGTGGAAAAGGCGGTTTCGTGGCTCGATACACATGCCTATACATATGAACGAAACGGAGCGCATGTATTACTTCAATTGAACAAAGACCAAGTGCCTGAGCTGAACAAACAGCTTGTTCTGGCTGGATTTGATGTACTTGAAATGACGCCTCAAAAGCCATCAATTGAAGAGGCATTTATGAAATGGACGGAAGGCGGGACGGCAGATGCTTCAACTCATCAAGAATGAGCATAAGAAAATGATGAGGAAAAAGATCACGTTCATTGGACTTGGATTGATCGTTGTGTTTCAATTGGCGATGGCTTTAGCGTTGAAACGAGTCATTTCCAGCTTTGGTGGACAAGACACTGTCGCCAATTATTTTGCTTATTCCACGAATGTCGTGTTTATTTTACAGGTGCTCGCAGTTGTCATTGGCGCGACCTTGATCTCAACAGAATTTCAAAAAAGGACGATCAAGTTTTTATTGATACGGCCCAAAACAAGGCTGCAAATTTTCCTGTCAAAATACATCACCCTTGTGCTTATAGTCATTTATTTGTTTGTTTTTTATTATGTCATTGCTTTCCTATTTGGCCTTATTTTCTTTGGTACTGCATTTGATGAAAGTACGGGACGATTATTTCAGCATACATTTGCTGTGATCGGATCTCAATGGGTGGAAGTGATCATGATGGCAAGTTTCGCTATTATGTGTTCCAGCTTGTTTAGGAACAGCCTCGTTGCGCTTGTGACCTCGTTTTTTGTTTTATATGTGGCTAAATCACTTGTGCCTATTATGTCTCTTTTAGAAAATCAGTGGGGGAAAATTCTGCTTTTTGCTAATACGGACTTTACTCAGTACAGCTTTCAAGGACCGCCGCCCTTCCAAGGCATGAGCCCTTTGTTTTCTCTATTTATGGTAGGGGCGCATTTTGTTTTCTTTGTTGGCACGGCTTGGGTTCTTTTTTGGAAGCGTGATGTAAATGTGTAAAAATTGTGTCAAATAACAAGAAAAATTCGTGACATCTTTGTGAAAACGAATCTGCATTTCACGATAACCGGCTGATTTTGTCTTATAATAAGAGGGAGTCTTGGAGGTGGCACTATCGTGAAAAATTTCATTACGGCTTTACCCATTTTGTTGCTGCTGTCGTTTTCGTTTGTGTCTTTTGCCTTCCAGTTTGATCATCTTATTTATTTCAGACTAGCGCTGGGAATCTTTTCGTTAGCGGGTCTTTTCTTTCTGTATACACTTAAAAGAAACATGAAATGGTTCATGGTTTATTTATATGCGAGCTGGATCATTCTTGCTGCTGTCACAACATTTGAGGAGCCTGTCTTTTCTCAGTTCTTCTTCGGTGGTTTAACAATGACCATGGGTTATCTCACATATATGCTCATTTATTTAGGAATGAAGCAGGACCGTGTAGCGAAATCACATTAAAACAAAAGCCGATAAAATCACAGCATAGATTTTATCGGCTTTTTTTGTTGTAAAAGACAAAAGAGAGGGGCAGCCAGCTTTGACTGCTCCCCCTTATGTTTATGATTCACGTCCAGCAACTGCAAGCTGCTTCTGATGCTTTTTGTCGATGGTTTCGTATATACTTTCCATCATTTTAGGATCGCGCATGATGGCTTTCTTGTTTTCTTCAATCAATTGCTGATACGTTTTGATTTTCTTCTTAGACATGTGACTCATCGCTCCTTTATAAGAATAAACGTCTATAGGATTCCGTATAGATGAAATTGATAATCATTTTCAATTAGCACCTCTATTATACAAAGCGCGATGCCGGAAGTAAAGATTATATTCAGAAAATTCACGTAATCGACAAATTCGAAGCCTAGTCGACGCTCATTCTTTCCCAGGAAATAATTCCTGTCATTTCATGTCGTAAGAGAAGCATCTATATAAAACATTCTTTCGCTCATTGAAACGTTTTGACTGAACAATTCGTCTTATCAAAGATTTGATGTAAGAGATGGAGAAAAAAAGACACCAGCAAGTGTTTGCTGATGTCCTTCGTTTCACGATTTAAGAAACGTGCCCTTGAAGAAACTCTGTCACTTCTTCAGGTGATTTTGCGTTTGCACTGTGTAAATGACCTGTTTTTTCGCCATTTTTGAAAATTAACAGGCTTGGAATACCCATGACCTGATACGTTTCTGCTAATTCAGGGAAATCATCTTTGTTTATTTCAAACCATTCATGGTGAGCATACGCCTCTAAGATGTCTGGAATGAACATGTCCATTCTTGTACAGTCAGGACACCATGTTGCAAAGAATTTAACGATGACTTCTTTGTCAGATTGAATGATTTCATTGAATTGTTCAGTACTTGTGATTTTTTTCAATTTGTCACAACTCCTTTTCAATGTCATTTTAATATAAAATAAAGGCGAATGACATACAAATGCTCGGGAGGCGCTTACAACTTTACAAATCATTTCAATTCCGTAACAACAAAAATTAATTAGAGCATTTTTGCTTGAAAGTGATAAGATAGTAAAGATGAATTTTAGTGGGGGGAGTATCCATTGAAAATAAGTTTAGGATTGATTTACGGCGGAAAGTCAGCCGAACATAATGTATCACTGCAAACAGCCCTTGCAGTTACAAAAGCACTTAACACTGAGAAGTTCGATATACATCCAATTTATATTACAGAAGAGGGCGAATGGCTAAGAGGAGAAAAACTCACTGAACCAGTATCAAACGTCAGAATGCTTCAATTTGAACAGAGCGCAAAGACGTTTTTACCAACTTCTTTAAATGAGAGCATGTTTCCACAGCCTGCATCCGCTGATGAGAAGATTGATGTTGTCTTCCCATTATTGCACGGGCCAAATGGTGAAGATGGAACGATGCAAGGATTACTTGAACTGCTAAATATCCCGTATGTCGGCAACGGCGTTCTTGCTTCTGCCGCGGGTATGGATAAAGTCATGATGAAAGATGTTTTTGCTCAAGCAGGACTTGCACAAGCAAAGCACCTTTCCTTCAATAAAAAAGACTATGAGAAAGCCACGGCAGACAGCTTAGAACAGGTGGAACAAGTACTTGGCTATCCATGCTTTGTGAAACCTGCCAACATGGGATCAAGTGTTGGAATAAGCAAATGCCGCAGCAAAGAAGAGCTGCAAACCGCATTCGACTTGGCTTTCCAATATGATCGTCGTGTGGTCGTAGAAGAAGGCGTTGTAGGAAGAGAAATCGAGATTGGTGTATTAGGAAATGACGAGCCGAAATGCTCTGTCGTTGGTGAAATTGCACCTAAAACAGATTTTTATGACTACAAAGCAAAATATGAAGATGGCGATACAGATTTGATCATTCCTGCGAGTGTGTCAGAAGATGAATACAAGACGATTCATGATATGGCGATTAAGGCATTTAAATCCCTAGACGGTTCTGGTCTTGTACGTGCAGACTTCTTCCTCACAGAAAAAGGCGAAGTGTTGATCAATGAAGTGAATACAATGCCTGGATTCACACCATTCAGTATGTTCCCGCTGCTTTGGAAGCACACTGGTGTAGAGTATCCAGAGCTAATTGAAAAGCTAGTGTCACTTGCAATTGAACGCCATCAAGAAAAACAAACCATTAAAACGACTTTTTAATGTGAGCAACTAGCAGACACTATCCTTAGGTAGTGTCTCTTTTCCTTCAAACGTGAAATGAGAAAGAGAGGCGAAAAAATCATGATCAAACGTACAGTGAATCAAATCGCCCAAATGGCTGGTGGGACACTATCTAATCAAGCTTTTGGCGAAGAGCAAATTTACGGAGTGACGACAGATACACGAAAAGTATCAAAAGGTGCATTGTTTATCCCCTTAATTGGAGAACATTTTAACGGTCACACATTTGCTTCTAAAGCAGTGGAGCTTGGAGCCGCAGCCGTTCTTTGGAATCAAAAAGAAGCCAATCCACCGTTCGGTGTACCTGTCATTCTTGTCGACGATACTCTGGCAGCACTTCAGCAATTGGCAAAATCATATTTAAAAGAAGAAAACCCTCGTGTTGTCGGTATTACAGGAAGTAATGGGAAAACGACAACGAAAGATATGATTCATTCCGTCTTACAAACAACGTATCAAGTTCATAAAACAGACGGTAACTTTAATAATCATATCGGTCTTCCGCTCACCATTCTTGCGATGCCAGAAGGTACAGAGATAGCTGTATTGGAGATGGGCATGAGTGCAAAAGGCGAGATCGAGTTCTTGTCAAACCTAGCTGAGCCTGATGCAGCAGTCATAACTAATATCGGAGAATCTCATATGCAAGATTTAGGATCAAGAGAAGCCATTGCTGATGCAAAATGTGAGATCACAAAAGGGCTAAAAGAGGATGGCACCTTTTATTATTTAGGAGATGAACCTTTGATCCGCGAGAGAGCGACTCTACTTTCGCAGCAAGTGAAAACCTTTGGAGAAGCAGAGGACTGTGATATCAAGGTAACGCATATCAACCAGCTTGCAGAAGGAACTGAATTTCAGGTCGAAGGGTATGCCCAGGGGTTTCTCATTCCTGTATTAGGGAAACATAATGTAAAGAATGCCCTTGCTGCCATTGCCATAGGCCAGCATTTCGGACTGAATGAAAGACAAATCGCCCAAGGACTCATGCAAACAAAGTTAACAGGAATGCGTCTTGAACTGTTTAAAACAGAAAAAGGAATCACTGTTATCAATGATGCGTATAATGCAAGCCCTACTTCCATGAAGGCTGCCATTGATCTTGTAGGAGATATGGACGGCTTCGCAAATCGCATTCTTGTCCTTGGAGACATGCTTGAGATGGGCAGCGAAGAAGAAACGTATCATTATGAACTAGGCCGCTATATCAAGCCTGAATTTATTGATCATGTGATGACGTATGGCCGCCTAGGTGAATTCATCGCTGAAGGAGCAAAGAAATCATTCGGTGACGCGCGCGTGTTCTCATTTATGGACAAAGAGGAACTGAAGAAAAAACTTGCTGACGTAGCAGGTCCTGACGATGTTGTTCTCGTCAAAGCCTCTCGCGGCATGAGATTAGAAGAAGTCATTACTGCACTATAAAAAGAGAGCGGCAAAGAAGGTGACAGAATGATTGGCTGTCTATGTATACATGGATTCACTGGCGCCCCCTATGAAGTGGAACCGCTAGCGCAATATTTAAAGCAGAAGACAGATTGGAACGTTCAGTCTGTCACGCTTCCGGGGCATGGAGATGAACTTCAACTAAAAGGCATTCTCTATCAAGAATGGATTGCGACAGCTGAATTAGAACTTCTTTCTCTTTACCGAACATGTGATACCATTTTTTTGATTGGGTTTTCTATGGGAGGAATGATTGCTTCTTATCTTGCAGCGAAGTATCCAGTTGCTCGTCTCGTCCTTTTAAGTGCTGCGGCGAAATATGTGAATCCAAAACAAATGATTCAAGACACAAGGCAGATGGTGAAGCAATCATTGTCTGGATTGATTGATACGAATCCTTTGTATGATAGATACCGTCATAAGCTAACGAGCACACCGCTGTCAGCCGCTGTAGAATTTATGAAGCTGGTGAAGCAAACGAAGAGCTCCCTTGAGAAGCTTCACCTCCCTGTGTTAATTGTTCAAGGGGAAAGCGATGGGATTGTGCCAGCTTCAAGTGCACAATTTATTGATCATCAAATCCCGTCTCGACAGAAAGAAATATTTTATTTACCTGACTGTAAACACCATGTTTGTCACGAGCCGTGTGCACAGCAATTGTTTGAAAAAGTAGAGAAATTTCTAAAAAAAACAATTTAATCTATAGAAAAGCGAAAATGTGGCTAAACTAATATAAATTGAATCCCACTTGTTAAAAATTGCATCATTTTTGTCGAATGAGTGACAAGCCTATGGTACAATAGGAAAGAAAAGGTGGCTGATTCGGTTGTTTCAATATGACGGAAAAACCTTTGTCCCGCAGTCTAATTCGAGTAACGGAGAAGTATCGGCAGGCACCATATTTCAATATCGTCAGGACGGGAATATATTAACGGGCACATATCAAGGCGGCAGTATTGTATCTGGTGTACTTGTAGGAACTGTAAATGAGGATGGAACACTTCATTTTAGGTACCACCATGTCAGCAAAGACGGTAGCATGAGAAGCGGGTCTTGCAATTCTACACCTAAGCAGTTGGATAACGGAAAAATTCAACTGTTCGAAAAGTGGAAATGGATGGATGGCGATCAAAGTGATGGTGAATCTGTCATTGTGGAACGGTAGATATATCCATTTCTGTCTTGTTGAAAAACAAATAGTGTAATGGTAAGATATAAGGTAGGGTAATTCGGGCTTTGTATATAATGGACCTGTCCTTTCGGGTAAGGGCAGTTTTTAATGATCATTCACGAGATTACTGAAACAGCAATTAGAAGGAGTTTGAATAATTTGACTATAACGTTTCAAGATTTTCAATTAAGCGAAAGTCTCATGAAAGCTATTAACCGCATGGGATTTGAAGAAGCGACACCGATTCAAGCGGAAACAATTCCTCTCGGTCTTCAGAATAAAGATGTCATTGGACAAGCACAAACAGGAACAGGAAAAACTGCAGCATTTGGTATTCCTCTTGTAGAAAAAATCGACCCAGCGTCTCCAAATATCCAAGCGATTATCATTGCGCCAACAAGAGAATTAGCGATTCAAGTATCTGAAGAGCTATATAAAATTGGCCAAGACAAGCGTGCGCGCGTACTTCCGATTTACGGTGGACAAGATATCAGCCGCCAAATCCGTTCGCTCAAGAAAAATCCTCATATCATCGTAGGGACTCCAGGACGTTTACTCGATCACATTAACCGTCGTACAATGCGTCTTCAAAATGTTGAGACTGTTGTGCTTGATGAAGCAGACGAAATGTTAAACATGGGTTTCATCGAAGACATTGAATCGATCCTTTCAAATGTACCAAGTGAACACCAAACCCTTTTATTCTCTGCGACAATGCCTGCACCAATTAAGCGCATTGCGGAACGTTTCATGACCAACCCAGAACACGTAAAAGTAAAAGCGAAAGAAATGACTGTCTCTAACATCCAACAGTTCTACTTGGATATTCACGAACGTAAGAAGTTTGATACATTGACACGTCTTCTTGACATTCAATCACCTGAGCTTTCAATTGTCTTCGGTCGTACGAAACGCCGTGTTGACGAATTGTCAGAAGCGCTTAACCTTAGAGGTTATACAGCTGAAGGGATTCATGGTGACCTAACTCAAGCGAAACGTATGGTTGCGCTTCGCAAATTCAAAGAAGGTTCAATCGATGTGCTTGTAGCAACAGACGTTGCAGCACGTGGACTTGATATCTCAGGCGTAACACACGTGTATAACTTTGACGTACCACAAGATCCAGAGAGCTACGTCCACCGTATTGGACGTACAGGCCGTGCTGGACGTACAGGTATGGCGGTGACATTCATCACACCGCGTGAAAAAGATATGCTTCGTGCGATTGAGAAAACGACTAACCGTAAAATGGAACGTATGAAAGAACCAACTCTAGATGAAGCAATTGAAGGTCAACAGCAAGTAACCATTGATCGTCTGCGTACAATCATCAGTGAAAACAACTTAAACTTCTACATGACAGCTGCTGCTGAATTGCTAGAAGATCATGATTCTGTCACAGTGGTTGCGGCTGCCATCAAAATGATGACAAAAGAGCCAGATGCAACACCTGTTCGTTTGACAGATGAAGCACCAATGATTTCAAAACACAATCGTAACAACCGCAGCTCTTCTAAACGTAGAGACGGTGGCGGCGGAGGCGGCTATCGCGGGAAAAGCCGCTCATCTTACGGTGATAAAAAGCGCTCTTCAAATGACCGCAATCGTTCTTCTAGCGATCGTCGTCAAAAGAAATCTTATAATAGCTAATTCAAAAGCGAATCCTTTGCAGGATTCGCTTCAGCGTGTAGACAAACCCTCGCATTCGTTGTCAGGTCTGCGCGCTGGTGCTCACGAATGTTCAATTCGCTCCGCGCCAGTGCTAGCCCTTCCTAGACTTCAAAGGTTTTCTATCACGCTGAAAAGAAGACAAAGTGCTAAAATAAACATCATTTTAGCACTTTGTCAACAATCTAAAGCGAATCCTTTGCAGGGTTCGCTTTTTTTTTACAGGTTTGCTGAAACTTTTTAGGATTTGTTTCGTAATATATTGATAGAAAAGTAAGAGAATGGGGGAAGAATGTGAGAAAACAGCCGCAACGTCAAATTAGTTTAAATGGTTTAAAGGTATGGCGTCTTCAAAATGGGATTATCTCATTGATTTTCTTACTCATCATCATTGGGGTATTTGTTACTAGTTATTATCTTCAATGGCCATATTGGATTGGCGCCATCCTCGCCGGTTTATGGGTCTTACAGGTCATTTTTGGCATTTGGCTTATACCGAAAATCCGTCATCGCATCTGGCGCTACGAAGTATTCGAAAATGAAATTGAAATTCAGCATGGACTTATTCGCGTTACACGTGTGATTGTACCGATGGTTCGTGTCCAGCATGTCGATACATCACAAGGGCCGCTTTTAAGGCGCTACCGCTTGGCATCTGTTCAAATATCGACTGCTGCCACAGTTCATGATATACCGGCGCTAGAATTAGAAGAAGCAGATGAGCTTCGTGATTACATATCTCGTTTAGCAAGGGTGACGGAAGATGATGTCTGAACCAAAACGTGTACATCCAATCTCGATGTTCATTGATTTTATATCAGATGCCGTATCCATGGTCAAAAACTTCATTATCCCTTTTTTCGTGCTTATTTTTGTGAACTCGAACTCGAGCATTCGTTTTTATGCATTTATCATTCTTGGTGTGCTTCTTTTATGGAAAGCTGTTTCAACCGTTTTAGCATGGAGACGATTTACCTACCGGATGGAAGAGGATGAATTTCGCGTGGAATCGGGCGTCATCACAAAAAAGAAAAAATATATTTCGTTAGAACGAATTCAAACGGTGAATACAAGTGAAGGTATCTTCCAGCGGATTTTTGGTTTGGTGCGGGTTCAAATCGAAACGGCTGGCGGAACAGACGGACCGGAAGTGAGTCTGACGGCAATTACAAAAGCAGAAGCGGAACAATTAAAGCAATCGATTTTCAACCGGAAGAAAAGCTTGCAGCAAGAAGAAATGGTGGATGAAAATGGGGATGTCCCGCATGATCCTCTGACAGCGCAGCAACCTGTAGAAAAAGAAATCAATGTTTCCTACCGAATGGGTATACCCGAGCTGCTTTTGGCTGCGACCACTTCAAGCGGGATCGGAGTCATTATTTCTGGGTGTCTCGCCATTTACACACAAATAGATGAAATTCTTCCTTTGGACGGATTCTTCAAGCGGTTTTCTTTTTTAAGTCATGCGAGTGTTGAGATTTATGCGATTCTCATATTTATTGCCGTATTGATTGCGTGGATTCTTAGTGTTGGGGTAACATCCCTTCAATATGCAAATTTTACCGCAAAACGAAAAGGGAAAGACATCATCATCACAAGAGGGCTCATTGAGAGGCATCAAATGACCATTCCACTTGCGAGAATTCAAGCAGTGAAAATCAAAGAAAATGTTCTCCGTGAACCCTTTGGCTTTGCGACGGTGATGCTTGTGAGTGCAGGAGGTTCTATTACAGAAAAAGAAACCTCTTCCGTCTTATTTCCACTGATTCGGAAGAAAAAAATCAACGAACTGCTCTCTCAATTCACAGATGATTATCATTTGGAGCCAGAAGCTGAACTGAAAAAGGTGCCAAAGCGTTCACTCAAGCGCTATCTGATCTCTTTCGGCTTTGTACCATTACTTGTCGGCGTGATCCTATCTGTCCGTTTCCCGCCATGGGGGTATTTGGCACTCATTCCGCTTCCTATTGCTTTGGTTTTTGGCTATTTAGCTTATAAACAATCAGGCTATACGATCAAAGATCCATTGATTCAACTGACATCAAGAGGCATTGGCAAAACCACCGGCATTGTCTTGAGAAAACGAATGCAAAACTATACGATGACGCAATCTTTCTTCCAAAAGAAAGGCCGAGTGGCGAGTATTCACACCTTTGTGAAATCCTCTGCGCTGCTTGATTCCTTTGGTGTGCATCACCTTGAGGAAGAAGATGCAGCACGTGTAATGGATTGGTATTCATATGAAAAAAATAAATCTTCTTAAACAAAAAATGTCGATCCGCTTCCTGTTCATAGGAGTGATCGACATTTTTTATGAGGTTAGTAGCGTCTTTTTTTTGTATGGAAAAATAGCGTAAGAGGTGCTAGGAGCATGCCGCCGATTAATCCAAATAAGTGAGCCATGATATTGATGTTTGAGTTGACGAACGTCATGATGACAGAGACTGCAAGAATCGTTAAGATCACCTGAGAATTGCCGCGGTCCATCATATGCGGTTTAAATAGAACAAGGTATAAATAAACGCCAAACAAACCGAAGATCGCACCAGAAGCGCCGACATGTACATACTCTAAAGGCTCCACCCAATAGGTTCCGAGATTGCCAATGAACCCTGCACCAAGATAGATAATGAGAAATCGAACCTTCCCAAGCAAATGCTCAAGCGCTGGAGCGAATAAGAACAAAGACATAGAATTGAACAAAATATGGGTCAGACTTCCGTGAAGGAAAACAGGTGTGACGAGCCGCCACCATTCTCCAGTAGCTACACCATAATTGAAACCGACGAGATGGTCGTGACCAAGCTGTATAAGAGGGATAGGAAGCGCAAATATAAGCCATAGACCAAATTGCAAAGCAAGGATCGTTGTGACGATTGGATACGATCTAATAAATTGTTGAAAGCTCTCCGTTCGAATAAACATAACAAACCCCTTTTAACTAGATAATGGTAAGTGTATAGTAACACGTTTATGAAGAGAACATCCAAATTAGTACGAGTATCATAGGAGGTACCTCATGATCAAAGGAATAGGTATTGATATAGTAGAGATCAACCGGCTCGCGCGAGTGCTTAGCAGACAGCCTCGTTTACCAGAACGAATTTTAACGATAAGTGAACAAGACATCTTTCACACTCTCAGTGAAAAGAGGCAGCTAGAATTTTTGGCAGGACGTTTTGCAGCAAAGGAAGCTTTCGCTAAAGCATACGGAACGGGAATCGGCCGGCATTTAAGCTTTCATGATATGGAAATCCATAAAGACGAACTTGGAAAACCCTTCATCAAAAGCGAAAAGACGAAGGGTGACCAGGTTCATGTGTCCATCACTCACACGAACGAATATGCTGCTGCACAAGTTTTAATTGAAAGGTTGTCAAGCTAGTCTGCATATTGTTTGTCCCCCCTTCATATATTGGGTAGTGCGATAAGGAAGGGCGTGTTGCTAACAGGCTTTGATGGTTCGCGGTACGCAGTTAACTCTTGAGGCGTACTGTTAAAGTCAAACAAGCGGTTTCTTCCTTTTAACACAATTAACGAAGGGGTTGAAAAGGGTGAGAAAAAGCTTTGTTTTGCTTGTAACGGGAATCCTTTTTGTACTGATTCTCTCCGCATGCGGTCAAAAATCTCAGCAGGATATCGTTGGAGATTTAAACAAAAAGGCAGAGGAAATGACATCATACAAAGCCAAAGCAAAAATGACCATTGAGACAGGAAATGACCCGCAGGAGTATCAAGTAGAAATTTGGTACAAGAAGCCGGAACTTTACCGTGTCTATTTAGAAAATCCGAAAAAGGATCAGAGTCAAGTCATTTTAAGAAATGGCAATGGTGTGTTTGTGCTGACACCTTCATTGAACAAGAGCTTCCGTTTCCACAGTGATTGGCCGAATAATAGCAGTCAGGTCTACTTATTTGAGTCACTCGTGAAGGACATTAAAAATGACAGTGCCGCTCAGTTCAAAGCGAAAGATTCAAAGTATGTGTTTGAAACCAAAACCAATTATCAGCACAACCAAATGCTGCCTACCCAAGAGATTATCTTTCATAAAAAAACAATGGCACCTGCCAGTGTGAAAGTGCTGGATAGCGACAAAAAGCCAATGGTGAAAGTGGAATTCTCTCACTTTGAATTCAATAAATCCTTTGGCAAAGATGCATTTGATGAGAAGAAAAACATGACACTCTCTCAAATGGATGTTGCCACAAGTGCAGACCCATCTGACAGCTTTGCGGTGAAAACGCCAGTTGACATGCCAGAGGGTGTGAAGAAGATGGAAGAGAAAGAAATGATGACAGATGCCGGGAAGCGTTATGTCATGACGTATGGCGGAAAGAAATCCTTCACACTTATTCAGGAAAAAGCGAGAGTCGCTGAAGCATCTACGCCTGTGACAATGAACGGTGAGCCAGTCGACCTTGGCATGACAGTTGGGGTTCTGACAGATCAATCCCTTTCATGGACATCTGACGGAGTGGACTACTTGATTTCTTCAAGTGATCTATCGAAGGAAGAGCTCTTGATGGTTGCAAAGAGTGTAGAAGGCCAGTCAGCTAAATAAATATCTCAGGCGAGAGCCTTAGAAATGAAAAATCAGCCCTATGCAAGGGCTGATTTTCTTTGATTTGTTTCACTTTATTCTTGATTTTTAGTATCATATGAGGGGATTGAATCATTCAATAGGGAAGTGTGAAGGATGGACACAAATGCCTTTTATAGAGACACATGGGCAGAAATTAATTTATCAGCAATCAAGCATAATGTTTCACATATGAAAGATCATATCGGTCAAAGTGTTCAACTGATGGCTGTGGTGAAAGCCAATGCATATGGACATGGAGATATAGAAGTGGCAAGAGCTGCCCTCAAAGCAGGAGCAGACGTATTAGCCGTCGCCTTTTTAGATGAGGCCGTTTCTTTAAGAAATAAAGGCATCACAGCACCAATACTTGTACTCGGCGCTGTACCGCCGGAATATGTCAAAGCAGCCGTTCGATACAATGTCATCATGACCGCTTACTCCATCGATTGGCTGAGAGACGTCACCAAAATGGTGAAAGGGCAGATGGGACAACCGATACGTTTTCATTTGAAAATAGACAGCGGAATGAACCGATTAGGTGTGAAAACGATAGAGCAAGTGAACGAAGTGAAAAAGCTTGTCAGCGAGCACTCTTATTTACAGCTGGAAGGCGTATTTACTCACTTTGCGACAGCAGATGAAAAGGATGAAGCCTACTTTGATCGGCAGGTCGACACCTTTCAAACACTGCTTGAGCCGCTTCATACGGACAAGTTGCTCGTTCATTGCGCCAACAGTGCTGCAGCTTTAAGGTTTAAAGACGTTTTGTTTAATATGGTTCGCTTCGGCATCAGTATGTACGGGCTGTCACCGTCTGAAGAAATCAAAGATGAATTGCCTTTCAAGCTCGAAGAAGCCATGTCTCTTCATACAAAGCTTGCCCATGTAAAGCATATTCAAAAGGGTGAGAGTGTCAGCTATGGGGCGACGTATACAGCCAATCAAGATACGTGGATCGGCACGGTTCCAGTCGGCTATGCAGATGGATGGATCAGGAAGCTGGCAGGAACGGAAGTGCTTGTTGGCGGAAAGCGCCGGAAGATCGCAGGAAGGGTTTGTATGGATCAATTCATGATTGAACTGAAAGACAAGCTTCCAGTAGGGGAGCCGGTCGTTTTGATTGGTCAGCAAGGAGAAGACATGGTATCAGTCGATGAAATCGCCAAAAGGCTTGAAACCATTAACTATGAAGTCACTTGCTCGATTGGCCACCGCGTCCCAAGAGTATATATAGAGGACGGCGAAAGAGTGCATGTGCGGAATCCGCTCCTTCAAGGCGGGCCAAGTTTTTTATAAACAACATTCAAAAGAACGATAGTCAAACTGACTTCGTTCTTTTTTATTCGACAAAAGTAGGGTAAACATTCTCCCTTTTTTAGAGATTTTGGAAATACCGTATGATTTTCGGAAAAAAGCGTATAATGGGAAAGAGGAACTCCATTATCATCTTGATTTACGGGTGGCCGAACGCAATATCATCATCTAAAAAAAGAAATCATGAAACAGCTTTGCTTGTGCATTGAATAATGGTATGATTAGTCTTGGAATGGATCGATACGGTATCCGTAAGTTTTGTGGAGGTGTATGTTTTTTGTCTGAATCCAGCGCAACAAATGAAATGAAGATTCGACTGCCGGAGGCTTTAATGTCTGAGATCGAACGAGTAGCAGAGCAGGATAAGGTAACAAGAAATGAATTGATCTACCGAGCGACAAAAACGTATATTCGTGAACGTAATATTCGACAAAATCGTGAATCGATGAGACGCGGCTACATGGAGATGGCGAAAATTAATCTGAATATCTCTTCAGAGGCACAATACGCAGAGTTTGAGGCTGAGAATACAGTTGAGCGATTAGTCAGCGGGGGTTAAACATTTGATTGTTAAACGCGGTGATGTTTACTTTGCTGATTTATCTCCTGTTGTTGGCTCCGAGCAGGGCGGGGTTCGCCCGGTATTGGTGATTCAAAATGACATTGGAAATCGCTTTAGCCCGACTGCTATCGTTGCAGCCATAACAGCCCAAATACAAAAAGCGAAATTACCGACTCACGTCGAAATTAATGCAAAGCGCTACGGCTTTGAACGAGATTCTGTCATTCTTTTGGAACAGATTCGTACAATCGATAAACAAAGATTGACAGATAAAATTACACATCTTGATGATGAGATGATGGAGAAGGTTGATGAAGCCTTACAAGTTAGTTTGGCTCTTATTGATTTTTAATATGGTGAGAGATGGTTGCTCTACTGGAGCAACTTTTTTTTGTGTTCAATTTTTATTAACGTTATAATGAAGAAAGACTAAAGAAGAGCTTTAAATGTAAGTAGGGGGTAAAACATGTCGAATCATATCGTGTTAGCTTTTGCAAGAAAGCATCAAAAGGAATTAGAAAAAGAGTGGACGGACATTTTAAAACGACTCGGAAAAAAAGAAACGGACATGATGCTGAACGACAAAATGTATGAAACCATCTGTTCGGAATATGTTCAACTAATCATTACATCTCTTTCAGAGGGGTATAGTGAGGATTTTGAAGAAAAAGTGCAAAATTTTGCTTTAAAAATTGTTCAAATGGGTATATCACTTAAGTTACTGGCAAACGGTCTAACGGAAATTCGTACACATTTATATGAAAAAATGAACGATGACAAAGATACAACACAAGAAAGTCATGACCTCATTTGGCAAATCGATCGATTCATCACACCCATCCATAACGAGATCTTAAACCAGTACTCCATCTCATGGGAAAAAACCGTCAGCCTTCAAAAAATGGCGCTGCAGGAACTTTCTGCCCCGCTAATTCCTGTATTTGAGCACATCACCGTCATGCCACTTGTTGGAACAATTGATACAGATCGTGCGAAAAAAATTATGGAGAACCTGCTCAATGGTGTTGTCAAACATCGCTCACAGGTCGTCTTAATTGATATCACGGGTGTACCTGTCGTGGACACAATGGTGGCCCACCATATCATTCAAGCGTCAGAGGCTGTGAGATTAGTAGGAGCGAAGTGTTTACTTGTCGGTATTCGCCCAGAAATAGCCCAAACGATCGTTAACCTTGGAATTGATTTATCACAGGTTACAACAAAGAATACCCTTCAAAAAGGAATTCAAACTGCTTTGGAAATGACAAATCGAAAAATTGTTTCATTGGAGGGATAACCAATTGAGAAATCACCCGAAGATTCCAATCTTAAAACTATATAACTGTCTTCTGATTTCAATACAGTGGGAGCTTGATGATCAAACAGCTCTTCACTTTCAAGAAGACTTACTGAATAAAATTCATGAAACAGGAGCAAACGGTGTTGTCATTGATTTAACATCTGTCGATATGATTGATTCATTTATTGCAAAGGTATTAGGCGATGTGATCACCATGTCCAAGCTCATGGGGGCAAAAGTTGTATTAACAGGAATACAGCCGGCAGTCGCTGTGACGCTTATTGAACTTGGTATATCACTGGAAGAAATTCAGACAGCACTAGATCTTGAACAAGGGCTTGAGACACTGAAGCGGGAATTGGGGGAATAGATATGAAAGACCAATCCTGTGTGAAAATATTGACGGAATGGGATATAGTTGCAGCAAGACAATTGGGGCGCAATGTTGCAAAAGAACTTGGTTTTGGAACAGTTGACCAAGCAAGAATTACGACGGCCATTTCAGAATTAGCTCGAAACATCTATTTATACGCTGGTAAAGGTCAGATTTGTATAGAAGAAGTGATGGAGCGCGGAAAGCGTGGACTCAAGGTCATCGCAGCCGATGAGGGGCCTGGCATCATGGATATACGTAAAGTGATGGAAGACGGATTTTCTACATCAGGCGGACTCGGAGCAGGCTTGCCGGGCGTCAGAAGACTGATGGATGAATTTAAATTAGATTCTGCACCAGAACAAGGAACGGAGATACAAGCTGTTAAGTGGCTTCGCTAGGAGGGAAACCATGGATTTTAAGGAGGTAATGGAGCAGCGGTACCATCAGTTGCTCAGTCGTTATATCAGTGATTTAACTGAAACATCGCTTTATCAAGCTCAAAAATTTAGCCGTAAAACCATTGAGCATCAAATACCTCCTGAAGAAATAGTGAGTGTTCACCGAAAAGTGATTCAGGAGCTTTACCCTGATTTGCCGGAAGATGTTTTTCATTCACTAGACTTCTTAATTGAAGTCATGATTGGGTACGGACTTGCCTATCAGGAACATTTAACACTTAGAGGCATCCAGCAAGAAATTAAATCTGAAATTGAAATTGCTGCAAATGTTCAGCAAACCCTTCTGGAAACGAAAATTCCAGAAGGAGATACGTTCGATATTGGGGCAATCAGTGTACCGGCAAAACAGATGAGTGGAGATTATTACCATTTTGTAACGGATCACGATACGATTAATATTGCGATCGCAGATGTCATTGGAAAGGGAATCCCAGCTGCGCTTTGTATGTCGATGATTAAATATGCGATGGATTCCTTGCCTGAGTCAAGGAGCGGCCCAACTAAAGTGCTGAAAACCCTTAATCGTGTTGTCGAGCAAAACGTAGACCCAAGTATGTTTATCACCATGTTTTATGGCAGTTATAATAAAGAAACGCATGAATTTAAATATGCATCGGCTGGTCATGAGCCGGGCTTTTTCTATTGCAATCAAGAGAACCAATTTTACGATTTAGATGCAAAAGGGCTTGTACTTGGAATCGCACCAGATTTTGATTATAAGCAGTATGAGAAGCATTTGGACGTAGGAGATATGGTGATCTTATTCTCTGATGGTGTCACAGAATCTAAGTCGGAGGACGGCTTTTTAGAGCGGGAGGATATCAGAGCGCTTATAGCAGAGCACCTATCCTACTCAGCTCAGGAAATGGTCGATGCCATCTATGCCAGCTTACTCAAGCTACAAGATTTTCAGCTTCACGATGACTTCACTTTACTTGTGCTCAAAAGAAAGGTTTAGAAAGTAAAGATGCGGGTATATAAAATTCTAGGAAACAAGAATTTCGAGGTGAATGCATAATGAATATGACAGTGAAAGAGCATCAAATAGATCAAAAAACAAAAATTAGTGTCAGCGGAGAAATCGATGTGTACTCTGCTCCTCAGCTAAGAGAAACACTCATGCCTAAAGCCGAGGCGGGAGAGCATCTTGAAATTTGTTTGAAGGATGTTACGTATATGGATAGTACAGGATTAGGTGTATTTGTTGGGCTGTTTAAAGCGGCTCAAAAAGCAGGTGGAACACTAAAGCTTGAGAACTTGTCAGAACGGCTTGTAAGGTTGTTTGAAATTACTGGACTAAAGGACATCATTGACATTTCTGCAAATACAGAGGGTGGGGTACAATGAACGAATCAGTAGATCTAATCGAGATGAAAATCCCAGCGAAACCAGAATACGTAGGCATCATTCGTCTGACTCTTTCAGGCGTAGCAAGCCGAATGGGCTATGTTTACGAAGAGATTGAAGACTTAAAAATTGCCGTCAGTGAGGCCTGTACAAATGCAGTTCAGCATGCCTATAAAGGTGAACATGGCGAAGATGGAGAGGTAGCAGTTCGCTTTCTTGTCTATGAGGATCGTCTAGAAATCATTGTTGCTGACAAAGGCGGTAGCTTTGACTTTAAGCAAAAGCAGGAAGGATTAGGGCCTTACACATCTGCTCATACGGTGGATCAATTGGCAGAAGGAGGTCTTGGTTTATACTTAATGCAAACATTGATGGATGAAGTCGAGGTGCAAGCAAACTCCGGAGTTACCGTTGCGATGACAAAGTTTTTAAACAGGGAGCGAGTTGACCATGACACAACCATCCAAAACTATGAAACTAACTAAAGATGAAGTGGATCGCCTTATCCAAAGCTATCAATCCAATCAAGATGAGCAGGCGCAGCTCACGCTGGTCGAATGCTATACAAACTTGGTCGATATGTTGGCAAAAAAGTATTCAAAAGGAAAAAGCTTTCATGAGGATCTCAGACAAGTTGGAATGATTGGTTTACTTGGCGCTATTAAGCGATATGACCCACTCGTCGGCAAATCATTTGAAGCCTTTGCCATTCCAACCATCATCGGGGAAATCAAACGCTTTTTACGAGATAAAACATGGAGTGTCCATGTACCAAGGCGGATCAAAGAGCTTGGACCAAGAATCAAGATGGCCGTTGATCATCTAACAACAGAGACGCAAAAATCACCGAAAGTCCAAGAAATTGCAGAGTACCTAGATGTGACAGAGGAAGAAGTACTGGAAACCATGGAGATGGGCAAAAGCTATCAAGCACTGTCTGTTGACCAAGGCGTAGAGGCTGATTCTGAAGGAAGTACAGTCACCATTTTAGACGTTGTCGGCTCACAAGAAGAGGGCTACGAACGTGTAAACCAAAAAATGATGCTTGAGAGTGTGCTTCATGTTCTGACAGATCGAGAAAAAGAGATTATCAACCTGACTTATTTGCAAAATAAGAGTCAGAAAGAAACAGGCGATTTACTAGGGATATCCCAAATGCATGTATCGAGACTGCAACGGAAGGCAGTTAAAAAGCTACGAGATGCATTATCAGAAGATGCGTCTATGGAGCTAGGGTAATGAAGCAGATTGAACAGCATGAGCATGTGAATGCCATTATCTATCAATCGAATAAAGAAGGGAAATCATGCTGCGGGGACAGTTTTTTTATTAAAGCAGATGATGAAGAACTAATTTGTGCTGTGGCAGACGGATTAGGCAGCGGTCAGTTCGCCAATGAATCATCTTCTTTAGTCAGCGAAATTGTCGAAGAATATGGACATGAGGATATGACGACCCTCATCGAAAGATGCAATCAGGCGATGAAAAATAAACGCGGAGCCACAGTAGCGATCTTAAAGGTGAATTTTTCCCAGCAGCAATTTACCTATTGTTCGGTTGGTAATATTCGGTTCATCTTGAATGCCCCTTCTGGCGACTATATTTATCCACTTCCGACATCAGGATACTTATCAGGGAAACCTAGAAAATATAAAACATACACCTATTCCTACGAAAAAGGATCAACATTCATTATGTATTCAGACGGATTGAATGTGCCAAACATGAGAATGTGTTTAAAGCATAGTCATTCAGTTGCAGACATTGCCAAACAACTTGAAACATACACACAAGACAAGAAGGACGATCTCACCTATGTACTTGGTCAGCTCACGTAAAATAGCTGACCTTTTTTCTGTTTTGCCGGTTTTTTTGATACACTAAAAGAGAAGACACAGTGAGGGGATGCAAAGTATGAAGACATCTGACTTTTTATTGAAACAAATTGCAACAGAATTAAAGCTTTCAACAAAACAAATTGAAAGTGTCATCAAGCTCTTAGAGGATGGCAACACCGTCCCGTTTATTGCCCGTTACCGGAAAGAGCAGACAGGCTCTCTGGATGAGGTGCAAATTCAAACCATTTCAGAGCGCTATACATATATCCAAAATGTCATGAACCGAAAAGAAGAAGTCATCCGATTAATCGCAGAACAAGACAAACTGACGGATGAATTAAAACAAAAAATTGAGCAGGCTCATAAACTGCAAGAGGTCGAAGATTTATACCGGCCATTCAAACAAAAACGTAAAACAAAAGCAAATGTAGCCAAAGCAAAAGGGCTCGAGCCGCTGGCTGAATATGTACTCACGCTGCCAAACGATGAGATCGAGAAGAAGGCCGCTTCTTTTATCAACGAAGAAAAGGAAGTAACAAGTGTAGAAGAGGCACTGGAAGGCGCGCAGCACATCATTGCTGAACAGCTGGCAGATGATCCTGATATGCGGAAATGGATTCGCAGCGAAACGTACCAAAAGGGCAGTCTAGTCACATCAGGAAAAGACATCGAAAGCGATGAAAAAAATGTCTATGAAATGTATTACGATTATCAAGAGCCCATCAAAAAGATAGTGCCTCACCGTGTACTAGCGGTTAATCGTGGAGAGAAAGAAGGCATCTTAAAGGCAGCCATCGAGCCACCTGCTGAAAATATTCGTTTCTATCTCGGCAAACAAGTCATAAAAGGCAAACAGACGACGGCTAGACCGTTTATTGAAGCGGCAATTGACGATGCGTATAAACGCCTCATTCAGCCTTCCATCGAACGAGAAATACGCAAAGAGCTGACAGAAAAAGCAGAAGAACAAGCGATTCATATTTTTGCTGAAAACTTAAGAAAACTACTACTTCAGCCACCGATGAAAGGGAAACGTGTACTTGGAGTGGACCCTGCGTTTCGTACAGGCTGTAAATTAGCCGTCGTGGATGATACGGGCAAAGTCCATCATATCGGCGTCATTTATCCGCATCCGCCTGTACAGAAAAAAGCGGAAGCCAAACAAAAAGTGAAAGAGATCATTCAATCATCAAATATTGAAGTCATTGCGATTGGAAACGGAACAGCCTCAAGAGAGACTGAACAATTCATTGCAGACCTCATTCAAGAGCTGGATCAGCCGGTCTCCTATTTGATCGTGAATGAAGCAGGAGCAAGCGTATACTCTGCGTCTGCACTGGCGCGAGAAGAGTTTCCAGACCTGCAAGTCGAAGAACGTAGCGCCATATCCATTGCTCGAAGATTACAAGATCCTTTAGCAGAGCTCGTGAAAATTGATCCGAAGTCTGTCGGAGTGGGCCAATACCAGCATGACGTGAGCCAAAAGCAATTAAACAGCTCGTTAACCTTCGTGGTAGAGACGGTCGTCAACCAAGTCGGTGTGAACGTCAATACGGCCTCACAGGCGCTGCTGCAATATGTGTCAGGTCTTTCAAAAGCCGTCGCAGGGAATATCATCAAGCGCCGCGAAGAGATTGGGAGATTCACAAGCAGAAAAGAGCTAAAGGACATTCCAAGACTTGGGGCAAAGACTTATGAGCAGTGTATCGGTTTCCTGCGCATCGCAGATGGACAAGATCCACTTGATCGGACAGGCATTCACCCAGAGAGCTATAAAGAAACAAAACAGTTCTTACGCATGATCAAGATGACACCAAATGATCTTGGCACAGAGCAATTAAAGGAGAAAATCGCAGAGGTCAAACTGGATGAAGCAGCAGAGCAGCTTGATATTGGTATCATTACACTTCAGGACATCATCGATCAGCTGACAAGACCTGAGCGTGATCCGCGCGATGAAGTACCAAAACCTCTTTTAAAAACAGATGTGTTGAAATTGGAGGACTTGAAGCAAGGAATGGAGCTGCAAGGAACGGTAAGAAACGTCGTAGACTTCGGCGCATTCGTTGATATTGGTGTAAAACAGGACGGGCTTGTCCATATTTCTAAGCTCAGCAGCCGTTTTGTGAAGCATCCGCTTGACGTTGTATCAGTTGGTGACATTGTGACTGTATGGGTGGACTCCGTTGATCAGGTAAAAGGCCGCGTTGCCCTCTCCATGCTGAAACCAGAGTAAACAAAAAACGAGGCGCACCTTAGGATGGGGTGTGCCTTGATGTGACTGAGTGTTTTTTTCTGTAGAAGTACCAGCATTGATTCAGCAACTTGATTTGGTAATGATTTTTTTCGAAAAAAGCCTTCTGCATCTGATTTTTCAGCCAGTTGGGCATCGCCCATTCCTCCTTTGATCAAAACAGTGGGTGTACCTTCAATGTATGCAAAGGGGAAATTGTCCTGTTCGATGTTTTTATAGAAAGGAACGATCTTGATTGAAGGAGAGCGAGTTACAGCAGTTAACAGAGCATATTTCTGAGCATTTCTTTGGTAAGGCATTCCGCCATCAGGCTGTTTTTAATGACCGTCTCAAAACGACAGGCGGGCGATATTTACTTGGTACACACAATATCGAACTGAACCGCCGATACCTAGAGGAACATGGACGAGAAGAATTAATCGGGATCATTAAGCATGAGCTGTGTCATTATCATCTGCATCTTGAGGGGAAAGGCTATCAGCATCGTGACCGTTCCTTTAAAGAGTTATTAAAACAAGTAGGAGCCCCGCGTTTTTGTACACCGCTAAAGACCGTACAAAATAAACGGCGTGTACAGAAACGGCATGAATATGTCTGCACAGGATGCGGTCAGTATTTTATCAGGAAAAGACGGTTTGATACCTCTCGTTATGTGTGCGGCGTCTGCAAAGGAAAATTAAAGTGGCAGCGTACAATCGGTTCAGAGTGATAAGCATTCCTTTAGGGGATGCTTTTTTTGTGAGATGAAGTAGACACATTGAGACAAATAGAGACGCAAGTCTCATTTTGTCTCTTTTTTGATCGATGTGAATCGCTCAAAGCCTAGGCTTTCAAGCGCCATGATGTTGGCACGCTTTTTGCTTGTATAGAAGTGCAAGTAAAAAAGATAGGAGGTTTTATCATGGAAATGGCACTCACAAAAGAAAAAGCCGTTTGGATGTATCAAAAAATGCAGGAAATCCGCCAATTTGAAGATCAAGTACACACGCTTTTTACAAAAGGGATCTTGCCAGGTTTTGTCCATCTTTATGCTGGTGAAGAAGCTGTTGCTGTCGGAGTCTGCGCTCATCTGAATGAACAAGACAGTATTACAAGTACTCACCGTGGCCACGGTCATTGTATCGCTAAGGGCTGTGATCTAAAAGGAATGATGGCAGAAATCTATGGAAAAGCCACAGGCCTTTGTAAAGGAAAAGGTGGATCTATGCACATTGCAGATTTTGATAAAGGAATGCTCGGTGCCAACGGAATTGTTGGAGGCGGCTTTCCACTTGCGTGCGGGGCAGCCCTCACAGCTAAATATAAAAAGACAGATAATGTAAGCGTTTGCTTTTTTGGGGATGGTGCAAACAATCAAGGGACTTTTCACGAAGGAATCAACCTCGCCGCTATCTGGAAACTGCCAGTCATTTTCATCGCAGAAAACAATGGTTACGGGGAAGCGACGCCATTTTCCTATGCTTCAAGCTGCAAATCGATTGTGGATCGAGCCGCCAGTTATGGTATTCCGGGTATTCAAGTAGATGGAAAAGATGTGACAGCCGTTTATCAAGCAGCAGAACAAGCGATAGAACGAGCAAAAAATGGAGAAGGTCCGACATTGATTGAATGCATGACATATCGGAATTATGGTCATTTTGAAGGGGACGCCCAGCGCTACAAAACAAACCAAGAAAAAACAGAACACCAAGAAGAGAAAGATGCCATCACGCTTTTTAAAAATGAATTATTAAAGGAGCAGCTGCTGACGGATCAAGAGATATCAAGTATTGAAGCGGCTGTAGCAGAAGCGATAAATGAAGCGGTTAGATTCAGTGAAGAAAGTGAATATCCAGATCAATCCGAATTATTGACCGACGTGTATGTTTCGTATCAATAAATCAGAAAGGGGAGAGGGAAATGACAAGAGAAATCAGCATGTCTAGTGCTTTGAATGAAGCGATTAAACTGGCGATGAGAAGAGACGAAGATGTCATTTTAATGGGAGAAGATGTTGCGGGAGGCGCTCATGTAGATCACTTACAGGATGATGAAGCATGGGGCGGTGTTCTTGGTGTAACGAAAGGAATCGTACAGGAATTTGGACGTGAGCGTGTCCTTGACACACCGATTAGTGAAGCTGGCTATGTTGGTGCGGCTATGGCAGCTGCGTCAACAGGGCTAAGACCAATTGCGGAGCTTATGTTTAATGATTTTATCGGTACTTGTCTGGACCAAGTCCTGAATCAAGGCGCAAAATTTCGATACATGTTTGGCGGAAAAGCAGAGGTGCCAATCACAATTAGAACGACACATGGGGCGGGTTTTAGAGCAGCTGCCCAGCATTCGCAAAGTTTGTATGCACTATTTACAAGCATCCCTGGTTTGAAAGTAGTTGTGCCTTCTTCACCATATGATGCCAAAGGGCTGCTGCTGGCAGCCATCGAGGATCAGGACCCTGTCATCTTTTTTGAAGACAAGACGCTTTACAATATCACAGGAGATGTGCCGGAGAGGTATTACACACTGCCACTTGGGAAAGCAGATGTGAAGAGAGAAGGATCTGATGTAACCATCTTTGCAGTAGGCAAACAAGTGCATACAGCACTCGAAGCAGCAGAAGAGTTAGCTGCTCAAGGTATTGAAGCGGAAGTGATTGATCCAAGAAGCTTGTCGCCGCTCGATGAAGAGGCCATTCTGACTTCAGTAGAAAAAACAAATCGACTTGTCATTGTCGATGAAGCAAATCCAAGGTGCGGAATTGCCGCAGATATCTCTTCTTTGATTGCAGATAAAGGATTTGATTTACTTGATGCTCCAATCAAAAAAGTGACGGCTCCTCATACACCGGTACCATTTTCACCACCTCTTGAAGATATATATCTGCCAACACCTGATAAAGTTGTGAACACTGTATTAGAGATGATTGGCAAGAGTCATGAGAAGATCTTGAACTAAAGAAAGGAGAGAGGGAGATGGCTGTCGAAGTTGTGATGCCTAAATTGGGCATGTCGATGAAAGAAGGAACGGTATCTGTCTGGAATAAGGAGGTTGGTGAGACCGTAAATAAAGGAGAAAGCATTGCAAGCATCAACTCCGAAAAAATTGAAATGGAGATTGAATCACCTGCTGAAGGAACCATATTGGATATAAAAGTATCTGAGGGAGAAGGTGTACCGCCTGGCACGGTCATCTGCTATATCGGTGAAGGAAATGAACCAGTGGAGGAAAAGAAAGCTAGAGACAACCAGTCAAAACCAAAGAAAGAGAGAAAGAAAATCTCTCCTGTTGCCCGTAAATTGGCGAATAGCGCAAACCTAGACATTGATACGCTCGTGGGACAGGACCAGGTGGAAGAATTACGAAAGAGGATGTGCTTCATGCGCTTCCTGAACGGGAAGAGAAAAAACAAGAAGAGAAAAAACAAAATGAGACAGAGCATCAGCCGATTAACATGATGCGGAAAACAATTGCCTCAAGAATGATGGAAAGCCTGCAAACAAGTGCACAATTAACCATTACGATGAAAGCGGACGTGACAAAACTTACAAACTTACAACAACAGCTGAATGAAACAGCCATAGCACGTTACGATACAAAGTTGACCATCACCGATTTTGTAGCCAAAGCAGCGATCCTTTCGTTGTTAGAACATCCTGCGATGAACAGTCAATATCATAACGGAGTTGTGGAAACCTTTGAGAATGTTCATCTTGGGATTGCTGCTGCGTTAGATAACGGATTGGCTGTACCGGTCATTCAGCATGCGGAGCGGTTAACGCTGATAGAGCTAGCGAAGAGCATTAAATTGTATGGCCAAAAAGCACGTGAAGGAAAGCTTCTCCATGATGAAATCCAAGGTTCGACCTTTACATTGACCAATCTTGGAGCCTATGGTGTAGAGTATTTCACGCCAATTTTGAATCCGCCGGAAGCAGGTATCCTGGGCGTCGGAACAATGTATGACACCCCGGTTTATCGAGAGGATGAATTGTGCAAAGGGACCATCCTGCCTCTCAGTCTTACGTTTGATCACCGCGTGCTGGATGGAGCGCCGGCGTCCGCATTTTTATCAACGGTCAAAGCACATTTAGAAGAACCAATATCCACTCTTTTATAGGAAGAAGGTGAACGTACCATGACACTGGTCATTATAGGAGGCGGACCAGCAGGTTATGTGGCAGCCATAACAGCCGCCCGTTTCGGCAGGGAGGTTGTGTTAATTGATCAAGGTCAGCTGGGGGGGACCTGCCTCAATGAAGGCTGTATTCCGACCAAAGCACTTTTGCAAAGTGCCGATATGTATGAGCATGTGAAATCGGCTGGACATTTTGGAATTGAGCTTCCAGAACATGAGCCTATCATCCAATGGAATGCTGTCCAAAAACGGAAGCAGTCTGTCGTCAAGCAGCTCACTGATGGTGTTCGCTACTTGATGAATAAAAACAAAGTCACCGTGGTAAATGGGAAGGCTTCATTTCTATCAGCACATGAGCTATTGATAGAAAGTGAAGGGAAGTCTGACATCATTCAAGCAAAACAAATCATTATTGCATCGGGGGCAGCGCCTGCTGCTTTACCTTTTTCACCTTTTGATGGCGAATGGATCATTCACAGCAAGGATGCCATGTCACTTTCTTCGATACCAGATTCGCTTTGCATCATTGGGGGCGGGGTGATCGGCTGTGAGTTTGCGAGCATCTTTAGCAGAATGGGATCAAAGGTTGTCATGGTTGAACGGGCAGTGCACATTTTACCTGAAGAAGATCGTGATACAGCACAATGTCTTCACGAGCAACTCGAAGAAACGGGTGTAGACATTTTGACGTCCGCCGCAGTCAAACAGCTTGATTCCTCTTCAAGAAAAGTAGTGGTGGAGAATAATCAAGGAGAGCGGTGTGAAATCCAGTCGGATCTTTGCTTAGTGGCCATTGGCAGAAATCCGCAGCTTGGAGAATTGAATCTTGATCAGGTTGGTATTGATTTTGATAGAAACGGCATCTACGTCAATGAACATATGCAAACCAATCACCCGCATATCTATGCGTGCGGTGATGTAACAGGTGGGGTCCAGCTTGCTCATGCTGCTTTTCATGAAGGAACGGTTGCGGCATCCCATGCATCAGGTGAACATGTAAAGGTCAATGAGCAAGTAATTCCGAGGTGCATCTACACCTCTCCAGAAATCGCCAGTGTTGGTTTAAATGAAGAGAGTGCTAGAAAACAATATGAGGAGATTCGGATAGGGACATGTGCATTTTCTGCAAATGGAAAAGCATTAATCTTAAATCAACCAGCCGGTCACGTAAAGGTCATTGTAGAACCGCAATATCAAGAAATATTAGGTGTTTCAATCATCGGACCAAATGCAACAGAACTGATTGGACAAGCGGCGGTGATGATGCATACAGAGCTGACCGCTGATACTTTAGAGCAGTTTATTGCGGCACATCCGACACTTTCAGAGGCGATACACGAAGCCTTGCTGCAAACCATTGGACGAGCGGTGCACTGCTGAAAAAGGCTTCTTTTCTATCCGATTGACTTCTTGGGTTAGCTAATGATAATTGAAAGCGCTTTTATAATTATCTATAATGAATAAAAACCCCCTAGAGGAGAGGATGGAATGAATCCGACGCCTTGTTATTTAAATACGTGGAAACGTTTTGTTCGTGAAGGTTTGCTTGATCAGTCTCGTCTGAATAAGAGAGTGGTGGAATCATGGCACAGGTGTAAACAGGCAAATGTGAATCCGTATTTAGATAAAGGACAGTCGTTGTTAGAAAAGGAAAGATTCAGTGCCCAAAAAAAGAAATATTCATTATTCCTAAATGCGGCTCTCCCTTACTTAAATAAAATCAGTCAGCAATTAAAAGAATCTGACATGTTGGCCTTACTCATCGATGCAGACGGGTATGTGCTAAGTCTGACAGGAAGCCAAAGGACGATGGTGGAAGCAAGAAAAATTAATTTTATGGAGGGGGCGCGCTGGACCGAAACAGATGTAGGGACAAACGCGATCGGAACGGCACTCGTCATCGGAGAAGCGGTGACGATCAATGGAACTGAGCATTTTTCTATCGCCTCTCATCATTGGAGTTGTTCAGCCGCTCCTATTCGCGATGCAGACGGTACAATCATAGGGGTGATTGACATCTCCTGTATGACGGATAACAAGCACCCTTTTATGCTTGGAATGGCTTCAACGGTTGCTTATGCCATCGAGAGAGAAATTCAAGTCCAGCAAAAAAGGAGGGAGATGGAGCTAATCACTCACTGTCTCCAGCAGGTGGAAGCAGACGAACCGTATGTGGTCTGTAATGAAAAAAAGCAAATTGTTTCTGCCAGCCGGTCGATTAGAGAACGATTTTCAGACTGGTATGGAATGGATGTCGAGCGGCTTAAGGATCATCCATTTGCTATCAGAGGAAAGCAGATCATTCAATCAGAGCACGATGGAAAGATGCTAGGCATATCCCTTTCCCTTGAAGAAGCAGCGAAAAGCAGCATAACCGTTTCATTTGCTCAATTTCCCGGGGAATCCGGAACAAGTAAGGTATTTCAACAGACGCTCAGCGAAATGAAACGAGCGGCACAAACAGATGCAAATGTATATATTTGGGGAGAAACAGGTACAGGAAAGGAGCTGGCCGCTAGAGCTATTCACTCAGCCAGTGAAAGGCATAGAGGGCCGTTTATTGCTGTTAATTGCGGAGCCATTCCTGAAAGCCTTTTAGAAAGCGAATTATTTGGCTATGCTGAAGGGGCTTTTACAGGGGCAAAACGTCACGGAGCTAAAGGGAAATTTGAACAAGCTCATAAAGGAACACTCTTTTTAGATGAAATTGGCGAAATCCCATATGCGATGCAAGTAGCGCTTCTTAGGGTGATAGAAGAAAGGAAAGTCGTACCGCTCGGCGGGACACACGAAACCCCTTTGGATATTAGAATCATTACAGCGACACACCGTAATATGAACGAACTGCTGAAGGAAGGAAAAATACGAGAAGACTTATATTACCGTCTTCATGTCTATCCAATCAACATTCCGTCGCTTAGAGAAAGAAAAGAAGACATTCATGATTTATATCGCTATTATCAAAAGAAGCACCACTGGCATGCGGCGTTTCCTGAATCATTTTTCCAGAAATTACAGGAGTATCATTGGCCAGGAAACATACGAGAGCTTTTTAACCTATTTGAACATCTTAGGGTCCTCTTTCCGCAAGGCGGATGGATTGGTGAATCGCAATATGCTTCAGTATTAGAGGCGATTGATCAGAAAAAGCAGAAGCTGCATCCAGCAGAGTGTACTGAAACTCCAAAAGAACTCACATTCAGGGAACGCATTCAAAAGCAAACAGTGATAGAAGCACTGCATAAAACAAAAGGTCATGTGTCAGAAGCAGCGAGGTTAGCAGGAGTGCCAAGAAGTACTTTTTATAAATGGATGAGAAAGTTTCATCTGTCTTAATCTCATGGAAGGCTGCATCAAGGCCCTTGGTCTACGTGAAGAGGCCCGGGGCTTTATGCCAAGTAAACAAATGGCATGGAAAAAGGCTTGACTGTTATATTAGTATATGTTAAATTATAAAAGCCGTCGCAAATGAAGCAGGGATGAAACGCTTAAAAATTCTTGACACATTTTTCTGGCATATATATAATGAAACATGTCTTATTATTCCGCAGTAGCTCAGTGGTAGAGCTATCGGCTGTTAACCGATCGGTCGTAGGTTCGAGTCCTACCTGCGGAGCCATAATGGAGAAGTACTCAAGTGGCTGAAGAGGCGCCCCTGCTAAGGGTGTAGGTCGCGCGAGCGGCGCGAGGGTTCAAATCCCTCCTTCTCCGCCATTATTTTATGGCCCGTTGGTCAAGCGGTTAAGACACCGCCCTTTCACGGCGGTAACACGGGTTCGAATCCCGTACGGGTCATGTTTTGTTTTTTTGATTCGTTGGGCTATAGCCAAGCGGTAAGGCAACGGACTTTGACTCCGTCATGCGTTGGTTCGAATCCAGCTAGCCCAGCCATTTTTTTATATGTTTTTCTGCATAGCAGATGAGCCATTAGCTCAGTTGGTAGAGCATCTGACTTTTAATCAGAGGGTCGAAGGTTCGAGTCCTTCATGGCTCACCATTGTCACGCGGGTGTGGCGGAATTGGCAGACGCGCTAGACTTAGGATCTAGTGTCTTTATGACGTGGGGGTTCAAGTCCCTTCACCCGCATTGTTTTTCAAACAGTGCACTTATGAATATATGAGCACATCATACACGCGGTCGTGGCGGAATGGCAGACGCGCTAGGTTGAGGGCCTAGTGGGTGAATAACCCGTGGAGGTTCAAGTCCTCTCGGCCGCATCAATGATACCAAGGGTTTAAGCGCCCTTGGTATTTTTTGTTTTGATCTTTTTAAAATATTGTACTCCACAAATACTCCTGTTACTTAAAGTAAGTCATCTAAACGGTCAGCAGTTTCTCTTTGTTTGTTTGGGAAAAGGTGTCCGTAAACATCAATTGTTGTTTTTATAGAAGCATGTCCAAGTCTTTCTTTTATGGTTGTGTAATCTTCACCTTGGTGTATAAGTAAAGCTACGTGGGAATGTCTTAAATCGTGCAATCTTATAGCTTCAACGGAACTTCTGGAACAGATTCTTTTAATACCTCTGCTGAACCTGTCTTTTGAAGGTGGTAGCTCTCTATAACCGAACATAAAAGTTTGGTCAGAATGTATGATGTTTAATTTGTTAAATATTTCTCTTTGTTTTTCTTTCCATTGGAATAATAATTCGATTAATTTTGAATTGATACTTATTCGACGAATAGAATTTTTCGTTTTTGGTGTTGTTATTTTGTATTCACCTTTAATAAAGGATAATGATTTGTATACATTTATTTCCTTTCTCGATTTGTCTAAATCATCCCAATTTAAGGCGAGCATTTCACCACAACGCATACCAGTTAAGTAGCTAGTAGTATAAAATGCTTTAAATATAAATTCTTCTTCGTTATCTATTAATTGAGTGAACAATTTAAATTGTTCGGGTGTCCAAAATTTCATTTGTTTTTTGAAAAGGGAAAGATTCTTTACATTGATACAAGGATTTGTTGTTATGACTTTCTCTAAAATAGCTGTTTCAAAAATTTTATTAAGAATGATCAGAATATTATTAATTGTTTTAGGGTCTAAGCCTGTATTAATTAAATTCTTTTGAAAATTTTTGATGTCTGTGTGTGTTATTTTTTTGAAATTGCAATTTTCAAAAGTGGGGAATATATGTTTATTAATAGTGTATTCCTGGATAGCATAATAGTTTGGCTTATTGTGAAGTCTGCAATTATCAAGAAAAATATCTTTGATTTGGGAAAAACTAAGGTTTCGCTCACTTGCTACTGATTTTGTATTGTATTCTTCCTTTAGAGAATAATATATTTTTTCAGCTTCTTTTTTTGTTGTGGCTATTTTTGTTTTTCTTCGCCTTTTACCTGTTATTGGGTCATGTCCTATACTTATATCAACTCGATACTTTCCGTTTTCTAGTCTTTTTATTGGCATTCGATTCTCCTTAAGCGTATTGGTAAAAATGTCTAGGTATTGAATATTCTCTTGTGCGTGATAAAAGTCTTAGTTGTTCGACTTTATACTCGATAACGAACAATGGGAGTTGAAAAAATGAAGCTATTTGTATGTGTGTCATGTTTTCGATTTCGGGTAAAGCATTAGTTAACATTTTATCTGTTAAAAGGATTTCCGAAGCAAAAACATCTGCTTGATGTTCTAATTTGTTTTCTAAAACACTAGAACAATTTGCTAGTTTAAATGTGTTAACATTTTTGTGTAGAAAAAAATGCCCTAGCTCATGTGCTATGACAAGTTTTTCACAATTAAATTTCTCATTGACATGGATTAAATAATGATTTTCTTCTTCATAAAATTGTAGAAAACCTCTCACGCTCCCCAAGTTACTCTTTGTGATAATGATTTTTAATTTCTTGCAGATTTCATAAATGTCATTTGTTTTAAAACCTTCAATAACTGACTCCGCTTTGTGTTTTATGTTCTTCGTAGTATAAATAAAAATCACTCTTTCTTTTTTAGATCATCTACTAATTTGATTCCATTTTTTAAAGCTTTTTTAATTAAAAGGGCAGTTTCTTCGTCTATTTCGCCTTCTTTCATAAAAAGAAGTGTATTTTCATCTTTTAATTCTTGAATGGCTTTATTTATTGTTCTACTGAGTGTATCCTCCTTAGTTTCCTTTTTTTCTTCTTTACTTAATAAGTAGTCTGTTGAAACATTGTAGAGTTCACTAAGTTTTCTTAAAGTTTCTGTATCTGGGTCTCGATAATCTCTTTCATAGTTAGATAAGTTATTGTTAGTAGTGTTTATTTTTTGAGCTGCTTCTTTTTGAGTGTATCCGGCTTTTTCTCTAGCTTCTTTTAACTTTTTTCCTAATGTCATTTTAATCATCCATTTCACGAAAAGTTGATTTTTATATTTTAATATTAGCAACGTTTTTAAAAAATGTCACAAAATTCTCCTAAAAGTAAAATAAACGAACGGAAAATACACTATTAGGAGATGTTGTTGAAGCAATAAAATCTTCTTTAAGGAGTTATATAATAATGTTATTTCCATAAATCATCAAATAAATACACGTAAAGTTAAAAAAATGGTTGAATTACCCTTAAAGGAGATATATAATATAATTAATACACGTTAAGTTAACTTTTTGTGAGTGTTAACAAGGAGGTGATTTCTTTGAAAGACTTTTTAACTGCGAAAGATGTTCAGAAGATTCTTGGAGTTAGGCAATCTAAATCTTATGAAATCATTAGGGAATTAAATTGTGAAATGCAGGAGAAGGGTTATAAAGTAATTAGAGGTAGAGTAAATAAAGCTATTTTTGAAAGAGCATATTTTTTTAATGAGGAAGTAAAGACTGGGTGATGAAAATGGATTTACAAGAAACTCACAAATTGATGAGAAAAGCAGTGTTAATTGCTAAGACACTAGAAGGTAGTTGGTCGATACGAATGAAAATGGCTTTAGATATTGTGATTATAAACCATTATCTTAAACAGCCATTAAGTAAAGGGATTATCGAAAGGTTATTGCTTAAAGGCGTATCACTAAGGCGGATCAAAAAACATTATAAAGTCGGAATGAAAGAGATCAATTCGTTGATGGCCAGTTGATCAATGTGAGTATACACCATTGATGGACTGTCAAAGAAGAAGTGTTTAGGAGAGGTTGATCTTTGAAAAAGTACATACAAACAAAAAAAGCGCCTTGACTGAATCAAGAACGCCCAATAATAAAACCTAGACAATTTTATTATAGGGCTTCTTGAATGAAATGTCTATATGCGTCGTTTTTGGCGATTGGCAGTAATCGTATACCAAACTGTAAGCAGGCTAGAAAAAGCGTGCGGGATAGTTGTCACCATTAATCAACTTGATGGCTATAAATAGCCTACTAGGTCGATTGAAACGACTGATAAGCGCCATGATGGGAAGCCAGAGCGGATATATATGATTGATCTCATTCAAGAAGGGAAAGTGATTGTCATTTATACTGTGACGGAAGTTAAACATAAAGTGGAATCATTGTTAAAAGAATTTGAGACAAATAACGTTTATAAGATTTGCCAACAATTAAACATTTGCATACTTCCGCAACCATTAGGACGTCTAGATGGTAGCTTGCAATACTATAAGAACGAAGAAGATAAAGAAATTTTCATCATTCATGTGAATGAAATGATAGAGGACAAACTTTTCACGATAGCACGTGAATTAGGTCTGTACTTCCTGTGTAAGACACGTGCGTTACTTGAACATTGCGGTCGATTCGTTTTAGTTGAAGATGGTTTAGTTCATCTTGCGAGTGTATTTGCGTCTGAACTATTGGGGAATGGATTAAAAAAGAAGTGCGTAATAGGAGCGTGAGGGCGCGCAGGCGGCGACAGCCGCAAGCGGCAGCGGTAGCGCCCAGCGACGGGAGGAGTGAGCGGAGCGAATGACGGGATTAGTCCAACCCCCCCTAGCTAACAGGGGGGTACAAAACACAAAAAAAGAAAAAGAAACCGTTGAAAACACTGTCACATCAATAGTTGACTATATTCGTGTGAGTTTTAAAACACATGATGTAAAGGATATTATCCAAAACGTATTACACTTACATGAAGATTTTATGAAACATAAGCCGACAGGCTTTTACGGATATATAGGTACGTACGAAATGGATATGATCAAAGTGTTCTATAGTGCGCCACATGATGAAAGAGGTGTACTGATAGAAATGTCGGGTCAAGGTTGTCGACAGTTTGAAGTATTCCTAGAATGCAGAAAGAAAACGTGGTTTGACTTCTTTCGAGAGTGTAAGGACAAAAAAGGGAAATTCACAAGGCTTGATATTGCAATAGATGACAAAAAGACGTATTTTTCTATTCCTGCACTTTGTGAAAGAATTAGGCGGCAAGAATGCATTACAAAATTTAAAAGTATCTCGTATGATGGCTCGACTTTGCTTGATGGAGGGAAGCCCTATGGACTGACTCTCTACATGGGTTCAAAGAAATCGGACGTCTACTTCTGTTTCTATCAGAAAGGATTTGAACAAGCTCAAAAATACGATATTCCTTATGATGATATTGATAAGAAGTGGAATAGATACGAAGTGCGTTTGAAGGATGATCGTGCTGAAAAAGCTGTTCAAGAATTGTTGGAAAAAGAGGATTTGACGTATATCGCCATTGCAGTGATTAACTATTATATTCGCTTTGTTGATAAGGACAACAGGCATAAACAGCATTGGGAATCCAGTAAGTTTTGGAAGAGGTTCATAGGTGACGTGGGGAAACTACGACTTCATGTGAAAACTGAAAAAGATACTTTTGAGAAATCCTATATGTGGCTTTTAAATAACTGTGCACCTATTATACGTGTCGTGTTGGAAATGGATAAAGCAGAGGGAACAAATAATATATCTGACATGATCCTTAATGCGAAGTTAGATAAGAAGCATATAGACATGTTAGAAACATTTTTAGAAGAAAGGCAGATGGGGTGATAGGAGTGGAAAAGATTAGAGGTATTCATTTTATGAGAGAACTATTTGAAATGTATCTAAGATCAATCGAATCAAAGTCCAGTGGTGCGAATGAGGCTTGTGTCAACGGTAAGCGCACCGTAGGGAGCATTAAGGAGTTGAAACAATCAGCGTCCCCAAAACCCTTTTAATGTCTCAAAAGGTCATCACACCTTTTGAGCTGCCTACCGGCGAGGGAGTCCCCCAAAGAATTGGGGGAATAGGGGGATTGATTGTTTTTCTTTTTGTTCTATAGAGATGTAAAATAATGCTAATTTGTGATATAATTGACTTAACGAATAGCGGAAAAATGGGGGATTAGACAAATGAAAGCAAAGAAAAATACAATGGTCAAAGCTGTTGTTGGTCTAGGGTTGGCGGGCGTATTAGTAGGCGGTACTATTTGGGGTTTTAATGCTAACGCAAAGCAAGAAACACTGAAAACGCAGGAAAAACAGCAAGCAAAAACGCTTTCTGTTGCAAAGGTTGAAAAAGCTGAAACTAAGGAACAGAAACAAGACGAAGTAAAGAAAAAGAAGGAAAGCTCTAAAAAGGACAAGGTAGAGAAAAACAAAAAAGCAGATTCAAAGAAAACTAAAAAAACAGATTCAAAGAAAAGTGAAACAGTAGCAACCAACAAAAAGGAAAAGAGCCAGTCGATAAATAAGGTGGAGCAGAAGAATAACAATACTTCAACGTCTAAAGCTCCAGTAGTGGCTTCTAAGAAGTCATATAGTTCTTCTAATGGCTCAACTAGCTCAACTAGCTCTAATAAATCATACAGCCAAACGAAGCCATCTAATGGGACTACTAGTTCTAACAGATCGGTAACAAGCTCTAAAGAACCCAAACAATCAACCAGTCCTAAAAAATCATTTAGTCATGTGAACACTCCTAAAAAAACAGCGCCTAAACGTTCAAAAGGTGGTACGTCTACAACTGGTATTAAAACAGGTGAAGGAAATATCAAGAATCATGGTGGTGATAAATCATCGGGTAGAACTTATGAAAAAGGCATAGCTGATGCGAATGATCTTGACGGTGTACCATGGGACGAATTGAATAAGTAAAAGTGATCGAAAGGCATTCTAAAATGGATGCCTTTTTTATTTTGAAAAAATGTGAGAGGTGTCGAAATGAAAGATAAAGCGTCGTTAGGAAAACGAAAACTTTTAGCGGTAATTGTAATCATGCTATTTAGTGTGATCATAGGATATTCACCTTCTGTTCATGCAAAAGGTGAAGGAATAGAAACATTTGGTGTTAACCATGACGGATATTTAGAAATGAATGGCGAAGTTCTCTATATGCTAGTTGACGGTGAACGTGTCAAAGCAACGCTTAACGGATTGATTGAAAAAGGAGATGCAAATCAACAACTATTAATGGAAAGCGACCTTGAAGACAAACAAGGGATGATCGCTTCCATTTTTTCTTTTCTAAAGCCATCCAAAGCGAAGGCAGCGGCTCCCAAAATTGAATATAAAGGAGCAGTCACTTATCGTGGTTCAGTTGTCGGAGATTTTAGGGTAGATGGGAAACAGGCTTTTTGTTTTCAGCATTCTAAAGTGTCACCGCCGACGGGTTCAAAGTATAAAGAAGCGACACCTTATGATAATGCGAGAGTGCAAAGGGCTTTGTATTATGGATGGGGTGGTCAAGAAAATATCTTTAAAAATAAAAATCAAGGTATTGTCATTACATCTTTGATCTTAGACCGTTTATATTCTGGCGGAAGTTCTGGAAAGAATCTTCCGAAGTATGACGAGCTATGGGATTTAGTTATAAATGGTGAAGACTTAGATAATGCTATTAAATTTTCTGACAATGATCTATCGGTTCTTGTGAAAGGAAATAAACAAATTTCACAAACAACAACTTTGAAAACATCTAAGAAAAACAGTGTGAAAATTAAAGTGCCTAAGGGTGTCACAATTGTAAATGAGTCAACGGGAAAAAAAGTAACAAATGGTACTATGCGAGTATATGGCTATCAAAAAGTACACTTAGAAGCTGAGATGGATGTAGGGGTAAATTATACTACTGGAGAACTTGAAAGTGATATGGCTATATATCAACCCTTATTGACTAAACCGTCTGGAGGTAGTTATCAAGTATTAGGGTTCATGGAATGGTTCAAAGACCCTTATAATACTACGTCATTCAAAGCAAAATTCGAGAAGCGTCAAAAGAACATCAATGTACAACATTTAGACAAGTATTCGGGTGATCTTCTTGAAGAAGAGAGTTACACAAGAAACATAGGTTCAACGTATTCATTTTCCCCTAAGGCATCCATTGCAAAAGGGAAAGAAAAATTCATCCCTGTGAACAATAACAAGAAAACGGGCACATTAAACAAAGATGTGACGATCAAGTTTTACTATAATTTGGAGCGTAATGTAACGGTCAATTATTATGACAACCGTACAGGCGATAAGATCAAAGCGACCAAGAAATATAAAAAGGTTCGTGGTGAAAAGTATTCCGAAAAACATCCTACAATTAAGGATGGTGAATACACGTATCATTATGTAAAGACTGATGGAGACAAAGAAAGCGGAACAGTGGGGTCAAAAAACATCACGATTAATTATTATTATGACAAGCCACTTGCAAAATTAGGCTTTGAAAAACTGCAAATCTATACAGCGCAGTGGGAAAAGGGTCTGCCTGTCAAAGTATTTTTGTCGAAAGAACTGAATTACAAGTCTAGCTTGAAAGAAATGTCCGACAAAAAAATCACAGTAGGGCTATATCGTGGCTCAACAAAGGTCACATCAAAAACGTATACAGCAAAAGAGTTACCTAAAAAGATTGATATGAAAATCCCTGCGAAGTATTTGAAGGTAAATGACAAGGCTCTTTACACAGTGAAGTTTACAGACTTCAGCAAAAACGATTTTAAAATTGATTTTGCGAAAACTTCACTTGCAACGGATGGATACGCAGCGAGTGAAAAAACGATCAAGGCAGATGCGGCAAAAGACAAAAAGCTGTCTTACAAGGGTGTTGTCATGACAGAAAAAACGCCTTTGATGGGAAAGGTGTTTTATGAACAGTTAAGTATACCGATTAGTCAAATTCCAAGAAAGAAAACAGGTTATGGCTTTGAAAGGGAAGTGAATCTTCATTATGAAAATGAAATTGGCGGAAAGGTTGCGCCTGCATTTGATTTTGAAGTCCCGACTAATATGGTCGATAGTTATTTGACATACAAGAAAAGCGGAAACCGTTCTTTAGTTGAAATGGAAGAAACGAAGCATAGCAGTGAAATGAAGGGCGAAACATCGGTGTATGATATTACGTATGAGCTTCCGCATATAAACGTTGAGCGTCACACAGGTCACCTTTTTGATGATGAACAGGTCGAGAAAAAAGACAAAAGAATCACGTATGATCTTGTGAATGGGGGACGTAAGTTTTATAGCCCTATTTGGTCTTACATTGGGAAGTATGACATGAAACTGAAATCACCGCCTATGGGTGTGAATCTCGTTATGGTGGATGTGCAACAACAACTAGAGCTATACGCCCATATGTATGCTCATATGAATTCGGAAACGATAGAATATGACGAGGTTCTTTTGAAGCCAGTGTATGCAGATGATCCATACCCAAATGGTTTACCAGAGGGATGGAGTAAAGAAGATGTAGAATGGATCAAAGAATAAGGTTTTGATTTATATATCTTTAGTTGGTGTATTATTGACCAAAAGAGTAAGAAAATGTAACTATATACCCTTTTTAAAGATTCAATTATTTGGCATAATTCTCATAATTACAGAAAATTCTGTTGTTATTGGAGGGGAAATGTTTGGGTTTTGATAGGATTCCATATGACTTAGTTTCAACTCGTCTTAATTTTTGGTATACAGCTATTAAAAACAATCTAATTACAGAAGCAAAAGAAATAAAAAAAGAAGTTGAACAATTGATAGATAATATGGAAGAAAATCAAGATGTATTGATGTACTATCAATTATTAGATTTTAGACATGAATTAATGCTGTCTTATATGAGATCGGAGGATTTGAAAGAAGTTAATGAGACGTATGAACAGCTTCGTCAGTTTGATGGGAATCTTACTGGAATGCTTGAATACTATTTTTTCTTTTTTATGGGAATGTATGAGTTTAGACAAAGGGAATTAACGACTGCTATAAGTGCTTATAGAATAGCAGAAACGAAACTAAATGGTATTGAAGATGAAATTGAGCATGCGGAATTTTATTTTAAAATATCAGAAGTATATTATTATATGAAACAAACCTTTTTCTCTTTAAATTACGCTAAGAGAGCATTAAGAATTTATAGCAAGTATAATAGTTATGCGGATCATATAATTCATGTTCAATGCATAATGGCTGGTAATTTGATGGATATCCTAGATTATGAAGGTGCTCTTAATCAATTTCAAGAGAATTTAAACATAGCAAGAAAATTAAATAAGTCACACTTAGTCGGTACATCTCATTTGAATTTGGGAATCTGTTGTATTGCTCGTGAAAATTATGAAGAAGCAGAAAAACATTTGATGTGCTCAATTAAAATCTTTGAAGAAGATAATCATAGCTTTTTGCCGAAAGCATTATTTAATATGGCTCACGCACTATGTAAAAATGAGAGAAGCAGGGATGCCAAGCCTTATTTAGAAAAAGGCGTTTTTTTGGCGAAAATGAATAATGACTTGGAATATATTAATAAATTCAATATACTTAAATCACTATATGTGAAGGAAGATAAGTACTTGTTAGATCAATGCTTTGTTTTCTTTAAGGAAAGGCAAATGTTTGCCGATATTGAAGATTTTGCTTTAGAAGTCGCCGAATATTATCGAGGGAAAAAGAGGTATGAATTGGCGAGCGAATATTATCATATTGTTAATATCGCTCGAAAAGAAATACAAAAAGGAGAGATTATATATGAAAATCAAAATGATTTTATTGGGAACGATCATGACAGCAGCGGTCTTTACATCAGTGGTGTTGGTGGGAGCAAGTGATTCTGAGAAAAACTTTGGCTTATTTAAAACGGAAAATGTTAAGACACTGGCTGAAAGAGTAGGAAGTTAAAATAAATTTGAGGAAATAAGATATCTTAATTCATACTTGGATGTCTTACTTTTGCCACTAAATATTGAATGCACCTTACTTCGAAATAAGGTGCATTTTATTTTTCCTAAACTTCAAAGCTCAATCTAAATAACCGATAATATTTCTATGGAAGTTTGTAATTGCTTCACAACAAATGGAAATCAACTTTTATAGAGAGAGAAATTATTTTGAGCTTGTAAGAATATGCTAAGTCATCATGTGTTTTAATTTCTCTTTCCAAATATTTTTTGGGAGGAAATAAATAAATGACGAATGTAAGAAGAATCTTTGATAGTATTCACCACATGGATATTAAGCAGAAAAAAATCACTGGAAAGGCCAATAATCATCCATCAATAGATAGATTTTTACAAGATCTTATGTATGATATTTTATCAAAAGAAGATAAGCGTTATTATATTTTTAATTCTGAAACAGTCGAAATAAACACACTAATATCTGGAGTGTTTGAACAAGATATAACCCAAGATTCGGTAGATACTGATTTTCTCAAGGATGTTTGTAATACTATTGCTGATAGAGCTCTTGAAAAACATATCAATGCTCAGGAGAAGCATAGTATGATAAACATACAAGAGGGTAGTTTGATTCAATCACTAATTGAGTATGAATCAGAGTTGTATTTTCTGATTACAAAAGTAGAGCATGAAAACTTTTTGGATTCAGATAATTTCAGAGAAATTGTTGGTGTTCCTTATAATAAGAAGACAAGGAGTTTAAAATCTTGTTTAATTAAATTTGACGATGGAATAACAGATATTATAGTAACTGATACAAATACAACAATCGCAGCTTATTGGTACAGAGAATTTCTTGAATTAAAAGAATTGAATACAGATGGAAAGAATACTTTAAAGGCGTTTATGGCATTTGATAAAATTCTTAAGAAAGATGTATTAAAACAATCGGAGGCTGACTATACTCAGTTATATAATAGTCTTCTGGGTTATTTTAGAAATCATCAAAATTTTGCTGTTACAGGGGTTATAAAGGAAGTTTTAGAAGAATATATTCCTGAAAATCCAGCAAAAATTAAGACCGATAAACTAATTGAAAAATTTCAAAATGAAATGAAAAAAGGAAAATTTGATACTAAGTTTACAATAGAGAAAACTGCAATTAACAAAAGAATGAGAACGACATATAAAGTCAGTGAAAAAGTTGAAATTAGAATTAATGGGCATATTGAAGATCTTCGAGATAAAATATATGCTAAAACTGATGAAGCACAAAATAGAGTTATTATCGTGAAAGTTGATGACGAAGAGAAATATAACGAGACATTTAGACTCTTGAAATTTAATTGATTAAGAAGGTGAAAGCTTGGATGTGATAAGGTTCCTGAAAGAGGATTTAAATCTTAAAATTATTAAAATCATTGAAGATTTAGATAGATGTGAAATTTTTATGCAAATTAATAAAGGTTCAACAGCAGAAGACTTTGAATTTTTAACTGATGTTTTTTCTTGGATTCATGAAAGAGATAGGGTGAATATTGATTTTAAAATAGATGATATCTTAGAGACCACTGTGAGAACTGTGGAGGATGTAAATGGTTTTATTGAAGAGATTAATGTTGCGATTGAACTGAATAATGAATCAGATTGGTTTTTGATTGTAAATATCATGAAAGGGTGTATTGATAATTCAATAACTCTTTATGATTTCTCTTCTTTTCAAGACTATTTCATGAATATGAGTTTAAAAACTATATTAGTTAAGTTCAATGATTTAATCAAAAGAGAAAACAGACTAAACTTTGAAGTTCAACATGAAGGGATTGAAGGTGGAACTAGAAGTTTTTATTTTTCGTCAACAAAAAATTTTCCAAACGAACCTCCAATTGAAAGACAAAGAGTTATTTCAATAAGAAATAGAGTTAGTAACTTTGTTGAAAATTTCGCATTAGATCTAATACCTCAAGATTTTAAATTGATAGATGATGACAGTTTAGGAAGCTTAGAAAAAATGTTTAATAACTTGAATAACATATTCTCATTTGCTTTTCTTTCTAATAAAGTTGTTATGTTCAGTGATGATAATAATATTATTGACTTTGAATTTTTAGGACATAGAGATTTAAATTTCACGGTAGATTATAAGAATTTGAATTTCGATAATGATGTTATAACCTCAATATATCAATGGGTTTATGAAGGTTTACATCCATATGATAAGTTAGGGTTAGCTAGAAATACAATAACAAAAGAATGTATTATAAAAGATGATGGGAGAATTATTCTTCGTAAAGATTGTTTCAATTCATTAAAATCCAGTTACCAGCTGTTTCAAAAAGAAAATATAGAAGAATATATAAGAGTTAAAGACACTCTATCCGATATGCTTATTTCTTTAACGCAACAAACTAGTCAGATAGTAAGTGGGCTAGCTTCGTCTTTAAAAAGTAACCAACTTTTAATCGTTACTTTTTTCACTTCTATAGTTATACTCAATGCAATTTCAGAAAATAAAATTGAAGAGATTTTCACTAAAGATATCACTGTGATTTCATATGCAATTTTAATTATATCTTTTTTCTTTTTATTATCTTCAAAGTGGTATGCATGGATGGAACGTAGTAGATATAAAGTGCAATATAACCGTCTTAAAAAGATGTATAGTGATATTCTAAGTGATACAGAAATTAATGAGATTTTCGACTCTGATAGTGCTTATAATGAGGACCTCTTATTTTTAAAAAAGAAAATTTGGTTATTTACTATAACTTGGCTTTTGGAAATATTAATAATTTTGGGGACGATATTGTATTTAAAAATCTGTTTATAATCTCAGAGATCAGTGATATGGGATTGTAACAGATTTTTTGTGTTTTCATAAGACCACCGAAGCCTAATCGTAAGAATATATTAATATTTTAATATAGAGATATGACCTAATTGAAAATGACCGAAAAATGTCCTAGAAAACTCAATTCCCTATATAATAGATAAAAAAGAGTGTAATAAAATCAACTTTTCGTAAGTGATAACAAAAATTTTCTAGGTTGAGGGCCTAGTGGGTGAATAACCCGTGGAGGTTCAAGTCCTCTCGGCCGCATCTAAGAAACCAAAGGTTGTAGACCTTTGGTTTTTTTATTTTTTATCACTTTAAATGAAGCTGTCCAAAATCTGTCCACTCACCTAAAGTGAGTGGACTTATTTGTTTGAAATTATATTTTTATAGAGTGTCGTTCAATTGCAGCCATACCCTTTTGAAGTCAATCTAGCTCTTAAAAAGAGAACAAGCCGTTTGAATAAAGACTTCTGTAGCCTTAGAGATATCCTTCATATTTGGAACAGCTATACCGATGTCTCTATATGTGTTTGGCTTCAATTCACGAAAAACCACATCTTCAGGTAGGGATAATATGTTTTTTTTCGTTGTAATTGTAATCCCTAACCCTTCTTGTACCATACATAATGCTGTGTCGATGTAATCAATGACAAACCTAATCTTAGGTTTCAAATTTAAATCTTTAAATAAAGAGAGAATTTGAAGCTCATAACCCCCTCTTCCAATGATGATGTCTTCATGTTGTAAGTCAGGAATACCGATTGTGTCTTTTTGATATAAAGGATGACTCGAGTGCATAATGACAATTAATTGATCTTTCATTAAAGGCACGATATCAAAATCTTCTTCAGGTGGAATAATCATTCCTACATCCACCGTTTTAGAACGTAACCATTCTTTGACTTGAACTACACTTCCTTCTGAAATCTTGACTTCAAGGCCTGGATATTGATCTTCCATTGTTCGTATAATCTTAGGGATAAATCTTGTACATGCCGTTGGATAAGCCCCAATATGAACTTTTCCAATCTCTAACCCCTGTTCAGCTGCAATTAATTCATCTACCTTCTGCAAATCACTCAGGATATTTCTGAAAATAATTAAGACACGTTCTCCTACGTCAGTAAAGAACAACCGATTCTTTTTATTTCTCATGATTAGTTTTGTTCCTAATTCTGCTTCAATAGTTGCTACAGCGCGGCTTACCGCAGGCTGTGTCATGTGTAATTCCTCACCAGCTTTTGTGAAACTTCTTGTTTCTGATATTTGGACAATCAGTTGAATTTGTGATCTATTCATAGCGTTTTCGTTATCTCCTATATAATTAATATGCATTTTAATTATGTTGGAACTTAATGTATCATAATAGTAAATATAAATTCAAGAAATCAACCGGAAAGTGAGTTCGTTATCATATTTTATTTTTATTAAGTAATACATGAACTTGGATTTAAATTTTTGGAGGAGGATCATAATGAAAAATATTTTAATCATTAATGCTCATGAATATCATGAGATGGCAAAAGGGCAATTAAATCAAACGTTAACAAAAAGAATGGTAGACAAGTTAAGCCCATTTTATCAAGTCAAAACGACAAATGTGGATAGCGGTTATGAAATAAAAGAAGAACAGGACAAGTTTATATGGGCTGATATGGTTATCATTCAAACACCTGTTTATTGGTATCACTACCCGGCTGCATTTAAAAAGTACATGGACACGGTATATGAACATGGAATTTTTTATAAAGGAACAGAAATTTATGGTGAAGGCGGTTTATTAAAAGGTCGTCAATACATGCTTTCTGTTACTTGGGGTGCAGGTGAATGGATTTTCAATAATCCAGCTGAGCAGCCTTTCTTTGAGGGAAGAGAAGTAGATGAGATACTATTTGCAATGCATAAAGCACAGCAATTTATAGGAATGAAACCTCTGAAAACACTTTCAAATCATTCGGCTCTCAAGCCGGATATAGAGAAAATATTTGAGAAGACGGATCAGCATTTAGAAGAGGTATTTTCTTTATCTTAGAATGACGGGAAATCTGTATTTAAGCTGTATGCATCATCATTGGCCCGGAAAAATTCCTGGATTTTAACTAATGACTTCAGCCTGAAAAAGGAGAGAAGTATGATGAGTACTAGTGAAAAAAGGAGATCGGGATTTTGTTCACAATGCGTTTCAAAATGTGGAGTTATATCCATTACGAAAAATGATCAGTTAATAAAGGTGATTCCTGACAAAAATCATCCGAATGGAGGAATCTGTCCAAAAGGAGCCGCAGCCCCTCAAATAGTCAATCATCCTGATCGTATTCTGTTCCCTTTAAAAAGAACTAATCTAAAGGGACAAGACCCTGTATGGGAAAGAATCACATGGCAAGAAGCCTTTCGAACAATTACTGATAGGCTCAAACAGATTCGTTCAGAAACAGGGGCGGAAACTGTTTCATACACTTATCCAACTGTTGGTGCGAGTGGAAGTTTTAACTGGGGCCCATATTTGCAGCGATTGATGAATCTTTATGGTACCCCCAACTATATATCCCATACAAATGTCTGCCAATGGGCAAGGGACGAGGGATCAAAATACACTTATGGTGTTGGGTTGCCTCAACCTGACTTTGAACATGCCAACTTGATATTAATATGGGGACATAATCCAGCAGATACGAATCTACAGACTTGGAAAAGACTGATGGCAGCACGAAAAAGGGGAAGTAAACTAGTGGTCATTGATCCACGTCGAACAACGACAGCTGCAGCGGCAGATTTGTGGATTGCGCCGAATCATAGAACTGATATTGCTTTAATATTAGGTTGTATTCAGTTTTTGATTAAGAATCAATCATATGACGATCAATTTTTACTCAACTGGACAAATGCCCCTTTCTTAGTCGATAAGCATACAGGAAAATTCCTTCGACCTGAAAATCATCAGTCGAATGAATTTTTAACTCTTCATCACAAGCAGAAACCATTTAAAATTAATACTTTAGAAGATCCTGAGATATGGTCAGAACAAATAGTGCTTACAGGTGAATATGAAAATGAGGACGTTTCTTCGGAAACCGTATTTTCACAATTAATGAAAAGAGTTTCTTCTTTTACGATTGAACATGTAGAAAACATCACGGGTGTTCCAGCTGAGAAGTTAACGGAACTGGGGGAATTATTATGCCAAGTAAATCCGATCGCTTATTATTCATGGAATGGCTTAGAACAGCATGTAAATAGTTCATCAACCAATCGAGCATTATGTATCCTTTATAGTCTGACTGGTTGTTTTGATAAGCAAGGGGGAAACATTATCCTCCCATCTTTACCAGTAGGCTTAATTAAAGGTGGAAATTTGATACCACTTTCACAACAGCAGAAACGTCTAGGATTAGAACAGAGACCCTTAGGTGCTCCCAAAATATCCGCATCAGGATATGATTTTGCCGATGCTGTATTGAACAAATCTCCTTATCTGATAAGAGGATTGTTAAGCTTTGGCGGTAATATGGTCACTCAAAACTCAGGAAGTGAAAATATGATAGAAGCCTTGAAAAAACTAGAATTTCATGTCCATGTCGATTTGTTTCATAGTCCAATGACAAGGTTTGCAGATATTGTCTTACCTGCTGCTCATGCTTGGGAGTCACCGAGTTTGTTGACTGGTTTTGAGGGGGATTTACAAACGGCGCAACATATTCAATACAAACCTCCGATGTCAAAGCCTCCTGGAGAAGCTCGTCCTGACCTACAAATCATAATGGACCTAGCTTTAGAAATGGGTTATCAAGAAGAATTTTGGGATGGGGATATTGAGGCTGCGTTTAATTACTATCTTGGCCCTCTCAATGTAACCGTAGATCAACTCTTAACTCAGCTAGAAGGAATATCCATTCCCTTAAACGTGAAGTATTGTAAATATGCGGAAAAGAAGAATGGTGGAGTCAGTGGCTTCTCCACTCCAACGCGTAAACTAGAAATTTATTCTGAATTTTTGTTAGAGCGTGGGTATGATCCACTACCCCAGTTTGAGAAACCAATAACTGTTCCGCATTATCAGAAAAAATCTAAAGACTTTCCATTAGTTCTTTCTTCTTTTAAATTAAAAGGTTTTTGTCATAGCCAGCATCGAAATATTGCAAGACTAAGGAAAATGCATCCCGATCCTTTTGTTGAAATCCATCCACAAACAGCTCAAGTGTACAGCCTAAATGAAGGAGAATGGGTTTATTTAGCATCTCCTCATGGCAGGATGAAGGCAGTCGCTCGACTGACACAAAGTATACCCTTGGGTACGGTCTATACTCAAGCAGGCTGGTGGGATAAGTGTGATGAACTAGAATTAGCTGAATTTGATCCATCCTCAGTAGAAGGTGCAAATGTAAATCAGTTAATAGGCACAGATCAGCTAGATCCCTTATCAGGCTCCGAACCATTGAAATCTTATCACTGCCAGATTTATAAAATATGATGAACATTTTTATCTAATTGAAGAATAGAAAAAGTAAAAATACTATTAAAAGCTGAAGATTCCAAACATTGGGAAATTCGGCTTTTTTCATCTATATTACATAAAAACAGACTGATTTTATTTTGAAATGCATATCATTTTTGTTATCTCTTATATAATTAATATGTATTTTATTTATGTAATGACTTCATGTACCATTAAAAAGGATTGCGCATCAAGAAACGTATCGGAGGTAACAAGTATGATCAATCGTAATAGATTATTTCTATTTGCACTTATATTAGCTGCATTTAATCTGAGACCGGGTATCACGTCAGTTAGCCCAGTTCTAAATGGAATAACGGAGGAACTAAGCATGAGTTCGATGTCAGCAAGCTTACTCACGTCTATTCCTTTAATTTGTTTTGGTTTTTGTTCATTATTTGCAGGCCGATTGGCCAGTCGCTATCAATCAGAGAAAATTATTACCTTTTTTATCGCCTTGATAGGAGTTGCAACACTTTTACGTGTCTTTTCAAATTCTTCCGTAAATCTATTGATAACGGCTTTGTTTATTGGTGCGGGAATCGGAATTGTCAGTCCTTTACTTTCAGGTTTTATCAAAAGCTACTTTCCAGAGAATGCTGCTTCTATGATAGGCATCTATTCTACATCAATGGTCGTTGGTGCATCTATATCAATTGGGCTGACGACACCACTTCAACACATGTTAAATGATTCATGGAAAAATGGATTAGCCTTCTGGAGTATTTTTGCTCTAGTCGCACTTCCACTTTGGTTCTTGGTTACTAAGCAAGCTCAAAAACACACCCATAAATCGTCCAAAAAGATTCGTGCGTCCTTGCCTTTAAAGAATAAAGAAGCCTGGCTATTAACTTGTTTTGTTGGTCTTGTCATTCTACTGTTTTATTGTTTTGCAGCTTGGCTGCCAGCAATTATAGAGGAAAAAGGAGAAACTGCGGCATTTGGTGGTCTTATTGGTACTATAACCATGCTCGCACAGCTGCCGGCCACCCTTTTCTTGCCTAGTCTCTTAAAGGTAATGCCAAGCAGAAGATTTTGGATTACATTTTTCACACTCAGCGTGATGATTGGTTTATCACTGTTATGCTTTACAAACATCACACCTCTTGTTGCGAGCATATGTCTAGGGATTGGCAGTGGCGGTCTTGTTTCACTCACTTTATTATTACCAATTGATAAGACAGATTCACCAATAGAAGCAAGTACCTGGTCAGCTATGACTCAAGCAATTGGATATATGATTGGTGCTGTGGGACCATTTATCATTGGGTTCCTGCATGATTATTTAGGAAGTTTTGTTCCTACATTGTATCTGCTTATCACTCTAGGCTTGATTATTATCCTCTTGGGATGGAAACTGACGAGACAAGTTGGCTCTTTAGGAGTGGGAGTACCAGTGAAATAACATCATCACGAATGGTCATCCATTTGTTTGGTTGTGAAATGTGAGCCTGAAGAAACTAGAGTATTGAATTTAATGATAACCAAGGCTCTCTGACTATAAAGTAAAACTTGTTCAAGTAAAGTTTAGTGAACATATAAAGAAGCGATTTTGAGCAAGAAAATTGAAAATCATCTTTATTCAACTTAAAATAAAGGTGGGTAAATGATAATAATATACTTAAATGTAAAATGGAGGTTATCTGGTGTCGTCATTAAGGGAGCGTATTTTTTCAAGAGTAGATTTAGAATCAAAAAGGGTCATACAGTTTGAAGATTTACCTGATCTCCTTCAATCTTTTGCGAGGAGTATTCCTTTTGAAAATATAGATGTCATCTATAAAAATTATAGAGTCATTTCTAAAGAAAATCTTCAAAAGAAACTTTTAGATCATCATCGAGGCGGTTTATGTTATGAGATAAATCCACTCTTATACTACTTCCTTAAAGATTGTGGATTTGATGTTCAATTATTATCAGCAACAGTATATGATCATTCATCTGAGAACTGGTCAATTGATCATACACATGTAGCTATTATGTTAACATACCATCACAGAATGCATCTAATTGATTCGGGTTTTGCATCATTTCTTCCTCTTTCACCAGTTCCTTTTACAGGTGAGGTTGTACAGTCTCCCGTTAGAAATTATCGAGTAAGAAAACTGAACACTGAAAAAGGGTCCTATGTTTTTGAAATGCAAGAAAAAAATACATTAGAATATGGAGAATGGAAACTAGGATATGCTTTTAATCTGAACGAGATATCAGAAATAGAGTTAAATGAGATGCAAGAAACCATAGCAAAAAATAAAAAATCACCGTTTAATAAAAACCTTCTCGCTGTAAAAATAATAGAAGATGGACATATTACGTTAACAAAAGAAAAATTCATCAAAATTAAAAACGGTAAAAAAACGAAGAAGGTTTTGAATGAAGATCAGTATGTCAAGATACTGAATGAAGAATTTAACATTAATCTTTTTAATTAAAAGTGTATATCTTTTAGGCTCGTTTCATTAGGGAGGAGTATGACTTATGAATGTATTAATGATCAATTTTCCAGGGGAGGGGCATGTTAACCCAACTCTTGGCATAGTGAAAGCATTAATTAATCGGGGAGATACGGTTTATTATGTTACAACAGAAGAGTTTAAGGAACGAATTGAAGCTTTGGGCGCGAAAACATATCTCCACCCAAATTACCTTAAGGGACGGACACCTCAAAACACAAGCATTCATGAATTCGTGCAAGTCCATTTAAGGATTTCTATTGATATTTTAACGATCGTTCAGGAGCTTGCTCAATCCATTACGTTTGATTATGTGTACTATGATACGTTCGGTGCAGGATTATTGGTCAAAGAATACTTAAATATTCCAGCCATTTCTTCATCATCGTCGTTTGTTGTTCCTGAAGAACAATTCTTAACAACGTTAGAAAACAGCTCTGTATCACTCAGCTCGTCTTCAGAAGTGGAGAGGGAAAATGAAATGTTAATAAAGAAAATAGAGCACAGCTTCAATGTTAAGGTGAAGCATCCTTTTCAATTTCTTATGAATACAGCTGATTTGAATATCGTCTATACCAGTAGAGAGTTCCAGCCAAATAGCGAACATATAAACGATTCTTATATCTTTATTGGGCCAACTATCACGAAACGCAAGCAAACCAACAATTTATCATTAGATGAATTAAAAGCCCAGAAAGTCATTTATGTATCGATGGGTACTCTTTTTTTGGGTGGAGAGCCCTTTTTCAAAACTTGTATGGAGGCATTTAGAGATTTTAAAGGTAAAGTAGTATTTTCAATTGGAGATAATACGAAAATCTCTAAATTAGAGCCTTTCCCAGAGAATTTCATTGTTCGTCACTATGTACCACAGCTGGATGTCTTGCAGCATACAGACGTCTTTATTACGCACGGTGGAATGAATAGTACAAGTGAGGCTGTCTATTATGAAGTGCCCCTTATTGTCATTCCTCAAGCTAATGACCAGCCAATGATCGCCAAACGGCTGGAAGAACTTCAAGCTGGCTATACAATTCATCCAAATGAGGTAAGTGTACCAAGGTTAAAAGAAGCTGTTGATCTTATACTTTCTAACCCTTCATATCGAGAGAATGTTAGAAAGTTAAGTGTAAGCTTTAAAGAATCTGGAGGAGAAGAGAAAGCTTTGAGAGCAATAGATGAGTATTTAGCATCGTTCTAAAAGGTGAATTTTTTAAAATTTTTACTGGGAGTATTATTCATTTGAATTCAAGTTCTCTCGGCCGCATCTAAGAAACCAAAGGTTGTAGACCTTTGGTTTTTTTGTGTTTTCGAAGTAATTGAACTGTTATTTATGACAGTTTACGGTGATACCAAATTCAGTGGAATAAAGAATTTTGCTAAAATTGTGATAAAATATTGAAGGATAGGAAAGGGGGAAAATACATGTCAATTTACCATAAAGTCATTGGAGAAGGATTTCCAATTGTAATATTACATGGTTGGACACTTGACCATCAAGTGATGTTACATGCATTGGAACCGGTATTTGAAAAACAAAGCGGTTGGAAGAGAATATACATAGATTTACCGGGGATGGGACGTTCCGAGCCGCATCCGTCTATTCAGAATTCTGATGATATGTTAGAAGCGGTATTGCGTCTTTTGGACGAGATTATTCCTGATGAACAGTTTAGTGTTTGTGGTTATTCGTATGGAGGGTACATAGCTAGAGGTATTGTTCATTCACGCCGGGAAACCGTTCGTGGATTACTGCTTGTGGCCCCAATGACTATACCTGTATTCGATAGAAGAGTCGTGCCAGAGAAGACCGTTCTAAAAAGTGACAGCAGCTTGATATCACAACTTTCTCCAGAGGAGACGGATGAATTTTGTTCCATGGCAGTTGTGCAAGGAAAAACGGAATGGGAAAGATTTCGAGATGAAATTTACCTTCCTTCTAAACAAACAAATCATGAATTCATCAATAACATTCTTCAAAATGGGTATGGCTATAGCTTCGACATTTCAGCTGAATTTCAGTATCCCACGCTCATTATCACAGGGCGTCAAGACAATGTAGTTGGATATCACGATGCGTGGCGGCTGATCGAAGACTATCCAAGGGCAACCTTTGCAGTGCTTGATATGGCTGGCCACAACCTGCAAATCGAACAACCTGATGTATTTAACTCACTAGTCCATAACTGGTTAAACAGACTTGAGTCGGAAAATATGTAGTTGTACACCTTTGTATAAATAGAAGTTTTCTTGATTCGGGTTCATGGCTGTATTAATGATTTTTATAGTTTCTAAACGAAAAAGTCCACTCAACTTAAGTAAGTGGGCTTTTTGTTTGAGTTATCTTATAATAAGTCGTTCTAATGGATCGAAAGGCTTCAATTAGGTTGTGCTGAAATTTCCAACTAAACAACGAAATAATAAGGAGGGGTGGAGCTTATGCTTGGATTACCAAGAGAGGAAGTTTTTTTAGTTCCTTGGTCTGCTGAATGGGGCAAAGAATTTGAAAGGGAAAAGAAACGAATAGTAGAGGTCATTGGGCAGTACACGGTGAATGTGCATCATATTGGAAGTACAGCAGTAAATGGTTTGAGTGCGAAACCCATTATAGATATTGCGATTGAAATAGATTGTTTTCTTGACGGGAAACAGTGTGTAACAGCTTTGCAAGAGCTTGGTTATTCATATAGAGGAATCAATGTATTACCTGAAAGACACTATTTCAACAAAGGAGAACCACGTACACACCAAATCCATATGTATCAAACAGGCAATAGGTATTTACTTGAACAGTTAAATTTCAGGGATTATTTAAGAAGAAACGAATTAGTGAGAAATGAGTACGAGCAGCTCAAACTGAACCTATCAAGTTTAAATAAAAAAGACAAACACAAATATGCCGAGGGAAAAACTAACTTTGTTCAGTCGATTTTAGAGAGAATTTAGATAAAGGTTGCTTTTCGTGCTGAAAATAACATATTTTATGCGCAAATGATTGAACATAGCTAAATGAACGTTTCATCATTAAATCCCTGTCTTATTTGTGTTACCATAGCACATTTTGTGCTCTTTTAAATCTAAATTGCAATTATTTCCGAATCATGTTACAATAAGATTAATTATTTTTGTTCGGCGTAAAGGATAGCATGAAGAAAGACTTTTCGTCTTGAGGATACTTTGGGCAAGGATAGTATAATACATTGTGTGATAACGCACTAGGAGGCAACAAACATGGAACAAGGTACAGTAAAATGGTTTAACGCAGAAAAAGGTTTTGGATTTATCGAACGTGAAGAAGGCGACGATGTATTCGTACATTTCTCAGCTATCCAAGGTGACGGATTCAAATCTTTAGACGAAGGTCAAAAAGTAACATTTGACGTAGAGCAAGGTTCTCGTGGAGCTCAAGCTGCTAACGTTCAAAAAACTGCTTAATCTTCATTTTTTAAAACAGGTTCTCTGTAGAGAGCCTGTTTTTTTGTACTTTCATTTATTTCTTCAATAAAAAACCCTACTCAGCGTACAAGTAGGGAGATGTTACAAGGTAATCGTAAAAAAATTCATGCTTCAAAGGTTTATCAACAGTATAGCATATTGGATTTACAATATGCGGAATTTGCCTAAATAAATTCTTTTTTCTTTCATTAATTGAAGGGTGGGTCAGAGAACTTGAATTCAAAAATGGTGAGGGATGCCCAAAAGAGCGGCAGATTTCTTAACAGAAACTTTTGATTTGTTTTTCTGTAATCCCTTCGATGACCTCTAATTCACTTAGCAAAAATTCATGGGCATCATCTAGCATTTTCTTTTCACTTGCATTTAGTGCTTTCTCTTTTTTCATACGCATCAGGTCACGTACAACTTCAGCACCGTCTTGGATGCTACCCGTTTTTATTTTGTTTGTATTAATTGTATGCCGTTCTTTCCATGTCGGTATTTGAACTGATTCGCCATGCTGGAAAATGTCCATCACATTGTTTAATGCCAGTATATCTGTAACAGGTCTAACACGTGAACCTGACATTTTCCGTGTTGGAATCATCACTTTCATATGACTGATTGACATATTAATCACATAGTACTGTTGTTTTTCATCAGAGAATTCTTTTTCTTCTATGGCTTCAATTATACCTGCTCCGTGCATTGGATAAACAATGTTATCACCAATTTGAAACATATCATCCGCCTCCATATCATGTATCTACTTTAAGGGTACCACACTTAGGGGTAAAATAATCAAATTTTTAATAATAACATGTTTATTTATTTTTTGTCAATAAATTTAGTTCTAAAAAAAAGAGATGATTTCATGAAAATGTTGGATGATTTTTGAACATATCCTCTAAAATCTCACTACAAGAAAAACAGGATATCCACCATTAAAAAAGACCAGCCATTGAGCTGGTCTTTCCAGATAGAATCCGATCATAATGTCGAAATATCAATGACAAACCGATAACGCACATCACTTTTCAGCACACGTTCATATGCTTCATCAATTTGACTTGCGTTGATCACTTCAATTTGTGGTGCGATATGGTGAGTAGCTGCGAAATCGAGCATTTCTTGTGTTTCTTGGATGCCGCCAACGAGTGAACCGGCAATGCTGCGGCGCCCGGTGATTAATGAAAAGACATGGAACTGATCTGGCTCAGGTGGTGCACCGACATTCACCAAGGTTCCGTCCACTCGAAGTAAGGACAAATAGGCGTCTACATTGATATTAGCAGAGACCGTATTGAGAATGAGGTCATATTGGCCGGATAGTGTTTTAAATGTATTAGGATCACTTGTAGCAAAATAGTCTTTTGCACCAAATGACAGTGCCTCTTCTTTTTTATTCAAAGAGCGGCTCAATACCGTCACTTCAGCACCAAGTGCACGTGCGAATTGAATGGCCACATGACCGAGCCCGCCCATCCCGACGATGGCGACTTTTTTGCCAGGACCTGCCTTCCAGTGCTTTAACGGAGAATAAGTGGTAATGCCAGCGCAGAGAAGAGGGCTTGCGACATCAAGGGATAGTTGATCTGGAATGCTGACGACAAAGCGCTCTGTCACGACAATCTTCTGACTATAGCCGCCGTAAGTTGGTTCCCCGTCATAATCGAGGTTATTATAGGTTTGGACGACTCCTTTCTTGCAATATTGCTCGTCTCCATTTTGGCAATATTCACAGGTGCCGCAGGAATCAACAAAACAGCCAACGCCTACACGGTCTCCGATCTGAAACTTCGTCACATCATCGCCGGCATCGGCAACGACTCCAGTAATCTCATGACCCGGAACCATTGGGAAAATACCGCCGCCCCATTCATCAAAGGCGCTGTGGATATCTGAATGACAGATCCCGCTAAATTGAATATCAATTAAAATATCATGTGGACGAAGCGCTCTTCGTTCAATGGTTGTCCGTTCAAAGTTCGCTTTTGCATGTGAAACACTTAAAACGTTTGATTGGTGCGTCTGACACATTCTAAATCATCCTTTCAAAAGTAAGATTCTGTTCTACTTCTATACTGTACGTCTTAAAGTGAACTCTAAGTCAATAGAGAACCCTCTTCAGGCTTTTCAACATCCTTAAATAAAGAATTGAGCCAAAAGCATCTTGCGTTCTCTATCAAATTGGAGATGATGAGAAGAAGGAATTTCATTTTTCATAAGGTGAGAGAAGAAGAGAAGGGTGAAAACAATGAAAATAGCACAAGCCGCCAAGCAGCTCAATTTATCTACTGCTACGCTCAGATACTACGAGAATATTGGTTTAATTCGACCGATCCGTCGTGATGAAAACGGTGTTCGTGATTATGCAGAAGAGGATATTCAGTGGATTGAATTTATCAAATGTATGAGAAATGCGGGTCTCTCAATTGATGCACTTCGAGAATATACGGCTTTATTTATCGAGGGCGAGGATCATACCCTGTCCTCGCGAAAAAGCATTTTGGTCAATGAGAGAGAAAGACTTGTAGAAAAGCAAAAGGAAATCGAAGAGACGATTAAGCGATTAGATTACAAGATAGAAAGTTATGAAGATATTATCCACAGTTATGAACAAAAGCTAGTTCATCAACTAAAAACCAGCTCTATTTAAATGAAGAAAAACCTGTGACTTGTCACAGGTTTTGTGATGTGGTTATCTTTTTGTGTAACGCACCCAGTTATAATGCGCGTGGAGTGGTGTAACACCGTTATAGGATCCGAGCCATTCATCGACACCTGCACCATTCCAGAGGTTCATCATAATCTTTCCTGGAGTTTGAGGGATTTGAGTAGTGGCAGTATGTTTTAATTGTCCGTCCACATACCATTTGATCGAGTTGGGCTGCCAGTCAAATGCATACGTGTGATAAGAGTTTGCTGCATCAAAACCAAGGTTGACGATCTTTTCATGATTTCCTACACCATTGGTATAGTAGTTAAACTGAACCTTTGTCGTATCTTTTCCAAGAAATTCGATGTCAATTTCATCCCAAGGCGTACCATCAGTCGGTCCTGTATAAGTAAAGAACGAAGACACGATCCCAACATTTTTGGCTGGTTTCATACTGACTTCATAAAGCCCGTAGCCATATGTTTGAGTGGAACGGTTTTCTCCGCAGTCAAACTTATTATAGGAAGGACTTGTGAGCGATAATCGCATTTCCCCTAACGACGTCATGGAGACATTGTTTGCACGCCACGTACAGTTAAACATGTTTCCATTCGAGTACCCATTGGCTTTTTGCCATAATCCCGTATTATAGTTGTTAAAAGGCTCATAAAACGATCCGCCTGTTTGGGCCGAGGCACCCGCAGTAAATGTGGATAAACTCAATACTATTCCAGTGACAAGCAGCATCAACATTCGTTTCACACGGTAAGACATGTAGGCATTCCCCTCTCTTATTTTGAAAGCGTTTTCTTAATTGATCATACATGATTCTCTCGAAATGGAAAATCGGTCTAATATATGATATTAAAGAGGATTTTTTACTAGATTTTTCTCTTATTTCATAGGAAGTTACGAAAGAAAATGATCTTTTTCAGGCTATTTACTAAAGAATGATTGACAAAGCGGACAGTTGTCCGTAAGATAATACCGGTACAATTGTCCTAATGAAAACCAAAAAGTTTTGATTGAACACATAGAGAGAAGTGCAATATGGATGAAGGTAAAGAAGGTGAAGCATCATGGAAAAGGATATTGGGAAGGAAATTGAAGAGGTCGCTTTTACTTTGTTTCAGGAATTTGGCGTGGAAAATGTCAGCATGCATAAAATTGCCAAAACAGCTGGTGTTGGGCAGGGTACTCTTTATCGCCGTTATGCCAATAAAAGTGATTTGTGCCTTTCGATCCTTGGAGAAAAATTTGAACAGCTGATCCCTGCTTTGCATCTTTACTTGAGCAAAATCAGTGACCAGCCGGTTCGTGAACGTTTGCGTTATGTGCTCGAAGAAATTCATCTCATTGTCGGTCATCATTTAGACTGGATTCGGATGCTTAAGATATCTGGGAATTTAGAGCAGACAAGCAAAGTGTATGACTGTCATTACAGTCAATCGCTTAGGCAAATGATTCGTGATTTGCTAGAAGAAGCAGATGAAAAAGGGGAAGCGAATTTACAGGATATTGAACTGACGACACTTTGTATGTCCTCTCCGATGACGCCTGAAATGATGTTTTATATTCATGAATCTGGTTATACAATCGAAAAAATCGCTCAATTCGCTGCAGAAAAACAGATTTTATCTGTTTTCAATAGACATTGAAGTGGCTCATTTCTGACCGTCCTCACTTCCTATGATTGATTTAAATTGAAAAAGAAAAGGAGCCAACCTACTATGAACAAACAGCAAGCAGCAGCTTCTCATATTCGAACGCTGCCCATTATTATCTCATTTATTACAGCCGGTTTTATTGGCCTGTTCAGTGAAACGGCACTAAATATGGCGCTGAGAAGCTTAACGTTAGACTTTGGAATTGAAGCGACGACAGCTCAGTGGCTAACAACAGGATATTTATTAACACTTGGTATTCTCGTACCAATTTCAGGACTCATTCTTCAATGGTTTACAACAAGACAGCTTTTCATGACGTCGCTCGTCTTTTCGATCATTGGAACTTTTATCGCAGCAGTTGCACCAGTCTTTAGTATTTTAATGGTGGCACGTGTCGTACAGGCAGTCGGAACAGCATTGCTTCTTCCATTAATGTTCAATACGATTTTGGTGATCATCCCGCCTCATAAACGAGGCAGATCTATGGGGATTATAGGTCTTGTGATCATGTTTGCACCAGCTGTTGGTCCAACGGTCTCTGGTCTTATTTTGAAATCGCTGACGTGGCATTGGATTTTCTGGATTTCACTTCCGCTATTAATAGCTGCACTCGTCTTTGGTTTTATCTTTATGCAAAATATCACAGAACCAACAAGACCGAAAATCGACATCTTATCCATTGTGCTTTCAACCATTGGTTTCGGAGGAATTGTGTATGGCTTTAGCAGTGCCGGTGAAGGCGGCGGCTGGAGCAGTATGCATGTGATCGTTGCAATTGCAGTAGGTGTCATTGGGATTCTTGTATTCTCTCTCAGACAGTTGAATATGAAGGAACCGATGCTGAACTTAAGCCCGTTTAAATATCCGATGTTTGTCATTGGGTTACTGCTGATCTTAGTGTGTATGATGGTCATGCTGTCTGCTATGATGATTTTGCCATTGTATCTGCAAACATCCTTGGCACTAACGACCTTTACAGCAGGTTTAATGCTATTGCCAGGTGGAATTATCAACGGTCTGCTATCTCCAATCATGGGTGGTTTATTTGATAAGTTTGGACCGAAATGGCTTGTGATTCCAGGGCTTGCTATCGTCGCAGTGACGATGTTAGGTTTTACCAATCTAAGTGTGAATACATCGATTGGATACATTGTGACCCTTCATATTACATTAATGGTCGGCATCGCGATGATCATGATGCCTGCACAAACAAATGGATTAAATCAGCTGCCGCCAGAGCTATATCCGCATGGTACAGCGATTATGAATACATTGCAGCAGGTGTCAGGAGCCATTGGTACTGCGGTTGGTATTTCGATCCTTTCATCAGGAACCCGCAGCTTTATGGAAAATGTGGCTGATCCTGCAAATCCGATGAACAAGCTGCTCGCCTTTACAAATGGCGTCCAGCATGCATTTATCTTTGCTGTGATCATGACCGTCATTGGTTTGATCATCGCTTTCTTTATTAAACGAGTGAAGGTAGAACAGCAAGTTTCATAAAACAGATGAAAAGCACTGAGGACTTAGCGCCGCAGTGCTTTTTTTATATTCTCAATGCTTGTTTCAAAGAGGGCGAAAATGGGGAGATAGATAAAAAGTGAACCAATGAGAATGTGCTGCTGATTCAGTAGAAGGAAAAGATGAAAAAGAAACGAATGAGTTAAGAAGAAATAAATAAGACAGGAGACTGAGATCATGAACTTAGAAGAACAAATCAAAATCGCTGAGTCATTACGTCAACCGGCTGAAGGTTCATTACCTAGTCAATCGGAACTAAAACCAGTCCATCCTCATGAAGTGAACAAAATGGAATATGACATTCCAACAAGTGCTGGAGAAACAAAGGTATGGGTATTTAAGCCAGTTAACACTTCAAAGCAGCCGCTGCCCGTTTTTGTGAATTTACATGGCGGAGGATTTATCCTAGGCAGTGCTGAAATGGATAACCACTGGTGTCCGGTCATTGCAGACCGAGCCCAATGTATCGTCGTCAATGTCGAGTATCAGCTTGCTCCAGAGCACCCTTTCCCAGCCGCTCTTCATGAATGCTATGATGTGCTGAAGTGGCTGTATGAACACCCTGATGAGCTTCAAATAGATCCTAATAGAGTAGCCATTGGCGGACATAGCGCAGGAGGAAACTTGGCAACGGCTGCTTGTCTCTTAAATATTCAAAAAGGGAACCAACTCCCGATTGTCTATCAAGTGCTTGATTATCCGCCACTTGATTTAGCCACTGATCCAGCACAAAAGCCAGCGTTTGAAGAAGCGATCCCAGTTGAAATGGCGAGGCTCTTTAATGCCTTCTATCTGCAAGGCCAAGATCCGCGCAATCCGCTCGTTTCTCCAATCTTTGCCGATCGTTCATCCTTGGCACAAATGCCACCAGCTCTCGTTATCACAGCTGAAAGAGATTCGCTAGCTCAAGAAGCCGAACAATATGCGGAGAAGTTAAAAGAAGCAGGGATAGACGTCACGTACAGACAGTTTAAAGGAGTTCCCCACGCCTTCACGCATGCCGGAGATTTAGAAATAGCTGAAGAGGCTTGGCATCTCATGAGTGATCAATTGAAGAAGGCGTTTGAATAAGAAAGAAGCATTGATTGATAGAAAAGCACAGAACCTAGCGGGCCTGTGCTTTATTGTTGTGAAGTGAATGAAAAAGATCAGATATATGCCTTTATAGTCGATATAATAGAAAGAATAGTAGACTTAAAAAAGGAGCGAATCTAATGGAAAAAGAGAATCTACAGGCATTTTGTCTTTCTTTAAAAGGAGTCACCCATGATTATCAGCCAGAATGGCAGGCAGATCGATATCATATTGGTGGAAAGATGTTTGCTATGATGGGCGGAGATGCGAATCGAAAGCCTGTTATCACTTTAAAATGTGACCCTCAACGTGCTGAAGAACTAAGAGAGATGCATGAGGGGATTATTCCGGGCTATTATATGAATAAGACTCATTGGAATTCCATTTACCTTGATGCAGACATTCCAGCTTCATTTGTAGAGGAGTTAATCGAACATTCCTACCAATTGGTTTTTCACAAATTAACAAAAAAATCTCAACATGACATCCTCCAACATGATGAATGAAGCTAGACAAGTCACCCCTGTGATTCTCTTCAAAATTGACTAGAGCAAAGTGCTGTCGTTATAATTTAACTAGTTAGAAGACGTTCATAGGGGGATATAAAATGAGCTATACAGTCATTACAGGAGCAAGTTCAGGTATTGGATATGAGGCGGCACTGGCCTTTGCAGCACGAGGCAAAAATCTTATTTTAGCTGCACGCCGGCTCGAGAAACTCCAAGAGCTGAAGAAGGAGATTCTTGATCAATATCCCGATATCGAAGTAAATATACAGTCTGTCGATTTAACCGACATGGAGCAAGTGTATTCATTTTATGAATCATTGGCTGAATATGAGCTCGACACCTTCATTAATAATGCAGGATTCGGCCATTTCGGCTCGATAGGAGAACAGGATGTAAGTAAAATTGGAGATATGCTTCATCTGAATATCGAAGCCTTAACGATTTTATCCACTTTATTTGTTCGTGATTATGAGCAAGTAGAAGGGGCTCAGCTGATCAACATTTCTTCAAGAGCGGGCTATACAGTCGTCGGCAATGCCGTCACCTATTCGGCCACAAAGTTTTACGTGAGTGCCTTTACAGAAGGACTGGCACTAGAGTTGAAAGAAAAGGGAGCTAAGTTACAGGCAAAAATATTAGCACCTTCTGCAACAGAATCGGAATTTGCAAAGCGTTCATTAGATGTAGATCAATTCGAATATGAAGGCAATATCAAGAAATATCATACATCAAAAGAAATGGCAGCTTGTCTGCTCGAGCTGTATGATCATGAAAAAACAGTCGGTATTGTTGACGGCAAGACATTTGATTTTGAATTGAAAGATCCGATTTTTTCACATGCTGGACCAAGTATGAAATAGAAATGACACATCACTGAGGGAAGATGTCCTCGGTGATTTTTTTATGGCATGATTGACTGTGTGGTAACCACATGGTTTAGACTATGTACACAAGGAGGGAATCTAGTGACGTATGTAACAAGTGGAGAAGTATGTAAGCTATTAAACATCACAAAGTATACGCTTCGTCATTATATAGAACAGGATCTCGTCCGCACTGCGAAGGTCGCTCAAAATGGATACCAATTATTTGATGAAAAAGAAATTTACACCCTTTATCAAATCCTCTTCTTAAAAAAGGCGGGGTTTTCTTTAAAAGATATCAGCGAGAGCTTTTCGAAAGAACCCGGTATGACCCTGTCCTATCGAGGTATGCTGGATCAGGTCGAGAAGCAATTACAGGAATTGAGCGAAGTGAAACAGCGTCTGGAGCATATGCTGTCGATTCAAAACAGCCTTCAGCTTAATCAAACAACGACTCAAGATCGGCCAATTCGTTATTTGAAACAGATCCCAGATCATCTTCTAAAGAGTGAAACAGAGCTCGACTTTAAACAAATCGTTCACCAAAAGGAGCTGGATCTGTCTCTTTTTGAGGAGAGATATTATGTGATCAATCTGCAAGATGACTTAACCATTTCTTATTATGTATCAAATGAACAGGATTACGATGTGAGACTGGATGCAGGTTCTTACGCGGTTAAAAGTTTTTTAGCCGAAGATGAAGAGAAAGTCATTGAAGAAATTGAGGCTTTTCTACACGAAGCTCCGTTTGACCAGCCTTCTTATATGATCTTATATGAGAATGTACCAGTCTCTGTCACGTACCAAGATTCCATGGTGTATACAGTTGAACAGAGAGCGGGGAATAGAACTTGAAAAAAAGGATTTGGCTGATCATCGCTGCATCGGCATTCATTTTTATCACAGCATTTGTATTTTATGAAAACAGCTTTGCTATGAATGAAAAGGAAGTCGTCATGGAGACTGCGGATGGGACATTATCAGGTATCGTCACAACACCTAAGAAGGAGTCAATAAAAGGAATTGTCCTTTTTGTACACGGAGATGGTCCACAAAATGCCACATATGACGGAGGATACAGACCTTTAATGGAACGCTTTGCAAAGCAAGGCTATGCGTCTATATCATGGGATAAGCCCGGGGTGGGTCAATCAGAAGGAAACTGGCTGCATCAATCCATGGATGATCGTGCAAAGGAAGTAGAGAATGTGATCAAATGGTCGAAGAAAGAGCATAATCTTCAATCAAAACAAATCATCTTATGGGGAGCAAGCCAAGCGGGCTGGGTGATCCCAAAAGTAATGACAGATCGAACCGATATCACAGCCTCCATCCTTGTCGGGCCTGCTATCAATTGGATGAGACAGGGAAGGTACAATACACTTCAAACATTAAAAGAAACGAATGCATCTCAAGAACAAATTCAAAAAACAATCGAAAAAGAAGATGAGCAAAACAAATTATTAGAAGAAGGCGCGGCATTTCGCACATATCAAAAGAAAACGGACGATCAAGAGATGACAAAAGATCGATTTGAATTCATACAAAAGAACATGAAAGCCGATGCCACTTCAGATATCAAGCGCATCCAATCACCGATCTATTTGGTTTTGGCACAAAATGACCGAAACGTAGATTCCGCTGAAACGAAAACGATCTACGAGAAAGAAGTAGCACCTCAATGGTTGCATATTCAAACAATAAGAGACGTAGAGCATTCAATGCTGAATCCGCTCATTCATCATTCCAATGCCCTGATCACATTAGCGGCGATCGCCGCACCGAAAGATTTCCTACTGAGCCAAGCGTACTTGGATCATTGTGAGCATATACTCGAGCAGCTAAAAACACCTTCACATTAGGTGTTTTTTTCATATGTTCTTTGATAAAGCAAAGAATCAAAGATCCAGTAGATGAGACTGCTCATGATGACGATAGGTATAGATACTGAACTCCCAATTCCATCAATCACAAAAAGCATGACAACCATTGCAATCAGTAAATAAGCAGCTAGATAAAGTGGATGGAAAACCTTTGGTTGCAAAGAAAACAACAACTGCAAAGGAACCGCAAAGACGAAATAATAAACAAAAAAGATGGGAACGTAAAATACCATAAACGTAGGCTCACCCTGAATCGGTGGATAGAAGCATACGAACAGACTGAGTAAAATCGAACTAAGGAATAGTGTTATTAGGATTTTGTGAAATGATTGAAGCTTTTGCAATATGTAAACTCCTTTTTGTAAAATTTACTATATTTTATCATAAATTGATGATCTAGCATCGTTTACTGTTAATAATTGAACAACCTCAATATTACCTTTTTTTTAAAAAAAGGTAGGTATTTAGATGTAAAGAAATGATTGTGATAATGACCTTTTTGCCTTTATTTGGTTCTGTAACTTTCGCCTCATGCTGATGAATGAAGGATTGGTATAAAGTAAACCCTATAGAAAGAGATATAGCTTTGAATCCATCACATTTAAGAAAAGAGATGATCGAATGAACGTAACAAAATGGTTAGGTGCTGTCCTTCTTTCTGTTTTATTAATGTCGACAGCAGCTTGTGCCAATACAAGTACTCAACAGAAAAATCAAAGCGAAAACGAAACCGCATCTAAGGAATCAAAAGACAAAACGACAGCCGTAGAAACAGGTAATAAGTCCTTGTCTAATATTAAGGTATTAGCGACGGGCGGGACGATTGCTGGCAGTTCAGACAGTGATACAGATACGACAGGGTATAAATCTGGTTCACTTGGCATCGATAAAGTCATTGCTTCAGTTCCTCAGCTCAAGGATATTGCAAATGTAACAGGTGAGCAGGTGGCGAATGTAGGCAGTGAAAATGTGGATGATGCTCTTCTTTTAAAATTAGCCAAACGAGTCAATAAACTCTTAAACGATGATCAAGTCGATGGGATTGTCATCACACATGGAACAGATACACTTGAAGAGACCGCTTACTTTTTACATTTGGTTGTCAAAAGTAATAAGCCAGTTGTGGTCGTTGGCTCAATGAGACCAGCGTCTGCTATCAGTGCGGATGGCCCGCTGAACTTGTATCATGCTGTGAAAATTGCATCCACAAAAGAAGCCAAAGGCAAAGGGGTCATGGTCACATTAAATGACCGAATTGCATCAGCTCGATTTATTACAAAGACAAACACGACCACAACCGATTCCTTCAAGTCTCTTGAGCAAGGCTACATTGGAGAAATTGCTGGTGAAGTGGTTTCCTTTTATAACGAACCAACAAGAAAACATACGTCTGAAAGTGAATTTGATGTATCAAACATAAAAGAATTACCACAAGTCGATATTTTATACGGCTATCAAAATGATCAAAAATACATGTATGATGCAGCAGTAAAAGCAGGAGCGAAAGGCATTGTCGTTGCTGCAGCCGGAAATGGAACGATGTCAACAGAAGCCATCAAAGGGGCAACAGATGCCGTGAAGAAAGACGTGGTCCTCGTGAGATCAAGCCGTGCAGGAAATGGAATTGTGACCCATGAAAAAATGGATGATGAACATCACTTTGTCTCATCGGATTCATTGAATCCACAAAAAGCACGCATTCTACTTATGCTCGCTTTAACGAAGACAAAAGATCCAAGTAAAGTGCAGGCATATTATGAAAAGTATTAATGAAGAAAGGGACCCGAAGCTTCGGGTCTTTTTTTTATACGTGCTCCTGATGATGCTCTTTTGCACGTGTTTTTAAAGAGAGTAAAATATCTCGCCAAATATCGTCTACTTCCGTAAGAAAATGTCCCGCTTCATCGATATAATAGGTTTTGACGTTTGGAATGTTAGGAGCTATTTTTTCTATTTCGACAAACGGAGCCATGGAATCTTCTTTTCCATGCCATACATCAACTGGGATTTGAATATCTTTCATATCGAATGCCCACGGACGCGAGAGTAAAACTGGTTCATGAATACATTCATCCACCGATTGACGAGTGGCTTCGTGTAAATGTGTCATCATCATCTCTAACTGCTCATCGGTTTGAAGGAATTGACGGTCCCACGGATGTAAATGCTTGTTCCCGTTTTTGGCCAGCTTCTTAAATTTCTCTGGTTTGTTCTCAATCATTTTCTTCTGGGAACGATAGCTTGCTCTTAATAGCCAAGGAAACTTCTTACTGAGGAAAAAAGCCAATTTGTTTTCTTTGAGCATACTTTTAGGCGGTTTTCCGTCTTGAAATGGCGTTGTACTTGAAATCAGAGCGGCTGAAAGGACTCGATTCGGCAATTGATAAGCACAGCCAGCAGCGAATGCGCCGCCTCCAGATACACCCATCACTGAAAAATGGTGAACGCCGAGATGATCTGCTACTTCCAACACATCTTTTGCCCAATCTAAAATCGTACGGTCAGGTTGAGGGGTAGATAAACCAAATCCTGGTCTGTCTAAACAGATGAGACGAACACCGAGCTCTTTAGAAATGGGGTCATCATCTAAAAACATCACTCTTGATCCAGGAGTTCCATGAAAAAAGAATACTGGAAACCCTTCAAGATCCCCGTATTCACACAAACCAATATGACGACCATCTTTTAAAAGAATGCTATCCATACTTTCATCTCCTTAATAGTTTATCTAACTTAAATGTTGGAGAAAGAAACACCGTATTAAGGCGCTTCTTTCGCAATCTGATAGATTTTTTCGTATAGAGACAATAATGTTTTTAAATCTTCTTTTGGAAGCTTTGCATAATATTTTTGAATGAGGTGCAATTGAATTTCTTCTGTATTCTTGTGAAAGTCATGGCCCTTTTGAGCAAAATCAACAATGATTTCCCGTCGGTTATGTGGATTAATTTCTCGTTTGACATAGCCAAGTTGTTCAAGCTTTGATACAAGCTGGCTAGCGGCACTTGCCGAAATTGAAAAGTAATCAGCTAGTTCGTTGATTGTTCTTGTTTTTGTCCGTAATAATTCAAGTGTCAGCTCTTGTTTGGCTGATAAATCTGCATATTCATGTTTTAAAAATCGTTGATACTCTTCTACATAGATGGAGCCTAGTGCATTCGAGTATTCAATGATTTTTTTACTGTAATGAATGATTTCTGCATCCAATGACATCACCTCTATTCCATTATAGGCAATATTTATAGTTAAGTGAAGTTAAATATTAAGAGAATTTAAATGAGGAGATGGCATAAGTGATTGTTTCGATGACTTTTTCATTGTATTTTGAAAAAGATCCATTTATAATAAAAAAATAAACCAACTGGTCGGTTTTGACTTGTCCTGATGAAGAAAAACAAGATAGAAGGGATTGTGAAAGATGACAAGTACACAAAGCGGGGCTGAAAAGAGCGAGAAGACGAAGCGAAAAATCGTCACCGCTTCACGTGATTTATTTGCAAAAAAGGGATATTCAGAAACATCTGTGCGAGATATTCTAGAGGCGGCTGAAGTGAGTAAAGGCAATCTTTATCACCATTTTAAAGGAAAAGAGTTTTTGTTCCTTCATATCATGGAAGAGGATCACCTCCTGATGATGGAGACGTGGCATCAGGAAAAACAAACGATGCACCAGGCCATTGATCAGCTCGCAGGATTTGCAGAGCTGCTCAGTCAAATGGGCATTAACTACCCATTAATGAGAGCAAGTGAGGAATTTTGTGCAAGTGCCTTTACATCAGACGAGGTCATGGAACGGCTGAACAAGATTGATGTCGACTTTGATGATGTGATGAGAGACATCATACTTAAAGGTAACAAAGATGGCAGCTGGTCGATCCAGCATGTCGAGTCAACGGTGAAAATATTATTATCCGTTTTTTACGGATTAGACGTGTTGTATAAAAATGATCCAATCGAAGAGAAAAAAGAATTACAAAAACAAGCGATCTCATTGATTATTCACGGAATCAACCATCATGAGTAACAATTGAATCAATAAAGGGGAAACAAACATCATGCAAAAACCGATTCGTGAGCAAAAAGCTGTACTCGTTATTTTATTAAGTAACATATTTATTGCGTTTTTAGGCATTGGTCTTATTATTCCTGTCATGCCGCTATTCATGAATGTGATGCATCTAACAGGGAGTACGATGGGATACCTTGTGGCGGCGTTTGCTGTGGCTCAGCTCATTGCATCACCTATTGCAGGGAGATGGGTAGACCGTTATGGAAGAAAGATTATGATTGTGTCAGGACTATTTCTATTTGCGTTATCAGAACTTGTCTTCGGTCTTGGGACACACGTGTATGTGCTGTATTTTGCAAGGCTGCTAGGCGGTATTAGTGCGGCATTTATCATGCCTGCTGTCACTGCTTATGTCGCTGATATCACGACCGTTCAAGAAAGATCAAAGGCAATGGGATATGTGTCAGCGGCCATTAGTACCGGCTTTATTATTGGTCCGGGAATTGGTGGCTTTATCGCAGAATACGGCGTACGCCTGCCATTCTTCTTTGCAGCAGGGATTGCCTTTATAGCTGTCATTTCGTCTATGCTTTTACTAAAGGAGCCATTAACAAAAGAAGAGCGAGCGAAGCAGATGGATCAAGTGAAGGAATCCACCTTCTTTAAGGATTTGAAAAAATCAATCCATCCAAGCTATCTCATCGCTTTTATCATTGTGTTTGTCCTCGCGTTTGGACTGTCTGCGTATGAAACGGTCTTCAGCCTGTTTACAAATCATAAGTTTGGATTTGGTCCAAAAGATATTGCGGTGATTATTACGGTCAGCTCGATTGTGGCGGTCATCATCCAAGTGCTGGTGTTTGGGAAACTCGTAAATACCCTTGGGGAAAAAAGAGTCATTCAGCTATGCTTGATTGTTGGAGCGGTGCTCGCTTTTGTTTCAACTGTCGTCTCAGGCTTTATGGTAGTCCTCATTGTCACATGTGTGATTTTCTTAGCGTTTGATTTATTGCGTCCAGCATTAACGACCTTCTTATCAAAAATCGCTGGCAATCAACAAGGATTTGTCGCAGGGATGAACTCTACCTACACAAGCCTAGGTACGATTTTCGGCCCAGCCCTTGGCGGTATTTTATTCGATCAAAATATACATTTCCCATTTCTATTCGCAGGTGTTGTCTTATTTCTCGGATTAGGCTTAACCCTTATTTGGAAGGGGAGGGCAGAAGAGCCTGCGGCAGAATAACAGAAAAGAGACCTTGAGTGAGGTCTCTTTTTTTATGACTGTGGCTTCAGACGATTCAATGCCTGTGCCATTTTTTGATTTTGATGCATAACAATTCTTGTTGCAAAGAGTCACTGCATGCGCGCATTTTTATATATATAATGGAAAAAAAGAACATGTTTGGAAAAGGGGGCGCCATGCATCTTTTGGAAAAGCAAAGGACAGCATCGATAAAAGAAGGAATTCGCCAGATCGATCCGGCATATCCAGTGTTTGTAGATGCGGTCATGGAAGGTTTTATACAAGGGGATCTTTATGTAGATGATGCAGTGCACCCTCGTATTTATTTTCTCGAAACAGCATGCGGCATTTATTATGTTGCAGGGAAGAGAGAGGAGGAGTTGTCACACTGCTCGGCGTTCATTGTGGATGTTTACGAAAGGCAGAGAAGACAAAATGGCCGGTTTACCGTATTTTCAGCGAATCAATCAACAGATGTGATGATGAAAAAATGTCTTGGGTCACATCTGAATGAGATGGAAAGACATGCGTACGTTTTTTCGCAAGCAAAATTTTATGTTCTTGCGACTCATTCAGGCTACAGAGTAGAGCGGACAAATGAACAGGTGATCAAGGCAAGCAGGGCTTTTCCTCCTAGCTATTACGAAGCCTATTGGGGGAGAGCGGCGCGCTTCCTATCAAAAGGAATCGGAGTTGCTATCTTAGATGGTGAGAACGTGGTGAGTGAATGTGTCTCCATTTTTTCAAGTGAAGATCGTGTGGAGATAGATATTTGGACAGAGAAAACCTGCCGGGGGAAAGGTTTAGCGCAGCTGGCGGGTCAGCAGATGATCAAGAGTTGTCTTGAAAATAAGAGGACACCGCATTGGGATTGCGATGTCCATCACCTAACTTCGATCAAACTGGCAGAAAAGCTAGGCTTTCAGCGGGCAAAAACCTATCGATTGTTTTACAGCTCATGATGAGAAGGTTTTGAGATACCAAGCATCCATTGCAGAATGCTCAGAGCCTTCAATCGGCTCTGAAAGAAGAGAAAAGCCATATCGCTGATAAAGGCCTGTAGCCGCAGTTAATTCCTGGCGGGTTTCTAAATAACATGCTTCATAGTATGTAGAGGCATATTGCAGCGCCGTATCCATCAGTTTTTTGCCAGCACCTTTTCCTTGTGCCTTTGGACTCAGATAAAGCTTTTGTAATTCACATATTCCGTTAGTAAATGGAGCAATGCCAACGCCGCCCACAATATCGCCATTCTCTTCAGCAATCCAATAGGCTGCATGAGTCAATGATTGATAGTATTCGAACAGCTGGTCAAGGTGGGGATCAGTGTAGGCGGTTCCTTCAATCGCCAGATTCGCCGATTCTAGTGACTGGCGGATAATCGCTGCGATATACGGGTTGTCTTTTTGCTCAATGGGTCTCATGTTCATTGGAAGTACCTCCATCGTCATAAAATAAAAAAAGAGAAAGTGAGTTGAAACAACATGTTTTGGCTGCAAACCGCTATTTTTACAATTGTTGTATTATGTCTCTCATGATGGGCAGGGAAAAAAGGCAGAAACCGTCATGCGGGTCTGATCCTCCCTATATGCTTTATTCTATTTGGATTGGTTTTATTGATAGCCAGTTTCTTCATTGGCAGATGGGAAGGCATGGCGCTTAGTATATCAAGCGTCTCTATCGTTCTCTCTTCCATGATTTGTTTGATCATCGTCACAGCGATTCAATTTTTTAAAAAAGATGTCCCTTCTTAAGCAGGGGCATCTCCACTGTTCATCTGATTGTATTCTTCACGAAGGATGCCCATGATGATCACATCTGAGTAGGTACCATTGAAATAAAGCGCTTGACGCCTTTTTCCTTCATACTGAAATCCGGCTTTCTCATAGCTTCTGAAGGCTCTCGGATTGTGGGAAAAGACTTCGAGCTCAAGGCGATTGAGTTCTAACGTCTCAAAGGCGAATGCTTGAACCATTCGGACAGCTTCAGTGCCATAGCCTTTTTGGAAATGTTCTGGTCCATGAAGCGCAATGCGGAAGCTTGCCGTATGATTGATTAAATCAATATCCACTATCGCTGCATCCCCAATCATTTCTTTCGTGTCTAACAGACAAATGGCGAAATCTCGTCTGCTGTCATCTTGTAAAAATCGGGTGTAGGCTGAACGAATTTCTTCTAGTGTGAACGTTTTGCGTGTGCCAGTCATGTAAAGTGTTTCTGCATGCTGGCATCCTTTTTGAATCCCCGGATAATCCTGTTCTTCAATCGGTCTCAAAAATAAGCGGGTTATGACGGATCACCCTCCTCTATATATCGAGATATTTCAATTAAATTCAGATCAGGATCACGGATATAAACAGATTCAACCGGACCTAATGTACCTGTGCGCCTGACAGGCCCCTCTTCAATAGGAACCACTTGCTTGCGAAGGTGCAGTAGCAAACTGTCCATATCTAAATCGGTGATAAAGCACAAATCACTAGAGCCTGGAAGTGGGTGAGCCGCTGCTCGCTCATCTTCATGACCAGCTTCATGAAGATTGATCTTCTGTAAACCAAAACGAAGCGCTTTACGGCCTTCTCCAAAGGTTTCTTCCTTCATTCCTAATACGTTTGTATAAAAGCGAATGGTGTCCTCCATATGTTGTACAGTCAACACGATATGATCAAGTCGTCGTATCATCAGTCTCTCCTCCAAGTATGATCATTGATTGAACTGATTTTATTATATCATTACCTGAAGAGGATACCTTATTGAATCACGGTGTTGAAGACATGAAAACGGATGATGAAAAATCCATGTATACTTTGTCTTTCCTTTCTGATACAATCGAAATAGAATATATGTTCTCATTTAAGATAAGGGAGTGATGGAATTGAGTCAGAAAAGGAAGCTGCTTTTTTATGGGGCAATGAGTATCGATGGCTATTTAGCGAGAGAGGATCACAGGCTCGATTGGTTAATAGGAACAGAGGGCGAAGAAGATACGAACTATGATGACTTTTATGCGTCAGTTGATACGCTGATCATGGGGCGAAATACATATGAGCAGGTTCTACAGCTGTCACCAGATGAGTTTCCTTATGAAGGAAAGACATGTTATATCATGTCACGTACTTTACAAGACAGTCTGAAAGGAACTCACATCATTCGCGAAGATATCTTATCATTTGTGAAAAAATTAAAACATGAAGAAGGTCAGCATATCTGGATTGTAGGCGGCGGGGAACTGCTTCAGTTTTTCATCAAAGCAGGATTGGTTGATGAGCTTTACCTTCAAATCGCTCCTGTCATGATTGGAAGAGGCATTCCTCTGTTTTCCCCAGCGGATATAGAATCCAAGTTTTCATTAAAAGAAGTCAAACAATACAAGCAGATAGCTGAATTGCATTTTGTCTTAAAAGAAGAGGATCACTGACCTGAGGTGGTCTTTTTTTTATGAAACAAACTCGTTGACAATCATATATCCTAGTGTTAGGATAAATTTATCCTAGTTTTAGGATTTCTTAAAAAGGGAGTAGTTGCCATGGTGCAGCATGAACATGAATTAGACTTAAGGCTATTCCGCGTGTGGATGAAAGCCTATCAAGCTCTTTTTACAAATATTCAAACAGACATTGAACGATATGATATCGGATTTGAAAACTTTCAGATCCTTGAATTGCTCTATAGTAAGGGGCCACATCCCGTCCAAAAGATCAGCGACATCCTGTCAATCCCAAGTGGAAGCATGACATATGTCGTGAACAAACTAGAAAAACAAGAGCTCGTGAAAAGGCAATGTGCGCCCTCTGATAAACGTGTATTTCATGTATTACTGACGGAAAAAGGAAAGCAATTGTTTGACGACATTTTTCCTAAACACACAGATGTCATTTCACAAAACCTATCCTTTATTGAAAAAGAAGAAAAAGAACAGCTCATTGAATTACTAAAAAAAATTGGTTTAGGTGCAGAACAACTTCACGAAAAGGGGAAACAAGATGACACTCAGCTTTGATACATTGGTACGTGAAAGACGATCCGCATCAAATTTTTTGCCAAATATCTCGATTTCAAGAGAAGAGCTTAACAGCATTTTTGAAGAGGTCAAAATGGCACCATCTGCTTTTAACTTACAGCACACACAATATGTCGTCGTCCAAACAGAAGGTCTCAAAGAACAAGTAAGAGAAGCCGCATTTGGACAATATAAAGTGCATTCCGCCTCAGCAGCGATCATTGTACTGGGAGACCCAAAGGCTTATCAGCAAGCGGCGAACATTTATGAAGGTCTGAAAATGCTTGGCATTTTAAACACGCAGCAATACGAAGAAATGGTCAGAGAGACGATGAGCTTTTATGAACAGAGAGGAGCGGATTTTCAGAAAGAAGAGGCAATCCGCAATGCTTCATTATCTGCGATGCTATTTATGCTCGCCGCCAAAAACAAGGGCTGGGACACGTGCCCAATGATCGGCTTTGACCCTGAAGCAATGAAAAAGGTGCTCAACATCGATTCGGATTTGGTTCCTGTGTTAATGATCACACTAGGAAAAGAAAAAGTAGAGAGCAGACAACCGAGAGGCTACCGAAAGCCTGTCTCTGAATTTGTGACATATTTATAAGATAGGGGGTTCCACTCATGGAACTAGGAATTAGTACATTTGTAGAAACAACACCTGATTTTCAAACAGGAAAAACAGTCAGTCACGCACAGCGTATTCGAGAAGTAGTAGAAGAAATTATTTTAGCAGATCAAGTCAGTCTCGATGTATTTGGCGTAGGTGAGCATCATCGACAAGATTTCGCTGCATCGAATCCCGCTGTTGTCTTAGCGGCTGCAGCAACACAGACAAAGAATATCCGCCTGACAAGTGCAGTGACAGTCCTTTCATCAGCAGATCCTGTTCGTGTCTTTCAGGATTTTGCAACGCTAGATGGATTATCAAACGGGCGTGCAGAAATTATGGCAGGTCGTGGTTCATTTATTGAATCATTCCCGCTCTTTGGCTATGACCTTGATGACTATGAAGAATTATTTGAAGAAAAGCTCGATTTGTTGCTCAAATTACAGCAGTCTGAGCGTGTTACATGGAGCGGAAAGCATCGCCCAGCTATTCAAGATGTCGGCGTATATCCAAGACCTGTTCAAGATCCGCTTCCAATCTGGATCGGCAGTGGAGGAAACCGTGAATCTGTCGTACGTGCTGGATTATTGGGACTGCCTTTAGTACTTGCCATCATTGGCGGAAGTCCTAGACAATTCGCACCGCTCGTTCAGCTGTACAAGCAAGCGGCAGTGCACGCTGGACATGACCCAGAGAAATTAACCGTGGCGTCACATTCGCATGGGTTTGTTGCGGAAGAAACAGAACTGGCAGCAGACCAATTCTTCCCTTCCACACAGCATGTGATGAACACATTAGCAAGAGAGCGAGGCTGGGGACCATATACTCGTTCTACATTTGATGCAGCGAGAACGTTAGAAGGCGCGCTGTATGTAGGAGATCCAGATACCGTGGCAGAGAAAGTGATTCACCTTAGAAAAAATGTGGGAATCACGCGTTTTATGCTTCATGTACCGGTTGGTTCAATGCCGCATGATCAAGTATTAAAAGCCATTGAGCTATTTGGAAAAGAAGTCGCTCCTAAAGTAAGAGAAGAGGTTGCCCGCTGGGAAGCAGAGCAAGCATAACGAAAAAGGTCGATCAAGTGAATAGGCTTGATCGACCTTTTTGATGCTTAAGGATCAATGACACAAGGTTTCACTGTAGGGCATGAAGCAGCAGAAGCAAGTGGTGTGGTCGTCAAGGTGAAGAGGAAAACAAGTTGAAAACAGATGAGCCATTTTTTCATGAAATCACCTCCGTTCACAATTGTTTGACGGAATGAGATGAGGATAAAAGCACAGAAGTATAAAACACTCTCTATCCAACATAAGACAATCATATCATAATTTTCAAAAAAATGAAAAAATATCTTATATAAGTACTGAATTATGGTATGGTTATTATGTTCTACAAAAAAAGGGAGGGGTTTTTTTATGAAAAAGGTCATGTCTTCTGTTTTGGTTGGAGCAATTGTCTTAACGGGTGCTGGGGTCACAACTACTCCAGTGGAAGCAAAGGAGCAAACAAACAATGAAATAACGGCTCAGGCCAGTCGAACTGTTTCAGTAACAAGAACATATACGACATCAAACATCCCAGAAAGTATTGTATATGCAGAGGATGGCTGGGTCGGTATTTTAAAACAAACCTCTATTAAAGAATTAGGATTAGGAAAATATAGTGTTACATTTACTGGAACAGTGGTACGCGATCCAGGATTTAATTAAATAAAATGCAAAGCTGACAGGTGGACAAGCCTGTCAGCTTTTTTCATGAGGATAATAAAGAATCATTTGCAACCGGACCATTTGTTCTCCGGTTTGTTTATATGCATGCGTACGGTCCGCTTTAAAACGAATGGAGTCGCCGGCTTTTAAGTTGTATTGCTCATCACCAATGGATACATTAAGCGTCCCCTCAAAAACAGTGATCAATTCCTCTGTCCCGCCAATGTGTTCATTTGCATGCAGCGACCCGCCAGGATCAATTTCTACTCGGTACACTTCAAATTTCCCCCGGTCATCAAAAGGAAAAGTCGTATATACGCGATATCGCCCATCATCTTCCGTTAAAATCTGTGCATCTTTATTGCGTACTACTTTGATTTCAGGCTGTGGTGCGTGAATGAGCTCACTAAAAGATACCTTTAATCCGTTGGCGATTTTCCATAAAGTCGTGATGGTAGGGGTTGATTCTCCTCTTTCAATTTGTCCAATCATGGTTTTGCTGACACCTGTTAATTCTGCCATCTTTTCGAGGCTTAATTTCTTTTGGTCTCTAAGAAGCCTCACATTTTTAGAAATAATCGATTGTACATCTTCCATGAAAAAAACTCCTTTCTCTATTTACTTTATAAAGACCGAACGTTACAATAAAACGTAACATACGCAATAAAGTAATTAAAGTCTTAATAACGTACAAGGGAGGCGGCAACTATGATTCTTTCTATGTTGATCTATGCTTTTGTGAGCAGCTTTACCCCAGGGCCAAACAACATCATGGCCATGGTTTTTACGAATAAATATGGGGTCAAGCAAACATTTCGATTTTGTTTAGGTGTGGGTATCGGATTTCTCGTTATTTTGTGTTTGAGTTGCTTCTTTAATATCATTCTCTATCAAGTGATGCCGAAAATAGGCTGGGTCATGGCGTTCATCGGAGCTGCATACATGATTTATTTAGCGGTCAAAATCATGAAAAGTAAAGGCGGGGATGACGAAACACTTGATCGCTACAATCATTTTATCCCTGGTATGATGCTGCAATTTATCAACCCAAAAGCGATCTTGTATGGATTGACTGTGATTTCAACATTTGTTTTGCCATATGGACAATCGAATATGCAGTATGTCATATGGACGCTGATTCTCGCACTTATTGGATTTCTCGGTACATTTAGCTGGAGCTTATTTGGTTCTTTGTATAAGCGCTTTTTGACTGCTTACGAAAGACCGTTCCAGTATGTCATGGGGCTGCTTCTAATATACAGTGCGGTTTCAATGGTATGGGGCTATGTGATGTAAGTAGTCAGAAGTTTGGCCGCTGCCTGCCCATCACAACAGTATTGTAATAAAGTCCATCTGCCAGACGTTTATCATTTTTTAATACCCCTTCAATCAGAAAGCCATGGTGCTCATATAACCGAATGGCTTTTTGGTTCGTTTCCAGCACTTGAAGTGACATCTTCTGGATGCCTTGCTGATCAGCCCAGTCAATAGAAGCGGCTAAAAGCTCTTTGCCAATGTGATAGCCCCAAGCATCCTTTTGTATGGCGACGCCAAAAGTCACTTTGTGAGCAGAGCGCTTGAGTGAATGTCCCTCACATCTGGAGAAACCAACAATTTCTCCTTCAATATCAGCGACCAAAAATAAATGCCTGCTTTGTTGGGTGTCATCTTGAATCAACACCTGAAAATCTTTTTCATGAAGAAAGGCTTCGCCTGGCTCACGGTCTAAATATTCTGTTTCACCATCAATTTTCAGTCTGAGAGCTGATAACTGCTTGGCATCGCCAATTGCAGCAGACCGAATACGATAGGTCAAATCACGAACGGTGAATATGTTTTCAGATATAATCATAGAACACCAACCCTTCTTTCCATTATGTCTATCATACCTGAAACGTGTACATAGCAGGTGAAAGCTTTTAAGTCTGTCTTATAGATCATTATTTTTTAATCGAGCTGACCCTGGCTGGATTTTCATGATTTAGACTGAGAACTTAAATAGGCTTCTCTCACAACTGTTAAAAAGTGGTCAGCGACGGTTGATGTTTCATCTTGTCTCCATGAAACATATAAATTTACTTTTGGTGTAGTTTCTTGGATTTTTCTATAAACAACCCCTGAGCGTTTTACGCTTTCTACTGAGGATGGAACCACAGAGATTCCCATTCCTGCAGCAACTAAATTCACAATCGTATGCATTTGAATAGCTTCCTGAACTACGTTTAAACTTATGCTATTTTCCCAAAAGTAGCTGATAATTAAATCATAAAATGATGCACCTAGATGACGTGGAAACATGATAAATGGTTCATTGGCTAATAAATGAATTGGAACTTTGGGAAATGAAGCTAAAGGATGATTTTCTGGCAAAACCAAGCTTAATGATTCCTCACAACAAATTTCTGAGGTAAGTATCTTATTATTTTGGTTAGAACGAATAAATCCTATTTGAATTTCTTTCTTATATAGTGCTTTTAACTGCTGTTCTGTAGCCATTTCACATAAGACAAGATGGATGTTAGGGAAACTATCTCGAAACCTTTTAATAATATCAATCACAATATCAGTAGAATCAACGAAACCGATCGTTAAATGACCTATTCTTCCGTCATCTGCAAGCTGTGTTGCTTTAATCGTTCTATCTACTTGAAGAAGCGTACGGCGGGCTTCTTCTAAAAATACTCTCCCCGAATCTGAAAGTTCAACCTGTCTTCTCGTTCTATGAAAAAGCGTAACACCTAACTCTTCTTCTAATTTGCGGATTTCTTGACTTAATGGAGGCTGTGCCATTTTAAGACGTTCAGCTGCCCGGCTAAAATTTAGTTCTTCAGCAACCATGATAAAATAACGTATTTGTCTCAGATCCATTTTTTATGCCCCCTATAAATTTCACCCTTGCTTATTGTGTAATTGATTACGAAGGATTGTGATTAAACAGTTTTGCGCTTTTTTTATGGAAATATTTTTAATTATATAAAATATATATATATTTATCTGAATATATATATTATACATATTAACGACCTCTTTTTATAATGAAAGTATTCTTTCAAAAGGAGGGCATTATTATGGAATATAGTAAACTTGGAAATAGTGGATTAACAATTAGTAAACTTGCATACGGAAACTGGATTAATCATGGTGGTAAGATAAATGAAGAAACTGCCCATGATTGTGTGAAAGCTGCTCTTGATGTTGGTATTACGACGTTTGATACTGCTGATGTTTATTCAGACACCAAGGCTGAAGAGATACTAGGCAGGTCTTTAAAAGGGATCCGGCGGGAGAGCATTGAACTATGTACAAAAGTATGTCATCCAACCGGTACTGGGAAAAACGATAGAGGATTATCGCGCAAGCATATTTTGGAAAACTGTCATGCCTCTTTGCGACGTTTACAAACGGATTATATTGATATTTACTATGCACACAGGTTTGATCCAACTACACCTCTGGAAGAAACGATGTTAGCTTTCGCAGATCTAGTAAGACAGGGGAAAGTGAACTATATTGGTGTAAGTGAGTGGACAGCAGAACAAATTACTCGAGGGGCAGCGCTTGCACGAGAGCTAAATGTCCCCCTTATCGCCAGCCAACCTCAATACTCCATGTTATGGAGAATCATTGAAAGTGATGTAATACCGACCTGCCAGCGTGAAGGACTTGGCCAGGTAGTATGGTCGCCTTTGGCCCAGGGGATCCTTACTGGAAAGTATCTTCCAGGAAAATCACTTCCGACTAATTCGCGTGCTAACTCATCTGCTGGAAAACCTTTTTTTAAAAACCTTGCTCAACGCTGGATGAATAATAACACCTTAGAGGCGATCCAAAAGCTTAAGCCTGTCGCACAAGAGGTTGATCTTACTCTTGCTCAGCTTGCGATAGCATGGGTACTGCAAAACCAGAACGTTTCTGCAGCAATTATCGGTGCTTCTAGTCCAGAACAGGTGAGGGAGAATGCTTTAGCATCTGAGGTGAAAATTGAAACTGAGATGATGAATCAGATTGACGAAATTCTAGGTGATCTGGTTGAGTACGATCAGAGTAAAACAGGTTAAAGCTTTTAAGTCTATCTTATAGATCATTATTTTTTAATCCAGCCGACCTTGGCTGGATTTTCTTGTTGCTGTAGTTTCTTGGATCGCACACTCAGATGTTTTGTATCTGTGAAAAAGGCTAAATGAATAGTATCAAACGTGGAGGTGGAACAAATGAGTGAAGAAAAAGGACATATGGATAAAGCGAAAGGAAAAACAAATCAAGCCAAAGGTCAATTGAAAGAGAAGCTTGGCGAAGCAACAGATCATCAAAACCTGAAAGCAGAAGGGGAGAAGGATCAAGCCAAAGGAAAGCTTCAAGATAAAAAAGGGGATTTGAAAAATCACCTGAACCAGTAAATCCGATAAATCCGAAAACATGGCACTGCTTCATGTCACCATCATGACATGTCTTTCATCAATAAAATGAATAGATGTGTGAAAAGAATTGATTATACGCGCTCGCTATCATCATGTAGACTCGAGACAGAAGACATGATCAAGGGAGATGGTTGAGATGAAGCAAGTGTGGGAGAAAGTTGACGAGTATATCACAGACAAGTTAATCCCTAAAGATGATGTTATGGAGCAAGCTCTTACTCATAATAAGCAAGCAGGCCTGCCAGAAATTGATGTGTCACCAGCTCAAGGGAAAATGCTTTATTTATTAGCAAAAACCAAGAATGCAAAGCGCATTTTAGAGATCGGGACACTCGGTGGATACAGTACCATTTGGTTGGCGCGTGCTCTTGAAGAGGATGGAGAACTCATCACATTAGAGGCTGTCAGCCACCATGTACAGATTGCGCAGCAAAACATTAGCAGAGCGGGCTTATCGGAACGGGTGAGCATTTTGCAAGGAAAGGCATTGAATACGCTAGCTCAGTTAAAAGAGAGGGATGTGCTTCCATTCGATTTGATTTTCATTGATGCAGATAAACCGAACAACCCGAAATATCTAAAGTGGGCGTTACATTTCTCGAAAAAGGGAACAGTTATTATTGCAGACAATGTCGTCAGAAATGGAGCAGTTGTTCATGACTCTGATGGGGATGAGCGAGTGCAGGGAACTCGTGAATTTTTCAATTTACTCAAACAAGAGTCAAGAATAGAGGCTACAGCCATTCAAACTGTTGGTGAAAAGGGTTACGATGGATTTGTATACGGAATCGTAAAATGAAACAAAGCTTAACCACATGCGGTTAAGCTTTTTCTTTTAAAAAAACCATCTGGCAGTCCCCATCAGCATGACGCCTACAAGAACAGTAAGTGACAAACTCTTTGTCCAAACAGCGATCACGACAGTCGGAACCAAGACAGCAAGGTACATCCAGTGAATGGTGACGCCTGTTGTATTATGAATGAACAAATGCTCTGCAATCAAAGCCGTAAAGATACAAATGGGAATAAACGATAACCACTTAAGCACCACTTCAGGCAACTCGATACTTCGTACAAATATAAAGGGAACGACCCTTGGAATAACAGTGACAATCATACAGCCGAGAATGAGCCACATCATAAAACTGCTGATCATTTATCTGTCACCACCCCAATGGTTGCGACAATCATGGTGGCTAACAGAACAGCCACGTGTGAGGGAACAAAATGAAGCAGAACAAACATTGTAACGACCATATACAAAACAAGTGACAGGCGATGGGTTAATTTACTTTTAGGCACCGTTTGCAAAGAAAGAACCAGCAGTGCAGCAAACATAGCGGAAAGGGCAAAATCAAGACCAAGTGCTTCAGGATTTGAGATCCAGTGTCCAAAAATGCCGCCAAGTACACAGGCAGCAATCCAGCACAAATAAGCCGTTATGTTCAGCCCATGCATCCACCGGTTATTCAGCTTTCCATGCTGAGCTAATTTATTCATGGCTACGCCAAAGGATTCATCAGTCAGCAATAGACCGAATCCAATATTTTGTTTCAAAGAGTAGCGTGTAAAATGAGGAGCCAGCGTCAGGCTGAGTAATAAATGACGCAGATTCACAATAAATGTAGTGAGAATAATAGCGGAAAGGGGACTTCCCGTGACAAGCAGTGCGCAGATAATAAACTGTGAAGCACCTGCGTAAATAAAGATTGATAGAAGCGCAATGTCCCATAAGCTCAACTGTGCGCTAATTCCAACAATTCCAAAGGCAAACCCGATACTCATATAACCAAGTAGGGTTGGCACACAATCTTTTATTCCCTCGAGAAATGGTTCATGTTCCGTGCTGGGAATATGTTTTCTAGCTTCAATATCCAACGACCTCTACTCCTTTTCCAGCATGACCACCTATCGTTTTACTTACTATATGAAAACGAATTCAGCATGTCAATAGCCGCTTATCTTCTATTATATGAAGAAAAAAGGTGACAAAAGGATTGAAGTCAACCAGAATTTGTTATAAAGTATCAGAAAATAAAAAAATTGGAGTGACGACAAATGCTGTGGAAACCTTTGTTTGAACATGATGTTCCAAATGCCCTCCGTCCATAACGGAGAGTGATCTCCGTTTGTGGATATGGTACTCAAAATATCCAATAACGGAGTGGAAATGATGAATGAAAAATATATAGGTGCCCTTTACCTAGCAATCGCAGCAAGTATTTGGGGCGGCATGTACGTTGTTGTCAAAGTAACAGTAGCGGTTGTTCCGCCACTTGAGCTCGTCTGGATGAGATATGCTGTAGCAGGAGTCGTTTTGGTGTTCACCATTTGGCGCTTGGGCTATTCCTTTCGCTTAGATAAAAAAGATATCCCACTTATGGTGTTGATTGGGCTGATCGGAAATTTCCTTTCAATCGTGACCCAAGAAATTGGGACGATGTATACCTCTGCACAAATGGGGGCTGTTATTACATCTGCAACTCCTGCGTTTATGGTGCTGTTTGCTTTCTTTCTATTAAAAGAAGCCATGACTGTTCGAAAGTGCGTATCCATCCTGCTTGCTACAGCAGGTGTATGGCTCATGATTGGACCAGTTGCAGTACAGACAGATGAATTTGTTGGTGGTCTTTCATTGGTCTTCGCTGCTTTAACATGGGCGCTGATGTCTGTTTTACTCAAACGTGTTCCAGGAAAGTACCCTCAGGTGGTGACAACCACATATGCGATCATCATTGCATTCATTGTTTTAACACCGCCTGTATTATTTCGTTTACCTCACCTAGAAGTGGAACAGATGGCAAGGCCGGAGATTTGGGGCGGTATTCTTTATCTAGGCATCATCTCAACAGCTCTAGCATTCTTTTTATGGAATAGAGGGCTTCAATTAATGGATGCCTCAAGCGGTGGTTTGTTCTTTTTCTTTCAACCGATCGTAGGTGCCGTTCTTGGCTGGCTGCTTTTGGGAGAAGAAATGGGATTACGCTCATTCATTGGCATTCTATGTATCTTTGCAGGTGTCTATACTGTGCTGCGTCAAAAGGAATAAAAGAAGATGTCCCTTGTAATAGGGGGCATCTTCTTTATAAATGAGAGATTGAGAGAGGATGGAGGGAAATAGGATGATACAATTTCCACAATTACAAAAAGGACAAACAATTGGCGTCACAGCACCATCCTCAGGTGTACAGCCATCTTTGCATGACATGTTTCAGCTCTCATGCGAACGAATGAAAAAAAGAGGTTATGATGTCATATGTGGAGAGACGGTCTGGAAGCAGGAAAAGGCGAAATCTGCCCCTGCCGTAGAACGAGCAAAGGAGCTTCAGTACATGATGACATGTGATGAGATTGATCACATCATCCCGCCATGGGGAGGGCAGCTTCTAATGGAAGTGCTAGAGCACCTTGATTTCTCATCGATGCACAAAAAGTGGATTCTTGGTTACTCAGATACGAGTGCACTCTTGCTGGCATTTACATTAAAAACAGGCATTGCTACAGCACATGGCCCAAACTTAGTGGATTTACGAGGGGAAGAGTCTGATCAAACGACTGCTATGTGGGAAAAAGTGCTTTCCACAGAAGAGGAGATGGACATTGCTCAGTTTTCTTCATATAAGTATCAAAAGGAATGGCAGCATGACACCCCGAGTCAACATGTCTTTTATTTAACAGAGCCTACAAGATGGCGCACGGTTCATCCACAGGAGATGGAGATGAAGGGGAGACTGATGGGGGGCTGCATTGATATCATACGCCATTTAGCGGGGACTCCTTTTGGAGACGTCAAAGCTTTTCAGGAAACATTCATAAAAGGTGAACCGATTCTCTGGTACTTCGAAAACTGCGCATTAAATGCTGCAAGCATGAAGAGATCGCTTGTTCAATTAAAACTAGCCGGGTGGTTTGACCACTGTTCAGGTATCATGTTCGGGCGAAGTGCAGTAGATGTGCCTGTGGAAGGGTATCAGTATCATGATGTATATGAAGAATTACAAAAGGAATTACAAATCCCCATTTTTTACGATATAGATTGTGGGCATGTCCCGCCGCAAATGACGCTAATTAATGGCGCATATGCAGAAGTGCAGCTGCAACCTCAAGGCAAAGCAGTCCTAAAGCAATCATTTTTATCATAAGAAAAGGAAAGGGGAAGCCCTTTCCTTTATATAACACTACATTCCTTTGGTTTCCTCACCTGCTTTTGGAACTTCCCAAGCAGACTCGCGGAATACTTTTTCCCATTTCGATACGACAATACATGCAACGGCATGACCTGGAACATTCACACCTGTTCGTGCCATATCCATAATTCGATCGACACCGGCGATAATGGCGACACCTTCTGCTGGAAGACCTACTGCATGGGCGGTTGCCAAAAGTACGACGAGTGAACCGGATGGCACCGCTGCAATCCCTTTACTCGTTAACACAAGAACAAGCATCATCAAAAGCTGCTGTGACAAACTCATGTCGACACCAAACGCTTGTGCAAGAAACACACAGGAAACCGATAAATATAAACTGGACCCATCACAATTGAGAGAAAGACCAGATGGGATGACAAAGGAGACAATTCTTTTCGGACAGCCGTATTTCTCCATTCGTGACATAAGCTGAGGAAGGACGGTTTCTGTACTTGTAGTAGAGAAGGCAACCAAGAACAAATCCCAAATCATTTTTAAAACTTCGAAGTAGTTAAAACGGAAGATCAGTGCGACCAGAGGGAACAAAGCAAAGAGAATAATGAATAAACCTAAAAATACAGTCCCAACAAGCTTCATCATCGGGATTAATAACACAATGCCATATTGACCAACAGAAGCAGCCATTAATGCAAGCACTCCAATAGGTGCTGTCACCATGACCATCTGCGTTAGCTTAAACATAATTTGTGCCACTGATTCAAAGAAGTTGAGAACAGGAGCGGATGCCTTACCGATACCGCTTGCCGCTACACCAAATAATATGGCGAAGAAAATGACAGCAAGTAAATCATTTTGAGCCATGACATCGACGATATTCGTTGGAATGATATCGAGTACCATTTGTTTAAAGTCGACGACTTTCTGCGTATAGCCATCTAATTCACCAATATCTTTCTTAGCTAACTTAGAGAAATCAAGACCAACGCCAGGCTTTAGAACATTAGCCAGCAATAGACCAATTCCTAGAACGATGGTTGTGATGACCTCAAACCAAATGATCGTCTTTAATCCTAGGCTGCCCATTTTCTTCATACCACCACTGCCAGCTGCACCAATAACAATGGTAGAGAAAACGATAGGAACAACGATCATTTTAATCAACCTGATGAATCCATCTCCAATTGGCCTGAGAGCCATCCCGAAGTCAGGAAAGAAATGGCCGATAAGAGCTCCTATCACCAAAGCGATCATGATTTGAAAAGCGACGAACTTTTTCATCATCTCCTACCCCCTTTAAATGCTTGAAAAATTTTAAGAATTTTCCAATAAATAAAAATTCTATGTGACCATGTTTTGTCCTCCTTTGGATTTAGAAAGATTTTATTTAAGAATCATTGGGATTATGAAGAAAGGGAAGAAAATAGGGCTATTGCAACTCTATTTAACTAAGAAAAAACCACTTCTTAAAAAATATGAAACTTTTTTAGAAAAATGTATTGACCCTTTTATGTGATCCATGGTATATTTTTATTCGTCGCTGATGACGTATTTGAAACAAAGATATTCAAACATATGCGATAAACAAATCTCAAAAAGATGTTGACTTGATAAAAACGATATGTTAAGATAATTAAGTCGCCTGATTAAGCGCCCGTAGCTCAATTGGATAGAGCGTTTGACTACGGATCAAAAGGTTAGGGGTTCGACTCCTCTCGGGCGCGCCAATACAAACCACGCGGGTGTAGTTTAGTGGTAAAACCTCAGCCTTCCAAGCTGATGTCGTGAGTTCGATTCTCATCACCCGCTCCATTTTTTGAAATATGATCTTTGAAAACTAAACAAGACAAAACGTACCTGTTAATTCGAGTATTTATAAAAAAATCCTATGTTATATCATAGGTAGTCAGTCAAACGCTGACGAGGCAGGAAATGATCACATGCTAAGTTCGCTACATCGTGTAGCAACGCATGTGTGATATGCATCCTGCATACCTCGGAGAGTTTGATCCTGGCTCAGGACGAACGCTGGCGGCGTGCCTAATACATGCAAGTCGAGCGAACAGAAGGGAGCTTGCTCCCGGATGTTAGCGGCGGACGGGTGAGTAACACGTGGGTAACCTGCCTGTAAGACTGGGATAACTCCGGGAAACCGGAGCTAATACCGGATAGTTCCTTGAACCGCATGGTTCAAGGATGAAAGACGGTTTCGGCTGTCACTTACAGATGGACCCGCGGCGCATTAGCTAGTTGGTGGGGTAATGGCTCACCAAGGCGACGATGCGTAGCCGACCTGAGAGGGTGATCGGCCACACTGGGACTGAGACACGGCCCAGACTCCTACGGGAGGCAGCAGTAGGGAATCTTCCGCAATGGACGAAAGTCTGACGGAGCAACGCCGCGTGAGTGATGAAGGTTTTCGGATCGTAAAGCTCTGTTGTTAGGGAAGAACAAGTGCGAGAGTAACTGCTCGCACCTTGACGGTACCTAACCAGAAAGCCACGGCTAACTACGTGCCAGCAGCCGCGGTAATACGTAGGTGGCAAGCGTTGTCCGGAATTATTGGGCGTAAAGGGCTCGCAGGCGGTTTCTTAAGTCTGATGTGAAAGCCCCCGGCTCAACCGGGGAGGGTCATTGGAAACTGGGAAACTTGAGTGCAGAAGAGGAGAGTGGAATTCCACGTGTAGCGGTGAAATGCGTAGAGATGTGGAGGAACACCAGTGGCGAAGGCGACTCTCTGGTCTGTAACTGACGCTGAGGAGCGAAAGCGTGGGGAGCGAACAGGATTAGATACCCTGGTAGTCCACGCCGTAAACGATGAGTGCTAAGTGTTAGGGGGTTTCCGCCCCTTAGTGCTGCAGCTAACGCATTAAGCACTCCGCCTGGGGAGTACGGTCGCAAGACTGAAACTCAAAGGAATTGACGGGGGCCCGCACAAGCGGTGGAGCATGTGGTTTAATTCGAAGCAACGCGAAGAACCTTACCAGGTCTTGACATCCTCTGACAACCCTAGAGATAGGGCTTTCCCTTCGGGGACAGAGTGACAGGTGGTGCATGGTTGTCGTCAGCTCGTGTCGTGAGATGTTGGGTTAAGTCCCGCAACGAGCGCAACCCTTGATCTTAGTTGCCAGCATTTAGTTGGGCACTCTAAGGTGACTGCCGGTGACAAACCGGAGGAAGGTGGGGATGACGTCAAATCATCATGCCCCTTATGACCTGGGCTACACACGTGCTACAATGGACAGAACAAAGGGCTGCGAGACCGCAAGGTTTAGCCAATCCCATAAATCTGTTCTCAGTTCGGATCGCAGTCTGCAACTCGACTGCGTGAAGCTGGAATCGCTAGTAATCGCGGATCAGCATGCCGCGGTGAATACGTTCCCGGGCCTTGTACACACCGCCCGTCACACCACGAGAGTTTGCAACACCCGAAGTCGGTGAGGTAACCTTTATGGAGCCAGCCGCCGAAGGTGGGGCAGATGATTGGGGTGAAGTCGTAACAAGGTAGCCGTATCGGAAGGTGCGGCTGGATCACCTCCTTTCTAAGGATATATGGAGCAGCGTGCGTTTTCGTCTTGTTTAGTTTTGAAGGATCATTCCTTCAAGACATGTCTCTAGCGAGACAGGATTGTTCTTTGAAAACTAGATAACAATAAGTAATACATTCACATTGAATGCAATGCAAAGTTCATCACACATAGTGATTCTTTCTAAAGTAAGAAATGGTTAAGTTAGAAAGGGCGCACGGTGGATGCCTTGGCACTAGGAGCCGATGAAGGACGGGACGAACACCGATATGCTTCGGGGAGCTGTAAGCAAGCTTTGATCCGGAGATTTCCGAATGGGGAAACCCACTGCTCGTAATGGAGTAGTATCCATACTTGAATACATAGAGTATGAGAAGGCATACCCGGGGAACTGAAACATCTAAGTACCCGGAGGAAGAGAAAGCAAATGCGATTCCCTGAGTAGCGGCGAGCGAAACGGGAACAGCCCAAACCAAGAGGCTTGCCTCTTGGGGTTGTAGGACACTCTATACGGAGTTACAAAGGAACGATATAAGCGAAGAGGTCTGGAAAGGCCCGCCAAAGAAGGTAACAGCCCTGTAACTGAAATGTTGTTCTCTCCAGAGTGGATCCTGAGTACGGCGGAACACGTGAAATTCCGTCGGAATCCGGGAGGACCATCTCCCAAGGCTAAATACTCCCTAGTGACCGATAGTGAACCAGTACCGTGAGGGAAAGGTGAAAAGCACCCCGGAAGGGGAGTGAAATAGATCCTGAAACCGTGTGCCTACAAGTAGTCAGAGCCCGTTAAAGGGTGATGGCGTGCCTTTTGTAGAATGAACCGGCGAGTTACGATCCCGTGCAAGGTTAAGCAGAAGATGCGGAGCCGCAGCGAAAGCGAGTCTGAATAGGGCGCATGAGTACGTGGTCGTAGACCCGAAACCAGGTGATCTACCCATGTCCAGGGTGAAGTTCAGGTAACACTGAATGGAGGCCCGAACCCACGCACGTTGAAAAGTGCGGGGATGAGGTGTGGGTAGGGGTGAAATGCCAATCGAACCTGGAGATAGCTGGTTCTCTCCGAAATAGCTTTAGGGCTAGCCTCAAGGTAAGAGTCTCGGAGGTAGAGCACTGATTGGACTAGGGGCCCCTACCGGGTTACCGAATTCAGTCAAACTCCGAATGCCGATGACTTATCCTTGGGAGTCAGACTGCGAGTGATAAGATCCGTAGTCGAAAGGGAAACAGCCCAGACCGCCAGCTAAGGTCCCAAAGTATACGTTAAGTGGAAAAGGATGTGGAGTTGCTTAGACAACCAGGATGTTGGCTTAGAAGCAGCCACCATTTAAAGAGTGCGTAATAGCTCACTGGTCGAGTGACTCTGCGCCGAAAATGTACCGGGGCTAAACGTATCACCGAAGCTGCGGACTGTTCTTACGAACAGTGGTAGGAGAGCGTTCTAAGTGCTGTGAAGTCAGACCGGAAGGACTGGTGGAGCGCTTAGAAGTGAGAATGCCGGTATGAGTAGCGAAAGACGGGTGAGAATCCCGTCCACCGAATGCCTAAGGTTTCCTGAGGAAGGCTCGTCCGCTCAGGGTTAGTCGGGACCTAAGCCGAGGCCGAAAGGCGTAGGCGATGGACAACAGGTTGATATTCCTGTACCACCTCCTCACCATTTGAGCAATGGGGGGACGCAGGAGGATAGGGTAAGCGCGGTATTGGATATCCGCGTCCAAGCAGTTAGGCTGGGAAATAGGCAAATCCGTTTCCCGTAAAGGCTGAGCTGTGATGGCGAGCGAAATTTAGTAGCGAAGTTCCTGATTCCACACTGCCAAGAAAAGCCTCTAGCGAGGTGAGAGGTGCCCGTACCGCAAACCGACACAGGTAGGCGAGGAGAGAATCCTAAGGTGATCGAGAGAACTCTCGTTAAGGAACTCGGCAAAATGACCCCGTAACTTCGGGAGAAGGGGTGCTTCTTAGGGTGTTAAAGCCCCGAGAAGCCGCAGTGAATAGGCCCAGGCGACTGTTTAGCAAAAACACAGGTCTCTGCGAAGCCGTAAGGCGAAGTATAGGGGCTGACGCCTGCCCGGTGCTGGAAGGTTAAGAGGAGCGCTTAGCGTAAGCGAAGGTGCGAATTGAAGCCCCAGTAAACGGCGGCCGTAACTATAACGGTCCTAAGGTAGCGAAATTCCTTGTCGGGTAAGTTCCGACCCGCACGAAAGGCGCAACGATCTGGGCACTGTCTCAACGAGAGACTCGGTGAAATTATAGTACCTGTGAAGATGCAGGTTACCCGCGACAGGACGGAAAGACCCCGTGGAGCTTTACTGCAGCCTGATATTGAATGTTGGTACAGCTTGTACAGGATAGGTAGGAGCCTTGGAAACCGGAGCGCTAGCTTCGGTGGAGGCATCGGTGGGATACTACCCTGGCTGTATTGACCTTCTAACCCGCTGCCCTTATCGGGCAGGGAGACAGTGTCAGGTGGGCAGTTTGACTGGGGCGGTCGCCTCCTAAAATGTAACGGAGGCGCCCAAAGGTTCCCTCAGAATGGTTGGAAATCATTCGCAGAGTGTAAAGGCACAAGGGAGCTTGACTGCGAGACCTACAAGTCGAGCAGGGACGAAAGTCGGGCTTAGTGATCCGGTGGTTCCGCATGGAAGGGCCATCGCTCAACGGATAAAAGCTACCCCGGGGATAACAGGCTTATCTCCCCCAAGAGTCCACATCGACGGGGAGGTTTGGCACCTCGATGTCGGCTCATCGCATCCTGGGGCTGTAGTCGGTCCCAAGGGTTGGGCTGTTCGCCCATTAAAGCGGTACGCGAGCTGGGTTCAGAACGTCGTGAGACAGTTCGGTCCCTATCCGTCGCGGGCGCAGGAAATTTGAGAGGAGCTGTCCTTAGTACGAGAGGACCGGGATGGACGCACCGCTGGTGTACCAGTTGTTCTGCCAAGGGCATCGCTGGGTAGCTATGTGCGGACGGGATAAGTGCTGAAAGCATCTAAGCATGAAGCCCCCCTCAAGATGAGATTTCCCATTCCGCAAGGAAGTAAGATCCCTGAAAGATGATCAGGTTGATAGGTCTGAGGTGGAAGCGTGGTGACACGTGGAGCTGACAGATACTAATAGATCGAGGACTTAACCTATATTCTAATGTGAAGCTTGAACATTGTTATCTAGTTTTGAGAGAACATTCTCTCCATCAGGTTTGGTGGCGATAGCGAAGAGGTCACACCCGTTCCCATACCGAACACGGAAGTTAAGCTCTTCAGCGCCGATGGTAGTTGGGGGTCTCCCCCTGTGAGAGTAGGACGCCGCCAAGCTTGTTATATTTATATCGTCGCGGGGTGGAGCAGTTCGGTAGCTCGTCGGGCTCATAACCCGAAGGTCGCAGGTTCAAATCCTGCCCCCGCAACCAAATTATTTTATATACCAATGGGTAGTGCTCAGTGAGTGCAACCAAAATGGTCCGGTAGTTCAGTTGGTTAGAATGCCTGCCTGTCACGCAGGAGGTCGCGGGTTCGAGTCCCGTCCGGACCGCCATTTTTATGACTTGTAAACGAAAACGTATAGTTTCGTTTTTTTTTATGTCTTTTTCTTTTCATATGTATCCAAGATATATTGAATTGTTTGTGTTTGGCTACATGTTATGTAAAAAGAAAAGATAGATCACTTCAACCCAGCCTGGTTTTTTCATACCAGGCTTTCTTTATATCATTTTTAATTGAAACTGAAACTCATATTGGCTTACACTAATACTAATTATGTCTGACATCGTGTCTACTCAATCAATTGATTGCATGAAGGGGCTGTCTTTTTATGGATGAATTTGATCTTATTCGCCGAATTACACCAAAAGAAACACATCAGCGTTCTTTGGTTATGGGCATCGGTGATGATGCAAGTGTTTATCAACCTCATTCACATTGTGAAGAGGTCGTTTGTGTTGATACAATGGTGGAGCATGTTCATTTCCGCTTTGATTTTTCCACACCTTTTGAGATTGGCTTTAAAGCACTAGCGGTCAATGTCAGTGATATCGCCGCAATGGGAGGAACCCCAAAGTATTATCTTGTATCAATTGCAATCCCGCCTCATGGTGATGAGACGGTCGTTTCAGCCCTTTACGAGGGAATGAAAGCATTGGCTGATACTTATCAAATGGATTTGATTGGTGGAGATACGGTTGCCACTCGCAGTGACTTTGTCATTACAGTGACGGTCATTGGCGAGGTACCAAAGGGGAAAGCTTGTTATCGTCACAGTGCTCAGACAGGAGACGTCGTCTTTGTCACAGGTCAGCTTGGTTCATCAGCTGCTGGCTTATCACTTTTAATGAACGAAATAGCCCCCCCTCCCAAGTCAGTCGACACAGCCTTTTTTCTTGAGCGTCATAAAAAGCCTCAGCCTCATATTGCTGCTGGTCTCATTTGCTCAAGCTTCCCTCGGGTCACTTTGAATGATGTGAGTGATGGAATAGCGAGTGAGCTGAATGAGATAGCCGAAGCGAGTCATGTGACGATAGAGATAGAAGCAAACATGCTCCCCGTACATCCAGATTTACAAGTGCTGCGTAAAGACTGGCTGGAATGGGTGTTATTTGGCGGGGAAGACTTTGTATTAACTGGTGCGATTCCAGAGGCTGATTGGGAAAGCTTTGAAATGCAATGTAGGAAAAAAGACATTCAAGTCAAACGCATTGGACAAGTCAAAGGTGATCAAGCAGCAAGCGTTCTATTAAAAGACAATGAGCAGCAAACAATGTTAATGAAAAAAGGATATAATCATTTTAAGAAATGAGGTGACATCAACTGTGAAATTAACATGGACGACAAAAGGTGCGGATGAGACGAAACGAATTGCCGCTGCTTTGGCCAAACTTGTGATGCCAGGCGATGTTTTGACATTAGAAGGGGATTTAGGCGCAGGCAAAACGACTTTTTCAAAAGGTTTTGCAGAAGGCTTAGGGATTACCCGTATCGTCAACAGCCCTACCTTTACGATTATTAAAGAATATACCGATGGCAGACTGCCACTTTATCATATGGACGTGTACCGCATGGAAGATGCGGAAGAAGATATCGGGCTCGAAGAATATTTTGAGGGTGAAGGTGTATGTTTGGTTGAGTGGGCACATCTCATTGGACCTCAATTGCCTTCCTCCTATTTGAAAATAGAAATGCTGAGAACAGAACGTGAAGAAGAACGTCATCTCACGTTTAGTGCAAAAGGGGAACGCTATGAGACCCTTTGTAAGGAGATGAAAGAATTTGACCATACTGGCAATTGATACGTCGAACCATACACTAGGAATTGCCCTTGTCAAAGATTCCACAGTGATTGGTGAGAGCATCACGTATTTAAAAAAGAACCATTCCGTCCGAGCGATGCCGACTGTTGAGGCATTGATGAAAGAATGTGGTGTAGCCCCAAGTGAACTAAGTAAAATTGTTGTAGCAAAAGGACCTGGTTCCTACACTGGTGTCCGAATTGGTGTGACCATTGCCAAAACACTCGCATGGACGCTATCTATCCCGATATCGGCTGTTTCGAGTTTAGAAACACTTGCGGCAAATGGTCAATACTTTGATGGATGGATCTCGCCACTATTCGATGCGAGAAGAGGACAAGTATATACTGGGCTATATACGTTTGAAGAAGGAAAGATCAAAGAGATCAAACCAGACCAAAATATCTTGCTCACGGATTGGCTTCATGAGCTGAAGCAAACAGAAAAGCCTGTCCTATTCCTTGGACAGGATGTGCATCTTCATGAAGAGAGCATTCGCTCCATTTTAGGAGAAACGGCTGTGATAGCGGAGGGAGCTTTTCATAACCCAAGACCTTCAGTGCTTGCATTTTTAGGGGCAGATCGTCCTGCTGAAGATGTCCATCAGCTTGTTCCTAACTATATTCGTTTGGCAGAAGCGGAAGTGAAATGGCTTGAAGGACAAAAATAATCTCAACATAACAGAGATTCGAAAAATGACAGTAGCCGACATTCCAGAGGTGTACACGATTGAAGTGCATTCGTTTACTGCCCCTTGGAAAAAAGAATCATTTGTCTATGAGATTCTTCATAACCAGTACAGCCATTATTTTCTCATTGAAGAAGATGAGCAGCCTGTTGGGTATTGCGGGGTCTGGATCGTCATGGACGATGCACAAATTACGAACATTGCGATTCTCCCTGAGCATAGAGGAAAGGGTTACGGGGAAGCGTTGCTGCGATATGTCATGGAATTTTGTAAAGAAAAAAAGACAGATCATCTTTCTTTAGAGGTGCGGGTTTCAAATACACCCGCACAATCCCTTTATGAAAAGCTTGGTTTCAGACCAGCTTCTATTCGAAAGAATTATTATACGGATAATGGGGAAGATGCATTGGTCATGTGGGTGAATATAAATGAATGAACAAACAGATCGATTCATATTAGGTATAGAGACAAGCTGTGATGAAACAGCTGCATCTATTGTGAAAAATGGGAAAGAAATTATAGCGAATGTTGTCGCATCGCAAATAGAAAGCCATAAACGATTTGGCGGAGTTGTCCCAGAAATCGCTTCAAGGCATCACGTGGAGCAAGTCACCATCGTGTTAGAAGAAGTAATGGCACAGGCTAATATGAGCTTTCAGGATTTAGATGCCATTGCTGTCACAGAAGGACCAGGCTTAGTCGGTGCCCTTCTAATCGGTGTCAATGCAGCCAAGGCACTGAGCTTTGCTCATCAAATTCCTCTTGTTGGTGTACATCATATTGCGGGGCATATTTATGCAAACCAACTTGTAGATGAATTGGAGTTTCCATGTTTGGCTCTTGTCGTCTCTGGTGGACATACTGAGCTTGTACTAATGAAAGAGCACGGGTCTTTTGAGGTTATCGGAGAAACATTAGATGATGCGGCTGGAGAAGCTTACGATAAAGTGGCCCGGACGATGGGTCTTCCGTATCCAGGCGGACCTCATATTGATCGGTTAGCACATGAAGGAGAGCCAACGATTAAGCTTCCACGTGCATGGCTTGAAGAAGGTTCCTATCACTTTAGCTTTAGTGGATTAAAATCAGCTGTTATTAACACACTACACAATGCATCTCAAAAAGGAGAAACAATTGCTCCAGAGAATTTGGCAGCAAGTTTTCAAGCAAGTGTCATTGAGGTGCTTGTTGGGAAAACATTAAAAGCGGCAGAGGCCTATGGCGTCAAGCAGGTTGTCCTAGCTGGGGGAGTCGCTGCCAATAAAGGACTGAGAGAAGCCTTAACGACAGCATTCACAAAGCTTCCTGACGTGAAGGTCATTATTCCACCATTATCTCTTTGTACAGACAATGCAGCCATGATCGCTGCTGCTGGAACCATTGCGTTTGAAAAAGGTATAAGAGGCGATATGGCGATGAATGGCCAGCCGGGCTTACCGCTTGTCTCATATGAATGAAAACTCCTGTGGATACACAGGTTTTTTTCATTTTTAATGAAAGCGATTTATTCACAAGTAAACATGATATATCCACAATTGTTAGAAAATTTTGTTTTAAAATGAGTGGATGTGCACAAATACGTTCTTTTATGTGGATATGTGATTAAATCTCTGTGGATAAAGTGGATAAGTCCGATTTTTAAAAGAATAATAAAGAAGTTATTGTGGATATTAATGTGGATAAGAAATCTTCACTAAAAAGAAAAAAGAGCACCCATTAGGGCACTCTTTACGATTCGGATAGCTCTTCCCACTCTGAGAAAAGGGATTCCAGCTCTTGATGAAGCGTATCATTTTCTGTTTGAATGTTTTGGACCTTCTCGTGATCTTGAAAAATAGCAGGATCACATAGAAGCTCTTCATTTTCACCAAGCTTCGCTTCAATGACAGCAATCCGTTCTTCAATTTCCTCGATTCTGCGCTGCTTTTGTCTTTCTTTCTTTTTCAGTTCTTTTTCTTCCGCATACGAAAGCTTTGCCGTTTCAACTGGCTTGGCTGCTTGTTTTTTCAGCGCCTCATTTTCTTGAATCGCTTCAAGCTCTAATTGTTCATTTTTCTTTTCAAGGTAGTAGTCATAATCACCGAGATACTCTTTTGTTTCTGTAGGCGACAGCTCGAATACTTTCGTTGCCAGACGGTTGATAAAATAACGGTCATGCGAGACAAATAAGATGGTTCCTGGATAATCAATCAGTGCATTTTCTAAAATTTCCTTACTATCTAAGTCCAAATGGTTTGTAGGCTCATCAAGTATCAGGAAATTGGCTTTTTGGAGCATCAGCTTTGCCAGGGCAAGGCGTGCTTTTTCTCCACCGCTTAATGCATGAACGGGCTTTAAGACGTCGTCACCGGAAAAGAGGAAGTTCCCTAAACATGTCCGAATTTCTTTTTCATTCATATGAGGATAGTCATCCCAAAGCTCATTGAGCACTTTTTTGGAGGATGTCAGTTTGGCTTGTTCTTGGTCATAGTAGCCGATTGTGACATGAGATCCAAAGGTGATGTCGCCTTTTACAGGCTTTAATGCGTTCGTTAACGTTTTTAAAAGGGTTGATTTTCCGATCCCATTAGGACCAATGAGTGCCACGCTATCCTCGCGTTTGATCTGAAAAGAAAGAGAGGATAGAAGCGGTGTTTTTTCATCATAACGAATGTCGAGATCATGTACCTTCAGCACATCATTGCCGCTTTGTCTCGTAATATCAAAATGAAAGTTTGCGGATTTTTCATCACCTAATGGCTTATCTATACGATCCATTCGTTCCAGCTGCTTCCGTCTGCTCTGAGCGCGCTTTGTGGTTGAGGCTCTTGCTAGGTTGCGATCTACGAAATCCTGAAGCTTTGAGATTTCTTCTTGCTGCTTTTCGTAAAGCTTCATATCGCGCTCTAGCTGCTCAGCTTTCAGATCAAGATACTTACTATAGTTGCCTGCAAACTTTTTCATAGCAGTTCTTGAGACTTCATATACATGGTTCACCACTTTGTCTAAGAAGTAGCGGTCATGGGACACGATCAGAATGGCGCCTGTATAATTTTGCAAATACTGCTCCAGCCATGATAAGGTATCAATATCTAAATGGTTGGTCGGCTCGTCCAGAATTAAGAGTTCTGGTTTCATTAATAAGAGCTTTCCAAGCGCTAGACGGGTTTTCTGGCCGCCGCTTAAGGATTGAACGGTTGTCCCATCTTCAAAGTGACTAAAGCCGAGCCCATGAAGAATGGAGCGGACGTCTGCTTCGTATTGATAGCCGCCTTGATCTTTAAATTCCTGCTGTAGCCTGTCATAGGTTTTCATGAGGGAATCTAGCTCAGAACCTGTAGAGGAAGCCATTTTCTCCTCGATGGTTCTCATCTCTTGTTCCATCTTTTTCAAATGATCAAAAACCGATAATAATTCGTCTTTTAACGTACGTGTAGACGTCACATCGGTATGCTGTGCTAAATAGCCGATCGATAGGTCTTTTGGTTTGATGATCTCACCTTGCTCGTAAGACAATTGACCGGCAATGATTTTCAAAAGGGTGGATTTGCCTGCGCCGTTACGACCTACAATGGCAATCCGATCCCTTGCTTTGACTTCCAATTTTATATTCGTTAAAACGGTATCAGCACCAAACGATTTGGATAGCTGATTCACTTGTAGAATCATCATGTAACTTCACCTCTGCTATAATATGTTAAGTGTAGCTTATCAGCAGTAAACCGGCAAATGTTACATACAATCGCCATATTCAAATGAAAGACAGATAGGAAAAAATAGTGTATCATTTGAGTGAGGGAGCGTTGAAAAGATGAGCCAATTTAGCCACTTTAACGAACAGGGAAGAGCAAAGATGGTCGACATTAGTGACAAATCGTCTACTGTGAGAACCGCTGTTGCTGCTTCAAGTGTTCGTATGATAAAAGAAGTGTTTCATAAAATAGAGCAACGTGAAATTGGAAAAGGGGATGTGCTGTCTGTTGCACAGGTTGCTGGCATCATGGCAGCAAAGCAAACATCTACCATCATTCCAATGTGTCATCCGCTTGCACTAAAAGGCGTGGATATCTCCTTTGATTGGGAGGAAGACGGAAATGCGCACATTCTGAACATACAAGTACAGGTGAAAACAAAAGGAAGTACGGGTGTTGAGATGGAAGCGCTCACTTCTGCTTCAGTATGTGCACTGACCGTTTACGACATGTGCAAAGCGATTGATAAAGGCATGATCATCGGTCCTACCTATTTAATTGAAAAGACAGGCGGGAAAAACGGTGATTTTCACAGAGCATCTGATATTTAAGTTGGAGGACCTTATATGAATATAGATCAGTCAAAAATTCCACAAGCGACAGCCAAACGTTTGCCGCTATATTACCGTTTTTTAAAAAATCTGCATGCATCAGGAAAACAAAGGGTGTCATCAGCAGAGCTTAGTGATGCAGTCAAAGTGGATTCTGCTACCATTCGCCGAGATTTTTCATACTTTGGTGCACTTGGGAAGAAGGGGTATGGCTATAATGTCGATTACCTTTTGACCTTCTTCAGAAAGACACTTGACCAAGATGAAATGACCAATGTCATGCTCATCGGTGTCGGGAATTTAGGGACTGCATTTTTACACTATAATTTCATCAAAAACAATAATACAAAAATTTCGATGGCTTTTGACGTCAATGAGAGTAAAATAGGAAGTGAGATAGGCGGCGTGCCTGTCTATGATTTGGATAAGCTTGAAGAGCATGTTCAAGAGGTAGGGGATATACCTGTTGCTATTTTGACAGTACCTGCCGTAGCAGCTCAACCCATTACAGATCGTTTGATTGCCCTTGGCATCAAAGGGATCCTTAATTTTACGCCGGCCCGATTGAATGTGCCGGAACACATTCGAATTCATCATATAGATTTGGCGGTTGAACTTCAGTCTCTTGTGTATTTCTTAAAGCATTACTCTATTACGCAGGAGGATTGACGAAAAGGGGTAAAGGGGGTGGAGCAAATGGGTCCGATTGGTCCTGGAAGTTTGGTTCTGATTGCGATTGTTGCGCTCATTATTTTTGGGCCGAAAAAGCTTCCTCAATTAGGAAGAGCAGCAGGAGATACATTACGTGAATTCAAAAATGCCACAAAAGGTTTAGCTGATGATCAGGAAGAAAATAAGAAAAAAGAAGATCAGTAGAATAGGATGAGCTTCATGAATGTCAAAGATATGCCGCTTATGGAGCATATTGTGGAACTGCGAAAACGTTTAGTGATCATTGCGATGTTTTTTGTCGCCTTTATGGTGGCAGGTTTTTTTCTCGCTAAGCCGGTCATTGTGTATTTACAAAATACCGATGAAGCCGCCACACTGACACTGAATGCATTTAAGCTCACAGATCCGCTGTACGTGTTTATGCAGTTCGCATTTGTCATTGCTTTGGTTTTGACGTGTCCCGTGATTTTATATCAGCTTTGGGCGTTTGTGAGCCCGGGCTTATATGAAAAAGAGAGAAAGGTGACACTTGCTTACATTCCGATTGCACTGCTTTTATTTTTGAGTGGTGTGGCTTTCTCTTATTTTATTTTGTTTCCGTTTGTCGTCGATTTTATGATACGGATGTCGAATGATTTAAATGTAGAGCAAGTGATTGGGATTCATGAGTATTTTACATTTCTGATGCAGTTAACACTTCCATTTGGCTTTTTGTTTCAGATGCCCGTTGTGTTGATGTTTCTCACAAGACTTGGCATCATCACACCGATGTTTTTATCAAAAATACGGAAGTATGCCTATTTTGTCCTCCTTGTCATTGCCGCACTGATTACACCGCCAGAGATCGTTTCTCACCTCATGGTTACCTTGCCAATGCTCGTTTTGTATGAAGTGAGTATTGTCATTTCAAGAGTGACCTATCGCAAAATGCAGCAAACAGAGACAGAGGAGAAAGAAAATGATGATGTCTCATAAAAAACATCGTGATCCAAATAAGGGTCACGATGTTTTTTCTATTTTGACAGGAATTGATTGATTGCTTGAAATAGATGCTGATAATAGGCAGGCTCATGCGGAACAAAATCTTGTATACAGACTACTCTGCTTTCTTCACGTCGTTCTCCGGCTTCATCAACTTCAAAGCCCTCCAGCTGCATGTTGTCACATTTTCTTGTGAAAAGCTGCTGTGCATCCATTAGTTTTGCTCTGTAAAGTCCAGCGACTTCTTCTTTTTGTAATTGAATGTTCATCTGCTCTTCTGGATGGACGTAAAGATAGACATGGCAAAATTCACGATCAGTCAAATTGGGTAGATGGATTTCATCCTGTATAACACCTGCAAAGGCTAGATCTTCAAAAGGGACAGTAAGACCAAGCTCTTCTTCTACCTCTCTCACACCGTCAGAAGGCTGTTCATTTGCAAGAAGGTGACCTGCTGCGGTGATATCAAAAAGAGAAGGAAAATCCTTTTTTGCGGGACTTCTTAGCTGAAAATAAAGATACATGGTGTCATGTTCCTTTTTGAGAAGCCAGAAATGAAAGGTTTCATGCCAAAGGCCTTGGGCGTGGACATTTGAACGGGTTGTAACTCCAATTGTTTCATGCTGCTCATTTAAGATGTTCAGTTTTTCTTGTTCCATGAAAACTTGTCCTCCATAAAAAAACCATTTTCCAAGTGCGGAAAATGGTTTTTGATTTATTTTTGCTGCTGTTTTTTGAGTTTGACAGAGAAGGCAAACATTTTAAGCGCGATATTAATATTATAGGCCGCAAACACCATCAGCAAAATGCTGTAAAATGACCACATGTCACCTGGATTTTGAATGGCCATATAGGTGAAAGCCACACCTACGGCAAAATAAATGATGCCCCATACAACAGGGTTTCTCATGAGAAAAAGCCTCCAATAATCATTTGCATTGTTTGAGATTGTTCTTCAATCATTTTTCTTACTGGCTCAATCTGCACAAGAATGACGAGTGAGTTCATCAGCATATGAGCACCGATTGGAACAATGATTCGTTTTGTTTTCGCATATAAAAAGGCAAAGGTAAAGCCCATTGCGGTATAGAGCAAGATATGGGGAAAATCATTGTGTACAGCAGCGAAAACCACTGAACTGACAAGTGCTCCAATGAAAAAATTCGTTTTTTCATAAACCACACCAAAGATGATTTTTCGAAAAATGATTTCCTCTAATATCGGTCCAATCAGGGCGATGACGATCACAAGCCATGGAACTGCATCCATAATGGATAAAATGTTTTGAGTATTTTCGGATTCTCGGCCAATGCCAAATGCATATTGTTCAATCGCCCCCGCAATTGATTGTGCTAAGAGGGAAAGAAAGAAACCGCCAATGATCCAAGCGATTGCCGCGCCGACTGGAGCTGGTGCTTCATTTCGAAGTGAAGCTTTTGGCACAGTCCGAAGAATGAGCAGAATAATGATTAATCCGACACAGAAGCTAATGATTGTCCATGTTCCTGACAATTTAGAGAGCTCTGCTTGTGTCATCGGTGTCTGAATGTAACCTAACCATTTCATGATCAACACATACGGAATCGCAGAAACCTGTACCAATATATACGTTAAGATGATGTACCAATATTGTTTTTTCAAGTAACGAAAACCCCTTTACTAAAAGAACTAGATTTATTGTAACACAAGTCTTCTTTTTCGATGAAAAGGAAAGAATCTCAGTTGAAAAAAGATCATGAAAGCGTAAAAATTTTTAAAGGTTTTTACTTGAAATTGCAGAAGACATTCTTTATTATAATAAATGTGTTAGCACTCACTGGTGATGAGTGCTAAAAAAAGACTACATATAAAAATTGAGGAGGTTGTTTCTTATGTTAAAGCCATTAGGCGATCGCGTAATCATTGAACTCGTTGAATCTGAGGAAAAAACCGCTAGCGGTATTGTGTTACCGGATTCTGCAAAAGAAAAACCGCAAGAAGGTAAAATTGTTGCAGCAGGTTCAGGTCGTGTACTTGAAAGTGGTGAGCGCGTTGCGTTAGAAGTAAACACAGGCGACCGCATTATCTTCTCAAAATATGCAGGCACTGAAGTGAAATATGAAGGCAAAGAATATTTAATCCTTCGTGAGAGCGACATTTTAGCTGTTATTGGTTAATCACATAAAAAACATTGAGATACATTTTTAAAAAGACTGAGGAGGTTTCGTTATTATGGCAAAAGATATTAAGTTCAGTGAAGAAGCACGTCGCGCGATGTTACGTGGTGTAGATGCACTTGCAGATGCTGTAAAAGTGACTTTAGGACCTAAAGGACGTAACGTGGTTCTTGAGAAAAAATTCGGTTCTCCACTTATCACAAATGATGGTGTGACGATCGCAAAAGAAATCGAATTAGAAGATGCATTTGAAAACATGGGTGCAAAACTTGTGGCTGAAGTTGCAAGCAAAACAAACGACGTAGCTGGTGACGGTACAACGACTGCAACAGTTCTAGCTCAAGCGATGATCCGTGAAGGTCTTAAAAACGTAACAGCTGGTGCAAACCCTGTTGGCGTTCGTAAAGGGATCGAAGAAGCAGTGAAAGTAGCACTTGAAGGCTTGCACGAGATTTCTAAACCAATCGAAGGCAAAGAATCAATTGCTCAAGTTGCGTCTATTTCTGCAGCAGATGAAGAAGTGGGAAGCCTAATCGCTGAAGCAATGGAGCGTGTAGGTAACGACGGCGTGATCACAATCGAAGAATCTAAAGGGTTCACAACTGAGCTTGAAGTGGTTGAAGGAATGCAGTTTGACCGCGGATATGCTTCACCATACATGGTGACGGATTCTGATAAGATGGAAGCGGTTCTTGAAAATCCTTACATCTTAATCACTGATAAAAAAATCACAAACATTCAAGAAATCCTTCCTGTACTTGAGCAAGTTGTACAACAAGGAAAACCATTATTGCTCATTGCTGAAGATGTAGAAGGCGAAGCACTTGCAACACTTGTTGTGAACAAACTTCGTGGAACATTCAACGCAGTGGCAGTAAAAGCACCTGGATTCGGTGATCGTCGTAAAGCAATGCTTGAAGACATCTCTGTTCTAACTGGCGGAGAGTTAATCACAGAAGATCTAGGACTTGACCTGAAATCAACTGAAATCGGTCAGCTTGGCCGCGCGTCTAAAGTCGTTGTGACAAAAGAAAACACAACCATCGTAGAAGGCTCAGGAGATTCTGCTCAAATCGCAGCACGCGTGAACCAAATCCGTGCGCAAGTTGAAGAAACAACTTCTGAATTCGATAAAGAAAAATTACAAGAACGTCTTGCAAAACTAGCTGGTGGCGTCGCTGTCATCAAAGTTGGTGCTGCAACTGAAACAGAACTAAAAGAGCGTAAACTACGCATCGAGGATGCCTTGAACTCAACTCGTGCAGCAGTTGAAGAAGGTATCGTATCCGGTGGTGGTACAGCACTTGTGAATGTATACAAAAAAGTCGCTTCAATTGAAGCAGATGGTGACGTTCAAACTGGTGTGAACATCGTTCTACGTTCTCTTGAAGAGCCAATCCGTCAAATCGCTCACAACGCAGGTCTTGAAGGATCAGTCATCGTTGAGCGCTTGAAAAACGAAGAAATTGGCGTAGGCTTCAACGCAGCAACAAACGAATGGGTAAACATGATCGAAAAAGGAATCGTTGACCCAACAAAAGTAACTCGCTCTGCACTTCAAAACGCAGCTTCTGTTGCAGCAATGCTTCTAACAACTGAAGCAGTCGTTGCTGAGAAACCAGAAGAAGGCGGCTCAGGCGGCGGAATGCCGGATATGGGCGGCATGGGCGGAATGGGTGGAATGATGTAACAACGGATATAGACCCTTATTAATCAAGGGTTTAACCGTAAGTCACACTCATTTTGGTGCCATTTTGATGCCACATAGAAAAATTAGAGGCTTTTCATTAGTTCTCCGAACTTTTGAGAAGCTTCTTTTTTTCTGTCTTTTGATGTGCAGGTATATTTTAGTTGTTGTTTGATCTTCTGTATGTCCAAGTCTATCCATTATCCTTTGGAGATCCACACCAGCTTCAGCAAGAAGAGAAGTATGGGTGTGCCTTAAAGAATGAGGAGTTAGTTTCTTCTGTATCCCTGACTTTTTTAGAACTTTATTAAACCATTTTCAATAGTTTTAATAAAGTGAGGATATCCCCAGTAAGGCCCCTTTACTCTAGCAAAAACAAAATTGTGATCATGCCATTCATGTTTCATTAGCATTTTAATTTCATTTTGTTGAATTCGAAATTCATTAACAGCTTATAAAATCTTAGTACCATTCTAGATATTTTGAATGAAAATTAAAATATCTATCTGCATCAATAACAAAGAAGTACAGATGCTTTTTCATAAATAATTGATATTGTTTCATGATCGAGTATATAACCGTGTTCTTTGCTTATCTTTACGTGATTGTGAAGATAACGTTTCAGAGAATTAGACAAAGATAGATTACATTGGAGGATACATTAGTTTCTCAGGATTTATTTTTCACTCCTAGTTTGAACATTTACATTTAGTGAAATTATATGTATTATTATGGTTAAAAAGTATAAAAGAGGTTTAATTAATAAACTCAAAAGCTGACAACTTTAAAAGATTAGCTGAGAAACGAGTAACGGATTGTGTAAAAAATAAGGCTTATTGATAACTTGGCTAACAAAAACAATTACGAATATACAGATGAACTAGGTAAAACAAATTTAGCTACCTTAAATCAAGAAATTCAAAACCTTAAAAAAAGATTTAAGGAAGATGCAGAGGAGTAAGGCTTTATTTTTAAGTTCGATGGCTGATTTAAAAGAGGAGGAAATAAAAATGAGAGAAATAATTAAAGATGGTGAGCGTGTATCCAATTTTCTTTCAGAGTTAAGTGAAGAGATTGGAAAAACAGCAGCATCAAATGTATTACAAACATCTGTGAATATATTGGGTAAATATCCCAAAATTAATAGTGGTGACAAGATTTTAGGATTGCTTTATGGTTTAATACAAAGTGGAAAAACTAATATTATAAATATGACAGTTGCTTTAGCCGTTGATAATGGCTATAAGCTAATTGTCGTATTAACTGATAGAAACAACTCTCTACAAGATCAAACTTTTGATAGATCAGACTTAGCATTATCAGGCATGTTAGTAAGAAAAATAGATGAAATAAGCGAAGAGGATCCAGAATACTTAAAAACTGTATTGGACACCGATGGCATTGTATTAATATGTAAAAAGGACCCCGCGGATCTTGAAAAGTTAATTGCATTTTTAGTGGAGCAAGATTTAACTGATACCTCAGCTCTAATTGCGGACGATGAGGCAGACGCGATAGGTCTAAATACTAATCAGCGTATTGAGGATGAAGATCCAAGTACGATTAATCAGCAGCTTTTAGACTTACGTAATATGGTTTCAACGCAGCTTTATTTACAAGTAACAGCAACCCCTCAAGCAATAATTCTTCAAAACAAAGAGGATGCAGGGTTCTACCCAGAATTTATAGAGGTAGTTGAGGCGGGCAGAGGCTATACAGGAATTCATACCTTCTTTCAGGAAAATGCTGAGGAACATATTAGGGATGTAGAAAAAGAGGAAATAAAAGAGCTTGCTAGTATGCAGTCAGATGATGAAGATATTACTAACATTCCTGATGGGTTAATGAGTGCCTTATCTAACTTTGTAATTGGAGCATCCATCCGGTTACTTGAAAATACTGAACCTAGACGTGAACAGAAATTTACTTTTCTCTGCCATATTAGTCCATATCAAATGATTCACACCAGGATAAGGAAATTAACAAAAAAATTTGTTGCGGATTTATATAAAGCATTAAAAAGGCCAGAGGAATCAGAGAAAAGAGCTTTTATCATGCAGTATCTTTTAGCAGCTTATGCTGATTTAAAAGATACTCATCGAGGCATACCTGTATTTCCGGACGTGTTAAAGATTTTAAGTGATAATATAAATAGTCATGATGTTATAGTACTTAACGCAGCACCTGACTCTCAAAGTAATATCAAATTAAATAAAAAGTACAATTTCATTATTGGAGGAAACAAGCTAGGACGTGGTTTAACAATTCCTCGTCTCCTAGTTACTTATTACGGAAGGGTTGTTGCAAGACCACAGGTCGATACGTTAATGCAGCATGCGAGAATGTGTGGTTACCGTTCTAAAGATTTAACTGTAACAAGAGTGTTTATTCCTGAGGATATAGCGGATTTATTTGAAGAAATATGCGAGCACGATGCAGTCCAACGAGATATAATCAAAAATCATAAAATAGAAAGTACATTATATTTAAACAGAGATAATATTAGTCCCTCAAGGCCAAATGTTATCCCAACTTCCGTCGGTGCTTATAAGCCTGGACAGTTAAAGTTTCCTAAGGTCCCTGAATTTCATAAGGGAGTAATTGAAGAGGTAACTAGCTATGTAAATGAGAAAGTATTGAATATTACGCAACCTTTTGAACCAGTAGAAATTGAACTTGATACCGTAATTGATATTTTTAATAAAATACCTGTATTAGTTACCGGCGGATGGCGTACTAAAGTAATTGTACAGTATTTAAGCTGGTACAAGGCCAATCGTTCTAATTCAATCAACATGGTATACAATATTGATACCAACATCGGCCTTTCTAAAAGTAGAGGGAGTAAAGAAATTGGATCTGTACTCTCCCCACGCATGCAGCGTATAGTAAGTGAAGTAGATAGTAATAGACCATTAGCTATTTTTGTAAGAAATAGAGGTATTAAAGAAGACTGGGATGGGGAGGATTTTTGGATTCCTTTATTTAGGTTCCCAGAAGAAGAGAATAGTATTCTATTTAACTTAAACAATATTTAATGTTAAAAAATACACTCTTAACAAGTTTAAGAGTGTATTTTTCAATTAAATCGCATAAAGGATGATTTTTTAGATATGAGAATAAATCAAGTTTTTGCATATAGGAGACCTTACAACGAATCTCCAAATTATATAGATGGACTCCCAAACTTTTTTTATTTTACTTATAAATCTGGTGCTAAAAAGCCACTTTTGGAATCGGGCATTAATAAAGTTGCAGATGTAAACGCCATAGATGGACCGCGAACGCCAGTAATATTAATATCCAGTAGTCCTCATAAAATTGGCTCCTTTGATACACCATGGCAAGATTTTTTTGATCCGGATAATGGGCACATAAGGTATTATGGCGATAATAAACTTACAGGGCAAAGCCCTGAATTATCGAAAGGGAATAAGTATCTATTAACTGCATTTGATGTACAGAACTCTCTGGATACATCTATAAGATTACATGCTACTCCTATTATTTTTTTTAAGAGAGTTATCTATAAGGGAAGGATAAAAGGAAATGTGATGTTCCAGGGTTTCGGGGCAGTTGAGCGTGCTGAAAGAATAACACAATATGATGTAAAAAAAGATGAATATTTTACGAACTATGTTTTTGATTTTGTGGTCTTTAGTATGAAAAATGAAGGGGAAGAATTTAAGTGGGATTGGATAAATTCACGAAGGGATCCATTTTTATCATTGGAGGATACTCTTCGTTATGCACCGAAATCATGGCAAAACTGGATTAGAGGGGGGTTACCTTCTTTTGAAAAGTATAGGAGACGTGTTTCTAAGCTCTTAACAACAAAACCTGACAATCAGAAGCCTGTGACTGGTTCTCGTGAAGCAAAGGCGTTAAATGATATATATAAGTTTTATGAGGGTAGAAAAGCACGATTTGAAGGGCTTGCGTCTCTAATCGCCGAAAAGATACTAGGCTCTGAAAACGACTCGTATATGGAAGGGTGGATCACTCCTTCCTCATCAGATGGAGGATCTGATTTTGTTGGAAGGCTTGACATAGGGTCGGGTTTTTCCAAAACAAAACTTGTGGTATTAGGACAGGCTAAATGTGAAAAACTTGATGTACCTACGGGTGGAAATCACATTGCTCGTACTGTCGCACGGCTAAAAAGAGGTTGGGTAGGGGTATATATAACAACAAGTTATTTCTCTGAAACTGTTCAACGAGAAGTTATTGATGATAGTTATCCCATTGTATTAGTACACGGCTTGCGGCTAGCTCAGGAAGTCTTAAAAATGGTATATCTAATGGGTTTTTCCAGTGTAATAGATTTTTTGAAAGATATTGATAAAGTGTATGAGGATAAAATACTAGCAAGGAGACCTGAGGAAATTCTTTATTTATAGCTGAAATATGGCACTTAGCTACCCGCTACCTAGAAATAGCTGAAAAATGGGACCAAGAGTTGAATGAGAACATATAAACCAGAAGATGTTCTGCCTAGTCCGTGACATTGGGTATGGTGGAAAGGAAAAGCCCGCGGACATGAGTGGGAATCTCATCGCAACCAGTTGCTTCCCGCCGATGGCGAGGATGACGGGAGCTGCCCGCTGGATTGTACCGCGAAGCTCCAGCATATTAACCGCGTTGTACGAAAGCCACAGAGAACAGCTGGTTTTATGGGATACATTGTCTGAGGAACTGTTAGAGAAGCAAATGAAAGGCATTGTAGGCTTTAAGATTATCATTGACGAAGTTCAAGCTGCTTTTAAGCTAAGCCAGAATCGCCACGAGAGGGATTATGCTCGCATTATTGAACAGCTCGAGACAGAGGATGAAGTGGAAATGGCTGAGGAGATGAAAGAAAACTTAGAGGGAGAATGAAAAAAACACTCTTTTGATCAGAGTGCTTTTTGTCTTGCGAGATATGAGATACCATGGATTACTGTCACATTTTCTTTAAAATTACATAAAAATATCCACTATTCCCATAAAAAATCAGATGAATTCTTTATAATAAAAGTATCTGAGAACGGGGAGTGAGTCGAGATGGACCAAAACGTGTTGCAAATGAATCAAGAAGCATCAGAGAATGAATTAGCGGTTCTTAATATTTCTTCTAAAGATATTGGTGCTCTATCAAAAGAAGTAGCGGAGCGGATTTTGCAAACGAAGGATACGGACTATATTCATCAGGTGATGTATGTTCCGATTGAGAAGAAAGAAGATTTGGATTGGTTGATTCAATGTGTTGGAGAGGCGTTAGACGATGAGGATGAAGATGACGTTACACTTGAATTCGCTGATTTGCTCTATTTCTTTGTCATTCCGTTTTATGGGGAGTATATTTTGAGAGATCGTCATTTGTATGAGTATATCGATCATTTGCTGGTACGATTAGCATCAAGGGCTCACTCGGATATCCAAACACTGGTCGATGCTATGAGAGATGATTTGACTGAGATGAACATTGAAAAAATCTTGTAGAGCGGACCTCTACAAGATTTTTTAGTCGCAAGAAAATCCATAAAGAATGTCCTTGTCCATTTACTGGGCTCTTTCCCAGGTGATTTTTGTTTCATTTGTTTTTTTCTTTCCCTTTGCCAGCACTTTGCCGTTTTCTTGTTTTACGGTGATGTTTAGGTCGTAAAAGGAATAGAGAGCACCAAGGCTGTCATTTTCCGGTTTGTGCAGGTTGTTTTCTTTTTCAGTTGAAGCTCCAATGGCCAGTGTCTTGGCAAAGTTTAAACCGATGACTTCAGCGTAATCACTATTGGTGTCAGAGGAAGCGATCACGTTTAATGAAATGACTTTTTTCTTTTGATCAACGGTAATCGCTGTGTCTTTTATGAGTTTAGACTGTTCCATGACTTCTTTCGTTTCTTTTTGAATGCGTTCATTGATCGTTGGAAGTGCCTTCGTTTCTGTTTTTTGTTCGTTTGTTGTATTTGAGCAAGCTGCTAACATGAAGAGACTTGCAACTAGGCTCATGAAAACAAGTAGAATTTTTTTCACGTTCGTTCTCCTTTTTTCTTCGAAGTATGTATGTTTATGTTACCACGAATCCTTGTTTTGATTAAAAGAGAAGTGTTGATAAGCTGTGAACAATAAAAAGCACCCAAAAAGGGCGCTTCAGCGTGTAGACAAACCTTCGCATTCGTTGTCAGGTCTGCGCTCCGGTGCTCACGAATGTCAAATTCGCTCCGCTCCAGTACTCGTCCTTCCTAGACTTCAAAGGTTTTCTATCACGCTGAAAAGAAGACAAAGGGCTAAAATAAAGATCATTTTAGCCCTTTGTCAACAATCTGAAGCACCCAAAAAGGGCGCTTTTTTCTTATTGTGCTGAAAGGCTTGTACTTAATGGAACAGAAGAAATGACGGTGAATTTAGGAGCTGCAGCACCTGATTCTAAATTTTTACGTAAAAGCGATGATTTGATGGACCCATCCCATTTTTTATAGACGCTTCCTGATGTATCTGCACGAAGCTGTACATTTGAGAAGCTTGCTTGTGTGTAGCTGTTTGCTCCATTATCCTGAACACCGTGTACCATTTTGACGACATCGAGGTTTTTCAGACGGCTAGGTTTGTAAACAGGCTGTTTATAGCGCAATGTCCCATTGACATATAGTGACACTGTGCCATCACCATTGTTGATGAGCTTTAAGTTGACACGTGCACCATCCTTAATGCTCTTATCATATTCACTGTTCCAGTATTGACTGCCGCCTTGTGAGCCACTGCCAAGAAAGACCTTATAGCCAGAAGACGTTTTTGAAATACCGCTCTCTATAACGGCAGAGCCGAGACCGAGGTACCAGTCCGCATAGCCATTTTTAATGGTAGCTGTTTTCGGCAGCACAATATCAGCCGAGATACCTGACCATTTGGCCTCATCCGTTTGTGTCACAATCGCACCGTGACGAGGACTAGCTGCTGAGGCAGGTAGACTTGAAAGCATCAAAACCAACGCTAAACTCACACTTAAAACGATGAACGACTTTTTCATAAAAATACCTCCTTATATTTGATTCATTTTTATTATATAAAATGAAAGAGAGGAGTTGCTTACATTGTTCTGGCTGATTTTGGTATTTTTTATGAACAAAATCGGTCATATAGTGGTCAATTTGTATTCGAATTGTAATGTGACTGTAAAATAACTGGGGGCATCTTCATGTATAATAAGTGCAGAAACCAAATACGGAGGATTTTTTAATGAATAAAAAGCTTATCGCGACAATCGTAACAGTAGCTAGTTTATTTTTGGCGTTTAGTTTCTCACATGGAGCAAGTGCAAAAAAAGTAAGCGGCAATATTACTTGGTATAATGGTGTCGGTAAAAAAGGCGCAGATGGAAAAAAACTCGGTCATTGGGATGCAGCAACTAAAATGGGATTTGACGTACCAAAAAAAGGTACAAAACTAAGAGTGACAACAAAAGCGAAACCACATAAAGTGATTACAGTATATAAATATGATGTAGGTAGAATGCCAAACGCTGTATTAGACGTCAGCCCAAAAGCATTCAAAGCACTAGGGTTTAAAACAAGTAAAGGTGTCGTAAAAGGACATTACACTTATTAATACATAGGCATGCAAAGAAGCGGGAAAAGTTCATTTTCTGGCTTCTTTTCTTGTAGAGAGGGTCTGAAAGGCAATGAAAAAATCAACATGGTGGATCATCACGGTCATCGGAGTCGCAGTGATTGCGGCCATCATTTTCTTTATGATGAAGCCGGGGCAAGAGCCGAAGCATGCGGTAAAAGTGAAAACAAATCAGGATGCAAAAGACGAATTACTCGTTTCATTTACAGATCAACAGTTAAACAATACGTATTACTTGCATGACCGGGCGCTTCATACGGAGAAACTGACAGCCTATCCTTCGATTGCTTATGATTCTACGAAACAGCTTTTATATTACACGTATACGGATGAAGACACGCAAAAAGTGAGTATTAGAGAACTGAATGTAAAAACGGATGAAGAAAAAACGCTATTTACGAGTGAAGATTCCATCGACAGTATGAGGCTGTCTGGAGACGGGAAACAGTTATATCTTAGGTATAATAAGGATTCTGGGGAACAATTTTATGTCGCTATGTTTGATGTAAATACACACAAAGTGAAGGTGTTGTATCCAGAAGAAAGCAAGGATGACACGGTAAGTTCTTTTGCATATGATCCGGCGTCAAACCTTCTGGCAATCCAGCATTATTCCTTAAAAGAAGATTACAAGAAAACCGACGAAGCGAATGAAAAGGGAAGAGACCCTGAACCAACGACCATGAAGATCACCCTTCAAACAGGCGTGAAGGGGAAGCGAATTGCACGCATCTCGCAAACGATCAATGATATTTCATTTTCACCAGATCATAAGACATTGATTTATACAGAAGTGAAGGTGCGAAACGAAAAAGAAGTAGCCTCTATTAAAATGCTTGATGTAGAAACAGGAAAACAGGCGACACTCGTTAAGAACAGTGAGGATGTGCATATTTTAAGTGCCGCACAGCCGCAATTTTCTACGGATGGGTCTTCTATCTATTTCTTAGGTGTTGCTAAAAACGCAAAGGAATTAAAGGATGACACCGGACGAAAAGCAAAGGTAAGAACGATATTTGAATACAATATCAAGAAGAAAACAGTGGAAGCCATTTGGGAGAAGGATGGCGGGATTGTTAACAATTTCACTGTCAATCGATAAAGGATACGTTCAGTTATTTTTATATAACTGGACGTTTTTTTATTTTGCCGTTTGACATGTTGCACAAATTAAGGAATTTATGTAAGGGAAATCAGTTTTTAAGGTGGGAAACGTGCGGTATTTTCATATTTTGCTTAAGTGACAGAGGAAAGGAAAGAGAGTAATATGAATGGACATAAAAAAACGAGAGGACAGATGACTTCTCGTTTTCACTGATTTATTTGGTGTTATTGTCTAATAAGTTTTGAAAGATAAACAGGGCATTAATGGAGTGAGGGAATCCAGCAACTTTTGTACAGTGCTTAATAATCTCCATGATCTCTATGACAGAAAGTCCGATATGTAATGCTTGTTCAAAATGAGTCTTTAATTCTTCATCACAATCGCCTTTTGTAATAAGGGCAGATAATGTACTGATGGCCTTTTGTTTTTCATCTAAAATGAAGTGGTTGAATTCTTTTTGTTCACCGAGTTCAATTGTTAGCTGTTCAATATTTGACCGAATGCTCTCGTTTTTCTGAATTGAAAGCTTCTCTATGTTACCTGCCGTTGTTTCTTGTGTGATCTGGCAAGTCTCTTTTTCTTCATTCAAATTGAACTCCTCCGTTTTTTATCGCAATTTTCCATTTGTTCGTTCATTGTGGCTTATGTGCCTTTTGATAGATGCAATGGGTATATAGTAGTATTATCGGTTTGCTGCGTCAATTTTTTAAGTGTTGAATGTACAAATAAATGCCATTTCAAGTCATGCATTGTTTTAATTTAGAATGATTTATTGAAAAGGAAGGAAAGGGCTAATATATCGCTGTCTGTTAGCCCTTCCCAATGATGTACTTAATACATGTGTTTACGCATGTGACGGGAGATCGGTTTCATGTTACTAAATAATATCCATCGGCCGCATCATGTCATAATCCTCGTGCTCTAATATATGACAATGCCACACATACCTGCCGCTGTATGGAACAAAGCGAGCGATGATCCGAATGACTTCACCGGCATGCGCTTGAATGGTGTCCTTGTAGCCTTGTTCATGTAAAGGAGGTGCTTCGTTTGGTCCTGTATACACAATGTCCCCTGTCGATTGATAGACCTCTGTATCAAATGGTCTTCTGTCTATCACTCTGAATTGAACAAGGTGTAAATGAATAGGATGTGTACCCCTTGTTGGATTGACGATAGACCAAACCTCCACACTACCAAGACGAGGATTTTCCGTGACAGGGTCATTCCAAAATTGGTTATCTAGCAATAAAATGGGGCGGCCGTATTTATCCTGTGTGCCGCTAAGTGTGAGCGTACGCTCTTTATCAGCTCGACTAGGACGAAGCGGTGGAAGCGGTTTGAAAATCGGCCGTAAAGTTTTAGGTGCTCTCCCTTTTAGCGGACGTGTGACTTTAAATTGCATGATGTTCGCATCTGTTTCAGGATTCACTTCCTGTCCGCAGCCGGCTTTATTTTTAAGGATGATCGTTTTGTTTTCGTAAGCTGAAAAATCGATGATGACATCAAAGCGTTCAGCAGGAGCAATGCTAAAGGATTGATGGTGAACAGGTCTTGGTAAAAAGCCGCCATCAGATCCAATTTGCAAAATCGTCGCATCGTTGTCTAGATGCAGCTCGTAAGTTCTTGTATTGGACGCATTTAAAATACGAAAACGGTATTTTCGTGGTTCTACTTCTAAATACGGCCATACTTTTCCATTGACCAAAATGGTTTCTCCACAAAAGAAGGGCACGATGGACGGATCTGGTATGTCACTGTCTTCTGGCGTGTTGTTTGGTCTGCTTGGATAAAACAGCGCACCATCCTCCTGAAATGTACGGTCCATGATCATTAACGGAATATCATACTCATCCTTCGGTAATTCTAGTGATTTTTCAAACGCATCTGAGATCAAATAAAATCCAGCTAAGCCGGCATACACATTTAATCGTGTCAATGCCATCGCATGATCGTGATACCACAATGTGCAGGCTTGCTGATGATTTGGGTATTCGTATACCTCTCGTTCAAAGAAGGGGCCGGTTGCTTCAAAGTCTCGTGAAAACCAAGCCTCTGGATAGCCGTCACTGCTTGCTGGTGTGACGCCGCCATGTAAATGAACGACGGTTTTGACTTCTGGTTCATCATGATGGCCTTCGTGAATGGTGTGATCGACCGGTAGAAAATGCTTAAGTGGCAATTTGTTCATCCATTTCACTTTGACTTTTTCATTTCGATTCGCATGAATGGTTGGACCAGGCAAACTGCCATTATAGGTCCATAGCTTGGTTGGGGGCAGGTCTCTATGAACTTTTAGAAATACCTCCTCCATAGCGATTTCATAATACGTTTGTTTTGGGTTCTTTTTGACGGGCTCCGCAAATTCTGGAATTGGCAGCTCGTCAACAAATTTTTCTAGGTTCATGTTGTCTAATCCTCACTTAAAATCCAATTTGATACAGTATAAGTGCGGACATCAAAATGGGTGAATAAAATAAAAAACCCGCTTTTCAGCGGGAACTTTACGGATGTTTATTTTCAAGCGCTGCATTTGCAGGCACTTTTTTATTCGGTTTAAAGATGAAATAAGCGGCAAGCACACCGAAGGTAATGATACTCGTCAAAATGAGCTGCGGTCTCATTGATTCAATAAACAGCATTGATACCAAGATGGCGCAAATGACCAAAATGGTAAAATACGTGAGGTATGGGAACAGCCACATTTTGATTTTGAGCTGTTCTGGATTTTCTTTTTCGATTTTACGGCGCATTCTTAATTGTGAAACAGCAATGACCAAGTAGACAAGAAGGGCAATGGCACCAGATGCATTGACTAAGAACAAAAAGATGGTTTCAGGATAAAAGTAGTTCATCATGACGGCAATATAGGAAAAGAAGGTCCCTGCGACTGTAGCCGCTATAGGAACACCACGCTTGCTGATTTTCATAAAGCGTTTCGGTGCTTCGCCTCTTTCCGCCAATGAATAAAGCATTCTGGACGTTGTGTACAATCCGGAGTTTAAGCAAGAAAGAACGGCTGTTAAAACAATGACGTTCATCACTTGAGCAGCTGATGGAACGCCGATGTATTCTAATACCGCAACGAACGGGCTTGTTAAAATATTCGCTGAATTCCATGGAAGCAAGGTCACAACGACAGCGATGGATCCGACGTAGAATATGATAATACGCCATACAACAGAACGGGTAGCTGTGGTCACAGACTTGACCGGGTCTGCTGATTCTCCGGCAGCTATTGCCACAATCTCGGTTCCCATGAAGGAAAAGATGACGACGACAATTCCGAGTAAAACAGAGCTGAATCCATTTGGAAGGAAACCGCCGTTCCCCGTTAAATTGGCAAGACCTACAGTATGATGACCGCCAAAACCAAAGATAAATGCAAAACCAATGAGTAGAAATAGAATAATGCTGACGACTTTAATTAATGAAAACCAATATTCAAATTCGCCAAAAGATTTAACAGAAAAGATATTTGTTAATGTTAAGAGGATAGTGAGGATAAGACTTGTGAGCCAAACAGGTGCATCTCCATACCAATACTGAATAATGGCAGCACCAGCAATGGCTTCGATGGCGATGACAATCACCCAGAAGAACCAATAAAGCCAGCCAATTGTAAAACCGGCCCATGGACCGATGGCATCGCTCGCATACTGTGAGAAGGAACCGCTTGTCGGATAGGCGCATGCCATTTCTCCAAGCATTCTCATAATAAAGATCACGAGAAGTCCGGCAAAAGAATAGGAAAGAATGGATCCAGGTCCTGCAGAATGAATGACAGCGCCGCTACCAACAAATAGCCCTGCGCCAATAACCCCAGCAATGGAGATCATTGAAATATGTCTTGTTTTAAGATTTTTTTGAAGACCGTTTGTCATGTTGGACATGTCTTTACCTCCAAACATTTCTCTTCATAGAGAATTTGTTTTTAGAATATTTTAAATTTTATCATACTGAATTGTCATTCAGCATTGGACAGGTTATCAAACTGACATTTCAAACCTCTTAACATGATGTTAAAAAGTATAAAGGATTTGAGAGATTATGTTCCCTCTTTTTCCGCTGTTCATTCTTAAAAATAGCATAAGATCGGATGGGGAGAAGTTGTGTCTCAAAATAAAATTATTCTGATAATTTACTAGTAAGAGTGATATTGCCCATACGATCATCACAGAGTGAATTGGAAAAAGGTTGATGGGAGTAGGTCTTGAGGTCGATTGACCTTATAAAAATAAGTTTACTTAGGTCAACACATTTCTATGTATCCTATTTTGCTGACACAAGCGAATCATGTTGCTGTAGACCCACACGGGCTTTGCTTTGTAAGATAAATAATAGAAAAGTGATGTGTGAGGAGGCGCGGTTCGACATGGAGCGCTATAACGAATTAAGACAAGGTGAAACAGGTGCTTGGGTCAGCATCATTGCCTATGTGATCTTATCTGCGGTGAAACTTCTGATTGGGTATACGTTTCATTCAGAGGCTCTTTCGGCAGATGGTTTGAATAATACGACGGATATTATTGCATCCCTTGCAGTGTTGATTGGGTTGCGTATTTCTCAAAAGCCGCCTGATGAAGATCATCCATACGGTCATTTTAGAGCAGAGAATATTGCGTCTCTTGTGGCGTCCTTTATTATGATGCTTGTTGGACTTCAGGTTCTGCTGAGTGCAGGCCAGTCGCTCTTCTCATCTGAGCATCAAACGCCTGATATGATCGCAGCTTGGACGGCAGCAGGAAGTGCTGTGGTGATGTATGGTGTGTATATTTACAACCGCAATCTGTCCAAACGGATCAATAGCCAAGCTCTTCATGCAGCAGCTGCTGATAATAAATCAGATGCGTATGTGAGTATCGGAACATTTGTAGGGATTATCGCCTCTCAATTTCAACTGGCATGGATTGATACGCTTGCAGCGTTTGTGATTGGCCTCATTATTTGTAAAACGGCGTGGGAGATTTTCAGAGATGCTTCTCATTCGTTAACGGACGGTTTTCATATAAAAGATATGTCCAAATATAAAGAGACCATTGAAGCAACACCTGGGGTGGGCGATTTGAAAGATATTAAGGCACGGTATCTCGGAAGTACGGTCCATGTGGATGTAGTAGTGGAGGTCGAGCCGCACTTGAACATTGCAGAAAGCCATGATATTGCAGATGAGATCGAACGTAGAATGAAGAAGGAACATGATATTTTACACTCTCATGTTCATATGGAGCCAGCAGGTGAGCCAAAAGAAGAGAAGAAGTCTTTTCCATCGTGAGAAGGCTTCTTTTTTTCTACGTGTTGATGTTTTATGCAAATGCGCGTTGTATGGTAAAGTTAGACTATATGAAATTTAACGGAAACGTGATAGGAGGATCAGGATGGCATTTGATGAACCGATGCATTCAGATTTACAAAAAATCGTAGATAACATCAATAAAGTCATGGTTGGGAAAAAAGACATTGCGATATTAAGCCTTGTTGCGATTTTGGCGAAGGGGCATGTGCTACTAGAGGATGTGCCTGGCGTTGGGAAGACGATGATGGTTCGTGCTTTGGCAAAATCCATTGGCTGTGAGTTTAAGAGAATCCAATTTACTCCTGACCTTTTGCCTTCAGATGTGACAGGTGTGTCGATTTATAATAAAAAGACAAATGAATTTGAATTTAGGCAAGGACCCATTATGGGGCAGATTATTTTGGCTGATGAGATCAACCGAACCTCTCCCAAAACACAGTCTGCATTGCTCGAAGCGATGGAGGAAGGCAGTGTTACAGTGGACGGAGAAACAATGCTGCTTGCTGATCCTTTTTTCGTCATGGCTACGCAGAATCCTGTGGAATATGAAGGGACCTATCCACTGCCAGAAGCACAAATGGACCGGTTTTTATTCAAGCTGCAAATGGGGTATCCGACCATGCTGGAGGAGCTGGAGGTGCTCAACTTGCAGGAAAAGCAGTCCCCGATTGATACGCTCCAAGCAGTCATGACCAAGGATCATATCCATGCGTTGCAGCAAGCGGTTCAGACCATTCATGTGGATGCATCCATTAAAGAATATATTGTGGAAATTGCACAAGCGACGCGGCAGCATCCATCTGTTTATCTAGGTGTGAGTCCAAGGGGATCGATCGCCCTCATGAAAGCGGCTCAGGCGTATGCACTGTTGAATCGGCGCGATTATGTGATTCCTGATGATGTACAGTATTTGGCGTCTTATACATTGCCGCATCGAATGATTTTGACTTCAGAAGCGACGTATGAAGGGAAGAAGGCGGAGACACTGCTGCGACAAATGCTTGAGCAAATTGGCGTGCCAGTTCAAAAGTCGATGACTCAATGAAATTAGGTCATCGTTTCGCTTTTTCATTATGGTTACGGGTGATGATGCTCATCATCCTCACTGCGGCAGTCTTTTGTTATGCCATGTTTCAGGGAGGGTTTGTGAGCTGGTTCCTTTTTTATGCATTTTTACCATATACTTTGTATGCTTTGCTGTTTGCGCTCGTTCCGCTGAAAGTGACAGCGAAAAGGACTTTACAGCAAACCCGCTTGAAGGCGGGAGACGTACTGTCCGTTGACCTTGAAATTAAGCGGACAAATCCATTTCCATACGTTTACGTCTTGATTGAGGATGATCCACCAGACACCTTTCATTTAAAGGAACAAATTGAGATGAAGCAAATGCTGTTTCCTTGGTTTCGGAAAACGTGGCGTTTTTCCTATCAATTGAATGATGTCATGCGCGGGGAACATCATTTGTCAGCAGTTCGAATCAAAACGGGTGATATGTTTGGTTTTGTGGAGAAAGAAGTCATCATTCCGTTAGAAAAAAAGCTGCTTGTTTATCCGAAAATGCTCGATCTTCAGGTGGAGTCTGCTGAGTCATTGAATGAAAATGGAGGCAAAGCGGTTCACTCGTGGTTAAATGAACCGACCCATGTGACAACAGGCGTAAGGGAATATCAGCAAGGCGACCGTTTTGCCTGGGTGGACTGGAAGACGACGGCTAGAAGGGGTCAGCTGATGACGAAGGAATTTGAACAGAATCAAACAAAGGATCTTGTCGTGTTTGCTGATTTTACCGACGAAGCGGTATTTGAGACCGTCGTGTCTATTGCAGCGTCTGTTCTACAATCGGCAGTGAAAAAAGGGGTTCCGGCAGGCCTTGTCCCACTTGGTGATCAGCGTGTCTTTCGAGTGGATCAAGGAGAATCTCATTTGCAGGACATGCTTTACTTTTTAACAAGGGTGCAGCATCATCCTTCTCGCGTACTCGAATATAAAGCGTTCGCAGCGAGTGAGTACCAATACTCTGGAAAATATGTCATTACGGGTCATCTGCAGGAAGAGCTTGCTGCGAATCTCTTTGGAAATCGAAACAGAAAGAACATCACTGTTCTTTTAGTGAAGAGAGCCTTGGATCGATTCACGACAAAAGAAAAACAGCTTGTAGACCGGCTCAAGGCATCTGGAATACGCACGACCGTTTTATTTGAAGACCGGCTACACGAAAGAACTGTGAGGTGACAAACATTTATGCTGCATACGCATCAGCGGCAAAGCCGTTTTGAGTTGTTCATCTATTATGCTGTAGCATTTCTGCTGCTTTGGGAGTGGCTTCGACCGCTTCAAGATTTTACAGAGACGAGTCATACGTCTTATTTCATCATTTTTATAGGGCTTACATGTTTGTTTACATTCTTTCGTTTGAAGTGGTATGTGACGTTTCCTATTTGTACTGGCTTGATTTTGCTCGCCTTATATTTGATCTTTTATCAAACAGAGCCAAGCTATCCGGCTGCATTATTTGCTGATATCAAAGATAATATCACCTTCATGAGCACAGGCATGTGGAGTGACATGTACCCCTCCTTCCGCACATTGTTGTTTTATATTTTGCTATGGCTGCTTGTCTACTTGCTTCATTATTGGGTGGTCTATCAGCAGCGTATCTTTTTCTTTTTACTCATGACGATTGTGTATGTCACCATTCTGGATACGTTTACGCCATATGATGCAACCTTTGCGATCGTTCGCATTATGGTGTTTGGTTTTTGTTTGCTTGGGTTGCTGTATTTCGACCGACTGCGTTCGGCTGAAGGTATTCGGGTGTCGCAGAAGGCGCGCCTAAAGTGGTTTTTACCCATGCTGGCGCTCGTTCTTCTGTCAGCGACACTCGGCGCTTCTTTACCAAAGTCTGATCCGAAATGGCCTGATCCTGTCCCGTTTTTTAAGGCGGTGACGAATCAAGATGGCTCTGCCGGACAGAATAAGGTGGGATATAGTACAGATGATTCGACGCTTGGCGGACCGTTTAGTGAGGACCGCACACCGGTCTTTAAATGGAGCGGAAAGGAGCCTTCCTACTTTCGTGTCGAAACAAAAAGTATCTACACCGGAAAGGGCTGGGAGGACGCTTCAAATGATGCGAAGTCTACTCGGCTAAAAGAGGACAGTATACCGAATCGTTGGTTTACTGAGCGTGTAAAAACAGAGATGCACGAAACGAGAATCGATATGGAATCGAATTATCGTTTTAATCATGCCGTCTATCCGATTGGGACGATCATGCTGATGCCAATGGAAAACATTCCACTGCAAATGATGGGTAAAACGGAGAAAATTGTCCCATCCATTCAAAATGCGCCGAAAAATTTAGGGAACTACCAAGTCACCTTCTTGTCTCCTACATTTATCCTTGAGGATTTGCAGAGAATCAAAGTGCCGACAAAGAAGCAGGTCAATCAGGAGGTCGGCCGTGAATACTTGCAGCTTCCTTCCTCATTGCCAGAGCGAGTGAAAACATTGGCAAACAGCTTAACGGAAACGAAGGATAATATGTACGATAAGGCTAAAGCGATTGAGGACTACTTAGGGTCAGCGAAGTTTTCATATGAAACGCAAAATGTCGCTGTGCCTAGTCGTAATGAAGATTATGTGGATCAATTTTTGTTTGATACGATGATCGGCTACTGCGATAATTTTTCATCCTCTATGATTGTGATGCTCCGTTCGATCGGGATTCCGGCGAGATGGGTGAAAGGGTACACGTCAGGTCAATTATATGAAACACAGATGGATGGAAACAATGTGTATGAAGTAACCAATAACAATGCGCATTCATGGGTAGAGGTGTATTTTCCAAACAGAGGCTGGGTGACCTTCGAACCGACAAAAGGATTTACGAACCCAGAGACATTTACGAATGAAGCTGTTTCTAGCGATCAGACAGATGATGATCAAAAGAAAGAAGATCAGTCTAGCTCTGATGCATGCGAAGATCAGCAGGCAGAACAGCCACAGCAGGAGACAGAGCAGCCGGCAGAACCAAAGAAACAAACAGCGCAAGCGAAGCCTAATATGGTGCATGTTGGTTCAATCTTGGGTTTCGCGATAGGAGCTATGGTCCTCCTAGGATTGATGAGCTGGCTGCTTTATCGATTCAGAGCAAGATGGCTACCATTCTTTATTGTGAGAAAGGTGAAACGTCTGCCAGAGGAGGAAGCATTCTTCTATGCGTATGCTGCTCTATTAAAGCAGCTGAAGCGCAGAGGAATTGAGAAAAAACCTGGCATGACGCTAAGAGAATTTGCTTCTTTGATCGATGACAACGAAGGAGATCATCGCATGTCAGATCTGACGCAGCTCTATGAGCGGGCACTCTATCGACGAGAGGATGCGAGGGTGCTTTGGCGGCAATCGGCAAAGTTATGGGAAAATTTAATAAACAGGAGATAGTCTTGACCGCGTACCTTCCTGTTGTTAGAATAGGTGAATATTAAAACCTTCTAAAATACATGAAATTGAAGCGTTCGGATGTGAGTCTGGGCGCTTCAAAAGCGTGATTTCACACTGAGAGCAGGTTTTCTCCTCTCATTTTTTCTGTGCGTTTATAAAATTAAATTGGACATAGAGGTGACACCATGACAAATTTAGTAAATGAAATGATTTTGGTTCTCGATTTCGGCAGTCAGTACAACCAGCTGATCACACGTCGTATTCGTGAATTTGGTGTGTACAGTGAGCTTCATCCGCACACTTTAACTGCTGAAGAAATTAAAGAAATAGCGCCTAAAGGAATCATCCTTTCTGGTGGACCAAACAGTGTATACGATGAAGGATCTTTCCGCTGTGACGAAAAGATTTTTGATCTAGGCATCCCGGTTCTAGGCATTTGCTACGGCATGCAGCTCATGACTCACTATTTAGGCGGGAAAGTAGAAGCAGCAAGCCAGCGTGAATATGGGAAAGCGGATATCCACATTAATGGAACACCTGCTTTATTCAAAGACCTTCCAAATGAGCAAGTCGTTTGGATGAGCCATGGTGACCTTGTTGTCGAAGTGCCAGAAGGCTTTACAGTGGATGCAACAAGTGCACATTGTCCAAACTCAGCGATGAGCTTTGCTGAGAAGAATTTCTATGGCGTTCAATTCCACCCAGAGGTTCGTCACTCTGAGTACGGCAACGACCTATTGAAAAATTTTGTTTTTGGTGTGTGTGATTGTGAAGGCAAATGGTCAATGGAGAACTTCATTGAAATCGAAATGCAGAAAATCCGTCAAACAGTAGGCGACAAACAAGTATTGTGCGCACTAAGCGGCGGTGTTGATTCATCTGTTGTGGCGGTGTTAATCCACAAAGCGATCGGTGATCAGCTAACATGTATTTTCGTTGACCACGGTCTTCTTCGCAAAGGCGAAGCAGAAGGGGTTATGAAGACATTTAGCGAAGGATTCAACATGAACGTCATTAAAGTAGATGCGAAAGATCGTTTCTTAAACAAGCTAAAAGGTGTGTCTGATCCTGAGCAAAAACGTAAAATCATCGGTAACGAATTCATTTATGTATTCGATGATGAATCGGACAAGCTAAAAGGAATCGACTACTTAGCACAAGGAACACTTTACACAGATATCATTGAGAGCGGAACAGCAACGGCACAAACAATCAAATCTCACCACAACGTAGGCGGTCTTCCAGAAGACATGCAGTTCGAATTGATTGAGCCTTTGAATACGCTATTCAAGGATGAAGTCCGTGCCCTAGGTTCAGAGCTAGGCATTCCTGACGACATCGTCTGGAGACAGCCTTTCCCAGGTCCAGGACTAGGTATCCGTGTACTAGGTGAAATTTCTGAAGAAAAACTAGAAATCGTCCGTGAATCGGATGCGATTCTACGCGAAGAAATTGCCAACTTCGGCCTTGAGCGCGACATCTGGCAATACTTCACGGTTCTCCCAGACATCCGCAGTGTAGGTGTTATGGGTGACGCAAGAACATACGACTACACAATCGGTATCCGTGCTGTTACTTCGATTGATGGGATGACGAGTGACTGGGCAAGAATCCCTTGGGACGTGCTTGAGAAGATCTCAACTCGTATCGTGAATGAAGTGAAGCATGTGAACCGCGTGGTGTATGATATTACGAGTAAGCCGCCTGCTACGATTGAGTGGGAATGAATTATATAATTGATTTGGTGTGTTAGCGTTGATTTATAAGGGTTTAAGTTGTTTAGTAATGACGAAAAACACTATAAAATGATATGGTTCCCCACCAAAAACCCCACCAAGGGGTGAGAAAAGCCAATTCCTTTTATATTAGGATTTGGCTTTTTTGTTTTGCTTTGATTTACTTGTTAAGATCGTATCAAAAACCTAAGTTTATTAGCAAATATCTGAAGTATCCCACCAAATTGCATCCCAGCCACTGCAGGTTTGATCACAGTGATCATCACAACGATTCAGGTATGCTTGAGCATCACAACAATCGTCATCATACCTAGTTGTTTTGCATTTTAACCCACTCCATTTCCAACAACTACATCTCCCACTGCCCAATCCGCTAAAAGACTTATTGAACAAATTTTCAAAATTAAAAGGTGAGTTTATAGGGTGTATATATGTGAGAAATTTAGTATTACCTATAACAGAAATTGGATGAGAATCATCAGATTTTAAAATTTTTTCTGTAGTGCTACCAACATTAATAGAAATTATTTTCATACAATAACCATTTGACAATGTTATTGATTGAACCCTAATGGAATCTTTGGGGATTGAATTATTAACTAAATTAGTGGGTTGTTGTTGATTAGTGCTGTAATCAGCTAACTGAGCATATTCTGGCCTTCGGCAGTGCCCACAGCTTTTAACACAGTGCATCTCTCCTTCATAAACGTATCCTTTAGGTGGGGTTGTAAGAAAACAAGGTACAGAGCCTGTACATCTAGCTATTTTTATGTCTTGAGAAAATTCATGGCGATATATACAACAATGTTGTTTTGGCCAACAGACAGGTCCATAATTATAAGGATTATAGTAGTACAAAAATATTCACTCCTTTTGATGTTATCTATAAAACATATTCATTGGAATTGAAAAAAAATATTGTCCTAGGAAATTATGTAAAAATATTCATCTGTAATGAAAAAAAATCAACTGAAGTATAATTTAAAACTTGACTTATAGTACGTTTATAGAAAAACAAACTAGACAAAAGATAAAAAGCGTCATATAATTCAATTTAAATGGTATAATAAAGAAGAATTTGAATTACTTGAATTACTTGAATAATTTCGTCACGAATCGACAATATCTTTAAAATACGTATGTTAAATTTTAAGGAAAATGGTGATTTGAATTGAAATCAGTTGATGTAAGAGATCAGCTAAAGAAACTAATCGACATTAATACCTTAAGTCAAAATGAAATTGCAAAGAAATTGGGGTTTAGTTCAGGTTACATAAGTAAATTTATTAATAAAAAACAGGAAATTGCCTTTTGGATGGTTTATGAGTTGATCTGTTTTTTGGACTCTGAAAATGAACAAGAACTGATGAAAGGCTTCATAGATATAATCAAAAGAAATGAAAATATGCGTGCTTCTCTAGAATATTCACATAGTAAAAATTATAGAGAACTAACTGATATATTAATTCAAAGATGTTTTTTAGTTGGCAATCAAGAGAGTGAAGAATGGGGAATTATTTATCAGTGGCAGCTTCAATCTAAAAAAATGGTTTACTACGATGAAGAAAGTTATTTGAAAAATTTGAAAGAGTTAACGCCAAAAACTTTAGAAATGAAAACACTACTCTTGATTTTAGAAATGTATTGTCACTTTTTTAAAAAGAGATATGAATTGGCTGCTTATTATGTCAGGAATATAAATGACTTAATATTAAAAATTCAAGATCCCTTCATTAGAAAATCATTTAAATGTAGACTAAATGAGGCTAGTGCATACATTTTCTTAAAAAAAGATAACGATATACTAAATGCAAGAAAAATCGCCGATGATTTAATTGAAGAAAATCTCGGGCCCAATTATTTAATAACTGGATACTTTGTCAAAGGTCTTTCTTTTTTTCTTGAATCCTATGAAGTTGCAAGCTATTGTTTTGAAAAGGTCATAGCGATTAGTAAGAAAATAGGTCGGAATTCTACATTTGAAGAAACATGTGAACAATTAGGTTTATTGCAAATTTTTTGGGAGAAACCTCTTAACACTGAAAAGAATAGCTGCTTTATAAGAGCTTTAGCTAGCCTAAAAAAAATAGACCAGTTCAATAGTGAAAGTAAATATGTTCCTCTAATTCTTTTGTTTGAAGGAAAAAGAAAGCAAAATAAAGAAAAATTGTTGTTAGCAATGCATTATTTTTATACTCAAAAGGATAATTTCAGAGCCAGTATTCCAAGATATTTGCTGGAGGGACTGGGAGTCCAATTTAATAATAATGAAGGAGGTGAATATGTATGAAATTAAAAATTACATTATTTTTATCAGCTGTGGTTTTAGTAGCAACATTGAATCATACATGGCAGCTAAATAATACAAATCAAGCTGCTGATCCAGCAATTGGTATGAGTATAAAAAATCCAAAGTATTATTAAAAAAGAGACGTCGCCTTTTTAGGCAGCGTCTTTCGTTATTTTTACAGGTGTTTCCTAAATCTTATAAACAAAGAAATAGGAAACACTGAAAATCTGGGAGGGTGTCAAATGAAAAAGGAGAATATTATTTATGAAAATTTTATAGAAGAATTAAAAAAGTTACTTTCACCTGAAAGTAACAATTCTAAGAATCAATATCATTTTTCGAAACCCGATAGGCTTTTAAGACTTCGAGCATGAGTTTGAGTTCATCATCAGAAATTTCTTGATCATCTACTTTTAAGATATTGAATTTATTTTTTATGTTTTCTAATGATAAATCTTTTTCGAATATCAGTTCTTTTTCGGTCTCATTGAAATTTTTTAATTCATCATCCTTGATAAAGAAATAAGATTGATCTACATCAAAAAAGTCAGCCATTTTTTTGAGTAATGTAATTGAAGGTGGTTGTCCTTTTTCAAGTTTAGATAAATAACTGTCTGTAATACCTAAATTTTCGGCAACATATTTTTGAGTATACTTTTTTTGTTTTCTTAGTTTCTTTATTTTTTGTCCGACTAAGTTATCCACTTACATTTCACCTACTCGCTAAAGGGTTAGCATCACATAATGTATTATATCATGAAGACTTGACATATAGTTTAAAAAAAGTGTTCAAAAGCCTTGTAAGATAAAACTAAAGGTGATATACTTTATTTATCGTCATATATGTCAAGTTTGTGGAAGGGGGGAAATGGTTGAACGTTGGGGCTTTTGTCAAGAAAGTCAGAAAAGAATATTTTCTAACTCAAGAACAATTTTCAATGAGATTGGGCGTTTCTAACTCCTATATTAGCAAAATTGAAAGGAATAAAGTGAACCCTAGTTTGAAATTCTTGAAAATATTGTCTAAGGAGTTTAGCGTACCACTTCAAAATTTTTTTAAATGAAAATCGTCATATATATCAACTTTTGGTGGTGTCACGAAAAACTCTCCTTCATAAATAAAAGAAGGTGAAAGGATTTGAAGAAATGGTTTTAGAAGATACCAAAAATGTGATGAAAAAGGCTGTATCATTAGCGAAGCAGTTTGAAGGAAATTGGTCAGCAAGAATGAAGATGGCACTAAATAATGTGTACATAGACCATTATTTATCGCTGCCATTGACACGAGAAGTAATTGAAAAGTTGTTATTAAAAGGGATGTCGTTTCGTAGAATCAAAAAACATTATAATGTCGGAATGCAAGAAATTTCTTCTCTACTTGCTAAATGAATAGTGTGATTTTACACCACTATATGAGCGATAGAGAAATGAAAGGAAGTGAAGTGGAATGAGTCTTTTGGAACTTTTCAATCAATCTCTAAAGAGATTTGAAGATGAAAAAGAACCTATTACACTAGCTTTAGCAATTGTCATTCAAAAGAAAAATGATGACGGATTGAACGAAGAATTTGAGGAATTTCACAAGTGGTTTAGACAATCTTTTTACGATGTAAAAGGAAATCCATTGTTCTATTTTAGAATGCCAATGGTTGATGAATCCCCTTTAATTTATGGGGGGAAGCCTAGAGTTCTGTTGCTTAATGGTCCTTACATAGGTGGGGGCTGTTAGAAGGGAATGACGATCTTTGAAAAATACATACAGACAAAAAAAGCGCCCTTGACTGAATCAAGAACGCCGATAATAAAACCTAGACACTTTTATTATAAGGCTTCTTGAATGAAATGTCATGCGTGAGTATTTGACGATTAACAGTAATCATGTTTCGAATACTGTAGCAGGCTAGAATAAGCGTGCGAAATAGCTGTAAGCAGCTTGATGATCATAAATGGTCTACTAGGTTGCCATGACTGGCTATACTTTGAGCGACTGATAAGCGCCATGATGACTAGGTCGGAGCGATTTTAACTTTTATGAAAAAAATAAAAATCGTGATGAACACGAATCAAAGGAGAACTTATAATGGAATTGAAATTTATTGTACCTAATATTAAAGAAACTTTCGGCGAAGTAAAATTTATGGGCTTTAATCGTGAACGATTCGTTTATGATCGAGTGCGTCAACAAAGAACGGATCAATTGGAATCAAGAACTTATAATCTAGGGTCTAGTTGCCAAGGTGGTCAGATCGAAGTTACAGTACCAGCAGCGGTCGAACTTAAAGAGTTCGATTTTATGAGTGATGTTGAATTGGTAAACCCGATTATCCAGGCACAAGCTCGTGCCAATGGAAACTTTGCTAATTTAGCGTGGACTGTTGTCGCTGATGATATTGTGCAAAAGGGTTCAAATGCTAATGCTCCAAAAGTTACGCCAGCAGCCCCAGCAACGAATGATAAAAAATAATAGTGTTAGGGGTGGATGACCATTTCTAAACTATGGAAGTATAAAGGTCTTAGGATAAAACCAAGGCATAAAAACAACGTGGTGAAAACAGGTGCATTAATAAGTGTGCCTGTTTTTTTGTTGCTGATGACTCTTTTTTGGAAAGATCATCTTTGGATTATATATGATAAGGGTTTAGAGGATACATTTCAAAACTTCACCTTTAATAAACCGTTAATTATTAAGAGTTTATTGGTGTCTGCCATAGTACCTGCGGCTTTGATTTTTGTGTGGTATTTCATCTTTCATCATAACTACAAAAAAATTTATCATAGGCAGAAAATAGCACGAATGATATTTTCTAATAAATTCTATGAAACAAAAAACGTAAAGAGTAAGGTGACTGATAGGATGGTTCAAAAAATCTCCTATTTTCCTAGGTTTTATTATAGGGTCAAGGATAATCATTATATTATTATCAAAATTGCAATGGATATGAGCAGATTTCAGTCTAGATTTATGGAATTAGGGAAGGAATTTGAAAATGGGTTCTTTTGTGATTTAGTGTCTACTGATATGGAAGATGGCTTTTTCACCTACAAGCTGCTATATGATGCAGGGAAAAATCGTATATCCATTGATGAGGCTGTTGTAAATAAAGGTTCTATGAAGCTGATGGAGCATATTGATTGGGCATTTGATAAGCTGCCGCACATGCTAATTAGCGGTGGTACAGGTGGTGGGAAAACGTATTTTATACTTACGCTTGTGAAGTCTCTGGTTGCTTCTGGGGCAGATGTTCGTATATTAGACCCTAAAAATGCTGATTTGGCTGATTTAGAAGGAATTTTTGATCGGAAAGTGTTTTCTCGTAAAAACGGTATTATGATGACCTTGCAAAATTCTGTTGAGGACATGATGCAAAGAATGGATGATATGAAAAATCATCCGAATTATAGGACTGGTGAAAACTATGCTTATTTGGGATATAAACCTGTATTTATCATATTCGATGAATACGTTGCGTTCATGGATATGCTTGATTTTAAGGAACGTGATAAAGCGATACAGAACGTTAAGCAAATTGTAATGCTAGGTAGACAGGCAGGTTTTTTTCTCGTTGCTGGTGCTCAAAGACCAGATGCTAAATACTTTGCTGACGGAATAAGGGACCAATTCAATTTTAGAGTTTCTTTGGGGAAAATGAGCGAAACTGGTTACGGAATGTTATTTGGTGATGCTGATAAAAAGTTTGTTGAAAAGGATATTAAAGGTAGAGGATACGCCTATGCAGGATCGGGCAACATTATGGAATTTTACAGCCCTTTAATACCTAGTGGCTATGATTTCCTAGAAGAAATCCGACTTGCTAAAGGAGCGCAGGGCGCGCAGGCGGCGACAGCCGCAAGCGACAGCGAAAGCGCCCGAAGTGACTTAGGAGGAGTGAGCGTAGCGAATGACGGGGAAAGTGAAACCCCCCCACGCTAACAGGGGGGTAGTACGCAAGGATGAAAAAGATGAAGAAAATTTAACATCAATGGTCGACTATGTAAGGGTTAGTTTTAAGACTCACGATGTAGATCATATCATTCAAAATATTTTACATATCCACAAAGATTTTATGACAGAGAAGCCGAAAGGCTTTTACGGATATGTTGGAACGTGGGAAATGGATATGATCAAAGTCATGTACAGTGCTCCAGATGATGAAAGGGGCACACTGATTGAATTTTCTGGTAAGGGTTGTAGACAATTTGAATCTTTTCTCGAATGTAGAAAGAAAACGTGGTTCGATTTCTTTCAAGATTGTCTAAATGAGAAAGGAAGCTTTACAAGGTTAGATATAGCGATTGATGACAAGCGAACCTATTTCACTATACCTTCTCTTCTGGAAAAAGCACAAAATGGGCTCTGCGTTTCGAGATTTCGTAAATCTGATTATAATGGATCATTTGATATTGGTGATGGTCGACTTGGGGGAACAACGTTATATTTCGGTTCTAAAAAATCAGATGCGTATCTTTGTTTTTACGAAAAGAATTTTGAACAAGCTGAAAAGTATAACATTCCTTATGATGAAATAGAAGATTGGAATAGGTATGAAATAAGGTTGAAAAATGAACGTGCTCATTCTGCTGTTTGTGAACTAATTAAAGATAGAAATTTGACCAGCATCGGAATGGCTATCATAAACAACTATGTTCGCTTTGTAGAAGAAGACGGACCAGAAGAAAAAAGGATGAGAGAAACAAGTCCTTTTTGGTTAGAATTTATCGGTGATGTAAAGAAGTTAAGGTTGTATACAAAGCCGCAAACTGACTTTTATCAAAAGTCCCGTAATTGGTTGAAAAATAGCTGTGCGCCAACGATGAAGATGATTCTTGAAGCTGATAGAGCCTTAGGGCAAAATGATTTATCAGACATGATCATCAATGCGGAATTGCAAGAAAAACATGAAAAAATGTTAGAAACATTCTTAACGCCAATTCATGAAATGGTGGTTTGATTTTAGGTGCTTGCTGCTATTAAACACAGGTGATGCGTATATGGTTTGTGTCAACGATACCGGAACGAAGTGAGGATAAGGAGTTGAAACAATCAGCGTCCCCAAACCCTTTTAATGTCTCAAAAGGTCATCACACCTTTTGAGCTGCCTACCGGCGAGGGAGTCCCCCGAAGAATCGGGGGAATAGGGGGATGAGTTCTTAATGTTGAGGGGGTGGCGTTTTTGGAAATGCTACTGTCTATCTTTGGCGCAAATACAGCAATAATACTTTTCTCATTTGTTTTGAGGAGAGGAATTTGAATAAAGATTTAAAAGGATAGTCAAAAGACTGTCCTTTTTTGTTTGGATAAGAAAGGGGAGATTTTCTTGAAGGAAGGATTTCATGAATTAAAAATACTACCTCAATACTTTTGGGCTTGTAAAACAGGTCACAAATGCTTTGAGATACGAAAAAATGATAGAGACTTTAAAGTTGGGGATTTGATTCAGTTACGTGAGTATAAAGATGGTGATTATACAGGAAGGTGCGTATTAGGCAGAATTAGCTTCATTACGGACTATCAGCAACAGGATGATTATGTTGTCTTGAATTTTAAAAGACTTAAATTGGATCAAGCTGTGTAAGGTAACATGAGCCAATGGAAAGGGTTAGATCATAGACTATTTAATTTGGGTTTTATGGTTGGTGTTCCTTCTAAGGTTTATGTAAGGCAGATAAGTAGAGAATGGTTTTTAGTGGTTGAGGGAGAACGAATAAAAGGCTATTCAGAATATCGTTATTCATTTTACAAGACGAAATTTATGGATGATGGAAGAATGACCAGTACAAAGGTATTCATTGATAAAAGTAGTGTTAGACAGGTGTATAATAAGGTGCTGAATCACATCAATTATTTGGAAAAAACTAAAATTTTGATGTAAAATACTACAAAAAAATGGTATAATTGTATTAAGAATAAAACGAAAAAAAAGGAGTCGGGGAGACTATGAAAGCGAAAAAAGTTGTAATTAGTCTAGGGTTGGCGGGCGTTTTAGTTGGTGGAACTATTTGGGGGTTCTCTGCTAATGCTAAAAATGAAGCGAAGCAGGAGACACAAGATAAAGAGCAACCAAAAACAGCTACTGTTGTAAAAGAAACAAAGGCTGAAACAAAGGCTGAAACAAAGAAAACAAAAGAAACGAAAAAAGAAAAAGTAAAGAAGAAGGAAGTAAAAGAAGTTAAGAAAGTAAAGCCTAAAAAGGTCAAGAAAGTCGAAAAGCAGCAACAGCAGGTCGTTAGTGAGCAGCCGCAACAAAAAGAAAGAATTGTTGCTTCTAGTGAACAGAAAAGAAATAACAATAGCAGCGTTAGTAAAGCTCCAGTAGTGAAGAAAGAACAACCGAAGGTTTATAGAAATACTACTGGTTCTTCCAATCCTTCAAAAAATCATGTTCAGCCAAAAAAGAAATACGTGAGTAATGGAGGTTCAAACCAAAGTAAATCCAGTGCGCCTAAAAAATCCCCTAGTTCTTCTGGTGGAACATCTACTACAGGTGAAAAAACTGGCGGGGGGAAAATAAAAAATTCTGATTCAACTTATGAAACCGGTACGTTTGATGCAAATGATTTAAATGGTGTCCCTTGGGATGAATTGAATAAGTAATTAATTGAAGGTGTTCATAAATTTGAGCACCTTTTTATTTTTAGGGGGTGAAAAGTTTTTAATGATTAGAAAAAGATCATTTAAAAGTATAGTCTTACTCATGATTGTGGTTATGTTTTCTGTTTTTCCGAAGGCGGAAGCGACTGAGGGAGGCGTGAAAACCTTCGGTATAAATTATGATGGCTATTTAGAAATGAATGGTGAAATTCTGTATATGTCAGTTGATGGTAAACGAGAGAAAGCAACGCTAGAAGGATTAATCCAGAATGGGGACAAAGATCAAGAACTATTATTAGAAAGCGATATTGAAGAGAATGATAAAGGAGTTTTATCTTTTATATTCTCGTTTTTTGCTACTGATAAGGCAAAGGCAGCAGCGCCCAAGATTGAATATAAAGGTGCAATTAATTATCGTGGTTCAGTAGTAGGGGATTTTAGAGTAGACGGTAAACAAGCATTTTGTTTTCAGCATTCTAAAGCGTCTCCCCCTACAGGATCAAAGTATAAAGAATCTGTTCCTTACGACAACGAAAAGGTACAAAGGGCTTTGTATTATGGTTGGGGTGGTCAAGGTAATATTTTTAAGGATAGAAAACAAGGGATTGTAATTACTTCTTTAATACTCGATAGGCTGTATTCAAATGGTGATTCGGGAAAGAATCTCCCAAGCTATGAAAAATTGTGGGATTTAGTCTTGAATGGCAAAGATTTAAATAGAAAAGTAAGATTCACAAATACTAAACTGTCGGTAGCTGTAAAGGGTAACAAGCAAGTTTCTGAAACGACGAAACTTAATGCGGACAAAGAGAATTATGTTACAGTTTCTGTTCCTAATGGCATAACTTTAGTTAATGAAACAAGTGGTAAGAAGGTAACTGAAGGCAAAATGAAAGTTTATGGGGAACAGAAAATACATCTAGAAGCTGATTTAGATAAAAAATATAATTACAGCACCGGGAAATTAGGTAGCAACATGAAAATATTTCAGCCTTTAATAACGAAGCCTAGTGGAGGAAATACACAGGTTTTGGGTTATGGGGATTGGTTTACTGACCCGAACAATACAACATCTTTTACAGCTGTATTTAAAGTGCGCCAGAAGAAAATCAATGTGCAGCACATTGATAAATATTCTGGAGAAGTCTTGAAAAAGGAGAGCTATACAAGAAACATAGGTTCCTCGTATTCATTTGCGCCTAAAGCGTCTATCACTAAAGGAAAAGAAAAATTTATCCCTGTTGATCTGAAAAAGAAAACAGGCACATTAGGAAGCAAAGATGTGACGATCAAGTTTTACTATAATTTGGAGCGATCTGTGACGGTTAATTATTATGACAACCGTACAGGTGAAAAAATTAAGGAAAGTAAGAAATACAAAAAGGTGCGTGGAGAAAAGTATTCAGAAAAGCACCCTTCTATCAAAAGTGGAGAATACAAGTATCGTTATATAAGAACTGATGGAGACAAAGAAAGTGGAACGATTGGCGGCAAGAATATTGTCATCAATTATCATTATGATAAGCCATTGGCAAAGCTTTCGTTTGATAAGCTACAAATTTATACAGCGCAATGGGAAAAGGGTCTTCCTGTCAAAGTGTATCTATCAAAGGAATTGAATTACAAGTCTAGCTTGAAAGATATGGATGACAAAAAAATCACAGTGGGGCTATATCGGGACACGACAAAGGTCACGTCAAAAACGTATACCGCAAAAGAATTGCCTAAGAAGATTAATATGACAATCCCTGCAAAGTATTTGAAGATTAATGACAAGGCTCTTTACACTGTGAAATTCACTGGCTTCGACAAAAATGACTTTAAAATTACTGCTGCTGCATCCGAATTAAGTACGGATGGATATGCAGCAAGCGAAAAAACGATCAAGGCAAGTTCATCTAACGGAAAGGAATTGTCCTATAAGGGTGTTGTCATGACAGAGAAAACACCCACAACAGGAAAGGTTTATTATGAAAGACTTACTTTTCCATTAGAAAGAATCGAAAAGAAGAAAACAGGCTATGGATTTGAGCGTGAAATTGATCTTCATTATGAAAATGAAATTGGCGGCAGTATTAAGCCATCATTTGACTTTGAAGTTCCCACACGTTTAGTCGATAGTTATTTGACGTACAAAAAAAGCGGTGATCGCTCATTGATCACTATGGAACAAACGAAAGCCATTAACAAAAAACAGGGTGAAACGTCAGTCCATGACCTTGTGTATGAGCTTCCTCATATCAATGTGGAACGACACACAGGCAGCCTGTTTAGTGATGATCAAGTAGAAAGCAAAGACAAAAGAATTTCGTATGCTCTGGTTGATGGCGGTCGTAAATTCTATTCCCCTATTTGGGCGGAGTTAGGGAAATACGAAACGAAAATCAAGTCAAAGCCAATGGGTGTAAATTTAATAAAGACAGAAGTCACCGAACAATTGGAGCTTTATGCGTCCATGTATGCTCATATGGATTCAAAGACGCTAGATCAAGATGAAGTGTTGCTGAAACCTGTGTATGCTGACAATCCATTTCCTAATGGTCTGCCAGAAGGATGGACTAAAAAGGATATAGATTGGGTTATGTCTCGTTAAATCTAAAGTGGAAGATGGTGAAATTATGAATGAAAAAATTAATCAAAAGATTGAGCGTGTGAAGGAATGCGCTAGTCGAGCAAAAGACGGAGTTTACAGCCTTGATGATGTAATTGGTCAACTAGATGAACTGCAAGGGATGTTAGATGACTTTGGCTATAAATTATCTAGTAATCTCTCAAAAATGATTGCCGACTTAGATGTAAATTTAGATTAGTGACGCGTATATCGTTTGTGTCAACGATACCGGAACGTAGTGAGGATAAGGAGTTGAAACAATCAGCGCCCCCAAACCCTTTTAATGTCTCAAAAGGTCATCACACCTTTTGAGCTGCCTACCGGCGAGGGAGTCCCCCGAAGAATCGGGGGAATAGGGGGATTGATATTTGTGATCCAACGGGCTTTCGTTGGTGGGATTGGACAAGGCTCAAGAAAGGAGGAGTTATTGTAATGGCAATTGGACCTATTAATGGTGCTTCTACTGGAGGGAAATATCCTGACCCAATGAGGCTTTTTCTAATTGTGCTTGATGAACGTGTGTTTACTCTTAATGCTGCTTCTTTGGAAGACACCAACGATTTCTTAAAGAAAGAGTATCCCCAAAATATTGAAAAGCCATTTGCAATTATGGAATTAACCAATGAATTTAAAATATTAGATACGCCTTTTATGGAGAAACTCGTTGATAATTGCAGAGAGCTTTTTAATACTCAATAAACAGGTTTTTATAAAAGTAAGGTTAAAGGATAGTCAAAAGACTGTCCTTTTTGTTTCTAAAAAAGGAGGAATAACAATGAAATTACACTTAGTTAACGCTATACACTTTGCAGAAGAGTTAGAAGAGATTGAAAGAAAGGCTAAAGTTGCATGGGAAAACATTTGGTTAGAAGTTGGTGACCAGTTAAGATCTGAATCAATAGAAACAATTGTTATTCATAAGGGCATTGTGATGGACGAAAAAGAATGCTTATTAAAAGTTACTTTTGAAGCGTATTATCCGCAAATGACTGACGATGGTGAAGTGATTAGACCAGTTATATATACAGGGCATGAAGTCCAAAAGTGACCTAAAGAAAGGAGAATATAAATGGCTTTTGTTTTTGAGAACATCATGAAATTTGAAAATGAACTAAAAAAGGTTGGGTGCACTTTCCCCAGTGGTTCATTTTTAAAGGCTGTACGTAAAAATGTAGAAGCTGGGGCGGTCTCGTTTGATGTTGGGACAGAAATTGAAGAAGGTGAAGAGACTTATAATTTAAGAGTTTTCTTTTCAATAGAAGAACCAAAGGAAGAAGCTGAAACGCCTATTGCTGCTTTACCGATTTGCAGTTTTGATTGTTTGTGGCTGGAAAAAAACGAATGAAAATTAAAGGTGAATAAGGAGGTATTGAAAATTGAGCTATGACTTAAAGAATCAAAATGACTTGGTAAATGAGTTAGAAAGAGTTGGATGTTTAGGGGTCTATCACAACATTATGATGGAACTCGATTATTTTCCGGAAGATGAGAATGCGACCGTTGTTGAATTTGTCAAAATTGAAGGAGTTCGCCATAGACTAGCGGTGACTTTTGTGCGCAATGAAGGAAAAGGAGATCATCTTTGGCGATCATGGTCATTTGATCATTTGACCTTAGAAAAAAGAGAGCGAGGGAGCTAGAAAGGAGGTTAAAGATTATGCAGCATAATTTTATAAATTACGGTGCTTATCAAAAACAAATGTCTGAAATCGGCTGTTCTTCCTTAGCGGAAGATTTATATGTTCAACTTGTTGAACGTATAAAAGGTGGAGAAACTGGAGCCATTGACCTTACAGGTAACATCACTTTAGGTGATAAGGACAGTGATGGGAATTACAAATTAAGCCTTGTGACTGTTTCTTTCAATGTTCATATGAGTGACGATGGGGTATGTGAAATGTCTTTTGAACGTGTCAATGTCTCGGAAGTTGATTGGTGAAAAAATGTTATTTGAAAGGAGGGAGGGGATTTGAAGGAATTACCCTTAAAAATGATCATACTGGTGTTTTCAGTATTTGTTGTCGGTGTTCTCGTCTATTACTATACGACTGATTATAGGCAGCATAGCATTATAAGCTCAATGAACGAATCAGCAAGTATAGCAAGCCTTAAAAACGTGGATAACAGCATCCGCACAGAAGAAGGAAAAGTTGAATTATCTGAATCTTTTGAATTGAATTTCGAAAACTCTTTAAAAGAAAAAGCTAACGTGAATCTTGGTAAAACAACTTTCGAATATAAGTATCTAAAAGATGCAGACGGAAAGATGAAAGCTGTAAAAATTGCTTTGACAGATGGAAAAAAGAAAACCTATCGGACAACATTAGTTGTCGATAGACCGAAAGGGGAACGTAAATGAATAATGCTGCGGTAGATGAACGAAAACAATTGGTGGATAAGGTGAGGACACATCTGAGACGAAACTATCCATCTGAATTGCTGAAAGCTTTTGTTGATGTTGGAGCAAGAAGGAAGATCAGTGAAAAAGTCAAAAATGATTTTTCTGCTCTTAATCAAGATGAAGTTTCTTATGTCATAAGTGAAATCGTAGGTTTAGGCATCATTGAAACTATCGTTAAAGAATATGAAGATGTAACGGATATATCTTTTAATGGCACGCACCTTGAAGTTGAAACGATTAGGGGAATGCATAGACATGGAGAAATGGATGAAAAAGATATTGTTAAGATTATCAAAAAATTTGCGAATGCTGTTGGAGAAGAATTTTCTCCAAAGTCTCCAATTATGGATGCAACCTATTCTAATTTGCGCTTGAATGCGGTTCATAAGGACATAGCACAATATGGTACTACAATTGCATTACGCATTGTAGAGCCAAGATTGGCGCTTCGTAAAGATAACTTTGATGCGTTTGCTCCTATGGATATTTTTAACTTGTTTGAAGCGATAATTGCATCAAAATCGAATGTGACTATCAGTGGTCCGACTGGTACAGGAAAAACAGAACTTCAAAAATTGTTACTATCACATGTGCCTTATAAAGAGAAGGTAATAATGATTGAAGATACGCCTGAAAGTCATGTGAAAATCTTATACCCCGAAAAAAATATTAAGTCATGGATAACTAATTCTTCTGTAAGTATTGAGGATTTGGTGAAAGCGGCTTTAAGAAATAATCCTACATGGTTACTTGTATCTGAAACTAGGGGGCAGGAAGCCTATGAAATGATGCAAGGGATTTTAACTGGTCACAAAATTATTACCACGCTGCACGCTGTGAATGCACGTGCCATTAAATCAAGATACATTAATATGATGAAAATGGGTTATCAGATCAATGAAACATCCATGCTGGAAGACTTGAGCAAAAATTTAGGGTTTGGAGCGCATATTGAGAAAACAGAAGGAGATGACGGCTCTACTAGAAGGTATCAACAAGAAATCGTAGAGTTTTTGCCTAATGGCGAAACCTTGACGGTTTTTAGGTGCGATTTAACTAATGATGGAATTGAGTATCACTATGGAAAGTTAAGTGATCTTTTCTTCAAACGAATGATGGAAAGAAAAGTCCCTTTGGAACTTCAAGAACAAATTAAAGCAAGGTGGGGGGTTTATGAAACCATTTCGTAAGAAAAAGCTGTATAGATTAGATGAAATTCATGCTATGTCCCAAGCGTTTGGGCGACCAATGAAAGGGGTGGCGTATGCAAAATTCGTTTTAATTCCATTTCTTTGCTTTGGTGGATTTTCTTATCTCTTCTTTCATTATTGGTGGGCGGCTTTGATTTGCGGCTTTATTGGCAGCTTGTATGGTTGGTTCTTTTTATTGCAAAAGCAGGTAAAGAATGATTATGAAAAAGATGCCCTCTATGAAAGAAACAGATTTCTAAACAACATCACGCAAATGCTAACCAATGAGAATATGACATTAATAGAAGCGTTCTCTATCTCTTCTGGTTATGCAGAAGGGGAGTTGAAACAAAAGCTCATTGACTTACAGACTGTTTTGGTTGATGGGTCTGAAACAGAAATAATTGAGGCTTTTCGTGAATTGAGGGATTTTTATAAAAGTGATGTGCAATTCGATCAGTATCTAGAACAATTGGCTATTATGTTTGTAGAAGGACGTACACCTATAAAGTCTTTGAAAGATACTAAAGATCATCACAATCAAATTCTGATAAAGCAGGATAAATTTATTCAGTTAAAAAAAGCCCGTAGGCGTGATTTCAATACAATGATCTTTTATTCTGTTGGGTTTATTGCTGCTTTAATGTTTTCGTTTACCTTGCAAAAATTCATCGACATTTATGCACATACTCCCTTTGGAATGATTACAAGTTCCTTGTATCTGTTGATCATCTTTGGAATCTATCACTCTTTTAACAAAAAATTCTTTGATGATTCCATAACGGAGGTGAAAATTTAAAACATGAAAAGTAAAAAGAAGAAACGCAATTCAGACGGTCGATCTAAGGCGGTCTTTTCCTTTTGGGAAAAAATCGCGGAAAGCGATTTAAAAGATATGATTGACTACTTAAACGAAACAAATATTAAAACTTTCCAAAAGAAGCGTTTGTTTAAGGCAGGCATATTTTTGCTGTTGGGTATTCCTGTATTCGCTTTGAAACCATTCCTACCTTTGGTGTTTTTGGGTCTTGCTGCTGCTGTATATTACTTGGAGTATATGAAGGTTAAATCAAGATATAATGTTGCTCGCTTTCAAAAAGAGCTAGTCTTCATAAAGTTTTCTAAAGAGATTTATATTTATCTATTAGAAAACAAAACAACGATCTATAAGGCGTTTGAGAAGATGGAAGAGAGGGTGAAGGAAGGCTTTTTAAAAGGCGCTTTGCGAGACCTGTTAATAGACCTGCATGAGCGTCCCGATGATGTTCAACCATTTATTGATTTTGCCAAAAGAACGAGTGGCAGCGATAGGTCAAAGCTCTTTATGATAACGCTCTTTGAGTATCATCAAAATTCAAATGACGATACGATCATTTACCATCTTGGAAAGATGACAAGCGAACAATCCTTTATGGTGGTAGACGACATTATAGAGTTTAAACATAGCAAGTTCTTTAACTATCCAATGAAATTAACATTGCCTGTAATTGGTGTAGTGCTTGTCTTTTTTATCTCGCTTCTGGTGGATAGTATCATGTCTATGCAATTTGGGGGCGGTTAAATGATAGATGGGTTATTGATGACATTTGTAAAAATCTATATTGCGTGCATGTCAGTCGTGTTGATTTTGGATGTAGCAGGTTATTGTGTTCGATTTAACCAGACCACTGATTTCAAACAATTGGTTAACTATCAAATTGAGAGGAATGGGGGGTTGAATTCAAATGCTCTTAAGGAAATTGAGAAGAAGAACAAAGAGTCGTATGGGGGCAGTTTTCAAATTCAAAGTGATGCTTTGAATAAGACATTACCTCATGGAAGTGAAGTCTCTTATAAAATTAAAACAATCTATGTTGCGCAGATTTTCGGTATTAAAAAAGAGATCGAAGCAAAAGGAGGTGCGCTATCTCGAATTAGATAGGGGGGAGGTAAATGGGTGGTCACATCATTAGAATCGGAATGCTCTCCGTTTGGATTAGCATTTTAGGAATATGTCTTTTTATGTTAGAAAGCCATTACCCTGATTTTAAAACAGGTATTCAAGTAATGGTGGATTGTATTACAGAAGGAATGTATTAAAAAAGATAATTAAAGGAGAAATGAAAAATGACAGGACAACATACTACAGAAATTGGTTATGGAGCAGTAGCAGCGGTGTTAATCGGAGTCGCTTTGGTGGTATTAAAAGGATTCTTCCCCGAATTTTTTGAAGATGCATTAGGCATGGCGAAGGATATGTTTTTAGGGTTTTTTAAGAAGTAATACTATTTAGGGCAAGTCTCTCGGGGCTTGCTCTTTTTAAAGCGAGAATCTTGAAGAAAGTGGGGGCATCATGACTTTTTCGAAATGGATCGCCATTATTGCTAGGTATATTTCACTTGCTTTATTGTTTTTCATAATACTTATTGCTTTTGGTGGCTTTCTGTATAAATTGTTTACTCATGAATCTATTGTTGTACGTCACTTTGCTGTTACTTCTTTTGGTTTTACTTTTGTATTACTAGCTCTTTACAGCTTCATTCGTGTGCTCACGTGTTCAATAAAAGTAAAGGAGGGAGAAAATGAAAAAGAAAAAGAATGACGGTAAGATGGCCATTCGAAACAACTCATTATTATCAGCTTTTAAGAAGAAGCTGAAAAGTGTTAAAAAGCCAGAGAAAAAGCCAAAATCAATCCCCAAAGATCGAACAAAGATTATTGCCGTAGGTATATGGTCAATGATTGTAACGCTCATCTTTTTTGCTTTCTTGTCTGTGTTGCTGTCGATCAATACAAGATCTGTAGTAAATGATATTGAACGAAATCAAGAACGAAACAGTAATCAAAAAGAAGAAGTGTCTATTGTAGCAGGGGAACGTTTTTTGTCGGGCTTCGTTGCTGAATATATCAACGTAAAGAACGACAATGAGGCTATTGAAAACCGTCATAAAAAATTAATGACTTACCTTGCTAAAGAAAGCGATGAATTAGAACAAGAAACATTATTTGCTATATCTGGTGCGCAAGGTGATCGAGTTTTAAACAATTACACTCTTTTCAATGTGAAACAGGAGAAAGATGAAACTCTATTTCAATACGAAATCGAGTATTCAAACGTTGTAAAGGTTAAAAAGAAGGAACATGAAATTAAAAAACAAGCATTGTTGAACATTCCAGTAAAAAACAAGGGGGATCAATTTGCAGTCAGAGGAACTCCCTACATTTCAGAGATATATGACCTCAAAGGTGATATTGCGAACTCGAAAGAGGATCGTGAGGAATATGACGGAGATCAAACAGCAGCCATAAAGGAATTTTTGCATACGTTCTTTCGGAAATACGCCGAAGAAACAAAGAACGATATGACTTACATTATGAAAACACCAGAGACTTTAAATGGTCATCTGGTATTTGGTGATGTCGAAAACTTCAGCATTTACAAGAATGATGATGGCTTTGAAATATCTTCTGTTGTCATTTTCAAAGAAAAAGAAACGAGCATACCGGTAAAGGAACGATTTACTTTGTTCGTTACCAAAAATAGTGGTCAGTATTATGTAAATCAACTAAAACATCAATAAGGAGTGGAAAAAATGGAGTTTTTAGATTATCTGATCTTAGGAGCCAAAGCAGACTTACCAACAATAGGCGGTGTACAAAGTTGGGGAAAGCAAATTGTTGCGCAGGTTATAGCAATTATAGCTATGTACTTGATTACAAAGCATCTTGCGAAAGTAAGTATCGGTAAAATGGTGGGTGCAATAGTGTTTACAAGTGCTGGTGTATGGTGCATTCAAAACTGGTCTACTGTCACAGGTTGGGTTGGTGCACTACTTAAAACGATGTAAGAGGTGATAGTGTGTCGAGATTTGTATTCAACTATAGAAAAGCGATGCGTGAGCCTAAAAAAATACAAAGGATAACGGAAAATTATAGTTTACCATTTGCGATAGAGTTGATTCCCATGATCAACTATTTTATTTTTGTCGCTATTAGTTTTGGCTTTTTCTTAGGTGTTAGGAAGTTTTTTCCTAGCGCCTTTGAAAATACTTATGTGATCGTGATCTTTGGCATTCCACTAGGTTTAACAATTTTAATAACCAAGATTAAACCAGAAGGAAAAAATATTTATCTGTATTTTTGGGGTTTGATAAAGTACCTTGTTCTAATTAAATTGCCAAAGAAAAAATATTGTAATGATAAAATTATGGACTTTGCAAATGATCAAGAAATAAAATTCAAGTCTCTAGTAAAGGTGGTGCGGAAAAATGGTGGTGAATCTGAAAACACCGATGAAGAGTATATTAAACAACATGATCTTGACGAAAACGGGAGACGTTTGGGCGTATTATCGGATCAAAAGTAGCTCGATCCCAAGCAGAAATCAAAGTGAGATAGAAGATTATAAAGGCAAGTGGACGTCTTTTTATGAAGAAATAACAGAGTATGAAGATTTCCATTTGATGATGTATCCGAGTCGATTTGATTTGGAAGGACGTTTGAATGTATTGAAAAAGGATATACATGAGGATGCTTTAGAAGTAGCTTCATACTATATGCAGGAAAAAGTAAATGTTTTGCAGCAGCGCTTGGGGAGATTGACCAGACCTGACTTTATTATAGGTATTAAATTGAACAAAACCCTTCTTAGTATGGATGCTGATATTAAAGACAACGTTGTATCAATGTTTAACACTGTCACAGACACCGTTGTAAATATGCTTGGATGGGAACAAGATGTATCATCCCAATTTTTTGAACAATATAAAGAAATCGAGGACGATTTGGCGAGTACGGTTACATCTGTGTTTGGAGAGAGATTGAGAGAAGCCGAGCTTAAATATATCAATCGTTATCACTTTATAAGAGGGCTTTATCACGATGTTGAGGAAGAAAGCCAAAATGGAGATATTCATTCAATTACAAACACTGTTATAGACCCAACAATTCCAGGCTCTTTAAAACTCGTTAGTGATCAAGATCAGGGGCATATTTCAATGATTGTTGTTGACGAATTTCTAGACAATATGGCGAATAGCAACTTGTTTTATGAGGTTCAGTCTTTGCCCTTTCCAGTAGAAGTAGAAGTAAAGGCAAAAGTAGAAAGTAAGTCTATGACAAAGACAGCATTAAATATTAAGCACCAGCAATTGAGAGAAGAACAAAATGAAAAATATAGTGTGGGAGACGAAAGCGACCAGTCAACAATGACAAGTGCGTTTTTGGTGAAAGACCTTCAAAACAAGATTAAGAAAGAAGAAGTGTCTTTGATCAACTGGCTTGCGGTTGTGATTGTTGACGGACGCACGAAAAAGGAATGCGCTGAAAAGGCTCGATTAGTCGTGAGACACCTAAAAGGGGCAGGAATTAAATGCAGGATTCCTATTGCTGATCAACTGTCTTTGTTTTATAAAATGCTGCCTGCTGAAAAGTTGGATTTGATGGATAAAAATTGGATTCAGAAGACAGCACAAAATGGTTTAGCAGAATGTTTACTAGGCGTTGATTCTTTCGTTGGTTCCAAAATCGGCTTTTTCCTCGGTTGGGGAGATCGTTTTGATAAGCATACAGATTTAGAAAGTGCCATTCGATCAAGTCGAGACTTTGTATTGTTTCATCCTTTTCTTGCTAACCAGCAAATAAAAGGATCAAAAACCAGATCGCCGCATTGCTTAATAACAGGTGATACGGGTAATGGGAAGTCTTTCCTTGCGAAACTGTTGTACACATATATTTCCTTCATGGATATAAAGTCATTATACATCGACCCTAAAAAAGAAATGCGAAAGTGGATTACGAAAGTTATCAATAATCCGCAAACACGTAAAAACTTTCCTTTGTATATTGATCATTTGAAAAAGTATCATTTCATCACGCTTGATCATGAACAAGAGGAGAACTGGGGCGCATTAGACCCAATTGCCTTTATGCCGCCAAGTAAAGCGAAAGATTTGTTAGAAGTTATATTCGAGCAGATTTATGATTTTAAAGGGAAAGATGATGTGAGCACTGCTTTTTTGAGAGCAATTACAAAAGTTCTTGAAATGAAAGAGCAGGGTGAACAAGTTGGATCGCTGCATGTCATTTATGAGATGCAAAAGCATAAAGAAGAGCCTGTGAGAAAAGCAGGAGACTTTCTTTATGAGTCTGTTAAAGACTCTATCATGAAGTTGCTAGTTCATGATGGTTCTAATCCTTCCCTGTCTTTAAAAGAGCGCATCACAATTTTAGAAGTTGAGAACATGGACTTACCAGACTTTGGGGAACGTATAGAAAATTTCACGAAGTCACAATTAAAGTCAAGTGCGGTCATGTTTGCGCTTGGTAAGTTTTGCGAGCTTTTTGGAATGAATGCAGAAGAAAAAACAGCGGAATTTATTGATGAAGCATGGATATTTACAGCTTCACCACAGGGGAAAAAAGTAGAGCGTCAAATGAGACGTATTGGGCGTTCTTACAACAATGCCGAGTTCTTTATCTCTCAATCCACTAAGGACGCACTTCATGAAGATGACACTGGAAACTTTGGTGTAGCATTCGCCTTTGACGAACCAAACGAACGTGAAGAAGTCTTGAAATGGATGAACCTTGAACCAAGCGAGGAAAATAAAAAAATGCTTGAATCCATGTTTCAAGGTCAATGCTTATTTAAGGACATTTATGGTCGTACAGCTAAAATCTCCATTGAATGCTTGTTTGATGAGTGGATGGGAGCATTTGAAACCATCAATAAAAGTGAGGTTGCGTATGCTGAAGAAATGTATTTGTAATTCTTAAGTTAATGACCTTAAAATTTGTCACTAATTAAAAAATTACACATACCCATCTACATGTATGTAGATATATGTTATTTGTGTTTTTGTGTTATAATCCAAGTATAAGTGATTTAACATAATACTCGTTAATCTGGAATTATGTTTAATGACTCTTACTACACTTTTTTAAAATAAAACCATTGCAATGAATTAGAGCATTAAAAATTATCCATAAAGCACAGCATAATAGATTAAACAAAAGTATTGCAATTAACACACATCTTCTCTTGTGTTTCTGGTGATTTTCCATCGATAACAGGCGCAACAAATAATTAAAAAATGATGATATCCCATTTTTTTTCTTAGAGCTAAAGGGCGAAAAGAGGACGAAAGCAAGACGTTAATAAACTACAAATAACATACATTCAGTCTTGGAAAGTTTTATCCGATGAGGTCTTCTATCTGAGAAGGCGGAGGAAAAAACAAAAAAATGGCCCAACTAAGGACCATTTTAGTTTAACAGCTCATTTGATTAAGGCGATTAAACTCAAAATCAATTGAGCTACTGCTATCAATATGATAATTATCGTTGATAGCTTCATTTTATTCACCTCCTTTGAGGTGGAACGAGCTTGGGCTACTGCAATAGCCTAGGCTCTTTTTAGATTATACCTTAAAACATCCATCAATTGGTGTGTTTTATGCAATATTGCTAAAAGCGTATTTTGAACTATCTGATCGAATAGTAAATATTCATTTTTAAGCCGTTCCTTAAATGGACGGCTATTTTTATTTCAATTTTTGGGAGTGATGAGATGAAAAAGCATTTAATCATTGTTTCTATAATCCTCTTAATATTAATTTCTATTATGGCAGTTGCAAGTGCGGAGGATAAAGATGGTGATAAAACAGTACAACCGAAAGTAGAGAAAGTGGGAGGAGTCGAGCTTGAAATAAGTCGATTTCCATTGGAACATTATCAAGCCCACAACCAAGCCGAGGATGGAATGATTAAGGGAACTATCGTTTCTTTGTCTAATGTAATGTTAGGCACAACGCAAATAATAGTTCTTGTTGTTGATAAAGCAATGGACCTATTTATGAGTGCTGAACCGATAGAAGGATTTAGTGATGCTGTGACGGATGTCTCAAAGAAAATGTACAGCGTGCTAAAGAATAGCTTCGGAGAAATCATCTTTGTATTTATGATAGGCTTCGTAGTCTATCTATTTTTGATTCGTGGAAGTTTTAAGGAAGGTATGAGGCGTTTTGTTTTATTTTTTATGGTCATGATTGTGGCAGGGCTTTGGGTCAGTAAAGCTGGATATTGGATAGAATCTCTCAATGCTTTGTCGATAGAAACGCAGGGGAAACTAATCACAGTTGGTAATAAGTTAACCGATTCGTTTTCGAGTAAAGGTGATTCTTCTTTAACTATGGGTGACGTAAAAAAAGGTCAAGAGCTCAAAGGAACGACAGCCGTTTTGAGAAATTTTTATTTTAATGCTGCATTGAAAAATCCTTATTTGGTGACTAACTATGGTACACCAAATGAAAAAACAATTTTGAAGAAGGGGGATGGAAGAGGTGGTCTTGATCGTATAGACACGCTACTTTCTTTCAAATTGACCAGTGAGGGTCGAAGTGCAAAGAAAGAGTTCATTAATGACAAAGAGGTAAAAGAATATAAAAACCAAAGTATTGCAGAGGGAAGTATTTATGCACAGTTAGGCTATTCATTTATAGGGATGCTTGCCGCAATTTCTCTAGGTGTTCCATTCTTTTTGATTCCGTTTCTTAACTTCTTGATTCAAATTATCGTTCTGGCGATCGCATTCTTTCTTCCTTTTGCGTTTATTCTTTCATATGTTCCGCAATTTGCCTATAGTGGCTTTGTGTCGCTTGGGAGAATGTTCGCTTTGTTTATTATGAAAGCAATGCTAACTCTTGTTCTTGTATTTGTTTATGCTGTCTGCGTAATTGTTAATAAGACCATCCCTCCTACCAATTTAGGGATGTATTTTTTAAATGTGGCAGCATTGTCGGCTATTCTGATCTTTGCATTTTTAAAACGAGACAAGATCATCAATTTTGTTACGGCTGGTAAAGTCCAGTCTGTAGACGCAAATTTATTAGAGAATACTAGAAAGGCAGTCGTTCAGCCTTCATGGGAAGGTGCGAAAAAAGTCGGTAGTGGTATTAGCGAATGGAAAAAGAAACGTGATGCCAAAAAAGCTGCTGAAGAAAAGAAAGCAGAAGAAGAACGGTATTTAGCAGAAAGACGAAGCGCGCCACAAAACCAGTCAAATACTGGAAATTCTAAATTTGATAGAACGTCCCAAAATAATCCTCTCAACAAAGATGCTTCTGCGAAAAAAGAAATCGAAAGAGGACGGCAGCTTGATGGGTCAAATGTAGATTCGAAAGCAGATGATTATAAGCCACCATTGTATGTGGCAGATGGAGAAGATGTGGAAAGAACAGATCAAAAGGAAACGGGTGCAAGTGCTTCTAATCAACTACCAAAAGTGGATATTGAAAGAAGCGAACAAGCAACAAAAGATCAACTAGCGGAGGAAAGCAACAATATGTCTAACACTTCAAATCCAATGTCGAAAGTGGATGTGGAAAGAAGCGAACAAGCGACAAAAGATCAACTAGCGGAGGAAAGCAACAATGTGTCTAATGCTTCAAATCCAACGCCGAAAGTGGATGTGGAAAGAAGCGAGCAAGCAACAAAAGATCAACTAGCAGAAGAAAGTAAAAATAATCCAAGAGCATCTAGCAAAATACCAATTGTGGATGCTGAAAGAAGTGATCAAATTAAAGAAGATATTGCCGATGAAGAAAAGACCAATAGTCCAAAGGGTTCAACATCGGTTCCTAAGGTTGATGTTGAAAGAAGTGATCAAGGTGTTTCTGAAAAAACGTTAACAGAGGAAAGTATCAGTAATCAAAAGCCTGTGAATCCTGTTCCTAATGCTAACGTAGCAAGAAATGAACAAACACAATCAAAAGAAAAAGTAAGTGCATCAGTTCCGAAAACTGAAAATGAAAAAGTTAAGGCATCAGATGCTCAACCAAAAGTTAAAAGAGTTGTTCAGGAACAACCTAAACAGAAACATGTGAAAATTGAGTTAGACCACATAGAGAGCCGTCAAAGCAAAAATGATCGAGGAGGGAATGGATCATGAAAAAGCTATTGACGGCTTTTTTTACTGTTCTTCCAATCGTATTTTTGGGGGGATTGTTGATTGTGGTTGTGTTGATTTTTGGGGGGAGTAATCAAAAAGAAGAAATCGGCGGTGGGGATGAAGAGTTTGTAACAAATGGTATTGCACCGGAGATCGAAAGGCTCCGCCATGTTTTTGAGAAATATGCAAGGAAAGAAGGGGTCTATGATCAATTGAATATCATTATGGCTCTTACTATGCAGGAAAGTGGAGGGCGTTACCTCGACATCATGCAATCAAGCGAATCAATAGGTTTGCCGCCTAACTCTATAACAAGTCCAGAGTATTCTATTCAAGTGGGTGTGAAACACTTTGCGGCTGTTTTTAAAAAGGCAGGGGGAGACGTTCGATTAACATTGCAGTCTTACAACTACGGAGGAGGATTTATAGACTTTGTTAAAAAGCGAGGAGGGAAATATACAAAAGCTCTTGCGCTAGAATTTAGCAAATTCCAAGCCTTGAAATTAGGTTGGCGAAGCTATGGTGATCCGAATTATGTTGATCATGTCATGCGCTATTTGAAGGGTGGAGGCACTGTAAAGCCTGTCAACGGCGCTATGGAGGGATATGAAACTGTAATGAACGAAGCCCTTAAGTATGAAGGTAATCCATATCAATGGGCTGGTTCAACTCCTAAAACGGGTTTTGATTGTTCGGGCCTGGTGCAGTGGGCTTACAGAAAAGCGGGCATTTCATTGCCCAGAACGGCACAAGAACAATACGGTGCCACAAAAAAGATTGCTGAAAGTCAGGCAGTACCAGGAGACTTAGTCTTCTTCACAGGTACGTATCAAGGTAAATTTATCACACACGTGGGAATTTATGTAGGAGATGGAAGAATGTATAATAGTAATGACGGTGGCGTCCAATACTCTGATCTTAAAAAGGGATATTGGCGTGAACACTTGGTGTCGTTTGGAAGAATAAAAAATTAGGGGGATTTTATGAAAAAAGTATTTTGGGTATTGGGTGGTGTGATTTTGATTTTAGGGATTACGAGTTATTACATGACATACAGCAAGTTAAGTGCTGAAAAAAATCAAGCTCTAAAAGAAAAACAAAGGATCGAGAATAAAATGAATCATATGGCAAATTCAGAAGCTGCTGACATGAATCAAAAGTTTTTTGAAGCGTTCTTTCAATATGAAGATGCGGATGATCGTGAAGGTGCAGTTAGAAAGCTAGCAACCGATAAGGCTATGAGTTATGCGTTTCCCTCGAAGGCTCCAAAAAAACATAGTGTGACCATGCAGGGGGATTTACTTTCTTTAGAAAGCTATTCAAAGAAAGTTGATGAAAAGCATGAATTATACCTTAATGAAGCAAAAATCGCGCTTACGGTGAATGCTGTTACAACGAAACAGGAATTGATTATTCAAACAGAATTGAAAAAAGAAAAAGGTGGATGGATTGTTGATAATGTTCAAGTGAAAGGGAGTAATTAATGAAGTTCCCTACCTGTTTTAAATAAAGTTTGTTCTAGCACAATTCGTTATAAAAAGTCATTAAACAAAATAAAAGCCATCAAAGCAAACTTGATCGAGACCAAAGATCAGGAAAAGCTATGATGGTTTTTTAATTCTTGTCATTTATTTCAGAAATTTAATGAAGTGGGTGAGAGTTGAATTGAGCTTTAGGCAATAAACGAAGAATGTAAAAAAGGATTATTGATGATGTGCAGGTCAAGCAAAGTTTGTATTATGAAAGGAGCATTTTAATGGGTACGACAATATGTAAAGATGATCTGATCAAAATCGGATATAAAAAATATCAAGCTGTGAATTTAATTAGAGAAGCAAAAGCAATCATGGTTCAAAAAGGTTGCCCTTATTATAATAATAAAAGGCTCGGAAGAGTTCCGAGAGATGTAGTTGAATCTATTTTAGGGGTGTCCTTATCAGAAGAAGCGAGAGGAGTTTCCCAATGAAGAGAACTAAGTATGATGATGTTTACATTGATGATAACGGAGTTATTTTTTATCAAATAGAGTGTCAGAGTGAAGGGAAAAGAATACGTAAAAAATCTAAAGTGGGAAGTGATGGTAAACCTTTTTTGTCTGCTTTTGAAGCTCATAAAGAGGTAACTAGATTAAAAGGAGAAATAAATAAAAGGAGGTCAAATGATCACCTTTGAAAAAGAAACAAGAAAAAACAAAATATCCGGGAGTCTATTTAGACGAAAAAGGAAGGTTTTTTTATCAGTCTGAATTTGGAATAGATCGTATAACAGGTAAGAGGATAAGAAAAAAAGGAAGAAAAGATGCTAATGGAAAACCCTTTGCATCAGCATTTGAGGCTAATAAAGAGTTAACACGATTGAAAAGAGAATACCATAAAGTCAATAGCTTCTCGAATTATAAGATGACTTATGAGCAATTCATGAACCAAGTCTATATACCTTATTACCAAACAGAAGTTGAAGAAAGTACCTTTGAAGTTAAGGAAGGGATTCTTGAAAAAATAAAAGATAGGTTTGGATCGATGTCTCTTAGATCAATCTCAATTGAAGATGTACAAAATTTCCGTACATGGCTATTAACGAGCAAAAAAAGGGGAGGAGCTGGATATTCTCAATCCTACGCTAGTATGGTTTTTGGTGTCTTTCGACAGAGTTTAGATAAAGCAGTTGATATGCAGTATTTGGAATACAATATATCAAAGAAAGTTAAAGCAATACCAAAAGGTAAAGCAGTTGTTCCATATTGGACAAAAGAAGAGTTTGAACAAGTAATAAATCAAATATATATTGATGATTTTTATGAACACTTAAATTTTGTTATGATATGGGTGTATTACATGACCGGTATCAGAGTGAATGAAGGAACTGCTTTAAACTGGTGTGATATTGATTTGAAGAAGAAGCGTATGCGTGTCCATCATATGTTGATTCTTAAAACGAGGACAGAATGGAAAAGAAACTCTTATACAAAAACTGAAGATGGAAAGAGAACCATTGCGCTTGATGATGACACTATAAACATATTAAAAGTTTGGCGTGAACGCCAGCTAGCTATAGGTTTAGGAAAAGTAGATGATTTTGTCTTTAGTTATGATGGTTTGCCCATGATTAAATCAACAATTGGTAGGATGCTTTCTCGATATGCAAAATTGGCGGAAGTGAAGAAGATACAAGCGAAGGGGCTGCGTCATTCACATGCATCTTATCTCATCAATGAATTTAATGTTTCAGTTCTTGTTTTATCCCAACGTATGGGTCATTCAAGTCCAGAAATCACATTAAAGCATTATGCCCATATGTGGACTGGAGCAGATAATACGATAGCAGAAATGATGGCTGGAAATATTAAAATAAAGACTGCATCTGAAACAAAACTTCGATTCAATGGTAATCAGGCGATAAATAAGAAGAACCCCACCAAAAACCCCACCAAGGAAGCAAAAGGTTAAAAGAAACCTTTGTTTTAAAGGGGTTTGGGGAACCTACTACGATTGAGTGGGAATAATCAAGCGACACTCTATACACCGAAAAACGCTGATTTTATGCCGTTTAGGTAAAACTCATATGACTTTCTGAGACCAAGTTTCTTTTGAATTGTCTCCAAGATTGTCGCCAAAAACTCTCGCCGAATGATTGTCGGTGGGAGTTTTTATTTAGGCTTTAGCCGGGTGAGTGCTTTAAACGCGCGAAACATTAAACCACCGGCTATTGAAGTGACCCCATAAAGTTAGACATTATCTAAATTGTAAGTGAAGTCCAATGGACGGGTGATTCTGATTACGGTCATCACGGTGGCAGGGTTTATAATGTGGAGGTACAATCTTGTCATTAGAATATTTTGCGAAACATAATAAAAAAGATATACAGATAATCCACACATGCCTGTAAATGTTATACTAGAAGAGAAAATAAGAACATTGTATTGTTGTTTGAATATGGTAAGAAACTAAAAGGTGGAAGAATCTTCAAACTTATCTAGAATAACTTTATAATCAATGTATCAGAAGAAAATTTGGGGGTATACAAATGTCTTATGCACAACGTGCCGAATTACAATCTCAAATTTGGAAAATAGCCAATGATGTCCGTGGCTCTGTAGACGGATGGGATTTTAAACAATATGTTTTAGGAACACTGTTTTATCGCTTCATTAGCGAAAACTTTTCTAGTTATATTGAAGCTGGAGATGAAAGCGTCAATTATGCAGAACTTCCAGATGATATTATAACGAAAGAAATCAAAGAGGATGCCATTAAAACAAAGGGGTATTTCATATATCCAAGTCAGCTGTTTGTTAATCTTGCGAAAACTGCTAACACAAATGAAAGCTTGAATACAGATTTAGCAGCTATATTTGCTGCTATTGAAAGTTCAGCATATGGTTATCCATCTGAACTAGATATTAAAGGATTATTCGCTGATTTCGACACAACTAGTAATCGACTAGGGTATACTGTGAAGGACAAAAACAGTCGTTTAGCTGCTGTCATTAAAGGTGTTGCAGGGCTTAATTTTGGTAAATTTGAAGATAATCAAATTGACCTTTTTGGTGATGCCTATGAGTTTTTAATCTCTAATTATGCTGCCAACGCAGGAAAATCTGGAGGAGAATTCTTCACACCTCAGCATGTATCAAAGCTTATTGCTCAATTAGCAATACACAAGCAAACAACCATTAATAAGATTTATGACCCTGCAGCCGGTTCAGGTTCACTTTTATTACAAGCAAAAAAACAATTTGATGCTCATATTATCGAAGATGGTTTTTATGGACAGGAGATTAACTTTACAACTTATAACCTTGCTCGTATGAATATGTTTTTACACAATATAAACTACGATAAGTTTAATATTGCTTTAGGAAATACGCTTGGAGATCCTCACTTTGGTGACGAGAAGCCATTTGATGCCATTGTATCAAATCCACCTTATTCCGTAAAATGGATTGGTAGTGATGACCCAACGCTTATTAATGATGAAAGATTTGCCCCTGCAGGCGTATTAGCGCCAAAATCTAAAGCCGATTTTGCCTTTGTACTTCACGCACTTAGTTACCTTTCAAGTAAAGGTCGTGCTGCTATCGTTTGTTTCCCAGGTATTTTTTACCGTGGTGGTGCAGAACAAAAAATTAGAAAGTATCTGATTGATAATAACTTTGTTGAAACGGTTATTTCATTAGCACCTAACCTCTTTTACGGGACTTCAATAGCAGTTAATATCTTGGTACTTTCTAAGCATAAAACCGATAATAAAACTCAATTTATTGATGCAAGTGGAGTAGATTTCTATAAAAAAGAAACGAATAATAACATACTTACAGATGAACATATAGAGAAAATAATGAAAATGTTTGACAGTAAAGAAGATATTGATTATGTTGCAAACTCTGTTGATTATGAGGCAATCGTTCAAAATGATTACAATCTTTCAGTAAGTTCATACGTGAAAGCGAAAAACGCAAAGGAAGTCATTGATATTAATGAGCTGAATGCCGAGATAAAAACGACTGTAGCAAAGATAGACAAACTGCGTGCTGAAATTGATGACATTATTGAGGTGATTGAATCATGATTAAGCCGAATTATATAGAGAAACTACTTGATGAGGTTGAGGTTGAGTGGAAAGCCTTAGGGGAAGTTACATTACCAACTTCCAATATTAAGTGGAGAGAGACAAAGGATACTTATCGGTATATTGATTTAACTTCAGTTAGTCGCGAAACAAACAAAATAATTAAAACAACTGAAATATCCGCCGAAGATGCACCAAGCAGAGCCAAAAAGTTAGTAATCAAAAATGATGTTATTTTTGCAACAACTCGTCCTACCCAGCAACGAGTTTGTTTGATTACTGAAGAATTTTCCGGAGGAGTTGCTAGTACTGGTTATTGTATCTTAAGAGCCAAAACAAATGAAGTTTTACCTAAATGGATTTATCATTATATTTTTTCATCTGATTTTAAAAGGTATTTAGAAGAGAATCAAAGTGGATCAGCATATCCAGCAATTTCTGATGCTAAGGTCAAAGAGTTTAAAATCCCTATCCCATCTCTTAAAGTGCAAGAAGAAATCATTCGTATTTTAGACTCCTTCTCAGACCATACAGCAGAGCTTACAGCAGAGCTTACAGTAGAGCTTACAGCTCTTAAAAAGCAATATGAGTATTATCGTGAAAAGTTGTTTACTTTTGAAGAGGGTGAAGTTGAATGGAAATCTTTGGGGGAGGTTGCTAATTTTCGTCGTGGCTCATTCCCTCAACCTTATGGTAAAGGTGAGTGGTACGACGGTGACGGTGCAATGCCTTTTGTTCAAGTAGTCGATGTTGGGGAAGATATGCGACTTGTACAAAACACAAAAAACAAAATCTCGAAATTAGCACAACCTAAAAGTGTGTTTGTAAAAGAAGGCACTGTCATTGTAACTTTACAAGGAAGTATAGGTAGAGTTGCTATTACACAATATGATTGCTATGTTGATAGAACTCTTGCTATTTTTGAGAGTTTTCTTGTCAATATCAACAAAAAATATTTTGCATATCAACTACAAGCCAAATTTGCGATTGAAAAAGATAAAGCTCGTGGCAGTACGATAAAAACTATTACAAAAGAAGAATTTACAAAGTTTCTAATCCCAATCCCACCTCTTACGGAACAAGAGCGTATAGTATCTATTTTAGATAAATTAGACGCATTAACCATTTCGATCACCGAGGGTTTACCTCGTGAAATAGAATTGCGTGAAAAACAATACGAATATTATCGTAATATGCTTCTTAGTTTTCCAAAAGAGGAGGTAGAGGATTAATATGGGAACTTCATTAACTGAAATTGCACAAACGCTGAAAGACGCCAAACATAAAACTAAAGCTAAAGATGCGAGTGAATCTGATGTAAAAGTTCAGTTGGTTTATGCTTTTAATGGGACGGGGAAAACTAGGCTTTCACGAGAATTCAAATCGTTATTATCAACGGATTTAGATGGGGATACGGAGTTAGAGTTATCGGAAGTAGTGGGTAAAAATTATCTTTATTATAATGCTTTTACGGAAGATTTGTTTTATTGGGATAATGACTTAGAAAATGATACTGAACTAAAACTTAAAATTCATCCTAATACTTTTACAAACTGGATTTTAGAAAAGCAAGGACAAGACAGGAATATTATTTCTAACTTTCAACACTATACCGATGAAAAATTAACTCCACATTTTAATGAAGAATATTCTATTAAAGATAAGAATGGGAATAATGTAACAGTAGGGGCTTTTACAGAAATAACCTTTTCATATGAACGTGGTAATGATGAGATTTCAGATAGCATTAAAATTTCAAAAGGTGAAGAGAGTAACTTTGTATGGTGTGTTTTTAATTCTCTACTTGAACAAGTTATTGATGTATTAAATGTAGCTGAACCAAGTGATAGAGAAACAGATCAATTTAATCAGTTGGAATATGTATTTATAGATGACCCAGTAAGTTCATTGGATGACAATCGTTTGATTGAATTAGCGGTAAATTTGGCAAAATTAATTAAGCGAAGTCAGTCAGAACTTAAGTTTATTATAACCACACATAATCCCTTATTTTATAATGTGTTACATAATGAGTTTAGGAAAGATAAATTCAAAAAATATTTTCTTAAAAAAAAGGGAGATGGGGAACATGAATTAGTTTCCCAAAGGAATGATTCACCTTTTTCCTATCATCTTTTCTTAAAAAATGAAATAGAGAGAGCTATTGAAACAGATCAATTAAAAAAGTATCATTTTAATTACCTTAGGAATATTTTGGAGAAAACATCGACATTTTTGGGTTATGACAACTGGGGAGAACTTTTATTTGAAATTACAGAGGGAAACCCTGAACCTTATATTACAAGAATCATTAATATTTCGAGTCATTCTAAGCATTCAGGAGATGAAATAGCTGAATTATTAGATGATGATAAACGTGTTTTGAATTATTTACTAAAGGGACTTAAGGAAAAATATCATTTTAAATAAGATGAAAGATATAAAATTGAAGTAGAGGAGGCGGAAATTTAATGAGCGATCTCAAAACCATTGCAGAATCAAATCACTATATAGTTTTAGATAAGTATACCAAGATAGCAGAACAAGGGGTTGGCTATCAAACGGAAGCTAATTTAGAACGAGAGCTAATTCAAGATTTAGTTAATCAAGGCTATGAGCATCTACCAAGTTTAAACACTCGCGAAAAAATATTTGCTAATGTTCGTGTGCAACTGCAAAACCTTAACAATGTTCAGTTTTCAGAAGAGGAATGGATTCGATTTTGTGAGCAGTTTTTAGATAAACCCGGTGATAACCACATTGATAAAACCCGTAAAATTCATAATGATTATATTTATGACTTTGTCTTTGATGATGGGCATATTCAGAATATTTACCTAGTAGACAAGAACAATATGTCCAACAATAAAGTGCAGGTCATTTCGCAATTTGAGCAAAAAGGAACGGAAGCCAATCGATATGATGTGACCATCCTGGTCAATGGATTACCTTTAGTACAAGTGGAGCTTAAAAAGCGTGGGATTGCTATTCGTGAAGCCTTTAATCAGGTTCATCGATATAGTAAAGAGAGTTTTAACTCTGAAAAATCTCTGTTTAAATATGTACAGATTTTCGTGATTTCTAATGGGACAGACAGCCGTTATTTTGCGAATACGACGAAACGTGATAAGAACAGTTTTGATTTTACGATGAATTGGGCAAAAGCGGATAATATCCTGATTAAAGATCTAAAAGATTTCACAGCTACATTTTTTCAGAAAGATACTTTATTGAATGTACTACTGAAATATTCCGTTTTTGATGTGAGTGATAACCTGTTGATTATGCGTCCTTATCAAATTGCCGCTGCAGAGAGAATCTTATGGAAAATTAAGAGTACGTACCAAGCCAAAAAATGGAGTACCACTGAAAGCGGGGGGTATATTTGGCATACAACAGGTTCGGGGAAAACGCTTACGAGTTTTAAAGCTGCTCGATTGGCTACTGAACTGGATTTTATAGATAAAGTATTTTTTGTTGTCGATCGGAAAGACCTGGACTTTCAGACGATGAAAGAGTATCAGCGTTTTTCCCCTGACAGTGTTAATGGTTCAGAAAGTACCGCAGGATTAAAACGTAACATTGAAAAAGATGATAATAAGATTATTGTGACGACGATTCAAAAACTGAATAATCTCATTAAAAGCGAAGCGGAACTCTCTATATATAATAAGCAAGTGGTATTTATTTTTGATGAAGCTCATCGTTCACAATTTGGAGAAGCTCAAAAGAATATCAAGAAAAATTTTAAAAAGTTCTATCAGTTTGGATTTACAGGGACACCTATTTTTCCTGAAAATGCTTTGGGTTCTGAAACGACTGCTTCTGTTTTTGGTCGAGAATTACACTCTTATGTCATTACAGATGCCATTAGAGATGAAAAAGTTTTAAAGTTCAAAGTAGATTATAACGATGTACGACCAAAGTTCAAATCAATTGAAACAGAACAGGATGAGAAGAAGCTATCAGCAGCAGAAAATAAAGAAGCTTTGCTGCATCCTGAACGGATTAAAGAAATTTCCCAATACATTCTTTCTAATTTTAGAGTAAAAACCCATCGTTTAAACGCGAATGGAAAAGGATTTAACGCCATGTTTGCTGTGAGTAGTGTTGACGCAGCCAAACTCTACTATGAATCACTAAATAACTTACAACAGGGAAGCAGTAACCCCCTTAAGATTGCGACAATTTTCTCCTTTGCAGCGAATGAGGAGCAAAATGCTATAGGTGAAATTCTTGACGAAACTTTTGAACCTACAGCTATGGATAGTAGTGCAAAAGAGTTTTTAAGTTTAGCCATTAAAGACTATAATGCCATGTTTAAAACCAATTATGGCGTTGAAAGTAAGGAATTTCAAAATTATTATAGGGACCTTGCTAAACGGGTAAAAAACAAAGAGATTGATTTATTGATTGTTGTAGGAATGTTTTTAACAGGTTTTGATGCACCTACATTAAATACTTTATTTGTTGATAAAAATCTTCGGTATCATGGTTTAATGCAAGCTTTTTCAAGAACAAATCGTATTTATGATTCCACCAAAACCTTTGGTAATATTGTTACTTTTAGAGATTTAGAACAAGCAAGCATAGACGCCATTACTCTTTTTGGGGATAAAAACACTAAAAATGTGGTGCTGGAAAAAAGCTATAAAGAGTATATGGAAGGATTCTCAGATGTGGCAACGGGTGAAGCCCGTCGTGGTTATGTAGACGTAGTCAAAGAGCTACAAGAGCGTTTTCCTAATGTTGAAGATATTGCTACGGAGAAGGATAAAAAGGATTTTGCGAAACTGTTTGGTGAATATTTGCGCATTGAAAATATCCTACAGAACTATGATGAATTTACAAGTTTTAAAGCTCTACAAACACTAGATGTGAGTGATCCTATGGCTCTTGAAGATTTTAAATCGACTCATTATGTAACAGATGAAGATATAGCGGCTATGCAAGAGATTCAAGTACCAGAAGAAAGAACGATTCAAGATTATCGCTCTTCATATAATGACATTCGTGATTGGCTTCGCCGTGAAAAAACTGGAAAAGAAAAAGATAATTCCTCTATTGATTGGGATGATGTTGTCTTTGAAGTAGATCTTTTGAAATCCCAAGAGATCAATTTAGATTACATTCTTGAACTTATTTTTGAACATAACAAAAAAGTAAAAGATAAAGCATCCTTGGTTGAAGAAGTTCGTCGCATCATTCGTTCTAGCGTAGGAAACCGTGCAAAAGAAAGCTTAGTCGTTGATTTTATCAACCAAGCTGATTTAGATAGTATTCAAGATAAAGCAAGTATTATCGATGCCTTTTTCTCATTTGCTCAAACTGAGCAAAGACGTGAGGCTGAAGAGTTGATTCATACTGAAAAATTGAATGAAGAGGCTGCAAAAAGATATATTTTAACCTCATTAAAAAGAGAATATGCCAGTGAAAATGGAACTGAGCTTAATGATGTTCTTCCAAAAATGAGTCCTCTTAATCCTCAGTATTTAACAAAAAAGCAGAGCGTTTTTCAGAAAATCTCAGTCTTTGTAGATAAATTCAAAGGAGTAGGTGGAAGTATTTAATAAATTTAAAGAAGCGGTTAAACACCAGAATATTTTAGTCTCATTCTAAAGGAACAAAATTGCATTGGTGGTGGTGTAGAATTATTTCAGTCTACATTATCACCTTTTTATTCTCCGCTAAAATTGAGTCTGTTAATCACCTCAAGCTCTATCGTTTGCACTCTTTTTAATTCTGTAATGTATGCCAAAGAAGATTCCACCAATAATTTTAACGTGTGTTCATCTAATGTCCATGGCTCACCTTTCATTTCTTTAGTTATCAAATTCCCAAATTTCTTATAATCTGAAATAATTATATTGCGAGCCCTTAACCCCAATGAATCCTCGTTCGGAACAAATTTCTGAAGAAATCTAGTTAAACGTGAGACAAAATTATTTAATTTCTTATCTAGTTTCTTCAAAGATTCCCCTTCTTGCATTATGAAATCTACAAACAAACTATGAATTTGTTTTCCGCACTTATAGTAAAGAAATTCAATTGCGTTTTTTTGTAAGGATTCATATTCTTTGAAAATATCATTTTCATTAAGATTATAAAAATGAGAAGAAATACTTAATTGACTATTGGGGAATTTAGGCATATCTATTTCACCAACCACAAACATTTGCCAATACGAGTGATATTCAGCATACGGAACATAGTCGAACAGTAAGTTATTATATAGTTTTTTTAATTCGCCATCATCCCCATATAAAACATCAATAAGAAGTTTTTTAAATAAAACTTTAGATAGGTCATTATTTTTAAAATCTCCCCATAGTAATTTACGTTTATTCTTTTTGAATCCCAACTCCTTTGTTAAATGTATTAATAGTGATTCAGATATTAGATTGGGATTTTTCTTGGGATAGGCTTTCCCTCCTGCAATATTTTTAATAATAGAAAGGTCGTATTTTTCGTATCTTAGTTGCCTATCTTCTTTACTATCTTGAGTAGAATCCTTTTGATGTCCATCATAGTCAGCCTTATTTTCATAACCTGCTAATTGGTAGTACGTCAAATTTAACTCATCTTTTTTTGCATGTACTCTTTTTCCAATCTTAGAAAAAATGTAGTTTTTGGTTTCTGTATAAATCATTGTGCCTCCTAGGGTGGTAGAAAATGAATTAGGTTACACCTAAATAATAACATACCATCTACTACTCTATGTTAATATACAATGAAAAAGTCAAAGGAATCGCGAGTCCTGAGATAAATAAATGGATGCAATATGTACTAGTCATATTTGCAAAAAAAGGAGAAAATCATGAAAACTAAAAATTCGAAAAGCGAATACAACGAAGAAACAGCAAAGCAGTATATTTCTGACGACAAACCAATCATCAATGTCTCTTCCGAAGTCGAAACTCAATATAAATGGATTGAGGGCAAACGGACAGATGAGGTGACAGGTTACAAACTCTACTTCACACAAGAGGGAGTTAACCCATTCGTAATAAAATTTGTCAATAACCCAGTTTTGCCACCATTTCTTTCCGAAGTAAAATTGGATAACCTTCAAGCAATCGAGATTCGTTCAAACGTGTATTTTCGTTCAGAAGGTGTAAGGGTTGTTAAATGATGACAAACTCAGAACTTGAAGGCTACTTGCTCCAAGCTTTGAATATGGCAATGCAGATTAACGGTGAGACTTCTTACACAAACTCATTTGATGTAAAGGTAGCGGATGAGGGCTTCTACTTCATCCCTCGCCTTCCTGCAAGCTATGTTGTTGATGATGAGCTTTATCAAAAAATTTATCTTATTAGTAACGCAGTTCTGTATCCTGATTTTACGTTATTAAAGCAAGCAGGAGCCTATTTTGTCCCATTGAAAACCCAAGATATTCACGTTAAACGTGCTCTTTTCTTTCCGTGGATAATTGGCATTTCTAAGCGATTGATTATCCGAGACATAGACCAATATGTTGCAAAATTGCCAATAAACAAAGTCCCCGTCATGGAAAATTTCGAGTTCAATCTAGATAAGGTTACAAGCATTGCTATTGCAGGAAACTCTGGGTCAGGCAAATCTTATGTCCTTACCTACTTCCTATGTGTATTGAAGAAAAGTTCAAAGCTTGTGATTGTTGACCCCAAATTTGATATGCCAAGTAGATGGGGAAGGGAGAACAATGTCAAAGTTATAGCTCCAAGCGATAACAGAAACAAGAGCGATTTTGTTTCAAGTGTAAATGCAGAACTTAGCCAGTGCTTGGAGCTGATTCATCAACGGCAACAGGTGCTATACAATAACCCACAAGCTGATTTTGAACACTATACGGTGGTAATTGATGAGGTTCTAGCTCTGTCAGATGGTACTGCTAAGCCGATTAAAGAAGCTTTTTTTAGTCTACTGTCTCAAATCTCATTGCTTGGTAGAGCTACAAAGATCCATTTGTTACTGGTATCACAGAGATTTGACAACAATGCGATTCCTATTTCTTGTAGGGAACAACTTAACGTGTTGATTCAGGTGGGGAATATAAATTCCAAGACCACACAATTCCTATTTCCAGACCTGTCACTTGAAGGGATAGTTATACCGCAAGGAATTGGAACGGGTCTGATACAGGTTATTGACTCCGAGCACCCATTTCAAATTGTTCCTTTATTAACACCAACATTTAATAATTTGAAAGGAATAATGTAGATGAAAAAAACAGGTAAATCATACTTTATCCAAACATTCCATATTAATGGAATCCTGCTATTTACTTCCATGATACTCGTCTTAGTTCGAGTTCCGTTCAAAATAATAGAAGTTTCTTTGATAAATGAAACAAGTCCATCTCTGACAGAGTATTCAAAAATAATGGCTAAAGTATTGGGGGCTATTTCTAATACATTGGATGGGATGATTGTGTTATCTGTCGGGATTTTACTTTTACTGGTAGTTCCAGAACTAATAACAAGGATTATTCAGGACTCATTAGCGAATTGGTTCCATTCAATATGGGTTAGCTTCCGTTTGAGGAAATTCCTAATAAGACAGGCAGACCATGAAGGTGAAGGGATTTTCAAGCTTGAACAGCATAATAAAGCAATCCGAAAATCCATCATTGATGTTAGGAAAAAGAAAATCACTTATATTGTTAAATTACCAAATGACGTTCAAGCGCAAAAACTTATTTTAGACACAAAAGAAATTCTTCGTGAAGAAATATCAAGTCGCTTTCCAGACTACACCTTATCGAATTTCGAACGGTACAAACACTGGCTAAGAATTGAAGGAACAAAAATGAGGTAACGAATAGCGGAGCTTTTGCCTGCCTTAGGCAGAGGCAAAGAAGCTCCGCTATTTTTATGGATGGTAGAAAACATCCCACGGGGTTACTACGACCCCCGTGGGATCAATAATCAATAATCGAGGAAGGTGAACTATGGAAAAGAAAAAAGAGCAGAGAAGTAATAAATGGGCGTTCATTTTCTATGAAGAGAGTGCCCCAGAGACCTATTTGGAAATTTTAGAAGAAATGCACATACCCTTTGTGTTGAGCCCTTGGCACGATAAGGACGTGAATAAAGAGACAGGGGAAATTAAAAAGGTACACAAGCATGGTGCACTATACTTTGATTCTTTAAAAAGTTATTCGCAGGTTTCAAGCCTGATTAGCGAAAAGCTTAACGCTCCAAAGCATGTTGAGGTTGTGATGTCTCCAAAAGGAATGTATGAGTATTTCACACACGCTGAAAATCCAGATAAGACACCCTACCAAACAGAAGATATTGAATGGGGGTGTGGATTTGAACTTGGAAAATTCCTTGTTGAGCATAATACGGGTGAATTTTTGAACAGCATTATTGATGTGATAGCAGAACATGATTTTAAGGAATTTGAAGATCTTGTAATGTACGCAAGAAAAAATGATTATTTGTTGCTTAAGTTAATCGTAGATAAAACGTATTTCTTTTCAAGGTTACTAGACTCAAGGCGTTACAGTTCAGAAAAACCCACTAGAAATATTTATAAAGTAATGGGGGATGATGATGAGTAAAACAATGGTGAACTCAGAAGACTTAAAGCGTGCTGGCTTCCCACCTTACACGGCTTCCAATATCATTAGACAAGCAAAACACTATATGGTACAACAAGGTTATGAGTTTTACGAGGGACGGCGTATTTCTGTTGTTCCCATACAGGCAGTAAAATCCGTTATCGGTGATGTTGAGTTGACCGAAAAAACGGAGGAATAACTTTGCCAAAAACTAGCTACCAAGATGTCTATCAAGACAAAAATGGGCAATACTATTACGAGGTAAGCTTAGGTACGGACAAAATCACAGGAAAACGTATCAAGCGTAAAGGTCGCAAGTCACAATCTGGAAAGAAATTTGAGTCAGCAAAAGAAGCCTATGCGGAAGCTATCCGTGTAAAAAACAACTTTTTGCAAACTCAAGGTTATTCAGATTATGGCATGACCTTTGAACAATTGATGAACAATGTGTACATTCCACATTATAAGACGGAAGTGACGGAAGATACATTTGAGTCACGGAAACCAACTTTGAAAATTCTACTAGGACGTTTTGGAAAGAAACCAATACGGAAGATTACTCTGCACGATGTTCAATTTTTCAGAACGTGGCTTTTGGATAAAAATGCCGCGGGATATTCACAGTCATACGCTTCAATGGTCTTTGGAATGTTGAAAAAAATTCTTGAATTTGCCGTAACTCTAAATTACCTTGATAAGAATATTGCTCAACAAGTGAAACCAATTCCGAAAGGGAAAACGGATGTTGCTTACTGGACGAAAGACCAATTTGAGAAAGTAATCTCGAAGATTTACACCGAAGATTTTTATGAGCATTTGTGCTTTGTGATGTTGTGGGTCTACTACATGACAGGTGTTCGTGTGAACGAAGGAACAAGTCTTTGGTGGGATGATGTTGATTTTGAGAAAAAACGGCTTCGTGTTCATCATATGCTAGTTACTAAGAGTCGCAAGAATTACAATCGCAAGAACCACACTAAAACTGCTGATGGAAAACGGGTGCTTGCTTTAGATAATGATACTCTTGAAATATTGCGTGTATGGAAAGAGCGACAAACCCAACATGGAGATATGAATTTTATTTTCTCCTATGATGGCTTACCCATGATCAAATCAACGATTGCCCGAGTGATTGCACGATATGCGAAGCTTGCAGGTGCTCCAGTAATACAGGCAAAAGGACTACGTCATTCTCATGTAAGCTTTCTCATCAATGAATTGAATGCTTCGGTCTTGGTTGTCTCAAAACGTCTCGGGCACAGTTCGCCAGAAATTACGCTTAAACACTATGCACATTTGTGGCGTGGGATTGATGATGGTGTCGCCGAATCAATGGCAGGCATAATCAAAATTGAAACTGCAACGAGTAAGCAATTTACATTTGTCGGTAATCAAGCGGTGAAACAATTGTCGCCAAAACTGTCTCCAAGGTAATGAAGACACCTTAGAAATATGATAACAACAGGCTTTATAAGCCCTGCCCGCTCCATTGAGTGGGAATAGTTATAAAAGAGCTAGAAACCTTTGGGTATCAAGGGTTTTTAGCTCTTTTTTATTTTTAATTGCACTTTTTCCTTTTGTTTTAATGTGTGAATTCATCATTCCATCCCTTACCCACATCAATCCATTGTGAATAACCGGAGTATTTTTCTAATTGTTTGATTGTTAGTTCAATAGCACTGTTACTGCTCCCGCAGGCTGGATAGACTGTCTCAAAACGTTTTAGTGAAATATCTAAATAAACAGAAACGCCATTCTTTATAGCAAAAGGACATACTCCGCCAATTTCATGACCGACCAAGTCAACGACCTCATGAGGAGAAAGCATTTTAGCTTTTGTTTTAAAATATTCCTTGAATTTTTTGTTGTCAACTTTTGCATCGCCAGAGGTCACAACTAAAATAGCTTGCCCATTCACTAGAAAGGAGAGTGTTTTTGCGATTCTTTCAGGTTCGCAGCCCAATGCAGAAGCAGCCAAGTCTACGGTTGCACTAGATACTGTAAATTCTTGAATTCGAGTATCCATATCATATTGTTTAAAATAATCTTTTACTTTTTTGATTGACATGATGATTTCTCCTTTTTATTAGTATTGATTTGACATTTTCTCGATTTTAAAATTGTACTTTTAAGATACATTCTGCTCATTCTAAAGCAATCTTTTCTTTTTCAAAGTAACAAGTACAGTCACTTCAAGTGCTAATACAATAGAGTCATGATTATCATGATCTATTATTTAAACGATATTGTTGTGGTGTTAGGTGATACTTTCTCTTAAATAAACGAATGAAATGCTCTACATTTTGATAACCAACGGCTGCCGCGATATCATCTACTTGTAAATTGCTACCTGTGAGCATTTTGCAGGCTTTTTCCAATCTTATTTCTTGTCGAATCTCACTAAATGATTTGCCAAGTTTACGAGTTATATATTTTGACAGATAAGATTGTGAAAGGTTAAATTCTTCTGCCATCTCCTGGATTGTGATATGCTCACAACATTGCTGAATATATTGGAGCATTTGAATCATACGTATATCACTATATTGTTTGACCTGATTTACGTTCATATGACTTGGTTTGAATCTTAATAAGAGACATAATAATATCTCAAACAAATTATTCATAATCAATTGGTAACTAGGGAACCGATTATAATTTTCTGTAAATAGTTGAAGAGAGCAGTCTAGCAAATTTTTATCCAAGCGACTATGAAAAATAAGAATATTTTTATTTTCTTTTATATACATTGCATTCAAAAAGAACTCTGAAATGACATGATTGCCTTTTAACATTTTAAAAAACACTTTTTGAAAAGTACTTTTACGGATCATGATTTGCATTGCGATTGTATTCTCCATGACAATTGGCTTGTGTATTGTATCAGGTGGAATAAAGGCAATATCTCCTGATTTTAAAGTCATTTTTTTATCTTCCACTTCTACATACATCTCATTTTCCAGAACATAGATCATCTCAAAGAAATCATGGATAGCCGACAATTGAGGCATAAAACGGCTATACTTTCTCACTTCGATATCATTCTCCTGACCTAACCACATGGTATCCTCTTTTTCAAATTCGTTCTGCCCTTTAAGTAAAAATTCTTCTATATATATTTGCTTATGCATTAAATTGTTTTTATCATAATCCTTCAAAAATAATTGCAATGATTGATTGTCATGCTTTTTCTGTTGGTATTGTTGATAAAAGATTTCTTGCTCGTTATATTCTCTTAAATATTGCATCGCTTCATGTTTTTCAAGTTTATCTTTTTTCATCTACATCCAAACCTCTAGTCTATTTACTGCAACCACCAGGGCTTTCACTGTTGCTTCAATAATATCTTTATCAATTCCAGCACCCCAATGCATTTTTTCTTGATATGAAATACCAATCTGTGCACAGGCTTTTGCTTGAGAATCCTTGCCCAAAGAATTCTGTTCATAGACTTCCAAAACATACTCGAGATGAAAATATGCTTTTAACGCATTACTGATTGCATCTAAACTTCCAGTGCCAGTTCCTTGTATTTCAATTTGTTGATGATCTCTCAGCAAAGTGAAGGTGACTTCCTGCTTCTCTCCTTTATGAAATTGATAATCAAGCAGCTGGAAATGAGGGTGAAAATCAACATACTGCTTTTCAAAAACATGATATATTTCTTCGACAGACAATTCCCTATTTGTCTGATCAGATACTTTCTTCGCTTCATATCCCATGGCTTCATTCATTTTATAAGGAAGTTGAATGCCATAATTTGTTTCTAGTATATAGCCTATGCCGCCTTTTCCAGACTGGCTATTGATTCGAATTACATCCGTTTGATAATTCCTTCCCAAGTCAACTGGATCTACTGGGATATACGGAACGTCCCATTTATCAACATGATTTTCCTTTCTATATTTCATACCTTTAGATATCGCATCTTGATGTGACCCAGAGAATGCGGTGAATACCATCTCGCCAGAATATGGCTGTCTCTCATGAACAGTAATTTTGGTTAGTTTTTCATATTTTTTACGAATCGCTTCTAGGTTATTGAAATTCAATTTTGGATCATAACCTTGTGAGTACATATTCATCGCCAAAGTAATCAAGTCTACGTTCCCTGTACGTTCACCGATACCAAATAATGTACCTTCGACTCTTTCTGCGCCAGCTAGCACACCAAATTCTGCATCACTCACCCCAGAGCCACGGTCATTATGAGGATGAACAGATAATGTCACACTGTCTCGGTAAGACAGATTTTTGTGTATATACTCAATCTGACTTGCAAAGATATGAGGCATTGAATATTCAACTGTTGTCGGAATATTGATGATCGCTTTATGATTTGGTGTCGGTTTCCAAATATCTAAAACACTCTTACAAATATCTAACGCATAATCCACTTCTGTTCCTGGAAAGCTTTCAGGACTATATTGAAAATAAATATCGCTTTCTGTTTTTTCGGCCAGTTCTTTTACTAAAATAGCTCCATCAATTGCAATTTGTTTAATTTCATCTTTTGTTTTCTTAAATACTTGTCTGCGCTGCGCTTCTGAAGTCGAATTATATAAATGAACAATCGCTTTCGGTACCCCCTTAATTGCTTCGAAGGTTCGGCGGATTATATGCTCTCTCGCTTGCGTGATCACCATAATCGTTACATCGTCTGGAATCATATGATGATCAATCAGTGTCCGTAATAGCCTAAACTCCGTATCAGAAGCAGCTGGAAATGCGATTTCAATTTCTTTAAAACCTATCTCTACTAGTAACTGAAACATTTCCAATTTTTCTTCTAAGTTCATAGGAATAGGTAATGCTTGATTTCCATCCCGTAAGTCCACGCTGCACCATATCGGAGCACTTTCTAAAGTTTCGTTCTTCACCCAATCATAAGTAAGGTTCGGTGGCAAAAAGTATTTCTTTTCGTATTTTTTGTGGTTAAACATAATCGATTCCTCCTGTAATTGGAATATAAAAAAAGCCTATCATCTCCAAGATTGAACTTGGAGACGAAAGACTTCTTCTTACGCGGTACCACCCCTGTTTCATGATAACCATACATTATCATGCCCTTATTCGGATACAGATTGTTATATCTTGTATCCTTCCCATATAACGGTGGGGTGCCGACCTTAACTACATCAATACTTTTCATTTCACTAAGGCTACTCTAAGGTGAGTTCCCTACCTTTTTGTTATTGCTTCTCATCAACCAGCAACTTTCTGAAAACATTTCGGCAAGTACTATTCCTTATCATCGCATTCTAATTTTTCTGATTTTTTCTATTATACCAAGATGACAAAAAAGAGATAGTGGTAGGGATATCTTTTTTAATTGATTTTTTTTGTCCTATGGGTGTCTTATCTTCATTTTACTTCTGTTTTAATGTGGTATCCTCTTCACCAAATAAAAATCCGAGGCCACAAATAAAGGTAAGAGAATTCACAGCGAACAATAAAATCGCACCAATTGTTTTCATGGCAATCAATCTCCTCTTCACTTCAGTCTGTTAGCCTTCAAAATTTAAATTCACTGGTTCATCCTCTAAATCATCCACAGTATTTTGTTCTGTCACTGGCACACTTTCATCTACAATTTTAAAACTAAGTTCGTCCATCCAAATTTGACCTGGACCTTGTAGTAATATGCCAAACGCAATAACTTCACTTTTTACTGGAACATCTAGTACGACACTAAAATGATTCCATCCATTTGTTCCTGTAATGGGACGGTTCATCATGTTGTCAAACGCAAGAACTTCACCTGAAGAATGGTCAATCCTCATCCATAAACCAGCTGAGCCTTTCACATCTTCGCTTTTGACAAAAGCAGAAAATTGAAGACGTTCTCCACGGTAACGATCAGACTTAATTTGCTGCATCAATGTTGCGAAACCTCCAGCTTTTTCATTTTTTGATTTTAAATAAGCGGAGTTAGTCCCACTGTGTACAATTCTGTTATCCAAACCTGTTTCATAGTCAGTTGGGGTATCCCCCGTCATAATCCAGCCAGTAGGTGTGTTCTGATTCTCAGCCATATTTGTTTCCTCCTCATTAATCACATTCCTTAATAATTTCCGATAACGTGCGGGTGACATGTCATATATCTTCTTAAAGGCTCTAGTGAAGGATTCCTGTGAACTAAATCGATACTGCAATGCGATGTCAATCGCCCGTTGATCCGTATGAATTAAATCCTTTGCCGCTTGGGTCATCCGTCGTTCCCGTATATAATCAACCACTGACTTCTTAATCACATTTTTGAACATACGGTGAAAATGAAACCTAGAATAACCAGCATGTTTCGCTAGAGTTTGTAGCGGTAAATCGTCTTTTAGATGTTGTTCAATATAATTCAATGTTTCTTGAATTGTTTTCTCATGTTCTTGATAGGACAACCGAGCACCTCCTTGCCTTACGAGTTTAGTATAGCGGAAATCATCTTTTAGAAACTTGACTTTTTGTGCTATGTTGCAATATTAGAACGATCTTCTTATCATAGGTTCAGAGCTGGATATATCTGAAGTCAGTTGTTCCTAGGTCTGGGACTAGGCATTCGTATACTGATTGAATTTCTGAAGAAAAACTAGAAATCATCCGTGAAGTTGATGCGATTCTACGCGAAGAAATTGACAGTTTCGGTTTAGAGTGTGATAGCTGTCAATACTTCACGGTCCCACAGACATCCGTAGCTTAAGGGTCATAGGTGACGAAAGAACATACGACTACACAATGGCATCCGTGCAGTTAGAATCCCTTGGGACAAGATTTCAACTTGTATCGTGAATGAAGAGGAGCATATTAACCGTGTGGTGTATGATTACGATTAAGACTTGCTACGATGGAGAGAGAATAAAGACATAACGTTATTTGAAGTTATATGCAGTTCTATCAACGTTTTAAAGCTTGTAATATGACTGAAAACATTTAAATAACAACATGCTCACCATCAAAAAAATCACCATTAAAATAAATATTGATGCTTTTAAAAAATTATCAATTTAAGAATTTTTAACCATACTTTTGTTTATATTTGCTATAATATTCTTGTAAGAAATTTCATATTTAAAGATCTTGTCATAATATATCAGTTTCAAGATTAGCTATTAGAAAAGGGAGGGGATTTTTATGAATTACTTTAAAATTCTATTTCAGCCAAATGATAAGAAAAAACCTTTTCATAAGCAGCTATTTTTGGATAATGTTATAGTGGGTGAAAATGGATATTCTTGTGGGGTTCAGTATTCTCCAAAATCTTTTAATGACTGGTTAATGAATGATAATATATATAAAGTTTTTTTGGATAGTACAGTAAAACAACTTATAATGAGTAATCAAAGATTCTTAGATCTTATAGAAGAGCAAGGAAGACTAAATCTAACTCTTGTTGACTGTAAATTTAAAAATATTGATATTGATGATGTATTATACGGTGAAGAGTTTGATTCAGAATTACTAAAATCAGTTATAGATTCCTATGAATATGAAATCATGCAAGTTTACTTGAGGACAAAAAATCGCCACATGGTTACTTTAAAAGCTAATGGTGTACTAGGAATAGACAGTGATTTATCGGAAGATGAAGTCAACGATATTAAAAAACTAATAGATTTTCTTGGTTTTGGTCCAGTGATGCTTGTATGAAAGAGAAAATTTTTCAAGCATTAAAAACATTTATAATTACACTGGTTGTTGCATTTATAGTGACTGATCAAGAGAACATTGTATATAATATTTTGAATAAATTAGGTTATGAAAAAGATGAAATATTAAAGAAAACCGTTTTAAGTGGTGTAATTACAGTATTTATAACAATCATATTAATTTTTATTTCATACTCTTGGTCGAAATTAAAAGAAAATTTAACAAAAGTGGATGTTACACTAATAACTAAAGTGGATGGGACAAAAAAAACTACTTGTAAATTTTCGCCTAATAATTATGAATATGCTGAAAAAGATATAGAAATAGAAGTTGTTCTTAAACCAGGAGGAAGGTTATCGAATCTATTATTAAAAAAAATAGGGTTAAAACTTAATGTATACTTTAATCCTGAAATATTAGACATATCTTTTTATAATAAGTGGGATTCGGATATAGAAGGACCATTTAGACTATCTGAAAGAAATATAAACATTGATTTACTTGGAGAAATTGAAATTAAAGGAAATAAGTTTCTGGAAAGTAGCCCTAAATTAATAGAAAAGTTTAAAATGAAACCTATTAGAGTGAAGAATGATGTGACTACTTTGGATTTTAAGATATCGTCAGAAAGTTTTATTACAAGGACAGTCTCAAGATTTTTATTATCCATTGATTGTGATTCATTGAAAGTAACTTGTAAGGAGGAATAGAATTGCCAATTACCAAAGTGACTTGTAAATTCTTCAAACTAAAAAATAATTATATAAAAAATTTGGACCATGTGCAAAAGAAAATATTAAATAAAACTTATACAGAAAAACTTATTATATCTAAAAAAGATATTAAGCTAGCAGAAACTTTATCTGATGATGAAAAAAGCTTTTATTATACTTGGGAAGGTATTTCTGAACTAAATGAAATTGAATTAAATAAAGCAAGTAAAGAATCTAAGGAGACAATTTGTAAGTTTTTATTTGCTACAGCAAATATTGAATATACAAAGAAAATAAAGAAAGATGAACGAGGGATATTTCTTCCTAAAAAGGAAAGAGTTAACTATACTCAAGTTAAGACATACTTTTTCTGTATGGAAGATTCTATTTATATAATTATCTGCTCTTCAAATGAGACATGTATAGAGAGGGTAAGAAGACTTATTGGTCTAAATTACATATCCGATCAAAATGATGGTTATTCTATTCAACCTGATTTATTTAATTGGCTATTTTTTAAGTATACTCAGGATAAAGGCACTTTAACTGATGAACTTACTCTGATGAATATAAATGGTTTTATTGGTAACATTGGTGATGAACACAATATTTTTGAAGGAACTTCCGATCAAACATCTGAACTTATAATAACTAAAGCTTTTATAAGTAATGGGGAAACGCTAAAAACAATTACTGCTAGGTTAAAAAATGAAGATATAGATATAATTTTTACTGTTGATGATCAGTCTAATACTCAAATCTATACACGTCAATCAGATGTATTAAAACTTCTTGAATTTCATGATAATGATACTTTCTTTGTTATTTATCTATACAGTAAATTGATACCTGAATTAAAATCTTTATATAATAGTGCTTCCTCTCAGTTTCTTTCTAAAGAAAAGAGAAAATTTTCTGAAAAAATAGGTTTAGAGGTAATAGATTCGATAATCAAACAAAACTCTCTAACCTTAGAAGATGTTTCAATGTTATTTGAAAACTCGATACAATTGCAACAAGTTGATAATATTTCTTAGAAAATTAGTTTTATTTTCCGCTTTGTGTGGTGAGAATAAAGACGATGATTATTGTTATTATGATGAATTTAAAGTAAAGAGTAGGGAAGTAGATTATTTATCTCTAGGTTAATACCCCTTTATGAAAAATTGGAAATTGTAAGGACTAAAATTGTAATCATAAACATTAATAAAATTTGAGACCATATTATGTTTATCTGATGAAAAGTATTAAAATAATCAGGTGCTAGTCAATTAAAGAGTTAAAATGTTTTTTCAACAATAATCTATTTTGTTATTATGTGATTTGCAATGAGCTTCCCAACCGTAATTACGATTAATATCAATTTAGATAGTAAGAAATCTCGATAAGGTTTTATGTCACTATTTTTTGTGATTGAATGGGAATAAAAAATAGAAAGCCTATAATCCTTATTTAAAAGAGATTATAGGCTCTTTTTCTTTTAAAAAAGAAGATAATAAAATTTCTAAAATAAACAGGTCATTCAATTATCTCAGGCATACATGAATTAACCCTATATATTTTATTGTTTTTTGTTGATGTATAAAAGGAGTATCTCTGTTTATAATGTTTTCCTTGAATATCGTAGAAAGTAACATCGAATTCCCATTCTATCGCTTCTGAGGGGTTGATTTCTTGATTATTTCCATCAATTGCAGTCAAATATAAACAAAATTCACTGTGATTATCAACACGTAAAACATCTGTATCAATTGGTTCACTGACTCCTAAAATATCATGACCATCTTTATTATTTTGTTGAAAAGATGTAATATTATAATTGTATTGCATATTATTGGGTTTACTATCTTCCTTCAAAATTTTAACATGAACAGAGAAGGCAATACCTGCACCTTCATTTCTTATTTTGAAAGGAATAGAGATGGTACCATTGTTTAATATTTTCATTTCACCTTCAAATCTATGTATCTGCTTTCTGGGGATTAGAGATAGATATGGTAAATGCTTCAAACGGTCAACTTCTTTATTATTCGCCAATTGTTCCTGGTATTTTTCCTCTGCTTTTTCCATACTTTCTAAATGAAGTTTATGCTGATGTGCCAGTGACCTTATATTTATTTTATTTGTTAAATAAAGAGTTATCCAACATATACTAATAGATACTAGAGTTGGTACTATGATTTTAAAAAATTCTAACATGAAGATACCTCTTTCATTTTGATATGCTATGATGGTTTTCAGGATATTAATGAATGTTTGTGCTTCAAACTTTTTAAACCAGTCTTCTACCCACATGTCGCTTGTTTCTCCTCTATCTCAAAGAATTTTATTCATAATCCCTCTTCAAAATCGCATACATATACACATCATCAAACCCATTCTGACCAAGATCATACTCTCTCAATAAACCCTCACGTAAAAAATCAAAGTTCTCCAATAATTGAACAGAAGACGTGTTTGTTGGATCAATGATGGCTTCAATCCGGTTCAGATTCATCTCCTGAAACCCATATCGTAACACCGCAGCAATCGCCTCGCTCATAATGCCTTTTCTCCAATGATCGTGATGCAATTCATAGCCAATTTCCGTGCGGCAGTGCTGTTTTTCTAGATTGAGAAAGCCGCAGCTGCCAATGATGGCGGGGTCATCTTTTAAAGAAATGCCCCATCTAATCCCTGTTTGTTCTTTGAAGATATTGTCATACCACTTGATTTCTCCTCTTGTGTCTTCAATGGAATCATGAGCATCAATTCCCATGTATCGGCACACGGTTTCATTGGATAAATAGATGTGCATATCCTCAGCGTCTTCGATCGTTGCTTGTTTTAAGATTAGTCTTTCGGTATGAATTGTTGGAAATGATTGTGGAAAGGTCATTTTGTTCATGTGTTTATCCTCCATGTGATGTCTTTTGTTCTGTACATGCCTTACAATAAAAAACCCCTTCATTCCTCAGCCAAGCCTTCACCTCTGTCATTCCTCTTCTCTTTGGATAGATCAGCTTGACGTACACTTCTTCGTTTCCTTCTATCTTTTTCTTACAGCTAGTACACGTGGGTTCTTCAAATAGAAACAATCGACATACTCCTTTTTGTAGATATTTCTTCCATTATATCAAATGTTCAACATAATCTTTGCTGCTCGTTCTTCACTTTTTCTATTTTTATCCGACATATGCTAAGTAAAATAAATTTTCATTTGTTGAAACCGTTTGAGAGAAAGCTTGCTCTAACAGGTGTAGGAGGTGTGAGTGAGATGAAGCAAGTGCGTCTAATTAAAAAAGCACAAAAAGGGAATGTCCCGGCATTTGAGAAATTAATGCTGATGTATCAGGAGCGTTTATATAAAACGGCTTTTCTCTACACAAGAAATAAAGAGGATTCGTTAGATGCTGTTCAAGAAACAGTCATTAAAGCGTTTAAGCATCTATCTGGCTTAAAAGAACCGGCTTATTTTTCTACCTGGCTGACGCGGATTTTGATTCATACGATTTTTGCGATGAAGAAAAAGCAGCAAGATGTTGTTCCGTTTGAACAGCATCATGAAAGCGTTGAGCGGAATGATTTTTTGGAAGACAAGCTAGATTTAAAACATGCACTTGATGTGTTAGACGAGCAATACCAGATTGTGATTCAGCTATTTTATTTTCAAGATTATTCGATTTCAATGATTTCTCAGCAGATGGGTATGCCTGAAGGAACGGTCAAAACTCATTTGTATCGCGCAAGAAAGTTATTAAAGCAAACATTGGAGAAGGAGGAGAGTGTCGATGGAACGAAAAGAAATGAAAAAGCTTTATGATGAGATTGATGTACCAACGGTTGAAGTAACCTCTGCGATTCGCCAAGCAATAGGAGATGTGAAAGCGGAAAAGAAAAGACTTTTGTTCACATGGAATTGGAGAACGCCAATATATTCTGTCATCATACTAATCGTTCTTTATTTTTCATCAGGCTTTCTTTTTCCTTCTCTTAATACAGCGATGGCACGTGTCCCGATTATTGGACAGTTTTATATGATGTTTCACGATAAAGTAGGAATGTCTCTTTTTCAGAGTGATTTGGTGAAGCATGTCAATGAGGGGGCTGAATCAAGAGGGGTTACTGTGAAAGTAAATAGTGTGTATTATGATGCCGGGCGGCTTGTTTATACGTTTACTGTGGAGAATTTCCATACAAACGAAGATGTTGTATCGTTTAGAGTGAATCCAGAAAAAATCGATGGAAACTTTCAACTGAATTTTGATAAAACAGAGTTGAAAAAATTAAAAGATGGCCGCTATGTTGGGCAGACGGAAGTCTATACAAATGGACAAACGATCAAACAAGGTCAACAAGTCCCGCTTGTTATTTCGAAGATTGGGGATATTGTAGGGAATTGGCGCTTCAAGTTACCTGTGGTCAAGCAAAAAACCACTTTATTAGCGGGACAAAAAGACGTGTCTATTTTAAATGGACGTTATCAAATAAGAAACGTAAAGGTTGAAAACGGAGTGAATGGCTCTGCTATTCAATATGCCATTGATTACAATGGTTTTGCCAAAGATGATAAAGTTAGTATACATGGGATGAAAGATAATTTAGGAAATGAGTATGAGCTTGAGATTGGAACTGTTTTAAGGAAAAAACAACTGACTTCTGATAAAAATAGAAAAGAACATTTGACGATTTTGAATCAGCCGATCAATCCAAAGGCGACCGAATTGACATTTGACACATCTGTGGATATCGAACGAGAATACAGCCACATCATTCCTCTCAAGACAAAGCTGCCTATTCAGTTCAAAACAAAACACCATGGCATCGGAATCAAAATCAATAAGATAGAGCAAAAAGACCGTTCTGTGATGGTTGATTATCAATTTACTGGAGTAGATCAAAAAGAATTAGATCAGGATGTGATGAAGAATATAGGTGAATTCATTGGATTAGGCGATGTTGAAAAGATGAAATCATGGCCCAATCCACAAGCAGACTATGAAAGCGGATATTACTTGAAGGGGAACCATGCGAAGATGACGAATGTAAAGACAGCTTCCATGCAATCCACCTTTGAATTTGATGATAAGAATCTAGAGACTTTATCATTAAACCATTTTTCTTTTAAAGATTATGGGCTTTATCTTGATTTGTCAGAACTGAATATGTTGGCACCACAGAAAGCGATAAAGGTAACCATTCCAGTCAAAAAAGAAACTTCAAAAGCTAGTCAATAAATAAGAGAGCGAACATGGTTATCCATGTTCGCTTTTTGTCTGCTTTTGGACCAGTCGATTACGATGGAACGAGTATCGAATCAACATGAACGCAACAAAACTAGCTAAACCGCCAATCCAGCTTAAGTTTGTGACATTTGTATATTGAATCATCACACCGCCGATTGACGATCCGAGCATCATGCCGATATTCATAATCGCTGTATTAAAACTCAGCACGGTTTCTGATGCTTGGGGTTTTAGAGAGATGAGGTAAAACTGCTTCGCTGGAGTTGTTGTCCATGTTGCGATGCCCCATATGGCTAATGTGATCAAGACGCTAATTGTAGAAAATTGTGTAAAAAATAGGGTGAATAGAGCGAGCATCTGGATCATGATGCTGATCGAGATGGTTCGGTTTGGTCCCCATTGATCAACGGCGAAGCCGCCAAATCGTGAGCCTATAAAAGCAGCGATTCCTAAAATGAGTAAGGCGATACTTGTCATTTCAAGAGAGAAGCCAGCGGTCTGTCGTAATAAAGGTGAGATATAAGTGAACACCATTGTGTAGCCTAAGATCCAAAAGACGGTCGTGGCTAAGCCGCTGATCACCCTGCTATCTTGAAGGAGATGTAATTGCTGCTTCAATGGCAGTTGTGAATGTCCCTCCATGCGTGGCAGTAATTGATAAAGCAGTAGTAAAAGACAAGCAGTACCTAGTGCAATGATGAGAAAAATATAGTGCCAATCTACATGACCTGATAGAAATGTGCCAATAGGGACACCAAGTACGAGTGAAACGGTAAAACCAGTAATGACCGTCGCCATTGCACTTCCCTTTTTTTCTGGAGGGGCGATCTGCGCTGCATAATTCGTGGCGACGACAATATATAAGCCGCCACTCATGGCCATGATGACTCGGGATAGCAGGAACAGCACAAAGTGATGGCTAAAAAAGGCGACCACATTGCCTAAAATAAACACAAAAATAGCCGATAACAGAACCTTTTTTCGGTTCAATTTCGATGTTGCCATCACTAAAAAGAGAGCACCTACTGCATAAAAGAGAGAGTAAACGGTGATAAGCTGCCCGGCAGCAGGAATGGAGATGTTTAAATCAACAGAAATAATATCTAGAATGCCTGACACGACGAATTCTGACGTGCCTGTGACGAATGAACCGACAGCTAAAAGAATAATCAATAACTGATGTGATGTGTTTTTCATTTTTGAACCCTTCCTTCAATTTGATACGTTGTATTTAGTTTAAATTCCGTGCTAACATAAGTAAAATTGATGTTTTTCATGAAGGAGATGAGTGAATACTCATGAGCTTTGTTCGCTTTGATATTATTGCAAAAGTGGTCGAGCTTGGCAGTTTTACCGCAGCAGCTGAAGCATTAAATATGACGCAGTCCGCCGTGAGTCATGCAGTGGCAAGTTTAGAAACGGAGTGGGGTGTGTCTTTATTCATTCGTGATCGAAAAAAGGGCATTATGCTGACAGACATCGGTCAAACGCTTCTCCCGCATATTAGAGAAGTGTTAAATAGGGTGGAGAAGATCCAGCAGGAGATTGCGTTAACGAAAAATATCGAAACTGGCTTGATTCGTATCGGAACTTTTGCCAGTGCATCAGCTTGTTTATTACCTAAGCTGCTTGTGAGCTATCAGAAAAAGCATCCGAAAATCGAATTTAAATTTTATGAGGGAACGTATGAAGAAATATTGGAGTGGCTAGACTCTGGCATCATTGATGTTGGATTTGTTGTGAAAGGCCATGCGGATGAAGCCTTTGACTTGTTGCCGCTGATCAAAGATGAGATGGTGGTCGCCTATCATCCAAATCATCGATTTCACCGGCAGTCCATTGTAGACATCACAGATTTGACGGATGAACCATTTATTATGCCTACTGGCATGTATCAATCACATGTAGAGGATATATTTTCTGAGGCTCAATTGAAGCCAGCTACTTTATTTGAAGTACACGATTGTACGACCATTGCTCGTATGGTTGGGGAAGGACTTGGTGTCACGATAGGTCCTGAGCTGTTTTTAAAAACGCAGCAGCTTGTGCACATTCGAAAGTTGAATGTCTCTCATCATCGTGAGGTTGCGCTCGCCTGTCCGTCTCTCTCCCAAGCTTCTCCAGCTGTGAAAGAGTTTTTCCATGTAGCCGAAGCGGTTTTTGCAAAAGAGAAGGATTTGGAGAAGGGTGTATGAAGAACTAGATGCGATTTTCCAAATTCGTGCAATAAGACGAATGAAGCGGACATTTCTTTGAAAAATGTTCGCTTTTCGTATTGTGTTTTAAAAATGAAGTTGGTACAATAGACACAGAAATCAAATAGATAGAAGTCGTATAATAGCGGGGATATGGCCCGCAAGTTTCTACCAAGCTACCGTAAATGGCTTGACTACGTCAATTCACACTCGTTTGATATAAATCATGCATTGTTCTTGTTTTATGTCACCGTCTGAATTCACATATGTAGTCAAGCGTCCCAAAACTGTTGGGGCGTTTTTTATTTGACTTGTGAATGGGGCAGACTAAAGTAAAAGGACATGAAGGGAGTCAGTTGGCTTGAAACAGTTTTTTCAGTTTGATGAGTTAGGAACGAATTACCGCAGAGAAATCATCGGTGGTTTAACCACATTTTTGTCGATGGCTTACATTCTGTTTGTCAATCCGACCACACTTGCTTTAGTAGCAGTACCGGATTTTCCAGATAAATTACGAATTGATCAGGGTGCTGTCTTTACAGCGACGGCGTTAGCCTCTGCCGCAGGGTGTATTCTGATGGGGCTAATTGCCAGGTATCCGATTGCGATTGCACCAGGTATGGGCTTGAATGCCTTTTTCGCCTTCTCGGTTGTTCTTGGCATGGGCATCACATGGGAAGCAGCACTTTCTGGTGTATTTGTTTCAGGGTTGATTTTCGTTGCCCTTTCTTTAACAGGTTTCCGTGAAAAAATCATCAATGCCATTCCGGCTGAGCTGAAGCTGGCGGTTGGTGCAGGTATTGGCCTATTCATTACGTTTGTCGGTCTGCAAGGCTCTGGCATTATTGCCAATAATGATAATACGCTCGTTTCGATTGGAAACATTCATAGTGGTCCTGTCTTATTAACGGTGTTTGGTATCGTGGTGACTGTCATTTTAATGGTTCTGCGAGTAAATGCAGGTGTCTTCATTGGGATGCTTGTGACAGCTATTGCAGGAATGATTGTTGGTCTTATCCCAGTACCGACGCAAATTGTGGGAAGTATTCCAAGCTTATCTCCAACCTTTGGACAAGCTTTGATTCACTTGCCAGACATTTTCTCGATTCAAATGCTTGTCGTGATTTTAACGTTCTTATTCGTTGGGTTCTTTGATACAGCAGGAACGCTTGTGGCTGTTGCAACCCAAGCTGGTTTAATGAAAAATAATGAGCTGCCGCGTGCAGGAAGAGCACTTCTAGCGGATTCATCTTCAATCGTTGTAGGTTCTGTTCTTGGAACATCGACGACAACATCTTATGTTGAATCTAGCTCAGGTGTTGCGGCTGGTGCACGTTCTGGATTTGCAGCTGTCGTGACAGGTATTTTCTTCTTGCTTGCGATGTTCTTCTCGCCGCTATTATCCATCGTTACATCGAATGTGACAGCACCTGCTTTGATTATTGTGGGTGCACTGATGGTCGCTCCGCTTGCGAAGATTGCATGGGATCGTTTTGAAATTGCCGTACCAGCGTTCTTAACGATGATCATGATGCCACTCACATACAGTATTGCAACAGGGATTGCGGTTGGCTTTATTTTCTACCCGATTACGATGATCTTTAAAGGGAAAGCCAAAGAAGTACATCCGATTATGTACGGATTGTTTGTGATCTTTATTCTCTACTTTGCTTTCTTAAATCATTAATTGTTGACAAAGGGTTAAAATGATCTTTATTTTAGCCCTTTGTTTTCTTTCAGCGTGATAAAAAACCTTTGAAGTCTAGGAAGGGCAGCTACTTTTGCGGAGCGAATTTGATATTCGTGAGCACCAGCGCGCAGGACTGACAACGAATGCGAGGGTTTGTCTACACGCTGAAACAGCAGCTCATGGAAGCTGCTGTTTTTTGTTTTGTCTTATTTTCTTGGCATTTTAAAACCTCTGCTGCCCTTTATCCGTCTATTCGTATGAACGTCAAGGAATCTTGACTGAACAGAGAGACTCCGCTACTTTAAACAGAGAGACTCCGCTACTTTAAAAGGAGTCATCCGAATAGGTCATTCGTATGAGCCTATAAGGATTGTGCTGGATAGGAGTTGATATGAGATGTTAGAAAAAAATGAAGAGCCATCAATAGATCAAGAAACGAGGCAATCCCGCCTCAGCAGAAGCGCCGCAAAACGTGGAAGAACGTCGAAAACAAAAGCAGCGGGTGATGAGCGTTCTGCCATTCAGCGTATGCTGCAAGGTGTAGGAGGCGCGTTTAAGCGCTATGGTTCATATGGACTTGCGATGTTAAAATCACCGAGCCGGTCCATCAATCAAGCGGAAACATTACGGATGAAGTACGCCTGGATCTCGATTGTGTTATTCAGCGTGTTTTTTGCTTTAGGCAACTATGTTCAATTAAAGGCGTCAAAGACTCGTTTATTAGGCTTTGGCATTCATTACTCTTTTGGTGACGCCTTTTTGAGGGTGGCGGTCTTTACACTCATTCTGCTCACATTGATGATGTTGACCGTCTGGTTACTCGGAAAGTACATGCTAAAAGGAAACATATCACTGAAAGAAGTGATCATGAAGTTTGGTGCCGCACTTGTACCGGTTTTGGTTTTATCTATCCTTTGGCTTGTATTTGCCATGCTGAATATTCCATATGTGACGGTCATTTTATCTGTGATGATGTTTTTTGGTCTCCAGTTGATTGCGGTCGTACTGTTTCGCTCGGTTCAATCGGAGCATGAAGCGGTGCGCGGTGATTTAATGTATGCCAGCTGGATCTTTTTATTGGTGGAGCTTGTCATCATTGCACTGCTTTGGAGCATTGTCGGAGAGTATTTGATTCCATCACTTGTGCCTGTTCGATTTGGATAATACACACACTGAAAACCTCCTTTTTTGAAAAAGGAGGTTTTCATGTTGAGAAGAGAAAAAAACGGGTAAACTCTTGGTAACAAAGACCACCCTTGTTGTCGAAAGATATATGTGTTTTTCTCGCGCAAATTTGATTGTATCAAGGTTTGTTCTCTAGTAGAATATGGGGTGCTTTATTTGATTTTTAGTGCAGGGGGTTCGAATCGTGCTTCAACAACTTTTATCCAATGCGTTCACCATGGTTTTGATCATTTTAGTCATTAATATTGTCTATGTCTCTTTTTCCACCATGCGTTTGATTTTAACAATGAAAGGAAGACGGTACGCAGCTGCATTTGCTGGTACGATTGAAATGCTTATTTATGTGATTGGATTAAGTATCGTACTTGATAACTTAGATCAAATCCAAAATGTCATTGCGTATGCGCTAGGTTATGGGATGGGGATCATTGTCGGGATGAAAATTGAAGAGAAGCTGGCACTTGGCTACACAACGGTTAACGTGATCACAAAAGAATTAGATGTCGATCTCCCAAGACAATTGAGAGAAAAAGGATATGGTGTCACCACCTGGGCAGCAGGCGGTCTTGAAGGAGACCGGTCAGCAATGCAAATTTTAACACCGAGAAAATATGAACTGCAATTATATGAAACGATTAAAACGCTTGATTCAAAGGCGTTTATCATTTCTTATGAGCCCAAATCAATTCACGGCGGCTTCTGGGTGAAGGCTGTGAAGAAAAGGAGAATTAAAGAATGACCGCAAAACCAAAGAAGAAAAAATTCTATGTGGAAGACAACATGACGATCGATCAAGTGTTGTCCCAGATGGCAGTGGAAGGCTACTCGCCTGTCCGACGAATGGAGGAGCCGGTTTTTCAAGAAAAGAAGGAAAATGGGTCGATTCAGATCATTCCGGTTGGGAAAAAAATCGTATTTGAAGGAAAAATAGTCTAAATCCGAACATTAAAACGACGACTTCATAGATTGTTCGATAAATCCGTTGACATCATGAACATCCGTTGTTAAGATAAACATGAATTCAAAACACGAACCTCATATAATCTTGGGAATATGGCCCATAAGTTTCTACCCAGTTACCGTAAATGACTGGACTATGCAGGATAGTGAACAAAACTGACATGGCGTTTCAAAAGCGAACAGCGCTTACCATGGCCCGGTTTGTGTTGCTTCCTAACAATGCAATGCAAATCGGGCTTTTTTGTTCGGCGTTTGACAAGCTGCTTAGGTTTGGGAAGCGTGTCAAACGATACAAAATCGAATATCAGCTTAAAGGTGGGGACAAAATGAAGCCGCTTGTAGGTGTCATCATGGGAAGTACATCTGATTGGGAAACAATGAAACATGCGTGCGATATCTTAGAGGAATTAGACATTCCGTATGAAAAACAGGTAGTATCCGCACACCGGACACCTGACTTGATGTTTGAATATGCGACAGAAGCAAGAGGTAAAGGACTAAAAGTCATCATTGCCGGTGCTGGAGGCGCAGCACATTTACCGGGGATGGTCGCAGCGAAAACGACACTGCCGGTCATTGGTGTGCCCGTACAATCAAAAGCACTAAATGGACTGGATTCCTTATTATCCATCGTTCAAATGCCAGGCGGTGTACCAGTTGCGACAGTGGCGATTGGCAAAGCCGGTGCAACAAATGCAGGGCTTCTAGCTGCACAAATGATTTCAGCATTTGATGAAACAATCGCTGCTCGCCTTGAAGAAAGAAGAGAGCAAACAAAACAGACTGTACTAGAAAGCAGTGATCAGCTTGGCTAAGCAGACCATTTTTCCAAACGCAACCATCGGTATTATCGGCGGAGGACAGCTTGGCAGATACATGGCCGTCAGCGCAAAGCAAATGGGGTACCGGGCAGCTGTCTTAGACCCAGTCGCACAATCTCCTTGTGGACAGGTTGCTGATACAGAAATCACAGCTGCATATAGTGACCTGGATGGAATCAGGCAGCTCGCAGAAATCAGCGATGTCGTGACATATGAATTTGAAAATATTGATTATGATGCACTTAATCAATTGAAGGAAGAAGCCAATTTACCGCAAGGAAGTGAACTTCTTCTTTTAACTCAAAATCGTGAAACGGAGAAAAAAGGGATTGTAGATGCAGGCTGTGAAGTCGCGCCTTATCGTATCATTCATGATGAAAAAGAGCTGGAAGACGCAGTAACCGTAGTTGGTTTGCCAGCCGTTCTGAAAACATGCAGAGGCGGCTACGATGGAAAAGGGCAGTATGTGATCAAGGAAATAGGACAGCTTCATGAAGCAACTGCATTGCTCACACATGGAACATGTGTTTTAGAAAGCTGGGTCCCATTTCAAATGGAGCTCTCGGTCATCGTCACTCGTTCTATTCATGGGGAGATTGCGGTATTCCCTGTCGCTGAGAACATTCATAAGCACAACATTTTGTTCCAAAGCATTGTGCCTGCAAGAGTAGATAAAAGCATTCAGGAGAAGGCAAAAGTGTTGGCAACGACACTGGCTGAAAAGCTGGGGCTAGTGGGTACACTTGCTGTAGAACTGTTCCTGACAAACGAAGGAGAACTGCTCGTCAATGAACTGGCGCCTCGCCCGCATAATTCTGGTCATTATACGCTCGATTTATGTGAGACGAGTCAGTTTGAACAGCATATTCGCGCGATATGCGGTTTGCCGCTTGGCGGTACAGCCCTTTTATCAGAGGGCATGATGGTGAACTTATTAGGCGATGAAGTAGACATCCCAAAAGAACAACCTGAGCTTCTCAAAGAAGCGAAGCTTTATCTATATGGAAAGCATGAAGTGAAAACCGGCCGCAAAATGGGGCATATGACTTTTATGAAACAGCTTGATGATGAATGGATGACAAACATCACAAAGATATGGACTGAAAGAGATGGAGGAAACGGGAAATGATCGAACGTTACGCACGACCAGAAATGTCAGCAATCTGGACAGAGGAAAACAAATTTAATGCATGGCTTGAAGTAGAAATTCTCGCTTGTGAAGCTTGGGCAGAGCTCGGCGTTATTCCAAAAGAAGACGTTGTGACTATGCGCAAGAATGCAAGCTTTGATATTGATCGTATTCTAGAGATTGAACAAGACACGCGCCATGACGTGGTTGCCTTTACGCGTGCTGTATCTGAATCTCTAGGAGAAGAAAGAAAGTGGGTTCATTACGGGTTAACCTCTACAGACGTAGTGGATACGGCGCTTTCATATCTATTAAAACAGGCGAACGATATCTTGCTCAAGGACATTGAGAGATTTGTTGACATCCTAAAAGAAAAAGCAAAAGAGCACAAATATACCGTCATGATGGGCCGTACACACGGTGTACACGCTGAACCGACAACATTTGGCCTGAAGCTTGGTCTTTGGTACGAAGAAATGAAGCGTAACCTAGAACGTTTTAAACAAGCAAAAGCTGGCATTGAATTCGGCAAAATTTCTGGAGCTGTTGGCACATATGCGAACATCGACCCATTTGTTGAGCAATATGTATGTGAGAAGCTTGGCATCAAAGCTGCACCAATCTCAACCCAAACCTTGCAGCGTGATCGTCATGCCGATTACATGGCAACTCTTGCACTCGTCGCAACAAGCATTGAGAAATTTGCTGTTGAAATTCGTGGACTTCAAAAGAGTGAAACACGTGAAGTAGAAGAGTTCTTTGCAAAAGGACAAAAAGGATCATCAGCAATGCCGCATAAACGCAACCCAATCGGCTCTGAAAATATGACGGGAATTGCCCGCGTCATCCGTGGATATATGCTGACAGCTTATGAAAATGTACCACTTTGGCATGAGCGTGATATTTCTCATTCGTCTGCTGAACGCATCATTTTACCAGACGCAACGATTGCACTGAACTACATGCTAAACCGTTTCTCAAACATTGTGAAAAACTTGACGGTCTTCCCTGAGAACATGAAACGCAACATGGACCGCACACTTGGCTTGATTTACTCACAGCGCGTTCTTCTTGCATTAATCGATACAGGCATGGCACGTGAAGAAGCATATGATACGGTTCAGCCGAAGGCAATGGAAGCGTGGGAAAAGCAAGTGCATTTCCGTTCATTAGTAGAAGCGGAAGAAAAAATCACATCACGCTTAACACCTGAACAAATCGCTGACTGCTTCGATTACAACTATCACTTGAAAAATGTCGATATGATTTTCGAACGTCTAGGTCTTGCGTAAGAAATGGGTCGCCTGCTCGTCAGGTGCCCAATCCTGAAAATTGCCAACATTCAAATTAGGAGGCCAACCTGAATGACTGTGAAACAAGAACTTCTCTACGAAGGCAAAGCGAAAAAAATCTATCAGACCGATGACGAGCATATTCTATATGTCGAATATAAAGACTCAGCGACAGCATTTAACGGCGAAAAGAAAGCTGAAATCGAAGGCAAGGGCAGACTGAATAACGAAATTTCAAGCTTAATCTTTCAAATGCTGCATGAGAAAGGGATCAACAATCACTTTGTGAAACGCCTTTCTGAAACAAAGCAGCTCATTCAAAAGGTGCAGATTGTGCCACTTGAAGTCGTTGTACGAAATGTGGTGGCAGGCAGTATGTCAAAGCGCCTTGGCATTCCAGAGGGAACAAAACTGGATACACCATTGATCGAGTTTTACTACAAAGATGATGCACTCGGCGATCCGCTCATTACAGAAGATCATATTCGCATTTTAGATGCAGCGACACCAGAGCAAGTCGAGGAAATGAAGCAGATCACAAGACAAGTAAATGAAGAGTTAAAGCAAATCTTCTCAGACTGCCATGTGAATTTAATTGATTTCAAACTTGAATTCGGAATAGATCACGAGAATCGTATTTTGCTAGCTGATGAGATTTCACCTGATACGTGCAGGCTTTGGGACAAAGATACAAACGAAAAGCTTGATAAAGACGTGTTCAGACGAAACCTGGGCGGCTTAACAAATGCATACGAAGAAATTTTCAAAAGACTTGGAGGCCATAAACATGTATAAAGTGAAAATTTTTGTCAGCTTAAAAGAGAGCGTTCTTGATCCACAAGGAAGTGCCGTGCAGCACGCCTTGCACAGCATGTCTTATCAGGAAGTAAAGGATGTCCGTATCGGGAAATACATGGAGCTTGTCATTGAAAAATCAGATCGTGATTTAGACACAGTCGTCAAAGAAATGTGTGAAAAATTACTGGCCAACACGGTGATTGAAGATTACCGCTATGAGGTGGAGGAGGTTGTCGCACAGTGAAGTTTGCAGTGATCGTCTTGCCTGGCTCTAACTGTGATATCGATATGTACCATGCGATTCAAGATGAGTTAGGTGAACAAGTTGAATATGTATGGCACGACGAAACGAGTCTAGACCGATTTGACGGTGTACTCGTACCAGGCGGTTTCTCTTATGGGGATTACTTAAGATGTGGTGCGATTGCTCGCTTTTCAAACATTATGCCGGCGGTGAAAAAAGCAGCTGCGGAAGGAAAGCCTGTTCTCGGTGTTTGTAACGGGTTCCAAATTCTTCAGGAGCTTGGCATTCTTCCGGGTGCGATGAGACGAAATAAAGACTTGAAATTTATCTGTCGTCCAGTTGAACTCATTGTAGAGAACAACGAAACGCAATTTACAAGCGGCTATCAAAAAGGCGAATCCATTTCGGTTCCTGTAGCGCACGGTGAAGGCAACTTCTACTGTGATGAAGACACTTTAGCAAAGCTTATTGAAAATAACCAAATCGCTTTCACTTACGGAGACGATATTAACGGCAGTGTCAATCGAATTGCAGGTATTACGAATGAAGAGGGCAATGTACTCGGCATGATGCCGCACCCTGAGCGCGCGGTGGATACATTACTAGGCAGCGCAGACGGACTTAAATTGTTTCAATCTATCGTGAAAAATTGGAGGGACACTCATGTCACTACTGCTTGAACCAAGTCACAAGCAAATTAAAGAAGAGAAATTGTATCAGCAAATGGGATTGAGTGATGAAGAATTCGCTTTAATCGAATCCATTATTGGCAGGCTGCCAAACTACACAGAAACGGGTATTTTTTCTGTCATGTGGTCAGAGCATTGCAGTTATAAAAACTCAAAGCCTGTTTTAAGCAAATTCCCGACAAAAGGAGAGCATGTTCTTCAAGGTCCTGGGGAAGGCGCTGGAATCGTTGATATTGGAGACAACCAAGCGGTTGTATTTAAAATCGAATCACATAACCATCCATCTGCGATTGAACCGTATCAAGGAGCAGCTACTGGTGTCGGCGGAATTATCCGTGATGTATTCTCCATGGGTGCGCGTCCAATTGCTGTACTAAACTCTCTTCGTTTTGGTGAACTGACTTCACCGCGCGTGAAGTACTTGTTTGAAGAAGTAGTGGCAGGGATCGCAGGCTATGGAAACTGTATCGGAATTCCTACAGTCGGCGGAGAAGTTCATTTTGATCAAAGCTATGAAGGCAATCCACTTGTGAATGCGATGTGTGTTGGATTAATCAACCATGAGGACATCAAAAAAGGGCAGGCAAAAGGTGTCGGCAACACGGTGATGTACGTTGGTGCTAAAACGGGACGTGACGGTATTCACGGTGCAACATTTGCGTCTGAAGAATTTTCCGATGAATCAGAAGAAAAACGTTCAGCTGTTCAAGTCGGCGATCCATTCATGGAAAAACTGCTGCTTGAAGCGTGCCTTGAAGTCATCAAAAACGATGCGCTCGTTGGGATTCAAGATATGGGTGCGGCTGGCTTAACAAGCTCAAGTGCGGAAATGGCGAGTAAAGCAGGTTCTGGTATTGAGATGAATCTAGACCTCATTCCACAGCGTGAAACAGGCATGTCCGCATACGAAATGATGCTGTCTGAATCGCAAGAGAGAATGCTTCTGGTCATTGAAAAAAGCCGTGAGCAAGAAATCATTGATATTTTCGAAAAATACGATCTTGAAGCAGTATCAGTCGGTCATGTGACAGACGATAAAATGCTTCGTTTACTCCATCAAGGGGAAGTGGTATGTGAGCTTCCTGTTGACGCTCTTGCAGAAGAAGCACCGGTTTATCATAAGCCGTCAAGCGAGCCTGCATACTATCGTGAGTTTTTAGAAACAAAAGTGGAAGCTCCAGCGATCACAGATGCGGCTCAGACATTAAAGCAGCTCCTTCAGCAGCCAACGATTGCAAGTAAAGAATGGGTCTATGATCAGTATGACTACATGGTTCGGACAAATACCGTCGTTGCACCGGGCTCTGATGCGGGCGTACTAAGAATCCGCGGAACGAAAAAAGCCCTAGCGATGACAACAGATTGTAACGCACGCTATCTCTATCTTGATCCAGAGGTCGGCGGGAAAATCGCCGTCGCAGAAGCAGCACGTAACATTGTCTGCTCAGGCGCTCGTCCACTAGCAGTGACAGATAACCTAAACTTCGGTAACCCGGAGAAACCAGAAATTTTCTGGCAAATTGAAAAATCTGCTGACGGGATTAGCGAAGCATGCCGCACGCTAAGCACACCGGTTATCGGTGGGAACGTCTCTTTATATAATGAATCAAATGGAACAGCGATTTATCCAACACCAGTCATTGGGATGGTTGGTTTGGTTGAAGATACTGCTCATATTACGACTCAATCGTTCCAGCAGGCTGGCGATGTCATTTTCGTCATTGGTGAGACGAAGGAAGAATTTGCAGGCAGTGAGCTTCAAAAAATGACAGAAGGCCGTATTTACGGAAAAGCACCGGAAATTGATTTGAACGTAGAGCTTTCGCGTCAAGAAGCTCTGCTAGCCGCGATTCAAAACGATCTCGTTCAATCAGCACACGATGTGTCTGAAGGCGGACTTGGTGTAGCACTTGCTGAAAGTACATTTGGAACTGACGGGCTTGGCGCAGATATCCAAATCGATTTAAACAGCGAAGCTTCATTATTCAGTGAAACACAGTCACGTTTTGTCGTCACAGTCAAACCGGAGCACCGCGAAGCGTTTGCTGCGGCGGTCAAAGATGCGAAAGAAGTCGGAACGGTTACAAATGATGGTGTATTTACTGTCAAAAATCAAGAAGGACAACAATGGATTCATGCAGCGGTCAACGAGCTTGAACGTGCATGGAAAGGAGCGATCCCATGCTTGCTGAAATCAGAGGCTTAAATGAAGAGTGTGGTGTCTTTGGGGTTTGGGGACACGAAGAAGCCCCGCAAATCACATATTACGGATTGCATAGCCTTCAGCACCGAGGACAAGAAGGTGCGGGAATCATTGCAACAGATGGTGAGAACCTGACGTCACACAAAGGCCTTGGACTGATTACGGAAGTCTTTCAAAACGGTGAGCTAAAGGATTTGAAAGGAAAAGGTGCGATCGGACACGTTCGGTATGCGACAGCAGGTGGAGGCGGCTTTGAAAATGTGCAGCCCCTCTTCTTCCGTTCGCAAAACAATGGCAGCCTTGCCCTTGCTCATAATGGGAACTTAGTGAATGCAACGCAGTTAAAGCAGCAGCTAGAGAACCAAGGGAGTATTTTTCAGACCTCTTCTGATACCGAAGTGCTGGCTCATTTAATTAAACGCAGCGGGCATATGGAATTAAAGGAGCAGATCAAAAATGCACTGTCCATGCTTAAGGGAGCATATGCTTTCTTAATCATGACGGAAACAGAAATGATCGTGGCGCTTGATCCGAACGGCTTACGCCCACTTTCACTTGGTATGCTTGGGGATGCTTATGTTGTCGCTTCTGAAACATGTGCATTTGATGTCGTCGGTTCCACGTATTTACGTGATGTGGAGCCTGGCGAAATGCTGATCATTAATGACGAAGGCCTCAAATCTGAGCGCTTCTCGATGAACATTAACCGCAGCATGTGCAGCATGGAATACATTTATTTCTCAAGACCTGACAGCAATATCAACGGCATCAATGTGCATAGTGCGAGAAAGAGTCTTGGCAAAAAGCTTGCTGAGGAAGCGCATGTCGAAGCAGATGTTGTGACAGGTGTACCAGATTCCAGTATTTCTGCAGCGATTGGATATGCCGAAGCAACAGGTATTCCGTATGAGCTCGGTTTGATTAAAAACCGTTATGTTGGCCGGACGTTTATCCAGCCGTCTCAAGCATTGCGTGAGCAGGGCGTACGGATGAAGCTGTCTGCTGTGCGCGGTGTAGTCGAAGGAAAGCGTGTCGTGATGGTGGATGATTCCATCGTACGCGGGACAACGAGCCGCAGAATTGTCACGATGCTAAGAGAAGCGGGTGCGACGGAAGTCCATGTACGCATTAGTTCACCGCCAATCGCACACCCGTGTTTTTATGGAATTGATACATCCACACACGAAGAGCTGATTGCTTCTTCTCATTCAGTGGAAGAAATTAGACAGGAAATCGGTGCAGACTCCATTGCATTTTTATCTGTAGACGGTTTAATGGATGGGATTGGCAGGAAGTATGATGATCCGCAACGCGGTCAGTGTTTAGCATGCTTTACTGGGAAATACCCGACTGAAATATATGAAGATACAGTTCTTCCGCATGTGAAGGAAACAGTCCTGACGAAATAATCGAATAAAGGAGCAGCAGTCAAGATGAGTTGATATGCTGCTCTTTCATTCTGCCGAAAATACATGGAAAGCAGCAGCTAAAAGGAGTGAATGGGATGTCAGAAGCATATAAAAACGCCGGTGTCGACATCGAAGCAGGGTACGAAGCCGTCAAACGAATGAAAACACACGTAGAACGTACAAAACGAGCAGGTGTCATGGGCGCTCTAGGTGGATTTGGCGGTATGTTTGATCTATCTGAGCTGCCATACAAAAAGCCCGTTCTTGTTTCAGGAACAGATGGTGTCGGAACGAAATTAAAGCTTGCCTTTTTAATGGATAAACACGATACGATCGGCGTCGATGCCGTGGCCATGTGTGTCAACGATGTGCTTGCACAAGGGGCAGAACCGCTCTTTTTCTTAGATTACTTAGCCGTTGGAAAAGCAGATCCGGTCAAAATTGAATCCATTGTCAAAGGTGTGGCTGACGGCTGTGAGCAGTCTGGTTCAGCACTTGTCGGCGGTGAGACAGCCGAAATGCCAGGTCTTTACACAGAAGAAGAATATGATATTGCTGGTTTTTCGGTAGGTGTCGTTGAAAAGGACGAAATCGTGACAGGAAACAGCATCAAAGAGGGACATTTGCTCATTGGACTCAGCTCAAGCGGAATTCATAGCAATGGATACTCCCTCGTTCGTAAAGTTTTGCTGGAAGACGCTGGTCTTGATCTGCACCAAACGTATGAACCTTTTACAAGACCGCTCGGTGAAGAGCTTCTTGAACCAACAAAAATTTATGTGAAGCCCGTACTCAAACAAGTAAAAGCCGGCAAAGTTGACGGCATGGCACATGTGACAGGCGGCGGTTTTATTGAGAATTTACCACGTATGCTGCCAGAAGGTCTTGGCGTTGAGATTGATAACGGCTCATGGCCAGTACCACCCATTTTCTCCTTTATCCAAGAAAAGGGTCAGTTGAAGGCAGAAGAGATGTTCAACGTGTTTAATATGGGCATTGGCTTTGTCCTAGCTGTAAAAGAGGACGATCTTGTGGATGTGATTAGTGAGCTTGAACAAGATGGAGAGAAAGCATTTCTCATCGGACGTGTTCAAAAAGGAGAAGGTGTCACATTCGGCGGTGGAAGCCTCTCATGAAGAAGTTTGCGATCTTCGCCTCTGGAAGCGGGACGAACTTTCAAGCCATTATAGATACGTTAAAAGAAGAAAAGTGGCAGGCAGAGGCCGCCATTGTGATTTGTGATAAACCGGGTGCAAAGGTGCTGGAGCGTGCTGAGAAAGAGGGCATTCCCTCCTTTGCTTTTACACCGAAAGCTTTTCCGAATAAAGCCGCTTTTGAACAAACGATCATCGAACAACTGAGGCTTCATGAAGTAGAATGGGTTTTCCTTGCGGGGTATATGAGACTGATCGGTCCGACATTACTTGAAGCATACAAAGGGAAAATTGTGAATATCCACCCATCCTTGCTGCCAGCCTTCCCAGGTCTTGATGCCATCGGACAAGCTTATCAAGCAGGCATCAAAGTGGCAGGCATCACCGTCCATTTTGTCGATGAAGGGATGGATACAGGTCCGATTATTGACCAAGCCGCAATTTATATTGAACAAGGCGAAGAGCTTGAATCGATTGAAAAAAGAATGCATGAACTAGAACACACACTATATCCAAAAGTGATCAAATCACTTTTAGAATTATCTTAATGAGGTGACGAAGGCATGACGATCAAACGCGCATTAATCAGTGTTTCTGATAAAACAAATCTTGTACCTTTTGTGAAAGAATTAACAGAACTTGGTGTTGAAGTCATTTCAACTGGAGGTACTCATAAGCTTCTTCAAGAGAATGGCATTGATGTCATTGGGATTTCTGAAGTCACTGGATTCCCTGAAATCATGGACGGACGACTCAAAACGCTTCACCCGAACATTCATGGTGGATTATTGGCAGTGAGAGAAAACGATGAGCATATGGCACAGATTGAAAAGCATGGCATTCAGCCGATTGATCTTGTTGTCGTGAATCTCTATCCATTCAAAGAGACGATCTCAAAAGACGATGTAACGTATGAAGAAGCAATTGAAAACATTGATATTGGCGGACCGGGAATGCTTCGTGCGGCATCGAAAAACCACCAAGACGTCACAGTGATTGTCGATCCTCGTGATTATGATACAGTCGTTCAGCAAATCAAAGAAGGCGGCGTGTCGCTAGAGAAAAAACGTGAGCTTGCGGCGAAGGTATTCCGTCATACGGCTGCTTATGATGCCCTTATTGCGGATTATTTAACGAACTATGTTGGCGAAACGGAGCCAGAGCAGTTCACCGTCACGTTTGAGAAAAAACAATTCCTTCGTTATGGAGAAAACCCGCACCAAGCGGCGACTTTCTATGAAAATGCTCTTCCAAGCAAAGGCTCTTTAGCTACTGCAACGCAATTACACGGAAAAGAGCTTTCCTACAACAACATCAAAGATGCAGATGCAGCTCTTCAAATCGTACGTGAATTTACGGAGCCAGCGGCTGTGGCTGTAAAACATATGAATCCGTGCGGCGTTGGTACAGGAGAAACGATTGCAGAAGCCTTTGACCGTGCATTCAAAGCAGATGAAACCTCTATTTTTGGCGGCATTGTGGCGCTTAACCGTGAAGTAGACAAACAAACAGCTGAGGTGCTGCATACGATTTTCTTAGAAATCGTCATCGCCCCATCCTTTAGCCAAGAAGCACTTGACGTGTTAACAGCGAAAAAGAACCTTCGTCTATTAACACTAGATGTAGAAGCGAATCTTGAGAAAAAAGAAAAGCAGCTGACAAGTGTCCATGGCGGACTGCTCGTGCAGGATATTGACACGTACGGCTTAGAGGAAGCAACCATCTCTATTCCAACGAAAAGAGAACCAACAGAAGACGAATGGAAAGATTTAAAGCTTGCATGGAAAGTCGTCAAGCATGTGAAATCAAATGCCATTGTCCTCGCGAAGGATCAAATGACAGCAGGTATCGGCGCTGGTCAGATGAACCGTGTGGGCTCAGCGAACATTGCGATTGAACAAGCAGGTGAAAAAGCGAAAGGAAGCGCACTAGGCTCTGATGCGTTCTTCCCAATGGGCGATACAGTGGAAGCTGCTGCGAAGGCAGGCGTCACAGCGATCATTCAACCAGGCGGTTCCATTCGTGATGAAGAATCGATTCAAAAGGCAGATGAATACGGCATCGCCATGGTCTTCACTGGCGTTAGACATTTCAAACATTAAGGGGATGACAGTGTGAACGTATTAATTATCGGCAGAGGCGGAAGAGAGCATACCATCGCATGGAAAGTGAAGCAAAGTGAACTTGTCAGCCAAGTATTTGTCGCACCCGGCAATGATGGAATGACAGATGCTGCGAAGCTTGTCCCAATCGATGAAGGTAATCATGAGGCATTAATTCGTTTTGCAAAAGATAATGAAATAGGCTTAACGATTGTCGGTCCAGAGGTTCCTTTAATTGCAGGTGTGGTGGATGCATTTGAAGAGGCAGGTCTAAAGGTATTTGGACCAAATGCAAAAGCTGCGGTTATTGAAGGCTCAAAGGAATTTGCAAAAGACTTAATGAAAAACTACGATATCCCTACCGCCGCTTATGCCACTTTTACATCGTTTGAAGAAGCGAAAGCATATGTGGAAGAAAAGGGTGCGCCGATTGTCATTAAAGCAGATGGTCTCGCAGCAGGAAAAGGCGTGACCGTTGCGATGACACTTGAAGAGGCGATCGACTGTCTGCACGACTTTTTAGAGGATGAAAAGTTTGGCGATGCAAGTGCTTCTGTCGTCATCGAGGAATTTTTAACAGGCGAGGAATTTTCACTGATGGCCTTTGTTAATGGAGAAAAGGTGTACCCAATGGTGATCGCGCAGGATCACAAACGGGCATTTGAAGATGACAAAGGACCGAATACCGGCGGAATGGGCGCTTATTCACCAGTTCCGCAAATTTCAGATGAAGTTGTCCAAAAAGCGGTTGAAGATGTCGTCAAACCGGCTGCTCGCGCCATGGTGCAGGAGGAGCGTCCGTTTACAGGCATTTTATATGCAGGCTTAATGCTAACACCAGAAGGCTCAAAGGTCATTGAGTTCAATGCACGCTTCGGCGACCCTGAAACGCAGGTGGTTCTCCCTCGTCTTGAATCAGATCTAGTTCAAGTCTTCCTCGACATTCTGGACGGAAAAGATGTGGACTTGCGGTGGAAAGACACTGCCGCTGTCAGTGTCGTTCTTGCTTCAGAAGGATACCCTGAGGACTACGCAAAAGGCGCGCCAATCGGTGCTTTGCAAACAACGGTGTCTGATGTCGTGACCTTCCACGCAGGAACAAAAAAAGAAAACGATCAATTCGTCACAAATGGCGGCCGTGTAGCGAATGTGACGGCATTTGACGACACATTTGAAGCGGCAAGATCAAGAGTGTATGAAGCGGTTGAAGAAATCATTCAACCAGGGCTATTTTATCGCCGTGACATTGGTGCCCGTGCGCTGAAGGCTGCGGGGAAATCCGTTTAATCAAAACACCTTTCTATCTGATGAGATGGAAAGGTGTTTTTTGTTCATGAGAAGGGATGCCGATTGAAAATGAAGAAGTAGTATGGGATCACGCATAGAATTAGGGAGGAAACATGGAAATCAAAGCATTTATTATCTTTGCAATCGTCATACTTATTTTATTTCTAATAACTATAAATAACATCATGTTGATTGCTATTAAGCAAAATAAATTGAAAAAAAGCTTAGCCATTAGCTATATGATCATTTCGATTTTTTCTGGCATCGCTATTTCTGCATTTTTAATTTGGAAGTTTTTCATTAGCTAAGAGAGGAATGAGTGTATGGTGCAATTGAAGAAACTTGCAAACGAGCGTTTTTCTGCCTTGATCTGTATTGATTCATTTAATGAGCGAATCCGATTAGATGATTATAGCGGGAGGGTACAGGATGTCATTCAATCCGTTCTTCAGGAAGCGGCGGCCTGTAAGGCTTCTAAGGTCATTGTGAAAGTAAGACGTGAGCATGTGCCGCTTTTTTTAGAAAAAGGTTTTCGGCTTGAAGGCGTATTTTCTCATTATTTTCTTGGAAGTGACGCTTACGGTATGTCGCTTTTTCTCACTGAGGATCGAATGAACAGTTCGTATTGGTTGGAGGAAGATGAGATCGTAGCATCCATTCAAGCAAAAGAAATCAAAAAAGACCAAGGCACATGGCAGAATGAGTATGTGATGAGAAAAGCCGATCCGAAGGATGTGCACAAGCTGGCAAAGCTCTATGATACGGTCTTTGAAACGTATCCTACCCCAATGAACGAGCCAGATTATATTCAAAAGGTAATGGAGGAAGGGACAATTTTTTATGTTGTTGAACATGACGAACACATTGTGAGTGCAGCATCTGCTGAAATCAATGCTCCGTATGGTCATGCGGAATTAACAGATTGTGCGACCCTTCCTGCATATAGAAAACTAGGATTCATGCATCATTTGATTCTAGCACTTGAAAAAGAACTCCAGTCGATGCATATCTATGTCTTTTATTCACTTGCTCGTGCACTGTCCTATGGAATGAATCAAGTGTTTTATCAGCTTGGTTATACGTATACCGGGCGCTTCCAAAACAACTGCTATATTTTTGACAAAATTGAAGATATGAATCTATGGGTCAAAAAGCCGAATGAATCATGAAATGGTTCTCATCTGATCAAGCAGACCAGATAGGCGGTACGCCATGATACTGAGCTGCAGCTTCATCCGATCATCAGTGGATTTGAGGCTGCAGCCTGTTCTCGTTTCAATTTGTTTCAGCCGGTAGCTTAATGTATGTCTGTGAATAAACAATTCTCCCGCAGATTTTTGAATATTTTCATTGTGCGCCAAATACACTTCGAGTGTATGGATCAGGTCAGCCCCTTGTTTTTTCGTATATAGCAAAGGACTTAACAGCTCCACGTAAAAATCATGCAAATTCATACCCGCTTCATTCATTTCAAGAAGCATCCCATATAAGCCGAGCTTTTGATAATGAATGATGCTGTCGTCTGTCTTTAAAAGCGGAAGAAGCCTTGCTGCATACTGCGCTTCCTTCGCGCTTTTAGAAAATAGACTGATCTGGTCATAGGCTCTCCCAATACCAATGACAATCGGATGGACGGGGAAAAAATAAGACCAAGTGCTCCGGCACTCCTCTGCTGCGCGATACCATTCCGCTTCTTGAAACGCTTTTTTTCCTGCGGGTGTTAGGACAAAAATGGAATCGAGTCTCGTCTTTAGTAAAAAAGGAATATGTCTGCGTTCAAAGATCGAGGTGAGTAATTGCGATAGACGCTGCATCATTTGGTGATCGAGCTGTGTGTGCTGATGCTGAAATTGAAAGTAGATGACCACCTGCTCCTCGCTCATATCATATTGCAGCTTTGTTGCTTGTTCGACCACGTAGCTTTCTTCTGTATATTGCTGCTGCAAAATATCATCTAACAAATGTCCCTGCATTTGGTTTTCTGTATCTTGAATGGCTTTTTGCTTCAGCCATTCAATCGCATACACGGCCCCGGCATGCTCGATCGCAATCGCGTCGAGATGATGCCACGTATCCTTTTTCTTTAAAGACACAATAAACCCGAAAATATCACCCATCGCAATCACCGGACATGCGGCGAGGACAAATGCTCCGCACGTGTCATAGACGAGCCGCCCTTTTTCCTCTGCCTGCTTGAGAAGGGGCATGGTTTCAATTGGTTCATGATCTGTCAGAAAGCCAAAAGCAGGAGAGTATGTCACTTCATCTTTGATGAGATGAGCCGCTGTTTGATGTAAAAAGACATCAAGAACGACAATGTTAGCTGCAGTGAGATGTGCCAGTTCTTCTGTAATTTGCGTCACATTTTTATTCCTTACATTTAATTGGGTCAGTCTTTGATGAATCGCGGATGAATATTTAAGCTGATGAAGCTGGCTACTCACGATTTGTTCTAACACGGCTTTTGTAATATCTGAGAAATTGATGTGTGGCGGAATCTCGATGAGCGGAATGCCGCTATTTTTCGCCGCTTGAATGAGTGATGTTGGAATGTCGCTTAAGTACACACCTTTATAAATGGCGATAGCTGATAGCCTTTGAGATTGAATCAATTCCTCAAGCCGTATGCGTCTTTCCTTATTTTCTGCAAGCCCAAATCCGGTTGTGACGAGTAATTCCCCTTCGGAAAGCCTCGACGTGTCCTCGATGATTTCCACGATGGTCACCCACTGAATGAGGCGATCCAGTCCATTTTCTCCAGCAAGCAGCTTTGTTCCCTTCATGATATCGAGCGAGAGTGCATCTTTGACGAGAATCGCCATAGACTCATGACCTCCTTTTGAACACTCTTATACACGATGTATAAAAAATGCGTCTGAAATTCGGGCATGTGGCGAATGGAGGATGACTGCCCTCTTGATTAAGCTAATCTTATAACAAGTATACAAAATTTTCTTGCGATTCATGAAAAAGAAAGAGGCAGCTGCTGACGAGAGAGGGAGGAATGGCAAAGTGGAGACCCGGGATTACTTAATCAAACCGATGTTGAATCAGCATTATCCTGTGGCTGTGAAAGGAGAGGGAATTTATTTATATGATCGGGACGGAAAAAAATATATAGATGGCTCATCGGGGGCTGTCACGGCAAGTATTGGACATGGCATACGTGAAATCATTGATGCCATGACCGAGCAAGCGGAAAAAGTGAGCTTTACGTACAGATCACAATTCACAAATGAACCAGCAGAAGAACTTGCCTATGAATTGAGTGCGCTTTGTCCAGGTAACCTGAACTGGTCTTTTTTTGTCGGAAGCGGATCAGAGGCAACGGAAACGGCTATGAAAATTGCTATTCAGCATTGGCAGGAGCAGGGAAAGGCTGAGAAGAATCACATTATTTCTCGATGGATGAGTTATCACGGCATCACCCTCGGTGCGCTGTCGATGTCCGGACATATTGCAAGGAGAGAGCGCTTTGAACCATTGCTCGAAAAGAACCCAGTGCTGTCTCCGCCGTACAGCTATCGTTCATGGCTGCCAAAGGAAGAGGGCAAGCAGGTTGAATGGTATGTCCAGGAATTTAAAACCGTCATTCAGCGTATAGGAAAAGAGAGGATTGCCGCTTTTATTGCAGAGCCGATTGTCGGAGCATCGGGAGCGGCTCTAGTGCCGCCAGACGGATATTTTGAAGCAATGAAGCGTGTCTGTGAGGAAAACGATATTTTAATGATTGCAGACGAAGTCATGACAGGCTTTGGACGAACTGGGAAAATGTTTGCGATGGAGCATTGGGGCGTCGTACCAGATATTATGGTTCTCGGCAAAGGGATGAGTGCTGGCTATTCACCGATTGCGGCAGCCGTCTCAGCGGATCATGTCATCGCGCCAATTCTGAGCGGTTCCGGATCTGTGATGGCAGGTCATACCTATAGCGGCAATCCGCTTTCAGCAGCCGTCTCACTGGCTGTCATTCGATATATGAAAAAACATCAGCTTCCTGACCGAGCGGATCTGTCTGGCCGCTATTTAATGAATGCTTTAAAGGATATGCAAACAAACCATTTCATCATAGGAGATGTGAGAGGAAAGGGACTGCTCATTGGCATTGAGTTTGTCGCAGACCGCTTATCAAAAACACCATTTCCTGCACATGCACAGATGACCAATCTAGTCGTTGAGACGGCAAAGCAAAATGGCTTGCTCGTATACCCAGCAAGCGCCGGCGAGGATGGATTGGGAGGTGCAGCGGTCATGATCGCACCGCCGCTTTCTATCACGCAGCAGGAGATGGATGAACTCATTCAATTATTTGAGCAGACAATCACGCAGGTCGAACAAGAAGTCATCAACCGAGGGTTTTTCCCATCTGCGATGTAGGGAGGAAAGATGATGAACAAAACAGTGAATGTAGATGAAGTGATCACGCATTTTAGGGACGGCATGACCATCATGTTTGGCGGGTTTGGCGGCGTAGGGTCGCCGCCATCATTGATCGACGCCATTCTAGAAGCGAATATCAAAGATCTGACATTGATCGGAAACGATGCAGGCTTCCCGCAAATAGGTGTTGGCCGGCTGATCACAGAAGGAAGAGTCAAGAAGATCATTGCTTCTCATATTGGCTCAAATCCAATAGCCGGACAGAAAATGCAGGCAGGTACACTAGACGTTCATTTTTACCCGCAGGGCATTCTAGCAGAAAAAATACGAGCTGGCGGGATGGGCTTGGCAGGCATTGTGACAGATGTCGGCATGGATAGCCTCAATCTCGATGAGAAGCAGCTCGTGCCGCTAAACGGAAAGACATATATCCTTGAGCCTGCGCTGACAGCGGATATTGCCATTGTGAATGCCTTCAAAGCAGATGAAGCAGGAAATCTGATATTTGATAAAAGTGCACGGAATACAAACCCGATTGTGGCGATGGCAGGAGACTGGACCATTGCGGAAGTGGAAGAGATCGTGCCTGTGGGCAGTCTTCATCCAGAGGAAATCGTGACACCAGGCGTATTTGTGAACCAGATCGTGCAATCAAAAGGAGTGAACTGGACATGGGCATGGGAGACATCAATTTAAGACATCGCATAGCCAAACGGGCGGCGCAGGAAATTGAAGATGGCATGATCGTCAATCTTGGGATCGGCATCCCAACCCTTGCGGCTGATTACATTCCAGCGCATTACAACGTATGGCTTCATGCAGAAAACGGCATTATGGGGGCAGGCTTCTCACCAGCACAAGGGGAAGAAGATCCGAATTTGTGCAATGCCGGTGGTTTTCCTATTACGTTAACAAAAGGCGGCTCATACATGGACAGCACGACCGCTTTTGGCATCATTCGAAAAGGCATGCTGGATATGACGATTTTAGGTGCACTTGAAGTAAGCAGTCAGGGTGATCTTGCGAATTGGATTGTGCCAGGTAAACGAGTGCCTGGGATGGGCGGAGCGATTGAGCTTGCTCAAAAGGCGAAAAAGGTTGTGGTGGTGATGAGCCACCTTGATAAACACGGTGAGTCAAAGGTGAAATCTGCTTGCACACTGCCCTTAACTGCTAAGTCTTGTGTGGATCTGATTATAACGGATATGGCAGTCATTGAGGTCAAATCGCAGCTGCTCATTTTACGTGAAGTCATGCCGCCGTATCAGCCGGAAGATGTCATAAGGGCGACAGAGGCACCTTTAATTTTAGCGCCTGATGTCAAATCTGTTGTGTAGAAAGGATGAATGACTTGCAGCCAATCACACGTATCAGAAGCTGGATGAGAGAGCACCAAGATGAAGCGATTGCGCTTCTTCAGCAAATGGTGCAATGTGAGAGCACCCAAGGGAATGAACAAGGTGTGCAGCAAATCGTAGCAAATAAGCTGTCTGCCATTGGTTTTGATGTAGATGTATGGGACATTGGCGGAAAAGACTTGCTAGAACACGCGTATTTCTATTCCCCGAGACGTTCCTTTAAAGGAAGTCCCAATGTCGCCGGACGATTGAAGGGAAAAGGGGACGGCAAATCTATTTTATTAAACGGGCACGTCGATGTTGTGCCAGCAGGAGATACGAAACAATGGACATATCCGCCCTACAGCGGGCATATCATAAACGGGAGACTTTATGGACGCGGGGCAACAGATATGAAAGGCGGAAATGTTTCTTTACTCTTTGCACTAGAGGCACTGCATGCGCTTCAGATTCCGCTGAAAGGAGATGTCGTGTTTCATAGTGTCGTCGAAGAAGAGAGCGGCGGCGCCGGCACCCTTGCAGCCATACTGAGAGGGTATACAGCAGATGCGGCCATCATTCCAGAACCAAGTCATATGAAAATCTTTCCGATTCAGCAGGGATCTAAGTGGTTCAGACTGCATATCAAAGGAAGGGCAGCTCATGGCGGAACAAGATATCACGGCGTTTCCGCTATTGAAAAAAGTATGATCGTTCTTTCGCATATAGCAGCACTTGAAGAAGAACGAAATCAGCGCATCACAGAGCCGTTATTTCAGCATATCCCGATTCCAATCCCTATCAACATAGGGAAAATTCAAGGCGGTGATTGGCCGTCCTCTGTAGCGGATTTGCTCACAATGGAGGGCAGACTTGGTGTGATGCCAGGTGAAACGGTTGAGCAGGCAGAGAAGGAATTAGAAAATTGGATGATGGGACTTGGGGAAAAGGATGAATGGTTCAAAGAGCATCCTGTTGAGGTCGAATGGTTTGGTGCAAGATGGCTTCCAGGCTCAATCGATACGGACCATCCACTTTTAGGTCTATTGAAGGAACAATATGAAGCGGTCAAGAAGGAGCCGCCAAAGATCGAAGCCGCTCCTTGGGGAACAGACGGAGGATTACTGTCACAGGCGGCAGGTATCCCGATCATCGTCTTCGGACCTGGAACAACGGAGCTTGCCCATTTTCCGAATGAATCCATCGACATTGAGCATGTCATTGAAGCCGCGGAAATTATCGCAGGTACGATGGTAGAATGGTGTGAAGCCGCGGAGTGATGACAGAGGTGGAAATCATAAAAAAAGAAGGCTGTCACTCAGCCTTCTCTCAGCGTGTAGAAAAACCCTCGCATTCGGTGTCAGTCCTGCGGGCTGGTGCTCACGAATGTCAAATTCGTTCCGCGCCAGTACTCGTCCTTCCTAGGGCTGCAAAGATTTTCTATTACGCTGAAAGGGTGACAAAGGGCATTTGTCAATAATTTGTAAGAAGGCTGTCACTCAGCCTTCTCTTCATGTGTGTCCTGCTGCTCACACATGTATGTCACTGGACAAAAACGAAGAATGCCAGATGCCAGTTTCATCCCGCCGCACATGATGCTGAAAAGCAGCATTTTACTCCATGGTTTTCTAGCATATAAAGAACCAGCCACAGTACATATTGTCATTCCACAGGCAATTCGAATGAGCGCTTCCATTAAGCCGAGATTAGGTTTCATTAAAGGTAAATCTCCTTTTTTAAATATTTTAAGTGTGATTTCAAGAAATTGTAACGTTTCATTAATGCGTAACGTGGTTCGTTATGTTACGATAGGGCTAATACAAATGAAGGAGAGTATGTGAATGTCCGAACGTACTTTTAATTGGAGAAACAATGACATCCGCACACAAATCGATGTAGTCGACTCAAAAATAGTTCCAACACTCCTTTTAACGAATGGACTCGTGCTAAACCCGTTTTTAAAACAATGGGTGAAGGCAAATATTTGGATACATGATGATCGAATTGTTTATGTCGGAGCAGAGCTTCCTCAAAATAAATCAGCTAAACGTGTGATTGATTGTGAAGGGAAATACATTGTGCCTGGGTATATAGAGCCTCACGCGCATCCGTTCCATATTTATAATCCCCAATCACTTGCAGAATATGTGTCTCAATTTGGCACAACAACGATGGTCAGTGATAACTTATTTCTTCTTTTGCAGAGCAATGAAAAGAAAGCGCTTTCCACTCTATGTGAATTAAAACAGCAGCCATTTCAGTATTTCTGGTGGTCTAGATACGATCTTCAAACTGAAGTCAGATATGAAGATGAGATGCTTCCTATCAACTACCGGAAGGAATGGATTGATCATCCTGATGTCCTTCAAGGCGGCGAATTAACAAGCTGGCCAAGATTGATGGACGGTGATGATCTCATTTTATATTGCATGCAAGAAACGAAGAAGCAGAGGAAACGAATTGAAGGGCATTTCCCCGGAGCTTCCGAGAAAACGCTAACAAAAATGAAGCTGTTTGGCGCGGATAGCGATCATGAAGCGATGAATGCAGACGATGTGCTAAAGCGCTTGTCCCTTGGCTACCATGTCTCACTTCGTCATTCTTCCATCCGCCCAGATTTAGTGAACATTTTAAGAGAGCTGCACGAGCGTGACTTTAGACACTATGATCACTTCTTCTATACAACGGATGGAGCGGCGCCTCATTTTTATGAGGAGGGTATGATTAATCGTTTGATTTCAATTGCCCTTGAAGAAGGCGTGCCTATCATCGATGCATACAATATGGCGACCTTTAACATTGCGAAGTACTATCAAATTGATGACCTATTAGGGGTTGTCGGTCCAGGACGTCTGGCTTCATTGAATGTGTTAGATGATCCAATGAATCCAAATCCTGAAACGGTGATATCTAAAGGGGTTATCCTCAAATTAGATGGAGAGAACCAGCATCAATTTCAAGAAACTAAATGGGAAAATGGCGGGCTTGTTCCATTAGATTTAGGCTATGATCTGACGACGAGTGATTTGCAATTTTCCATGCCGCTAGGTGTCAAAATGAGAAATGCTGTCATCATGGAGCCTTATACAGTGGAGATTGATAACTCTGTGAACCAGCTGTCATGTGATCATGATCAAAGTTTCTTTAGCCTGATTGACCGAAAAGGCGAGTGGCGTGTGAATACGATGCTCAAAGGTTTTGCAAATAAAGTGCAAGGTTTTGTCAGCTCATTTTCGCTCACGGGTGACATTTTAGTGATCGGGAAAAATAAAGAGGATATGATGCTGGCGCATAAGCGAATGAAAGAAATTGGCGGGGGAATCGTCCTCACAGAGAACGGGAAAATTTTGCACGAAATCCCGCTGCAATTATCAGGCTGTGCATCGGCTGAACCGTTTGAGACTGTTCTTCAGCAGATAGAAACCTTACGCAAGCTGCTCATTGAGCGAGGCTATCCATTTGATTGCCCAATTGATACACTCGTCTTTTTCCAAAGTACACATTTGCCGTATATTCGAGTGACACCAAGAGGAATATTTGATGTCATGAAAAAAACTGTACTCTTTCCGTCTATAATGCGTTAAAATATAACAGAGTGGAGCTGTATCATCTTTGCCACATTTCTGACAACTGTTATAGGGCAGACATGAGCAATGGATCTCTTCACTGCCATGTAAGTGAAAATACTTATGTGGAGTTGTTGAAGCAGAGGGCTTTGACATGACGAGTGAAATGGCCTGATTGAAAAATGATTCTGTCGGTTACGCTGGCCGACCAACATATGTTGAATAATTGAGCGAGGCGGGGCGCATGTTTGTGGTCTCGCCGAGCTTTCCGCACAACCTGTATTTTTAGGGCAGACCTAATGAAGCAGAAGTGATTCTGATATCGTAAGCAAACAAGTTTGTCAGATTGTCGAACAAGGAAAATGACAGAACTTGTCGATTTTGTATACGATAAAGAAGCTTCGGCTTACGAAAGAACTGATGGCATTTCCAGCGTAGAACCAAACCTGTCATGATTCGTTCAAAGCTCATTGCTGAGGTTGAAAAAAATAGTCAGGAAAGATACCGCTTTCTCTGCAGAATGTCGTGCGAAGCGGTGCCAATAGTAAAGGAGAAGATGTATAAAGATGCAAATTGATAAATTAAGGGGCAAAAGCTTAGATCAGTTATTCAACTCCATCTTATCCCTTAAAGACCTGGAAGAATGTTATCGATTCTTTGATGATTTGTGTACCATCAATGAAATCCAATCTTTATCACAGCGTCTTGAAGTAGCGCGTATGCTTCGCGAGGGGAACACGTATCATAAAATTGAGACGGAGACAGGTGCGAGCACTGCAACCATCTCACGAGTCAAACGCTGCTTGAACTACGGAAATGATGCCTATACAATGGCACTTGACCGCGTAGCAGAACAGCAGGCAAATGACGAAACAAAATAAAGCAGTTTTCACTGTAAACAATCCTTTTCAACAAGAATGGAGTTGTTTACAGTTTTTTTATGGAGAGCGCTGAAAAGGCAAGCAAGGACTGGCTTGAAAGAAGCAACAAACGGGTCATTTAACCGAATAACTTTATCAGAAGGTTGTGGAGAAGAAAAAATGAGATTCAATGCTTTGATACCAGAGTTATCTGTAACAAACATCGAAAAGTCTAAATGGTTCTATATAGAATTGCTTGGTTTTAAATTGGAATATGAGCGTGAAGACGATAAATTTATATTTGTTTCGTTGGAAGAGGAAACACAAATGATGTTAGAAGAAATCAATGGCCATTGGGACACTGGGGAGTTAAAATACCCATTTGGACGGGGAATCAATTTTCAAATAGACATTGAAGACGTACAGCCTGTCATTGACCGTTTAAGAAAGCAAAACATTCCACTATTCAGAGAGCCAACTGTTAGCAAATATAAAAGTAATGATACTACGTTTATACAAAAGGAATTTCTTGTTCAAGATCCTGATGGATATTTACTTAGGTTCTCGCAAGAAATGGCAAGTTAACATGAAAGTCTCTTCCTGAATAGGGCGCGATTGTTGAATAAGTAAAATTAAGAGTGGCTGCGGCTACTCTTTTTTATTTTGAGATACATGAGTAACAGATACAAAAAATTGACTATTGCCGAAAAGGACAACGGTTATTTTTAAATTTGTGTTACTGTTCGTAATCGGTCGAGGGAAAGGCTTGGCATTAGTCAACGGTAAATGTCTGACTGACCAACGGGAAGGAATTTAAGGAGTTGACTAATTTCGCCAAACCCGAACCCTCTTGTTTTTATTTTAGCTCGCCCATAAACCAGAGATGCCATCTTCGTCTGCGATGATGTCTTTAAAACCTATGGTTTGCCTATCCTTTGGCACAGATAAACCCCATTCCCTTTGAATGTTTCTCGCATCGGAAAGAGGCAGCCATCTCTGATCATCATCATGTCTATTGAAAAAGTCTTTAATATAGGAATCTCCTTTAAACACAATGATTTGTGATCCCCATCATTCAGTGGCATCTACTGCAACCATGACACGATATACTTCTCCATCAAGTGGCTTCAAATCAATGAGATGTTCAGCTCTATTTAGCAGTGTTTGAATGGACAATCGCTTGATTTTTTGAGGTGTTTTGCTTGAACAAATAAAATCATACGCAACTGGTAGTGGGAGATGTCAATAACCTTGTTCAATATCTGCCGGGAACTCTTGTGTATTTTCCTCAATTCTTGTCACCATCTCATTCGTCTTCCGTTTCATCCCGCGAACCTTTTTCTCACGCATCTTCCATCTCTCCATTTCCTGTCATTTGTCTAAGTTCTTTATACGCGATTGAGCCAAAATGTCAATTGAAAAAAGGTGCAAAAACGCACCTTTCTCAAACTAGACGGATGGCTGTGTCCCTGTAAAAATAGGCACTTCACTCGTCTGACCATTTTCTTGTCTATAGACAATATGTTTTTCATTAAAATGAATGGGAGATTCAATACCAGCGGCTGCGGATAAATTAAACAAGCCTTCTCTTAGAGAAAGGATATAATTGCAGACTCGGTATTTCTTTTCTTCAATCGATAAACCCTTTTGCAGTTTTGGATCAGTTGTGGCGACCCCGACTGGGCATTTATTCGTGTGGCACACTTGGGCGCGAATGCATCCGACTGAAAACATGAGTCCCCGTGCGATATTGACAAAGTCAGCACCCATGGAAAGGGCAATTGCAATTTTATCAGGTGAGAGAAGTTTGCCAGAAGCAAAGAGTTTTACTTGATCTCTGACACCGTATTCCTTCAATATTTGATGAACCATTGGGAGTGCCGTGAAAATCGGCAGCCCTGCGGAATCTGCTAATTCATGAAAGGATGCACCAGTGCCTCCTTCTCCGCCATCCACTGTAATGAAATCAGGATGCTTTCCGCTTTTTTTCATGTACGCTGCAAGCTCTTCAATGTTTTCTTTATGTCCGACCACAAGCTTGATGCCGACAGGCTTTCCGCCTATACTTCGCAGCTGTTCAATGAAATCAAGCATATCCGGAATGGAGTGGAACATCTCAAATCGGTTTGGGCTGTCAATGGATTGGTGGGGCGGCAATTTACGGATGTTCGCAATTTCTTCGGTGACTTTTTTGCCGTCAATATGACCGCCGCGTGTTTTAGCTCCTTGTGCCAGCTTCAGCTCAAAGGCTTTGACTTCCTCGTGCTCGCTTTTTTTCTTAAATTCTTCAAAGGAAAAAGCGCCATCCTCTGTTCTCACGCCAAATAGACCGGGCCCAATCTGGCATATGATATCGGCTCCGCCTTTGAGGTGATATGGAGAAAGCCCGCCTTCACCTGTGTTCATCCACGTACCGCCGGCCATCTTTAATCCCGAGGATAGTGCTGTAATGGCCCTGTCGCCTAAAGATCCGTAGCTCATGGCAGACTGTCCAATCAGGCCTTTTACACGGAATGGCTTTTGACATGTGTGCTCGCCAATCACTTGTACATCGTCTTGATGGAGATAGTAAGGTTTTGCTTCGACCTCTTTGGTATGTTCACTTCTTCGGAGTAAATTGTCTTGATCAATCTGGTACACTTTTGTTTGGATTTTTTCAGATTGATCGATACGTAACTCATCTCGCTGCTTTGGAAATAGGACGTTGCGAATGTAGTAACCAGGCTTGTCAAAATCACGTTTTGATCCAAAGCCCATCGTCCGGCTTTTGTACTTCCCAGACATAACAGCTTGCTCGTATTCTCTTCTTGAGAAAGGAAGCTCCTCGCGATCATTCAGAAACAGATATTGGCGAAGCTCAGGCCCTATTTTTTCGAAAATAAACCGCAGCTTTCCAATGACCGGATAATTTCGCAGGACAGAATGCTCTTCCTGTTTTTCATCTCTCACCCAAATCCAGATGAATAAAATGATTGGTATGATGAAACAAATCACTAATAGTGTGCCAATGACAATGAAAGTTGTTGTCACGAAGATCCCCTCTTTTCTCTATCATTGCTGTTGTTATTCCACTTTTCATTGAAAGAGAAACCACTTCAACAGATTGTGACGTTTAGAAATGAAAAGGCGGGGTAACTTACAAATAAGATCATAAGGGGAGGGAACATACATGAATAAGCGACCGAATGCGTATGTACTTGCAGGATTAGGGGTTGGTGGTGCTGTGTTATTAGCAGTGAAAAATAAACAGCATCTCAAAAAATGGGCAAGCATGTTCCGCTCAGATGAAAAAATTCCTGAAAAAGCTGGACACCCTGATCCATTAGATATTCAAGACAACAAGATGGTCGATGAAGGGGCCATGACATCCGTCCATTATTTCAATGAAGTGAGACAATAGCTTGGAAAAACCGTTTTGACCATTCAAAACGGTCAGCGTGTAGCCAAACCCTCGCATTCGCCCGCAGGTCTGCGCGCTGGTGCTCACGAATGTTCAATTCGCTCCGCAAAAGTAGCTGCCCTTCCTAGACTGCAAAGGTTTTCTATCACGCTGAAAAGAAGACAAAGTGCTAAAATAAACATCATTTTAGCACTTTGTCAACAATCTAACCGTTTTGACCATTCAAAACGGTTTTTTCTTGTCTTTTTTTTGACGTGATATCGATGAGGATCGACAATCGTAAAACCGATCAGCCCTTTGTGATCAGGCGTCGAGAAATGAAATTCAATGCCTGATAAATGATAGGTTGAGAGAACGTCCTGATCTGTAAAACGTAAAGAAAGCTCGTCCTCATAAACGGGTGCATGCTTCAAAACTTCGGCTTCTTCTGCAAATAACTCCAGACCAGCTACTCGGCCCTCTTTGTCGATATCTGCGTTCATACATTCATTCACATCTAATTCAATGGTTTCTTTGATTGTCCCGATTCCCACAGGCAGGAGATAGATGTATCCGATGTCGATTGTTTGATCATATGTGATGGTTCTTTTCAAATGAGTCACCTGCTTTATGTATGGTTTTTTGATCAATAGTAAAATGTCCCTTTATTGTATAATAACATGTGGTGATACAAAGTTTTCCTATCAGTGAACGGTCAAAGATCATCCCTCTCAGCTCCTATATGTTTTCAGTATTCTAACTTAAAGTCACGAACACCATTTTCAAAAGAATGAAACTTTTAGCTGAAGGAGGTTACCCATTTTTTGCGGTCACTGATTTTGTTATAATATTTAAATGGAATGAAACGAATGGAGGAACGTTTTTCATGTATGATGTTACCGAGTGGAAGCATGTCTTTAAACTCGATCCAAATAAAGAAATATCCGATGAACAGCTGGAGGCGATTTGCGAATCTGGTACGGATGCTATATTGATTGGCGGCAGTGACAATGTGACAGAGGACAACGTGCTTCAATTAATGTCAAAGGTCCGCCGGTTTCTTGTGCCATGTGTGCTCGAAATCTCAACACATGAAATGATTGTGCCGGGCTTCGATCTGTATTTCATCCCGACCGTTTTAAACAGCTCTCATCCTGATTGGATTGTTGGGCTTCACAAGGATGCGATGAAGGAATTCGGTGATTTGATGTCAATGGAAGAGATCGTGCCTGAAGGCTATGTTATTTTAAATGAAGAGTGTAAAGCGGCCAAGCTCACAGAGGCAAATACAGCACTGGACATCGATGACGTAAGGGCATATGCAAGAGTGGCAGAGCATTTAATGAAGCTGCCCATTTTTTATCTAGAATACAGCGGAACGCTTGGAGATATAGAGCTTGTGAAAGAAACGAAAGCAGTGCTTTCTGATACGGTTCTTTTTTATGGCGGGGGCATTGAAAACGCAAAGCAGGCGGAAGATTTTGCGCAGCATGCGGACGTGGTTGTTGTAGGAAACGTCATTTATGACAATTTCAAAGAAGCATTAAAGACAGTGAGCGCAGTCAAAAAGTCATCATAGTCAAACAAGACGAAACGGGTTAAAATAGAACATAAGTTCGAAATGGCGGTGAATGGAATGAATGAAATATCGAATCATCTATTAGAAGGACTGAATGACGCGCAAAAAGAAGCGGTCAAAGCAACAGACGGTCCGCTACTCTTGATGGCAGGAGCAGGAAGCGGAAAAACGCGGGTGCTGACACATCGAATTGCCTACTTAATGGCAGAAAAGCATGTGGCTCCGTGGAACATTTTAGCAATTACGTTTACAAATAAAGCAGCACGTGAAATGCGTGAGCGTGTCCAAGCCATTTTAGGGCCTGGTGCGGATGACATTTGGATCTCTACGTTCCACAGCATGTGTGTGCGCATTTTACGACGCGATATTGACCGTATTGGTGTGAATCGCAACTTCTCTATATTAGACACATCTGATCAGCTTTCAGTCATTAAAAATATTTTAAAAGAACGAAATATTGATCCGAAAAAGTTTGATCCACGTAGCATTTTAGGTTCAATCAGCAGTGCAAAAAACGAACTCATTGACGCAGAGGAATACGCCAAAACAGCCGGTGATTTCTATGATCAAGTGGTCAGCGACGTCTACACAGATTACCAAAAGCGATTACTCAAGAACCAATCACTCGATTTTGATGATCTTATTATGATGACGATTCGTCTGTTTGAGCGGATCCCTGAAGTATTAGAACACTATCAGCGAAAATTCCAATACATTCATGTCGATGAGTATCAGGATACAAACAGAGCGCAGTACATGCTTGTGAAACTGCTCGCTCAACGTTTTCAAAATATTTGTGTGGTCGGTGACTCGGATCAGTCCATCTACCGCTGGCGCGGAGCAGATATTACAAACATTCTCTCCTTTGAAAAAGATTATCCATCCAGTGAAGTGATTTTGCTTGAGCAAAATTACAGATCGACTAAACGTATTCTGAATGCCGCAAACACGGTGATTCAAAACAATTCAAACCGTAAGCCGAAAAATCTTTGGACAGAAAATGATGAAGGGGCGAAGATTGCCTATTACCGTGCAGATAATGAATTCGGCGAGGGTCAATTTGTTGCTGGAAAGATTCATCAGCTTCATCAGAGCGGTAAGCGTAAATTATCCGATTTTGCGATTCTTTATCGGACCAATGCGCAGTCTCGTGTCATAGAGGAAACATTATTGAAGTCAAACATTCAATACAACATTGTCGGCGGCACGAAGTTCTATGACAGAAAAGAGATCAAGGACATTTTGGCGTACTTACGCCTAGTAGCTAACCCAGATGACGACATTAGCTTTGCACGAATTGTTAACGTACCAAAGCGCGGAATCGGTGCTACATCTGTTGATAAAATCGCAGCATATGCGGAGATGAATGACCTGTCTATGTTTGAAGCGCTTGGTCAGGTAGATTTCATTGGACTCAGTGCAAGGGCAGCCAATGCGCTTGATGAATTCAAACAGCTCATTGATCAAATGACAAATATGCAAGAGTATTTATCTGTCACAGAATTAACAGAAGAAATCCTAGAGAAAACAGGCTACCGTGAAGCACTGAAGATTGAAAAAACGATTGAAGCACAAAGCCGTCTAGAAAATATTGACGAGTTTCTCTCTGTGACTAAGAACTTTGAAGAACAAAATGAAGACAAGTCCCTTGTGACCTTCCTGACAGATCTCGCCCTTGTCGCAGACATTGATAAGCTGGATGAAAATGAGGAAGAAGATCAAGATGCGGTCATTTTAATGACGCTTCACGCCGCAAAAGGTCTAGAATTCCCGGTTGTCTTCTTAATGGGCATGGAGGAAGGTGTCTTCCCGCACAGCCGCTCATTAATGGAAGATGCAGAGATGGAGGAAGAGCGCCGTCTTGCTTATGTGGGCATCACACGGGCGGAAGAAGAGCTTTATTTATCAAGTGCCAAGATGAGAACACTCTTCGGCCGGACAAACATGAACCTTGAATCAAGATTCATTCGAGAAATACCAGCCGATTTATTGGACAACCTAAATGAGAAAAAAGAAACGAAAACACCATTTGGCCAAACTAGAGAAAGACCACAAAGACGGGGACCTGTCTCACGTCCACAAACTCAAACCATTCAAAACACAGGCGGCGGAAGTATTGGCTGGGCTGTGGGCGATAAAGCGGCTCATAAAAAATGGGGCGTTGGAACAGTTGTGAGCGTAAAAGGCAGTGGAGACAGCACAGAGCTTGATATTGCCTTCCCAAGCCCTACAGGCATTAAGCGTCTTCTCGCAGCATTTGCGCCAATTGAGAAGCAATAAACTGGTAGAACTTATAAAACGGATGAATTGAAAGGAAGAAGCAGATGGATAAAGAAGCAGCGAAACGCCGGATCGAGGAACTGCACCAGATTTTGAACCAATACAACTACGAATATCATACACTGGATCGTCCAAGTGTTCCTGACGCTGAATATGATGCGCGGATGCGTGAGCTGATCTCTTTAGAGGAAGAGCACCCTGATTTAAAAGCAGCGGACTCCCCCTCACAAAGAGTAGGAGGCGCTGTGTTAGACGCCTTCCAAAAAGTGCGCCACGGCACACCGATGCTCAGCCTTGGGAATGCGTTTAATGAACAGGACCTTCTTGATTTTGACCGCCGGGTTCGTCAAGCAGTCGGTGACGATATCGCATACAATGTCGAGCTGAAAATTGACGGACTCGCTGTTTCTCTCCGTTATGAAAATGGCCTGTTTGTCCGAGGTGCCACACGTGGAGATGGGACAACGGGTGAGGATATTACTGAAAACCTCAAAACCATTCGTTCCATCCCGCTCAAAATCAAACGTCCTTTGTCAATTGAAGTGAGAGGCGAGGCATTTATGCCAAAACCTTCTTTTGAAGCATTAAACGAAAAAAGATTACAAAACGAAGAAGAGCCGTTTGCGAACCCGCGTAATGCGGCGGCAGGCTCGCTTCGTCAGCTTGATACGAAAATTGCGGCGAAACGAAACCTTGATATCTTCGTCTACAGTATAGCGGAGCTTGATGAAATCGGTGTTGAATCGCAAAGCGAAGGACTTGATCTTCTCGACGAACTTGGCTTTAAAACGAACAAAGAAAGACGGATGTGCCAAACAATTGAAGAAGTGATCGAGCTTATTGAAACACTGAAAACGAAGCGTGCCGATTTTTCATATGAAATCGATGGAATTGTGATCAAAGTCGATTCGTTAGCTCAGCAAGAAGAGCTCGGCTTTACAGCAAAAAGTCCCCGCTGGGCTGTTGCGTACAAGTTTCCAGCTGAAGAGGTCGTGACAAAGCTGCTTGATATTGAACTAAGTGTCGGGCGTACAGGTGTCATCACACCAACGGCGATCCTTGAGCCTGTCAAAGTAGCAGGAACGACAGTGCAGCGTGCTTCTCTTCATAATGAAGATTTGATCAAAGAAAAGGATATTCGCCTTTTTGATCAAGTGATTGTGAAAAAAGCGGGCGATATTATTCCGGAAGTGGCAGGCGTACTGATCGATCAGCGTACAGGAGAAGAAAAGCCGTTTCACATGCCGACTGAATGCCCGGAGTGTCATAGTGAGCTGGTGAGAATTGAAGGCGAAGTGGCTTTGCGTTGCATCAATCCAGAATGCCCTGCCCAAATACGTGAGGGACTCATTCACTTTGTTTCCCGCAATGCAATGAATATTGATGGGCTTGGCGAGCGGGTCATTACACAGCTTTTCCAAGAACAGCTTGTCTCTCGTGTGTCTGATCTTTACCGATTAACGAAAGAAGAGCTCATTCAGCTTGAGCGAATGGGCGAAAAATCTGTCGACAATTTACTGCGTTCGATTGAGCAATCGAAAGAAAACTCTCTAGAGCGTTTACTATTTGGACTCGGTATACGATTTATTGGCTCTAAAGCGGCGAAGACCTTGGCGATGCATTTCGGCGATATCGATCAATTAAAGCAAGCGACGAAAGAACAATTACTCGAAGTCGATGAAATCGGTGAAAAAATGGCTGATGCTGTCGTTACGTACTTTGAGAAAGAAGAAATACTCAATCTGCTAAATGAACTAAAAGAGCTTGGGGTCAATATGACCTATACAGGGCCAAAACCGGTGAAGGTTGAAGAAAGTGATTCCTATTTTGCAGGCAAAACCATTGTGCTGACAGGAAAATTAGAAGAAATGGCGCGAAACGATGCAAAAGCAGCGATCGAAGCATTAGGCGGTAAACTGGCAGGTAGTGTGAGTAAAAAAACAGATCTAGTCATAGCCGGAGAAGCAGCGGGAAGTAAGCTGACAAAGGCAGAAGAACTCAATATTGAAATTTGGGACGAAGCTAAAATGCTCGAGGAGCTAAAGAAATAAGAGGAGTGTTTTCTATTGAAAAAGTTGTTATTGCTGCTGACAATGCTCACATTGGTATTGTCAGCGTGTGCACCTTTTGGGGGAAAGGAAGAGGAAGAGGTCACACAAAAAACGGATGAAACGAAGGAAACAGCCATCATCCCGATGTACAATATCTCTGACTCCTATTACAAAATGGTGCTGCCGTTTAAACAAGGGGCTGCGAGAGGATTAACAGCAGAGCGTCTCAACACACGCTTGGACATCGATGAATTTGAAACAGGACTCATGCGTCTCGCAACAGAGTCATTTAATACAAACGACTACCTTTTCCAAGAAGGACAGCATTTAGATGAGGACACCGTTCTAGGCTGGCTGGCGCGCAAAAAAACAGGCAGTGATTTGAAAAAGGCAGAAAAAGAAGATAAAGACTTTAAGAATCTAGGGTTAAACCCTGCTCTTCCGAACTCAGGTTCAACAAAGTCTAAAAATGAAAATAGTCCAATTTACTTAGCTTCGATGCTAGAGCATAATTACTTAATTCGAAAAGATAAAAACAGCTTACAGCTTGGCGGAGTTGTCATTGGACTTGCGCTGAACTCTGTTTATTATTACCGTGAAAATATCGGTGACCCGCAGCAAGAAGTGACGATCGATTCTTCGAAAAATTCAAAGAAACTTTTGACAGAAGGCGAAAAAATTGCTGAACAAGTGATCAAACGAATTCGTCAAATGGATGGGCTGCAAAAAGTGCCTGTCATGATTGCCCTTTATAAGCAAGCACCAAAATCATCTATCGTTCCAGGAAACTTTATCGCCAAAACGGATGTGAAAGCAGGCTCAGCTGATATCGGCAATTGGGATACGATCAAAGAGGAGAATGTCTTCTTCCCTTCAGATAATGCGAAAGGAAACTACAAAGATGATTCCGAGCGATTTGACCGCTTCAAAACAAAAGTCGAAGACTACTTCCCGAATTATACTGGTGTCGTAGGAAAAGGGTTTTACAAAGACGGCAACCTGCAAAAAATGAAAGTCGAAATTCCAATGCAGTTCTACGGAAAAACGGAAGTCGTAGCCTTCACGCAATATTTAACAGGTGAAGTCATGGATTACTATAAGAGTACCAATATCGAAATTAACATCACATCTTCAGATCAACAAGAAGCCTTGATCACGAAAAATACTGAAGACAAAGAACCAACCGTCCATATATATGACTAAATAAAAACCGCCTTTTGGCGGTTTTTTAAAATAGTCATAATGTATCAAATTATGAAGATATTGCTATAAAAAGTAGAAGTGTAGAAAATAATGTATTATTATGGGTGATAATGAAGAGAAAATGGAGATCACTATGAAAAACAAATCATTTTACTTTTTATTAGGGGGACAATCCCTAGCTAATTTTGGGGATTCGCTATATGTCCTCGTTTTGACCATCCTGACATATCAATTAACAAATTCTACACTGATTGCTTCAATGGTGGCTGTCTCACAGTTTGTTGGACAAGCACTTGGAGCGGTACTCATTCCTTTCTTTATGTATCAATTTAAGCTGAAAAGACTCATTATTTATTTGCAAATGTGTCAAATTGCTTTCTTCGGTTGCTTATTTTTCATTTATATTCTACAACTATCAACTTTTACTATTCCTCTCTTTTTTATCATTGTATTTTTCCTTTCTTTGATAGATGGAGGAACCATTCCAGTTCGAAATTCGATGATCCCACGTCTAGTAGAAAAGAACTTTTTACTAAAAGCAAATAGCTATATCTTAACTTCTGATCAAATGGTCCTTTTACTAGGCTGGCTTTTAGGAGGGCTGTTTATTGGCATTCTTGGACCACAGATTCTCCTATTGACGACACTTGTTTTATACAGTTTGTCGTTCATATCTATGCTCTTTATCATTGATACGGGGGCTGCAACCAAACAAGAGCAACAGTCTGAATCATTTGCTACAAGGGTCTTTTCAGGGTGGAAGCTCATGTATGAAAAGCCAACTATTCGAACATTAACGATTTTAGAAATGCTATCCATGAGCGGTAGAAGTATTTGGACTGGTGCCATTATCCTTGTGTATGTCACAGAAGTCTTACATCAGCCTGAAACATGGTGGGGCTTTATTAACGCAAGCTATTTTGGCGGAACCATTCTAGGCGGCCTGCTTGTGTTGCGGTTCGCCAAGCATGTGGAACAGCGTTTGTTTGATCACATTTTTTACAGTTCGGTGATCGTTGCTGTGCTAACCCTTTGCTTAGGATTGAATCATTCTGCATGGATGAGTTTATTGTTTGTCTTTTTATTAGGGCCAGCCTTTCAGCTTCGCAGTATTTCCATTCGTACCTATGTACAAGATACACTGAGTGAAATTGAATTGCCCAAAATACTATCAGCTCAACATACACTATCAACTTTTATATACGGAATGTCCATCCTCGTTATGAGCACCATGACCGATCTCTTTGGGGCAAGAGTCGTCTTTTTTATAAACGTTGCCCTGTTTACTGTGTCGGCTTTCCTAGCGTCTAGATTAAAAAATGAACAAATTTAGACATTTTATCTCAATTATTTACAAAAATACCATTATATGATTTAATATGTTGGTAGAAATGTTAACTATATGAAAAGTAGAGGTGGCGTAATTGACTAATAGTTTAGCATATTGGCCATTAACACATCCGCAACGGCGCGTGATGAACATGGAAACATTTTATCCAGGAACACCGATCAATCATATTGGCGGTATCATTTTCGTCAATGGGCCATTGCAGCTCGATAAACTGAAGCAGGCCATTGCATCTTGTATCATGATGACAGAATCTCTTCGTCTCAAGCTAGTAGAGAAAGATGGTGAAACGCTTCAATACGTTGATCCAAACGCCGATAGCCCTATTCCTACCTATGAGTTTTCCACACATGAAGACATGCTAGAATGGGCCGAAAAAGCCTTCAAAACACCATTTCAATTAACAGAAACCTCTCTCGCCGAATTTGCTGTACTAAAAATCAGTGAACAACAATCTGGTTATTTCATCAAATGCCATCATACAGTAGCAGATGGATGGTCGATGAAAGTAATCATCGATAAAATTAGCCAGCTTTACACTGCTCTTACCCAAAGCTCCTCTATCGAACAAGAAGCAGACAATCATTCTGTATTTATTGATAAAGAATCAAAATATATGAACTCCCCAAGATTTAAAAAAGATCAGCAATTTTGGAAAGAAGCATTATCTGATGTGTCCGATAGTTATTTGGTACAGGGAACTGACCAAATCAAAGGCCATCGACAAAGCCATTACCTTGATCGACAACTCTCAGAACGAATCTATGAATTTATAGATGTCCATCATTGTTCAATCAACTCTTTATTTACTTTAGGACTCTTCGTCTACTTGCATAAAAGATATCAGCAAAAAGATTTTATTATTGGGACACCAGTTCTCAATCGTTCCGGACAAAAGGAAAAAGCCACGTCCGGTATGACCGTGAGTACAATGCCATATCGAATGAAGATCGATCCTCATCTATCTTTGTTAGAAAGTTTAACAGACGTTCAAAAAAGCTATAAGGCTTACTTCCTGCATCAGCGTTATCCCTATGATGCACTTGTCAAAGATTTAGAGCTTGCAAAAGCAGGGTATGATCAGCTTTTTCAAATCTATATCAACTCCTACAGCACCAATATGGTGCAGGAGATGGAAGGATACAAAGTTGAATACATAGAGCTTTACAATGGCTTCCAGCCATATGGCTTACAAGTTGCTGTGAAAGAATGGGATGAAAAAGGGCAAATCGAGCTTCAATATGACTACAAGATCTCAGATTACAGCAATGAAGATATCGACTTTCTACACGAAAGAATGCTTCTCTTCGTCGAAACGATACTCGCTCAGCCAAAGCAGCTGTTAAAAGACGTACTTCTCATGACAGAAGACGAGGAACATCGGGAGCTATATCAATGGAACGACACAAGCGTGCTGTTTCCACAGAAACAAAAAATCCATGAATTGATTACAGACATGTCAACGTCTTCTCCTGATCGAATTGCACTTCAGGACGGATCTCATAGCATGACATACGGTGAACTTGAGAGAAAAACCAATCAAATGGCGCATTTTCTTCAAACACATGGCTTACAAAGACATGACTTTGTTGCTGTATGTATGAATCATTCACCAGAACTGATTGTGCTGCTGCTGGGGATTTTAAAGGCTGGAGGCGCATATTTACCGATTGATCCTGAGTATCCGGAGGAACGCATTCAGTTTATTTTGGATGACAGCCAGGTAAAGCTGTTTTTCACAAATGACGCATCTTCATACCAATTTAATGGCGATACGTACAATATCAGCAGCGTGTGGAATCAGCTGGCTCAGTATAATCCGGAACATCCATTCACTGGGAATGCTGAAGACGTCGCATATATGATTTATACGTCTGGCTCTACAGGACAGCCAAAGGGAGTCATGATTGAGCACAGAAGCTTAGTGAACTATATCATGTCTGCCAAAACACACTATACTGATTCATCAGATGATCATTTTGCCTTGTATTCATCCATTGCGTTTGATTTAACCGTGACATCTATTTATACGCCATTGGTCATTGGCAGTACCGTGATGATCTATCGTCAAGAGGATCAGCCAGGCTTTTTATTAGAACATATTTTGCTTGATCAAAAAGCAAAAGTCATCAAGCTGACACCAGCTCATATGGCACTGTTAACTGATGCTGCACTTTCTCAATCAGTTGTGAAACGGATGATTGTGGGCGGAGAACAATTATCGACCGCTTTGGCCAAAAGAATCACAGAGGCAAGTGATGGAAGGATATCCATCTTTAATGAATATGGACCAACTGAAGCAACCGTTGGCTGTATGATTCATCAATTCCATCAAGATGATGGGGGGACATCTGTGTCAATTGGTGTACCAATGCCAAATACAGAGATTTACCTTTTAGATGAGCATCAGCAAGCCGTGCTGCCAGGGACAGTAGGAGAAATCTATATTTCAGGCGCGGGTGTTGGCAGAGGATATTGGCAAAGACCTGATTTGCAGGAATCGCGCTTTCTGCCCAACCCATTTGTAAACGACCGCCGCATGTATCGAACAGGTGATATCGCCACACGAGCAAATGATGGAAAGATTGATTACATTGGCAGAATTGATCATCAAATCAAGCTGCGAGGATACCGGATTGAGCTCGGTGAAATTGAACTTGCGCTTATGGCACTTGAAGAAGTTGATAAAGCAGCTGTCATTGATCTAACCGATGAATCTGGAGAAAAACAGCTGGCTGCCTATATTGAATTAAAAGAAAAAAAGATGACGTCCTTTTTACTTAGAAAGAAATTATCAGATCAGCTTCCAGCTTATATGGTACCGGCCTATTTTGTTGTACTAGATGAGCTCCCGCTTACCCAAAACGGAAAAATCAATCGGTCAGCACTGCCTGATCCAATGCTGTCCCAAGTGGAAACAGCCGTTGAATGGTCCAAGGAAACAGCGGACATTGAAGAGATCTTAGTAGATACAGCAAAAGACATTTTAGGACATAAAACAATCGAACCGGCTGATCATTTTTATCAGCTTGGCGGAGATTCCATTAAGGCGATTCAATTTATTGCGAAGTTAAAAGACAAAGGACTCTATTTAAAAACCAAGGATCTTTTTACTTACCCCATTTTTAGAGAAATGGCACAAGTCGTTCAGCAGGAACCTGTCATACATATCTCACAAGAGCAAGCTGTGGGTGATGTGAAATCGATTCCAATTATCGAATGGTTCTGGTCCCAACGGTTAAAAGATGAACATTTCTGGCATCAATCCATCATTGTTCATTCAAAGAAAAAGATGGATGAAACCATCGTGCAGGATGCTCTCAAAGAGCTCGTCACTCATCACGACGGACTAAGGTTAAAAGTACATGAGGCAACAAACACACTTTATTATGATGAAGACATTCAAGATATTCCGCTGATGGTACACGATTTCACGGCATTGTCAGAAGAGAATGTGGAAGAAGCGCTACAAGAAGTAGGATATCAGGTCAAGCAAAGGACTCATCTTTATCAAGGACCATTGATTCAGGCAGCACTTTGTCAAACTGATTCTCAATCACATCTCATTTTTGCCGCCCATCATCTATTAGCTGATGGTATGTCATGGCAAATTCTTGTGGAGGACTTGATTCAATTATTGCGTGCAGAGAAGGTCACAGCTGAAGTGCTTCCGCCTAAAACCCATTCCTATCAAACATTTGCCGAGCGGGTGAATCAGTATGCAGTATCAGAGGGTGTAAAAGAGTCGCTCAGCTATTGGCAAAAAGCGGTGCAGGATATTCAGCCTCTGTATCAAGTTTCTTCAAATGAAGGATATGTCAGAGACGAAATCAAATTAACCAAGGCATTATCAGTGGAACTCACAAATCAATTGCTCAATCAAGCGAATCAAGCGTATCAAACGCAGCCGCATGAACTGTTAATTTCAGCCTTGTCGCAAGCCTGTTATGAGCAAACGAATCAAGAGCGGATTTCTTTGGAATTAGAAGGTCATGGCAGGGATGCAGTAGAGGATGATATCGATGTATCTAGAACGTTTGGTTGGTTCACCACCATGTATCCTGTGAATGTTCATGTGTCTGAATCTCTCTCAGATCACATACGAACTATCAAAGAAATGATACGTGAAGTGCCAAATAAAGGTGCAGACTATGGGCTGTTGTCACTCATCAATAAGCAGCTTCCTCCTCATTCAGCGCCGCAATTACGTTTTAACTATCTAGGTGAAATTGATCAAGTGCTGAAACAATCATCTGATTATGAGATGTCTTACTTTACATCGGGGATTGATTCGTCATTGGATAATCCATTAACAACCGTCATCGATATGGTCGCTACCATCAAGGGCGGTCAGCTGATTTTCCATCTTTCTTTCAGCGAAAAACAGCTATGTGAAACAGACATGACGCAGCTATTACAAGCGGTAGAACAGCAAATTGAGCGTCTTGTACAGCATTGCTTAGAGAAAGAAGGAATCGAATTTACACCGTCTGATTTTGAAACAGTGGATATGTCTCTTGAAGAAATGGATTCATTATTTACATGAGGAAAAATCAGTATGTTATCTACATTTCATTTTTATTAGCGGTCTTATGGATAAGCAGCTTTGCCGGGGGGACACATGCAAAAGCAGTGATTTCATCTAAAGCCATTGATCAAGTGATAGAGGAACAGATGGAGCTTGGACGCATTCCAGGCATGTCCATTGTGGTTGTGAAAAAAGACGAAGTGGTGTACCAAAAAGGCTTTGGTTATGCGGATCGAAAGAAAAAGAAGCAAGTGACAGCCAGCACTTTCTTTGAAATTGGATCTACATCAAAGGCGTTTACCGCTCTTGCGATTGTGGAGTTAGAGAAGCAAGGGAAACTTCATTTAAAAGATCCGGTGAGCAACTATATTCCAGGTTTTTTTCCAACATACAATGGAAAGCCTCAGCGTTTAACGGTGGAGCAATTAATGCATCACACAAGCGGCATTCCCTTTCAATCCATTGCGCTTATCCAGCCTGATACTGCAAAGGATGCGTTGAAAAAAACAGTTGATCAGCTGAAATCAATCGAGCTTAATCGTAAGCCAGGCAGCTCCTTTGAATATGCGACCATCAACTATGATGTCCTTGGTCTCATCATTGAAAATGTAACAGGAACATCGTATGAGGCCCATATGAAGGAACTGTTTAAAAGGCATCATCTTGACCAAACAGAGGCTGGGCTAAAACGGATGACATCCGGTGCTGTCTCAGAAGGGTTTAAACTGCAATTCCTTGCTCCGCATGCTTATGAAGCACCAGAATATCGAGGCAATACGCCTGCAGGCTATATTGTGATGAATAGTCAGGATGTGGGGACTTGGCTGCAATATCAATTGACCGATTCAACTTGGTCTCGCTTTGTAAAAAATCCTGATCACTTAACTGTGAATGTCCCAGAAGAAGGGAAGCATGTCTATTACAATGCCGGCTGGTATATAGAAAAGGCGCATGAGCAGGTAGACTCGCTTTTTCATGCAGGCTCTAACCCAAACTATTCATCATTTTTTCTGATCCAGCCAAAAGAAGAGATTGCGATCGGAGTGTTAGCGAATATGAATAGCAGCTACACAGAGCAAACGGCACGTCTTATTGCGAAAACGATCACGGGTGCAAATGAAGAAGCAGAGTCATCAATGGATCCTTTTCAGCTCATCGATCAATTGAGTCTTGGGGCCACATGTCTTTTCATATTGCTGCAAATAGTGTCTATCGTTCGTTTTATCAAGTGGAAAAAGCGTGTAAAAAACGGCGCTTTCGTTCGCAGGGACATGTCACTTGGCATCTGGCTGAAAAGTAGCGGCTGGGTGCTGCTGCTAATTGGGATATTGATCCTGCCAATCATTGTTGCGCAGCTAGCCTTTAATGGGCTGCCTTGGAAAATGACTTTTGTATGGGGACCTTCCTCTCTCATTGAATTAGCAATTTCTTATTATTTGTTTTTCATTTGGTTTTGTACGATTGGTTTCATCAAAGGATTTATGGTGACATCTCCTGCTGGAAAGAGAGGAAAAAAAGATGACCTTCAAACAGATTTCGGGCATTCATCCTTATAATGATTTGTTTTATCGTAGCTGTTTTTTCAATTGCTTTTTTCCAATTGTGAAGCTGCATGATCAAGAAGTTTTTCCATACTTATTAAATGATCAATTTGCCTACGGGCTTACAGAGAATGGCTTGCTACAGATTGACTGGATGTCGGCACACGATCCAGAAAAGATTATGAATTTACAAGGCATTCAAGTGGAAAAAATGACGTATTGTCCCAACCTCATTGAAAAGGTCAAACAAGATGTGAGGCGTGACCGCCCGGTAATTGTATGGGTAGACCCCTACGTTCAGCGAGGCAGAAAAGAGTATTTGACAACCCATAGCCGTCATTCCATTTTAATGATTGGATTCGATGAAAATCAGCAAATCTTTCAAGTATTAGAGAATCGGCATTTAGATAATTTGTCTTATGAGCATCAAGTGCTGTCATTTAAAGATGTACAGAAAGGATATGACACCTTTCATGATCATTTTCAGCCGAATGATCAATTTCATTCCTATGCGGCCTTCTACTTTGATCCAGACAAACTCTCGACTGAGTTATTTGATCAAAAAACGACTTATTTCCTGAGAAATATGCATGGTCAGATTGACGTAATAGAAAAAGGAATCACAGCTCTTGAAACATTTTATGAGCAGTTTTCGCAATGGGATGATATCGAGAAGCTCGTGGCGTCGTTCAATCAGATCATCAATACGAAGAAAATAGAGCTGTATCGGCTGAATCTCATCAAAGGCGATCTACCTGAGCTGGTGGGATGGATGGAACGTATTTTAGCAGAATGGGAGAAAGCAAGGCATCAGGCAGCAAAACTCCTTTTTTCAGGTGAGATGTCTAGTAGGTACCAAGCCAATATCACAGCCTCTTTAGAACAAATCATCCATGATGAAAAACATTGGCTGGAAGTGTTGGCAATCAAATGCAAAAGGGAGTGTGGCGTGTCGTGAAGTTATTTTGTTTACCGTACGCAGGTGGAGCCAGTACCGTATTCAGTACGTGGAAATCTTATATAGACCGGTCGATAGAAATTCATGCACTTGAACTCCCTGGGCACGGGACAAGAATGACAGAGCCTGTACTAACCGATTTACAGCAGGTCGCAGATGATCTATATGTACAGGCGTCCTCCTCCTTAAAAGAAGGAGAGCCCTATGCCATGTTCGGTCATAGCATGGGAGCCGTCCTTGCATATGAATTACAAAAAAGAATGAAAACAAGGTTAAACAGAGAGCCTGTCCATGTCTTTTATTCTGGGCGCTTTCCACCACATATTCCAGAAAAGAAAGTCTATCATCAGCTGTCAGATTCCAAATTAAAAGAAGCGATCATTGCGATGGGAGGCGTTCCAGAGGAACTTGCTGATAACCATGCAGTGCTTGATTTCTTTCTGCCGATTTTAAGAGCAGATTTTCAGCTTTTGGAGACCTATTTGTGTGATGAAGTCGTTCCGGTTGCTTGTCCAATTTCTATTTTTTATGGTACACGTGATTTGCCTTCTGTGCTGTTCGATTTAGACGATTGGGTTCAATATACAAGCGAAGATTGTGCGTTTTTCGAATTCGATGGAGATCACTTTTTTATTCATTCATTCACAAATGAAGTTGTAGAAAAAATCAATGTCATTTTAAAGCGAATTGGAGTGTTGGAGAAATGAACACGAAGCACGTAGGCGTGATTGGAGCAGGTGTCATGGGGGCTGATATGGCATTAGACCTTTCAGCAAATGGCTATCAAGTCACATTAGTTGATGTCACAGAAGAAAAGTTAAACGAAGCGCTAGAAAAAATTAAGAAGACCTATCAATTGGTTCAATTTGTGAGAAAGAAGAAAATCTCATTGTCTTTAGAAGATGTATTGTCTCAAATCCAACTGTCAACTTCACTTGAAGGATTACATGACGCGCATATCGTCATTGAAAATGTGACGGAAGATTGGGAGATTAAAAAACCTATTTATGAAGAGCTACGAGGTATTTGTGCGAAAGAAACCATCTATTTTGTAAACACAAGCTGTATCTCCATCACAAAGGTAGGGTCCCTTATGCATCACCCTGAGAATGTCATTGGGGCGCACTTTATGAACCCTGTTCCTCTCAAAGCGTTAGTTGAAGTCATTAGAGGAAAAGCAACTTCTGATGGCACAGTGGAAACGGCAAAAGATTTCTTGAAATCGTTTGATAAAACACCAGTTGTGGTGCATGATTTTCCGGGATTTGTTTCCAACCGTGTGCTGATGCTGACAATCAATGAAGCGATTTGGGCGGTGCAAGATCAAGTCGCCACGCCAGCGGATGTCGATAAAATTTTCCGCGGAGGTTTCGGTCATAAAATGGGACCACTTGCGACGGGAGACTTAATTGGGCTTGATACGATTTTGAATTCATTGCTTGTTTTATACGAGAGCTACAAAGATCCGAAGTTCCGTCCATGTCCTCTGCTAGTCAAAATGGTTGATGCAGGCGAGTACGGCAAAAAATCAGGCAAGGGCTTTTTCCAATATGACATGTGAGAGGAGAATAACCAATGGCTAAGCAAATCAAGTGTGTTGTCTGGGATTTAGATCATACATTATGGGATGGAATTTTACTTGAGTCAGATGAAGTGACGTTAAAACCATCGATGAAGGAAGTACTAACAGAGTTAGATGAGCGCGGCATCCTTCTTTCTATAGCAAGCCGGAATGATGAAACAGCCGTGAAGGAAAAGCTTTCTGCCTTCGGAATCGAACATTTCTTTCTCTATCCAGAGATTCATTGGAATGCCAAATCTAGTTCATTAGAGAGAATCAGTCAGCGCTTAAATATTCATAAAGATACCATTCTCTTTATTGATGATCAGCCGTTTGAACGAGAAGAAGTGAAGGCTGTTCATCCAGAGATTACGTGCTGGGATGCAGTGGATTATCTGTCATTACTCACTGATGATCGCCTGCGTCCAGTCTTTATCACAGAAGATGCTAGACGACGCAGAAGAATGTACTTAGAAGCGGACAAAAGGCAGCAGGAAGAAGAGAAATATGAAGGGCCGCCTGAGAAATTCTTGGCGTCTTTACATATGAAATTCGTGATATCAGAAGCAGGAGAACAAGACCTCCAGCGTGCTGAAGAATTGACTGTCCGTACCAATCAATTAAATGCGAGCGGGAAAACCTACGATTATGAAGAGCTTGATTTCTTCCGTCAATCAGATTCTCACTTACTGCTTGTCTGTGAACTTGAAGATAAATTCGGTTCATATGGAAAAATTGGACTCTCATTAATAGAAGAAAAAGGTGACACATGGCATGTCAAACTGCTGCTGATGTCTTGCCGCGTCATGTCTCGTGGTGTCGGGACCATCTTACTTACAACGATTTTGCAAGAAGCGAAAAAGCGAGGAAAGCGGCTTGTCGCTGACTTTAAACAAACCGACCGAAACCGCATGATGTACATCACATATAAGTTTGCCAATTTCAAAGAAATCGAGAAGGGGGAGAACGGCTATATCTTGTTTGAGAATGATTTAAGCATGATTCAGCCTTTCCCAGAATACGTAGATGTCAATATTGAATTAAATCAGAAAGACCCGGCCAAACAATAAAAAAGCGAAAAGCGAGGAGATTAAATCATGAACCTACACGAACAAGTAAGAGCCTATATCGAGCAAAACCTAGTGGTATTTGATGAGGAAATTGAGCTTGGAAATGATGATCATATTTTTGAACAAGGCTTTGTGAATTCTCTATTTGCGATGAAACTAGTGAACTATATCGAACATGACTTTCAATTCCAATTAGATAACGAAGACCTCGACATTGCTCATTTTAGTACCGTCAATCGCATTGTCGCCTTAATTGAGAGAAAACAACAGGGGGCGGCTCTTCATGAAAACAGCTGAACAAACGATCAATGCCATTGAAGAAATACGACAGTATTGCGATGAACATATCCGTCCGTTTGCCAATGAATTCGATGAGACGGAACATTTGCCAGAGTCGCTGATTCGAGATATGGCGAAACGAGGCTACTTGGCAGCAGGTATCCCGTCTTCCTATCAAGGGCTGGGGCTTGATCCAATCGCATATGGACAGTTTACGGAACAAGTGGGAAAAGCTTGCTGTAATGTCCGGACATTATTGACAGTGAATTCACTTGTAGGAGAAGCCATTCTTCGTTATGGAACAGAAGATCAAAAACAAGGCTGGCTCGTTGAATTAGCTAAAGGAGAAAAAATCGGTGCCTTTGCTTTGTCAGAGCCGAATATTGGTTCAGATGCCAATCATGTTGAAACAAGCTATCAAAAGGAAGGACAATCCTATGTATTAAATGGGAAGAAAAAGTGGATTTCCTTTGGAGCGATTGCCGATTTCTTTATTGTGATTGCAAGAGACGGTGAACAAGTCACGGCATTCCTTGTCGATCGAGATCAGCCGGGTGTAGAGATTGAGAGAATTACAGGAATGATGGCCAACCGAGCGTCATATTTAGCGGAAATCACCCTCGATCATGTCCAGGTGCATGAAGACTGTGTCTTAGGACCAGTTGGGGGCGGATTTAACCATGTGGTGTCACTCGCATTAGACCATGGAAGATACAGTGTCGCTTGGGCAGGGCTTGCCATTGCACAAGAAGCCGTTGATTCTCTTGTTACGTATTCACGTAAAAGAACACAATTTAATGAGAAATTGTACAAGCATCAAATGATCAAAGGCATGATCGGAGATGCGGTGACCCAGCTCCATGCAGCGAGAGCCTTATGCCTAAAGGCTGGGGAAATGAGAGAAGCGAATCATCCTGATGCAATCACAGAAACATCCATTGCAAAATATTTCACCTCTAAAATCGCTGTTGACATTACAAATACAAATGTCCAAATTCATGGCGGAAGTGGATTTAGCCGGGAAAACTCAGCTTCAAGACTATATCGTGAAGCGAAGGTGCTTGAAATTATTGAAGGAACTTCGCAAATTCAGCAACAGGTTATTGCTAACTATGGTTTACGCCATTATTTCGTGAAACATTCTTAGAGAGAAAGGAGATGATCCCATGGCTTTACAGCCGCAGAAGCTGGATAAACAGAACATTGAAAATATGTTAGCTATCACTACGATCCAAGAGGGACTGCTGTTTCATCATTTAATGGAACCGAACGGAACAGCTTATTTTGAACAACTGCTGATCGAAATAGACGGACGGATAGATCGAGACATTTTTGAACAATCATGGACGAATGTCACCAAACAGCATGAAATGCTTAGAACATTGTTCAGATGGCAGGAACTCGCAAGACCAGTACAAATTGTGCTGAAGGAGCATCAGCCAGACATTCGATACCGTGATTTGACAAAAGCGAAGGAGCCTCTTCATGTGCTGAAAGAGGAGGTGACGGCTCAGAACCGAGAAGAACGCTTTGATCTGCAGGAAGTCCCATTTCGTCTGACGTTATGTGAAGTGAATGATGAAGTCAGCTGGGTTCTCATTAGCTTCCATCATATTTTATTAGACGGATGGAGCCTTGGGATTGTATTAAGCGATTGGATGAGTGCATATGAGCGCTTATCGAATGGGGACAAACCTCTTTTGGAACAAAGACCGTCCTACCAATCCTTTGTCAAATGGCAGCAGAAAAACCTTCAACAGACAGAAGCACAAGCCGCCTATTGGAAAAATGTTTTCAACGGTTGGAGTTATGCAGAACTGCTTCCGAAGTCAAGCGGCGCACATGAAAATTCAGAAGTGTTTCATCAATATGAACATCAAGTGGATACTTCCATTGCGGAGAGCTTGAGCAAATTCACGAATCAATATGACGTGACGCTGGCATCTGTAATGTATACGCTGTGGGGAGTTTTGCTATCTAAGTATGCGAACCAAGATGATATTGTCTTTGGGACAACAGTCTCAGGGAGAAATGCGGATGTCCCTCATATTGAAAAGATGACTGGATTGTTCATTAACACATTACCGCTGCGGGTCTCATTCGAACAAGAGCGGCCAATTCTTGAACAGATGCAGGAAGTGAGCCGTGAGATCGCTGTAAGAAATGAATATGAACATACCCCGCTATCTGACTTAAAGAAATATGCAGGAATGACTGCAGAGCAATCATTATTTGATTCAATCGTCGTCATTGAAAACTATCCACTAGATCAAATGCTCACGAAAAACGATCAGCCAATTCGTATTCGTGGATTTGAGATGACTGAGCAGACAGAATTCGATCTCACGCTTAGTGTTCAGGCGTTTGATGATCAGCTGCACTTTTCATTGGTGTATAACCCCGTCAGCTTTTCAACTGAACAAATCGAAAAGTGGTGTCAGCATTTTCTTCATCTCCTGTCTGATGCATGTGCACATCCGCACAAATCTGCTGCTCAACTACAGCTGCTATCAGAAAAAGAGAAAGAAAAGCAGTTAGCGGTCTTCAAGCAATATGGCGGAGCAACATCTAGCAATGAGCCAACCGTGATTGACCTATTTGAAGAACAAGTAGAGCGAACGCCAGCGGCAGCCGCAGTTGAGTTTGGCGATACGACGGTTACATATGAACAACTCAATAAGAGAGTGAACCAGCTCGCACATTATTTACAAAACAAAGGGGTCAAACAGGAGCAGCGTGTCGGCATTTTAGCAGAGCATTCCATTGAAATGGTGATAGCATGCTTAGCGATCTTAAAAGCTGGCGGTGCTTACGTGCCGATTGATCCTGAATATCCGCAGGAACGAATAGAATATCTATTAGAAGACAGCGGAGTAGAATGGCTCTTAACCCATCCAATGAAAGAGCTCACCTATGCCTATCATGGAGAAAAAATTGATATCACACAGCCGGATCTATACACCGGACCATCAGACAACTTGGCAGAAGCCATCACCTCAGACCAAACAGCCTACTGCATTTATACATCAGGTACGACAGGAAGACCTAAAGGTGTACTCATTCATCATCTTGGCTTAGCCAACTATATTGATTGGGCGAAGCAAGTATATGTTCGAGGAGAAACAAGGCATTTTGCATTGTATACTTCACTGTCCTTTGACCTGACGGTTACTTCTATTTTCACGCCGCTCATTTCAGGAAATACCATCATGATTTATCACCATGAAAACCGGCAGCTGCTTGTCGAAGACATCATAAAAGACAATCGCGTACATGTGATGAAACTGACACCATCTCATTTACAGTTTATTAAGCATTTGTCTTTCCCAGACAGCCAAATGAAATGTTTCATTTTAGGCGGAGAACAGCTGGAAACATCTTTAGCGAAATCCATTCAGCAGTCCTTCCCGCAGCCAATTGAAATTGTGAATGAATATGGACCAACTGAAACGGTCGTTGGCTGCATGATTCATCGATATGACCAGGACCTTGATCAAGACGTGTATGTACCGATTGGAAAGCCTGCACAGCATACAGATATTCTTCTGTTTGACAGACATATGAATCTCATGCCGGAAGGAGCCGTCGGTGAATTATATATTGGCGGAAAAGGTGTCGCAAAAGGCTATTTGAATCGCCCAGAACTAACCGAAGAAAGATTTGTCGACCATCCTTTCCAGCCGGGTGAAAAAATTTATAAAACAGGTGATGCAGCCCGCATTCTCCCTAATGGGCTCATTCAATTTTTAGGTCGAAATGATGATCAAGTGAAGCTGAGAGGCTACCGGATTGAAACTGGTGAGATTGAATTTTGGTTGAATGAACAGCCAGGAATAAAAGCAGCAGCTGTTGTTGTAAAGCCAGATGTTTCTGGTACACCATGTTTGGCCGCATATGTTGTCACGACAGCCATACTTGATCAAGAGGCAATAAAACAAGCGTTGGCTGATCAACTGCCGGATTATATGATCCCAACTCACTTTGTTCAATTGGACGATATGCCGCTGACTGCCAATGGCAAACTAGATAAACGAGCTTTACCTGCTTTGAAACAGGCGCAGCAAACGAAAAAACAGGCGGGCTCGGACCATCTTTCTGATACGGAGAAAGTCATTCAAGACATTTGGAAAAAGGTCCTCGGCTTAGAAGAGGTAAGTGTCCATGACAAATTCTTTGATATTGGCGGGCATTCACTCAATTTGATCCACGTCAATCAACAGCTCGCTAAGCAATTGAATCAAAGCATTCCAATGGTCGAAATGTTCCGCCGTCCAACGATTAGAGAGCTTGCCGCATATTTAAGCGGCGATTCAGAGCAGGCAGCGGCAGGCGCGCAGCCTGTGAAACAAAAGACAAGAAAAGCCAATGAGCCGATTGCCATTATTGGAATGGCTGGTAAATTCCCTGGCGCGAAAAATGTTGAGGCATTTTGGCGAAATTTGAAGAATGGAGAAGAATCAATTTCCTTCTTTTCCGATGAAGAACTGCTTGAAGCTGGTATTGACCGTCAAACCTTCGAGCGATCTGATTATGTGAGGGCAAAGGGTGTCATTGATGGACCTGATTTATTTGATGCATCCTTCTTCGGTTATTCGCCAGGTCAGGCAGAAATGATGGATCCTCAAATACGCCTCCTGCATGAGTACGCCTATAAGGCGCTGGAAGATGCGGGGTATGTGCAAGAAGATTATACGGGGAAGGTCGGTTTGTTTACTGGGTCCACTTCGAACTTCCAATGGATTCAGCGTTTTGCCGCTTCCCTTGATAGCAGCATGTCAGAGCTGTTTGAAGTGGGTTCACTCAATGATACGTATACCGTCAGTACAAGAATTGCCCATAAATTGAATTTGAAAGGACCGGCGCTTACGCTGCAAACCGCTTGTTCAACTTCTTTGGTCGCCTTGCATTTGGCTTGTCAATCCATTGCAAATGGTGATTCAGATGTAGCTCTTGCGGGAGGTGTGTCGATCCTGCACCCAGTGAAATCAGGCTACGTTTATCAACAGAACATGGTGAAATCAAGCGATGGCCATTGCCGCGCCTTTGACGATCAAGCGGATGGAACTGTTGGCGGAGATGGTGTTGGTCTTGTTGCTTTAAAAGCACTGAGTGAAGCCATAGAAGATGGTGACCATATTTATGCGGTTATTAAGGGCTCTGCCATCAACAATGATGGTGATCAAAAGGTTGGTTTCAATGCTCCGAGCGTCGAAGGACAGACACGTGTCATTCAGGATGCCCTGCATCAAGCAGATGTTTCACCAGATACGATTGAATATGTGGAAACACATGGAACTGGCACATCACTTGGTGATCCGATTGAAATAGAGGCGCTCACAAAGGCTTTCGAAACAGAGAAAAAACAATTTTGCCGCATTGGGTCTGTGAAAACAAATATTGGACATTTAGATGCAGCGGCAGGAGCAGCTGGCTTGATCAAAGCTGTGCTTTCGCTTCAGCATCACACATTTGTACCTAGTCTACACTTCAAAAAAGCCAATGAAAACATTGCATTTGAACATAGCCCTTTCTTTGTCAACACTGAGCTGATCGACTGGAAGCAGCCAGCTTCCCATTTGCGGCGGGCTGGGGTGAGCTCATTTGGAATGGGTGGAACGAATGCACATGTCATTTTAGAAGAAGCACCACAAAGAGATCGTCAGCAAATGCCTCGTTCTGCTGAGCTGCTTGTTCTTTCAGCAAAGAGCAAAACGAGCTTGGAACGAATGAAAGACAAACTCGCAAGCCAAATAGAAAACACGCCTTCTATCAATTTGGCAGACGCAGCTTATACGCTGCAAACAGGAAGACAATCCTTTGATTTCCGTCAGGCATTTGTTGCGGCAAACAGAGAAGATGCTCTAAGAGTATTAACAGAAAAGCAAGGCAAGGGCATTGGAAAGCTCATGCATTCGCATGTGGAGAAGCAAAAGATTATTTTTATGTTTTCTGGACAAGGCAATCAATATCTCAATATGGGATTAGATTTGTACCGAGAAGAGCCTTACTTTAAGAAGCAAATGGATGCTTGTTTTCAAGCATATGAAGAAGCAACAGGACGAAGTCTTGCCCGTATTCTGTACCCATTAGCGGCTGAAACAGAAAAGGCACGTGAACAATTGGCAAGTACTCAATATGCACAGCCAGCCATTTTTGCCATTGAATATGCCTTATCCATGCTTTTCATTGAATGGGGCGTTCGTCCTGATGCAATGATCGGCTATAGCTTTGGCGAATTAACAGCAGCCGCCATATCAGGGCTATTCAGCTTAAAGGACGCAATGTCCATGGTCGCCTATCGTGCGAATGCGATGCAGTCGTCACCACCCGGCGTCATGATGAGTGTTCCATTACCTGAGGCAGAGCTCAAACCGATGCTTCCAAAAGATATTTCTCTCGCGGTTGTCAATGATTCATCATGTATCGTGTCAGGTCTAGAAGAGGCGATAAGTGAATTTGAACAAGAGCTGAAAAGCAACAGATTGATGTGTATGCGATTAGGTGGAACCATTGCCGCCCACTCACATGTCATGAAGGAGGCAGCGGAGCAATTCGGAGAAAAATTAACGCATATGAAAGCCAAGTCGCTTCGTATTCCATTCATTTCGAATTTGTCAGGAGATTGGATGACAGATACGAGTGCGAAAGATATGTCTTATTGGAAAAGGCATATGACCGATACAGTTCGCTTTGCTGAAGGTATCACAAATCTTTTACAAGAGGACAATATTCAATTAATTGAGATTGGCCCAGGACAAGATTTAAGCGTGATGGTCAACCGGTCGCTGAACGGTCTGAACCAGCATGTATGTCATGTGTTAAGACATGCAAAACAAGATGTGACGGATACTGAATTTTTACTTAGTCAAATGGGACGTCTATGGACAAACGGATTATCTATTGATTGGGACAGGTTCCATCTAAACCGTCAGCCGCGGAAAATGCCGCTGCCAACGTATGCGTTTGATCAAACCTCCTATTGGTATGATGCAGCAGATCGTGTGAAACAAGAAAAACCAAAGCAGTCTGGACGAAAGCAGCAAATGGATGAATGGTTCTATACCCCTCATTGGGAAGCGGATCTTTTACCTTGCGTGCCATCAGAAGATACATCTGGCGGAGCCTTGCTTTTGTTTGCAGATCCATCTGCTTTTGGAGAGAAGATTGCGGCTGAGCTCATGACGAAACGGAACGAGTCCGTAGTGGTTCGTAAAGGAAATGAATTTACGAAGCATGACGAAAAAAGCTATACCATTCGGTCACATGAGCCATCTGATTATGAAAGGCTCATATCAAATCTGGCAGATGATGAAATCAACGTGTCAAAAGTTTGTCATCTATGGGGGCTTTCAGAACGACACACATCTCACACGGAAGAAGAATGGGTGAAGCAAACGCAGCAAGATGCTTATTACTCCTTGCTTTATATCGGCCAGGCACTGAAAAAATATGTGTTGGACCAAAAGGTGTCAATTACAGTTCTTTCCTCATTGACGTATGCCGTTGGCGGTGAGCCTGTACTTTATCCTGAAAAAGCGATCCATCTAGGGCCTGCGATGGTGATTTCACAAGAAACACCGAACTTACGTTACCGCATTCTTGATATCGATCGCCCAGTGGAAAATGGGGTTCAAGAAAAGAGATTGCTAAAGCAAATAAGCGATGAGCTAGATCGAGCGTATGGACAGCTTCTCACGGTCTATCGACGAAATAAGCGATATGTGAAAAAGTATGCGAATAGTTCAGTTCCCGAAATGGGACAGGCTCATTTGGCTAAAAAAGATGGTGTATACATTTTAATTGGCGGACTTGGATTTATTGGATTGAATATCGCCCAGACTTTGGCCGAGCAAACGAAGGGAACATTGATCTTAACGAGCAGGTCTGGACTCCCTGATAGAAGCAAGTGGCAAGAATGGCTGTCTACGCATGATGATCAGGATCCAACAAAGAAAAAAATCCAAAAGGTACTGGCACTGGAAGAGACAGGCGCAGACGTTCTCATTCAGAAAGTAGACGTTCGTCACAAGGAAGATATCCAGCAATTGATCAACACAGTGGATGCGTCATATGGGCAGATCGATGGCGTGATCTATGCAGCTGGAGTGACAGGCGACCAATCTTTCCAGGTGATGGAGCAAACAGATGTCACATTTTCAGAGCCGCATTTTGAAGCGAAGATGAATGGTGTGCTTCATCTTGATGCCGCCTTAGGAGATCGATCCCTTGATTTCTGTTTTGTCCTGTCATCTTTGTCACCGATCTTGGGTGGACTCGGTTTTACAGCCTATACAGCTGTGAATCATTTCATCGATGCGTATGTGTATGAACGCAATCTACGTTCAGAAACACAGTGGTCTGTCATTAGTTTTGACGGCTGGGAATTTGAGCAAGGGAAGCAGCTTGATCTTCCAATCGGAGATGATGTCACCGAAACGTTAATTACAGAAAAAGAAGGAAGAATGATCTTTGAACGATTGCTTTCGCTGGATCAAGTGGAACAAATGGTTATTTCGACAACATCTTTACATGATCGTATTCACCGATATGTAGACCGTTTATCCCGTGAGGAAGAGAGCGGCGGAGAGAATGAACAAGATGGAAACTTGTATTCTCGTCCAGCGCTTTCCACGAATTATGCGGCACCTGAAACGGAGCTGGAGAAGGCATTAAGTCAACGTTGGCAAGCATTCTTTAAGATTGATGAAATTGGCATAGATGATCATTTCTTTGAAATGGGTGGAGATTCTCTAAAGGCGATTACGTTCATTGGCATCATTCATCGTGCATTTAGTGTAGAGCTGACGCTGCCACAATTTTTCCAAATCCCTACGATACGATTAATGGCAGCATATATCGATCAAGCAGATACTGCTATTTATCATGCGATTGAAAAAGCCGAAGTGAAGGAGCATTATCCTCTGTCGTCTGCGCAAAAACGGTTGTATCTCATGCAGCAAATGGATGTAAACAGCACAGGATACAACGAGTTTAAAGCGGGACGAATCAAAGGGAAACTCGATATTAGCAGGTTGGAATGGGCATTTCAGCAGCTTATTAAGAGACACGAAAGTTTGCGGACAGCGTTTGTACTAGAGAATGGCGTCCCTTATCAAAAGATTGAAGAAGAGGTACCATTTGCAGTCACATTATTTGACCTCACTAACGGATCGACACAAGGATCTGAGGAAGATCAAAAACAAGTGATTGAACAATTTTTGACTGCCTTTACGTTAAGTGAGGCTCCATTGATGAGAGTCGGCGTGATGAAGCTGGCAGAAGAGGAATTCGTACTTATGCTAGACATGCACCACATTATCTCAGACGGTCTTTCTCAAGATATTTTGGTCAATGACTTTATGCAGTTATATGACGGTAGGACGCTTGAGCCTCTCGCTCTGCAATATAAAGATTTTTCAGAATGGCAAAATGACTTGCTTGCGTCGGAAGCACTGAAAGAATCGAGTGATTACTGGAAAAACCGTTTAGAGGGTGCCTCGCTTCTTGATCTGCCAACAGATTTCGATCGGCCGGAAGTGAGGCAATTCCGCGGCGGACATTATACGTTCCATATAGAAGAAGCGGAGCTGAACGCGTTTAAGCAGGTGATTTTAAAGGAAGACGCCACACTGTTTATGGGTTTGTTAAGTGTATATCAGATTTTGCTTCATAAATTAAGCGGACAATCAGATATCACGGTCGGGGTTCCGGTAGCAGGGAGAAAACAAGAGGAGCTGCAGCAAGTGATCGGTATTTTTGTCAATATGCTACCACTTCGTTTGTATCCTAAAGCAGAGCTGACGTACCAGCAATTCCTACAGGATGTGAAAGCACATGTCATCGATGATTTCGGACATCAAGACTATCAATATGAACAAATGGTTCAAGATCTCCAGTTAAGCCGGAGTGTCAGCCGGAATTTATTGTTTGATGCTGTGTTTGCCTTGCAAAATATGAATCAGCCAGAACTGAAGGTAGGCGGCTTAACCTTTAGTGATTATCCGTATGAGACAGGAACGTCACGCTTTGATTTACTCTGGATTGCGTATGAGCAGGAAGACGGTCTTTCTTCAACGATTGAATATAATACTGAGCTTTTCACAGAGGAAACCATCGAGCGGATTGCGGGCTTGCTGAAAGACATCATGCGGTCTGTTTCAGTAGATGCTGTAAGAATAGAGGAGATCGAACTGACTTCTTCATTCGAGCAATTAGATGACGTATCTCTTTTCGAATTAGATGACTTGAAAATATAAGTAAAGAGGTGAATGGAAGAGTGATTGAACATGATGATTTTCAACTGAAAGCAGCGGCGAAGGAAAGGGTGAGGGAAAGATCCTACTGGACATCGATCTTATCAGGTGTCCAGCTTGATGGCCGCATTCCTCATACGGTTTCACAAGCCAAGCCTGCTGCAATGAACCGATCGCTTCATTCGTCCTTCCCTGTGGCTATGAATCATTCGTTAAAGCAATTATGTGGAGATTCTGATTTGCGCCTGTTTATCGTGCTGACCACAGCTGCTTTTGGCTTGCTTCAACGTTATAGCGGGAAAACTGAGTTGATGGTGACTGTTCCTACAATGGAACAGTCTGCCAATCAATCAGCCATCAATCATATGCTGCCACTTAAGGCAGAGATTGAGCCTCATATGAGCTTTAGCGCAGGGCTAGAGGCAGTGAAACAATCGTTTCAGGAGGCAGTGCGTCATCAAAATTATCCTGTTCATATTTTAATGGATGAGCTTTGGCGTTCAGTAGGAGAAGACAAGAAGCGTGTCAATCTGGCATGTGCATTTGAGCCATTGCATGGGCAAGCTGACCGAGAGCAGCTGCATGCGGATGTGCTTATTGTTTGGAAGAAAGAACAAGATCAACTTCATGTTGAAGTTCACTGGGATGCTTCCATTTATGATGACCACATGATGGAGCAGTTCTCCAATCATTTCATGCGATTCACAGAGCAATGTCTCAAAACGCCTGAGCAAACGATGAGCACACACTCATTTTTATCTGATATAGAGAAAAATCAGCTGTTTGATTCGTTTCAAGGGGAGTCGCTCGCTTATCCAGTGGATCGTGATATTGTGTCGTTATTTCAACAACAAGTCCAATTGCATCCAGCACGAACGGCTGTTGTGTTTGGCACCACCTCCTATACATATGAAGAGGTTGATCATTTATCAGATCGCATTGCGCTTAGACTATCTCAAAGTCAGATAACACGTGAGACTCCTGTTGGACTCAGAATGTATCGATCTGCTGAACTTGTCATTGCCATTCTTGGAATATTAAAGGCTGGCTATGCTTATTTACCGATTGATGTCCATCTGCCGATTGAAAGAATTCGGTATATGCTCAAAAACAGCGGCGCTACAGCTATTGTCTCGGATACAGAAGGACACGAAGGATTGGATGTCGAGATTCATGTGATTCAAGACATGCTTCAAGAATCATCAATAAAAGAGAATCTGACTTGGTCTATCTCGCCTTCGGATATGGCGTATGTCCTGTATACATCAGGTACGACAGGGCATCCGAAAGGTGTCGTTATCGAACATCGTCATGTCATTAATTTGGTATATGGAATGAAAACGCGCTTTTTTGATCTGCTCCCTGATCCTTTGCAAGTAGGGATGCTGGCTTCACACATTTTTGATGCGTCTGTTCAAACATTGTTCCCGGCATTGCTCCTCGGACATACGCTGCATATTGCCAAAGATGAAGTCCGTATGGATGGGCATGCGTTATGGTCGTTTTACCAAGAACATCACATCCAGCTGTCTGATGTGACCCCCTCTCATTTAAAGCTGATGAACAAGGCAGCAGCGCAATCAAAACAAGACCTGCCAGCGTTGAAGATGCTGCTGGTGGGCGGAGAGGTGTTTACAAAAGAGCTGATGGATCAATTTTTACAGCATATATCAGGTGAAAAACCAATCATGATTAATGCGTATGGGCCCACTGAATGTACGGTTCAGTCATCATCTTTTTTGATTCCCCAAGACTGGAATGAGCAAGTCATTCCTATTGGGCAGCCGATGCCGAATGAGCATATTTTCATATGTGACGCGCAAGGAGAGCTAGTTCCGATTGGCGTTTTTGGAGAGTTATATATTTCAGGTGATGGTGTAGGTCGTGGGTACATCAATCACCCTGATCTGAGCAAGGAGAAATTTATCAAAAAACCAGAGCTGAGCAGCGGGGTGTTATACGGTACGGGAGACCTTGCAAGATGGCGGTTTGATGGATTGTTAGAATTTGCCAAGAGAAACGACGGTCAAGTGAAAATTAGGGGATATCGAGTTGAGTTAGAGGAAATCCGCAGAGCGATTCTTGATGACCCGCATATGCAAGGACTGATTCAAGATGTCATTGTCATTCCTAAGGAAACGCAGGATCAGGACCAATACATTTGCGCATATATGATGGCAAAACAAGTGATAGATCAGCGTGCGCTTCGTCAGTCTTTAAGTGAAAGATTACCAGGTTATATGGTGCCGAGGCATGTCATTCAAATAGAGCAATTTCCTTTGAATCTATCGGGGAAATTGGATATCCAAGCACTGCCGAATCCAGAAGATCAGTTGGCAGACAATCAAGAGCCAGTGACCATTCAAGCACATAATGAAACAGAGCAGAAACTTGTTCGCATTTTCGCCTCTATTTTACAAGTCCCTGCTTCGCAGATTCGTATAGATGAACCGTTTTTTGACTTAGGCGGGAACTCTTTTAATATCGTTGAGCTGTCGAATAAAGTGAAAGAGGAATTTCAGCAGGAGCTGACAGTAATGGAGCTGTTCCAATATACAACTGTTTCGCAAATAGCTGCTCAATTAAAAAACAAAGCATCAGGGCAAGAGAAACAGATCGAAGATGATGGAGAAAATGAAGCGGATGATTTAGAAAGTGCCGCTCAACTGTTAGGCGGGATGATAGATGAGTAAGTTCACAGGATTAGAGGTTGCAGTGGTTGGTATGGCCTGCCGTTTTCCCGGAGCAAAGAATATTCATCACTTTTGGGACAACCTTGCAAATGGAAGAGAGTCCATTACGTTCTTTTCGAAGGAAGAGCTGCTTGAGGCAGGGGTTGAGAAAGAGGCATTAGATCATGAGCAATATGTACGTGCCAAAGGAGCAGTTGATCAGCATGATCATTTTGATGCAGATTTCTTTGGTTATTCACAGCGTGAAGCAGAAGTAATGGACCCGCAAATCCGCATGTTTCATGAGGTGGCGTGGGAATCTCTTGAAGATGCAGGCTATAACCCTGAAACCTATCAGGAACCGATTGGTTTATTTGGAGCCGCTTCTGCTAATTTATATTGGCAAGCTGCTTCCATGCTGATGAGAACCAATGACTCATCTGAACAATTTGCGGCTGTTCAGTTAACAGATAAAGATTTCATGAACACAAAGGTATCCTACAAATTGAATTTGAAGGGACCGAGCGTAGCTGTTGATACAGCCTGTTCTTCCTCTTTGACTGCCATTCATATGGCGGCGCGCGCCCTAATTACTGGGGAATGTAAAATGGCTCTCGCAGGCGGCGTCACCATTACGACCCCTCACAAAAAAGGATACATGTATCAAGAGGGGATGATCATGTCGCCGGATGGGCACTGCCGAGCTTTTGATGAACAGGCAAAAGGCACCGTTGGCGGTGAGGGCTGCGGTGTGGTTGTGCTCAAATCATTAAAGCAGGCACTAAAAGATAAGGACCATATCTATGGCGTGATTAAAGGTTCAGCCTATAACAATGACGGCGGGCGGAAGGTTGGCTACACAGCACCAAGTATAGAAGGACAAAGCGAAGTGATTAAAAAGGCACTCAACATCAGTCGTGTAGAAGCTGAGAGTATTTCTTATATTGAAGCACATGGCACAGGTACAACTCTTGGAGATCCGGTTGAAATTGAGTCACTAAAGAAAGCCTTTCAAACGGATAAAAAACAGTTTTGTGCCATTGGGTCTGTGAAAACCAATATTGGTCATCTTGACTCAGCCGCAGGGGTTGCAGGTTTTATCAAGACAACGCTTAGTCTGTACCATCAGATGCTGCCGCCTAGCCTTCATTATAAAAAAACGAATCCGAAAATTGATTTTGAATCAAGTCCATTTTATGTCAATACAATACCCGTACCATGGACGAAAATAGAGCAGCCGCTGCGTGCTGGAGTTAGTTCATTTGGAGTCGGTGGAACGAATGTACACCTGATCATGGAAGAGGCACCCGCCGCCGACAAACCGTCAGCAGAAAGAGATCATGAACTAATGGTGATTTCCGCACGATCGAAGCGGGCAGTTCAAAAATCGGCTGAACAAATGACATCTTATTTAAAAGAACAAAAGAATGTCACACTATCCGAGGCTGCCTTTACACTGCAAGAGGGACGAAAGCATTTTCCTTATCGACAAGCTTTTCTTGCAGGTCCTGACCGCACATTCCAGTCAGCCGGACAGCCGCAAAAGGCCTTTCAACAGCCTGCAGTCGTTTGGATGTTTTCTGGACAAGGTGCTCAGTATGTGAATATGGGCAAGGATTTATATGAGAAAGACCCTGAATTTAAACAAACGCTTCAGAAATGTTTTGCCATCATTTTGTCTTTATCAGGTGTTGAGATCGAGAACGTGTTATATCCAACAACCGAAGAAGAGTTCATAAAAGCAGAACAACTCATGCAGCAAACATCATATACACAAATCATCTTGTTTAGTTTTGAGTATGCGCTCGCATCGAAGCTGATGGGACTAGGCATACGTCCGCATTATTTCATTGGTCATAGTATTGGAGAAATCACGGCTGCCTGCGTGGCCGGTATCATCCACCTTGAAGATGCCATCCGTATCGTTTTAAAAAGAGGCAGTTTGATGCAAAAAATGCCTCGGGGTGAAATGGCCGGAGTGTTCCTCCCTGCCGAAGAGATTGAACATGATCTTCCTGAGGGGGTCGAGCTTTCTGCGGTGAATAGCTCACAATTATCTGTTGTTTCCGGACCTTCAGAACGGTTACAGATCTATCTCGAACAAGCTGAAAAAAGAGGAGCTTCTGTCCAAACATTGAAAACCTCTCACGCCTTTCATACGAGTATGATGGCTGAAGCATCCGAACAGTTTAAGAACGTTCTCTCAGAGATCACCTATCAGCAGGGCGAGGTTCCGATCCTTTCGAATGTGACAGGGAACTGGTTAACAAATGAGCAAGCCTCATCGCCTGATTACTGGGCATCTCATATTAGGCAGCCTGTTTTATTTAGTCAAGGATTAGAGACGTTACTTGGACTTGGAGAAGTGGTTTTCATTGAAGTGGGGCCAGGTCATACGTTGACCCAATTTGTGAGACGACATGATGACTATGATGTGAACAAAGCAGCGGCTGTTTCATTGGTGAGACATCCAAAAGAACAAGCTGCTGATGATGAATATATGAAAAAAGCTATAGGTAAGCTGTGGACTTTCGGAGTGGAACCGAATTGGAGCGCTGTCAGAAAAGAAAAGACCCCATATCGAGTGTCACTGCCAACATATCCATTTGAGCATCAAATATTCCCCTCTCCGCAGTTTAAAGCGGATCAGCTGATGAGCAATTTAGCGCCATCAGAAAAGGGGGAGAAACTCTCAGCTGATTTTCAAGACTGGTTTTACATTCCGGTATGGGAGCGCTCTGCACCTGTACTAAAAGAGCAGCATCATCAAGGGAAGCGTATCTTGGTTTTTGAGAAAAGTGGTCATATTGGCGCCTATTTGAAAGAGCGGCATGCAGAGGTTGTCAGCGTCTGTCAAAGTGATCATACGATCAAAGAAAATGACCAGTTGATGAAAGCTGACGTTCATATGCTGTCACACTTAGAGTGGGTGATGGCTGAACTGCAGCAATCTGAATTTATACCGGAAGAGATCATCTGGATGCATGATGAACTAACAGAAGATACAGGTGAACAGCCAAACTACTTATCTGTGCTCGATCTCGTCAGGCTGATCAGTCAGCATCATAACACAACCATCCGTCTTCACCTTGTGACAAACCAAGCACATGATGTCATCGGGATGGAGAAGGTCAATCCTCTTCAAGCAACATGTACTGGATTAGCTCTGACCATTCCTCAAGAATATCAGCATATTGCGTGTCAGCACGTTGATTTATGTCAGGAAACAAAGGCGGACTGGCCGCTCTTTCTTTCATACGAGGTTGCAATGCACGATCAAGAGGCGGTCGTGGCGTATCGAGGGAACAGCAGATGGGTTCGAAAAGCTTCAAGTACACCTTTAAGCAAAGAGGAATCGTCCACACAGCCTTTCAGGACTCATGGTGTTTACCTCCTGACCGGCGGTATGGGAGGCATTGGTTTCACACTAGCTCAACTTTTAGCAGAAACGTATCAAGCAAAACTTGTGTTCCTCAGCCGATCACAAATACGTGAACGTTCTGCATGGGGTGAGCTGCGTGATGCGGATGGGAAAGAAGCTGAGACCGTGAAAAAACTGATGGTTCTTGAAGAGTTAGGAGCTGATGTACAAACTGTACACGGTGATGTGTCAGATAAAGACGCCGTGCAGAAAGCGATCCAGCTGGCTCATACATCATTTGGTGATTTACATGGTGTCATTCATGCGGCAGGAGAGGCAGATGGGAAGATCATCCAAGCAAGAACAGCAGACGATGAAATTCGCATGTGTCAGGCAAAAATCAACGGGACCTATGTGCTGGATGAAGCACTCAAGGATGAAACGCTCGACTTCTTTTTACTTTGTTCATCCCTAGTGTCCTTTCTTGGAGCGGCTGGACAAGTGGCTTATGCCGCTTCCAATGCTTTTATGGACAGCTTTGCTCATGCGAAGAGGCAGGAAGGAAAGCCAGTGATTTCTTTAAACTGGGATCGATGGGAAAAAGTCGGTATGGCACACGACTCAGCATTAGCGGCCAAAGTCAATGACATGATGACGCTCGAGGAGCAGGCGGGAATTTTACCAGAAGAAGGAATCAAGGCCTTTCAGGAAGTGCTGCGTCTAGATTATCCGCAAATTCTTGTTTCTGTTCGAGACATGGGTGAGAGAATAAAACACCGATTAACACCTATGCAGCAGGAAGAAGAGCCGTCTCAACAAATATCACAGGCCATAGATGATCGTCTAGAAGCATCATTGTGTGATGTACTCAGCTCCTTTTTTCCTCATGAACCGGATGTGAATGAAAACTTCTTTGAAATGGGTGCGACATCCCTTGATTTGCTGCAGATGAGCGGTCATATTAAATCAATTTATGGTATAGAGGTTCCAGTGGTCATGATGTATAGTCATCCAACGATCGCGTCATTGGCTGCAGAACTGAAGAAGATACATGGAGTGAAGGAAGAAAAGCAAGCTGTCACTGAATCATCTAATCTCCGCAAACAGGCGATGGCAGATGGGAAGAACCGCCGTAAACAGAGATTAAAACGAAAATAGATGGGAGAAATGCAGCGTATGTCTGATCAAGAGCAATGGACCGAATCTGGACTTGAAATTGCAGTTGTAGGATTAGCAGGTACGTTTCCCGAGGCACCGAATGTGCAAGCGTTTTGGGAAAATGTATCGCAAGGGAAAGAATCCGTTACGTTTTTCACTGATGAAGAATTAAAGGCAGCGGGTGTAGATGAGACGCTGCTAAAACGTTCTGATTATGTCAAGGCAAAGCCATATTTACAGCATGCATCATCATTTGATGCAGACTTTTTTGGCTACTCTCCGCGAGAGGCATCTATTATGGACCCGCAAATTCGATTGATGCATGAATGCACATGGCATGCGCTAGAGGATGCAGGCTATGAGCCTGAGCAATACGAAGGATTAATTGGTCTTTATGCCGGGGCATCTAGCAATCTATCGTGGATGGGGCAGCATATGTCGTCACTTGCGAAGAACGAAGATGTGTTTCAAATCATGCATCTCAATGACCCATCCTTTGCTTCTCGGATTGCCTATAAATTAAATCTAAAAGGTCCAAGCGTATCGGTGCAAACGGCTTGCTCCACATCGCTTGTTGCTATCCATATGGCCTGCCAAGGATTAATCGGCGGTGAATGTGACCTTGCGTTAGCAGGAGGTGTCACACTCCATCAGCCGCAAATCACAGGCTATCAATACCAAGAAGGAATGATTTATTCTCCTGATGGTCATTGCCGTCCGTTTGATGAAAAAGCAAAAGGGACCATTTTTGGTGAAGGTGCAGGCGTTGTTGCGCTAAAACGATTAAAAGATGCGATAGAAGACGGAGATTTTATTTATGCTGTCGTAAAAGGATCTGCAACGAACAATGATGGGAGCAATAAAGTCGGTTATACAGCCCCAAGTGTGAGTGGACAGGCAAGTGTCATTGAATCTGCGTTAGAAATGGCTGAGACAGAACCAGAGACGATTTCTTATATCGAAGCACATGGAACGGGTACACCTGTTGGAGATCCGATTGAGATTGAGGCGCTTACTCGTGCTTTTCATACAGATCAACAAGGCTATTGCCGAATTGGATCAGTCAAAGCCAATATTGGGCATTTAGATGCCGCAAGCGGCGTAGCTGGTTTTATCAAAACAGTCATGATGCTACATCATCGTCAATTTGCCCCGATGCCGCACTTTGAGAAACCGAATCACCGTATTTCTTTTGATCAAACCCCATTTTATGTTGGGACAGACAAAGAGGAGTGGAAGACATCTCAATTGCCAAGGAGAGCTGGAGTCAGTGCCTTTGGTATAGGGGGAGCAAATGCTCATGTCATCTTAGAAGAGGCACAGCCGAGAAAAGCAAACAGCAAGGCCTCGTCCAAAGAATTAATCGTGTTGTCAGCTAGATCAACGCATGATCTGAAGAACATGACAAAAAACTTAAAGGAATATGTCTCCTCACATCCTGATCTCTCACTTGGTGAAGCAGCTTATACGTTACAAAGTGGAAGAAAGGCTTTCAAATATCGAAAAGCGTTTGTCTGTTCCACGCGGGAAGAGTTATTAGAGGAGCTGCAAGTGCTGAATGAAGAGACAGCAGGCAGAGAAAGTCATCTTTATAAACGGATCAGCATGAGGCTGACCGGGTATCATGAGGCAGGTTTACGTGATTACATCAAGCTGTATGAAAAAGATCCTTCTTTCAAAACAGAAGTGGATCGAATCATAAGCCTCGTCCAATCCGCAGTACCTATCAAAAAAGACGAGCTGTTCCATCCTAAACAAAGCCGTCAATCAGAAGTGGCGATGCTGATCATGACATCCGCTTTTGCCAACATGGTAAGATCACTCGGAATTGAACCAGATGGATGGGTTGGAGAAGGCAGCGGCGTCTGGACAGCTTTATATGCAGCAGGCGGTCTTGAGCTAAAAGATGCGGCATCTATTGTGTACCATCTTCATGATACCGAGACGGTTAATCAAAGGCTGGCTTCCCTGTCTCAGAGGACACTCAAGCGGCCTGTTTACTTGCAGCAAACTGGGGAGCAACAAACCACTTTCGACCCATCGTCTGCAAAGGGTCTTCTTCATATGGATCAGCCTGTAAAATCACTAATGATTGAGCAAGAATCACCAGCTTTGATCATTGACCTTTCAATGAAACAAGGGATTGTAATTGAAAAGGGAGCAGAAAAAACAACCGAACCACTTGATGGAGACATGCTTCAAATCGCAGGTGTTCTTTGGGAAATGGGGGTCGGCTTAGCTTTCCCAATAACAGATGAGAAGAACAGACAGCGTATTCCGCTACCTGGGTACCCATTTCATAAAACTGATTTCTCTGCACAAACAAATACGATGGCAGCCATTGAACCACAAAAGCCGCAGAATGAACAGCGTGTCTTTGCTTCACTCGCTTCTTTACAAAAAGACATTCACGACATTGTGCAAACTCATTTTGGGTTTGATCAAATGGATGATGAATCGCCATTTTTCGAATTTGGTGCGACATCCCTTGATATTTCTCAGCTTGCAGCGAAAATATCTGAGCATGTGGACAAGCAAATTGACACTGTGCAATTGTATCGGTTTGCGACAGTGGCAAGTCTTGCTGAATATTTGTTTGAAGAACAGTCAGAACAGATTCAAACGCCTGCTTCTCGCCCAGTAAAAAACACGTCCCAGGAGCATACGGATATTGCGATTGTCGGAATGGCTGGAAGATTCCCGGGAGCTTCATCGCTAGAAGACTTTTGGCAGCGTCTTGTGAATGGCGAGGAAATGATTCACTTTTTCACAGAAGAAGAGCTCAAGAAAGCAGGGCTGGATGCGTCTGTCTACCAGCATCCAAATTTCATTGGAGCAAAAGGTCGTTTACAAGAGATTGAAGGCTTTGATGCAGACTTCTTCAACTATTCTGCCAGAGAGGCAGAGCTAATGGATCCGCAGTTCAGGCTCTTGCATGAATGTGCTTGGGAAGCGCTGGAGGATGCTGGCTGTGACCCTGATCGAATGGCAGGGAAAATTGGCGTTTATACAGGAACGAGTCCAAACCATGAGTGGCTGACGCGCTTTGCCCATCAAATGGAAGCAACTGAGCAATTCAGCGCCATGCTGTTAAATGATCGTGAGTTCTTTAGTACACAGCTTTCTTATAAATTGAATTTACACGGGCCTAGTGTGACCATGCAGACAGCTTGTTCGACCTCACTTGTCAATATTGGCATGGCCTGTCAAGCATTATTGAATCAAGAATGTGATGCTGCACTGGCTGGCGGTGTGACGGTTAGTTCTCCAGAAAATATCGGCTACATCTATCAAGATGGGATGATTCAATCAAAAGATGGACATTGCCGACCGTTTGACCAAGAGGCGAGCGGAACCATTTTCGGAGATGGAGCGGGGATTGTTCTGCTAAAACGTTATGAAGATGCAATGAGAGATGGCAACCCGATTCATGCGGTCATCAAAGGGGTTGGTGTGAACAATGATGGCAGCCGAAAAGCTGGTTTTACCGCTCCGAGTGTGGAAGGACAAGCAGAGGTTTTAAAAGAAACGTATGAAAAATCAGGTATCGATCCCGCGTCTATTGGTTATGTAGAAGCTCATGGTACGGGGACAAACATGGGAGATCCAATTGAGGTATCCGCCCTTAGCCAAGTGTTCAAAGGGACAGATCCGCTGACGATTCCGATCGGTTCTGTGAAAAGTAATGTCGGACACTTAAATAGTGCGGCAGGGATTGCAGGTTTGTTTAAAGCCATTTTGGCTCTCCAGCATAAAACGATCCCGCCAACCATTCATTATGAAAAACCCAATCAGGAGATTCCTTTCAAAGATACACCGTTTTATGTGAATCAAAAGGCGTTGTATTGGAAGGAAGCAGATGGTCCGAGAAGAGCGGGAGTTAGCTCTTTCGGTATCGGCGGAACGAATGCCCATATGATCATAGAAGAGGGCATACAGGCGAAGCAAAAACCAGCTTCTAACCAAAAGCAGCTGCTCGTCTTATCTGCAAAAACAGATACTGCTTTGGCGGAAATGACAGAGCGATTAAAGCAGTATGTGATCCAGCATCCTCAAGTCCCGCTTGAAGATATTGCTTATACATTACGTTATGGCAGAAAGCAATTTCCATACCGAAAAGCGATCGTACTCGCGTCTGCTGATGAATGGATGCAGCAGAAACAGCTTGAAACAAGTGTGTTTCGAAGCAAAAAATGGCGTAAAGCGACCTTTATGTTTTCGGGTCAAGGCGCTCAGTATGCTGGTATGATGCGCGGATTATACGATGCAGAGCCAGTGTTCAAATGGGAAATAGATAGATGCTTTAAATATGTAATGGAAACGGAGCAAGTGGATTTAAAGGGCATTGTCTTTTCCGAGGATGAAACGAACGAAGACATCACAAAAACGTCAAATGCTCAGCCGCTTCTCTTTATATTCGAGTATGCATTAGCCAAATTGCTTCAGCACAGCGGTGTTGAGCCAGAATCAATGATTGGACACAGTATCGGCGAGTACGTTGCCGCTTGTTTGTCAGGGGTCTTTTCTCTCGAGTCTGCATTAACACTCGTAATGGCAAGAGGAAGATTGATGCAAGACATGGAAAAAGGCGCGATGCTTAGTGTGCAATTACCAGAGGCGGAGCTCGTCTCAATGATCGATGAATCGCTTTCTGTTGCTGCTGTCAATGCAAAAGACCTTTGTGTCGTTTCTGGAAGAGAAGAGCATATCGCTGCATTTGAAAAGAAACTGCAAGACAAAAGAATTGTCACAAGACAGCTCCATACTTCTCATGCCTTTCATTCCTACATGATGGAGCCGATGCTTGAGGCGTTTCAACAATTCGTAGAGAAAGTAGAATTGCACGAGCCAGCGATTCCGTTTATATCGAATGTGACAGGCACCTGGGCGACAAGCGAAGAGGTGATGACAGCATCTTATTGGACGAACCACTTGCGTGGAACCGTTCGTTTTCATGAAGGTCTATCTCAGCTGTTAACCGATGAAGTACGAGCACTCATAGAAGTTGGGCCTGGAAACAGCTTGACGGCATTAGCGAAACGTCATGAAAACAAAGAGTCTCATCATGATGTCCTGAATATGGTGAGGCATACGAGAGAACAAGCGGATGACCATGCATATTTCTTAAAAAGAATAGGAGAGCTATGGGCAGGCGGTTACGAGGTCAAGGCGCAGCAACATCCAACTCAAGAGGAACGTCAGCTCGTATCGCTGCCGACCTATCCATTTGAGCGTAAGCGATACTGGATTGAGGCAGGAAAGCCCGCGTCTCCGCAGCTATCCGCCCCTAAGGAAACGAAGAAGAAAGAGATGGAAGAATGGTTCTACCTGCCTTCATGGGAACAGCAGCCGCTAAAACCAGTTTTCGAAAAAGAAACAGAAGAACAAACGTGGCTCATTTTCAGGGAACAGGATGCTTTTCATGAACTGTTTATTCATTCATTTAAGCAACAAGGGATCAAGGTCATTTCTGTCACAAAGGGTGAAGCTTATCAAGAGCTGGATCAGTCGTTTACGATCAATCCGGCAGAAGGCCAGCACTACCGAAACATGTTAGATTCATTGTCTAATAGAGGCATCAATATTCATCGGATTCTTCATTTATGGGAAGCTGCGAAAGAAGATGACAACTCGAATCGTCAAGCCGCTTTTCAGGCGCACATTGAAAAAGGCTATTACAGCTTAATTTTCTTATCTCAAGCGATTGCTGCCCAAAAAAATATTCGAGAATGCCGTCTGTTTACGATCACTAGCGGAATTCAGCCAGTCACAGGAAATGAGACGATATGTGCAGAGAAAAGTGCAATGCTTGGGCCATGTAAAGTGATTTCACAGGAATACCATCATATTAAGTGCTGGAATATCGATGTGGAAGACGTGCCAGAAGTCATGTCTTGGAAGGAACAAGTCCTTGTCGATCTTATTGTGCAGGAAATCATGCAGCCTGGAAAGGACCAGCTTGTGGCGTATCGTCATCGAAAGCGCTGGGTGCAGAGCTACAAGCATTTGCCGCTACAAAAAGAAGATGGACTTCCGAAGATGATCAGGCCAAATGGTGTTTATTTGATCACAGGAGGTTTAGGCGGCATCGGATTTGTTCTATCAAAGATGCTGGCGAAGGAAGGAAATGTACATCTTTATTTAACTGGCAGAACGGCATTGCCGCCAAGAAATGAATGGGCGTCATATGTTCAACAAGCAAATGCCGATGAAGCGCAACGCACGAGAATTGAGAAGGTGCTTGAGCTTGAACGATTAGGTGCAACAGTAGAAGCGGTGCAGGCGAATGCAGGAGATCTTGATCAGATGAAACATGTATTTGATGCCATTCGCAAAAAGCATGGCGGCGTTCATGGTGTATTCCATGCAGCAGGATTACCAGGAAGTACATCCTTCCGTGCAATCAAAGATATCCCTTCTACACTGGCGCAGGGAGAGGATCAATTCCAATCAAAGGTGAAAGGGCTCGATGTGCTAGAGCAGCTGCTGGAACAAGAACACGCAGACTTTTGTCTTCTCTTTTCTTCCATTAGTGCATTGCTTGGGGGCTTAGGATTCTCTGCTTACTCAGCGGCTAACTTATATATGGATGCATTTGCAGCTAGACTTAATCAACATAGTCAAACCCCGTGGATGTGTGTGAACTGGGATGCTTGGAATTTCTGGGGTGAACTAGAATCCACAATTGGTGAATCGATCAATGAGCTTGCGATTTTACCAGAAGAGGGTGCTGAGCTGTTCCAGTATGTTCTGTCTAGCCGGCAGAATCGACACATGCTCGTGTCCACAGGAAATCTTGATGAACGGATCGATCAATGGCTGTCACTAGAGCCTAAGACCGCAGCGGATGAGGATTCATATGAAGTGTCTAAGCACGAAAGACCAGAGCTGGGCAATCCGTATGTGGCGCCTCGCAATGAAACTGAAAAAGCGATCTGTCAAGTATGGCAGGATTTTATGGGCATGGAACAAGTGGGCATTCACGACAATTTCTTCGATCTCGGCGCAAGCTCGCTGGATATTGTTCAAGTCACCAATCGGTTAAACCAAGCACTTCAAACAAATGAAGCGGTTGTGACGTTGTTTACGTACCCATCTGTTGCAGAGCTTGCGAAATATATCCAGCCTTCTGAGGACTCGAAGGAAGAAACGATGGAAGAAGAACTAGCCGTCGTCACTTCAGGTGATCGAAGAGCTCGTTTTAAACAGCAACGGAATAAAAGATTGAGAGGCGGAATCGAGAATGAATGATACAACGAATCACTATCATGGCGCAGAAATTGCTGTTATCGGTCTTGCAGGTCGTTTTCCAGGGGCCAAAAATGTAGATGAGTACTGGGAGAATCTGAAAAAAGGAAAAGAAACAATCTCCTTTTTTACAGAAGAAGAATTACGGCGTGAAGGTACAGATGAAGCTTTATTAAAAAATCCCCGTTTTGTCAAAGCAAAAGGGATGCTAGATGATGTTGATTTATTTGATGCAGATTTCTTTGACTATACACCAAAGGAAGCGGCCATGATGGACCCGCAGTTTAGACTCTTTCATGAATGTGTGTGGACAGCGCTTGAAGACGCTGGGTACGATCCGTTTGAATATAAAGGGCAAATTGGTCTTTATACAGGTGCAGGGATCAATACAGAATGGGTCATGAGAGCACTTCAAGGGGCGGCTCAAGGTGAGGATTCGAAAACACTAGAAGCTGCCGTTCTGAATATGCGTGATTATTTAGCGACGATGATTTCATATAAATTAAATTTGAAGGGACCGAGTATGGTGGTGCAAACCGCCTGCTCGACCTCGATGGTGTCGATTCATCTAGCCGTTCAGGCTTTATTAAGCGGCGACTGTCATATGGCAGTTGCAGGCGGCGTGTCCATTCGCCTGCCGCAAAAATCGGGTTATCTTTATCAAGAAGGCATGATCCATTCATCTGACGGACATTGCCGCGTCTTTGATAACAAAGCCGATGGAACCGTTTTTGGTGATGGTGCAGGAGCCGTTATTTTAAAAAATTTAGAGGATGCCATTGAAGACGGTGATCACATTTATGCTGTCATTAAAGGGTCATCTATTAATAATGACGGAAATAGAAAAGTAGGATATACAGCGCCGAGTACGAAAGGTCAAGTTTCAGCCATTAAGACAGCACTGCGAATGGCTGAGGTGGAACCTGAAACCATTTCGTACATTGAAGCACATGGAACCGGAACAACCCTCGGAGATCCAATCGAAATTGAAGCGCTCAAGCAAGCATTTGATACAGATAAAAAAGGCTTTTGCCGCATTGGTTCTGTCAAATCGAATGTTGGTCATTTGAATGATGCATCAGGTGTCGCGGGCTTTATTAAAACTGTTTTAAGCTTAAAGCATCAAGTGATTCCGCCGACCATTCATTTTGAAACGCCAAATGAAAAAATTGAATTTGCCAATTCGCCTTTCGTTGTAAACACAGACTTGACGCCATGGAGCACGCAAGAATCTCCTCGCCGGGCAGGTGTAAGCTCATTTGGGATAGGTGGAACAAATGCTCATGTCATTTTAGAAGAAGCACCTGCTACACGTGTTGCCGCTGATAGCCCTGAGGATAGTGAACTTCTTTTATTATCTGCCAAAACACCAGCAGCTCTTGAAAAAATGACGGATCGCCTTGCGGACTATTTACTCCAGCATCAGCAGCAAGTTCGTCTAAGTGACGTTGCCTATACGCTGCAAACAGGGCGCCATCATTTCCCGCATAAACGTGTCATTCTTGGAAATAACACGGCTGACATGTTACAGGCGCTCAATCAAAGGTCAAAAGAGGTGGTCAAGACGGCCAGCTCCCAAACATCGAGCCGTCCAGTCGTCTTTCTTTTCCCAGGCCAAGGATCTCAGTATGTAGACATGGGGCGTCAGCTTTATGACAAATATCCAGTCTTTAAAGAAGCACTGGATCAATGCTTGAATCAATTCAAACAGCATGTCTCAGTTGACCCATTCAATATTTTATTCTCAACAGAAACAAGTGATGATCGTCAGCTGATCAACCAAACAGAATATACGCAGCCACTTCTGTTTAGTGTGGAATACGCTTTGGCTAAATTGCTGATTCATTTTGGCGTCAAACCGCAGGCACTGATCGGTCACAGTATTGGAGAATACACAGCTGCTGCCGTATCTGGTTTACTATCTGTTGAAGATGCCGTAGATCTCGTGTCTTATCGCGGACAGCTTATCAGCCAGCTTCCAAAAGGCTCTATGCTGAGTGTTCCTTTGAGTGAACAGAACGTGTTGTCATATTTAACAGATGATCTTTCACTTGCAGCAGTAAATGGTCCTGAATTGTGCGTAGTGTCAGGTGAGACCACAGCCATTGATGCACTTGCTGAGAAGCTGGAGGCTGCTGGACATGGGTGCAGGAAGCTTCACACCTCTCATGCCTTCCATTCTAAAATGATGGATGACATCTTGCCATCATTCAAAGAAAAGGTAGCCAAGTATCAATTGAATGCGCCGTCTATCCCGTATATTTCTAACGTCACAGGTACGTGGATTAACCATGAAGCAGTGCAAGACCCGGCATATTGGGCTAATCATTTGCGACAAGCGGTTCGTTTCCGTGATGGAGCGGAGACGTTATTAACGGAGCTTGATCCTATTTTCGTTGAAGTCGGGCCGGGGAATACGTTAAGTGCCTTTATTCGCCAAGCTTCAAAGGAACATCATCAGCAGCCGATTCCATTGATGCGTCATCCAAAAGAAGAGGCAGCCGACGACCGCTACCTGCTTGGAAGATTGGGTGACATCTGGCTTCAAGGGGTGCCGGTTGACTGGACAAAATTGCGAAATCAGACATCAAATCAAAAAGTATCCTTGCCGACCTATCCGTTTGAACGACAACGATATTGGATTGAAAAAGTAGATACATCTGCATTATCTTCATCTTCAGGTGTGCAAATGGTGGTGCCAAAGGATAACAAAGGGCAGGAAATAGAAGAAAACAATCAAGTCCATGCCGCCGCATCGAATGACATTGAGGCAACGTTACAGCGGATGTGGAAAGACATTTTAGGAATTGAAAAGGTGGAAAGAGACGACCATTTCTTTGAGCTTGGCGGACATTCGTTAAATGCCACCGGTCTGATTTCTCAAATTCACAAAGAGTTTGGTGTAGAGCTAACGCTCACAGACATGTTTAACAATCCGACAATTGAAAAGCTCCAAGCATTCATCGAAAAGGCAGAGAAGCATCAATATTTCAAGATTGAACCAGTGGAAAAGAAAGACACGTATCCATTATCTGCTGCTCAAAGACGGACATTCCTCATTCATCAGCGTATTGGTCAAGTGACCTCTTACAACATGCCGATGGCACTGAGATGTAAAGGGGAAATTGACGTCGAGCGCTTTGAGCAGACCTTCAAGCAATTAATTGATCGTCATGAAACCTTGCGAACGACCTTTGAATTAAAAGATGGTGAACCGGTTCAGCGTGTCCATGATGACTTCCAATTTGCTGTTGAATTGACAGAGGCTGATGAAGAAGGATTAGAAGCACAAATCGATGAATTCATTCGTCCATTTGACTTAAAGGCTGCACCATTGATCCGTGTGCGTTTTGTGAAAATTGCAGCACATGATCATCTCTTATTAGTCGATATGCATAATATTGTGGCGGATGGAGCGAGCATGAACATCTTTATTAAAGAATTTACTGAGCTCTATCGAGGGGAAACCTTGCCGGAACTCACTGTTCAATATAAAGATTATGCAGAATGGCAAGACAAATATTTCCGCAGCGAGATGTTTCAAAAGCAGCAGGATTATTGGAAGCAGCAAATTGGCTCAAATGTGCCAACTTTGACAATGCCATATGATTTTGAACGGAAGGAACAATCCTTCTTAGGAAGAGCGATCAAATTCAATATTGAACCGCACATCGTTGAGAAAATTGAACAGCTTGCTGAACAGTATCAGCTGACAAATAACGTCATCTTGTTCCAGCTCTATGGGCTGCTGCTCTCACGTTATGCAGATCAAGAGGAACTAATTGTCGGTTCACTTGTGGCTGGACGGCGTCATGCAGATATCGAGCATACAATTGGCATGTTTACAAACTTCCTGCCAATTAAACTAGACATGGAACAAGAAGCAACCTTCACAGAGCAACTGGTGCAGACAAAGCAAGTATTGCTGGATGCGTATGACCATCAAGAGTACCCATTTGACCAAATGGTCGAGCATCTGAATCCAAAAACAAGACCGCATCGTAATCCATTCTTTGATACAATGCTCATTTACCATAATGAGTACGATCCGAATATTAAAATCGAAGCCGATGGACTAACATTTGAAACACATGAGTTTGCAAAGGGAATTTCCAAACTCGATATGAAAATGGATGTTGTCAGAGAAGTAACAGGTGAGTTAAAGTGCGTCCTTCAATACAATCTTGCGCTGTTTAAACATGAGACAATGCAAGCGTTCGTCAAGCACTTCGAGCACTTGGTCGAACAGGCTGTTCAAACACCTGATCAACTGCTCAAGGATTTCGATGTGCTTTCAGAGGAAGAAGAACAGGCAGCAAAAGAGAAAAGGGAGCGTGCAGAGGAAAAAGCACCGCTCGTACTAACAGTCAGCTCGACATTTACAGCAGATCCAATCGCACCTTACATTCAGTACTGGACAAAGCAGTTTGATGTGCAGCTTGATGTTCAATTTGCACCGTATGGGCAGGTATATCAGGAATTACTAAATGAGCGCAGCCTGATCTCACAGAAGAAAAACGGTGCGAACCTTCTGCTTATTCGATTAGAGGATATCACGGGTCCAGCTCATCTTTCACTGGAAGAAAAGAAAAAACTGGCTGCAGAGCATGCTGAAGAACTTGCAAACGTTCTGAAATCAAAAACGAAACATAACCTATATTTTGTTGGGATTCTGCCAATAAGTGCTGCTCTTAAAGACACGCTGCAAGATGTGGAACAAGAGTGGATTGCTCAATTATCTGAGATAGACGGCGTTCAATTGATCGATTGCCGTCAGCTTGCGCAGCAATATCAGATGGATGACATCTTTGATGCAAAAGGAGAGCAAGCCGCACATCTCCCATTCACTGAAGTCTTTTGTGGAGCCATTGGTACAAAAGTCGCACGCGAGTTCATTGCATGGCAAGGTGCCCCATTTAAGGTAGCAGCCATTGATTGTGATCATACGCTTTGGAGGGGTGTTGTTTCAGAAGACGGTGTGGAAGGTATCGATATTACGCCAGAACATCAAATGCTTCAGCGCTTTTTAAAACAAAAGCAGCAAGAGGGTCTCCTGCTTGTCTTAAGCAGCAGGAATAATGATGAAGATGTGTGGCGCGTGTTTGAAAACCACCCAGATATGATCTTGCAAAAAGACGATATTGTCGACTGGCGAATCAATTGGGAAAGTAAACCGGCACATCTCAAAGAGATGGCAGATTCACTGAATCTTTCATTATCTCAGTTTATTTTCTTAGACGATGATCCTGCTCAGTGCTTGCGTATGAATGAAGAGCTACCTGAAGTGATGACACTGCTACTACCTGCCAATGAAAAAGCGATCCCATTATTTGCTCAGCATGCTTGGGCATTTGACCGCTATGATGTCACAGAAGAAGATAGAGGGCGAACAACGAGCTACAAGGCTGAAAAAGCTCGTCAAAAAGAGAAAGCTGAGTCTCTGTCAATGGAGCAATTTTTACAAGATTTGAATTTAAACATGAGTGTAACAGAGTGGGGAGAAAAGCACCTTGCCCGCGTGGCGCAAATGAGCAGTCGCATTAACCAATTCCGCTTAAATGATCAGCGCTTTGATGAACAGCAGCTGAGAGAGCGGATGGAAAATGAGCATGTTAAGGGCTGGATTATCGAGGCAGCGGATCGCTTCAGTCATGAAGGAATTGTAGGGGCGATCTTGGCTCATCATGCAGGCGACACCTTGATCATTGATGCTTGGATGCTAAGCTGCCGTGCTCTAGGGAAAGGGATTGAGCAAAAATGTCTGACATGGCTCGCTAAATATAGCCGTCAGCACCAGCTTTCTTCTATTGAATTCAAGTTTACATCGACTGGACGTAATGAGCTATTCAAGTCATTTATGAAAGAGCACCAGATGCAGGAGATTGAGGAGCAGCAAACATACCGGATACAAGTGAAAGAAATCGGTTCACTGAGCGATCACATTCAGATCGTCGACCACCTGTCACCTCGTCAGCACTCGACTGAAGAAATAGAGGGTCAAAGGGTGGAGACAGCAAGTCATTCAGTTTCTGAAGGTTACACATGGGAAACGATTCAAACAGATCAAACGCTGCACAGCGGTTATGTAAAAGCCCTTAAGGTACATGATCAAGAAGGTCTGTGTTCATTATTAAAGACGGAACTAACGCAGGATCATGGACTTTACGCACACCCAACCAATGAACGCGAGGCATTGCTTCTTGAGATTTGGTGTGACATTCTTCATGTGGAAAAAGTAGGAATTGACAACGACTTTTTCGATTTAGGAGGAAATTCTTTACTTGCTGTCAAAATGGAAGTAGAGATTGAAAAGAAGGGTTGGTATGTTGATGATTTGAATTTTGCTGAAAAACACACCATTCGAGAATTAGCAAAATATATGAAGAGGGAGAATCAGCATGCATAAAGATGTAAAAGCCATATATGAAGAATCAAAAATTTTAGATGAGGCCACTCATTTATACGGAGTCCAGCGAAGTGACATCCACTTTATCGCAGATGCAGAAAACTATGTGTATGAACTTAAAAAAGACGGAGAGTCTTTCATTTTAAAAATTACCCATACCATCCGCAGATCACCTGATTATATTTTAGGTGAAATGGAATGGCTCCATCACTTAGCGAAGGGCGGACTTTCGGTTGCAAAACCAATTGCTTCATTAAATGGCCGTGATATCGAGCAAGTAGACGATGGGCAAGGCGGTTCATTTTTACTGCGAGTCTATGAAAAAGCACCAGGCCATAAAGTCGAAGAGGCAGACTGGAACGATGAATTATTTTATGCCCTTGGACAGTACACAGGCCGCATGCATAAACTGACAAAAAGCTATCAGCTGTCAGATCCGCGATATAAAAGACAAGAGTGGGATGAAGAGGAGCAGCTTAAATTGCGTAAGTATGTCCCAGCCGATCAGACGCTTGTGTTCGAACAAGCGGATCGGTTGATGGAAAAGCTGGCAAAGCTTCCGAAAAATCAGGATACGTACGGATTGGTTCATGCGGATCTTCATCACGGAAACTTCCACTGGGATCAAGGCAAAATTACGACCTTTGATTTCGATGATATCGGGTACAACTGGTTTGTGAACGACATTAGCATTTTGCTATACAATGTGTTGTGGTACCCAGTCATTCCATACGAAGACAAAGCAGCTTTTGCAGGAAACTTTATGAAGCAGTTCCTTAAAGGCTATCGTGAAGAGAATGAGCTTGGGGATGAGTGGCTTGCCTACATTCCTGACTTCCTTCGCTTACGTCACGTGCTAATCTATGGCTTGCTGCATCAAGCATTTGATTTGGCTACCATCGGAGATGAAGAGAAGGCCATGCTCGCTAGCTTCCGCTCCGACATTGAGCAAGCAGCACCGATTACGACGTTTGACTTTACAAAGCTAAGTCAATCTTAAAAATGAAAATCCCCGCCTATGTGATGAGGCGGGGATTGTTTTTTATGGGCGATAGGTGGACGGTGATTCAATGATATGAAACAGGTTCTTTCCTTGCTTTGTATTATCGATCCAGCCTTGAAATGCTGCTTTCCCAGGTCCATATGCATAGACAGGGACATCCTCACCTGTATGAGCAAAAGTTGTCCAGCCTGAGAAAGAACGTTGATCAAAGATGTGTTGAATGCTGAGTTGAATCTTACCGGTCTTCCCTGATTGTGCCGCTTTCTCCACCTGTGAGATTTCCTCTTTTGTGAGCGAGAAATCAATATAGGTGTGAAGGACATCACGTACCGATTGTCCGCCTGCGATTTTCTTTGCCATATACACTGGTGTTTTCTTAGCAGCTAAAATGGGTGCTGGGTCCCATTTATAGCCGGTTTCACTTGTCATGCCGTCTGCACCAAACGAAAAGCCGCCAGTCGCATGATCTGCTGTGATGACAACGAGTGTTTCTTGATCCTTTTTAGCGAATTGAAGAGCCGCTTGGACTGCTTTCTCAAAATCCTCCATCTCACTCATTGCGCCGACCACATCATTTTCATGTCCAGCAGAATCAATGGTACTACCTTCAAGCAGCATGAAAAACCCATGCGAATTGTCTTGATTTAATTGGGTTAATGCTGACTGCGTCATGTCTTTTAAAGTAGGCACATGCTTTGGTCGATCGATGGCTCGATCCAGCTCGTCCTCCTGGAATAAGCCGAGCATTTTTGAAGATGATTGGGTAGTTAAATCATCTTTTGACCTTAGTATGGAATACCCGCTCTTCTCAAATTCTTTCACAAGATCACGGTCTTTTCGGTCAAAATATTGCATGCCGCCACCTAGAAGGATATCAACTTTGTGCTCTCCACCTATTTTCTCATCAAAAAAGTGGTCTGCAATTTGTTCTTTGTTTTTTCGGGAGACGTTATGTGTGCCAAAAGCGGCAGGTGTCGCATCGGTGATGTCAGATGAGACAACAAAGGCTGTTTTCATTTGTGCTTCCTTTGCTGCTTCAACGACACTTCTAAGAGGTTCTTTTTCTTGGTTGACGGCGATGGCATCATTGTATGTCTTTTTTCCAGTCGCCATGGCCGTGGCTGCGGCAGCTGAGTCGGTAATATTATCTCGAGGATCATCTGGGTGTGTGGTCTGCATCCCGACTAAATACGGGTCCCAGACGGTTTGTGCTTTTGGAGAACCAAGTTTTTCCTGCTTGAATGTGCGGTAGGCTTTGATCACGGGCATCCCCATTCCATCGCCAATGATAAAAATAACATTTTTTGGTGTTTTCGTTTGTTTCTTGTCTGCTGCATTTGTTGAGACGGGAGTGACATAATGTGAGGTCAATAAAGCAGCGAATACGAGTACCGCTAGAATCCCACTCATAAGAAAAATACGTTTTTTACGATCCATATAGCCCATGAAAAATCCCCTTTTATCATTTATTTCATAATTTGTATTTTATTTGAATGAAGGCAATGGTTCAACCCCTTTTCCCATAAAAAAAGGTGATGAGACTTTTGCCTCATCACCTTTTATACCGTATCACACTTGACGCCAACGACGCCTTCTAGATCTTTAATATCAAAATACACATCAGTTGTATAGCGATCTTTATGCACGCGTACGCGTACTTCCATAATCGGATAGTTCTTTTCTGTTAAATCATCAATACGAACAGAATGAATGCGAATGTTAAGGGCTTTCATTTCTTTTAAAATATCCGTCATGCGGTTTCGATCAGAAAGAGACATTCTGATGCGGATTTCTTTTTCCTGTAAGCGAATCGGTCCGATCCGCTGGAAGAGCCACGGTAGAAATTCGACACTAATCAGAATAAAGAAAAGACTGAGGAAGGCTTCTTTATAAAATCCTGCACCTGTAGCAACCCCAAGTCCTGCTGCTCCCCAGATCATCGCAGAAGTCGTGAGACCTGAGATGACATCATTGCTTTTTCGCAGAATGACACCTGCTCCAATAAAACCAACACCAGATATAATTTGCGCCGGTAACCTGAGTGGGTCCATTTGAAGCCTAGAGACTCGAGGGAAATTGTAGGCTGCATCAATGCTGATGATGGTTAACACGCAGGAGCTAACAGCAATGACAATACACGTTTTTAAGCCGAGCGGCTTTTTCTTCAGCTCGCGTTCAAGCCCAATAATCAAACCGATTAAGGTGGCCACGGCTAATTTTAAGACTGTATCCCATTCAATTGTCCAAAACATGCGTATCGCTCCTTCACTTCATGTACGTTTCACATCATGTATATGATCTTCTCACAGCCCATATGGCTGCACAACTCTTATTTTATTCAGAATCGGAAGAAAGAAAAGCTTTTTATTTAATTTAAAAAGAGAGTCATCCGCATAAGGCGGACGACCCTTCATGTTCTTTATTTTGTTTCTTCTTCAAGATGATTTTCCATTTTGGTAAATAGCTGTTTTGATGCTTTTGACGGCTTACTTGTCAATAAGCTCACAATAATGGCAGCTAATCCACTTAACGTAAAGCCAGGAATCATTTCATAAATACCTGTTGCATGGTTAAGGCCTGTCGTGATCCATGTGAGAACCACAACCGCACCAACAATCATCCCAACTAGGGCACCATGGTGATTCATTCGTTTCCAGTATAGGCAAAGTAAGATGATTGGACCGAATGAAGAACCAAATCCAGCCCACGCATAACCAACAAGGTCAAGAATGGTATCACTTGGGTTAAGTGAAAGGCAAAGGGCAATCACAGCGACAACGAGTACAGACATACGGCCAATCATCACAAGCTCTTTATCAGATGCTTTTTTTCTAAAGAATGTTCTGTATAAATCCTCTGTCATCGCACTTGCTGTGACAAGCAGCTGAGACGAAATTGAACTCATAATCGCCGCTAAAATGGCAGAAAGTAAAAATCCAGTGATATATGGATGGAACAGCACCTTAGAAAAGACGATAAAGATGGTTTCTGGGTCAGCAAGGTTCATACCCGTTTCATGAACATAGGCAACACCAACTAAACCGACAGATAGTGAACCAATTACTGAAATAATCATCCAGCTCATTCCGATGCGGCGTGCTGGTTTTAAGTCTTTGACGGACGTAATCGCCATAAAGCGCACGATAATATGCGGTTGTCCAAAGTAACCTAGTCCCCAAGCGAGGAAGGATATAATGCCAATGACGCTCGTTCCTCTAAAAATATCAAGCAATTTAGGGTCAATCTGTTGAATATCTTGGAATGTGGCAACAGGTCCACCTAATTGTGTAAAGGCAACGATCGGCACGAGCACTAATGCTAAAAACATGATAGCTCCTTGGACAAAGTCCGTTAAGCTCACTGCCAGGAATCCACCAAACAATGTATACAAAATAACAATACTTGACGTCAAAATCAGTCCAAACATGTAGTTCGCTCCAAATGCTGACTCAAATAAACGTCCGCCTGATACCATCCCAGACGATGTATACAGCGTAAAGAAAATTAAAATGATGACAGCTGATACAGCTTTTAATAATGAAGATGATCCTTTGAATCGTTTATCAAAGAAATCAGGAATCGTAATGGCATCATCAGCAATCTCTGTATAAGAACGTAAACGAGGTGCAAGAATGAGATAGTTCAAGTAAGCACCGACGATGAGACCAATCGCAAGCCAGGTAGTCGATAAACCTGTTTTATACATTTCACCTGGTACACCCATCAGCATCCAGCCGCTCATATCCGCAGCACCTGCTGAAAGAGCTGTAACGAATGGACCAAGTCCGCGTCCACCAAGCATATAATCATTTAAATCATGTGTTTTCCTGAATGCATACCAACCGATGGCAAGCATCCCGATAAAATAAATAGATAAGGAAATTGTAACTTCAATACTCATTTTGTGTTCTCACCTTTTTCGTATAAATTTGACATCACCTCAATCAAAATATCCAGAAGTGTCAGGGCTAGTTTTTTGATTGAATGCCCTTCTCACTGCTATGGTTACTTAACCTAACAGAGTATTCCCAAGTGATCAACCTTCTTAAACCTCCCTATTTTGAAGAAAAAATGGACAGATCGGTGATACGAATCAGTTTGTATGCGCTTACAAAAGAGGAAAAAAGTAAAAATTTTCTGAAAATAAAAGGGTGTCTGCATGCCTATTTTCTTCATCAGTTGAATCACAATGATGCTTCGAGAGAAAATGCCTCTTACAGCCCCTGCGTAAAGTTGCTTTAGAACAGTAAAATTTGATATGATAAAGTGTATATGACTTATGATCATGACCACGAACACGTATCATTTTTGGAGGTGAACCTGCATGTCTAGAATTTCAATAGAAGAAGTAAAGCACGTGGCGCATTTGGCACGGCTTGCAATTACAGAGGAAGAAGCTGAGATGTTTACTGAACAGCTTGATAGCATCATTTCATTTGCAGAGCAGTTAAACGAGGTAGATACGGAAAACGTTGAACCAACAACACACGTATTAAAAATGAAAAACGTCATGAGAGAAGATGTTCCGAATAAAGGTCTTTCCATTGAGGCAGTCATCAAAAACGCGCCTGATCATAAAGACGGCTATATTCGTGTGCCATCAATTTTGGACTAAAGGAGGCCTGAGGCATGTCACTGTTTGATCACAAAATTTCTGAATTAAAAGAGCTTTTACATAAAAAGGAACTGTCTGTTTCTGATTTAGTGGACGAGTCTTATAAACGAATCAATGAAGTAGACGGGAAAGTACAAGCATTCCTTGCACTGGACGAAGAGAAAGCTCGTGCGTATGCAAAGGAATTGGACGAGGCAGTTGGTGAAAAGGACGAGCTTGGTCTATTGTTCGGTATGCCAATCGGTGTGAAAGATAACATCGTCACAAAGGATTTACGTACAACAGCATCTAGTAAAATCCTGCAAAACTTTGATCCTATTTATGATGCAACGGTTGTCAATCGTTTAAGAGATGCGGAAGCAGTCACAATCGGTAAATTAAATATGGACGAATTTGCAATGGGATCTTCTACGGAGAACTCAGGCTTCAAAGCAACGAAGAACCCGTGGAATTTAAACACTGTTCCAGGTGGATCAAGTGGTGGCTCAGCAGCTTCTGTTGCAGCAGGTGAAGTACCATTCTCACTTGGATCAGATACGGGCGGTTCGATTCGCCAGCCGGCATCATTCTGCGGCGTTGTGGGTCTGAAGCCGACGTATGGCCGTGTATCTAGATACGGCTTAATCGCATTTGCTTCTTCATTAGATCAAATCGGGCCGATTACGCGTAACGTAGAGGACAACGCATACGTTCTTCAAGCGATTGCTGGAGTCGATCAAATGGACGCAACGAGTGCAAATGTCGACGTCCCAGATTTTCTTTCTTCATTAACTGGCGACATCAAAGGCATGAAAATTGCAGTGCCAAAAGAATACCTTGGAGAAGGTGTTGGCGAGGAAGCAAAAGAGTCTGTTCTTCAAGCGTTAAAAGTATTAGAAGGACTTGGTGCAACATGGGAAGAAGTGTCACTTCCGCATTCTAAATATGCGCTTGCGACTTACTACTTACTGTCTTCTTCAGAAGCATCTGCAAACCTTGCGCGTTTTGACGGCATCCGTTATGGCTACCGTACAGATAATGCAGAAAACCTGATTGATTTATATAAAAATACTCGTTCTGAAGGCTTTGGAAACGAAGTGAAACGCCGCATCATGCTTGGCACATTCGCTCTTAGCTCAGGATATTATGATGCATACTATAAAAAGGCGCAAAAAGTCCGTACATTGATCAAAAAAGACTTCGAAGATGTTTTTGAAAAGTATGATGTCATTGTAGGACCAACAACACCAACTCCTGCATTTAAGATTGGTGAAAAGACAAGCGATCCACTGACAATGTACGCGAACGATATTTTAACGATCCCTGTGAACCTTGCAGGCGTTCCAGGAATCAGTGTGCCTTGTGGATTTGCAAACGGTCTTCCGTTAGGACTGCAAATCATTGGTAAGCACTTTGATGAAGGAACGGTTTACCGCGTGGCTCACGCTTTCGAGCAAGCAACAGATCATCATAAAGCAAAACCTGAACTGTAAGGGGTGAATCAGAATGAACTTTGAAACGGTAATTGGACTTGAAGTCCACGTTGAGCTAAAAACACAATCAAAAATTTTCTCCAGCTCGCCGACACCTTTTGGTGCAGCTGCCAACACGCAAACAAGTGTCATCGACCTTGGATATCCTGGCGTACTGCCTGTATTGAACAAAGAAGCGGTGAACTTTGCAATGAAAGCAGCAATGGCGCTAAACTGCGAGATCGCAACAGATACAAAATTTGACCGTAAAAACTACTTCTATCCTGATAACCCAAAGGCGTATCAAATTTCTCAATTTGATAAACCGATCGGTGAAAACGGCTGGATTGAAATTGAAGTAGAAGGCAAAACGAAACGAATCGGTATTACGCGTCTCCATTTGGAAGAGGATGCAGGTAAACTGACGCACACAGGCGACGGATATTCACTTGTCGACTTCAACCGTCAAGGCACACCGCTTGTTGAAATCGTATCTGAGCCAGACATTCGCACACCAGAAGAAGCGTATGCTTACTTAGAAAAACTAAAATCTATTATTCAATATACAGGCGTATCTGATTGTAAGATGGAAGAAGGCTCACTTCGCTGTGATGCCAACATTTCACTTCGTCCGATCGGTCGTGAAGAGTTTGGAACGAAAACAGAGCTCAAGAACTTGAACTCATTTGCTTTCGTACAAAAAGGTCTTGAATTCGAAGAGAAACGTCAAGAGCAAGTATTGCTTTCTGGCGGCTTGATCGAACAAGAAACTCGCCGCTATGACGAAGCGTCTAAAAAGACGATCCTCATGCGTGTCAAAGAGGGGTCAGATGATTACCGCTACTTCCCAGAACCAGATTTGGTGGAGCTGTACATTGATGACGAGTGGAAAGAACGCGTAAGAGCATCGATCCCAGAGCTTCCAGACGAGCGCCGCAAACGCTACATCGATGAGCTTGGGCTTCCTGCATATGATGCGATGGTGCTGACGCTGACAAAAGAAATGTCTGATTTCTTTGAAGCAACCATTTCAGAAGGTGCAGAAGCGAAGCAAGCTTCAAACTGGCTGATGGGTGAAGTATCTGCCTACTTAAATTCAGCTCAAAAAGAGCTGGAAGATACAAAGCTAACGCCGCAAGGCCTGGCTGGCATGATCAATCTCATCGAAAAAGGAACGATTTCTTCTAAGATTGCCAAAAAGGTATTCAAAGAGCTGATTGAAAATGGGGGAGACGCAGAAACAATCGTCAAAGAAAAAGGGCTTGTCCAAATTTCTGACGAAGGTGCCCTGCTCAAACTTGTCACAGAAGCACTTAATAACAACCCGCAATCCATCGAAGACTTTAAAAATGGAAAAGACCGCGCGATTGGTTTCTTAGTCGGACAAATCATGAAAGCATCGAAGGGACAAGCGAACCCGCCGATGGTCAACAAGATTCTCCTAGAAGAAATCAAAAAACGCTAATGAACAATAGCAAAAACCGCCTCATGAGAAGAGGCGGTTTTTTTTGCTTGAAATGACAGGGTCTTATCATAGATTCAGACCACCGCCGTATATCAATTCGGAGATTCTTTTCTTATAATGAAGTATAAGCGAAAGTGCACATTCGAAGGGGGATAAAGGTGAACGAATCGGAAAAACAGCACGTAATGTTATTGAAGAAACAGCTTCAATTGTTCAACTACTTTTAAGACAGCAGGGTCCTCACACTTTTCTAAATTCGTCAGCATCCCTTGAATGACTGGCTTACGAGGCTCAGCTTTCGCCAGTTCTTCTTCAATGACTTCAATGGATACAAGGGTATCATCAGAAAGCAAATGCTCAAGCTTTAACAAACGAAGCTCCTCTTGAAGGGAAGCAGCACTCGGCGCTTCATCGCCCCAAATGGTTGGCTTTAAGATCGGTTTCGTCTGAGAACGAAGTATACCTTGAACCAAATCATCAAACCGTTCGAGTATAAAGGAAGAGAGCTCATCAAATGATAATTGCATCTGATCTTGTAAAAGCAGCACCTGCACATACGATTGGATGATTCCTTGAATCATGACTGACAGGTCAGTTAAATATGGTTCGATCTCCTGTCCATAAGTGGTCAAGATGGAAATTTGAATTTCATCATTCATTTGCTTTTTCACAGTTTTTGAATACTTTTTAATTTGCTGGTTTTCTGGAATAATATTCTCGCTGAGGATCAAAATGATAAAGTCCTTGTTCTCAGCAAAATGCTGAAACTGTTCAGCGATTTGCTTCTGGAAGATCTCTCTCGGCGCGAGATGCTGATTCTCTTTTCGAATCGTTTCAATACTTTGCATAGACGTGTCAATATAATATTCGAACGCTCGGTTGAAAAGCTGTTCTTTTGATTTGAAATGCAAATAAAACGCGCCTTTCGATATTCCGCACTCATCTGCTATTTCCTGAATGGTCGTAGAAGAAAAACCCTTTTTCGCAAACAACTGGATGCTTGCTTTAATGATTTTTTCTTTTTTTTCGTTCATGAAATAAGGCCCCTTCAGCTTTAGAATGTTACGTCAAACGCAAGAGAAATGGTTGACGGCATTGTATATCACCGTTTATTATGATATAGAATGACCAGTCAGTCAATACATAAAGGAAAATGGAGGACATAATGAATTCGATCATCAATTTTGTATTAAAGAATAAGTTCGCTGTATGGCTCATGACAATTATCGTAACAGTTGCTGGTCTATATGCTGGATTGAATATGAAACAAGAATCAATCCCGAATATCAACACTCCAGTCATTACGGTTTCTACAACGTATCCTGGCGCAACGCCGGACGAAGTATCAGATAAGGTGACCGATCCAATTGAAAAATCGATCCAAAACCTAAATGGAGTGAGTGTCGTCACTTCCAATTCATATGAAAATGCGTCATCCATTCAAATTGAATATGACTATAGCAAAGACATGGATGAGGCGAAAAAAGAAATTGAAGATGCGATTAGCAATATCAACTTCCCAGAAAATGCGGAACAACCAAAAATCGCACGTTTCAGCATTAACGCTATTCCAATTTTAGCACTCAGTGTGTCTGGCGATAAAGAATCCTTACAGGAATTAACTGAAAAAGTTGAAAATGATTTGATCCCTGCACTCAAAGGTCTGGGTGGTGTCTCATCTGTAGAAGCATCTGGTCAACAAATCAAAGAAGTGCAATTCTCATTTAAACAAAAGAAACTCGAAGAATATGGTTTAGATGAAGAAACCGTTCAAAACATCATCAAAGGTTCCGATGTGAACTTGCCACTTGGTTTATACACATTTGGCAACAAGCAAAAATCGGTTGTCGTGGACGGTAACATTTTCAGCGTGAAAGACTTGAAAAATATGCGTATTCCTGTGACAGGAGGGGCCGGTAATGCCTCTGGCGGAATAGGAAATACAGGTGCAGTTGGAAGTGCTGAGCAACAAGCAGCAGCAAGCAGTCAGTCTGTAGAGCTTCCAACAGTGAAGTTATCTGAAATAGCCAATATCAAAGTAGTGAAAGAAGCAGAATCAGTCTCAAGAACTAACGGTAAAAATAGTATCGGACTTCAAATTATGAAGGGATCTGATGCAAACACAGTCAGTGTTGCAGAAGAAGTCACAAAAGAACTAAACAAATTTAAAAAAGACAACGATGGAATGAACATAAGTTCAACTTATGATCAGGCAGAGCCAATCAAAGAATCTGTCAGCACAATGCTGAATAAAGCAATCATTGGTGCCATCTTTGCCATTATGATTATTCTCTTGTTCCTTCGTGACATCAGATCAACATTGATCTCGGTCATCTCGATCCCGTTATCACTGTTAATTGCTATCTTAATTTTAAATCAGCTCGATATTACGCTGAACATTATGACCCTTGGCGCGATGACCGTTGCAATTGGTCGTGTCGTGGATGACTCCATTGTCGTCATAGAAAACATATACAGACGGATGGCACTCAAAGATGAACCGTTACGAGGAAAAGCCCTTGTACGAGAAGCAACGAAAGAAATGTTCTTGCCAATTATGTCTTCAACGATAGTCACAATTGCTGTGTTCTTGCCATTAGCACTAGTTGGTGGCATGATCGGTGAATTATTTATCCCATTTGCATTAACAATTGTGTTTGCTTTACTTGCATCACTTCTTATTGCCGTTACGGTCGTTCCAATGATGGCACACAGCTTGTTTAAGAAAAACTTGTATGGCGATAGAAAAGAGCTCAAAGAACACAAGCCAAGCAAGCTAGCACTTGGCTACAGACGTGTGTTGAACTGGACATTAAATCATAAATGGATTACGTCTGGAATTGCCGTTCTTATGCTTGTCGGAAGCTTATTCTTAGCACCACTTGTTGGCGTTAGCTTCTTGCCACAGGAAAGTGAAAAAACAGCAATAATCACGTACACACCTGAGCCTGGACAAACAAAAGAACAGGCTAAAGATGAAGCGAAGAAAGCAGAAGAGTACTTAATGAAACGTGAGCATGTCGATACAGTTCAATATTCATTAGGTACGTCAAATGCTCTGATGGAAAATGCTGGTGGAACTTCAAATGGTGCTCTCTTCTTTGTCAAATATGAAGGTGACACACCGAACTTTGAAAAAGAAAAAGAAAAAATTAGTAAAGACCTTCAAAAAAATGCATCTCAAGGTGACTGGAAGTTACAAGACTTCTCATCTTCCGGTGCGAGTAATTCTGTCACTTACTATGTGTATGGCGATACAGCAAGTGACATTGAAGGCACAGTAAACGATGTAGAAAAGATTTTAAAAGACGAGAAGAATTTGAAAAACGTGAGCACAAGCTTGGCTGATAAATACGCTGAATACACATTTAACGCAGACCAAGAGAAGCTTGCTAAACTAGGTCTTACAGCTTCACAAATCGCACAAGAGATTGCGCCTCAAAGCAATGAAATCACTTTAACGAAGGTGACAGAGGATGGCACAGAAATTGATGTGAAGCTTCAAACAGATAAAGACGAATACAAGAGTAAGAAAGATTTAGAAGACAAAAAAATCACGACACCTACAGGGCAAGAAATCCGAATCGGAGATGTAGTGAAGGTCAAAGAAGGAACAACGGCAAATACAATCACGAAACGTGACGGTAAAATCTACGCTGAAGTATCCGGAGATATGACAACGGACAACGTAGCGAGTATCACACAAGACGTACAGAAAAAGGTCGACAAGCTCGACTTGAAATCTGGTGTAACTATTGATTCGGGCGGTGTGAGCGCAGATATTCAGGAATCCTTCACACAATTAGGGATTGCGATGTTAGCTGCCATTGCCATTGTGTATCTGGTATTAGTTATCACATTCGGTGGAGGGCTTGCACCATTTGCGATCCTGTTCTCACTACCGTTCACAGTCATTGGTGCCTTGGTCGGATTGTTTGTAGCGAAAGAAACGATCAGCTTAAACGCAATGATTGGCTTGTTGATGCTGATAGGAATAGTCGTAACAAATGCCGTTGTCTTAATTGATCGAGTCATTAATAAAGAAAAAGAAGGACTCTCAACAAGAGAGGCATTACTGGAAGCTGGTACAATAAGAGTACGTCCAATCTTAATGACGGCACTTGCGACAATTGGGGCACTTCTTCCGTTAGCATTAGGATTTGAAGGCGGAAGCCAAATTGTTTCAAAAGGACTTGGCGTCACAGTCATTGGGGGTCTCGCAAGTTCAACATTGCTAACACTGGTTATTGTACCAATCGTATACGAAGTGTTAAGCAAATTTAAACGCAAAAAGAAATACGTAGAAGAAGATTGAGATGGGGCCCCGCTTTGATGGCGGGGCTTTTTTATGTTGAAATCTGACAAACAGCTCTTCTCATAAGCTCTTCAAATGCTTGGAAAAATGCGTCACGATCGACATGGTCGATCACTTGAATTGATTTTCCATCTGTATGTTCTTCGGTACGTCCTTGCTTTGGCGTTTCGGTGTAAACGATCGCATTCATTTCCTTTGAACGAGTAAATGATGAGGAATCAAGAGTGATCGTTGTCAGCACATCCCATAAGTAGTAAGTCGAGTTGGTTTCGTGATGAATGAGAGGCGGGCAAAAGGCGTAGCACTGCCCAATAAAATCTATTCCAATATTAGAACGAAGGGAAGCCCAGCGCTGACGAATATCAGGTGTAAGCGGAACTTGATTCGTGCTTTCAAGTGCGACCATATCAATAGGAAAGCGTTCCTTGAAGACAGTGCTGACAGCATAAGGGTCCCAAAATGCATTCCATTCTGCTGTCCCATCATGCTCGGGTTCCTCAACATTGCCTTTTTCAAGAAATGTACCCCCCATCCATACCAATTTTTCAATTTTATTAGAGATTGAAGGATCTTCTTCTAAGGCGCGTGCAAGGTCTGTGAGCGGACCTGTAAAGAGAAGCGTGACAGGTTCTGCTGACTTTTTAACGGTTTCGATTAAATGAAGGTGTGCTGGAAGCTTGGACACTTTTGTATCAACAGTGCCTTTCTCGTTTAAAATAGGTAAGGCGTCTACATAAAAAGCATGCATGCGCCACTCTTTCGGAAAAGGATTGACGCCTCTAGAATTTGAAGCAGCGACTTCAATTTCATAAGGGCTAAATCGATCGATGATTTTTTGAGACGCACTGAGAGCTGGCTCTAAATAACAATCAGCAGGAATCACAGACGTCCCAATCACTTTCAGATGTTCCATTTGAAGGAGAAGAAATAACGAGACGAGGTCATCAACACCGCCATCATGATTAAAATAGACATGCTTTTTCATCGCAAACCATCCTTTACAGCGTTTTCTTTTATCTTATCAAAATGCTTTCTTGCTGAGGGAAATGTGGCAGGAGATTTCTCATATTAGGGTGTTGTTCTGTTGCCATTTTCAAATCTCATAGTATAATTAAAGGTTGTTAGTGGTGAAAATAGATTGCATAATGAATATAGGATGATGATGAATGAAACGTGCTCGAATTATATACAATCCGACATCTGGGCGTGAACTCTTCAAGAAGAATTTGCCGCAGGTTTTGCAAAAATTTGAACAAGCTGGCTATGAAACATCTTGTCATGCAACGACATGTGCAGGAGATGCGACACAAGCAGCTGAAAAAGCTGCACAGAGAGACTTTGATTTAATTGTAGCAGCAGGTGGAGACGGCACGATCAATGAAGTCGTCAATGGACTAGCGCCGCTTGAAAAAAGACCAAAACTAGGAATTATTCCGGTTGGAACAACAAATGACTTCGCAAGAGCACTTGGCATTCCACGAGAAGGTGTTTTAAAAGCAACAGATGCCATTATAGATGGTATAGCGAAGCCGCTTGATATCGGTAAAGTCAATGGCCATTATTTTATTAATATTGCAGGCGGCGGCCGGTTAACAGAGCTCACTTATGAAGTGCCTAGTAAGCTGAAGACAATGCTTGGACAGCTTGCTTATTATTTAAAAGGCATGGAGATGCTTCCTTCTATCCGCCCGACAGAAGTCGAAATTGAATATGACGGCAAATTGTTTCATGGAGAAATCATGCTGTTTCTTGTTTCACTCACAAACTCAGTAGGCGGCTTTGAAAAGCTAGCGCCAGATTCTGTTTTAGATGATGGAATGTTTGACCTGATTATTTTAAAGAAGGTCAATTTAGCAGAAGCCATTCGAGTAGTCAGCCTTGCACTGCGAGGCGAGCATATTCATGATAACAATGTCATCTACACAAAAGCGAATCGCGTAAAGGTAGATGTAAAAGATAAAATGCAATTGAATTTAGATGGCGAATTCGGCGGCATGCTGCCAGGTGAATTTGAAAACCTGTATCGTCATATTGAGTTTATAGTGCCAAAAGCAACAGCTGAAAAAATAGGGTAGAGATTGAACTTGGTTCCTTATGGCGCCAAGTTTTTCTTTGCAAATGAGGTGATAAAATTGGTGAAAATGAAACCGCCTGTTGAAAAGAATGAATACTACAATGTAACCTTCGAAGACTTAACGCACGAAGGTGCAGGTGTAGCGAAAATTGAAGGGTTCCCTGTCTTTGTACCGAATGCCCTTCCAGACGAACAAGGGAAAATCAAGGTCACACGTGTGAAAAAAGGATTTGCTTTTGGGCGACTCATGGAGCTGACAAAGGAAAGTCAGCATAGGCAAGATGCGCCATGTCCTATCTATAAGCAGTGCGGAGGCTGTCAAATTCAGCACATGAGCTATGAAGGCCAGCTGCTATTTAAACAGAAACAAGTAAAGGACGTTTTAGAGCGGATCGGCAAACTTGATATGAGCCGTGTAAAAGTTCATCCTGTACTCGGCATGGAAGACCCTTGGAATTACAGAAACAAAGCACAAGTTCCAATTGGCGAACGCGAAGGCGGACTAGTTGCAGGATTTTATCAGCAGCGTACCCATGAAATCATCGATATGGAAAAATGTTTGATCCAGCAGTCAGAAAATGACGAAGTGGTACAGGCAGTAAAAGACATATGTAATGCGTTTGGCATCAAAGCATATAACGAAGAGCGGCACAAAGGCTGGCTGCGTCATGTGATGGTTCGCTACGGCATTGCAACAGGTGAAATGATGGTTGTGTTTGTTACTAGAACGGCTGACTTTCCGCAAAAGCAGCAGGTGATTGAGCAAATTATAGCACGCTTCCCACACGTTCGGTCAATTGTGCAAAACGTGAATTCAAAGAAAACAAATGTCATTTTCGGAGACGAAACGACTGTTTTATGGGGAGAAGAATACATTTATGACACGATTGGTGACATCAAATTTGCTATTTCAGCCCGCTCGTTTTATCAAGTGAACCCAGCCCAAACAAAGGTTCTTTATGACAAAGCGCTTGAATATGCAGAGCTGCAAGGCGAAGAAACCGTCATCGATGCCTACTGCGGAATCGGTACGATTTCCTTATTTCTCGCACAAAAAGCAGGCAAAGTATACGGCGTAGAAATTGTGCCAGAAGCGATTGAAGACGCTAAACGCAACGCTGCCCTAAACGGGATCAACAACGTCGAATTCGCAGTCGGTGAAGCAGAAACTGTTATCCCAAACTGGTATAAAGAAGGCATCAAAGCAGACACCCTCGTCGTCGATCCGCCAAGAAAAGGCTGCGACGAAGCACTGCTTGATACGATTTTAAAGATGAAACCAAAACGCGTTGTTTATGTTTCCTGTAATCCGGGGACGCTAGCGCGTGATTTGCGTATTCTTGAAGATGGTGGGTATGTGACAGATGAAGTGCAGCCTGTGGATATGTTTCCGCATACGAGTCATGTGGAGTGCGTGGCGTCTTTATCCCTTAAATAATAAGGTTTGGGAAGCCATGAAAGCGTAATTGACCACATTTTGACCACTTAGCCTTATAATTTCATGTAATCACCAAATTTTTGTGCTGTTCTTGCTTTGATTTTTGGAGTTACATGAGCGTAAATATCACCAGTCATTTTAATAGATGAATGGCCAAGGCGTTCTTGAACTTCTTTTAACGATACACCAGCTTCTAATAATAACGTTGCGTGAGTGTGACGGCAGTCATGAATACGTATTTTTGGTAGAGCGGCTTCTTTAGTCGCTCTATTGAAGTTTTCAGTTAAGGTACGAGGATAAATCGGTCTGCCATCTTGTCTAGCGAAAATAAGATCCTGATCATCATATAATTTTCCTAAACTCATTTTTACTTCAAGTTGCTTAATACTATAAGATTTCAAACATTCGACTAGGTAATCTTCAATTGTAATATCTCTTTCCGATGATTCTGTTTTCAATGTCCCGAAACGGAAGCCTTCGTCATCATATATCAAATTTCTTCTTACGTGAATTGTACTATCATCAAAATCAACATCTTCCCATTTAAGCCCGAGAAGTTCACCGCGCCTCATGCCAGTGTAAAGGGCAGTTGTGAAAATAGCATGATACACAGGTGCTGTCACAAATTTAGCCACGTTTAAAAATTTGTTTACATCTTCCCTTGTCCAAGTAACGTATTTTCTTCTACGCCCACGAGGTACCTTTACTTTGTCTAGTGGGTTTTTATTAATCAACTCCCAATCAACCGCTTTTTCCATGCATCCATACAGAACAGCAAATATATATTCTATATATCTTTCAGAAAGTCCCTCTTCTAATAACTTTGCAATAAAATGTTCAATATGTGCTGGTTTGATCTCGTTTAATTTGAAATGGCCCAGCAAAGGTATTATTTTGTTTTTAACTACTCTGCGGTAATTTTTGAAAGTTGTTTCCTTTACTTTTCTTTTTGCAACTAGATCCAACCATTTTTCTACATGCGATGAAAGAAGAACGTTACTATCTAAAATAAAAGTATTTTTATTGATCTGGTTTTCAAGTTCGTTGGCAACGACCTCAGCTTCTTTTTTTGTTTCAAATCCTCTACGCGTAACCTGTTTTCTTTTACCAGTGATAGGGTCTTTTCCTAACTCAATTGTAAAAGAGTATGTGTAGCCTTTTTTATTCTTCGCTGGAACCTTTCTAAAGTACGCCATGTTAAACGGCCTCCTTCTCAATTAATTTGTTTTAAAGTATTCTCATATAAAGAAAAAGCAAAGCTTTTTCTTCTAAACATTTCTAAGCGGGTGGTGGCAAAAGAATAAGTCACATTAAAGGTGTCACCGATTAGTTTTATTGCTTCAGATTGCAAAGAAGGCAGGTTCAATTTTTGAAGCATAAAGGTGGGAACACAAAAATGATACATAAAACTATTAGCCTGAAATGGTCTATGAAGTAGGTTTGACACCAGGGGGGATTCCTTATTCTATACCAGATTATGCCGAGGCTAGCGATCAATTTGATTATTATCCCAGCTGTCACGAAATGCAGTTTACCGGATTGAGAGATAAGAACAACGTTGATATTTATGAGGGGATGTAGTCTCCGATTGCACGGTGAAGTTGATCCAATTATGTGAAAGGTGTGTATGCATAAGGGCTGCTACATGTTCGGAGTTTGGAATGCTCATGAGTATTTCAACAAACATCAGCATATCGAAGTTGTCGGCAACATCTATCAAAATCCTGATCTATTGGAGGAAGCACGATGAACGAAAATAACCCGAGTTTGCTATAAAAAAAGAGGGAAGATTCCCTCTTATAAAAGTAGTATTCATGTAAGTGTTGAGTACCAGCAACGTTCATATGCACCATACCAAATACCTGAGTAAGTTTTCGCGCCTTTTAAGTACCAATTATAGGTGCCGTCGTTATAAATAGCCGGTATTGCATTTCTAGAAGAGTACGGACCAAATATTTCTGAAGTGCAAAGCTTCCATGTTTCATTAGGGCTAGCAGCTTCTGCTTGAGCAGTAAAAAAAGCAGATGAAGAAACTAGCAAAGCGAGTGATAGAACTGAACTTGCAATTACTTTTTTAATTTGCATGATTGACGCTCCTTTTAGTTTGGGATAATAGTCTTACAAGTTTAATAATACTATATATTCAAATATAATCCATGTGAAAATTTATTTAACTTATATGGGAATAAATATTGGGGGAATTTAAATGAAAAAACTACTAATCACACTAACTATTATTATTGCGGCGGTGCTTTATGCGCCGTCCGCTGCGGCAGTAACGAGCGGATATAAAACAATTGGCGGGCATACAGTCAGCGTATCGACGGATGCTAATTCGTATACGCCGAGAGCTAAATCAATCGACGTGACAGCACGTAAAACGGGTAATAAAACGGTCTATTATCGTTTCACTTTGCAAAAACGAGTAAATGGCAAATGGAAGGATCAGCGGTTTAGTTTGGTCGGTTCTTTCAAAACAGCCACACCAGCAAAGGAATTTTACACAGTAAATCACACAGCAGGCACGCACCGTATCAAAATGACGATATATAAAAACACCAATTGGACAGGCGTTAAGGGATACATTTATACGCCCGCTTTCGAGGTGAGGAAATGACACTTAAATTATCAAAATATAGGCTGAAATTTTTTTATATTGTATAATTAAAGTAAAAAAGGTTGATTAAAATGGATTTTTTGTCAAATGCTTGGGTTATTAGCTTTGTTACAACGGTAATAAGCTCATTTTTTATTAATTCAGTTGTGTACTTTTTCAGAAGAAAATACTATAAGAAAAGAATTGCAAATGCAAACATGGAGTTAATTAGAACAGTTAAAAATTTTGTATCAGAGGGGCAAATTCCATCTGTCTTACTTATAGAATCTCTAAGTCAAGCTTATTCAGAATCTAACAGCGTCAAGAGATCAGAAATAAATAATGTAGATCAAGTTATAAATCATTTGCTAAAAGATATTTTTGAGACAAATTTCATATCAGTTCAACAAAAATCTAATATAGCAAAACAGTTAATGGATCTGAAAGAAAATTTACTAGGTGACAAAGTTGATAACAATGAAAAAGCAATGGGTATCCCTGCTAAATTAAATTTGTATTTCAGTGCGGGTGTCTTTATTTATTTCTGTACATTTGGATTTTATTCTTTGAATGAGTCCTGGGATATATTTAAATTTTATCCTCAGCAAACAATTATGGCTATTTTGTTAAGTGTTTCTATAATTACTTGTTTTATAAGTGCTTGGTTTATTTTAGATTTGTCTCTTGGTAAACTATTCAAAAAAAAATCAACATAAGTCCAAGACGGAGAGCCTGCGGACACTGATCAACACCTTTTAAGGGTGCTGGTTGGTGTCCGTTTTTTATTTGTAGGAAAGGAGCAACACCATGAAGAAGGAAAAGCCGAAAAAACGACCGCAGGAGCTTACAGAAAGAGAGATACGTGAGCTGATGGGGCAAAACATGCAACGTTTAAAAAGAGCCAAAGGCGGGGCGTACAAGCGTAAATAACGGGAGGGTACAGCATGAATAAAAAAGAGATTGAAGGACTCATTCACAATTATCACTGGATGGCGAAAGAGGTTCAGCGGCTCCAGCGTGTTTTATACGGTACTGACATCCCTATGCGCAGCTGGGGCGTTGCTCAATACGGCATCGAGGCAACATTGCCAAAGGGGAGCAAAGGAAAGAGCCAAGCTGAATTACGTGACATGGATATGAGGGAAGAAAGATTGTTTAAGAGACTTCGTAAGTTTGAAGAACGTGTATATGCAATAGAGGCAGCAGCAAGCAAAATCGAAGGAGAGAAAAACAGGGTGGTCTATGACTGCATGATGGAAGGTATGAGTTATCGGGCCATTGGACTTCACTTGGGGCTGTCTCGTGAAAAGGTACGGCAAATGAAAGATAATATCATCGACCAATTATGCCAATATTGCCACTTTGTGCACTTGTTGAATGATGAAAAATCCGTAGTGTAAAATGGAAGGCAGGACGGGGAGGCATAATTTTCCCGTGTCTCCACAAATTAATATATTTTCACTTACTCTTGCGAGCTTGGGATTCGTTCGACAAATTTTGCGGACACCACAATTTTATCAATCTTCTCCGATATTAATGTCGAGGAGTGAGTGAAATTGAGTAAAAAGAAGAAATCAGCCACTAATATTAAGCAAAATAATAAACGATTAAAGGAACTAGAAGATGTGATTTACACATATCGAGCAAAAGACTTACTTGCTTATTTTTTAGAAGAATTTAGATATGGTAAAAAAAAGAATCAATATAAAAGAAGTGTGTCATTGCTTTATGATCTAGACATTGAATGTTTAGAGTTTGCTATTTCTAGATTTCATAATATCGATAACGAAAGAGATCCTGCTAGATATTTTGCGTTCTTAACTCCATTTATTACTGTGTATATTACTACAGCATTCAAAATTTACGAGGACACATGGGTACTTACAATTGTGTGGGCTGTAGCACTTATAATAGTAATGAGATCATTGAATAAAAGCAGAAAAGATAGAATTATTTCAGGTACCATGTTAAAAACATTTGAGCAAGTAAAGGCGAGAAAAGAAAAAGATGAAAAGTGATTTTTGTTCGACAAATTCTGCGAATAGTTCCATATACTTACTTTCTGCCGATATTAAGGGTGGGAGGTGAAAAAATGGAATATGTTGAAATTTTTAAAAATCATTTTCAAAACTTCATAACAGACACAAATTATGACTATTATGAGATTATGGCTAAAGGAGTTTATGAATTTATTGAGGGAGATGAAATTAAATTTATTTATTCTAAAAACCCCTTCGATATCAATAGTGCCGAACATTATTTCTTCTTAGAATCGGGTTTACTCATTGCCAAACAAAAAGAGGAACGATTCGGTTTGGATTTCTATAAGAGTAGGATTGTTAAAAAAAATCTTACTTTTAGTGGAAGAAGAGAAGCTAATTTGACTTTCACTTTTGAGAACGGTGAAGAGATTGAATTTGATGCAAAAGACTGTAATGAAGCTCATGAATTCAACTATGCTAAATCAATCAAAGATCTTTACAAACTAATTTAAGCACCCGTTTTGGGGTGCTTTTTTTGTTCCCTGTAAACTGCTTCCGGTGAACCTTTACACCAAGCATCGGCTTAAAGGTAGAGTGCGGCGGCAGTTTAGAGGAAATAAAAATCCCAAAACAACACGAATCAGAAGGAGGCGGCAGGTGAATATAGATGGAATCCAAGCACATTCAGGCGGAGAAAGATTACGTCAAAGGCATGAAATACAAGGACCTTGCCGAGAAATACGGGGTGTCGATCAACACCATAAAATCGTGGAAAAAGCGGCATGGTTGGGAAAGGAAAAAGGGTGCACCCAAAGAAAAAAGTGTGCACACAAAAAAAGGTGGGCAACCTGGGAACAAAAACGCTATCGGAAATAGCGGCGGTTCTCCTGCAAGAAACCAAAACGCAAAGACGCACGGCTTTTATTCAAAGCACATGCCAGCAGAAGCGTTTGAGATCATGCAGGACATTCAGGAGTTTTCGCCCGTTGACTTACTTTGGGAGCAAATACAAATTCAGTTCACAGCAATCGTAAGAGCGCAGAAGATCATGTTCGTTGAGAGCAAAGACGAAATGATCAAAGAGCTGAAAAAAGCACGGTACGTTTTTCATGAGGGCGACCTTGAAGAAAAAGAAACCGAAGAAGAAGAATACGAATTTCAGTTTGCTTGGGACCGTCATGCTACATTCCTAAACGCTCAATCTAGGGCAATGTCTGAGCTGAGAAGCTTGATAAAGCAGTTTGACAACATAGCCCATGAGACAGACGAAAGACGGCTTAAATTGGAGCAAATGCGCTTGAACATTGAAAAGACTAAGAAAGCAATTGATGGTGGTTTTGAAAACAGCGGAGAAAACAAAATTGCTTCAATGCTTCAAAAGATGGTGAATGAACATGGAGTTGAATAAAAAGCAAAAAGAGGTATGGGACAGCTTCGTAAAAGAGCGTCCTAAAATCCTTTTGTGTAGTGGAGCAAAGAGAGCAGGAAAAACATTCGTGCTTCTTTTAGCATTCCTTGCTCACATTAGCAAATATCAAAACAAGGGTCTTTCATTTATCATCGGTGGCGCTACTCAAGCAGCCATCAAACGTAACGTGTTGAATGACCTTGAATTGATATTAGAGAAAGAGCTTAGACTCGACAAAGCAAATGCCATTGAGATATTCGGCAACCGGGTCTACTGTTTCGATGGTGCCAATGTGGACGCTTGGAAAAAAGCGAGGGGTTTTACATCAGCTGGCGCATTTTTAAACGAAGCAACCGCTCTTCATGATTCATTTGTGAAGGAAGTTATATCCCGTTGTTTGTACAAAGGCGCAATGGTCTTGATGGATACAAACCCTGAAAACCCAATGCACACCGTAAAAAAAGACTACATCGACAAAGACGGGCAAAGATTAAAGAGCGGCCGCCTTAACATCAGGGCTTTTCACTTTTCTTTGTTTGATAATAACTTTCTTGATCCTGAATATGTTGAAAGTATAGTGGCATCCACACCGAGTGGCATGTTTACAGACAGGGATATTCATGGTTATTGGGTTGCGCCAGAAGGTGTGATATACAAAGATTTCAACAAAGATGTGCATTACATCAGGTCAGATCAATTAGAGAACGTCAACTTTGTAAAATACTTCGCTGGCGTTGACTGGGGGTATGAGCATTTTGGTTCCATCGTCGTTATTGGAGAGGATGATAAACAAAATTATTATCTCTTGGAAGAGCATGCAGCGCAACATGAAGAAATAGATTATTGGGTCAAAGTGGCGAAAGATATAAAAGAGCGTTACGGCAGCATGAATTTTTATTGCGATACCGCTCGGCCAGAACATGTTGTTAGATTCAGGCGTGAGAGGTTAAGAGCCTTGAATGCTGATAAGGCTGTAGTGTCTGGTATAGAAGAGGTAGCAGGCTTGTTCAAGAAGAACAGGCTTTTTGTTGTTGAAGACAAAGTTGACCGGTTTAAAAAAGAAATCTTTATGTACGTCTGGAATCAAAAGACGGGTGATCCAGTTAAAGAATGGGACGATGTGCTTGATTCAGTGCGTTATGCCCTTTATACACATAATAAACCGATGAGGCGTAAAGGAGCGAGGTGAGCAAATGAATGAATTTGTACAGTATTTAAGAGAAAACGAGATTAACAGCAAAGTCATTGATGCGATTATAAGTTCTCATAAAACACAGCGAGAGAAAATGATCAATCAGTACGAGAGATACAAAGCGTCCATTGATGGCGTGCCGATTCTCCAAAGGGACGCTTTTACCATTGAACATCAAGAGGACTTTGAAACAGGGGCGATCCTCAGAATAGACAATCGAGTTAATAACCGATTAAACAACGGCTTTGATAGTGAGATTGTTGATACAAAAGTAGGTTACATGTTTGGCCATCCGATAACATATGAAGTGGACAAAAACCAAGTATCAGAATCCGGCGCTTTAGTCGAAGTGATCAATAGATTTAATCTGATGAATACTATTGAAGATGCTGATAGTGAACTAGGTAAGAAAGCAGCCATCTGTGGGTATGCCGCTCGCTTAGCTTATGTTGACACAGCGGGAGAAGTTAGGACCGTGAATATTGATCCGTGGGAAGCGGTCATTATTGGTAGCGGCAATGACATAACTGAACCTGAATTTGCTCTTCGATATTATGAGGTGACAACCTGGGTAGATGGAAAACAGATCAAACGTGAAAAGACGGAGTTTTATGACTCATCTCACGTTCATTATTTCGAGAAGAATGAGAATGGATGGACAGAAATCGAAGTTAATAAACATCTATTCGACCACTGCCCTTTATTCGGTTTGCCAAACAATGATGAATTTATGGGGGACTCAGAAAAGGTTCTTTCTCTTATTGATGCTTATGACCGCACATTATCAGACGCATCAAATGAGATAGAGCAGCTGCGACTTGCTTACATGATCTTTAAAGGTGCGGGAGCGGATGAAGAAACGCTTGAAAAGCTTAAAAAGCATGGAGTCTTTGAGTTATTTGGCGACAACGATGATGTGAAGTTTCTGACGAAAGATATTAACGATACTATGATCGAAAATCATCTGAATCGGCTAGAAGAAAACATTATGCGTTTCTCTAAGTCGGTTAATTTCTCAGATGAAGCGTTTGGCGGCAATTTAACAGGCGTTGCAATGCGGTACAAGCTTATGGCATTAGAAAACAAATGTATTACGATGGAGCGGAAAATGACTGCTGCTTTGAGATACCAATACAAGTTGCTGTGTTCAGCTTGGTCACGAAAAAACGCCGCTATTAGTAATGATGATTATTTGAAAGTTTGGTTCACGTTCACACGTAACCTTCCTGCGAATATCGCAGAAGAAGCTGAAACCACGGCAAAACTTAAAGGACTTGTAAGCGAAGAAACAAGGCTGTCACTTCTTACGTTTGTTGATGATGTTCAATATGAAATCGAAAGAATGAATGACGTGAAAGTAGATTCAATCTACAGCTTGGACGAAGATGAAGAGCTAGACAATCGACCTGCCGGAAGTCGTGAAAAGACGGAAAACTTAGACGTGTAGGCTCGTACTACATGGCTTGGAGGATGAAATAATGAATATTGAAGAAATTAAGCAGTTTCTTGAACAAAATAAAGAGAATGAAGAAGTAAAAGCGTTTGTAGGTGAACTATCAGCCGTGTCAGCGGACAAGGTGAAAGGATTCCTAGAAACAGAAGAAGGAAAGAAGCTCTTGCAGCCTCGATTGGATTCCCATTTTACTAAAGGTCTAGCGACTTGGAAAGAGAACAACCTTGAAAAAATCGTTGAGGAAGAGGTTTCAAAAAGGAATCCTTCCAAAACACCTGAACAACTTGAAGTAGAAAAGCTCAGAAAAGAAATTGAAGCAGAAAAAGCGGCCCGCAATAGAGAAACTTTAGTCAATAAAGCCCTTAAAGCAGCTGATGAAAAGAAGTTGCCAAAGGACGTTATTGACTTTTTTATTGGAGAAAACGAAGATTCTACACTGGAAAATCTAAGCAAGCTTGAAGAATCATTCAATGCTGCCGTGCAAGCTGCTGTAGATGGAAAGTTTAAAGAATCTGGCCGTGAAATTGAACGAGGTAACGGAGCAGGTAATTCTACTGGAAACATTGATATTAGAACAATTGCTCAAGAAGCAAACATTAGAAAATAGGGGGAAATAATTATGGTAATGCTACAAGACGCAAAGACAGGGGCGGTCCCTAAAGAAACGGGAACATTAGTATTAAGAGACTTTTTGACACAATCAGCAGTGACACAGCTGGCGCAATATGAAGAAATGACCAAGCCTAAAAAGGAGTTTACCTATTTAGCTTCTGGACCTGGGGCTTACTGGGTTGGTGAAGGTGAAAGAATTAAAACGGATGGTGCAACATGGTTGAATGCAGAAATGATTTCTAAAAAACTTGGCGTTATCATTCCTGTTTCAAAGGAGTTTTTACGTTATTCTGTGCCAGACTTCTTCGCAGAAATGCAACCAGCAATTGCAGAAGCTTTCGCTATTAAATTTGACCAAGCTGCTTTATTTGGTATTGGCTCTCCATTTGGTAAAGGCGTATCAGTGATGGAGAGAATTGAATCTAAAGGTAATAAAATCGAATTAGATTCCTTGGGAAGCTTGTATGATGAGCTAAACTCAGTGATGGCGCTCTTAGAAGAATCTGATAAAGACGCCAATGGATTTACAACAACAAAACGCTTTAAACAAAAATTGCGTGGTGCAAAAGATGAAAACGGCTTGCCGATTTTTAATGATCCAAAGGGTGGTGCCACATCTGAGGCCCTAGGTCTACCAATCGGCTATGTTAGTTCTAAGTCTTGGAAATATGATAAAGCTTCGCTACTTGCTGGTGATTGGAGCATGGCTAGATACGGTATCCCACAAGGAATGGAATACAAAATTAGTGAAGATGCTACGCTTGAAGGTACTCTTGACAAAGATGGCAAACCGATTAGCTTGTTTGAGCAAGATTTAGTAGCTTTACGTGTTACTCAACAAGTTGGATTTATGACTCTTAATGATGATGCATTTGCTGCTATCACGCCAAAAGGAGCTGCTGGAGAGTAATGAAAATTAAAAAAGGTAAGCATTCACTTGATGTCACTGAAAGAGCCTTTGAAATCATCTACAAAGAATTAGGCTATAAGCTCGACAAAAAGGGCGAGAAGCAGGAACAAGATGAAGTTGAAGAAGTTCCAGAAGAACTAGTAGAAGAATAAGGGGGATGACGGTGGATAAAGGGAAATTTTTAAACGAGCTTTTGAAGCCGTTGGACCTTAAAGAACGAGGGGCCATGAGAAGGTTAAAAAAGCTGTATCGTGAAGCCTCAAAGGAATTTATGAGTTCTCTTACTGATCTGTACGAGAAATTAGATCAAGGTGAAGACCTTTCATATGCTGACATTAATCAGTTTGACGATATTGAGGCCTTGAAGTCTCAAATAATTGCTTTGGCGTCCAAGCTAGATGCCCGCTCTCAAAAGGAAATCATACGACTCTTAGAAGACACTTATGATTTCTCTTATGACTGGATGGCATCCGTTGTCGAAGCAATGATTGATCAAAAGCTAAGAAATGCACCGCCTTCTTTGCCAAAGTTAGTTGAAGAAGCTCGTAAGAACGCTGTGTATGGACTCAAGCTAACACAAGCATTGGAAAAGCATCGCGTAATGATTGTGAAGGATATAAACGACGCAATAGAAAGAGGGTTTATTGAACGCGAACGCTTTTCAGACATTGCTAGACGTGTTAGAAATGCTTTTGATACCTCTTACTATAGAGCAACTGTAATAACCCGTACAGAAGCTCATAGAGTGCGTGAAAAGGCTACTCACAATAAAGCTGAAGAGTTTGAGCAACAAGGCATCATTATGGAAAAGGTATGGAACAACGTTAATGATGCGCGGGTCCGACAAACTCGGAAGGCAAATCATAAAGCGTTACAAGGTCAGCGTAGAAAGGTCAATGAACAATTTGATCTAGGAAATAGTGTCACAGCAGTTGCGCCTGGACAATCAGGAAGCGCAGCCAATGACATACATTGCCGCTGCTTTCTAACATATGAAGTAGTGGGATTGAGGGGTGAATAATGGAGTTAGTTGAATTAAAAACCCGTTTAGAGATCCCTTTAGATGATGAGTCACAGGATGAAAAGCTGAAACTTGAATTGCAAGACGGCATTGAGTATGTAAAAGAGTATTGCAACAACCCCTTTTTAAACAAAGAGGGGTTACTTGAATTGCCGTCACCAGTCAAAAAAGGAATTGCCATGATGATTAAGATTGACCGCTCGAATGAGGTCGGTGTTTCCTCCGAATCTATCGGCGGCATGAGTAAGACATACACAAGTGATTATACACGGTATGAAGCTGTGTATAAGCTGTGGAGAAAATACAGGAAAGTTAAGTTTCGCCCGTTGAGGTGATGATATGGGGCGCATAAAGATCAAAGACAAAAATCGTATTCCGAAAGTGGTAAACGCACTTGGAAATGGCGAGAGAAAAGCAAGAGTGGGCGTTCTTGGAACAGGAAAAGAAGCTATGATTGCAGCTGTGCATGAATTTGGTACACGTATCACAGTGACGCCAAAGATGCGTGCATATCTTCATTCTCAAGGTCTGCATTTGCGAAAGGACACCACTCACATTGTCATTCCCGAACGTTCTTTTATTAGATCGGGATGGGATGAAAACGAGCGCGAAATCCTACGGAAGCTGGACAAATTTTTGCTTGAAGCTGTCCAAAAAGGAATCAGCACTCGAAACGTCATGAACTCTATCGGTCTTGAGACAAAGGGGAAAATACAAAAATATGCCCGTGATCTGAAGTCACCAGCAAACCAGTCATTTACCACTCAACAAAAAGGGTCATCAAATCCACTTGTTGATACAGGCGAGCTGATTGGTTCCATTGATTATGAGGTTCAGTGATGAGTCAGTTCAACTTTAAGAAACTCATAGACAAATATAGCGTGACTTTTGATCTTGTTGTGCAGAGTGAAGGAGACTACGACAATCTCGGACGATGGCAAGACGGTGAAGCCATAACCACAATGCAAAAAGGGGCGCTTGTTGTTCTACCTAGTCAATTAATCTATCAATCAGGTGGGCGCTTAACAACATTTGACCGCCAGCTGTATATTAACAAATCTGTGAAGATCCCACCGAAATCTAAAGTGATTTACAAAGGGAGCACATACCATGTTGAATCTATGAATCCTTTCGAGGATTACGCAGATTTCAATAGTTACATCTTAAAGGCGGTGGGCAGCTTTGATTGATTACGAGTCCATTATAAGCACGGTGATTGGTGTCATCAGAGATAGTACCGGTCACAAAGTGATTATGGAAAATGGAACAGGAAAGCAGCCTGCTTATCCTTTTTGCACATATACCATTACATCACCGTACATTCCCCAACATCGGGGAATTATCGAAGGTGATGCGATCACTGAAGATGTAGATATTTTCTTTTCGTTCACTTGGATTTCCGATGATGCTATTGAAGTGATTTCATTAACACAACAGACTGCTACGCTTTTGAAAACAATGAAGGCGAAGCAGGTTCTTTATGATAAGGGAATCGCGTTTATTCGAGCGGAGGGAACAGGTAACAGAGATACATTTATATCAATTGAAAATGAGCGTCGTCATGGCTTTGATGCACGGTTCAGAATACGAGTAACACATAACGGGGCAGAGTCAGAGTATTTTGATTCCGTCACCATAAATAACGAGAATATAGGAGGGTAATTACATGCCTTTATCAGACGTAAAAGTCAAAATTGATATTTTAAAGCCCACAACGCTTGTAGGTCTTGGCATTCCTTTGATTCTAGTGAAGAACACTAGCGCAACTGAAAGTGTTTATCGAGAATACGGGTCACTGGAATCATTAAAGCAAAACTACGGTGAAAGCACAGCTACTTACAAAAAGGCAGCGGCTATCTTTGCACAAGGTGACAATGCGCCGAATAAGGTCGCTGTGGCTTCGTTTGGGCACGAATTTGAGACAGGAGATACAGAGAACCCTAAACAGGTTTTCAGCGTTAGAAACGCGTTAGAAGAGTATTTTGACAAAGACTTTCATTTTGTATTACTGGCGGCTGTTAACGCAGAGGATCGCCTTGAGGCATCTAAATTCTTTGAAGAGAAGTCATATAAATTCCTTGTCTTGAAAGTGGCGTCATTTGACGAGCTTGAGCAATATACAGGGAAAGATCGGACCATTGTATTCCATCATCCACTTGTTGATGAGGAACCGGATGCCGCGCTTATCGGAGCAATTGCAAACAAGCCTGTCGGTTCTGTTACATGGAAGTTTAAGTCTCTCATTGGTGTCACACCACAAGACTACAAAGTTGATACTTTGGAAAACATCCACTAGGCGGGTGCCATTGCATTTGTGACTAAAGCTGGCCGCAATCAAACAAGCGAGGGTATTACAGCTTCAGGTGAATTTATTGACGTGCTACACGGCAAAGATTGGGTCAAGCTTAACATCGAGACTTCAATTCAAACCGCTCTAAGCACTACTGATAAAATCCCTTACACAAATGAAGGGTTCGCTTTACTAGAATCACAAATTATCAATGTTTTGGAAACAGCTTTTACAAACGGCATCATTGCACCTGACGAGGACGGACAGCCTGTCTATTCTGTTCAGTCTAAAGGAAGAAGCGAGATGACAGACGAAAACCGCAAAAACCGTGTGTATGACGGCTTATCGTTTAGATTTGAGCTTGCTGGAGCGGTTCACACAGCAGAAATCACAGGGGAAATCATTATTTAAAGGGGGCTTAATTAATGTCAGAAACTTACACATATAACCCAATGGATGTCACAACCACAATCGCAGGTAAAATAGTGACGGGGTTTTCAGAAGGAACAATGGTGTCAGCATCAAAAGATGAGGACAACTTTCAGGTGAAGATGAGCGCAAAAGGCGAAGCAAGTGTTGCGGTTACAAACAACATGTTAGGCACAATCACACTAACATTGTCGCAGGGGTCACCATTTGTTGCTTTGTTAAATCAATACGCAAACACAGCTAAACAATTCCCTATTTGGATTAAAAATAATGGAATGGTAAAAGAAACGATTGGAGGAACATCAGCAATGGTAAAGAAAAATGCTGATGCTGAGTACGGGGACGAAGTCGGAGACAGAGAGTTTGAAATTCAAGTCTTTGATTACACAGTGAAATAACATGGCTCAAAAAAAGAAAACGAACACACGAAAGCAGTCTGAAAAGGCTGCTTTTATTCATATGAACAAACCACTAAAGGAGAGAAAACCAATGGCAAAATTAGGCGAATCAAAAGAAGTAACAGTAAAAGGTGTCAAGTATACACTTGTTCATCCAGGAGTAAGAAAGGTAGTTCAATTGCAATCATCTGTAGCTGCTGGTGATGGCTCTATTAATTTAGATGCCTTGTATGACGGTTACATGAAACATGTAATTCACAGCCCTAAAGTAGATTGGTCTCATTGGGATGAGCAAGGATTGAAGGCCTTGCAGGAGGTCATGAACGAATGTGACACGTTTCTTACAGCGGAAGACGAAGAACAAGAACCACTACAAGAACAAAGCAAAGAATGAGTGGGACATGTGGCGGCTAGTGATGGAGCGAGTGATCAGTTTTGACGTTGCTAGATATATGACACCTGACGAGATTGCTGAAGCTAATGCCGCCCTTGATCTTTATATTGATGCGAAGAACAAAGCAAATCAGAAAGGAGGTAAATAGATGTCTCAACCTTTGCGGACCACCGCGATTGAACTGAAACTCATTGCTAACTCGAAACCATTGCAACAAATGAATACTCAAGTAAATAGTATGCTTAGTAGTATTCAGGGAGCAGATCGACCAATTCAAGCGATGAGTAATGGTCTTAACAATACTAGTCAGATTGCAGCTGGAGCAACTAGACAACTTAGGCTAGCGAACGGACAGGTTGTAAACCTAACTCGTGGAATGAGAACAGCGAGTCAAAGTGTCGCCTCAACAAACACCAATATCAACACAGCAAGCCGCAGTATAATGCGTTTCACAAGATCCACTGATACAAGTTCTAGAACAATTCGAGTTGCTAACAGTCAACTATCTGCTATGCGTACTAGACTTGAAGACAGCACAAGCAATGCAGGAGCACTTACCCAGCAAGTGAACCGTATGGGCGGTCAAGTGGGTGGACAGTTTCAACAGATGACACAAAGTGCATCGAGGTTAGGCGGAGTTTTTGGACGAATCCCATCATCAGTTAGTTCAATGTCTCGAAGCGTTGCCAATAGTGTTAAATCAGGTATCACAGCACCATTCAGAGAAGCAAAAACAGCTGTACAAGGCTATGCAGGAGCGCTGGGGCTGTTATCAGGTGGAGCTTTAGCCGCAACAGGTATGGGGCGTTTATCTGCAATCGAGCAAGCTAAAACCTCCTTATCTGTTCTGATGGGTGATGCGAAGAAGGCACAAAGCTTTCTTGATGACATGCTAACCTTTGCGAAAACAACACCATATGCCTTTACTGACATCGCAAATAGCGGTAGAAACCTTATTGCTTTTGGTATGAATGTTAAGAATGTAATACCAACAATGCAAGCTGTTGGGGATGCCGCTGCCGCAAGTGGTAAAGGTGCCGAAGGATTTAGGCAGATCAGTGATGCCTTTGGAGCAATGCAGGTATCAGGTACCTTGTCTATGGAAGAGATGAACCGTCTCATGGATGCTGGTATTCCTGCGCTTAAGATACTGGCAAACGAAACAGGTCAAGATGTTATAGATCTGAAAAAGGTCATTTCTAAAGGTGGTTTTGAGAGTGAAGAAGCCATCGCTGCGCTTGTAAAAGGGATGCAGAAAGGGACCAAAGGAGCAGCGGGCGAAACAGCAGCAATGGCCGGTATCATGAAAGATTCAAAAGATACGTGGGTCGGATCTGTTGATAGTATGAAATCATCTATCAGCTCGACAATGGCAAAGATTATGGAGCCTGCAAAGCCTCATATTCAAGCTGCAATGGGATGGTTTTCTACTCAATTTAGTAAATTGCCTGATGTTATTTTTGGCATTGGTAAAGTAATGCAACCAGTTTTCAATACAATTGGTTCTATATTTAAAAATATATCAGGTCCAGCCCAAACCGCTAAACAAGCGATTATGGGCGTATTTGGCGTTATGCAAGGTAAAGGCACAGGAGATCGTTTAGAAGGTTACGGCATATTGTCACAGCTTTTCCCTCCAAGCACGGTAGATATGATTGTTGGAGTAACAGATAAAGTGAAATCGGTTTTTGATACAGTTAAATCATCCATCGCTAGCGTATCGCCATATGTACAGGCTTTCATAAATAGTTTTGTTTCAACTATGAAAGGTATGGCACCAGTGTTTAGTACGATCTTTAATGGGATATTGTCAGCCGTTCAATTTATCGCGCCATACATAGGCCAAGCATTGGGCGGAGTGTTTAGCTTTTTAGCGTCCATAGGAAATCAAGTGTCGGCATTTTGGAAAGAAAACGGATCACAAATAGTCCAAGCACTTCAGAATGTCTTTAGTGTCTTACAAAAGGTGTTTGTGTTCTTGATGCCTGTAATCCTCTATATTGTTCAATCTGTGTGGGGAAACATTAAAGGGGTTATTACTGGTGCGCTTAATATCATCATGGGCGTTGTTAAAATCTTCACAGGTTTATTCACAGGAGATTTCGGAAAGATGTGGGAAGGAGTAAAGCAACTCTTTTTCGGTGCTATTGAATTTATATGGAATGGAATACAACTGCTTTTTGTAGGTCGCTTATTAAAAGGCATTTTAGGATTGGCTAATGGAATAAGAGCACTTGTATCAGGAATGTGGACAAGTGTTAAAAGCTTCTTCGTGAATGGTGCAACACACGCATCTAATGCCGTTGTGAATATGGGCCGGTTTATAATAAAAGGCTGGAGCTTTGTGAAAAATAACGTCGGCAGATTGGCTGGCGCTCTATGGGATCTAGTTAAGAAAAAATTTGGTGATATGGTTGCAGGAGCAAAAGCATTACCTGGTAAGATTGGTCAAGGTATTAAGTCGATGGCATCAAAAGCTGTCAGCGGTGTCAAAAGTCTTGGGAATATGCTAGCTGGAGCACTGGCAACCGCTGTGAACGGAGTAACGGGTGGTATTAACTGGGTGCTGGATAAGATTGGTTTGAAAGATGCGAAAATCCCAAAATGGAACCCGCCTAAATATGCGAATGGTACAAACGGACATCCGGGTGGTCCTGCAATTTTAGGGGATGGTGGTGGACCTGAATTATATAAAACACCGTCCGGCCATGTTGGGTTATCCCCGGGAACTGACACGCTGATGAACTTGCCAAAAGGAACACAGGTATTATCACATAAGCAAACGCTTGAAACTCTCGGAAATGTCCCGATGTATGGCGATGGAACAAAGGGAAACAAAAAAGGAAATGGATGGCTTGGTAAAGCTGTTGAGGGAGCAAAAAACGTTGTTGGAAAAGTGAAAAGCGCTGCTTTTGATGTGTGGGATTATATTTCTAATCCTACAAAGCTTATGAACAAAGCCTTTGAGATGTTTGGTGGGAAAGTACCTTCATTAGCTGGAGGTTTTGGTGATATAGCAAAGGGTTTATTCACTAAAGTAAAAGATGGCGCAATGAGCTGGGGAAAGAAAAAGATTGAGAGCTTCGGCGGTATGTTTGGCGGCGGTGGATCTGCTGCCGTAAAAAAATGGGTAGCTCAAGCTATTTCAATTAAAGGAATTAGTCCTAGCTATGCCGGGGCCTTACAAACCGTCGCGATGAAAGAGTCTGGCGGAAATCCAAATGTAGTAAACAATTGGGATAGCAACGCAAAGGCGGGGCACCCGTCACAAGGGCTTATGCAGTTTATCCCTTCTACATTTTCCGCATACAAAGAACCGGGTTATGGTAACATCAAAAACCCAGTTCATCAAATCATAGCGGCCATTAACTATCTTAATAGACGATATGGCGGCATCTATAACCATCCGGGCTTAAAATCAATGGCGCGCGGTGGTCCATATAAGGGATATGCAAAAGGTGGCCGTATCATTGGTGATCAATGGGCAATGGTTGGAGAGCAGGGTCCAGAGCTTATGCATTTGTCGGGTGGATCAACAATTTATAACAACCGTAGAACAAACAGCATGTTAAGTGACGCAGCTTACACACCTTCATCTAGTTCGACAACATATTCTAATGCTTCAAACAGTAATAGTTTTTCACCGACAGTTTATGTCCAAGTTTCTGGTGGTGCTTCATCTGGCAGCGAAAGCAGTATTAAGCAAGCTGTACAAGAAGCTCTTAAAGAAACATGGGAGAAACTGAATCCAATGTATGCGCCAGAGGGGGAATATTGATGGCGAAGCTAGGGAAAATCAAAATCGTCAATGAAAAGGAGTCAGATAATCCTGAAATAGAAGTGACATCATACCCTGTTGAAAAAGGCATTCCAATAACTGATCATGTACAACGAAAACCCGAAATCACTTCAATTTCGGGTTTTTTGCTGGGCAAAAATCCAAACAAAGACTTTGCGTATCTTAAAAAGCAGATGTATGCGGGCAAATTATTGAATTACACAGGTAGAAAAGTAGCGAAAAACGTTGTCATTACCAATCTATCCCGAGATATCGGGGAGTACAAAAATGGTTTTGCTATCTCGGTTGAGTTACAAGAAATCCGTATTGCAAAAAGCCCATTTGTAAAAAAGAAAGTGAAAGCAGCAGGGAAAAAGAAGAAATCAAATACAAAGAAGAAAAACGCTGTCTATCACAAAGTGAAGAAAGGCGAGACATACAGTCACATGAGAATGTGGTACGGTACGAGCCTATCACAGCTTAGAAAATGGAATAAGTACCCTGACCGCCGCATTCCTATAGGGGTCAAATTACGGGTGAAGTAGGGGGAGCAAAATGGCAACGAGAGACTATATTCCAATTGATATAGAAGACATTCCGCAGCAGTTTGAGATCGACTTAGCTGACAGCACTTTTGTTTTTCAAATCAATTATAACGAGACGGATGACAGCTATTCTATCGACCTTTATGACATGGATTTTGAACCTATTGTTTTAGGGGAGAAAATGATTTTAAATGTGCCGTTATGGGATGACATTATAGATGATCGTTTGCCAGCTCCTTCGTTAGTACCGTTAGACGAATCAAATACAGAAACTCGGCTTTCATCAGAAAACTTCATGAAAACTGTGTTTCTGTATATTGACGATGTTGGTGAGGAAGGTGAAGAAGATGGCGACGAATAATAACAAATTGTTATTCGGTCGTATTGTTAAAGTGACGATTGATAGCGGGTCTTATAAAGGAACCTTTGATTATAAAGATTTAGAAGTGAGGTTTGAAGTTCCGTTCGATGATGACGCCAAGCCGAATGAAACAAAGGTCGAGATTTTTAACCTAAGTAGCAGCACAATCAACAAGATCAAAAAAGGCGCTACTATGACCGTTCAGGCTGGGTATAAAAGCGACTTTGGGGTATTAGCCATCGGAAAGGTCACAAAGGTACTTACGAAGCGTACAGGGGTCGATAAAATCACTTCGATTTATATGAAAGAAGGCGACGATTACTCTCATATTAAGGTCGACCAAAAGACTGCTGATGCACCTGTAAAATATTACGCCAACAAACGGTATAAGCTAAAAAAACCGATAAAAGTTGAAACGAAAAAAGTGTACAAGTTGAAATCAGGTAAGACTTCTGTCCGCAAAAGCACAAGAACAATTAAATACAAAACAGTCCGTGAGGCGAAATACAGAAAACAATCCATGAAAATTACCTTTAAAAAAGGAACAACAGCCCGCACGATTATAAAGCGTTTGATCCGCATTCTTGATATAAAACTTGCGAAGCTGTCTCTTCCTAGAAATAAGGTATACAAAAAGGGTTACACCGTAACTGGATCAATAGAAAAAAAGCTAGAAGAAGTTGTGCGTGATTGTGGTGCCTCTCTGTATTACAGGCGTGGTCGTCTTGTTATCAGGTCGATCACAGAGGGGGACGATGAGCGGTTTGAGTTAAAAGAATCAACAGGTTTGCTTGACTCTCCTGAAGCGTTTGAGGATGAAAAGCTTAAAGGGTATTCGGTTAAATGCTTATTGCAGCACCGCATAACCACCGCTTCAATTATTATCATTAAGAGCAAAACGGCCAACGGAAAGTATCGTGTTAAAAAGGGTAAGCATGTGTTTGATGGGAACGATTTTTACACAGAAGCGGATGTGATCTAATGGCTTCAGATACGAATTTTTTCGATAATCTTATAAAAGGGATCAAGCATTCTATTCATGTTTGCGCTCCTGGTAGGGTCGTTTCTTACGATGCTACCAGTCATACGGCAGATGTAAAACCGCTCTTTATGACCGCTGACGACGACACTTTATATGAACAACCATTGATACAAGACGCCCTTGTGTTAAAGCATGTCGAGCAAGACATAAAGGTTGGAGCGATGGTATTTCTATCTTTTGCAGATAGGGCGCTTGATAATTTAACAAACAAACCTTTTGATCCTGATAGTACCCGAACACACGATATAACGGATGCTGTAGTGATTGGGGTGTATGACGGATGAAAACTTTAAAACTGGTTAATGGTGATCTTATTTTCAAAGATGGCGAACTAGAAATGATCGACGGAGACGAAGAGCTTGCTCAAGCCGTTGAAATGATACTGAAAACAAGACTAGGAGAATTTGAGCTAGATGAGTTTTTGGGTGTCGAGCGTGAAAACCTTCTTGGGAAAAATCTCGATGAAGAAGAAGCACAATATGACATTATCGAAGCTCTTTCACAAGAAAAACGTATTGCCACAGTAGAAGATATAGAATTTCAGTTTGATCGAAAAGTGCGCTCCAGTCGTATCAAACTGAAATTGATTAAAGAAGAAGACGGCCAAGAATTGGAGTTAGGAGGTGTTGATGTTGTTGAATGAGAACGGCTTCCAGCGAAAAACATATTCAGACATTGTAGACGAAATGGAAGATAAGGCAAAGGAACAGTTCGGGGAGGATGTAAATACATCAAGTAGGACACCTCTTGGAATCATCTTCAGAATCATAGCTTGGTTTTTAGCTGGTGTTTGGGACATCGCTGAAAGAGTATACAACAGCGGCTTCGTTAGTAAGTCTGAGGGAGTGCAGCTTGATAGATTAGGCAATAACAACGGAATTACAAGAGAACCGGCAAGCGAATCATACGCCACTCTTGAAATCACTGGTGAACCCGGTCACATCATTGAAGAAGAAACCCAGTTTGCAACGGAATCAGATATTTATTTTGAGGTACTTGAAGAAGCAACGATTGATACCAATGGAAAAGCTTTAGTCGATGTCATATCAGTCGATAAGGGCGCAATGAACAATGTGGCAGCTGATACGATCACTGTACAAGCTGAACCAACGGAAAATATCACGTCTGTGACCAATCCCGAAGCGGCCGCCGGAGGTTCCGATATTGAAATAGATTCGGAGTATCGTGCACGAATTAAAAGATCGGTAGAAGGTAGTTCAGCATCTACACACAGTGGGATCATTGCAGCATTAATTAAAACATCCGGGGTCCGTTCGGCTAATGTTGTAATGAATAACACAATGGAAGTAGATGCTGACGGTAATCCGCCGAAAAGTATTCATGCGTATGTGCTTGGAGGTATAAAAGAAGATGTGGCTGATTCACTTTTTAATAGTGTGGCGGCAGGCATTGAAACAGTAGGTAATCAATCTGTTGTCATTACTGATTCTCGGAAATTGAGGTGGTACATGTATGATTAAGGACTTAATCAATAAGCTGACCGATGCTTTTCAGAAAGATGAGAAGAGCAACATCGGAAAGCTTTTTTTAATTGTAGATGAACAGCTGACCGCAGCAAGGAAGACGCTGACTACCGCAGAAAAATGGCGTGATATAGATAACGCGAAAGGTCGCGGGCTTGATCTAATAGGTGACAACGTGGCACAAAATAGAGGAAGGGCCACAGATGAAATATACCGGGTCTTGATTCGTGGTAAAGTGGCGCGAAATATCTCCGATGGGACAACAAACCGCATTATAGAAGCTCTTGCAAAGACTTTGAATTGTGCATATGACGAGATCAATATATTCACAGTGAAAGAAGATAATGAAGATGAACCAGCTGGTGTGCGGGTTGCCTATATAAATCTTAATGGGACATTTAGCTTTTCATCTATTCCTGATGAAATTGAGACAAGTCAATTCGGGTTTTCATCTGATGGAACAGACGGTGGCACATTAGGTGGCATCTTTGAACCAGAGGATGATTATCCACTACCAATCTAATAAGGAGGGAGTTAAGAAAGCTATGCAATACAACGAAGTTACAATAGAAGAGTTAAGTGAAGGAGTAGATCATAGGCTGGTTACTCATATGCGATTTCAAGAAATAATCGGCGAAAAATTATTGCCCAGGTAAGTTAAAACATGGTAATGTGAGTTTATGAGAAAATTTCTTTTTATATCGTTAACTATTATTTTATTTCTTAATATGAATGCAGGTTGTAGCAATATAAGTGCCAAAATAATCAAATCGAAAGAATACTCACCTCTCAATATTGCGCATAGAGGGGCTTCGGAGCTTGAACCTGAACATACTATTAAATCTTATTCGAGAGCAATTAAGGATGGAGCCGATTTCATTGAAATTGATTTAAGGATGACTAAAGATGGAAATCTGGTTGCCCTTCATGATAAAGACGTGTCTCGTACAACTGATGGGAAGGGGAAAGTTGAAAATTTATCATTAAATCAAGTCAAAAAATTGCGAACCGAAAAAAATCAAAAGGTCTTAACTCTTGATGAAATTATCAAGAAGTACAGGAAATTAACGAATTTTTATATAGAAACTCGTGAAGATTCTAAAGGTAATTTGGTGATGGAGAAAAAGCTGATCAATATGATGAAGCGATATCGTTTAATAGAAAATCAACAAGTTATCATTCAGTCATTTAGTGCGAAAAGTTTGAGAAAAATTAGAAGACTCAATACAGAAGTTCCTATTGTTCAACTGATTCGGACCTCGGATGCGAAGAAGTTACCTAAAAGAATTAAAGAATATAAAAAATACGCCAATGCAATTGGAATTAGTTCTCACATATTGACTGAAAAAGAAGTGGAAATGATTCATAATGAGAAGATGGAGGTTCATACATTCTTTCTTATTGAATTAGAGAAGAAAGAAACAGAGAGAATGATTGAGCTTAGAGTCGATGGTATGTTCACTAACAACCCAGCGTATTTAAAAAAATTACTTGATGAACAAAAATCATAAATATCTTAACACCTCAATAAATGAGGTGTTTTTATTTTGCCTTCTTTAAGGGGGTGGACAAAGTGAGGTAGGTGAGTATGGTGGAAATGGATTTGGCACAGTATTTGATGACACAAGGACCCTTTGCGGTTCTTTTTTGTTGGGTGCTGTTTTACGTATTAAACACAACAAAGGAACGAGAAAACAAGCTCAATGAACAAATCGAAGCGCAAAATGATGTGTTAGCAAAGTTTAGTGAGAAGTATGACGTCGTGATCGACAAGCTCGACAAAATTGAACGGAATTTAAAATAGGAGGAATCATTTATGAAAACATTCGACAAAGGTACTGTGATTCGCACAGTGCTTCTTTTTATGGCATTGATCAACCAAACGTTAATTCTATTTGGCAAGCTAATCTTGCCGATCAGTGAGGATCAAGTCACTTCGTTGGCTGAGACATTGTACCTTGCTGGCTCAATGATCTTTACAATCGTAACAACCCTTTTAGCGTGGTTTAAAAATAACTATGTTACCGAAAAAGGAAAAAAACAAAAAGAAATTCTGAAACAAAAAGGACTTTCAAAATAAACGGCTGCCATTAGGCGGCTTTTTTTGTTTTTAAAAATGAATTCAGAGGAGAATGAACATGGCTGAAAAAATTGGATTACAAACTCTTATAGATCGTTCGGTTAGGAATATGGGTGCTGGCATTCACAGTGTTGTAAAAGTAAGTGCAATTGAAATGATCAAGCGAGCTTATAAAGAAGGCATCTATGTACAGATTACTTCTGGCTACCGTTCGTTTGCAGAACAAAACAAGCTTTACGCTCAAGGTCGTACCGCTCCTGGGAAGATTGTTACCAATGCTAAGGGTGGTCAATCAAATCACAACTATGGTTTAGCGATTGATTACGTTCTATTAAGTACGGATGGAAAAAAAGCGCTTTGGACAGTTAACGAGAAATGGCGCCGAGTAGCGCAAATCGGTAAATAACTAGGGTTTTCATGGGGGGGAGACTGGAAGAGCTTTAAAGATTACCCACACCTTGAAATGATGGGAGGTTTGACTTTATCACAGCTTCAAGCGGGTAAGCGTCCTGTCTTGGTGTCATTTTTATCAAATAAAGTTTCTGCAAAACCAATCAAGACAACGCCGGTTAAATCATCACCATCAAAAAGCACAGTTAAGCCTAAAACAACTTCTAAAAAGACATATAACCTACCTGCTGGCATTCTAAAAGTTACAAAGCCTCTTACGAAGGGAGCGGGAGTAAAAGCCGTACAGGAAGCCCTAGCCGCTCTTTTCTTCTATCCTGAAAAGGGAGCAAAAAACAACGGCGTTGATGGATATTACGGACCGAAAACAGCGGATGCGGTCAAGCGGTTTCAGCTTATGCATGGGCTTGCTGCTGACGGCATTTACGGGCCGAAGACTAAAGCGAAGTTAGTTAAGCTATTAAAGTGATCAATACTAATAAGTGAAATTAGGTTGAACTCTTAAACAAGAATAAAAAACAAGCAGAGACTTTTTCTGCTTGTTTTTTGATATTATTTCAATCTTCATTCTCTGGCTTTTGATTTTCATAAACATAACAAGTACCTTTTATTATATTTATACATTTATAAATCTCATAAGTACTTCTACCTTCACTATCTCTCATATAAACGGTTACTGTCTTGTTGTTTGAATTGTAATCAAATTGTTCTACAGGAAAGTCGAATGTTTTGTTTCGAATAGCTGTTAAATTATCTGGAGTTACTGCTGCACTCGCTGCTTGTCCCCCTGATATAAGTAAGACACCAGCAAGAGCAAGATTACCTAAGGCTTTCTTAATTTTGATTTTCATTTTAAAATCCCCCTAAAGTAATATTTATTGGTCAATACAACCAACAATAACCAAATATTAACATAAATAATATGAGAGAAATGTAATTTATTGTCGAATTTTAAAAATATTTTATTTTCTTGAGAAAAAGAGATGATTTTATACCTTAACTATATACATAAGTCTATAGTTAAGGTATAATAAATATAGGAGGTGAGGAAATGCTAGACAACATGATAAAAGTCCTTCAAATCATCTTTTACGTTGCATCTATAGCGTGGATTGCCCAACAATCACACGACGCAAACAAAGATAATAAGAAGGACTAACACTGGGGAAGCGAGTTAATCGCTCGCTTCTCAATATAATTATAACCAGTCTAGCATATAATATGAACCAAAAACAATTGATCTTCTTTATGATCCTCTTGAGCGCAGCTTCAATTGTAACGCGTTCAATATGGACAAATACTTTCACAACGGTAATCATGGCCGCTTTAATACTTGCAACGCTTTTTGTAATCATCAAAGATGTAGTAAGGAGCAGATAACATGGAATATCATTTGAAGAACCGGCAGCAGGTTGAGGACTTTATTCAAAATGAGGTCCTCACCTCATCTGAAGCACAGGAGATTTTAAAAATAAACAAGCAGCGCATGAGTAAGTTACATACAGATGGTCGAGTAAGTCCGATAAAAAAAGTGGGTAAAACTGTTTTATTCTTAAAGTCAGATATTGAGCAGCTGAAAAAAGAATTAAAAGAAGGGCGGAAGAAATACCGCCCATATGAAGAAAATTAAAACTTCCATTCTCTCTTTACTTTATCCCATTTTAATTCTTCTTTTGACAGCATATTATGAACCGCTTGCCTGATGGTATATTCATTTTTGCCTGTTTTTCTTTTAAGGTCATCCATTGAGGGGTTCTTTCTGAATCTGCTCATGTTGTAGATGATGCGATATATTTTCCTTTCGAGATCAGTCATACTCTCACCTCGAACACATTTTAACAGAATATTTGTTCGGTGTCTAAATGTGCTGTATAATTAGAGTATACGGTTTACCCGCGGAAACGGGATTTTTAAAAATTCGTATATTTCAATGATTAACTTCTTCTTAATATTACTCACACCTTGGCCGCCCAAAAGGACGGCTTTTTTTGACCACTGACCACATAAATGACCACATTTGATCTAAAAGTTTGCGAAAGTTTACGAACGTATATTCTCATATGTGATTATTAAAATTTTTGTTCATACTGGTTGCGAAGGTCGAAAAATGTTGACGAGGAAGATGTTTAATACGAGTCATGTGGAGTGTGTGGCAAGTCTTGTGATTAATCAATAATGGAGATGTCCCGATTTCGTGAAAAATATCGATATCGGGATATTTTTATTTTTGCTCCCCCTCCGTTAGAATGAAAAATTCGCTTGAAATTCTATTAAAGTAAAACTCTATAGACATATGAATATAGATAGAAAAAGCTATGAAATGAATAAAACCCCTTCTCCATTAATGGATGGGGGGTTCTTCTTCTATGTTCTGATTTTTTTGATCAAGTGCAGAGGATATGATATCAAGTCCGATGTATAAAAAGCTAACAAAGAAAGATAAAATTAATACCCCATTTCCCCATATAGAAACTTCAACTATCTCCATATTTAGTACATATTTAATTGAAAAGTAAATAAGAGCCCACGAAGCAAAAAATTCTAAAATATAAGTTATCCATTTTGGGACCTTCAACAAAAAAGTGATTCCTTTCCCTATAAATAAAACGATAAATGACCAAAAAATCACTATGATGCTAACTAACAACGAGAAGGTAATCAAAGAAAATAATGAATCATAAGTGATGTATTCACCGAAAAGAAAATTTACTCCCAATGATACTAGGTAAAGCATAGCAGTTGGAAGGACAATAACTAAACTTAGGGAAAAAAATATAAGTAAAATAAGAAGAACGGCAGCAATAGCGCCAGGGGCTTCATCTACAACGTTTTTCTTTCTTAAAAAAGTATAGAGTATGATAGACACTAAAAGGAGTATTAAAAAAGTCAATGAAATCACGTAAGAAAAAGACATGAAGACCCTCCATAAAAAAGCGCTATTAGAAAACTAATAGCACTTATTGATTATTTAAAGAAGATTAATAATGAATTTTGCCAAAGTTTTAGCAACATCTCTAGGCGCACCCATTTTAATAAAAGCTTTTATGAATTGTTTTTCCGTTTTCTGATCCAAGCAGCAGCTTTTATGAAAATCACTTTTATCTATGCGATACACAAAAATTGTAACAAAAACCATACTAAGAATGAATTGTATGTTAGTACTGTATTTTATCAGTTTAACAATTTTTTCTGTGTTATTCGCTGCCGGTTGGTCACTTGATAAAATCATTACTTCTAATACTTATCATGTAACAGAAAAGGCAATTACAATTTAAAAAGCCCCTGCATAGGGCTTTTTTTATTTGAATATCTTTTTTATTAGTTTGCCAGATGCATTACCTGCTGCCCGTCTGACACGTTTACTAGTAGTACCTTTTTGAACAACGTTTACGTCTTCTCAAATTTTTGATATTTTATAAAGTGCTGATAGCATTTTGTTAATGTTCATTTTATGCTCCTTTTGCGTTGAATCCTTACTAAAGTATATAATGATAAAAATTGCTGAAAGACTTTATAGAAGGACAAGCCCTATAAGGCGCTATGTCATGAGAGGAATTGGATGAAAGATGAGTGAAAATTTCTGGCGTGATTTACCACGACCATTTTTTATATTAGCACCTATGGAAGAAGTGACAGATGTTGTGTTTCGTCATGTTGTGAGTGAGGCGGCGAGACCGGATGTGTTTTTCACAGAGTTTACGAACAGTGAGAGCTATTGCCATCCTGATGGTATTCAAAGTGTGAAAGGACGTTTAACCTTTACAGAGGATGAGCAGCCGATTGTTGCTCATATTTGGGGGGACAAGCCTGAAAACTTTAGACAAATGAGCATTGGCATGGCGGAATTAGGATTTCAGGGGCTTGATATTAATATGGGCTGTCCTGTTCCGAATGTCACACAAAACGGGAAGGGCAGTGGCTTGATTCTTCGCCCAGATGTTGCGGCAGAGCTGATTCAAGCGGCAAAAGCTGGAGGATTACCAGTCAGCGTCAAAACAAGACTTGGTTTTACAGAGGTCGATGAATGGCGCGGGTGGCTCAGACACATATTGGAGCAAGACATTGTGAACTTATCGATCCACCTTCGTACTAGAAAGGAAATGAGCCAGGTGGATGCACATTGGGAGCTCATTCCTGAGATTATAAAACTTCGTGATGAAGTGGCACCTGATACGCTTTTGACGATCAATGGTGATATTCCTGATCGTCAAACAGGCTTAAAGCTCGCTAAGCAGTATGGAGTGGACGGTGTGATGATTGGGCGCGGGATTTTCCATAACCCATTTGCTTTTGAAAAAGAGCCGAAGGAGCATACGAGTGATGAGCTGCTAGGTCTTTTAAGATTGCATCTTGATCTTCATGATCAATATTCCTCATTAGGCTTGCGTCCATTCAAGGCGTTACATCGTTTCTTTAAGATTTATGTAAAAGGATTCAGAGGAGCGAGCTTCCTAAGAAACCAATTAATGAACACATCATCAACAGATGAAGTGCGTGCAATGCTAGATGAATTTGAAGCGAGAAATCAAGAACAATCATGATGAGAAAGAGGAGGGGAAGCCCTTCTCTTTTTTCTATGAATAGGTCTATTAAACTAGTGGCTCTAAATGGTAAAATGAGATAGAAATAACAATTGGAGGTATTTTATTTGAAACCATTTTGGGATACAGACATAGAAAGTGAAGAGACATTTAAGAAAATCAATGAGAAAGGCATTGCAAAAGCGGAAAAGAAGCTAGGCGTCACATTGCCTGATACATATAAAAAACTGATTCTTGAACAAAATGGCGGGTATACCCTGCATAACGCTTTTCCAACGGACCAGCCGAATGGATGGGCAGAGGATCATGTGTCATTTGATCATTTAAGAGGAATTGCCAAAGGCGAAGGCATTATGGATAGTGATTATTTAATAGAAGAATGGGAATTGCCTGAGGGACTTGTGCTCATTTGTGGGGATGGTCATACGTGGATTGTATTGGACTATAGAGAAACAAAGGAACATCCACCGGTTCATTACTTTGATCTAGAATATGAGACAGATTTCAAATTAGCAGATTCGTTTGATGAACTGATTGCGGGGCATTATACCGCAGAGGATAGTGAAGAAGATGGGATGTCAGATGAAGAGTGGCAGGCTGAATATGAAAAGCAGAATAAACCATTATCAAAAGAAGAAGTGAAAGAAATATTGAAGACTCGACACTCTGAGGCACTTCAGAATATTGTATTTTTTCATGTAGAACAAATTGATGATATCAAGTGGTTTTTTTCAGAAGTAGAAACTTTTATGAACTCCATTCAAGACGAAAATATGTTAGTAACTGCTGGCTGGGCGCTTAGTACGATCCTTACACTGAATGCTGTGGTGATTAAGCAGAATGACGATGTTTATCAAAGTGCACGTCGTTTTGCGGAGCAATTGAATCACTCAAAAATAGAGGAAATGCATGAAATTGCTTTTAATATATCATTATGGTTGGAATTTGATTTGGAAGAGCAATAAGAATATCTATTTAATATAAAAAACCTTTTAAATTATTAAAAAGCCCCCTTAACCAACAAGGGGGTCATCAATTCCTTACTCCGCACTCTCCACAACCTCACGGCTATCCTCTGTTTCACCAATATAAATAGGACCGTTTGCGTGGTCGAGTCGGATTGGCCATTCGTATGGAACTTGAAGTCGTCTAGCGATGGCTCTCCAGAATTTTGTTGAATCCAATTCGAATTCTTGGAAGTCTTTTAATAAGTCTTTGTAAGACGAGCCATCAAATTGAATGAACATATCTTGAAGGCGCATGAACGCGACATGTCTTACTTCTAATGCTGCCGCAGCTTCCATTTCTTCTTCTGTTGCTTCACCAATGATTGTTCCTGCGGGTGGAAGCATGTCGTATACATTAAATTCCTCTTCTTCTTCGTGTGCTGCATTGTGCTGTTGATCTGACATTTCTCTTCACTCCTTCTAGTTTTCATCAAAATTTGATTCGTGCTTACCTCTATTATCGGAAGAAAATGCGAAATGTGGAATGAAAAAAGAAGCAGATCCACAATACTTGCTTTTTCTTCTTGAATCTTTTATAATCTATTACAGATATAAAAGGTCTATAATAGATAGAAAGGAAATCATCTGATGAAATATTCTAAAGCAACCAACTATGCACTTCATACGATGGTATTTTTAACTCTTGCACCAAAGGGGAAAGCAATAGGCGTTGAGCCTCTCGCCAAGATGCAAGACCTTTCACCCACCTATTTATCCAAAATTTTAACAAAGCTTGTGAAGGCAGGATTGATTGAATCAACACCTGGCGCAAAAGGTGGTTACACCATTATGAAAAAGAAGGAGGACATTTCATTTTTAGACGTCATTCAGGCGGTAGAAGGTCAAACTAATTTATTTCGTTGTTCCTTAGAACATGATTCTTTCATGCCTCATGATGACTGTTTGATTGAACAGGTCATGCAGGATGTTGAAACGAAAATGCAGGAGACGTTAAGTCAAAAGCGGTTAGTTGATATCGCAAGCCAAATTGAGCAGACAAAAAAAGATCCATTTTTCAACATGTGATTTTTTTGAACCAATTATAGATATTAAGAGTCTTTAAAGTCTTGAATAAAAAGGAGAGATTGACATGTTATTAGATTGTGCCATTATCGGAGGAGGGCCAGCCGGATTAAGCGCAGCACTTGTTGTGGGGCGGGGCAGAAAACAGGTCATTTTATTCGATGACGAGATGCCAAGAAATCGAGTGACTCAGGAATCACATGGATTTATTACAAACGATGGAATGACACCGTTTGAGATCAGACAAGCGGGAGAAGCAGATCTTCAAAACTACCCCAATATCCAAATCAAACGAAGTAGAATGGTCGAGATACAAAACAATGAGGACAACTTTGCGTTACTGACACAAGAGGGAGAAAGGTTCGAAGCGAAGAAAATCATATTGGCAACAGGGCTAAAGGATATACTGCCAGAGATCAAGGGGATTCATGAAGTGTATGGAAAGACGTTGTTTAGCTGTCCTTTCTGCGATGGCTGGGAGCTAAAGGACAAGCCGCTTGCTCTCATTGCTGAGAATCCACGCGCCTTGCATATGGCTAAACTTCTTTCCAATTGGACAAAGGATTTGATCGTGTTTACGAATGGGCAGCAAGTGTTTGCTGAAGAGGAGAAGGCATTGCTATCAGCACATTTTATTCAAGTCATTGATGTACCGATTATGTCAATTCATCATGAGAATGGACAAATGCACTCTCTTCACCTTGCGAATGGGGAAACGGTGAAAAGAGAAGGCGGATTTGTCGCAAGTGAATTCAAGCAGTCAGCTCCATTTGCTGAAAGTCTGGGCTGTCAAATGACGAAAAATGCCGGCATTGAAACAGATATTCTTGGACGTACAACAGTCAGCGGTGTCTTTGCATGCGGTGACAATTTAGGCGGCCCTGCTCAGCTTGTCCTTGCAGCAGCAGCTGGAAGCCAGGCAGGAATGGGCGTTATCCATGAACTTGTGCAGGAAGAATTTCAACAAAAAACATCTCTATGAAAAGAGATGTTCAGCGATGAACGGTTTTCCGTTTTGCTAAAACGTGAGCTGCCCATTCAAAAAGTGCGTAGATGACAAAGAAGATCAGGATCCAGCTGCTAGCATCGATCCATACGTTGGTGATATGAATGATGTTCGCCTGATCAAGTCCAGCCTGTATCCACATAGTGATCAATGCGGTGAGGAACACCTGTAAAAACCATTTTTTCAATTGGTCACACCTCCATCTCTTTCTATCATATAAGAAATGACAGTTTATTTCCAATTGTATTTCCATCAATTTCAACGGTAAAATAAGAAATAAAACCAATGGAAGGACATGACATGAGCGATCAAACCAATAGCTTTTTAAAAAGTCATTTTCCTGATCTTGTCCTCACGCCGCCACTTTTTTATGGGTGGCCTTTTGGGCTACGCTTTGAAGTGGCAGATTGGTCATTAGGAAAGAAATCGGTTGTATTAGAAAAAGCGGGGGATCGTGCTTTAGAAATTGTGAGATATGCTTTTGATCCAGAAGACGATATTCTGTTTGTCACGGATGTCTATACGCAGCATGAACATGAATTAATGAAGCAAAAGCTCCTAGTTTATCAGAAATATGTTCGCCGGCAAGTACGCAATCGCTAGCGTCACGAGCTTTTGACCTATGTAAGACCAGAACTAGATGAGCCCCTGACATTGGAGAGATTTACCTTGTCTTGCCAGCTGCAAGATATACGATTACACCCACTTCTACAAGCCATGTGCCAGGAGGATTTCTATGCACCGAATCAAATCATGAAGGGGAAGCTTGATTATGAAATCTATTTGATCAATCTCTCTAAACAGATGATTTTCCACTTATATGATGATCGAGGCTGTGATCTTATTGCGGCAGATGCTGAGCGCCTTCGGCCAGTCTACGAGGGCTTACAGCACTGGCTATTAGACTATGATCGTGCTCAGATGGACAGGCTGTTTGCAAAGAAATAAGAAAACCGCACTTTTGACAAGTGCGGCTTCTTTTTATGCTTCTACTTTATTGAAGAACTGTGGTAAATATTCTTTGTGTGCTTCTAGCATTTCATCTAGGATGCTTTTTGCAATGGCATCTGATGGGACGAGCGGGTTGATCGTCATTGCGACAAGTGCTGTGTTGTAATCTCCTGTCACGGCTGCTTCAGCGGCAACACGTTCAAAGGATTTAATTTGAGAAATCAGTCCTTTGACTGCGACTGGCATTTCGCCAACAGCGATTGGTTTAGGACCGTCTTTTGTGATGACGCAGTTCAGTTCTACAGCAGAATCATTTGGAATGTCACTGATGGCACCATTGTTGATGGTATTGACAGGCTGAATATCATGCTTGTCGTTATAAATCGATGCAATCAAGTTACAAGCGGCATCACTGTAGTAGGCACCGCCTCGTTTTTCAAGCTGTGGCGGCTTGATATCAAGATCAGGGTCTTTGTAAAGCTCAAACAGGTCATTTTCTAGTGCACGAACGACTTCTGCACGAGTTCCCTCATTCTCTGCTGCTTTCTTTTCTTCAGCCAGCATATCACTTGTTTTGTAGTAGTAGCGGTGATATGGACATGGAATAACGCCAAGCCCTTTTAAGAAATCAGCATCCCACGGAATGGCATGAATGTTGTTCATCGACATCGTGGAGTTTGGATCTGCCATGTCTTCGATGACTTGATCCATGATACTTTTGCCATCTAAGAATACATTGAGTCCAAAGACCATATGGTTTAATCCAGCAAAGCTGACCTCGACTCTGCTTGCGTCGACATCAAGCCCTTTGGCAATTCCCATGCGAATGCCGATTGGCACGTTGCATAAGCCAACGACTTTGCGATGGTTTGAATAGCGAAGTACGGCTTCTGTAACCATACCAGCTGGATTTGTGAAGTTCACAAGCCATGCATCTGGGCATAGTTCTTCAATATCTTTCACAATATCCAGAATCACTGGAATGGTGCGAAGCCCTTTGAATAGACCTCCTGGACCATTCGTTTCTTGACCAATGACATCATATTTTAAAGGAATGCGTTCATCCTTCATACGTGCTTCAAGAAGTCCGACACGGAATTGTGTTGTGACGAAATCAGCGCCCGCAAGCGCTTTCCGGCGATCTAATGTTAAATGAACCTCGATTGGAAGTCCTGACTTTTTCACCATTCGTTTTGCAAGATCTCCGACGATTTCAAGCTTTTCTTTTCCCGCTTCAATATCGACAAGCCAAAGTTCGCTAATCGGAAATTCATCGTACCGTTTAATAAATCCTTCTACAAGCTCTGGTGTATAGCTTGATCCTCCGCCAATTGTGACAACCTTTAATCCTTTTGCCATGTTCTGCACCTCCGAATAATGTAACGCGCAATGTTATAATAGAGAAAAGCCAATTTTTTGTTTGTACATCTATAGCTTATCGTGAGAGCATCTCGTGCGTAAATGACTTCAGCGTCTTTAGGCAAGGGTGCCCTATTTAGAGATTTGTTACATAAAAGAAACACATTGTGACATGTTGTTGGAGAAAGGGGAAGTCAGATGTTTTCAAGTGAGGTTATTTCCAGCTTTAATGAACTAGAAAGCGCTTTATACCGATACATCATGGAAAACAGTGAAAAGGTCGTGTATATGAGAATTCGGGACTTAGCAGATGCTGCCCATATATCCACCTCGTCTGTCCTTCGCTTTTGCCGAAAAGTGAATTGTGAAGGCTTTTCAGAGTTTAAAGTGAAGCTTAAAATGTATTTAGAAGCAGAGCAGACACCTACTTTAAAAAGCACCCAGCACTTTCTATATGAATTTATTGAACGAACACTAAAAGGGGACTTTGAGGGGAAAATTAAAGAGGCAGCAAGGATCATTGCCGAGGCAAAAAATGTGCTGTTTATTGGCACTGGCAGCTCTGGTATTTTGGCGCAGTATGGGGCAAGGTATTTTTCGAGTCTTGAGAAATTTTCATTTTACATCAATGATCCGTTTTTCCCGATGAATATGCAGTATTTAGACAATAGTGTCACCATTGTGCTATCTGTATCAGGGGAGAACAGTATTACAATCGACCATATTTCGAAGTTAAAAAGAGAAGGAAGCAAAATCATTAGTATTACAAACAATCAGCACTGCACGATTTCGCGCATTTCAGATTTAAATATTGCTTATTACGTGACAGACGAACGGGTTCACAGAGCCAATATTACGACACAGACGCCAGTTGTGTATATTTTAGAAGCGATGGCGCGTGATATGTTCGCAATGTTAAAGGAAACGTAAAAGAGCCGCTGCATGAATCAGCCGCTCTTTTTTTCCTGCCTCATAAATGAGAGGATGGCAATCCCGGAACAGATGAGCACAAACAAACCGCCCAGCATATACACAGTCCTCGCTCCGAATGCATCTGCAATCAATCCAACAAAGAAAATAGATAAACCGACAGATACAGAGGAAAGAACGTAATGAGCCGAGTACACCTTTGATAAATCTCGGACGGGCGTTTCCGTTTGAAGAATAGTTTGCTGTGAAACATCACGAATTTGATAAGCAGGCCCCATCAAAATACAAAGCAGCAAAGCAAGCCACGGCAGGCTGTTCAGTGAGTAGACAATGGTCAGCACTGCATAAATGAATGAACCAGCTGCCATAAAGAGAAGAAGCTGCTTTTGAATGAACCGGCTTATCCACGCAGCCAAGAGCCCGCCTAGAATGGCGCCGGTATAATAAGCGGAATTGATAAACCCCCACCAATCCTCACTTTCGTTTAAATCTTGTGTGACAAAGGCAAGCGTAATCGCCCCGATCCACACAGCGCCTGCTATATTTTCACACACATCCATAAAGGTCAGGGTGCGAATTGTTTTGTTTGTCCAAATGATCGTCCAGCCATCCTTGAAACTGTTCATCTTATTTGCTTTTCGAACGGTGTCTCCTTGCTTAAGAAGAGGAAATACAGGGATGAAAAACAAATAAGACAACACAATCATCAAACAAGTGATCCACATTAAATAAAAGGGACCAATGAACAGGACGAGCATTCCAGTAAACGAATAGCCGGCAATTTGAACCGTTTGTTGAAAAATGGAGGCTGTACTGTTCGCTTTCACAAGCTGATTCTCTGGCACAAGCATCGGCATGATGGCCTGTAATAAAGGACTAATGAACCCGCCTGTGATGGAAATGAGAATAAGCGCACCAAACAGCCAAACTATATGCTGCTGAAAGAAATGAAATTGGGCTGTAAACACGATGAGCAACCCGAGACGTAAAAGCGGGGCCCATTTCAACAGCCGGCCCGCTTGAAAGTAATCTGCCAAAACAGGAGAGATGAGCCCGGCTAATAGCTGGCATAGTGTTCTTATTAGCGGAAATAAAGCCGCATACGCAACAGATTGTGTATCTTGATAGATCACAAATGTGATCGTCATCACAAATAGAATATCACTTAGCATGAGAAGGCTTTTACTGCCTGTATAGTACCAAAACTTGTTTCCCATATCCAACCGGCTCCTTTTCAAAAACAAGTTCAGTATAGCATGGTGAAGAAGGACCCAGAGGCTTTTCAGTGAAAAATACATCTTAAGGATGAGAGGATTGTGATAAGCTAAATGAAAGACATCGTAAGGAAAGGGGTTCAAATCAATGAAAGTACTACCAGCACATGAATTCTTGAATCAGCACAGTATCCCATATGAGATCAAAACATTCTCTTCCGAAACAGAGAAGGGAGCCGCAAATGTAGCAGCAGCCCTTGGTTTTTGTGAGAGACAAATGATTAAGACATTGATTTTTGAAACAGGGGAAGGGGAGCAGTTGCTTGTGATGGTTGGCGCTGACCAGCATATTAAGTCAGGAAAACTAAAGAAAGCGGCTGGCTCTCGTAATATTAAAATGGCATCACCAGAGAAGGTTCTAGAAGTGACAGGCTACCGAATTGGCTCAATACCGCCGTTTTGCTGGCAGCCAGAAGGCTTCCGCACCATTATCGAAGCTTCACTATTAGAGGAAGAAATATTAGGCGTTGGCGCAGGTGAATGGGGAAATGAAATCCTCATCACACCAGAACAATTAGTGAAAGCCTCAAAGGCTGTACCGTATGACATCGTGCAGCCAGCAGAATAGAAAAAGTGCCTGTTTCTCATGCAGGCACTTTTTTAATTTGCAGCAGGCTCCTTAAATGGACCGATCCCTTTCATCTGCAGGAAGGCATCCACGGTTCTATTTTCTTCAAGGTCATTCGCCCGTTTGCAGATCACAACAGGTCTGACGATTTCTATGCCCTCGATATATATACGACCAATCTCTTTCCGCTTGAGACTACCTTGAACCGCATCACGGGGAACAAGCGTGATCCCATAGCCAGCTTTGATCATTTGAATTGCTTCATGAACACCGCTGAATTGTAAATCAACAGTCGGTTTTTTAATTCCTTTCGAGGTGAAAAGGGAAAAGAGCTTATCTCTTGTAGAGCTGCCTTCTTCACGCATCAAAAAAGGCTCCAGACTCAGGCGCTCTAGCGGAACGGTTTTTCCGTTCAACGGATGGTCTGCTGGCACAATAAAATCATAGCTTAAATTCGTCAAATGAGAGGTAACGATCTCCTCATGATGCAAATCTTCAATTACAGCGATGGCGACATCTGATTCATATTGAAGCAGGCTGTCTATCACTTGAGCGGAGTTTCCGCTTTTTAATTCGATTTCTGTCTGTGGTGATGACGTTTTAAAAGCAGCCAGCCAATCTGGCAGTAAAAAGTTGAGTGGTACGTAGGTAGAAGCGATGCGGAGGCGCCCCTTCTTCCCGTTTTGTAATAGCGTGATCTGATATTCTACTTCCTTTTCAGCCTCAAACACTTGCCGGGCATAAGGATACAGCATCTTTCCCATTTCTGTGAGCGCAATGCCTCGACCGTTTCGTTTAAAAAGGCGAATCCCGATCTCTCGTTCAATGCTTCTAAGCTGGGCCGTCACAGCTGGCTGTGTTAAAGATAATGCATCTGCAGTTTGTGTGACGCTTTTTGTCTCTGCGACCTTTGCAAAAATTCGAAGGGCATGTAAATTCAACTTTGCACCACCTATCAATTATTTTGATAAATTAATCAAAAACATTCATTAGATTTATTATAAGGCATCCCTTATCGTAAAGGTAGCGAAGGGGGAAGAAAAATGGATCGTCGTCAAAAGCAAGTTGTGTCAATATCGCTTATCACAGCATTTGCACTTATTGGGGATTCAATGCTCTATATTGTTCTCCCGATCTATTGGAAAGAGATTGGTTTATCATCCATTTGGGAGGTCGGGTTACTGCTGTCTATCAACCGATTCATACGTATCCCGCTAGCACCTGTCGTATGGTGGCTCTATCGCTATATCCCAATGAAGACAGGTGTATTGATGGCGATTTTGATCGCGTCAGTGACCACGATATTATATGGGATGAGCGGTTTTTGGCTGCTATTGATCTGCCGCTGCGCATGGGGCCTCGCTTGGACGTTACTCCGTATGAGCGGGATGAGGGTTTTGGCTGAAATGGACGAAGGCTCACAAGGACATTTGACGGGTCTTTATAATGGACTTTACCGGCTTGGGAGTTTATTTGGCATGTTATTTGGAGGAATCTTTGCCAGCTTGATCGGCTTCCAGTCCATGACGCTTGTCTTTGGTTTACTCACATTGATGGGGGGCATTTTTTATGTATCGTTGGATGAAATTGAAAAGAGAGAAGGCAGCAAGGTGTATCATGGCATCAAACAGAAGTGGTTTACACGAGATGTGGTAAAAGTACTGATAACAGGCATGCTGATCGCACTGATCATCCAAGGTTTATTCGCATCCACGCTGAGTCATGTCATTGAAGCAAAGATCGATCAGGATGAATTGACTCTGTTTGGCTTTGTCATCGGAGCTTCGGCTTTAAGCGGTGTTATTCAAGCACTCAGGTGGGGATGGGAACCATTTCTCGCACCGAGAACAGGCAAATGGTTTGATCGGCTTGTGATGAAGGAACGAATGCTATGCTGGATGTTTCTTTCATTTGGAGGGCTCAGTTTTCTTGGGGTCATGCTGAAGGTAAGCGGCTGGTTCCTTGTGATGCTGCTTTTGATTCAGCTGCTGGCAACGATTGTAACAACGTTCACCGATACACTTGCCTTTCAAAAAGCCTCTGCTCAAACAGATAAGAACCGCTTTCTCGCCAGCTATTCTTTTGTTCAAGATATGGGGGCTGCTTTAGGACCTTTGTGCGGGTATACATTGATTCAGTTTTTCGGAACAAACAGCGTCTTTTGGCTGATGCTCGTCATAAGCTTAATGCTTGTCAGCATGTGGGTAAGAGGCGGGCAGCATGTTTCTTCTAGTGCAGTGTAAAAAATAAAGCGCTATATAAAAAAACTGCCTCATGTAGCTGAGCGCAGGAGGCAGTCATATTCTCTTATTCTAAGTCTGAATCGTAGGCTTTTTGCGTGAGGTGGCTGACAACCTCTTTTAATCCATTTGGTTTATGGAATTCAACAGGTGTGCTTCCTTTTTCGAAGACGATTTGGTCTGCTTCAACGAGCACGACATATCGATTGTTGACCTTCGCAATATGGATCGAGTGGCCAAAGTCCGCTAGAAGCCCTTTGATTTCTGTTTCACCTAGACGCATTTTCATTGTGATATCAGGGGTTTGTTCCACAATGTGAGAAGCTGCTAGTGTGACTTGTTCTGTATCGAGTGTTTCTCTAATTTCTCGCTTTTCACTCGCTTCCCATATTTCAAGGTCCTCTTCAAATTGCTTTAATTCTTCACTTTCATCCTGTAATGTTTCAAATACTTGTTCCTGCACCATATTCATGACCTGTGATTTCATGATTTCAGGCATAGATTCTCCGTATTCGACGAATTTCAGAAAGTCCTCAAAATAACGAGCATGTGAGGATTGGTGAATTTTCACTTCAGCTTCCTCTGTCATGCCCTCTTCTGGCATAAAAGGGTATTGAATTGATTTCATGTTTTTAGTTGTAATCGCCATTTCTACTTTTTTGATCAAGGTAGATGTATCAGCGATAGAAGCGACTTTCTGTTCAAAATCGCATTTCATAATAAAGACAAAGGAGTCATCAAAGTACTTTTTAGGAACGGCAGACGCAACTAAAAAAACGCCGCCTCTGACAGCACTTGTATCTAAATACGTGCGCACAAACTGTTCACTGCATTCATTAAATACTTCTTTTGTATCGGCAAATCTCGTCTGATGAAATAAATTGTAGTTTGGATTTGAATCGAGTTCATGACCGGGTTCGACAATGAATCGGCCAATTTTGGTCGGTACTTGTTCAGATTTAGGGTGTCTGTCCACTTTTCGTTTGACGATTTTTTTTAGTTCACCATCTAAAAAGTCCTTCAGCTCACTTTGTTCAAATTCCTCTTGATCTAATGTTTGATAATGCTTGAACCGTTTATTTGCTTGTTCATCTTTGCCTTCGATTTCCACGACAAAGAATGATAGAAAACGTATCGTAAAATCCATTGATTGGTCACCACTTTTTCTTCTTCGGATATGTTGAGTATAGAAAAAGGAGTGAAAATCGTCAACGAATGGAGAAATATCGTGTCATTATTTCCCGAGAAATGTTTATGGAAAAACACTTGATAATAATTATCATTCTTGATAGAATGATAAAAGAAAAGAAGGAACCTGCCAGTTCCTTCACCTCAGAAAAATCACTTATTTTGTTTCAAATGTTTCGCAATCAGTTTCAGCATTGCGAGTCACATCAGCCATTGTGTTTTTACCAATTTTAATGGTAGAAGCCGTACAGCTGTTATCAGCCCAAAAACGGCAAGAGTTCACTTCACAAAGTACGTTTTGTGCCATGGGAATTCACCTCCGTGATTCATATTGAGAATGAAGCAAGCTGCCACTTGAATTCATTCCATCTAGTAGTCTCTTGATAAAAAGAGGCTGTTTGTGCTGTTGATGCACATGTTTATCATACCATCTACCCTGATAATATACAATTTAAACTTTGAAAGAGCGAGAATACAAATCTCGCTCTTTTTTTATTTGTAAAAATAGTTAAATGCTAGGTGGCACCCTCTCTCATTTCGACATATGAATAGAGTAGATTCAAAACCTGATGTCGGACAAAGTATGAGGGTACATGTACTGATTTTCCGCATAAAGATAAGGTTTTCAATCAAAAATTTTTCATAGAGAGATGAGGGGAGAAGATGAAAGCAGTCATTCTCTGCGGAGGAAAGGGAACGAGAATGAGTGAGGTCACACAAGCGCTTCCTAAACCACTTGCTATGATCGGAGATCGGCCTATTCTATGGCATATTATGAAAATCTATCAGTATTACGGAGTAGATGAGTTTATCTTATTGCTTGGATATAAAGGAGAGAAGATCAAAGAGTATTTCCTGAACTACGACTGGCGGCATCACAGCATGAAGCTGGATATGGCAACAGGGGAAATAAAGCTTTTAGGAAAGTCAGAGAACTGGAAAATCACCTTTTTAGATACGGGCGAGAATACGATGACAGGCGGACGGTTAAAGCAGGCACAGGACTACATTGGGGATGAGACATTCATGATGACGTATGGTGATGGACTTGCCAATGTCAATATGTTTCATCTGCTGAAGCGTCATCAGGAGCTTGGGGCAGCTGCGACTGTCACAGGAATTGAAAAGAAGTCACAGTACGGGACGTTGAAGGTATATAACGGGATGGCACAATCCTTCTCTGAGAAGACAGACAGTATCGGGATGATCAATGGAGGATTTTTTGTGTTGTCTCCAAAGGTATTTGACTATTTGACAGACGATGATCAATGCGTATTTGAAGCGGAGCCTCTTCAAAATTTGGCGAATGATGGAGAGCTTGCGGTTTATGAGCACCACGGATTTTGGACAGCGATCGATACGTATAAGAACCTGAAGGAAATCAATGGCATGTGGATAAATGGAAAACAACCATGGAAGGTTTGGTGACGGCATGAGCGGATTTTGGAATGGGAAAAACGTGTTTGTGACTGGATGTACAGGACTATTAGGAAGCTATCTCGTCAAGGAATTGATTGATCAAGGTGCAAACGTAACTGGACTTGTGCGTGATCAGGTGCCAAGGTCGAATTTATATCAAGGCAGTCAATTTGAAAAGATGAATGTGGTGCAAGGTGCATTGGAGGATATGCAAACGATTGAACGTGCGTTAGGAGAATACGAAATTGATACTGTCTTCCATTTGGCGGCGCAGGCCATTGTTGGGGTTGCAAATAGACACCCTGTTTCTACATTTGAAGCCAATATTTTAGGGACATGGAATGTACTCGAGGCTTGCAGAAGACAGCCTCTAATCAAACGAGTCATCGTGGCATCAAGTGACAAAGCATACGGCGATCAGGAGCAGCTTCCATACGATGAAGACATGCCGCTAAATGGGAAACATCCGTATGATGTATCAAAGAGCTGTGCAGATTTAATTTCTCACACGTATTACAACACATATGGTCTTCCAGTTTGTATTACGCGCTGCGGCAATTTATACGGGGGCGGGGATTTAAACTTCAACAGAATCATTCCGCAAACCATCCAGCTTGTGCTAGAAGGAGAAGCGCCTGAAATTAGAAGTGATGGTACTTTTATTCGTGATTATTTCTACATTGAAGATGCGGTTAAGGCTTATTTGCTGCTAGCTGAGAAAATGGAGGAAAAAGGGCTCGCCGGAGAAGCATTTAACTTTAGTAATGAAATTCAGCTGACGGTTCTTGAGCTCGTGGATAAGATTTTAAAGGCGATGGGCAGTGAACTGAAGCCTCGTATTTTAAACCAAGGAACGCATGAGATAAAGCATCAATATTTGTCGGCAGAAAAGGCGAGAAAGCTGCTTGATTGGAAGCCAGACTACTCGATTGATGAAGGTTTAGAGAAGACGATTGAATGGTACCGCGAATTCTTTCAAAAATAGAGGTGTAAGTAGATGAACAGCATATATTGTACGGTTCTATCAAGTGGAAGACTTTATCAAGCCATTGCGTTTTTCTTGTCATTGAAGCAAGTAGAAGATGATGCTGTCATCAAGACGTTATGTATGGATGATGCTGCATTTGACCTGCTTCATCAAATGAATTTTCCTCATGTTGATCTTGTTCATGTACGGGTGCTCGAAACGCCAGAGCTGCTGGAGAAAAAAGAGGAACGGGATGCCTCGGAATATTGCTGGACATTAAAGCCGATTTGGATTGAGTGGTTATTTGAACAGGAGCAGGCAGAGGGAGTAACCTATCTTGATGCGGATTTATTTTTTTATGAGAGCCCGCAAGTGATTTTTCAACATCAGCCGGATGCCTCTGTTTTACTCTCGAGAGGGGATATTGTGATTCCGAGCTTTGATCCTGAGGAAGTGAAGATGCTTCAGAAGCTTTTAGGTCGCTATAACTCTGGCTTCCTGCATTTTAAAGGAGATAAAGCCGGACGAAAATGCCTCAGCTGGTGGAAAGAAGAATGCTTGAAGGAATGCAAAAATGCACCGGGCGAAGGCAAGTTTGGCGATCAAGGATATCTCGATCATATGCCGAAGCTGTTTGAAAAAGTGGAGGATATTCAAACAAAAGGCGTGAATATTGGTCATTGGAACTATGGGCAGCATTCCTATCGGGAAGAAAATGGACGGATTTTGCTGGAGGATGGGCATCCGCTCATTTGCTATCATTTCAGCGGCTTTCGCATCGTGAGCAAGGATGAAATGCAGCAAATTCATGAAAAGGGGAGAGATGATCTGCCGTTTTTCCAAGAAGCCTATCGAAACGTGCTGCGCCATGTGATTGAATCTGTTGAGCAGGTCGATCCGCTGTTTAACGGCTATGCCAAATTGGAGGAGGATGACGCATGAATGAGAAACCAAAGGTAAGCGTCATTATTCCGAGCTATAATGCCAAAGAGCGTTTAGAAGGGAGTCTTTTTTCCTTAACGCTTCAGGATACGGATATTCCGTTTGAGGTCATTGTCGCCGATAATGGGTCAACGGACGGCACGATGGAAATGCTTGAGAACATTGAGGTGAATTTTCCGTTTAAAAAGGTACGTATTCCTGTCAATCAAGGGATTGCCAAGGGTCGCAATCATGCCATTCGCGAGGCGGAGGGGGACCTGCTGATATTCCATGACAGCGATATGCTGGCAGAGCCGCAATTTATTCAAAAGCATGCGGAGGCACATGCTGATCATGAGGACCTTGTCATTTGCGGTGTATGCTGGAAGCGGATTTATCGTTATTTTTACGAAGCATTTGATCAGGATCATATCAAGCGGTTGAAAAAGAAAGGCTTGTATAAGCGGAAAATGAAAGATAAAACGCCTCTTTTATCAATGAAGGAAGTTGAAAATGGTGCATTTCTAGAGAAAAGCTTCGATTTGCAGTCTGAGTTTATTGCTATCCTCAAAGACATTTTGCGCACGTACAACTATGATTTAGGCTCTTATGAGCTGCCGTGGCGATTTTTTATTACGAATAACTCCTCTGTCAAACGCAAGCATGTCATCACGCTCGGGATGTTTGATGAACAGATCGTTCGGTACGGGTTTGAGGATTATGATTTAGGAATTCGTCTGCATCAGCTGGGTCTCTCCTTTGAATTGCGAGAGGATATCATGAGCGTGCATCAGGAGCATCCAAGTAATTTAACGTCATTTGATGACATCAAATATAACATTTTGTATATGTGCGAGAAGTACAACAATATTGATGCCATTGATGTCCATTTGGCTTTCTCTGGTCCATTTTCTCACACCGTCACAAATGACATTGTAAAAGAAGTCCGGCAGCTGCGTGATAATCCGGTATTCGATGGTCTGCTCTCTTATTTTTTAGAGCTGCTTCATTTGATCACAGAGCGGAATGTGGGCGTCAAACGCGATAATAAAGATCAGCTAACAGCTAGACATGTCCCTTTGAAAAAGCTGGCAGAGGCAGCGCAGCTTGCACGGCAGGAATATGGCTGCACAGTGGTTGTAGAAGCCATTCAAGGGCTGACGAAAGAGCTATTACGCGTTGATTTGTTCCAAGTGGATGTGTTGTAGATGGCGTCTTATCATTTTACAACCATTGTGTCGAATACCCATGTTTTTAAGCTTTTGGCGCTGATTCATTCGCTTGAACAAACCGCTCATTCATTCAAGCTGTCTGTTCTATGTGCAGACCCTTTGGCTTACAAGGTGTTAAGTGAATTTCCTCATCCGCATGTTCAATATGAACAGCTTGAAAATATTGAAGATGAGACGCTGCGAAAGGCAAAGGATGATCGGACGTTCCATGAGTATTGCTGGACGTTAAAGCCCGTTTTTTTGCTCAAAATCCTTGAGTCTTCAAAAGCGGATTATCTCGCCCATTTGGATACGGATTTGTATTTTTATCATGATCCAGAGGCGATATTTGCAGAGAATCCACTCGCTCATTTATTTTTGACGGATCATATGAATTCCGAGCGGTTCTATCACTTTTATGAGTTGTCTGGCCGCTTTAATACCGGATTTGTCGGCTGCCGCAACACAGACGTTGCCAAACGGGCGGTCACACAATGGAAGGAAAACTGTCTTGCACACTGTACAGTCGAAATGGATACAAAAAATAAGACGTATGGAGATCAGCGGTATGTTGAAAGATGGGTCGATGATTTTGAAGGGGTTCATGTGGTGACATCTAAAGGAGCCAATGCCGCGATTTGGAATATTGAAAACTACAAGCTTTCAGTTGTGAAAGGGGAAATGTATCTCGACGAATGTCCACTCTTGTTCTATCATTTTTCTGCCTTTACGATCATTGATGAGAATACCTTTAATCTGAATTGGTATTACTATATGACAGAACAAAGGCTTGTGGATCATTTATATATTCCATATGCCGATTTGGTTCATCAAAAAATCAAACAGGTGCAAAAAGTCTTTCCAGAATTCCAGCAAGGGTTTATTGCAAAGAAGCATGTACCTGATACGCATTTTTATGAGATATGAAAAAACCGCTCAATCACTGAGCGGTTTTCTCCTTTTTATGATTCATTCCATTTGGAGATGGTTTGATCGCTAGGTAGTAAGAAGGCCAGGATACCTAATATCGGTAAAAAGGCGACTCCGATCATAGTAGGCGTTAAACCGAAGGCATCAATGAATGAGCCTAGAGCGACCGATCCGATGGCACCCATACCAAACGCAAGCCCAACCGTTAAACCAGACATTGTGCCAATTTTCCCGGGAAATAGTTCTTGAGCATAAACGACTGTGACAGAGAAGCTTGACGTCAGAATGACCCCAATCAGTCCAAGTAAAACATAGGCAAAAACAGGTCCGGCAAATGGCAGCAGCAAGGCAAGTGGAAAGGATGCCAATAAGGAAATTAAAATCACGGTTTTCTTACCAAAGCGGTCTGCAAGCGGCCCGCCTAAAAATGTCCCAATTGCACCTAGAATGAGAAATAAGAAAATATAAGTCTGTGATTCTTTAATCGTCAATCCATATTGTTCAATCGCATAAAACGCATAGAAATTTGATATCGCATTTCCATACCAAGAGCGGGCAAAGATGAGAAAGACGATAATGCCAAGTGCTGTGAGTGCTGACTTACGGTGAAGTTCAGATCTTGCAGCTTTTGCTGGAGCTTTTTTCGCTTGAGCTCGAATGGTTTGAAGTCTTCCTGCGTACCATCTTGAAATATAAAGAAGGAAACCGACAGCAATCATTCCAACAATCGTAAACCAAGCCACGCCTGGCTGACCGAGAGGGACGAGCATGAATGCAGCGATCAGCGGAGCAAAGGCTTGACCTGTATTTCCGCCTACTTGATAGATGGACTGTGCAAGTCCTCGTCTTGGACCAGCTGCCATGTTGGCAACGCGGGAGCCCTCTGGATGAAAAATGGCAGAGCCGAGTCCGATAAAGACAACGCAAAGCAAAATGGTGGCAAAGGAAGGCGCAAACGCAAGCCCGAATATACCGACAGCACTAGAAAATAAAGCAATTGGGAGTGCATAAGGCATCGGCCTTTTATCTGTGTACCACCCAATAGCGGGTTGCATCACGGAGGAGACCATATTTAATGTAAAGGCAATTAGCCCTAATTGTGTAAAGGTCAGCCCCATTGAGCGTTCTAAAATAGGGAACATCGCAGGAATAACGGCTTGCAAAGTGTCATTGAGCATATGACAAATGCCAATAATCAATAAAATGGGATAAATCGTTGATCCAGTGACAGAATTTTGAGGTTTATCCTTTGTACGAGCAGCAATAGCCAATGAGACTTCCTCCTTTCATTCAACTGTTTTCAATTTTGCATTCTTCTCATTTTATTCATAAGGTGAACTATAAAACAATAGCAAATTGTCATGATTTAGAAAAAAGAGACACAAGCGTTTGTGTCTCTAAACGGTTATTGATAAAAAGTTGCGATGACAGGCTTCATTTTTTGAATGACGAGTCCACTACCGCCGCGGTTTTTTACATCTTCAATCATGCCGACGAGGACGTAATCTTCTTTTTTAGGATTAAATGCAAGTAAAAATCCATTTTCAGAACCGTCTGTTGCCCCTTGTTTGCTCTTTAGCTCTGCCGTTCCTGTTTTAGCGGCAATATCAGCTCCTTCAATTTGTAAGGAGTGAGCTGTACCGTTTGGACTCGTCACGACCTGAGTGAGCGCGTCTTTCACTGTATTTGCCGAGTCTTCTTTGATGATTTGTTTTGGTGATGCTGTTTTCTCGTCTTGAACGACTCGAGGATAGACAAGCTTGCCTCCTGTTGCAAATGGAGAATAGGCATGTACTTGTTCAATCGGTGACATGAGTAATTCGCCTTGGCCATATGCCGAGTCAGCAAGTAAGATGTCCGATTGAATGCCGTCGTTCGATACTTGCGCTGGTTTCATTGTAAATGGCATGTGCAAATCTTCGCCAAATCCAAATGCTTTTACTTTTTTCTCATAGGTGTCTTTGCCAATTTCCAGAGCTTCCTGTCCAAAGTAAATATTATCTGAGTACACGAGGGCATCAACCATATTTACGTTTTCTTTATCGTGAACCCGTGTAATTCGATAATTACCCCAAGATTGATCTTTTTGCCATTTTAGTCCATGGATGGTGCGTACTTTATTAGGCTTTGTGACACCTGTTTCCAGCCCGATGGCTGCTGTAATGGTTTTGAATGTAGACCCTGGTGCATACCGGCTCGCATACCGGGCTTGGAATGGGAGATCTGGGTTTTCACTGTATGCCTGATATTGCTTAGGTGTGATCCCGTTTGTCATAAGATTGACATCATAGGAAGGGGCGCTGACAAGCGCTAATAGATCCCCCGATGATGGATTCATGATGGTGACAGCCCCTTTTTCACCTTTCAGCTGTTCATAGGCTTTTTTCTGTAAAGAGGCATCAATGGTCAGCTTCACTGTTTTTCCATCTTGTCGATCTGATTTTTGCAATGTTTCTTCAATGCCTGTTTCATCATGGACGATCAAAATGCTTCCGCCATCTTGTCCGCGCAAGTTTTGGTCAAATGTGAATTCAAGTCCGGTTTTGCCAATGATTTGATCTGCCTTTAATGCCGGATTTCTTTTGATATCATCTGCATTTGCTTTTCCGACATAGCCGGTGAGATGGGCGGCGGCTTCGTTATAAGGATAGTAGCGCATTTCCTTCGATTGATAGGTGACGCCTTTTACATCCTTTGGAATCGGCTTTTGCTCTAACATCGATTTGAGCGGGACAAACGTGTCGTCTGTGACCCATGCTTGTTTCAGCTGATTGTCGATTAGTTCTTCATCTATATCAAATGCCTTGCTGATTTTTTTGATATTGCGTTCTTTTTCTTCCCCTGTGCCAAGCTTTCCTGGGATGATGCCAAGTGCGCTTCCACCAGTTGTTTCTGCCAGCGTACGCCCTTTTCGGTCGACGATGTTTCCACGGACAGCAGGGTCTGATTTGACCTTGATGGTATCTCCCTTCTCCATTTGTGGGAAGATGAGGTTTGGCTTCCAGTCCACTTTCCACTTGTCATCTTGTTCTGAGAGAACGCCTTTGTAAGAAAGCTTGTGCAGCTTGCCAAATGACGTTTTCATTGTTACATCATAGGAAAATTGATACCCATTTCCTTTGTCCTGTTTTTCGACGTTGAGCTTTGATATGTTCAGATCATAAGCACCAATTCCGTTGAAGATATTGTCATATTTTTCGGCTAGTTGTTTTTTTGAGAAGTCATTGGCTTTCAAAGACGCACTTGTTACCTCATCAGCCAGCTTTGTAAAGTCTTTCTTCTCCATTTGTTTTGTAAAGGATTGAGCCGCTTTTAAAGCTTCTTTTTCTTTTGACAAAAGAGAATCTTTTAAGAAAAAGAAAGCAGCAGCAACTACGATGATACTAAGAATGGGGATCATGACTTTTTTCTGTTTCCAAAATGATTTTCGTTGATCTGTATACAATGAAAACACCTCAATTTTTGATTAGATCTTCTATATTTTACAGTGATTGCACATGATTTGTATAGTTTCTCCTATGAAAATAGACCAATGTATCATGTCATGGTTTTGGGAATGGGACGAAAATGATAGATGGTTTCTATGAAAGATATCTTCATTTTTTCTTATGATTTAAAGGATTTCTTAAGAGATCATCGAATGTGGAAAAATAGAAAAATATACAAGCGCTTTCAATAGGGGGGATTGTTATCGTTTATAAAAAGGTGAATGTGATTGGACTTGTTCTTGGACCGGCACTCTTCTTGCTCGTTCTTTTTCTCATACCTGAAAATGAATTGACCTATGCTGCGAGGGTAGTCTTGGGCATTACCGCTTGGACGGCTACATGGTGGGTGACAGAAGCACTGCCCATCCCTGCAACATCTTTATTGCCCATCATCCTACTGCCGACACTTGGAGGGCTTTCTATGGAACAGACATCAAGGGCTTATGGAGATCCGATCGTTTTTATGTACATGGGAGGATTTATGATCGCAATTGCCATTGAAAAATGGAATCTGCATAGAAGAATGGCCTTACACATTTTAAGGGTGATTGGCACACGAAGTGACCGCATTGTCTTAGGTGTCATGATCGCGACTGCTTTTTTATCTATGTGGATTTCAAATGCAGCGACAGCACTGATGATGCTGCCAGTGGCACTTGCAGTCATTAAAGAGGTCAAGGCCAATGACATCTTAGCTGGTCCATCTCTTGAGCGATTCAGTAAAAGCATTTTATTGTCGGTTGCGTATTCAGCGTCAATTGGTGGTCTAGCAACACTTGTCGGCTCTGTGCCAAATGCGGTGTTTGCTGCCATGTCAAAAAAACTGCTAGATCGGGAGATTATGTTTTTCGAATGGTTTTTATTTGGGTTTCCAGTTGCGATCGTTCTGCTCATTCTCTTATTTCTGTATTTAACAAAGATACAGTTCAAAGTAGAGCATACAGGGGACATGAGTGTCGCGTTCATTCGAAAAGATTTAGAGGATTTAGGGAAAATGAAACAAGAGGAAAAATGGGTGTTTGTTGTTTTTCTTATGACGGCGTTTTTGTGGATTTTTAAGCTCTTTTTGTTTGGAGGGATCACCGTATCTGATACATCTATCGCCATTTTCGGTGCCATGCTGTTATTTCTCATTCCAGCAAGAAATGGAGAGAGAATATTAGAATGGCAGGATATGAAACAGCTACCGTGGGGGCTGTTGCTTTTGTTTGGAGGTGGGCTGTCGCTAGCTACGGGCTTTGCAGAAACCAATCTAACAGGATGGATCGGGGAAAATCTACAGCATTTAAATGGGCTTTCGTATATCATGCTATTGATCATTTTAACGGGAGCGATTTTGTTTATGACTGAAATTATGTCAAATACAGCTGTTGCCAATATGATTATTCCGATTACGGTTGGGCTTGGGCTTGCGATTGGCATCGAGCCCTATGGGTTAATGGCTGCGGCTGCTTTGGCTTCCTCATGTGCGTTTATGCTGCCGATTTCCACGCCGCCAAATGCCGCTGTTTTTAGTGCGGACGTGCTGAAAATATCTGATATGGTCAGGGCAGGCTTTTGGTTAAATATCATGAGTATTGTGGTGATTGTCCTTGCGGTGTATTTCTGGCTCCCGATTGTGCTTAAAAGCTGAGCGCATTAAGAAGAGGAAGGCTTTGATCGAATCGAGACTGTCGGTGTTTTTGTTTCTTTTGGCTTCGGTGGTGGTGTTGATTTTTTGATGTGAGTGTCCTTTGGCGTGTAATAGGTTGCCCCAATATTGAGCCTGCCTTGAAGCTGGTCAATGGAAAGCTCCCCAAACTCTAAATGGTAATCAATTTTGTCCACATGCAGGGATTCAATATGAATGTGTGTATCCTCTGAGACAGGAGAAGCTGGTGCGGACATTTTTTGCTCGAGAGCGATGAGTCTTTTTTCCAGCTCGATGACAGAGGGGGATAGACTGGAAAATGCATCGGCGGTGAATGTCGGACAAAATTTGTTGGCAGAGTGGCAAAACTCAGATAAAAAAATCAGGGGTACGGACAAAATTTTGGAGATGCCAGCGGTTTTGTCGGGACAAAAAGCCATGTAGATGATCGAGATCAAGTAGACTCACCTGCCTCTTTTTCACCAGCAGCTAAACCCATTCAAAGGAAGTGACGTGTGATGTTATTCTCACCCTCAGTCGTCAATGTCGGTGCTTTTAAAATCAATGCAATGGATCGGGGTGCATCACTGACGCTAGGTCCTTATCAGCAGATCGATTATTTTCTCTCAATGAAATTGAACCAAGGATTTGGAGAGGACAATGGAGATTGTTCACCGCTTGTCATTCCGATTTCCAGCGTGTTAGATCCAGATATGGTGGACTCACATTCAGCCAAAAACAGCGTGATTTAAGCAAAAAAAAAGAGACCGGGAAACCCCGTGTCTCTTTTCTAATGTGTTTCATTCAGATGACTTTTTCGTCTTGCATAGGTGAAATAAACAATGACACCAATAGCCACCCAGATCAGGAAGGCTCTCCATGTCACCCATGAAAGGGTCGTTGCGAGTGTGATACAAATGACCGCACTGATAATCGGAAGAACAGGCACGAAAGGCACTTTAAACGCTGCTTTGACATTCGGGTGTTTTTTCCGTAAAACGATGACGGCAATTGAAATCACTGTAAAGGCTGCAAGTGTACCGATGCTGACTAAATTCGCGAGCGTCGATAAGTTCACAAAACCTACGATACATGCTGCGACAGCACCTGTCAGCCATGTGTTGGCAACGGGTGTTTGCGATTTTGGATGAACCTTTGAGAAAATCTTTGGCATGAGTCCATCGCGGCTCATCGCAAAGGTTAGGCGTACCTGCGCATAGACCAAGGCAATTAAAACCGTTGTGATCCCAATAATGGCACCGGCTGATATGATACCTGCCACACTATGAAGGCCCACGACTTGAAGAGCAAATGCGACAGGGTCACTGACATTCAGTTTCGTATAGTGAACCATGCCGGTTAAGACAAAGGACACACCGATGTATAAAACGGTACAAACACCGAGTGCTCCAATAATACCAATCGGCATCGCCTTTTGCGGATTTTTGACCTCTTCAGATGCATTGGCGATCGCATCAAATCCAAGATAAGCAAAAAAGACTGTTGCCGCTCCTGCGATCACGCCTTCAAAGCCCATCGGCATAAAAGGTGTCCAGTTTTCAGGTTTGACGTACGCAAAGCCTGAGATGATAAAGAGAAGGACGATGGCAATTTTAATCAGCACAATGATGTTATTCAGTTTCGTGCTTTCTTTGACGCCTCTTGAGACGATAAAGGTGATGAGCAAAATAATGAGTGCGCCTGGAAGGTTAAAGACGGCCCCATCAGCGGCTCCAGGTGCAGCTGATAATGCCTTCGGTATGTGCAGACCGAATCCACTGAGCAGTGATTGAAAATAGGACGACCATCCGCTTGCTACAGCAGAGAGCGCAATGACATATTCAAGCATGAGATCCCAGCCCATTAAGAAGGCGAGAAATTCCCCCAGTGTGGCGTAGGAATACGTATAGACGCTGCCTGACACAGGAATGGACGAGGAGAATTCAGCGTAGCAAAAAGCAGCAAGGGCGCATGCGATCGCAGCTAAAATAAAAGATATAATAATCGCAGGTCCCGCATCTTTTGCCGCAGCAACCCCCGTAATCACAAAGATACCAGTCCCGACCACGCAGCCAATGCCAAGCAAGATTAAATCAAACGTATTTAACGATCGGCTGAGCCGCTTCGTTTGACTTTCAAGCATGAGCTGGTCGAGAGACTTTTTTCGAAATAAAGAACTCATGTTGACCTCCTAATGGATAAATCTTTTCGTAAGACGAGTGTTAGTATATGCTTAAATGACAATTTAGTCAATTGGTTGGAGAACGCTTTAAATCACTAAAGTGTTAAACGACACAATCGAATTTGTGCACAAAAAGAGACATCCGCCAAGAGATGGAAGGCGGATGTGGTGACATATAGTCTACGTCTGTTTAGTAAATATTTTTTCATTATACAGTACACTTGGATGAGTGGGGTAATGCGCGGCGGATGCATGGTGATGGGTTTTGGCTTTCTCCAGATCGCCGAGCTGATAATAACAATAGCAAAGCTGAAGGTGAGGATACCACGTTTTATACTGTGTGAGTGTGAAGGCTGTTTCGATTTCAGGAGCCTTCAGCGCCTGCTCATACCAAAAGATCGCTGCTTGATGTTTATTTTGAATTTTTAGATGATCCCCGATTCGGCAGCAAAATTCTGGACGAGGCTGATCATATAAGAAAGAACGTAATAATGAGGATAAAGCCGCTTCCTCGAAACCGACTGCATAATAGCAGTCAGCTAAATTTTGGCATGTGCGAATTTCATCCTCAATCCAGCATTGTTTTGTCGCTAAAAATTCATGATAAAAGCGAATCGCTCTGACATGCTGCCTGTTATCTCTTAATTCATTGGCAAAATAAAAGAGATCGCGGGGCGTCATTTCTTCGCCTTTTGCCAGCATGTCTTCATAGATGCGCAGGTTGCGCCCGGGTTCACCAGCGGTCGTTTTCTTGCTCTTTTGATGTGTGACAGCTATATCAACTGGTAAGATATTTCCATACACCTGAAGAAACTCATGAACGGCCCCGTACCACTGAAAGTTCAAGGCACGCTTCACAAGGCGATTTCTTCTATATTTAAAATTCACCCGACCGTCTTGATCAAATCCCACATGATAAAACATTGAGACGGCATCTACCGAAGGATCAAGCGTCTCTTTGAGCTGAAGAAATTTTTGACGATCTTCTTCTAGCAGAACATCGTCTGCATCAAGCCATAAAATATACTCTTTCGTTGCACGTGAGAAAGCGAAATTACGGGCTTTGGCAAAATGCTGAACCCATTCGAAATCAAGTACCTTGGCTGAAAAGGAGTGAGCAATCTCCTTCGTACGATCTGTTGATCCTGTATCAACGATGATTATCTCATCTGCAATGTCTTGGACAGAGGAAAGGCAGTCCGCTAACACCTCCTCTTCATTTTTCACGATCATACATAAGCTAATGGTTACCATCTTTAGATCACCTCTTCATAGTGTATCGAGCAGCAAAAGGAAACATTCTTTTCAGCAGCAGGTTTTTTAAAACTAGTTTTCTGCTACTGGCTGATTTAAAATAAAGGAAGAATCTATGTAAGGGCTGATAAAAATGAGTTTATTGAATGTTGAAGGATTATATAAAACCTATGGCGAGAAAACGCTGTTTGATCATATTTCTTTTCATATAGAACCAAAGGAACGCATCGGATTGATTGGACCAAACGGAACAGGAAAGTCAACGCTCCTAAAGGTCATTGCAGGACTTGAATCGTTTGAAGAGGGTGATATTACGAAGGCAGGGACACTTGATATCGAATTTCTTGAGCAAGACCCTGAAATGATCGGGGATGAAACGATTCTTGATTACATTTTTTCTGGAACGGCACCCATGATTCAAACGATGAAGGCATATGAACAGGCGCTCGCCGATTTAGAGCATGATCCGCAAAATGAAGCAAAACAAGAGGCGCTCATGCGCATGCAAAATCGAATGGATCAGGAAGACGCATGGGATGCGAACCTGTCAGCCAAAACGATTTTGACAAAGCTTGGCGTCAAAGATGTGAGCCGTTCTGTTCATGCCTTATCAGGCGGACAGAAAAAGCGTGTCGCGATTGCTAAAAATTTAATTCAGCCTGCGGGATTGCTGATTTTAGATGAGCCAACCAACCATCTCGATAATGCAACGATTGAATGGCTCGAAGGATATTTGAGTCAATACAGCGGTGCTGTCATTCTGGTGACGCATGATCGTTATTTCCTCAACCGAGTGGCCAATCGGATTTATGAATTGAATCAAGGACAGCTCTATACGTATAAAGGAAATTATGAAGTCTTTTTAGAAAAAAGAGCGGAACGAGAAGCAGAAGCTCAGGTGAAAGAAACGAAGCGTCAAAACTTACTCAGACGAGAGCTTGCATGGCTGAGAAGAGGGGCAAAAGCAAGAACGACGAAGCAGAAAGCACGCATCGGCAGAGCCGAAGAGCTGATGGATCAAAAAGGGCCTGATGCAAAGGGAGAGCTGGATTTCGCCATCGGTTCCCATCGCCTAGGAAAACAAGTCATAGAGGCAGAAGACTTGTCGATTTCATTTGCTGGCCAGTCCCTTGTGGAGCGGTTTACAGACTTAGTCGTGCCGGGCGACCGGATTGGATTTATCGGACCGAATGGAGTCGGAAAAACGACGCTACTCAACTGTCTAGCGGGGAAAATAGAACCGACTTCAGGACAATTGACGATTGGACAAACCGTTCGTATTGGCTATTACACGCAGGATCACAAAGAAATGGACGAAGAGCTGACGATCATTGAGTACATCAAGGAAACAGCTGAAATCGTTAAGACATCTGATGGCGCCATAGTGACAGCAGAGCAAATGCTGGAACGGTTCCTATTTCCAAGATCCATGCAGCGGACGTTTATTCGCAAGCTGTCAGGAGGAGAACGCCGCAGATTATATTTATTGAAAGTCTTAATGGAAGAACCGAATGTTCTCTTTTTAGATGAGCCGACGAACGATCTTGATACGGAGACCCTCAGCATTTTAGAGGATTATTTAGAACAGTTTCCTGGCGTTGTCATGACCGTATCGCATGATCGTTATTTCTTAGACCGAGTGGTTCATCGTCTGCTTGTCTTTGAAGGAAATGGCCGCATTTCACACTACCAAGGTGCTTACAGCGATTACATGGAGCAAGAAAAAGAGGCGAAGCGGACAGAGACAAAGCCTGCTGAGAAACAAGTAGAAGCGGCGCCTAAAAAGAGAAAAAAATTTTCTTATAAAGACCAGCTTGAATGGGACGGAATTGAAGACCGGATTCAGGCATTAGAGGAAAAACATCAGCAGCTTGAAGCAAGCATTGCAGAAGCAGGCAGTGATTTTGGGAAAATTCAAGAACTGATGGATGAACAAAAAGCCGTTGCTGAAGAACTAGAACAAGCAATGGACCGCTGGACAGAACTGTCACTAATGATTGAGGAATTAGAGGGTTAATCCTAATAAAATGATTGAAAAAAACCTGTAGAATTTTCTACAGGTTTTTTTACTTTACATCAAAACACGAGAAAATCAAGAACTCAAAAATTTACGTTTACGTTAAGGTTATAAAGGTGTATAATAAATCATGAATTGATGAGCAGGAGGCACTGGCAATGGAATGGATGAAAATTGATCAAGTGGCGAAAAGAAGTGGACTGACGAAACGGACGATTCGTTTCTATGAAGAGATTGGTTTATTATCAGCACCAAAGCGGACAGAGGGCGGTGTCAGACTTTACTCAGAGGACGACATGGAAGAACTAGAAAAAGTAATGCAGGCAAAAGAGGTACTCGGCTTTTCTTTACAAGAGCTTCAATCGTTTATGGAAATAGGAAAGCAATTAGAGCTGAATAAAGAAGGCTACTTGCTGTCGCTTGATCCGAAGGAAAGATTAGAGAAGCTGTTAGATATTGAGGTACAGCTGACTGTGCAGCATCAATTGATTACAAAAAAGCTTGAAACGATTCAATCCTTTAAAAAGGATCTTGAAACGATGAAAGAAAGAGCGGCTCATGCGATTGAGCAATTACAAAAATAAACACCTCAGTGTGTTTATTTTATTTTGTCAACATTTGAAGGAAAGGTTCTGATGGAATGAAGGAAGAAGAAGTGTTAAAACAGCGTACAAGTCTGCTTAGGCAGCCGAAGGCCGTCTGGGCTGTTGCCTTTGCATGTGTGATTTCATTTATGGGGATAGGACTTGTGGACCCGATTTTGCCGGCCATTGCATCACAATTAGATGCATCTCCAAGTCAGGTCTCACTTTTATTTACGAGCTACTTACTTGTAACCGGCTTTGTGATGTTTTTTACCGGCTTTCTCTCTAGCCGGATTGGTGCGAAATGGACGTTATTAATCGGACTTATTTTTATTATTGTCTTTTCTGCTTTAGGCGGTACCTCTTCAACGATTAACGAATTAATCGGCTTTAGAGGCGGATGGGGCATTGGGAATGCCTTATTCATTTCAACGGCTCTCTCTGTCATTGTCGGCGTGTCTGTTGGAGGAAGTGCGAAGGCCATTATTTTATACGAGGCTGCACTAGGTCTTGGGATTTCGGTTGGGCCGCTGCTTGGCGGAGAGCTTGGGACGATCTCTTGGCGCGGACCATTCTTTGGCGTTGCGGTGTTAATGCTTGTTGCTCTTTTAGCTATTACGTTTATGCTTCCACCGATGCAGAAGCCTCAGAAAAAGGTGAAATTATTCGAGGCTGTCGGGGCGTTAAAATATAAAGGGCTTTTAACAATGGCATCTGCCGCTTTCTTATACAATTTTGGTTTCTTTGTGCTTTTAGCGTATTCGCCATTTGTGCTTCATCTGGATGAGCATGGTCTTGGTTATGTCTTTTTTGGATGGGGACTATTTTTGGCCGTGACATCCGTCTTTTCAGCGCCTGTCATTCATCGAAAGCTTGGGACATTGACTTCTCTTGTGGTTCTGTTTGCTTCGTTTGCTATGATTTTATTCGGTATTGGGATCTGGACTTCACATGTAGTCGTCGTCATCTGCGGAATTGTCATTGCTGGGGGTATTCTTGGCATGATCAATACTGTGCTCACGACCGCTGTGATGGGATCAGCACCGGTTGAGCGTTCCATTGCTTCATCCTCTTACAGTGCTGTACGGTTTATTGGGGGCGCGATTGCTCCTTGGATTGCCGGCGTACTTGCTGAATCTTATACAGCAAGCACCCCTTACTATGTTGGGGCGGCTGTCGTTCTGTTAGGCATGATCATCTTGCTTATTGGTCGTAAGCATCTCATCAATATTCAAGCAGGTCATTAAATAGAAAAAAGCCTTATATCTGCATCAGATATAAGGCTCAGCGTGTAGACAAACCCTCGCATTCTTTGTCAGGACTTCAAAGGTTTTCTATCACGCTGAAAAGAAGACAAAGGGCTAAAATAAAGATCATTTTGGCCCTTTGTCAACAATTTGAAGCCTATAATACTTTTGTCGTCCAAGACTCGCAATTCCAAGTTTCAGTTGCTACATCTTGATAAAATTCAGGTTCGTGAGAGATCAATAAGACGCTCCCTTTGTATTCTTTTAATGCACGTTTTAGTTCTTCTTTGGCATCGACATCCAAGTGATTGGTCGGCTCATCGAGAACAAGTAGGTTGGTTTCTTCATTGATCAGCTTACAGAGACGGACCTTTGCTTTTTCTCCACCGCTTAGAACAGACACGCGGCTTTCAATATGCTTTGTCGTTAATCCGCATTTAGCAAGAGCAGCTCTCACTTCATATTGCGTGTAAGAAGGGAAGGTGCCCCATACTTCTTCAATACAGGTGTTGCTGTTTTGCTCTTTTACTTCTTGCTCAAAGTAGCCAATATGAAGGAATTCTCCGCGTTCCACCTCACCCGAAATCGGGGAGATTTCTCCAAGGAGACTTCGCAGCAATGTCGTTTTTCCGATCCCGTTAGCACCGTATAACGCAATTTTTTGCCCGCGTTCCATTTTTAGATTCAATGGACGAGAGAGCGGTTCATCATAACCAATGACCAAATCTTTTGTTTCAAAAATCAATTTCCCAGAAGTCCGTGCCGTCTTAAAGTGGAATTCAGGCTTTGGCTTTTCTGCTGCGAGTTCAATCATATCCATCTTATCCAGTTTCTTCTGACGGGACATGGCCATATTTCTTGTGCTGACACGCGCTTTGTTTCTTGCCACAAAATCCTTTAATTCAGCCACTTCCTGCTGCTGCCTTTTATAAGCTGCTTCAAGCTGCTGCTTTTTGACTTCGTACACTTGTTTAAATTGATCATAATCACCAACATAGCGCGTGAGCTCTTGATTTTCAACATGATAGATCAAGTTAATGACGCTGTTTAAAAACGGAATATCATGTGAAATGAGGATAAACGCATTTTCATATTCCTGTAAATAGCGCTTCAGCCACTCAATATGCTGCTCATCTAAATAGTTGGTCGGCTCATCGAGAAGGAGAATTTCTGGCTTCTCTAACAGCAATTTCGCAAGCAATACTTTTGTACGCTGCCCGCCGCTCAGCTCTGTCACATCACGGTCCAGTCCAAGATCGGTTAACCCAAGACCTCTCGCTATTTCTTCAACCTTGGAATCAATGATATAGAAATCATTGTTTGTGAGCGCATCTTGAATGACGCCCACTTCCTCTAACAGCTTTTCCAGCTCATCAGGATCGGCTTCACCCATTTTGCCGTAAATGTCATTCATCGCTGCTTCCATGGAAAATAAATAGTGGAATGCATCCTGAAGTACTTCGCGGATCGTTCTGCCCTTTTCTAGCACAGTGTGCTGATCCAGGTAGCCGACACGGACATTTTTCGCCCATTCCACTTTTCCTGCATCTGGCTCCAGCTTGCCAGTAATAATATTCATAAACGTTGACTTTCCTTCACCGTTGGCGCCAATTAAGCCGACATGCTCACCTTTTAATAAACGGAAGGAGACTTCGTGAAAAATGGCTCTGTCGCCAAAGCCATGGCTTAAATCTTTAACAGATAATATCATTTTTTACACCTCAAATAGATTCAAAACGGCTAGTGCCTCTCATGATTATATCGAACTGTCCGGCTCGATAAAAGCATCAAAAGAAAAATTGCGTTTCAAAGCTGATTTTGAGATACTAAAGGATAGATTGAATGAGGATAAAGGAGATCGACATGATAGAAAATTGGGCATTTTTAAAAGAAGCAAAGCCATTTATTCAAGAGAACTTCCAAGCGGCTGGCTTCGAAAAACCAACAGCTATACAAGAAAAAACAGCAGAATGGATTACGGAGAAGCGTGATGTGATTGCAGAATCGCCTACGGGAACGGGGAAGACACTGGCGTATGTGTTGCCGCTTTTAAATAAAATTGATGTGAATATCAAGCACCCACAAGTCTTAATCTTGGCACCTTCAAGAGAGCTTGTGATGCAAATTTTTGATGTCGTGCAAGCGTTCAAACAAGGATCAGACATCAAAGCGGTCTCCTTGATTGGTGGAGCGAACATCAAAAAGCAGCAGGAAAAACTAAAGAAACACCCGAACATCGTTGTCGCAACACCTGGCCGTGTACAAGAATTAATCAAAATCAAGAAACTGAAAATGCACGAAGTCAAAACGATCGTGCTAGATGAAGCAGATCAGCTTCTTGTGCCAGAGCATATGAAAACGATCCAAGCGATCATTAAATCCACATTAAAAGAAAGACAAATCCTTTGTTTTTCTGCGACACTGAAAGACGAAACGGTTCAACTGATTAAAGAAATGACAACTGAACCAGAAGTATTGAAAATTGCCAGAAGTGAGGAAGAAGCGCAGAAAGTAGGACACTATTATCTGTTATGTGACCAGCGTGACAAAGTGAAACTACTGCAAAAGCTATCACGGCTTGAGGACATGCATGCGCTCGTCTTTGTGCGTGATATTACGAATCTAAGTATTTATGCAGAGAAATTAGCGTATCACCATGTCGACCTCGGTGTCCTTCATAGTGAAGCGAAAAAAGCAGAACGAGCTATCATCTTAAAGGAATTTGAACAGCGTGAATTCCCACTTCTTCTTGCAACGGATATCGCAGCAAGAGGGATCGATATTGACGATCTGCCGTACGTGATCCATGCTGATCTGCCAAACGAAGAAGGCTATATCCACCGTTCAGGCAGAACCGGGCGCGCAGGAAAAGAAGGGGCTGTCATCAGCCTAGTCACACCTCAAGAGCATTCTATGCTTAAAAAAATGGCGAAAAAGCTAAATCTTTCGCTTCAGGAAATTGTTTATAAGCAAGGCCAACTACATCTTGCGCCAAAGCAAGCATAGAAAAAGGACCCTTCCACATGGAGGGTCCTTTCTTTTTATGAAATTTTGACAAGTTGTTTTCCGACATTTTCACCTTTGAATAATCCGATGAATGCATCAGGAATGTTGTCAAAGCCTTCAACGATTGTTTCTTTATACGTCAGTTTGTCTTCTTTTACCCATTGTGCGAGATCTCTTGCTGCTTCTTCAAAACGATCTGAATAGTTGGCAACAATGAAGCCTTGCATCAATGCGCTTGTTTTAATGAGTTTTGTTTGCACACGCGGTCCGATGTCCTCGCTTGCGCTAATGTTATAAGACGAAATCGCGCCGCACACTGGAATACGTGCAAAGCGGTTTAAATGATTCATCACAGCATCAGAAATTTCGCCGCCTACATTGTCAAAATACACATCGACGCCGTTAGGGCACGCCTTTGCAATGGCATCATCTAAGTCATTTGTTGTTTTATAATTAATCGTTTCATCAAAGCCCAGCTCTTTTAAATAAGCCAGCTTTTCATCAGATCCCGCAATCCCAACGACGTGAGCGCCTTTGATCTTAGCAATTTGTCCAACAACGGAACCAACAGCACCTGCGGCCCCAGAAATGACAACGGTCTCGCCTTCTTTTGGCTGACCAATCGCAAGAAGTCCGAAATATGCGGTTTGTCCCGGCATGCCCAAAATGCCTAAATAATAGGACAATGGCGCAATAGATGGATCAATTTTAGTGAGAGATTCAGCTTTGGCCGTGGAATATTCTTGCCAGCCAAGGAATCCAAGAACAAAATCACCTTTTTCAAATTGAGGCGATTTAGACTCGACAACTTCTCCGACAACACCGCCCTGAATCACTTCATTTAGCTTGAATGGAGGTGTATAGGATTTTGTATCCTGCATTCGTCCTCTCATATAAGGATCTACAGAAACATATTTCGTTTGAATCAAGACTTCACCATCTTGCGGCACAGGTATATCGACTGTTTCAAAATGAAAAACATCTTTTGTAGGTAATCCTTGTGGACGTTTGGCTAATTGAATTTGCTTTTGTTGACTCATGTCAAATCCTCCCTTTCACTTGCAGCCTAGATTTACATTAACATGTTGCTTCTTTTCATTCAAAACATACGGTCTATTTGAAACACATACAAAAAAGCAGCCGCCATCTCATAGATGAGGACTACTTTTTTGGAAGTCAACAGAGAGGAGCGGCGGCAGACAGCCAAACAGCTGATACACGTCCGCATCACGTTCTTTTAATAAATATTCGTTCGCATTTTGCATAGAGGCTTTCATCATATCGCGCGTCACAAAAGGAAAAAGGATATTCAAGTATGAGGACAACAGGTCTTGTGGATTTTGTTCAATCGACTCGATATCTCCAATGTTGATAATGATGGAAAAGAGATAATCAATGGAGATGCGAAAGTGCTGTTCAGCAAACAATGTAAGCGGCTTTGCTTTTGCTTCTTCAGGATTCCACTTTTGAAAAAGCTGTTTCACCAAATCACTGACAACCCAAGCATTAAACTGCTGTTCCGCTGAAAAGTAATACATCAGCTCTACCTCATTTCTAGCCTCCAGTACAAGAATTGTACAATAAAACAGCAGGGATGAACACAATATTTCAGAAAATTTAGTCATTCTTACAGGATTTTTGTCAAAAATAAGTCAATAGGCATGGCTAGTACACAATGTAAAATGGATGTGCTCAAGGAAGGTTTAATGATAAAAGTGACGGGTAAAAGATTCGTAAGACGCTAAAGGAGGAATATAAAATGAAACCTGTTGTAAGAGAGTATTCAAATGATGAAACACTTCAAAGAGATGTAGAGCAATTAAAATCACTCGGTGTTGCAAGAGAGGACATTTATGTTCTGTCCCATGACGATGATCGTACAGAGCGTATTGCTGAAAATGCAGATGCCAATACGATAGGTCCAAGAGAAGTTGGACTGAAACATGCTGTTGGAAACATCTTTAGTAAAAAGGGCGATGAGCTCCGAAATAAAATCCATGAAATTGGTTTCTCTAAAGAAGAAGCTGAAACATTTGAAGAACATTTAGACGAAGGGAAAGTCCTTCTCTTTGTGACAGACCATGAAAAAGTGAAAACTTGGGCATAAACGCCAACTGAAAAAAGTCTCTTACTTTCGTAAGGGGCTTTTTTTCATGCTTTCATCTCTGAAGGAGAGGATGCATCTTTTTTACTATATTAAGAAAAAACAGCAGATTGGAATAAACAGTAAATCATCTAATTGAAAATGCAGATATACCAAAGAAAATGATAGGAAATGAGAAAAGAATAGTCAAAATATCACAAAAATCTATTCGGGAAATAATTATTGTATCTTTCAATTTTGTTTCAAAATGTAATGGGAATCTTGTGTAATTTAGTAGATAAATTTCTTAGTTCTATTGGTTTATGGTGTGTTTTCATGTAGAAATAAGTGTTTTGAGGTCAAAAAACCACGAAAAATACCTGTATTTTCAATTAGAAAATTCATTTTAATTTTTAGGAAATAATTTGTTGACAAAATAATCTAAAAACAATATATTTGGCTTATTCCAGTTGTTATGGAAGTAGTTGTTAAATTTCTGATGGGTTTATTCTAGGCACACTCTAGTGATAGGTGGTGGCATAAAACCAAGGTAAAAGCACTCGTGAAATTTCTACTAAAACACAAGAAAATGGTTTTTTACATGAAGAAGAAATGATAGTCGATTTAAACAGTAGATGATCTTTCTACTATGATCACTTTGCAAGAGATATTCAAAAGACGTCGTATTCCTGTACAGAATAGAAAGCGTTTTCAATAAAGGCAGTGAGTTGATCGAACGGTGAAGGAGGTGAACTCATATGAAAAAAAGAGATAACAAGCTGATGCGATGTAGCTGTCAAATGGCTGCATATGAGGATGCATGCTGAAAAAGAAGAGTGAACATGTGGGATGCTTCTCTCCTTTTTCAGAAAATAGATTTCCTAAAAAATCCATCTTTCATTTTAACATAAGGTGTTTTGCTTGAAAATGACCTTTGCCCGAAAAATCGATTTTAATAGAAGGAGGTCCTGTGATGAAAAAAGCTTTATACCATGAAGACAGTGGATTGTATCTAGAAAAAATGCGTATGGCATTTCAAGAACATTATGAGAAAAGAACAGATATGTGGTCTACTGATCCATCCTTAACAGATGCAGCTGTGATGTCATTAAAGGCATGGCGTTCAAGGGAAAAGAATACACTTGCTTCTGTGCTGGATATCGGATGCGGGAACGGCCGGGCGCTGGAACATTTAAGCGGACTTTCCGCATATGTCGGCATCGACCTGTATGAGCATGAGGAGTGGGAAGGATTACAGAAAAGAGAAACGGTTGCTGTCCATTTTGTTCATCAAGATTTTATGTCCTGGTCGATGGGCCAAGGTCGAGGGATGCAGTTTGATTTAATTTTAGATCATGGCTGCTTTCATCACCAGCACCCTGATGATCATGAGCGTTATTTAAAACAGGTTTCCTCTTTGCTTCATGAAGGCGGCGTCTTCTCACTTGTTGTATGGGGAGAAGAGTGGAGAACAGGATTAATCGGAGAGGATGGGCGTTTCCACTTTTCGTTTTCAGACTCTCAGCTTGGAGAAAGAATTTGTTCATCAGGTCTGGAGCTTGTATCGATTACACCATTAAAAGCAAAAGCCGGCATTAGCCAGCATCATGTCATTGCCGTCAAAATCTAGTACAAAGGTGAACACTCAAACGTAGCAGAGGTGTTCATTCTAAGAAACAGCATGTGCGCATCATGTAAGGGAAAGGCGTTATGAACCAAGAATTCTGCTCCTTTGTACTGGAAAAGACCTAGATTGACATATCGCTAGAATAGGTGGAATTAAGGTCTGAACGATGAGAGGAAACGCACATCCATGTTCTTTTAAGCCATGAGTGCGGACGCATATTCATCACCATCACTGCGCTACCGGAGTCGATTTGGGTGCAGCGATGAATAGGGGGGAGACAAATGAACAAGTTTGTAGATGAATTACAATCAATGATTCATCATTTTACCTTTCAAGAAAAAAACTATTTGCTCGTGGGGCCAGTGAACCTTCCGATTTCCATTCAACATGAAGAAGTGCCATTTAAATGGTATGCCTTCGCACCTGTTGAAGGGGAGACAAAACCAACGATCGAATCTATTGTCAAAATGAGTACCGCGCAGCAAACCTTTTCCTCTTGTCTCTTATTTGGCGACTTTGAAAATGAAATGCCGCCGCTTGTGCGAATTCATAGTGTCTGCCAAACAGGGGATGTGTTTGGGTCACTGAAATGTGACTGCGGTCCACAGCTTGCGTTATCGCTGAAAAAAATCACTGATTACGGAAAAGGCATGCTCGTCTATATGGCCAATCAAGAAGGGCGGTCAATTGGGCTGATGGCGAAAGCATTGACGTATAAATTACAGGAAATGCAGCTGGATACTTTTGAAGCCAACCGTCTGATTGGCTGCGGAGATGATGACCGGCATTACGAGGAGGCAGCGGCTGTTCTGCACTATTTAAACAAAGGGAAACCAATGCATCTCCTAACGAACAATCCAGATAAAGTCGATTCCATTGCTGCTTATGGTCTTCCTGTTTTACGGTTTGATCATACGGTCGAAGCCTCTCTCTATAATGAAGCCTATTTAAAAGCAAAAGCAGCCTCAGGACATATGGTCGATGAGAAAAAATTAATTAATCAGTAGATGAGTTTACTTTAAAGAAGGCGGGAGAAAAGCGTGAAACCTGAAATCAATTGGATTCAAATCCCAAGCGGCTATGCAACAATCGGAAGTAATGAAGAAGATATGAAAAAGGCATCAGAATTCTGGAAGGACAAGCTTCTCAATCCAACTTACGGCCGTGAGAAAAAATTTCAAAAATGGCTGTATAAAGAATTTCCATCCTATCAGTCGTATATCAATGAATTTTTCATTTCAGATACGGTCGTCACCAATGAATGGTATCAAAGCTATTGTGATGAAACAGGCCAGTCGTACCCGGAGAGCTTAACAAATCAAGAACTAGGCGGCGGGAAAGATCATCCGGCGTGGGGCATGGAGATCGAGGAAGCCTTCTCATTCTGTCAGTGGCTGAGCGGGAAACTCGGGATAGACGTGTCGATCCCTACTGAAGAAGAATGGGAATATGCTGCCCGGGGTAACACGAGAAATCAATACCCATGGGGAGATGAGTTTGACCCTTCTTACTGTAATACGTACGAATCAAATATCGAAAAAACGACGCCTGTCCGCCATTACGAAAAGGGCAGATCCTTATTCGGACTTTATGATATGGGGGGCAACGTCGAGGAATGGGTCAACACCAAAAATCATGTGTACGAAGGCGGCATTGAGGTCGTAGATGATTTAACGGAAACGCTTGGCAGTGATTACTACATTTTAAAAGGCGGCTCCTTTGCAAGAGGCGGGGATTTATGCAGAGTCGCTAGAAGACACGGAAAGCACCCAGACCCTGTTTTTCGATTTACTGGGTTTCGTGTCATGACTCGTCAAAAACAACATATAAAGGTGGGAGTGTAAAACCATGCATAGAGGACCAATTACATCTGTTTTATCAACTCAGCAGGACCAAATTGTTTACACTGGCGGCTATGACCGCTGTATTTATCAGTGGAACCGGGCGACAGGAGAAGGAACGTTTATTGGAAGTCACGAGCATATCATTAACTCTTTATCTCTTTCTGAAAACGGAAAGTACTTAGCGAGTGCTTCGTCAGACTATACCATTCAATTGTATGATACAGGCACACATACTAGAATTCGCACCTTGTTTGGTCATGCGGATGATGTAGAAGCCGTTGCTTTTGCGAAGCAGGATACGTTGCTTGTATCGGTGTCCAGAGATAGAAGATGCTTAGTCTGGGATATCGAAACAGGAGCCATCCTAAGAGAATTTCATGGACATAGCAAGGATGTATTAGCTGTATGGATTCATGGCGATAAAGCTTATACAACAGGTGATGATGGCTACGTTCTTGTATGGCTGTATGATACAGGAGAAATTGTAGGGGAAATCGGTCCGTTTGATTATGAGCTGGACACAATCAGCGGCAGCAATCAAAAAGAAGTGTTCGCACTTGGCAGAGACGATGGCACCGTTATTATTTATGATGCGGTGACGTTACAGGAGAAAAAAATCATCAAAGCTCATTTACAGGGCGTCAAGCGTGTGAACTTTTCTCCAAGCGGCAATTACTTGCTGACAGCAGGCTATGACCATTTAATTAAGCTGTGGAATTACGAAACAGGGGATTTAGTCGATACGCTGCTGCCTCATAAATATCAGTGGGAGCGCTCGCTTGTCTGGACGGAGGATGAGAAATCCATCCTAGGAGCCAGCTTTGGAAAAACGTATTGTGAATGGTCTATTGAAAAGGGGAAAGTTGTATCAGATGAGATCGAAATGGCGACACCATCTATTAATGATATTGCACTGACTGATGCGGGAGATATCATCACAGCATCAGATGACGGAAAATTCAGAAAGAATGGGATTGAAATCGCTAAATCGACAGGCGTTTTAACAAATGGAGTGGCTGTCGCACGAGATGGAAGCTATTATGCGTGGGGAGATCATGCAAGTCAGGTGCATATTGTTCATGAATCATTACAGCAAATGGTTTCGTTTGATCTGAATACAGGGCCGGTCAACAGTGTGTATTTCCACGAGGAGGACCGGCAATTCTATATTGGAACTTACGGCGGCTATGTACATGTCATATCGACGGAGCATTTAAAGGAAGTTGGCCGTTCCAAAGCACACGATTGTGCTGTGAAAGCACTAAAAGTAGAAGGAGATCATATCATCACAGCTGCGGTAGAAGGAACCATCTGTCTTTTAGATAAGAAGAGCTTGTCTTTAAAAGCGAAATATATCGGGGCGACAGAGCTGTTAAATGACGTGTTCATTGATAGCAAAAGAGACCGTATTGCCATTGTCAGCCGTGACAAGAATGTGAGATTGTTTGATTTGCATACAGGAAGAATTTTAGACCAACATAATGAACACCAGTATTCGATTAAATCGGTCTCTGTCACAGACTCTGGCTATATTGTGAGCGGAGATTATTGGGGCTATATCGTAGTATGGAATCCAGAGCTTGGGGTCAATACCGGCCCAATTAGAATTGCCAAGAATGGAATTAGTGCCATCAGACAATTAGGCAATGATGTATACGCAAGCTCGTATGATGGTGGGATTTATCATATTCGAGAAGATGGCACGTATACCGAAGTACTGCGCTTATTTGAACAATTTCCAAAAGAAGTAATCTCTCATTAAGAAAAAGAATGTAAGCGGGGGATTCTCATGATAAGTGTTTGCAAGGAACATATGAAAAAAGGCCTGACTGTACTCAATTGTCCGCATGTGCTCCTCATTAATAAATATGAATGTCGCAAATGCTGTTTTTGTAAACAACGAGCATCATATAAACTTTTTTATTCCTTGCCTTACTATGATCGTTCTGAAAAGAAACGGATGGAAAAAATATGAGAATAGAACTCCTTCATTTCCTGAAGGAGTTCTTTCCCTTGAAAGAGAAGAAAGGAGACTCACATGAAAGACGATGTGTTTTATATGAAACTGGCGATTGCCAACGCAAAGGCAATGAAAGGGCAAACCTCCCCAAACCCGCTTGTCGGTGCAGTCATTGTACAGCAAGGTGAAATTGTTGGAATGGGTGCTCATATGAAGGCGGGCGAACCTCATGCTGAAATTCATGCACTGCACATGGCAGGAGAAAAGGCAGAAGGAGCTCATCTGTATGTAACGCTCGAACCTTGTTCGCATCATGGGAAAACGGGTCCTTGCACAGAAGCGATTATCAAAAGTGGTGTGAAACGAGTAGTCATTGCGACGCAAGATCCGAATCCGCTTGTAGCAGGGAAAGGGATTACCGTGTTGAAACAAGCAGGGATCGAAGTAGATGAAGGAATATGTAAACAGGAGGCTGATCGCTTAAATGTGCCTTTTTTTCATTTCATTCAATCAGACCTTCCTTACGTCATATTAAAATCAGCTATTTCAATAGATGGGAAAATTGCAACGGCTGATCAAGAAAGCAAATGGATCACTGGAACAGAAGCGAGAACAGAAGTGCAGCGTTTACGTCAAGAAGCAGATGCGGTACTGACAGGAGTGGAAACGATTATTCAAGATGATGCAGGTTTAATTGTGAAGGATTCATTCATCACTCAGCCCATTCGTGTCATTTTAGATTCAACATTAAGGATTCCGCTTCATTCCAAATGCTTAACAGATCATATGGCAGAAACCATAATTTGTACCTCACGAATATACGATCAAAAAAAGTATGATCAGCTTGTGCAAAAAGGGTATGAAGTATTTGTCACAAACGGGGAACAACGGACAGATCTTCATGAAGTGTTAAACATGTTAAAGAAGCGTTCTGTGATGTCGGTACTTGTAGAGGCAGGAGGAAGCGTGAGTGCATCATTTTTAGAAGCGTCACTTATAAATGAAGCTGTTATTTATATGGCACCTTTATTGATAGGTGGAAAACATGCGCCTACTTTCTTCGAAGGAGAAGGTGTGAAAAAACTAAAAGAGGCGATCCGTCCAGCGGATATTGAATATAGTATGGTAGGAAAGGATTTAAAAATGACGATGAGATTTCAATGAAACAAAGACCTTGTGCATGGAGTGCAAGGTCTTTTCGATATTTCCAAATAAAAATAAAAATGTACATACACCTTTCCCAGTGAGGATGAATACGATGGAGGGGGGTGATTCTATGAAAAGATGTAGACAATGTGGAAAAACCTATCCCTCTCATTCTAAAGGCCATTACCAAAAAGGAAGCTGGTATGATGCGTATAAGGATGATGGATGGGAATGTGATAGCTGTAAGAAAGGGCAAACAAGAAGACCAGTGAAAAACCCTTGTTGCGGAAAAGATCCTTGTGTTTGTGTCATTCAAGGTCCGCCAGGCGGGAGAGGAAGGAGAGGTCCAGCAGGTCCAACAGGTCCAACAGGTCCAACGGGACCAGGAGTAGGAGCAACCGGAGCAACCGGAGCCACAGGCGCCACCGGAGCCACGGGAGCAGCAGGAGCAACCGGAGCCACAGGCGCCACCGGAGCCACAGGAGCCACCGGAGCCACAGGAGCTGCAGGAGCGACCGGAGCCACAGGAGCAACCGGAGCAACCGGAGCCACAGGAGCAACCGGAGCGACAGGTGCAACAGGAGTCACCGGAGCAACCGGAGATACAGGTGCAACCGGAGCCACAGGAGCTGCAGGAGCGACCGGAGCCACAGGAGCAACCGGAGATACAGGTGCAACCGGAGCCACAGGAGCCACAGGAGCCACAGGAGCCACCGGAGCGACAGGTGCAACAGGAGTCACCGGAGCAACCGGAGATACAGGTGCAACCGGAGCCACAGGAGCCACAGGAGCCACGGGAGCAACCGGAGCAACCGGAGCAACCGGAGCAACCGGAGCCACAGGAGCCACAGGAGCCACAGGAGATCCAGGAGCCACAGGAGCCACAGGAGCAACCGGAGCCACAGGAGCCACAGGAGCCACAGGAGATCCAGGAGCCACAGGAGCCACAGGAGCAACCGGAGCCACGGGAGCAAAGCAGGAGCAACCGGAGCCACAGGAGCAACCGGAGATACAGGTGCAACCGGAGCCACAGGAGCAACCGGAGATACAGGTGCAACCGGAGCCACAGGAGCAACCGGAGATACAGGTGCAACCGGAGCCACAGGAGCCACAGGAGCCGCAGGAGCGACCGGAGCCACAGGAGATCCAGGAGCCACAGGAGCCACCGGAGCCACAGGAGCCGCAGGAGCGACCGGAGCAACCGGAGATACAGGTGCAACAGGAGTCACCGGAGCAACCGGAGATACAGGTGCAACCGGAGCCACAGGAGCCGCAGGAGCGACCGGAGCAACCGGAGATACAGGTGCAACCGGAGCCACAGGAGCCGCAGGAGCCGCAGGAGCAACCGGAGATACAGGTGCAACCGGAGCCACAGGAGCAACCGGAGATACAGGTGCAACCGGAGCCACAGGAGCCACAGGTGCCACCGGAGCGACCGGAGATATAGGAGCCACCGGAGCGACAGGTGCAACCGGAGCCACAGGAGCAACCGGAGATACAGGTGCAACCGGAGCCACAGGAGCCACAGGAGCGACCGGAGCAACCGGAGCCACAGGAGCAACCGGAGATACAGGTGCAACCGGAGCCACAGGAGCCACAGGAGCGACCGGAGCAACCGGAGCCACAGGAGCAACCGGAGATACAGGTGCAACCGGAGCCACAGGAGCCACAGGAGCGACCGGAGCAACCGGAGCCACAGGAGCAACCGGAGATACAGGTGCAACCGGAGCCACAGGAGCCACAGGTGCCACCGGAGCGACCGGAGATATAGGAGCCACCGGAGCGACAGGTGCAACAGGAGTCACCGGAGCAACCGGAGATACAGGTGCAACCGGAGCCACAGGAGCCACCGGAGCGACAGGTGCAACCGGAGCCACAGGAGCCACCGGAGCGACAGGTGCAACAGGAGTCACCGGAGCAACCGGAGATACAGGTGCAACGGGAGCCACAGGAGCAACCGGAGCCACAGGAGCGACCGGAGATACAGGTGCAACCGGAGCCACAGGAGCAACCGGAGCGACCGGAGATATAGGAGCCACCGGAGCGACAGGTGCAACAGGAGTCACCGGAGCAACCGGAGATACAGGTGCAACAGGAGTCACCGGAGCAACCGGAGATACAGGTGCAACCGGAGCCACAGGAGCCGCAGGAGCGACCGGAGCAACCGGAGATACAGGTGCAACCGGAGCCACAGGAGCCGCAGGAGCCGCAGGAGCAACCGGAGATACAGGTGCAACCGGAGCCACAGGAGCAACCGGAGCCACAGGAGCCACAGGTGCCACCGGAGCGACCGGAGATATAGGAGCCACCGGAGCGACAGGTGCAACAGGAGTCACCGGAGCAACCGGAGATACAGGTGCAACCGGAGCCACAGGAGCAACCGGAGCGACAGGTGCAACCGGAGCCACAGGAGCGACAGGAGCGACAGGTGCAACAGGAGTCACCGGAGCAACCGGAGATACAGGTGCAACCGGAGCCACAGGAGCAACCGGAGCCACAGGAGCGACCGGAGATACAGGTGCAACCGGAGCCACAGGAGCCGCAGGAGCAACCGGAGATACAGGTGCAACCGGAGCCACAGGAGCAACCGGAGCCACAGGAGCCACAGGTGCCACCGGAGCGACCGGAGATATAGGAGCAACCGGAGCGACAGGTGCAACAGGAGTCACCGGAGCAACCGGAGATACAGGTGCAACCGGAGCAACCGGAGATACAGGTGCAACCGGAGCCACAGGAGCCGCAGGAGCCACAGGAGCCGCAGGAGCCACCGGAGCGACAGGTGCAACCGGAGCCACAGGAGCAACCGGAGATACAGGTGCAACCGGAGCCACAGGAGCCACAGGAGCAACCGGAGCCACAGGAGCCACAGGTGCCACCGGAGCGACCGGAGCCACAGGAGCCACAGGTGCCACCGGAGCGACCGGAGATATAGGAGCCACCGGAGCGACAGGTGCAACAGGAGTCACCGGAGCAACCGGAGATACAGGTGCAACCGGAGCCACAGGAGCCACGGGAGCGACAGGTGACACCGGCCCAACGGGAGCGACAGGAGTAACTGGAGCCACAGGTGACACCGGCCCAACGGGAGCGACAGGAGTAACTGGAGCCACAGGTGACACCGGCCCAACGGGAGCGACAGGAGTAACTGGAGCCACGGGTGACACAGGTCCAACGGGAGCGACAGGAGTAACCGGAGCCACGGGTGACACCGGCCCAACGGGAGCGACAGGAGTAACTGGAGCCACAGGTGACACCGGCCCAACGGGAGCGACAGGAGTAACTGGAGCCACGGGTGACACAGGTCCAACGGGAGCGACAGGAGTAACCGGGGCCACAGGTGACACCGGCCCAACGGGTGCAACCGGTGCACTAGCGACCGCATCTGCCAGTGCAGTTTCCAGTGCCCAAACTGTTGCAATTGGTGCTAACATACCATTGGATGGGGCAACTAATCTAGTTAATGTGACTTTAACAGCTCCAAACACTTTTACGACTCAGGTGGCTGGTAATTATTTTGTCATTGCACAAGTTTCTCCTCTTGCTGCTCAAGTTGGTCCAACAAATATAAATATACAAAGCAATGGTGTAAATATTGGTGGTGGTACCAACAACGGGACAGCAACTGGTCAAGAAGTTGTTGCTATGGGAGTGACCGGACAAATTCCTGCAGGTACGGCAATTACGTTAAATAACGCGAGCGGGCAGTCCATTGCATATACACAGGCACGGTTAATAATATTCAGAATGAATTAAACTTTTAACCTAAACCTTGTTCTACAGTGCGAGATGAATTTTGATCTCGCACTGGATTTTTTTGTAATACTAAAGCTTTTTTAAGAAAAAGAATGTGCTAAACAGTTTCAAGCATCGTTTTCGTTTTTTGTATAGATTTAAATAAATGGTGATTTCATAAAGAAGTGTAGTTTTCAATAGATAACAAAGTTGGAAAATGTGGTAGACACAGAAGGACAAACTACTACAATATGACTAATTCGAGTTACAAGTTTCAAAAATACATAAATAGCCCATAAAGAAGTGACCCCCGAAATTTAACCACGGGTTCGTATTAGACAGCTTTCTAGGCATGAGTTCGGTACAGAAATTCAGACTTTAAAGATACCAAAAAAATTTTCGATCACTGCGTTATCGTAACAGTTGCCTTTTCGGGACATACTCTGTGTAATCCCCAGTTTTTTTAGGGCATGTCTATAATGCTTCATTTGATAATGCCTGCCTTGGTCGGAATGTATAACGGTCTTCTCCTCATCTTTCAAACGGTCAAATGCCTGATGAAGCATCGTCGAGACAAGGGAATAAACGGGTATTGAATCAATTGTATAGGTGATGACCTCACCATTAAATAGATCTAATATGGGCGAAAGGTAGAGCTTCTGCCCGAATAATTTGAACTCTGTCATATTCGCTTTTCAGTTTGAAAGTGACTAGCTAAAATGTTAGGTGCAATTTTATCGAAGGTTCCAGGCGATATCCATAACGGCCTTGATGTTCCTTATAAACGGTTTATATCATCTTTTCAGCTTGGCGCATCTCGATCAGGACGATTCGAATGCTTCACCCAGTAATAGTAGGTACTGTGCGGAATACCTGCGAGTTGAAGTAATGCTTTCACCGGATACTTATGCCTTATATGATAGACGACTTGCGCTTTGTCTCGTTTGGTGATGGTTCCTTGTTTTGAACTAAGGCATTCAACTTTTTTAAATACTCATTCACCATGTGCAAATGTTCTACCTCTGCCTGTAAGCTTCCATTGATCCTTTAGCTGGTGCTTGCTTTCCTATTTTCTTTTTCATAGAGGACGCCCCTTTTTCTTTGGTTTGAGGGCGTCTGTTCCTTGTGTTTCCGTTACGTGTTGCTCATTCCAAAGCGTTGAGGAAGAAGGCAAATCAAATATTTTAGCTGTTTTTTTTCAATAGTGAAGTATACTTTGGTGCACTCCAATATGATGTGTGATCCCAAACAAACTCTCTCAACCACTTAAGTAACGTTTTACCGTTTTGATTTTGTCTCCCCTTGTGAATTTAGCTGAAAGAAAAGCGACTCCAAATTTTTAGACTCCCCTTAAAGTGAACTCCTTAGAATAATGTTGAAAAATCCCTTGGTTATTTGGATGAGAACTAAGGGGATGTACTATCATGGAAAATATAGGGTGGGCATAAGCTTGAGTGGTATTCTGAAAAATAAAGGAATTAAGTGCACTTTGTGATATGTAATAAGTTTTTGAAATTTTGTAGCTTACTTAAATTGTACAAACACCATTTTCTAGATACTTGAATAGGATAAGGGGGTGATTCTATGAAAAGATGTAGACAATGCGGAAAAACTTATCCCTCTCATTCTAAAGGCCATTACCAAAAAGGAAGCTGGTATGATGCGTATAAGGATGATGGATGGGAATGTGATAGCTGTAAGAAAGGACAAACCAGAAGACCAGTGAAAAACCTTTGTTGCGGAAAAGATCCTTGTGTTTGTGTCATTCAAGGTCCGCCAGGCGGGAGAGGAAGGAGAGGCCCGCAGGTCCAACAGGTCCAACGGGACCAGGAGTAGGAGCCACCGGAGCGACAGGAGCTACAGGAGCGGCGGGAGCCACGGGCGCCACCGGAGCGACAGGAGCCACCGGAGCCACGGGAGCCGCAGGAATAGCAGGAGTCACAGGAGCGACCGGAGCGACGGGAGATACCGGAGCCACAGGCGTAACCGGAGCCACAGGAGATACCGGTCCAACCGGTCCAACCGGAGCCACCGGAGCCACCGGAGATACAGGAGCCACCGGAGCCACGGGAGCGACGGGAGATACCGGTCCAACCGGCGCCACGGGAACCGCAGGAATAGCAGGAGTCACAGGAGCGACCGGAGCGACGGGAGATACCGGAGCCACAGGCGTAACCGGAGCCACAGGAGCAACAGGAGCCACGGGAGCCACCGGAGCCACCGGAGCGACGGGAGATACCGGTCCAACCGGCGCCACGGGAGCAACCGGAGCCGCAGGAACCACAGGAGATCCCGGAGCTACAGGAGCGACAGGAGATTCCGGCGCCACGGGAGCAACCGGAGCGACAGGAGTCACAGGAGATCCCGGAGCCACCGGAGCCACCGGAGCGACGGGAGATACCGGTCCAACCGGCGCCACGGGAACCGCAGGAATAGCAGGAGTCACAGGAGCGACCGGAGCGACGGGAGATACCGGAGCCACAGGCGTAACCGGAGCCACAGGAGATACCGGTCCAACCGGTCCAACCGGAGCCACCGGAGCCGCAGGAACCACAGGAGATCCCGGAGCTACAGGAGCCACCGGAGCCACGGGAGATCCCGGCGCCACAGGAGCCACCGGAGCCACCGGAGCGACGGGAGATACCGGTCCAACCGGCGCCACGGGAACCGCAGGAATAGCAGGAGTCACAGGTGTAACCGGCGCCACCGGAGCAACAGGAGCCACCGGAGCCACGGGGGCGGGCGCCACCGGAGCGACAGGAGCAACAGGAGCGCGCCACCGGAGCGACAGGAGCAACAGGAGCGACAGGAGCCACCGGGAGATTCAGGAGCCACGGGAGCGACGGGAGATACCGGTCCAACCGGAGCCACGGGAACCGCAGGAATAGCAGGAGTCACAGGTGTAACCGGCGCCACCGGAGCCACAGGAGCCACGGGAGCGACGGGAGATACCGGTCCAACCGGCGCCACGGGAACCGCAGGAATAGCAGGAGTCACAGGAGCGACCGGAGCGACGGGAGATACCGGAGCCACAGGCGTAACCGGAGCCACAGGAGATACCGGTCCAACCGGCGCCACCGGAGCCGCAGGAACCACAGGAGATCCCGGAGCTACAGGAGCAACAGGAGCGACAGGAGCCACCGGAGATTCAGGAGCCACGGGAGCGACGGGAGATACCGGTCCAACCGGAGCCACGGGAACCGCAGGAATAGCAGGAGTCACAGGTGTAACCGGCGCCACCGGAGCCACAGGAGCCACGGGAGCGACGGGAGATACCGGTCCAACCGGCGCCACGGGAACCGCAGGAATAGCAGGAGTCACAGGAGCGACCGGAGCGACGGGAGATACCGGAGCCACAGGCGTAACCGGAGCCACAGGAGATACCGGTCCAACCGGCGCCACCGGAGCCGCAGGAACCACAGGAGATCCCGGAGCTACAGGAGCAACAGGAGCGACAGGAGCCACCGGAGCAACAGGAGCGACCGGAGCCACAGGCGTAACCGGAGCCACAGGAGATACCGGTCCAACCGGAGCCACCGGAGCCGCAGGAACCACAGGAGATCCCGGAGCCACCGGAGCCACGGGGCGACGGGCGCCACAGGAGCCACAGGAGCGACAGGAGCCACCGGAGATACAGGAGCAACAGGAGCCACCGGAGCCACCGGAGCGACGGGAGATACCGGTCCAACCGGCGCCACGGGAACCGCAGGAATAGCAGGAGTCACAGGTGTAACCGGCGCCACCGGAGCAACAGGAGCCACCGGAGCCACGGGAGGCGGCGGGCGCCACCGGAGCGACAGGAGCAACAGGAGCGACAGGAGCCACCGGAGATTCAGGAGCCACGGGAGCGACGGGAGATACCGGTCCAACCGGCGCCACGGGAACCGCAGGAATAGCAGGAGTCACAGGTGTAACCGGCGCCACCGGAGCCACAGGAGCCACGGGAGCGACGGGAGATACCGGTCCAACCGGCGCCACGGGAACCGCAGGAATAGCAGGAGTCACAGGAGCGACCGGAGCGACGGGAGATACCGGAGCCACAGGCGTAACCGGAGCCACAGGAGATACCGGTCCAACCGGCGCCACCGGAGCCGCAGGAACCACAGGAGATCCCGGAGCTACAGGAGCAACAGGAGCGACAGGAGCCACCGGAGATTCAGGAGCCACGGGAGCGACGGGAGATACCGGTCCAACCGGAGCCACGGGAACCGCAGGAATAGCAGGAGTCACAGGTGTAACCGGCGCCACCGGAGCCACAGGAGCCACGGGAGCGACGGGAGATACCGGTCCAACCGGCGCCACGGGAACCGCAGGAATAGCAGGAGTCACAGGAGCGACCGGAGCGACGGGAGATACCGGAGCCACAGGCGTAACCGGAGCCACAGGAGATACCGGTCCAACCGGCGCCACCGGAGCCGCAGGAACCACAGGAGATCCCGGAGCTACAGGAGCAACAGGAGCGACAGGAGCCACCGGAGCAACAGGAGCGACCGGAGCGACCGGAGATACAGGAGCAACAGGAGCCACCGGAGCCACCGGAGATCCCGGCGCCACGGGAGCCACCGGAGCCGCAGGAATCACAGGAGATCCCGGAGCTACAGGAGCAACAGGAGCAGCGGGAGCCACCGGAGCCACCGGAGATCCCGGCGCCACGGGAGCCACCGGAGCCGCAGGAACCACAGGAGATACCGGTCCAACCGGAGCCACGGGAGCCACCGGAGCGACGGGAGATACCGGTCCAACCGGCGCCACGGGAACCGCAGGAATAGCAGGAGTCACAGGAGCGACCGGAGCCACGGGAGCCACAGGAGTCACAGGAGATACCGGTCCAACCGGAGTCACGGGAGCCACAGGCGTAACTGGAGCGACGGGAGACACTGGCCCAACCGGAGCGAGTGCGATTATTCCAGTTGCATCAGGTACCCCTGCTGTCTTGACTACAATTGCAGGCGGTCTTGTTGGAACATCTAGCTTGGTCGGCTTTGGTAGCTCTGCAACAGGCGTTAGCATACTTGGTGGTATCATCGACTTAACAGGTGCAGCAGGTACGCTTTTAAATATGGCATTCTCTGTACCAAGAGATGGTACTATTACTTCTTTTGCCGGATACTTTAGTACCACGGCAGCATTGGCTTTAGTCGGCACGAGTATTACAGTGACAGCAAGTATATTTGCTTCACCGACACCAGATAACAGCTTCACTCAAATAGCGAGTGTCACATTGGCTCCACCATTAACTGGGATTCTAACTCTTGGTGCCATTTCAAACGGCATCGCTACTGGTCTGAATGTGCCAGTTACAGCAGAAACAAGATTACTGGTTGCTTTCTCTGCGACTGCAACAGGCTTATCTTTAATTAACACTGTAGCAGGCTATGCGAGTGCAAGCTTATCCATCACGTAATTGAAACAGGGATGACTCAATTTGAGTCGTCCTTTTTTGTTTGAATGAATTTTCTCTTAACTTCGCAAGAAAAAATGATATGATTTTCTTAGAGCTTATTCGATGAATCTAATTGAATTAGGGGTTGTGGCGGTGAGGATGGGCAAAAGGAAAGTCACTTTACAAACGAAAATTTTGGGATTAATTATCGGGCTTTTGCTTGTTGTCATTGCGTTATTGACCATTTGTTTTGGTTTTTTGCAGACCTCAGAAAGGCAGCGGCAAGCAGAACAACTGGCGGTGCAAACCGCTAGAACAATCTCATATATGCCGCCCATTAAAACATCGGTGGCCACATCAGCATCCCAAAATGAAGAACAGGCAGTGCTTGAGCAAATGAAGGAGCAAGTAAGAGGACATGCTATCTTCATCACCAATCAAAAAGGAAAGGTCCTTTTTCATACGAATCATGAGGATGTAGGTAAAACCATCAGTGTATCGGAAGGAAGGAGTACTTTGCTGTTTGGAGGAACCTCCATATCGACTGGTGATTCTGACGGTGAAACCGTTGTCAGAGGCAGTGCGCCGATTATGAAAGAAACAGGACAGCATGAAGAAATTATTGGGACAGTTACTGTCGAATTTTTAAAAAGAGAAATCGACCAAGCGACAGCTCATCAACTATTCAAGTTGAGTTATATTGCCCTTCTTGTGCTCTTGCCTGGCCTATTCGGAGCGATTTTTTTAACAAGGAGTATTCGAAAAGATACATTGGGGCTTGAACCACATGAGATTGCATCATTATACCGAGAAAGAGAAGCGATGCTGCTCGCTATTAAAGAGGGGATTATTGCGTTTGACCGCAAAGGTGCGATGACGATGATGAATACGTCAGCTGAACACATGCTGCGCGTTTCTTCAAAGCGACCCCTTCATATTGACCAAGTCTTGCCAAATGCTAATCTTCTATCCTATTTAACGGTAGAGACGATTGAGCCTAACATAGAAATCGTCGTCAATAATAAAACCTTTGTGTTAAACGTGAAAAAAGTTAAGCAGGACAATAGAGTGTTCGGCGGAATTGTGAGCTTCAGGGAGAAAACAGAGCTGACGAAGCTGCTGGATACATTAACAGAGGTAAGCCAATATTCAGAAGACCTTAGAGCGCAAACACATGAGTTTTCAAATAAGCTGTACGCCATTTTAGGCTTGCTTGAGCTGAAACAAGTGGATGAAGCGATCGACTTAATTAAGGAAGAATATACGCTGCAAAATCGTCAGCATGATTTACTCATGAAGCAAATTCGTTCTCCTAAAATTCAAGCTATTTTACTAGGGAAATTAGGAAAGGCATCTGAGAAAAAGGTTCATTTCCAGATTGATGAAAATAGTTCATTGGAGCCGCTTCCCGCTCATTTAAGTTTATCTCACTTTATCACCATTATTGGCAATCTCGTAGACAATGCCTTTGAGGCCGTATTAAACAAAGAGAAGCGAGAAGTAGGTCTGTTTATCACAGATATTGGATTTGATATTATTATAGAAGTTTCTGATTCAGGTGATGGCATCAATGATAAGGAATTGTCACACATTTTTACAAGGGGTCATTCGTCAAAGGGAGAAGGGCGAGGCTATGGACTAGCGAATGTGAAAGAAGTATTGGACGAACTTGGGGGCTGGATTGAAGTGACGAACCAAAAAGAAGGCGGTGCCATCTTCACTGCATACATACCGAAAGGCACAAAGGGGGAATAGATTGTGATGAAGGTACTCATTGCGGAGGATGATTTTCGAATCGCAGCCATTCATGCATCTTATATACAACAAATAGAAGGATTTCAAGTCGCCGGAAAGGCAAAGAGTGCAAAGGATATGTGGGATGCGCTTCAAAAGGAACAAGTCGACCTCATCTTGCTTGATGTGTATATGCCCGATGAGCTCGGCACAAACCTGTTGCCGCTTTTAAGAGAACGCTATCCAGAAATAGATGTGATTATTATCACTGCGGCTACGGAAACGACACTTTTAAGAGATGCCCTTCAATACGGAGTGGTTCATTATTTAATCAAACCAGTGACCGCACAAAAGTTTGCGCAAGTTTTAACCGAATATAAAGAGAAGAAAGACATCATCAATTCCAAGGATGAAGTCAATCAAACGATGATTGATTTGTTTTTTGGACAGATGCAAGAAGAGCCGAAGGAAAAGGATGACAGAGACCTGCCTACAGGCATCAATTCGCTGACTTTGGACAAGGTGAAAACATTGATGGCACCAGAGAATAATGGAATTACAGCAGAAGAACTAGGAGAAAAGATGGGGGCATCACGTACAACAGCGAGACGATATGTTGAGTATCTCGTGACAACAGGAGAATGCCGGGCAGAGCTTGCGTACGGAATCATTGGCAGACCAGAGCGAAAATATTATCCTGCCAAAAAGCAAGCGGAGTCTTAAATGATGAAAAAAGCAATATGCCTTGTCGTGATCATAATATGTCTTTGTATGACGCTCACCTTTAATGAAAAAAAGGGAGGTGACTCTTTCCTGCAGCACAGCCCATTATATATCGTGGTGTCTGGTGTCCCTGACGGCGGATTTGACCAAACAGCTCAAGTGATGAAATCAGTGCTCGAGAAGGAAAAGCTGGTGAAGCGGTCGGTGAATATCCTTTATCAAAGAGGCGGAACGGTGGATAAAGGATGGACATATATGCTGGAGCGAGATACCAACTATATTAGTTTGAATTCAAGTTTATTGTTAAGCCGTAATTTGCTTGGTAGCAGTAACATGACAATGAATGATGTCACGCCACTTGCGATTCTTGCGGAAGAGTGGCAGGTCGTCGCAGTCCCAGTGGATTCTCCCTTTTCAAATGGGAAGGAGCTATTAAATACACTAAAGAAGAAACCGGATTCCTTAAAAATTGGATTTGCCCCAGACTTTGGAAATGATGATCAAATCTCATTCGCACGAGCGGCAGAAATGGCAGGGATTGATCCATACCGCATTCAATTTTTGAAGTTTGACAGTGCAGATGATTTATTTCAGGCGCTCATTGACCATGAGGTGGATGCAGCAACAACAACGATTACAGAGGTTCGTCATGATTATGAAAAGAAGAGGCTAAAACTCATAGCGACCACAACCAATCAGCGTTTAGAGGGATTTGAAGATGTGCCTACTTGGAAAGAGCAAGGAATCCCGCTCATCTTTTCTCATTGGCGTGGTGTCATGGGACCCAAACAAATGAATCAGCACGAGATTCGTGAATTGGATCAGCTTCTTCAAAAAATGACACAGACTAAGTCCTGGAAAAAACAATTAAAGCAAAAGGGCTGGACAGGTCGCTATATGAACAGTAAAGAGGCAAAGATCTTTATGGAAGAGCAATTAAGGCGATATGAGCAGTTTATCCAAGGGGAACAAGCGGTCGAATGAGATCGCTTTTTTTCATGGAATTCATCAAAACCAAGGTTTGAACAAAATGAACAAAAAGCATTTATCGACCAAAAAAGAATTAAAATTCATAATATTTACTTCAATTTAGGCGTCAGATATCATGACAGAAAGGGTTGGAAATGGGATACCAGCATTTAATGAAAGCGTATACAACATAAGGGGTGAACAAAGTGCTAGCAATCTTAGGATTTCTTATGATGGTTGTATTTATGGTTTTGATTATGACGAAACGTATGTCTGTTTTAACGGCATTGGTATTAACACCAATTGCTTTTGCTCTTATTGCAGGTTTTCATTTTACTGAAATTTCAGACATGATTGTCAAAGGTGTACAGCAAGTCGCACCGACAGCGGTCATGATCATGTTTGCGATTTTGTACTTTGGCATTATGATTGATGCGGGTTTATTTGATCCGATGGTGGCGAAAATTTTAAACATTGTCAAAGGCGATCCATTAAAAATTGTCGTCGGAACAGCTGTCCTGACCATGCTTGTTGCACTTGATGGTGATGGGACAACAACGTACATGATTACAACAACAGCGATGCTTCCATTATTTACGCTGCTTGGCATCCGGCCGATTATTTTAGCGGGGATTGCCGGAGTTGGCATGGGGATTATGAATACGATTCCATGGGGAGGAGCCACACCTAGAGCGGCGAGTGCACTTGGCGTTGATCCATCACTTTTATTTGGTCCGATGATACCAGTCATTGGTGCAGGGGTTTTGAGCATGATTGTGGTGGCATACTTTCTTGGGAAGTCTGAAAGAAAGCGTCTTGGTGTCATTGAGCTCGAACAGCCGATTCATGCAAATGAAATGGCAGCGGCACTACAGGATGACATCAAGCGACCGAAACTTTGGTGGTTTAACCTGTCGCTTACGTTGTTATTGGTGCTCCTTCTCGTCTCTGGAAAAGTCAGCTTAACGGTATTATTTGTTCTTGCATTCTGTGTGGCGATTATCGTGAACTATCCGAACCTTGAACAGCAGCGTGAGCGGATTGCGGCTCATTCAACCAACGTTTTAGCGATTGCTTCCATGATATTTGCGGCAGGGGTTTTTACAGGCATCTTAACAGGCACAAAAATGGTCGATGAAATGGCGATTTCGATTGTATCTGCCATTCCAGAGCAGCTTGGCGGCTTTATTCCAGTCATTGTTGCGTTAACGAGCGGAATATTTACGTTCTTTATGCCGAATGATGCATACTTTTATGGGGTCCTGCCGATCCTATCAGAAACAGCGGCAGCATACGGTGTTGATAAAATTGAAATCGCGAGAGCCTCTATTATTGGCCAGCCGATTCATATGTTAAGCCCACTTGTTCCATCCACTCATTTACTTGTTGGACTTGTTGGTGTATCACTGGATCAGCATCAGAAGTTTGGCATGAAATGGGCTGTGCTTGCAGTTGTCGCCATGACGGTCATGTCGGTACTCATTGGGGCCATTTCCATTTGGTAAATAAAAGAGTGTCTGCTACGTGAGCAGGCACTTTTTTTAGGTCATATTGCCGAGCAGCTCAATTCATTTGCCCTATACAAAAAACATGCCTGTTCCTCCAAAAGATATATTTTTGAAAAATACTGATACTTTTACTGTTTTTTTCTTTATAATGCAAATCAACGAAGGGAGAGGATAGCATGTCCAAACGAAAAGGCACGATTCTTTTTGCTGCTGTATGCCTCATAGCAGGAAGTTTGTCGATGGTGAGTCCAGATTCAGCTCATGCAGATACCCCTTATTATGGAAAGAGTTATGAACAGCCAGCCTCAGTGAAGAAGCTATACCATGAGCCTGACGAGACGTTCGATACCCCCGCATTTCAGAAAAAAGGAGAAGCCTTCACCACACAAGAAGAGCTTCAACCATTCTTACGTGATATTGTCCGCAAAAGTCCTTACGCTACGCAGAAGCAGATTGGAACATCCATTGAAGGACGGTCCATTCCAGCCCTCTACTTTACAAAGGATCGTCATATTTCTCCACTTTCAAAAAAGCCAACGATCTGGCTTCAAGCACAAATACACGGAAATGAACCAGCCTCCGGTGAATCTGCTCTCGTCATCGCAAAACGATTAGCTGGTGAAGAAGGAGAGCGTATACTCAATCATGTGAATATGATCATTGTCCCGAGAATCAATCCTGATGGTGCTTATGCGTTTGAGCGCAGGCTTGCAAACGGAATGGATGGAAACCGTGATCATATGACATTAGAATCTCCAGAGCTCACAGCCCTGCATCAAGAATTTAATCGGTATGCACCAGAAGTGGTCATTGATGCCCATGAATACGATGTGGGACAAAAACAGTTTGATGATATCGGATCAGCGGGTGCACTCAAATATCACGATTTACTGATCTTATCAGGGAAGAACTTGAATATTCCAGAAAGCATCCGGCTCACGTCAAATGAATTATACGTGAACGGCGTCCGTGAAACGCTAACAAATCAAGGATTTTCAAATGATTTATATTATACAAGCACAAGAGGAAAGGATGGAAAGATCGATCTCTATGAAGGCGGAACGGATGCACGAATTGGTCGAAATGCTCTGGCGCTCTCCCCAGCGCTATCCTTTCTTGTAGAAAGCAGAGGGATTGGAATTGGAAGAGAGGACTTTACCCGCCGCGTCGCAGCACAAGTCACCACTCATGAAAAAATCATTGAAACAACGGTGAAACATGCAAAGCAGGTGAAGCAGCAAATGGTGACGGAGCGTTTGAAGCTGGTGAAAAAAGGTCTCCAATCGAATGATGACGATCAAGTGGTCATTCAAGATGATTTCAAAGCACCGGTGGATGATTCGCTTGAAATGGTAGATATTGAAAAAGGACAGACCATCAATGTCCCTGTACGCTTTCACAGTGCGAGCGATGCTATTCCTGTCATATCGAGAGAACGACCGACAGCTTATCTTGTTTTACCTGGACATGAAGGGGTAGAACGGAAGCTTCAAACCTTAGGGTTAAAAAGTATCACATTGCCTGCCAGTGTAAAAGTACCGGTACAAGCCTATCAAGTAACAAAACGAGACGAAAAGAGCAAAACAGATATTCAGCTTGAAACAGAACTCACCCAAAAGAAACGTCAGCTACCAAAAGGGACAAAGGTATATTTCACGGCGCAGCCGCAAACGAATTTGTTGTCACTTGCCCTTGAGCCAGAATCAAAAGACAGCTACATGTCATCTGGATTTATTGCGTCAAAAGTAGGCGATGAACTGCCAGTGTACCGGTTCTTGCTATCTAAAAGGACGTTAGGCATTAAATAAAAAAGGGCTAAAATGATTTAGCCCTCAGCGTGTCCTATACTGCAAAGATTTTCTATCACACTGAAAAGAAGACAAAGGGCTAAAATAAACATCATTTTAGCCCTTTGTCCACAATCTAGAAGCGGCACAGTGTGTGCTGCTTTTTTATTTTCGTCCTGCTCTTATTTCATCAGTCAAGCCTTCATATGGCGCTTCGGCGATAATGGTTTCGTCATTTACACCCGCATGATGAATATACGTAATGTCCGCAAATTCTGGAACAACATATTTCGGATATGTTTCGTACTTTTCACGAGATTCTTTCATGAGATCGATGTAGTCATTTTGATAGCAAACTGTGATATCTGGACGTTCATGGACCCATTTTGGGAAGAAGATGACGCCATGCATGCGTTTTTCTTCAGGCATAAAGTTCAGAGAGACGTCTGTCCCAGTTGGTTCTGTCCAAGAAACTTTGTAAACGCCTTTTGTTAGCTTCACAATATTCACTTCTTGATCACGGACCCAGCGGCCTCCAACCATTCCGCTATGAATGCGGTAATCAATGGTGTGATCGTTTTTAATGTAAATCTCATATTCCCAGCCATTTTCATACGTATAAATCATATGAAGTCCAACGAATTGATCCATGTTTATTCCTTCTTTCATTAGAATGATGTTGTTTCAAACATGTCGTGATTTACATGTTTATTTTAAAGCCTGTGGTATAATATTGTCAAAGAATAAACGTTGGAGGCACATCATGAGAGTTTTGAAATATGCCATTCTTGGTTTACTAGATCAGTGTGAGCTGACTGGATACGATATCACCAAACATTTTAAGGGATCCCTTGGACAGTTTTGGAGCGCGAAGCATAGCCAAATTTACCCTGAGCTAAAACGGCTCACAGAAGAAGGGTTTATTGAATTTGATGTTCGTATACAAGGAAAGAAGCTAGAGAAGAAGGTTTATCAAATCACAGAGGCAGGGCAAGCGGCATTGCATCAGTGGTTAAGGACAAAAGACCCGATCCCAGAAACAACAAAGGATGAATTCATGCTCAAAACATTTTTCATCTCCTCCATGGACAAAAAAGAAGCGGCTGATCTGTTTACACATCAACTGCTAGAGCGCACGAAGAAAGTAGACATGCTAAAGCAGAAGCTGCACGCGTTAATAGAGGAAGATCGTGGGGCTGAATCGCTTCATTCAGCGCAATTTGGGCATTACTTAGTGCTGACAAGGGCAATTGAAAGAGAAAAAGGCTATGTCCGCTGGCTCGAGCAAACCCTTAAACGGATTGATTCATCCACGCTCTAAGGACAATGGTCGGATGATATGATAAAAAATGGTTTGAAACTAGTGAATTTATAAATAGAAACCGCTACAATGGATATATTCGTATTAAAGTGAGGCGAGTATGTTTGAGTAATCAAGAAGCGTTGTGGAATGAAGCAGAAGCTTTTATTTCTGTATGCTATGAAGAATTGGGCAAGTCAAATGAAGAGAAAGCAGCACGTCTGCATGAAATAAAACAAGAAATTAACTCTAAAGGGACGTATACTCACACACAAGAGGAATTGGCGCACGGGGCGAAAATGGCATGGCGCAACAGCAACCGCTGCATTGGCCGTTTATTTTGGTCAACCCTGCATGTTCACGACTGCCGTCACGTGAAGACAGAAGAAGAGGTGAAAGAGGCACTCTTTCATCATATTGAGTATGCGACAAATGATGGGAAAATCAAACCATCCATTACGATCTTTCCTCCAGAAAATCATTCGCAAAAGGAAGTCGTCATTTATAATCATCAGCTCGTTCGTTATGCAGGCTATGAGACGGAGTATGGCATCATCGGCGACGAGGCTTCTCTTGAATTAACTAAGTTGTGTGAAGCCCATGGCTGGAAAGGGGAGGGCACGCACTTTGATATTCTGCCTCTCATGTTTCAGCTAAAGGATCAGCCGCCCGTTCTGTATGAGCTTCCGAAAGAAATCGTCCAAGAAGTCGAGATCATCCATCCTGAGTATGAAGGATTTCGTGATTTAGGACTGAAATGGTATGCGGTACCGATTATTGCTGATATGAAATTGGAGATTGGTGGTATTCATTACAATGCAGCACCGTTCAATGGCTGGTATATGGGCACAGAAATTGGCGCACGTAACCTAGCCGATGAGAATCGCTACAATATGCTGAAAAAAGTCGCTTCGATTTTAGGACTGGACACGACAAAGAATGCGTCGCTTTGGAAGGACAAAGCCATTGTTGAGTTGAATGTGGCGGTTCTTCATTCTTACCGAGAAGCAGGGGTGACCATTGTTGATCACCATACAGCAGCACATCAATTTAAACAATTTGAAAAGCAGGAAGAAAAGGCTGACCGCAAGCTGACTGGGGACTGGACTTGGTTGATTCCGCCGGTATCACCAGCTGCTACCCACATCTTCCACAAGCATTACGACAATACCACTCTGAAGCCGAATTATTTTTATCAGGAAAAGCCCTATCATGGAACAGAAAAAGCCTAGCGAGAGCTAGGTTTCAGCGTGTAGCCAAACCCTCGCATTCGCCCGCAGTCCTGTGCGCTGGTGCTCACGAATCACAAATTCGCTCCGCAAAAGTAGCTGTCCTTCCTAGGGCTGCAAAGGTTTTCTATCACGCTGAAAAGAAGACAAAGAGCTAAAATAAACATCATTTTAGCCCTTTGTCAACAATCTGAGAAAAGCCTAGCTCTTTTATTACCTTATGCGAAAATCCTGATAATGAGCGAACTCAGTGAGCGGCTCCATCTGTATATCTGTGACCTTTGAAAAAGGGCTTCCTTTCCGGACAGTCTTTAAGAAATCAAGCACTTCCTGCTGCTCACCCTCTACCTTTAACTCAACATGCCCTTCATCTGTGTTGCGTACCCAGCCTTTCATCCCGCGATTGACGGCTTCTCCTTGTACAAAATAGCGAAAACCGACTCCCTGCACCCGTCCTGTGACAATGGCATGATAATGAATCAATGTCATCTCTCCTTTTTTCTCATCGTACCATAGCATGTAACTGACCTTCACGCATCGACTATGATTTCATTGTCTAACGATGTAAAATAATAGCCATGAGACAACCAAAGGAGATGGTCAACGTGGGACAGAAGAGATACGACATAGTAGGAATTCAAGTAGGACAACCCATCACGACCTATGCAAACGGAAAAGAAATCAAAACAGCCATCAACAAAAAGCGAATTCATGAGCCTGTCTATTTGAGTAAGGTCAATTTTGAGGGAGATGGTCAAGGTGATTTGGTTCATCATGGAGGATATGATAAAGCCGTCTGCGTCTTTCCATACGATCATTATGCTTATTTTGAGCAGTTTTTAGGGGTTCCGTTACAGGAAGCTGCCTTCGGCGAGAATGTAACCGTGCACCAACTAGTTGAAACAGAAGTGCGGATTGGCGATGTATTTCAGCTTGGAGAAGCACTTGTTGAAGTGAGCCAGCCAAGACAGCCGTGTGTGAAACTATCTTTTAAGCATGGTAACATGAAGCTTGTAAAAGAAGTGCAACAAACGGGGTATACCGGTTTTTATTTACGAGTGCTGAAAGAAGGCTTAGTGCCTGCTGATGCTTCTCTAGTATTAGTAGAAAAAGCATCTCATCACATTACAGTCCATGAAGTGAACGAGGTCAAATATCGTCAAACAAGTCCAGAGAGGCTAAAAGCCGTTCTTAAAGTAGATGCCTTAGCAGATGTCGTGAGGAAGTCTTTAGAAAAACGAATTCAGCCCATTTAAAAAAAGCCGTACATCAGCATAAGAGATGTACGGCTTTTAAGCGCTTATGAGCTAGGTTTCTTTTGCTCAAGAAGATTTGCAAGGAAATATGTTTTTAAGCTTTGAAGCTTTCTTCCTTCATGCTTGGTCACACCAAGCTTCTTTAATTCTTCGACATACCAGCCTTTGCTACCATAATGCATGATAGAAAACTCCTTTCAATTGAAACTGCCTGCATTGTAACATCACAAAAAAGGACGTGAAAAGTGTGCAGGTATGAATAAATGAAAACTGATTCTATCTTCCTATGATCCATGTATATGCTGGAAATAATCATTTATGAATTTGGCGGGTTGAGGGTAACGATGATCATGCCGACCGTCATAATCATGATGACAATACCAAGATAAGTCATCATGGATTGTTTTTTCTTAATACCTACAACCGTTAAGATAATACTTTCAATCAAAAAGATAACGCCGATGATGATGAACCACATATCAAATAAGACCCCTTTCGCATATCTTTGCCTATTTTACCACAGGCATTTTTGTTTAGTCGTGACAGATTCGTGAAAGGGAAACGAAAAGATCCCCTCCAATGAAGAAGGGGATCAGCTGGCTTATAGCTTCGTTAATATAATCGGTTCGTCTTTTGTGATGACAATGGTATGTTCAATCTGTGCGACGAGGCTTTTATCTGGTGTTTTAAATGTCCAGCCGTCATCAGTTTGATAAATCGATTCAGCATTTGTTGAAATAAAAGGTTCGAAGGCGATCACGGTGCCATTCTTAAACAAAGCATTATCGAAAGGATCATAATAGTTTAAAATATGGTTAGGTGCTTCATGTAGACTTTTCCCAATGCCATGTCCTGTCAGGTTTTTAATGACAGTAAATCCTTGTTCTTTTGCTGTATTGTAGACCGCACGGCCAATTTGGTTTTGTCTTTTACCGGCTTTTGCATGCTTTAATCCTTCAAGGAATGCATCCTCTGCACACTGGCATAATGCTTCAAGACGAGCATCACCTGTACCTAATACGAATGAAATACCGGTATCGGAATAATAGCCGTCCAGCTCTGCTGAAATATCAATATTGATGAGGTCACCCTCTTGTAAAATGGTTTTTTCACTTGGAATACCGTGAGCAACTTCATCGTTCACGCTGATACAAGTCGTCCCAGGGAAGTCATATTCCTTTTCGGGTGCTGAATTCGCCCCATGCTCTTCTAATATTTTTTTTCCAATCAAATCTAGTTCTTTTGTAGACATGCCTGGTTTCGCTTGGCTTTTCATTTCTTCTCTTGCCAAAGCGACAATTCGGCCGACTTTTTTTAAGGCTTCTAACTCATGATCATGTTTGACAATCACTGTTCATTCCCGCTTTCTATAACTTCATTCTATTCAATAGCTTACCACATTTTACGCAAAAAGAGTAAAGAGCGGAATTCAAATGAATGTGGACAAATTGGTATAGATAACTAGATGTGCATATGATATATTTTTTATGAGCATCATGGACGTTTAGTCATGATGATGACAAAGGGGGAGAAGACAAATGGTGTTTCAGTTTTTTCAAAAGCTAGGCAAATCTTTTATGCTTCCAATCGCTGTACTTCCAGCAGCAGGGATTATTTTGGCTATTGGGCGGGAGGATGTATTCGATATCCCGTTTATTCATGCGGCTGGAAATGCCATTTTTGCAAACTTGGCTTTAATTTTTGCAATGGGGATAGCGATCGGCATTGCAAAGGATGGTAACGGGGCAGCGGCATTATCAGGAGCGATCTCTTATTTTATTTTATCAGCTGGTACAACGTCGATTAATTCAACGAACAATATGGGGGTATTGGGCGGTATTTTATGCGGGCTATTGGCAGGTTATGTGTACAATCGCTTCAAGGATACGAAGCTACCAGAATATTTAGGTTTCTTTAGCGGAAGACAGCTTGTGCCAATTATGACCGCACTTTTCACCATTTTATTAGCAGCCGTTTTCGGATTTGTATGGCCTCCGATTCAAAGCGGGATCAATGGATTAGGGGAATGGATTTTAAGTCTTGGTGCAACGGGTGCAGGGCTGTTTGGTTTCTTTAACCGCTTGCTCATTCCATTAGGGCTTCATCATGTGCTGAATAACTTATTTTGGTTTCAATTCGGGGAATTCAGCGGGGCAACAGGAGATCTAGCGCGATTCTTTAAAGGAGATCCAAGCGCGGGTGTCTTTATGACTGGTTTCTTCCCAGTGATGATGTTCGGTCTGCCAGCGGCATGTCTAGCCATGATTGTGACCGCAAAGCCTGAAAAGCGAAAAGCAACGGCTGGCCTGATGATTGGGATGGCGCTTACGTCATTTATTACAGGGATCACTGAACCAATTGAATTTTCATTTATGTTTTTATCTCCACTCTTATATGGTGTCCATGCTGTACTAACGGGTCTTTCACTCTTTATTGTGAACATTCTCGGGATTCATAGCGGCTTCGCTTTTTCAGCAGGAGCGATTGATTACGTTTTAAGCTTTGGCATTGCACAAAAACCACTCATGCTGCTTGGGGTTGGTGTGCTTTATGGCATTGTGTACTTTTTCGTTTTCTATTTCCTCATTAAACTGTTAAAGCTCAAAACACCGGGCAGAGAAGATGAAGACATTGAAGATATTGCAGCCGATGATACGCAGACGTCAGGTGCGAGTATACTTTTAGAGGGACTTGGCGGCAAAGACAATATCACCGCCATTGATCATTGTGCCACCCGCCTGCGTTTAACAGTAGAAGATACACATTTATTAAATGAAGGCACATTGAAAAAAGCAGGTGCCAAAGGGGTACTGACTTCAGGGAAAACCTCCGTACAAATCATCATTGGAACGAATGTAGAATTTGTCGCAGATGATCTCCGCAAGGAAGTCGATCGAGATTAAAAAAAGCGTTCAGCCAGGTCAAATGGGCTGAACGTTTTTTTGTTTGCGCTGTTCGATGACGAGCACAATACTGATCACAACAAGTAAAAACCAAGAACTGATTTTCCCAAGATGTACGAGAGACCAAGCGTGCTGTTGATTTGGATATTGCCATGCCCCTAAAAAGGTGGTGACATTTTCGGCAATCCAAATGAAGAAACCAATCAGCAAGAAAGAGATGACAAGCGGCATTCGAAAGGTAGAAGAGCCAACCTGAAACGAGACGGACGTTTTTCGAAATATGACAACAAGCAGTAATGTCAGCCACCATCTCAGATCATAGAGCCAGTGATGCGTAAAAAAATTGAGATAAATACACAAGCTAATCCCAATTGAAAGAAACGGATGGGGCCATGAACTGACCTGCACGTGAAGCCGGGACAGTGCCTGATAAATATAGCTTGCTACACTCGCATACATAAATCCGCTATAGAGCGGAACCCCAAAGACCTTCGTATAAGCCTCTTCAGGATAGGACCAAGAACCCATATGAACTTTATACATTTCTAAGCCAATACCTATTATGTGAAATAGACAGATCACCTTCAATTCATTCAATGTCTCCAGCCGAAGCGTCAGCATGAGCATCTGGGCAAGAAGGCAAAGTAGTAGAATGAAATCATACCGGTGTAGAAAAGGAATCGTCACTATCTTTGATAGGGCAAGCGCCGCAAAGATCATGACGGGGAATAGACACGACATCGCCTGTAAGTAAGCAAACTGGAATAATGTTTTCATACAAAATGAAACCTCTTTTCATTGTCTGAAATGACTAAGACGGATTTAGCAAGGGAAAAGTTACCTGAACTATATATTCATGAACAATTTGTGAATACGTATGTGAAAAAGATCACAAACTAGTTTTAACGTAGTATAATAAGATCATAAAGAAAATGTGAAGAAATTCACATAAATTAAAGGGAGGCATCATCATGTTTACAAAATTCTTACAAACGAATGTATGGGCAGCGGTTATCCTTTTGGCAGCAAGACTTTATATCGGTTGGACTTGGCTCACATCTGGTATAGGAAAACTAACAGGCGGATTCGATGCATCAGGATATTTACAATTTGCAATAGCTGAACCTGTTGTCAAAGATGGAAACCTCGTGTATCCGTTCTATGTATGGTTTTTAGAAAATGTCGCTTTGCCGAATGCTGGACTATTTAGTGCCATGGTCATGTGGGGCGAAATTTTAGTAGGTCTAGGATTAATTGTTGGATTATTCACAACAACTGCAGCCTTTTTCGGAAGCATGATGAATGTCTCTTTCTTACTAGCTGGTACCGTCTCTGTCAACCCGCTTCTTCTGCTCATTGCCATCGTCATCATGGCTGCGAAAGGAAATGCAGGCAAATTTGGACTTGATTATGTCGCAGGTCCAGTCTTGAAACGAACAATGAAAAGAAAGCCGCATTTAGAAGTGGCTTCATAATAAAGAAAAAGCATCCTTAGCTTCTGCTCAAGGATGCTTTTTTTATTTAGGAATCAGCTTTCACCAGATTAATATGCAGGACGGTGAGCTTCTGCTGATTTATATCTGGGTCATTTCCGGCGATAAATTCCAGCTCATAATCTCCAGTACGATACACGTATTTTTTCTCTTTTGTCTGTGGAATGGTGCTGACCGAATCTGCTTGTCCAAGTTGTTTCTTTAATAGGGAAGGGGTCATTCCGCCGATATTCGTTTCTTTTTCTACATTTGTACCGAAATAACGGATTTCGTCAATTTTGCCTTTTGCATCATAATGAAAAGCAAATCCCGGATTCCCCATTTCAGCATGATACAAATCAAAGCTGCTTTGACCTGTTTCTGGATATGGATTTCCTAGTTTATGATGGACATCCATCTTTGTTTGAACTCCAATTTTAAGACCTTTTGCATAATACGGCATTTGTCCATTATGTGCCAGCTCATAAATGTTGTTTAGTGCGGTTTTCGGATCTTGAGGAACGGATTGTTCGACTGCTGTTTTGGTCATGGCGTGTGCTGAGACTGCAGGACTGAATCCAATGAGGGCGGACGTAGCGAGTGAAGCAGTCATGACAAAAGCGGTTGTTTTCTTCATATTAAAATCCCTCCTTCTTCTTTCTATACCCGGTGCAATAGGGGTCAAACGTAAAAAGAACCAGCCGATCATGGATCGGCTGGTTCTTCAGCATGTAGACAAACCCTCGCATTCGTTGTCAGTCCTGCGTGCTGGTGCTCACGAATGTCAAATTCGCTCCGCGCCAGTACTCGTCCTTCCTAGACTTCAAAGGTTTTCTATCAAGCTGAAAAGAAGACAAAGGGCTAAAATCAAGATCATTTTAGCCCTTTGTCAACAATCTGAGAACCAGTCGATCATGGATCGGCTGGTTCTTAAAATGAGAAAGTTATTTTGATGAAGTGCCGGATTTATCTTTGGCGGAAGAGGAATCTTCTTCATCCTGTACTTTCTTTGTATAGTCATATTGATTGCGGTCAATCGGTGTAAAGCCTTTAGGCTTGTAGAAACGGAGTAAATCTTCGGTGACGATCTTATCAGATGTCTCAAGCATCTTTTTCACCGTTTCATTTTCTTGTGATGCCTTATCAGTCGACTCGATTTTCTCGCCTGTTTTGTTGCTGTAATAGTTATTGCCTACTTTTGTGTAATCCTTAGAGACGAAGTCACCATTTCTAAATGGCACAAGCTCTTTGAAGTTCTTCGATAAGATATCAGAACCAGACATTAAATAGTTCTTCGTATCATCACCAAGCAGGTGCAGAAGGGTTGGTGCGACATCGACTTCACCAGAGTATTTATGAATCTGTCCGCCTTTGACGCCTGGTACATGAATAAAGAGCGGTACGCGCATGAGTTGCGCATTTTCATAATCTCCGATTTTTTGTCCTGTCACTTTTTCCATCGCTTCATTGTGGTTTTCAGAAATGCCGTAATGGTCTCCGTACATAATGACGACTGTATTATCATAGAGTCCAGACTTCTTCAGGTCGTTGAAGAACTGTTCAATCGCTTCATCTAAATAATGAGCCGATTGGAAATAGTTATTGACGACAGAGTCTCCGAAGTCACCAGGTTCGAAATCGGTATCCCCTTCATCCATTCCAAATGGGAAATGGTTCGATAACGTAATGAATTTCGAATAAAACGGCTGCTTCAAGTTTTCAAGCATTGGCATAGATTCTTTGAAGAATGGTTTGTCTTTCAGCCCATAGTTCTTCGTATCTTGCTCGTTCATATCGTAATACTCAGAATCGTAAAACCTGTCATATCCAAATGACTTAAACATTTCATTACGGTTCCAGAAGGTTTTCGTATTGCCGTGGAATTCTGCTGACGTGTATTGATCCTTCTTCAGAATGCCAGGAAGTGCTTGATACGTGTTTTGCGCTTTGTTAATAAAAACAGAGCCTTGTGATAATGGGAATAGCCCAGTATCCATCATAAATTCAGCATCAGACGTCTTTCCTTGTCCTGTTTGATGGAAGAAGTTATCAAAGTAAAACGTTTTGTTGTCGTGTGCCAATGAATTAAGGAATGGCGTTACTTCTTTTCCGTTCACTTTGTAATCAATGACAAAGTTTTGCAGAGATTCAAGAGAAATCGTAATCACGTTCATGCCTTTTGCTTTCCCGTAATAAGCCGGGTTAGGATCAGCGCTGTTCGCTTTTAAATAGTTCTCTACATCTGTGACGTCATTTGAATTTGCCAGTGCACGCTGGCTGTTTGACTTCACATTTTGAATGGCATCAAACACAGTAAAGTTATAAGCACCTAAATATTTCACTAAATAATTGCGGTCAAATGCTCTTGATAAAAGCTCTGGACGATCAATCTCTGCAGCGACTAAATTCATCACAAAGATGACAACAGAGGACACAAGGACGAGTCTAAACGATTTTGACTTTTGAACAGGTACAGTAGCTGTACTTGCTTGCTGCTTCTTTTTCATGCGGACTGCGAGTACGATCAAAATGATGGTATCCATAAAGTAAAACATATCAGTCCAACGCATGAGTGAAAATGCACTATCACCTAATTGTCCGCCATTCGTTCCTGCCTGCATCACGGTAGGCAGCGTGATAAAGTCATTGAAGAATCGATAGTACACGATGTTTGCGTATAGTAAAAAAGACATGAAAAAATGAATCACAATGATAGCGGCAGGCTGCCATTTTTTCTTGAACAATAAAGCAAAGCCAAGAAAGAACAAGCTGGAGCTAATAGGATTCACGAAAAGCAAAATATGCTGAAGCACATTTGATATACCAAGTTTAAATTCAATTAAATACGCTGAATACGTTTTGAGCCACAGTAAGATGACTGCAATAACAAAGAAGCCGAGGCCTCGTTTTTGAATAAATGTTTTCATAAAAACACTCCTTTTCTCCGATACACGGAAGAGGCGGAACGAAAGAAAACGAACCATTAGAATATACCATGAAATGATCAAATAGAAAAGTGATAACCGGCGAAGAGTGTCTAGCAGCCTGTCCGAGCAATAAAAGGGAAGAAAACGAAAATATTCACTCTTCGAAAAACTTTTTGTGAAATTCACCCTATTATTGACAGAAAATTCAGGTATTTTCCAGTTGCTATATCAATAAAACAGGTAAAAAGGCACGAGTCTAAAGAATTAATTTGGTTTCTACAATGATGATTTAGAGAGTATTTCCAGTGTTTCTTAATGTTTATGCAGGTTAAGTAAAAAAAATGAGAAGAAGAATGGGGAAAGGACATGGATGAAATTTCCTGATATAAGTTATATTGATATATTTTTTGTTTCATCAACAAAATGGTTTCGATGTGTTTTGTAAGGGTTTTATTTGTTTTGATGAATGAACAAATTATCTAAATATACTTAAGTGGACATTTCGAGACTATAAACTTTTGAATTGGGGTCGATATAGACTTTGACAGGAAATCTTCCATTGAAAGGATTGATAGTATATGACTGTACGAGCAAACAACCTCGTTCAGAACTGGTTTCCGAGTGAGGACGGAAATGCAGCAGAGCGTAAAGAACTCATCAAATTGATGGAGCAGATTGTTTCAGGGGTCGATCACCTGAAAGATCCGAACCGTGCACACCTAAAGGGTGAAAAGAATCGCGAGGAGGATTTTTACCAAAAGCTCACTGAAACAAGTCAAATTCCGTTGAACGGCCAACAAGCGGAACTTGTGAATGAAGAATTACTGAAGCTTTTACATAACCATCCTTACCACACAAAGTATTTCTTCACGAACATTTTGCCGATGGCAAGTACACCAGGAATTCTAGGCATGCTGACGGCGATGCTGGTAAATGGAAACAACCTATGGGATGTGTATGGACCAGCAGGAGCGGAGGCTGAGGTCAGAGTGGTCTCAATGATGTCTAAGCTCATCGGATATGATCCAAGTGTGAGCGGGGGATATACAACATGGGGAGGTCAAGGAGCCATTTTCTCAGGACTGCGTTTAGCGATTGCAAAAGTTGCGCCGGAGTCACTGCGAAAAGGTGTTCCACAAAACCTTTATGCGTTTTGTTCTGATGCGGCACATTACAGCTTATTTAAGTCAATGGAAGCAACAGGACTTGGCACAGACAACTTGATCAGAATTAAAACGAATAAAGATCATTCGATGGATATGGAAGATTTGCGTTGTCAAATGGAACGTGTTGCACAAAATGGCGGAATTCCCGTTTATATTGTCGCAACAACCGGAACAACAGATGCCATTGCAATTGATGATGTAAAAGGGGTACGTGAAACAGCAGAAGCCATTGCTGAGGAGTATGGTCTAAAGGTGCCGCATATTCATGCGGATTCAGCGCTCGGCGGATTCTTTGCTTTCTTTAATGAGTATGATCTAGCTGAAAACCCGCTGCAATTCTCAGACGGTGTTCTTCGTATGCTAAAAGAAATCAAAGCGAAATTCCAGCATCTTTCTCTTGCTGACACGATGTGCTTTGACTTTCAAAAGCTCGGCCAAACACCTTACACATCTAGTTTATTCTTAGTGAAAAACGCGGCAGACCTAAAGCGTTTAGATCTGGAAGAACAAGAGACACCATACGTTGGTCATAGAGGCTACGGCGAATACCATACAGGTTATACGCTGGAATGCTCAAGAATGGGAAGCTCGATCAGTATGCTGAGTGTGCTGTTAACGTTTGGAGTTGAAGGCTACCAGCGCTTGCTCGGTCAATTCTTAGAAGTGAACCTTGCCTTCAGAGAAGCACTCAGTCAAGAAATTCCGCAAGCAGAAGTCGTAAATGATGACAACGTCGGAATGGCTACATTATTTAGAATTTACCTAGACGGCTCACCACGCTTTCAAGAAGAAATTTCAGGCGAAGCGACGGCAATGGAAATTGAGCGGAACAATGAATTGAACAAAATGCTGTTTGAAAAGCTTGGAGAGAAACGAGACGAAATGTTCTTTGGTGATACAACGAAGTTCTTACTTGTAAATGCAAAAGAAGGACAAGAATTCTATCTAAGTGTTAGTAAGTTTTTTGTCATCTCACCTTATACGTTACCAGAGCATATCCCACATATCGTATCTTATTTAAAAGATGTGATCGCATCTGTTTGTGGACAATTTGAACATGTACATGCTTAAATCAAATCTGAGAGTGGAGATGTAGGAAAAAATGGCGAAACAAAGGAAATTTGGAGGACTCACGATATCCTCTAAAATCATGTCAGTCGTTGTCGTAACATTACTCGCAACCGTTGCACTATTCGTTCTAACATTTTATCTAGTCAGCCAGGATTTATCATCCCAGTTATTAAAGCAATTTGATTATCGATTAACAACAGATGTTGATACAGCGAAGAAAGAGATCGATAATCTGGATGGGAACGTCCTTGGTATTAGTGGGAAAGATGATCCCCTTTATGTGGAGGTCAAAAAGAAATTCACAGAGCTTCAAGAAGATCATACGCTTGAGAACTTATACGTGCTATCTAATAAAGGCGGCAAAGAAAGAATTATTATATTAACCGGGGAAGAAAATGATTTTGATCAAGATTATGTATTTTCAGATGAGATGAAACAAGCTCTTTCTGAAGATAAAATAGTCAAAAGTGATATTTACAAAGATTCATTTGGAACACATAAATCAGTCTTTTTACCAATTAAAGATTCAGGCGGTGAGCTGACGGGTATTTTAGGAATTGATTTAGATGCGTCAGTTGTGCCAGAAACAACGAAGAAGCTGACGATCTATATCACAGTGGCCTCTGCCATTGTGCTCATCGGTGGATTACTCTTCTCATTCTTTATGGGAAGAAGAATTGCGAAACCAGCACGTTCCTTGATGGAATCAGCGAACCGAATTGCTGACGGTGATTTAACTGGTATGGTAGAGGTTGAAAGTAAAGATGAGATCGGCCAGCTTGCCGCATCCTTCCAAAAGATGCAGGGGCGGATCAAAGAGCTTATTTCGAAAATCTCTCACTCATCTAGTGAAGTGTCTAAAATGTCATCACAGCTTCGTACGGTGACGACCGAATCGAGTCAAAGTGCGCAGCAAGTATCAGAAGCTATGACGAATATGAGTGAAGGAATCAATGATTCTGTCGCAAATATTACGGATTGTACGACATCCGTTGCTGAGATCGATACTCAAATCGAAGGCGTCACAAAAGAAGTCGATGAAATGAAATCTGTTTCATCTGACGTACAAGAGCAGTCAGAATCTGGTCAAAAATTAGTGAACCATGTGCTTGATCATCTGAATATGCTACATGATAAGATGACCAACTCAAAGCAGGCAGCAGAAGAATTACAATCTCATTCAACGGAGATTGAAAGTGTCATCTCGATCATTACGGACATTTCAGCCCAAACGAATCTGCTTGCACTGAATGCTTCAATTGAAGCGGCACGTGTTGGAGAAGAAGGAAAAGGGTTTGCTGTTGTGGCAGATGAGGTGCGCAAGTTAGCTGAGCAATCAGCGGATGCGGCTAAAACCGTTTCAGACCTTGTCATCGGCACACAGGAAAACAGTCAGCGCGTTCTTGAAAGCGTAGAGGAAAGCAGTAAAGCAGTGGAAGAAGGACGTGAGCAAATGAAAGGCACGTCACAGAACTTTACTGGTATTTACGACGGAGTGTCTCAATTTGCAAGCAGAACGAACAATTTGCTTCAATCCATTAAGCAGGTAGAACGAGCATATCAAACGATTTCTACATCGATTGAACAAATTTCTGTTGTGTCAGAAGAACATGCAGCCAGCTCTCAAGAAGTAGCGGCAGCAACAGAACAGCAAAGTGCTGGCATGCAGCAAATTTCAAGTGCGATTGAACAGCTCTCTGATATGTCAGAGGACTTAGCACATATGGTTTCTACTTTCAAAATCGACAATAAATAACGAGAAAGCTGACTCTTGTGAGAGAGTCAGCTTTTTTGCTATGCTTAATCAAATCGTTTCAAACGAAAGGAGAGCGCCATGGATTTTGCGCAGAGATTATCAGAAGAACGGATCAAAAAAGCGATAGATCACGGGGCTTTTGAAGGATTATCTGGCTTTGGCAAACCTCTGCCTAAAGATGGCGCTTACCTGAAGAATTAAGAATGGGCTACCGGATGATGAAAAATGCTGGCTTTGCTGGGGAAGAAACAGCACTGAAAAAAGAACTCATGACCGTCAAAGAGCTGCTTCACTCCAGTATAGACGGAGAGGAAAGAAAAAAGCTTTCTCTCATATGTGAAGAAAAACAAAAACGACTGGATGAACTCACATCTAAGCGCCAAACTTTTGCCCGTCCAGCCTCCTCCTTTTATAAAAACAGGGTCTACGAAAAATTAACGGCGCATAAAAAAAGATGATGACACGCTGCCTCTCCTGAGCACATTGAGGGGGCTTTTTTTATGAAAGCGCTACATTTTGTTATTGACTACATGTATATACAAATATAAAATAATAATCAAACATGTATATACAAGTTTTTTGGTTCTTTTTTCTTATAAAAAACGATCTCGGAGGGGATAGCATGGCTGATTACCAGGCAGCAGCAGATCAGATTGTGAAAGCCATCGGCGGCAAAGAAAATATTGATCAAGCGACACATTGTGTGACAAGGCTGCGCTTTGTGCTGAAGGATGAAGGAAAGGTTGATGAGAAAGCACTTGAACAAATAGAAGAAGTGAAGGGATCTTTCTCAGCGAACGGTCAATACCAAGTGGTGATCGGCCAAGGGGTCGTCAATCGGGTATATGCCGAAATGGTGAAACAGACGGGGATTGGGGAAGCCACAAAAGAGGATGTGAAGCGTGCCTCTGATCAAAAATTAAATCCATTGCAGCGTGCTGTGAAAACGCTTGCGGATATTTTTATTCCGATTCTTCCTGCCATCGTCACCGCCGGCTTATTATTGGGGATTCATAATATTTTAACAGCTCCTGATATTTTCTTTGATCAAAAATCGATAGTAGATGTGTATCCGGCATGGGCTGATTTAGCGAATATGATCAACTTGATTGCAGGCACTGCCTTCACATTCCTGCCCGCATTAATCGGCTGGTCAGCCGTGAAGCGGTTTGGAGGAAATCCACTTTTAGGGATGGTTCTTGGGCTGATGCTCGTACACCCAGATTTATTAAATGCGTGGGGTTATGGAGCGGCTGAAAAGTCCGGTGAGATTCCTGTCTGGAATTTGTTTGGACTTGAAGTGCAAAAGGTAGGCTATCAAGGACAGGTTCTTCCGATACTCGTCGCCTCGTATTTACTAGCGAAGCTCGAATTGTTTATCACAAAACGGACACCTGAAAGCATTCAGCTATTAGTGGTTGCTCCGATTACGTTATTAGTTATTGGCTTTTTATCCTTTATCGTCATTGGACCTATTACATTTGCAATCGGCAACGTGTTAACATCTGGACTTGTCGCTGTATTCCAGCAGTTTGCAGCACTAGGTGGTCTATTATACGGCGGTTTGTATGCGGCGTTAGTCATTACTGGAATGCATCATACGTTCCTTGCTGTTGATATTCAATTGATTAATTCAAAACTGCATGGCACGTTTCTATGGCCAATGCTCGCACTGTCTAATATTGCACAAGGATCAGCCGCACTTGCGATGATGTTTGTTTTGAAAGATGAAAAGCAAAAAGGTCTCTCGCTCACATCAAGTATTTCTGCTTACTTAGGAATTACAGAGCCAGCAATGTTTGGCGTCAACTTGCGCTACCGATTCCCATTTATTTTCGCACTCATTAGCTCTGGTTTAGCCGGTATGTTTATCGCCTCTCAAGGGGTGCTGGCAAGCTCAGTTGGTGTTGGGGGCATTCCAGGAATCTTCTCTATTATCCCGAAATATTGGGGTGCATTTGCGATAGGGATGGTCATTGTCCTCATCGTCCCATTCATCGGAACCCTTTTGTATGCAAAGTTGAAAAAGAAGAAAGATGTATTACAAGAACTTAACTAGTGGTGGTGAAGGAAATTGAAACAACAAACAAACGAACCGTGGTGGAAAAAAGCGGTGGTCTACCAAATTTATCCGAAGAGCTTTTTAGATACAACGGGCTCAGGTACAGGCGATATCAATGGTGTGACAAAAAAGCTCGATTATATCAAACAGCTTGGGGCGGACTGTATTTGGCTCACGCCAATGTATGAGTCCCCGCAGCATGACAACGGCTATGATATTAGTGATTATACAAAAATCCATGACATGTACGGCACAATGGCGGATTTTGAACACATGCTGAAAGAAGCCCATGATCGAGGTATACGAGTCATCATGGATTTAGCCGTCAATCATACATCCATTTTCCATAAGTGGTTTCAAGCATCACGCGAGTCAAAGAATAATCCTTATCGAGATTATTATATTTGGAAGGAGCCCAAGGCGGACGGATCACCGCCGAATGATTGGCAGTCAAAATTTGGCGGTCCGGCATGGGAGCTAGATGAAGAAACAGGAGAGTATTTTCTTCATTTATACGATGTCACCCAAGCGGATCTCAATTGGGAAAAGGATGAGGTGCGCAGGCAAGTATATGACATCATGCATTTTTGGTTTGAAAAAGGAATTGATGGATTCAGGCTGGATGTCATCAACAACATCTCAAAGGATCAACGCTTCTTAGATGACGCCGGGCAGTCTGTGCAAGGAGACGGCCGGATGTATTATACGGATGGTCCAAGAATTCATGAGTTTCTGCACGAAATGAACCAAGAGGTTTTTTCGAAATATGACAGCATGACAGTTGGAGAAATGTCTTCAACGAATATTGCAGACTGCATTCGGTATACAAGACCGGATCGGCAGGAGCTGGATATGACGTTTAATTTCCATCATTTAAAGGTCGATTATCCAAACGGAGAAAAATGGGCTCTCGCACCGTTTGATTTTCAGGAATTGAAGTCGATTCTGTCTGAGTGGCAGACGAAAATGCATGAGGGCGACGGCTGGAATGCTCTTTTCTGGTGCAATCATGATCAGCCGCGTATCGTCTCAAGATACGGTGATGATGAAACATATCATCAGCAATCAGCGAAGATGCTGGCGACCACCATTCATCTCATGCAAGGGACTCCATATATTTATCAAGGTGAAGAGATTGGCATGAAGAATCCTCAGTTTGAGGACATCTCATCTTACCGTGATATCGAATCACTCAATATGTATGAAGCCATGCTTGAAAAAGGGAAATCAAAGGAAGAAGCGCTCGCCATCTTACAGGTCAAGTCAAGAGATAATGCGAGAACACCGATGCAGTGGACCTCAGAAAAGAACGCAGGTTTTTCAAAAGGGACACCTTGGATTGAGCCAGCCAATAACGACATTTCGGTCGAAACTTCATTAAAAGACCAGACGTCTATTTTCTACCACTATCAAGCCCTTTGCAGGCTGCGTAAAGAATTTGACGTGATCACATATGGAAGCTTCACCTTACTCTTAGCAGATGACCCGAAGGTTTTTGCTTATGTGAGAGAAAGCGTTGAGGAGAAGCTTCTTGTGATCAATCACTTTTATGCAGGAGAGACGGACTTTACGCTTCCTGATGAGCTTATGCATGCTGTAGAAGAGATGGAGGGGCAAGTGCTGTTATCCAATTATGAGGATGCACCGGCAAGTATGAAGGGATTTACGTTGCGTCCATATGAGTCAATCGTTTATCATTTAACCAAACGCTAGAAAATGGGGCGGAGGGAAAATGAAAGAGAATAAGTTTCGAGTGATTTATGATCAGCTCGCAAAACGAATTGAACAAGGTGAATGGCAGGATAAAGGCATTCTGCCATCAGAGCATGAGCTGTCCTTGATGTATGACACATCCCGTGAGACGGTAAGAAAGGCATTAAATATCCTTGTGCAAAATGGCTATATCCAAAAAATCCGCGGCAAAGGCTCTGTCTTGCTGAATCGAGAGAAAATGCAATTCCCCGTCTCGGGTCTTGTCAGCTTTAAAGAACTTTCCCAAACGCTTGGCCGAAAGACCGTTACGACGGTTCACGAATTTGGTTTAATCAAACCGGATCAGTATATTCAGTCTCAACTGAAAATTAATGGGCAGGAGGATGTCTGGGAAGTCATTCGATCTCGTAATATTAGCGGAGAAGAAGTGATTTTAGACAAGGATTACTTTTTGCAAAAGCATGTGTCGGTCTTGTCGAAGGACATATGCGAAGGATCCATCTACGAGTATATTGAAGGAGAGCTCGGTGTATCAATCAGCTATGCCCAAAAGGAATTTGTGATAGAGCCATGTACAGAAGAGGACGCCAAGTATCTTGATTTGAACGGGTTTGACCATGTCGTCGTTGTGAAGAATTACGTGTTCTTAGAAGATACAAGTTTATTTCAATACACAGAAAGCCGTCACCGATTAGACCGCTTCAGATTCGTCGATTTTGCAAGAAGAGAAAAAGTGGACAGAGCCTAAGCTCTGTCCTTTTCTTTTAAGAAGACATCTTGATTCGTGTATTGAAAGTCATTCAAGATACGTAAAAATCCAATGATATCAAAAGATAATGTGGTTATCAGCTGAAGTCACCGATTTGGAAACCATTTTACACAGTCTGATACTTATTCCAGAAAATGAATTATTCTAGAACATGAAGACAGTATGCAAAAGAGTTTCTGCTATTAAATTAGTAGAAAAAAAGGTTGCTGGGTCTCGAATTCTGTATATTATTTTGTAATGAAATGATAATATATATATAGAATTTAGGGAGGATGTACTAATAGAAGAAAAATTTGAAAATCGAATAGGTGTATTCTATTTTATAAAAAAGTGCATTAAAAGAAGATCAAGAAATTGAAAGTAAGAACGAGGAAGTAGTGTCCCTCCTAAATATAAAAGAAAATAACATAATGAAAAATTTTGTGGAGAGTGAATGAATGTTTAAGGATGAAAAAACTTTCGATAGTGAAAAGAGTGTAAAGTATGTATTTAGAAAATCTTTCAAAGAAACAGATGCGCTTGTCATTGTCTTTTCTGCATTCCAAAAAATTGGTTCACCACCTAGCTATAACTATGTTCGAACGATAGAAGAGTTTGATTGCAATAAATTGTTCATATTAGATGATTTCGGGGCAAGGGCTTCTTATTATTTGTGTGAAAATAGGGACTTTTCGATTGAACGCTCGGTAATAAAATTGATCAAGAAAATCATCGAAGAAAATGACATAAAGACAGTCATATCTGCTGGATCTAGCAAAGGTGGATACGCTGCAATGTATTATGGAATAAAATACGGATTCGATTATATAATTTCTGCTTCTCCGCAATATTTACTAGGTGACTATTTACTAGAACAAACGAGAACGAACGAAGTTGTAAAATTTATGGCCGGAAATGACTTAGAGGGAGATCATATTTTTTTAAACACGATAATGAAAAATATGATAATCAAAACTCACAACAAGCCAAATATTTTGATACATTTAGGTAAAGGCGAAATGCATTATCAAAAACATGTACTGCCTTTAACGAAAGATCTAGATGATGCTGGATTACAATATAATCTCGACCTAGGAGATTATGATAAACATAGTGATGTAGCAAAGGCATTTCCACCAATATTAAAGGGGAAAATAAGGGAATATATAGGATACCCAAGTCTGGATATTGAGATTCAAAGAAACAGTGTTGATGGTAGTTATAAATTTATTGCAAAAACAGAGACTGATAATAAAGTTGCTTGGTATGTCTATCAAAACAATAAAAAGATAGATGTAAAAAACTATTCACTAGACAAATTTTATGATTTAAAGACAACAAATCATGGGGAATACAAAGTTAAGGCATTTGCACAAAATGAGAAAGGGCTAAAGGTATCTTTATTTTCCGAGCCAATCATTATTCAAATGGAACAAACTATTCAGTCGTAATTAGTTAAAGGAAGACAAAATCATTGCATGAAAAAAGGACAGAGCCTAGGCTCTGTCCTTTTCTATTAAGATGATACTTTGTTTCGTGTGCGCTTGCGCTGGTAGTAATAAAGGATACCGCCTGAGGCGAGCATGAGTAAGCCAATCAATACCGCTGTATACATCATCGTTGCCGTATTCGGCAGTGTGCCGCCTGGTAAGCCGCTTCCATCCTGATTTGGATCCGAACCGCCTGGAGCAGAAGTTCCACCGTCTCCTCCAGTTTGGTCTGGAGCTGTTCCAGCAGCTTCGCTTTGATTGAGTACGGTGTATTCACTAAAGTGCTCCGTTTTACCTGAGACAATCCCGTTTTCGAATGAACCGTTACTTGTTTTGGCATAGCGGTTTTTCTCACGATCGACATAATAGACACCTGGTTTCTTCGCTTTTTCAGGCGCGTCTAATGTAAAGAACAGTGTGACGGGATCTTTAAAGGTAGACACATTTTTCTGATCTTGTTTGATTTGGAAATCATACGTGCCGGTTAATGCGTTCTTCACCTTATCTGTTTTTGCCATCCGTATATCTGCACTTTTCTCTGACAAATTGGAAAGCGGTAATTCTAGCCCCACTTTGTCATGATAGATGGTGACGTTTGGATCTTGCTCTCTTTTTTTCAGCTCGGCTACTTGTGCTTTTGATAGAGACAATTGAACGTTTTTCGCTTTGCTTGCTTTGTCTAGATAGAGCAATGCTTTGTTTGTATGCTGTACATACGTTTGGAATTTCTTGTAATCTCGAATGTCATAAGCGCCTTTTCCTTTCACGCGAGGAAGGAATACTTCTTTCACCCTGTGATCGATAACAGGCGAAATTTGACCGTCTGCCTTTTCAATTTGCTCTTTGAAAATTTCATAGTCGACATACCCTAAGTCTTCACCGTGAGAGGCTTCTGTAAAGACGCTGTAGCCGTCGCCACCTGTGCCAACAAATGCGTTTGTGGCTACGCGGTATGTTTTCTCATCATCAATGTCTGTCAGTTGACCTTTTTGATCTTTCAGTTTCACATCAATTAGTCTGCTGCCAGCTGGTTTACTGAGCGTAAACGTATATTCAATGCCGGCTACATGAGGGAATGCGCCACCGCCTTCCTCAATGCCTGACAGCCCTTGTTCGAGAGCTTTCTTAATTTGACTGCCTTTTAAATCTGCGACATAAAGTGTATTTCCAAAAGGCATCACCGTTAAAATATCACCTAAAGTGATATCACCTTTTTCGATGCTTCCACGAATACCGCCGCCGTTTGTGATGGCAAGGTCAGCTCCAGCAGATTCTTGCGCTTTCTGCAGCATGCCGTCGGCGATAAAGTTCCCAAGATTCGTTTCTTTCGCACGGACATGCTCACGTTGACCATCTAAAAGAACATCTGTATGGCCGACTTTTTCTGTTTTTAAATCTTGAATATCTGCTTTGTATCCATCAAGGATCGCTTTTGCCTCTGCATCTTCTTTGACAGAGTCATCGATCGGAATCAGGTCAAAAGAAGATTCTTTTGGCTGGATGACACCTTTTTTGTCAAAGGCTACGTCTACTTTTCCTAAAAATTGTCCATAATCTTTCACTTGAGCGACAATCGTAGGTTCTTTTTTATTGATGACCTTTAATTTTTCTACAAGTGTGTGCGTGTGACCGCCAATGATTAAATCAATCCCATCGACTTTTTGAGCGAGCTCAAGATCACGGTTGTAGCCAATGTGTGTTAACGCTATGATTTTATTGATTTTTTCTTCTGTTTGAATGGTGTTGACTGTTTCTTTTGCTTTCTTGTACGCATCTTTAAATTGAATGTTAGGACCGCTGCTGGATGTAATGGCTGTGTCTTCAGTCGTTAAACCGAATACGGCCACCTTTTCACCGTTTACATCGAGCAGGATGTAAGGGTAAATCCCGGCTTCTTTTTTCTCACCAGCTTTAAATAAGGCTGGTTTTTTCATTAAGTCACTCAATTGTTTTTCCTTCGAGACATCCACGTTTGATGACACGATCGGGAATCGAGGCTTTTCAAATTGATGACGGTTTTTCGGATCGACATCTGATGCATCACCTGTCAGGAATTGACGGAGTACAGAAGGACCTTTGTCAAATTCATGATTACCAAACGTCATGGCATCGTATTTCATTAAGTTCATCAATTTCAGATCGGCAAGCCCTTGCCACTTTGTGAAGTACAGGTCACCAGAGAAGACATCTCCAGCGTCTAATAGAATATTGTTCTTGTTTTCAGCACGGACTTCTTTGATCTTTGTTGCGCGTCTTGCCGCATCATCAAGGTGTGCGTGTGTATCGTTCGTATGCATCACTGTTAAATTCCAGTTGTCTGATGTAGGCGGTTCTGTTGTGCCATCGTCTTTAAAGGCTAGCTTGTACACACCAAGACCATCTGTACTTGCGTTACGAATAAAGTCTACGCTGCTTGATTCTTTAGCAAACGGTTTGGCTAAAAGAGAAGATTCAAAAGTGACTGTTGCGCCTTTGATCGGTGCAATAGACCAGTTTTGATCTGCACTTGGGTTGATCGTTTTTTGTTCGATAATATAATCCATCAGTACTTGACGGTTCTCATCTGCTGAGGCAAGCACTACTTTATCTTGCGTCAGGTGAGGGAAGCCTCCGCCGCCAGAAGCACGATAGTTATTTGTTACGACTAAAAATTCTTGATTGTCAGAGACGGGTTTCCCGTTGTAAGACAGGTTTTTGATGCGGTTGGCATTGGCGTTGAGAAGTGTGCCTGTTGTGCTGTATTTAGCAGGTTGCGTCACATCGACTTGATATGTCACGCCATCAATTACATCAAAGTTATACGAGCGGTATTCCTCGTTTAAAATCGGCTGTTCTTTTGCATCGTTCGGTTTGATCTGATTAAACTGACCGGCAGACATTTCTAACCAGTCTTTCACTTCACTGCCTTTCAGTTTCACAATCTGCACAGTGTTATCGTAAAGGTAGAGATCGCCGATATTCTTAATCGCTAAATCTCCTTTTGCGATATTTGTATAATAGTTTACACCGTTTCGGCCGCCGGCTTTAAACGGAGCACCTGCAGATAAAATCGGTAAATTTTTATACGATGTGTCCTTCATTTTTTCTTGTGCATACCATTTTTGGGCATCTGTCACAATTTGAATCGAAGGGTCATCCATCACTTGAGCAAAAAAGCTATTAATGTCTGCTTCTGTTTTGCCAACAGGCTTTCTCACGTAATCAAGTGTGTTTTGATGCGTTGTTTGAATGGCGTCTTTTACGGTACTGTTTTGAGATGATACTCCGGCAACAGATTCGATCTTGCCTGTTCCGTCTGTGACCTTCCAGTTGCTGCCGTCAGGCTCTAGTGTTAAATCAATGACCCCGAGGTAGCTGCCCCAGTTTTTTGACATGACGACTGGGATGCCATTGATGGTTCCTTTTGAGACATTGAATTTGTCGACGCCGTTATATTCAGCGCTTGGGAATGTGCCATGCTGGTGGCCTGATACAATGGCATCGATGCCTTTTGTTTTCGTGGCAAGGTCAAAGATCATATTTTCTGATCCTTTAGGTGAAGCGGTTTTTTCAATTCCTGTATGAGCAAGAGCGACAATGACATCTGCGCCTTTCTCTTTCATTTCAGGAATGGTTTCATTGGCAGATTCGACGATGTCCTGCACTTGGACTTGTCCATCTAAATGCTTCTTATCCCACGTCATAATTTGTGGTGGAACGAATCCTATGTAACCAACTTTCACAGTTTGTGAGGCTCCGTTTGCATCTTTAAAGGTTTTATCTTGGATCACATAAGGTGTAAAACGGTGTTCTCCATTTAGCTTTTTGACGTTCGCATTGACAATCGGGAAGTTGGCGCCCGCAATGGTACCGTCAAGGAAGGATAATCCGTAGTTAAATTCATGATTGCCAAGTGTTCCTGCATCGTATTTTAGTTTGTTGAGTGTATGAATAATAGGGTGAACCTTTGTTTGATTGATGATGCTGTCTTTCTCATGTTTGTAAACGTATTCTCCAAGAGGGGTTCCTTGAATCAAGTCTCCGTTATCCACAAGGAGTGTATTTGGGTTTTGTGATCGGTGCTTGTCAATGAGCTCGGCTGTTTTTGCCAAACCAAATTCATTTGTTTCTTTGTCGCTGTAATAATCATAATTCATCATGTTCGCATGAACATCGGTTGTGGCTAAGATGCTGACCTTTACGGCTTTGCCGTTTTCTGTTTCTGCATGAGTAGGTACTGCTGGGAGAATGAGACTAATCATCATAATGGAAGTGAGCAGAATAGACAGGTTTTTCCTTCGTTTAGACCTATGTGCTTGCTTCTTCACCTGATCTCCGCCTTTCTAATTTTTTTGACCACAATACCTATTGTAGAAATGTTTCGTTAACTTTTGTAGTTATTTTTTGCAGATTATTGTAAAGATAACATAAATCATACGAATTACCTTGTTGAGGGAATGTGAATGAGTCGAAATGCTTATTTTTATCATAAGGGGTTTTCTGATAGGGATAGGATGTTTGATTTCAACATGCCCGGGTATAGTGTGTAGTGTAAACGATAATCAAGCAGGAGGGTTTCTACATGGGTAAGAAAATTGCAGTTGTATTAACAGATTACTTTGAGGATGTTGAATTCACCGAGCCTGCAAAAGCCTTTAAAGATGCAGGTCATGAGATCACAGTCATTGAAAATGAAAAAGGAAAAACAGTGAAAGGGAAGCAAGGAGAGGCAGAAGTGAGAGTGGATGCGTCTATTGACAACGTGAAGCCTGAAGACTTCGATGCACTTCTCATTCCTGGCGGTTTCTCACCAGATATTCTGCGTGCAGATGATCGTTACGTCCAATTCACTAAAGCATTTATGGATGAGAAAAAACCAGTATTTGCGATCTGTCACGGACCGCAATTGCTCATTACAGCGAAGGCGCTTGAAGGAAGAGGCGCGACTGGGTATACATCCATCAAAGTCGATATGGAAAACGCAGGCGCTAAATTTAAAGACGAAGAAGTCGTCGTTTGTCAGGATCAGCTTGTGACAAGCCGTACACCTGATGACATTCCAGCCTTTAACCGTGAATCATTAAAACTGCTTGAGAAATAAACCGCAGTTGTAAAAGGATATAAAAAAGCCAGCATCTTGCGGGGTGCTGGCTTTTTGTGTGCATGATGTAAGAAAACTGCGTGTAGACCATAAAAACAGTTTCCTTTTGCACCATTATTTTCTTAAGTTTTTTAGCTCGCTTGCGATGGCTTGCATTTCACTTGGGCTGAATGAAGATTTTTTCATTACCATTTGGTGAAGAAATTCGATATCTTCGTACTTGTCTGGACTGAAGTCTTCTGCTTTGATGACTCCAATATTCAGCATATTTAACTTTTGCGAAATGTCTTCAATCAGCTGATTGACTTCAGCCGCTTTTTGCTCTGACAAGGGCGGCACGTCCTTTCCTGCATATGTGTTGAATAATATGTCTATTTTAACAGAAAAGCAAAAGAATAAAAGAGCTATTAAGACGATACGGAGATGTTTTTCTCCTTTTTCTCCTGCTTCATCTTATCAATGATTCGTTTGGATTCAAATACGACAACCCCTGATAAACCGATGAGCCCAATTAAGTTTGGAATCGCCATCAGTCCATTCAGCATATCTGCCACACCCCAGACGAAGTCATTTTTAAACACGGCACCGAAAAAGACAGCAATAACAAACACGATGCGATAATACATGACGTAAGAATCCTTCGCCAAATATGTAAAGCATTTTTCGCCATAATAGGACCAGCCAATGATGGTGGAATAGGCAAACAAGAGCAGGCCGATTGCCACAATGGTTGAGCCAACTGGACCGAGGAAATGTGCAAAGGATAACGAGGTGAGTGCATCACTTTTCACTGTTAAATACATATCTGCCATGACAATGGTAATGCCTGTGATAGAACAAACAATGATTGTATCGATAAACACTTGCGTCATAGAGACGAGAGCTTGACGGGCAGGCATATCCGTTTTCGCAGCCGCAGCAGCAATTGGTGCTGACCCAAGACCTGCTTCATTGGAAAATACTCCTCGTGCCACACCCCAGCGAATGACAGTCCCAATTGCACCACCTGCCACGGCTTGACCGGTAAAGGCATCTGAGAAAATAAGACCGACTGCGCCTGGAACAAGATCAGCATTCATAACAAGAATGATCAGACCGCAAATGACGTAAAATAAAGCCATGACCGGTACAAATATAGATGTGACCCGGCCAATGCTTTTAATTCCGCCTAAAATCACAAGTGCCGTAAAAGCTGTAATGATGATACCTGTTATCCATGTTGGAATTTGAAAAGTAGAATTCATAACGCCTGAGATGGAATTAGACTGTACCAGGTTGCCGATCCCAAAGGCAGCACTGGCACCGAAAACAGCAAATAGCACCCCTAGCCATTTCTGCTTTAACCCGTGCTCTAAATAATACATAGGTCCTCCAGACATTTCGCCTTTTTCGTTTTTGACCCTGTATTTCACAGCAAGAACAGCTTCTGCAAACTTGGTGGCCATCCCGAAAAATGCAGCAAACCACATCCAGAATACTGCACCAGGACCACCCGCTATAACAGCCGAGGCCACACCTACGATATTTCCTGTACCGACAGTTGCAGCAAGAGCCGTCATTAACGCTTGGAAATGGGAAATATCCCCTTCTGATATTTTGTCTTGTTTTGAAAAAGCGAGCTTTAAAGAATAAGGAAGTAATCTAATTTGAATGAAGAGAACGCGAAAGGTGAGGTATATTCCAGTACCAACAATTAAAATCAACAGGGGAGGCCCCCACAAAAAATTGTTCATCGTTGTGACAAACTGCTCAATTATCCCCATCTAATATCCCCCTTTGTTTGTATAATTCTCCTAAAGTTTCTCCTGTTTTTGTGTATTTTGTCAATGCCGATGAGAGTTTTTCTTGCAAAGTTTCCAAAAGAAAAAGGGCTTGATATGATAGAGAAAAGGTTTTCGAAAAGAACTCTTAGGGAAAAGATAGGAGGAGAATGAAGGATGATTCATGTGTTATTCGTGTGTCTTGGCAATATTTGCAGGTCACCGATGGCAGAGGCCATATTTAGAAAAAAAGTAGAAGATGAGGGGCTTAGCGAGCACTTTGTGATTGATTCAGCAGGTATTGGCGGCTGGCATCAAGGCAGTCCTCCGCATGAAGGAACGCGAAAGCTGCTTGATGAAAAAGGCATCAGCTATGAAGGAATGTCCGCAAGACAAATCATGGATGAGGACATCACAACATATGACTATATCATTGCGATGGATGCTGAAAATGTAGGGGCACTTCGCAGTATAGCCGGCTATGGGAAACATCACTTTATTGGCCGTCTTCTTGATTTTGTAGAAGACGACGATCGAGATGATGTGCCAGATCCTTATTACACTGGGAACTTTGAGGAAGTCCATGAATTAATTGAAACAGGAATTGACCGTTTTTTGACGTATGTAAAGAAAGAGAACCACCTTTAACTGAAAGGAGATCAGACGAGATGGAAGAAAAAAATCAAATCGTGCTCCGAGGAGCTCTCTTAGGTGCAGCTTGCGGCGCATTGCTGACTTTATTTCATCGGCCAACAAGAATTGCACTCAAAGAAAAATGGAATGACTGCCAGCAAAAGCTTGATGAGTACCGTGAGGAGCCAGGCAGAATATCGGCTTGCATGAAAGAAAAGATGGAAGAAACGAAGCAGCTGATGCGAACAGTCTCAGATGATTTGTCATTTTTAAATGAACAGGTCAATCAGTTAAAGGAAACAACCCCAAGGGTATTAGAAATTATTGAAGAAACAAAGGATCACTTTCAATCGAAACAGACAGATTGATCATTGGAGATGAGGCGTATGGGTTTTATTAAAGCGTTAATTGAACGCTTTTTGCTGCATGAAGGACCGGCAAAATCTGCTGAGCTTGCCTATTTCTTTTTGCTTTCATTATTTCCGTTTCTCATCTTCGTGCTGACGCTGGTCGGGTATTTGCCGCTGACGTCAAAGGATGTTCTGAGCGTCATTTCTGGCTATGCGCCAGAAGGAGCGCTTTCGATGATTGAATCCATTGCCGAACAGACGCTGAATAATCGGAACGGCGGGTTATTGTCGTTCGGGATTATTGCCGCCCTTTGGTCAGCATCTAACGGCATTAATGCCGTCGTCAGAGCATTTAACCATGCTTACGAAGTTGAGGAGAATCGTTCCTTCATTCTCGTACGTTTAACATCGATCATCTTAACGATCGCGATGGTTTTGACCATAATATTTGCCCTGATGCTACCTGTCTTTGGCAAAGAACTCGGTTTATTTGTCGCTAAATTAGTTGGGCAGTCAGACGCCTTTCTCACCGTATGGACTGCCATGAGATGGATCATTAGCCCGCTGATTTTATTGATTGTTTTTACATCCTTATACTATTTTGCTCCAAACATTAGGCTGAAATTAAAATTTGTTCTGCCAGGTGCCATTTTTGCATCGATTGGATGGATTTTGGTCAGCATGCTATTTTCATTTTACGTAGGCGAATTTGCTAACTACAGTGCGATGTACGGAAGCATTGGGGGAATCATTATTTTAATGATCTGGTTTTATTTAACCGGCATCATGATTATCCTTGGCGGCGAGCTCAATGCGCTTTTACATAAGCGTAAAATCGTACCAGGCAAACTATAAAGAAATCCGGGCATCCTAAAGAAGAACGATCAAGTTCAAACTGAATGGATGGGGGAAATCACATATGTCCAAACAATCGAAAAAAGGCGGAAGCAATACGAAACAAAACAAAGGCCATCAGCCTAAGCACAAAACAAGCGGCAGTGCGAACGGGCAAAATGGATATCACTAAATGAAAAAAACTCCTCTGCATGTGTGCAGGGGAGTTTTTCATTCACAATCGTATATATCGTTTAAGGATAAAAGCGGCATCAGGCTTTGACTCATAGTGAGGATCTAGCTCGAATCCGGCATTCATTGCTACACGTTCACTTCGAACATGACCTACGGGACAAAAAATTTCAAATCCATCGACTTTTGAAGAAAATGTTTCTGTCATATATTTCAAGATCGTTGTCACAATGCCTCGACCTTGTGCGTCTTGACGAATCCAATAACCGATATTGCCTATTTTCTGATTAAACGTCAGGCGGAACACCCCGATCAATTGGTCATTCAGCTTAATGCCAGCTTCCAACCCTTTTTGTTCATTGTAGATGGTTTGAGTCGATTGAATAAACGTTTTGACATCCTCTATGCTTTTGCAGTGATGAACCCACGGTAGCCATTCCCCTAAATGAGCCTGATTCTCTTGAATAAGCTCCAATAATGTGTCCGCATCATCTAATTGTAGAGATGCTAAAGTCAATTCATTCGTGACGTCGTATGAAAACAAAGATCGACCCTCCATTTTAATGACTTTCCACCACTGCCGCCGTTCGCCCAAATCGAACGCAGAAAAATACGAACAATATCACGATGCTGACAAGGTAAAGTAAATTCATTCCTTCAAACGTTTGCACAAAGATTCCACCGAGAACAGGCCCTAGAATACTTCCCGCACTAAATGCCATTCCGCACATCAAATTTCCAGCAGGAAGCAGATGCTTTGGCAATAAGTCGGTCATATAACTGATGCCAAGTGAGAAGGTGGAGCCTACAGCCATTCCGGCAATAAAGAAACAAATCGCAACAGCTAAAACCGATTGAATGAAAATCCCTGCTAGTAGAAAAAAGAAAGACCCAACGAGAGTCACACATAAAATGATGCGGCGCCTGCCAAACCGGTCGCTGAGCATCCCGAGAGGCAGCTGAAAGACAATACTTCCAATGGCAAACGCAGGTAAAATAAACGCCACTGCATCTACGGTCACCCCGCTTCTGAGTGCATACACAGGGAAGTTGCTATTGAGTGTCGTTTCTAAAAAGCCATAGCAAAACGGCATCATAAAGGCGACCCAGCCAAATTGAAAGGCTTTCTTAAAGCGCTTCAAACTGTTTGTCTGCTCTGACGTCTGTACTTCGCCCGTATCTGGATATGTATTTTTCAAAACAAAAACAAGCAGCCAAATACATAAGCTAACAGCACCGGAAACAATGAAAGGTAAAGATGGATTGATTTCGATGAGTGGTGTTAAAAAAGGTCCAGCGGCAAAACCAAGTCCAAAGGATAACCCATACAATGAAATATTTCGCCCGCGATTTCTTGAAGACGACGCATAGGTCACCCAAGTCTGTGTAGAGAAATGCAGCATATGATCACCAATCCCGATCATGAGCCGCAGGAAGAACCAGACAACATAAGATTCAAAAAACACAAAGCTGAACAAGCTTAAAAAGACAGCGGCGCCTCCAATGACAATTAACGGCTTAAATCCAAATCGGCGAAGCGGCGCTTCCATAAAGGGAGATGCTAGCAGCACGCCGAGATATAAGCCTGTGGCATGCAGTCCGTTTAACGTAGGAGAAGTCCCGGCATGTTCAAAAATAATCGAAATGACAGGCAATAACGCTCCCTGCGAAAAACCAGATACAGATACAAGTAAAATTAAAATCATAAAGTGAATTCTCGACATAAGAAGCTCCTTACAAGTTCATATTTTCATCGTACAATGGAACCATAGCGGTTTCAATAGAAAGGTGGAAAAGGAATGAAACTGATATACGAATCAGGCCGGTGGATCGCGGGAATAGATGAAAGGGAGCTGTATATATCAGCAAATGAAGAAACGGGATACAGACCCTCTCAATTGTTCACCTCAGCTATTACTGGCTGTTTTGGAGAAATGCTCATTCATGTATGCCGGAAAAAGCGAATATCCTGTGAAGGACTGACGATTACACCTGAAACGACAAGAGCAGGCGCTGTAAACAAAATCTCCCGTATTCATTTACATATTTTATTTGAAGGCGTCCGTACATCTGCTGAACAAATAGAGAAAGTCATTACACTTGCATTGAAGCATTGCGCGATGGTGCAGTCCGTGAAAGGAAGTATTGAAATCACCTTCTCACACGAGAGAATCTAAATGTATATGAAGCCGGCACTCACGAAAGAATAACAGTCAGACATATGTAAAGGAGAATGGCTGTATGAATCGTTTGTTTCTTGTGATTGTCGCAATTGGTGTGCCGCTATCGGTGATTGGCAGTTTTCTTCATTTTCCGCAGGTCATCATGTTTGCTGTGTATTGTATCGCCATTATTGGCCTTGCTAGTTTTATGGGAAGAGCCACAGAAAGTCTAGCTATCATAGCGGGCCCAAGAATTGGTGGGCTTTTAAATGCCACATTTGGAAATGCGGTGGAGTTAATCATTTCGTTTTTTGCATTAAAGCAAGGACTGACAGCCATCGTCCTTGCATCGTTAACTGGCTCAGTGATCGGAAACTTACTGCTCGTGGCGGGGCTGTCTTTTTTCGTTGGCGGTTTAAAATATAAGCGCCAAGTGTTCAATGTCCACGATGCAAGGCACAACTCGGGCTTGCTCATGTTTGCCATTATTGTGGCATTTGTCATTCCAGAAGTATTTTCGGTGGAGATGGCTGAGGATAAGCAATTTGTTTTAAGTATTGGCATTAGCATTGTGATGATTTTGCTTTATGTTGCAGCACTCTATTTCAAATTGGTCAGCCACCGAGGTGTCTATGTTGCCAAGCAGGAGAGCATGGACGGAGAGGCGGAGACGGAAGAAGAAATACCTGAATGGTCTGGTAAGTTTGCCACTTTGATTTTGCTGCTTGCAACGATGGCCGTTGCGTACATTTCAGAGCGCCTCGTCCATACATTTGATACGGTGGGGGAACAATTTGGCTGGAGTGAGCTGTTTATCGGAGTCATTATTGTGGCCATCGTCGGCAATGCCGCAGAACATGCCTCAGCTGTCATCATGGCGTATAAAAACAAAATGGATGTCGCAGTGGAAATTGCTTTTGGTTCCACACTTCAGGTTGCGATGATGGTGGCACCAATCCTTGTCATCAGCTCGCTTTTTTTCAATACGCAGATGCCACTCATTTTCTCCTTACCAGAGCTCATTGCGATGGCATCCGCTGTGTTACTCACAGTCATTTTATCTAATGACGGAGATACCAATTGGTTTGAAGGCGCCACATTACTTGCTGCCTATTTCATTATGGCGATTGGATTTTTCCTTTTATAATCTTTTGTGGATAAGGGACGTCTTTGCGGAAAATACTATGGAAAAATGAATGAGAAAGAGTGATGATATGAAAAAGATGCCCCGCATCATGTTTGTTGTTCTCTTATCCTTAAGTTTTCTATACAGCTTTCCAGCGGAGGCGGCGAAGTCATTTAAGGTGCCATCGTCTGTCGCCAGTATTTCTAAGGAGAATACGTATCCGAATGCGTCACAGGATCAGCCATTGCTCCAACCGAGCGAGCTGACAGCAGAATTGTTTAAAACAACGAATGTTCCTATTGAGAATACCCATTTGATCAAAATGCTAAATGAATCCAGCATTTCAGGGACGCCATTAGCTGTTGGTTACCGCGCGACCATTTTCCTTGGCAGATGGGCACTGAGCTACGATTCAAACGAAACGGTCGCCAACTGGGAATACAAAAAAGTGAATACGAACCATATTGATAACAGAGGCGGCAACAAAACAGCCATTGGCAAATACGTTCAAAAGCAGCAAGTGAAAGTAAGCGGCGGGCTCACAGCAAAGGTACCAAACCCGGAAGATGTGAAAACATTGATGATGCAAAAAGCTATTCAAAAAACAAAGCTGCCCCTCGCATTTGACACAGTCATTGGCGCAGGAACAAAACGAGATCAGTCGTACCATGTCTCTGCGAAAAAAGCAGCGTCACTTCATGCCTATGCACCAGCCATTAACGAAAAAGGAAAGGTGACATACGGAGAAGTATACCTTGTGCTTAAAGGAAATAAACGCAAACTCGTCGTGAAAAACGTGACTTCACAAGGAATCGGCGCTTGGATTCCTGTTCAGGATCACCTGACGTTTGGGTTTCAAGGGATGAATTAAAACAGTCATCTCCTCTTATCAAGGGGAGATGACTGTTTTTTGCTAATTGGTTTTATCATTTTTCCCTTTCAATTCACTTTTGTAAAAGTCAAATATGGTATATAAATACCATGCGATGAAGAGAAAGAAGAAAATTTTTGTTACTATCATGAAGTTGCTGAAAATTAAACTTAGCCCAAGAATAGGAATGATCATAAATCCATAATAAGAAAACCACCATGTTTTAAAAATGAAGCTCAGCTCCTTAAAGAGTTGTAGAAATTAACATTTTATTTATATATTACATGTTTTGAGAAAATAAAAAAGCCATAGCAGCAGTTATGAACCCAACCTCGACTATGGCTTAAATTTTTATTCCCCTAAATCCACATTATGATAAACCTGCTGCACATCTTCAAGCTCTTCTAATACATCGATTAGTTTCTCGAATTGTTCTTTAGATTCATCATCTAATGTCACTTCATTTTGAGGAAGCATTGTAATTTCAGCAACAGTAAATTCTTCTACGCCGGCTTGTTTGAATGCTTCTTGTACTTGATGGAATTGATCTGGTTCAGCGTACACAATCACTGTTTCATCTTCTTCCATGATGTCACGTACATCAACGTCTGCTTCCATTAAAAGCTCAAGCGTTTCTTCTTCACTTTTTCCTTCGACACCGATGACAGCTGTTTGGTCAAACATGTAGGCAACAGAGCCGCTTACGCCCATGTTTCCACCGTTTTTCCCGAATGCCGCACGAACATCTGACGCTGTACGGTTCACGTTATTGGTAAGGGCATCAACGATTACCATTGATCCATTTGGACCAAATCCTTCGTAGCGCAGCTCATCGAAATTCTCTTCCGCACCGCCTTTTGCTTTTTCAATGGCACGGTCTACAATGTGTTTTGGGACACTATATGTTTTTGCACGTTCTAGGACAAAACGAAGTGCTTGGTTTGATTCTGGGTTTGGCTCACCTTGTTTGGCAGCCACATAGATTTCACGACCGAATTTTGCGTAAATACGACTTGTACTGGCATCCTTTGATGCTTTCTTTTCTTTAATGTTGTTCCACTTACGACCCATCTTATTCACTCTCTTTCACTTAGAAAATACACAGTATGAGGGTCCCCATGCTGCATGAAATCATTCTGTTTTCTATTATACATGAATTAGTCAAGAGGATAGAAGTTAGAGGGCTGAAATGAAGAGATTTCTTAGCTGATGTGTCCAAGCTGTTCAAGCGTTTCATGTTTTTCGAGAACCCGAGTCAGCTCGGCGCACCTAATAAATAAAGAAATAAGGGCCAATGATATAAAAAATAACCCCATCACAAATGAGGTTATTTTGCAGGCTGGGGATAAACGAGATCTTCAAGCAATTTGACATCATGCTGATGAAGTTGTTTGATCATTTCTTTTCGGACAGCGAGGGCGGCATCGAAGTATTTTTCGTCTTCGACCATTCCTTTCACTGTGATCTCAATCCCGCGGTTCAGCTTGTTCAGACCCATAATGCCATGGACTTGAAACGGTTCAATGGCATGCTGGAATTCATCTTTTTTAAGAAAATCATGATGCATTTGATTTAAATTGTCACAGGCCGTTTCTAGTGCTTGAAAGGCTGTATCTGGGTTTTGATTCGCACTAATTAATACAGACTCCGTAATCCGCATGTAGTGCATGTTATAGTTTTGAATTTGCCGGATGTCTCCGTTAGAAATGGTTAACAGCTTGCCGCTCCATTCTCTAATTTGCAAAGAACGGAGACCAATTTCTTCAATCGTTCCATTAAAGAGGTTATTCACTGTCACATAATCCCCTTTATGAATCTGACGTTCATAGATCAGGAAGATGCCTGCTAAAATATCACGAATTAGCGTCTGGGCGCCAAAACCGATGACGATCCCAGCAACACCAGCACCTGCAAGAATTTTTCCAAAATCATGAAAGAAGAGAGAAATGACATAGAATACAAAGCAAATTGAAGCTGTGTACTTCGTCACAGATTTGACCAAGCTCTCGATCGTTTTCTTCTTCTTATCTTCAATAAACTCCGTTCGTTTAAAGAAAATCTGAAGGGCTTTGTTGATGATAAAGACGGCAAGCCAAAGAACAAGTCCAACAATTAGAATTTCAATGTATTTGTTCTTGACCACTGTCAGAAATGTATCGTCCATCTATCGGTTACCCCCTGGCTGTACGAGAAGTAAAATCAATATCTTGATAATAGCTGTTTTTCACAAGAACATTCGGACCGAGGCATTGTACGCTTGGACAATGACAATTCAGCTCTTTTGCTAATTTTGTGTCCATCCAGCGAGTATAAGCTGATTGCAATGTATCGGTCGCAATATTTCCAAGCGGCGGTGTATCACCAAAGTCCGTCACAATAATATTCCCATCAAAAATATTCACATTCAACCGTGAGCGTCCGTCAGGGTCATTTCGTACCGTGACATGCTTCTCCTGACGCAATCGTTTGAGAAGGCGCTGGTCTTCTTCATCTGTACTGCAAGAATAAAATGGCAGGGTGCCAAACAGCATCCATGTGTCTTGATCACGAATATCAAGCAGTTGATGAATCGCATCACGCATTTGCGGTAGTGTCAATGATTCAAGGGCGCTGGCAAAATCACTTGGGTACATCGGGTGAACTTCGTGGCGCTGGCATTTCATTTCCTCCACAATTTGCCGGTGGATGTGTTCAATATATGGAAGCGTGCGTTTATTAAGCATGGTTTCAGCAGATACGGTAACACCTGCTTTGACAAGTGCCCGGCTATTCTCAATCATGCGGTTAAATAATTTCTCGCGCTGCTCAAAGGTTGGTTTTCTGTCCATCATCGCAAAACCGACCGTTGCAAACTCTTCGACAGTTCCCCAGTTATGTGAGATATGAAGAACATCTAAGTATGGAATAATTTCTTCATATCGCGCCAAATCAAGTGTTAAGTTTGAATTGATCTGTGTACGGACGCCGCGTTCATGGGCATACTTTAATAAAGGGACGACATATTCCCGCACAGATTTGAGAGAAAGCATCGGCTCTCCGCCTGTAATACTGATGGAGCGCAGAAGCGGAACTTCATCTAAACGGCGAAGCAGTAAATCAAGCGGCAGTGCATTCGGGTCTTTTGGCTGCAACGTATAGCCGACCGCGCAGTGCTCACATCTCATGTTACACAACGTCGTTGTTGTAAATTCAATATTTGTCAGCTTCATCTCTCCGTAATCCTGCACATCGAGATAGGCTTCCCAAGGGTCATATGCAGGTGTAATCGGACGAAGTGCTGTTTTTTGGTTCATGGTATCTATCTCCTTTTCATTCGGGCAAACGTGGACCCGCCAACAGTTAATTTTAAGCCCCATCACCGTTATACGCAAGTGGGGTTTCATTGATTTACAAGGGAAAAAAAGATAAGCTAGAAACAAATGCTAAAGGGAGTGTATCTATGGGTAAGGCAGCAGACAGCAAAGAGCAGCAGGTTGACTATTTAAAGAACCGATTAGATATGTTTATGAATGTGATTGATTCATTAGATCCTGAATCAACAGATGTTGAGGATATAGACAGACTGATCCAGATGATTGACGACCTAGAAGCGAAATATGAACGGTTTAAAAGTGATTGGAAGGAAGAATAGCTCGCACAGTGCGGGCTTTTTTCTTTAAATTGGCAGGTGAATCAGTGTATGAGTCTCGGTCTTATTCTGCACAATAGAAGAAAAACCGGGAAGTGACGTAAATGAAAAAATACATGCTCATCTGTTTATGTGCGCTTTTTGTATCCATGCCTCTCTCAGAAGCGAAAGCCGTATCTAATAAGCCCGTCCATTGGGGATTTGCGAAAAGCAAAGAACACAAGCCAGCAGATGCGGGTAAAGAACTGAACGCTCTTTTAAAAAAGTATGATGCCTTCTATTTAGGAAATACGAAAAAGAAAGAGATTTATTTTACCTTCGACAATGGCTATGAAAATGGGTACACGCCGAAGATCTTAGATGTGCTGAAAAAACATCAAGTACCAGGCACCTTTTTTGTGACAGGGCACTTTGTAAAGGATCAGCCTGAGCTCGTCAAACGTATGGCAGAGGAAGGTCATATCATCGGCAACCATTCCTATCACCATCCAGATTTAACAACAAAGAGTACGGAAGAAATCAAAGAAGAGCTGGGGCGTGTCAATGAAGCCGTGTACAAAATCACTGGAAAACAAGACAACCTCTATCTTCGTCCGCCGCGCGGTGTATTCAGTGAAAGAGTGCTGAAGGAAACAAAAGAGCTAGGCTACCAAACCGTTTTTTGGTCAGTGGCGTTTGTGGATTGGCATATTCATCATCAAAAAGGAAAACAGTATGCTTACGATCAAATGATGAAGCAGGCGCATCCAGGTGCCATTTACTTACTTCATACCGTCTCAAGAGACAATGCCGAGGCATTGGATGATGCCATCACGGCACTGAAAAAACAAGGTTATTCCTTTAAAAGCCTAGACGATCTCATGCTTGAAAAAGTATGGCATCTGCCTCAGCTATAGAAAAAAGCTTGCAGAAGGGAACTGACCCCATAAGATGAGACAAATAAAAAACACCTTCAAGTTTGAAAATGGATCGTTGTGATCCGAAATAAAACATGGAGGTGTTTTTTCTATGGGGACAAGAGTGAGTTATCCGGTTGAAGTCAAACAGAAGGCTGTAGAAATGAGATTGGCAGGCGTACCTATGAAAGAGATCATGCAGAAATTGAATATCAAGAATAAGACGCAGGTTCAGACATGGGTGAGGTGGCATAAGGCTGGGGATACACACCGGTTCGAACAGCCTGTTGGAAAACAATATACCTATGGAAAGGGTCCCGAGTACTCTTCCGAATTAGAGAGACTGCAGGCAGAAAATCGCTATTTGAGTCAACAGAATGAAGTTTTAAAAAAGTACAACGAATTGGAAAGGAAGTTGATAAGGAAACGTCAATCAAACTGGTAGAAGAATTGTGCAAAACGATGACGGTACAGGACATCTGTGTCCATTTAGGCATCTTACGTACTTCGTATTATAGATGGAAAAAGGATCTGACTCAGAATCATTCTAAAAGACAACTAGAGAAACAGGTCGGCACGTTGTGCCGAAAGCACAAATATCGATATGGTTATCGAAAAATCACAGCTATACTAAAAAGGAGAATGCGTATTAACCATAAAACTGTTCAACGTATCATGCAGAAAAACCAGTGGCAATGCCGGGTTAAAATGAAAAAGCGTAAGAAGAATGGGCAGCCCTATGCCGTGGCCGGTAATATACTGGATCGGAACTTTCAGTCTGATCGCCCTCTTGAAAAACTAGTAACGGACATCACGTATTTGCCTTATGGACAGAAACAATTGTACCTTTCCAGTATATTGGATTTATATAATGGAGAAGTGATTGCTTTTACGATTGGTGATAAGCAGGACACAGACTTTATCTTAAACACACTTAATCAGCTCCCAGCACTGCCTGAGAATTGCGTGTTACATAGCGATCAAGGTTCTGTGTATACATCTTACGAGTATCAGAAAGCTGTTCATATAAAAGGCATTACCATGAGCATGTCCCGTAAAGGGACGCCCGCTGATAATGCCTCCATCGAATCGTTTCATTCCTCACTAAAGTCTGAAACGTTCTATCTTAACAGGATTGACCGCACTACGACCAGCATCGTAGAACGCACTGTCAAAGAATACATTTATTATTATAACAACATTCGTATTCAAACGAAACTAAACAACCAATCACCGATAAACTATCGGCAATTGGCTGAATAAAGGTGTTTTGATCCCTGTCTCAAAAACGGGGGTCAGTCCCAAGACCTGCGAGCTTTTTCTTTATCCTTCTCTTATTTTACGCTGAAACAAAATCGGATGATGACGCGTGAAAGAGTCAATCAAGCCCTCACCGAAAATCGTGGTACTTTGCTCCCAAGGATGTCCTAGCAAGCCCCAATGCATCTCTTTTGATAAAAAGAAATAATAATCCCCGTTAGGAAGCACAGGCACTGTCCATTCTCCAAATTCATCTTTTTCAAATGAGCCGTATGGTGTGATCCAGTAGCATTCGTGCTGCCAGTCAAGTGCCAGCATATATTCGTCTGTTCTGATAAGCTCCTGAAAAACAAGTAATGCTTTCTCTTCAAGGTCTTCATCTGCATGTAGAAGGGAAGAGTCCTCAAAATAAGCAGAAATATCATATGTAATGAAAGGAGAAGGTACGCGAAATGAAGGGAACGAGAGATGCTCGGATTAAATTTGAAATCTCGATAGAGCGTCTCCCATACGAGCTTTAGTTCTTGATGAGACTATGGAATCCAGTTTTTCATCTAACCGCCTCCTCAGCCATTCTCTCCACACATTATTTGAATATGCGGAACCATCCTTTATGCTTAAACCACAAAAGCATACCCGAGACGAGCGCACCCATGAAAATCAGTACGCCAAAATAGCCATACTTCCAGTGTAATTCAGGCATGTTATCAAAGTTCATTCCGTACACTCCAACAATAAAGGTCAATGGGATAAAAATGGTCGACACTATGGTCAGCGTCATCATGATCGCATTCATTCGATTGGAATTCAGCGTCTGATAGCTGTCTCTTAAATCTGCTGTCATTTCTCGGTTCGACTCGACAATCTCTGTTAATTTCAATAAGTGATCATAAATATCATTAAAATATGCTTGACGATTTGTATCGCTTTTCATCATGTGCATGTTTACAATACGATATAAAAGGTCCCTCATCGGGATAATCGTTCGTCGCAGCTTGAGCAAATCGGATCGAATTCCAAATACTTCGTTCATCAGCGTTCCATATGTTTTATGACCTTCTTCATCCTCGATTTCATTCAGCCTGTCCTCAATTTGATAAATGATTGGGAAATAATCATCGGTAAGCTGATCAATCAGCATATAAGCAATATGCTCAGGTCCGCTATTTCGGGTTTTGTCAGATTCTTTGAGCTTTCGAATGACACGATCAATGTATGGTGCTTCCTTCAAATGAAAGGTCACAATATAATTCTCACCAACAAACAGATCGATTTCCTCAGATCGAAGCGTCTTTTGATTCAGGGCATGAAGCACAAAAAATAAATACCCTTCATAAAAATCAAGCTTCGGCCGCTGTAAATAATGGAAGCAATCCTCAATCGCAAGCGGATGGAACTGAAAGTATTCCTTTAAAAGCGCTGCTTCCTTTTCCGTAGGCGCATGAAAATCAATCCAATACCAGGCGATATCGGGGCTTGAAAGCTGCTGCAATGTTGCATGTTCAATCAAGTCTCCGTTCTTTGTCACTGCAAGTTTTTTCAGCATATACACCCCTCCAGACTTGCATTATATCATGAAGCAACGCCAGTGAACTTATACAGTTTCTCCATAAAAAAGCCGATCTCATCACTGAGATCGGTCCAATGTGCGTGTATGATTGATGGATAAAACCGAGAATTAAGGACGATGGAACGTAACAAATTTATCTTGACGATCGAACCAGCCTCTGAACGCCCAGTTATCCCAGCCGCCATCGCCGTTGTTTTTAAAGGTACCACTTTCAAATACCCAAATACCGTAAACAACGTTACCAAGATTAGCAGTAGCGAAAGTTTTCACGCCGTTAAAACGGTCTTCATAATTTTGGCTTAGGTTAAAGACCATGACATTATATCTGCCACCAGCAGCATAGAATGTGCTTTCCATCACGCTTTTAACGAATCCAGAACGGTTGGCATTTGCGTTTACTGCGTTAACAATTGCATTGGCAATTCCAAGAACATCGAAGTTGACGTTAACATTAGGACTAGCAGTCGTTCCAGCTTTTCCTTCAGCCGCTTTGTTTAAGACAGTTTGCTGTAGTGTAGTTGAGACGGGTGCTGATGTTTTTTTCTCAGCAGCATCAGCGAATACTGGTAGTGTCGAAGAAACAGCAGTGGCAAGGGCAATAGAAAGAATGGTTTTTTTCATTGGTCGGATCTCCTTTGTTTTTTAATTTTGGGTCTTCTTTTTCGTAAAATGTGAAACTAGGTGAAGCCGGTTATCAATGAGGTAAAATATGTTCCTGCAAGATAAAACAAATGATTGCCTAATCAGCTAATTCCTTTGTTCACCTCCTTGATATGTCATAATTATACAAATATTTTTGGAATAGAAGATATCACCCAGAGGTTCTATTTCTAATTTAAGGAAAATGAGCCTAAAATCTTGAAGGGTGCTGTCGAATTTTAGCTGAATTCGACTAAAAATGTTCTTTCATCCAAAAGGAAAATGACCGGAAATAAGGAAGATATAACTGATAAATTCTTGTACTCTTTATGTTTAAATGTATTCAATCAAGAGAATCATTCATGCAAAGTGAAACAATCGCATCTGCGTGTTTGCAGAAAGGAAGAGGAAAACATGTGGGAAAAAGAGCTGACCGTTGAACCGCCATATCACTTCAATCAAGTGCTAAGACGCTTATCAAATGATCCATTAAAAGCAGTCGATTTGAATAAAAGAGAAATCAAAGTACCAATCAGATTAGAACAAAAACCATACGTTGTCGTCGTTCAAGCCACCGGAACAAAAGAAGCGCCCACGTTTCGGGTGAAAGGAAATGGTCCTGAGGAACCTCTCATATGTGAGGTGAAGCGGATATTTGGCATGGAGCATCAATTAGACGCTGTGCATGAGCATTTTTCTCAAACAAATCTAGCCCCCGTTTTTGAGCGTCATAAGGGAACACCGCTCATGCTGGATTTTCACTTATATCATTGCTTGATGAAATGCATCATTCATCAGCAGCTCAATCTGGCGTTTGCTTATGAACTCACGAAACGGTTTGTTCATACGTACGGCGAGCAAATAGAGGGGGTTTGGTTTGATCCTTTACCAGAAGCCATCGCTTCACTTGAAACAGAGGATTTGAGAAAGCTCCAATTTAGTCAGAGGAAAGCGGAATATGTCATCGATGTCTCAAAGCGAATTGTGAGCGGCTCTCTTTCTTTAGAAGAATTACATGATTTAACTGATCTGGAGGTGGAAGAACGGCTGCTTCCGATTAGAGGGATTGGACCTTGGACAGTTCAAAATGTGCTCATGAATGGACTTGGAAGACCGAATCTCTTTCCGATGGCAGATATCGGGATTCAAAACGCCATCAAACGGCACTTTGACCTGCCTGCAAAGCCGACAAAAGAAGAGATGGCAGCATTAAGCAAGGATTGGACTCCTTATTTAAGCTACGCTTCTTTATATTTATGGAGAAGCATTGAGACAGATAAATGAAAGGGATTTTCTCTCTTTGTCCAAGTCATGGTATACTAATGAGATGGAATAAAATGAAGACAACCTATCAAGGGTTCAGATAGAACGGAGAGAATGAAGTGAAGGAAAAACAGCAAGGTGCCCTTTTGCAAAAGGGACAGCAGTTTCCGCTTACCATTAAACGCCTTGGCATTAATGGTGAAGGGGTCGGTTATTTTAAAAAGCAAGTGGTCTTTGTCCCAGGTGCGCTTCCAGGCGAAGAAGTGGTTGTGGAAGCAACGAATGTCCAAGCAAAATATGCAGAAGGTACGGTTAGAAAAGTTAGAAAGCGCTCCGAGCATCGAGTGAAACCGCCATGCCCAGTATACGAAGAGTGCGGCGGCTGTCAGCTTCAGCATTTGGCGTACGAGCAGCAGCTAAAGGAAAAACGAGATATTGTCATTCAATCAATGGAACGTCATACAAAACTATCAGTTGAAAAGCTAGATATCCGACCAACGATCGGTATGGAAGATCCATGGCACTACCGGAATAAAAGTCAGTTCCAAGTAGGGCGTTCTCATAGCGGTGACATCATTGCTGGGCTATACGGACTGAACTCTCATAAGCTTGTACCGATCAAGGAATGCATCGTGCAGCATCCGAAAACGAACAAAACAACAGGCGTTGTCCGCAAAATTTTAGAGAAATTCGGTGTATCGGTCTACAATGAACGGACAAGAAAAGGTGACGTGCGGTCGATTGTTGTTCGAGTTGGCTTTGAAACAGGTGAAGTACAAGTTGTTCTTGTCACATCAAAACCTGAATTTCCAAAGAAAAAAGAAATTGCCGAAGCCATTCAAAAACGTCTGCCAGAAGTGACATCCATTATGCACAACATCAATGGTGAAAAAACGTCGGTCATCTTTGGTCATAAGACATCTCACCTAGCTGGCAACATGGTCATTCAAGAATTTTTAGGAGACGTCTCCTTTGAACTGAGTGCACGTGCTTTCTTCCAATTGAATCCGAAGCAAACGCTAAAGCTTTACGACGAAGCGAAAAAAGCGGCAAAACTGACTGGCAAAGAAAAAATTGTCGATGCGTATTGCGGCGTTGGAACGATTGGGATGTGGCTTTCAGATGGCGCCAAAGAAGTGCGAGGAATGGATGTCATCAAAGAATCGATTGATGATGCCAAGAAAAATGCCAAAAAACATGGCATGAAAAACGCGACCTATGTAACCGGAACAGCCGAACACTGGCTGCCAAAATGGGTCAAAGAAGGCTTCCTTCCTGACGTTATCGTCGTCGACCCGCCAAGAACAGGCTGCGAAAGCACCTTCTTAGACACCGTCAAACAAGTCAAGCCAAAACGCCTTGTCTACGTCTCTTGCAACCCATCAACACTAGCAAAAGACCTCGAATACATGTCAAAAGACTACAAAATCGAATACATGCAGCCAGTCGATATGTTCCCGCATACCGCGCATGTGGAGACCGTTGTATCAATGGTAAGAGTGTAAAAAGTGAAGTGAATAAGACTGTCCGTGATTTGAATACTGGTGTCTAGCTGGTAGGATGATCACGGATTTTTTTATATACTGATCCATAGGAATGAAATAGAGGAGGATGAGAATGAGCCAATTCGATATTGTAACAAAATACATACCGCTGCTTCAGGAAGATCCTATCGGAGAATGGGTAATCAATCAAGAAAATGATGGAACAGCTGAACGCCCAATCCAGATGCCCTTTGTAAATTATTCCGAAACGGTCCAACGCTTTATTGAAGATGTCTATACTTTTGCAGAACAACACCAAGAGCTGGAGCTTACCCGCTACAGAGAGATCCTCAAAGAAAATGGAATTGAAGGTGGACCGAACGATATGGAGAATGTGGACATTTCAAATTTAAATGCGCAGTGTGTGCTTGCTCTTATGATGGAGGTTGTGAGAGCCGAACGATTTAGCGAGGGTGCCATACTCAATTTCTTTAAAAGCGGAGCTATTGTAAAGTGCCTAGAAAGATTGGATTGTTTAGAGTGATCAAATGAAAAGTAAAACAGATGCAGCCAACACTTTTCCTCCTATGAAAATAGAAGAAATCGATCACATTTTATTAAATGATCTTGATGCAGTAAAAATGGAAAAAGAAGATGAGCGTATAAAATTCATTTTACAAGATCCCTATTGTTCTGATAAAAGTGATATTCACAGTGTGTATGTCATCTATAAAAAGTCTATACTCAATTTACTTGAAGGCAGGATTCGTTCTATTCATAGTCATGAATTCATGAGTGCTAAGAAAAAAGATCGAACGATTTCTAAAGAAGATATAGAATATGTATTAGAGATGGCTACAGTTGTAGTTCTTGCAAGTGAAAATAATGGAATATTGACGAATTATTTTTATAGTGGAGTCGGAGAAAGGTTAGATTGTATTTTTAATCTATGCTTAGGTTATTCTTCGGATTTACAGAAAAAAGAGAACAAAGTAAGTTTGCAACGGTTTATAAATGATATAAAAATTGTTGAAGAGATGGGCTTATTAGAGAAATTTTAGAATAATGAGCAAAACCTAGATGTTAGAGAAATCTAGGTTTTTTCGCGCTTTTGAAAAATTTATTCAACTTCATGTTGACCTTCCCCTTAACTGAAAGGTTTATACTTTGATCAGATCAACAAAACGGAGGAGATGCAGGATGTTCAAGATCGGCGATTTTTCTATGTTAAGTAAAGTGCCTGTTAAAACGTTAAGATATTATGACCAAATTGATTTATTAAAGCCTAAGCAGATTGATCAAGATTCAGGATACCGTTATTACTCAGCTGAACAGCTGCTTGAGGTCAACCGAATTTTTCTGTACAAGGAATTGGGCTTTACGTTAAAGCAAATGGCTCAGCTTCTTCGTGAAGATATCTCAGTAGAGCAGATTCAGGGCATGTTTCTGCTGAAAGAAAGTGAAATTCAGCAATTGATCGAGAGAGAACAACAGAAATTAGCGCGTATCAAGGAGCGGATGCACCTCATCAAACGAGAGGGATGTGTTGAAAAAGAACAGGAGGTCATCATCAAATCCGTTGAAAGCAAACGCATCATGTCTTTTCAATCCAACGGATCTGTTGACGAAATTCCTTCATTCTTTCAAATGTTTCATCATTTATTACTTAAACATCAACAAGAATCGATCTCTGGACCACAAGTAGTGCTATGGAGGGAATCATTCGAAAAAGAAAGTGAGTTCGAGTTTGAGGTGGGGTATTCCGTCAAAGCGTTAAGGGGCACTCTTCCTCAAGGAATCAAGATACGTACGTTACCTGCTGAAGAAACCATGGCGACACTATTATTTCATTCACATTCTCCATCCGCACAAACAGCTTGTATTGACCTGGCGACATGGATCGAAAATAATGGATACCGCGTGAAAGAAGACCAGCCGGGTCGAGAGATTTATTACCCATTGTCTGAAAATGAAGAAGGCAGACTCATTGAAATTCAAATTCCTATTATAGATGAAATCAAATCGTAAACATTGCCCAAAGGAGAAACGTCACGATGAAAAATAAAACCGTTGTCTATTTACTTGCATTAGCAGCCTTTTTAATCGGAACAATCGAATATATCATTACAGGCATTATCCAGATGGTCGCAGATGATTTACATGTCACGACGTCTGCCGCTGGATTATTGGTCACGTCTTTAGCGCTCTCAGCGGCAATCGGCGCACCGATTGTCATTGCACTGACCATCAATATAGACCGCAGAAAAATACTGTCATGGATGCTGATTATTTTTATTTTAAGTAATTTCATCACAAGTGTCAGCCATTCGTTTGAAATGGTGATGATGACAAGGATTTTACAAGGAATCAGTGGGGGAACGGCTATTGTGGTGGCAATGGCTGTTGCGACTCGTCTCGTAGAACGTGAAAAAAGAGGAACAGCTATTGGTATCATTTTAATGGGACTCAGCAGCTCCTTGGTTTTAGGCGTTCCAATCGGGACATTTTTAAGCAGTATGATCGGATGGAAAGCGTTATTCGCAGCCATTGGATTGATCACGCTTATTCCGCTGATTGTTGTGTATAGGCGAATCCCCTCTATGAAAGAACAAGAACCGGTGACGCTTCGTATGCAGTTATCTATTTTAAAAGATAAGCGAATATTACTCGCGGTGGCAGTGACGCTATTCTATGTAGGTGGATATTCCACGTTATTTACCTATTTAACGCCCTTCCTGCAAGCATCAGCAAACCTTAGCATCACAGAAATCAGTGGTATTTTGTTACTAGCAGGAATATGCAGCTTTTTGGGTTCCAGTCTTGGAGGGATGGCGGCAGATAAAAAAGGCCCAATATTCACGATTTTCTCAGGAATCATTTTGCAAATCATCATGCTCTTGCTGCTATCATTTGTCACAGGTAATCTCGTGGTCATGGTAGCTGTCATCATGATATGGATGATCGCTACATGGAGCACATCACCAGCTCAGCAGTTATATCTTGTCACACTTGTACCAAAATCTCCTGATATCGCCTTAAGTGTCAATACATCATTTATTCAATTCGGATTTGCCTTAGGCTCTGGTGTAGGAGGGATTGTGCTAAGCGAAACAACTATATTAAACCTAAGCTGGATCAGTGCTGGCACTGTTTTTCTCGCTTTACTCATGACCATTCTAATGGTAGCGTTTGATCGGTTTTCTCAGCGTAAGAGTTTGAAGATGATCGAGCAAGGAAGCTAACTTACATTCAATTTTGTATGGAAGGAACTACTTATTTCGGGTAGTTCCTTTTTGATTTGAAGAATGCACCAGTGAAGTTGTTTATTTGCTACAATAGGAGTCAATATCCAAGCCGCTAGACAAGGAGAGAATACAGAATGCCAATAAGTGAGGAAATGATCAATCGAAAAGGCGCTCGAAAGGGGACTGATATCCCTCATGACGTCTTGACCCTTTTGAATCAGGGAGAGATCGAAAGTGTGAATTTAACTGAATGGCTGGCTGTCAATCATATGACGCTAATACAGCATGTTTTGCCGTCCGTTGGTTTAGAGCATCGTTTAGTCGATGTATCATCTGAGATCACTAAACAAAAAGCTGAATCAGGAATGAAAGCCATTCGGCTCATTGGTCAATTGTTAGATGACGTGCTATATGAAGAGAATGAAGAAAAACAAACGGAAGTGCTACAGGTATTTGCTCACCATGTATCTGATAGCGTTCGCTGTTGGGCTGCTTATATGAACAAACAGAGTTTATCAACACTGGAAGAGAAACTTGCGTACATTCAGCCATTTGCAGCTGATCATCATTTTGGTGTTCGAGAAATTGCGTGGATGTCAGTGAGAGAAAGTCTAAGTCTACAGCTTGATCAAAGTATAGAGCATTTAACAGAATGGGCAAAAAGCGAGGATGAAAATCTTCGCCGGTTCTCTTTAGAGGCAATCCGTCCGAGAGGGGTATGGACAAAGCATATTGAGTTATTAAAACAGGAGCCAGAGAGGGCACTGCCTATTCTAAATTTACTCAAATCCGATCCATCCACATATGTTCAAGATTCTGTAGGAAACTGGCTCAATGACGCGAGTAAAACACAGCCCAATTGGGTCGTGAGCCTTTGTGAACAGTGGTCAAAGGATTCTGATACAAAAGCGAATAGCAGAATTATCAAGAAAGCGAAGAGAACGATTGTGAAGGGAAATCTGTGAATAAGGGCTTGAACTGAAATTCCTTTTTAAGGATCTAGATAGTCTTAAATCGATCAGTAAACAGATTGCCATTTCGTGGGGCTTTTCGTATTTAAACAGCCAGTCTCCTCGTTTCTGCCTTCTACATATCTTATTCTCTTATTGTCATACTTTTGAATGAAATTGACTCAATAGAATTGACGCGGGAACTAGGAATAGGTCAAAATGAAAATAACTGTAAGACAAAAGGAGACAAACATGATTCATATTGTTTTCGGCGCTTCAGCTGCCGGGAGTTTAAAACAAGCACTAATTGAAATGAAAAGAAAACGATTTGAAGAAGTGATCACGTTTGATGATACGTATTCCATCGGCCCGCTTTGGCAATTGCATGAACAAGAAGGACAGGAGAAACGTATAGAGTGGCTTCGTCACGTGATGTCAAATGAATATGGCTATTTTGATGACATGATCACCAATCAGCATAGAATGTTTCAGCAAATAAAAGATATAAAAGATGGTACGAGTATCCTCATCTGGACAGGCAATAATGCCCATGAGCAAATTGGCTTACGATATGCCATCTATTTATTAAAAGAGAAAAACATTGAATTGTCTCTCATCAATACAACGACCGCATTTGATCAACTGTTCAATACAAATACAAGACGAATGGATATTCGGCATGCCGGTGAAATCACAACTGAAAAATTGAAGGTTTTGTACGTGAGTAAAGAGCATATTCATTCAGTGACAAAAGAAGAAAGAGAGAGATTACAAAACGAATGGCTTTCATTTGCTAAAGAAAATCATACGCTGCGAATATGGCAAAAAGGAAAAACGATCAGCGTATCAGAAGATGAATTTGATGCTTATTTAGTGAAAATGGCTAAGCGGCTTCATCAGTCCCATCCAGAAGAGGAGTACATCGTAACGCCACGTTTAATAGGGGAAGTGCTCGGTCATTTAGAACAGTATATCGGTGATGATTTTATCGAGTATCGGCTAAAGACATTAATTGATCAAGGGATTTTTGACATGATAGGAAGGCGCACCTCTATGCGTTATTACTCAATTAAACTGACAGAATTCGGTCAGAACTTCAAAAAGTGGGTGTGCTGTCGAGAGTATGAGGATCATCCTTTTGTGAAAATTGAAGGAGATTATGGATATGAACCTTTTCATTGTGGGCATTGTCAATGTCATTTAGAAAGAGACGATGTACCAATAAGCGATACACTTTTCTCGAAGATCTGGAATTGGAACATACAGTATGGCCGCTGGTTTGACGAAGAGACAGATGATTTGCTGCCAAATGGTGCAGACATGGAAAAGAAATTCAATCAAGAAGGAGAGCGTATCACTGAAGAAGTGAAACGAGCCCTATCTCCCGCGTTTAAAATTGAATACAGCCCAAGTGAATACACGCAATATTTCATTTGAAGAATGAATTTAGATGACTTTAAACACATGGCGGCTCAACAAATAAAAGACAGAACAGTTGCTCAAGAAATGATGTGCTGATTTCATGAAAAAGGATAAGACGTTCATTGAATGATGGGCGTCTTTTCATTTGCGAAAAAAGCCGAATTGACAATAGAAAGGGAAAATATTGAAACGTTTTTTCGGTGGAATCGTAATAAAGATAGAGCGTTCAACAGAAACATTTGAAACGGGGAGGAGTTTATGACATGGAACAAGCTGCACTGAAAAAGATGAGGACAAAACAAATAGCTGTCTCTAATTTATTTGTCGGACTTATGATCATCGTTTTTTTTATGTTGATTCAAATTGTTAAAATCCAATTTACACATTTCCTTTTTTGTTTAGGAATTTTAATGCTTCTCCAAGGCATTTTAGGCTTTATTAGAAAAGGAACAACAAAATCTTTCATTCCAATTTTCGAGCAGATAGCTATTTATGAAAAAGAGAAATTAGGGAAAGAGTGGGAAAAAGAAAAACGGTTAGATAATGTTTGGAAAGTCATATTGAGTGGCATTATGTTCATTCAATCATTCACTTTTCAAAATGTGGATAATACATTCAGTGACGTCGATCCTGCATTGATCATTTTCTTGTTTTTGATGGTTCTAGCCATTTTAAATATAAGCGTGCTTTTTCGCTTTAGAAAAATCGACCGATCGACTGTAGGTGAATTAACAGGCTACACAAAAGAGTCAAACATAATGGCAATAGCTTTAGGGTTCTTTACTGTAATCATCATCTTCATCTTTATCGTCATTTTTCTTCTTCCATAAAACATCATTATTTTGAGGTGAAATCATTGAATGCAAACATACAACAATTGATTGATCAGACAAAGGCGAAATTTGGCTTAGATCTTTATGATCTAAAAAGACACAGCTTTCATCGTTACGTCAACATGTTCAATGAAACGATTTATACTTTGAATATGGAATGGTTCCCCTCTCATGAAGCTGAACCTGAGGACGACGATATCAACCCAGACGGCACAGCTGTCATTGAAGTGAATTTGAATACAGGACAGATCGAATCGGTTATTTTTGTCATGGACAAAACCTATGCGCAGCATGGTGTCACGTTTAAGAGACCTTATCCAGCTCATGTCATTCAATGGATCGAACAAGAAACAGGGTTGATCTATGGTGAGCATTTTCACATGCATCACAAGGAAAGAGGAGAACTTTTTTTCGAAGAAGCAATAGATGGTGTGAAAGTGACGCCATCAGGCAGAATCGAAGTGAAATGGAATGAACATGGACAGCTCATGTACTTTACACACCACGGCCCATTTTTAGCCAAAACATTACTGGAAGCTGAGGAATATGCACTTTCTCTTGATAAGCTGGAGAACTTAGCCGAGCAGCAAGTACAGCTGTTTCAATGGCCTTCCTTCGAGCACAATCGAATCCGATCTATTTATGCGTTAGAAGAAATTTATGTGAAGAACGATGGAACAGGAACGCTTCCGTTTGAACTTGGGCGTGAAGAAACGCATTGTATACACATGAATGAGGTCATTGAGTGGAATGAACCGATAAACAATGCTTTTGAAAAAAAGGAAATGAACATTCATGAGAACATTTCAGCTGAACAAGCTTTCTCATTGGAACCGTCACCAGATACCTTCCCGATATCAAAAGAAGAGCAAGCCGAATGTATCAAAGCAGTCCGAACCTTCTTGGCGCAAAAATATCCAAAGGATACAGGGAAGTGGGTTCTGAAAACACTCCATCGTGATCATGGATACATCCATGCGATATTAAAAACGAACGAGCAAGAAGGCATTGGGTTTATGGACAAGATCAAGGTCTTCATTGACGCCAGCTCGTTTGAAGCCATTAATTACATAGATAAAAAAGAAATGTTTCAAGTGTGCGGGATACTCAATCCTTCTCAAGCGGCAAGTGAAATTTCTGTATCTCAGAAAGAAGCCTTTGAAAAATTGAGAGAAGGTCTTGAACTTACACCTATTTACGTCTATGACGAAGCGCAAAAACATTATGTTCTATGCGGAAAGCTCGATTGCCATGATGGTGTTGATGCAGAGAGCGGCGAAGTGTTTTCTTTGAAAGAACAGTGAGGAGCTGTTCTTTTTTGTCTCAATGCACCAATTTTTTGAAGAAATTTGGAATTTTGTAGCAGGAAGTTGTCGTTTCATCACGAAAGAAACAGATAAGAATATGATCATAGGTCCATCGGTTGGAATTTAGTAGACGTCATACATATGAAACACTCATGACAGTCAAGTTGATCTACAATGCGTTTTGAAAAAAATGAAATCGTGTCTCTAGTAGTATACGACATTTGGTGGGCTGACATCATAGGATGACTTTGAACATGTTTGGTTTAGGTAAGCTTGAAGCCATGATAGAAGAAAGTGAGGATATCTACCTTGAGTACATTGGAAGTGTTTCGTCAGTTTTTGGTTGACCATTATCCTGCGTTACAAGATGAACTTTGGCTAAAAGATGTTGATACCCTTCGAATCTCTCCTATTCTTCATCCTTTTCTGAAAAGCAAGCTGCCAGAGGGGATCGAAAAATTCACTTGTGTCCTATTCACGCAGCAGACAGATCAAACGGCTGCACCGCTCAAAGTATACCTTCTATTAGATGAATATGAGCAATCACTTTATGCCATTGATTTGATGAATGAACAAATAGTGCTTCATTAATACAGAAGCAAAAAGCTGCTTGAGAGCTCCTCAGCAGCTTTTTTTGATATACATTAGTCGATCATATCAACCAATCTTGAGTGCAAGTTGTCCAATTCTTTCTTTGTTGGAAAAGAGCTGATCAGCAGCGTAGATTGTCCGAATTGAAGAGGCAGCTCAGTATCGGTCACAATCATATCGATCCCAAGTTCCTCCATCGTGACATCATTTAATGTATTCTCTGGACTTGTGAAAATGTGAATGAGAGGAGGCACGCTTAATTTAATTAAATCCGCAATAAACAAACTATGATAATAGCCTAATGTTGAAATAACAAATATGTTCAACACGTTTCTCCGTTCCATTTCCAATTGAACAAGCCCTCTCCAGGAAGACGTAATCATACGAATCAATTCCCGTTCATTTTTCACAAAAGGACCGAGGATATCGTCTGTTTTTAACTCTTGGATGATATGAGTAATCCTCGAATAGAAATAAGGAAACTGTTTTTTCACCTCTAATAAATAGCTCGATTTCTTTTTGAAAAGGAATCCATCTCTCACGGTAATTTCATTGGAATACACATAATATTGGAGAAGAACGAGTGTCATCACCTTGCGATTCGCTATTTCTTGATGAAAAATCGACTCCAATTGGTTGATAAATGAATGAATGGCATCATAAAGTCGTGGTGTATGTGACTGGAAGAACGTCAATTTTTCTTCGACAGTTTCAATTGATTTAAAGTGTCCAATAGCTGGTTCGATCAATAGCAAGAAGACAAATTCATGATGATCCAGCGTCACATCAAATACGTCTTTGGTCATTCGGCAAATATGCTCTTCCCATGTTTTGATTTGATCATAGATCCCTTTGGCTGCAGAAGTTTGTTTTTCCTCTTTCATTGAGTACGTATATTTACGGCTTATTGTGAAATTTTTCCTCATTCGGTGAATGGAAACGGCGAACCACAGGCAGTATTTATCTATCGCCACATCTGGTACATTGACTTCGATCACCTGAAATAGCTCTTGTAATAAATCAACTGCATCTTGCTTTTGAATATCATCGAATGGCCAAAGCCGGCTTCCATACACTTCAAACAAAAATTCAACAAAGAATTGACGAATCTCCTTCTCATTTCCATGGAACTGCATACTATCTGGGCGTAGCTCAATGTCATAAGAGACAAGAATCGAATTGATTTTATGAATGGTGTTATACAATGTGGATCTACTGATATTAAGCGTGTCCATCCATTCATAGAAAGACCTGTTTTGTTCGAAAAAAATGCCGTCAATTAATCGAATTTCAATCGTATCTTTTAAAATTTCCTTGATATAGTAGTCCACTCGTATCGTCTGTGTATAACAAATGGATATGCCTTGTCTCGGCTTTATGTGGATTAACGGCTCACCGTTCTCTGTTTTGAACGATTTCATTTGTTCTAAATCGCTTTGAATGGCACGAACCGAACCGATATGTTCATTCGATATCTCTTGAAGGCTCCACCACTTATTTTTGGATACAAGCAGTTTTAAAATGTTTATCCATCTCTTTGATTTATTATCAATGAGCTCCATCAAACAACTAACTCCTTCCTTTGGCTTGCCTCTATATTATGAAGTTCACTTAAAGAACATTTGATTCTCAAAATAGGCATGAAATGATTGTAATGTTTAGGCTAAATCGTTTTGTCTCCACTTTTCATGATAAAAGAGAAAAAAAAAAGACGAAAACAAATGTTATGCCCTGATTCCCCATATTTTTCATTTAAAAGGTGATAAGTAAGCCATGAATCCTATAAAAATGGATCATTTTAGATATTTCGTTTATTTTTTTGCTGTTGAAACGGTAAATGTAAGAATAAAACGCAGCAACTTTTTGATTACCATATGAAAGGGAGTAGAAAGGAATGCGATCTATATGATGCTGAACTGTCTCACCATACATACCATATGATACATGCTTGTTTCATATGAACGAACCATATGTGAGTACATGCTTATATATGCATGTACACATTATTTATTGTTCATTCCAGTATAAATAGAAAAATTCACATTTATTCTTTTCACGATCCTCTCACTATTTCCCATTTCTGTAGACCCCTATCCAGTTATTATATCCACTACTCATGTTTCCCTTTCAAGCTCATGATGATCAACTCATTTTATTCATAGGGTCTTAAGGTGCAAATTTTTAGAAAATATTTGATCAGAAGCGGAGTGATTGATCTGACAGTATACAAATGATTTTTTTATCATTGTTGAAAATTAATTTTAGAAAAGGGTGGATGTATTGAAAAGAATATTGTCATTGGCTCTCATCGCGATGTTAGTCATACAGTCTACTATATTAGGAATCTTGCCTTTAGCAGGGGCACAAGCAAAAGAAAGCCAAGAAAACATTTATGGGAATATTGAGTTTGCTGACAGCGAAGGAAACAAATTATCAAGCATGGAAGACCAGCAAGTCAGAAAGGCAATTGTCCATTGGTCGATAAAAGGTATGGATCTAAAAAAGCAACATCCCTATGTTCTCTCTCTTCCTTCAGCCATACAGGTAGAGAAGGCGCAGAAGGAACCCATTACTGTAGGTGACATACTTGTTGGTGAGTATACCGTTTCAAAACAAAATGAAGTAACGGTCATATTTAAAGAAGATGTTGAGCTTGATCCAAATTTAGAAGGATCAATAAACATCGATGTCACCAGTATAGCTGAGCCAAAAGAGAAAACAAAGCAAAAAGAGCGTGAAGAAAGCCTTCCAAAAGATGACTCAACCTCATCTGAAAAAAACGATAAGAATCAAGAAGCCGCTCAAACGAAACAAAGCGATGAAGAGGAATTACTAAAAAACAAAGTGAACGTATCTAAGCGTGTAGGGCTGCAAAGTGTTTCAAAACAAATGCAGATACAAGAAAATCTTCTCACTGATGCGAAATTAATTTTTGAAGATCAAGAAGGAAATTCAATTGATAAGCCTGACATCAACTCGCTTATTTCCATTAACTATGAGTGGGCGATCCCAAATGGTCATAGCTATAATGGCGGGGATGAATTCCATTTCAAGGTTCCAGAGGAATTAGTGATTTATGAAAAAATCGATCGTCTCGAGATGAAATTTAATCAGGCAACCATTGGTTATTTTTCTGTAGATGAGAGTGGAAATGCCTCCATCGAATTCACTGATTTTATCAAACAATTTTCAAATATCCATGGAACACTTCAAGTGTGGACGCAATTAGATCAAAAAACAGTCATTACTGAAGAAAAAGAAGTGGTCATTACCCCGATTGAAGGCAAAGATACGATATCGATCCCGATTCAATACATTCCAAATGGTCCAAACGTCTCTAAAAAGGGAGAACCAAATCGATCTTACAATGCTGAAACCATTCAATGGACAATCGATTTTAATATGGACTTAGACGATGTGAAACAAGCAAGACTTTTAGATCCGATTCAAGAAGGTCAAGCGTTAAAAAAAGATTCAATCAAGCTTTATCGTGTTGATACAAAGCTAAATGGTGAAACATCGCTTGGTCAGCTGCTTGACGAAAACCACTACACAATCGGCCAAACAGCAGATGGTCAAGATTTCACGATTGAATTTAAAGATGACGTGCATCTAGCTTACCGTTTAATGTATGAAACGGACATTACGAATCAAGATCAGTCTGCGTTTCGTAATAAAGCATCCCTTGTCTCTGCTGATAAAGTGATTAATTCAGCAGAAGGAACAGTGAATGTGACAAGAGGCAGTCCTTTAAATAAAAAAGCCGCCCACTACGACCCAGTCACACAAACAATCACGTGGGAAATTCGTTATAACTATAACGAAAAAAAGATTGCTGAAAAGGATGCTTTGCTAGAAGACTTCTTTAATGGCACACAGGCGCTGATTTCTGATTCAATTCAAGTCAAGGAAGTCACAATTGATCAGGATGGCAAAGAATCAGGAACAAAAGCATTTGAACATTATGTGGTTCAACCTCAAAAAAAGGATGAACAAAACGGGTTTTCCTTGCAATTCAATCAAGATATTCAATCGGCTTATCTCATCACATATCAAACAAAAGCAACCGAGCGGATTTTTGAAGCTGAAGACATTATCAATACTGTAACAGCTGGCAAAGAGAGCAAACAAGGGAAGCAAAGAATTGACCAGCAAATCTTAACGAAAAATCATGGAACACCGAATTACAAGAACAAGACCATTCCATGGCGTATCACCTTCAACAAAGATCAACAAACCATGAACAACGTGATATTAAAAGATACGTTTACAAACGAAGGATTGACGCTGCAAAAAGATAGTTTAAAAGTGACGACAGGTAATACAGTGCTTGAAGAAGGCACAGATTATCAAATAGTTGAACATGCAAATGGATTTGATATTCAATTTACGAAAGAAATTAAGACAGAACATACCGTCACATATACAACGTCTTTTGATTATGAAAAAAGAGCAGATAAAGATCAAAAGAACCTGCGTAACCATGTAAAGCTTGAATGGGTAAATGAAGATGGCAAGGATTTGACGAAGGAAAATCAATCTGTCTTCACGCCTGACACATACACACAGTCAAATGGGTTCAAGAACGGAACCTATGATGCAAAGAAAAAAGAGATCACATGGAATATCGGTGTGAACTATAACTTGAAACATTTAGAAGAGGCGAAAATCGAGGATTTCATTCAAGGAAATCAGCGTTTGCTTAAAGATTCAATCACCATCTACTCGCTTGATTTACAAGGCGGGGAAAATGGAGCGGAAGAAAAAGAGGTATTAGCGAAAGAACATTATGACATCAAATTCCTTGAAAATGAAAAAGGAGAATCAGGCTTCGAAGTCATTTTCAAACATGCCATTGATTCCCCATACAAAATCACGTATCAAACAAGTGTTGAAGGAATGGATTTAGTACAGAAAACCTATGAAAATAAAGCGACCCTTTATGATGGAAAGACGAAAGAATCAGACGTGAATGCTGAGGTGTCCATTCCAAATGGAGGGAAATACACGAGCAAATCAGGAAATCAACAAGGGAAAGTCATTGATTGGAAACTGAATATTAACTTTGGTCAATCAACAGTCCAAGATGCGACGATTATAGACCATCCAAGCAGTAATCAAGCGATAATAGAAAACTCATTTCATCTGTATTCAACGACAATAGATGAAAAGGGGCAAGTGACCAAAAAGGAAGAGCTGGAAAAAGGGAAGGATTATGAACTAGACCTTGAATTCGATCCAGATTCTTTTCAAATCAAATTTAAAGAAGAAATCACGAGACCATATATTTTAGAATACCAATCTCTCATTTTAGATAAGGTGGGAAGTACACTTCAAAACGAAGTAACGTTTAGAGGTGAAAATGTAAAAGAAATCAAAAAGGAATCCGAAGCCTCAATTGTGGTCAAACGCACTGCTGGCATGGGAGATGGCACAGGAGCGATTGGCGCTTTAACCATTAATAAAGTAGATGCGAGTAGTGGAAAAGCGCTAAAAGGAGCAAGCTTTTCTCTGACAGATGCTGCGAGCGGTATCGTCATTGGAACAAAGACAACAGATGAAGAAGGAGCTCTTCGATTTGATCGTCTTCTATATGGTGACTATATCGTGACAGAAGAGAAAGCACCTGATGGTTATATTAAGACGAAGGAACCAATCAATGTAACGATTGATCAGCCCTACGAATCAGGAGATCAAGCGAAAACAGGAAATAGCATGACGGTGCAGAACCAAGAAATCCGCCAGCATGTCAAGTTAACGAAAAAAGACAAAGAGACGGGTGCGGTATTAGAGAATGCAGAATTTGAACTGAAAAATGAATCTGGAGATACCGTCCGAACCCATTTGAAAACGGACGAAAAAGGAGAAATCCTTTTCAAACATCTTGAGCCAGGTTCCTATTATTTTGTTGAGACAAACGCACCGAAAGGCTATCAATTAAATCAGCAAGAATGGCCGTTCACAATCAAAGAAAATCAAACAGAAACAACGATTGTAACTGCAGTAAATGACATCATCAAAGGCTCTGTTGAATTGAGCAAAATAGGTGAAGGTGGAGAGAGACTAGAAGGTGCACAGTTCAAGCTCTTAGATCAAGACGGGCATGAGCTAAATGGTTCGCTTGTTACAGGAGAAAATGGCAAGATCACGATAAACGAACTAAGACCGGGTACGTATCAGCTCATTGAAACAAAAGCACCTGATGGTTATGTATTAGACGAAACACCAATCAAATTTGAAGTACCACTCGATCCAACAGAACCAGTCATCATTTCACAAAAGAACCTATATGAAACAAGTGCATTAGAAGTGATGAAAGAAGGGGAAGATGGTAAGAAGCTTCAAGGTGTTCGATTTGAAATCACGGATCAAAATGACGAAGTTGTACGTAAAGATTTGACAACAGATGAAGATGGGAAGCTTTTGGTCGATAACCTCAAACCGGGCAAATATCAGCTCGTAGAGACAGAGAGTATTGATGGTTATCAAAAGAAAAATAAACCTTATCCGTTTACCATCGAAATCGCACAAAAAACACCGGCAGAGATCAAAGTGATCAATGATCTCAAAACTGGAGCTGTCCAGCTCACGAAGCTTGGTGAAAAGAATGAAGTGCTTGAAGGAGCAGAATTCAAGCTTGTAGATGCAAATGGAAAAGAGATGAAAACAGGTCTCGTCACTGATCAGAACGGGGAAATCATCGTCAACGATCTTAAACCTGGAACCTATCAGTTTGTTGAAACGAAGGCTCCATTCGGTCATGAGCTTGACAAAACACCTGTCACTTTTGCTATTCCATTTAACCCTCAGAAGCTGGTCAGTGTGACAAAAGAAAATGGCCGCACAACAGGCGGAGTGCTGTTACACAAAAAAGGCGAAGATGGGAAATCATTAGAAGGGGTTGTCTTTGATCTATCTGATGCCAAAGGAAAGATAGTGGCAGGAGGAGAAGGGATTACAACCAATCAGGATGGAAAAATCACCTTCACAGGTCTAAAACCTGGAACCTATCAATTTGTTGAAAGAAAGAGTCTTGAAGGCTATGAATTGAGTGCGAAACCACTTGTCTTTCAAGTTGAATTAGGTCAAAAAGAACTGATTCAAGTGGAGGCCATCAATCAGCTCAAGAAAGGTTCTGTAGAACTAACAAAAATAGGGGAAGAAAAAGAAAGATTGAAAGGCGCAGAATTTACACTTTTCAATGACGATGGTAAAGAATTGATGTCAGGTTTAACAACCAACGAGAAAGGCATCATCACTGTCAACGATTTGAAACCAGGCGCTTACCAATTGGTTGAAACGAAGGCTCCTTTTGGACATAAACTTGATGCAGAACCAGTAGACTTTAAGATTGATTTCAATCCAAATCAACTGGTAAAAGTGACAAAAGAAAATATTCGGACGACAAGTGCTGTGAAGCTTCAGAAAAAAGGGGAGGATGGTCAGCTGCTCGCTGGCGTGACCTTTGACCTGATTGATGCGCACGATCAGCGTGTGAAGAAAGAATTAAAGACAGACAAAAACGGTCAACTGACAGTCGATCAACTGAAGCCAGGAACCTATCAATTTGTCGAAACAGCAAGCATTGCCGGCTATGAATTGGATCAGACACCTGTCTCATTTACGATCCGTTTAGGTCAAGACAAACCAGCAAAAGTAGAAATGATCAACAAACTGACGCCGGGGGCAGTGGAACTGACCAAAGTGGATGATGAGGGACATACGCTCGAAAATGCAGAGTTTGCTCTTCTGAGTAAAGAAGGGAAAACGTTGAAGAAATCACTTGTAACGGACCAGAAAGGAAAGCTTCGCATCAACGATCTAAAACCGGGAGAATATCAATTCGTTGAAACGAAAGCACCTCATGGCTATCAATTGGATCATAAGCCGATCCTGTTTACAATTGAGAAAAATCAGCAGAAGCCACTTCAATTAACAGCGAAGAATCACTTGATCTTAGGAAGTCTGCGTATCATAAAGGTAGACCAGCAGACAGATAGAACTTTAAAAGGTGCAGCCTTTGACATTCGTACAAAAGCCGGGAAAACCATAAAATCTGTGACAACAGGAAACGACGGAGAAGCCATTGTCAAAGGGCTTAAACCTGGTGAATATACACTCACAGAGACGAAAGCTCCAAATGGTTATGTAGCTTTAAAGAAACCACTCATCTTTACAATTCAAATGGGCGAAATGGAGATCAAGACAATGATTGTGAAAAATGCTCCAGTGAAGAATGAAGAGGACCACACGAATCCTCCAGCCTCACCTAAAGGGGATCAACATCCACCTCATGACTCAAACGGTGAGCTGCCAAAGACTGGAGAAGAATGGCTGCGTTATATGATGTATGCAGGGATTTTACTAGTAGTTTCTGGAACTGTTCTTCTTGTTCTTAGAAGAAGACCCATTCAGTAAAAGGAAGGAACGAGTGTATTGATGAAAAAAAGAACCTTATTAGGCAGCTTTTTGGTGGTCGCGGGGCTAATCCTCATCTCCGTTCCTTTTATATATGAGTGGCGAACTTCTCAAGAGACAGCAGCAATGGAACAGGCATTAAAGATGATTGAAGAAAATGACAGTGATGCCCTTTCTTCTATTCCACATCTAACTGTGTCAGAAGAAGACCTTCGAGATGTGATGGAGCTAGAGATCCCGTCAATTGATTTAAACGAAAAAGTGCTTCCTGTTACATCAAAAGAAAATTTAGGTATTGCACTGACTCAGATCAAATCTCATCAAATGCCAGGTGAAGGGAATTTCACGATTGCAGGCCATAGAGGGTATAGAGGCGATCGGCTTTTCAGGCAGCTGCCAGAGGTGCCGAAAGGAGAAAAAGTCGTCTTACATTATCAAGCGGAAACATATGAATACAAAATTGTCAGCTCAGCTACGATTGAACCGACGGACGTTGATGTACTAAAGGATCGCGGGGAAAATGAACTGACATTGATCACTTGTACTCTTGATGGTCAGAAACGATTTGTCTTAAAAGGAATACGAATCAATGCTTCAAAGGGTGAGCAACCGTCGGATGTATAACATCAACATAATAGATGATGGGTACAATGGAAGAGCAGCGTGGACGACCGACATGTTACACCAAATGTTATCAGAGCATTATCCAACATTAAAAAACGAACGTTGGGATGTTGATGTAGATACAATTCGGACTTCGCCTATTCTTCATCCTATATTGAAAAAAAAGCTTCCAATTGGTATCGAAAAATTCACCTGTGTTTTGTTCACGCAGCAGACAGCAACTTTTGGAGAACCTTTGATTGTGTACTTTTTATTAGATGAAAAAGGCGAATCGATTTACGCAATGGATCTCTTGCTCGAGCAGCAAGATACCCATTAAACGAGAACTAAAAAAGGAAGGGGCTTTGACTCCCTTCCTTTTTTGTCATTCAATCACGCAAACAACTTCAGCCCAACCACACCAATCACAATCAGCAGCAAGCTGAGTATACGAATCATGTTCTTCGGCTCTTTAAATAGAATCATATTAAACAAGACAGAGCCCGCCGTTCCAAGTCCAATCCAGACCGTATAGGCAACAGATACTTGAACGGAAGAGAACGAGGCATATAAAAACAAAAAGGATAAGGCAAATCCGCCGACAAATAAAATGCCTGTCGTGATTTGCTTTTTCTTACTAAACATATTGAGGCCAATGGTTCCGCCGATTTCGCAGGCAGAGGCTAATAGTACAAAAAACCAACCCATTTATACCGCTTCTCCTTTCTGCTCATGTGCATCTCCATCAGACACTTTTAGACCAATAATGCCGAGAATTAAAATGCCCATAAATAAGAGCTTTTCTAATGAAAACGAACCGCCGAACAGCGCGTAATCCATCAAAGACGTACCAATCGTTCCAACTCCGGCAAACACGGCGTACACGGTCCCTGTCGGCAGCTTCTCGCAGGCTTTCATTAAAAAATAAAAATCAACCGGGATCAGGCAAATAATGATCGCCCACTCCCACACAGCATCAGCTCTATTTAAACCAAACACCCAAAGTAATTCGAATAAACAAGTGAGTGCGACATACATCCAGCTTTTTTTCATCGTATTTCCTCCTAAAACTAAAAACTGACGATTCGTCATTTCGAAACCAAAAAAGAGCGTACAGCAAGTGCTGTACTAAGTTAAGATGTCTCTATGCCAAGTGCGTAAAGAAGAAATTGCTTCACCTCTCGCTTTTGAATCAGAACCTCTTCTGTATCTGTTTCTGTAAATAAGTACATTTGCTCAGCAGACGATTCAAGTAAACCGATAATGAATTTGGCTGCATATTGACAGTTCAAATTCGCACGAACCCTTTTGTCCTGCTTTGCTTTTTCTAAAAAAGCAGCGACCCATTTGTAAATCGGCTCATAAATATCTTCCCATTCCTTTAAATGCTCCGTGGCAGCTAAACCTGAGTAGGTCAGAGCAAGGACGTCACGGTATTGTCTTGTAAAAGAGAAGATGAATTCAACAAGCGCATCTGCTTGATCGAGGACATCCGCATGCTGAGTCAATTCCTTTTCAATAGCTGGGACCATCTGCGAGATGAGATGTTCTGCGATAGCAGGCATGACAGACAGCTTTGAAGGAAAATATAGATAGTATGTTCCTTGCGCCACTCCTGCTGCTTTCACAATATCCGAAATGGTCGTCTTTTCGATTCCTTTTTCTTTAAACGCGTCAATGGCAGCAAGCATAATCTTTTCTCGTTTCGACACATCATCACCGACCTTAAATGACTGAATGTCAGTCAGTTTAGCGGGAAACTGACGATTTGTCAATATGGGTGTCTCGTTATTGAATAGGAGAATAAGTGATGAATAGATGCGGGCAGGCCTGAATAAGCTGTAAATATGGTCAAGCATCATGTGAGAAAGGGGCAGCTCTCCGTATGACATTCAGTGCGATGTTTTCCATTGCTTATTTTCTCTTGCTCGTCCCGCTCTATTTACATATGAGATACAGACAGGCGAAAAAGCAAAAACGATTTATCTATTTACGAACAGAAATCGTTCTTGCCTGTCTGTTTATGTATACGAATGTTTTATTGTATTTGACGGTCTTTCCTAATCGTTTTTCCGCACCAAGGGATCAGGTGAGTGTCAACCTCGTGCCTTTGCAGTCCATTTATCAAAATCTCCATGCCTATCATCACGGCTATCCCAATCTTGTTTTTTTAAATTTGGCAGGGAACATTTTGTTATTTGTGCCACTTGGTTTTTTTCTCTATCAAGCATTCCGAACCATGCGCTGGCAAAAGGCGATTCTTGCTGGCTTTTTCTTGTCAACCATGATTGAAGTGCTTCAATGGGTTTTCTCGCAATCTGGTATGATTACAAGAAGCAGCGATATTGATGATATTCTCTTAAATACACTCGGCACAGCGCTAGGTTGTATGTTGTATCGGATGTATCGACGAAGGAAGGAGAAAATCAAGTGAAGCGAGTATGTATCATTCCATGTGGGGCGAAGAAAATTTGGGACGTCCATCCAGAAGCAGGGAGCCAGCCGGCGAACCTCGTTTATTTAAGTCCACTGCATCAGCGTACGAAAAGCTATGCCCAAACGTTCTTTTCAGACTGGCTGATCATATCAGCGAAGCATGGATTCTTAAAAGCAGATGAAATCATTCATGAAAATTATGATGTGGCTTTTGGTACACCGCATGCTGATCAGATGACAAGAGAAGCACTAAGTGAGCAATTTCATGAAAAACATCTCACTGCATATGATGAACTAGTGATACTAGGTGGAAAGAAATATCGAAAGGTGATCGATCCTTTATTACTTCCTCATCAAACAGCGATTTATCCGCTAGCTCCATATAAAGGAATTGGCTATATGCTTCAGGCATTAAAGCAAGCCGTTGAGACAAAAGTAGAACTTCCGCCGCATATTTAACGTATTCACATCTACCGGTAAGCAGGGTTTTGATCATTAAAAAGAGAATGAATGAAGTAGCGATGCTGATTGTTTCATATCTTTTCAGCAGCCACTTGGATGTCCGCATCGCTTATAAAAGTGGCTATATGAACAAGGGGGCGTATGAACATGACAACCATCTATTTAGCTGGTGATTCAACCGTTGCATCTTACCCGGATCGTCCTGTTCAAGGAGGATGGGGAGAGTTTTTACATCGCTATACAGCGCAAGGCGTGAGCGTCGACAACCGCGCAATCGGTGGAAGAAGCTCAAAAACATTCATTGAAGAAGGACGGCTTGATAAAATATTGGCTGACATTCAGCCTGGGGACTGGCTGCTTACACAAATGGGGCACAATGATGCTTCAACGGAGAAGCCTGAACGGCATACAGACCCTTTCACGACGTATAAAAGCTATTTGTCTCAATATATTCACGGAGCAAGAGCAAAAGGAGCTACACCGCTTTTATTAACGCCAGTCGGCCGCTTTCATGAAAAAGACGGAGAATATATCAATGACTTCCCTGATTACTGTGCCGCTATGAAAGAACTAGCTGATGAAGAAGAAGTCCTTCTTGTTGATTTAAATACGGCAAGCCTTCAATTTTATCAAATTTCTGGCATAGAGAAAACGACTTCTTACTTTATGCTGTCAACAGGCGTAGAGGATCGCACGCACTTTACAAAAGAAGGAGCAGATGCGATTGCAAGACTTGTTTCGCTTGAATTAAAAGACCTTGGATTAACGATTGTGTGATGGATGACAGGACGAGAAAGAGCTCGTCCTGTTCTTTTTTTTGCAGAAAGCTATTGATTCCCTTCACCAGAGTAGACTACAATAGGTACATATGATAATGAGAATCAATATCACTTGTAAATAGATCAATCGATGAAAAACTGGAGGGACTCAAATGACAGAGCAGCTTGAATTGTTTGACGTCACCATTATTGGCGGCGGTCCAGCAGGAATGTACACCGCCTTTTATAGTGGGATGCGGGATTTAAAGACGAAGGTACTGGAGTATAACGAAAGCCTTGGTGGGAAAATCCTACTGTATCCAGAGAAAGTCATTTGGGATGTAGGTGGATTAGTGCCAACAAGAGGAGAGCAATTAATTAAACAGCTTGAACAGCAAGCCAAAACATTTGAACCTGTCATTGCATTAAATCAAAAAATAACAGACTTTCATCGCTTAGAAGATGGAAATATATTGATTACGTCCGAAAATGGTGATCGTCATTTAACCAAAACCTTGATTCTGGCAATGGGGCATGGTATTCCAGTTCAAAGAAAGCTGGAGGTTGAAAATGCAGATCGCTATGAAGTAACAAACCTTTATTATACGGTTCAGGAGCTCAAAACCTTCGCTGGAAAAAGAGTCGTCATCTCTGGGGGCGGCGATTCTGCGGTGGATTGGGCAAATGCCCTTGTGCCAATTGCGAAAAGTGTCACTGTTATACACCGCAGAGATATGTTTGGTGGACATGAAAAAAACGTGGCGAATATGAAAGCATCAAGTGCACGTATTTTAACCCCACATGAATTAACTGACCTACATGGTAACGGAAAAGAAATCGAAGCTGTCACTGTTCACCATTTAGAAACAGGTGAAAAAGAACGTATTGAAACAGACGCAGTCATTGTCAACCACGGCATGAAAGGCGATTTAAGTGTTCTTGCAGAATGGGGATTAAAGCAAGGTGAATGGGGGCTCATTGAAGTGAATGAGCAGATGGAGACCAATTTACCAGGTGTGTATGCAGTAGGTGATTTATGTACACATAAAAGCAAGGTCCGCTTGATTGCAGGAACGTTTGTAGATGGTGTGAACGCACTAAATAGTGCGAAATTATATATCGAACCAGATGCGGAGAAAGTGGCGTATGTATCTTCTCATAATGAACGTTTTAAGGAAAAAAACAAAGAATTGCTGGCAGCCGGTGCGGATCGCTAAAAAAAACAAAACAAGAAGGGTGGTGCCGCAACGGCATCACCTCAGATTGTTGACAAAGGGCTAAAATGATTTTTATTTTAGCCCTTTGTCTTCTTTTCAGCGTGAATTGAAAACCCTTGAAGTCTAGGAAGATTGAGCACTGGAGCGGAGCGAATTCAACATTCGTGAGCACCAGCGCGCAGATCTGACAACGAATGCGAGGGTTTGTCTACACGCTGGGGTGGTGCCACAACGGCATCACCTTTTTTATCGCTGAAAGGAGGTATCTGAAGATGAACGCACAAATGGAAACGATGCTACATGTGAAAAAGAAAATTCAGATGTGTCTGAAAGCAAAACAAACGAACAGATGGCAGACAAAATCTCCAAGCGTTTTAACAGCTGATGGTACCGTTGTCATTCAGCTAGAAGGAATGGAGTACGAGCTTGACGGTGGGGATAGCCTGTTTATACGATCTCACATCCCTGTTGTCATCCGTTCTTTATCTAATCAGCAAGTCACAGTCTTTGCTGTTTCATTTGAACATTACATGCTCACAAATGATGCTGATGATGAATTAATTTATAAAATCAATTATGATACCCTGCCTGATAACGGGCAAGTGGTGATGGGCTCACCGGTATTATTTCATCATATTAAACGTTTAAGTGATCCCTCTTATTCAGAAAGTAGCCAAGTGAAGCTACTAAGGCTAGTACTGCAAATATTCCAGCAACAAAATGAGAAAACAACTCATGCTGATCATTATTCAATTCAAATGATTCTTCAATACATTGCAGAGCATTACCAACAAGAACTGACCCGTAAGGATTTAGCACATAAAATGGGCTTTAATGAAAGCTATTTCTCAACTTTTTTTAAGAAAAGCGTTGGGATGAGTGTTACAGATTATATTGCACAAATTCGAATAGATGAAGCAAAAAAGCTATTGTTCAAAACCGATGAACAGGTTCAGGCGATTGCACAAAGAGTAGGCTATACTGATAGCCTCTATTTCAGCAGAAAGTTTCGTCAAAAAACGGGCAGATCGCCTAGTCAGTATCGACTGAGTCGCCAACCAAAACGAATTGCCGCTTTTCAGTTTGTAGGCTCTCTGCTTGCGCTCGGAGTGAAACCAATTTGCATGGAAGAAGATATTGCTCTTTATTCAGATCTGCTTCAAGGTCAACTCAGTGATGTCTTCGTCATTCATGAACATACATCTGACGACGTTTTGAAGGACATGAACTTAGACCTCATTTTAATGCCTGATTATTTCTATACAAATATAGAATGGATGAAACGCATGGAGAAAATCGCTCCTGTGCTTGTTTTTCCATATAGTCGCCTGAGTCCTGTAGAGGAGGTACTTTGTTTAGGTAGCCTCATCGGAAGGAGCGAAGAAGCAAAGCAATGGGTGGAGCGTTATGAGAAGCAAGCACAGAAGGAAAGAGAGCGCTTGACGCCATTTTTGAAAAAAAAGGAAACGGTTGCTTTATATGAAGTAAGGGGACATGACAAGGTGTATATGTGGTCTTTTCATGCGAGAGGAGCAATCAACCTATATAAAACGTTGGAGTTGAAGCCCCCTGAAGCCATTCAAGAGGAGGTGCTGAAACCTGATAAACATGTTGTGATTCCGCTTGAGCGTTTAGCAGATTATGCAGCAGATCATATGTTTTTTATTGTGGCTGTTCGAAATGGATGGTACAGACATATGGACAAACGTATGAAGGAAAGTGATGTCCTGCGTAATTTACCCGCAGTGCAAAATGATACATTCTACCTGTTAAAACTAGAAGAATTTAGATTTGGTGAAGGGGAACGAGCGATAGAAATCATGAAACGATTCTCTCAATTTTTAATAAAAGAATAAGTGTTTCTAACAATTGTCCATAAACAAGTTATGACGATTATCCATAGACCGATAGACAAGCGGTTGATAGAATACGAGAGACAAATAAATGATAATGATTCTCAATGATTCATCATGATATGGAGGAGAAAAGTATGAAAAAACAAGGCATATTTCTTAGTTTAATGACTTTAGTGTTGTTATTCGCACTAGCAGCCTGCGGTCAAAAGGAAGAAAGTAAAAAAGCCGAAGAAAAAACAAAAACGGTTGACACAGTGAAAGGCAAGGTCGAGATTCCAGCAAATCCAAAGCGTATTCTCGTAGATGGCTATTTGGGTAGTGCTGTTGCACTAGGGGTAAAACCGGTTGGTGCCACAACACAAGATTTAAAAAACATACATCTCAAAGGCAAAGTGGATGGTGTGGCAGACATTAGTGATGAACGCTCCGCCGAAAAGGTGGCAAGCTTAAAACCAGACCTCATCATTTCAGCTGTAGACGATGAAAAGGTACTTGATGTCTACAAAAAAATTGCCCCAACGATTGTTTATCCGTTCGGTGTATTTAAAAATTCACAAGAAGAGATCACTACATTAGCCAGCATCTTGAATAAAGAAGAAGAAGGAAAAGCGTTTTTGAAAAAATTTGATCAACGTATAGAAGCTGCTAGAAAGAAAGTGAAAACAGTCATCAAAGAAGGCGAAACAGTGTCAATCTTGGGTGCATTTAAAAATGATGTCTATGTGTATGGGAATGGTATCTATCGAGGTGGACAAGCACTTTACGAACAATTGCAGCTTCAGCCGCCAAAAGATGTTGCAGACACTGTTTTAAATGGAAAGTCAGGATTTGAACATATTTCATATGAAGTGCTACCAAAGTATGCAGGTGATTATATATTTGTTGATGAAGCCAACGGAGGTACATTCGATAAGAGCAATTCAATATGGAAAAGCTTAAAAGCAGTGAAAAAGAATCAAGTACACGACTTGGATATTGCGTATTTCTGGCCATTTGATCCAATAGCTATCGCCAATCAAGCAGAAAAATACGTTGAGATATTGACAGAATTATCTCAGAAGTAAGGGGGCTGCTTTTTGTTAAAACGATTTTTCTCCTATTATAAGCCATATATGGGGCTGTTTATATTAGATTTTTCCTGTGCCGTCATAGCGGCACTACTTGAATTATCATTTCCACTTGCGATCAGTATGGTTGTAGATGACCTGCTCCCAAACAGAAACTGGGAAATGATTCTCATCTGGAGTGGAATTTTACTGGCAGTCTATGTTGTCAGCTCAGCAATGAATTATGTGGTGACATATTTTGGACATAAGCTAGGTATCAATATTGAAACAGATATGAGAAGTCAGCTATTCACCCACGTACAAAAAATGTCTTTTCGATTCTTTGATCAAAAGAAAACAGGAAAGCTTGTTTCACGCATGACAAACGATTTAATGGATATTGGTGAAATCGCTCACCACGGTCCTGAAGATTTATTTATTGCAATGATGACTCTTACAGGTGCATTTGCCCTGATGCTATCAATTAATTGGCAGCTTGCCGTCCTCACGTTTCTCATTGTTCCATTCTTAATAGGGCTATCGGTTTATTTTACGAAGAAAATGTCGATTGCCTTTGATCACATGTTTTCAAGTATTGGTCAATTCCATGCCAGGGTTGAGAATAATGTGAGCGGAATTCGAGTAGTGAAGGCATTTGGGAATGAAACGCATGAGGTTGATCGCTTTATTGAACACAATGAACAGTTTAAACAAACGAAATTAACCACATACAAAATGATGGCATTACACGCTTCGATTAGTCATCTGCTTATGAAGGGCGTCACCATCTTTGGCCTTGTATGCGGGACATGGTTTGTGATGCAAAAGAATATGACCTATGGTGAATTCATTTCATTCGTCCTGCTGTCTGGAATCTTTTTAGGACCCATTCAACAAATTAATTCAGTGATTGAGACGTATCCAAAGGGAGTCGCAGGCTTTAAGAGATTTGTTTCGCTCTTAGATCAAGCCCCAGACGAAAAGGACGTCCCTGATGCGATTCATGTCGATGGCCTAAAAGGTGAAATCACATTTCATGATGTCAGCTTTGGTTATGAGAAGGACAGTTTGATCCTTGAGCATATTAATCTGGAGTTCAAACAAGGGGAAACGGTTGCCATAGTAGGTCCTTCCGGTGCTGGTAAATCCACGCTATGCAGTTTATTACCAAGGTTTTATGAATGGCAATCTGGAACCATTACGATAGACGGCATTGATAGTAGACAGATGAAGCTGTCTTCACTGCGCCAACAAATTGGAATAGTCCAACAAGACGTCTATTTATTTAATGGGAGCATTCGAGAGAACATTCTTTATGGAAAGCTTGATGCAACTGAGGAAGAAATATGGCAGGCAGTGTCAAAAGTAGAGCTAAAAGAACTCGTCGAATCCCTGCCCGAAGGTCTTGAGACAATGATTGGTGAAAGAGGCGTCAAGCTGTCAGGTGGACAAAAGCAGCGTGTATCAATTGCACGTATTTTCCTGAAAAATCCACCTATTTTAATACTGGATGAAGCGACCTCATCACTAGATACTGAAACAGAGGCTTCGATCCAACGATCACTAGAAGAGCTTTCAGAAGGTAGAACGACGCTAGTCATTGCGCATCGCCTTGCAACTATTCAACATGCAGATCGAATTGTTGTTGTGACAAAAGGTGGCATTGCAGAGCAAGGAAATCACAAAACATTACTAACGCAAAATGGCTTATATAAGCGCCTTTATGAAACACAATTCGGTGCATAAAAAGTTCATTAGGAGAAATGTGAAAGCCGGCAAAAGAGCGCCGGCTTTTTTCTCATGACATGTATTGCAATCTTTTTCTCTAGTTTCTAGGGGCAAAGAGCATCATACTCATACCTATTAAACAAATAAGAGCGCCTTCCCAATCGTACAAATCAGGCGTTTTTCGATCGACCCACCAGCCCCAAAACACAGCAAGAACCACAAACACACCGCCATAGGCCGCATAAACCCGTCCGAAAGTCGGGAACTGCTGGAAGGTAGGAATGACCCCATAAGCGACGAGGATGAGGCTGCCGGCGATTCCAAAGCTGACCGGTTTGGCTTCACGCAGCCAAAGCCACACAAGATAGCCGCCGCCAATTTCTGCTATTCCTGCTAATAAAAAAAGAATGATCGTCAACATCATGTAAGGACACTCCAATTCATTTCGTTACCTTCTATTATGACATGTTGAAAAAATGCGTTCTACTTCATTTACATTGTGAGGGACATGAGAGTTTGCTAGAATCAACTGAACAGAGAATGGAAACACATGGATTCTTGACTTTTCAGATAGAAGTGATCCAAATGGCCTTGTTTTTCGTACAGTAAGTACATTCTCATGAGGAGCATACTTCCTTTTTCGGCGCTCTTTTTTTCTCCTTGAAAAAAGAGTAAAGTACAAAGTAGGCTTATTTCAGCAAATCGAGTGATAAGCAATACGTGAAGGATTTCATGATGAATGCAGCATGCTCTTTCTCATGAAAAGGAAGGAGATGACCATGGATACACTGAAAGATTCTGAGCTGTATCACAAGATCAAATTTGATCGTCACAAGCCTTCGCTTGAAGTGCTGTATGATCGCTATGAACGTGTGTTATATTCGTTTATTTATAAAATGACTGGAAGCCGTGAGCTTGCGGAGGAAGTGCTTCAAGAAGTCTTTATCAAGCTCTGGCGCGGCATAGGAGAATACCATACGGATAAAGGCAAATTCTCCTCGTGGTTATTCATGATGTCACGCAACACGGCCATTGATCTCCTAAGAAAGCACCGGAACGAAACGGCACTAGAAGATGAGCATATTGAATATTTAGCCGATCATCAAGAAGATGTATCAAAGGAAGTCGAATGGAACGAGGAAAAACAAATCATACGTGAAGCAGTATCTACATTGTCAAAAGAACAGCAAACCATCATAGAAGATGTCTATTTTAAAGGAATGACACAAAAAAGTATTGCTGAAAAGCTAGGCATCCCCATTGGAACGGTGAAGGGAAGGGTTCGATTGTCATTGAAGCACTTACGGACGAGACTGTCTCGCGGAGGAAAGGAGGAAGAGGCATGACTCAGTGTAAACATCAAGTGATTGATTATTTCAACGGGCATATCCAAGGAGAAGAAAAAGCACAATTTGAAGAGCACCTCAAGCACTGCTCAGCTTGCAAAGAAGAGCTTGAAGAATTGACATCGCTCATGTCTGACATTCCATTTCTAGCAGGTGACCAAACACCTCCGGCAGGGATGAAAGACCGTATTTTATCCCAGGTGTTTGAAGAAGAGACGGCCGAAGAAAAGAATAGCCATAGGAAAGAGCTCAAGGCAGTACGTGAACAAAACGAGATCAAACCACTACAAAAGAAACGAAATCAATGGCTCTTGCCGCTCGTTGCCGCACTGCTTCTCATTTCAGCAGCTGGAAACGTGTATTTCTTATCGAATGTAAAAGAACAGGCGGAAGAACCTGTCAGGGTTGTAGCGACAAAATCACTGGCATCAGCCGCATCACCAAAAACAACGGGTGCTTTCTCAGTGATTGAGCATAACGGCAAAAAAGAGTTGGTGGTGAGTGCAGACGGATTAAAGGATCAGCTTGATTCATCTGCTGTTTATCAAGTATGGCTTATTAAAGGCGATCAGCCGGTGCCAGCCGGTGCCTTTAAAACAAATAACAAAGGAGAAGGAACCGTCACCTATGCATTATCAGAAAAAGAAGCGAGTGAATCATGGGATACCGTGGCAGTTACCCTTGAACCAAAAAAGGATAACAACCTGCCACAAGGACCTGTCGTACTAAGCGCTGCATTTTAAATGTGATTCAGGAAGGGTGCCTTTGGGCATCCTTTTTTGATAGGCAGAGGGAACTTTTTGGCAAATCAGACGTAGTACATATGGAGGTGAAACAGATGAAACCATACATAGAAAAAGAACTATTTCTCTTATCAGTGAGACACGCATGTATTGCATGTTATTTTTTAGTGTTTCCATTCGTTGCACAAGTCCTTTATACCCCATCACCTTTATTGATCGCCCTCATCGCTCTTTTTATGACTCATAACTTAGTAGAATGTACCATTTGGTTTTATAAATCGAGAAAGATCAGGAAGCGCCAGTCTGGGGATCTATCGAAACGAGGACATATTTTGACCCAGCTCATGCAAAGGCTGGAACAGTTGATCATGATCGGTTTTGTTGTTTTCTTTATCACGGAATGGACGCATGGAGCAGCTGATCACCTAACTCTTTTACTAGCTATTTTTCTATTAATGCTCTTTTCACTTCAGCATATCCAGTTTTATTACGTTCAGCTATTCTTTAAATCCAAAAGCTGGTTCTCCTATGTTCCTTCATTGCAAAAGGCACGTCCTTCTTATATAGCGAGGGAGAGAAAGGCTTTGAAGAGTTCTTAATGTGCAATCACTCGTTTGATCTATCCATAAACATCAGAAAATTATGATAAAATGTGGAAAAGAAGCATATAGAAAGGGAGTGCGAACGAGTGAAAGCTGTTGGACTATTGGAGTACTTACCGATCGAGCATGAGCAAAGCTTGATGGATCAGGAAGTAGAAAAGCCTAAAGCAACGGGCAAGGATATACTGGTGAAGGTAGAGGCTGTGTCAGTGAATCCAGTTGATACGAAGGTGAGATCACCGAAGGATCAGAAGGAAGAAAAACTAAAAATTCTTGGCTACGATGCAAGCGGTACGGTTGTTGAAGTCGGCGAAGCGTGTACATTATTTCAGCCGGGTGATCACGTGTACTATGCGGGAGATATCACGCGTCAAGGCTCAAATAGTGAGTATCAACTTGTGGATGAACGGATTGTGGCAAAAAAGCCTGTCAATCTCTCCTTTGCAGAAGCAGCCGCGATGCCTCTGACGACGATTACGGCATATGAAGCGTTATTTGACCGGATGCATATGAAGCGAAATGCAGAAGGGGCAACACTGCTCATCATCGGCGGTGCAGGCGGAGTAGGTTCTATCGCCATCCAACTAGCCAAATTAGCAAATGCCACTGTGATCGCCACCGCATCAAGACCTGAAACAAAAGAGTGGTGTCTGTCATTAGGTGCTGATCATATCATTGATCATCATGAGCCGCTTCTTGCGCAGCTTCAGGAAAAAGGAATAGGCGAAGTGGATTTTATTTTATGCTTAAATGATACAGACGGACATTTCAAAGGCATGGCAGAAGCCATAAAACCGCAAGGCACGATCTGTACCATTGTCGAGAATCAGTACAACTTAGACATTCAATTACTCAAAAATAAAAGTGCTTCATTTGTATGGGAGTTCATGTTCACACGCCCTATGTACAAAACAGCGGACATGATCAAACAGCATGAGCTTTTAACAGAGGCGGCTGAGTTATTTGAACAGGGGACATTGACGCATACATTAACAAAGGTTCTCAGTCCGATGAATGCTGCTCATTTGAAGCAGGCACATCAAACACTTGAGCAAGGAAAGATGATTGGCAAATTTGTACTAGAAGGATTTGAGAAAGGGGAGAGTGTATGACGTCATTACAATATCCGATTGGCTTATATGAACCGGCTGAAGAAAAAACGAAAGAACAGCTTGTGGCATGGATTGATCAGTTGGCTGCGATTCCTCAAGAATATGAAACGGTCACCAATCAATTGACAGATGCTCAGCTAGATACACCCTATCGGCCTGGAGGATGGACCGTCCGTCAGCTCATTCATCACGTAGCAGACAGCCATTTGAATGCATACTTACGATTCAAGCTTGCGCTCACAGAAGAAATACCGCACATCCGTCCATATGATCAGGCGGGATTCGCCGAGCTTCCAGATAGCAAAGCGCCCATCAGCCTATCACTGCCCTTAATCAGCAGTCTGCATCGCAGGTGGGTTACATTACTTCGAGGGATGTCAGAGGAAGACTTCACTGCGTCTTATTATCACCCAGCCTATCAACAAACGGTGTCCTTACATGATGCAACAGGTATGTATGTCTGGCACTCAAAGCATCATCTTGCCCATATCACGGAATTAATCAAAAGAAATCAATGGAATTAAAGGAGTAAACACATGTCTGGTAGAAGAATTGTCGGCGCCATGTTTATCTGTATGGCGGCATTGTTTTATATAGCAAAATACGTTCTGTTTGAGATGCGCTATAGTAACAGCCTAGGCTCAGAAAGAACGATTGAGGAACTTGAACAACTGCTGCCTGGCGGGACGTGGATCAGCATCATTTTTCTCATCATCGGTGTAGGATATCTCTTATGGGATGACAGGGAAGTCATTCGTAAAAATCTCTTCACCCCAGATCGAAAACTAGAAGAACTAAAAAAGACGGATCTCAAGTGACCGTCTTTTTTCCTTTTCATGTTTAGCCGCGTTCAGGACGCAGTGCTTTTTCTAAAATAGCCAGCCCTTCGTTGACTTTTTCTTTTTCCTCGTCATTGAGCCGTTGTAGGGAGTTTTTGATTTTTTCGTGTCCTTTTTGATAAATGCTTCTGAAAATGTTTTTCGCTTCCTCTGTTAGTTCGACGACAATGATTCTCCGGTCACGCTCAGAATGCTTTCGCTCGACAAAGTTAGACTGTTCTAAACGGTCAAGCAAGCCTGTCATATTGGACAAAGATGCGCCCATTTTTTCAGCGATTTCGGATACCTTGAGAGAGCCATGGTTATTGAGCAGCATGAGTACCTTCATTTGAGGCATACTCATATCAAGCTTCATCCATTCTGACACATCTCCAAGACCTGCAGCTGTGAGTACTTTCATATAAAGCACCCATGTCTTTTTTTCCTCTGGAGATAGAATCTCTTCTTTTAATACAGTGGTGTCATGAATATTGTATTCCACGCTTGTTCACTTCCTTTAAGCGGCTCTTTTCTCTATATTACTGATTTTTACTTCTAATTGAAAGGTTCGTCAAGCTTTTGAATGTTAAACTGCATGAATCAAGTGGTATTTGTTGTATAATAATGGTCAGTCGAAATAAATGAAGCAACTTAGAAAGTTGGGAAAAACATGTGGAACAAAAAAACGGGTATGACGATCTTAAAAATGCTTTTTCCGATCGTGATTATCCTTGTCTTAATTTTTGTCGCCAAGAAGGAACTGAGCGGCCTTTCCATTAAAAAAACGTTTTATATCATTGACAGCTTGAATCGAATGGACTTGTTTATTCTTGTTTTTCTTGGACTTGTCGCAGTGTTATCGATGTCCTTATATGATTTTATTTTACGAAAAAGCCTGAATATGCCCATCAGCGGCTGGAAAACGATTCGCATTTCTTGGATTGCGAACTCTTTTAACAGTGTCCTTGGGTTCGGCGGTCTATCAGGAGCAGGGCTTAGAACACTTCTATACAAGGAGTACATAACCGATACGAAAAAACTGCTCAAAGGCATTGCCCTTTTGACTTCCTCGGTCCTTTTGGGCTTATCTATTTTCAGCGATCTAATCCTGGTGAGGGTGCTTCCTGTTGAAAGTATTATCAGCCAAGAGCCGTGGTTATGGGCCTTTGTGATCATCTTTGCCTGTATTGTGCCTATTTACATCATTATGGCATCCGTACGAAAAAGCTCGATTGAGAGCGGTGAAAGCGGACTGAAGCATCCGATTTACGCTTATATCGGAGCATCATTTTTAGAATGGCTGGCAGCTGGTCTCGTCATGTACATGGCTGTCGTCTCTATGGGGATGAATGTCGATGTACGGATTGTATTAGGCGTATTTGCGATTGCGTCAATCGGCGGTTTAATCAGTATGGTTCCGGGCGGATTTGGTTCGTTTGACCTCATCTTTTTACTGAGCATGCAGTACATTGGGTTTGATAAAGAGATGGTGCTGACGGCGCTCGTTTTGTACCGCTTCGTGTACTCGATCTTCCCGTTTATCCTTGGGCTTTGTCTAGCTGCTTACGATTTAACGGGAACGACGCTTAGACGTCTTGAAGGCAATCCGAGAATGGCACCTGCCGTAGAAACAACAAACGTCTTAATTGTGTTGCACCGTGCTTTATTAATCCGTTTATTGTACGGATCAGTATCAATTTTAACTTTCGGAAGCGGCTTGCTCATCATGGCGTCTGTTGTGCTTCCTGTCGATCGATTAGGCGTGATTACGAGCATTCCACGCTTTCTATTATCAGGATTTAATGGTCTTTCTTTAATGTTCGGCATCATCCTGATGATTTTGTCCATTGAAGTGTATAAACGAACGAAAAGATCGTATGTGCTGACGATGATCGCCCTAGCAGGCGGCTTTGTGTTTACTTTGTTAAAAGGATTTAACCTGAGTCTCATCTTTATTCTGCCAGTCATCATGGTTGTATTTTTCTCTCTTCGAAATCAATTTGTGAAGCAGCAGGCCCCTTATTCCTTGTATCAGTTTGTGGCGGCTGCCGCTGGTTATTTACTCGTGCTGTTTAACTATAATGTCATCGGCAACTTTATTTGGACAAAAATTGGACATTTCTTGAGTAGGGATTACCTGGTGCATAATGAACGGCATATCACAATGACAAGCATGATTGCGCTCATCGGTGTACCGCTTTTTTTCTTCATTAGCAGATTGATTTTTAATAAAAGAGCATTTCCGATTGGAGAAATAGCAGATGAGGAAAAATTAAAAACGTTTTTAGAGGAAAAGGGTGGAAATGCCCTCAGTCATCTTGGCTTTTTAGGCGATAAAAAATTATTTTTCTCAAGTGATGGAGAGGCGATGCTTCAATTTGGGCGCATTGGCCGCTGCGTCATTGTGCTTGGAGATCCATCTGGACGTAAATCGTCCTATCCACTTGTACTTGAAGAGTTTCTACAGCAGACAGAAAAAGCAGGCTATCGCGTTGCTTTTTATCAAGTAGAACGGGAAGGGATGGCGCTCTACCATGACTTAGGCTTTCATTTCTTTAAGCTTGGAGAAGAAGCCATGGTCGATTTAGAAACGTTCTCTCTTTCCGGTAAGAAAAAATCAAATTTACGGGCTGTGGCCAATAAGTTTGAACGAGAAGGCTATACGTTTGAAATGCTGGAACCGCCTTTTTCAGGTGAGCTTATCTCAACTTTAAAACGGATTTCTGACAGCTGGCTCGGAAAGAAAAATGAAAAAGGGTTTTCGCTCGGCTATTTTCAAGAAGATTATCTTCAAAAAGCACCGATTGCGATTCTGAAGGATGAACAAGGGGAGATCATTTCTTTTGTATCACTAATGCCGATGTATCAAGAAGGGGAGATTTCCATCGACCTAATGCGTCATATGCATGATGCACCGAACGGGATGATGGATGCGCTGTTTATCCACCTTTTTCAATGGGCGAAAGAAAAAGGCTACAAATCCTTTAACATGGGAATGGCGCCTTTATCAAATGTAGGAACATTTCATCAATCTTTCCTCACGGAGCGTTTGGCGAGTGTTATTTTCAACAACGTCAGATTTATGTACAGCTTCAGCGGATTACGGTCGTTTAAACAGAAATATAAACCTGAATGGCGCGGAAAATATTTAGCGTATAAAAAGAATACATCATTACCTGTCACAATGGTGCTTGTCACCAAGCTGATTGGGATGGACCCAAATCGCAACCGGCGTCCATAGATCAAAAACCTTTACCTTTCACTAGGTAAAGGTTTTTTTAGACAAAAGAATAGCAAAAGTGGTAAAGTTGAAGAGTAAGGGGGATGTAAATATGACATTAAATGAATGGTTTAAAAAGGGATTAACTGAACGTACATATGTACACAACATGGAGAAAAACCGAGAAAATCTACTCACGGTGTACAACCAGTACGCAATTCATCAAAAAGAAAAAGAGCTGCTTCAAAAGCTGCAAAAGAATAAGCTCAGAGCACTTGTCATCACAGCGGATTGGTGCGGAGATGCGATGGTCAATGTACCAATTTTCATGCGTATTGCAAGTGAAGCACTCATTGATGCGCGCTATTTCATTCGGGACGAGCATCTAGATCTGATGGATCAGTATTTAACGAACGGGACCGCAAGATCGATTCCGATTATCGTAATCATTGATCAGGATGGGAATGAAGTAGGTAAATGGGGACCACGCTCAACAGAAGCACAGCGATTTGTTGATGAGAAAAAACCCGACAAGGATGCCCCTGATTTTGAGGAAGCTTTTCAAGTATTTGCGAAAGAAGCCGCACATCACTATACGACAGATCGTTACTTATGGAAAGATATTGAGAAAGAAATAGTAGAAGTTTTGGAAAAAATATAAACCAAAAGACTACTTCGCCGCAACGGGAAGTAGTCTTTTTTTATCTTGTTTTTGCGTCTCACCTACAAAACACCGCATAAAGATGTAGAAAAACCGCAGAATTCTACAAAAAACCGCAGAAAACCGCAACGCATCACGATTTTCCCAACCATTTTTAGTTGAAAAACCTCATATGTGCCATGAAAACCTTAATTTTGCCCTTATCTAAAGGCTCATATAACGCACGTTGGTTTGCTTTTTCCCAATACAAGAGGCCCAGCAACTATAGTAATCTAGTTGTAATCTCCTTTGAACGAACTAAAAAACAAATGACGGAAAAGGGCTGGCGATCAATCTATGAAAAAAATCATTTATCTCGATCAAGAAAAAAAGAAGCTCGCTGAATCGAAAAAAAGAGAACAGCGTTCCATCAAATCACTTAGGCTGCTTGTGTTTTATGACGGGCAAAGTCCTTCATGTGCAAAAGCGATGGACTTGTTGAAAGCTCTCGATTGGAAGAACCGTATTCATTTTGAATCCTTTAGACACTCGCAGCTGCTCAAACTGAACAAAATAAGTGAAGAAAAGGCAGAAAAGCGAATCGTGTCAATTTCCTTAGCCAAAAACCAAAAAAACTCAGGGATCTATACATGGCTGAAAATTGCTTGCAATATCCCTGCATTATGGGGAACGATCCCATTCATCGTGCTCAGCATTTGGTTAGGTTTTGGTCAGCATGCGTACGATTACTTTGCGAGAAAACGGTATGTTCATTCAGTCAAACAAGTCACCCGTCCTGATACAGATCAACAGAAGACCATTTAATGAATAGGAAAAGCATGACCTTCGATCGGCAGAAGGTCATGCTTTTTTGTAATAGGGGACATATGATGCAAGATGATGGAGCAGCGTTCTCGTGTAGGACATAAACGCATGTTCGTCGAGCTCAGAAGCCGCATAGGAAAGCAAGGTTCTAAGAGCAAACAAGTACTCATTGTGCAGCTCATTTTGTTTAAAGTAAGGAAGGGCTGCTTCAATCAAATAGGTTTTCAAATCAAGAGGGTTTTCCTCAATCATCAATTTATAGATTTTGATCATATATAAACAGTTTGGCTGAATACGAGGCTGTTTTAACAGCTCATGTATGTAGGGTAGTGCCTTTTTGCGGTCGTATTCAGCATATAATGTTGCAATTTCATACAGTGTTTCACAGTAATGGTCTTCTATCTGTTCTTGATTAAAGTAATTGAGTGAATCTAGTAAATAAGGCACAGCTGAAGAGAAATCGCCTTCACGTTTTAAGAGCACCCCGTAATAAAAATAAGCAGTCATTTTAATATAGGCATCAGGATAAAGGGACGTGTGCAAAATCACTTCTTTTAAATATTTCTTCGCCGTTTGAAAGGCTTTTAGTTCCAGTGAGATCACGCCATGAATGAGTGTGCAGTGAATGATCCGCTTGAAATTGTTCTTTTGTCTATATAAATCCATGGCTTGATGGGTTGCTTCAAGCGCATCGCCAAGAAGTCCCATGTTTCCAAGTGCTTTTGCATAGTGATAATAGAGGTCACTTTGTTCAACAGACGCGTAAGAAAAGCAGCTCTCAAGTTTCTTTATGCCTTCTTCAAGCTGACCATTTTTAATGAGATGAATGCCATCTAAATATTCAAATATTTCTTTTTCCGTTTCAATAAAGGTTTTTTCAAACTTTTTAAGCACGCGGTGTGTTTTTAAGGCAAGCGGCTGCTTGTCCGATAATAAATAAAATTGAAATAAGGACAAATGATACTGAATGCCTAAATCCAGAGAAAAGAACTGTTCCTCGTGCTGAATGATCATTTCTGCATTTTGTTCAGCTTGATCGAGTGCATAGAAATACATATTCATTTGAAACTCATCCAAGAGTGACAGCAGATGACGCGCCTTTTGTGACAGCGTTTCTTGACTGATGCCAAGTCGTTCAAGCAGTAAATTGATCGTATCTTGATTGGCCTCCTTTGAGCCATTTTCGATTTTACTTAAATGAGAGACAGAACAAATTCCTTCTGCCAATTCAGATTGGGTCATATTTTGTTTATAACGGTAGAGCTTAATGATTTGCCCGATATTGATTTTCATTCCATCCAGAAGCCTCCCTTCCAATCATGGGTTGAAAGCCTTTTGACAAAATAACCGAATCAGACAAAATGGGAATATACCTGAAATCATTTCATCATATTGGCTTTTTTATCAAAATTTGTTTAAAACGTAATATGATTGTAACATTACTTGAAAAACTCAAACAACTTTTTAGCAGACGGGATGGGAAACACCATTTGCAACTGCTCGAAATGATGTTTATAATGTGAATGAGAATCAATTTCAATTAAGATTGATTGAAAGGATGACACATATGCCAGAAATCAAACAACAAACAGAAGCGTTAACGGTACGAGACGCTGTCAGATATAGACGATCCATTCGAAAATTTAAAGAAACGCCGGTGGCCATTGAGCAGCTTCAGCCGTTATTAGAGGATGCGGTCTATGCACCGAATCATAAAATGACGGAGCCTTGGCGCTTTCTATATGCGGTGACGGATGATGCGAAAGCGACATTTATTGATCGCTTCATTGCGTTCTTCAAGCGCAACAATCCAGATGCAAAGGAAGAAAAGATCAATCAATATAGAGATTACTTTTCAAAAGTCCCAGCCCTTTTACTTGTAGTGTTAAAGGAAGACGAGAATTCAGTCGTGAGAAATGATGATTTTGCCGCTGTGAGCGCGCTCATTCAAAACTTCCAGCTGCTTGCTTGGGATCAAGGAATCGGTATGGTCTGGAAGAGCGGCCGCATCTTATACGACAAAGGCTTTCAACAGGACTTGGGCCTAAAGGAAAACGAGCGGTTTGCTGCCATCCTTCATATTGGTTATCCAGAAGAGGTGCCTGAGGAAAAATCACGTCAGAAAGCATCAAGTCTTCTTACTGAAATTAAATAAAAGAAAAGCAGACCGCTGAATAAGGTCTGCTTTTTGACTTATTGTTTTTTGGCGCGCTGGTCGGCTGCTTTCATACGTGCCATTGCTTTTACGTCATTCGGATCTGCAAGTTCTTTGGAAAATTCAACATATTCGCCATCCGACTCTTGTGCTGCAAGCTCGTGATTGGCTTTTTGGTGTTGGTCTTTTTTCAAAGCCTTTCCCTCCTTTACAAGATCACTTTAGTTATGTGCTTGTTGGAGTGGAATATCCATCTTATTTGTTTCTTTTTTCTGCTGCTTTTTCTGCTTTTTTGAATTCCTGCTGATACAGGACTTCCTGGGTTTTCTTCAGCTTTGAAGTTGGCTGGTGTTCTTTTTTCTTCATCAAAATCGCCCCCTCATCTCATTTCTAATAGGATGGGTGTTTTTGACAAAAATTATTCCTTTGAATGTAAAATCGCTTCTTTTAATTCAGGATGCAAAAAGTCATAAGAAGAAAGCAAAGCCTTTTTCGGCAGCGCACGCTGTCCTTCTAAAACAAGTAATGACATTTCGCCAAGTGCCGTTTGAATGACAAAGGACGGGACCTTTAGCCAGTGGGGGCGGTGAAGGGCAGACGCAATCGTTTGTCCGAGCTGCTTCATTTGAACAGGATTCGGTGATGTGACATTGAGTGGACCTGAGATGTCGTCATTGTGTATTGCATAAGCCATGAGATGTGCCACGTCTTCGACATGAACCCATGAAACCCATTGCGAACCGGAGCCAATCGTTCCGCCGGCAAATAGTTTATATGTCAGTGTCATCAGTGGCAGTGTACCTTTTTCTCCTAATACGACGCCAAAGCGTGTGTAGACCGTACGAATGCCGAGTGCTTCAATTTTTTGCCCCTCAGCTTCCCAACGCTTTGATGTATGACTTAAGAAATCAGTATCCGCAGGAGGTGATTCCTCTGTAAAATCTCCTGTTAGAGACGTGCCATAAATTCCGACAGCACTTGCTTGAATGAGCACAGATGGTTTCGATTCCTGCGCTTCTATAATGCGTCTTACTTCTTGTGTGGATTGAATACGGCTAGAGAGGATGCCTTCTTTTGCCTTGTCTGTCCAGCGGGTGAAAATGGATTTTCCAGCAAGGTTAATCCAGACATCAATCGCAGGCAATTCATGCTCAGGCGCAGCACCTTCTGTCAGCCACTGTACATAGTGTAAATGATTTTGTTCGGATTCCTTTGGATTTCTTGTTAAAATATATAGATGATGTCCTTCAGCAGCCAGCACTTTCGTGACGTGCTGGCCGATAAAACCGGTTCCTCCGGTGATGGCGATATTCAATTGACATCTCTCCTCTCATATACATACTTATATCTTTCACGATTTTGAATCAGAAGAAACATCCTGACTGTTTTAAAAAAGGAGTGATCACAGGATGCCCTATATTACAAAAATCTCCGCTCAGAAAAACAATACAGAGCGGGTGAACATTTTTCTAGATGAAAAATACGCCTTTAGCGTTGATCTAGATGTGCTCGTCCAGCACGATTTGAAAAAAGGGAAAGAGCTGGACGAAGCAGATATCATCGACATTCAATTCGGTGATGCTGTGAAAAAAGGATTTCAACAGGCCGTCGATTATTTATCCTACCGAATGAGATCGGTGAAAGAAGTAACCGATTATTTGACGAAAAAAGAAATCCCGGCACCTGCTATTAGTGAAATTATACACAAATTAAAGCAATACAAGTATGTAAATGACCTTGAATTTGCGGAAGCCTATGTAAACACCCACCGTAAAACGAACAGCAAAGGGCCGTCTGTCCTGAAAAAAGAGCTAAAGCTCAAAGGAATAGATGATGACAACATTGAACAAGCACTATCGCAATATCCTGATGACTTACAGCTGGAGGAAGCTGTGAAGCAGGTTCAGAAGCTTGTGAGAAAAGAAAAAAATCGTTCCGCAAAAGAGATCGAGCAGCGCATCAAGCTGCAGCTACAGCGAAAGGGATTTTCGTTTGGGATCATTGATAAAGCCATTCAAGAAGCCTATGATGGACAAGAAGAGGAAAAGGAAGAAGAAGCCCTCCTCTATATGCTGGAGAAGGCAAAACGCAAGGTAGGATATGACGGGTCATTTGAAAAAAAGATGAAGGTGAAGCAATTTTTATTCAGAAAAGGTTTTGATCTCGACACAATTGATCACGTTTTAGACAAAGGGGAATGACAGATGGACAAACGTTATAGTGAGATGACGGAATACCAATTGAAGCAGGAGATTGCCTCTCTTTCTGAAAAAGCACGAAAGGCTGAGCAGCTTGGCATTGTGAATGAATATGCCGTCTTAGAACGGAAAATCGATATGGCCAAAGCCTACTTATTAGATCCAGCCTTGATTCAAACGAAAACGACTTATCAAATCAAAGATACAGACGAGCAGTTTTACGTGGAATATTTAAATGGTGTATTTGCGTGGGGACATAGAGTATCAGCTCCAAATAAGGAAGATGCACTGCCAATTTCAATGCTTACGCAAAAGGACTGATCCAGCGTGTAGGCAAACCATCGCATTCGGCGCTAGTCCTGCGTGCCGGTGCTCACGAATGTCAAAATCGCTCCGCTACGGTACTCGTCCTTCCTAGGGCTGCAAAGGTTTTCTATCACGCTGAAAAGAAGACAAAGGACTGATCCTAGAGATCAGTCCTTTTCTTTACTTCGAACGTTGTTTACGGACGTTGTTCTGAAGTACGATGTCGTGCTGCGTTTGCTGCGTTTCTCCGTTGACCTGAGAGGCAGAATGCTTTGCATTCGCCCATGGTTGAGGGTAAGCGGTTGTCCTTAATTGAACAAAGTCTTCCATATACGATTTCCCATTTGAACTCATATCTCAAGCACTCCCTTTGGAAAAATTAGCGTTTCCCTGATGCCCTCATACGTTCCTGCGGACGTGTATTCGTCTCACCATTCGGCCTTTTAGACGCATAAGCATCTGTGGCGCCTGGCTCGCCTTCAAATTTGTGATTCACTTGATTTGGAAAACCTTTTGCTTTATTACGCATATCGATTCCCTCCAAACAATACAAATCATTTGCGTCTTTTGAAGACGTAAGGGTAGTATATGAAAAAAGAGGTTTTTTTAAAAAGGCACTTTCTGCTAGATGAAGGAGGAACCGACATGGAACAATACTTTGAGCGACTAACAGAACAACTCATGGAAAAAAACAATATGCTGACATATGACGAAGCACGTACATGGGTAGAGCTGCTTTGGAGTGATTTTGAAACGACCTATGCAAAGGCTGGCCACAAGTATAAAGGACAGGAAACAACTGAACGGATTGTCCAAGAGTGGATTGAGAGCTACGGTGCGCAGCTGCATTTATTCCAAAATAAACAATCGAAGGCAAACGAGCATCTACAAGGGCAGAATAAAGGGCTGCTTCATTAAAAAAAGTGCCCCGCTCATTTTTTCAAGAAATAGGAAAATATATAAATGAGTAAACAATTTTAAGAGACAATACCCAGTCTGTGATCGAAATTACAGGCTTTTTACAATGGTTAAACTTAAAATTACATTAAATTCATCTTACTGAAAATCACTGGAAATAAAACTCTGATATAATAGAACGATTAAAGAGACATGTAATTTATGGATAATAAAAAAGGGTTTCGTTTCCTAACAAAAAAGGAATAATGAACATATCAGACTGTGAAAAAAGTGAAGAGAAGGTGCGATATGGAACGAGAATTGCTCTCTGTTATAATTCCTTCTTACAATGAAGGTGAAAACATCAGACGAATCTTTGAGGCACTCGAGGAAGAGTTTCGCGATTTTCATTATGACTTTGAAATCATTTTTGTGAATGATGGAAGCAAAGATAATACACTTCAATACATGAGAGAGCTCTCTCGCAAAAGTGCAAAGGTCAAATACATTTCCTTCTCACGTAACTTTGGGAAGGAAGCCGCTATACTTGCAGGACTTGAATATGCGAAGGGAGTAGCTGCGATCATCATGGACGCCGACCTGCAGCACCCAACGTATTTGATTCAGGACTTCGTCAGAGGATATGAAGAAGGCTACCATCAAGTCATTGCCAAACGGAACCGTAAAGGAGACAGCAAGCTTCGCTCTTACTTATCATCCATGTACTATAAAGTGATGAACAAGGTAGTCGAAGTGGACTTGCGTGATGGCGTCGGAGATTTCCGTTTGATTTCGCGCCAAGCAATCGATGCATTGCTTCAGCTAAAAGAAGGAAATCGTTTTTCAAAAGGGCTTTTTTGCTGGATTGGGTTTGAAGAAAAGGTCATCTATTATGAAAATGTAGAAAGACAGCATGGTGATACAAAATGGTCATTAAAGAAGTTGTTTAACTACGGCATAGATGGCGTCATTTCTTTTAACAACCGCCCGCTGCGTATTTGTTTTTATACTGGCATACTGATCTTATTCCTCTCTTTGATTTACATCGTTGCCACCTTTATTCAAATCGTCAGAACGGGCGTGATGGTACCTGGTTACTTCACTTTAATATCGGCTGTGCTTTTCCTCGGAGGTGTCCAGCTTTTGAGTCTAGGTGTGATTGGAGAATATATTGGCCGTATTTATTATGAAACGAAAAAGAGGCCGCATTATTTGATCCAAGAATCAAATGTCATGCAGCAAGAGACAAGCTCAAAGGAACAAGACCGAGTGTTAACACAGTTATTTAAATAACGTGGAGTCAAATAACCGGCAAGCACGAATCGCTTGCTGGGTTGTTTTGTTTCAAAGAACAATGGATCTTTTGTGGAAAGGATTTAGATGATGAAACGTAGATGGATAATCATTGGAATGTGCCTCATTCTCGCATTATTAGGCCACTCCTTTTTCTTATATGAATATACGCAAGGCCGGTACATGACAGGAGATGGGGATGGCATCTCGCAAATGCTCCCATTTAAAAAGCTGCTTTACGACGAATATGTCAAAGGGAATTTCTTTTATTCCTATCAATTCGGTCTAGGCGGCGGTACATACACGCAATTAGGGTATTATTTCACAACGTCGACGGTCTTTATGGTGACAGTCGCTGTCGTCTGGCTGATGAATGCGCTTCACCTCATACAATCAACGGACATTCATTTCTGGGCAAATGCTGTGATTTGGCTGAGCGTGATTAAGCTGACGCTCATTCTATTCATTGCTTACCGTGTGCTTCTCTCAATGGTTCAAAATAGACTGGGTGCCCTGACAGGTGCCGCAATTTATGGACTATCTATTGTGTATTTCCGGCATCAAACGTTTTGGGAATTTTTCACCGACAGCATGATGTGGCTTCCGCTGCTTGTACTTGGGGTTGAACGGATATTCAAAACGGGTAAGCCGGCTTGGTTTATTTTGGCGTGCAGCCTGATGCTGATCAACAACTTTTACTTTGCTTACATTCACTTTATCTTTTTAGCGATATATCTTGTCTTCAGATATATGATCAAACTGCGAAGTGAGGAGCGCGGGTGGAAGGTGTTTTGGACGCTTGCGATCTCTACACTGTTATCCTTTGGGATCAGTGCCGCCTTTTTTATCCCGTCTGTTTATGGCTTTCTTAACAATATAAGACCGCCGTATGAACAGGCCATTCCTTGGTTCGAGCTGCATGATCATCTGCTGTTTACGAGCAGGGTGTATTTATTACCCGTGATTTTTCTGATTTGTCTGTTTCTCGTACCGCTTTACCGGAACAGATGGTTTTTCATGTTTACATCGATCAGCGTTCTGCTCATTGTTTTTCACTACAGTCCAAAGATAGCGAGTGTGTTTAATGGTTTTTCAGCACCGCAGTACAGATTTGAATACATTCTTGCCTTTACAGTTGGAGCGGTCGTTGCCATCACGATCAAGCATTTCTCACAAATCGAGTGGAAGTGGAAAAAGCGTGCGGTCTTAGGCGCTTGGATCGTGTTCCTTCTTGCTGTCGTCCTTTCAGAACGAGCAAAGGGAAACATGGATGTCGTTGTGTTTACAGGTATAGGACTGCTTGTGATCAGCTTGTTCTTCCTATGGATGCATGCCGAAAAACGTCAGCACCTTCGTCTCTTTTCAGCAGTACTTATTGCCATTAGCCTACTGACAGCAGGCGTGTATCAGCAGGGATACTTATCTGAAAGAAGCAATATTAAGAGCGTATCAGATACGTATCTGAATAGTGAAGCATATGCTGGACATGAACAAATGAAGCTCATTCAGCAGATTCAAAGCCGCTCAAAAGATCCGCTTGCCCGGATTGATTGGATGAATGGCGTGCGCAACAATACCCCATTATTTGAAGGCTTCCAAGGAATGAGTGTGTATTCAAGTATATTGAATCAGCATTTGCTCAATTTCTACTGGAATGACCTGCAAATCGATATGGGGAGGGAAAGTGTCAGCCGGTATGCAACAATGGGGGACAGGGCGAATTTATACAGCCTGACCTACGGAAAGTATTATATGAGAGACAACACAATGTCTTACTCACCGCCAGCTTATTTTAAGCCAATCTTGAAAAGTGAGCATTATGAGGTATATGAAAATACGCGGTCACTGCCATTTGCAAGAACAACGAGCACCGTTTATTCAGAACAATCCTTAAAAGATGCCTCAGCACTTGATAAAGAGCATGCGATGCTGCAAGGCGTCATTTTAGACAAAAAAGGAAACGCTGAAATCGAGCACGCAGCAGATCGACTCAAAGATACGAATATTCATACGGAACAAGCTGCATACGAACATGGCGTGCTTGATGTATACGGAGAAATGGGCGGTCTGAATATCACACTTCCAGATGACATCGCTCGCGCTGGGGATGTGTATGTGAGCTTTTATGTGAAGCGGACCGACCGTAACGAAGGATTTCAGTTATCCGTTGACGACTATGTCACATCACGAAAAAGCAATACATCCATCTACAAAACAGGTGTCAATGAAGTGACGATTCGGGTCCCTGCGGAAAAGATCCTCTCCATTCGAGTACCAAAAGGGACGTATGAACTGAGTCAATTAAAGCTGTATCACGAACCATATCGCATCTTAGAGCAAGCAGATGAAAAAGAAAAACAGGATGATGGTAGCCAGCAGGTGAAGCTTCAAAACAATCGTTTTACGATTTCATATGATAACAAGCGCGGCGATGACTACATGATTCTGCCTGTTCCATATGAAAAAGGCTGGGAGCTCAAGGTGAACGGACACCAAACCGATATTGAAAAAGCCAACTACGCATTCATCGGCTTTCCAATAGAAAAAGGCAAAAATGAGATTGTGTTAACCTACTATCCGCCTTATATCAGAATTCTTGCATTGATTTCATTCATCAGTTTGATTGGTGCGATCCTATATGCACGAAGAAAACACAAGAAACACCACTTTTCATCATAAGTGGTGTTTTTTATTTTTCATCTCATACGTATGTTTCTTCATCCCATTCAATATTGTATTCGTTCATTTTTTTATCAATATCATTCTGAATACCCATGTGCTGAAATAGCGCATTCAATTCTTCTGTCCTCTTTCTTCGATCCTTTTCATAATAATAGAACGCATCTCGATAATCATGATCTCTTAGCATCTTTGCTATGACCATGGCATCTTCTAGACTATACGATGCTCCTTGACCAACAAAAGGATTTGCTGTATGTACAGCATCACCTATAAGAACAACTCGTCCTTTTGACCACACAGGAAGATCCTTTATTTCATAGATACTTCTTGGAAAGAACATGTCTGTATGATCGATGATGTCAGAAAGGTGTTTAGGAATGTTCCAATGTTCCATTTGTTTATATAATAACTGTCGGATTGTTTCTTTATTGGCTTTCTCAAAATGTTTTGTAGGTAACTTCTCAGGACACTGAGAGAAAGCTTGCCATAAAATATTCATTTTATTTGTTGGATGCGCTTTTCCAAAAATGAATTGAAAGTTTCCGTCATTGTAAAAATAACTTGTTGCCTCATCCAATACAAAATCCTTCACAAACGATACTCCTTGAAGTCCCCAAAAACCGCTATAGTCTAATTTAGCATTAAACGCAATAGCCTCTCTTGTTTTCGAAAAAGTTCCATCTGCTCCTATTAAAATATCACCTGTTATGACAGTTTCATCTTCAAAAAAAGCCTCAATGGAATGAGATGTCTGGTTGACCGAAGTTAACTTTTTGTTGTATTTCACTTTGATTCCTTGACGGTGAACTTCCTTTAAAAGTGATTTGATGATTTGGTCTCTCATGACATTCAGTAAAGGGGCATGATAATATGTTTCGCTATAATTGTTGAAAATAGCTTCCAGTTTATTTTCACTGTTTATTTGATGAATCCTCTTTATCACTGCTGTATTTGCTATAACTTCATCCTTACACCCTATTTCGTCCAAAATCTTTACACCATTTGGAGACAGTAAAAAACCTGCACCTGTTTCTAATTTATTTGATCTACTCTCGTAAATAGTGCTTTCAATTCCAGCCTTTTTCAAAAATAAAGAGGCAGCTAATCCTGCTACACCACTGCCGATAATGATCACATTTTTATTCCTCATCACTTTTCCCTCCTCTTTTTACAAACAGACCGGTCGGTTTATTTTTGTGCAAAAAATAACATAGGTTCGTTTCCATTTAGGTCAACATATCAAAAAATTCCCCCTTTCATTCTATTTAATTGGTAATTAAAGTATATGATAATATGTTATTAATGATTTCGCAAGAATGAAACCCTTCAATTTCTGTTCATCTTCTTTTGAATAAACCAGCAAGACTTAGGGAAGCACCTGCAAGATCAAACATTGTACAAGGCCTACCAGCAGCTGACAGACAAAAAAAAATGGTCTTAACCCATATTTATGTTGAAGGTCAAACAATGAAAGAAATAGCCGACCGGCTAGGCGAAACGAGACAAAACATCTCAAACATCCACAAAAAAGCACTCAACAAACTAAAAGAAGAAACAGGGGGAGATGTCCGTGAACGAAGAAAAAATGACCAATGGAGAAATGGAAGAACTCATTGAAACCTTCACACCCTTGATCAAAAAGAAACTACAAAACACGGCATATCAAGAAAGAGAAGACCTCGAACAAGAACTCTACATCAAACTCATCGAAAAAGTAGACCGGCTGATTTACCAAGAAGGACCTGGCTTTTGGGAGTTTATTGTGGAATATATGACGAAGTTGTAAGAGTTGTAAGCACAAAAAAAGACTCGCTCACACAGAGCCGAGTCTTAATTTTTTTTGCAGTTTTTCTTCACTGAAAATCCAGCCAGTATAGGAATTTTTGATTTGGTGGTCCATGTCGATATGGCAGATCGCGACGAAAGGATAGTGACCTTTGCTACGGTAGCGCAAATCAATGAACCGCACTTCATAATGATCCTTGTATTTATCCACTTCCCACCGGTAGACAGGGGAGAAGGAGAGAAAGGCTGAAATGTTTTCGTCTTGTTTAGCAATTTTCATAATTTCAGTATCAGGGACCGGCACACGGTTAAAGGTGTCTAAAATGACGACATCTCCATTCATGCTGCGCCCGACATGGAAAGAGGATTTACATTTCACGGCAATGCGCCATTGTCTGAACTTCATTGTAGGCGAAATAATAATGTCTTCAATTTCATCGAATCGTGCACGCAGCTGACGTTTAATCTGAAGCTGCATGATGACCCTGACGATATAGTAACAAAAAATCACGGCATACAGCGTAATGAACGTATAGCCGGGATGTCCGCCAATCGCCCAAACGACAATGGCGACAAGATGTGTAAAAAAGATAAACGGATCAAACGTGTTAATAATCCCAAGCGCTACCCACTTCTTTGAAAATGGACGAATGGCCTGTGTGCCGTATGCATTGAATATATCGACAAACACATGAAGCACAACAGCTAATAGTGTCCATAACCAAAGATGAAGTAAATTCGCCTCCGGCACGAATGGGAAAATCACAGCTGGAATTAGCAATGACCAAAACAGTACAGCCGGAATGGAATGTGTAAATCCTCGGTGATTTCTTATATAAACCGCATTATTTTTTAGTTTTAGCACAGTATCAATGTCTGGTGCTTGGGAGCCGGCGATGGTCGCGATCATCACGGCGTGTGCCATGTGTGGATCTGCGCTGACGGCTGGATCTAAAAGTGCAAGTCCCCCAAGAGAAATGCCCATTACTACATGAGTACCAGTATCCAATTGATTACCTCCTAGTTGTCATGCTTAGGAACAATCATACAAAGTATACGCCTTCTTTCAAGACTATGTGCAAAAGCACTTTTGCTTTGTCTTGATTTAATGTAACATGTTAACGTATCTACAAACAGTATACAACAAATAAGGTTCTTTTCAGAACGTTAGCCCTCGGTTCAATGAGAAGGAGTATAGATATGAAAGACATTCAAGAAAAGCTGGACCGCAAAGATATTGCGGGCTTTCAGCATGATTTAATTGATTGGTATGAAAAAGAACAACGAACACTTCCGTGGCGTGAAAATCAAGATCCATACCGCGTCTGGGTATCAGAAGTGATGCTTCAGCAAACGAGGGTGGATACGGTCATTCCGTACTTCAACCGGTTTATGGAGCAATTCCCGACAGTGAAAGATCTTGCTTTAGCTGATGAAGAAAAAGTCATGAAAGCATGGGAAGGTCTTGGCTACTACTCAAGAGTGCGTAATTTACAGGCCGCTGTGAAAGAAGTCTATGAATCCTACGAGGGCGTTGTCCCTGATACGAAAGAGCAATTTTCAAAGCTCAAAGGTGTAGGCCCGTATACGAGCGGCGCAGTACTGAGTATCGCTTATAACAAGCCGTACCCTGCGGTAGACGGCAACGTTATGAGGGTCATTTCCCGTATTTTGTCCATATGGGATGATATTGCAAAACCAAAAACGAGAAATATTTTCGAGTTTGCGGTCGATCAGCTCATTTCCCGGGAAAAGCCGTCTGAATTCAATCAAGGGCTGATGGAGTTAGGTGCGCTCATTTGTACCCCAACATCTCCTGCCTGCCTTATTTGCCCTGTGAACATGCATTGCTCGGCACTCGAGGAAGGCGTTCAGCATGAGCTCCCAGTGAAAAGCAAAAAGAAAAAACCGACTGCAAAATCAATGGCAGCAGTGGTGTTATTTGATGACGTAGGCAACCTTTATATTCATAAGCGGCCAAGTACAGGCCTTCTTGCGAATTTATGGGAATTCCCTAACTTGGAAACCATAAAGGGGAGAAAAACGGAAAAAGAGCAGCTAATGGATTTCTTAAATGAGGAGGCAGGTGTACAAGCAGAGCTTGGTGACTTAGAAGGCACCATTCAGCATGTATTTACCCACCTCATCTGGAATATTTCTGTTTTCTTTGGACGTGTGACATCTGTATCTGATGACACGATGCTGAAAAAAGTGACAACAGAAGAATTTAAGGCATATGCTTTGCCAGTCTCACACCAAAAAATTTGGAAGATGGCACTTGAAGAGCCTAGTCGTATTTAACCGTTGTACCGTGGGTATAATCAGCTTCATTTCGGTGCAGACCCCCGCGGTTTTCAATTTCAGAAATGATTTCTCGATACTTAGATTGCCCTTCTTCATTCAAATAAGGTAAAATTTGTTGGAAAGCATGATGAAAGTAAGCAAGCTCAGTATCTTTCCATTGATCCTTGGACATCATGCCAAGCTGGCTTAAATCGCGTCCGACATACATGAATGTAACCTCCTAATAGGAACTTTCCTATTAGTGTGAAGCGAATGGACGAAAACTATTCAAATCAGGAGATGAACCATAATGAGTCAACGTAAATGTGCATTAATTACAGGTAGCAGCAGAGGTGTAGGGAAAGAAGTTGCCCTTCGCCTAGCTGAAAAAGGATATGACATTGTCATTAACTATGCGAGAAGCAAAAAAGCCGCACTTGAAACAGCGGAAGAAATTGAAGCGATGGGTGTTAAAACATTGGTTGTCAAAGCCAACGTAGGTCAGCCAGAGAAAATCAAAGACATGTTCCAGCAAATTGACGAAACGTTTGGCCGATTAGACGTATTTGTGAACAATGCGGCATCTGGTGTTCAGCGTCCAATCATGGACCTTGAAGAAAATCATTGGGACTGGACGATGAATATCAATGCGAAAGCTTTGTTATTCTGCGGACAAGAAGCGGCGAAATTAATGGAGAAAAACGGCGGCGGACATATCGTCAGCATTAGCTCACTAGGCTCCATCCGCTACCTTGAAAATTACACAGTAGTTGGCGTATCAAAAGCAGCATTAGAAGCGTTGACGCGTTATCTATCTGTTGAGCTGTCACAAAAAAATATCGTCGTGAATGCCGTATCTGGCGGCGCGATTGATACAGATGCACTTAAGCACTTCCCGAACCGAGAAGAGCTTTTAGAAGACGCCAAGAAAAATACACCAGCTGGCCGAATGGTGGAAATTAAAGACATGGTCGACAGCGTCGAATTCCTTGTATCAGGCAAAGCAGACATGATTAGAGGACAGACGATTATTGTGGATGGCGGACGTTCTTTGCTTGTTTAAAAAATCATGAATAGGAAGTACACCTTCTGCACAAATTAATGTGCGTGGAGGTGATAATGATGGATAAACAACAAAACAAAACAAACGCACAACAAGTGAAAAAACAAAACCAAGCTACTGCTCAAGGTCAATATGGTACAGAATTTGCTAGCGAGACTGACGCACAGCAAGTAAAAAAATACAACCAAAAAGCTGAGCAAAACAAACAACAAAACAGCTAATCACTGAAACAGAGGGAAGCACTTCATCTACGAATGAAGTGCTTTTCTTTTTGCCTCTCCCCCCACCATCCGACAAAACCTGTAAAGCCTCTACATAAACAGTCAAAGGATTTCTGCAATCTTTCAAGAAATGGTATACAGACAAAAAGTGGATGAAAATAAAAGGGAGGAGTTAGATGTCTGATTTCGATCAGCTTGTAAAAGAACAAATGCAGCTCATGGATCAACTACTCAATGTACAGGGAGAACTCGATCTATGCTTAGAAACAGAAAAACAATTGCTGCAAGATGAAAAAAAAGAAGAGTGGACCAGGATTCATGATCAAATCAAACAGAAACGTAAGGAACTGCAAAAAATCCAAACCTTGTTTACAAAACAGACAGAAGAGGTCATCAATTCATATAAGCAGATGGAAAAGAGTTCAACCGTGATGTAAAACAGTGTGCCGTTCAATTGGGTTGAATGGCTTTTTCATTTCATTTTTTAATGATGTAACGGTATAATATGATAGAGACATGTTTAGTTGGGAAATTAGGTCTTTGGACTGTTATGTTTGTTTGTTATAGAAAGTAGGGGAGAAAATATGGGCTATCCCAAGGAAGGAGAAAGCATCCAAATTCAAAGCTATAAACACAATGGCTTGATCCACAGGATTTGGAATGAAACCACCATTCTGAAAGCAACGGAATTGTGTATCATTGGTGCAAACGACCGGACAATGGTGACTGAATCCGACGGCCGTACTTGGATGACGAGAGAACCGGCTATTTGCTATTTCCATGCAAAACAATGGTTTAATGTGATTGGGATGCTTAGAGATGATGGGGTATATTATTACTGCAACATCAGCTCTCCTTTTGCAACAGATGAAGAAGCAATTAAGTATATTGATTACGACTTAGATGTCAAAGTCTTTCCAGACATGACGTATAATATTTTGGATGAGGATGAATATGCAGATCATAAGAGGCAGATGAATTATCCAAAGGAAATTGATAGTATCTTAAGAGAGCATCTGAATACATTATTGCATTGGATTCACCAGCGGAAAGGTCCGTTTGCTCCTGAATTTGTGGATATGTGGTATGAACGTTTTTTACATTATACAAAATAAGCAAGAGCATCAAAAAACCTGTTTGGCTTTTTAGGCTAACAGGTTTTTGATTGCGTACGGATAAGAGGCACTGATAGATTGGGAAGGAGATTTACATGGGGGTCATTAAACGCTACATGGCTTTTGTTACACCGTATAAAAAACAGATTGCATTGACAATGGTCATCGGGATGATCAAGTTCTCGATTCCCTTAACATTGCCTCTGCTTTTAAAGTATGTCATTGATGATGTCATTCAAGGCACGGGGTCGGCTGAAGAAAAGACATCATCTCTACTGATCATTATGGGAATCATGCTCGCATTATTTTTAGTGATGAGGCCGCCTGTTGAATATTATAGACAATACTATGCGCAGTGGACAGGCAGTAAAGTATTATTTGATATTCGAGAAAAGCTGTTTTCGCATATTCAAAAGCTCAGCCTTCGTTATTATGCCAACACGAGAACAGGAGAAATCATTTCTAGAGTCATCAATGATGTGGAGCAGACAAAAGAGTTTGTTATCACAGGTCTTATGAACATTTGGCTAGATTTGATGACCGTGCTGATCGTGATCGCCATTATGTGTACACTGGACATCAAGCTCACCATCGTGTCTGTCATTATTTTTCCGTTATATGCGTTTGCAGTGAAGTATTTTTACGGCAGGCTCCGCAAGCTGACAAAAGAGCGGTCACAGGCGCTGGCTGAAGTGCAAGGGCATCTACACGAGCGAGTACAAGGAATGCCAGTCATTCGGAGCTTTGCCATTGAAGAATATGAACAAGAAAATTTTCATGATGAAAACAAAAATTTCTTAAACAAAGCGATCAACCATACGAATTGGAACGCTAAAACATTTGCCGTCGTCAATACCATCACTGATATTGCACCGCTATTGATCATTGCATTTGCTGGCTACACCGTCATTAATGGATCACTTTCGATCGGGACCATGATCGCCTTTGTTGGTTATATTGACCGGATGTACAACCCGATTCGCCGCCTCATTAACTCATCTACGACTTTAACTCAGTCGGTAGCGTCAATGGATCGTATCTTTGAATTTATTGATGAGCCATATGAGGTCACAGATCGGCCGAATGCAAAAGAAGCCGATCAATTAAAAGGAGAGGTCGAATTTAAAAATGTGTCATTTCGTTATGAACACACGCAGGAAGAGATTCTCCGCAATATCTCCTTGAAAGTTGAAAAAGGACAAACGGTTGCGCTTGTAGGAATGAGCGGTGGAGGGAAGTCAACTCTCGTCAGCTTAATTCCAAGGTTTTATGATGTGACAAACGGATCACTTGAAATTGACGGCATCGATATAAAAGAGTACAGAGCAAGAAGCCTTCGAAATCAAGTCGGAATGGTGCTGCAGGATACATTCTTATTCAGTGACACGATTAAAGAAAATATTGCGGTTGGAGATCCAGAAGCCTCTTTTGAAAAAATCGTTTCGGCTGCAAAAGCGGCAAATGCCCATGATTTTATTATGTCTCTTCCTGAAGGATATGACACGAAGGTAGGAGAACGGGGCGTGAAGCTGTCAGGCGGTCAAAAACAGCGGATTTCCATTGCAAGGGTCTTTCTTAAAAATCCACCGCTGTTGATTTTAGATGAAGCAACGTCTGCACTAGATTTAGAAAGTGAACATTACATTCAAGAAGCGATGCAAAAGCTAGCAAAGGACCGCACAACCTTTATTGTCGCGCACCGCTTATCAACAATTACACATGCTGACCTCATTGTCGTCATGGAACAAGGCGAGATTGTGGAAAAAGGAACACACGAAGAATTAATGAACCGAGACAGCCACTATCGCCATCTATTTACCATTCAAACATTAAATTAGTAGAAGCCTATCCGATTCTAGCGGATAGGCTTTTTTATGCCTGTCAAAAACATGACATATTTCCCAGCTTGTCTCAATACAATTTTAAAAAGTATGACGGGGTGGTGAATATGTGAAAGAACAAGACGTGCTGCTAGATGTCAAACAGCTGTCCATTGCGTTTCAGCAAAAAAAGCAAAAAGTACCCATCGTCCATCACATATCGTTCTCGATTCAAAAAGGAGAAACCTTAGGAATTGTTGGCGAATCTGGCTGCGGGAAAAGCATCACATCTATGTCATTAATGGGACTGAACCAGCAAACACATACAACGGGAGAGATCCAATTCGAAGGGCAAAACCTGCTGTCGCTTTCAGAAAAACAGTGGCGAGAAATAAGAGGAAATGATATTTCGATGATCTTCCAAGAACCAATGACCTCTCTGAACCCATTAATGACCATCGGCAAACAAATGACGGAAGCCCTTTTCACACATCAAGCAATCGGTCAAAAAAAAGCAAAAGCGAAGGCGGTTGATCTGCTTCAGACAGTCGGATTGAAGCAAGCCGAATCGTTGCTTAAAAAATACCCACATGAATTATCAGGTGGCATGCGTCAGCGTGTGATGATTGCGATGGCGATGCTTTGTCACCCAAAGCTCATGATCGCAGATGAACCAACAACTGCACTTGATGTGACCATCCAAGCGCAAATCCTTCGCCTGCTCAAAAAGCTGAATGAAGAGATGGACACCGCGATCTTATTTATTACCCATGATCTAGGCGTCGTGCGGCAAATATGCCAGCGAGTCATGATTATGTATGCCGGTCGAATCGTAGAAGAAGGAACCGTTGACCGTATTTTTCAAAAACCTCTGCATCCCTACACAAAAGGTCTTTTCGCCTCAGTTCCATCGTTTAAAGAGAAAAAAGAAAAGCTCATCTCTATTGCAGGTCATGTGCCAAAGCCGGGGACCATTCGATCCGGCTGTCAATTTGCCGCGCGCTGCCCTTATCAAATGGCGCAATGCCTTGAAGAAGATCCAGTTTTACAATCCATTGAACATGATCACCGCGTGGCATGCTTTCTAATGGAAGGAGGAGAAGACACTGAGTCACCCACTCTTGCAAGTGAATCAGCTGACAAAACGGTATGACACAGCCGCTTTTTTTTCTAAAAAAAACCATTCGACTTTGGCTTTAAATCAAGTGTCCTTTCATGTGAAGGAGGGGGAAACGCTTGGCATTGTTGGTGAATCGGGCTGCGGGAAATCAACACTTGGCAAAAGCTTAATGAGATTGACTGAACCGACGTCAGGCTCTATTCAACTGAAAGGACAAGAGGTCACTCTTTTGAAAGAAAGAGAGATGCGTTCTTTAAGAAAAGACATTCAAATGATTTTCCAAGATCCATACGCTTCTTTAAATCCACGAATGAAAATCAAAGATATTTTAGAGGAACCGCTCATTGTCCATCGACATGGAAAGAAAGCAGAAAGACGGAAGCGGGTAAAAGAGATGTTGCATATTGTCGGATTTGACCCTTCCTACGGAGAACGTTATGCGCACCAATTTAGCGGTGGACAAAGGCAGCGTATTGGGATTGCTAGAGCACTCATTACCCATCCAAGTCTTGTCATTGCCGATGAACCCGTTTCGGCTTTAGATGTATCCGTTCAAGCGCAAATTTTGAATTTGATGCTTGAATTGCAAAAGACGCTTTCTCTAACGTATCTATTTATTTCTCACGATCTTGGTGTTGTCAGATATATGAGCGACCGAATCGCAGTCATGTATGCTGGCCGGATTGTCGAAGTGGGGCCTGCCGAAGACGTATTTCACAGCCCGCTTCATCCTTATACATCGCTGCTTCTGAAATCCATTCCACATATGGATCACGTGCTAGAGACGCAAGATGTGTCGGCAGAAGAGTCTGCCATGACACCAAGCGGCGGATGTCCTTTCTACAAAAGGTGTCCAAAAAGGTGGGAGAAATGCTTAAAAGCAGTACCTGCTTTGTATGAGGAGGAACCGGGGCACGCAGCGGCGTGTTATTTATATCAAAAGGAGGAACACAATGAAGAAGACATGGTTGTTCAGTAGTTTCATTTTTGTGCTGGCGCTTGCACTGTTTTTGGGGGGATGCTCGTCCGCACCGTCATCAGAAGAAAAAGCAACAAAAGATACCCTCGTATTTGGCAGAGGAGGAGACTCCACTTCACTTGATCCAATCACAACAACAGAAGGCGAAACCTTCAAGGTCACAGAGAATATGTTTGAAAAGCTGCTGAATTATGGTGAGAAAGACACGACCATCCATCCAGGTCTCGCAACAGACTGGGATGTTGCAAAGGACGGAAAATCATACACATTCTACTTAAGAGAAGGTGTGAAATTTCACGATGGCACAGACTTTAACGCAGAAGCAGTGAAATTCAACTTTGATCGTTGGATGAATGGCGATGCAGAAAAATTCCCTTACTACGGCATGTTTGGTGGCTATAAAAAAGATAAAGGACATGTGATTAAAGACATCATCGTCAAAGGTGAGCATGAAGTTGAATTTCAGCTAAAGCGCCCGCAGGCGACATTCCTTAAAAACATTGCCATGTCACCGTTTGGCATTGCGAGTCCTGCGGCTGTTGAAAAAAGCGGCGATTCCTTTCGCGAGAATCCAGTAGGAACAGGGCCATTCAAATTTAAAGAGTGGAAACAAAACGACCGTATCGTGTTAGAAAAGAATCAAGATTACTGGCAGAAGGATAAACCAAAACTGAATCAAATCATCTTCCGCTCGATCCCAGAAAACTCGGCTCGTTTAAATGCTTTGAAAACAGGCGAGATCGATTTGATGGATGGCGTGAATCCGTCAGATTTAGATGGCATTAAAACGGATCAAGCACTCCAGCTCATTGAAAGACCATCAATGAATGTAGGTTATATCGGACTGACCGTCACAAGGAAGCCGCTCGATAACAAGCTCGTTCGTCAAGCGCTCAATTACGCGGTCGATAAAGAATCCATTATTAAGTCATTTTATGGCGGACTTGCCGAGCCAGCAAAAAACCCTCTTCCGCCAGCTTTAGAAGGCTACAATGACGACATTGATCCATATCCGTATGATCCTGAAAAAGCGAAGGAACTTTTAAAAGAAGCGGGCTTTCCTGACGGCTTTCGCATCAAGCTTTGGGCGATGCCTGTACCGCGTCCATATATGCCAGATGGGATGAAGGTAGCAGAAGTCATTCAATCAAACTTTGAAAAGGTCGGAGTCAAAGCAGAAATTGTGACTTACGACTGGGCGACCTATTTAGATAAGGCAAGTAAAGGGGAGGCTGATGTGTTCTTATTAGGCTGGACAGGGGACAATGGCGATCCTGATAATTTCATCTACACACTTTTGGACAAAGACAGCATTGGCGGCAACAACTATACATTCTTCGAAAACGATAAAATGCACGACATCCTCATTGAAGCACAAACAGACACAGATCAAAAGAAACGAAATGAGCTATATAAAAAAGCACAAGAAATCATTCATGATGAAGCACCTTGGATTCCATTGGTGCATTCAATCCCAATGCTTGCAGCATCTAGTGATTTAAAAGGCTACCAGCCGCATCCAACTGGTTCAGAAGCTTTGACTGACGTGTATTTCGAATAAGCAAATAAGGGAGATCTTGTATCTCCCTTATTCAAACAAAGAAAAGGCGGTGAAAGCTGTTTGTTTGCTTATTGTATGAAGCGGGCAGGAATGCTCATCCCAGTATTGATCGGAATGACATTGGTCGTGTTTTCAATTATACGGTTTATTCCAGGGAACCCAGCACAGGTCATCTTAGGACAGCGGGCAACGAAAGAAGCGGTAGAACAGTTAACCATCCAGCTCGGTTTAAACCAGCCTTGGTATGTTCAATACGGACATTACATGCTGGGCCTTTTAAAAGGAGATTTAGGGACTTCGATACGAACAGGAGCGGCTATTGCCCAGGAAATGAAGCCGTACTTATTTGCGACGTTAGAATTGACCTTTTTTGCCATGGTGTTGGCGATTGTTGTGGGGGTAAATGCTGGAATCATCAGTGCTTGGTTTAAACATTCTTTCTTTGATTATGTCGCGATGTTTGTTGCACTCATTGGAGTGTCCATGCCGATTTTCTGGTTAGGCTTAATGGGGCAGTGGCTGTTCTCGATTGAATTAGGTATTTTACCGACAACGGGACGTGAAAATGTAAGAATTCCAGTGGAATCAATCACCTATATTCATACGCTGGACACGCTTTTGCAAGGCCGGTTTGATCAATTCACTGACAGCATCAAGCATTTGATCTTACCAAGTACAGCACTTGCTACAATCCCTGCTGCGATTATTGCGAGGATAACAAGGGCAAGTATGCTGGAAGTGCTTCATTCAGATTTTATTCGAACAGCAAAAGCAAAAGGGGTGCGTTCATTTTTCATCATTTATCAGCATGGGTTGAAAAATGCGCTTATTCCGATCTTGACGATTATTGGTCTTCAAACAGGTCTCTTGCTAGGCGGAGCCATTTTAACAGAGACCATTTTTGCATGGCCGGGCATTGGGCGGTATATATATGACGCCATCAGCTATCGTGATTACCCAGTCATTCAAACAGGCATTCTCGTCGTTGCGCTCATATTTGTCCTGATCAATTTCATTGTGGACATCTTGTATGCGGTCATTGATCCAAGGATTAAATATTAGGGAGGGAGAGTGATAACATGGAAGCGCAAAAAGAGCTTGAACCACCTCAGCCAAAAGAAGAACGCTCTCAATCATTGATTCTTGAATCGATGAAGCTGTTCTTTCAGCACAAGCTGGCGGTCATTGGCAGTGTGATTGTCTTTTTATTTCTCATTTTAGCGATATTTGCACCGCTCATTGCTCCTTTTGGAATCAATGAACAATCTCTCGGTGAGCGATTTAGTGCGCCATCAGCTGCGCACTGGTTTGGTACAGATGATTTCGGTAGAGATATATTCTCAAGAGTTGTGCATGGCGCGCGGATTTCCTTATGGGTTGGTTTTTTCTCGGTTCTCGGGTCTGTCATTTTAGGCACACTGCTTGGATTAATTGCAGGCTATGGCGGAAGAGTGCTAGATGCTGTGATCTCGAGAGTGTTTGATATTTTACTCGCTTTTCCTAGTATTCTACTAGCGATTGCGATCGTCTCCATCTTAGGTCCCTCTTTACAAAATGCCCTTATTGCCATTGCGATTATTAATGTCCCAACCTTTGGACGACTCGTTCGTTCAAAAGTGCTGAGTATTAAACAAGAAGAATACGTGCTAGCAGCAAAGGCGATTGGGATGTCACACCGCCGCATCGTGCTGCGTCACATTCTGCCAAACAGTATGGTGCCGATCATCGTACAGGCGACGCTTGCGATCGGAACAGCGATTATCGAGGCTGCGGCTTTAGGTTTTTTAGGATTAGGTGCACAGGCACCAAGCCCAGAGTGGGGGAAAATGCTCGCCGATGCGAGACCTTATCTCGTTCAAGCCCCTTGGACATTAATTTTCCCAGGTGTAGCGATCATGCTGACAGTTTTAGGTTTTAACCTGATGGGAGATGGATTAAGAGACACACTGGATCCTAAAATGAAGAAAATCAAATAAGACCAATTCTAGGAATTGGTCTTTTCTCAGTTTATGCTTCTTTTTCTTCTGTCTCAATTTCACTGTCTTTTGGGTGATACGTCTGGAAGCTTGTAATCAATGTATCTAAATGCTCTAGTTCATCACGGTATTCGATGATGCTGGACATGACATTTAGCATATTGTAATCGAGCAAGTCGTTTTCTTGGTTTTGCTGATGCTGGAGAAATGATTTCGTTAACGTTTCAAGGCGAAGAGAGCATTCATTTTGAAATTCATCGTCCTGCGGTTTCATTTTACCGACGAATTTCATCAAGGTGCGCTCATGCCAATACAGTAAGTAATCAATTTCATCTGTTAAGCTTTCCTTGAAATGCTCTGGCATCAAAAGAATTTCATTTTCTAATTTATGAAGCTTTTTCAGCAAGTAAAGGGCACGATTCGATGTCATAATGGCCTGTCTGAACAAAACGAGCTTTCTTGATTTTACATAGGTTGTTTTCTTTAAATAGCTTCGTTCCTCTTTGTATAACAAGTAAATGTGATCTAATTTGATCATGCGTTCTTTTATTTGATCGATGTCATCTTTTAAAATGGAATGATCAGTAGACTGTCTGGAGCTCAGACGGATCCATTTTAAAATCTCCTCCGTATTTTCCATAATGTGATGAACAAGCTTTGTTTCATACTTTGGCGGCAGGAAGATTAAATTCACTAAAAATGAAGAAAGAACTCCTAACACCACAGTAGCTGTTCGAATTAAGGCAAAGGAAAGGAAATGATCCCCTGCACTTTCTAAAATCGCAATGACGGTTACAAGTGCAATTGGAATCGTGTGTTCAATCTTCAGTTTTAAATTAATGGCAATGACCATGACGGCGGTTAAACCGATAATGACTGGTCCAGTACCAAAAAGCAGGCCGAACGTAATGGCAAGTGCTGCTCCAATAATATTGGCTTGCACTTGATCAACAATCGTTAAAAAAGATCGATAAATAGATGGCTGGATAGCAAATACAGCTGCAATTCCCGCGAAGACGGGCGTTGGCAACCCAAGCCATGTTGCCAGGTAAAGCGCGAGTACAATGGCAATACCAGTTTTTAAAATACGGGCTCCAAGTTTCATTGGTTTTGTCCCTGCATTCCTTTCTTTTAGATAATAGATGATCACTCGTCATTTATTATAAATATTTTGATGAACAACTAAGTAATATACAGCGGTCTTCCGAAATATTCAAGTGATTTTTGAAAGTTCATGAAAACATCAAAAGAAGGTATTGAGAAGAAATGTAACAGATTCACACGCTTTTGACAAACAAGAGCTGATAAATAAAAAAACAGGCGCATTTTTTTACGCCTGTTTTTGACCCTATTATGATTGTTTCAACTGTTCAAACGCATGATCTACTGCTTGCAGCGTCTCAGAAATATCTTTTTCAGTATGTGCGATCGTTAAGAACCAAGCTTCATATTTAGAAGGAGCGAGGTTAATCCCTTGCGAAAGCATTAATTTAAAGAAGCGGGCGAACATTTCGCCATCCGTATTTTCAGCCTGTTCATAGTTCACAATGGTTTCTTTTGTGAAATAGATCGTGAGAGCCCCTTTTAAGCGGTTCACTGTAATATCTACTTGATGTTTTTTTGCATGGGCTAAAATGCCTTCTTCTAGCATAGCGCCAAGCTGATCAAGACGCTCGTAAACACCATCTTGTTTTAACACTTCCAAGCAGGCAATACCAGAAAGAATGGATGCGGGATTTCCTGCCATCGTGCCAGCTTGATAGGCTGGTCCAAGAGGAGCGACTTGCTCCATAATTTCTTTTTTACCGCCATAAGCACCGATCGGAAGTCCGCCGCCAATGATTTTTCCTAATGCAGTGAGGTCAGGTTTTACTTGAAGCAAGTCCTGTGCGCCTCCGTACATAAAGCGGAAAGCTGTAATCACTTCATCGTAGATCACAAGTGCGCCCTTTTCATGAGTGAGGTCATTGACCTGCTGCAGGAAACCGTCCTTAGGCTCCACGATGCCGAAGTTCCCGACAATTGGCTCGACAAGGACAGCTGCGACTTCATCGCCCCATCGATCCAATGCTTCTTTGTAGCTGTCAATATCATTAAATGGAACGGTAATCACTTCATTGGCGATGCTTTTTGGTACGCCCGCTGAATCAGGGGTTCCTAAAGTGGAAGGACCAGAGCCAGCTGCCACAAGTACAAGATCAGAGTGACCGTGATAACATCCAGCAAACTTAATGATCTTTGTTCTGCCTGTATATGCACGTGCGACACGAATCGTTGTCATCACCGCTTCAGTACCTGAATTGACAAAGCGAACTTTGTCCAAAGCAGGCATGGCTTCCTTCAGCATTTTAGCAAAAGTGACTTCATGCTTCGTTGGCGTTCCGAAAAGGACACCTGTTTCAGCCGCTTTTGTAATCGCTTTTGTAATATGAGGGTGGGCATGTCCTGTAATAATTGGGCCGTATGCTGCTAGATAATCGATATAGCGATTTCCGTCAACATCCCAAAAATAAGCGCCTTCTCCTTTTTCCATAGCCACGGGTGAACCGCCGCCTACTGCCTTATATGAACGAGAGGGGCTGTTGACACCTCCAACAATATGCTCCAGCGCCTCTTGATGTAATTTTTCTGATTCTGTGAATTTCATAAATAGCCTCCTATCTCAACGTATCACGTCGTCTATCATTATTTTAACATGCCGATGCAAGCGTCCTTAGTTGAATATCTTCTCAAAATTGGATAGGCTATTTAAAAATAGGTTGGAGGGATTGTGTTATGACAATCGAAGTAGGCCAGCAAGTACCTGAAATTGAATTAACCGGTGACAACGGGGAGAAAGTAAAGCTTTCTGACTTTAAAGGAAAACACATTGTCCTTTATTTCTATCCAAAAGATATGACACCCGGCTGTACAACAGAAGCATGTGATTTCCGAGATCGCCATCAAAGCTTTGCAGAATTAGATGCTGTCATTATTGGCGTAAGCCCAGACAGTCAGGACAAGCATCAGAAGTTTAAAGAAAAACATGATTTACCGTTCTTACTTCTTGTAGACGATGAACAGAAATTGTCTGAAGCCTTTGGAGTATGGAAGCTGAAAAAGAACTTTGGCAAAGAATACATGGGCGTCGAACGTTCAACGTTTCTTATTAATAAAGAAGGAACGCTTGTGAAAGAGTGGAGAAAAGTTAAGGTGAAAGACCACGTAGAAGAAGCGCTTGAGGAACTGAAAGCTCACGCTTAATATCATCACAGGATAGGACCGGCAGACACACCGGTCTTTTTTGTGAAGAAGAATAGGTAAAAAAGAGGATTGTAATTGACAAAGATTCGGCTCTGGGGGTACACTATTTATAAAGATTATAATATAAGAATATTTTTGAAGAGAGGTGCATGATGAAATGGCTGCTCACGAACTAAAAGACGCTTTAGATGCTTTAAAAGAAACCGGTGTTCGAATTACTCCGCAGCGCCATGCCATCTTGGAGTTTCTCGTAAATTCTATGACTCACCCAACCGCGGACGATATATATAAAGCACTTGAAGGGAAATTTCCAAATATGAGTGTCGCAACGGTTTACAACAATTTACGAGTCTTCCGGGAATCTGGATTAGTAAAGGAATTAACGTACGGTGATTCCTCAAGCCGATTTGATTTTGCGACATCTGACCATTACCATGCGATTTGTGAAAACTGCGGAAAAATAGTGGACTTTCATTATCCTGGCCTTGATGAAGTTGAACAGCTTGCATCCCATGTGACGGGCTTTACAGTGAGTCATCATCGCTTGGAGATCTATGGGACTTGTCAAGAATGTGCGAAAAAAGAAAATCATTAATGAAAAAGCTGACCGGTTAAATGGTCAGCTTTTTTTATGACTTTTTTCGATTGTAGGATTCATCAAACTCTTTGCCTTCTAATGCTTGATCGAGTGTAAGCGGCTCTCTGCAATGCATGCACATGTCCACCCGCCCAAGCACTTTTGTTTCCTTCTCACAGCCTGGACATACGACACGGACTGCCTTCGTAGAAAGCATACCGATCCAAAAGTAAACCACTGTACTCAATCCGATCGATAAGACGCCGAGCAGCATAAAGAAAGTCGACAGCCAAATCGATTCCTTGAAGAACACACCGATATACATGATCAGAAAGCCAACAAAAACCAAACTAAGTGCAAATGTTCTGATTTTATTAATCTTACTGGAGTATTTCGCCATCCCTAGCCCCCCTTGTCTCCAATATAGCACATTTTACCTTTCCGTTTGAATTAGTTATAGAGTTTTGTGAATAAATTGCTTATAATGATTCAATGATCTTTTTTCTTGAATTGAAGGAATTTTGATTCTATGAGGAGAAATACATAGCATTAGAGAAGAACTTTACACCCGAGTATTGGAGGAATCACTATGGAAAATCTTCTCCGTCCTATTTATCAAGAGAGAGCAAGCCATCCAGACACATTGGCTGTGATTATAGTAGAAAGAAGACACAAGGTATCTTCTGAGACGGATAACTTTGATGCAGCTCTTCTAGTCATTGTAAAAGAAGCGGAAGAGCCGTTATTTATCAAGCACTATGAATCCGATCACCAAACAGCTTCTTTAAATATTGTCACAGATGAGCAGTTGAAGGAATGGATTACCCTTGGCACGAACCGCCGAATCATTGATTGGATTTTGAATGGGAAAGTCCTATTTGATCGAAATGAATATATTTTCAATTTAATTGATGACCTGAGTACATTCCCATTTTCAAACCGCAAACTTAAAATCGGCTTAGAATACGGCAAGTTAATTCGCAGATATATAGAAGGAAAAGCATTTTTTGAGTCAAATCAATTCCTTGATGCATATAATTCAATTGTGCATGCTCTGCATCATTTGGCACGTATTGAAGTGATCGATAAAGGTTTCCACCCAGAAGTGACAGTTTGGAATCAGGTGCGTCATATGGAACCGGAAGTATATAAACTTTATTCAGAACTCATTGAAAGCCACGAAAGCCTTCATAAGCGTTTGGAACTTTTATTTTTAGCAAATGACTTTTTGATCCATTCAAAAGCAGAAATTGGCGCCGCTCATTTGCGTCATGTCATGGAACAGCAAGATATATGGCTTTTTGGCGAGCTTCTCGCGCATCCTGACCTCAAGTATTTCACGCCTGACCTTAGCGTCATGATTGATTTCTTTGTGGAAAAAGGAATTGTTCAAGTGGAGCCGATTGAGACAAAGGGACAAAAAATCTATCATCGAGGATATTTTGTGAAAAAAGATATTGACGCCTAAATATTATGATGGTATATTATTATACGTCGCTAACGAGCAACCAAGTTGCTTTGAAAGAAAAGCTGACAAAAAGAAATTCTAAAAAACACTTGACGCACACAGCGTCAAAATGTTATATTAAGAAAGTCGCCTCTGAGAGACGACGAAGATGATCTTTGAAAACTAAACAAGACAAAACGTACCTGTTAATTCGAGTTTTTATAAAAAAATCCTATGATATATCATAGGTAGTCAGTCAAACGCTGACGAGGCAGGAAATGATCACATGCTAAGTTCGCTACATCGTGTAGCAACGCATGTGTGATATGCATCCTGCATACCTCGGAGAGTTTGATCCTGGCTCAGGACGAACGCTGGCGGCGTGCCTAATACATGCAAGTCGAGCGAACAGAAGGGAGCTTGCTCCCGGATGTTAGCGGCGGACGGGTGAGTAACACGTGGGTAACCTGCCTGTAAGACTGGGATAACTCCGGGAAACCGGAGCTAATACCGGATAGTTCCTTGAACCGCATGGTTCAAGGATGAAAGACGGTTTCGGCTGTCACTTACAGATGGACCCGCGGCGCATTAGCTAGTTGGTGGGGTAATGGCTCACCAAGGCGACGATGCGTAGCCGACCTGAGAGGGTGATCGGCCACACTGGGACTGAGACACGGCCCAGACTCCTACGGGAGGCAGCAGTAGGGAATCTTCCGCAATGGACGAAAGTCTGACGGAGCAACGCCGCGTGAGTGATGAAGGTTTTCGGATCGTAAAGCTCTGTTGTTAGGGAAGAACAAGTGCGAGAGTAACTGCTCGCACCTTGACGGTACCTAACCAGAAAGCCACGGCTAACTACGTGCCAGCAGCCGCGGTAATACGTAGGTGGCAAGCGTTGTCCGGAATTATTGGGCGTAAAGGGCTCGCAGGCGGTTTCTTAAGTCTGATGTGAAAGCCCCCGGCTCAACCGGGGAGGGTCATTGGAAACTGGGAAACTTGAGTGCAGAAGAGGAGAGTGGAATTCCACGTGTAGCGGTGAAATGCGTAGAGATGTGGAGGAACACCAGTGGCGAAGGCGACTCTCTGGTCTGTAACTGACGCTGAGGAGCGAAAGCGTGGGGAGCGAACAGGATTAGATACCCTGGTAGTCCACGCCGTAAACGATGAGTGCTAAGTGTTAGGGGGTTTCCGCCCCTTAGTGCTGCAGCTAACGCATTAAGCACTCCGCCTGGGGAGTACGGTCGCAAGACTGAAACTCAAAGGAATTGACGGGGGCCCGCACAAGCGGTGGAGCATGTGGTTTAATTCGAAGCAACGCGAAGAACCTTACCAGGTCTTGACATCCTCTGACAACCCTAGAGATAGGGCTTTCCCTTCGGGGACAGAGTGACAGGTGGTGCATGGTTGTCGTCAGCTCGTGTCGTGAGATGTTGGGTTAAGTCCCGCAACGAGCGCAACCCTTGATCTTAGTTGCCAGCATTTAGTTGGGCACTCTAAGGTGACTGCCGGTGACAAACCGGAGGAAGGTGGGGATGACGTCAAATCATCATGCCCCTTATGACCTGGGCTACACACGTGCTACAATGGACAGAACAAAGGGCTGCGAGACCGCAAGGTTTAGCCAATCCCATAAATCTGTTCTCAGTTCGGATCGCAGTCTGCAACTCGACTGCGTGAAGCTGGAATCGCTAGTAATCGCGGATCAGCATGCCGCGGTGAATACGTTCCCGGGCCTTGTACACACCGCCCGTCACACCACGAGAGTTTGCAACACCCGAAGTCGGTGAGGTAACCTTTATGGAGCCAGCCGCCGAAGGTGGGGCAGATGATTGGGGTGAAGTCGTAACAAGGTAGCCGTATCGGAAGGTGCGGCTGGATCACCTCCTTTCTAAGGATATATGGAGCAGTGTGCGTTTTCGTCTTGTTTAGTTTTGAAGGATCATTCCTTCAAGACATGTCTCTAGCGAGACAGGATTGTTCTTTGAAAACTAGATAACAATAAGTAATACATTCACATTGAATGCAATGCAAAGTTCATCACACATAGTGATTCTTTCTAAAGTAAGAAATGGTTAAGTTAGAAAGGGCGCACGGTGGATGCCTTGGCACTAGGAGCCGATGAAGGACGGGACGAACACCGATATGCTTCGGGGAGCTGTAAGCAAGCTTTGATCCGGAGATTTCCGAATGGGGAAACCCACTGCTCGTAATGGAGTAGTATCCATACTTGAATACATAGAGTATGAGAAGGCATACCCGGGGAACTGAAACATCTAAGTACCCGGAGGAAGAGAAAGCAAATGCGATTCCCTGAGTAGCGGCGAGCGAAACGGGAACAGCCCAAACCAAGAGGCTTGCCTCTTGGGGTTGTAGGACACTCTATACGGAGTTACAAAGGAACGATATAAGCGAAGAGGTCTGGAAAGGCCCGCCAAAGAAGGTAACAGCCCTGTAACTGAAATGTTGTTCTCTCCAGAGTGGATCCTGAGTACGGCGGAACACGTGAAATTCCGTCGGAATCCGGGAGGACCATCTCCCAAGGCTAAATACTCCCTAGTGACCGATAGTGAACCAGTACCGTGAGGGAAAGGTGAAAAGCACCCCGGAAGGGGAGTGAAATAGATCCTGAAACCGTGTGCCTACAAGTAGTCAGAGCCCGTTAAAGGGTGATGGCGTGCCTTTTGTAGAATGAACCGGCGAGTTACGATCCCGTGCAAGGTTAAGCAGAAGATGCGGAGCCGCAGCGAAAGCGAGTCTGAATAGGGCGCATGAGTACGTGGTCGTAGACCCGAAACCAGGTGATCTACCCATGTCCAGGGTGAAGTTCAGGTAACACTGAATGGAGGCCCGAACCCACGCACGTTGAAAAGTGCGGGGATGAGGTGTGGGTAGGGGTGAAATGCCAATCGAACCTGGAGATAGCTGGTTCTCTCCGAAATAGCTTTAGGGCTAGCCTCAAGGTAAGAGTCTCGGAGGTAGAGCACTGATTGGACTAGGGGCCCCTACCGGGTTACCGAATTCAGTCAAACTCCGAATGCCGATGACTTATCCTTGGGAGTCAGACTGCGAGTGATAAGATCCGTAGTCGAAAGGGAAACAGCCCAGACCGCCAGCTAAGGTCCCAAAGTATACGTTAAGTGGAAAAGGATGTGGAGTTGCTTAGACAACCAGGATGTTGGCTTAGAAGCAGCCACCATTTAAAGAGTGCGTAATAGCTCACTGGTCGAGTGACTCTGCGCCGAAAATGTACCGGGGCTAAACGTATCACCGAAGCTGCGGACTGTTCTTACGAACAGTGGTAGGAGAGCGTTCTAAGTGCTGTGAAGTCAGACCGGAAGGACTGGTGGAGCGCTTAGAAGTGAGAATGCCGGTATGAGTAGCGAAAGACGGGTGAGAATCCCGTCCACCGAATGCCTAAGGTTTCCTGAGGAAGGCTCGTCCGCTCAGGGTTAGTCGGGACCTAAGCCGAGGCCGAAAGGCGTAGGCGATGGACAACAGGTTGATATTCCTGTACCACCTCCTCACCATTTGAGCAATGGGGGGACGCAGGAGGATAGGGTAAGCGCGGTATTGGATATCCGCGTCCAAGCAGTTAGGCTGGGAAATAGGCAAATCCGTTTCCCGTAAAGGCTGAGCTGTGATGGCGAGCGAAATTTAGTAGCGAAGTTCCTGATTCCACACTGCCAAGAAAAGCCTCTAGCGAGGTGAGAGGTGCCCGTACCGCAAACCGACACAGGTAGGCGAGGAGAGAATCCTAAGGTGATCGAGAGAACTCTCGTTAAGGAACTCGGCAAAATGACCCCGTAACTTCGGGAGAAGGGGTGCTTCTTAGGGTGTTAAAGCCCCGAGAAGCCGCAGTGAATAGGCCCAGGCGACTGTTTAGCAAAAACACAGGTCTCTGCGAAGCCGTAAGGCGAAGTATAGGGGCTGACGCCTGCCCGGTGCTGGAAGGTTAAGAGGAGCGCTTAGCGTAAGCGAAGGTGCGAATTGAAGCCCCAGTAAACGGCGGCCGTAACTATAACGGTCCTAAGGTAGCGAAATTCCTTGTCGGGTAAGTTCCGACCCGCACGAAAGGCGCAACGATCTGGGCACTGTCTCAACGAGAGACTCGGTGAAATTATAGTACCTGTGAAGATGCAGGTTACCCGCGACAGGACGGAAAGACCCCGTGGAGCTTTACTGCAGCCTGATATTGAATGTTGGTACAGCTTGTACAGGATAGGTAGGAGCCTTGGAAACCGGAGCGCTAGCTTCGGTGGAGGCATCGGTGGGATACTACCCTGGCTGTATTGACCTTCTAACCCGCTGCCCTTATCGGGCAGGGAGACAGTGTCAGGTGGGCAGTTTGACTGGGGCGGTCGCCTCCTAAAATGTAACGGAGGCGCCCAAAGGTTCCCTCAGAATGGTTGGAAATCATTCGCAGAGTGTAAAGGCACAAGGGAGCTTGACTGCGAGACCTACAAGTCGAGCAGGGACGAAAGTCGGGCTTAGTGATCCGGTGGTTCCGCATGGAAGGGCCATCGCTCAACGGATAAAAGCTACCCCGGGGATAACAGGCTTATCTCCCCCAAGAGTCCACATCGACGGGGAGGTTTGGCACCTCGATGTCGGCTCATCGCATCCTGGGGCTGTAGTCGGTCCCAAGGGTTGGGCTGTTCGCCCATTAAAGCGGTACGCGAGCTGGGTTCAGAACGTCGTGAGACAGTTCGGTCCCTATCCGTCGCGGGCGCAGGAAATTTGAGAGGAGCTGTCCTTAGTACGAGAGGACCGGGATGGACGCACCGCTGGTGTACCAGTTGTTCTGCCAAGGGCATCGCTGGGTAGCTATGTGCGGACGGGATAAGTGCTGAAAGCATCTAAGCATGAAGCCCCCCTCAAGATGAGATTTCCCATTCCGCAAGGAAGTAAGATCCCTGAAAGATGATCAGGTTGATAGGTCTGAGGTGGAAGCGTGGTGACACGTGGAGCTGACAGATACTAATAGATCGAGGACTTAACCTATATTCTAATGTGAAGCTTGAACATTGTTATCTAGTTTTGAGAGAACATTTTTTAAATATCTCTTGATTTATTTTCAATACATAGTATAATATCTTTTGTCACTAAATTGTCTGGTGATGATGGCGAAGAGGTCACACCCGTTCCCATACCGAACACGGAAGTTAAGCTCTTCAGCGCCGATGGTAGTTGGGGGTCTCCCCCTGTGAGAGTAGGACATCGCCAGGCTTTCTTCATTCCGCAGTAGCTCAGTGGTAGAGCTATCGGCTGTTAACCGATCGGTCGTAGGTTCGAATCCTACCTGCGGAGCCAATTTGGAGAGCTGTCCGAGTGGCCGAAGGAGCACGATTGGAAATCGTGTAGGCGGTAACCCCGTCTCAAGGGTTCGAATCCCTTGCTCTCCGCCACAATTTACATAATAAAGGGCCCGTTGGTCAAGCGGTTAAGACACCGCCCTTTCACGGCGGTAACACGGGTTCGAATCCCGTACGGGTCACCATTTTATAGAATATACACCAGTATTTTTTATTTGGAGGATTAGCTCAGCTGGGAGAGCATCTGCCTTACAAGCAGAGGGTCGGCGGTTCGAGCCCGTCATCCTCCACCATATCTTTTATATCATCGCGGGGTGGAGCAGTTCGGTAGCTCGTCGGGCTCATAACCCGAAGGTCGCAGGTTCAAATCCTGCCCCCGCAACCAAATTATTTTATGTACCAATGTGGAGTGCTCATTGAGTACAACCAAAATGGTCCGGTAGTTCAGTTGGTTAGAATGCCTGCCTGTCACGCAGGAGGTCGCGGGTTCGAGTCCCGTCCGGACCGCCATTTTTAAAATGAATACTTGGCTCGGTAGCTCAGTTGGTAGAGCAACGGACTGAAAATCCGTGTGTCGGCGGTTCGATTCCGTCCCGAGCCACCACTATTTGCCGGTGTAGCTCAATTGGTAGAGCAACTGACTTGTAATCAGTAGGTTGGGGGTTCAAGTCCTCTTGCCGGCACTGTTTTTCAAATGTGGAGGGGTAGCGAAGTGGCTAAACGCGGCGGACTGTAAATCCGCTCCCTCCGGGTTCGGCGGTTCGAATCCGCCCCCCTCCACCATTTTTATTTTCATAGGGGCATAGTTTAAAGGTAGAACAGAGGTCTCCAAAACCTCCGGTGTGGGTTCGATTCCTACTGCCCCTGCCAATTTTCTTAATATGATTCATAACATCTATGGCGGTTGTGGCGAAGTGGTTAACGCACCAGATTGTGGCTCTGGCACTCGTGGGTTCGATTCCCATCAATCGCCCCATTTTATTATTGGGCTATAGCCAAGCGGTAAGGCAACGGACTTTGACTCCGTCATGCGTTGGTTCGAATCCAGCTAGCCCAGTTGATTTGCGGAAGTAGTTCAGTGGTAGAACACCACCTTGCCAAGGTGGGGGTCGCGGGTTCGAATCCCGTCTTCCGCTCCAATAATGGCGGCATAGCCAAGTGGTAAGGCAGAGGTCTGCAAAACCTTTATCCCCGGTTCAAATCCGGGTGTCGCCTTTTTGAAAAAGACTGCCGGGGTGGTGGAATTGGCAGACACACAGGACTTAAAATCCTGCGGTAGGTGACTACCGTGCCGGTTCAAGTCCGGCCCTCGGCACCATGTTTTTTATCATAAGTTGCGCTCTTTAATGATCATGCCGGTGTGGCGGAATTGGCAGACGCGCACGACTCAAAATCGTGTTCCTCACGGAGTGCCGGTTCGACCCCGGCCACCGGTATCTATTCTATTAAAAGTTTCATGATCGGTTTTTACCGTCAACCTAACGTTTCACCCTCGTGGTGAAACGTTTTTTTGTGGTTTGAATGAGTTATTTAGATAAAAATAGAAACCTATTAAAAAATAATGAGCATGTACTTCTTTTAGCAGAATAATCTTTAGATGATTTGCAACATTTGATAAGATACATTTAATCATGTAAGGAAATAAAATGGGGTAGCGCATTCCCATAAAACAGTGTGTACTACCTTTTTGTGTAACTAAATGAATATTTGGGTAAATACACATCTTTAGCTGATATCATCATTGTGACCCAATTTGAGGGGAGAATTTATGAAAAAACAGAATGATCATGAAGAGTTATTGACAGGTGGAAATGTCTCGAACGTATATCGTTTTGGAGATACGGTTCGTCGAGAAGTAAAGTCAGATAATATCAATATCCAAAATATTCTAAATCATTTAGAAAAAAAGAATTTCTCCTATGCTCCAAAGTTTTTAGGGGTTGATGAGAAAGGTAGAGAGATATTGTCCTTCATTGAAGGCGTAGCCGGTCATGATCCCTTAAAAGAATACATGTGCTCTCACCATGCCTTAAAAGAAATAGCGAGAGTGCTTAGACTGTATCATGATGCTGTTCGTGATTTTCCCATTTCAGACGATTGGGAACGAATGGACAATACGCCTAACAACATAGAGGTTGTGTGCCATAATGATTTTGCTATGTACAATATCATTTTCAATAATGAAAAACCAGTAGGAATCATTGATTTTGATGTAGCTGCTCCTGGTCCAAGGCTGTGGGATATCGCATATACTCTGTATACTTGTGTACCTCTCAGTAGATTTTTTCGTACCGAAACAGGAGAGATCGTGAACTATCATTCATCAGAACATGCAGACCATATAAAGCATAGAGTGAAACTGTTTTTTGAATCTTATGGGGAGAAAATAGCAGAAGATTATTTGGATATGGTGCTGCTGCGTTTAAAAGGGTTATGTCAGTACATGAAACGAAAAGCGAGTGAAGGTGATATAGCTTTTCAAAAAATGATTCATGAGGGGCACCTTGAACATTATCAAAAAGATATTCAATTCATTCATGAACACCGAAAAGAATGGATTTGAGGATGCCAAGGGCTTCTAAAAAATGTAAAAGGCGGAGTTGTTAACTTGCAAATGAAGACGATATTACAGACCATCATTGAAGACGAGGAATCACATGATTATCCGCTTTTTAGACAGTACTGTGTGAAGAAAGAACAGGGTCTGCGTAAAGATGCGTTAAAGGTTCTTCAGTTTTTTGTTGAAGAGATGAAGGAGAACGATTTTGCAGCACGGCGTTCATTTGTTGATTGGCTCTTTGAGAAGATTGAACGGTTTGAGGATGGTCATCATTTGCTTGTGTATCCATTGATAATTGGGGTGATTCAGCCTGTTCTGCAAGAGTGGGAGAAGGTTGATCCTATGGATGTGAGACCGTATCGCTGGCAGGGATTGTTTGTGCATCAGGGAGAAGGGTTGCCCTATTTATTGAAGGCATTAGGGCTTGGAGGTAGCAAGGAACAGCGTGTCATTGTACAAATTTGTGAAATCTATTTATCGGCTTTGTGGTATTCGTTTCATCATATACATGAAGATCTTTATTTAAGCACCTATGAGAGAGATCAAGAGCGAATTCAAGGCATTGAAGATGTCATGATGCTGATCGAAGATAAGAGGATTCGTACCAATGTTGAAAAACAAGCAGCCTATTATGATCAGCTTTTATCGGACTGGAAGAAATTTCTGCAAACGGAGACAAGAGGCTTCATGAAATGGTGTGCGGAGCGTAAGAAGCCGTATGAGTGGGTAGAGGCTTTTTATTATCAACAATAGATGAGGAAACGGCAGAATTCATTCTCCCGTTTATTTATGCCATATTCGCTCTATTTCTATATGATCTGGTTTGAAATATTTCAGGACATAGACATCTGGATTGCTTAGTTTCTCCCACTCTTTGAATCCAATCGTGGGATCGGCATGTTTAAGAAGCAGGCTCATAAGATTGCCATGTGTGACGAATAGGGTACGATCTTTTCCTGAATTTATTTGTTCGTATAGTACTTCTACAATGCGGTTCAAGGCTTCAAGGCTTGATTCACCGCCTTCACAAGTCAGGTGTAAGTCCGTAAAACTGAGCTTTAGTTTCTCATACCAATCGTCCATTGGTTTGAGGCTTAGCACACGTTCAGAAAGACGCTGATCAATTTTCACTCTGAGTTGTCTTGCATGAGCAAGGGGCTCAGTGGTTTGGATCGCTCGCTTATAGGGGCTTGAGATGATCTGATTGAGGTGAATGCCATTAAAAAACTGTGCTAGTGCATGAGATTGTGCGATGCCATGAGGCGTTAAAGACGCATCCTCGGATTGTCCATTGGCTTGGCAGTGTCTGACGATATAATATGTTTTCATGGGCCACACCTTTCATCGAGTATAAAAAAATCATCCAGGATTGGATGAGGATAGGTTCATTTGTTCGGATCTGTTTCTTTATAGGAATCTGTGAGCTTCGAGGTGAGGTCTAAATTGAACAAAAAATCATCTACTGTGTCTGTACCAAAGGGAAGTGAGGAGAAGTTGATTGGGATGCTTTCTTCTTTCATTTCTGAGGTGATCTGTTGTTTAGGCTGCTTTTTTCTCCAGTACTTAAACAAGCGCATGTAAAGCCCCCTTTTCTATGAAAAAGATGGATTTATACATAATATACGGGGAGAGTTGTCCAGGCGTCAAATGTTTTCTTAGAGAACGATGAAAAGAGCCACAGGAAAGCGCGGCCCTTTTGTCCATTTACTTGGCACGACGTAATGCTTTCAGCACTTTACGTTCGCATTTTAAGTTGTATCGCTTCTGATGAAGTTTATCTGTGTTACATCTGCCAATGACTTGGCGGACATCTGGATGATAAATGATGAGATGTCTGTAAGCTGGATCATTTAATAACTCATGAAACCAGCTATGTTTTTTGAGATGGGCTGCGTTTCTAGAGATATCCTCTTCATCTACCTGTAGAAAAGGGATAAATACAGCAAGTGAAAAGATATCGAGAATGAATCCCATGTTGGTTCCTCCTTCCATATTATTTCCTACGCTTAGAAGGAGGAAAGGTTTCATTCAATAAAACTTTAAAAACAATCTCAATGCATAGACCATTCTTTTGTGTCTTTGTCGTAATAGAAATACATCGTGCCGTTATCACCAATCATGAACCGAGGTTTTGCTTCTGAGGCGATTTGCTGCATGAATTCGCCTTGTTGTTGATGGGGTGGGGATTGAATATACGCCCCATATCCACCGATTTTTGTGAACGAATAATTTGTGTATTGATTAAAGAAGTGGTCCGTCGCTTCTTCACTTTTATTCACTTCTGATAAATCGACGTATGACCACGCTTCTTCCCAGCAAGGGTAGTCTTCTTGCTCACTTTCCTTCCATTGGATTTGAAAGGGTTTGAGTCCTCTCACTTCTTCAGGAGTTTCAACTACTTCTAATCCTTCCATATCTGCATATTCAATGAGCTTCCAGCCTTCGCCGTTTTTTGTGATATCCATCGGAAGTGCTTTCTGGTTGAGAAAGATTTGAATCATTTTACATTCATTGAATTCGTTCAATCCTCCTGGCACTTCAGGTAAATAAATTTGTAAGATCGGAATCATGACGCCATCTTGGTCTGCGGGCCAGCCTTGATCGGGGTGGATGAAGAAATGACCGGCAAACCAGCTGTGTGCTGTTGGATCAGGACGAAAGCCGCCAATCTTAGCCACGACGGGTGTTTTTCCTAGTTGTTTTAATTCATGAAAAGCCTTGATCTCCATTACTTATCCCTCCAATCTTTAGCCTGCAATGTGGGCATCTTGAAATGTGCCATTGATATTGCCTGAGACAATGATGACATGTCCCCAAAATAAATCACCGTCATGACAGTAGACTTCAAACTCTCCATCTGGGTAAGCATGCAGACTTTCAAGTGAGATGCGGCTCATAAATTGATCCAGTGTGAGCTTTTCTTGTGTTTCAGAGGAGTCAACTTGCTCCTGCCAGGTATCGAATTTTGTATATATTTGGGTAAATGAGTCGAAAAGCCTAGGTGATTCTTCCTTTTCTTTATAATTACTTTGACATGAATAGATGAAAAAAGTAAAGTAGTACTGAGTGATTTACAAACCCTTCTTCATCTATTGAATTGCAAAGTGTGTGTAAATGAAATGTAAATGGATATTTTTCCTTTTATTTACTCGTATTTTTTTTTGAAACCTATGATGCTTCTCATTCGTTATATTAAAGGAGCACATATATCCGGCGGAAACAGAGCATCGGAATGCTTGGTGAAGAAGATTTACATTTGCAAAATCAATGTAAATTTTTTATGATTTCATTTATATCAGAACGATAATAAGAAAGAAGAGGTTTTATGAAAAAAATATTTGCGAACAAATATAGCTTTTTTGTATTGGCTGTCCTTTTATTTTGGGCGAAATCGTACGCAACCTACAAAATGGACTTTAATTTAGGAGTGAAAGGTTCTTTTCAAGAGGGTCTTCTCTTATTAAATCCATTTAGTTCAGCCATTGTGTTTTTGGGACTGGCTCTCTTTTTGAAGGGTCGTAAATCTGCCATTGTTTTAATTGTCATTGACTTTATTATGACCGCACTTTTATATGCGAATGTAGCGTACTACCGTTTCTTTGATGACTTTTTGACTTTCTCCACAATGAAGCAAGCAGGCAATCTTGGAGGAGGCATGACTGGCGGTGTGTTATCTAGTATTAAGCCGCATGACCTTTTGTATTTCCTTGATATTATTATCTTGATTACGATTGTGATTTGGAGACCAGAAGTGAAGAAATTCCAAATGAAAAAGACATTTGCACTGTTGATTGTGGCTGCAGGTGTAGGACTGTTCTTTGTAAACCTTCATTTAGCTGAAAAGGACCGTCCAGAATTATTAACAAGAACATTTGATCACAAGTATGTTGTCAAATATTTAGGTGTTTATAATTATACGATTTATGATGGAGTACAATCAGCACAAAATGCAACACAGGTAGCAAATGCGAGCAGTGAAGATTTAACGGATGTTGTAAACTATACAGCTTCTCACTATGCAAAGCCAAACGCAGAGTATTTCGGTAAAGCTAAAGGGAAAAACATTATTAAAATCCATTTAGAAAGCTTCCAGTCTTTCTTAATTGACTACAAACTAAATGGAGAAGAAGTGACACCGTTTTTAAACAAACTGGCTCATGGTAAAGAGGACTTTACGTATTTCGATAACTTCTTCCATCAGACAGGTCAAGGAAAGACAGCTGATGCTGAGCTAATGATGGATAATAGTATGTTCGGCTTGCCAGAGGGAGCAGCGTTTGTGACAAAAGGTGAAAATACTTACCAATCACTCCCTGCCATCCTAGATCAAAAAGCAGGCTATACGAGCGCAGTGCTTCACGGGGATTACAAATCTTTCTGGAACCGTGACACGATTTATAAGCATATGGGATATGATCAATTCTTCGATGCTTCACATTACAACATGGATGAAGAAAATCTTGTGAATATGGGTCTGAAGGATAAACCATTCTTTAAAGAATCAATCCCGATGCTAGAGTCAATGAAAAAACCATTTTATGCACATTTAATGACATTGACTAATCACTATCCATTTAATTTAGATGAAAAAGATGCAACGATTGCTAAGGCAACAACTGGTGACAAAACAGTAGATAACTACTTCCAAACAGCAAGATATCTAGATGAGTCATTAGAGCAATTCTTTAAAGACTTGAAAAAATCAGGTATGTATAAAGACTCTGTCATTTTATTATATGGTGATCATAATGGTATTTCTGAAAACCATAACCGTGCAATGAGTGAAATTCAAGGGAAAGAAATTACACCTTATCAAAATGCACAAAACCAGCGTGTACCACTCATGATTCGTATTCCTGGCAAACAGGGCGGCGTGAACCATACGTATGGTGGTGAAGTAGACGTGATGCCTACGCTTCTTCACTTACAAGGTATTGATTCAAATGAGTATGTGAATTTTGGAACAGATCTATTCTCTAAGAAGCATGATCAAACTGTTGCATTCCGTAACGGAAACTATGTGACACCAAAATATACACTTGTAGATAACACTGTCTACGATACAAAAACAGGTAAAGTTGTGAAACAAAATAAAAAGACAGAGGCGATTAAAGCCCGTGTCGATAATCAGTTAAGCCTTTCAGATAAAGTGCTTTATAGGGATCTTCTTCGATTCCATAAGCTGTCTGATTTTAAACCAGTGAATCCATCTGATTATTTCTATGGTAAATCAAAAGAAAAAGAAGAGGATACTTCTACTAAGTAACTGAGTTTTGGGCAAGCACAGAAGGGTGCTTGCCTTTTTCTCTCTCATCGCTTGATTTGTTGGCAAAATATGTTTATATTTAGGGTGATACAAGCGTGATGCTGGCGTGCAGCTAGCGGAACTCATTTCGTCCTAGGGGATTTCAGGAGGAGCTTATGACAACAAATACAAAAACACAAAAAAAGAAATCAGAAGTATGGGGCTGGCTCAAAGCAATCTTAATTGCATTCATTGCTGTTTTTATCATTCGTAACTTTTTATTCGCACCGTACATTGTAAAAGGGACTTCTATGCAACCAACATTACAAGATACAGAGCGGGTTTTTGTGAATAAGACGGTTGATTATTTCGGCGATTACAAACGGGGACAGATTATTGTTCTTGATGGGGAAGACCGTAGCACTCATTATGTCAAACGATTAATTGGTTTACCTGGTGATAAAATTGAAATGAAAAATGACCAGCTATATGTCAATGGTCAAAAAGTGGCGGAGCCTTACTTAACGTCAAACAAAAAGAAAGCAGCCGCAGATGGGACCTTGTTGACACCTGATTTTGGCCCTCTTACCGTTCCAAAAGGCAAGTATTTTGTCATGGGTGACAATCGTCAAAAATCAATGGACAGCCGCAATGGCTTAGGTCTTTTTACAAAGAGTGATATTCAAGGAACGACATCATTTGTGTTTTATCCTTTCCAAGACGTTCGACTACTTAATAATGAATGAAATAGAAAAAGCACACCTCTGTGTGCTCAGGCTGTCGAGAAAATCTCGACAGCTTTATTTTTCCCCTTAAAGTTTCCATTCCCCCGTTTTATAATAGAGAAAAGCATACTAAAGGAAGGTGTTTTTCTCATGTTCCACACTAGAAATTCTTCTCAGCACGAAGCCGAATTTGTATTGCTAGATCAACTGGTCGAAGAGGATCACCTGCTTCGTAAAATTGATCAGTACATTGATTTTTCATTTATCGTAGATAAAGTAAAACCGTATTATAGCGAGAATAAAGGTCGCCCTTCTCTTGATCCACTTATTTTGTTCAAAATGATGTTTATCGGTTACCTGTACGGTATCCGTTCTGAAAGACAACTTGAAAAAGAAATTTACTATAACATGGCGTATAGATGGTTTTTAGGTTTGAACATCAATGACCCCGTTCCCCACCACTCGACCATTAGCTGGAATCGTCGTACTCGATTCAAAAATACAATGATTTTTCAAGACATTTTTGATGAAATTGTGCTTCAAGCCATCAATCATGATATGGTAGGAGGCCGCGTTCTTTTTACTGATTCGACTCATCTTAAAGCCAATGCCAATAAACATAAATATACGAGAAAAACGATTGAACAAGATACTCAGAACTATATAAATGATTTAGAAGAAGCGATCCAAGAAGATCGGGTGGCACACGGAAAAAAGCCCTTAAAGGTAAAAGAGGAGGTGCAAACGAAAAGAGACATTCGCCAAAGTACGACTGATCCTGAAAGTGGCTATCTTTATCGTGAAAACAAACCGGAAGGCTTTTTCTACTTAGACCATCGTACAACGGATATGAAGTACAATATCATCACGGATGCACATGTCACACCCGGCAATGTCCATGATTCCGTTCCGTATCTTGATCGATTGGATTACCAAATCGCCCGATTTGGTTTTCAAGTAGAAGCGGTTGCCCTTGATTCTGGTTATTTGACAACGCCAATCTGTAAAGGTTTATCCGATCGCCGTATTTTTGGTGTCATCGCACATAGACGCTTTCATCCAACAAGAGGATTATTTGAGAAGTGGAAATTCCAGTATGATTCTGAACAAGATCATTACATATGTCCAAATGGTGAGAAGCTGTTATATACGACAACTGATCGAAAAGGTTATAGGTACTACAAATCAGACCCTAAAAAATGCATCTCGTGTCCTTTCCTCGAGAGCTGTACAAGATCGAAAAATCATCAAAAAGTGATCTCAAGACATGTTTGGGAGGAACACAAAGAAAAGGTCAGACAAAATCGTCTGTCTGTCTCTGGAAAAAAGCTATATAAAAAGAGAAAAGAAAAAATAGAGCGAAGCTTTGCAGATTCAAAACAACTGCATGGGCTTCGCTACTGCCGGTTGAGGGGAAAACAGAATGTGAGTGAGCAAGTTCTTCTCACAGCTGCGTGCCAGAACATGAAGAAGATTGCCACACACCTAGCGAAGCTAGGTTAGGTGTGTGGGAGGCCTTTTTCATTAAATCTCATCCATCATCATTACGATGAAAATAAAAAAGATTGTAGAAAAACATGAGTTTCTCTACAATCTGAGCACACCTCTGTGTGCTTTTTTTTATTTTCATTCAGCCTGGCTTTTTGTGATCGCCTGTTCAAGATCTGCAATAATGTCTTCAATCGCTTCTGTTCCAACAGATAAACGAATGAGCTCTGGTGTGACGCCTGTCGCTTTTTGTTCTGCTTCACTTAATTGCTGATGCGTTGTGCTGGCAGGGTGAATAATCAGTGATTTAGAATCGCCCACATTTGCAAGGTGTGAGAACAGCTTAACAGAATCAATGAGCTTTTTACCAGCTTCTCGTCCACCTTTAATACCAAATGTGAGAATGGCGCCTTGTCCTTTTGGCAAATAGGTTTGAGCAAGCTCATGAGATTCATGGCTTTTAAGACCTGGGTAGCTTACCCAATCTACAAGAGGGTGATCTTGTAAGAACTGCGCTGTTTTTAATGCATTTTCACTATGCCGCTCGAGACGCAGATGCAAAGTTTCTAGGCCTTGCAGAAGTAAAAATGAGTTGAAAGGTGACAAGGCTGCTCCTAAATCCCGTAAGAGCTGTACACGTGCTTTTGTGATATAAGCCGCTTCTCCAATTGCTTCAGTATACGTCAGACCGTGATAACTTGGATCTGGTTCAGTCAGCCCTTTGAACTTATCACTGTCGGCCCAAGGAAACTTGCCGCTATCGACAATGACACCGCCAATTGATGTACCATGACCGCCAATGAATTTCGTAGCGGAATGGACGACAATGTCTGCACCAAATTCGATCGGTCTCAATAAATAGGGACTTGCGAGCGTATTGTCCACAATAAGCGGAATATGGTGCTTGTGTGCAATGGCTGAGATGGCTTCAATATGTAGAATGTCGCCTTTAGGATTCCCAATGCTCTCTGCATATACTGCCTTCGTTTTGTCTGTAATTGCGGCTTCGAGTTCTTCTAAATTGGACGAATCAACAAATTTCACTGTAATGCCGAGTTTTTTGAGTGTATGGGCAAATAAATTGTATGTGCCTCCATAAAGGCTGCTGGAGGAGACAATTTCGTCACCAGCTCCTGCAATGTTTAAAATAGAATAAGTGGTCGCTGCTTGTCCAGAAGAGACAGCAAGTGCACCAATGCCGCCCTCAAGCTCAGCGATCCGTTTTTCAAAGACATCATTTGTAGGGTTCATAATGCGAGAATAAATATTTCCGGGTTCCTGCAGTCCGAATAAATTCGCCGCATGCTCGCTATCTCTAAAACCGAAAGAGCTTGTTTGGTAAATAGGAACGGCTCTTGAATAGGTAGCTGAATCAAGCTCCTGACCTGCATGAATGGCTTTTGTTTCTAAACGGAATGGACGTTCTTCTGACATATGTGTATCCTCCTTTTACTAAATAAAACCAACTAGTTTGATAAGAAATATTTAATAAGACTATAAATGTTGTTTCGTGCCTGGTCAATCATTTTTTAGATAAATCTGAAAAAAATAATAAATAAAGTTGATGGACTTTTTTTATTTCAATGAGGAAAGGTGTGGACATGTTGATGTAAAGAGGGATTGTTTCATTAGAGAGTGCGGATCAGTTTTTTTGAAAGTAATAAATCATTGCCAGCTAGTGAAATCATAGGAATGCCTATGCAGTAAGTTGCTCTTCCATAGAAAGAAGCGAGTCATATGTTGGATGTGACTCAAGAAAGGAAAGGGCTTTTTTCCCAAGGGGCTTTCTTGTATATACATATTTTAAGTGACAAGAGAAGAAGGAAAATATGCTCACTCTTTTGTCGGAATCATCAGTAAATATTTCATAAATGGTGTGATAACGACATATAATTAGGACTTTTTTATCTGATATATCGGGGGAATTCTTTCTATTTCACAAAAAAGAAAGAATATATAAAGGGATTGATAAATAAGGACTATTTCAAAAAAAGAAGAAAAAAGCTGGTTTAATTGACATTATATGGGTTTTGTGGTTCTTATGGATTGCGAAAAACTAGATAATAAGATAGGGGTCCTACACTTAAAAGTGAAGAATTGAATAAAAGGTCACATTTTTTCCGAAAGTATGTTCGGTCAAAAATGGGATCTTCTGTTGATGTTTGGAGAGTGAAGCCTATGATACGATCATCATAAGCTGGGAGGTGAAAAGTATGACTTATGCAGCGCCGCAAGTTGACTATTCCACTATGGAACCTGCTATTATGGACCAAGCTTGGTTCTTAGTATTTGTTGCTGTCCTTCTTGGATTGGGAGCAACAGTTGTTCTAGGAGCAGCAGTTTGGTGTTTAGCAAACGGCAAGGGTAGCTTTACAGGAGCCGTTCAGTGGGAAAGTGGCTTAAAAGTCCAAATTGAATGTAAGTAGCTATACTTAGGATTCATCTTTTTACTTCTATGAAATGACACCAGGGCTAAACCGTCTGTGGCGGGCGGTTTAGCCTGATCTGTTTTTAAAGAATATGCAGACACTTGGAGGTTATATGTTTACGATCGAGAAATTAACCAAGACGTATAAAAATAACGTGACTGCTGTCAAAGATTTTCATTTAAAAATCGACCCTCATCAAATCGTTGCTGTTGCTGGACCGAATGGTTCCGGTAAAACAACGATGATTAACTGTATACTCGGCATCATTAAGCATACAGAAGGAACGATTCTTTTGCAGGACGTCACAAATGACGAACCATCCTTTAAAAAACAAGTAGCCTATGTTCCAGATGATCTGCTACTCCCTGAAGCATTGACTGGTGCTGAATATTTAGATTTTGTTTCTTCTATGTATGAATGTAAAACAATTCACAGAAGAAATCAACTAATTGAACTGTTTGATATGGACTCGGCTTTATCAAGACCGATTGAAACCTATTCACATGGTATGAAAAAAAAGACACAGCTGATTGCCGCCTTTATGCTTGATAGTCAATTGGTGATCATGGATGAGCCCTTTAGAGGACTTGATATTGAAGCGGTTATAAACACAAAGAAACTGATGAAACGTTATACCGAGCACCATGGTGCGATCTTGCTTTCAACGCATGATATGCTTTCAGCGGAAGAGCTGTGCCATAAAATCGCCATTATTTCTAAGGGAATTAAAATGGATGAAGGAACGGTCTCAGCCTTAAAGGAGAAGTATCAATCAAGCACATTGGAACAGGTGTTTCTGAAAGCTTCAATGTTAAGTGATAGGGGTGCACATTTTGATGAAATCATTAATCATTTCTAGAATGATGCTTAAAATGTGGCAGCAGGAGATGTATAAGCTCTTTGATACTCAGACGAAGCGGATCATTGTGATCTTATTCTTTTTGTTTGCAGTGACAATGGGCGCCATCATCGGATACAGTTTTACGGGTGTCTTTATGAAGGCATTCTTAAATGGCGATGAACGTTCACTTGGATTACTCGTTGTGTCAATGGCGATCAATGCATCCATCTTTACAAGCCTGTTATTCATTTTGATCAAAGTCAGGACGCCTGAGCAAGACCGTTTTTCTATGCAGCTCAGCTGGTTCCCGCTTTCTACCTTTCAGAAAAGCCTCGGATACTTTATTCCGATGGTGACAGTGGTGGCAGGGCTTGTTTTATTTTTTATCGGTATTCTGCTGTTACCTAATTTTATTGCCCAGGGAATAGGTATTTTCTTTATTTTTACGTTCTTTTTGATGGTGATTTTGCAATCGCTTTTTGTCTTAATGCTTTTGCAACTCATTTATAATATTACCTATTTGATCGTTCTGAAATTAAAATTACCGTTGCAAAAATTTGCAGCGATCTTTGTTTTATTAGCACTGGTTGTAGCGTATGGAATGACGCATTTTGATATCAATCAAATTCAGCAATCATATATACAGTTTGATTATCATTTGATGTATTTTACAGCACCGTTTTTCTTAGCGGCTCAAGGAATGTCTCCTGAAGGGATAAACTATGCAATTTTGATCCTGGTCATCCTTTTATCGGCGGGCGGCGCATTTCTTTCTCTTGCGATGATGCCGATTATGGCAGAGAAAAAAGCGTTAACCTTTTTAAATAAACTGCCGTTCTCTTCTTCAAAAAAATGGTCACTTATTGTAAAGGAAATGAAATCACAGGTGCGAAATGAAGAAAACATTTTAAACTTTCTCATACTCCTCATTGTGATCTTATTCGTCCGTTATCAGTTTGGGTTCCGCTTTGAAGAAGAAGCGTTTTTTGTTCTCTGCGCTCTTGCTGGATTAACCGCCTTCAATTCATTTGGCAATGATAAACGAATGCTGGGGATGTACAAAACATTTGGCCTAAGATCGTGGGAAGTGGCTCTGTATAAGTTTATCGGGCTTTTGCTTGTTGGTGTACTGCAAATAGCAATCTTCATGCTGACAACGATGACGCTTCCTGATCAGGTTTGGAACGTATTGATTGGGGCCGCTGTCTTATGCAATGCCACTGCGCTCTTTTATGTGGTAGGTATTTTACTTCCGCTTGATCGGAACAATCCCTACACAGGCATTTTTTCATTTGGAGCACTTATTTTACTCATGATTCCGATTGTTTTTATTGGAAACTATGTCATAGGGGAGTCGAGTCAAACGCTTCAGTGGCTGCTTGTAGCTGCATTTGAAGGTCTGCTCATCTTTGCCATATACAAAGGTTTTTCATGGAGGTATTCACATGATTCAACTTCTTAACAATAAGCTAAAGATTGAGCGGGTACCGGCACTTGCGCCGTATGTGACCTTACAAAAGAGACATCTCACGGATACGCAGTATGGAAGCACACTCCCGATTAATGAAAGTGCCTATCATATGTTAACGAAAGTAGATGGCAAAAGGACAGAAGCGAGTATTACCGCAGAGCTCGCCGATTTGTTTCAGGTCGATGAGTCTGTGATTTCTCGTGACTTTTATCAACTGATGATGGGGTTGAATCAGCACCACTTACTGTCTATTCATTATCAATCACCATATCGAATTGTGACAGCCTGCTGTCAATTTTTCAAACAGTATCAAGTGAAAATGAAGGAACGATTTGATTGCACTGGTCACTCGTTCTTTCATATTTTTGGGACAGCATTACTCATGGTGACGCGTAAAATCATCTTTTTCTGGATGCTTTTTATGGTCATGGCAGGGATCGCTTTTTTATTCATTCCCGACCGGTCGATTGCAGCCATTGCGATTTATTTTACAATTATATATTTTGGATTAATTACCGGGACCGCATTACATGAGGCAGCACACGGCTATGCTCATCGAAAATTTGCGGGAAGGGATGGTCCACAAGGCTTTTTTGCAAGTGATATGATGTCTGTGAAATTTGTAAGACCAGTATTAGATCCGTTTCAGAAGAAGCAGGTATGGATTACGCTGCTTGGGCCGCTTGTCCCAGGTGTGATCGGAGCAGCAGGGATCATTGTGACCGTATTATGTCTAAAAGAAAATCCAATCTCGACCGGCTTCTTTATTTTTTCAATCACATATTTTATTCAATTACTCTATCTTCTTCCGTTTATGGGGGATGGTAAATCCATTATGAAGCAGCTATTGCTTGGGGGAATGGGAGGACAACGATCATGAACGTACAGGCGATGAAACAAGGTGCTATTGTTGGTGGTTTTCTGGGGTTTTTAGGCTTTCCGATGCTGACAATCGGTGTATTGTTCTATCATTTATTTCAATCAAAAACGAATGATGCTTTATTATTTAACAGTCTCGCTTTTGAGATGGAAGGTTCATCCGCATTTACTTTTCAAATCAAGCCAAACTTTTTTATTTATATGATTGTGATTTTTGCCGCGAGTTTTCTCATTGTGGCTTTCTTATCAGCCATGAAGCAGAAAAAAGCGAAAGATTAGGAGAATTTTCCTAATCTTTTTTTGTATAATCAACTAAATTTTAGTATAATAAAGAATAAATGTATAAAAGGGGATATCAATGATTAAGAAATGGAGTATTCTTTTATTTACTGTTTTTCTATTAGCAGGATGCGGTGAGAAGGCTGAAGAAACATTGACGACAGAGAAGACGGTATCAGAAAAACCTGCAACAGACAAAAATAAGGAAACAGCAACTCAAGATGAAATAACTGTCGAACCTATGAAACTAACAAAAAATGAAAAAAATCTTCTGAAATCATTATCAGATGAATCATTTGAAGCGATGACAGTGAAGGGACTAAAAGAAAGTGTTAAAAGTGTTTCTTTAATAGGTATGCATTACAAGGATGGACAATTATTGAAAGAAGATACAAAAAAAATCACCATGAAACTTCATCAAAATGGTGTCGATAACAGTGTGAAATTTATCTATCAGCTAGAAGAGAAAAAAGATGATCTGCTAAATGTAACGTATAGCTTGTGGAAAGATAAAGAGCAGAGCGAACAAACGAAGCTCGCAACTAGCGTGGATTTTAAAGAGGACGTCGGAGGAAACACAACGATAACAGAGGCAAATCTTTTTCACATGTCTCCTGGAGAGAAAAAATTAATTTCTACTACCATCACAACTGGAATGAACTATGAGTTTTCTGGTTTAACAGATTCTGAAAAGAATCTAAAAGAAGAATTAAAAGGTGTGAAGCAGGCTTATTTGGTGTATTTGCAGATCGATAAATAACTATCGTAATATATACGGAGAATATGAAGTTTTTTGACGAAAAATCTTCATATTCTCTTGACGAATTGTTTAGGAAGTTGTAACATAATAAAGGTCAACGCGATGACGTTGCTTATTGATGCGGGTGTAGTTTAGTGGTAAAACCTCAGCCTTCCAAGCTGATGTCGTGAGTTCGATTCTCATCACCCGCTCCAATACATAATTTTTGTTAATAACGCAGTATTTCGTTTCTTAGATAAACGAAGTGTTGCGTTTTTTATTATGTCAGTATAATGTGAAAAAGCACTGTCAAGCTACAGTGCTTTTTCAATAAGTTCATATTTACTTTCTCCACCATGTATTTGTACAAACATCTTCGTCAAGGATTGGATGAGAGCTTCACTCTTTTCCCGGGAAATAGATGGCGGAAACAGGATGATTTGCAAAATGTTTTTTGTGTCTTGAGAAATGTGTGCTTTACTTGGTTGAGAAAATAATCCTTTAAGTCCTGCGTTGTCCTGCCATTCAATGTGACCACTCTCATGTTTTGCTAGTGAAAGCGGCTCTTCTAGACGATCAGCATCGAATGTCAGGATAGGCAAGAAATATTTTAAAGAGAAAAAGATCGATAAATCCTGTACGGAATTGGTCGAGTCAATAAATTGTTCCTTTTGGATATCAGCAAGAATTGGCAGGAAAGGAACGTCTTTTAAAAGGTCCGTCCATTCTTTGATTGCTGGTACTTCTTCTAATACTTTATCTTCGTATTCAAAGAATAAAGATTCTTGAAACAGGCGGAGCCGGCCTTTTAACATTTGAGGGGATGTGCCAACTTCAATATGCGAATATTCAATCTGTCCAACATGGATAGACGGGTTGTCAGGATGAGAAATTTCCATATGTATCTTCACAGTGACTCACTCCAATCGGTCATGATACACTCGTATTATACTGAAAACAACAGAAGAAACAAAGAAAGGAGGTTTGCAAGGTGATTCATGTTGGAAAATTAAAAGAAGAATTGATTCAATATGCGAAAGAAATTGGTGTCGATAAAATCCGATTTGCAAGTGCTGATACATTTGATTCATTAAAAGACCGCCTCATCTTACATGAATCGTTAGGGTATTTGTCAGGCTTTGAAGAGCCTGACATAGAGAAGCGAACAAACCCTTCTTTGCTGCTTCCGAAGGCCAAATCAATTGTTGCGATAGCGCTCGCGTATCCTTCCAAAATGAAAGATGCTCCTCGAAGTACAAAGGATGCAAGAAGAGGGATTTTTTGCCGTGCTTCTTGGGGAACAGATTATCATGTTGTGCTGAAAAAAAAGCTTGATATGCTCGAAGAATTCTTGCGGAGTAAACATGTCGATATACGGACAAAATCAATGGTGGACACAGGGGAACTATCTGATCGTGCAGTAGCGGAACGCGCTGGCATAGGTTTTAGTGCGAAGAACTGTATGATTATCACGCCAGAGTTTGGGTCTTACGTGTATTTGGCTGAAATGATCACAAATGTCCCATTTGAACCGGATGAAAAAATTGAAGACCAGTGCGGAACGTGTAATAAGTGTGTAGATTCGTGTCCAACTGGTGCACTTGTGAATCCAGGACAGCTGAATTCTCAACGGTGTATTTCCTTTTTAACGCAAACAAAAGGATTTTTGCCTGACGAATTTCGTTCGAAAATAGGAAATCGATTGTACGGATGTGATACGTGTCAAATTGTCTGCCCGATCAATAAACGGAAGGACTTTCACCTGCATCCTGAAATGGAGCCGGACCCTGAAATTGCGAAGCCGCTCTTAAAGCCGCTTCTTACGATCAGTAATCGTGAGTTTAAGGAAAAATACGGTCATGTTTCAGGTTCATGGCGGGGAAAAAAGCCAATTCAGCGAAATGCGATTTTGGCACTTGCTCACTTTAAAGATACATCTGCCTTACCCGTGTTGATTGATTTGATGCACAAGGATCCAAGACCTGTTATTCGGGGCACGGCTGCTTGGGCAATAGGGAAAATTGGCGATGAGGAGCTGCTCCCAGAACTGGAAAAAGCCCTTGAGCGGGAAAGCGATGAGGAAGCGAAACAGGAAATTGTCAAAGGGATTGAGTTTTTACAGACACCTTTAAATACTAAATAACGTCCCTGTGAACATAGAATGAACCAAACAGAGATTTTAAAAAAGTTTGGTGGTGTCTGTGTGAAACAATTATTAGAGCAAACATTAGAAGACAGGCTTGGTTATTTATTAAATGGGAGTGCAATCAAACAGCCGCAGCTCATGTCTGATGTGGAAGCAGTCGAACGGAAAAAAGAGCTTTTTGCTAGAAGACAGGTGGAGATTGTCAAGGCGAAGGCGAAAGCAACACTTCTTGATTCAACGATTCAAGATGACGGGGCTCAGCATGTGCAGTATCTCGCTCATCTCACTTATGTATGCAAGGATGTAGATTCTTTTTATTTAGAGGAGCAGGTAGAAAAAAGAGAAGCGTTCCTTTACAACGACATGCTTGTGAAAGACCGGTTGATGATAGAAGAACGTCAAATGGAAGAGCAGGTGGATGAGCGCTTTCAGACCGAAGAACAGTTTGGGAGAGCCTTTCACTATGACCGGCGGGCAGCCGTACAATATGCGGAGACGTATTGGAATAAACGAAATCCCGCCTATAAAAATTTTGAAGATAACTGCACGAATTTTATTTCACAATGCTTGAAGGCAGGGAATGCGCCAACGAGAGGGTATCCGAACCGCGGATCTGGCTGGTGGGTGCGGCCGCACACGTGGAGCTATAGCTGGACGGTGGCTCATTCGATGAAAAATTATTTAGCGAATTCGAAAGCGGGTTTAAGAGCAAAGAAACTCACAGAAGCACAGGAGCTTCAAATTGGTGATGTCATTTGCTACGATTTTGAGGGAGATGGCAGGTATAATCATACAACCATTGTCGTCGATCACGATAAAGGCGGAATGCCTCTTGTGAATGCTCAGACATATGACAGCCGTATGCGTTATTGGTCGTATGAGGATTCGACTGCCTATACTCCTGCTATTCGTTATACGTTTTTTCACATTTTGGACGATGCCGCGAAGGATAGTTAATGGTATAATGTTGAGCGGAAAAGAAAATTAGAGGTGAACTTTTTTGGGACTTCATGTCGTTTTATATCAACCAGAGATTCCAGCTAATACTGGAAATATTGCGCGTACATGTGCAGCAACAAATACAACCCTTCATCTGATTCGTCCGCTTGGTTTTTCGACAGATGATAAAATGCTGAAGCGTGCAGGACTCGATTATTGGAAATATGCCAATGTCGTCTATCATGATTCACTTGATGAATTGTTTGAGGCACATCCGAAGGGACAATTCTTCTATATCACAAAATTTGGTCAAAAGCCGCATACGACATTTGATTACTCTCAGTTAGATGAAGATTACTTCTTCGTTTTTGGCAGAGAGACAAGTGGATTGCCGAAAGATTTGATCGAGCGGAATATGGACCGCTGCCTTCGTTTACCGATGACAGAACATGTTCGTTCTCTGAATCTATCGAATACGGCAGCAATTCTTGTGTATGAGGCACTTCGCCAGCAGCAATATCGAGATCTGATATAAGGTCATGATGAAGGCCGGGATGCCTATCTCGGCTTTTTTATATGAGATAAGGAACAAAATATGACTTGTTTAGTCTATTTTTTGACATATTGAAAAAATCAAAGGACAGTAAATATGTAGGTGCTAAAAACAACGAATTAAATGAAAAAGGATGTTCCGCTTATGGAACATCCTTTTCTTCATTTACCAGGCTTGCCTTCGTAGCCAGCTGTGAAAATGGATACTAAAAACGTAATGATGACGCCCATCATAATGACCGTTCTCATATAAGCTCCCCCTTATCCCTTTGTTTCTATCGCTGCCTATTTCATATGATGTGAAGTTCGCCTTGAAAAGCAGGAGAAGAAGATCATTTTCTCCTGTTTTTCCTTTATTATGAAGGGTCTTGCGGATGGTTGTCAATTCAGTTTGCCAATTCGTCATTTTGAAGAACGAAAGCATGTAATAGGACGCCTCCGCATAGATTGTAAAACAGTATCTGATTACTTGCTTCAATCTTGAAAGAGGAGGTTCATATGGATATTTTAAAGAAAATCGAACAGCACAGAGAAGAAGAGCAGCGTCTCAAATGGGAAGGCACATTCGGCGAATATTTAGACATTATAAAGGAAAATCCACTTGTCGCTCAATCTGCTCATTCTCGCGTTTATCATATGATTAAAGACAGCGGGATTGAAGAGGAGAATGGGGTCAGAACGTACAAATTTTTTGATCAGGAGCTTTTTGGATTAGAGGAATCATTGGAAAGATTAGTGGAGGAATATTTTCACCCTGCTGCCAAGCGGCTCGATGTGAGGAAGCGTATTTTGTTATTGATGGGACCAGTGAGCGGGGGGAAATCTACGCTTGTTACTACGCTGAAAAGAGGACTAGAAGAATATTCACTGACAGATCATGGCGCGGTCTATGCGATCAAAGGCTGCCCGATGCATGAAGATCCGCTTCATCTTATTCCGCAAAATCTACGTGAGGATTTCTATAGAGAGTATGGCATTCGTGTGCAGGGGAATTTGTCCCCTCTGAATATGATGAGGTTGGAAGAGGAATATGGTGGACGAATTGAGGATGTAAGGGTTGAACGGATCTTTTTCTCAGAGGATAAACGGACCGGTATTGGTACCTTTAGTCCGTCTGATCCGAAATCTCAGGACATTGCTGATTTAACAGGAAGCATCGATTTTTCCACTATTGCTGAATTTGGATCAGAGTCAGATCCAAGGGCCTACCGCTTTGATGGAGAACTCAATAAAGCAAACCGAGGGATGATGGAGTTTCAGGAGATGTTAAAGTGTGATGAGAAATTTCTATGGCATCTTCTGTCATTAACGCAGGAAGGAAATTTTAAAGCAGGCCGTTTTGCCTTGATTAGTGCAGATGAATTGATCGTCGCTCATACGAATGAAACCGAGTACCGGTCGTTTATTTCAAATAAAAAGAACGAGGCCTTGCATTCAAGAATTATTGTGATGCCGATTCCTTATAACTTGAAGGCGACAGAGGAGGAACGCATTTATCATAAAATGATTTCAGAAAGTGATGTCTCTGATGTGCATATTGCCCCGCATACGCTGAAGGTGGCAGCGATGTTCTCCATTTTGACAAGACTCAAAGAGCCGAAGCGTTCTGATATTGATTTGGTGAAAAAAATGCGCCTTTATGACGGAGAAAGTGTCGAGGGATTCCAATCTGCTGATATTGATGAGATGAAAAAGGAATTTCATGATGAAGGGATGAGCGGAATTGATCCGCGATATGTGATTAACCGCATTTCCTCCACTATTATTCGGAAGAATATGGAGTCGATCAATGCGCTGGATGTCCTTCGTTCGTTAAAAGAAGGACTCGATCAGCATCCGTCTATCTCAAGCGAGGACCGGGAGCGCTATTTGAATTTTATTTCTGTTGCGCGAAAAGAGTACGACGATATTGCGAAGAAGGAAGTACAAAAGGCATTTGTGTATTCCTATGAGGAGTCTGCGAAAACGCTCATGGATAATTACTTAGATAATGTCGAGGCATATTGCAACAAAAACAAGCTGCGTGATCCGTTAACCGGTGAAGAAATGAATCCTGATGAAAAGCTTATGCGTTCAATTGAAGAGCAGATCGGAATTTCTGAAAATGCGAAAAAGGCATTTAGAGAAGAAATTCTGATTCGTATTTCGGCTTATGCGAGAAAGGGCAAACGCTTTGATTATAATTCTCATGAGAGATTGCGTGAGGCAATTCAGAAGAAGCTGTTTGCTGATTTAAAAGATGTGGTGAAAATCACGACGTCAACGAAGACACCGGATGAACAGCAGCTGAAGAAAGTGAATGAAGTAGTGGCTAGATTAATTGATGAACATGGCTATAATTCAACAAGTGCAAATGAACTTTTAAAATATGTAGGCAGTCTTCTCAATCGTTAATAAATGAAGGAGGCATTATTGGCGCACCTGCACCGGTAATGTCTTTTTTAGAAATGATCGTCAACTTGGGTGACGAGCAGCATAAGATAAAGGAATCGGTGGTTAGAAGAATTGTGCAAACAGGTGAGGAGGGGGATGGATGTCCCGGCAAGAAAAAAGTCAGTTTATTGTATCTCAGGAAGACTGGTCCCTCCATCGAAAAGGCTATGACGACCAGCAGCGTCATCAGAAAAAGGTCAAAGAAGCGATTAAAAACAATTTGCCGGATCTTGTCACAGAAGAAAGCATTATCATGTCTAACGGAAAAGATGTTGTCAAAATTCCGATTCGTTCGTTAGATGAATATAAAATTCGGTACAACTACGATAAAAATAAGCATGTGGGTCAAGGCGATGGAGACAGCGAGGTAGGCGATATTGTCGCACGTGATGGATCAGACAGTAAGCAAGGGCAAGGAAAGGGGCAGAGCGCAGGAGATCAGGCTGGAGAGGATTATTACGAAGCAGAGGTCTCATTAATGGATCTTGAGGAAGCGCTGTTTCGGGAATTAGAGCTGCCAAACCTTAAACAAAAGGAGCTTGACGACATCATTGTCGAGCAAATTGAGTTTAACGATATTCGCAAAACCGGGTTAACAGGGAATATTCATAAAAAACGAACGATGCTCTCAGCATTTAAACGAAATGCAATGACAGGCAGTCCTTCCTTTTATCCAATCTACCCAGAGGATATCAAATATAAGACGTGGAATGAAGTGACCAAACCAGAGTCGAAAGCCGTCGTTTTGGCGATGATGGATACGAGCGGAAGTATGGGACTTTGGGAAAAATATATGGCGAGAAGTTTTTTCTTTTGGATGACACGTTTCTTACGGACAAAGTATGAAACGGTTGAAATTGAATTTATTGCTCATCATACGGAGGCGAAGGTTGTCGATGAAGAGCATTTCTTTTCGCGGGGGGAGAGCGGAGGAACCATTTGCTCCTCTGTCTATCGAAAAGCGCTAGAGCTCATAGACGAACGTTATCCACCGTCGCGATATAATATTTATCCTTTTCATTTTTCTGATGGAGACAATTTGACCTCAGACAATGCAAGATGCGTGAAGCTTGTTTCTGAAATTATGAAAAAAGCCAACTTATTCTGCTATGGTGAAGTGAATCAATACAACCGGCATTCTACATTAATGTCAGCATATAAGCATATACAGGATGAGAAATTTAAGCATTATATTTTGAAGCAAAAATCAGACGTTTTTCTTGCCCTAAAAAAATTTTTTCAGCAGGAAGAAGTTCTTTCGTAAATAGCACATTTGAAAAAACCTTTCAGCATAAGGGCTGAAGGGTTTTTTGTATGGAGAAGGAAGGGATCACCAGAAAAAAAGTAAAACTTTCTCTTTGACATTTCAATTTTCATTTATTAATATTTAATCTTGTTAAATATAAGTTTTTCAAAAAAGATGCCGATCGTCTTTTCTTCTTTTTCTTCTCTTTGCTCATGAGTGAACAATAAGTATAAATGGGCTGCACACCATTATTCATGCGGGGAAGATGAAGGAGATATAACGGTTTTATGAGCTTGCTTCATATTCTGTCAGATGATGGGCATTCTAAGTTTGCTAAAGCAGATGACACTATATTTTTATACATGAAAGGAGAAACAAAACATGAACAGAGGGCGTTTATTGCTAACGAATATTATTGGCCTTATTGTAATTCTTGCCATTATTGCCGGAGGTGCTTATTACTACTACGAAAGCACAAATTTTGTCAAAACTGACGAGGCGAAAGTGACAGGTGACATGTATCAAATCACAGCACCAGCAGCTGGACAAATCAAAGGCTGGGATATCAATGAAGGTGACGAAGTGCAAAAAGACAGCACAGTCGCAAAAGTTGAAGGAGAAACAAAAACAAACATTAAATCAGTGGCTGATGGCACATTAGTCAAAAAAGAAGTACAAAACAATCAACAAGTGCAGCCTGGTACAGTTCTTGGTGAAACGATTGATTTAAGCAAGCTTTACATCACAGCAAATATCAAAGAAACAGATATTAAAAGCATTGAAAAAGGCGACAAAGTCGACATCGTGGTAGATGGTGATCCTGATACAACATTTGAAGGAACAGTTGAACAAATTGGTTATGCGACAAACTCAACATTCAACATGCTGCCAGCAACAAACTCAAGTGGTAACTATACAAAAGTGACACAAAAAATAGCAGTGAAAATTTCAATTAAAAATCCATCAGACAAAGTACTTCCTGGTATGAATGCTTCTGTCAAAATTTCATCTTAATGATGATTGATATCAAAAAATGAAAGGAGGTTGTCTGAGATGGCAAATCAACCTGCAGCAACAAAACAGGGAGCAGGCTCCTTGTCTTTACTGATCATTTTAATGGCCGGCTTGTTCGTTGCGATTTTGAACCAAACACTTCTGAACGTAGCCATGCCCCATTTAATGACTGAATTTAATGTGAGTGCAACGACGATTCAGTGGCTTACAACAGGTTATATGCTTGTCAACGGTGTGCTGATTCCGTTATCTGCGTTTTTAATCACACGCTTTGGACAGCGCAGCTTATTCCTAGTTGCCATGATCTCGTTTACACTAGGGACCTTTATTTGCGGGATTGCGCCGAACTTTTCGACCATGCTCATTGGTCGTTTGATTCAGGCAATCGGCGGCGGTATCCTGCAGCCGCTCGTGATGACAACAATCCTTTTTATTTTCCCTCCTGAAAACAGAGGGAAAGGAATGGGGATTTTCGGTCTTGCGATGATGTTTGCTCCAGCGGTAGGACCAACATTATCTGGTTACATTATTGAACATTATTCTTGGCGTATTATGTTTTATGGACTTGTTCCAATCGGAGCAATTGTCATTATCGCGGCTTTCTTTATGTTTAGAAATATTGTAGAGCCTAAAAAGATCAAGCTGGACAGCCTTGGTGCGGTTCTTTCCATCGTTGGTTTTGCTTCGCTCCTATACGGAGTGAGTGAAGCTGGAAGTGATGGCTGGACAGATCCGATCGTCTTATCGACGATTATTGTTGGTGCGATTGCGATCATTCTCTTTATTTTCCAACAGCTGAAAGCTGATAATCCGATGCTTGATTTCCGAGTGTTTAAATACAGCATTTTCTCATTATCAAGTGTCATTAATATTATTATTACAGTTGCCTTATACACTGGGATGTTCTTACTTCCGATTTATCTGCAAAACCTCGTTGGGTTTACGGCATTGCAATCCGGGCTATTAATGCTTCCAGGGGCACTTGCGATGCTGATTATGTCCCCGATTTCAGGGATTTTGTTTGATAAATTTGGACCTCGTCCGCTAGCGATTGTGGGGATGCTCATTACCGTTGTCACCACATTCGAGTTTACAAGGCTGACGATTGATACATCATATAGTCACATTGTGCTCATGTATGCAGTTCGTGCATTCGGTATGTCACTCCTTATGATGCCTGTGATGACAGCTGGGATGAACCAATTACCACAGCACTTAAACAGCCATGGTACAGCGATGTCTAATACATTAAGACAAATAAGCGGTTCGATCGGTACGAGTTTGATCACAACGATTTATACGAATCGGACAACATTCCATTATTCCAATATGGCGGATCAAACAAATACAGCGGACCCGTTCTTTATGAATTCATTCCAGGCGGCTGTGTCGAATGTGATGCACCATATGGGCATGACAGCTGAAGCTGCTCAAAAATATGTATCCACCCAGCTCTTTACGAAAGCACAGGTTGATTCAAACGTAATGGGTATCAATGATGCTTACATGTGGGTAACGTTATTCTGTGCCGCTGGTGTCATTCTCAGCTTGTTCCTGCGTGATGTACGTAAGGATAAAAAGCGAAAAGACCAGCAGCATAAAAAACAAGAAATGACACTGCTTCCAGCACCTAAGGAAGCAAACCAAGATGCAAGATAAGTGTGGAGGGACCGTACATGAAAATTTATGTCGTATACGATAGTGAAGGTGACCATACAAAAGCACTGGCAGAAGCAATTGCAGCGGGTGCAGGTGAAACAGAGCACGCTGAAGTATTCGTTGATCACGTGAAAGATGCGGATATTCGCAAGCTGGATCAAATGGATGCGATCATTTGGGGCTGCCCTGGTCACTTTGGGACCATTAGTTCTGGGTTAAAGACATGGATTGACCGTCTTGGCTACTTATGGGCAGAAGGAAAACTGATCGATAAAGTCGGTGCCGTTTTCTGTACAACTGCTACAACGCACGGCGGTTTAGAAATGACAATGCATAATTTAATTACACCAATGTTCCACCAAGGGATGCTTGTCGTTGGCCTTCCTGGAAATGTGCCAGAAAATGCTTTATACGGCTCTTACTATGGAGCAGGTGTGACATGTCCGATTGATTCTGATGAAGTGATTTCGACAGAAGGCATTGAACTTGGGAAAGCATTAGGAAGACGTGTAGCATCAGTCACTGCGTCATTTAAGCGATAAGGAGAGGGTTCTTTTGGCGACGATTATTGTAGCGTTAGTAGCTGCTGTTCTAGTCATTATCGGATTAGTAGCATTCAATGTCAGACACGCTTCGATCGAGAAGAAAGAGATCAATGAAGATGTGCCCAATCAGCCTGACGAGCCCCGCAGCGAGTCAGAAGTTGCGGCGAGACCTGTAGAGCCTGAAGTAGAAGAAGAAGCGTCAACGCCTTCTCAAACGGATGAACGAGTGTCTGGTGATGATTTCTATAGACAGGCGCTTCAAAAGTTTAAGCAGCCAGAACCACCTGTCAAAGAAGAAGAGCCAGAAACTAAAATGAATGATGATATGTATCGTTCTGCTTTGCAGAAGCTAAAGCAGAAGGACAAATAAAAAGAGAACCTCTTGTCAGGTTCTCTTTTTTTATAGCACAAAAAAACCGCCGGCAGAAGCCGAGCGGTTTTCCTTCACTCTATAAAGTGCTAAAGAGCAGATGCTCTTAAATTACGCTTTGTTAACGTTAGCAGCTTGTGGTCCACGGTTACCTTCAACGATTTCGAAAGAAACTGCTTGACCTTCTTCTAAAGTTTTGAAGCCTTCGCCTTGGATAGCAGAGAAGTGAACGAATACATCGTCTTGACCTTCTACTTCGATGAATCCGAAACCTTTTTCAGAGTTGAACCATTTTACTTTACCTTCTAACATGAAATTTCCTCCTAAAGCGATCTTAACGCTTAAATTCACTATTCTTGCTCTTACACAAACTTCAAAGACGAAAACTCTTTCAAAACTTTCTTCTTAAAGATGATACGAACAAAAATAATTACCTTTACTTTACCAGTGTTTGCGGGAAAAAACAACTGTTATCCAAAAACTTTTTTAAAAATAATTAGTGCTAACAAATTGAGGAAAAAGCCTATGTTCATTGGCCTCTTTTTCTCCCTGAGAAGCTCACTTGATTTCGGCCAGACTGCTTCGCTTTATAGAGCTCTTGGTCAGCTATAATCGGTAATTGTTTGATATTTGGACTTGCCCCGGGGGAATACGCACAACCAAGTGATACTGTAATATGAATGGACATGCCATTTTGTAAATAAATCGGCTGATCTGCTAGTTTTCTCCGTAAGCGTTCTGCAATCTGCCATGTTTTTTCAACTGTACAATTGGGTAGAAGGACGGCAAATTCCTCACCGCCGATCCTCCCAATATAATCTGAGCTTCTTGTGTTTTTGATCAGCCTTTTTCCGATTTCTTTTAAAACCAAATCTCCCTCATGATGTCCATATTGGTCATTGATGGATTTGAAGTAATCGATGTCTAAGTAAATAAGGGACATTTGATGGATAGGCTGCTTAAATTTCATCGAAAAAGCATCATTTAAGACCTCATCGAACTTCCGTTTATTTAAAACACCTGTTAAAAAGTCATAATGAGCTTGGAATTTATACAAATTCAATAGCTGATATGCTTTTGTTTGATGCTCAATGACGTAAAAGTTAAACAAACCAGCAATATATGAGAACATCCAATAAGCAAAATGTAGTTCAAATGATGTCTCATGCACGATCATGATAAACAGGCTTGTGGCAATCACATTACCTAACGTAATGGACAAAAGCATTTTCATAACTTGATTCATATGGCGCTCAGCAATTAAAAAAGAAGCTGTTGCGATGATCATCATGGAAAAAATGTTGATGAAAGAAGTGACGTTGGCTTCGATTAATAATCGACCAATAATTACAACACAGGCTGCAATGATGGTTTGGGCGATGCCTCCATAAAAGGCCGTTAAAATAAGGGGGATATGTCTTAAATCGACGATGGCTGGTCCTGCTTTGATAGAGAAGAACATTAAGAGGACACCGAGTAACCCAGAAAGAATGCCTTTGCATAGTTGTCTGAGCAGGGTATCTTCTTTCTTAAGAAAATTCTCTTTAAACACAAGCAGAAATAAATAATGAAAAGTGACAAGAATTGTTAAATTAATAAAGAGGTCTCTTAGCAAAATTAAATCACCTTTTTAAAATTACTAAAATTTGTTGCAAAAGAAAAGGGGAAAAAGGATAATTAATAAAAATTTCACTTATGAAGGGATCGAAAAACATGCGAGGAAAACGCTTCCCAGATGAAACGGACTGGCTCTCTTTTTTGAAACGGAGCCTGATGAAAGGTTCGAGAAAGGGATGCTTATTGAATATCAAAGCCTGACATTTCGATTTGAGAATCAAGACGAGCGTTTCGTTGTCAAGATGTACCTTGGAAGTCAAGAATTTACGTTAAAAGCTGTTCGAAAAAAAGATGGATCGTTTTTAGGTATCTATGATTTTAAAACCGTGCAGCATGTAGAGATAAAAAAGGACCGGCCAAACGAAAAAGAGCTCTTACTCATAGTAGAAGCTTATGGCGATTTTATCACAACAGTTGAAATTACCTTTTTACCTTTCTTCTCTGTAATGGTGAAAGAACATTTTTCAGGAGAATAAACAGGAGCCTCTATTCATAAAGGCTCCTGTTTTCTTATTTGTGCTCGATGTCATTGATCACTTGCTGGATTGATTCATCATCCATCACATTCATGACACTTTCATCAATATGGAGAGACTGTGCATAAGACTCTCTTGGCTGATGGTTTCTTGATGTCGATTGGTGCTGATTCGTATGATTTGGCTGTACAGCAGTAAATGCTTGCTTCATCATTTGTCCGATTTCCGCGGTTCCCTTTGCTTCTTTCTGTGCGTGTGACTCGTTTCGAGACGATTCATGGTGCTGTTGATCTTTTCCCTTCATCATTGAAGACATATTCATTTGCGTCATGCTTTTCAGTCTTCTTCGTAAAACCGGGGAAAATAATGCAATGATGGCTGTTGATGCTGCGATCATTGCGCCAGTGCTCATGCCTTTTCTTTTTTTAAACAAACGAATCCCTCCATTTGATCGTGATGATTCTTCTTCATCATGTTTAGGATGACCAAACAAAGCTGAATTATGAATTCATTTCGCTGAAAGAGAGGATGTATGCATAAAAAGCCGGCTGGATGAAAAACCTAAAAGCAAAAGGAGGGAATAAATGATGAATAAGAAATGGATGCTATCTTTACTACTCGTTCCAGCATTGATCACCACTGGATGTGGTATGAACAACCAGGGCGATGAGCGAAGAGGAACAATGAAACGACAGTATGAAAATGTCACATATAAGAATGACAACATGCGGCAGGATCAGCCAGATGTTCAAACACCTCAGAAGGTCAAAGTGGCAGATAAAGCGTCAGAGCTAGTAGCCAACATGTCTGAAGTAAAAACAGCGAACGTACTTGTTACAGGAAAGAATGCATTTGTTGCTGTTATGCTTGAAGGCGATAAAAGCGGTAATGTGACAGAAGATTTGAAAAAGAAAATTTCTGATAAAGTCAAATCAACGGATCAACAAATCGATAATGTGTATGTATCTGCGAATCCAGACTTTGTCGATCGTATGGAAGGGTACGGAAAACGTATTAGAAGCGGAGAGCCCATCTCAGGATTTTTCGATGAATTTACTGAAACGGTCAGACGTGTCTTCCCTGAATCAAAATAGCTACGACAAAAGCCGTATGTCATATGCGGCTTTTTTGTTTGGAACCGCACCTTGCGCACCTGACTGCATAAAGTAAAAAATATATCACCTCTTGTTGATCTTTGTTTCTTCATAGAAAGAGAAAGAGGCTGCAGGATGAATTCAGGTGGGGAGCAAATGAAAGCCAAGCCGTCATTGATTCATAAAAAGCTTGTAGGCGGAATGATAGCAGCAGGTCTCATTTTTTATGCTTTCACCGCGTACTTGATTTATGTTGCGTTTCAGCTGACAGGACAATATTTAGAGCAGCAGTCTTCTCCTAAAACGATTTTAACGGAGGGACTCAATAAGCAAGTCTATGAACATATTAGAATATACTATGCAGAGGAAGAGGACGCTTTTGTTGATTTGACAATTGAGGCTATGGATCAGGCAAAGAAGAGGACAGCGTCAGTATTTCAATTTGAAACTGACAAACCTTTAGACATTATTTATTTTGATGATAAAGAGACAATCGAACAATTTGCAGGAATCAAGCATATTACGGGTTTTTACTCCGATCATGATCAAATGATAGGGTTATATCCAGATAAGAGGGAAGCATTATTGAAGAAAGAGACACTCCCTTTATACTTTTTCAACACGTTATTGATTCATGAATATGCTCACTTTGTTTTCTATGAAAAAGTTCATTCTTACGAAGTGTCTCCGGTGATCTTTCCCCTTTGGTTCCATGAGGGAACAGCAGAATGGACGGCCTATGATGTGCTGAATGCCACGTCTGAACGGTTCGATGTCATTCCTTTTGAATCTCTTTATTCTGATCAAGACTGGCAAGATTCTCGCACGACGTATGAGACAGATGTTTATGTGCAAAGCTACTATATGATTTATGAGCTCGTGCAGCTTTATGGACGAGACGTCATACATGAGATTATGGAGGAAACGGCGAAGACTGGCCGTTTTGATAGAGGTTTTGAACAAGCGACAGGACAACGTCTGGCAGATTTTGAAGAGCAATTTAAACTGAGTTATCAAACAAAAAACGGCTGACCTGAGGATATAGGTCGGCCGTTTTTTGTTTAATGAAGCGGTTTTTGCTGATTGGCTTTGCTTGGCGGCATTTGAACTTGGCCCTTCATTGGGGCAAATGTAGACGTCATCGCCTGCATATCTTGAGCTGTAAGCTGCGGAACTTGATAATAGCTATGTTTATTTTGATATAAGAAAATTTCATACGCCATTTCAATAAAGTTCGGAATTTGCGCTGCAAGCACACGTCGCACCACAGGGTTTGTTACCTCTAGTGCAGTCATTGAAAGTAATCCAGCATGTGATTTCACGAGACCTAGCATATGCCCTGTAATTCCCGTGTCTTTTACATCCTGCAACGATTGATTTGGCTTCTTAGGCTGAGATGGTTTTATTCCGTATGTCACCTGTGTTTGTTCTTTCATCATATACGTAGATGTTTCTTCACTAGGCTTTTGACCAGTAGAAAAACAATCTACCGTGACATTATACTGTGACAATACAAATTGATATTGTCGATCTAAAATGTCGGATAATGCGGGATCCTGGATGAATTGGCGAAAGATCATGTATTGATCCAAAATATTAATGGTCCCTGCTAATACTTCATGTAAATCAAATAACTCATGCCCGCCATGATTGAATTGAGGCTGCTGGACATTTCCTTGAACGTTTGTCTGCTGATCGTTTTGCATTGAGATTCCTCCTTCTGTTTATACAATCAGTTTTAATGTGAGGATGTTTTCCTTCTTTCATGCAAAAAACATTATTTACAATTAGAGGGTTTTCTTCCTTTTTGTCGAAAAAAAGTATCAGACGAATGAACATGGGGGTACCAGATGCAGGACAAAATCATTAATCGTTTGATAGAAGACGAACATGTGCAGGCACCAGTGATTGGCATCGGTGTTTCGCCGTTTGAACAGCATCATCTTGAGGCTTTTTTTCAATCATTTCCTCATGAATTAAATGCCTCTTTTATTGTTGTGCAAAATCATGTGACGGGCGATTGTATAACTGATTTGGAAGCACTTGTTTTACCGATTGGCTACCGGGCAAAAACGATTAAACATGGTGAGAAAGTCATGAAGAAGACGATTTATTTTTGTCCACAGCATGCGGTTGTGACGTTAACAGAAGATCAGCGGCTGCACCTATCAGAGCAGCTGCCTCCGTGCATGGCTTGCTCTGTGGATTTGCTTTTTCAGTCTCTCGCCAGCGTTCAAAAGGAGGAGGCTTTTGCGATTTTCTTTCAAAAAGGTCATTGTGTGGGAAGTGGCTTGCTTCAGTTGGTTGAAAAGGGCGGTACAGCTTTATCGTGCAGCGAGGTAGAAAGTGGTTTTGACACCTTGTATCAACAAACATTCAAAGACCCTTCCACCCTTGCGGCATATATCGCCAATATCATTAACGTTCCGCACATCGATGAGGCAGATCCTGTATTACTGAGAATTATTGAACGTCTTGAAATGTATAAAGGCATTGCCTTTTCAACGTATCAAAAGAAAAGGCTGCTATCTGTCATTCAAAAACGAATGAGGATTGCAAAAAAACGGATTTCATTATTAGCAGAGTACGACTGCTTATTAGAAAGAGAACCAGATGAGCTTGACCTTCTGCACGTACAGCTTCTAAGCGGCATGACATCTTTTTTTAGAGATATGGAGGCTTTTCATGTATGTGAACATCAGATCATTCCGTCGATCATTGAAAATGCGGTGAAAAACGGGAAATCTCGATGCCGTATTTGGATTGCGGGATGTTCGACAGGAGAGGAAGCCTATTCTTTTACGATCTTATTTTTAGAGGAAATGAAGCGAAGACAAGCAACCATTGAACTTCAAGTATTTGCAACAGATATCAACCGAAAAGCCATTCAAACAGCTAGTAAAGGTCTTTACTCAGTTGAGTCTATGGCAAGGATGCCGGAAAAATGGCGGGCGCGATATTTCGAAAGGAAAGGTGACGCTTTTATTGTGAAGCAGTCGCTTAGAAAACATATTGTTTTTGCACCTCACAATTTATTGATCGATTCACCTTTTATCCACCTCGATTTTATCAGTTGCCGAAATGTTCTGATGTACTTCCAGCCTGAAGTGCAAAAACGAGTATTGTCCCGATTCCAATATGCATTAAAAGATCAAGGGATGTTGATATTAGGGCCAAATGAAACTGTACCCAATATCCCTCGTTTGTTTCATTTGTTCAATGAAAAATGGAACATTTACACCCATTCAAACGTTTCAAAACCACATGTTCCTTTGACACCAGACGCTCGTGATATCGAGTTGAAAGCGCGAGCCGAACAATATATGCAAGAAGTAAGCAAGGATTATGATGCATGTATGATCATCAATGATAGTGACAAAATTCTGGCAGTATCAAAGGGTGCGTATTCTTTTTTAGACCATACAGAAGTGTCAGATCAATCATGTGAATATGTGACACCTGATTATATGAAAGAGATGCTCAGTCAAACCTTTCAAAAGGTGTGGACAGACGAGACAGAGGTTGTGTTTCAACATGTTCTCATTTCGGGAAAAGGCAGCAAGCAGTATGCAGATTTTACCGTGAAAAGTTTTGACCGCCGTTTTAAGGGAGTTTACGTCATTCTCATTCGAATGAATGAGAGAGGAAAAAATCAAAAGAACGGCAGGGACATAGGGATGTCAGATCAGAATTCAGTCTATCAACAGCGTATTGTCGATTTAGAAAATGAACTCAATGAAGTCAAACAAAAGGAGCAGGAGGCAAGGGCTCAATTAAAAGCAAAACACACGCAATTAGAGGATTTTGAGAAAAAACACGAGCATTATATAAATATCATAAACAACTTGAGGGTGACAAGAGAAGAACTGTACAGACCCTCTGTCAAGCCGGAGCTTGCAACGCTGTTTGTGGACAGGGACATGAATATTCGCTATTACACTCCTACAGCTGCCTCTTTATTTACTTCTGCGAAAATCAGACATCAGCAATCCTTTCGGTCGATGGCTAAAAAGCTTACGCAGGAAACGCTCTATCATGATATCCAATCCGTCATCTCGGATAGGCGCGCGATCGAACGTGAAATTGAAACGAACGAAGGCGAGCAATTCACCGTTCACATCACACCTATCTTCGATCAAGAGCATGAAGGAGCGGTGATGACTTGGATTAAAATGACTGAAGTAACGAAAATCAAGCAGTCGCTTCATCTAGCGGTGACGGCGCTTGATAACAGCCATATTCATATTGTTGTGGCAACTGAGGAAGGGGTCATCCAATGCGTGAATCAGCGTTTCTGTCAGTTTGTCCAGCAGCATGAATTTGACCTGATCGGCAAAGATATTTTTTCTGTCTACCATTCGCTATGTCAATGTGATGATTTAGAGAAGCAATGGAAGGTTTGTTTAAGAGAGGGCAGCTGGACAGGTGAGCTGTACTTTCAAGATTTATCTGGACGCGAACGATGGGAGAGAGTCTCTTTACATCGAATCGATGACCCTGACAAAATGCAGTCAACCGTCATGCGGATTTCAGAGGATATCACCAATCAAAAGCAGTCAGAGAAGATGCTGATGAAATCAGAGATGCTGTCAGCAGTAGGGCAGCTTGCAGCAGGCATCGCTCATGAGATACGGAACCCGCTGACCTCATTAAAAGGATTTTTACAGCTGATGATTCAAAGTAAAAAGTATCAGAAAGATTATGCAGATGTGATGATGTCAGAGTTTAATCGGCTCGAGTCGATTATTAATGAATTCCTCGTTCTTTCTAGAAGCAAATCGGTGAAATTTGAACCGGTACATGTCAATCTTCTGCTAGAAGAAGTGATCATGGTCGTTGAATCCCAGGCGGTCTTAAAAGGTGTTTCCATTCAGAAAAAGCTGTCTCCGTCGCTCCCTAACATTCAAGGCATTCCGAATGAACTGAAACAAGTCTTCCTAAACATCCTTAAAAACGGAATAGAAGCGATGGATGGTGTGACAGGCGTCATCAAGGTGACCTCTCTCATGAAAGATCATCAAATGATGTTGATATTTGAAGACCAAGGAAAGGGAATACCAGAGGACGAAATAGGGAAACTCGGTGAACCATTTTATACAACAAAAGAAAAGGGGACAGGGCTTGGTTTAATGATGACCATTAAAATCATTGAAAGCCATGGCGGCACCATTCGTTTTGAAAGCAAAAACTTTGAGGGGACACGAGTGATTATTACCTTTCCAATGAGTTAAAAAGACAAGTTTTACATGAAATCCATTCAACATCAATATTTACTTTGTACACTATGAGAGATGAAGCGCAAAGGGGAGAGGTCTAATGAAACGAATGCTATCTATTCGAATGATTTGTTGTTTGGTTTTGGTGATCTTTAGTTTGCAATCCTTATTGCCTGGTATGTCCGCAGGGAGCGAGGTCAATGCATCTGAAAAGAAAGAAATGGTGTGGAAACAAAAAAAGATTGTGCACATCAAAAAAGCCCGTCAGCTCATAGGAGAGACCGTGACAGTGAGCGGAATTGTGACAGCAGATCAATCAGCTGTAGGCAATGGGAAACTGTCCACATACATTCAAGACAAATCAGCTGGAATCAATGTTTATTCAGCGCAGCCCAATCACTTCCCGGAACTAAAAGCAGGGATGACGGTGACAGTGACTGGTAAAATCACGTCTTATAAAGGACTGATTGAAATTGTGCCAGATCAAGGCAGTCTGAAGGTAGATGCTGTGAACCAAACCTTGCCAAAGGCGAAACGAGTGTCTGTGAAGCAGCTAGAAACGGAACAAGCAGGTAAGCATGAAGGAAGATTAGTGAAGGTCAAAGGTTATGTAGAAACAAAACCAGCGCAGCCGGCTGGCGGTGGATACAATGTAGTGATCATTGATAAAAAATATCACAGCACCACTTTGAGAGTGATGGTCGATACGAATGCGATTGATAAAGTAAAGACAGGAAAATGGTACGAGTTTACAGGGATGTTAAGCAGGTATGATACGTTGCAGTTGCTTCCAAGACATAAGGATGATATCAACCTGCTGAAACGTCAGCCAAAGCCGCCAAAGATGAAGAAAGTATACAAAGCAACGGTTGACCGTGTGGTGGATGGAGATACGATTCATCTAAAGAAGCCCGTTCTAGGTACAACAAAGGTGCGTTTTGTGAATATGGACACGCCGGAAACGTATCATCAGCCAAAAAGCGAATTAGACAAAAACCAATTGCGTTTTGGACAGCAAGCGACTGACTATTTAAAAACACTACTTTCAAGCGGTGACCAAGTCACATTAAAGATTGGTCCTGAAGCGAAAGATAACTATGGACGTCTTTTAGCTCAAGTGAAAACCAAAAAAGGGTTAAATACAAATCTAGAGCTTGTGAAAAAAGGATATGCCCCTACTTATTTCATCTGGCCAGTTGGAGATGAAAAGGACTATCATACGTTTCAAAAAGCAGTAAAAGAAGCAAAGGAAAAAGGACTGGGCATATGGAACGAAGCGGACCCTCTGCTGGAACAGCCATTTGAATTTAGAGCACGTGAACAGAAAAAAGGACTGACACGCTATGTTGGTGATTCATCTGTCAAAACCTACGTGTCCCCTGATAAATGGAAAGAAACCGATGTGGATAAACGGATCTTTTTTGCTTCCAAAGAAGAAGCAGAGCAGGCTGGTTATCAGCCGGCAAAGAAATCGGGCGAAGTACCATTAACGATTTTAAGTATGAATGATTTACACGGTAAAATTGATCAAGAATACGAGTTGGATCTAAAAGATGATGGCAATAAAGGCATGTATGGGCGGATGGATTATGTCGCGGCCTATATGAAGCAAAAACAAGCAGCGCACAAAAATTCGATCACGGTCCATGCTGGAGATATGATTGGCGGGAGCTCTCCAATATCTTCTCTTCTGCAAGATGAACCAACCGTTGAACTCATGGAGAACATTGGCTTTGATGTCGGCACGGTCGGCAACCATGAATTCGATGAAGGGGTAGACGAGCTATTGCGTATCTTAAATGGCGGAGATCATCCTAAAGGCACAAAGGGATATGATGGACAGAACTTTCCGCTCGTTTGTGCGAACTGTGAATACAAGGATACTGGCAAACCACTTTTACCGGCTTATGAAATCATCGATGTCGAAGGAATCCCAGTCGCATTTATCGGCGTTGTGACCAAGTCAGCCGCAGGAATGGTCATGCCAGAAGGGATTAAAGACATTCAGTTTACAGATGAAGTCAAAGCTGTGAATGAAGCCACGAAGGAATTAAAACAAAAAGGAGTTAAAGCTATAGCGGTTTTAGCTCATATGACAGCCTCTCAAAATGGCGATACGATCACTGGGGAGAGTGCAAAGCTTGCCAAAGAAGGTGATGATGAAATTGACGTCATCTTTGCAGGGCATAATCACGAAGTGGTCAATGGAGAGGTCAATGGAAAATTAATTGTGCAAGCCTTTGAATACGGGAAGGCGATTGGCGAAGTCAATGTGACACTTGACCGTAAAACGAAGGATATCGTCAAAAAAAGTGCGAATATCCAGTATGTAGATCAATCTGATATAGAAAAGGACAAGGAAGCAGCAGACATCTTGGCTCATTACGGGAAAGAAGTGGAGCCGATTATTAGTGAGGTTGTTGGAGAAGCCGGGGTCAAAATGGAAGGCGGCTATTCAAATGATGGAGACACGCCGCTTGGTAATTTGATTGCGGATGGTATGAGATATTCAATGAAAAGTGACTTTGCCATGATGAATGGAGGCGGCATTAGGCAAAACCTTGAAAAAGGGCCGATAACATGGGGAGATCTCTTTAATATTCAGCCATTTGGCAACGTTTTAGTCAAACTAGAGATCAAGGGAAAAGACTTAGTAGAGATCATAGAAGCACAAATTTCTCCGCAATTTGGACCAGATTATAGCATTTCAGGCTTTTCATATTCCTATGATCCTGTAACATATAAAGTAGTCGACTTGAAGCTGCCAGATGGTTCAGCCGTAGCTCTCGATCAAACGTATACACTCACTGTGAATAACTTCATGGCAACTGCAACTGGCAGTAAATATGCACCAATAGGCAGGCTTGGGCAAAACCCTGAAACAGGCCCAGAAGACTTAGAAGCCACTGTCGATTTTGTGAAAAGCTTTGAGGGAGCTTCCATTGTGTATCAAAAAGAAGGACGAATTCAAAAAGCAAAACAAGAAGAAAAAGCAGCAAGCTAAAAAGCGTATCATCTAAGAGAAACGTAACAGGCAAAGGAGTTTAAGCATGAAAAAGTGGCTTGCACTGACTGTGGTGACAGCCGGGATTGTGCTGCTCGGCTGGGGAATTTGGCAAATCGCCTCTACTCATCTTCAAACCGCCCAATCATTAGACGAAGCGAAGAAGGTCGTGGCGGACGATCAAGGGATGTCCAAGAAGCAGTTTGCTCCAGAAGTGGGGAAAGCTTCTGGCATCCTGACGATTCCAAAATTAAAAGCAGACCTTCCCATTGTCGAAGGGACGGATGCGGATGACCTAGCAAAGGGAGTAGGACACTACAAAGGCAGTTATTATCCTGATCAAAATGGACAAATCGTCCTTTCTGGCCATCGTGACACGGTGTTTCGCAGGACAGGCGAACTGGATATTGGAGATCAGCTGAAAATCACTGTGCCGTATGGTGAATTTATATATGAAATCACACATACGAAAATTGTTGATCAGCATGATACATCCATCATTACGTTGCAGAATGAAAAGGAAGAGCTGATATTAACCACATGCTATCCTTTTCATTTCGTCGGCAATGCGCCAGAGCGGTATATTATTTATGCAAAAAGAGTGTCTGAATAAAGAAAAAGAGCCTGCTTTCATACGCAGGCTCTTTTGTTAATGGATGATTTGACTCATGAGCTGGTCCATATCAGGTGGTAGAGGTGCTTCGATGATCAGATGCTCACCTGTAAAAGGATGTTTCATGTCTACTTGCTTGGCGTGAAGAGCACACCTGTTGATGTAATCACGAACTCCGTCATATAATGTATCCCCAGCTAGTGGATGCCCGAGACTGCTCAGGTGGACACGAATTTGATGCGTTCTACCCGTTTCTAATTGAAGTTTAACGGCTGTCAGTTGCAGACGTTTATTCATATCCATGACCTGAAAATGAGTCACAGCTTTTTGCCCATTAGGGGAGATTCTTCGTCTGACTGCATGGTGTTTGTCACGGCCGATCGCTGCCTCGATGGTGCCTTTCTTTTTTTTGAAAAGTCCCTCTGCGATGGCGATGTATGTGCGTTTGATTGTTTTTTTAGAAAGCATTTGATCAAGAGCCGCATGGGCTAACCTATGCTTTGCAAAAATGACGGTACCGCTCGTGTCTTGATCTAGCCTGTGGATATGTCTTACCCGCTTTTCTTCTCCATTTGCTTGAAAATGGAATGCCACAAGATTTGCCAGTGTGCCTGTTTGTCCTTGTTCATTCGGATGAGTTGGCCGGCCGGCCGGTTTTTGCACAATTAATAAATGCTCGTCCTCAAAGAGTACCTCTAATTCACCGTATTCTGGTGTTACATCACTTTCTTCTGTTTCAAATAAATCAATGATGATCTGATCGCCTTGACTGACTTTAGCCGCGTGATGGGCAGGCTTTTGATTTAAACGAACTTTTTGATGCTCCATCCAAAAATGAATAATCGGTTTTGATGCAGAGACGGCTGTCTTTAAAAAATGACTGAGTGAAGTGTGATGATACTGCTCGTCTACTTTGAGTGAGAGCGTGTGTCCTTTTATGATCATGATATCCTTTCCTCTCTATGGGTATATATAGGAAACACTTACCTTGGCGAACGCCTTTTTTTCTGTGCTATTCTGAATGGAGAATAACGACAGAGAGGTAGATGTCACGTGAGATTAATGAAAGCTGCTACAGACCTGCAAGAGCAGGCAATTGAAGAAATATCAAAGGATGTTGAAGATCTTCTTTCTCATGCTGTCAATGGACAGCAACGGGATATGCGTCAAAAAGATCGCTCCCTTACCTTTATTGATGGCATATATAACGGGACGATGGACGATGCTTTTCGTATTTTATCGGGACTTCAGCTATTACATACCATCATTGTAAAACCGAAACGTCATCTCACCAAACGAGATCGTGAACTATTCGAACGAAACCGTGAGCAGGTCAATGCCTGCGGCTTTTCTTTTCCGTTTGATCTAGACGATTTTGCCAGCCGTCACCTTCAAAATGCGTAAAAGATGGTGTGAACTTCCTTGTTAACTTACAAGGACCTCGCACATACTATTTTTAAGGGAACGGAGAAACCTTTAAGATCTGTAATACCAAACCCGCTCTTTTTCAACATCGCCTATTTCTCCACGAATCGGAGCGCTTGGATCTCTTGCAGAATGAACCGAACACGAGTAGGAGCCTGACAAAACGGTGCAGGCTCCTTTTATACATAATCATTTTAGCAGACATTCATCTTTGAAAGTCAATTTTATTCACGATATGATAGCATTGAGTATATCTTTAAGACTTTTGTAAAAAAAGGAGTGGCCTCGTTGGTAAAGGCGATTATATTTGATTTTGACGGATTAATTTTAGATACAGAAACACATGAATATGAGGTTTTACAAGAAATGTTTGCGGAGCATGAGTCAGATCTGCCTCTTTCCGTATGGGGCAAGGTCATTGGTACGCAGGCAGGCTTTAAGCCATTTGAATATTTGGAAAAGCAGCTAGGGAAGACGCTGGATCATGAGACACTCACAGCAGATCGGCGTTCTCGTTTTCAAAAAAGAATGAAAGACGAATCAGCAAGACCTGGTGTAGAAGCTTATTTAGAAGCAGCAAAGGAGCTTGGGATCAAGATTGGACTTGCTTCCAGCTCAGACTATAAATGGGTGTCTGATCACCTGAAGCAGATTGGTCTTTTCGACTATTTTGAATGTATCCGCACGTCAGATGATGTGGAAGAAGTGAAACCAAATCCAGAGCTCTATTTGCAAACCGCACGCTGCTTAGGGGTAGAGCCAAAAGATTGTGTGGCATTTGAGGATTCTGTAAATGGATCAGTAGCTGCCAAACGGGCAGGTATGAAATGTGTCATCGTCCCAAACAAAGTGACGAGCACGCTGCAATTTGAAGAATATGATGTCAGATTAGAATCCATGGCTGAAATCGAATTGCTCCAGCTATTCCATCAGCTTGAAAAAGAGGATCAGTAAGGGGGCAAATACATCATGGCAGAAAAACTAGACTTAACGCGGTTTGAAAAAAGAATAGTGATCCGTAATATCCATGAAGAGGATATTGATCGAATCATTTCCTTACAAGAGGTATGTTTTCCGGGCATGGATCCTTGGAAACGGGAGCATCTTGAAAGCCACCTTGAGCATTTCCCAGAAGGACAGTTTTGTGCTGAATTCGAGGGGGAAATCATTGGCTCTTGTTCAAGTTTATTAATTAACTTTGATGAATACGATGATCGCCACACGTGGCAGGACATTACAGATGATGGGTACATCACAAACCATAATCCTGATGGGATGAATATGTACGGAATCGAAGTCATGGTGAGTCCTGAGTACCGCCGCATGAAAATTGGACATCGTTTGTATGAAGCAAGAAAAGACTTAGCAAGAAGATTAAATTTAAAAAGCATCATCATTGGCGGACGCATTCCGAATTATCATAAATACCAAGAGGAAATGACGCCTCGCCAGTATGTAGAGCAGGTCACGATTCACCAAATCTATGATCCCGTTTTATCTTTTCAGCTGTTAAATGAATTTAGTCTCATGCGGATCAATCCGAATTACTTGCCTGATGATAAAGCATCCAGCACGTATGCGACGTTAATGGAATGGAACAATGTCGATTATCGCCCGCAATCGAAAAGATATTTTAAATCGGCATTCCCTGTTCGAATTTGTGTGATTCAATATGCAATGAAACAAATTCACTCCTTTGAAGAATTTATGAATCAGGTGGAGTATTATGTGGATGTCGCATCAGATGCATCAGCTGACTTTGCGGTATTCCCAGAAATTTTCACGACGCAGCTCATGTCTTATTTAGAAGAGCGGTCACCAAGTCTTGCTGTGCAGCGAATCACGGAATATACCGAGGACTACATTAATTTGTTCACAGACCTTTCTGTGAAATATAACATTAATATCATCGGCGGGTCCCACTTTGTAGAGGAGGAAGGGAAAATCTACAATATTGCCTATTTATTTAGACGTGATGGAACGATTGAAAAGCAATATAAGCTTCATATCACGCCGAATGAAAGAAAATGGTGGGGGATTTCAGCTGGTGACCAGGTCCGGGTATTTGATACGGACTGCGGCAAAATTGCGATCCAAATTTGCTATGATATTGAATTTCCTGAGCTTGCACGGATCGCAGCTGACAAAGGAGCGAAAATTATTTTCACTCCGTTTTGTACAGAAGACCGCCAAGGCTATTTAAGAGTACGTTACTGTGCACAGGCGAGAGCGGTTGAAAACCAGATTTATACCGTTATCTCGGGAACAGTTGGCAACCTTCCGCAAACCGAAAATATGGATGTTCAATATGCGCAATCGGCTATATTTGCCCCATCAGACTTTGAATTTGCAAGAGATGGGATTGTAGGAGAGTGTAATCCAAACATTGAGATGGTCGTCGTAGGTGATGTCGATTTAGAAATTTTAAGAAGACAAAGACAAGATGGAACCGTACGTCAGCTGAAAGACCGAAGAAGAGACGTGTACCATATTGAATATAAGAAATAATGAAAAGAAGCGCCTATTGTTGAGGCGCTACTTTTTGATGACATCAGATTTTTTCAATTGACAAAGGGATGCTGGAGAAAAAGCTGAATATACTGAAAGGAGATTATGTGTTCAAAAAGGAGAGGAACATGGGGCGACAATCTAAACATCTGTATATCAATTTGCCGGTAAATCATGTGAAGGAATCTATCGCTTTTTTTGAGCAGCTGGGCTTTGACTTTGAGCAGCAGTTCACGAATGATCAGGCGGCCTGTTTGGTCATTGATGACACGATCACCGTTATGCTGTTATCTCTTAGGCATTTTCAATCCATCTCAGAGAAACAATTAGTGGAAGCAAAAAAGGCATCAGAGGTGATTATCTCTATGCGTGTTCATTCACGAGAAGAGGTCGATGAGCTTGTCGAGAAGGCAATGGCGGCAGGTGGTTCACCGTTTAAGGAGAAGCAGGATCATGAGTTCATGTATGGATGGAGCTTTCAGGATCTTGATGGTCATTTGTGGGAAGTGTTTTATATGGATGAGGAAAGAAGCGGCCTTTCATAAGGGTGCTTCTTTTTTATTGTTTATCAGTGGTATGATAATGAGGAGCAGAAGGAATCTGGAATTCAACTAGAGAAAAGTAGGTGCAGCATGGAGTTTTTACTTGTCTTACTGCCAGTGTTCGGCATATTCCTGATCGGGTATATCGGGCAGAAGGCGATTGGTTTTGACATACATACGCTCTCATCAATGTCTTTATATTTAATGTCACCATTTCTTGCGTTTGAAACCTTTTATCAAAACAAAGTGTCGATGGACTATGTGTATTTATCCATTTTTGTTGTCGGGCTTTGTCTTGCACTTATTTTATGTGTTTTTATTTTATCTCGTATTTATGGGTATTCGAATGAAACGTATTGCGCCATGATTCTGTCGTCAGCTTTTATGAACAATGGAAACTATGGCACGCCTGTTGTGCTGCTTGTCTTCGGAGCCGCAGGTTTGGATATTGCGATTGTGTTGATGGTGCTGCAGCAGCTTGTCATGAGTACAATCGGCATGTATTATGCAGCAAAGGGCGGAGAGGATGCGGGAGATGGAAAGGTCGTCTTGAAAAAAGTGCTGCGTATGCCGGTTGCTTACGGGGCACTCATCGGTCTATTATTTCAGCTGATTGATCTTTCATTACCTAAAGAGCTGATGACGGGTATTCAGCTTGTAGGGAATGCTGCCATACCGACGATTATGCTTATTTTAGGTATGCAGCTTGCTGTGATCTCTTTTAAGCAAGTGGATTATCGCAATATTTCTTATGCTGTATTGCTGAAGCTGTTTATCTCCCCACTTATTGCATTTGGCTTTACGCTTATTTTACCGGTAGATGATATGGTGAAACAAATTATGATCTTAGTGGCAGCCATGCCGACAGCAGCAAATACCACGCTGATGGCTGTACAATTTCGAACGAAGCCTGAGTTTGTTTCAAGCACGACATTTCTCAGTACAATCTTAAGTATCGTGACATTACCAGTTTTATTATGGATTTTATCCATGCACTCTCTGGGATAGGGGATAGGCGGCAAACAAAGGGGGACATATGAATGAATGTAGATGTTCATTTCCAAGTGAGTGACGTGTTGAAAACGAAGCATTTTGCGCATGCAAAAGTGTTAGCAGGGGAAAAAGGATTGTTTCGGCAGGTCAAATGGATACATGTGTTAGAAGTGCCTGATGTAGAAGATTTATTAAATGGAGGCGAGCTGATATTAACGACAGCCGCAGGCTTCCATGATCAACTGGATGTGTTTCAAGCGTTTTTACGACAGCTGATTGATTCAGGGGCGGCCGGCTTGTGTATTGAATTTGTTCCGCTAAGATTCGAAGTGCCGGAAGAATTACTGACCTATGCAGAAGAGAGAGATTTTCCGCTTATTCTGTTTACAAAAGAAGTGAAGTTCGTCAACATCACGCAGCATCTTCATACGATGATGATCGAGCGTCAGTATCAAATGATGGCTGATTTAGAAGCACTATCATCAAAGCTAAATGAGCTTTTACTGACCCCGCATCCGCAGATGGATATTTTGGATCAAGTGTATCAGCACGTAAGGGGGATTCTTTTACTCCTCCCTGTTCAGGGCGAGCCGATTATTATATGTGATTCTTCCAAACAAACGGAAGAACTGGTCATGAATTATTTGCAGTTTGCTTCCGTGCCAAAAGGATACGAAGTGACACAAAAACAAGTGCTTGCGCTCAAACAAACATTTGCAGATCTTGTGCTCATTCATCAAGCGGACATGCTCTCTGAATTCGAACTGCTTGTGATGGATAAAGGAGCGAATGCTCTAGCCCAGCAAACATTAAGAGAGCTTTATACAGAAGAGCTGAAGAAGACAAAAGAAATTGAATGGCTGCAAAAATGGTTTCAAGAAGAGCATACAGAACAAGAGATCATAGAGCACCTTGAAGAAACAGAAGGGGTGAAAAAGCCAACTGGCTGCGTAGTCTTGCTCTTTCAAAAGCATCATCAAATTGAAGAAATCGCAGGGAACCTTTACTTTCTTGTCTCTTGCCGCTCCATTTTTCAGCGTGCGGGTTTCCATCTGATTGCATATGAGCATCAAGAACAAACCTTGTTTATTTTATTAAACACGAGAAAGAAAGAGGACTGGAAAGAGCGTGCAGAAAAGGCTGCAAACGACATCAAACAATTGTATGACCGAGAGCAGCCCCGAGGGGCCGAGATCAATTTTGGTATCGGGCAATATTGTGAAAAGTTTCAGCACATGAGAAAAAGCTTTCAAGCAGCCAAAGAAGTGCTACATTTAAAAAAAGTGATGCCTCAGCGGGTGGAAAGTCCATTTTACCAAGATCTACATATGCTCCGTCTCATGCCTATGATGAAGGAAAGCGGTCTGCTTGAATGTATGGTGAAAGAGTATTTAGAGCCCGTGATTTTATACGATAATCAAAATAACGGGAGACTCTATCAAACGCTGAATATCTTTTTACAGACAAACGGTTCTAAAAAAGAAACCGCAAGCCAGCTTTATATTGTTAGGCAAACCCTCTATCATAGACTGGATAAACTGCATGCCTTGCTCGGTGAGGATATGATGCAGGCGCCGAAACGACAGGCGCTTGAATTTGCGATTCTTGCTTATGAATTCCTGCAAGGAAATCGACGTTAGCAGAGTGTGCTCCATTTTGCCAAGGCATCAAGAAAAGTGTCTTATGCTGGTGTTCAATCAGTTGACGATCTGTCTAATGTAATCGGCCTGACCCCTTTTTTATAATGAAAGTAACGATTGGTTCTCTCTTACGGGCGGCCTGGTTCCAGTTTCATATGCCTCACGTTTCATCCATATAATGAATGGAGAGGCAATGTGCTGCTGAATTGGTCTAAGCTTCTTTAATGATGAAAACGGATACATGGGGGCGGGAAGATGAAAATACATGAGCAGGCTCAAAATCTTCAGGCAAAAGATGATCAGTTGATCTGGCATCAAATGAAAGGAACAAACAAGGAAAATGAAAGTATGGTCATTCACGAGGCAGAAGGCGCATGGGTGACAGATATTCATGGAAATCGCTATTTAGACGGGATGTCAGGCCTTTGGTGCGTAAATGCCGGATATGGCCGGAAAGAGCTTGCAGAAGCGGCGTATAAGCAATTAAAGACAATGCCTTACTATCCGCTTACACAAAGCCACGTGCCGGCGATTCAGCTGGCTGAAAAGCTAAATGAGTGGCTTGGCGGGGACTATGTCATCTTCTTTTCTAACAGCGGTTCTGAAGCCAATGAAGCTGCATTTAAAATGGCCAAACAATATCATGCGCAAAAAGGAGAGAGTGCTAGGACAAAGTTCATCTCCCGGTACCGGTCGTATCACGGCAATACAGCAGCTGCTCTTGCTGCAACCGGTCAAGCGCAGCGTAAATATAAATATGAACCATTAGGTCAGGGCTTTATTCATGTCGCACCGCCTGATGTGTATCGTCATCCTGAGGATCAAGAGAATTTGGCAAGTGCTGCGGCCATTGATCAGGCCATGACGTGGGAACTAAGTGAGACGATAGCAGGGGTCATTATGGAGCCGATCATTACGGGCGGAGGTATCCTAATGCCGCCAAAAGGGTATTTGAAGAAGGTCAAAGACATCTGTGAAGCTCATGGAGCGCTCCTCATTGTAGATGAAGTCATCTGCGGATTTGGCCGGACAGGGAAGCGGTTTGGTTTTATGCATGAGGAAGTAAAGCCGGATATTATCACCATGGCAAAAGGGATCACAAGCGGCTATTTACCGCTTTCTGCAACGTGCGTGAAACGAGAAATCTATGAAGCCTATGCAGGAGAAGATACGTATGACAGGCTGCGTCATGTGAATACATTTGGCGGGCACCCTGCTTCCTGTGCGGTGGCACTTGCCAACCTAGAGATTATGGAAAACGAGCAATTAGTTGAACGGTCCGATGCGCTCGGCCGGGATATGCTTGAACGTTTGCAAGAGTTAAAAGAACACCCATTTGTCGGAGATGTCAGAGGAAAAGGCTTGCTGTTTGGCATAGAGCTTGTTCAGGATCAACAATCCAAAAAGCCAGCTGAGCCACATGTCGTCGGTCAATTGATTGCTGAATGTAAAAAACGCGGACTGATCATCGGGAAAAATGGGGATACAGTGGCGGGCTATAATAACGTTGCCCAGCTTGCACCGCCGCTTAATATAACAGATGATGACGCCTCATTTATCATCAATACCTTAAAAGAAAGCATGGCACAGCTATAGCAGAGAACTTCTCTGCTTTTTTTATGGAATAAAAGTTTGCTTTCCATCATTTTGAGCTAGTTCTATGAAGATGATGTGAGATGAAATCGGTATTGGGCACACTAGGTGTATTGAAAAATAGAAGAGTTTCAATTACTGTTAGGAGAAGACTGATCCAATACACTTTTGAAGGAGACGGCTTATGAGTTTTCATGATCAACCCATTTTACCTGCTGTACGCAATATGAAGCAATTTGAGGAATTTTTAAAAAGTCCATTTACATATGGTGTTTTACTTGATGTTCACTTAGGCCGGCTTAAGGGCATCATGAATGAGGCAAATGCTCATCACAAAAAAATGTTTGTCCATGTCGATCTCATTCACGGGATTAAACATGATGAGTATGGAACGGAATTTATTTGTCAGGAAATGAAGCCAGCAGGAATAATTTCTACTAGGTCTTCTGTCATAGTAAAAGCCAAGCAAAAAAAGGTATATGCCATTCAGCGAATGTTTTTACTTGATACGAGTGCCATGGAAAAAAGCATGGAGTTCGTTGGGAAACATCGTCCAGATTTTATTGAAGTATTGCCGGGCGTCGTGCCAGATTTAATTACAGAAGTGCGCGAGCGAACTGGGATCCCGATTTTTGCAGGCGGATTTATCCGTACAAAAGAAGATGTAGAAAGAGCGCTTGAAGCAGGGGCTACAGCTGTGACGACCTCAAATACCACCCTTTGGAAAGCGTTCCAAAAGTGAAAAGATAAAATGTGAATATTTATTGACAACGTTTTCATCCTCTGATACTATTGCACTAAGTTAATATCATGTGATGGAGAAACGGAGATCCACAACAACGCTTTACTAGGTGACAAATGACCCTGATGTAAAGTATGTTTGTTGTGGATCTTTTTCTTTATCTTTTCTACACATTCATAGGGGATGGCAACTGAACCAGAGGAGGAATTTTTCATGACACCATTTTGGGGAGAAGTCGTAGGTACAATGCTGCTCATTATTTTTGGGGGCGGTGTGTGTGCGGCAGTTAATTTAAAGAAATCACTCGCATATCAATCCGGCTGGATTGTAATCGCTTTCGGATGGGGATTTGCAGTAGCCATTGCAGCATATGCAACTGGTGGAATTAGCGGAGCGCATTTAAACCCTGCACTCACAATTGGGCTTGCGCTAGAAGGAAGTTTTCCTTGGGCTGATGTTCCAATGTATATTGTTGGTCAAATGCTTGGTGCACTAATAGGGGCTACTATTGTCTTTTTACATTACTTACCGCACTGGAAAGCAACAGATGATCCAGGTGCAAAGCTAGGCGTATTCTCAACTGGTCCTGCGATTCCGCATACTTTTGCAAACGTACTTAGTGAAGTCATCGGTACATTTGTATTGGTTCTAGGAATCTTAGCGATTGGTGCAAATAAATTTGCAGACGGAGTCAATCCGCTGATTGTTGGTTTCTTAATTGTTGCAATTGGTCTTTCTTTAGGTGGAACAACTGGTTATGCAATTAACCCTGCACGTGATTTAGGTCCGAGAATCGCACATGCGATCTTGCCGATTCCAGGGAAAGGCCCATCGAACTGGAAGTATGCTTGGGTGCCAGTCGTTGGTCCAATTTTAGGCGGCGCATTTGGCGGTGTTTTCTACAATGCAGCCTTTAAAGCGAACGTCACACCAGCCTTTTGGATTGTAAGCGTTATTTTAGTTGTGGTATTGTTAGGACTCTATATCACTACGAAAAACCAAACAAATGCTGTAAATGAAAGTATGTAAGGGGAGGAAAACATCATGACAAAAGAAAAATATATTCTTGCATTAGATCAAGGGACAACAAGCACAAGAGCGATCTTATTTGATCAAGAAGGCAAAATTGCACATACAACTCAGAAGGAATTTAATCAATATTTTCCGAACCCAGGCTGGGTAGAACACAATGCAAATGAAATTTGGAGCTCTGTTCTATCGGTCATTTCAACTGCTTTAATTGAATCAGGAATTGAAGCAGACCAAATCGCTGGTATCGGAATTACGAACCAACGTGAGACAGCGGTTGTTTGGGATAAACATACAGGCGCACCTATTTACAATGCAATTGTTTGGCAGTCAAGACAAACATCTGGCATTTGTGAAGAGTTAAAAGCGCAAGGACACAGTGAAACGTTTAGAAATAAAACAGGTCTTCTCATCGATGCTTATTTCTCAGGTACAAAAGTAAAATGGATATTAGACAATGTAGAAGGTGCCCGTGAGAAAGCAGAAAATGGCGACTTACTGTTTGGCACAATCGATACTTGGCTTATTTGGAAGATGACAGGCGGTAAATCACACGTCACAGATTACTCCAATGCATCAAGAACATTAATGTTCAATATTTACGATCTGAAATGGGATGAAGAATTACTTGATATCCTTGGCGTACCTGCTTCTATGCTTCCTGAGGTGAAACCATCTTCACACATTTATGGTGAAACAACAGACTATCACTTCTTTGGCAGAAATATTCCGATTGCAGGAGCGGCGGGAGATCAGCAGGCTGCTTTATTCGGTCAGGCTTGCTTTGAAGAAGGAATGGCGAAGAACACATATGGTACAGGATGTTTCATGTTGATGAATACAGGGGAAAAAGCCATTAAGTCGGATCATGGTTTATTAACGACGATTGCATGGGGCATTGACGGCAAAGTTGAATATGCTTTAGAAGGAAGTATTTTCGTTGCTGGCTCAGCGGTTCAATGGCTGCGTGATGGACTCAGAATGTTTAAAGACTCGAAAGACAGCGAAGCTTATGCAGAGCGCGTTGAGTCAACGGATGGCGTATACGTCGTTCCGGCATTCGTTGGTCTAGGCACACCATACTGGGATAGTGATGTCAGAGGCGCTGTATTCGGATTAACACGCGGTACTTCTAAAGAGCACTTTGTCCGTGCAACGTTAGAATCACTTGCTTATCAAACGAAAGATGTGTTAGATGCGATGGAAAAGGATTCAAACATTTCATTAAAAACATTGCGTGTGGATGGCGGAGCTGTAAAAAATGATTTCTTAATGGGCTTCCAAAGTGATTTACTGGATGTGCCTGTAGAGCGTCCAGAAATTAATGAAACGACGGCACTCGGTGCGGCCTATCTTGCGGGAATAGCAGTTGGCTTCTGGAACGACCGTTCAGACATTGCAAAACAATGGAACCTTGACAAGCGCTTTGATCCTAAGATGGAAGAAGGCAGCCGTGACTCGTTATACAGCGGGTGGAAAAAGGCTGTAAAAGCAGCTCAAGCTTTCAAATAAACCAAAAGTATGGTATACTTCAATTAAGTTAATAGAACGGTTGGAGAACTGGAGAGACCGCAGGCACCGAAGTGTAGAAATACGCTTTGGGTGTTTGCGGTCTCTTTTTCTTTACCGTACAACATGGGAGGAACAAGAGATGACTTTTTCTAGCTTAGAAAGAGAACAAATGCTGCAGGAAATGACAAAAAAACCATATGATGTGTTTATCATTGGTGGGGGTATTACAGGCGCGGGTACAGCACTTGATGCGGCTTCACGGGGAATGCGCGTCGGTCTTGCAGAAATGCAGGATTTCGCAGCAGGTACATCTAGCCGCTCAACGAAACTAGTGCACGGTGGACTTCGTTATTTAAAACAATTTGAAGTAAAAATGGTCGCAGAGGTCGGTAAAGAGCGTGCCATTGTATACGAAAACGGTCCTCATGTAACAACACCAGAATGGATGCTTCTTCCGATGCATAAAGGCGGGACATTCGGTAAGTTTTCAACATCCATTGGGCTTAGAGTGTATGACTTTTTAGCTGGTGTCAAGCATAGCGAACGCAGAAGCATGCTGAGCGCGAAGGAAACACTTGCAAAAGAACCGCTTGTGAAAAAGGACGGCTTAAAAGGCGGTGGCTACTATGTTGAATACCGTACGGACGATGCACGCCTTACAATCGAAGTCATGAAAGAGGCTGTGAAATTCGGAGCAGAAGCGGTCAACTATGCGAAAGTAAAAGAATTTATTTATGATAAAGGCAAAGTTGTCGGTGTTGTCATTGAAGATGTCATGACGGAGAAAACCTACGATGTATATGCGAAGAAAATCGTCAATGCGACAGGTCCATGGGTCGATCAACTAAGAGACAAGGATCACTCAAAAGAAGGGAAGCACTTACAGCATACAAAAGGTATTCACTTAGTATTCGACCAATCAGTCTTCCCATTAAAACAAGCGATCTACTTTGACACACCTGATAAACGGATGGTCTTTGCGATTCCAAGAGAAGGAAAAACGTACGTTGGAACAACAGATACAGTGTACAAAAAGCAGTTGGAACATCCGCGTATGACAAAAGCAGATCGAGATTATGTCATCAAAGCGATTCAATACATGTTCCCTGATCTCAATATTACAGAAAAAGATGTTGAATCTAACTGGGCTGGTCTTCGTCCACTCATTCATGAAGAGGGCAAAGACCCTTCAGAAATTTCTCGTAAGGATGAAGTATGGACATCATCTTCAGGCTTAATCACCATTGCTGGCGGTAAATTAACAGGCTACCGCAAAATGGCTGAGCACATTGTGAATCTTGTACGTGATGGACTGAAAGAAGAAACAGGCAAAGACTTCGGGCCATGTAAAACAAAGCATATGCCAATTTCAGGCGGTCATGTAGGCGGATCTAAAAATATGGCTGCCTTTGTCCAAGCGAAAACAGCAGAAGGAGCATCTGTTGGTTTAACAGAACCGATTGCTCAAAAACTCGCCGAAAAATATGGCTCAAACGTCAGCAGTCTCTTCAAGCGTGTAGAGCAGCTTCAAGGTGAAGCAGACAAACGAAACATTCCAGCGTATGTACTCGCAGAGCTTGTCTATGCAATCGAAGAAGAATTAGCTGTTACTCCTGTCGATTTCTTCTTAAGAAGAACAGGAAGCCTACTATTTAATATCAACTGGGCAAAAAAATATGCACAGCCAGTCGCTGATTATATGGCAGAGCGTTTTGGCTGGGATGAAGCAGTAAAACAGAAGCATCAAACAGAATTAGATCAACTATTCCATGAAGCAGTTGTACCGCTTGATGCTGAATAAAAGAAAAGCCGATCATGTATCGGCTCAGGCTGTCGAGAAAATCTCGACAGCTTTATTTTTCCCCTTAAAGTTTCCATTCCCCCGTTTTATAATAGAGAAAAGCATACTAAAGGAAGGTGTTTTTCTCATGTTCCACACTAGAAATTCTTCTCAGCACGAAGCCGAATTTGTATTGCTAGATCAACTGGTCGAAGAGGATCACCTGCTTCGTAAAATTGATCAGTACATTGATTTTTCATTTATCGTAGATAAAGTAAAACCGTATTATAGCGAGAATAAAGGTCGCCCTTCTCTTGATCCACTTATTTTGTTCAAAATGATGTTTATCGGTTACCTGTACGGTATCCGTTCTGAAAGACAACTTGAAAAAGAAATTTACTATAACATGGCGTATAGATGGTTTTTAGGTTTGAACATCAATGACCCCGTTCCCCACCACTCGACCATTAGCTGGAATCGTCGTACTCGATTCAAAAATACAATGATTTTTCAAGACATTTTTGATGAAATTGTGCTTCAAGCCATCAATCATGATATGGTAGGAGGCCGCGTTCTTTTTACTGATTCGACTCATCTTAAAGCCAATGCCAATAAACATAAATATACGAGAAAAACGATTGAACAAGATACTCAGAACTATATAAATGATTTAGAAGAAGCGATCCAAGAAGATCGGGTGGCACACGGAAAAAAGCCCTTAAAGGTAAAAGAGGAGGTGCAAACGAAAAGAGACATTCGCCAAAGTACGACTGATCCTGAAAGTGGCTATCTTTATCGTGAAAACAAACCGGAAGGCTTTTTCTACTTAGACCATCGTACAACGGATATGAAGTACAATATCATCACGGATGCACATGTCACACCCGGCAATGTCCATGATTCCGTTCCGTATCTTGATCGATTGGATTACCAAATCGCCCGATTTGGTTTTCAAGTAGAAGCGGTTGCCCTTGATTCTGGTTATTTGACAACGCCAATCTGTAAAGGTTTATCCGATCGCCGTATTTTTGGTGTCATCGCACATAGACGCTTTCATCCAACAAGAGGATTATTTGAGAAGTGGAAATTCCAGTATGATTCTGAACAAGATCATTACATATGTCCAAATGGTGAGAAGCTGTTATATACGACAACTGATCGAAAAGGTTATAGGTACTACAAATCAGACCCTAAAAAATGCATCTCGTGTCCTTTCCTCGAGAGCTGTACAAGATCGAAAAATCATCAAAAAGTGATCTCAAGACATGTTTGGGAGGAACACAAAGAAAAGGTCAGACAAAATCGTCTGTCTGTCTCTGGAAAAAAGCTATATAAAAAGAGAAAAGAAAAAATAGAGCGAAGCTTTGCAGATTCAAAACAACTGCATGGGCTTCGCTACTGCCGGTTGAGGGGAAAACAGAATGTGAGTGAGCAAGTTCTTCTCACAGCTGCGTGCCAGAACATGAAGAAGATTGCCACACACCTAGCGAAGCTAGGTTAGGTGTGTGGGAGGCCTTTTTCATTAAATCTCATCCATCATCATTACGATGAAAATAAAAAAGATTGTAGAAAAACATGAGTTTCTCTACAATCTGAGCCGATCATGTATCGGCTTTTTTTATTTGTTCAGCATTTTCTTCATCTCTCAATGATATAGCATGACATAAAGGTTGATTCCATATAAAATAGCAGTAGAGGTTATTTTATTGATGATAAGAGCTGGGAGGACGACCATGAGTTGGAAGACGAATTATGAGCGATGGATCAATGAGAAGCACCTGGATACTGAGCTAAGGGAATGGCTGGAGGCACATCAAGATAATCAACAAGCACTTGAAGACTGTTTCTACAAAAACCTTGAGTTCGGCACTGGAGGAATGCGCGGGGAGATTGGTGCTGGCACGAACCGAATGAATGTGTACACGGTTCGTAAAGCATCTGCAGGTCTTGCTGCGTATATTGCGAAACATGGAGAGGATGCAAAAAGAAGAGGCGTCGCCATTGCATATGATTCACGCCATAAATCGCCTGAATTTGCGATGGAAGCAGCCAAAACTCTTGCCGCGCAGGGCATCCAAACATACGTATTTGACGAACTGCGTCCAACACCAGAGCTCTCCTTTGCTGTACGAGAGCTGAATGCATTTGCTGGGATTGTCGTAACAGCAAGTCATAATCCACCAGAATATAATGGCTATAAAGTATATGGAGAAGACGGCGGACAGCTGCCTCCACTTCAAGCAGATCAAGTCATTCAAGAAGTAGATGCAATAGAAAATGAACTGTCGATTTCAGTTGATTCAGAAGAAACGTTAAAACAACAAGGGCTGATCAACATGATCGGAGCAGAAATCGATCATGCTTATATTGAAAAATTAAAAACCATCAGTGTCCACCCTGAGCTGGCAGGTGAGGTCGATGTTAAAGTCGTTTTCACACCGCTTCATGGTACGGCCAACGAGCCTGTCCGAAAAGGGCTTCAAGCTTTAGGCTATCAGCACGTAACCGTTGTGCCTGAACAGGAAAGACCAGATCCGCAATTTTCAACAGTGACATCGCCAAACCCAGAGGAGCATGCAGCATTTGAGTATGCCATCAAGCTTGGCGAAAAGCAGAATGCCGATATCCTCATTGCAACAGACCCAGATGCGGATAGGTTAGGTATTGCGGTCAGAGATCATGATGGAGAGTTTACCGTCTTAACAGGCAACCAAACAGGAGCCCTATTGCTCCATTATTTATTGTCTGAAAAACAAAAGCTTGGTCAGCTGCCGCCTCGTCCTGTTGTGATGAAAACGATTGTCACAAGTGAGCTCGGGCGTGCTGTTGCTTCAGCATTTGGTGCCCATACGATTGACACGCTTACTGGTTTTAAATTTATCGGTGAAAAAATCAAGCAATTCGAAGAGAGCGGAGAATACACGTTTCAATTCGGGTACGAAGAAAGCTATGGCTATTTGATCGGTGACTTTGCTCGAGATAAAGATGCCGTGCAAGCAGCGCTGTTAGCTGTCGAAGTCGCTGCTTTCTATAAAAAACAAGGCAAGTCCTTGTATGATGCGCTTGTTGATATTTTCAAGGAGTTTGGATTTTACCGGGAAGGGTTAAAGTCGTTAACCTTAAAAGGAAAAGAAGGAGCAGAGCAAATTTCAGCGATCCTTCATACCTTTAGAACAAATCCGCCAGCTGCTATCGCGGGTCAGCGCATCACTGTCATCGAGGATTACCAATCAAGTCAAAGATATCTGATTGCCGAAAAGAAAGAAGAACCCATTCACCTTCCAGCATCAAACGTGCTGAAATATTTCCTTGAGGATGGTTCGTGGTTCTGCTTAAGACCTTCCGGAACTGAGCCTAAAGTGAAATTTTATATTGCTGTCAAAGGTACATCGTTAACAGATAGCGAAGAAAAGCTGAAGCATTTGTCAGAAGAAGTGATGAAAGTCGTTTATGAAATTGTGGAAGAAACAGCTAAATAAACAAACAAAGCCATTGTGTGAATACATGATGGCTTTTTCTCCATCAAAAGGATGAGAAAAAATCATCCTTTTAGCGAAAGAACCGGCAGAATGCTCATGATATAATGAGCGTAATGAAAAGAGAAGGCAGCAAATGCCGGGGGTAAACAGTATGGGAGAATATCAAGAGAAGGTTGAAACATTAAAAACGTTAAAAGAAATTGCTGAAAAGCTAAATGAAGGCACGGAAATGAAAGATACGCTTCATGAAGTGCTCCATATGCTGATGGATGTCACAGGCTTTCATTCCGCATGGATTTATTTTATAGAAAAAGACGGCTCGTATGAACTGATGGCAGAGGTCTCCTTACCCGAAGCGCTGGCAAAGCATCAAAAGCAGCTCATGTGCCAAAACGATTGCTATTGCATCAATCGATACACAAAAGGTTCACTCCAATCAGCCACAAACATTATGAATTGTAAACGCATCGAAACGGCGATGAAAAAGCAGCTTGGGGATACTGAAGGAATTACGCATCATGCGACGGTTCCCCTCAAAGCATGTAAGCGTACGTTCGGGTTATTGAATGTGGCGGCAAAAGGAAAAGTCACATTTACGCAAGAAGAATTGAACTTGCTTGAAAGCATTGCGCTTCAAATTGGTACCGCCATTCAACGGATGAAGCTTGTGCAAAACGAACATCAGCATGCTCTTTTGGAAGAAAGAAACCGGCTTGCACAGGACTTACATGATTCCGTTAACCAAATGCTATTTTCAGTCAGCCTGACTGCTAAAGCCGCCCGTCAAATGACAAACGATCAGAATCTAGGGGAAATGATTGATTTTATTCAGCATTTGTCACAAGATGCACTGGTTGAAATGCGGTCACTCATTTGGCAGCTAAGGCCAAGAGGACTTGAAAAAGGATTCACAACAGGGATTCAAGAGTATGCAAAGCTTTTAGGATTACGCTGTACATTATCGTTATCAGGCTGTATGGAGATGGATCATTCCCAGCATGAAACGTTGTTTCGGGTATGCCAAGAAGCGCTGAATAATTGTCAAAAACATGCGGAAGTAGAGGAAGTCAAGGTCCAGCTTAAACAATCAAAAGACACGTTTGAGATGAAAATCATCGACCACGGAAAAGGGTTTCAGTATGACGAGCAAATGAGCCTCCCTTCACTTGGTCTGAAAGGGATGTCAGACCGTATCAAAAGAGCTGGTGGAACATTTTGTATAGAGTCTGAGCTCGGTAAAGGAACCACTATTCAAGTGAAGGTGCCATTTTCTCAAGAAAGGAAGGGGTCGTCATGAGAGTTGTCATTGCAGATGATCATCATATTGTGAGAAAAGGGCTTGTGTTTTTCCTGCAGACACAGCCTGACGTCGAAATCGTTGGTGAGGCTTCTAATGGAGAAGAAGCATTAGAAATTGTCAGACAAACGCGGCCTGATATCGTTCTCATGGATTTATCGATGCCTGTAATGAATGGCATTGAGGCAACGAAACAAATGACGCTGGAAATGCCTGATACCCGCATTGTGATCCTGACAAGCTATGCGGATAAAGATTATGTTATTCCCGCCATTCAAGCAGGGGCAAAAGCCTATCAACTCAAGGATGTAGCGCCAGAAAAACTTCTTACGACAATGATTGACGTACAAAAAGGCACCTATCAATTAGATGGTCATATCACCAATTTTCTTGTGCAACATTTGACTGAGCCAAAAGAGCAAAAATGGGAGTTAATGAAAGAGCTGACCAATAGAGAGCGAGATGTCTTATTCGAAATTGCAAAGGGGAAAAGCAATAAAGAAATTGCCTCATCCTTGTTTATTTCTGAAAAAACTGTCAAAACGCACGTATCTCATGTATTATCAAAACTAGAGCTGGCAGATCGTACCCAAGCGGCTCTGTATGCAGTGGATTATCAAAAAAGTCAGCCTAAAGAGCTGCTATAACAGAAGGGAATTTAGTCGTTATGCTAAAATTTTTAAGCGCACATTCAGTTCAATGAATTGAATAAAAAGAGCACGGTTGTTGGTTTATTTGACGTGCCCTTTTGCGTGAAAAGAGAAGCATGTTCAGTCTAATTTCTATGAGTAAAACGAAAAAAGACTTAATGAGTATATGCTCATCAAGTCTTTTTTTATTTTGAAGGGGGTGATAAACCGGCTGACTAAAGGTGAAATGATAAAAGGAGGAAATGAGCATGGAGACATATGAATTAGTGAGTGATTATCGCCATAATGAAAAATTGAAAGAAAGTTTTAATCAGTTAGCGATCAAGACATTTGATTTGGATTTTAGTGACTGGTATAAAAGAGGGTATTGGGATGAAAAATATATTCCTTATTCCTTTGTCCATCACGGGAAAGTGATCTCAAACGCTTCCGTCTATCTCATGTCGCTGAACATTGATGGCCAAACGTATCGAGCTGTTCAAATTGGCACGGTGATGACGGATCAAGCCTACCGCCACAAGGGATTAGCGACAAAGTTAATGCAGCATATTATGGATTCGTACGAACATGATTGTGATTTGATCTTTCTTTTTGCCAATGAAACTGTACTGGATTTTTATCCAAGGTTCGGCTTTACTCGTTATGACGAAAGTGAATTTATTTTAAATATCGGCAAAAGCGCTATTCAAATGAAAAAGAACGTGCGTCTCAAGCAGCTGACGTTGGAACATGACCTGCCATTACTTGAACAGTTCGCAGAGAAACGCCAAACAGGCTCAATGAAATTAGATGCTAAGGATCATGGCAGCTTATTGATGTTTTATTTTACATTCGTTTGGCGGGATGCCATTTTCTATATTGAAGCGTTGGATACGATTGTTCTGATGAATGAAGAAAATGAAACCATACATGTCTTTGATATCATTTCTCTCGAGCGACAAAATATAGAGGAAGTTGTTGCATATATTGTGAGTGAAACGACGGAAAAAGTGCTGTTCTATTTTACACCTGATACGTCAATTGACGGCTTACACGCGGTGAAGGCACCAAATGACGAGGATGCGCTGTTTGTTTATACAAAACAAGATTGGGTAAAAGACCACTTTATGCTTCCAATCACTGCGCACTGCTAAATGTATGTAAAAAGGCTGATCATCAGCCTTTTTCTTTATGTGTACACCGGTTGTGAATAAACTTCAGAAGCAGCAGCCTCTGAAGCATGGTCAATGTACTGCAGGAGCCCATATAAACATTTTTCAACATCAGCATCGTTCCGGTTAAATTGATACGCGTGTAAGAAATGCTCAATACGTTTCGAGAGCAAGTCATCTTGCGTACGTACCATAAGAATAAGTAAATTATCCCATTGCGAGCGATGCGTATAATAAAGTGCTTTATCATAATCCGCCACATTCATCAAACCTTCTCCTTTCCCTTGAGAAGTCCTCATTAGTTTGCTCGGAACATATCGACATTTTCAGGGGAAAAGTTGGTGTCCGCATCAATCGTGTACCGGGAATTATAGGCTGAATAAATGCTTCATGTATGAAAATGGATCGATCAGCAAAACATAAACAAAATATACATGAAAGTGAGAGCAATGATATCATGCAGCCGAAATGGTGGGTGCCTTTTGCAGCAGGAATGGTTTTGTTTGGCAGTTTCATGATCCATCCTCCAACAAATGCAGCGATGCAGCCTGTTGAAAATTGGGAAAGACTTGCGTACACAGCGTTGCAAAAGGAATATGAAGGCGCCGCTTTAAACGATTATCAATATATCGGGCGTACACAAGTAAATGAAGATCAGACAAAAGATGTCTTTCGCGTCACCGTGAAGGAAGGCTCAACGCTTTTTGCTGCGCATGCAGAAATCTATTTTCACCCGGTGACCGGTCATTTGATTAGTATTAACGTATTCCGTCTATAAAAAAGCAGCTCTTTATTAGAGGTGCCCAGCGTGTAGACAAACCCTCGCATTCGTTGTCAGGTCTGCGCGCTGGTGCTCACGAATGTTCAATTCGCTCCGCAAAAGTAGCTGCCCTTCCTAGACTTCAAAGGTTTTCTATCGCGCTGAAAAGAAGACAAAGTGCTAAAATAAACATCATTTTAGCACTTTGTCAACAATCTAAGCACCTCTTTATTAGAGGTGCCCTTTCCGGATCAATTATTTCATGCTTCCTTGAAGGTATGAGCGGATATCCACGCCAAGTGAATCGGCTAATCGTTGTCCGTAGTCTTCATCTGCACGATAGAAGTTGCAGATCGCAAGTAATTTTGTTTTGTCATTTACGTCTTTCAGGTCAGCGGTTAGATTTTTGATCAATGCTTGTTTCTCTTCTTCAGAATAGCTTCGATATTTTTCCCCAGCTTGTTTGAAGTCGTTTGGTTTTTCAATTTTTTGTCTCACCATACGATCACCGTGAAGAACTTGTTCACTTTCCTTGTAGTGAGGATTTTCTTTTGGCTGATCATCGTAACGGTTTGGTTCATAGTTAATATGACCGCTTGGACGAGTCGTTGTCATAAAGCCATCCTGCTGATTATTGTGTACAGGTGCATAAGGACAGTTCACCGGAATGCGCATATAGTTGGCACCAAGACGATGACGCTGCGTATCTGGATAAGAGAACAGACGACCTTGAAGCAATTTATCTTCAGATGCTTCAATTCCTGGAACAAGTGCACTTGGTGTGAAAGCAACTTGCTCTGTTTCAGCAAAGAAGTTCTCAGGATTGCGGTTCAGAGTCATGCGTCCTACTTTTTGAAGCGGGTAATCTTCTTCGCTCCATGTCTTTGTTGGATCACATGGATCATAATCAAGATCATCGTAATCGCTCAGAGGCATCAGCTGGACATATAAGTCCCATGCTGGGTAGTTGCCATTTTCAATACGGTCATATAAGTCTCTTGTCGCATGCTGGAAATCATTCGCTTGGATTTCTGCTGCTTCTTCCATAGATAAATTGCGAATACCTTCTGAAGGTCTCCAGTGATATTTCACATATTTTGTTTCTCCATATTTGTTGACCCATCTAAATGTATGCACACCAGAACCGCGCATTTCAGCATAGTTCGCAGGGATTCCTTCATCAGAGAAGAGCCATGTGAGCATATGACTGGATTCAGGTGTTAAGGTCATAAAATCCCAATAACGGTCAGGATCTTGGATATTGGTTACAGGATCTGGCTTGAGAGAGTGAACCATATCAGGGAATTTCAATGCATCACGTATAAAGAAGATCGGCAAGTTGTTACCAACTAGATCATAGTTGCCTTCTTCTGTGTAAAATTTGACAGCAAAGCCGCGCGGATCACGCAATGTTTCAGGTGAACCTTTAGGATGAATAACGGTTGAGAAGCGAACAAAAACATCTGTCTGTTTTCCTTCTTCACTTAAGAAAGCCGCTTTTGTATGTTTCTCCATACTATTTTCAACTTCAAACACACCATAAGCGCCGGCGCCTCTCGCATGAACGACACGCTCTGGAATACGTTCACGATCGAAGTGTGCAAGTTTTTCAATCAAATGGTAATCATCAAGAAATGTAGGTCCGCGGTGACCAGCTGTTCTTGAGTTTTGGTTATCGCCAACAGGTACGCCTTGGTTCGTTGTCAAATTTTTATGATTTGAATTTGTCATTCTTTTTCTCCTCCTGTAAACAAAAAAATGGTTTCTAGCAATCTATATACCCTAATTATATTGAATCAAACATGATAGTCAATATCTATTTATAATAATTTTAAATTAATTATTATTACAAGAAGGTAAAGAAAAAGACGAAAGAATAGAATTCTTTCGTCTAAAGGAGGAGCTCTCTAAGAGCATCTTTGTTTTGTGTTAAATCTTTTAATGTGTATTTGTCAAGAACGCGCAAGTAAGCAGTAAGTGCTTCATGAAGTACATGCTTTAATGAACAAATCGGGGAGATGATACAGCTGTTTTTCCTTGGATCAAAGCATTCAACCATGACTAAATCATCCTCTGTATAACGGACAACCTCTCCAATGTTAATGCTTTCTGGGCTTTTCCCAAGCCTAATCCCGCCATTTCTTCCACGGATCGTTTCAACATAGCCGCGTTTTCCAAGATGATAAATCACCTTTGTCAGATGATTTTTAGAAATGCCATAAACATCGGCGATCTGCTGAATATTTGACAGTTCATTGTTCTCTCTTGATGCTAAATAAATGAGTACTCTTAATGAGAAATCTGTATAATTCGTTAGTTTCATTTTGACGACCTCTAAACCCTATAGAGTTTTGTATCATCGTAACACATTTTAGACAAAAACTGTTCGAGAAAGTGTTAAATGTGTCAACATTCAAAACATGTATTATAAATATTGCTTTTATAAGCTGTCATCCGTTACGATAAAGATGTATTTAAAATACATCTTTAGGAAGAAGGAATGACGATGTTATCTAAAGATCAAATGAATGCTATTAAACAATCAGCCCCTCTATTAAAAGCCGAGGGAACCAACCTTGTGACTGTTTTTTATCAAAATATGATTCGTCAGCATCCAGAGCTACTCAATCAATTTAATCAAACAAACCTCATGAACGGAAGTCAGCCAGAGGCGCTTGCTGCGACACTATATCAAGCTGCACTACACATCGATCGATTAGAAGAATTACTTCCTGCGGTCAAACAGATTGCCCATAAGCATGTCAGTGTGATGGTCAAAAAAGAGCAATATCCAATCGTCGGATATCACTTGATTGAAGCGATGAAAGAAGTGTTTGGTTTAACGGAAAAAGATGACACGCTTTTAGCTTGGAAGGCCGCATATGACATCATTGCAAATATTTTTATCACGATTGAAGCAGAAATGATGGAGGTGAATGTAAAGCAACCAGGTGGATGGGCAGATGTGAAGCCGTTTGTGATAAAGAAAAAGGTACAGGAATCTCCAGCGCTGATCTCCTTTTACTTAGTACCAGAAGATGAATCAGAGCTGCCAATGTTTGAAGCAGGTCAATATATGACGGTTCAGGCAGATATGCCAGGTGAGGCTTATATGTGTAGCAGACAATACAGCTTATCAGATCCGCATCATCCATCTTATTACCGCATCACAGTGAAGCGCGATGGTCATGTGTCTACATTTTTGCATGATGAAATGGAAGAAGGAGACGTTCTTCAAGTGAGTATGCCGCAGGGAATGTTCTGCTTGCAAGAAGCCACAAAAGAGCCTGTTTATTTCATTAGTGCTGGTTCTGGAGTCACGCCAATGATCGGTTTATTGAAAACAGCAGCGCAAAACAGCCATCCATTTACAATGATTCATGCAGATCGATTAGAGGATGTCACCGCTTTTGAAAATGAATTTGAAAGCGTTCTAGCATCAGCTCCGCATGGCCGCATCATCTTATGTAATGAACAATTTGCGCAGTCTGGTAAGGGTGAGCTTGTTGAAAAGGCAGCTTCCCGCATTGACCGTCCATTCCTTCAATCAGTGGTTGGAGAAGGGAAAGGCCAATTTTATCTATGCGGTTCCCCGGTGTTTACACAGGAGATGATTCATATACTAAAAGAGCTGGGAATTCCAGAACAGAATATACATTTCGAGTCATTCGGCGGGCAATCCACGAAAGAAATGGAAGTCGTCTAAACGAATGGCGGAACATCATGTTTTTTTAGATGCGCTCATATAGTAGGGATAAGTCCGATGAGGAGGGATGGTTTCCTTGAGCGTATCAGAAAAACGTCTTTTACAAAGAGCCATTGATGAAATTACAGAAATTGCAGAAGGATTTGGTCTAGATTTTTATCCGATGAGGTATGAAATCTGTCCCGCGGAAATTATTTATACGTTCGGTGCATACGGAATGCCAACACGATTCAGCCACTGGAGCTTTGGTAAACAATTTCATAAAATGAAGCTTCATTATGATTTAGGATTAAGCAAAATTTATGAGCTAGTCATCAATTCAAATCCTTGCTACGCCTTTCTACTTGATAACAACACGCTTGTTCAAAATAAATTAATTGTGGCTCATGTACTGGCACACTGTGATTTCTTCAAAAATAATTGCCGTTTCCAAAACACAAAACGAGACATGGTAGAAAGCATGTCAGCAGCGGCAGAGCGGATCAAGGAATATGAGCATCTTCATGGAACAAAAGAAGTTGAATCCTTTTTAGACGCCGTATTGGCTCTTCAGGAGCATATTGATCCGTCTCTTGTTCGTTCAAAACTAAGCTGGAATATCGGCGATGAAGAAGAATATGAAGATGACCAACCAAAGCGTCAGACGCCGTATGATGATTTGTGGGGAATGGATGAGCCGAAAATACGTGAGAAAAAGAAAATCGCCAAGCCATTTCCGCCAAAGCCGGAAAAAGATATTTTACTTTTTATTGAGGCGCACTCCCGGGAGTTAGAGCCGTGGCAGCGCGACGTCCTCACGATGCTGAGGGAGGAAATGCTCTATTTTTGGCCTCAGCTAGAAACAAAGATTATGAATGAAGGCTGGGCATCGTATTGGCATCAGCGGATAATGCGAGAGCTTGAATTAGATTCAAGTGAATCGATCGAGTTTGCCAAATTAAATGCTGGCGTGGTACAGCCATCAAAAACAGGCATCAATCCTTACTATTTAGGTTTGAAGATTTTTGAAGATATCGAAGAGCGCTATGACAACCCATGTGAAGAATTAAAAAAAGCAGGGGTGAAAGAAGGATCGGGCCGCAGCAAAATGTTTGAAGTAAGGGAGATTGAATCAGATATTTCCTTCATTCGAAATTACTTAACAAAAGACCTTGTGATGAGAGAAGATTTGTACTTGTTTCAAAAACAAGGGAGAGATTATAAAGTCATCGATAAAGAATGGAAGGCTGTTCGTGATCAGCTAGTCAGCATGAGGGTCAATGGCGGCTTTCCTTATTTGACCGTGATGGATGGCGACTATTTAAAAAACAATGAACTCTATATTAAACATTGGTATGAGGGCATTGAACTAGATCTGAAATACTTAGAAAAAGTACTCCCATATTTGCATCAGCTATGGGGAAGAAGTGTGCATATCGAATCCATTCTTGAAGGAAAAGAAGTCATGTTTTCGTATGATGGAAAAGGAGTCCACAGAAAATATCTCGCATAAAAAAACAAAAAAAGATGTCTCTTAGCAGACATCTCAGCGTGTAGACAAACCCTCGCATTCGTTGTCAGTCCTGCGCGCTGGTGCTCACGAATGTTCAATTCGCTCCGCAAAAGTAGACGCCCTTCCTAGGGCTGCAAAGGTTTTCTATCACGCTGAAAAGAAGACAAAGTGCTAAAATAAACATCATTTTAGCACTTTGTCAACAATCTAAGATGTCTCTTAGCAGACATCTTTTTTGCCAGTTTTATTGGTTTTTCAGCAGTTTGAAAATGTGTTTTGCTTGATCGGTGTTTTCCATCAGACCTTTTAGCTTTTGGCTTGTTGGGCCATACGCAAAGAATGGCACTTCATCGCCCGTATGACCTGATGTGGTCCAGCCTGTATGTGATCTCACGTTGATCACTTCTTCAATCGCATCATCAATTTTAAGAGCATCCTTTGTTTCAGCGGCCTTTTGAATGGAGGCCATTTCTTCTTTTGTGAAATCAAGATCGATATATTGTTTCAGCGCTGATTCAACAGGCATGCCACTGACGATTTTGTTTGCGATAAAATCAGGGGTCTTTTTCGCTGCTTTTACCGGTTTGTAATCCCAGCTGCCTGAGCCGTCTGCCCCAAAGGAAAGTCCGCCAGTTGAATGATCGGCAGTGGTGATGACTAACGTATTTTTATCCTTTTTTGCAAAACGAATCGCTTCTTCAAATGCTTTTTCAAAATCCTTCATTTCACTCATGGCACTCACAATATCATGATCATGTCCTGCCCAGTCAATTTGACTGCCTTCTACCATAAGGAAAAATCCATTTTTGTTTTTAGACAGCTGTTTAATGGCTGAAGATGTCATGTCTTGCAGGGAAGGGGTCTTTTTATCACGATCAATCGCTTTATCAAGACCGCCATCAGCAAAAATGCCTAACACCTTTTGGTTTTTGTTTTTTTGTAAGGCATCTTTATTGGTGACATAATCATATCCGGCTTGTTTAAATTCCTTCGTTAAATCACGATCCTTTCGGACAAAATCGACGAGACCTCCGCCAAGCATGACATCGACTGTATGCTGTTTACCGATTTTTTCATCGAAGAAATCATCAGCGATGGCTGCTGTGTTTTTTCTCGATACATCGTGAGCCGCATACGCAGCAGGGGTGGCATTTGTTAATTCAGAGGTCACGACAAGTCCCGTAGATTTTCCCTTCCGTTTTGCTTCTTCTAGAACTGTTTTTAATTTTTTACCGTTTTTATTGACACTGATCGCATTGTTGTAAGTCTTTTTACCAGTTGCCATAGCTGTACCAGCTGCGGCAGAATCAGTGATATTGCTTTTCGAGTCGCTAGGGTATGTTTTGTGCATGCCAGTGAGGTAAGGGTCAAACGCTGTTTGCTTTGAAAGGTCTCCGTTATGCTTAAATGAACGGTAAGTTGAAAGATACGGTGTTCCCATGCCATCCCCGATCAGCACGATCACATTTTGCACGTCATTTTTTGGCTTCTTTTTAGCCTCTGCTTTGTCAGCTTGTCCAAATTCAATTCCTGAAAAAATGCCAATCGATAGCACAGATGCTGCCGCCACTGCAGCGATTTTCGTTTTCGAGCTTTTCAACACACTCATTCATTTTGCCTCCTCAATGTTTATGTATCGCTCTTACGTTTACAATGGTAGAGCAGAATTGTGGATTCCCATTTACAGGATCGTAAAGTTCCCTTTAAAATTGTAAAGGCCCACTTTACATAGAATGAGCCAAAAAGAGAAATGAATGTATCATTTATCCATGACAAGATGCGTTTATTTTGTCATGATTGTGTAATGAAAATGAAATATAAAGAACCCTAAAAAAAAATAAATTTTGCCGAATTAATAAGCATAATGTCGTAGGAAGTCAAGACTATTTCTTCTGGTATTTGATCCTTATAATAGTAAGTAGATAAAAATTCGGATCTCGATAGATACATACAGGAGGAACAAATGAAAAAACAATTGATCACAGCTGCAAGTGCAGTTTTACTTGGGACGACATTATTTGCCGGAGCTGCCTCAGCACAATCAGTAAAAGTTCAAAAAGGTGACTCTCTTTCTGTTCTAGCGAAAAAATACAAAACAAGCGTGAGCAAGATTAAATCAGACAATAAGCTGAAATCTAACACGATATTTGTTGGACAAACGTTAAAAGTAAATGGTACTGCCGCAAAAAAAATAACAAAAACATCAAAAACAACAACAAAAGTAAAAGCGGCGTCAGCCACAGCCACTCATAAAGTTGTGAAAGGTGATACATTATCTAAAATCGGCAAAAAGTACGGCATGACTGTAAAAGAGCTGAAATCGTTAAATAAACTCAAAACAAACCTGATCAAAATTGGGCAAAAGCTAAAGGTCAAAAAGACGTCTAAAAAAGTGAAAACAACACCTGTTAAAGAAAAAACAGTTTCTGCTTCTTCTTTAAACACGTCTAAGCTTGTTGCGGATGCTAAAGCGCACAATGGCACACCATATAGATGGGGTGGAACGACACCAAAGGGCTTTGATTGCAGCGGGTTTATGTGGTATATCATTAACAAACAAAAAAAGATTTCAAGACAAACAACTGAAGGTTTTTGGGGATCAATGAAAAGCGTATCAACTCCAAAGGTTGGCGATTTTGTGTTCTTTACAACATATAAATCAGGTCCATCTCACATGGGTGTCTACATTGGGAACAACAAGTTTATTCATGCTGCTTCCGATGGTGTGACGATCAGTGATATGAATTCAAGCTACTGGAAGCCGATTTACCTTGGAGCGAAAACATTTGTAAACTAATTTATTTTAAGAGACTGCTGATGAAGCAGTCTCAGATTGTTGACAAAGGGCTAAAATGATCTTGATTTTAGCCCTTTGTCTTCTTTTCAGCGTGATAGAAAACCTTTGCAGTCTAGGAAGGACGAGTACTGGCGCGGAGCGAATTCGACATTCGTGAGCACCAGCACGCAGGACTGACACCGAATGCGAGGGTTTGTCTACACGCTGAGACTGCTGATGAAGCAGTCTTTTTTATTTGCGCTGTAGACTTAAGAAAATAAATCGATATTCAAAAAAGCCCGTGCTACTTGGCATTAGTCAAGTAACACGGGCTTTTCATGTTGAGAATGGCTTAAAAGCCTAATTGAAGATCGATATCGATCGATACGATGGCATAGACACATACAATGACAAAGATATTCAGTACGACACCGAGAAACCCAGGGCCCGTACGGCCTTTTTTAATGAACAGTTCAATAATGCCAAATGGAACTGCGGCCATTGCAAAAGGAAGCATCTGAAAAGAATAAAATGTCACATTACTGATAATGGCGAGGTTCAGCATGAGCAGGGATAATATCGCAGTACCGACAGAAATCCAGCCAAATACATTATGCTCTTTAAAAATTCTTACCAATTCCATAATTCCACCTCGCTCACATTTGCCGTTTTAATGCGTTTTGTCTTCACAAATTTCTCGATTTCTTTCGAAGGACCTGTGATCACAGAGCCATAAATCGTGACACCATTTTGGTTGATATAGCGTATTCGGTTTGACAGATCCAGTTCAGGTCTGCCAGAGATTGTTTTTGCCCAGGTTGGGTGCTGATTGACATAAGTAAGGGCATCTTTAAATTGATCTACCTCTGTTTTTGATGTGTGCTGAAGCTCTTTTAAGAATTCAGAGTCTCTTCCAGGAAAGCCAATTGGCCGCTGATTCTCGCTTAATGAATCCTCTGTTTTAATCGCATTCCAGAGCACTTTCATATCATATTTTTTAGCAAAGGAATAAACGTCCTTTGGTGTATACGCTTTGTCATAGGAGACATACACTTCACTGACTGTTCCTTCAGGAAGCTTGTCTAAAGTAGTGAGTGTTTGTTTTTTTGATGCATCTGCCTGAGTAGAAGGATGGGTAAAAAAATCCTCCGTATCGCGTGCGCTGTCACCATAATATGAGATGGTAGGCTGTTTTAATTTATCGAAAAACATCTCGATTTGTTCACTGCCAATGGCTTCTGTTTTATTGCCAATTTGTTTTTGCAGCTTCAATTCGGTGTTCATTCCAAAAAGCTTGACTTGGCCTTTTAAATCCTTCATATCAATCGCCACGTTTGGTTTCGTCAAAGCGACTGTTACAGCGGCTGTTTCCATGAAGTGATTCCCTTTACTCTCTGCTCCGCCAACGCCGTAGTATAGATAACTCCCTAATGTACAAAGCGGTAAAATAATAAGTGTAGAGATGACAGCAAGTACAGAAATACGTAAATAAGACTTTCTTTTTCCGTATTGCAAGATGGCTTTTTGCTTTTCAGGACTGATGGAAAAATCGGTCCAATCCGAGTCATTCAGTTCCTGACTTAAGCGTTTTTCGTTTTCTTCAAGCTCTTCTTCAAACGCTATCATTTCTTCCTCGTTCATCTCACCATTATTATATTGTTCCCATCGCTTGTTAAACTCTTCATTCATCATTAACACCTCTGTTGTAAAGTGCTTTTAGGCGCTGCCTTGCACGAAATAAAACACTTTTAAAATTTGCTTCAGTAATATTCATGACCTTGGATGCTTCCTTGTAATTCAGTTCTTTTAAATAATACAATGTCAACGCTTCCTTGTAGTTATCTGGAAGCTGTTCTAAATACATGTTGAGGACTTCTTTTATTTCAACCTGTTCAGCAGGGCTTTGTACAGACGTTTGTAAAAGGCCGCCAATAAGATCATCCGATATGGTCACTTCTTTTTTATGTTTCCTGACATAATCAATAAAAGCATTTCGTGCCACCTGAAATAACCAAGGTTTCACTTTGCTATGGTCGTAGGAATGAATATGTATATAAGCACGCATAAAGGTTTCCTGCAATAAGTCTTCTGCCAAATGTTTGTCTTTTGTCATGGAGAGCAGAAACCTGTAAACATCGTTCATATACATTTGATAAATTTCATCGATCGTCACTGATTTTTCTCCCCTCTATGTTATACACGCATAAGAAAGGCATAAAGTTGCACGAAACTTCTCAATACCGTACAATACTCATTTCTTTCGCCGAATCAAAATCATTTCTCCTTATCATAGCGAAATTTGCACCATTTATAAAGCATTTTCAATAGAACAAATCAGGAAAAAACCTTAAAAAACGACAAAATTGGACACAATTCCTCTTCTATTCTCTCCTAAAACCATAGACCTGAATACAGAAAGAACGATGATTTAAAAAGAAAAATGATGTGATGGTTTGGCTGCTTCATGAAAATTTTAGTACCAGGTAATAAAAAATTTGTTATAATAGAAACAAATCCTTCATTCTTCAAACAAAGGAAGTGCACTATGTATAAATTTTCAGGCTATACCATTAAAGTAGTATTTACTCTCCGAGGCGGAATCAAAGTATATCAAAAAGAGAATCTGCCAACGGATCGGGGATTTGTCATTGCATGTACACATGAGGGTTTTGTGGATGTTCTTGCATTAGGCGCAGGAATTCTTCCGTTTGAGATCCACTACATGGCGAAAAAAGAATTGTTTGCAAACAAATGGATCGGTGGATTTTTAAAGAAGATTCATGCCTTTCCAGTTGATCGAGAGAATCCTGGGCCAAGCAGTATTAAAACGCCCATTAAATTATTAAAAGAGGGAAAGATCGTCGGGATCTTTCCAAGTGGAACACGTACAACAGAGGATGTACCTTTAAAAAGAGGTGCGGTTACTATTGCGCAGCTCGGTAAAGCGCCAATCGTTCCAGCAGCGTACAAAGGACCGTCCAATGCGAAAAGTCTTTTCAAAAAGGGGAAAATGCGCTTAATTATTGGTGAACCGATTGAGCAGTCAGAATTTGAGCATCTGCCGCCAAAAGAACGATTAGGTGCCATGACGGAAGTATTAAACACGAGAATTAAAGAACTTGAAGCTCAATTAATGGAAAAGGCATAAGAAAAACGACCGCTTGCTTTGGCAAGGGTCGTTTTTTTCTTAAGAAGCGCCTTCTTCAGCGGCTTCTGCTAATTGTTCATTTAACTTTTTGACTTCGATATATACCACATGGTGTCCATCGACTTCATTAATGATAAATTCATAGCCTTGTTCACGAATGGTGTCATTTTTCTCAACTTCATATTTCTGAGTAAGGAACCAGCCGCCGATCGTATCGACTTCTTCGTTATCAAGCTGCGTACCTAAGAGCAAGTTGACTTGGTCAACTAGAACCTTTCCATCAAAGATGTAATGGTCTTCTCCAAGTTTACGCACTTCGTTGATTTCATCCATATCGAATTCATCACGAATTTCACCGACGATTTCTTCAAGGATGTCTTCTACAGTCACAAGACCAGCTGTACCGCCGTATTCATCTGATAAAATCGCCATGTGTACACGTTCACGCTGCATTTTGAGCAATAAATCATGTACAGGAACGGTTTCAATCACATGAATAATTGGATTGACAAACTTTTCGATCGTATCACTTGTAGAACACTCACCGCTAATACATGCAGTAAGAACCTCTTTAATGTTCAGAACACCAATCATATTATCTTTATCGCCATCTTCAATTGGATAACGTGTATATTTCTCTACCTTGGTCACTTTCAGCATTTCCTCAATGGTAATATCATGAGGGAAGCTGACAACTTCGGTACGAGGAATCATAATTTCTTTCGCCAGACGGTCATCAAATTCAAAAATTTTATTTACATATTTGAATTCAGACTGGTTAATTTCGCCGCTTTTATAGCTCTCTGATAAAATAATCCGCAATTCTTCTTCAGAGTGCGCCATGTCATGCTCAGAAACTTGCTGAAGACCGAACGCTTTTGTTAACAAACGAGCAGATCCATTTAATACCCAGATAAACGGGAACATCACTTTGTAAAAAATCATGAGCGGTCTAGCAAAAAGAAGAGATACTTGCTCCGCCTTTTGAATGGCGAGTGTTTTTGGTGCAAGTTCTCCTACCACAACGTGTAAAAACGTCATAATACTAAACGCAATAATAAAAGTGACAATAGAACTAGCTGATTGAGGAATGGACAGCTCTACAAATAGTGGAGCAAGCATGTGCGCAATTGTTTCTTCCCCTAACCAACCAATACCAAGGGCGGTAATGGTAATACCGAGCTGACAGGCCGACAGATACTCATCAAGGTGAGTCGTGACATGCTTGACAGCAACTGCTGTTTTATTACCTTCTGCGATTAACTGATCAATTCTTGAGCTTCTTAAGCGAATGATCGCAAACTCTGATGCAACGAAAAATGCGGTTAAAGCTATAAGCAAAGCAACTATAAGTAAATTAACTATGTCCAATTAAGGCCTTCGTTCTGACTTTGAGAACGAAGGTAACACCTCCTGTTTAGTAAAAATTTTAACTTAACAGCAGTAAAAATGATTGGACAGCCGTCATCTTCTCAGGTGTAAGCTGTTCTTTTAATTTTTCACGTTGTTCTGGTTGAAGCTGCTTACAACGTACCAAAATGCGGTCCATATGCTCGTTCATCCGATCGATATCAGAGGTTAAATGGACAAGTTCATCAGGATCTTCCTTTTGAGAAGGGAATTGTTCATCTAATCTGGATTTGATGTCAGAAAGAGCCAATCTCTGCTGTTTGCAAAGAACGATTAATTGTAATCGTTTTAAAGCATGTTCATCGTAATAACGATAATTTGAGCAAGATCTAACAGGCGCAAGCAACCCTAGATTTGTATAATAATCTACAGTACGTTTCGTCACCTGTGCAATCTGTGCTAGTTCACCAATACGATACTTTTTCTCAGCCCCATCTGAACATCTCCTCCTAACCGTCACGTTATAGTTTATGAAAATAGTTTAATATAATTCTAGCCTGAAATACAAGTTAATTGTTCATATTTCCTGCCGATATGAAGAGTAAACAGGGGTTTCTTAGTCGAGATTGTCCTGGCAAATTTAACATAGTGATACAGGAATTTTCAGATTATTTATGGTAAGATAAAATGAAGACCGTTTCATATATATGTAGAGAAGCGGATTTATACGTGAACCGGAGGTGGTTAAGTGGGGCCCTCAATATAGTCTTATTTAATCAGTTAACCGTTTTGCAAAACATAACATCATCAATCAGGAGGTGACTCCTTGTTCTTCTAAGAAAGAGCAAGGTTAAATGGACGATATTGTTAATCTGAGTATAGTCGGTGTTTTGATTGCTTTAACAGCTTTCTTTGTTGCATCTGAATTTGCCATAGTAAAGGCGAGAAGCTCAAGAATTGATCAGCTTGTTGCCGAAGGGTCTAAAAAGGCCATCGTGGCGAAAAAGGTGACATCAAGGCTGGATGAATATTTGTCAGCCTGTCAGCTCGGTATTACAGTGACATCCCTTGGTTTAGGGTGGATTGGTAAGCCAGCTGTAAAAGAACTTTTGGTTCGAGGTTTCGGTTTGACAAACATTCCTGATTCAGCAATCAGCCTGATCTCAGCAACACTTGCGTTCTCTATTATTACCTTTTTGCATGTAGTCGTCGGTGAGCTTGCACCAAAAACACTGGCGATTCAAAAGGCGGAAAAAATGACGCTCTGGCTGTCAGGCCCGCTGCATGCATTTTATATCCTAATGTTCCCTTTCATTTATGTGTTAAACGGGTCAGCCCGTGTTCTAACCAAAATGATGGGCATCGATATGGGGTCTGAAAAAGAACAATCCCATTCTGAAGAGGAATTAAAGATTTTATTATCTGAGAGCTTAAAAAATGGGGAAATCAACCCATCAGAATATAATTATATGAACAAAATTTTCGACTTTGATAATCGAATTGCCAGAGAGATCATGGTCCCGCGGAGAGAAATTTGTGCCATTCCAGAAGATATGCCGCTAGATGATATCCTCTCCATCATGACGCAGGAGAAGTATACACGCTTTCCTGTGTTTTCAGGAGATAAAGACCATGTCATCGGCATGCTGAACAAAAAGCAGCTCTTTGCAGATCTTGTGTATCAAGGAGAAAAAGATCAACTGAAGATTCAAGATTATATATATCCAGTGATTGAGGTCATTGATACGATTCCTATTCAGGAGCTTCTCGTCAAGATGCAGCGAGATCGAATGCATATGGCGATTTTAACCGACGAATATGGCGGAACGTCTGGACTTGTCACCACAGAAGATATTTTAGAAGAGATTGTTGGAGATATTCGAGATGAATTCGATGAAGATGAACAGCCGGTTATTCAAAAAAGAGCCGATCATCATTATGTTTTAGATGGCAAAGTCAGATTAGATGAAGTTCAAGATTTGATCGAAATGTCATATCATGATGAAGAAATTGATACAATAGGCGGGTTAATCTTAAATGAGAATATTGATATCCGAGAGGGACAATCCATTTATCTTGATGATATTCGGATGAAGGTCTTGGAGATGGATGGACGCTATGTGAAAAAGATCGACCTGAAGAAAGGCGTCACATCATCAGAAAAAGGAAATGCACGCACAGGGCTTGATATAAAAGAGCCGCTGTTAGTAAATGAAATGACCTTGAGCGAAAAATAAGCTCAAGGTTTTTTTAGGTATTTAGTCTCTTTTTGCGAATGTTCGTTCGGGTTATAATGAGAACAAACGTTCGATAGAGGGGGATGGACATGCTTTGGTATGAAACAGCAAGTATCACGGAGAAAAAAACCTCAATGAAACGAATTGAGTTTCATTTGAAGAATTTCAAAAATTACCAGGCTGCGATTTTAAATATCGAAAGACAGCTTGAAAAAAGAAGTACGCATCATTTGGATCACATGACACGGAAGAAGTTAGAACAGCAAAAAAATCAGTATGAACTCATCGTTGCTTGTATTGAAACAGCACTAAAAGAGCTGGATGAGATAGAGAAGCAGCTCATCGATTACAAATACTTTCGAGATTGGCGTATGGCCAAATGTGCGATGGAAATCGGCTATAGTGAAAAAACCCTCTTTTTAATGAAGCGCCAGCTTATGGATCAACTGCTCATTAGCTTAGCTGCGATTACCAATATTTAAAAAAGGTGTTGTCCTATTTGATAGAACGCAGCAAAGAGACAGAAAGACCCGATGATTGTCATCAATAAGTAGACAGCAAGTTTTCCGATTTGCCGCTGCTGTAGCATGGTCGCAGACTCTACACTAAACGTAGAGAATGTTGTGAAACCACCGAAAAAACCTGTTCCAATGATCACAAGCAGCGGATGATTGGCAGTCACGGCACCTGTCAGTATACCTAAACCGGCAGCACCTAATAAGTTGATGAGAATAATGCTGTACGGGAAACGAGCATGAGACTTAGTTTTCTGTATCGATTGGCTAATGAAAAAACGAAGGGCGCTGCCAATCCCGCCGGCAATAGCTGTATATAAAACGATCATTTATCTGCCTCCTCTCTGCTGCTTATTTTGATGAAAGAGCTGCTGAGCTAGCATTAGACCACATAAGGCAGCGGCTACTCCAGCAATGACTGAGAGCAGGATGTAGATCACACTTGAAGTGAATTGCCCAGTCTGTAATAAAAGAATCGTTTCTTTAGAAAAAGTGGACATTGTCGTAAAACCTCCGCAAAAACCTGTTCCGATCAAAGCGGCAAGATATTTTTTTCCCTTCTGGAACATAAAATATCCTGTTGAAAAACCAAGAAGCAGACTGCCTGTCACGTTTTCGATTAGCGTTGCATAGGGGAATGTTTGGCTGACGATCGATTGGCTTAGTTCATATCTGCAAAGTGTCCCAATCAGTCCACCAATAAATACGGCAAGATACGCTTTCATTTACATCATTTCTCCTTTAGAAAAAATGGCGGGTGATCCGTCACCACACCATCAACGGGATATTTTTTGATTCGATCGGCTGTTTTTTGATCTTTCACAGTCCATATAAACACATCCATCCCGAATGCGTGGATGCGGTCTATCCACCACCTGTTGATCATCGTTTTTTTCATATTAAGACAATTTGCAAACGAGCTGTATGCCGTTAACTTTCTTTTTGTCAGTTTAAATGCATTGGGCTTTATAATCAAAGCTGTTCGAAGAGAAGGGGCGAAAGCTTTGATTCTTTGCAGTGCATGATCGTCAAAAGATTGAATCATGATATGACGAGAATAGGCAAAACGATTGACGATGCGGGCAACTGCCTTTTCAATTCCTATCTGCCGTTTTGGGTGTTTGATCTCGATCAATATCCCGATCCGCTGGCTGTATCTTTCAAGAATTTCGTGTAATGTTGGAATTCGTTCATTTGTGTACTGTTGGTCAAACCAGCTTCCTGCGTCCAGTTTTTTCAACTGATCGAGTGTATAGCTTTTGACTAAGCCGTTCCCGTTCGTCGTTCGGTCAACTGTATCATCATGGATCACGACGACGTGCTGGTCCAATGTGAGCTGTACATCTAATTCAATATAATCTGCACCCTGCTGAACAGCTAAATCAAATGCAGCAATTGTATTTTCTGGGGCAGCGCTTGATGACCCTCTATGCGCAATAATATACACATGCTCCAGCTCCCTGACTTAAGTTCTGGTCTTATCATATCAAATGCTTTACCGTTTTTCCTTCTTTACTATATGGACGAAAGAAGAGCTGTATGTAATGGTGAAGCGGATTGCTAAGAAAGTATGAGAATACAAATGTGATAAGTTGCAGGAATATCCCAAGCCATGATTGAGTAAATCTGAAGTACATCAATTTTTTCTTCGATCAATTTTGTCCAAATCGTCAGCGTTCGCCAAAATATTAGTGCTTTCGTCATGTTGACTGAAAATTCTGATGTTTTATAATGATGAAAAGGAGGCGAGATGATTGGGTAAAGGGAGAATTAGAGTGGAAGAACGTATTAAGGTCGAAACGGATGCTGAAATGTTTAAAGCGACTCTCCTTGATCAGGCTCAGAAGAAAAAGTAGTTTGCTGCCCGTCGATATGTCTCTAGCCAAAATTTCATAATTGAACATCATGCCTCGGGACTGGTCCCGAGGCTTTTTATTTAGAGGTCAGACATTTATGAGAGGACATAAACGAAGGTTATATTATAAACTAGAGAGGATTGTTTTAAAGGAGAGAGACAAACATGTTTACACAAAAATGGATGGATACATATTTTACAGTAGATGTTGCGATCCAAATCGGTATTAGTCTTTGTATTTTATTGCTTTTTTTATTGCTTCGGAAAGTATTTACGAAGTACTTATTTCATCTTCTCTTTAGGCTGACCAATCGGTCTAAAACGGAGGTCATTAACCAAATTGTTGTGGCATTCGAGAAGCCAGCCAGACTGTTTTTTGTCGCACTTGGGTTATATTTTGCGTTAAGACAGGCACCATACTTTGAGCATCATATGGATGTCATCGTCAAATTATATAGATCCTCCATTATATTGATGCTGACGTGGGGGCTTTGTAATTTAACCGCAGCTTCTTCTTTCTTATTTCAAAAAGTAAATTCGAAATTTGAATTAGAAATGGATGATATTTTAGCGCCGTTTTTATCAAAGGTGCTTCGTTTCATTATTATTGCACTAAGTATTAGTGTCATTGCACAGGAATTTAATTATGATGTAAATGGACTTGTGGCAGGTCTTGGTCTAGGGGGTCTAGCCTTTGCGCTTGCAGCACAGGACACGGTGGCGAACTTTTTTGGAGGGGTCGTCATCATTACAGAGAAGCCTTTTACAATGGGCGACTTTGTGGAGACACCAAGTGTTCTTGGGACTGTCGAGGACATTACATTTCGAAGTACAAAATTTAGAACACCTGCTGAAGCTGTCGTGACAGTTCCGAATTCTACGCTTTCAAAGGAACCAATTACGAACTGGACGAGAATGAATAAACGCCAAATTACGTTTTCCGTACGTGTATCCTACAATACACCAAAGGAAAATCTGGACCATTGTATCAAACGTCTCAAACAAATGCTTTATGAACATGATGGGGTGCACAAGGAGACAATCATGGTGAATCTCGATGTACTGGCAGACAGTTATTTGAATTTATTTTTTAACTTTTACACAAACACGACGGCCTGGGCTGAAAACCTGAATATCAAACAGGATATTAACTACCGTATTATGGATATCTTCCATGAAGAAGGTGTAGAATTTGCCTTCCCTGGACAGACCATTTACATGAAACAAAAAGGTGAAAAACAGCTGAGTGAATAAAGGAGGAAGGATGAGTGGATCAAACAAAGGTGGCAGTGCTAAGAGAGAAATTAACGCAGGCTTCACATATAATGGTACTTTCAGGTGCGGGGATGAGCACGGAATCAGGTATTCCTGATTTTAGGTCAACGGGCGGTTTATGGACTGAAGACACCGTTCGCATGGAGGCGATGAGCCGGTCCTACTTTTTATCAAATCCTCATCAATTCTGGCCGAAATTCAAGGAATTGTTTCAGATGAAAATGAGCGGGGAATACGAGCCGAATAGCGGGCATACCTTTTTAGCAAGCCTTGAGAAACAAGGAAAACTTGTAGAGATTTTTACCCAAAATATTGATGGCCTGCATAAAAAAGCAGGAAGCCAGCATGTATATGAACTTCACGGCTCCATTCAAACAGCTACTTGCCCATCATGCCAAGCGACATATGAATTGCCTTATTTATTACAAGAAGAAGTGCCTGTATGTCTAAAGGTTTCCTCAGACGGACGGACATGTGGGCAAGTGCTGAAAACAGATGTTGTCCTTTTTGGAGACAGGGTCAAACATTTTGATCAAGTAGAGAAATCACTTCAGCGAGCGGACCTTCTGCTCGTCATGGGGACTTCCCTAGAAGTAGCGCCAGCAAGATATATTCCAGAAGATGCCGCTCAAAATCCTTCCATCTTCAAGGTGATGATGAATTTGAGTGAAACAGAATACGATCCACTGTTTGATCTTGTCTTTCATGAGCGAATTGGCGATCTCGTGAAAGCTTTATAACTCATCAAAGACCCCGCATCCAAAAAAGGAGCGGGGTCTTACTTTATTGTTGTAGCGGCTTCATCGTTTCATCAAGAACTTCAAATGTATAGCCCTTCGCTTTTAGCTGTGTGAGCAAACTGTTTAAGTATTTTGCTGTCGCTGGCTGATCGTGCATTAAGATGATTTTTGGTTCTTTTGGATGTTTTGTCTCTAGCATTTGCAGCTGATTTAATACCTCTGGTACATATTTAGAGCTTTTATATTTCCAGTCAAGACTGTCAATTGTCCAATCCCAGTAGATAAAGCCTTTTTGTTTTAAACGTGCTTTTTGCTGATCCGTTAAATTTGGAGCGCTGCCATAAGGTGTTCTCACAAGGTGTGTATACTCTCCTGTGACAGAAGCCAAAATGCGCTGATCTTCCTTCATCTCATTAACGGGAGAATCACTTTTTTGATAAAAGCGTTTCACATCATGTGTGATCCCATGAAGACCTAACTGATGACCTTCTTGATGAAGTCTTTTCACAGCTGCCGGATGTTCTTTAATCTGTGGCCCAAGCATGAAGAATGTGGCCTTTACTTGATGTGCCTTAAGCACATCTAAAAGCTGGTTTGATGTCGCTGACGGACCATCATCGAAGGTTAAAAAGATCGTTTGATCCGTTACATGTTTGTTTGGGTTGATCTTAAAATGTGCATCTAATGTTTTCGTAGAATCATCTTTTGCTTTCAGACTTGTGCTTGTGTCTCGGAATTGACTGCTCGCAGACATTTTAGCCGGCTGATCTGCTGCCTGCATATTGGTTTTAGATATATCCCAAATAAAAAAGAGGATCAGTGACAGAATCACTAAACCAATCGCCTTTGAGAGCAGCATCGTGTTTGAAGGTGTCTGTTTTTTCGTAACCCGTTGCATTACAATCGCTCCAATAAATCAAAAATTTGTGTCGAATCATGTATTAGATTCTGTCTTTTTTTATTGTTTTTTGTCGTGTTTATATGGAGTAAGTATACAGGAAAAAAGAGCCTATGAATATAGAAGATGCTAAAAAATTGGAATCTTTTTGGTTATGAGTCTATGTTTGTTACAATAGAAAGTTGTCCATTTACCATGATGTGAAATAATTCTGAATAATCATTGAAACGTACCCATTTATCCGCTAAGATAGCATCAGATTCAACCATTAATGCGAAGCGAAGGGGAGATTCCGTATGAAAGTATTGTATAATGACGATTTCATTGAAAAAAAGGATGCGCATGTGGATATTGAAGACAGGGGCTATCAATTTGGTGACGGCGTCTATGAGGTCATCCGTGTATACAATGGGAATTTGTTTACATTAAAAGAGCATACAGAGCGTCTGTTCAAGAGTGCAAAAGAAATCGGCATTCATCTTCAAGGTGCAGTATCAGATATGGAAGAAAAGTTAAAACAGCTCGTCGCCCATAACCAATTAACAGATGGCGGTGTGTATATTCAAGTCACACGAGGCGTCGCACCTCGTAAACATCAATATGGCAATTCTCTCACTCCTCAAATCACAGCATATACGTTCCAGGTGAAAAAGCCTGTTCATGAGCAGACAGCTGGTGCAAAGGCTATATTATCTGAGGACCTTCGCTGGTTAAGATGTGATATTAAAAGCTTAAATCTTTTATATAACGTCATGGAAAAACAGAAAGCATCTGAAGCTGGTGCGTTTGAAGCCATTCTGATTAGAGACGGTTTTGTGACAGAGGGTACTTCCTCGAATGTATATGCCATCATTGATGGCGTGATTCGCACACATCCCGCAAACAATTTTATTCTAAACGGTATTACCCGTAGAAAGCTTCTTGAAGTATGTGATGTAGAGGGATATAGCGTTGAAGAAACGCGTATAAGTAAAGAAGAGCTGCTGCGCGCGCAGGAAATCTTCATCAGCTCGACGACGGCTGAAGTCATTCCGATTGTTGAAATTGATGGTCAGCCAGTAGGGGAAGGCGTTCCAGGAGAGTTAACAAAGCGTGTACAGGAAGGCTTCCAGCAAAAAATTAAACAGGAAAGTGAAGCATCGATTTCTTCATAAATAAAAAAAGGCTGTAAACGAATGTTTACAGCCTTCAGCATGTAGACAAACCCTCGCATTCGTTGTCAGTCCTGCGTGCTGGTGCTCACGAATGTCAAATTCGCTCCGCGCCAGTACTCGTCCTTCCTAGACTTCAAAGGTTTTCTATCAAGCTGAAAAGAAGACAAAGGGCTAAAATCAAGATCATTTTAGCCCTTTGTCAACAATCTGAGGCTGTAAACGAATGTTTACAGCCTTTTGTGATTCTTTTATTTTACAATAAGCACAGGTATATCTGATTTTGATGATAACTTTTCACTTACACTGCCAAAGAGCATTTTTTTCAATCTGCTTTGGTCACGGGCTCCCATGACGATGAGGTCTGCTGAAATGTCTTCAGCATATTCGATAATCGCTTCCGCTGGTTCCCCCTCAACAATTTCAATGGCAGCTTCAAACTGCTCCTCATTTAAAAGCATTCTTGCTTCTGCAACGACCTCTTCTGTATGATCTTCAAAAATCAAGGGACTTTGTTGTTCATCATGAGGTACATACACAGGGGGTGTTTGAAGGTCTGCCATGCCGCCGCCGATATAAGCTCCGCCAGTCATTGGGCGCGGTGCATCAAACACCTGTCTGCTTGATTTGCCATCATGTGCATAGGCAACGGTCAGCTTGGCATTCAAGGTTTTGGCTAAAGCGATTGCCTTTTTTAATGCTTTCTTACTGTCTTCATGTCCATCAAACGCAACGACCATCCGATCAGCTTGAAACAATGTCCTCATTCCTTTCAAAAGGAGTCTTTACACTCATGGTATACCCGTTATCTGAAAAAGATACACATGAAGGCGATGAACTTTTTGTTAGAAAATTTCATTTATTGAAAAATATTTATTGACAAAATGGTGACAGCCACTATAAGATAAAAAAAGATTCAAGAGCCAAAAGGAGGAAATGTCATGTGCAACATCATTGGAAGAATGAAATCAAACTGTATGAATGGGTTGATTCACGTGACAATTACACCTTCATTGGTCATTGAAAAGGGACTCGTATGTTCCAATTGATCGGATGAATCAAGGCGTATGTTGCGTATTTGTCAACATGCGCCTTTTTACATGACGAAAAGAGGCGTACCAGATAGCTGGTTGCCTCTTTTTTTGTTGTATTCATTTCGCATTTCGAAATAAAGGGATGGAGATCAACAAGTAAATGAAGAGGAGTGAAAGCATGTGAACATGCCAAAAACAAGACAAATGACAAAAACCAAAAAAACAATTCAAGGTGACAGCCAAGAAAATCTAGAAAGCGGCTAGCTTTAAAAGGAGAGACACACATGTTTTCAGTATTTACGAAATTAGGCTGGTTCTTCAAACAAGAGTGGAGGCGTTATACGATCGCCATTACACTCCTGCTCATTGTGAATGTGCTTGAAATGCTGCCGCCAAGATATCTTGGGCAGGCAGTTGATGACATTCGTTCTGGTCAATTTACAACATCCAGTATAATGTTTTATGTCACTATTTTTTGCTTGCTAGGTGTCGTCGTCTATACGCTGACATATTTTTGGATGTATCAGTTATTTGGCGGCGCAAATGTCATGGAGCGTGTAATGCGCGGGAAACTCATGCGCCACTTACTCAAAATGACACCCACCTTTTATGAAAAGAAAAAAACTGGTAACTTAATGGCATTAGGTACAAACGATTTGAATGCTGTAGCTTTAACGACAGGTTTTGGCGTTCTGACATTGGTGGATTCCACTGCTTATATGCTGATGATCTTTTTTACGATGGGGCTGACGATTAGCTGGAAATTAACTTTAATGGCGATTATCCCTATGCCGCTAATGGCGCTCTTGATTGCGTATTATGGCAGCAAGATTCATGATCGCTTTACAGTTGCTCAAGATGCATTTGGTGATATGAACGACCGCGTGCTTGAATCAGTCGCAGGCGTCCGGGTCATCCGGTCTTTTGTACAGGAGAAACAAGATGTCGAACGCTTTCGTCAAATGACTGATGATGTATTTCAAAAAAATATGAGAGTGGCGGTCATTGATTCATTGTTTGAGCCGACAGTGAAATTACTTGTCGGTGTCAGCTACTTAATAGGAATTGGCTACGGAGCCTACCTTGTATTCCAAAGCGATTTAACCATTGGTGAGCTTGTCGCTTTTAACGTCTATCTTGGGATGATGATCTGGCCAATGTTTGCGATCGGCGAGTTGATTAATATTATGCAAAGAGGAAATGCGTCGTTAGACCGGTTGAATCATACACTCAGCTACAAGCCGGATGTCACAGACGCTTCTCAGCCAAAAACGTTACAAGAGCCTGGCGATATTCAGTTTGACCAAGTGACGTTCAGGTATCCAACTTCCCCTAAAGATAATTTAATTGATGTGTCCTTTACGGTTCGAAAGGGGCAGACGATCGGAATTACAGGCAAAACAGGAAGCGGTAAAACGACTATCGTAAAACAGCTTCTGCGCCAGTATCCAACAGGTGATGGTCAAATCCTGCTATCAGGAGTCCCAATCCAAGAAATCGAATTGGATCAGCTATTTCAATGGATCGGATACGTACCGCAAGATCATATTCTTTTTTCTAAAAGTGTAGAAGAGAATATGCGTTTTGGTCATCGAGACGCAAAACAAAATGAATTAGCACAAGCGATCAAAGATGCTTATTTTGAAAAAGATTTACGTCTTTTGCCAGAGGGTCTCGAAACCATGGTCGGAGAAAAAGGTGTGGCGCTGTCAGGTGGACAAAAGCAGCGTATTTCCATTGCACGCGCTTTATTAATAGATCCCGACATTTTAATACTGGATGACTCACTTTCTGCGGTAGATGCAAAAACAGAAACCGCTATTTTAGAAAATTTAAGGCAAAATCGTCATGGAAAAACGACGTTTATTACGACTCATCGTCTATCAGCTGTTGAGCATGCAGATCTCATACTTGTCATGGAAGAAGGACGCATCGTTCAAAAGGGAACTCACGAAGAGCTCATTCAGCAAGTTGGATGGTACAAAGAACAATTTCTACGTCAGCAGCTGACAAACCAGCTGGAAGGAGGGGATGAGGCATGACAACAGGAAGAAGACTCCTTGCCTACGCACTCCTTTATAAGAAAGTACTGTCTGTTGCCTTGATCTTTCTCATCATTGCAGTAGGTGCTGAACTGACAGGACCATTTATTGGGAAGAAAATGATTGATGATCATATTTTAGGTGTAGAAAAGCCTTATGTCGAGGTCAATGAAAAAACAGACAAAACCGTTTATTACCAGGGAAATAACTATATACGAAGCGATCGATTAGACAGTGGTATGGAATCTGGAAAACAAATCAATGTGGTGCAAGTTGGATTCGGTTACTATTTTGTGAATGAGCCGATTCGTTTTGATGGAAACCGAAAGATCTCGGGAGATCAGCTTACCATTGAAAATGGAAACGAGCGCGAGACCTATCAAGTACAGCGTTTATCGAAAGAGGAAATTTTCTCTTTTTATGAGCCGGAAATCAGTGGTTTGGTGCAGCTTGTTCTATTTTATCTAGGGCTTCTCGTTATTGCGATTTTCTTTCAATATGCGCAGCATTATCTGTTACAACGAATAGCCAATCGAATTATTCAAAAAATGAGGGTGGATGTATTTGAGCATATTCAAACACTGCCTATCCGGTATTTTGATAATTTACCTGCTGGAAAGGTCGTAGCGAGGATTACCAATGACACAGAAACCATTCGTGATTTATATGTGACAGTCCTCGCTAATTTCGTGACGAGTGCGATTTACATGATAGGAATTTATATTGCCATGTTTTTATTAAATGTGAAGCTGGCACTCATTTGTTTAGTGGCGGTACCGATTATTTTCCTATGGTCGATGACCTACAGAAAGTTTGCATCAGTGTACAACCACCGCATTCGTTCGATCATTAGTGACATCAATGCCAAGCTAAATGAAGCCATTCAAGGGATGACCATTATTCAAGCGTTTCGTCATGAAAAAGTGACGAAAGAGGAATTTGATGAGCTGAACAACAATCACTTTCGATATCAGCGAAAGATGCTGCATTTAAATTCACTTCTGTCGCATAACTTGGTTAACCTGCTTCGGAATTTAGCCTATGTGGCACTCATTTGGTATTTTGGCGGTGCGTCCTTAAGTGCGACGGGCATTGTGTCAATTGGTGTGCTCTATGCGTTTGTCGATTATTTAAATCGATTATTTCAGCCGATTACAGGTATTGTGAACCAATTCTCGAGATTGGAATTAGCAAGGGTTTCATCGGAAAGGGTTTTCCGATTATTGGATGAGCCAGGAACAACAGTGGAAGAACCTGTTCAAAAGAAAATGGAGGGACACGTTCAGTTCCAAGATGTCACCTTTGCTTATAATGAAGGAAATAATGTATTAAAGAACATTACGTTCGAGGCGAAAAAAGGCCAAACGGTTGCACTTGTGGGGCATACTGGTTCTGGGAAAAGCTCGATCATGAACTTGCTGCTGCGTTTTTATGACATTCAGCAAGGAGACATTCTCATTGATGGAGAAAGCATTTATCGCCAGTCTCGGCAAACGTTGCGGAAACAAATGGGCATTGTGCTTCAAGACCCGTATTTATTTTCCGGAACGATTGCATCTAATGTCAGCTTAGGAAATGAAGACATTAAAAGAGAAACGATTGAAGCATCATTAAAACAAGTAGGCGCAGTAGAGTTATTGAAGCACCTGCCAGAAGGATTTGATGAACCAGTCGTTGAAAAGGGAAGTACTCTTTCCTCAGGGGAACGTCAGTTAATTTCATTTGCTCGTGCACTAGCGTACGATCCAGCGATCTTAATTTTAGATGAAGCCACCGCAAACATTGATACAGAAACAGAAGCGATCATTCAGCGAGCGCTTGATGTCGTCAAAGAAGGACGAACAACTTTTGTCATTGCTCACCGATTATCCACCATTAAGAAAGCCGATATGATTTTGGTTTTAGAAAAAGGGGAAATTGTCGAGCGGGGCAGTCATGATCAACTCATGCAGCAAGAAGGGCTATATGCGCAAATGTACGAACTGCAAAAAGGTGCTGTGGCAAACAGCTGATGAATCACAAAAAAGAGCCTATTCATATTGAATGAGGCTCTTTTGATTTGCATAAAAAAGTCGAGAAATCGTTTTTGACCTCGATCTTTACTCGTTATGCGTCATTAGTAGGCAATGCCGACGCGTTGATGTACAAATTCCTTCGAATTTAACTGCTGATATAAAAAGTGTGCGGTATCTTCAACTGAAATTTTCTTTCCATCTATAGGGAGAAAATCTTTCTCATAGCGATATGACCGTGTCACTTCTCCGTCTGGTAAATAGGTTGGACAAATAATGGTCCAATCTAAATCAGTCGATTGAAGGATTTCAAACGCTTTGGCATGCTCCTTAGCTGCTCGGGAAGTGGTCCGCCTTGATTCATTTGTTTCAAAACGGTAAAGTTCTGGCTGCTGCCTTGCCTTTAAAATACCTGCTGTACCTATTGTAATAATTCTTGATGTATTTGATTGCTTCATGGCTTGTACGATATGTTCCATTGAAACAGATAATGTATCATCACCATCTGTCGATAGACAGCTCACAACAATATCTGCTCCTTTGATCGTCTCAAGCACATCTTCTTGATTTCTTGAATTGCCGGTGACTTGAAACATACCCGCAAGCATTTCTTCTCGGTTTGTCCGAATCAATGAACGAACTATGTAACGATCATCTACTTGAACGAAACGAAGAAATGCTTGTCCTACACGTCCATGAGCACCGAAAAGAGCTATTTTCATCTGTTCGATCCCTCCACTACATACTATAAGTGAAAAGAACCGAAAATGGTACAACTTTTATGTGATGCTTTTTTTATAAAGGTGAAAGGACCGAATACTATGAGCATATTCACATAATAGAGAGATACCTACGAATTGTAGAAGTTCAAAGTTCATACCGGAAATAATGTCCATGAAGATCCGCTCCTTTCTACTCCATGATATGAGCTGGAAAGGAGATTGGTGAGGAGGAATAACAAAAAAAGAAGACACCTTAAGAGGTGCCTTCTACAGCGTGTAGACAAACCCTCGCATTCGTTGTCAGGTCTGCGTGCTGGTGCTCACGAATGACAAATTCGCTCCGCGCCAGTACTCGTCCTTTCTAGACTGCAAAGGTTTTCTATCACGCTGAAAAGAAGACAAAAGGCTAAAATCAAGATCATTTTAGCCCTTTGTCAACAATCTGAAGAGGACACCTTAAGAGGTGCCTTCTAATATCCAGATATGAAATTAAGCTTTTGTTCCACCCATGTGTTGTTGCGCGTAAGACACAAGACGTTTTGTGATTTCTCCACCAACTGAACCGTTAGCACGAGCTGTAGTTTCTGCTCCAAGGTTAACGCCAAATTCAGAAGCGATTTCGTATTTCATTTGATCGATTGCTTGCTCTGCTCCTGGAACTAGTAATTGATTTGAACTATTAGAATTTGCCATGATGTGAATCTCCTTTTTGTATATGATTTGGTTTTTGGTTGGGTTTGCTGGAATCGCACCAGCGAAATGATCAAGTCATTTGCCACTTGGCGAAACCCAATGCAGTAACTGCTTTGTACTAAGTATTATGGTGATTTTCGAAAAAAACATACGAGAAAAGAACATGGTAAATGTTGTTCAACATGCAAAAAAGCCATCACTCAATCATGAGTGATGGCACTGCATATATCTCTTTATTCAGCGGAACGGATGCGGAGCTCCGTATCCGAATCAAAGAAGTGGGCTTTGTTCATATCGATGGCAAGAGGTATAGATTGTCCGGCCTGAACCTCGGTACGAGAATCAACACGTGCAATAAAAGACTGACCATCGAGAGAAGAGTAAAGCATCGTTTCTGCTCCCATTAATTCAGCAACTTCTACGTTGGCATCGATCTTTGTGCCCTCAGACGCTTCTATAAACACGGGTTCATCATGAAAATCTTCTGGTCTGATACCAAGGATGATATCTTTTCCGATATAACCTTGGCTGCGTAATACCTTCATCTTTCCTTCTGGTACACGTATATGTGTTTTTCCAACTGCAATGGCACCGTCAGAGAGCTTTCCTGTAAAAAAATTCATCGCAGGAGAACCAATGAATCCACCAACAAATACATTCTCAGGATTTTCATATACATCCTTCGGCGCTCCAACCTGCTGAATAAAGCCATCTTTCATTACGACAAGACGAGTAGCCATTGTCATAGCTTCAGTCTGATCATGTGTGACATAGATAAATGTCGTTTGCAGACGCTGATGAAGCTTAGATATTTCAGCACGCATTTGAACGCGAAGTTTTGCATCTAAATTAGAAAGCGGCTCATCCAAAAGAAAGACCTTTGCATCACGCACAATTGCTCTCCCGAGTGCAACACGCTGTCTTTGACCTCCAGACAGTGCTTTTGGTTTCCTGTCTAAATATTGCTCAAGGCCTAATATTTTAGCGGCATTTCGAACCCGCTCATCAATTTCTGCTTTCGGGAACTTTCGCAGCTTTAATCCAAAAGCCATATTATCGTATACATTCATGTGAGGGTATAATGCATAGTTTTGGAATACCATTGCGATATCCCGGTCTTTTGGTGCTACATCATTCATCCGTTTTCCGTCTAAAAGAAAATCCCCTTGTGAAATCTCTTCAAGTCCTGCAATCATGCGAAGGGTTGTTGATTTTCCGCACCCAGATGGACCAACAAACACAACAAATTCTTTATCTTCTATATGTAGATTAAAGTTGTCTACTGCTGTTACCTTGTTATCATACACTTTATAAATTTGATTGAGCATCATTTCAGCCATAGATGATAACCTCCCCATTCTCTTATTGAAAGCGCTTTATCTTGTAAATAAAGTGTATAAAATGGGGAAGCGTCTGTAAATGGACAACGTGCACAACATCTCATTTTCATTTTTGGGCAGGGTGCTCATGTTACTGAATGTTATGAAAGGTCGAGAAGATTCATCATAAAATAGACGGCAGATGCTTCTGGAAAATGTCGTATATCAATTCCTGTTCGCTCGATAAATTTATCGATTCGATATTGAAGGCTGTTTCTGTGAACATATAAAGCTTTTGCTGCCTTAGATGCATTTAAGTTACATTGCATATAAGTCATGAGGGTACGGTAAACGTCCCGATCAAGGACCGCCTCTTTAAAAGCATCTGAAATAGCATGAGAGAGGGCGGGTTCATCATAACGTAAGAGTGATGGCAGACATTGATAAAATGTGCAAATCCCCGACCTAGGCTTAGCTCGCTGCATATGGCCCAAGAAAAGCTGCTGTTCTTTTAACAATTTATTCTGTAAATGTTCATTTGGCAAATGAAGCTGTCCTTGTAAAAAGACTGAGTCTGTTAAAAAGTCACTTGTAATGGCTAGAGACAAATCATATAGCAGCTCTAATTGACTATTTTCTGATGTAGCGTTTGTTTGAATCAGCATCGCTGTATGAGCGCCTGTCCAAATGAAATGAGTTTGTTCGAGGCTGTTGACCACAGCCTCTTTTATTTGCTGCCTTTGTTCTGCTTGATGTGCCATTTTAAAATAATATACACGGACGGGGTGCTGAACAGTTAGTGGTTTGTTATCAAAAAGATAGCTGTACCATTTTTGTTCATCCTCAGTCTGCTTTGTGTGAGAAAGATCAATTGGTGTAAGGAAAGTATTGAGAAGAAGTGTTTCTCTAGCTGTAAGCTTTGATTTGTCTACTCCAAATAATTCGCCTTCGTCTGTTTGGTACCAAAGAATTTGATGATCATCTGTAGGGGAGCTGATGATATGCTCTCCGTAAACAAGCTTTAATTTTTCTAACATGGCGAAGCTCCTTAAACAGTTTAATCATAGACATGGAATAGCATTAATTCGTGGATTTCTTCTTTTAATGTTGGTTCGACTTCATGGGGCGGAAGCTGAGAGCCCCATTCAATATCACCTGTTTTGTGGTAGATGCCTTCGTAGTGCGCACCATTGTGAAAAAAGGATATTTTCCAGCCTGGCAATTGTGCTTTTTTAAAGAGAGGTTTCCATTGAAAATGAGAAATCATATCATCATTGCCTCCTTGCTTATATTGATGAAACAATAAATAAACACGACAATACGGAAACAACCTTGAACTTGATTTTATTGTATCTCATCTGATGAAAAGAGCATAGGAAAAGCATAGATTTCATAACACCCTCACTTTAAAACGAAAAACAGTCAGTAGACGTTTGTATGGTCTGTAGTTGTTGAGGTCGTTTGTGAAACGTAAGATGCGTAATCCATGATTCTTTTGCCGATCAGCCTTTCTGAGTTTCGCAATGAGACATGCTGGAAAACCTCTCGGCCAGGGCGAGAATTGGCTTCAAACATCCAGATAGCTCCTGTCTGATCAATCCCTAAATCAAAACCGATTTCACCAATATGACCGGACATTTTTTCATCAATTACCTGACTAAGCGTGATGGCAGTAAAAGAAAGCTGCTCTAAGATTTTTAAACGCTTCTTCTTTTCTGGAAAAACATCATAAAGTGTTCTCACCGAGCCACCATGTGACTGGTGAGTCGTGACGTTGTGATTGCCAGAAATTTTTGCTGCTGCTGCTGTGACTGTCCAATGACCGTACTTATTTTTATTGGTATGGACTCTGAAATCCATTGGTTGATTGTCTATTTGAAGAAGTGCAATGCCTTGTTGAGCCATAAAGTCTTGAACTGCGTGATCTTTCCGGAGATTGGTCACGAAATCCTCTAATGAGTCATATGGAACAGCTCTTCCTTGATTTGAGCATACAATGATTCCATGAGCCTTCTTGTTTAATTGATAAATATCGTCGCCGTGACTGCCGTTTGACGGTTTTAAGTAAATGACCTGATGAAGATGGAGTAGTGTTTCTATTTTATTTAGAGCGTCCACCGGGTCCAATTGTATGGAATGTGGAAGAAAAGGACATGTTTTTTCATCTGTTAACAGTTGTTCATGAATATCCCATTTGTTAAAAAAATGAGGGTTGAACCAAGGAATATCATAGTCTTGAGTGAGTTTACGTTTTGTTTCTTGAATGAATGCTGACTGAGCAGCCTTTCTACTTGGAAGACGGTCGTAAATGACTGAAGGCAGGGGCATCTGTTTTTTAACCCATGTTTGCTGTTGGTACAACAATCCCTCTACCATTCCTTTATCCCAACCAATAGAATGAGTACCAAAAAGATAGGCAAAACCGGCATGTTGTTTGAAAGAGCGCAGCAGTTTGATAAAAAAGTCTGATCTCGTTCCAAGTGGCTGCGCGCTTTGCTCAAAACCTGCGGTGAAAATACCAAGCAGTGGCCCTATAAACAGGGTATGATCAATGGCAATCACATCAGCTTTTGATTGATATGGAATTAGTAAATCTCTGTATAGATCTTCTGATAATAAAATTTTCTTCGGATGTTGATGATAGGAAACGGTGAAGTCATCTACTAAACGGGAACCTAAAGCAAGAGAATAGATCGCCTCCTGCTGTTTAAAACGGACGGGAAGATGAACTGTTTTTTCACTTGTGGGATGAGGAGCGATGATGCAGCGATTTTTGTTCATAAGAAACCTCCTTCGGTTGAGACTTCATCGATTGGGCATGTGCAAGAATGGTACGAATCAAATGATTTTCCTTGTCAGGATAAGCTTTTAAAAAAGCGGATCGCCCTGGTTTTGATCTTATATTTGATATGAAAAGCCTGCCTTCACTTGTATGGAGTAAGTCTACAGCGAATTCAAAGCAAGGGGAAAGGGTTTTATCTATATATGCTGGCAGAGATGCTTGAATGGATGCAATATCATCTAAAAGAAGCTCTTTGATGTGCGGCTGCAAGGTGTTTATATAGTGATCAAAGACTATCATGGATGTTGATTTTTGTGTAATGCTTAAATGACTATTTTCTGTAGGTGATTTTGTGTGAATCCCTATGCGATTCCACTGATTTTGTGAATCTTTCATCAGGAAAATCCTTATTTCATTGAATAAAAAGTCTTTTTCATCACTCGTCTGAAAAAATTGAAGGAAATATCGGCCTACATATTTTTTACACCAGCGCTCTATATCTGATGGATGCGAAAATGTGATAACTTGCTCGGGACTTAGCTTAACAGTGAAAGTGTTGTCTTTTAAGAAAATGAAGTAAGTAGATGCTGCATGGTGTTGAGAAAGCGGCTGCATTTTACAATAACCATCTTTCCTTAACATGCTGAGAAGGTCTGATGGCTTTTTTAATAATGAGCAGACAGGTAAATATGGCTGTAAAGCAGGGAGAAGGCAGAGCTGCTCGAATAGCATCATTTTATTTGAAATACCTGTATTCAAAAAATCTGTTTTCGGATACTTTTTCAGCCATTCCATGATTGGTTTTGCTTTTTTAGATTGTGCGTCATGCTTGTAAAGGCATCGATCGTAAATCAAGTCAGGAATCTCAAATTCTGCTGCGACGAATCCATGACCATTCGTATATGTTTGACCTTGTATCAAATTTGAAGCCGGCTTTAAATCAAGTGGTGTAAAACGGACAACCTTTAAACCATAAGCAGGGGCAGCTTTGGCTAGCCCACGTGTGAATGCCTCTTCGTACTTCGGTGAAAGGGTCACAATACCTAATGTTGATGTCATTAAAAACACCTTCTTTTCAACTTCTTTTTTTACCAGCAGAAAAACACTTTTTCATGATTTTACTTAAAGATTTCGCTCCTTTATCATTACGACAGATCGATTGATCATATGTCTAGCAGCATGCTTCATTTGCTTGGGAACTTGACAACAACTATAATACGTATAGGTTAAAACAATAAACATCAGGTGTTATTTGAAAGGTTGATGACGACTTTGAATATATTCACAACGTTTATCTTTATGATTGTGATAGGCGCAGTCATTGGAGCAGCAACAAACCATCTTGCGATTAAAATGCTTTTTCGCCCTTATAAGCCGTATTACTTATTCGGGAAACAGCTTCCTTTTACACCAGGGCTCATTCCAAAAAGAAGAGACGAAGTAGCCAAGCAGGTTGGTGTCATGGTGATGGAGCATTTGCTCACGCCAGAAGGTATTCAAAAGCGATTTGAATCATCGGAGGCAAAGCAAGAGATCTTACATACAGTCCATCGATATATTGACAAAGGCGCTGAAATGGAGATAACAATGCTATCTTTGCTTGAAAGCTTCGGCGTATCACAGGCTGACGTCAAAGCAGATGAATGGATCCATGAGTGGTCTGATCATAAGCTCAATTCACTACTTGAAAATTATAATGAGCAAACTTTATCTGAATTGCTTCCGCTAGATGTGGAAAACAAAATATCTTCAAAAATTCCAGATGCAGCAGATTATATTTTAAAGAGAGGGATTCATTATTTTGAAAGTGAGGAAGGAAAATCAAGACTCGGTAATATGATTGATGATTTCTTAAAAGAAAGAGGAATGCTCGGCAGTATGGTCCAAATGTTTCTAGGAAATTCAAGCTTAATTGATCGGGTACATCCTGAAATCATCAAATTTTTAAGAAACGCAGAGACAAAAAGGTTTTTATCAGATTTGCTTGTTCAAGAATGGGACAAGGTGAAGCAGTTCTCTCTACATGAGCTTGATGAAAGATGGAATGTGAAGGAACTTATATTTAGCGTGAAAAACCAATTGCTTTCTCATTTCTCAACCAAGCTGATATTAGACAGGTCAGTTGGGTCATATGTCAGTGCTGTAGCGGATGATCTTAAAACACACGTTGCACCAGTACTGATTCAAAAGGGGATCAGTGCGGCATCAAATGTTTTAGAGGGTCTGCTGGCAAAGTTGCAATTTGAAGACATCATTCGTGAACAAATTGAACTTTTCCCGCTAGAAAAAATGGAAGAGCTTGTCGTCAGTATTTCCAATAAGGAGCTCAAGATGATTACATTCTTAGGCGGTCTTTTAGGCGGATTAATCGGCGCAATCCAAGCAATCTTTGTCACGCTATTTTAAGACAGACTAGAGAAATTTTGATGAATTCATTGTATATATGTGAAACGAAAGCCATAGTTTGTTATAGTGGAGTGGTGTCCGCCGATCATATCGGTGATAACGGATAGAAAGGAGACATAACATGTCTGTAAATGTTTATGATGTTGCATATGACCTTGAAAAAGCACTGCGTCATAGCGAAGAATATTCAACTTTAAAAAATCTTTATGATGAGGTAAACGCGGATGAATCCTCTAAAAGAATGTTCGAGAACTTCCGTGACATTCAAGTAAACCTTCAACAAAAACAAATGACTGGTCAAGAGATCACACAAGAAGAAGTGGAGCAAGCTCAAAAAACAGTAGCACTTGTTCAACAGCACGATAAAATCTCTCAGTTGATGGAAGCAGAACAACGTGTGAGTGTTCTCATCGGAGAATTAAATAAAGTGATCATGAAGCCTCTTGAAGAGCTTTATGGGAATCCAGAAGAAAATTAATAAAAAGGGCGATGATATTCGCCCTTTTTTTATTTCAGATGTTCCCTGTCCAACTTTTCAAAAAAAGGTTGTCGAAGCTCATAAATTCTGCGATAATACTTATATTGAAAGTGCTTTCAAACGAGCGCTCTCATGGGACAATTGGGTGCGTTTCACTTGGGATTTATGGCGATTAGCCAAACGAGAGAGAAGCGCTTCTGGGAGAAACACAAAGCATAAGGGGATCTGATATAAGCAATGCTTTGGTGTGTGAAAGATAAGGGGATCATGGGGAGCTTCATCACCTCATTGTGACGCATCCAAACCATACATAAAAAAAAGCCTAGGGGTAGGCTTTTTTTATTTGCAAAAGATTCATAACACACAGAGCTCTTTCAACTGCATGTTCTAAAGCACCAAGCTAGGGCATATCCTCATCGTAAGTACAGTCATCAAGAAGGGGGATGCCTCAGTGTCAAAAAAATTACTTGCACTCAATATAGATGGAACGTTACTTCGTTCCAATGGAAAAATCCATTCCGCTACAAAAGAAGCTGTGGAATACGTGAAGAAAAAAGGGGTTTACGTGACGCTTGTCACCAACCGGCATTTTCGTTCCGCACAAAAAATTGCCAAGGCGTTGAAGATTCCAACGTCAACCCTTGTGACGCATAGTGGTGCATTTATCGCGAATAAACTCGATGAGCCGCTTCATGTGAAGAAACTAACGGAAGAAAAAACGTTTAATCTTGTACAAATTCTTGAAAGCTTTGATTGTAATGTTCGCTTGCTGCATGAAAAATTCTCGATTGGCAACCGGAAAAAAACGCAGTCACAGCTGATGGGAAAGACGTTGATTCATCCGTCTGATCCAATTTTCTATCCCGTGCAATTTGTTGAATCGCTAAGTGATATGCTGATGGATGAACCGGTCAGTACACCAGTGATTGAAGTATATTCAACCGCAGAGCTTCAGCCTGAAATTCACCGCACCATTCAACAAGCTTTTCCATCTGTCGATCTTATTCGGATCAGTGATGAGAAAATGAATATTGTATGCAAAGGCGTATCGAAAGAAGCGGGGCTTTCTCTATTGACCTCAGCATTAGGTTTGACTTTAGAAGATACGGTGGTCATTGGGCAGGGAACAGATGATATCCCAATGCTCGAATTGGCTGGCTTAGGCGTTGCGATGGGAAATGCACCTCATACTGTTAAGCGTAAAGCCGATTGGGTGACACGTTCGCACGATGAACAGGGAGTCGCTTATATGATCAAAGAATACTTTAGAATGCAGCAAAGAGAAGGATTTTTACATCAATTCGATATTAAACGATAATATAGACGAAGGCCCTGTCAATTAAGAAATGGCAGGGCCTTCAACTGTTCCAGTCATTGCTTTTCCTACATAGATTTTGTAAAATGAAACAAGTTTGAAGATAAAGGTGATACGATGCGAATTTTAATTAAAGGGCTGTCAGATGAACGATTTCATCGCCCGCTTGTCAATATAGCCAATTTATTTGAAGAAGATAGTGAAGTGCTGTTTGATCCAGATGAATTGGAAGATGGCTTAACCATGGTGTTTAGCTGGGAAGAAGAAAATGGAACGGTGGAAGCATCTGGCTATATCGCTGGGGCAGACATCACTAGTCGTTTTTCGCGAGACGTCCCAGAGGGCTTGAATGACAAGGAGCGCTGGAAGCAAATCAAAAACACAGTGCTGTCTGTTTATTTACATCTGCTTCAGGAGCACACAGGAATGACGCAAAAGTGGGGTATTCTCACAGGGATACGTCCTACAAAATTACTTCATAAGATGCTGAGAGAAGGTATGACAAAGGAAGATGCGCATGCTGCATTAAAGCGTGATTATTTGATTCATGATGAAAAAATCGATTTGATGCAGGAGATTGTTGACCGTCAGCTTCAAGCGATTCCGGATCTGTATGACCTTCAGCATGAAGTAAGTATTTATATTGGTATTCCTTTCTGCCCAACAAAATGCGCTTATTGCACGTTTCCTGCTTATGCGATTAAAGGACAAGCTGGAAGAGTGGGAACGTTTTTGTTTGGTCTGCATTATGAGATGCAAAAAATTGGTGCTTGGCTAAAAGAACATGGGATCAAAGTGACGACTGTTTATTTTGGCGGAGGTACGCCGACAAGTATCACTGCGGAAGAAATGGATTTGCTGTATGAAGAAATGTATCGCTCGTTCCCTGATGTGAAACATATACGGGAAGTGACTGTCGAAGCAGGACGTCCTGATACGATTTCGCCTGATAAGCTAGAGGTGCTAAACCGATATCATATTGACCGGATTAGTATCAATCCACAATCGTATGAGAATGAAACACTGAAAGCCATTGGCCGGCACCATAGTGTAGAAGAAACGATTGAAAAGTATCACTTATCAAGACAGTATGGCATGAATAATATTAATATGGACTTAATTATTGGTTTGCCAGGAGAAGGGCTCAAGGAATTCCAGCATTCCTTGCAGCAGACTGAAGAACTTAAGCCTGAATCTTTAACTGTGCATACGCTCTCCTTTAAAAGAGCGTCTGAGATGACACGCAATAAGGACAAATATCAAGTAGCTGACCGAGAAGAAATCACACGTATGATGGATGAAGCGGTCGCTTGGACGAAAGCACATGACTATCATCCTTATTATTTATATAGACAAAAAAACATCTTAGGGAACCTTGAAAATGTCGGGTATTCATTAGATGGACAGGAAAGTTTGTATAATATCATTATTATGGAAGAAGTGCAGACAATCATTGGGATTGGATGCGGTGCTGCTAGTAAGTTCATTGATCCACGTTCAGGAAAAATTACGCAATATGCCAATCCAAAAGATCCAAAATCATATAATGACCGTTATGAACACTATACTGAAGAGAAAATTCAATTTCTTGAGTCATTATTTGTTCCTCACGTTTAAACACTGCGGTGACGCAGTGTTTCAGATTGTTGACAAAGTGCTAAAATGACCTTTATTTTAGCACTTTGTCTTCTTTTCAGCGTGATAGAAAACCTTTGAAGTCTAGGAAGGGTCGAGCACTGGCGCGGAGCGAATTGAACATTCGTGAGCACCAGCGCGCAGACCTGACAACGAATGCGAGGGTTTGTCTACACGCTGAAACACTGCGGTGACGCAGTGTTTTTTTCATTTGTAAAAGGGTATATAAGTGATAAAAAGTTAAAGCAGGTGTACATATGATTGATGTGATCGGAATTGGGATTGGACCTGCCAATTTAGGTTTGGCGGCTTTGTTAGAGGAGTATGAAGATGTTTCATGCTGTTTTTTTGAACAGGAGACTGAATTTGCTTGGCATCCTGGTATGCTGATCAAAGGAACGGATTTACAAGTCTCCTTTTTAGCTGATCTTGTGACGATGGCGAATCCAAGGAGCAGATATACATTTTTAAATTATTTACATGAATCAAATAGACTTCACCGGTTCTATACATTTGAACAGTTTGACATTCCGCGAAGAGAATTCAATGAGTATTTGTCATGGGTCGCAGGTGAATTAGATAGCTGTCAATTTGGGATGAAGGTAGAGGAAGTGACGGACTGCCAAGGTGGTTATCTTGTGAAAGTCCGGCGATTGAAGGATGGATCGCTTTCTGAGTATCGGGCAAAGCATGTCGTGCTCGGAACAGGGAGCAAACCGATGATTCCTGTCGATGTGCCTGATGCTGCACTGCCATATGTGACCCATAGCAGCCGGTATTTAGAGCAGCAGAAAGAACTTCATGAAGCTGAGGCGGTGACGGTCATTGGCTCTGGGCAGAGTGCAGCCGAAATCTTCTTAGACCTGCTTCAGCATCAGAAGAAAGGGCAGCAGCTATCTTGGTTTACGCGATCTAGTGAATTTAGAGAGCTGGAGACGGCTGAGCTTGGTCAGGAGCTGTTTACACCAAAGTACGTTGAATATTTCCATTCGCTTCCTTATGAAGAACGAATGAACACATTGCCTAGGCTGACTGGATTAAGAAATGGGATAGATGCATCGACGCTCTCACGCATTTATCAGGAATTGTATCATCGGTCTGTTTCAGGTGAAGAGCCATCTGTGATTATTCAGCCAATGACCGAGCTTGAAGCCATTCAGGTGGAGGAGAATCAGTCCCTGAAGCTGCACCTAAAGCAGTGGCAGCTAAAGAAAGAAAAGAGTATAACAGTAGATCATGTCGTATTGGCTACAGGGTACAAACCGAATATCCCGGCATGGTTTAGTGCGTATGAACCTTTAATTGAATGGGAAAGTGAAGAGCATTTTAAAGTGACAGAAGACTTCAGGCTTGTGTTCAAAGACAAGTGTCCGCATCATTTCTTTACATTCACGCACCTAGATCACTCTCATGGAACAGCGGCGACCAATTTAAAACTATCCATCTACCGCAACCAGAAAGTGATTCAAACCATTCGTGGGGGCAAAGAAGCGCCAGACAAACAAGAAACAGCCTTTCAGCAATTTGAATAAGAGATGAAAAAGGGCCCCAAGCATAGGGCCCTTTACTATATAAAAATATATTTTTCGTTTCAATAATTATGCTTATTTTGGTATCGACTGATCCTGAAATTTCTTGTGCAGAGGAAAAGGGATTATTCGGGTTGAAATGGAAGTAAGTCATGTGTTTAAAGAAAAGGGGGATGGGTGATGACATATATCAATTGTCAGCTAGACGGGGATATTTTTGAAATCGTTTTCAACAGGCCTGAGGCTTATAATTCATTTCATATGGACATGTTTGCTGAATTCAAAGAGGCATGTGATGCAGCGGAGGAAAGCAGTGCAAAAGTCGTTGTGATCAAGGGCGTGGGAAAAGGGTTTTCAGCAGGCGGAGATATTGGCATGATGCTTAAGCAGGAAAGTGAAGAAGATTTCCATCGTGTGATGGATTTGATCGAGGGGATTACACTTTCTCTAGCTGGTATGAAAAAAGTGACGATTGCTCTTGTCCACGGGTCAGCGGCAGGCCTTGCTTTTAGCTTTGCTTTAAGCTGTGACTACTTGTTTATGCATCAAGATGCAAAGCTCGCCATGAATTTTAATGGAGTAGGCTTAATTCCAGATGGCGGAGGGCACTTTTTCCTTACAAAAAGAGTCAGTGAACAAACCGCGAAACAATTGATTTGGAGCGGACAAAAGCTTCCTGCTGAAGAAGCGCTAAAGCTGGGCCTTGCAGACGGCGTGTTTCAAGAGGAAGTCGATGCGTATCAAAAGGTATGTGTGAAGCCGTTTATGAACATGCCACTTCAAGCATTTATCGAGACAAAGCGAATCTATTTCCAGCAGTCAGAACCTGAGCTGCTAGCCGTTCTTCAAAAAGAGAGGACAGCACAGGCAAGGCTGAGGCAAAGCCATGATCATAAGGAAGGCATTCAGGCCTTTTTAGAAAAAAGACGACCTGTGTTCCAGAATGTATAAACGGATGTGAGGCCGGCGAATGCCGGCTTTTTTAACGTTCAAATAAAAGCAGCTTGCCTGCATCATCAACGAGCCGATGAGAATGCTTCGTGTATTGCTGTTCGATTAAGCGATGGCGGCCTAATTCCTTTGCCTTTTCATCACTATCCGTTGTGATTTTTTCATTTAATAAAGTCTCACCCGATGGGGCAAATACAGTTAAAAAGTATGTCTTCGCCATTCCTCATCTTCCTTTCCTCTACTTTTCTATGTAATTAAACAAGGAATAAGATAAAACCTCTTTTTTAGCCCTTAAAAATGTGTTTTTTAGAATGAGAGTGATAGAACGTGCATTCGCAAAAATGGCATGATAAAATATGGACAATGACAGTATCGGACAAGGAGATAGACGTTTGACTAAGCTCACCTTTATTCATGCCGCAGATTTACATTTAGACAGTCCATTTGCAGGAATGTCGAATATCCCTAGCTTACCCTTTAAGCGGCTCAAAGAAAGTACATTTCAAAGTGCGAAGAATATGTTTGATTTCGCCATTGCTCGAGCAGTAGACTTTGTGCTACTGAGTGGAGATTTATTTGACGAATCCAACCGCAGCCTCAAAGCACAGCTGTTTTTAAGAAATCAGTTTCTAAGACTGCAAACTCAAGGGATTGAAGTCTTTATTATTTATGGTAATCATGATCATTTAAGCGGTGAATGGACACCGGTTGAGTGGCCTGAGAATGTGCACGTTTTTTCAACCAGTACCCCAAGTGAGCAATCCTACTATAGAGGAGATCAGCTTGTCGCAAGTATTTATGGATTTAGCTACAAAGAGCGTGCTGTCTATGAAAATATGACCTCGCATTACGTCAAAACGACAGATGCTGCCTTTCACATTGCGATGCTTCACGGTACATTAGCTGGACAAGAAGGTCATGACGCGTACGCACCTTTTCAGCTTGAGCAGCTCGTTTCCCTAGATTTCGATTATTGGGCGCTTGGACATATACATAAGAGAGCCCTTCTGCATGAAGACCCGTTGATTATTTACCCTGGTAACATGCAGGGCAGACATATAAAAGAAACAGGAGAGAAAGGCTGTTACGTTGTTCAACTCTCCGAGGATTCTGCGACAGCGGAATTTATGAGCTGTGCGGATGTGATGTTTGAGACACTTGCAATAGACATCACAGAGACGGTTCATATGACGGATCTTGTGATACTTGTGGATAACAAAATCAGTGAACTGAAAAAGGATGGCGTCCCTCATTTTGTGAAAATTGAATTGACGGGTGAGGCTCCTCCTTACTTTGAGCATATGCAGCTTGAGTTGCTTGAGGAGCTGATGACCGTTCTTCATGAACAGGAAGAAGATGAAGATGTATTCGTTTGGGTGATATCGATTGATTGCCGAACAAATGAGGAAATCGCCTATCCAGAAGATTCTTTTTTAAAGGAACTCACTGCTGAAATTTCACAGTTTGAGGCATATGAAGAGCTTCTATCACCGATCAAGCGTCACCCAACTTATAGAAAGTCAGGAAAAGCTCTCACAATAGAGGATGAAGTGGATATAAAAGAAGAAGCACAAAGGCTGCTGAAAGAACAGCTAAAGCAATTATGAGAAAAGGAGAGGCACAATGAAAATACGTTCACTCCATATCGCCCATTTTGGGAAATTTTCAAATCGGACCTTTCACTTTTCTGATGACGGTTTTCAGCTAGTTTACGGCCTGAATGAATCGGGGAAAACGACATTGAAAACGTTTATTGAATCGATGTTATTTGGTTTTCCGAAAAACAAGATGTACAAGACGAAACAGGGTTCTTTTTATGGTGGTTCCCTCACTTGCCAAGATGACGAGTTAGGCGTTATTCACATTGAGAGAACATCCGACCGCGGTGGTCAAGCACAGGTGTTTTTACCGAATGGTGAAGTGAAAGACGAGGCTTTTCTACAGACACTTTTAAAGGGAACGGATCGCAGATTATATCAATCAATCTATTCATTTGATGTGTTCGGACTGCAAAATGTCCAAGCCTTAAATCAGGATCAAATAGGCGAATTTCTACTTTTCTCAAGTTTATTTGGCTCAGATGCAGCCAACAAGATGGATAGCAGGCTGCTAAAGCAGCAGGAGCAGCTGTTTAAACCAAATGGCCGCAAGCCTGAATTAAACCAGCAGCTTGGTCATTTAAAAGAGCTGACAGGTCAGCTGAAACAAGCGAGATTGGTAGAAGGCAGCTATACCGAAAAGAAACGGGAGCAATCTGAATTAACGGAGACGATCGAAAAGCTTCAAAATGAAATGAAGCAAGCAGAAGAACACCTTCAGAAACTGACTGAATCCATTCAAGTGTATCCCATGATTGAGAAAAAAGTGGAGTTGAAAAAGGAATTAGCCCGCTTTCCAGACCGGGTCAAACGTTTTAGAGCAGAAACAGAGCATGAGCTGGATAAACTAGAATCACACCTTCACCCGAAAAAGGCTCAATTGACTGCACTGAAACAGAAGTTAGATCATTTGCAAACCTCACTCGTACAAGTTCAACCGCTTTATGACAAGGATACCTTAATGGAAATGAAACGAGTCGTAGATGAAGCATCTAATGCTGAGCTTGTGAAAAAGCGTATAGCAGAGTGTCGAGCAAACCGTGATTCATTGAAACAAAAAATCGACGAAGCGGTAGCAAAGCTAAAGTGGGAGCGCCCGATAAAGCTCGAACAAATCGACGATTCGCTTGAATTTGAGTGGGAATTAAAGGAGTCTGTCACTCAATACGTTCGTCTCATGGACAGAAAGGCGCAGTTAGATGAACGATTTGATCACGCAAGACATGAGCTGGACGAAGCAGAAGCCGCGCTAAAAGGATTAAAGGAACAACAAGTGAGACTGCGCGGAGCAGAAGATGATGCGAAGGAGACAAGATCGAAAAAGAAACCGGTTTATTCCCTGACGTCATTATTCCGAGGCTTGATCGCATTTGATGTGGTGTTTCTGTTTGTTCTATTCTTTTTAACAGAGTGGTGGATCACGTTCTTGTTTGCGGGATTTTCTGTTTTTCTCTTCTTTGTCATTTACTCATTCAGTCAAATGAGCCCTATGAAACAAAGAAGTGGCGAAGACGCCTTAGATTCCTTTCAAGTGCAGGCAGCTTCAACTGAAACACTTATGAGGCAGAAGGAGCTGCTGTACGAAAGAATCATCCGACAATATGAAGACTGGGAGCTAGAGCTAGAGCCTGTCCAGCAGCAAGTAGAGGAAAAGAAGAGACAGCTTGGCTTGTCGTCAGAGCTTTCTTTCCTAGTCGAGGCCTTCCATATTCTAAAACAATTAAAAATGAATACAGCGGCATATGAGGAGCTTCAGCGTGAAATAGATATGCTCTCCGATAAGCAATCAGTTTATGAGCGCAAGGTTTCAGCGTTAAGTAGTATTTGTCAAAAAAAGGAAGTAACGATTCAGGAGAATATTTCAGCCTTTCAAGAGATATTGAAAGATGAGGCGAAAAGAGAAAAAGAACGCCAGACATTACATGTATCCATTCAACATGCGATGCAGCAGCTCTCGACACTAGAAGGTGAAATTCAATATTATGAAAAACAAACTGACGAGCTTTTTCGTCAAGTAGAAGCAAAGTCCAAAGAAGATTACCAAGTGCTTTCTCATCTATCGAAAGAATACCGGGAACGGCTTTCTGAGCTGCAGCAGCTGAATCAAGAGCTTCATAGAAGCGGTTGTTTTGATGAGGAGGAATGGATTGTTCATAAAGGACTACCTCTCCTTGAGGAGGAGTGTGCAGAAGCAAAGCAGCACCTTCATGACGTTCAATTGAATGCGGAGAATATGGAAAAGCGTTTAGCAGAACTAGCAGTGGAAATCCGGCAAATAGAAGCTTCTGGAACAGTGTCTGAATTGACTCATCAGCTTGCCGCAGAGCAGGAGCATGCGAAGCACCTCGCAAAAAAATGGGCGGCCATTCAGCTTGTCCGCTCCGTCATACGAGAAAAATTGAATGAGCATAAAGAAACAAGGCTGCCTGCATTGCTTCAAACAGCCTCTAGTTTTATTCAACCGTTAACAAATGATCGTTATGAAGCGATTTTATTTTCACCTGAAGATGACTTGCTCATGGTGAAAAGAATGGATGGACGAATATTCCGTCCAGAGGAGCTTTCACAGGCAACGTGTGAACAGATCTATCTGGCGATTCGTTTTGCGCTTGCTTTGTCTCATCAGCGAGATTGTCAGCTTCCGTTTATGATGGATGACAGCTTTGTTCATTTCGATCACGTTCGTCTAGGCAGAGTGCTGGAGATGATGAACGAGCTCACACGTTTTGAAACACAGCTGTTTTATTTCACCTGTCATGAGCATATGAAGCAAGCGGCAGAAGATGGACAGGTTACGAGTTTAGCAGTTGAATGATTGACAAATAATGACTTATGTTATACTTATATGAGCAGAAACATGGAAGGAGCTTTTATTGAATGGCTAAAGGGATCATGACCTATGATGTCGGCGAACAAGTTGACCTGCATTTATTAATTAAATCATCTACTAAAGGGATTGCGAGTAATGGCAAACCATTTTTAACGTTAATTCTTCAAGATCAAAGTGGAGATATTGAGGCGAAACTATGGGATGCGAAGCAGAATGATGAACAAACCTATGCCGCGCAAACCATTGTGAAGGTAGTAGGCGATATTCATCATTATCGCGGGAGGAATCAGCTGAAACTTAGGAATATACGCCCTGTTGCTGAAAATGAGCAAATTCGAATTGATGATTTTCTCGAAACAGCTCCTATTCCAAAACATGATATGATGGATACGATTATGCAATATATCTTTGATATGAAAAACCCTAATTTACAGCGTGTCACAAGGCATTTGCTGAAAAAATATGGACAGGAATTCGCTGACTATCCAGCAGCAACAAAAAACCATCACGAATTTGTCTCTGGTCTTGCTTATCACGTAGTGTCCATGCTGCATTTGGCTAAATCGATTGTTGATCTATATCCATCATTAGATCGAGATCTTTTATATTCAGGCATCATTCTTCATGATTTAGGAAAAGTCAAAGAGCTTTCAGGCCCAGTCTCAACCACCTATACGGTGGAAGGGAATTTAATCGGTCATATTTCGATTATGGTGACAGAAATTGCGAAAGCTGCAGAAGAGCTTGGTATTGACTCAGAAGAAATTCTGATTTTACAGCACTTAGTACTGAGTCATCATGGAAAAGGAGAGTGGGGCAGCCCGAAACCACCAATGGTGAAGGAAGCCGAAATTCTCCACTATATTGATAATTTAGATGCGAAGATGAATATGATGGATCGTGCGCTTGAGCATGTGAAACCAGGAGAATATACAGAACGTATTTTTGCGCTAGAGAATCGTTCATTTTATAAACCAACCTTTCACGAATAACCATGTCAAAACGTCCGCTTCTGCGGGCGTTTTTTTCATAACTTGTCTTCTTTTTGCATAAGCATGTAACACAAGGGAAGAGAGAGCTGTTCTGAAAAAAAGGAGGCGATGAAAAAATGTTGTTTTTTCCATGGTGGGTGTATGCATGTATCATTGGCATTATTTTCTGTGCGTATAAATTAATGACAACGGCCAAAGAGGAGCAAGAGATTGATCAATCCTTTATTGAAAAGGAAGGAGAAATTTTTATCGAGCGAATGGAGCAAGAAAGAGAGCGCAGACGTCAGGGGCAGCAAATGAAAAGATCCCAAGATACGGCGGCACATGAAGATCACTCGATTGCTTAATCAGGTGATATAAAAACCCCACTGCCCAATCACGGCAGAGGGGTTTTTTGCGATTACTGGTTTTGTTGAGATTGTTGATTTTGTGCAGGTTGTTGATCTTGTGCAGGTTGTTCAGATTTTTCTTTGAACGTGTTTTCAAGCTCTTTATCTTTTACTTTCACATCTGCATCTTTCACCAATTTGTTTAAGATGGTTTGGATTTCATTTGTGTCTGCTTGTTTTTGATTAAGTAGTTCTTTTTTCAAGTCTGCTTTCATGTCATCGTATTTACCGCGTTCTTCGGTCTTTTTAATGATATGGTAGCCGAATTGTGATTTCACTGGTTTGCTGATTTCATTCACTTTTAGTTTAAATGCAGCTTTACTGAAGTTCTCGTCCATTTGACCTTCTTTTGCGAACCAGCCTACATCTCCGCCTTGTGCAGCTGAAGCGGTATCAGTTGAATATTCAGACACAACAGCATCCCATTTTTCACCTTTATCTAATTTCTTTTCCACTTCGTCAGCTGTTTTCTTATCAGCTACTAAAATGTGGCTTGCGCGGATTTTCCCTTTTAGGTCATCGTAATACGCTTTTACTTCTTTATCAGTGATTTTGATGTTAGCTTTGGCAGCCTTTTGAGTCAGCAGCTCATATTTCACTTGATCTTTGATGTAATCTTTTCCGAATTCATCTTGAAGTTGTTTTAAACGATCTTCACCAAGTGTCTTTTTATATTCTTCCATTTTCTTATCAATTTCTTTATCAGATACTTTGTATTTGTCAGCAAGAACCTTTTGTTGAACAAGTAGATTTAAAGCATCTCCACCTGCTTGTTTCTTAAGAGTCGTATAAAGCTCTTCTTTTGTGACATCTCCTGATTTTGTTGTTGCGATGACATCTTTATCACCACTACTGCATGCGCCAAGAGTTAAAACACTAACTGCTGTTACAGCTGCTAAAGCCATTTTTTTCATTCAAAAAACACTCCTAATCTTTCCAATTTATTTATCATTGCTTGTATCATAACATATTGTGACACGCTGTAAAAAGAAATGCAAATGGAAGGGCATTCGTCTAGTCAAAAATTTGCGCGCTACATACACATATAGTGATCACAAAAAGGAGGCTGAATTATATGGGAGCAGGATATTCTAATGGGTTTGCTTTATTGGTCGTGCTATTCATTTTGCTGATCATCGTTGGTGCAGCATATCTTTACTAATTAAATCGCTGTGACAGAAAGGAGCCGTCCTGCCATGCGTGCGGGCGGTTCTTTTTTCAAACGATGACAGGTGCCTAAACGTTTTCAATTTTATAGCATACACTGAGCTTAGAACAGAGGAAGAACTGGCAGGAGGTGTTTTTACATGGGAGGAGAAGTCTTCGCTGGCGGTTTTGCACTAGTCGTCGTGTTATTCATCTTATTGATCATTATCGGTGCATCTTGGATTTGCTAATTAATCAATATACACAAAAAGCTGCCCTCAAACTGGCAGCTTTTGCTTTGATCTTAAATAGATATGGTAATTTCAACAAATGATGAGATCAGTAAGATCAGTATCGATACATTGATAAAGCGAAACACCTTATCTTGCCGTTCTTCAGGAATCTCTCTGACAAGGCATAATGTATTAGTAAGCCTGTTTATTGAATACACAATAAACGCGGCAAAGACGATGAAGTAAAATAAAACTATCGGAGATCCCCCCTCTCTATGCTATTCCCATACTACATTACCAAATTTTTTATGAAAAAGATAGAAGTTGGCTTTAAAAACCTCATGATGAGGATGTTTGGTCAACTAAAATATCAAACTCGTCTTGGGCTTGATCGATGATGCAGGATTTAGGTGCTTTGAGCAGTTTCCATGCAAATAAAAAGTCAGGCAAACAATAGCCTGCATGAATACTTGCGATGATGATAAAATAGTGTGCATACATTGGAAACGCCACACCTAACACAAAGTAAACCGGTGAAATCACACAAAATGGACTGAGAAGTGAATAAAGCATGATGTTCTTTGGTACACGTTGCCAGCAATTTCGTTTAAATAGCGTCATTTTTTTCTTGTTTTTCATCACTGGGATCAAGTGAACCACACGGTGGACAAGCAATGTCACAAGTAAAAGCATAGCAAAAAGCGGTGCGTTGTGACTGCTTAGTCTCGTTTCAGGATGAGTCAGTTGAAAACATAAAAAAGCCGTAATGAAAAAAAGTATAGCAAGGCTGATGGCTGAAATCAGCAGTCTTGTATAACCATAATCCTTTTCAAGATTAATGGTCTTCCAACAATTCATTTTTCATCCTTCCAATCTTAAAAAACTAATTGAATATCTCAAGATAATTTACTCTTCCTGAAGATAAAAATCAATGGTTTTCATGAAAAAAAATAAAATGTTGTGTTCATATGGAATAAAGAGAGGAAACTTTGGATTTTTCAAGAAAAAAAGACAGAAGAGGGAGGTTCGTCTCTTTCGTCAATGAGTAATTTCGGCTAGAATAGAAAGACTAAGAGAAAGAGGGAACGTACATGAGTATTGAGGAACGAATGAGCCAGCTCGAATATTATATGGAACTTTTGCTGACGGCGACCGATATGAGCCGTTATCCATATTATGCATTATTGATTAGGCAGCGGGTATCGAAAGAAGAGGCGCAGGAAATTGAGCGTATTTGTGCTGAGCTTTCAGAGGAAATGGACAAGCAAAAAGCACAAGGCTACGTCATGTTTGACGATATGCTTGCGCTTTTTGCAGGACAGTTAATTGAAAAGCTGGATGTGCATGAGACGATATTTGCATTGCATGATCAAGGGCTGTTTCAGCCGTTGATGAATGAATTTATAAAGATCATTAAACAATTTGATTTGCTTTATTAGCCGCTTTTTCTGCTGCATCAGCTGAGTCTTCAAGTTCCTCAGGTTTTTTCGTGACTTTTCCTCGCTCATTCAAAAAGTCCTTCTCAATGTTTGAAAACGATTTCTCAAAAATCTCCATGAAGTCCTCACCATAGATGTTTCGGATAATACACATCATTTCTAAAATCTCAGGGAACTTTCCGTAAATGTCATGAAGCGGCTGTGCGCCTTTGACAATACCAGTTCGTGCCGGGTCATAATCTTCGAGTAGTTTATGGAATGTCTCTTCGCCTTTTGGCGTTAGCTCAATATACGTATTGCGTTTATCGTTTAACTTTTTAGAAAATTTTAAAAATCCTCGTTCCTCGAGTTTCTTGGAGAAGTTAAACGCCGTTGATACATGCATGACGCCAAACTTTGCAATTTCTGATATTGAAGCTCCTTTTAATTGATACGCAATCCACAAAATATGATGTTCATTGATATTTAGGTTATACGGTTTGATCCACTGCTGCCAGTCCTTTTCAATGGATTTCCAAAGAGCTTTGCTCAATTGGGCCATTCTTTGACTGAATAAAAGTGCTTCTTTTACATCGAAAGGCTGTTCCGAATGATTCATCCATTTCACCTACTTCTCTTTTTCTTGTAATTCTATTATGCCAATAAAATAAAGATTAATAAAGCTGAAAATTCAAGAATTTTTAAAACTCATGAAAAACATTGACAAAATAACCTTTTTTCAACAAAAAAAGTGCGGGATACGCACCCCGCACACTTTTGTAAACGAATATTTTTTCTTGAGTATATTAGTTTTGTAAGGTTTTCTCCAATTGCTTGAGTTTTTCCTCAATTTCCTGAATTTCCTTTTGCAAGTCCTGCTGGTGAGGTTTGATTTCTTCACGCCATTGCTGAATCGATGTTTGTAATTCAGTTCCGACTTCTTTAATGACCTCTGCGCTTTCTTTTGCTGTTTCAACAATTTGTTCTTTTAAAGCTTGTCCATCTCTTTTTAATCTTGTCAGCGTATCTTCAAATTTGTCATAGCCGTCTTTCATCTTTCCGCGCACATCTCTGCCAGAAGAGGGAGTCGTCAGGAGCACTGCCGCACCTCCGAGGAGACCGCCTACAAATAATCCTGTTAATAAAGAACGTCCACTAGCCATTCAAATCACCTCTAGTCAAATTTTACACATTCGCATGTTCTCTCTGAGCTGACGATCAGCTTCATTGAACTTCCATACATAGCTTGCTTTATTTTAGCATACTTTTGAAGAAAAGGGAGGGGAGAAGGTTGTCTGTCTTTCTGTTCGTTTTTACGTGTATCGGTGTCGTTTTTACAGGTGGTTCTATTCATTATGCAAGACAGCTGGGGTATGCAGGGTCTTATCCACCAAAACATGTATTAAAGCAAAAAGCACTTGTGTGTGCGGCAGGTGCAGGAATTTCGCTCCTCATTTTGCTGCTGACCCTTTTTCTTTTATAAAAGCATGAAAAAAACCTCTTCATCTATTATGAAGAGGTTCGATTATTCGTTAAGCAACTTCTATCATTCTTGCACGTCTAAGAATGGACTGAGCAATTGGGAAGACAAATACCATGGCAATGGTATTAATCACGGCTGCTGGCAGGACGACGCCTACAAGAAGTGCCGGTAATGCAGCTGGCAGTCCAGTGATCAGTAATGCGGCAGATAGGAAAATCACGCCGGATACGATGGTTCCAATCGCAGTTAATACAGCGGTCAGCACTACTTTGTTCTTTATCTTCATGCAAGATAAGAAAAGGGCTAAGAAGATAAAGGCTGTCACTGGTTTATCAATCATATTTGGAATTTGTCCGCCTGGGAAACCCGTTGTTAATGCAGAAATGGCGCCTGTTACGAGGGCAATAACCACTACATGCTGTACCTTTGGGAAAAGGATGATGCTTAAAAACATCATGACCAGCATCATATCAGGTTTCATTCCGAAAAAGATGGGCGGGAAAATCGTATGCAAAACAGCTCCCATTGCTGCAAGCAATGACATAATAACTAATTCTTTTGTTTTCATTTCTATGCTCTCCTCTGCTAAGCTCTTAGAACTCTCCAATAATATGGCTCATCATTTATTGCAAGAGTCATCACTTTATATTTCTCGTTATTATACCAAATTTATTTCTCTATAGAAAAGCTTTTTCACTCATTTTCTTGCTGGAACTTTTTCATAAAGTCCGCAAGCTTTTGGCAGTCTTCAATCGATACCGCATTGTAAATAGATGCTCTGCATCCACCGACAGAACGGTGGCCGGCAAGTCCAACCATTTGTTCCTGCTTTGCTTTCTCTACAAAGGAAGCAGTGAGCGCATCATCACGAAGGGTAAATGTGACATTCATATGCGACCGGCTGTCAGCACGCGCATGTCCTTTGTAAAAACCGCCGCTTTGATCAATTGTGTCATAGAGAATGCCTGCTTTTTGTTCATTGCGTTTTTCCGCTGCTTCTACGCCGCCAGCCTGTTTGACATGCTCAAGGACAAGAGACAGCATATAAATCGCAAAAGTCGGTGGTGTGTGATAAAGAGAGCCAGCTTTTGCGTGTGTTGAATATTTTAATATTTTCGGTGTGCTGCTTTTCTCTTTTTCTAATAAACGTTTGCGCGCGATCACAATCGTGATACCAGAAGGCCCTAAGTTTTTTTGTGCCCCAGCATAAATGAGATCAAATTGAGAAACATCGATTTTTTTGCTGAGAATATCACTAGACATATCCGCAATGAGTGGTAATGATGTACCAGGGAACGTTTTCCACTGAGTGCCGAAGATCGTATTGTTTGATGTGATGTGTAAGTAAGCGCCATCTGTTAAACCGGAGGCATCTACTTCTGGAATATACGAGTAGTTGTCGTCTTCACTTGAAGCAAACACAGATGTTTCACCAAACCCTTTTGCTTCTGATAATGCTTTTTCTGACCAAGCGCCTGTTTGAATGAAATGAGCCGTTTCGTCTTCATGTAAGAAGTTCATAGGAATCATCGCAAATTGAAGGCTAGCTCCGCCCTGTAAAAAGAGGACTTCGTAATCTTCAGGAATGTCCATCAGTTCCACCAACAGTGCTTTTGCTTTATTGTGGACTTCTTCATATTCACCGCTGCGATGAGACAGCTCCATCACAGACATTCCAGTTTGTTTAAAATCAACAAGTTCTTCCTGTGCCTTTTCAAGCACTTCTAGCGGCAGTGCCGCCGGACCAGCATTAAAATTCGTCGTTCGCTTCATCACAATCTCTCCCTATTTCTCGCGTTAATGGATCAAAAGATAAAACCATCCTATCACAAATTTGAAGCAATTGGACAAAAAATTTGAATCGTTCTAAATATCTTACTATTAAGAAATGAAGGGGATAAAAAGGGGTGGAAATGAGAAAAACCTCATCTATTAAGATGAGGTAAGCCGCGTATGAATGGCAGAAGAAATCTCTTTTAAATCCTCTGACGTGTATTGATCTTGATGTGATTTCCATACAGCACCAAAGCCATCGCCTTTGCCGTAGCGCGGAATGATATGCATGTGGTAATGGAACACAGATTGTCCGGCTTTTTCGCCGTTGTTGTTTAAAAGGTTTAATCCAATGGGTTCAAATTCCTGTTTGATGGCTCTTGCAATTTTCGGAATCGCCTGGAAGTAGTGATTAGACACTTCTGGTGTCATTTCGTAGATATTTTCTTTATGTATTTTCGGGATTACGAGGGTATGCCCTTTTGTTACTTGGCTAATATCTAGAAAAGCCAATACATGCTCGTCTTCATATACTTTTGCACATGGAATGTCTCCATCAATGATCTTGCAAAAAATACAATCGCTCACATCATGTCACTCCTCAATCATTTTCCTTCATCGTATCACAAAAATGAGCAAAAAAGAAAACAGGACAAGCGAACTCCTTTGGTCGCTCATCCTGCTCCTGCAGAAGAAATGCTGATGCTTTCATTCGATATGCCTTTTGAATTCTCTATTTACTGAAATAAAGAATTCATATGCCTGCTATTTCTGCCGTAAACACCTCATTTGACGTTTTGGTTTGTCGTATACATATTGTATAGGACACAAAAATCAAGAATCAGTGAAGCAAAACAGAAGCTAAGGTTTTTAGATGAAAAACCAACTTGTCATGCGGTTCTTTGCCTTTAACAAACACCTCATTTACTTATTGGTCATCAAGTTCATTTCTTCTACAAACAATATGATGACCAAGATGCCTATTTTTTATTCATGACTTGTTTATAGGTAAACATTTCAAATTACCTTTCGTTTTTGTTACTATAAAGGAAAAACGAAAGAAAGGAACGAATTCATGTCCCTTCTCACTGTAAAAGATGTAACGGGTGGATATACGAAGAATCCCGTTCTAAAAAATATCTCATTTGAATTAGAAAGAAATCAAATCGTCGGTCTTATCGGTTTAAACGGGGCGGGGAAAAGCACAACCATTCGCCATATCATCGGACTCATGAAACCGCATAAAGGTGTCATTGAGTTGAATGGACGAACCCTTCAAGATGATCAAGAGGCGTATCGCTCGCAATTTACATTTATTCCAGAAACACCTGTATTATATGAAGAATTAACTTTAAAAGAGCATTTAGAGCTGACAGCGATGGCTTATGGACTATCAAAAGAACAATTAGATGAGCGTCTGCCGTCATTGCTGAAAGAATTTCGAATGGAGAAACGTTTGAAGTGGTTCCCTGCTCATTTTTCAAAAGGAATGAAGCAGAAGGTCATGATTATGTGTGCGTTTCTTGTTGAACCAGAACTGTATATCATCGATGAACCGTTCTTAGGGCTCGATCCTCTTGCGATTAATGCACTGCTTGAACGGATGAATGCTGCAAAGAAAAACGGCGCTAGTGTCCTGATGTCAACGCATATCTTGGCGACAGCAGAACGCTATTGTGATTCCTTTATTATTTTGCACGAAGGGGAAATTAGAGCGAAAGGAACACTGACAGAGCTGAGAGAACAGTTCAATATGAGAGATGCGACACTCGATGATCTTTATTTGGAATTAACAAAGGAAGAAAGCTATGAGTAAAACGACGCAAAGCATTTGGAAATCCCGGTTAGCGGAACACATACAAGATACAAGAAAATATTTAAAATACATGTTCAATGATCATCTTGTCATTGTGCTCATTTTTTTCCTTGCAGGCGGAGCGAGCTGGTATAGTAACTGGCTCAAACAAATTCCAGGTCATTTTCCTTCCTACTGGGTCATGGCAGTTGTTTTCTCATTGGTGCTGACAAGCTCTTACGTGCGGACGTTGATCAAAGAAGCAGATCTTGTGTTTTTGCTTCCTTTGGAAGGGAAGATGGAGCCTTATTTAAAACAAGCTTTTAACTTTAGCTTCATTTCTCAGCTGTTTCCTCTCATTGCCGTATCCATTGTCGCACTCCCGCTTTATTCGGCGGTGTCTTCAGGCGGCATCAAGATGTATGTGCTTATATTGGCGCAAATGATTTTGATCAAGGGTCTGAATACAGCGATTCAATGGAGAATGACGTATTTTCAAGGAAAACAGATGAGGTGGCTTGATGCAGTCCTTCGTTTTCTATTGAATATGATTTTAATCTATACCGTTTTACAGGCATCTTATGCAATCGCAATCGTTTTTTATCTCATCTATGGTGTCTATCTCGTTTACTTAACCAATGCAGTCAAAAAGCAGCCTTTTCAATGGGAATTGCATATTTCTGACGAATTAAAACGAAAACAGCGTTTTTATCGTTTGGCCAATTTATTTACAGATGTGCCTCATTTAAAGAAACAGGTGAAAAGAAGAGCCTATATGGACTGGCTTTTGCAGTTTGTTCCGTATGACCAGCGTAAAACTTTTTCTCACATGTATGTGAGGGCATTTTTACGATCAAATGACTATTTTGGTCTCGTGTTTAGGCTAACTGCCGTGTTTGTGCTGATTATTTTGTATACAGGTGCAGCAGGCTGGGTGGGTGCATTGCTTGTCTTGTTCACCGTGTTTATCACAGGTGTCCAGCTTGTGCCGTTAACGAAGCACTTTGCCCATCTTTCATTACAGGCACTTTATCCTGTTGCTCAGCAAGAAAAGGATCGAAGCTTTTTTGTTCTCGTCCGTAACGTGCTCATCATCCAGTCGATATTGCTGAGCTGTTCAGTACTACCGGCAGGAGGATGGCAGGGAAGTGGTCTTGCCCTTCTGATTTCACTGGCATTTGTGCTTGTCCTCTTCAAGCCTTACGTACTCAGTCGATTAAAAAAGATGCGATAAGCAGAGATATGTTTCTGACAGCGAGCGTATGATGACATCAAGGAGGGGACCGGATGAATGCAGCTGAACGGGAGTTATATGAAGAAGCCATTCTTTTTCAAACACGATTTTTAAGAAGACCTTCAAAGGTTGAACGGTTTTCAAAAGGAGTTCAGCAGCAGGTGAACCGCCGAATCCCTGCCAGGTTTCATCAAGTCATCACAAGTGCGGTCAAAACAATGGTTGAATCCACCGTATCAGGATCTCACTTCACTTCATTTTCAGTCATTGATGAGCAATTATCCATCATTGAGCGAAATGAACTCGCAAAGGAGAAAGTGAAGTACTATCAAAAGGCAGCTGCGATCGAAGGAATTGGAACAGGTGCAGGTGGTATTTTGCTCGGTATGGCAGACTTTCCGCTGTTGCTTAGCATCAAGATGAAATGTCTTTATGAACTGGCATGTATTTATGGCTTTGATTTGTCTCAAAAAGAGGAAAGACTCTTTTTGCTCTGTATATTTCAACTCGCCTTTTCCGGCAGTACACATCGTCAAAAAATGATGAGCATCATTGATAATTGGGAAACGAGCCGTGAGAAAATGGATTGGTACAGCTTTCAGCAGGAGTATCGAGATTACATTGACCTAGTGAAGCTGTTTCAATTAATGCCGATTGTCGGAGCCGCTGTTGGCGGTGTGGCAAATCATCATCTGACAGGACAGCTCGGAGATGTCGCTCGTCATGTGTTTCACTTACGGGTGTTGAAAGAAATGAAATAGAAAAGCCGCTGTTGCCAGCGGCTTTTTAGATTGTTGACAAAGTGCTAAAATGATGTTTATTTTAGCACTTTGTCTTCTTTTCAGCGTGATAGAAAACCTTTGAAGTCTAGGAAGGGCGAGCACTGGCGCGGAGCGAATTGAACATTCTTGAGCACCAGCGCGCAGACCTGACAACGAATGCGAGGGTTTGTCTACACGCTGAAAAGCCGCTGTTTGCCAGCGGCTTTTTCTATTCATCGTAGGAAAGGACAGCACGGGCGAGAACCTTTGCTGCGATAGGCATTGCTTTTTCGTTGATATCAAACTTAGGGTGGTGATGGGGATACGTGTCTTCGCTGTTTTCCGGCATGGCGCCTGTGTAAAAGAAGGTTCCAGGGACATGCTGAAGGTAGTAAGCAAAATCTTCTCCGCCCATTTGGGTTTCGGCTTCTATTACTTCTGTGACACCATCTGTTTGTTTTGCGATGTCAGCAATAAATTCAGTTGGCTTTGGATGATTTTTGACAGCAGGGTATCCTCTCACATATTCATATGTGTAGCTTGCATCATGCATGTCGCACACCCCTTTTACGACCTGTTCAATTTCTCGTTCGATGGTGTGTCGTGCACTCTCTTCAAAGGATCGTGCAGTACCAGTTAAAACTGCTGAATCTGCAATGACGTTAAAAGCATTCTCTGCCACAAAACCTCCAACAGATACAACAGCAGAATCAACTGGATTGACTTTACGGGCAACGACTTGCTGCAAGTTTGCGACGATTTGTGAACCGATGAGTACAGCATCTTTCGTTAAGTGAGGCTGGGCACCGTGTCCGCCTTTCCCCTGAACTCGGATAGAGAAGCGGTCGGCAGCTGCCATAAAGTTCCCGCTTTTATAAAGAACCGTGCCACAAGGCTCTGGAGACCAAAGGTGCGTCCCGAATATGACATCGACACCGTCTAAGCAGCCGTCTTCAATCATTGGTTTTGCACCGCCTGGCGCATATTCTTCTGCGTGCTGATGAATGAGGACGATTTTCCCTTTTAATTGATCACGGTGCTCATTCAAAATTTTCGCTAAGACAAGTAGTGTCGCTGTGTGCCCATCGTGTCCGCAGGCATGCATCACACCGGGCTTTGTCGATTTGTAAGGCACTTCCTTTTCATCATGGATAGGAAGTGCATCGAAATCAGCCCTGAGGGCAATCGCCGGGCCCGAAGAAGCTCCTTCGATAAAGGCGAGTACACCATGGCCGCCCACCTGTGTACGTGTTGGTATATGTAATCTGTCATAGTAGCTGGCGATGAAAGCGGCTGTTTCTACTTCCTGGAAAGAAAGTTCAGGATTCATGTGGAGATGGCGTCTAATTTCAACCATTTCCTCATAATGTTCATCAAGACGTTCATTGATGCTGTTTTGTAAAGTGGATATTGTCATTGATTTGAAAACCTCCTTCATGCTCTTTTACTGATTGTATGGTAATTGTTAGAATCTTTCAACAGAAGAGGATGTTGTTTGCGCATCAAAAGGTCATTTTACATAAAAGTCGAAGTTGCTATGAAGCGGGGAAAGGGAGGAATTGTATTGGGAAGCTGTCCAAATTGTTCAAAAGCGTTTTCTTTCGTTGAAAAGTTTCATTTATCACATACGAAAATGATGATGTGTCCAAGCTGTCGGCATCAAATCAAAGAAACCATTGTATCAAAAATGAGTTTTTTCATGATCTGTTTGATTCCGCTATTGGTGATGCTCATTCAATTGAAAGGGGCTTCACCTATGTTGAAGTGGCCGATCTTATTAGGATGGATCCTATTGAATTTCTATGTACTTCAGCCGATCATTCATCGGTACGAGCTGACATCACGACGATAAAATGAAGAGCCCAGCGATTGAGCTTTTCAGCGTGTAGACAAACCCTCGCATTCGGTGTCAGGTCTGCGCTCCGGTGCTCGTCCTTCCTAGACTGCAAAGGTTTTCTATCACGCTGAAAAGAAGACAAAGGGCTAAAATAAATATCATTTTAGCCCTTTGTCAACAATCTGAAGAGCCCAGCGATTGGGCTTTTTTTCATGAAAAAAGAAGTACTGAAAGCAGCACTTCCTTAATTGTCTGTAACGGCATGATAGGATGTGAGATAAGCAGGACGAGAGAAGATGGAGCCAGTATCATCGTTTGGCTGAAAGAAAGCTTCTGATTCTTGAAAGTCTTCAAATAAGTCCTCTGATTCCCAGAGTGTCATAATCAAATACACTTCTTCATCTTTTTTCGGTCTTAACACTCGAAGAGCCTTGAAGCCCCGCTGATGTTCTGAGATGTTCGTCTTCTTCTGAAAAGTAGATTCAAACAGTGCTCTACTTTCAAGCTTCACAGGGATATGATTCAAGGTGACGAAGCCAGGTTGGACTAGCTCGCCTTTCGCATAAATCACATCATAGGCATGAGGGGCTTTAAAAACAGTCTCACCCTCCGTCTCATGGAAAAGAGCTGCTTGTTCTTTTCCGACCATATAAAGCAGATTTTCCTGATCGTGTTTTTTTGCGATTTTATGCAAGAAATCTGCTGTTCCATAAGTCATATAGACATTCATCTAAACCGCCTCCTGCTTGATAGTATAACAAAAGAATGATATATAATTCTTTGGTAGTCAATCCATAAAACATATTATGAAGCCATACATCCCATACTATCCGTATAAAGGAATGAGGTGACCTAATTTGAAGAAAAAGAAGATAATCATTCCATTAGTCATTGCAGGAAGTACAATCGTGCTTTCATTTATTGGCTATCTGACCATTTTATTTTTAGGACATTATGTCATAGATGAAAAGAAGCTTGTATTTCACGCTTCATCCCAAATCATTGATCAGAATGGAAAAGAACTCACAAGTATGTATTCAGAAAATCGGGACCCTGTGTCAATAAAGGATGTACCTGATAAAGTAGCAAAAGCCTTTGTGGCTGTTGAGGACAAGCGGTTTTATGAGCATCATGGAATTGATGCGCAGTCAATTTCAAGGGCGGTTTATCGAGATATATTAGCAGGTGGAAAGGTAGAGGGCGGTAGTACAATTACTCAGCAGCTCGCAAAAAATATTTTTCTCACAAATGACAAAACCTTTCTGCGAAAAACAAAAGAAGTCATCATTGCAATTAATTTAGAAAGAGATTATTCAAAGGATAAGCTGCTCGAAATGTATTTGAATCAGCTTTACTTCGGTCATGGCGTCTACGGTATCCAAGCAGCAGCCAATTATTACTTTAGTAAAGATGTGAAAGATTTAACGGTCAGCGAAGGGGCTACACTCGCTGCGATGCCAAAGGCGCCGTCTACTTACTCGCCTGTTTTACACCCTGATAAAAATAAACAAAGGCGGGACACGATTCTTAACTTAATGAATGAGCAAGGATATTTATCATCAACAGAAACAGTAGAAGCAAAAGGGAGAACACTTGGCATTCATTTGAAAAAGAAATCAGAAACGCCTTGGGTCGATAGCTATGTCGATCTCATCATTAAGGAAGCTGAATCAGAGTATGCCATTTCACATGAGCAATTGCTTCAAGGTGGTTATACCATTACAGTTCCGATCGATATGAATCTGCAAAAGTTCACCTACGATGCGATGAAAAACAACCGTTATTTCCCGGGAAAAAGCGGTTCTCCTGAAAGCAGTGCCATCTTTATTGATAATGAGTCTGGCGGAGTAAAAGCAGCAATCGGAGGACGAGAATATCAAGCGAGGGGCTATAACAGGGTGACTGCTATTAGACAGCCTGGATCTGTTTTCAAGCCGATCGCGGTATATGGACCTGCGCTGCAGGAGAAAAAATTCCGACCTTATTCCCTGCTTGAAGACGAAGAAAAAAGCTATGACGGTTATTCACCAAAGAATTACGATGGACAGTATGAAGGCAAGGTCACGATGGTGGAGGCCCTCATGAAAAGTAAGAATACAGCAGCGGTGTGGACATTAAGCCAGCTTGGTATTGATACTTCGAAAACATATCTCGAGAAAATGGGAATCGATATTTCGGATCAAGGACTTGCGATAGCCCTTGGCGGTTTAGAAAAAGGGGTTTCTCCACTTCAAATCGCGGGAGCTTTCCACACATTTGCCAACGAAGGCGTATATAAAAAGCCTTTCTTCATTCAGAAAATCACCAATGATGAAGGAGAAACGGTAGAGAAAAATCGCAGTAAGCCAGAACGAGTGTTCAGCGTGCAGAATGCTTGGAATATGACAAGAATGCTGCAGCAAGTCGTCAAAGGCGGAACAGCCCAGAGCGGTTCGTATGCTGGAGATTTAGCAGGTAAAACAGGCACGACCACATATTCAGGTGTGAAGGGTGCAACAAAAGATGCTTGGTTTGCCGGCTATACGCCAAGTACAACGGGTGCGATCTGGATGGGGTATGACAAAACCGATAACAGTCACTATTTAACTGGCGGAAGTCAATACCCAGTGCAGCTGTTTAAGGATATTTTAACGGCAGCCCAAATAACGAATGAAACGTTTAAAAAACCAGAGGGGATTAAAGAACTTCAAGCGCCAATTCATTTAGAAGGACTTTCTGGATTTGAAGCCCGCTATGTGTTTAAAATCAAAGGATTGTTTACATTAGAGCTGTCTTGGGACAAGCAGGAGGATAAACGCGTTGAATACCGCATCTATGAAAAGAGAAATGGAAGCGAAACGCTGATTGACTCAGTGACAGGCACAAATAGCTACACAATGCCGTATGCCAATGTGTTTTCAGATGCGGAGTATAAGGTGGTTCCATATAATACCCAAACGCAAGAAGAAGGAGAAGGCAGTCCATATGTCAAGCCAGAGGCTTTTGGACGTTAATATTCGGCGATTTTTTGAACAATGAGCCGGTTTAGTATACCGTGCCTTGAAAAAGCGGTATAGTAAAAGCAGTGTTTGAGCCTTATACAAAGAGAGTGTAAGGCGAAAGGTGGAATGAAAGGTAATGGGAAAAACGAAGGCTTTTAACGACACGTTCTTAAAGGCGTGCAAAGGGGAAAAAACAGACCATGTACCAGTTTGGTATATGAGGCAGGCAGGACGCTCACAGCCTGAATATCGTGCCCTTAAAGAAAAGTACGGGCTATTTGAAATTACGCATCAGCCAGAGCTATGTGCTTATGTAACACGACTTCCTGTAGAACAATATGGTGTAGATGCCGCGATTTTATATAAAGATATTATGACCCCGCTTCCAGCTATTGGAGTGGACGTTGAAATTAAAAATGGCATTGGACCTGTCATTGATTCACCGATTCGGTCAAAAGCAGATATCGAACGTCTTGGGGAACTTCATCCTGAAGAAGACCTGCCATATGTGCTCGATACGATTCAGCTTTTAACGAAAGAGCAGCTGAATGTACCGCTCATCGGTTTTGCTGGTGCACCATTTACGATGGCTAGCTATATGATTGAAGGCGGCCCGTCTAAAAACTATCATAAAACAAAAGCGCTCATGTACAGTGAGCCTGAGACATGGATGCTGCTCATGAACAAATTAGCTGATATGACGATCACGTACATACGCGCGCAGGTAAAAGCAGGGGTCAGTGCATTTCAAATCTTCGACTCATGGGTGGGCGCTTTAAATGCAGCGGATTACCGGACATTCATTAAACCTGTCATGCAGCGAATTTTCACAGAGTTGAAGAGTGAAAATGTACCAATGATCATGTACGGAGTTGGTGCAAGCCATCTTGTGAAAGATTGGCATGACCTGCCGCTAGACGTCGTTGGACTTGATTGGCGAATGAGTGTAGACGAAGCGCGAAAAGAAGGGCTCACAAAAACGTTACAAGGAAATCTTGATCCAACGATCTTACTTTCTCCTTGGGAAGTCATTGAAGAAAGAGCAAAAGACATATTAGATCAAGGGATGAAATCAGATCACTTCATCTTTAACTTAGGTCATGGGGTATTTCCAGATGTTTCACCAGATACGTTAAAGAAGCTGACCGATTTTATTCATGACTATTCAGCTTCACATAAAAAATCATCCATCTAAACTATTTCAATTGATCTGAAGGAGTGTTGGTTGTGGAGAAAAAGAAAATGGGGCTTCTTGTCATGGCATATGGCACCCCATATAAAGAAGAAGACATTGAGCGTTATTATACACATATTCGTAGAGGCAGAAAGCCTGAGCCGGAAATGCTGCAAGATTTAAAGGATCGCTACAAGGCAATTGGCGGTATTTCTCCTTTATCAAAAATTACAGAGCAGCAGGCACATGGTTTGTGTGAGCACTTGAATGACATTCAAGACGACATTGAATTTCATGTGTACATTGGCTTAAAACATATCGAGCCTTTCATCGAGGATGCAGTTGCTGACATGCACAAGGACGGCATGACAGAAGCTGTGAGTATCGTTTTAGCGCCGCATTTCTCTACCTTTAGTGTGAAATCATATAACAAACGTGCACAAGATGAGGCAGACAAGCTCGGCAATCTACAGATTACGTCTGTTGAAAGCTGGTACGATGAGCCAAAGTTTGTGGACTATTGGGTGAAGCAAGTGAAGGATACGTATGCATCAATGAGTCAAGAGGAAAGAGATTCCGCGGTACTTATTGTGTCTGCACACAGCCTTCCTGAAAAAATTATTGCAGCAGGAGATCCATATCCTGATCAGCTCGCACAATCTGCCAAAATGATTGCAGAAGGTGCGGGAATTGAACACTATGAAATTGGCTGGCAAAGTGAAGGCAATACGCCGGATCCATGGCTAGGACCAGACGTACAAGACTTAACGCGGGACTTATTTGAACAAAAAGGCTATCAAACATTCGTGTATGTGCCTGTTGGTTTTGTCGCTGATCATCTTGAAGTGTTATACGACAACGATTATGAATGTAAAGTCGTGACAGATGAAATTGGTGCAGCCTACTATCGTCCAGAAATGCCAAATGCGAAACCAGCATTTATTGATGCTCTGGCAACAGTCGTATTAAAGAAGCTTGACGAAAGCAAGTAATCATATAAAAGAAGGCGATCCTATGCATGACAATCAAAAACACCTTGTCATCATTGGCGGTGGCATCACTGGTTTAGCCGCCGCCTTCTATTTGGAAAAGGAAGTCGAAGAAAAAGGTCTTCCGATTCAAATATCACTTATTGAAGCGAGCCCTAGGCTAGGTGGAAAAATACAAACATTATATAAAGACGGCTACATCATTGAACGTGGACCTGATTCATTTCTAGAAAGAAAGGTCAGTGGGCCGCAGCTGGCAAAGGATGTCGGTCTGACCGATCAGCTCGTCAATAATGAAACTGGGCAAGCGTATGTACTAGTCAATGAAAAGCTTCACCCGATGCCAAAGGGTGCTGTTATGGGGATTCCAACTCAAATCAGCCCATTTATTACAACTGGTCTTTTTTCAGTTGCGGGAAAAGCAAGAGCAGCGATGGATTTCGTGTTGCCAAAAAGCAAGCAGACCGAAGATCAGTCGCTTGGTGAATTTTTTAGAAGACGTGTGGGTGATGAGGTCGTTGAGAATTTAATCGAGCCGCTTTTATCAGGCATTTATGCAGGGGATATTGACCGCCTGAGCTTAATGTCCACCTTCCCGCAATTTTATCAAACAGAACAGCAGCATCGCAGTTTGATTCTTGGGATGAAAAAATCACAGCAGCATGCGAAAGCGCAGCAAGTGACTGCGAAAAAACAAGGGCAGTTCCAAACGATCAATCAAGGATTGCAGTCGCTTGTGGAAGCAGTAGAAAGTAAGCTCAAGCTGACAACGGTGTATAAAGGGACAAAAGTAAAACAGATTGAAAAAACGGATGGGGGCTATGGCTTGCAATTAGACAGCGGTCAAACGCTTTTTGCCGATTCAGCCATTGTCACGACTCCGCATCAATCGATTTATTCCATGTTTCCTAAAGAAGCAGGGCTAGAGTATTTGCATGACATGACCTCTACTTCTGTTGCAACAGTAGCACTCGGTTTTAAAGAAGAGGATGTTCATAATGAATATGACGGCACTGGTTTTGTCATCTCAAGAAACAGTGATTTCTCTATTACGGCCTGTACATGGACAAACAAAAAATGGCCGCATACCGCTCCGAAAGGAAAAACGCTATTGCGTGCGTACGTCGGAAAAGCTGGTGACGAATCGATTGTCGAGCAGTCAGACAGTCAAATCGTCAGCATCGTGCTCGAAGATTTAAAGAAAATCATGGATATTAAAGCAGATCCAGAATTGACGACAGTGACTCGCTGGAAGACAAGTATGCCGCAATATCACGTCGGTCATCAGAAAGCTATTTCGAACATGCGAGAAACGTTTAAGCAATCATATCCTGGTGTTTATATCACAGGTGCCGCTTTTGAAGGTGTCGGAATCCCTGATTGTATTGATCAAGGAAAAGCTGCCATCTCAGAGGCTTTATCGTACCTATTTGCATAAAAAACGACTCCCTTTTCTGTCATGGAAAGGGAGTTTTTCATGATCGAATCATTCAAAAAGAGTTGGGAATCATAAATGTGAACAAAGTTGTTGCATCTGGGGAAAAGGATATGGTATATTACTTTCTGTACTTAATGACCAAAACGTTCAAATAGTCATTTCGGGAGTGAGATCATGAGTGTTGATAGGAGACAAATGATTTTAGATGGTGCGACGAAGGCATTTACTCAATTCGGGTATAAAGCGACCACAATGGACCTTGTGGCAAAGCTTGCCAACGTCGGAAAAGGAACCATTTATACATTTTTCAAAAACAAAGAAGAGTTGTTTGATGAAATTTTCACATCCCTTTTACTAGAGATGAGGAAAATTGCGGATGAGGCAATTGATGAGAAGAATAGTTTCTCTGAAAACCTTCACTTAGCACTCTTTGCAATTTTAGAATTTCGAAAAAACCACCAGCTCACAATTAAGATTTTTCAGGAAAATGCAGAGCTTGGCACGTCAGCGGTCAAGGAAATGATCGAAAAAATGGAGCAGATGATCATTCGCTATATCAAAATGAAAGTACAAGAAGCGATGGATAAAGGCGACATTAAGCCTTGTGATCCTGAATTGACTGCATTTGTGATGGTGAAACTATATATTGCACTGATTTTTGATTGGGAAAAGCGATACGAGCCTTTAACAAAAGAAGAGGTAGCCGAATCGCTGGAGCTTTATGTCTTAAAAGGACTATCTGCAACAACATAATTTTTTTTGAGTTCAAATGACCAAATTTTATATTTAGTCATTCATCTATGGGAGGAAAACAGCAATGAATTTAATTCGGAATCAATGGAAGGACATTGTAACGAGCAAAAAACTACTGATCCCGATTTTAGCTGTCTTATTTATTCCGCTGATTTACAGTGGTGTATTTTTAAAAGCGTACTGGGACCCTTATGGTACAGTTGATCAATTGCCTGTAGCGGTTGTCAACTTGGATGAAGGCAGTCATTATGACGGGAAAACCCTTCAAGTTGGCGATGATTTAGTAAAGGAATTAAAGAAAAACGATAATTTCAAATGGAACTTTGTCGATAGTCATGAAAAGGCTATAAAAGGATTAAATAACGAGGACTATTACCTCGTGGTGGAAATACCAAAGAATTTCTCGAAAAATGCAAGTACAGTGCTAGAAAAACATCCGAAAAAATCGAATCTGAAATATTATACGAATCCAGGCGCCAACTATGCGGCGTCACAAATTGCGAATAATGCCATTATCAAATTAAAAGATTCAGTTTCAAAAGAAGTCACAAAAAATTACGCCGAGGTCATCTTTGATAACTTCAAAACGATTGCAAAAGGATTAGATCAAGCAAGCGATGGTGCGAAGAAAATTGATGACGGAACAAAAAGCGCAAAAGATGGCAGTACGAAGTTAAAAGACAACTTAGCCAAATTGGCTGAAGGTACGTTAACCTATAGCGAAGGTGTTCATCAGTTCGCAGGGAAAATGGGTGAACTGAACACAGGCATACAGTCTCTAGACAGTGGGCTTGGTCAGCTCTTAACAGGCTATCAAACCATTGATCAGAAATTTGGAGAGCTTGGTTCAGGAATTGATACATTAACCGAAGGATTAAACACAAGCAAAGAAGGACATCAGCAACTCGCTTCTAAAATGCCGCAATTCACAGCAGGCATTGAGCAGTTAAACAACAAAGCCCAATCCTTTTCAGAAAAAATTGCAGCAGTAGAAAAAGTCTTGTCGTCACCAGAGTTAGCGAATCTTGAAAAGATGGCGCCTAAACTTGATCAGGTGAAAAAAGACGCAAAAACGTTCAGTACAAAACTTGCTTCATTAAAAGAAGCATTATCAAATCGAGATGCTAAAGTAAAAAGCATTATCCAAAACAGCTCCATGACAGATGAAGAGAAAAAGGCGGCAATGGATCAGCTGAACAGTCTGCCTAAAATCGAACTGCCTGATCTGTCTGGACTCGAACAAAGCTTAGCGGCCTTGCAGGAACTGCCTGATGCAAGTGAGGTTCAACAAGCAGTTGCATCTGCAAAAGCGCAGCTGCAGCAAGTCAAACAGCTGCCAGAGAAAACAGAACAGCTGTACACGTCTACAGTTGCGATACAAAATGCGATCGACCAAATGACATCTGGTACGAATAAATTGTATCAAGGTGCACTGAAGCTTCAAACAGGTCAAGGTCAATTACAAGATGGCCTGCAAACAGCAAATGGAAAGCTTGATACGGCGAAAAGCGGAGCGGATAAGCTTGCAAATGGATCAAGTCAGCTTAGCGCAGCGTTAAATAAGCTGGAAAGTGGTTCAACAAATATCCAAAGCAATACATCTAAGCTTGCCGAAGGCTCAAAATCGCTTGATAAAGGATTGGGAGATTTAAAAAGCGGTACAGGTAAGCTGTCCAATAAATTGAAAAGCGCTGCTGATGAAACAGGTGAAATTGATGCAAATCAAGACAATTACAATATGATTGCAAGCCCTGTTAAAACAGAAAACGATACAGCGAAAAAGATTGATAATTATGGAACAGGGCTCACGCCTTATATTTTATCCATGGGACTCTTTGTTGGGGCTCTAATGCTCACCGTTGTATTCCCAATGAAAGACCCTGCTGGACGCCCTAGAAATGCGTTTGAATGGTTTGTCAGCAAATATAGCGTACTTCTGCTTGTCGGTATCCTTCAAGCAGTCATTGCAAGTACGATGCTCATCTTTGGGCTTGGTCTTGAGGTGGAAAGCCTCTGGCGCTTCTATCTCTTTGCGATCGTCGTCAGTCTGACATTCTTAGCGATTATTCAGCTGCTAGCCACAACAATGGGGAACCCAGGACGCTTCATTGCCGTCATTATCTTAGTTCTTCAGCTCGCAGCAAGTGCTGGTACATTCCCGCTTGAGCTTGTGCCGAAGTTCTTCCAAATCATTCATAGTCTGCTTCCAATGACGTATACAATCAATGGATTTAGAACGATCATTGCAAGCGGTGATGACAGCTATTTATGGCACCAAGCAGCGATTCTCGGTACAGTTGCGATCATCATGATGGCGGCAACAACTGCATACTTTGCTTGGAACGTAAGAAAAATGAAACAAGACGAAGCTTAATCAATGAATCCTTTCTCTTGATAGAGGAAGGATTTTTGATTTGAAATTAGACATCTTGAACCCGAAGCGATATATTTTAAGGAGAGATGCTATAAAAGGCATACATGGAAGGAATTGCTTTCACACAAAGGAGGAAATGCCGAATGACTACTGAAGTAAACGAAACCGTTCAGCTGATTCAAAAGCTCGTATCGATCCCAAGTCCGTCAGGGAATACAGAAAAGGTGATCGGCTTTGTTGAACGCTTTTTACAAGATGTAAATATTGAGACAAAACGAAATCGTAAGGGCGGCTTAATTGCCACTATTAAAGGAACTGATGACGAGGAACACCGCATGCTGACAGCACATGTCGATACGCTCGGTGCGATGGTAAAGGAAATTAAATCAAATGGACGGCTTCGTCTTGCACTCATTGGAGGCTTTCAATATAACTCAATTGAAGGCGAATATTGTGAAATTGAAACAGCAACAGGTCATACATACACAGGTACTATTCTTATGCATCAAACGTCCGTTCATGTCTATGCGGATGCTGGAAAAGCAAAACGAAACCAAGAAAATATGGAGATTCGTCTCGATGAAAAGGTGAAAAATGCAGACGATGTCAAAGCACTTGGAATTCAAGTAGGGGACTTTATCTCATTTGATCCTAGAGTGGAAGTGACGTCATCAGGCTTTATTAAATCAAGACACCTTGATGACAAGGCAAGTGTAGCGCTTTTGCTGCGACTCATCCACCGTATTCAAAAGGAAAATATCACACTGCCGCATACGACGCACTTCTTAATTTCTAATAATGAAGAGATTGGTTACGGTGGAAACTCCAATATTCCAGAAGAAACGGTGGAATATCTCGCTGTTGATATGGGAGCGATCGGCGATGGTCAATCAACAGATGAATATAGCGTGTCTATTTGTGTGAAGGACTCAAGCGGTCCTTATCATTATGGATTACGCAAGCATTTAGCCGCATTGGCAGAAGAGAACAACATAGATTACCGTCTAGATATTTACCCTTATTACGGCTCTGATGCATCAGCAGCGATTCGAGCAGGTCATGATATCATTCATGGACTGATTGGACCGGGGATAGATTCCTCGCATGCTTTTGAACGAACACATGAAGATTCCCTTGTCCATACAGCGAATCTTCTTTATCACTACGTGCAATCATCCTTAATCACAGCATAAAAAAAAGAACCCCGATAAATGGGGTTCTTTTTCATTAGCTTGAGAGCTGTGTTGGTTCAGGTACATCTTGTCCAGTCATTACGCGATGTCCTTTTTCAGGGTCATATTGCCCTTCCCATTTAGACATCACAACAGCTGCAAGTGCATTTCCTGTTAAGTTAACAACTGTTCGCGCCATATCCATGATACGATCCACACCTGCAATAAATGCAAGACCTTCAGCAGGTACACCAATCGTTCCTAATGTAGCGAGTAATACAACAAAGGACGTACCAGGAACGGCAGCCATTCCTTTTGATGTCACCATCAGCACAAGAACAAGTGTGAGCTGCTGGACGATCGTGAGGTCAATGCCATATACCTGTGCAAGGAAAAGCGCAGCAATCGCTTGATACAAGACGGAGCCGTCCAGGTTAAACGTATAACCGATTGGGATAACGAAAGAAACAATTCCCTTCGGACATCCAATGCGCTCCATTTTATCCATGACTCTTGGTAAAACTGTTTCAGAGCTGGATGTACTAAAAGCAAGAAGCATTTCGTCTTTCATGTAAGCAAGAAATCTGAAAATATTGACGCCAATCATCTTTCCAATAATTCCGAATACAACGATAAGGAAGAGAGCGAGCGCAAAATAAACAAGACCTACAAGCTTACCTAATGAAATAAGAGATTCAAGACCAAATTTTGATACAGTCACACCAATGAGTGCGAAGACACCAAATGGTGCAGCTTTCATCACGACGTTGACGACATGGAACATGGCGTGTGATACACCTTCAAAGAAGGCGAGCACTGGTTTGCCGCGTTCACCAATGGCAGAAACGCCAAGAGCAAATAGCACAGTGAAGAAAATAATCGCAAGCAAATCACCTTCCGCCAATGATTGGAAGAAGTTCGTTGGAACGATATGAAGGAACGTATCAGCAATTGATTTGCTGCTTTGCTCTTTTTCCGTTTCAACATACTGGCTAATATCTTGTTTTTCCGTATTTCCAAAGTCAACGCCTGCACCAGGTTGAACAAAGTTAGCAAGCACAAGACCAAGGATAATCGCAAATGTTGTGATAATTTCAAAATAAAGAATGGTTCTAAAACCAAGTTTCCCTACCTTTTTACCATCACCGGCACCTGCAACTCCTAAAATTAAGCTAGATACGACAATTGGTATAACAATCATCTTAATGAGTCTTAAGAAGAAGTCTCCAATTGGTTTTAAATAAGTCTCAACGCCTGGGTTACCGAAAAAGATTGCCCCAACAACGACACCGAGAATAAGACCGATTAGGATTTGTGTAGCTAATCCAAATTTTAATTTTTTCATAGATTTCCTCCCTAGCATATTCATTAAAGGAATATTCCCATCATATTAAGTTTTAATATATGAAATAAAGTATAACTAAAATTAAAGAGGTTCGTCCACGATTAAATTATATTAAGAAAATACAAAATTATTTGAAAAAATGAACATTTAGAACCTCCTTTATTGATTCAAGTCAATAAAAAGTGTCTTCAGAACTAAAACTCATCAGATGAAAATACTAAAAAACCCTTTTAGGACAAGGGTTTTACCTTTTTACCTATTTTTCAGAAAAAATAAAAAGCACTTTTGACTCCAACTGACGACGGAGGAAAAAAGTGCTTTTTAATTCATTTTTTTACCTTATTTAAGATAACTTACTTGTGAGCATTCCTCACATTCATTACCGTAACACTCGTGTTGTTCCATTAAATCATTTCCACATTTTGTGCATTTTTTTGAGGGCAAATTTCTAAAAAACTCTGTGATTTTTCCTAGCATTTGTCATCCTCCAATACGTTTTGTTGCTATTATTGTATTATAACAGATTAATAATTGTCAATCTGTTTTGTAACAATAGGCAAGAAGAATGCTTTTTTCATGAAAAATGGGTATATTGTAAGAAGGGGATTTTTAGAAAAGGAGGGAAAAATGACGATGAGATTAACTGTCATTGGATGCTACGGAGGGTTTCCGGCCGCTGGTGAAGCGACGTCAGGGTATCTTTTTGAATCAGATGGCTTTCGTCTACTTGTAGACTGCGGAAGCGGTGTTCTTTCCAAACTGCAGCAATACATAGATATAGAAGAACTTGATGCTGTTCTCCTTTCTCATTATCACCACGATCATATTGCAGATATCGGACCACTCCAATATGCGAAGCTAGTGGGATATCATTTAGGAAAAAGCAGCGGTCCGCTTCCGGTCTATGGACATACAGGTAATCAAGAAGCTTTTGGGCGGCTTGCGGATGATGTACATACTAAGGCAAAGGCTTATCAGCCAGAAGAGGGTATTCAAATTGGTCCATTTCAAATTGATTTTTTGAAAACGGTTCATCCAGCAGAATGCTATGCGATGAGAATTCAGGCAGAGGATGCTGTGGTGGTATATACAGCAGATTCAAGTTATCAGGAGGCATTTGTCCCATTTAGCAAGGATGCAGATCTACTGATTGCTGAAAGCAATTTTTACGCTGGACAGGACGGATCGAGTGCAGGACATATGAATAGTACAGAGGTGGGCAAGCTTGCAATGGAAGCGAATGTTGGTGAACTTATCATCACCCACCTGCCCCATTTTGGTCGTCATAAAGACCTAGTCAATGAAGCACAGGCGTTATATACTGGCAATATACAGCTTGCCCATTCAGGGCTTAGATGGAACAAGGAAGGAAGATAGAGATGCTGTTTATCGATAACGAACAACATTATGATCCAATGATTAATTTGGCAATTGAAGAATATTGCTTAAAATATTTAGACCCAGAAGAAACGTATTTGCTGTTCTATATTAACCAGCCGTCGATTATTATAGGAAAGAACCAAAATACAATAGAAGAAATCAACACAAAGTATGTCGAAGACAACGGCATCAAAGTTGTCCGCCGCCTGTCCGGTGGTGGCGCAGTTTATCATGACAAAGGAAACTTAAACTTCAGCTTTATCACAAAAGATGATGGGGACAGCTTCCATAATTTTAAAAAGTTTACGGAGCCAGTCATCCAGGCGCTTGAAAAGCTAGGCGTCAAGGCTGAATTAAGTGGCAGAAATGACATCATGGCAGATGGTCGGAAAATTTCCGGAAATGCCCAGTTCGCTACAAGAGGGCGCATTTTCAGCCATGGCACGCTGCTATTTGATTCAGAAATTGAACATGTTGTTTCGGCTTTAAATGTGAAAAAAGAAAAGATTGAATCTAAAGGCATTAAATCCATTAGAAGCAGGGTTGCCAATATTAGTGAATTAATGGATCAAAAGATGACAACAGAAGAATTTAGAAAAATTCTGTTAAGCTACATTTTCGATACGAATGGGGATGTCCCTCAATATCAGTTGACTGAGAAGGATTGGGAAAAGATTCACGAGATTTCTCGGGATCGATATCAAAAATGGGAATGGAACTACGGCCGTTCACCGAAATTTAATTTACAGCATTCTAAGAGATTCTCAGCAGGCTCCATTGATCTTCGATTAGAAGTGAAAAAAGGGATGATCCAGGACTGCAAGATCTTTGGTGATTTCTTTGGTGTAGGGGATATTGCTGATATTGAAAAAAGACTCATTGGCCAGCAATATGATCGCAAAACGATCAGTGACGTATTAGAAGATATGGACATGCGCCACTACTTTGGCAACGTATCAAAAGAGGATTTTCTTGATTTGATTTATTAAGAGGGACAAGCACGGCTAGAGATAGCGGTGCTTTTTTGATTGAAAGAAATGAAAGCGATTTACATTTGATCTTGTGGATTTTTTCGATTGTCTATTATAATAGAAAGGAGGAATGTTTGGCCATAAAATGAATGGCTATTCATTCATTGATGACATGTAAGGGGTGGGAGAATGGATTTGATCAAAAATCTAGAGCAGACGGCGATGACGAAGGGAGAAGATATCGCACTGATCTTTGAAGGAAATCAGTGGACCTATCGAGAGCTCATGACAAGTATCGAGCGCTTTGCAGATGGTTTAGTGAGCGAAGGGTTTCAAGCTGGGGATCATATCGCGCTTATTTTAGGAAATTCACCGCATTTTGTCATTTCTTTTTTTGGTGCCTTAAAGGCAGGGCTTGTCGTAGTACCAATCAATCCAACATACACGCCTAGTGAAATTGGCTATATGCTGATTACAGGTGATGTAAAAGGGATTGTTACCCCTGAACAGCTACTGCCAGTGTACGAGCAGGTGTACGAACAGCTTCCGTCTATTGAACGGGTGATTATTTGTGCAGAAAATGAATCTGCGTGCAGATCAAGTTTTAAGGAAGTATCTGATCGACTTGTCTTCTTTGGAAAGCTTGTGTCTGGTCATGCGAAAGAAAGCGTACATCCTTCTATTCATCAGGACGATACGGCAGTTATTTTATTTACATCTGGCACGACAGGAAAACCAAAGGGTGCGATGCTGACTCATTTTAATCTGTATTCAAATGCCAGGGACGTTGCTGAGTACCTATCCATTGATGAAAAGGACAAGGTGATTGCCGCATTGCCGATGTTCCACGTATTTTGTTTAACGGTTTGTATGAATGCACCATTGATTCATGGCGCGACCATCTATGTTCTGCCGCATTTCAGCCCATCAGAGCTTTTGCGTATGATGGAAAAAGAGAAGCCAACGTTATTTGTTGGTGTTCCGACTATGTATAACTATTTGTACCGCCAGGAAGGGCATGAGAAAGCAATGTCCTCTGTGAGGATTTGTATATCAGGCGGTGCCTCAATGCCTGTTGCTTTACTTCACGGTTTTGAGAAAAAATTTGGTGTCACGGTGCTGGAGGGTTACGGATTATCAGAGGCTTCCCCAGTAACTGCATTCAATCCTCTTGATGGAAAAAGAAAACCCGGTTCAGTCGGGACCGACATTATGAATGTGAAAAATAAGATTGTGAATGAACTGGGAGAAGAAGTCGGTCCAAATGAAGTCGGAGAGCTCATAGCAAAAGGGCCAAACATTATGAAAGGCTATTATCAAATGCCAGAAGATACTGAAGTTGCACTAAGAGACGGGTGGCTGTACACCGGTGATTTAGCGAGAAGAGATGAAGAAGGATACATTTATATTGTCGATCGGAAAAAGGATATGATTCTCGTTGGCGGTTATAATGTGTATCCAAGAGAAGTAGAAGAAGTGCTTTATCAACATGAAGCTGTAGCAGAAGCCGTTGTCATCGGTGTGCCAGATCCGAACACCGGAGAGGCTGTCGTCTGTTACATTTCCCCTAAGAAACATGCTCACATCGATCAAGAAGACATCATCACACATTGTTCACGCTTTTTAGCGAAATATAAGCAGCCCCAAACGATCCATTTCATAGATGATATTCCAAAGAACACAACAGGTAAAATTTTAAGAAGAGCACTAAAGGAAAAGTATCAAGCAGAGGAAAGTAAATAAAAAAAAGGGAGTCTTTTATGAAGAGACTCCCTTAGTGTGTACAGGTTCTATCACGCTGATAAGAAGACAAAGGGATAAAATAAAATTTCAGCCCTTTTGAATGGCTTCTTTTAACTGTTTCTGAAAAGAATTAGACTGTTTTTGATTCAGCTCATAATAAGTCCCATCTACTAAAAAAACGACCTGCGAACGGTTTGTCCAAAGCTGAAAGGTGGTGCCGTTTGTTCGGCCGTACATCACCTTGGCAATATAATCTGGTTTCTTTAAATTTTTCTTGAGATGATTGCTTGTTTGTTTACCTTTGTTTAAATCTTCTATTAAATCTTCTGCTGTGTCCTTATCATCTATTTCATAAGAAATGGACTCTTTTTCAGATGAAAGGAGCAATTTTTCTGCTCGATTCTCATCAAAGATTTCGCTCGTCCGGCTGAATACATAAAAGAAGGTAATAAGTAAAAGTCCAAAGATTACAACTCCTGCAAGGATTTTCTTCATTTCGATCCTCCAACTCTCTATTTTATATGTAGCATCTCCGATTTTCGAGTAGCATAATCATTTTTTTCGTGAAAGCTTTTTCAGATAGGGCATGCTATGATGGAGCCACATGAGACAGGTTCTAAACAAAATAATGGATGATTAGAATAGAGAGAGGGATGGAAAGGAGGCTGACCTGTGCGAGTACGTAAATGGGTAGTTCTTGCAACGGTAGCATACATATTGTACGGTCTTTTTATTTATTCTTATTTGTTTCTATTTGGGGATGCATCAGTTCCTGACAGTGTAAAAGGAACAAGTGCAGATCCGCATACCTTTATGACAAGCCATGAGCTTGTCATCAGCGAGAATTTCTCGAGATTACGTAACTTGCTATTTTTCATGACAATTCCATTAGATTGGTATGTCTTTTTTCTTCTGCTCATTTCAGGGTTTTCACGAAAATTAGCAGACTGGAGCCTGGCAGCAGCTCGTTTCACATTTTTAAGTAAACTTGTATATGTGTTTGTGCTGTCGCTTTTGACAATGCTGATTTCACTTCCCATTAAGTGGATTGGTTATCAGCTGTCTTTGCACTACGGAGTATCTGCTCAAAGTACGGCAAGCTGGTTTAAAGATCAAATTCTAGATTTCTGGATTCAATATCCGCTTCTTGCCCTATGTGCCATTGTATTCTTTTGGCTTATTCAAAAAAGAAGAAAGCGTTGGTGGTTGTATGCCTGGTGTTTGACAGTTCCATTCACGCTATTTCTCTTCTTTATACAGCCGGTCGTCATTGATCCGTTATATAACAATTTTTATCCACTAAAGAATCAAGCTCTTGAGAACAAGATCTTAACACTTGCAGACAAAGCTCATATCCCAGCAGATCATGTATATGAGGTCAATATGTCTGAGAAAACGAACACGATGAATGCTTATGTCACAGGGATTGGTGAAAATAAGCGTATTGTGTTATGGGATACGACATTGCAAAAGCTGAAAGATCGCGAAATTTTATTTATCATGGCACATGAAATGGGACATTACGTCATGAAGCATGTCTATATAGGATTAGCAGGATATCTAGTACTGTCACTTGCGGGATTTTTTGCGATTGACCGTCTCTATTTTTATTTCTATCGTAAGAGAGCAGTTCTATTTCGGCTGAGGGATCCGCGCGACATCGCTGCTCTTCCGCTTCTTCTCATTATTGTATCGATGCTGTCATTTGCAGCATCACCTTTTACAAATGCAGTTTCAAGACATCAAGAACGTGCAGCTGATGAGTATGCGGTAAACCTGACAAAAGACGGAGAGGCAGGGGTGACGTCTTTTCAAAAGCTTGCAAAATCAGGGCTGTCTCAGGTGAATCCACCACTTTTAGTGAAGGTCTTCCGCTACGGGCACCCAACTATGATGGAGAGAATCATGGAAATGGAAAAAGCAGCGGAAAAAGAGGAAACGTCGAGGAAGCAATAAATAAAAAATCCGGCTGCATCAGCCGGATTTTATTTATTAGTTAGAAGCCGCTTGAACGTTGATTAACCCTTTTCCGTAATAGAAGGAGTTACCAAGCGGTGTTGCCGTGTTTTCTAAGCGCTGGCGAACCTGAGAAGTTGATAGATTCGGGTACTTAGAAAGGATAAGCGCTGCTGCTCCTGCTACATGAGGAGACGCCATAGACGTTCCAGTATAAGATGTGTATCCACTGCTTGGTACTGTACTTAAAATAGAAGTACCAGGTGCAGAAACATCTAATTCAGGACCTGCGCTGGAAGACGAATTTCTGACATTGCTGCTGTTTACATTGGCAACAGCAATGGTAGAATCATATTTTGCTGGATAGCCAACTGTACTTGTAGAGCCAGTGGAACCTGAGTTACCTGCAGCCGCCACAACAACGACTCCACGGTTATTCGCTGTATCAACGGCATTTTTAAGCGCTGTTGAACCGTTCGGTCCGCCTAAGCTCATGTTGATGACATCCATATTATTGGCTACTGCCCATTCAATACCACTAATGATCCAGCTATATTGTCCGTCGCCATAACGGTCTAATACTTTAACAGCATATAGGGAAGCACTTGGAGCGACCCCAAGAACACCAATTGTGTTATCAAGGGCAGCGATAGTTCCGGCTACGTGAGTTCCATGTGATTGAAAGTCTTGGGTGGCATTTGGTTCTGAAGGGACGAAGCTGGCACCGCCTGCAACATTTAAGTCAGGGTGTGCAGCGTGGATGCCCGTATCAAGGACAGCTACTTTGACATTAGCACCTTTATAACCTTGAGCGTGTACAGCTGGAGCTTTGATTTGAGGGATTCCATAAGGGACGGTTTGTGCATATGCTTCTGCTTTGTGGTCTTCTTCTACGTAAGCAATGCTAGGGTCATGTTCAAGTTTTTTTGCGGCTTGTTCGGACATCTTTACTTGTGCGGCATTAATGAGACGATATTGCTTTTCAAGTTTTCCACCATTTTGAGTGACGGCTTGTTTCTTAGAGCTGTTTGTAGTGGCAGAGGCTTTAAAGCCAACAATATAGCTCTTTTCACTATCTGACTTTGAGGCCGTCTCGGCATTTGCCATGGAGCCTCCAAACCCTGCTGAAAACAAAAGAGGGACAGCCAATAAAACACTTGTCATCACATTTTTCTTTTTCACGCACAATCCACATCCCTTTTTTCTTATTTCAGAATAATCATCCGTAGTCGATAAGAATGATCCGTTTGACTATTCTGTATATTCAGTTTAAGGGAAGTAGGCAAATAAGAGTAGACCTGAATTTTTGTGAAAGTCCTAGCGAAAAGTGGGGAATTAAGTCACTTGGAAATGATGGTAAAATATGTTTATTCTACTATTTCAACGGTTATCTATTAAAAAGGAAGTGTGCTTTTTTTCTTATGATCCATTTTCGGAGAAATATTCGATACCCGAAAAGCCTTAAAATAGGTAGAAACGTCTAGCATCTATTTCGAATTTCGATATAAAAAAATACTATTTTATCATTGTTTTTGTCATTTAAAAAGAACCTGTTTATATAACAGGTTCTCAGATTTTAGCCCTTTGTCTTCTTTTCAGCGTGATAGAAAACCTTTGCAGTCTAGGAAGGACGAGCACTGGCGCGGAGCAAATTTGCAATTCGTGAGCACCAGCGCACAGGACTGACAACGAATGCGAGGGTTTGTCTACACGCTTAAAGAACCTGTTTACATAACAGGTTCTTTAAGTAGGAGAGGATTGAGTTAAATGGCTGACCACGTTGTAATCAAGCACCTTCCATTTACCATCTTTCCATTCCACATAATTTAAGCAAGCATTGACGAGCCTCGTGTTCTCAAGACCAAGATGTTCACCCGCTATGGTGGTGAGTAAAGCATGGATGGCAGCGCCGTGTGCCACGATCAGGACTTGTTGATTCGGATAGGCTGCTCTAACTTTCTCAATGCCTTCTACCATTCGATCTTGAATTGTCTCAAGCGGCTCCATATTTGGATACTGTTTATCTGGAAAAAGCTTTTGGCGCTCCTCAAATGACATGCCTTCAGCATCGCCATAATCACGCTCAATGAAATCATCCATGATGACAAGAGGCGCATCTACATGTTTTAAAATCAAGTGTGCTGTTTCTTTTGCCCTTGTGAGTGGACTGGAAATGACAACATCCCAACGGGCATTCTTCAAATAAAGGCCCGTTTGTTCAGCCTGCCATTTACCAGTATCATTTAAAGGGATATCTGTTCGTCCTTGAATTCGTTTCGCTGCATTCCAATCTGTTTCCCCATGTCTGACTAGGCAAATTGTTGTCAATTAAATCCCGCCTTTTCTATCTTTTCTTCTATTATACTAAAGCAGAAGAAAAAAGACTGGATCAGCGATTTGTGAGACTTGTTAAGGATTCGACTGAGCTGGCAACTTGGGACACCGTTTGTTTGACTTCCTTCAATTCGTTCAGGAAGGTTTGAAGGTCTATTTCAATTTTTCCATTTTGATTTTTGCTTAAGTTCATGCTGCTGACGATATCATCGAAGAGCGAATTGATTTGAGTCATTTTTTCTTTACTATCTGTCACGAGTAAATTCACGTCCCCAATGTGCTGAGACACAATGGAGATTTGTGAATTGGTATTGTTGACGAGTTCAGATACGGTTGAAACCGTTTTCTTTGTGTCCTCTGATAATTTACGAACCTCGTTTGCGACGACAGCAAAGCCTTTTCCGTGTTCGCCTGCTCGTGCAGATTCGATGGAAGCATTTAAAGATAACAAGTTCGTCTGCTCTGCAATGCCTGTGACAATCCCAAAGATTTGTTCAATCTGTTTGGCGATTTCTTCTAAACGTTTAATTTCTGTTTCAATCTTTGTCATGCTGCCATCAATTTGGTTCATTTGTGTTTGTTGAATCTCTAATTCTTTTTTTCCGCCAATCGATTTTTCCTCGACCTGTGCTGAAATTTGCGTTCCAGCTTGCGACATGTCCGCCATCTCATCAGATTTTGATACAAGCTTGTCCACTGCATTTGTTGTGTTTGAGAAGAGAGATGCAAGCGAATTTGATGTTTCTGTGATTTTTGTATGGAGCTCCTGCTGCTGCTGTTCTGCTTCATCACGAATTTTAGAATATTCATTTTGGAATGTATCAAGGACAAGCTGCTGCTCTAAATTTAAGATTTTCGTCGTCGCTTTGACTGCTGTCTGATATTCTTTGAAATCTTGGATATGCTGAGCAAATAAATCCATAATTGATAGCAGAAGGTCCTGGAATGCTGCCATATACCACTTAGGCTGGAGGCCAATCCGTAAATGAACTTGCGCAATTTTAATTCGTTTTGCCACATAGGCTTCATCAACCACACCTGCAAACATTTCACTAATATGAATGCGGAGTGTTTTTTTCAAACGCTCGACAGAACTATTATCCTGAATGATATGCATCAAGGAAGACTCGACTTCTAAATTTTTATAAAATTTATCAACGATACGTGCAATATCCTCCTGAACAATTGGATTGAGCTGTTTTAGAATCAATAGGTCATGCTGCGTCAGGTCTATCATTTTGATTTGTTTCGCGATATCCGTATTGTCAGAAAAGTTGATACGTTTTATCCCATCATTCTGCTGTGTGAAAAAAGCAGTGTTTTTTCTTTTCGTCTCTTTTTTAAATAACAATGTTTTTGTCCCCCTATAATCATCACAAATTATCAGACTTTATATTATCTATCGGATAATATTGGATTTTTTAAAGGGAATCAGTAAAATTTTACTGTTCTTTATAAGACCTTTTTAGTGGTTTCTTTGCTGGGCCTTCTACTACCTCTCCAGTAATGGAGAAACGTGAACCGTGACACGGGCAATCCCAAGTGCGGTCACTATTATTCCAAGCGACTTCACAGCCTAGGTGAGTACACGTTGTATCGACAAGAAAGATGTTCCCGTCCTCTGATTTAAAGGCGCCACATTTTTTATGTTCATAAGAGACAATGCCGCCTTCTCCTGGCTTTAAATCATCAATGGTTTGATCGGTTCGTTTTAATTTACCACTGATCAGCTTGGCAGCGACATTGCTGTTTTCTTTAACGAAATCTTTGACGAAAGAATCAGAAACAGGTCTTGATGGCGTAAAAATGGATTCGTATGGATTCGATTTTCCTTCAATCAAATCACCGATAAGAGTAGCTGCCGCGTGGCTTGTCGTCATGCCCCATTTTCTAAAACCGGTCGCAACAAAGATATTTTGATGGTGTTTGGTTAGGCGGCCAATGTAAGGGATTTGATCCATTGTGACCATATCGTGGGTAGACCAGCGATACAGCACCTCTTCAATTCCAAGGGTAGCGTCTCCAAACCTTTCTAGTCCTTCATAGTGAGCAGATTCATCCCCGCCTTGTCCAGTTTTATGACCTTCTCCTCCGATGAGAACCACTTCCTCACCATGCCATTCTGCCGTTCTTAAAGAATGAGCAGGCTGGTCGATCCCTAAGTACATTCCATCTGGGAGCGGCTTCGTTGTTTTGGCTGCTACCACATAAGATTGCTCTGGGTGAATGCGCGTGAAATAAAGTCCTTTTCCATCATAAAAAGGAAAGTGCGAACAGGAAATGATATAGCGGCCTGTCAGGTGATGGTCGTCTTTTGTGACGACAGCAGGGCGGTTTCCTTCTTTCACGTCAACAGCAGTTGTCTGTTCATAAATACGTACACCTCGCTCTAGGAGCTGGTCAATGAGTGCATTGAGATAATGAAGGGGATGGAACTGTGCCTGCTGTGTCATTGTTAGGGCAGCCTTGATGTCAGCATCAAAAGGAAGCGCTGTTTTCCATTCTCGATCAATCCCAAGCTGTTTGTAGGCATCTAATTCCTTTTTTAATTTTTTTACACCGCTTTCTTCCTTTGTATAGAGGTACGCATCTTTGACTTCTAGCTGACAATCAATGTCGTACTTTTTGACGCGAGCTTGAATCAGCTCTTTTGCTTTCTCATTTGCTTCTACATACAAACGGGCTTTGGGCATACCAATTTGCTGAATCAGCTCATGGTAGTACACATCGTGCTGTGAGGTAATCTTAGCTGTCGTATGTCCGGTCGTACCTTGCAGCAGTTGATCAGCATCAATGATGATGACATCCAGCCCGCGTTCTGTCATTTCAAACGCGGTAGCGATACCGGTAATACCACCGCCAACAATGATGACATCTGCTGTGAGATCCTCATCTACTGCAGGAAAAGAATGCTTTTGACTATCCGCTATCCATAATGATTTTGCCTGTTCCAATCCTTTATGTTCTTGTTCCATACTGTCGCCTCCAGTTAGTGACTTGTTGTGTATAATTTTTCCACAATGAAGAAAATCATACATTTGAAAGGAAACTAGTTCGGCATACATAAAAAAATAGCTAACACATAAAAATAAACAAGATAAAAGGAAGGAGTGGTCAGACGTGTCAACAAAGCAGCCGAAGAAAACATTGCCGCCTCAGCATCAAAGTGAGCGTCCAGGTCTTGAATATAAAATGAATCCAAGGCCTGTTTTTGATCGAGAGATGCCGGATAAAAAGTTAGCAGGGAAAACAGCTATTGTGACAGGTGGAGACAGCGGGATCGGAAGAGCAGTCTCGGTCTTATTTGCGAAGGAAGGCGCCAATGTCGCCATTGTTTACTTGAGTGAACACCGCGATGCAGAGGAAACGAAGGACTATATTGAAAAGGCGGGAGGCCGCGCCATTTTAATTGCAGGTGATTTAGGAGATGAGTCGTTTTCAAACGAGGTCGTCAAAAAAACGAAGGATGCTTTCGGTTCCATTGATATTTTGGTGAACAATGCCGGGGAACAGCATCCGCAAAAAAGCATTGAACAGATTACCTCACATCAGCTTCTTCGAACATTTCAAACGAATATTTTTGCCATGTTTTACTTAACAAAAGCGGTACTTCCTCATTTAAAGAAAGGAAGCAGTATCATTAATACCACATCTGTCACAGCCTATAAAGGTCATGAAACCTTGATCGACTATTCATCTACAAAAGGGGCAGTCGTGACATTTACGAGATCATTATCTTTATCGCTCATTAAGCAAGGGATTAGAGTGAATGGGGTAGCCCCAGGACCCATTTGGACACCGCTCATTCCATCGACCTTTACGGAAAAGGAAGTCTCTGAATTTGGCGGAGATGTTCCAATGGAGCGTCCTGGTGAGCCAGTAGAGCTTGCACCGAGTTATTTATTTTTAGCGAGCGAAGACTCCTCTTATATAAATGGACAAATCCTGCATGTAAATGGCGGAACCATTTTAAATGGATAAACAAAAAACTTGCGGTAAAGAGACGAGTTGCTGCCCTCTTTGCCGCAAGTAAAATCATCATGATTAATGTAAGCAGTGTTCTGCATATTGAGCTGACAGGTCGTTGAATCGTTTTTCATCACGCTGATCCAGTGCCTTATCAATCTCTTCTCTAAGGAAGGTTAAGCGCTGTTTATAAAGCGCCTCATCTAAAACCATTTGAATATAGATGTCTAAAATCGTCACGCCGTTTTCTTCGGTTTTTTGGGTGTTGCGGGACTTCATGAGCTCAGCATACGTTTTTTTCTCTTTCATAAAGAATCCCCCCGATGCCTTTTTTATAGTATATGGATTGGCGGAGAAAAAATCAACAAGAATTTATAATTTTTAGACAATTTATTTTTGAGCGAAATCGACACCTCTTGTCCGATCGACACAATGTGATATATCTTTAAAAAAGGCTTTTCGATAGATCGAATGGACTAAATAATACGATAAAAAAATGATTTTTAATAAATTTTGAAAAAATCCTGTCGTTTCTTATATGTTGGTGATAGATTAATAGTATCTAAAATAACCAAAAATTAACACAGGAGGAAATGAAGTGTCAGGAATTAGTGAAACACCTTTAGATTCATACGTCATTAATCAAACAACAATGGCGATCCTTCCGGTTGAAGAAGGAAAAAGAGTATATTCAAAAGTCATAGAAAGAGAGACAAGCTTTTACGTTGAATTAAAGCCCCTGCAAATTATTGAACGCAGTTGCCGATTCTTCGGCTCAAGCTATGCAGGCAGAAAAGCGGGAACATATGAAGTAACAGGAATTTCTCACAAGCCTCCCATTGTGATTGACTCATCCAATCATCTGTATTTCTTCCCAACCTATTCATCCAACCGTCCTCAGTGCGGTTGGATCTCCCACAAATACATTCATACCTTCCAGGAATCATCCCTCGGAGACACGGTGGTCATCTTTACAAATGAGCAAACCGTCAAACTCGATGTCTCATATAAGTCATTTGAGAGTCAGGTGCACAGAACAGCGTATCTCCGAACGAAATTTCAAGATCGCCTTGATGGTGGTCTTCCTAAAAAACAAGAATTTATGCTGTATCCAAAGGAACAACAGCTCAACCTTGTATATGATTTTATATTAAGGGAGCTTCGGAACAGATATTAACTAAAACCAGCGGCAGCACAGCCGCTGGACTCCTTATGAAGCGAGGGTTTAGCATATCAAAAACATTGATAATTATATAAAAAATTATATAATTTAATTGAAATGTATAGATTTTTATGTAATGTGCAGCAGTGAAAGGGGATATGATGATGAGTTATGATGAACTAGATACACCGGCGCTATTAATTGATAAACAGGTGATGATGGAGAATCTAGCTGCTATGCAGCAATATGCGGACCGTCAGCAAGTCAAACTGCGTCCTCATACGAAAACACATAAAACACCTAGTCTTGCAAAGGTGCAGGAGGAGATGGGCGCATCTGGCTTAACTGTAGCGAAAGTAGGGGAAGCGGAAGTGATGGCAGCGCATGGGCTAACAGATATCTTTATCGCCAATCAAATTGTAGGTGAGACAAAGCTGAAGCGAATTCGAAAGCTGGCAGAGTCGATACACATTTCATTTGGAATAGATTGTGTAGAGCATGTGTTTCAAATTGAAGATGTCTTTCGTGGAGCAGAGAAAAAAGCGGAGGTTTTAATTGAGATAGAGGTTGGAGAAGAGAGGTCTGGTGTCATTGAAGAGAATGATTTCCGTCAAATCTTGCAGGCGATAAAAACATGTGACTTCGTTCATTTAAAGGGGATTTTTTCTCATGATGGTCATACATACAAGGCGGAAAGTAAAGCGCATTGTCAAACATTATATGAAGACGCTGTGAATCGAACGCTTCGGTTTGCACAGATTGCAAAAGAATCAGGCATGCTGCTAGAGGTAGTGAGCATAGGATCAACACCGCCGTTCTTATTTCAATTTGATATTCCAAAGGGAGTGACCGAAATCAGACCAGGTAGTACTTACATCTTCATGGATGCCTCTCATTCCAATGTGATCGGCACTTTTTCACATTGCGCAGCAGCTGTCCTGACGACGGTGATTAGTAAGCCAACAAAGACTCGTATCATAACAGATGTTGGAGCCAAAGGGCTCACGGCTCAAACCCGTACAAAAGGGCTGACGAAAACAAAGGGACTAGGTAAGGTAAAAGACTTTGATGATGTATTTGTTTCCAGTGTATTTGATGAGGAGCATGCCATCATTTATCACGAAGGCTTTCGTCAGACTGTCCAGATCGGTGAGAAGGTGCAAATCATTCCAAATCATATTTGTCCCGCTGTCAATCTCCATGAAAAAGCCTATCTCATCCAAGATGGTGAAGTAGTCGAAGAGCTTGACATTGCTTGTAAAGGTAAACTTCAATAAATCAACAGGACAAGGCGACTTCGTTGGGGCATCATTATGATGACACGACAACATCCACCATGCACATGAATTTGTTGAAACCAAATCCATATATCCAGTCGTCTATTGAGTGTGTGTCGGTAGACTGTCCACCAAATGACAGAGAAATGTGGATCCTTAGACGTATTTTTAAGCAATTATTCATAAATCACAGAAGTGACACGAGCCGTCTGTTACAATAAAAGAAATCATTTCTTGCAAAGTGTTCGTATGTGGTAAAGGATCCTCCTATTTTGACCGATATGAACGAATGGGAATAAGAAATGGAGGCTCTGTATGAAAAAACAATCGCAATTGCTGCTGTTATTCACCTTGACAGTGACCTTACTAGCAGCCTGTCAGCAAGCAGGTCAATCGCCTTCAAAACAAGACACAAAAGCAGCTGCGTATGAACAATGGGTTCAGCGTTATATGGATGAGTTAAATGAAGCTTATGAAAACATGACCGACCAATTTATTTCAGATGGACAGGGAAAGATCCAAGCAAATAAAAAATTGAAAAAGGCGACGAAAGCCTTTGATCGTGTGATTCAAAAGGGGCTTGCTCATCAAGAAGTTCCAGCCGCTTATCAAAAGGCAGATGAACAATTAAAGACAGGTCTTCATTCATTTGAAAAAGGAATTGGTCAGGTGGAGCAGCTATTAAAGCGCCCAGATCAAGAAAAGCTGTTTATTTCCGCTACTCATCATCTCCAAGATGGATTGCAACAGACAGCTGCATTTATTGAAGAAGTAGGCCGCATTCAGCAATCAACATAAAAAAGCTTGGAAGGCGGCGGACTTCCAGGCTTTTTTTACATATAAAGTATTTGCTTTAAGCGCTGCACACCATCTTGAATCATGTTTTCGTCCGTACAAGCAAAGCCTAGCAGTAATCCCTTTCGATTGCTCTCAAAACAATAAGGACTTAATGGATAAATGCCAATACCTGCTGCTTTTGCTGCCTCAATACTGCCTTTTTCGTCAAAGTCTGGCGCTCCTTCCAAAAAGACATGAAGACCGGTATCTGTTCCATAAATATGAAAGTGCTTGTCAAATTGTTGTGTCAAAAGGGCATCCATCATGGTAGCCTGTCTTTTTTTATATAGCTGTCTCATTCGCCTGACATAACGCGTAAATTCTCCTTCTCTGAAAAAAGAGGCGAGGGTGATCTGTTCCATAATGGGCAGCTGTCTTTGAATGAGTGATTGCAAGGAAGCGATTTCTTTTATGATCGCTTTGGAGCCGATAATGGCAGCAAGGCGGATGCCGGGTGCCAGTACTTTGGAGAAGCTTAAGATATAAATCACATGGCCTGATGCTTCTGAAAATAATGAAGGAAGCGGTCCGCCATGATAACGATAATCTCCATCAAAATCATCCTCTAGTATATAAGACTGATGGCTGACGGCAAATTTCAGCAGCTGCTGCCTTCTGTTGACGCTCATACATACACCGGTTGGACGCTGATGGGAGGGCGTCACCGCAATCAGCTTTGTTCGCCGTGGCAATGTATTCACCATCATTCCTTCTTCATCGACGGGCGCGGGATAAATGTTCATTTCACGATGCATAAAGGAAAGCCTTGCTCCAGGAAAGCCTGGATCTTCAACAGCTACTGTATCGCCTTTTTTAAGCAATACCTGTGAAATCAAATCAATGGCTTGCTGCGTGCCTCCTGTTAACACGATTTGATCCTCTTCTACATCGATACCGCGTTCTACAGATAAGTATTGGCGTATTTCTGAACGTACTTCCCATAAACCATGCGGGGAGGAATAGCCCCAATCTTTCATCTCTAATCGCTGTAAAGCTTTCATGAGCGAGCGTTTCCATATGTTTTGGAAATGTTCATCGATGGCTGGTTCCTGATGACGAAAATCAATATCAAGCTTTTCATGAAATTGATTGGCCGACAGCCAGTGGTTCATTTGTTTCTCCGCCTCTTGAAAGTGTGGTCTTATTGGAAGAGGAAAAGGAGGCTCACCTTGATGGGGAGCGGAGGCTGCATAGTGGTCACTCGAAATAACCTTCGTACCGCCTCTTCTAGATGTGCTGACATATCCTCTTGCCAGCAGTTCATCATAAGCAAGCTGTATAGTTGATCTTGATACATTGAGCTCCTGTGCTAATACGCGTGTCGGTGTTAACTGATCATCAGGATTCAGTTTTTTGGAATGAATTTGTTGAATGATCCCAGTCACGATTTGCTGCCAGAGCGGGGTAGTACTTGAGCGGTCTAAATAAATATACATCGGGCACCTTCTCTCATTGTCACATATAACATGATGATGACACGGAAATATGGAGTGGTCAACAGCGTCATTTTTGGATATAGGAAGTAAGCCAAAAGGTGTGTACACTGTTCTCATATGCTTATGACTAGAGGAGAGAGTGAAATGATCCCTGCATCTAAAGAAGAAATCGCACCCCTATCCATCATTCCATTTATATTTGTTTTATTTGGTCTTTTTATGATTACGACCGCAGTGAACCTGCAGGTGCCCCTTTATACGTTGTATGCCGAACAAGCAGGGTACGGAAAAGCAGCTACAGCCTTTGTATTTGCTGCATATGTCTTCGGACTGATTCCAGTTTTGCTTTTTCTTGGCGGGATATCTGACCGGGCTGGACGCAAACTGGTTTTATTGGTCGCACTTAGTTTTTCGTTATGTGCTACCTTATTGATGATCGTACATCCTACCATTCAGATGCTCTTTTTGGCCCGGCTGCTGCAAGGGGTGGGGCTTGGCCTGAGTGTTGGTACATGCACCGCTTATTTGATTGCTTTATATCCAGAAAAATCAAGCTGGATTCCAACTTTTATTGCGTTATGCAGTTCGGTTGGCTTTGGGGGCGGTGCTCTTTTTACGGCACTTCTTTCTTTTAAGCATGTGTCGCTTGCGCCGCTTAGTTATTGGATTGTGCTTGGCTTTTTAATCCTAACGATCGTGGGTGTCTTCTTTTTCGTTCCACCTGTACAAGGAGATTCAGGTAAACGGATGATGAATATGCCAACATTTCCAAAAGGAACAATGCCAGCGAATGCAGCGATTGCTGTCGCGTGGTCGGTGTGCGGCCTCGTCATTTCGGTTTTGCCAGCACAGCTTAAATTGAATGGATATGAATTATGGGTAGGTCCGGCACTGTTTTTGATTAATATGGCAGGTGTCCTGATGCAGCCTTTTGTTCGCAAAATGAATAGCACAGCAGCGCTCCTTGCCGGATTTATCTGTCTTCCATGCGGATACGGTCTCTTGCTATTTGGAGCAAATAGTGGGTCCATCATTCTTGTGCTTGCCGGAACGATGATTGCGGGTACTGCCTGCTATGGATTTACTTATTTAGGTGGTCTTCAGCTTATTGTCGAGCGGGGAAAAAAGGAGGCAGCTAGAGCCGTTGCAGGTTTTTATTTGTTTGCCTATTTAGGTCTGGGACTTCCAAGTGTTTTTGTCGGGCTTTTCGCTGATCTGTACGGAACCCAGATGGTGTTAACCGTCTTTTTCTTGGTCGTTTTGGCAGCTTGTCTCACCCTTTTGATCTCAAGTGTCAGACAGAAACAAAAGTGAGGAGTCTTGCTTTCTCTTTTTCCTTCCATTCGTTTAAAATAAAGGCATGAGAGGGGAAGATGACATGAAAAAAGTGCAGCTGGACGGCGCATCGTGCAGGTCGCAAGAAGAGCTTCATGACCAACTAAAAACAGTTTTACACCTTCCTGACTATTACGGGAAAAATCTTGATGCCCTATGGGACTGTTTGACAGGAGAAGTAAATCTGCCAGTAGAGCTAACATGGGTGAATTTTGACACAAGCAAGGACGCTCTTGGCGAGTATGCAGAAAGCGTAAAGCAGTTATTTCAAGAAGCAGAAGAGGAATTGAAGGGACAATTTCAAGTGAGTATTCAATAATGGTGAAAAAGCAGCCGCTACCGCAGGCTGTTTTTTTATGAGTTTCCGTCTTTCTCATTCTGCTATTTGAATATTTTACTAGATGTGATAATATATGAATTGTCGTTTAATTGATAATGATAATCATTTTTATTGGGAAGAGCTTGATAGAAAGTGAGAAACCAGTATGAAGTTGTATCAATTAAGTTTATTATTTGTATGTTTGGCATGTGTATCACTGTTTGTCGGTGTACAGGATCTGTCCATTTTACAGCTGTTTCATTTAACAGATGAACAAGTGCATACGTTAGTTTCAAGTCGCATCCCGCGTCTCATGAGTATTGTGCTTGCTGGCATGAGCCTTAGTTTATGCGGCTTTATTATGCAAAGCATGACGAGGAATAAATTTGTTTCACCAACCACTGCAGGAACGATGGATTGGGCGAAGCTTGGTATTTTAGCAGCAATGCTTGTTTTTACACATGCGAGCCCGCTCATGAAAATGGGAATCGCGTTTCTATTTACTTTAGCTGGGAATCTTCTTTTCTTAAAAATCCTGCGGCATATTAAGGTGAACGATACGATCTATGTACCTTTAGTCGGTTTAATGTTTGGCGGGATTGTCAGTTCAATATCTACGTTTATAGCCTATAAATATGATCTGATTCAAAACGTATCCGCATGGCTTCAAGGGGATTTTTCTCTTATTGTTCAGGGGCGTTATGAACTTCTCTATGTGAGTGTTCCACTATTGATCATCGCGTATTTATATGCTGACCGCTTTACAGTGGCGGGAATGGGTGAGAGCTTTGCCATCAACTTAGGTTTAACGTATAAACGTGTGATGGCGGTTGGTTTGGTGATTGTTTCGATGATTACATCTGTCACCATATTAACTGTCGGGATGCTACCATTCCTAGGCTTAATCATTCCGAATATTGTATCGATCTACCGCGGCGATCACTTGAAAAAGAGCCTTCCGCATACAGCCTTACTAGGAGCCATTTTTGTTCTGATTTGTGATGTGCTCGGAAGGGTAATCATTTATCCATATGAAATTTCAGTTGGGCTCATGGTAGGCATCATCGGAAGTGGGATCTTCCTGTACATGTTATTAAGGAGGAAACACTATGCATAAGAAACGAACATTATGCCTGATTGCAGCCATTGCAGCCGTGCTGATCGTGATTTTCATTACCTTTCAAATGGGGTACTGGCCGTACACAGTGCCAAGTCGATTAAAGAAAGTGCTGGCGATGACATTGACTGGAGGCGCGATTGCCTTTTCATCTGTTGTCTTCCAAACCTTGACCAACAATCGAATCTTAACGCCGAGCATACTGGGTTTAGACGCACTATACTTGTTTTTGCAAACAGCGATTATTTATCTGTTTGGCTCGACCAATTTTATGATCGTCAATAAAAACCTGAATTTTTTCCTTTGCGTTGGGCTGATGATTCTATTTTCTGTGCTGTTATATACGGTGATGTTCAAACGCAAAAATAAACACATTTTCTTGCTTCTGCTTGTTGGTATTGTCTTTGGGACATTGTTCAAAAGCCTTTCTTCTTTTATGGAAATGCTGATTGATCCAAATGAATACCAGGTCGTACAAGATAAATCCTTTGCAAGCTTTAATCACATGAACACAGATATCTTACTCATTGCTTCTGTTTTATTTGCGGCGCTGTGCCTTTATATTTGGACATTCCGCTCCAAATTAGATGTCATGTCACTTGGGAAGGAGCATGCGGTGAATCTGGGAATTGGCTATGACAGCATCACAAAAAAGATGCTGATCGTGATAGCCGTTCTTGTGTCCATCGCAACAGCACTTGTCGGACCGATTACGTTCCTCGGCTTACTCGTCGTAAATGTCGCACGAGAGCTCTTTCGGACGTACCGGCATACATACTTGCTACTAGGCTCTTTTTTCATCAGTGTGATTGCCCTTGTAGGCGGGGAGTTTCTTGTAGAAAAGGTATTTACTTTTCAAACGCCGCTGAGTGTCCTGATTGATTTAGTAGGCGGGTTGTATTTTATTTACTTACTTTTAAAGGAGAGTCGCTCATGGTCGTGATGAAGGGAGTCAGTAAGACATATAACGGAAAAACAGTGCTTCACAAAACAACTGTCAGTGTGAAAAAAGGACAGCTGACCTCTCTCATTGGTCCAAATGGAGCGGGGAAAAGCACACTTTTATCAATCATGAGCCGCTTGATTCAGCCAGACTCAGGTGCAGCTTATTTAGAAGACAAGCCATATAGCGCGTACCCACCACAGGAACTAGCAAAAAAGATGAGCATTTTAAAGCAGGCCAATCACATGAGTGTGCGCCTGACCGTTCGAGAACTTGTCAGCTTTGGTCGTTTTCCTTACTCACAGGGCCATCTGACAAAAGAGGATGAGAAAATGATTGATGTGTCCCTCCAATACATGAGGCTTGCCGATATCCAGCATCAATATGTAGATGAACTGAGCGGAGGACAAAGGCAAAGAGCCTTTATTGCGATGGTGCTGGCTCAGGATACGGATTATATTTTCTTAGATGAGCCTTTAAACAACTTGGATATGAATCATTCTGTTGAGATGATGAAGCTATTTAAGCAGCTCGTCAACGATCTTGAGAAAACGATTGTTGTGGTTCTCCATGATATTAACTTTGCATCTGTGTATTCCGATCATATCGTCGCTTTAAAAGATGGTCAGGTGATCAAAGAAGGCGGAGTAGAAGAAGTGATTCAAGCAGATGCACTTGAACAAATTTATGACATGCGCATACCGATTGAAGTCATTCACGGTGAGCGTATTTGCTTATATTTTTCTTAAAAAAATGAAGAGGTGATCACGTATGAAAAAATGGATTTGGATGATGACTGTATTAACAGCGATTGTTGTACTCGCTGCCTGCGGGAACCAAGGAAAAACAGAAGGAACAAAAGAGGAAACCGTCACGGTAAAAGACATGCTGAATAAAGATGGCGTGAAGATCAAGAAAAACCCGAAAAAAGTTGTCGTGTTTGATATGGGAAGTCTTGATACGTTAGACAAGCTAGGTGTAAATGTGACAGCATTACCAAAACAAGTGGTCCCAAAATATCTATCCAAATATGAGGATGACAAATATGAGAATGTCGGCGGTTTAAAAGAGCCGAACTTCGAAAAAATTGCAGAGATTAAGCCCGATTTGATTATTATTCAGTCACGTCAATCAGATGCATTCGATGAATTTTCTGAAATTGCTCCTACGATTTTGATGGATGTAGATACTGCCAACTATATGGAATCATTTAAAAAAAATGCCACGACGTTAGGGGAAATTTTTGATAAGGAAGACGAAGTCAAAAAAGAACTAGCAGCTATTGATCAAAAAGTAGATGCATTAAAGAAACAGACAAAAGAGTTGAAACAGAATGGTTTAGTGATCATGGCCAACGACAGTAAAATGACAGCCTTTGGTGCTAAGTCAAGATACGGACTCATTCATGATGTGTTTGGTATCACGCCGGCAGATCAAAAGCTTGAGCCATCTGACAAACACGGGCAAAGCATTTCGTATGAGTACATGGTCAAAACGAATCCGGATTACTTATTTGTCATTGATCGAGGCGCAGCGATCGGAGAAGAAACTTCTGCGAAACAGCTTGTTGAGAATGATTATGTGAAATCAGTCAAAGCGGTCAAAAACAACCATGTGGTGTATTTGAACTCTGACATGTGGTATTTATCTGGCGGCGGCCTTGAATCATTGACTGCCATGATTGATGAAGTAAAACAAGGAATTGACCAAAAATAATGGAAGAAAAGCTGCTCATACTGAGCGGCTTTTTTTTATTGTGGATTCATAAAAATATGTTGCGTGCAGGAAACTTTCATTGAAATATGTTATAGTGGAACCTACATTGATAGACTAAGATAGAGTGAGGGTTCGGAAAGGATGAAGGAGAAAACAAGATCAAAAAGAAGGCTGAGACCTTGGGTGAAAGTCGTGCTGTTTATCATGGCATTTGTCATGGTGATGGCAATATCCGTGACAGGATATGCCTACTATAAAATTTCAAAAGCGTCGAATAAGGCGCAAGTGTCATTAGAAAGAGGAGACACCTCGCAAAAGCGTGTGAAAGCTTTTGATCCAGGAAAGGACAGCTTCTCGGTCCTGCTGCTTGGAATTGACAGCCGTCCAGGTGAAACGGTAGACGAAGCAAGAAGTGATGCGGTCTTACTGGCGGCTGTGAACCGAACAGAGAAAACCATCAAGCTCCTTAGTATTCCTCGTGATTCTTATGTAGATATTCCGGGAAGAGGATATGATAAAATCGCCCACGCCCATGCGTTTGGGAGTGCAGATTTGTCAGTCAAAACGGTCGAAAACCTGTTGAATATTCCGGTAGACTATGTGATTTCAGGGAACTTTAAGGCGTTTCAAGACATTGTAGATGAGTTAAATGGAATTGAAGTAACGATTGAAGATGAAGGTATCGCAAAACAAATGGAAAAGGATTCAAAAGGGAAAGTTCATGTGCAAACAGGAACACATACGTTAAATGGCGAAGAAGCATTAGCCTTTGTAAGAACGAGAAAGGCAGATAGTGACCTCATGCGCGGGAAGCGCCAAATGGAAGCACTTCAAGCCATCTTTGAAAAGTCTAAATCTATTTCTTCGATCCCATCCTATGACAACATCATTGATACACTTGGTGATAATGTTTCAACCAATCTGTCCATGAAGCAGTTTATCGGTCTTTTTCCATTATTGAGCTCATTGAAATCAGTGGATCCCATTCAGCTAAAGGGCCATGATTATCAGCCTGGGAATGTGTATTACTTTGAGTTAGATGGCGCTGGATTAGAAGAAGTGAGAACAGAGCTGAGAGAACAGCTTGAATTATCATAAATAAGTAGGAGCCTGCCGCTGTGGCAGGCTTTTTGCTTTGAATGGGGAAGCGCGACAATGAAGCAACTTCAATTCGCTTGATGAAGAAAATAACGAGTCAGTAGTTCCTCTACCCGGTGACGTATACGTGGATTAAAGTATTTATGTGTTTCTTCATAGCCATCCATGATAAATAGATACGTTGTAAATCCTTCATCGTGTTCAATTTGCTGTACCTTCATTTTTTCTTTACGTAAATGCTGCTTTAGTTCATAAAGTGCTTTCTGTGCTTCCTTTAAGGCGGAGGTCACAAGCTGAATGTATGGTTCATTTAGTTTGAATGTTTGATGTTGTTTTAAGTGAGTCAAATCACGATTGAGGATGGAGACGACCATTGGAAGAAAGATGGCCTGTTCCATCATCTGAAGCTGTATTCTTGATAGTCTCGTCATGTCCAAGCCTGCTTTCTTTCTTGATAGAACACATGTTCTTGTTTATTATACCGAATGAGTCAAATAATCTCAAGGGGGGGATTCATTTGTATATTTTTATGTTTTCCATGTAAAATGAAAAGTAGACAAATCTTGAAGGAGTCAAACAAGTTGACATCATTTCTTTCTCTATTTACTCACGAAAATATCACATCATTTTTTGAGAGCTACAAGGCCTTTGGACCGATTGTGGCCATATTGCTCCCTTTAATAGAAGCATTTCTTCCGTTTTTACCACTCGTTGCGTTTGCTGTAGCGAATGCAAATGCATTCGGTCTTTGGGAAGGATTTTTATTGACCTGGATTGGCGCAAGTGCAGGGTCTATTCTTGTCTTTTTACTGATCAGAAAATTTGGACAGATGAGAATGCTCAACTTTATCAGCAGGCATCCTTCCATTAAAAAATTGATGCTTTGGGTGGAGAAGCGGGGGTTTGGTCCATTATTTATTTTACTTTGCTTTCCTTTCACGCCCTCTGCTGCCGTCAATGTTGTAGCAGGTTTATCAAGAATTAGTTTTTGGCAATTCTCATTAGCTACTTTATCGGGCAAGTGTGTCATGCTCTTTATCATTAGTTTTATTGGTTATGATCTTTCTGCTTTAGTTAAGAATCCGTTAAGAAGTGTTTTTGCGGTTCTAGTTATTGCGTTATTATGGTATGTTGGAAAGAGAGTAGAAAATAGATTGAACATTCGAATGAGCAAACGTGAGGACAAAGGAGGCTCTTAATGAAAAAGAAGCCATTGCTATGGTTGATGATTATTACAGGCATCGTCTTATTGTTCCAAGTAAAGAATTTCATGTTTGTCACGTACAAAGTAGAAGGGGTTAGTATGGACCCAACTTTTACAGATGGAACAGAATTATTAATCAATAAGTTCTCGCCAAAACTCACGAAAATTAGCCGGTTTGATTATGTGTTATTTCACGGACCTAAAAATCAAATCTTGATCAAGCGGGTCATTGGACTCCCAGGAGAAACGATCAAGTATGAAGATGATCAGTTATTTGTCGATGGTGAAAAAAAGAAGGAACCTTATTTAAAAGAGCAGAAACAACATAAAATGGGGAACGTCCTGACAGGGGATTTTCAGCTGAAAGCCATCACAGGAGACGATAAAATCAAAAACAATCATTACTTTGTAGTCGGAGATAACCGAATACATAGCTTCGACAGCCGGCATTTTGGCACCATTTCAAAGGATCAAGTTGTCGGTGTCAAAAGGAATACCAGCGAATAAAAAAAGGCGCTCTGCACATGCAAAGCGTCTCTTTTTTTATTTTGCGGCTTTATAATCAGGCTGCCTTTTTGCCCATACATGGTGTAAGAACCGGAAAAACGGTGGCAGCATTGCAATAACGAGAATAATTCTGACGACTTGTACAGCCACAACAAAGGTAGAATCCTCGTGCAGTGTGACTGCAGTTGTTGCCATCTCTGCAATACCGCCAGGCGAAAAAGCAAGAATGGCTGTAATGACAGAGATACCTGTGATTTCAGCAATGGCAATAGAGCTGAGGACAGTCGCAGCAATTAGCCCAGCTGAGCTGACGACAGCCACAATGAGAGTGTTTTTTAGCCCGACAAACATCTCTTTATTCATTTTTGAACCAATGGTTGCACCTAGAAATACTTGAGACGCAATGTTCGCTTGTGCCGGCCAATAAGGAATCAAATCATAACCTATGAGTGCGCCCGCACCAACTTGAAGAGCTGCGACGCCTAGCATGCTGCCGATCAGCCAAGGAGCAGGGAAATGAAGACGAACTGTTAGGCGTGACATGAGCCAGGCACCTAAAATAAGCGCAGCGGTCCAAGAGATGTTTGAAAGGGTGAAAACACCCGAAGAAAAAGCGCTCCCTTGCGTAACTACAGCCGCATCCGCTTGGTTTTTTGTATTTAAATAAAACACTGTAAATGGGATAGTGAGTACAACCATTAATACACGTATCGTTTGCACAAGACTCACAACAGCTGTATTGGCTCCCACCTCTTGGGCAATCCCCGGCATAGCGGATAAACCGCCGGGGGCAGTTCCGACAAAGCTTGTCAGCATATCTGTTTTGCTCAGCTTCCATAAGACAAAGCCTGAGAGCATCGCCAGTAGAATAGAAAAGACGAGCATGAAACTCACAGGGAGCCAATTTTCAGCGAAAATGTGAAGGACCTTCATATTCATTTTCTGTCCGAGTTCGATTCCGAGAATGAATTGACCAAGGAGCAGCCATCTGCTGTGAATACGTAAGGTGCTGGTTCCTTTACGCTGAAACAGGGTGGGGCGGCGCATAGCAATAAAAGCTGCTGTAATTAATGTACCTACCATCCAGCCAATAGACATACCTGTTAAAGACAAAAGAAATCCACCTAAACCGCTTATCGCAATGAGAATGAGATCGGTTCGAAGGCTGTTTCCTTGTTTCATCACATGTAAACCTTCTTCCTATATGTTTGTTCAGTAAGTGAAATGTTGTTAACTTCACTATAATACAAAAGTCTCTATAAATAAAATACGAATTTTTTCACTATTTTCATAAGATTATCTTATCGCTAAATGGTTAGTATATTTTTATAAAGAAAGATATAATTTTTACCAAAAACAAAGTCAATATACAACGATTTTCCCCTATTTATGTTATCAGTTGACTATCATTTTCAATTACACTACAATGCTTAGTGTGAGGTGATAACATGAAAATTCCTTCTTTTAAATATAATGAAAAGGGATTGAATCGTTTTTTTGGTCCTTTAGAGGGAAGAATTATGGAGATCCTTTATGAAGGTGAGGATATGCCGATTAAAGAGGTGCAGCAAAAGTTGTCAGATGAGAAGCCGATTAATTTCAACACCGTGATGACTGTGCTGAACCGCTTAACCGAAAAAGGAATTGTGGAGAAAAAAACAAAAGGGCGCTCATCTATTTATAATCCTATTTTAACAAAAGAAGAATTTCTAAATGAGCAAACAAAATGGATTACACAAGGATTGATGGACGATTTCGGTCCACTGGCAGTGAATCATATGGTGGATGCGATTGAAAGTGCTGATCCTGAATTACTCAAAGTACTAGAAGCACGGCTAGCGTCTAAAAAAGAGGAGCAGCAAAATGAATAAAATGAAGTCGAGTCTGCTGTTTTCAGGCGGTATATTGATTGGTTTAGCCATTTTTTATCAGATGGGGTATTACGTGCTTTCAAGCTTTTTTGGCTGGAATCAAGCATATAACCTGATCCATGTATGCCAGTCTGTGCTCGAATTCTATGGATTCACTCCTTTAAAATACTTTCTGGATGCCTTAGTCTTTTACACATTGGGTTTTGCGATTTTTTATATGACGAAACAAATCAAAAAGTACATTCAATTCAAGCAAAATCTGATGCTTGCAGTCGATCACCAGTCGACCGAATCTTTATCTGAGAAATATGCCAATGACATCATCGTGTTTCATTGTCATGAACCGCTTGCTTTTGCAATGGGGATGCTTCACCCAAAGGTTTATTTATCAACAGCTCTCATGGACATGCTAGATGAAGAAGAGATTGACGCTGTTGTTCATCACGAATTGCATCACAAATACAGCTATGATCCTTTAAAGGCTTTCATGTTCTCAATGCTCACAAAAGTCATTTGGTACATTCCAGTGTTAAAGCATATGAGACAAAGCTACTCTGTTTTTCGTGAAGTGATTGCAGATGACTATGCCATTCAGCAGACAGGTACTGAGCTTGGAGTAGGGCAGGCCCTTTTGAAGCTGATTAAAAAGAGAACCCAGTTTCAAAAACAAACAAAGTTTGCGGTGTCCTTTGGGGATCGGGCATTGAATTTAAGAATACAAAAAATTTTAAATCCTACTTACAATATTCCTTTTAATGTACCAATGATTCCAATCGTCACTTCAGCGATTCTGATGGTGGTCTTAATGATTATGCTCAACCTTAATTACTAATTTTTTTACTTATTAACATTACATTATGTAGTGTAAAAACAGGAGGAAATCACTATATGAAAACAAATCAAGAAATAGGAACACTTTTTGTACGCGTTATTTTAGGTATTATTTTCTTTTTACATGGGCTTCAGGCATATCAAGAAGGGCTGGGAGGCACAGCAGCATTCTTCGGACAAATCGGTGTACCTGAATTCATGGCCTACATTGTCAAGACAATTGAGCTAGTCGGTGGTATCGCCTTGATTTTAGGTCTAGGAACACGTATTTTCGCAGCATTATTCGTACCAATTATGGCAGTAGCGATTATCACTGTTGGTTTTTCTAAAGGATTTGTTGGTGGTTATGAATTTGAACTTTCGCTTTTCGTCATGGCGCTTTATTTAACTCTTAGTGGCAGTAAGCTGTTATCAATTGATGGGATTCTCAAGCATCAGCAGCAAAGCAATGAAGCAAAATTTCATTAAAAGATGATAAAAAACTCCTTCTGCTCTTTGTGGCAGAGGAGTTTTTTTAATGGTCGAATTCTCATTTTCTCGTTTGAAAATAAGGAAGGGATGTGAGGCTTTGCTATATTTAGCGCTTTCTTTGACAGATTGAATGAACGAAATATCGATTTCATTTTTTGACGGAACATACGATCTCCTATTAAAATAGGACTATCTATGATGCATGGTGCGTTAAAAGATATAAAAACCATACAGCGTGCTGCTGCTCATCTTGAGCGATACGTTTCATTAGCTCTTTTGTTCCTTGATCCCGGACATAGTCTGATACGCTTAAGTAAAAATCGACCGTTTTTTGTTCATCTTTAAAGGCAAACATAAGTCCTTCTCTGAATTGGTCTGGACAAGGTTCTGTTACGCTTGGTTTGTGGTTTTTACCTGTTAAAGAATAATATAGCTTTGAAAATAGTTGATAGTGTCTGACTTCATCCTGGCGTATTTCTTGAATGATCTTCTTTGCTTCAGGATTTTTTGCCTTTTGGGCAAGTTTTTCGTAGCATTGGATCGCAGAATACTCACCATTGATCGCTTTCTCAAGGTCTGAAATGATTCTTGTGTTTTGGCGCATGTCATAAGGCGAGTAGTCATAGTAACCGTAATACATGATATTGCCAGCCTCCTTTTAGTTCATGATGGTTTATGATATGAAAAGAGTGAGGAAAGGTGCCTATGTTTTTTTCAGAAAGGAGAATGGGAACGTGATCGGAAAATAGCTATTTACCTTTATTTTCGCTAGAATATGAGTACATAAGAAAGGTGTTGTGGAACGTGGAGATTCAGTTTTTAGCAGGCAGATCGGGGAGTGGAAAAACGACTGCAATCTTAGAGGAAATCAAAGAACAGCTTCGGCTTGATCCGTTGGGTCCGCCAATCATTTTTTTAGTCCCGGATCAAATGACATTTTTAATGGAATATGAGCTTGCGAAAACGTCTGAAGCTGGTGGAATGATCAGAGCTAAAGTATTTAGTTTCACTCGTCTTGCTTGGTCTATTTTACAGCAGACTGGTGGAGCGAACCGGCAATTTGTGACAAGCACAGGAATTCAAATGCTTTTAAGAAAAGTGATTGAAGAGCAGAAAGACAAGTTTAAAGTATTCAAAAAAGCGAGTGATAAGCCGGGGTTTGTGGAGCAAATCGAAAAAACGATAGCTGAATTCAAAAGATACTGTATGCTGCCGGAGGATATTGAGAAAATTTCAGCGTCTAGCATGCATTCAGAGTATACAGAAGAAAGACGGGCAGCCGAAAAATTGCATGATCTCCATGTTCTTTATCAGCAGATGGAGCAGCATTTACAAGATGAATATGTGCACTCAGAAGACTATTTGACTCTTCTTGCCCAGCAAATTCCTTCAGCTGAAGAAATAAAAGGAGCACACATCTATATAGATGGTTTTTATCAATTTACACCGCAGCAGCTTCTTGTCATTGAACAGCTCTTGCTGCATGCAGCAAAAATAACTGCGGCTTTCACAGTAGATCGATCCTATCATGATAGGCAGCCAAATGAACTTGATTTATTTCGTATGACAGGTAAAACGTATTTCCAGCTCTATCAGCTTGCTAAAGAGTGCGGAGCTGACATTTCTGAAAACATTTTTGAAAGAAATCATCGGCACCTTTATACACCAGATCTTGCTTATTTAGAACACCAATATGAGCAGCGGCCCGTGCAGCCATATCAGGAAAACACCCCTCATCTCACAGTGTCTAAAAGTGCAAATAAACGAGCTGAAATTGAGGGAGTAGCAAGAGATATTCTTGATTTAGTGAGAGAAAAAGGACTCAGACTGCGAGATATCTCGATTGTAGCGCGGCATGTAGATGACTATAAAGATACGTTAAAAGAGGTTTTTAGAGATTACGATATTCCTTTTTTTATTGATGGAAATGAATCGATGCAGTATCATCCGCTCATCGAATTGATTCGTTCGAGCTTGGATGTCATAAAAGGAAATTGGCGGTATGAAGCGGTATTTCGCTGCGTGAAAACAGAGTTCTTATTTCCGGCTGAAATCACTAAGAACAAAGCGAGAGAGCATGCAGATCAGCTTGAAAACTATTGTATTGCTTATGGTGTAAAAGGAGAGCGCTGGACAAACGGTTCCCGGTTTCATTACAGGCGTTTCCAATCATTAGATGAGGATTTCGGACAAACAGATCAAGAAATTGAAATGGAACAAATGCTAAATGACGTCAAAGAATGGATCGCGCCCCCGCTTTACCAGTTGCAAAAAAGGCTCAAAAAAGCGCAAAAGGTAAGGGACATGGTAGAGGCTGTCTATGTCTTTTTAGAAGAGATACAAGTACCAGATAAGCTTGAAAAAGCGAGGCTTGAGGCTGAAGAAGCAGGTCGATTAGCTGAAGCAATGCAGCACGGGCAAGTATGGGATGCGGTGATTCAATTAATGGATGAATTTGTTGACATGCTAGGTGACGAAGAGCTCTCATTTCCTTTATTCCAACAGATGATAGATACAGGATTAGCTTCTCTAAAATTCGCTTTGATTCCGCCTTCACTCGACCAAGTATTTATCGGAAGTATGGATTTATCCAGAATGTATCAAGTGAAGTGTACGTTTATCATTGGTGTAAATGATGGCGTTATTCCCGCACGCCCCTCTGATGAGAGTGTATTGTCTGAGGATGACCGAGAATGGTTAAAACGAGCAGGAGCAGAGCTAGCAGAGACAGGAAAGGAACGGCTGCTAGATGAGCAATTTTTAATTTACCAAGCGTTATCAAGTCCATCCCGACATTTGTATCTATCCTATGCGGCTTCTGATGCAGAAGGACGTTCTCTATTGCCTTCGACACTCATCAAGTATTGCCAAGAGCTTATGCCAAATCATCAGCAGGCTCTTTATGTGTTAGATCCAGAACAGCTAGAAGATGAGGAGCAATTAAAATTTGTAGCGAATGAGCATGTTTCGTTGTCGTATACCGTCTCACAGCTGCAGCAATGGCTCAATCAATATCCCATTAGCGGTGTATGGTGGAGTGTCTATAACTACTTAATGACATCTCCTCATCGGGATGTATCAAAAAACATCATGTCAAGTTTGTTTTTTACAAATCGAGCGCAGCCATTAAAACCTAATGTCACAAAAGAACTTTACGGTGACCATATTCAGGGCAGTGTTTCAAGAATGGAGAAATTCAATGCGTGTGCATTTTCTCACTTTGCTTCCCACGGTTTAAAACTAAAGGATCGACAATTTTACAAATTGGAAGCACCCGATATTGGCCAGTTGTTTCACTCGGCTTTGAAGCATATTTCAGATACGCTAGTTGAACAAAAAAAGGATTGGAAAAACCTAACGAAGGAAGATTGTGTAAACTACTCAAGATATGCAATCGAACAGCTTGCTCCGCGTCTTCAAAAGGAGATTCTATTAAGCTCTAATCGGCATGCTTATATTAAAGAAAAGCTTCAGAAAATCTTAATTCGAGTCTCTTCTATATTAAGTGAACATGCCAAATTGAGTGGATTTTCTCCAGTAGGGCTTGAGTTAGGTTTTGGGGGCCAAGGGCCTTTGCCGCCGTTTACTTTTCAATTAAAGAATGGCTGCACGATGGAGCTTGTCGGAAGAATTGACAGGGTAGATAAAGCAGAAGGTTCAAAAGGGCTGCTTTTAAGAATCGTCGATTACAAATCCAGTGAGAAAGGTCTTGACCTAGCAGAAGTATACTATGGTCTTGCCTTGCAAATGCTCACATACTTAGACCTAACCATTACGTATTCGAAAGAGTGGCTCGGCGTAGAAGCAACGCCTGCTGGCATTTTATATTTCCATATTCATGATCCGCTCATTCAAGCACCGATTCCACTTGCAGAGGATGAAATTGAGCAGGAAATATTCAAGAAATTTAAAATGAAGGGTTTATTGCTTGAAGATGTGGAAGCAGTAAAGCTAATGGATCAAACGCTTGATTCAGGTAGATCGCAAGTCATTCAAGCCGGTTTGAAAAAGGATGGGTCTTTCCGTTCTGATTCGGCAGTTTTAAGTGAAGATCATTTCCATATACTCACACAACACGTTCGGCGCACATTTGAAGAAGCAGGCGAAAGAATTACAAATGGAGAGGTCGCAATTAATCCATATAAATTAAAGGATCAAACACCTTGCCGCTTTTGTTCATTCAAGTCTATTTGCCAATTCGATGAATCAATAGAAGATAATGATTTTAGGGTGCTCACCTCTGAAAAGGATGATGTTGTGATAGAACGGATCAAAAAAGAAGGGGATCAGTATGCAAATACCAAAACCGAATAACAGTACGTGGACGGATGACCAGTGGGAAGCCATCGTTTCAGAAGGACAAGATATCTTGGTTGCGGCGGCGGCTGGGTCAGGTAAAACAGCTGTTTTGGTTGAACGCCTGATTCGAAAAATGACCCGGCCTGAACATCCAGTTGATGTGGACCGTCTGCTCGTTGTGACTTTTACAAATGCTTCTGCGGCAGAGATGAAGCATCGGATCACAGAAGCACTTGAAAAAGAATTAGCCAAAAACCCTGGGTCTCTTCATATGAGAAGGCAGCTGTCCCTCATGAATCGAGCCAATATTTCAACCTTGCACTCCTTTTGCTTGCAGGTTTTGCGCACCTTTTACTATGAAATTGATCTTGATCCAGGCTTTCGTTTGGCTGACCAAACAGAAGGAGAACTATTAGGAGATGAAGTGTTAGACGAACTGTTTGAGGATGAATATAAGGCTGGAAAGCCATCATTCTTTGAATTGGTTGATCGTTACACGTCTGACCGTCACGACTTAGATTTGCAATGGCTCGTGAAGAGAATTTATGAGTTTTCGAGATCTCATCCTTCTCCGGAGCAATGGATGCGGGCATTTCTTTCACTTTATGATGTAGATGCTCAAACAAAAGTAGAAGAATTACCGTTTTATCCATATATCAAAGAAGATCTTTCTCTCGTTCTCCGGAGCTGCCAGGAGCTGCTTGAACGAGCTCTTTCGCTATCAAAAGAACCGAGCGGCCCAGCACCGAGAGCAGAGAATTTTATAGATGATTTAGAGCAAGTTAATGAATTAATCCGTCATCAAGATGATTTTGAGAAGCTTTATGAGCTTTTGCCGAACGTCAATTTTAAAAGGCTCAAAACGTGCAAAGGGGACGAATATGACCCTGCTTTAATAGAAAAAGCCACAGATGCACGTAATCAAGCAAAAAAACAATTAGAAAAACTAAAAGATGAATATTTCATGCGCAGTCCTGCCCAGCATTTAAAAAGCTTAGCTGAAATGAAGCAAGTTGTGGAGACACTTGTAGAGCTTGTGATCCAATTTGGTGAGCGTTTCGAAAGAGCGAAGCAGGAAAAGTCAATTGTCGACTTTTCGGATTTAGAGCACTATTGCTTACGCATTTTAGCGGAGCAGGATGCAGAAGGACATTTGATCGAAACAGAAGCTGCCAAGTACTATCAACAGCAGTTTGAAGAAGTACTCGTTGATGAATACCAGGATACAAACCTTGTACAAGAAACGATTTTAAAGCTTGTATCTAAGGGGAAACATTCTGCAGAGGGCAATCTGTTTATGGTTGGTGATGTAAAGCAGTCTATTTATCGTTTTAGACTGGCTGAGCCCATGCTTTTTTTAAACAAATATAAACACTTTCAACCAGACGGCAAAGAAACAGGGAAGAGGATCGATTTAAATAAAAACTTCCGCAGCCGTTCAGATGTTTTAGATAGTACGAACTTTTTGTTCAAGCAGCTGATGGGGGAAACAGTTGGAGAAATTGAATATGATGAACAAGCTGAATTAAAGCTTGGAGCGAGTTATCCAGAAAGCAAAGATACAACGACAGAAATGCTTCTTGTCCACTTAGATCAGCAGGAAACAGAACCCGGCGAAGAGCGAGAAGAGCTCGAGACCGTCCAATTTGAAGCGAGAATCATTGCTAAAAAAATAAAAGAATTAGTGGAGCAGCCATTTCAAGTGTACGATGCAAAGCAGCAAATGACCCGTAACTTACAGTATCGTGACATTGTCATTTTGCTTCGATCTATGCCTTGGGCTCCGCAAATGATGGAGGAATTAAAGAAGCAGGGAATCCCTGTATATGCGAATCTTTCCTCTGGTTATTTTGAAGCAACAGAGGTGTCTGTCATTCTTTCTTTGTTAAAAGTCATCGATAATCCATATCAGGATATCCCGCTTGCTGCTGTTTTAAGATCACCTATTGTTTATTTAGACGAAAATGAATTGGCACTGATTCGAACAAGTGATAAAAAAGGCACGTATTATGATGCTGTAAAGGCATTTATGAGTGTGACGCATTCTGATCACCCTACATGCAAAAAACTAGAGCGATTTTTCCAATTACTGCGCAAGTGGCGTGATTTTTCTATCAATCATTCGGTGGCAGAATTAATTTGGGAAGTCTACCGTGACACGCAGTATCTTGATTATGTTGGCGGGATGCCTGGAGGTAAGCAGCGGAAGGCGAATCTTCGTGCCCTTTATGACCGGGCCAAGCAATATGAAAAAGCTGCCTTTAGAGGGCTATTTCGATTCCTTCGTTTTATTGAAAGAATGCAGGAGCGTGGGGATGATCTTGGTGCGGCAAAAACGTTCAGTGAAACAGAGGACGTTGTGCGCATGATGACGATCCATAGCAGTAAAGGATTAGAATTTCCAGTCGTCTTTACCGCAGGGCTCGGCAGGAACTTTAATATGATGGACTTAAACCAGTCTTATTTACTTGATAAAGAACTAGGCTTTGGAAGCAAGTATATCCATCCTGAGCTGAGAATTAGTTATGCGACATTACCGCTTGTGGCGATGAAAAAAAAGATGAGAAAAGAGTTATTATCTGAAGAATTAAGGGTCCTATATGTAGCGCTCACAAGGGCTAAAGAAAAATTATTTCTGGTCGGCTCTGTCAAAAATCAGGTGAGAGCATTAAGCAAATGGCAAAATGCCGCAACCGGAGAAGAGTGGCTGCTCCCTGATTTTGAACGGTATCAATCGAAAACATACTTAGATTTCATTGGCCCTGCCCTCATCCGTCATCAAGCGATGTCATCTGTTTTAGAAGAAACAGGAGATGTTGTTCTTTCGCATCCGTCTACATTCACTATCTCATTTACGCAAGCTTCTGATCTTTTAAAGGAAGATATGTCACTTGAAAAGAATGAGCAAGACGAGATTGTACAAGCATTGATCAATGGTCTGCCTGTTGAAGGATATGGTGATGCTGATGAGCAGGTGGCAGAGAGGCTCTCATGGAAATATCCGTATCTAGCGGCCTCGCAAGTCGGCACAAAGCAGTCTGTTTCCGAGATAAAAAGAATGAAAGAAATACAGGATGAGTACAGTGTTCCTTCTTCTATTCGAAAAGCTCGTGCAACATTGTATGACCGGCCGGCTTTCATGAAGAAAAAAACACTCACTGCCGCAGAACAAGGCACTGCAATGCATACAGTGATGCAGCATATCCCGCTTCCTTCTGAGGAGCCCTCTGATGAATCACGTATAGGACACTTGCTCGAATCCTTACAGCAGCGAGACTTGCTAACAGATGAGCAGATCCAGTCAATAAATCAAGAGGGAATTGCTGCTTTCTTCTCTACTTCAATTGGTCAAAAACTGCTAAAAGCGGACTGGGTGAAACGAGAGGTGTCATTTAGTATGGTGTTACCTGTTAAAGAGGTATACAGTCATATTGATACTGAGGGAGAGCCTGTTCTGATTCAAGGGATGATTGACTGTTTATTTGAAACAGATGGAAAGCTATATTTACTAGATTATAAAACTGATAGAGTACAAGGCAGATATACAGTTGACGCTGCTGAACCGATCTTGAAAAAGCGTTATGAAACCCAAATAGCCTTATATGCAAAAGCTGTAGAACGTTTGACAAACAGAACATTAGAGGAGAAAATTCTCTATTTCTTCGATGGGAATTTAGAAATTTCTTTATAAATGTATCGGAATGAGAGGTGAATCACATGAGGATTCTGCATACAGCGGATTGGCATTTAGGGAAAACCCTTGAAGGTCGAAGCCGGCTTGATGAGCAAGCACAGTTTTTAGATGAACTGTATCAAATCGTGAAAGACGAACACATTGATGTCATTGTGATGGCCGGTGATGCCTTTGATACAGTGAATCCACCTGCTAGAGCAGAGCAGCTTTTTTATGAGAGTCTATCTGCTTTATCTGATAAAGGAAAACGCCAGGTAGTGGTCATTTCAGGCAACCACGATAATCCGGATCGCTTATCAGCCGCATCACCTTTAACAAATGATCAAGGGATTCATTTAATTGGATATCCGACAAATGACATCATCCGTGTCGATGTTCCTTCTGCGGATGAACGTTTATCCATTGCAGCACTCGCTTATCCGTCTGAGGCGAGACTAAATGAGGTGCTAGCTGAAACATTTGAAGAGAAATTGCTTCGTGATCATTACAATTTAAAGATTCAGCAAGCATTTCAACATTTAAGTAATCAATTTCAACCGGATACGGTCAATATGGCAACAAGCCACATTTATGTGGCAGGGGGAAGTCAAACAGATTCAGAAAGACCGATTGAAGTAGGCGGCGCATATACTGTTGCGGCTGAAAGTCTGCCAGAAGCCGCTTGCTATGTTGCCCTCGGTCATTTGCACCGCCCGCAAACGATCAAACGTGCCAAAACGATTGCCCGGTATTCTGGATCACCTCTTGCTTATAGCTTTTCTGAATCAGGCTATGCCAAATCAGTCACAATTGTGGAGGCAAAACCGAATGAAAAAGCGAGCTGGAAAGAAGTGTTTTTATCAAGCGGAAAACCACTTATGAAATGGAAGGCGACTGAGGGACTGAGTCAAGTGTACGAGTGGCTGAATGAAAAACGGGATCTTCAGGCATGGATTGATCTAGAGATTCATTTAACAGATCAGCTCTCTATTGAAGAGATTCATCAGCTCCGAAAGCAGCATAGTGGATTTGTTCACATTCGTCCAAAATTCAAAGAACTACAGCAAATAGAAGAGCAAAAGCAAGTGGAAAAACTCTCGATCGAAGAGAGGTTCGTGAAGTTTTATGAGCGCCAGACAGGTGGCGGTCTGCCTGATGAAAAAACAGTCAAACTGTTTTTAGAGCTAGCCAATGATATGCAAGAGGAGGAAGCGACTTGAAGCCGATTACGCTGACCATTAAAGGACTTCATAGCTTCAGAGAAGAACAAATAATTGACTTTAGCTCATTATGTGATGCGGGTGTGTTTGGCATATTTGGACCGACAGGAAGTGGAAAGTCGTCCATATTAGACGCCATGACACTGGCACTCTATGGCAAAGTGGAGCGTGCGTTAAATAATACACATGGTATTTTGAACCAAGCGGAAGAAAAGCTGTCGGTTTCCTTTACATTTGCTTTGCAAAAGGAACACCACATTTTTTATAAAGTTGAACGTGCTTTCAAACGAGCGGATGAAATGAAAGTCAGAACGACATTATGCCGCCTAATTGAAATCGGTGATACGCAGACAGTTCTCGCAGATAAAGCGAGTGAGGTGAATCGTAAAGTAGAAGAACTACTCGGATTAACCATTGATGACTTTACCCGTGCGGTTGTCTTACCTCAAGGGAAGTTTGCAGAATTTCTTTCACTCAAAGGGACAGACAGACGTCAAATGCTTCAGCGGTTGTTTAACTTGGAGAAATATGGGGATCAACTCGTCAAGCGATTGCGTGCAAAGGCTCAAAAACATTATGGGCAAAAAAATGAACTGCTGGCTGAACTGAATGGTTTAGGAGAAGCTGGTCCAGAGGCGCTGGCAAAAGCAAAGGAAGCAGCTGAGCAGACAAAGGCTATTTTTCATGAGAAAAAACAAGCGCGGGACGAAGCGTTCACTGCTTTTACAAAGGCGCAAGCGATCTGGCAGTATCAAAAGGAACAAGAAGCTTACGAGACTGAACAAAACAAGCTGAATTTACTGGCACCATCAATAGAAGAGAAAAAGACGAAGCTCCATATCGCAGAGCAGGCAGAGACGCTAAAGCCTTATGCGGATGCATTGACAAAGGCTGAAAAACAGCTTTCTCAAGCATCGAAAGAGAAACAGGGAGCAGAAAAGCAGATGCAGCATCAACGAACGATCTATGATCAAATGGCGCGGGAGTATGAGCAAGCCCGGCAAAAGAAAATAGAGACAGAGCCAGACCTTCTCCAAAAGAAAGAACAGCTGATTCAGCTAAAAGAAATTGAACGTAAAAAAGAGGCAGCTCTTCAGGAAAAGACGAGCATAGAGCGCCAAAAAAATGAAAAAGCGCAGCAACTCCTCCAAAAGAAGAAAGAAGCGGAGAATCTCCAATCTCTATTAGAGCGTGCACTAACGAAACAAACACAGCTGAAGAATGAGCTGGAGCAGTTACAAGTTTCAGTGAAAGAACGCAAAAGTGTACAGGATGCTTTACGTTTAAGTGAAAATGTTGAAAGAATAAACCTTAGTATTCAAAAGGAAAAGCAAAAACTGGAGGAGCTCAACAAGCGAGCCTCACAGACTTCAGAAGCATATGAAAAGCTTCAAAAGCAGCAAAGCGACCATCATGAAAAAATAGACCAATCGTTTCAAGCAATTGAACACCTCTATTTTTATGTATGTGAACTCGAACGAGCTCTGACAGAATGGAGTCAAAAAGAACAACAACAGAAACTTGAAAAATTAAAGCAGCGAGATGCGGTAAGGGCGGCAGAATTAAGAAAAGAATTAGCGGCAGAGCTAGTAGATGGTGAGCCATGTCCGGTTTGTGGGTCGATTCATCATGATCCAAAGGCTTTGAAATCCAATGACCATGAAGAAACCGTGGCACAAGTTGATGAAGTCATTCAACGGATGGACAAAGAGCTCAAGCAGGCAGAGGAGTATGGGAGAGACATGTATGCCGCAAAGCAGCTTCTCGAAACGCATGCCAATCAATTAGTGAAGCAATTCGCTTTCTTATCTCAGAAAGCCCCTGGGGCGGAAGTCGCTGCAGCAGTAGAAACAGTACAAAATTCGCAGTCTTTGCAGGATCTAATGCAAGAATGGAAAGGCATAAAGCAAGATATTCAAGAAGTTGAACATAAACGAGCTCGTTTAATGGATGAAACGCATGATCAAGCAGCAGAGATGAGCAAGATAAAAGAGCAATTGACTTTTGAACAGCAGCGCATCGAAGAATTAGAGGTGCTGATCAAAGAGTTTGATGCTGAGCTTTCAGAGCAAACGACTCAATTTGAACAGACCTTCCCGCATCTTACATTGAATCAAGTACAAGAAATGCAAAAGCAAATCGATGAAAAGGACCAACAAGCGGAAGGCTATAAAGAACGTATTGAGAAAAGCATTTCGTTTTTGGAAGAAAAACAGCTAGCAAAAGAGCAGCTGCAGACAGTGATATACAATGTCGAGAAAGAACTTGATAAACTAGCGCATCAGCTAGAAAGTCAGCATCAGCTTATCCAACAATATGAAATAGATTTAGGCCGATATCCATTAAAAGCTGGCTCTATTTCTGATGAACTTATAGAGGTTGAACACACCCTTTCTCTTCTTAATGAAAAAGAGCAGCAATCGTACAAGCAATTGCAGCACGCGCAGCAGTTGTTTAGTGAGGCGCAAAGTCATTTTTCAAGCAGTGAGCGTCAGCTTCAAGAGGCGAACAGGCGAAAACAAGAAGCAGAAGCAGCATGGGAAAAAGAAGCAGAATCTTCTCCTTTTCATATGCCGCAGGAAATTGAGTCTGTTTCAATGGAACAGCCAGTACGTCAATCGGTCAAACAGGAAATTGAGGAGTTTGAGGATAAAAGAAAGGAATGTGCCGCAAACTTAAAGCGAATTTCTGAATTACTGAAAGAAGAGTCACTGGATGAAAAGCAGTGGACGGACATTCAGCACAGAAAAGATGCAGCTGAAAAAGCATTGGAAGAAGCGACAGCAATGAGTGGGTCCGCACATGAACACCTGCGTGTGATTGAAGAGAATCATCAGCGCTTTGCAAGTATTCATGAACGATTGGAAGCACTGCAGGAAGAAATTGATCGCCTTGATAAACTGCAAACTGTTTTTAAAGGGAATACGTTTGTTGAATTTTTAGCAGAAGAACAGCTGGAAAGTGTCAGTCGTGATGCATCCGCCCGCTTAGGTATGTTGACGAGACAAAGATATGCGATTGAGGTCGACTCAGAAGGCGGCTTTGTTATGCGTGATGATGCAAATGGCGGTGTTAGGCGTCCCGTGTCCAGCTTGTCCGGCGGGGAAACCTTCTTGACATCATTGGCGCTTGCGCTTGCTCTTTCTGCACAAATTCAGCTGAGAGGTGAATTCCCGCTGCAATTCTTTTTCCTTGATGAAGGATTCGGTACGCTCGATCAAGACTTGCTTGATACGGTCATTACCGCATTAGAAAAGCTTCAGTCTCACAATTTAGCAGTTGGTGTTATTAGCCACGTGGAAGAATTGAAAATGAGACTACCGAAGAAACTGATTGTCCATCCAGCAGATCCAAGCGGGAAAGGGACAACGGTCTCAATGGAATTAATGTAAATGTTGAGGTGATGACAGGGTGGCAAAGCAAACCATTGGATTATGTGAGCTGTGCGGAAGACAACATGTCCTGCTCACAGAACACCACTTAACACCAAGAGAAGAAGGTGGGGCTTTTTTACCGACTGCCTTCCTGTGTATCCCTTGCCATAAACAAGTGCATGCCCTCTTTACAAACCAGGAGCTTGCCGTGCGCTTAAACACACTTGATGCACTAAGGCAGGATGAAAAGCTTGCTTCGTACATCAAATGGATTCGAAAACAGCCCGCAAGCAAGCTGGTCAAAACAAAAAAATCGAGACAACACAGAAAAAAATAAGCATAAAAAGCGCTCCTCTCATGAAATGACTGTAGAGGAGCTGCTTTATGCATTGCCTACCATATTCTGATCATTTAAGTCAGGATCCACATAGTTGGTGGCGCTAATGCCATTATTTAATATCAAGAAATCTCCGGTATTTCCCGCTCCAGAGCCTAAAGCAGATTTCGACGAACTTTTAGGCGACAAGTAGAATGAGTCACCGACGTTTACGACGCCTCCAGAAATAGAGTTAATGTAAATGGGTCCGACAATTGCTGGCATAATCGACATCCTTTATTCGAAGTCATATCACCATCATATGCGCAGGTAGGTCCATTTGTGAGTTTGGCGGACTTTCGTCGTTGCTAAATAACTCTCGAATATGCTTCACTCGCGCAACGGCATTCATTCTACAAGTAGAGCCGATTTGATAGACAGAGGACGATGATACCCCTTCTACATGTATCGAAGAAACTTTAATCACAGGCTTTTCATGGTAAAATGCCGTTCTAACTGATCGTTCTGGCAGCATCAATGGAATCGGCTCAAAATATACTTCAAATTCTTTCGCATTTAAGTTTTCTGCTTCATAGCCATAAAACAAACTAAGCGTCCGTTGAACAGCTAACACCTTGACCTTCGGGCATAGCTCCTGCGTATCGCCGATTTGAACAACACTTGAGATCCCGACAGAATTCACCTTCGTGAACTTCACTTGAGATGTGCGCTTTATCATTATCGAGGAGCCAGAGGAACAAACGGGCCAATGATCAAAGATTCTGGCGGTGTATCAAAAATGGAGGATAATTGTACGTGATCTGTGTCCCCGATGATAAATAGGGAAGAGGACGAAACCCCAACTACTTTAATGCTTCCGGTCTCGATGTTGCGGTTGACGACTGTGAAATTCATCCGTTTTCCTCTCCTTTCGTTTCATTTGGAATATGGGCTAAGAAGTGTTCAATTGCCCGTTTGACATCATGCTTCACATATTCAGCAATTTGCTCTGAACGTTGCAGCGGGGTCATATCTTCCCGGTGCGGGAGCTGTCCTGCATAGTATTTGATTCTGCTGTCAATTTGCTTGCGAATGTCCTCAATGATATGGTGTTTATTGCTTTCATCAAGAGAGCCTTCATATCGCTGCTCTAGTTCTTCAAGAAGTTCTGGCGCTTCTTCGTTTAAGAATGCGTCGACAAGCTGGCGTGTTTGATTGAAAAATTGATCAGCCGTTTCTTGCTGCATCATACCAATGCCCGGGGGTGTTGTTTGGCCCACTTCAAAATTTTGAACACTGTTTGGATCAGATGGATTGAGGCCGATATTCAATGTACCTTCCAGCCGCTCGATTTTCAGTTGATCAAATTGATAATCAATCCGTTCAATATTCGTTGTCGGTTTATCTTTGATCATTTGCATTTCCTGCTGAAGCTCGTTAAGCCTTTTTTCAAGCATCATGATTTGTTGTGTTTGTTTTTGAATGATGCCATACACTTGTGAAGCGTTGCTTTGATAGTCATACATTTACATACACCTCCGGGGGTTGCAGATGAACTTAAGTTGTTGGTGACTGAAGCGGTACAAAAGGTGCTGTGCTTGCGCCTTGGGATTCTTCAATTCCTTGTGAGCCTGCTGCGGCAGGTGCTGATTCTACGTAGCTGCCTGTGTTATACAGGTTGGAAAGCGCCTTGATTGATCCAGCACTCCCAATTTGCAGAACAGATGAGTTACTGACAGACTCCACGCGTAAATAATTAATTTGTATCGCTTGATTAATATAGAAGTTCAACGGATTCTCACTCCTTACAAGTTACCAACAAGCGGTTGATCAATGACATCACTGTCATACGTATTTGTCACACTTTTATAGTTGCTAATGCGCAATTGATCACCAGTGTTAAAACTGCCTGCGCCAGCAAACGTTTTAACCTGACTATTTGGAGAAATGGTGATGCAGTCTCCAACATGAACGACTCCGCTCGTTCCGACGGCATTTACTTTAAAGGCTCCAACAATAGCCGGCATAGCGGTGCACATCCTTTATAAAAATAAGGCACTTTGTTTTTGGGCGTTTCACCATAGCTTATGATGGGTCTTTTAATGTGTGATTGTCTTTTTGAAAGCTTTCGATGAGAGGGTTGAGGTGTATGGTTTACCCTTTTTTAGAGCATTCATTCGAGGTGTATTTGCTGCCTTTATTTAAGAGTGTGTCAAGCTCTTGACTGCACCTGATGGTTTCTTCGGCATTCATCCCGAATTTTTTTGCGGTCTCAATTAAATGTAATCTTTTTTGTTCAATTTCATAATTGATCATAACGGACGCCAACTCTCACATTTTTTATCGAATAGAAGGATATGGTTAGTATACCCTATTTTTCTATAAAAAAAGTTGTTTCGTCAATATGAGTAATAAAGTGACAAAATTCGAAAGCGTCCTTACGTGCGATCTCTCTCTTTTCTTATTTCAGCCTGTAAATAACGTCGTCTTTTGTTGATATACTGCCGGATGACCTCTCGTTCTGATTGTAGGATGTCTTTTCTATCTCTCGTATAAGGATCATCTCCAATTCGGTTCTCAATAGAAGCATGCCATTTCTCAATAATTGGACAAAGACGTTCTTCTAAAAATTGTGTATCGAGTACATGCTGGAAAAGCGTGTAATAGGCTCTCTTAAACGAAGGGATATCTAGTAATCTAGCAGTTAACGTATTAAAGCCGCTTACTGGAATATAATCAAACGCCATTTCTTCTCCATGAATGTCACGGCCCCATGTCGCATCATAATCCCAAGGAAGCACTTGGAATCTGCCTTGTTCATTCACATAAAGAGCGTAGTTATGGACAAAGCCGTCAAAGTTTTGAGTGCACACGACACCAATGAGCCAGCGGAAATACTGGGTCACATCTAGGTAATGCTCAATCTTTTCTGCAAATATGTCATCTTTCGCTGTGTTGAGAAAGTAAATAAATTCACTTAGCTGCTGATCATGTTGAGAAGTCCCTGTTTTTTTCTCGTACCCGAGGAGAAGGTGTTTTTTTGGCTTTTTATCAAACGAACTCAAAAGGGAAAAGTTGGCGTCGTCATCGACTGCATAATAAATGCCGCCTTCTGAAAGCTGTCTTTTCTGAAAAAAGTGCTCATCGACGGATTCTATTTTTAAATAAATGCCTTCTTTTCTTCCGTTTATAGTAAGAAACACATGAGACGCAGCAGGGCTTAGCACCCCTATCTGCTCAAAGAAATAAAAGGACAGTCTGTTTCGGATAAACGAAGGGTCATTGTATTCTGCATTTAAATGAAAGATAGATTCGCCTTGTCTTTGTTTTGGCTTTCGATATTCAATTTGATAGGACTTTTTTTTCAGCTTTCTGATGTGAGACCCCCGGTATGAAGCATAAATGTGCGATTTGATCTGACCAGTTTTCAAAATGCCCTCAACTGGTTCGTCGTTCCATATGTCTTTTCGTAATTCAATCAGGTCCTTTGGGTGAATCCAAATATCCATTTGCTTTAAAGGTTCTGTGGTCATGCGTTCATCCTCCTCCTATGCTCTTCTTTACGATATGAAAATGAAGGAATGTCCTGTACCCGTTTGTTAGGTATTCATGGAGTTTTAAAAGAAAGGGGCATCCGCCAAGAACACTTGTCTACCAAGTCTCGTAACATAAAGCAGAGAAGATAAACAGTTTGATCTGTTTGTTTTGTCAAAGTATAGACTGGGAGGGGAATCGTTCGTGAGCACATTTGATCATTCACATATTGAACATGCAGTGGATTCACTTCGAAGTGAAGGACGTGATCATCACTTAGATCGTGAACCAGAATCGAGACGATCGCATAAGTCAGCTCGTTCTCGTCATTCAAATCGCGGTAATTGGTTCTTTGGTGGAGGCGGATGCCGTAAATCACATCGTAGTAAAAAAAGCTGTAAGAGCTATCGTTCGAAAAAGAGCCGCTGTTCAAAGAAAAGCGTGAAAAGTGAGAAACCATGCAAAAGTAAAAAGTCGTGCAAAAGCAAGAAATCTTGCAGAAGCAAAAAGAGTGAACCGAAAAAATCATGCCGCAGCAAACACAGATCCCATCATAAGAAAAGTTGCCGCAAGTCTCATCGCAGCCACCGTTCTAAACGATCTCATCACCATAGACGTAGCCGCTCTTGCAAAAGATGTGGGAAGAAAAAGCATCATTCCCGCAGCAGAGGAAATGTTGATCGCAAATGGGATCAAGGGAACATGTGGGAGTATCGCCGCTACCGCTAAACATCAGATCATCTTTTTTGAAACCCTTTTTAAAAGAGAGTATGATAAAAAAGGGTTTTTTTTATTTCATAGAGAAGTAAAATGAGACATCATCACTTAGCGAAATGAAGATTGTGAGGGGAAGACATGAAGTTTTTTACAGGTGAGATACATAGCAGGATGTTTATCGGGGTAGTCATTGATGATAAATGGGTCATGGACGTCAAAAAGGCAGAAGCCAAATTATTCGAGCTTGAGACACTGCCAAACTCTTTAGCTGAATGTATTCATATGGGGGACAAGTTTGTTGAGCATGTCAAACAGCTCCTTGACTGGGCTGAGAAAAAAGAAGAGGATCGCGGTTCTTATGTATATCCGCTGTCAGACGTGAAACTCCATGCGCCGATTCCAAAGCCAGCTAAAAACATTATGTGTGTTGGAAAAAATTATCAAGATCATGTCATGGAGATGGGAAGTGCAGCGGATATTCCTAAAGATGTGATGATCTTTACAAAGGCACCTACTTCAGTCGTTGGACATGAAGCGGATATCCTCCTTCATGAAGATGTGACGAGTGAACTGGATTATGAAGGAGAGCTTGCGATCGTGATGGGCAAATCAGGGAAGAATATTGCACCTGAAGAAGTCCATGATTATCTATTTGGTTACACCATTTTAAATGACGTAACGGCAAGAGATTTACAGAAAAAACACAAACAATTTTTTATAGGTAAAAGCTTAGATACAACCTGCCCGATAGGACCTTATATTGTGCATAAGTCTGTGATCGAGGATCACGGCGCGCTCCATGTGGAAACAAAGGTTAACGGAGAGGTTCGCCAGTCTGCAAGTACAGAATTAATGATTTTCTCCATCGAGAACATTGTGTCTACTCTTTCAAAAGGGATGACACTAGAAGCTGGTGACATCATTGCAACGGGAACACCTTCTGGGGTTGGCAAAGGCTTTGAACCGCCTAAATTCTTAGCTTCAGGGGATCGAATCGACATCACGATTGAACCGATTGGGACGCTATCAAATCGCGTCAAATAAAGAGTGAGATGACACAGGATTGTCGCTTTGTGTTCGACTTATTTCGTGGTACGATGAGAAGGTAATTGTTCTGATAAAGGGGGAAATAACAGATGGGAACGCATTTACATATTACAGCATGGGTGCTAGGAATTATTTTATTCTTCGTGGCCTTTGCTCTAGCAGGTAAAAACGACAAAGGTGCTAAAATTGTGCACATGATTGTCAGACTATTGTACTTGATCATTATTGCAACAGGCGTAGAGCTGTATGTTCGCACAGGAATGAAGATTCCAGGTTTCGGTGGCGAGTATATCGGTAAAATGATTTTCGGTATCCTTGTGATCGGCTTCATGGAAATGGTTCTTGTACGCAAGAAAAAAGGAAAATCGGTGACTGGTGTATTGATTGGTTTTATCGTACTCGCGATTGTGACCATTCTTCTCGGTTTACGTCTGCCGATCGGTTTCCATATCTTTTAACATAAAAAGGACATTGCTTATACGAAGCAGTGTCTTTTTTATATGCCTTCAAATTGCGAAACCGACCGGTGACCGTCAGAAGAGGTCCATTCAAAACGAATTTGACCTGCGGCAGAGTCGTGGTGACATTGAAGAGCAAGTGATTGTGTATCTGTCGAAAACTGAAAGAAAGAAACTCGTTGAAAAGAATGAAAGGAGGAGAAAACACAATCGTAGACGGAAAAACCAAGCTGCTCTACCTGTGCAATGATTTCATAAAAGACGTTTTCAGGTACGAACATCAGTAGGTCAAGCCATCCTTTGGCAAGTGATGCTGTATATTGAATCACTTCACCGCCTTGTACTTCTACAAGCTGTCCACTTTCATGAAGGATCATGGACCCGAGCAGTTCCCCTTTTGTCCACCTGTCATTTTCCTTCAAACAGATCATCGTGCTTTGAAGACTTTCTGGTAGCATGATTTCTCCTTCTTCATCTTCAATCAGACAATGCCCGTTTTCAATGAGTAAATACCCGCTGCACCATCTTCGGCTGCAGCGTTCAAGCTGCTTCATTCGTTTTTCCATTTGCAGACACTCCTTTCCTCTTTCTTTTCTTACCAAATCATGCTTGTCCTATACGCCCGAGAAAAAAGGACAAATCAACTATCAAGGAGACGATGCATAAACTAAGAAAGGCTGAATGAGAACACTTGAGGAAAAACGGATGGGAGCTGATGATGATGTGTGGAATAACAGGCTGGGCAGACTTTAAAAAGCAGCTCATCCAACAGGACCATGTAATCAATCAAATGACAGATACATTATCTAAAAGAGGGCCAGACGATACAAATACGTGGAAAAGTGAGCACGTTCTATTTGGGCATAAAAGGTTAGCGGTTGTAGATGTAGAAGGCGGAAAACAGCCGATGACATATACACATCAAAACCATGCTTATACCGTTGTATACAATGGAGAGCTTTATAACACAGAGGATATAAGAAAAGAATTGTTAAAAAGAGGCCACCGTTTTCTAGGGCATTCTGATACAGAGGTACTTCTTCACGCCTACACAGAATGGAAGGAAGAGTGTGTGACCCATTTTAATGGTATTTTTGCATTTGTGATTTGGGATAGTGAGCGTGAATTATTATTTGCAGGGAGAGACCGGCTCGGCGTCAAGCCATTTTTCTATACAGAACGTCATCATTCCTTTTTATTTGGTTCAGAAATCAAGGCGCTTCTTGCTCACCCTGATATGAAAGCAAAAGTCGATCATGAGGGATTATCGGAGATTTTTGGTTTAGGACCGTCTAGAACACCAGGGCAAGGAGTGTTTAAAGGGGTAAAAGAGCTGAGACCTGCTCATGCCTTGACCTTTTCAAAAGACGGATTGCGTGTGTGGAGATACTGGAATGTCAAAAGCAAGGTGCATACGGACTCACTTGATGACACCGCACAGCACGTCAAGGATCTCTTTACAGATGCCGTCACAAGGCAGCTCGTCTCTGATGTGCCTGTTTGTACATTTTTATCGGGTGGCGTCGATTCGAGTGCCATTACCGCCATTGCCGCTAAGCACTTTGAGAAAATAGGGAAAGCACCGCTTCATACGTATTCCGTTGACTACGAAGGGAATGATCAATTCTTTGAAGCAAGTCAATTCCAGCCAAATGCGGACGGTCCATGGATTGACCACATGACCAAGGCGTTTCAAACGAATCATCACAGCTGCATCATTGGACAAAAGGAGCTGGCTGCTTATTTAAAGGAAGCGGTTGAGGTCCGAGACTTACCGGGTATGGCAGATATTGATTCTTCTTTGCTTTGGTTCTGCCGAGAAATTAAAAAGGACTTTGTTGTCGGTTTGTCAGGTGAATGTGCGGATGAAATTTTTGGAGGTTATCCTTGGTTCCATTCGGCAAATGAAACGAATGGTTTTCCTTGGATGAGATCGACGGAAGCTAGAACGCAGCTCTTACAAGACTCGTGGCAAAAGAAGCTGTCACTAAAAGAATATGCACAAAGCAAATATGAAGAAACCGTGGCTGAAACGCCTCTTTTAGATGGAGAAACTGGAGTAGATAAAGCCCGGAGAGAACTTTTTTACTTAAATATGGTCTGGTTTATGACAACGCTGCTAGATCGAAAAGACCGAATGAGTATGGGGGCGAGTCTTGAGGTACGTGTACCATTTGCGGACCATCGTCTTGTCGAATATGTATGGAATATTCCTTGGGAAATGAAAATGCATGGAAATCGTGAAAAAGGGGTTTTACGGAAAGCATTAGAGGGAATTTTACCGAATGAAGTGCTTTATCGCAAGAAGAGTCCTTACCCGAAAACACATCATCCAGCCTATACCCAGGCTGTGAAAGAGATGTTAACAGACTGCCTTGCGCAAAAAGATTCTGTCCTTCACGAATTTCTAGATCCACATCAATTAAAGCAGCTGATTGAAACGGAAGGAGCTTCCTTTCAAGTGCCTTGGTATGGCCAGCTCATGAAGGGCCCGCAATTAATCGCTCATCTGGCGCAAATTCATCATTGGTTTGAAACGTATCGAATTGATATAGAAGCGTAATAAAGAGTCGGCTTTCTTACATTTGTTGAAGGGAAGCCGGCTTTTTTGATACATAACATGAGACGAATAGAGCACATCGAAAGTTGATCTAATCTTTCTAATTTGTATAATTAACTTAAAGTGAATTAATTTGGAGGAAAAAGGATAATGAAAATCATTGTGATCGGAGCAGGACCAGGGGGACTTGCGGCAGCTATGATGCTTCAAAGCAAAGGACATGATGTTCATGTTTACGAAAAACAGCCCTTTGTTGGCGGACGTAACTCTAAGTTTCAACTTGGTGATTTCACGTTTGATACGGGTCCTACCTTTCTCAGCATGATTCATATTGCAGAGGAGCTGTTCACCTTTGCTGGTAAAAATCTTTATGACTATATTGATGTGATTGAATTAAAAGAAATGTATAGATTGATTTTCCAAGACGAGCAGCTAGATATGATACGAGATCGTGATGAAATGTATAGACGGTTAGAAGCCTTTGCACCTGGAGAGGGAGAAGGGTATATACGATTTATGAACGATACGAAGCGCAAAATGGATCGGCTGACACCTATTTTACAAAGTAAAATGGATCGTTTTCATCATTATCTGCGTCCAAAGGTGCTCAAAGCACTTCCGCAGCTTTCGTTGAATAAGAGTTTATATGATGTGCTGTCAGATTATTTCTCAAATGAATCAGTGAAATATGCGTTTACATTTCAATCAAAATATTTAGGCATGTCACCGTGGGAGTGCCCTGGTGCTTTCTCCATTCTATCATTTATGGAGCATGACACAGGTGTGTTCCATCCGAAGGGCGGGGTCAATCAGCTGTCAGAAGCGATGGCAAAAGCGGCAATTGAAGCTGGAGCAACGATTCATCTGTCAGCCGGCGTCGAAAAACTGTTGACAGAAGGCAGGAAAGTAAAGGGCATTCGCTTAGAATCTGGGGAAGAAATACAGGCAGATGAGGTTGTCGTAAATGGAGATTTTGCACATGTGATGACAAAGCTTGTAGAGCCAGGACTTTTAAAGAAATATAGCGAGAAAAAATTAAAAAAGAAAAAATTCTCATGCTCCACCTTTATGCTTTATTTAGGATTAGATACCATATATGAGGAGCCACATCATACCATCGTTTTTTCTGATGATTATGCGCAATTTGTCAAAGGCATTACGAAAACATATGAGCTGCCAGATGATCCATCTATTTATATTCAAAATGCTAGTGTCACAGATGACTCACTTGCGCCAAAAGGAAAGTCAGCTCTTTATGTATTGGCACCCGTTGCTAACAATCAGAGCGGCATTGACTGGGAAGCGCATCAAGATGAATTCAGAGAACTTGTACTGAATACACTGGAGCGAAAAACCGGTTTTAAGAATGTAAGGCAGCATATAGAAGTCGAGCGGATGATCACACCGAAGCAATGGGAGGAAGACCTTTACGTATACGAAGGAGCCACATTTAACCTTGGTCACCAGCTGACGCAGATGATGGTTCTAAGGCCGCACAATGAATTTGATGAATTGGATCATTGCTGGCTCGTAGGAGGAGGAACGCATCCAGGAAGCGGACTACCGACCATTTTAGAATCAGCACGTATCACGACAAATGCGATTCTTTCAAAAGAGAAACATACGCACAAAACATTGTCGCAACAAGAAAAGGGGAGCGCCTCATGAAAAAACATATATTGATTGCAGGTGGCGGTATTGGCGGGATGATCTCAGCACTTTATTTAAAAAAAGCGGGACATGATGTCACGCTTGTCGAAAAAAATGAGCGACTTGGCGGAAGACTTGCTTTTGTACGTGAGAAAGGATATAAAGTAGATGAAGGTCCGACCATTGTCCTACTTCCAGATATGTTAAAAGGTATTTTACATGAGGTTGGAATTGACGAAGCATCTCTTGATCTTTTGCAGCTTGATCCGCTGTATACGATTCAATTTCAAGATGGTACCTCCTACACGAAGTACTCCGATGCACTTCGTCAGCTAGAGGAAATCAGACGTGTATTTCCAAAGGAAGATCAAGGATTCCTAAGGTTTATGGAAGAAATGACAGACCGGTTTCAAGAAGGACAACAAGCCTTTCTAGAGAAATCATTTCATGAAAAGCGTACATTTTTTACAAAAGCAAACATGAAAATTTTAATGAAATTAAAGGCGTATCGCACGGTTCAAAGCGCCCTGAAAAAGTATTTCTCAGACGAACGCCTGCGAGATGCATATGCACTTCAAACCCTCTATGTCGGAGGAAATCCATATGAATCATCTGCTATATATTCGCTTGTTTCATATAGTGAGCACGCACATGGAATCTACTATTTAAAAGGCGGCTATGCGAGTTTAGTAGATATATTGGAGAGGCAGCTCATGAAAATGGGTGTGCATGTGAGAAAAAATGCAGAAGTCATGGAGCTTGAGTTTGATGGGAAGCGCGTGGTTAAAGCAAAAGTCAGTGACGCCCATATAGCAGCTGATGCTTTTGTCATCAACGGAGATTATCCAGCTGCGTTAAAACAGCTTGGTTTAGACGAACAAGATCGGCGTAAATACGTGCCGTCCTCTGGCTGTGTAATGGTGTATCTCGGGTTAAACAAAATGTACCATGATGCGCCTGTGCACCAATTCTTGATGGGCGAACACTTTGATCAGCATATGAAAGAGGTTTTTCAAACGAAGACGATCCCTCAAGACCCGTCGTTTTATACATTTAATCCATCGATCATTGATCCATCTCTTGCCCCGGAAGGTTGTAGTGTTTTATATATGCTGATTCCCGTTCCCTCAGGAGATCATATCAACTGGGAAGAGGAGACAGATTTTGTAGAGAAAATGCTCGATCGTCTTGAGAAAAGAGGCTTTCCAAGCTTGCGAGAGTCGATTGTCTGGAAAAAAATCAGAACACCAAATGATTCCTTGCGAGAAGGATTGTTTGAAGGTGGCAGCTTTGGACTTGCGCCTAACTTATTTCAATCAGGTGTGTTCCGCCCGCAAGTGAAGGCAGCTGAGACTGATAATCTTTATGCAGTAGGTGCTTCCATCCATCCTGGTGGCGGAGTGCCGATCGTGATGCAAAGTGCGAAGCTGATGGCCTCTGTGCTGTTAAAAGATTTGAATGACAGAAAGGAAGTGAAGCTAAGTGGTTGATGTACAAACAGCATTGAAATTATGTGAGGAGACGATTCAAACCCATTCTAAAACGTTTTACCGTGCCTTTTCCATGCTGCCTAAAAAGAAACGACAGGCCGTCTGGGCTGTGTATTCCTTTTGCCGGAAAGCAGATGATATTGTAGATGAGTCCCCCTCGCCAAAAGAGGAGCTTGCCTCCTTTCGAGAGACGTTTGATCGATTTTTACAAGGTGAGGTAGATCGGAATGATCCGATGTGGGTGGCGCTAGAACATACATTTCAAGAGTTCCGTATGGATGAAGCTCCGTTCCGTGACTTGCTCCAAGGTCAGGAGATGGATTTAGAGCAGCACCGATATGAAACGTTAGATGAACTGCTCATTTATTCCTACCATGTTGCTAGTACCGTTGGACTTATGCTGCTTCCTATTATTGCACCGCGTAAAAAAGAACAGCTGAAAGAAGCAGCGATTTCATTAGGGATTGCCATGCAGCTGACCAATATTCTTCGTGACATTGGCGAGGATAAGGCCGAAAGAGACCGCATTTATTTGCCAAAGCAAGTCATGGATCAATTCGGATATACAGAGCAAGAATTGCAAGAAGGCATTGTCAATCAAGCATTTCAGCACGTATGGGAGTACATTGCCTTTGAGGCAGAGGCATACTACGAGGAGTTTTTTGATCATCTTCATGAATTCCCGCTTTATTCACGTATACCAGTGAAAGCAGCTGCTCACTTTTATAAAGCCATTTTAGATAAGACAAGAGAAAATGAATACCGCGTATTTACACAGCGATCATTTATTTCGAACCAAGAAAAAGCACTTATTTTAGAAAATATTACGTAAAAAAGGACTGCACCCGCAGTCCTTTTTATGTGGAAGAAAAGCGATATTCCGTCCAAACCCTTGAACGCCACCGCCTATACATAAAGATGCCTCTTACCCATTCATCCACGATAAAAGAAATCCAAATCCCAATGAGGCCCATCTCAAGCTGGATGCCTAACAAGTAAGCGATTGGAAGCCCGATGCCCCACATTGAAATCATCGCCATATACACTGGAAACTTCGCGTCACCAGCAGCCCGCAAGGAATTAATAATGACCATATTAAAAGAACGGCCCGGTTCCAAAATAATGGTCAAAAGGAGGAGGGTGGCGGCGGTTTGAATGATCTCGCTATTGCTAGTAAAGAAAGCAAGCAAATGCGTCGATGATAAAGATAAAGCAATAGAAGAAAGAAGGGAGATGCCAATGGCCCAGTATAAGCTTTTCATGCATCTGTGATAGGCAGCATCGAATTCCTTCGCCCCAATATGGCGCCCGATTAAAATTTGTGTCCCTTGGCTAATGGCTGCACCAAATAGCATAATGAACATCATGACATTTTGAGTATAAACCTTTGCAGCTAATGCCTGCGTCCCCATAAATGTAATAAACAGTGTAATGATCATTTGAGAGCCGTTATAAGAAAGCTGCTCTCCAGCAGAAGGAATGCCGATTTTCAGCAACTTTTTTAAATATGTCCGCTGGATGTGAAACATTTTCTTCAGTGAAAAGCGTAATCCAATTCGGCGGCGTACAATGAGGATCATAGCCATTAAACCGATCAATCGAGCGAGTGAGGTTGAAAAAGCGACCCCCATGACACCTAATACAGGGAAGCCAAACGAACCAAAAATCACCAAATAGTTACCGGCAACGTTTAACAAGTTCATTCCGATGGTGACATACATCGTATCTCTTGTATATCCGTAGCTTTTTAAAATAGCACTATACGTCATAATGAGCGCTTGAATAAAAGACAGCAGCCCGACAATTTGTAAAAATACAGTCGCATCCGGCATGAGCTCACTTGATAGGCCCATCAGGTGTAAAATGGGAACAGCTAATACAAACATGAGAAGGCTAATGACAAAGCTAATCAAGAAATTGGTTCCTAGTGAGACATAGGCGACTTGAGTCGCTTCCTGCCTGCGGCTCGCTCCTAAAAGTTGTGCAATCACAATCGTCGTTCCAGTTGTAATGAAGCTGAACATGACAATCAATAAATTCAGGAGCTGATTGCTTACACCAACTGCGGCAACACTATTATCGGAATATTGGCTGAGCATGAGGGTATCCGCGCTTCCCATCAGCATATATAAAGAGATTTCAATAAAAATAGGCCAAGTTAATGCAAATAATGAAGGATGGGTTTTCTTATCCTTGGCTTGAATCTTTTGAATTGGCAGTGCTTGAGGTTTCATCATAAGCCTCCTTTCGTATAAATCCGATTTATAGTGTACCTTGCATCGACTATAATAAGAAGAGATGAAACCGAAACTTATTGGAGAAATCCGACTTCATAAGGGGATGAATATGAATCGATTTATTACATTTACTGTACCGCCGTTCCCGGTTTATATCGTTTCAGGTAAAGGCGTATTTTATCAAGGAGAAAGACATATCTCTAGAACCTTCACCGTGTTTGATCTTCTTTATGTCACAAGAGGGCAGCTATGGATCACAGAAGATAGAGAGGCTCATCACGTAAAAGAAGGAGAGTATATCATTCTCTCACCTGGCTTGTCGCATGGCGGACACCTGCCATGCGAAGAAGAAACGCACTATGAGTGGCTGCATTTCTCAATTGACCCATACGAGCTCACGAATCGGCCGAGAGAACACTGGTTTGATATGAAACAAAATAAAGCCACCTTTGAAAAACCGGCAACATATGAATTTAGCCTGCCCCGTAAAGGAAAAGTGAAAGGAAGAAATGTATTAGAAAAGCACCTTGCACAGATGCGGGCACTAAATGATGATGCATCTGAACAGCCACTGAAAAAACAGCTTCAGTTTGAAGAACTGCTCATTCATTTACAAAAAGAAGCATTTCACATTCCAAGTGCAAAGGAGAATGTCGCCTCAGAAGTGGTTCATTATCTTGAGCGTCACTTTATGAAGAAACTGCAAATGGAGGAGCTTGCAGAGAAGCTGCACTATCACCCTGATTACATGACAAGGTGTATGCAGACTGTCTATGGACTGACGCCAAACCAATATATCAATCGTCTCAAGGTCGAAAAAGCCAAAAGCATGCTTGCCTCAACGAATGATAAAATCGCAGCGATTGCTGAACAGATAGGCATTGACGACCCTACTTATTTTTCTAAGCTGTTTCGGCAAAACGAAGGCATGACGCCTATCGAGTACCGTCATCTCGCAAAAAGAACGACAAAGTAAAGGAACGTGAAATGATGAAAGGAAAAAAAGAGCATGTGAGCATACGTCCATTAGACGAAACTGATCTAGAGGTCGTGTGGCATTTAAAGTTTAAAGCATCAGACCAGTCCTATCGAAAGTGGAATGCACCTTATTTTCATGAACACGAGATCCCGCTTGCTGCATTTAAGAAACGATATGTACAGGATGACGCCATTCCGCCAAAGCTATATGGCATTGTCATAGGTGGCGAATTGAAAGGCACCGTTTCTTATTATTGGGAGAATGAACGAACGCGCTGGCTTGAATGCGGGATTCTTATTTATGACTCACGTTTTTGGAATGGAGGAGTTGGAACAAAGGCCTTAAATCTATGGATAAATGAGTTATTTTCACACATTGATATCCCGCGAATCGGTCTCACCACCTGGTCTGGGAATGAACGAATGATGCGGTGCGCAGAGAAATGCGGGTTTACCCTTGAGGGAAGACTGAGAAAGGTCCGTTACTACCAAGGAGAGTATTATGATTCTATGCGTTACGGGATGCTGAGAGAGGAATGGCAAAGTCTTCTGCAACATTCAACTGAATAATTCCTTTTCTTTTTAGTAAAAAAGTAGCGGGATTGAATAAACTAAAAAAGAAGGGGGGCGAATGAGTTGCGCTGGATTACCGGATGGTTTGTGTCGATTATAGTGGCCGTTTACCTATTTGTAGATGCGCCTAAACATGGGAAAAATAAATGGCTGTGGGCGATTTTAGGCCTTTTATTCGGGCTCTTTACATTTGGAATATACCTGATCAAAACAGGAAGAAAAGGATTGGGCTGGACGGTTCTGATCGTGTCCATTATCATCTATTCTATTTTCATTCTAGTCTATGTCTTTTACTTCTTATTGCTGGTGATCGGATACTCAAACGCATAATAGAAAGCACGTGTGTACATAAGGGGGAGTTTGATCTTGAGAATCACGGGTTTATTCGTTTCACTTGCTGTTGCCATTTATTTATGGTTTGATGCGCCAAAGCATGATAAAGACAAATGGCTGTGGGCCATTTTAGGTGTCTTATTTAGTACGATCGTTCTCGGTATTTATTTGATCAAGACAGAGAGGAAGGGACTTGGCTGGACCATTCTTATTTTAACGATTTTGTTTTACCTCATGCTGCTCATCTCTGTTTTGATCGGTATCATTCTTTTTTATCAGGTGGGTCCTTCATGAAGAAGGGCTTTTTTCTTTTACCTTTTGCGCAGGCACACCTGCAATAACAATCTTCTCCTCGTGAAAAGAACGGTTTACCACAGCATTTGCTCCGATGGAAATATGATTTGCAATATGGATATCCCCAAACAGCTTAGCACCTGGGCCGATCCATACATGATTCCCAATGGTTGGCACATCCTTTTTATGATGATTCTGACCAATATTCACCCCTTGATGAATATCACAAAATGCCCCAATTTTTGCATACTTGTTCACAATTAAGAGCCCCGTATGATTGATTCTAAGACCGGGACCGAAGACACCAATCGGGATATCAAAGCCAAGCTGCATGCCTTTCTTTTTATGTAAATAGCGATAAAACCATTTGCGAAGTGCAGCACCGCTATTAGAATAGTATTCATATTTTCGTAAAATCCTTTGATATTTCCATATATCATCCCCAAACCACTTAGGTCGTTTGCGCTTAATGGCTAATGCTTTCTTGTCCTGAGCTAAGTAGTGGTGAAGATCATGCTTTGTTAAAATCATCAGATCCCTCTCCAATCCCTTTTGTTTCAGAGAAATTATACCATTATAACCATTTATATCAATAAAGAATGACGTTTCTTTCTTTCTTTTTCTACATCATTTTCATCCAGTTTCCTATATAAAATGAGAGTTTCATCATGATTAGAGCAAAAGAACTAGGAATAATGATTTGTAATTTTTTTCTACATCATTCCGTCTCATCCGTTTTATGTCTTTATGGCAGTAGAGGTTTGTAAAGATTACACGAAAATACTCGCTAAAAAGAGAATATAGCATTCATATGCTTTTCGAATCATCTTTTTGAATACAATTGACTTTCATATCTCACATCCTCTAGGCTAGTAAATGAAAATGATAATCTTTATCAATTGGAGGAGTGTTTTATTATGTCCATCAAAACCGTTTCTAAAAATCAGCAATTTTTAGAGCAGCAAAGTCAAAGAGAATCGAATGCAAGGTCTTACCCGAGACGGTTCCCATTAGCCATGCAAAAAGCCGAGGGTATGATCGTGACAGATGCGGATGGCAGAGAGTTTTATGACTGCCTGGCAGGCGCAGGAACACTTGCACTTGGTCACAATCACCCAGTTGTTATAGAAGCTATTGAACGTATGCTTCATGAAAAAAGACCGTTGCATACGCTGGACATAACCTCAGAAATTAAAGAAGAATTTGTGAATGAAATTTTTTCACACTTGCCAGAAGAGTTTGCAAAAAGAGCCAAAATTCAATTTTGTGGGCCAACTGGTGGTGACGCCATAGAAGCAGCAATTAAATTAGTCAAAACAGCGACAGGGAATCGAAGCATTCTAACATTCCATGGTGCGTATCACGGTGCGACACATGCCACGATGTCATTAAGCGGGAATTTATCTCCGAAGGAAAGAGTGCAAGGGTTAATACCTGATGTTCATTTTATGCCTTACCCATATGAATATCGCTGCCCATTTGGAATTGGTGGGAAGGATTCGCACCGCATCTCAAGTTCGTATATTGAGCGCGTATTAAATGATCCTGAAAGTGGTATTCTTCCGCCAGCAGGTATGATCTTTGAAGCAGTGCAGGGCGAGGGAGGCTCCATTCCAGCATCGATTGAATGGATGAAAGAAATGAGAAGAATCACAAAAGAAAAAGGGATCCCACTCATTATTGATGAGGTTCAATCAGGCATTGGCCGAACAGGTAAGATGTTCGCCTTTGAACATGCAGGAATTGTACCTGACGTTATTGTGCTGTCAAAAGCCATTGGTGGAAGCCTGCCGCTTTCAGTTGTGATTTATGATCAAGATTTAGATCAATGGAATCCAGGTGCACACATCGGGACATTTAGAGGGAATCAAATGGCGATGGCTGCAGGAACCGCTACGCTTAAATTTATCAAAGAAACCAACCTGCTTGATCATGTAGAACGGTTAGGAGATCGTATGCAGGCTCATCTAAAAGACATCCAAAAACAAGTCCCTGCTCTCGGTGATGTTCGAGGGAGAGGTTTAATGATTGGCGTTGAAGTAGTCAATCCAAATGAGAAACAGGATGTGGATGGAAGCTATCCAGCGAATCCAGAGCTGGCCAGTCTTATTCAAAAGAATTGCTTTGATAAAGGATTAATTGTGGAGACAGGAGGCCGTTTCGGAAGTGTCATTCGATTCCTGCCACCACTCATTATGACAGAAGAACAGCTTGAAAAAGTCATCGCTATTTTTAAAGAGGCCGTGTACGATGCCACCAACTAAAGCTTCTGTGGATTCATTATTTATCAATCAAAGCCAGCTTGGAAGAGAGTCCTTCCAAGCGGCTCTTCATACATCTATCGACAGCTTACTGGATCAATGGCAAAAAGACACAGGCCCCTACAGTGGAATATTGCCTGGGAAATTAGCGGCTAGTGTCGAATCATTATTCCGATTTCAACCGTCTGGAGAATCCATTGAATCTGTCTTTCAGGATATAAAAGAACATCTTTTGCCGCATTTGATTGATGTATCGCATCCTAAATGCTTGGCACATCTGCATTGTCCACCGCTCATTCCTGCACTTGCCGCAGAGGTGATGGTAAGTTCCTTTAACCAATCAATGGATTCTTTTGATCAAAGCGGTATTGCTTCTTTGGTTGAGGAAGAAATTCTCAAGTGGCTATGTGCGAAGTTTTCTTATGGCGGCCTAGCAGATGGGACTTTTACAAGCGGTGGAACCCAATCTAACTACATGGGGCTGCTTCTGGCGAGAGATGCCTTTTGTGAAAACACATGGCAGTGGAATGTTCAGCAGAAAGGCTTGCCAAGTGAATCTCACCGCATGAGAATCCTTTGCTCGAGGAATGCTCACTTTACTGTGAAAAAATCTGCCTCCCAGTTAGGTTTAGGAGAGCAGGCAGTCGTACTAGTCGAGGCAGATGAGCATCATCGAATGGACCTCAATGATTTGAAAAAGAAGCTGGCTGAGTTGAAGGAGCAGAACTTGCTGCCTTTTGCGGTAGTAGCAACTTGCGGGACAACGGATTTTGGCAGTATTGACCCAGTTCGAGAGGTATATGCCCTCGTCAAGCCATACGGTCTGTGGATTCACGCGGATGCTGCCTACGGCGGAGCACTTGTATTAAGCGAAACCTATCGTAAGAAATTAGACGGTATTGAGCTTGCAGATTCGATCACGATCGACTTTCATAAACAATTTTATCAGCCGATCTCCTGCGGGGCATTTTTGCTAAAGGATAAAAGGCATTTTGGTTTGATTGATTATCATGCAGATTATCTCAATCCAAAGGAAGATGAGCTGGAAGGAATTCTACATCTCGTTAATAAATCTGTCCAAACAACACGCCGATTTGACGCACTGAAATTACTTCTATCACTTCGTCTTATTGGAGAAGAAGGGTTTGGCGATATCATAGACCATACGATCCATTTTGCAAAGGATGTGGCCGCGCTTATTGAGAAAAATGATGACCTTGAAGTGATCAATCCTGAGCCAGAAATCAATGCAGTTGTGTTCCGATTTAAGGATGACCACCAAACAGATGATGTCAATAAAATCATTCATCGCACATTATTCCAAACAGGAACTGCTGTCGTTGCAAAAACAGTAGTGGATGGTCAAACCTGCTTAAAATTCACTTTGTTAAATCCGAGAACGACAATCACACATATTGAGGAAATCCTTTCTGACATCGTTGATATCGGGATCGCTCATATTCAATCCGGGAGGGTACTACGTTGAGTCAATATAAACAAATGGCTGAAAATGCAACCATGCAAAGCTTTTTAAACTGTTTTTTACGCGAAACAGGAATCGATCGATCTGCAAAAAAAGAGACGAGAGCAGATGGCTCGCTTGTCTTCATCGCAAAATTAGCAAAGCAAGATCTAGAGCTTGTGATTCCGATCCGATATGTTTCATCTGTTGGCCGCCATCTCTTTGATTTTCCGATTCGCTTTCGCCCGCAAGGCAGTGAACAAGAGGGCGCAATCGTCGATTACACGACACTTGTTGCTTTATGTTCAAAGGAGCTTCTCATTGAATATGGCCGTACAGATGCAGAGGATGAATTCATGCTTCGCATCATTTTAAGCTGCCGAAATATTGAACGGTTCTTAAAGGAGCGAGAAAGTGATCGAGCCGCTCTTTCTGAAGCCGATTTTGAGTATATCGAGGCTGAGCAGTCACTTCTCCTTGGTCATTTAACGCATCCTACCCCAAAAAGCAGACAAGGAATGACAGAGGAGGAGGAAGCGATCTATTCTCCTGAGCTGAAAGGGACTTTCCAGCTTCATTACTTTAAAGCGCATCATTCGATTGTGCTTCAGGATTCGTCAATTACACAGTCTGCGGCAAGCCTCATGCTAGAGGAGCTCTTGCGACAGGTACCAGCAGAAAAAGAGAGACTGAATACGTTAGTAGAAAACGGAGAATATGTGCTCATTCCGATTCACCCGCTTCAAGTGAAGGTGGTCATGGAGAAAGCGTTCGTGAACCGTTATATAGAGGAAGGGAAACTCACTTATTTAGGACCGATGGGTTCTGAATACACAGCGACTTCATCTTTCAGAACCGTCTATCAAAAGGATTCTGCTTACATGCTCAAATTCTCTGTTCCTGTGAAAATTACAAACTCCTTACGTATCAATAAACAAAAGGAACTGGATCGCGGAGTAGAGATGTCGCGCATTTTAAAAACAGAATTAGGCGTTTCTCTATACGACGAATTCTCTGGATTTCGGGTCATTGAAGATCCTGCCTATTTATCCATTCAAGGAGAAGAGGCGGAATCTGGCTTTGAAGTAGTCATTCGTCAAAATCCATTTTTACATCGTGAAAAAGGGGCAAGCTTAATTGCTGGATTATGTCAGGATCATGCGTATGGTGGAAAATCGCGATTAGCAGGGATCATCCATGACCTTGCAGACGCAGAAGGTCGATCACCAGAGGCTGTAAGCCAAGATTGGTTTAAGCAATATTTAACCATTTCGTTAGAACCGATGCTCTGGCTGTTTGAAACGTATGGTCTTGCACTGGAAGCCCATCAGCAAAACGCTGTTGTGCAAATGAAGGGTGGTTACCCGCACACCTTCTATTATCGTGACAATCAAGGCTACTACTATAGTGAATCGAAAAAGGATAAACTCGCAAATCTTGTCCAAAATCTGAGCGTGAGAAGTGAAACGATTTGTGCAGATGAGGTAGCCGTTGAGAGACTGCGTTATTATTTCTTCTTTAATCATTTATTTGGTCTCATTAACGGTTTTGGTACAGAAGGTCTGGCGAAAGAAGAAGACTTGCTCGCACTCGTGAGAGACACATTGCTTGCTCATGAGGAAACTTACGGGGCATCTGAGCTGACAAACAGCCTTCTGCGCTCAAAAGAACTGCCTTCAAAAGCGAATTTGCTGACACGGTTTGAAGATATGGATGAACTGACAGGATCTCTGGAAACACAGTCTCGTTACACAGCTGTCTTGAATCCGCTCTTTTTACATAAGGAGGCGCTGATTGGATGAGGGATCGTATTAAGTTTATTCGCGCTGAATATGAAAGAGATGTCCGGCTTGTCCACAAGTGGATGCAAGAGGAGTATGTTCACCCATTTTGGCATTTGAATATTCCGTTTCCTGCTTTTGAAAAGCATTTTTATCAGGCGATTCATGATCCGCATCAAACCCTATATTTAGGCACAATTGATGGGACGCCCATGAGTTATTTTGAGGCATACAACGTCAAAGGTGACATCATTGAATCTTACTATCAGCCTTCTCCGCATGATCAAGGAATCCATCTATTAATAGGGGAGCCGGATTATGTGGGAAAAGGTTTTGCGGCCCCGCTACTTCTGGCCATGACAGCATTTCAATTTGAGCAGAACAAACGAACAGAAAAAGTCGTCGCTGAGCCGGATATTCGCAATGAAAAAATGATCCATGTATTTGAAAAATGCGGCTTTGAACGTGTAAAACCAGTCAATTTACCGGATAAAACAGGTCTTTTAATGTTTTGTGATCGAGAACGATTCGAAAGGAAGTATAACCATGACGTGGTTCAACAAGCAAAATAATGTAGTGGATGTAATAGGAATTGGCATTGGCCCGTTTAACTTAGGACTTGCCGCATTATCTGAAGAGGTAAATGAAATTGACGCTTTGTTTTTTGAAAGAAGTGAAGCCTTTCATTGGCACCCAGGGATGCTCATTGAGGGGACGACACTGCAGGTTCCCTTTTTAGCGGACCTTGTCAGTATGGCAGATGTGAAAAGTAAATATAGCTTTCTCAACTATTTACAGGAACAAAACCGTTTGTATTCATTTTACTTTCTAGAGGATTTTCATATCCCGCGCAAGGAATATAGTCATTATTGCCGTTGGGTCGCAGACCAGTTAGACTCTTGCCGATTTGGCATGAACGTCGAATCTGTCTCATTGATCGAGAAAGCAGGAGAAAAGCGATATGAAGTGCATGTGCGTCATGTGAAAGACCAAACGGTAGAGGTGTTTGAAAGTAAGCATCTCGTCTTAGGAATTGGTACACAGCCGGCGATACCAGCATCGCTCCAGCCAGCTTTAGGAGAGAAAGTTTTTCATTCTGCGGACTATTTAAAACGAAAGAAAGAAGGCTGTTTCAAAGGGAAATCTGTGACAGTGATCGGCTCTGGTCAAAGTGCGGCAGAAGTGTTCTATAATATTTTATCAGATGATGAGGCGAAGGATATTCACTGGTTCACACGCTCTAAAGGATTTTTCCCAATGGAATATTCAAACCTTGGTCTTGAATATTTCTCTCCAGATTATATTGATTTCTTTTATGAGCTTCCGCAAACAAAAAAGGATGCGTTGTTAAAGCAGCAAGACTTGCTGTATAAGGGCATCAGCTCTGCAATGATCCGTGATATTTATCATTTGCTTTATGAACGTTCTGCCTGCGGAGAGCAGTTGAACACAGTGCTTCAAGCGATGACAGAGGTCAACTTGATTGAGGAAACAGCTTGCGGCTTGTCCCTTTCATGCACGCAATGGGTCAAAGAGGACACCTTTACCCACGAGACAGATATTGTCGTGCTGGCGACGGGCTATCAATCCGTACTGCCGCCGTTTATCAACCCAATTTCTCATCACATTCAATGGGATGATCAAGGACGGTTCCAAGTCGAACGTGAATATCGCTTGAAAACAAATACAATGGGTGAAAATGATATTTTTGTCCAAAATGCAGAGCTTCATACACATGGCGTTGGCGCTCCGGATTTAGGTCTTGGCGCTTATCGAAACAGTGTGATTATCAATGAACTTGCTCGTCAAACCGTGTATCCACTTTATCAAAAGCACGTCTTCCAGACATTTGGTACACAAAAGAACGTCAATACATTCGAAGAAATCAAAGGTTAAGGAGGATGAAGCGATGAGTGTACAAGATGAATTGAAAAAAGCGGTGAATCCTGCTGCTTGGAAAAAGGCAAACCAGCGAATGGTGGCAAAAATGCTGTCTGAATACATGTATGAGGATATGCTTCATCCCGTGCAGCTAGATCATAAGGATGGCATTGCTCAGTATGAATTAATCATTCACGAACATAAGAAATATCGCTATCTTGCAAAACCTCGTTTGTTTGATAGTTTTGATACAATCGCTGAATCAATCGAGTGCTGTCAAGACGGAAAATGGTCAAAGGATGTCAGTGCAATTGTGTTTTTACTAGACATTCAGCCGCTCATTCCAATGTCTTCTGAGACAACAGGACACCTAATAAAAGAGCTTCATCACACCCTGTTAGCAGATGTACATTTGCTGTCGAAAAAAGCACTTCGTGCGGATGAACTGACAGATACTGATTATGCATGGATTGAAGGAGAAATGACAGGTCATCCTTGGATTGTGTATAACAAAGGACGCATTGGGTTCAGTTACGATGACTACCTAGCCTATGCACCTGAAAGGCAAGAAAGTGTGCAGCTGTCTTGGATTGCTGTTCACCGGGACCTTGCCACATTCCATGCAGTCGATCATGAAAACTATGAGCAGGTAATTGCCAAAGAGTTAGATGAAGTCACGATTCGTCAATTTCACCGCGTGCTAAAGGATGAAGGATTGAATACAGCTGATTATTATTTGATGCCTGTTCATAAATGGCAGTGGACACATATGATTATTCAACATTTCCCAGAAGATTTGGCGTTGCGCCGGATTGTGTATGTAGGAGAGGGACTGGATCAATATATCCCGCAGCAGTCGATCAGAACCTTTACGAACATCTCAAATAAAGGCAAGCATCATATTAAACTGCCAATGAGCATTTTAAATACACTTGTGTACCGAGGACTTCCGTCAGAACGGACAGTCATTGCCCCTCGCATTACAGCGCATATTAAAGGGATCGCGGATCAAGATTCATTTTTATCTGATGTCTGCCGCGTGATATTACCTGGTGAGAATGCAAGTATCAATGTCGATCATCCTTACTATAGCAAACTGCCTGGTGCCCCGTATCAATATCTTGAAATGCTCGGTGTCATTTTTAGAGAAAGCATTTACTCGTACTTAGATGAAGGAGAGAATCCTGTTACACTTGCGGCACTCACTTATGAGGATCATGAAGGTGAGCCCTATGTGAAACAGCTGATTGAAAAATCAGGTCTCTCAGCAAAAGAGTGGATGGCGAAATTTTTCCATGTGGTGATGCCACCGCTATTGCACTTTATGTATCAATACGGCACCGTCTTTTCACCGCACGGACAAAATACGATTCTTGTGTTAAAAGATCATCAGCCTCATCGTTTAGCGATCAAAGATTTTGTTGACGATGTGAACATTAGTGATCAGCCGCTGCCTGAATTGGCTTCTCTAGGAGAAGATTTAAAAGAAGTGCTGCGGAGTGAGCCGCCGGAAGGGTTAGTGCAGTTTATCTTTACAGGATTGTTTATTTGTAACCTGCGTTACGTATCAAATGTGTTAGACAATCATCAACTGTTAGATGAAACAGCGCTTTGGCGCTTGCTTGCTGAAGAAATTCAGCAGTATCAAAAGCAATTCCCACAGCTGAAGGACCGTTTTGACCTATTTGATCTATTCCAGCCGAAGCTGACAAAACTGTGCTTAAATCGTAATCGAATGATTGATTATGGGTATGGAGATGGAGATGACCGCCCACATGCATCAGAGCATGGAAAGGTCACAAATGCACTCGCGCATGTTCTTTCGTCCGTCGGCGAGAAATAATAGAAAAGCTGGGATCAAGTGTCTACAGCTTCAGCGTGTAGCCAAACCCTCGCATTCGGTGTCAGTCCTGTGCGCTGGTGCTCACGAATCACAAATTCGCTCCGCGCCAGTGCTCGTCCTTCCTAGGGCTGCAAAGGCTTTCTATCACGCTGAAAAGAAGACAAAGGGCTAAAATAAAAGTCATTTTAGCCCTTTGTCAACAATCTAAAGCTGTAGACATTAAGTGTCTACAGCTTTTTATATTTTACGAAAATGCTTGAGAGGCAAGGAAATAAAGAAGTGCGGGATCGTTCAGCTTTTCTTTTCCACGAATCATCATAAAATGCGCCTTGTTTGTTTTCGTAAAACCTGCTTCAACAAGTGATTCATGGAGGCGCTCAGCTGTTTCCTCCTGCATATCTAAACGAATCGGACCCGAATAAGACGAAATGAGAGAACGGATCAGCGAGAGAGTTGTAAGTTCATCATTTGCAGCAAGCGGTCCAATCATTAAATTGGCAGGTGTTTCAACACCAAACGCAAAGCCAGTTGTTTCGTGACGTTCATTCTTTGCAATGATACGCCGTGCTGCTCGGTTCATCCGGTTTTTTAAAAAGCTTGATCGATTTGTGCCTGCTCCTTTTTCATCTAGTGCTTCAATACACGGAAGGTGCGATTCATCGGCAGGAGACAGGTGGATGTCATCTGACACACGAAGCGCTTCTGGGTTTGGGTTTTGCGTTTTGTAAGTCGTAATGTAGCCAACCGTGTGAAACCCGATTTTTTCGTAAACTGGCCGCCCTTGGACAGTAGCGGTTAAAACGACAGGAACGCTTTGATCACATTGATCTAGCAGGGTGTCAATCATTTTCCTTGCAAGACCTAAGCCGCGATGTGTCTCAGATACAATGACAGCACCAATTGACGCCATTCGATCATATTGGAAAAGTCCTGCGCATGAGATGACTTGTCCATCCGCTGTTGAAAAACCTGTGAAATATCCATTTGTTAAAAGAGATGAGAGCTCTTCCGCATTGTAATCAGGCCAGTCTACCTCTTGAGACAATGCGATAAGATCTGGTATGTCATCGAGTGTTAATGCTCGTTGAACAACGTTTGTCATGACACGCAACTCCTTCTTAGCTGAATTCATCTATGTGTATCGTACCATAAGAAGATATAGTGTAAAAATTGAAGTTTATCTAATTTTCCCAGCAAAAAAGAACCTCCAGTTTCGGAGGTTCTGCATTAATGAACATTAAAATATCGAGCTTCAGGATGAGAAACGACGATCGCTGAAACAGATGCTTCAGGTTCCATCATAAATCCTTCTGTTAGATGGATGCCGATTTTTTCAGGCTGAAGCAGCTTGAACAGCTTTTCTTGGTCTTCAAGATTTGGACAAGCGGGATAACCAAAGGAATAGCGCTGCCCTTGATATTTCGCTTGGAATCGTTTTTCCATTGTGAAATCGACTGGGTCAGGGAAGCCCCATTTGTCACGAATCACTTGGTGGGTTCTTTCGGCTAATCCTTCTGCAAGCTCAAGTGCTAGAGCTTGAACTGCATGCATTTTTAAATAATCTCCTTCTTGCTTAAATTGCTGCGCGACTTCACGTATACGCGCACCAGCTGTAACGGCAAATAAAGCAATATAATCTTTCTCCTTTTCACCGCTTCCCCGCACATAATCAGAAATGGAGCGGTACGGAAGCTTCTCCTGTCTTGGAAATTGGAATGTTTCAATGATACGGTTAGGCACTTCGGGATCATAAATATGCAGATCATTTCCGTTTGAACTAGCAGGATAAAATTGATAGACAAACGCTGGGGCAAACCAGTTTTTTTCTCTACCTTCGTTTAGAAGATCTGTAACAAGCTGCTTTAATTCCAATGCTTTTGGATGCTGTTCGGCCAACAGCTTTTTGACCTTTCCTTTTAATCCAAGGTGGTGGCCGATGAGCATTTGTTCATTCACATAAGGCATAATGTGGTGCAGGTCGATATTTCTTACATAATGACGTGCCGTATTTTCCGGCGTGAAAATAGGTGCCTCAGGGAGTGCCACACGTTTTTCTAGTAATTCAATGACAGCTTGTGGCTGCTTTGTTTCTTTCTCTTTGACAGGTGCCACAGACTCTTCATCGGGCTTTATTTGAAACTGAAAAGGATTTGCTTTTAACTCATTGGCTAAAGATAAGCCGTCCATCGCATCTTTTGCGTAAAGGACCGGTCCGTCATAATGAGGCGAAATCTTCATTTTCGTAAATTTACGAGAAAGTGCAGCGCCGCCGACCAAAATGGGCACGGAAATATTCGCTTTTTGTAAATCCTGAGCGGTGAGTACCATTTGCTGGGCTGACTTCACAAGTAATCCTGATAATCCAATCATATCGGGCTTTTCCTTTTGCACAGCTTCGATCAATGTTTGTGGTGTCACCTTAATCCCGAGATCGACCACTTGAAAGCCGTTATTGCTCAAAATGATGTCGACAAGGTTTTTCCCAATATCATGGACATCTCCTTTTACAGTGGCAAGTAGAATCTTACCTTTTCCGTTTGCGTGCTGCTTTTCCATATATTGCTCGAGATACGATACAGATGCCTTCATGACCTCTGCCGATTGAAGCACTTCCGCCACAATCAGTTCGTTTTGATTGAAAAGACGTCCAACCTCAGCCATTCCCTGCATTAACGGACCATTGATGATATGAAGTGGTGATTCAAATTGCTCTAGAGCAAGGGATAAATCATCGATAAGTCCTTCTTTTGTTCCTTCGACGACGTAGAGTGCTAGCCTTTCATCAAGTGATAAGGAGACCTTTGGTTTTTTCACCGTTTTCTTTTTGCCGCGGTAAAATTGGGTGAACTCAGCAAGGGTTTGATCATTTGTTTCATAGAGCAACGTTTCGGCGAGCTTGATTTCTTCCTTTGGAATAGAAGCGAAGCGTTCAAGTTTTTCTGTATTTACAATGGCGTAGTCAAGTCCTGCTTGGACGCAGTGATACAAGTAGACGGCATTCAAGATTTCCCTCCCAAGAGGCGGGAGTCCAAAAGACACGTTGCTGATGCCTAAAATCGTCAAGCACTCAGGCAGGTTTTCCTTGATCATCTTGATGCCTTTGATCGTTTCTTCGGCAGCGCCAATATACTGCTCGTCTCCAGTGCCTACTGGAAAGACAAGTGGATCAAAAATGATGTCACTTGCGGGAATGCCATATTTCTTCGTTAATAGATCATGAGAGCGTACCGCAATCTCCAGCTTTCGTTCTGCTGTTACGGCCATCCCTGTTTCATCGATCGTGCCGACAACAAGTGCACCGCCGTACAGCTTCACAAGTGGAAGAATTTCTTCGAAGCGTTCTTCACCATCCTCAAGGTTAATGGAATTGATGATGGCTTTCCCTTGGGAATATGTGAGCGCCTTTTCGATCACGTGTTTATCCGTTGAATCAATGACAAAAGGGGCTTTGACTTTTTTCATAGCCTCTTGTAAAAAGCCTTCCATGTCAGCCGCCTCCTCGCGATCTGGATCAGCGAGACACACATCAATCACGTGAGCGCCGTTTTTTACCTGTGCACGAGCAATTTCTGATGCTTCTTCAAACTTTTGTTCCGCAATGAGTCGTTTGAATTTGCGTGAACCAATCACGTTGGTCCGTTCTCCTACAAAAAGAGGGCGCATTGATTCCTCATATATCAGGGGCTCAATTCCTGATACGGTATGCTGAGACGATTCATGCGCAATGTGACGTGGCTGAATCATTCGTACTTCATCTGACAATGCCTGTATATGTGCAGGTGTTGTTCCGCAGCAGCCGCCAACAATATTTAACCAGCCTTCCTTGGCAAAGGCGGAAATTTTTTTAGCAAGTGAAACAGGGGATTCATGATATTGACCTTCTTCATCTGGTAGACCAGCATTTGGATAGCAGCTAACCGCTGACTTGGCGATGGAGGAGAGCGTGCGGATATGGTCTGTCATGAATTCAGGACCCGTCGCACAGTTCAGGCCGACACTCATTGGTTTCATATGCTCAAGAGAGATATAAAAGGCTTCAATATCCTGACCAGCGAGGGTAGTGCCCATCGGTTCAATCGTACCTGATACCATTAGAGGCAACTCAATACCTGTCTGCTGGAAGGCTTCCTGAATGCCTTTGAAACCAGCTTTTACATTCAGCATGTCTTGACTTGTTTCTAAAAGAAGGGCATCACATTTGCCATCAATCAAGGCGCGGGCCTGCTCTTCATAGTTTCTGACGAGCTCATCGAAGGTTGTGCCGCCTGTCACAGATAATGTTTTCGTAGTGGGACCCATCGCGCCTACAACAAATCGGGGCTGCTCCGGCGTGGAGAAACGGTCAGCTTCGTCCTTTGCCAGCTGGGCAGCCCGTATATTGAGTTCATAGGCAAGGTGGCCAAGCCCGTATTCGTCAAGGACGAGCTTTGTAGCCCCGAACGTATTTGTTTCAATGAGGTCGGCGCTTGCCTCAAGGTATTCTCTATGAATCGCGCGGATGGTGTGAGGGGCTGTCACATTCAAATACTCGTTACAGCCCTCATACTCTTCTCCGCCAAAGTCTTCTGCTGTGAGATTGGCATTTTGAATCATGGTCCCCATTGCACCATCAAGGACGAGGATGCGTTTCTTAAGCTGTTCAGTGATAGTTGACATGGGTGTTTGACTCCTTTTCTTTCTGATGAATGTAGGTGGTTAGTTCTGCTGTTAAGTCTGATCGAAGGAAAGGGGTAATTAAATAAATGCCGTTAAACAATTCGCAGGCTGTATCTAATAAAGAGCGGGCAATCGCTAAGCCTTCTGCTCGCTGCTTCTCTTTATCCTCACCAGCCTTGGCCATAATGTCACGAATGGAATCAGATAATTTGATGCCTGGAATTTCATGGTGAATAAACTCCGCATTTCGGCTGTTTGTTAATGGCATAATGCCAATATAAATCGGTTTATCTAAATGACGGCTCTCCTCATGAATTTTCACAAGCTGTTCCTCAGAATAAACAGGCTGTGAAATAAAATAATCAGCACCGTATTCGATTTTTTTCTCAAGACGTTTGACCGCTTTATCAATGTGGCGAACATTCGGATTAAACGCGCCAGCTACTGAAAAATTGGTCTTTTTGCCAAGGGGCTTCCCTGAGAAAGAAAGGCCTTCGTTAAACTGCTTAATCAGCCGAATCAAATCAAAGGAGGTTAAATCATACACAGACGTTGCCCCTGGGAAATCTCCAATCTTAGAAGGGTCGCCTGTAATGGCTAAAATATCAGTTAAACCAAGGGTGTCAAGACCCATCAAATGGGATTGAAGCCCAATCAAATTACGATCACGGCATGTGATATGGACGAGTGAACGCATATCAAGCTGCTGTTTCAATAAAGCGCCGCAAGCCACATTGCTAATGCGCGGAGTCGCAAGAGAATTATCAGCCAATGTCAAGGCATCAATACCTGCATTCTTTAACTCATTTGCCGCGACGAGGAATTTTTCGAAGTTCAGCTTCTTCGGCGGATCAAGCTCTACAATAATCGTCCGTTTTTTCGTAGCGAGCTCATCAAGACCTGGTTCAGTCCGCTGATCTTGAATCGAAATGATTTCTTCTTTTAATACTTTTACTTCTTTTTCAGTGATCGGGGCTAAATCCTTGACCGCTTCAGCCATTGCGTGAATATGCTGAGGCGTTGTTCCGCAGCAGCCGCCGATAATACGTGCGCCTTGATTTCTAAATTCAAGTGCACTTTTTCGAAAATAATCGTTATCTGTATCATAGACGAGTCTGCCTTCTTCAAGAGAGGGAAGACTGCTGTTAGGATAGACTGATAAATGGGAATTTTCTAAAATTGGAACGCCTTCGAGTGCCTGAATCATATGATAAGGGCCCAGCCGGCAGTTGATGCCAACGACGTCTGCGCCAAGAGAGGACAATTCAGATAAACCATCCTTGAGCGGTGTTCCATCCTGCAACACACCTTGTTCATGCATGGAGACGTTCATGACAATCGGGAGAGTCGTTTCTTTTCGTGCAATTTGGAGAACGGCCTTCGCTTCTTCCATGTCATAATACGTTTCTAGCAATAATCCATCGGGCTGCTCATTTAATAGAATGTATAGCTGTTCCCTAAAGCTTCGTTTAATTTCTTCAATCGTATAGGCATTTTTGTTAAACGTTCGAATGCCGCCGATCGTTCCAAGGACATAAGCAGAGCCTGCGGCTGCTTTTGCGATTTGTACCGCCTTTGAATTGATACGCTTTGTTTCTTCCTCTAAGCCGTAGCGGGATAGTTTAATATAATTTGCGCCATACGTATTTGTTTGAATGATGTCCGCACCAGCCTGCACATATGCTTCGTGCACGCGCCTTACTTCATCTTCTTTCGATAAATTTAATTCTTCAAAGCAGCGGTCAATGCCGTAAGAGTATAAAAGTGTTCCCATTGCACCGTCAGCAATCAGTACGCGGTTTTGTAAGTCTTGTAATAGGCCCATTGGTTTCCTCCTTATTTGTATGTAACAAAAAAAGCCTTCTGATAAGAAGAAGACTTTTTGGCTGTATCGTAATTCTTCTTCTTATCTTCCAAGCAGTTGCTTGCTGGATTTAGCACCTTGGTCATAGAAAATATATTTCTACTACACCGGTTGCTGAGGCTTCACAGGGCCAGTCCCTCTGCCTCTCTTGATAAGAAAGCGATATGAACATGTCAATAAATTGAACTTCCATCCACTGTATCGAAAAAATCGGAAATAATCAATGGAAAATTTGAAATTTATCGAAAATTTATAAATTGAACGTCAATCGGTAAATCTGCCTTGCGCATAAGAGAAATAATCTCTTGTAAATCATCTTTATTTTTTCCTATTACACGCACTTGGTCATCTTGAAACTGTGACTTCACTTTGATGCCGGATTGCTTAATGAGTGCATTGATCTTTTTGGCGTTGTCTTGATCAATTCCGCTGATCAGCTTTGCACGCTGGCGTACGGTTCCGCCAAGGGCATGCTCGGTTTTTCCGTAGTCGATGTTTTTAGTTGGAACATTTCGTTTGATCAGCTTCGACACAAGTACATATTTTAGCTGCTCAAGCTTAAAGTCATCATCAGAGATGAGCACAAGCTCTTCTCTTTCAAGAGAAATATCACTTTTACTTCCTTTAAAATCATAACGGTTTTTAATTTCCTTCAGCGCTGCTTGAACGGCGTTTTGCACCTCTGGCAGTTCAACCTTCGATACAATGTCAAATGAGCTTTCTTTTGCCATAACACATGACCTCCATGGATAGATATTGCGTCTATTTTATCATGCAACGTGGAGAAGAAGAAACTTTATCGAAGAGACGAGTCAAAGAGTTCTGCTGGCAGCGGTATAAATCGCGTTCGGTTTGACCACTTTAGCTAACATAACTAGAGATGTTCATGTGAGGAGAAGTATAGTAGAATAAAGTGAATCAAAAGATGAACGAACGCTCTTTTATGAGCAGATAGGAAGGAAGAGAACATGAGACCAGGTGAGCAACTGACCTTGCAAATAGAGAACGAAATGGAATACGGTTACTTTTTGACAGATGGTGAAGATTCTGTCCTCTTGCACCGCAGTGAAATGACAGAAGATATTGGTGACCAAGATGAAGTAGAGGTCTACTTATACGTAGATCATGAAGAAAGACTAGCTGCGACGATGAAAATACCGACAATCAATGCGCATACATATGGCTGGGTAGAAGTCGTAGACGTCCTAGAAGACATGGGCGCATTTGTGGATGTTGGGCTGTCAAAGGATGCACTTGTTGCAACAGAACACCTTCCGCCTTTCGAGGAAGCATGGCCGAAAAAAGGAGACAAACTTTACTGTATGCTGAAAGTCACAAGCTACGGCAGAATGTTCGCAAAGCCAGCCACTGAAGATGTGATCAGTGAATTGTTTACTGAAGCACCCGAAACCTTAATGAACAAAGAAATCACTGGTACGATTTATCGCTTAATTGCGACAGGCTCTTTTATGCTCACAGATACAGGCGTGCGAGGGTTTATCCACCGTACGGAACGAAAGGAAGAGCCAAGATTAGGATCGACCGTGACAGGACGCGTCATCGCAGTGAAAGAGGATGGAACCGTGAACGTTTCTCTGCTTCCTAGAAAACAGGAAGCGTTATCTGTCGATGCAGAAGAAATTTTAACCTATATGAGAACGAGAAATGGTGCTATGCCTTATGGAGACAAAAGTGATCCAGAAGACATCCGCGAACGATTCCAAATGAGCAAGGCAGCCTTTAAACGAGCATTAGGTCATTTGATGAAAAACGGCCTAGTTTACCAAAAAGAGGGCTGGACATACGAGAAAAAATGAGCAGCGTGAAAGAGAACCCTAACCTCATGGGTTTTCATATCAAACTGAAATGAAGAAAAAGGGATAAAATCATCATGGTTTTATCCCTTTTTTTATATTTGTGATAAATAATGGGTTTTTTTAGTGAAAAAAGTCATGAAAAAAGCTGAAAAACCTTCACTTAATCATTGAAACACCGCCTCTCAAATCCGATAAGAAAGGAGTAAGGATGATAAAAGGAGTGTGTGTTTGGATGAAAGTGAAAATTTCATTGCTTCTGTTGGTAGCCGTGCTTATGGTGCTCGCCGCATGCAGCAATCAACAAGGGAAACCACCAGCATCAAATGCGAAGCATATTGGCGTTATGCTCACAGATGATGGTCTTGGTGATCAATCATTTAACGATTCATCGTTTAAAGGATTAGAAAAAGCACGTGATGACCTAGGTATTGAATTTGATTATAGAGAAATTGCAGAAACCGATACATATGAAAAAGGACTGACCGAGCTTGTAAAAGCTGGCAATGATCTCGTCATCGGGGTAGGCTTTAGTATGCAAGAAGACTTAGAAAAAGTCGCAAAGAAATATCCGAAGAAGCACTTTTTGCTCATCGATGCCGTATCTGAGCTGAAAAATGTGACCTCCGTGACGTTTAAAGAAGAGCAAGGCAGCTATTTAGCGGGCGCACTTGCTGCAATGACAACGAAAAGTGATGTCATTGGATTTGTTGGCGGTGTTGATGCGGAGTTGATCCATCGTTTTGAAAAAGGGTTCCAAAAAGGCGCCAAATCAGTGAATCCGAACATCAAGATCTTATCCACCTATGCTAATACGTTTAGTGATGCGGACAAAGGCAGTAAAATAGCCAAAGGCATGATCAAAAAGAAAGCAGACGTTTTATATGCCGCAGCTGGCTATACAGGTGTCGGTGTATTAAAAGAAGCGCAAGCGCAGGGCAAATATGCCATTGGTGTAGATAGCGATCAGTACTACACCGCTGAAAAAGCGGTGATTTCGTCCATGGTAAAAAAAGTCGATGAAGTGGTCTATCAATTCAGCGAACAGCTCGTTAAGAGCAATCAAATCAAAAATGGGCATGTTATTTATGACTTAAGCAATGACGGAATCGATATGGCAAGAATTCGGGTGCTCAAAGATGCTGAAACATTGACCAAAAAAGTAAATGAACTGAAGCAGAAATTGCTAAAAGATGAGGGGGACGCATCATGAGCTTGCGCATCAAAATTTTACTCAACTCACTCGTCTCACTTCTTTTAGCAGTTGGCGTCATCGCCTTTATCATTGTCAGTATGACAAAGATCCAATCATCAAATGAAACAGAAGTTCAAACCTTATTAAATGTTCAAAAAACAAAGGCAAGCTTTGAAAGCGTCGAACAAACCATGACCAATTATTCAATGACACTTTCTGATGAACAGCTAGAGGTTGTTCAAACCGGTATTTCTACAGCAAAAAAACAACTGCAAACGTTAAACAAACATGCAGGAAATATAAATAAAGGTGAATTAACAAGGTTAAATGCAAAATATGACACGTGGACCAAAGAAGCAAATAAGGCCATTGGTGAAAAAAACGCATCGGATACAAGACGGGTCGCTGCAAGAATTGATGGTGTTTTAAACGACATCCATACAATGAATAAAAGAGCAGAAGAAGCATATAAACAAAATCTAGAGAATACAGCGGATAATGTGCAATGGATCATCACAAGTGCACTCGTCGCAGCCCTCACACTGATTGTCATTGCTGTCTTTTTAAATATTGGATTAACAAGATCCATCGTGACACCGATTAAATCACTTTCCTACCGAGCGAAGCAGATCGCAGAAGGCAACCTTGCTGTCGAGCGAATGGATATTCAGCGTAAGGATGAAATCGGCGGCTTGAATGAATCCTTTAATCAAATGACAGATCAACTGATTAGTTTGATTAAAGAAATCAGTAATGTCTCAAGTCAAGTAGAGACATTCTCGATCCAGTTAGATGATGAAAACAAAAAGCTGATGGAATCTGCAAATCAAGTATCTGTCTCGACAGACGAAATGGCAAATGGGTCACAAGCCATTTCAGAGGATCTCCAGCATGGCGTTAGCTTGATTGAAAAGATGGATCAGCATGGACGTAAAAATTCCGAACGTTCACAAACAGTCATCCAAAGTACAGAGGATGCGATAGAAGCAGTGGAAAGTGGAAAGCACACGTTAACAGAAACAAAAACGGCGATTGAAAAAAATACACATGCCACAAGGCAAATCGAGCAGTCGGCAGGAGAATTCACGCAATATGCTAGCGGGATCTCGGCTATGGCCAAAACAGTTTCTGACATTGCGGATCAGACAAACTTACTTTCGCTAAATGCGGCGATCGAAGCGGCAAGAGCAGGTGAGGCTGGAAAAGGCTTTGCCGTTGTAGCAGATGAAATTCGTAAGCTTGCCGACGAATCATCTAACGCTACAAGACAAATCTTTGATATGGTCAGTCATATTGAAAGAGGCATTCAATCCATTAGTCAAACTGTCAAAGAAGGAGTCAAGCTTTCACTTCAACAGCAGGATGCGATGGACAAAACCTCACACTCCTTTGAAGATATAGAAACAAAAGCGCAGCACATTAAACAAGAAATGGCGGTCTTAAATGACCAAATTGTTCAATCAACAGAGCTTGGCGGACAAGTGCTCAACTCGATTGAAAATATTAGTGCGGTTGTAGAAGAAACAGCAGCTGGCAGTGAAGAAATTTCTGCCTCGGCCAATGAACAGCTGCAATCATTCCATCAAATGAATAAACAGGTAGAAGAACTGATGAGTATGACGGCAAGGTTAAATGAAACCGTCCACCGTTTTAAACTTTCATAAGTCATAAGAAAAGCACCCTTCCCGTGATGTGTCAGGGAAGGGTGCTTTTTATGATGGTTTGCCTGTAAAGAAGATGGCAAGTGTGCCTGGGCCTGAATGGGACCCAACAGCTGCGCCGACAATCTGAATATCAATTTCTTTTGGATGAAATTCGGCTTCAATCAATTGTCTCATGTCTTCTGCAAGTGCAGGATCATCACCATGACTAATGCCAACAGTTTGATTTGACCAATCCGTTCCACGTTCTTTCATCAGTTCAATAATGCGTTTCAACAGCTTTTTACGTCCGCGGATTTTCTCAAGGGGGATGAGCTTTCCATCCTCGACGTGTAAAATGGGCTTAATACTCAATAAACCGCCAACAAATGCGGACGCTTTACTAATTCTTCCGCCTCTTGCTAAATACGATAAATCGTCTACAGTAAAAATATGTTGTAAAGATTCGCAAAAATGCTTTACAGACGTTTCAATTTCTTGTATTGTATTTCCGTCAATGGCAAGTGATTGAGCGTGTTTGACAGCAAGCCCATAGCCGAGTGAAGCACATTTAGAATCAATGATTCGTAAATCAAAATCAGGGTATTCTTCCTTCACTTCGTTTGCCATCATCACAGCGGTTTGATATGTACCAGAAAGCTCTGATGAAAAGGCAACATAGATTGCAGATGTATGGGTTTGTGCGAGAGAAACAAAGGCTTCTTTGATTCGGTTTGGTGAAGCTTGTGACGTTTTTGGGCTGGCACCTTGTCTCATCGCATCAAATACTTGTTTTGGTTCAATGGTGACCAAATCTTCAAATTCCTGCTCGCCAAGCAATACACGGAGCGGAATAACCGTCATGTTATGTTCATCATAATAAGAAAGAGGCAGATCAGCAGCACTGTCTGCTATGATATGAACAGTCATCAAAATCCCTTCTTTCTAAAAAAATCAGCCATATTTTACAACTTTTTAGCCTAACTATATCACAGAAATCAACTTTTCGTGTTCAAATTCTAAATTTTAGGGAAAACCATAGAGAGAATGGTAAGTGGAGGAATGACAATATGTTCATCGGAGAAGCAAAAAAACTCATTGTCGTCGTCATTGGTGCACTGCTCAATGCGATTGGACTGAATTTATTCTTAATCCCAGCTGATGTATACGCGAGTGGGTTTACAGGGGTAGCCCAGCTGTTATCCAGCTTAATGGATCAATATGCGCCATTTTATGTATCCACAGGGATTCTATTATTTATTTTAAATATTCCAGTCGGCATTTTAGGCTGGATGAAAGTGGGCCGTTCCTTTACGTTTTACAGCATCATCAGTGTGGCCCTGACGACCATTTTCCTCGGCATCTTACCAGAAACGAGTGTTTCACATGATATTTTACTAAATGCTGTGTTTGGCGGCGTGATATCCGCAGTAGGGATTGGGATCACGCTCAAATTTGGGGCATCGACAGGCGGACTCGACATCATAGCCATGATCTTAGCGAAGTGGAAGGATAAACCAGTCGGCACGTATTTCTTCATTTTAAATGGTATCATCATTTTTACAGCAGGATTATTACAAGGTTGGGAGAAAGCATTATATACCCTTGTCACATTGTATGTGACCACAAGGGTCATTGATGCCATCCATACAAGACATGAGAAGCTGACCGCGATGATTGTAACGAAGAAGGCTGATGAAATCAAGGAAGCCATTTATGGAAAAATGGTCAGAGGTATTACGACTGTACCTGCAAAGGGAGCTTTTACCAATGAGCCAAAAGAAATGATGGTGATCGTCATTACAAGGTATGAGCTATATGAACTTGAACAAATTATTAAAGAAGTCGATCCAAAAGCCTTTACAAATATTGTGCAAACAACTAATATTCTTGGATTTTTCAGACGAGATTAAAAGGTGGGTAGCGAATGAAAAAAGGGTTGGTGCTTCTCCTCGTTGTATTGATTTTAACCGCTTGTGGACAACAAAAAAAGGATGAACCAAACAAGGAGGTATCAGGTCAAATGGGAGAAAAAACGGTTGTATTCACAGTAGACCCCGTCCAGAAAGGTTCTTCGGTTCAATTTAACATGTCATTGAAAAATGAATCAGATCGAGATATTGAATTTACCTTTAACACAAGCCAGAAATTCGAACTCAGTGTGTATGATGAAAACGGAAATGAACAATACCGCTATTCAAAAGACCGTATGTTCACACAGGCCATCCAATCATTTGTGCTGAAGAAAGGCGAAGCCTATGATTTTCAAGATACGTGGTCAAATGGTGTCAAGCCGGGAACGTATGAAGCGGTCGTCACATTTAAAGGAAAAGCAGAAGGGCTGAAGCAAATCACGGAAAAGAAAACGTTCCAAGTGAAATAAGTGCTTTCAGCTTCATGAGAATCAGAAAAAGCTGTCCAATGTTGGACAGCTTTTTTATGTTAGAGATCATCGAGCAAGTCTTGGAAGGTATGCAGCTGGTTTCTTTCTGCATCTGTCGAATTGGCAAATGCAGAAGATACGGCATTTTTGGCTCGTTTGACCGCCTGTTGACGCTCTAACCCAGATGAAAATGAAGAAGTAAGGGCTTCTTCAGTAAATGATTTGGCTTGATCAAAAAGTTCGTTTCTCACAATGAACCTCCAGAAGCATCAGTCTTCATATTTTCTCTGCCAGACGCTTCTTCAAGCGTAGAACGATAAGGAAAACGTGCGTCATGCAGACTGACTGAATCTTTACCTTGTTGTATAAAGCGTTTCGATTTGCTTCTTTTACCCATTCGGAATCCGCCCCTTTACACAAGCTGACAGGACAACCTGTCTAAAGGTAGTATGCCCGCTTCCTTCGGTTATGTATGAATGGAAAAATTAAAGGGAGAAGTAATTCGTTAGAAACTTTGCAATCCCATCTTGTTCGTTTGTATCTGTGATTTCATTTGAAACACGTTTCACGGCATCGATTCCGTTGCCCATAGCCACACCGCATCCAGCAAATTCAAGCATTTCTAAATCATTGTCTTCATCTCCGAATGCCACAATCCGCTCCTGTGGAACGCCGTAATAATCACTGATCTTTTGCAGTCCAACGGCCTTGTTCATGCCTGTTTTAATGATCTCAATCACGTGCCACGGAGCAGCCCATCGCCTATGATCAATCACTTCTGCATGAACATCTGATAAATAGCTTCGAATGGCTCCGACGTCCTCTTCTTTTGCGTGAATTAACACGCTCGTCACATTCTCTCCAAGGTTGTCCCGAAGGTCTCCAACAGTGACTTTATTTGCATTCATATTAAATATATCAATGAGCTTCTCATCATGATAATGGAAATACAAATCGTCTAACACTTCAGCTAGCACATTATGCACTTTATACTCCTCACTAATGTCTACAAGCTGTTTAACGACTTGAAGATCAAGTGACGTATGAAATCTGCCCCATTTTTCATCAAGAGGATGATGGACAAACGCTCCATTAAAATTCACAATGGGTGAATCAAGCTGTAATTGCTGATAATAAGGAGAGCTGGAACGAAATGGCCGGCCGGTTGAAATACAGACATGATGCCCGCTGTCTTTCACTTTTTGAATGACGTCAAGTGTGTGTGTAGAGATGGTTTTATCATCTTTTAATAACGTGCCATCCAGGTCAAGTGCGATTAGGTAAGGTTTAGTCTCCATAAAATCTCCTTTGATCTGTAAGTGATAGGAGGCAGTTCGTGCGGCGCCTCTACCTATAGTGTATCTTTATCACATCTTTGTTGTCTACATGTTAAAATAAACAAAGACGGGAATGATAAAGGAGGATTCATAGGCTGTGATCACCATTGATGAGCAAATTGCGCGCGATATTCCATTTTTACATATCGTAAAAGCTGAAAATAAAGACAAACCGCTGCCGCTTGTATTTTTTATACACGGATTTACAAGTGCACGCGAGCACAACTTACACTTCGCCTTTCATTTGGCGGAAAAAGGCATGAGAGTGATTTTGCCTGACTGTGCTTATCATGGTGTAAGATCAGAAAACCTCAGCTTAGAGGAACTGGCGTCAAGGTTCTGGGAAATTGTCTTGAACGAAATACGTGAAATCGATATACTCAAAACATACTTTGAAGAAAAACATTTGATTGAAGCCGATCTGATCGGTGTTGCAGGTACTTCCATGGGCGGCATCACGACCTTTGGTGCACTCGCCAAGCATGATTGGATTAAAGCAGCAGTTAGCTTGATGGGCAGTCCGAAATATACGACATTCCTACAAGCACAAATCATGAACATGCGGAACAAAGGGTTGATGAAAGAAATTACAGACGAAGAGGTTCATCAGCAATTAGACGTGCTGCGTCCTTATGATTTAACGCTGCAAACAGATCGATTAAACAAAAGACCGCTGTTATTCTGGCATGCAGAAAATGATCCAGTTGTCCCTTACCGGCATGCAAAAGCTCTTTATGACGAGTTAGCAGCAACCCAATATAAAGAAGATCCGCACCTGATTCGCTTTATTACAGATGGACAGGCTGGCCATAAGGTCTCAAGACAAGCAATGTTTGAAACGATTGACTGGTTTGTGACACATTTGAAAAGCACAAACGTTTAGTCAAAAGAAAAAGTACGTTATACTAATGGAAAAGGAGTGGATATCATGGATGAAGCATTGAAAGAAAATATTTTAGGCGCCCTAGAACAGGTGATTGACCCTGAACTGAATGTCGACATCGTCAACCTTGGACTTGTCTATGATGTCGATCTTGATGAGAATGGAAAAGCGGATATCACGATGACCTTAACATCAATGGGGTGTCCCCTTGCACCAGTTATCGTGGATGAAGTGAAAAAAGCATTAAGTGATCTTCCAGAAGTGAAAGAAACAGAAGTTCACATCGTATGGAATCCGCCTTGGACACGAGACAAAATGTCAAGATACGCAAAAATCGCGCTCGGTATTCAATAAGCACAAATAAAAATGCCTGGTATGAGTTGAACTCATGCCAGGTTTTTTTATGAAAAAATAAGGTGGAGGAAGAGAATGGATTGATATAATGGGTGTAATATGACAGATCGGAGTACCTCATAATGAAACGAAAATGGTTATGGATTGTTCTTTTAATGGGATACGCTGCTGCATTTTTTACATCAATCACCATCCGCGAGGAGCAAGCACACAAAAAACAAGATCTTGAGGCGTTTACAGATGTCAGTCATCTCATGCCTGTTAAAATAAAAAAAGTCGTTCAAGGTAAAGAAATAGATACTTTAAAAGAAGTAGTAGAAGAAGCGAAAGCAAAAAACCTGCCGATATCCATTGCCGGCAAACAGCATAGCATGGGCGGCCACACGTATTATGAAAATGGCATCGTGCTCGATATGACAGAATTCCGCCAAATTTTAGCATTTGATAAAAAAAAGAAAACCATCCGTGTCCAAAGCGGCGCTACATGGGATGATATACAAAGATATGTCAACCCATATGGTCTTGCCGTGAAGGTCATGCAATCACAGAACATCTTTACGATTGGCGGTTCCCTCAGTGCAAACGCACATGGACGTGACATTCGCTACGGATCACTCATTGACACCGTTCGTTCTTTCAGACTGTTAAAAGCAGATGGTGAGATTATCACAGTGAAGCCAGGCGATGATTTATTTACTGCCGTTATTGGAGGGTACGGCTTGTTCGGTGTCATTTTAGATGTTGAACTTTCCTTAACAAAGGATGAATTATATAAAATGGAGACAACCTCTCTAAATTACGATGAATACACTGATTATTTTCAAAAACATGTCAAACAAAATAAACAAGTACGCATGCATCTTGCCAGAATCTCAACATCGAAAACCAACTTTTTGAAAGAGATGTATGTAACGAATTATTCCCTCACTTCACAACAAGAGATCGAATCATATCAAGAGCTGAAAGAGGATCAACTCGTTATGCCACTCAAATTTATGCTCGGTCTTTCAAGAAGGTTTGATATGGGGAAAGATCTGCTATGGAATTTGCAAAAGAAGTATTTCCAAAGTCAAAATGATCAGCTGATCACAAGAAATAATGTGATGCGCTCAGATTCTGCTTTTTTAGACTATGAGAATGAGTCAGACACAGATGTACTGCAGGAATATTTCGTCCCAGTGGATCGCTTTCGTGCGTATATCGATGAAATGAGACACTTTTTACAACAGGAAGATTTGAATTTAATGAACATCACGATCCGCTACGTACAAAAAAATGAAAAAGCGGATCTCTCATATGCGAAAGAAGATATGTTTGCCCTTGTTCTTTTAGTGAATTATGGTTTTAAGAAAGAAGAGAAGGCAGAAGCAGAGCGGATCATCCGGCAAATGACAGATATCACGCTTCAGCACCATGGAAGCTATTACTTACCGTACATGCCTTATCAAACGAAGGTACAAATGAAACAGGCGTATCCTAAAACGGATGTATTCTTTCAAAAGAAAAAGCAAGCAGATCCAGATGGCAGGTTTATCAATTACTTTTATGAAAGGTACAATACACAATGAATGCAAAAGCAATGAAATGGTTCGTCTACTCACAAAGCCTGCTGTTTTTCGCCAGCAGTTTGATTTTCCCTTTTTACATTCTTTTTATTAAAAATGTTGGATCAAGCTACTCTCAGTTTGGTCTTGCCTATGGCCTGTTTGGTTTGAGTGGAGCGTTTATTCATTTACTCTTAGGGAAACTGCCCGAAACCACTGACAGGCGTCTCTTTTTAATCATTCATTCGTTCGGAATGGCATTTCTTTTACTGCTATTTCCTCATATCACAGAAGTCGAGCAAGTGTATATGATTCAACTGGCTCTTGGTGCGCTAGGCGGCTTTCAAAAGCACGGGGAAAAACTGCTTGTCACAGAGCTGACAACAGAGAATAAGAGAATGAAAGAGGTCGGCCGCTATCATTTTTGGACAGCTCTTTTTTCATCGATAGCGATTATGCTTGGCGGCCTGTTTGCAGATTTCTTCACCGTGTATTTCATTTTTTATGCAAGCTCCATATTATATTTATGCAGTGCTCTCATGGTCATCATGATGAAATATGAAAGATAAATCCGCATGTCTCACGAAGATATGTGGATTTTTTTATGAAAAAAAACGAAAAGAAATATTAAATATACAATTGAATTAATTTTTATACATGTTATAATGTTAAATAATTTCACAAAGATCAAGAGGGTGTATTGACGTTGAAAATAGGTATTATAGGTGCTACGGGATACGGTGGTGCGGAATTAGTTCGTATCTTCAAGCAACATCCACACGTGGATGAATGTATATTGTATTCATCAAGTGGTGATGGTCAATTATACAGTCAATCTTATCCACATCTAACAACGATTACTGATCAAACATTAAAAGCCATTGATCCTGCTGCCATTGTGCGAGAAACAGATGCTGTGTTTTTAGCGACACCAGCAGGCGTATCAAGTGAACTCACACCGAAGCTCATGAACCAAGGAGTGCCTATCATTGATTTATCAGGTGATTTGCGCATTCAAGATGGTGCAACCTATGAAGCTTGGTATAAACGAAGGGCAGCTGATCAATCATCTGTTCAACAAGCTGTGTATGGGTTACCTGAATTGAATCGTGAAACGATTGAGCAGGCTGAAGTCATTGCAAACCCAGGGTGCTTCCCTACCGCAGTTCTTCTCGGCTTAGCACCGCTGATGAAACAGAATCTAATCGATGAATCTATGATCATCATAGATGCAAAAACAGGAGTGTCCGGTGCAGGACGATCTGCCTCACTTGGAACGCATTTTTCAGAGCTAAACGACAACTTCAAAATTTATAAGGTAAATGAACATCAACATACACCTGAAATAGAGCAAATATTAAGAGAATGGAATCCGCAAACGGCGAACATCACCTTTTCAACGCACCTTGTCCCGATGACAAGGGGGATTATGGCGACGATGTATACCCAGCTGAAATCAGATATCACAAAAGAGGAATTGATGATGCATATGAAAGGCTTTTATGAAGATTCCTATTTTGTCAGAGTGAGAGATCACGGGGTGTATCCGCAAACAAGGGAAGTATATGGCAGTAATTTCTGTGACATTGGCTTTCATTTAGATGAACGTACAGGCAGACTCACGATTGTGTCTGTGATCGACAATCTCATGAAGGGCGCAGCCGGCCAAGCGGTTCAAAACTTCAACATCATCAAAGGCTTAGATGAAGAGGCGGGCCTCACAATGACACCTCTCTATCCTTAAGAACAGGGGAGACAACAAACATGATCGAATTGAATGAAAAAAGCATTGTTAAAATAGACGGTGACGTATCATCACCAAAAGGCTTTGAAGCAAAGGGAATTCATATTGGATTACGTTATTCAAAAAAAGACCTTGGACTGATCGTCAGTGAAGTACCGGCAGCGAGTGCAGCTGTATACACACAAAGTCACTTTCAAGCTGCGCCTCTACAAGTCACTCAGAAAAGCTTAAAAAAGACAGGGCAATTAAAAGGGGTCATTGTCAATAGTGCTATCGCCAATGCATGTACCGGTGAGCAAGGTTTGAAAGACGCATACGAAATGCAGGCAGCCTGCGCAGATATGTTAGGGATAGAACCTGATTACATTGCTGTTTCTTCTACTGGTGTCATTGGAGAGTGTCTGGATATGGATAAAATCAAAAACGGCATCACTCAGCTGAAAGAAGCAAAAGCAGGAAATGGCCACTTTGAAGAGGCAATTTTAACGACAGATAGAGTCATTAAAAACACAACATACACCCTGACGATAAACGGCAAAGAGATTCTCATTTCAGGTGCAGCGAAGGGCTCTGGCATGATTCATCCGAACATGGCAACAATGCTTGGCTTCGTGACAACGGATGCAAATGTCGAACAAGAAGCTCTGCAAAATGCACTGCGTGATATTACCGATGTGACCTTTAATCAAATTACTGTCGACGGAGAAACATCGACAAACGATATGGTGCTCGTGATGGCAAATGGCATGGCAGAAAATGATGTGCTAAATGAAGAGCATCCAGAATGGCCATTGTTCAAAGAAGGATTAAAGCTAGCTTGTGAGGATCTTGCTAAAGAGATTGCAAGAGACGGAGAAGGTGCAACGAAATTAATTGAAGCGCAAGTCGCTGGCGCTAAAAATCATTTAGAAGCTGGCATCATAGCGAAGAAAATCGTCGGTTCAAGTCTAGTGAAAACAGCCGTATACGGTACCGACGCCAACTGGGGGCGTATCATTGGAGCGATTGGCCATAGCGCAGCGTCCGTCACTCCACAAGAGGTAGAAGTGTATTTAGGTGGACAATGTCTGTTTAAACATAACGAACCGCAGTCATTCTCAGAAGAGGAAGCAAAAGCGTATCTAGAGCAGGATGAGATTACGATTTTGATTCAAATGAATGAGGGAAATGGTCAGGCAGCGGCATGGGGCTGTGACCTTACCTATGATTATGTGAAAATTAACGCGAGCTATCGCACATAATGAAGGAGATAGACATGGATAAAACGATCGTATTCAAGTGTGGAGGCAGTGTCATTCGAGAACTTTCAGATACCTTTTATGAAAATGTCCGCTCACTTCAAGCTGCTGGATTTAAGCTGGCTATCGTCCATGGCGGAGGACCTGAAATCACTAGCATGCTGCAAAAATTAGAAGTGAAAACAGAATTTGTTGACGGGCAGCGCAAAACAACGAAGCCGGTATTAGAGGTAGCCGAAATGGTCCTCTCGGGAACGGTCAATAAATACTTTGTGTCAGAGCTCGCAAAGCATGATATCTCATCTGTCGGCGTGTCTGGGAAAGATGGTCAGATGCTTGTCGCTGATTTTCTTGATCAAGACGTGTACGGGTACGTTGGTGAAATCAAAGAAGTGCATCCAGAGATGGTAGAAGCATTAATGGAAAAACAATTTATTCCTGTGATTGCACCGTTGTCTATGACAGAAGAATGCCAAACGTTAAACGTAAACGCTGATTTAGCAGCATCAGCTGTCGCAGGAGCGATGAAAGCTGATAAGCTCATGTTTGTGACAGATGTGGAAGGCATTTTAAAAAATGGTGAATTATTAGATGTCGTCACCGAACAAGAAGCTCTCACGCTCATTGATGAAGGCATTATTTCCGGGGGAATGATTCCAAAAGTACAATCCGCTTTGAGTGCTTTATCAGGAGATGTGGATGAAGTCATGATCGTGAATGGCAAAGGCAGTATCTTTACAGGGGAAACGTTTAAAGGAACAAGAATTGTGAAGGAAAAGGAGGCGGTCCTGTGAGTCATCTCTTTCAAACTTATGGACGGTGGAATGTTGAAATTAAAGAGGCAGCAGGTTCTTGGGCAGTCGATACAAATGGGAAAAAATATTTAGACTTTATACAAGGCATTGCGGTCACAAATCTCGGTCATAATCACCCAAAGGTCAATCAAGCCATCAAGAAGCAACTTGATCACGTTTGGCATGTATCGAATCTATTTGAAAATGGGCTGCAGGAAAAAGCAGCAGAAAAGCTGGCTGCAAACAGTTCAGGGGATCTCGTGTTTTTCTGTAATAGCGGAGCTGAGGCAAATGAAGGTGCAATCAAATTAGCACGTAAAGCAACAGGGAAAACAAATATCGTGACATTTTTGCACTCTTTTCATGGGCGCACGTATGCTGGTATGGCTGCTACAGGTCAAGATAAAATCAAAATGGGCTTTGGCCCCATGCTGGAAGGCTTTCATTATGTACCGTTTAATGACCCAGACGCTATTGCCGCATGTGAAGTCGATGATGTGGCAGCGGTGATGCTTGAGGTTGTGCAAGGAGAAGGTGGAGTAAATCCAGCGTCAACAGAATTTCTAGAAGCTGTTCAAGCGTTTTGCCAAAAGCATGAAGCACTTCTGATCGTAGATGAGATTCAAACGGGTATTGGACGTACAGGAACAGCATTTGCATACGAACAGACGGGACTTGATCCTGATATTATCTCTTCTGCTAAAGGATTAGGAAATGGCTTCCCAGTCGGTGCAGTCATCGGGAAAAAGGCTTTAGGAGACGCATTCTTACCAGGTTCACATGGAACAACTTTTGGTGGCAACATGCTTGCCATGGCTGCTGTGAATGCAACACTCGATGTCATTTTCAAAGATGAGTTTCTGACAGAAGTCAAAGAAAAAGGCGCTTATCTGCTAGAAAAATTGCAAGATCTGAAACAACTGAATATCGTAAAAGAAGTACGCGGAAAAGGATTGATGGCAGGGATTGAATGTCATCAGCCAGTCGGAGATTATATCACAGCTCTGAGAGAACAGGGATTGCTGGTACTTCCAGCTGGTCCGAATGTGATTCGGTTATTGCCTCCGCTGAATGTAGAAAAAGCAGAAATAGATCAAGCAATAGAAGCGATGACTCATGTTTTAGCAAATGAAACAGTGACGGCATAAATTTTTTTACACCAAAACGCATAAAAATGCATTTATATTACTAATTATTCAATTTGGGGTGACACAAGCATGAAAGGTTATTTAAATTTAGAAGATGGAGCCTCTTTTGAAGGAGATCTGACAGGAGAAGCTGGCATGACGGGTGAAGTGGTTTTCTTTACAGGGATGACCGGTTACCAAGAGGTGCTCACAGACCCTTCCTATAAGGGACAAATCATTGTTTTCACATATCCACTCATCGGAAATTATGGCATTAATCATGAAGACTTTGAGAGCAAAAAACCACAAGTGAAAGCTGTCGTTGTGTATGAAGCAGCGGATCATTTCTCTCACCATCTGGCAGCGGTTAGCTTAAAAGATTATTTACAGAAGTGGAACATTCCGCTTCTGACTCATACAGATACACGAGCAGTCGTGCAAAACATCCGGGCAAATGGGACGATGAACGCTGTGATCAGTGTAGACGAAAACGAAACACCGCCGGCCATGAAACAAGACAATGTGGTCGCACAGGTGACAGAGGATGAAATCTACACTCAAGGCAGCGGCGAGGAACATGTAGCGCTTATTGATTTTGGCTTTAAAAAATCAATAGCAGATTCGCTTGAAGCGCGCGGCTGTAAAGTAACCGTCATTCCGTACAAACAACTGGAAAAGGTGTTTGAAATTAAGCCAGATGCGGTCCTGCTATCAAATGGGCCTGGAGATCCCAAAACAATGAAGCCATATTTAAAAACCATTCATGACATCATGATGACCTTCCCGACACTTGGAATCTGCTTAGGTCATCAATTAATCGCTCTTGCACTTGGCGGGGATACGTATAAGCTTCCATTTGGCCACCGCGGGGCGAATCACCCTGTACAAGATACAGAATCCAAACGTGTTTTCATGACAAGTCAGAATCACAGCTATGTGGTGAATGAAAAAAGCATGAATGACAAAGAAGTGGACGTGAAATTCCTTCATGTTAATGATGGATCTGTCGAAGGATTCATTCATAAAGAGAAGCTCATTATGTCAGTTCAATTTCATCCAGAAGCACACCCAGGTCCTGCTGAAAGTGAATGGATATTCGATGATTTTATTGAGAAAGTGAAACAAGCAAGGAGAGAAGTTGCACATGCCTAAAGATCAAAGCATACAAACCATTCTAGTCATCGGGTCTGGTCCAATCATCATTGGTCAGGCAGCAGAATTTGATTACTCAGGAACACAAGGATGTATGGCCCTAAAAGAAGAGGGCTACAAAGTCATTTTAGTGAATAACAACCCAGCAACCATTATGACAGACGAATCATTTGCTGATGAAATCTATTTTGAACCGCTTTCAGTTGATTCAGTGACAAGAATCATCGAAAAGGAAAAACCAGATGGTCTTTTAGCTAACCTTGGCGGACAGACCGCTTTAAACCTTGCTGTCGAGCTCGAAAAAGCCGATGTGCTGAAAAAGCACGGGGTAACCCTGCTCGGAACGTCAGTTGAAACAATTGAAAACGGTGAAGATCGAGAGAAATTCCGTGCTCTCATGAAGCAGTTGAACGAACCTGTGCCAGATAGTGAAATTGTGGATAATGCAAAGGATGCCCTTCAATTTGCAAAAGAAGTAGGCTTCCCAGTCATCCTAAGACCAGCATACACACTTGGCGGAAAGGGCGGCGGAATTGCTTTAACAGAAGAAGCGTTTAAACCGCTTATTGAAGGAGCCCTTTTAGCGAGCCCGATTCATCAGTGTTTAGTTGAAAAAAGCATCGCGGGTTTTAAAGAAGTCGAATATGAGGTCATGAGAGACCGTCAAAATACATGTATTACGGTTTGTAATATGGAAAATATCGATCCAGTTGGCGTGCATACAGGAGACTCGATTGTCGTTGCACCTTCGCAAACATTAACGGATCAGGATTATCAAATGCTTCGTTCAGCGAGCCTGAAAATCATTTCAGCACTGGATGTAGTCGGGGGATGCAACATCCAATTCGCCCTTGATCCACTCAGTAAAGAATACTTTGTCATTGAGGTGAATCCGCGGGTTAGTCGTTCATCCGCTCTTGCCTCAAAAGCAACGGGCTATCCAATTGCTAAAATGGCAGCAAAGCTTGCGGTAGGCTATACACTAGACGAACTGAAAAACCCGCTCACAGGCACAACTTATGCTAGTTTTGAGCCGGCACTCGATTATGTCGTCGTGAAATTTCCGCGCTGGCCGTTTGATAAATTTAAACAGGCAGATCGTCAATTAGGTACAAAAATGAAGGCGACTGGCGAAGTCATGGCGATTGACCGTAATTTAGAGTCAGCCATCCAAAAAGCGGTCGCCTCTCTTGAAATCAAAACAAAGGGTTTCCACTTGCCAGAATTGAAAGACCAATCGACTGAACAACTATTTGAGCTTGTCAAAACACCAGACGATCGACGTTTCTTTGCTGTCATGGAGCTTCTTTCAAGACAGGAAACGGTTGAAGCGATCCATCAAGCGACGAAAATCGATCTATTCTTCTTACATGTATTCAACAATATGATCACGCTCGAACAGGAATTGAAGAACCATGAGGGAACGCTCTCAAAAGACACCTTGAAAAAGGTAAAGGAAAAGGGCTTCCTTGATGAAACGATTGCTCTTCTAACAGGCAATAGTGAAGAGGCTATTAGACAGCTTCGTCAAGAATATGGCATTACGGCTTCATTTAAGATTGTCGACACATGTGCAGCGGAATTTGATGCAAAAACGAACTACTTCTATTCCACATACTTTGGCAAAAGTGATGGAGAGCATCAAGAGAAAACCAAACAGCGTGCACTCATCATTGGCTCTGGTCCAATTCGAATTGGGCAAGGAGTAGAGTTTGACTATAGTGCGGTGCATGGCGTTCTTACCCTACAAAAGCTTGGCTTTGAAACGATCATGATGAACAACAATCCAGAGACGGTCAGTACGGATTATGAAATCGCAGATCGTTTATATTTTGAGCCCATTACATTAGAGCACATCTTAAACGTTGTGGAAGCAGAGCAAATTGATTTCGTCATCGTTCAATTTGGCGGACAGACTGCCATCAATGTAGCAGAAGGTTTAGAAAAAGCGGGCATTACGTTATTAGGTACATCCTTTGACACGCTAGATGCGCTGGAAGATCGTGATCTGTTCTATCAGCTTCTTGATGAACTGAACCTACCTCATGCAAAAGGAAATACAGCTCATTCAAAAGAAGAAGCGCTCACGCATGCTAAAAGCATCGGTTACCCTGTGTTAATTCGCCCATCGTATGTCATTGGCGGAATGGGAATGATTGTTGTCCAGTCAGAAGCGCATTTGACGTCACTACTTGATCAGCCAGATCATCTGCCATATCCAATTTTAATTGATGAGTATGTCACTGGAAAAGAAGCTGAAGTGGATCTGATTTCTGACGGAAAAACGACTTTCATCCCAACGATCGTGGAGCATATTGAGAAAGCGGGCGTCCATTCAGGTGACAGCTTTGCCATCTTACCAAGTGTCTCCATCAGTGAAGACATCAAACAGCAGGTGCATATTGCGTCCGAACAAATAGCGAAGAAATTAGCGTTTAAGGGCATTATGAATATCCAATTTGTGATCAAAGGGGATCAGGCGCTTGTACTAGAGGTGAATCCGCGGGCGAGCCGGACCGTTCCAGTTGTCAGCAAGGTGATGGGCATTGACATGATTCCGCTTGCGACTCAATTATTAGCGGGTGCAACGCTTGAAGAACTGAACCCAGTAACGAAAAACAAAGGGGGAACAGCGGTCAAATTCCCAGTCTTCTCATCACATGCCATTCAAGATATTGACTTAAAGCTGACACCTGAAATGAAAGCGACAGGAGAAGGAATGTGTGTAGGCAAGAACGTAGAAAGCGCTTTGAAAAAAGTGTTTGCGTCGATCTGGCATCAGAAAGGTAGCCTCTTTATAAAAGGCAGTGAACAATTAGTAGATGAAGCAAAACATGCAGGATTTGATGTCTGGACGGACAGCTTTGACACTTGGCTGCAAAACGAAGATAAATCCCTTCACATCCATTTAGGCGAAGATGAAGAGGCAAAAGAGCAACGGGTAAAAGCACTCACACATGGCGTCCAGGTTCTAACCGAATATGAAACAGTTCAAGCATTCCTGCAAGGAAAAAATGGAGATGTATCACCAGTATCGCTCCAAGAATTATACAAAAAGGAAGTGACGGCATGAGTCAAGTTGATCTGCAACCAACATTATACGGAAAAGACTTTTTATCATTAAAAGATTTCTCAATCAAGGATATTGCTTATTTAATTGAAAAAGCGGAAGAAATGAAACAAAACCCATACCAAGATTTATTCAAAGGGAAAACGTTAGCGATGATCTTTGAAAAATCGTCAACTAGAACCCGAGTGTCGTTTGAAGCGGGAATGACGCAGCTGGGGGGACATGCGCTCTTCCTCAGCTCAAATGATTTGCAAATCGGCAGAGGAGAAACGATCAGTGATACAGCGCAGGTGCTGTCTGGCTATGTAGACGGCATTATGATTCGAACCTTTGAACATGAGAAGGTCGAGGAGCTGGCACAATACGCGTCCATTCCTGTCATCAATGGACTGACTGACTACTCCCATCCATGCCAGGCACTTGCTGATTTATTGACGATAAAAGAAGCAAAAGGAACATTAAAAGGAATCAAAGTCGCCTACATCGGTGACGGAAATAACGTGGCACACTCCTTGATGGTTGGCTGTGCGCAGCTAGGCTGTGATATTGCAGTTGCATCACCAAAAGGCTATGAACCACTTCAAGAAGTAACAGACACAGCACGTGAGTTTGCAAAACAATCAGGCGCAGAAGTCATCATTACAACAGACCCAATCTCTGCTGTCCAAAATGCAGATGTCATTTATTCCGATGTGTTTACAAGCATGGGGCAGGAAGCAGAAACAGAGAAACGCCTTGCTGAATTTAAAGAATATCAAGTCAATGACAAACTAATGCGTCATGCAGCAAAAGAATATATTTTCCTTCATTGTCTCCCAGCACATCGCGGAGAAGAAGTGACAGCAGACATTATTGACGGACCGCACTCAAAAGTATTTCAGCAGGCAGAAAACCGCCTACATGTTCAAAAAGCATTAATCAAAGAGCTCATGTATCAACAAACCAAATAAATGAAAAGTATCCCTGACTCGTAGGAGCAGGGACTTTTTGCATAAAGGATTGGAGAGGTAAGTCACGGGACATAATAACATCATCGAGAAAGGAGGATGAAAATGGGTCAGCAGCATCAGTTTAAATCAGGGAATAAAGCACCAAATAATGGTGTGTATGTCGAGATCGGTGAAACCGGCAGTATGGTGAAAGATCCTTTAAAGATTAAGCTTCAAGCAGGCGACGTCTTTCCGGATAACTCGAACCATAACCGTGTTTGGACCTATCAGAGAAAGCCATAAGCAATTGACTAAGAGTCGGTTGGAATAAGTCTTTAGAGGCATGTGTCATGCCTCTTTTTTCTTTATAATAAAAAACAATTAAGTTCAAATTTTCAAATAAATAGTATGAATAAAAGAGAAAATAAGGTAAAATATGTAATTGTAATATATTGTTGAAAGGATTTGTGTGATGGAAAAGATGAATCTCAGTGAAAGTGTTTGGAATAAACGCTTCACCTCATTATTCATATCAAGACTCATTAAAAACACAGGAGAAAGTTTTGCTTTTACATCCGTCCTTTGGCTATTGATTTTGAGAGGGGATGGAGCGCTCGGTACAGGACTTCTCCTAGCAGTAACCGTACTTCCTTCATCTTTGCTAGCCCCAATACTAGGACCTCTTATGAAAAAGCACCATTTGTCTAAATGGATGTTCGCTTCAGACGTCGTTCGAGCAACCATTGTACTCATTATTCCGCTACTGCATTTTTCGCATCTATTGCCATTATGGTTATTGATCTCATTAATGGTTATTCAATCGGCAACAGGTGCAGCGTATAACCCAGCCTCGGTGGCGATTTTACCGCAGATTGTACCGAAGCATCTGATTCAAAAAGCAAATGCCATCCTGCAATCTTCTTTTGAAATTGTTGCACTTGCAGCAGTCATGGTCGCTGGTCTCTTAGTCAAATTAATCGGACCTGCAGATACCCTGCTCATCACCACTGCCTTATTCATCATATCCGGCCTGTTTATTATCGGTGTTAAATTAAAGAAAACCGATGAAGACAAAGCAGCAGGTATAAAACAAGTAAAGAATACATATTTGTATAACTTAAAAAGAGGGTTTCTCGTCGTCAAAAATCATCACATTTTATTTGCGCTGACGTTGTATTGTATTTTAATGAATGTCGCCGCAGCTCCGTGGCAGGCACTATCTGCTGTATACGTAGCAGAAGCGCTGCAAAGTGATTCCATGGTGTATTCCATTTTAAGAGGAGTTGCTGCAGTCGGCGCGTTTATGATGGGCTTTGCTTTGGCGAAGGTAAAAATTAAGAGATTTGGTTTGTTCTTTATTGTCGCTGGTATGATTGAAGGGGCTGCATTCTTTATCACAGGGATGAGTACATGGCTGCCGGTCGTTTTACTTGCTTCCTTTATATTCGGTGCCGCCGTTAGTGCGATCAATGTACCGGAAATGGTCATTATTCAAACGTCTGTCGACCAAGATGATCAGCCGCAAGTATACGCGGTGATCAATGCTTCATCAAATGTTTTCCTCCCGTTTGCAGCTGTCGTATCAGGCGTCCTGGCAGAAAGATTTGGAGCGGGACCTGTCATTGCTGGCGGCGGGGTCCTTGAAATTTTATCAGGTATCGCGATCTTCCTGTTTACAGGGCTTGCGAAAAGCCATTTGACAGCAGACAAACAGAAGTCCGAAACCGTCGAGGTGTAAGCAATAAAAAACCCCCTGTGGCTGCAGGGGGTTTTAGCGTACCGCTTTTCAAGCAAAAAGAAAAAGAGCTAAAATCAAGATCATTTTAGCTCTTTCTCACATTCATCTCTTACGTATTAAGAGTGTTTTGTTGAACTTTCCGTTTCTTTCATTGGACTTACTTCAGCAAAGATGAATAAAATAACCGTAAACACCACTGCAAGAATAGAAGTCAAAGTAAAGTCATAAGCAGCGCCATTCATCGAAGCAACGATGTAACCAGCCATATGTGTCAGCAGAAAAGTCCAAATGAGGGTGATAATATAATGCATAATCCCACCGTCCTTTATGTAACAATCTATTGATTATCATACCATAGATACGAGTGAGGGGAAAAGACTGTTTTAGCCTTTATGTGACCATTTTTAGACCTTCTTCTATAAAAATAAAAAGAATTCTTCTGTCATTAGGGGATTTCCTTATTCCTACAAGAGTTGTTGTTCATATCATAGAAAGCAGAATCACTGAAAGGAGGCTGGCCATATGGGTGTAAGCGAACGGTTTTTCCAGCTTGGTTCCCAGTGGAACGTCATTCACCTTCCTCAAAAACCAAATGGCTTTGGCATTCTTATCCTCGGTGACCGAAATCACTTTGTGCAGGAAAATACATCATTCTGGCTTCAGCACTATGGAAGAAACCAGCTTTTAACTGCCTTAAAGGATGAAGGATATACATTGTTTAATAGTCATCTTCATGGGAATCACTGGGGATGCGAAGATGCTGTTTTTAGTACAAAGCAGCTCGTTCATCACACATTAAAACAAGAAATATTAAACCGGGAAATTCATGTGCTGGCAGAGGGGATGGGTGCACTCATTGCTATGAGCCTTGCTGAAGAGATGCCAGAAGTGCTAAGATCCATTGCGATGGTGAATCCATGTCTGCATCTCTATGCACAACGAGAAAGAGAAAAGGAACACAAATTCTTTTATAAACAGCTAATCAAAGAATTAGCGAAGAGCTACGGCTGCTCTGAAAAGGAAGCGGAAACGTATCCGCTCCCAGCTTGCCCTGTTCATTCTGCTCATGTACCGATTCACATATGGCAAAGACTAAACGGTGCACCCTATGCATATGAACTGCATGCAAAGCCTTTTATTGATCAGCACATGAAGAATCCAGAGCATTGTCAAATCGATCTCACCTTGCATATGTTTGATCATCCGAGAAGAATCTTTCAATCCATTCACAAGTTTTATAAATCGCATGAAAGAGAATTGTGATGAATAGGATGATAACAGCCCTTCATGGAAAGGGCTCTTCTTTTTATTTGATAAGCTAAAAAAGGGGACATGAACATGGAGACAGGACTGATCATAGGGGCAGATGAATTTTTTGGCCTAGCGCTGTGTGAATATATGATGAAAGAGGGCATTCATGTGGATATCACATGCCCTCATAATCAAACAGAAGAGCAAAAGAGGTTATTAGAAGAACGAATGATGTGGCTTGGCAGAAATGATCTTTTCCGTGTCATTGACTTTCAGGATGGAAAAGACACGTATGATCTGATCTTTATTCAATCAGAAGAACCAGATAAAAGACAGGAAGACTTGAAAGCGGCGCATGGCATGTACCGAGTACTTTACGAAAAAAACGAAGACGAATCATCCAATCAGAAAGTGCCGGCTATTATTCTTCCTCGCATGTTTGGACCATGGACACTTGATAAAGAAAGAACGAAGCGTGATGAGGCATTTTTTGTAGAAGATGTGGCAAGGGATTTGTTCAAGTGGGCATCAGGCTCTGAACAAAGACAGGAAATAACACATGAATTGAAGGTAGAAAGACAAACAGATGACAAACAAGCAGAAGAAATGATGGCAGAATGGAAAAGACAAAACTCAACATTTTTCGACAAAAAGCAAGAATGATCTTCCATCTTATCTTTTTTCAGTATAAAATAAACCTATATTTAACATACAGGTTCATGCCTGCATGTGGCAAAGGGAGTTGAACATGGCATGAAGTATCAGCGGCTTGTCATGATCTTTTCGTTCCTTCTCCTATTATCTGCCTGCTCACAGGCACCTTTAAAAGGACAGATTGAGAAGGTGGGTTTACTCGTCCCCGATACAATTAATGATCAAGTGTGGGGAACGAAAGGTTATAAAGGCTTATTAAATATTCAATCAACATTTGGTGTAGATGTTTATTATAGGGAAGGAATGGTCGACAAAGAGAAAATCGTTGATGCCATTGAAGAATTTCACAAAAAAGGAGTCAATTTGATTATTGGCCATGGCAATGAATACAGCGAAATTTTCAACATCATTAGTGAAGATTATCCGAAAACACAATTTATCACGGTAAATGGAAACAAGCCTCAGGCGGATAATGTTGCGAATGTGACGTTTAAAGGTGAAGCGATGGGCTTTTTTGGAGGCATGACAGCAGCCCATATGTCAAAATCAAAAAAGATTGGTATTCTTGCTACATATGATTGGCAAAGCGAAGTAGACGGCTTTATCAAAGGTGCAAAGTATCAAGATGAACATGTACAAGTGCTTGCCGAGTTTGTCGAAAACTGGGATGATGCGGACAAAGCCGTGGAGCTCTATCAAAAATTAAAAAAACAGGGCGTAGATGTTGTGTATCCAGCAGGTGATGGTTATAATATCCCTGTCATTGAACAAATCAAAGCCGATAATTTATCAGCGATCGGATATGTCACCGATCAATCTAACCTCGGCAGTCATACTGTCTTAACAAGCACAGTCCAGCATGTGGATAAAGCGTATAGTATTATTGCGAAGAAATTTAATGAAGGCAAGCTAAATGCACAAGGTGAGTACTCCTTTGACTTTAAAGAAGGAGTGATCGAAATGGGGAAATTTAGTTCCACCATTGACCGTGCTTTTTTGAAAGACATTGAAAGTGATATTGCGTCTTACAAAAAAACTGGCAAACTGCCAAATGAAAAGTGAGGATAAGGCGATGCAACACGAAAAATCGATGGAGTTTTTACATATTGCCATGAAGTATTTTCCGCAGGCAAAAGAAGAATTAGATAAAGCAGGTATTCAGCTTGAGCCCGAAGCTCTTCAGCCGCTTTTATCATTGTTTACATCTGTTATGCAAGAGGCATATGAGCTTGGAAAAGCAGATGCAGAATCAGAAAAAGCCACAGAATAGTGGCTTTTTTTTATGATAATTTTTTTTTGAAGGCACTAATCATAGGGCCAACATCTTTAAACACAGGCTTCAGCTCATCGATGGAGTTCATAATGTTCCCAATTTGATTCATGACATGCATGTAGTCAATGGAGTCTTCACTTGAAGATGTCTCCACGCGTTCCTCCTTTGCTTCTTCCTTGCTTTTCTCCTTTTCAAGCGGCTGTCCAAACATCATAGCCGAAAAAATATCTTTTTGCGCCATATCAAATGCTCCTTTCTACTATTGGTATATCAATAATCTATGAAAAAAGTGAGAGGAAAGGTTAGACGTTTGTATTGCCAAGGAGAAAAAAATAAGTTAAAATTAGTACCAGATACTAATATAAGATCACAATATCACATGCTCGTATGAGTAAAAGGAGTCTTATTCAATGAATGCTGGAATTATTGGCCTTGGCCGCTATATACCTGAAAAAGTGTTAACAAATCTTGATTTAGAAAAAATGGTTGAAACTTCTGACGAATGGATTCGTACTAGAACAGGTATAGAAGAAAGAAGAATTGCTTCTGATGATGTCAATACATCACATATGGCGCTTGCTGCTGCAAAAAAAGCATTAGCTGACGCAAATGTAGCTGCAGAAGATATCGATATGATTCTTGTGGCGACAGTCACGCCAGATCAATCATTTCCGACAGTCGCTTGTATGATTCAAGAGCAGCTCGGTGCACATAAAGCATGTGCAATGGATATTAGCGCTGCGTGTGCTGGCTTTATGTATGGGCTTGTTACTGGAAAACAATTTATTGAATCAGGTACGTTCAAGCACGTGCTCGTCGTTGGCGTTGAAAAACTTTCTCGCATTACCGACTGGGATGACCGCAATACTGCTGTTCTGTTTGGAGATGGAGCAGGGGCTGCTGTGTTAGGAGAGGTCAGCGAAGGGAAAGGAATTCTCTCATTTGAGCTTGGAGCCGATGGAAGAGGCGGGAAGCACTTGTACTTAGATGAAAAAGATCATACAATCATGAATGGACGAGAAGTATTTAAATTTGCTGTAAGACAAATGGGCGAGTCAAGCGTAAACGTCATCGAAAAAGCTGGACTATCAAAAGAAGATGTTGACTTCTTGATCCCGCATCAAGCAAACATTCGCATTATGGAAGCAGCCCGCGAACGCCTAGAGCTACCAGTTGAAAAAATGTCGAAAACAGTCCATAAATATGGAAACACATCAGCAGCATCCATTCCAATTTCACTATGTGAAGAAATCGAAGCCGGAAAAATTCATGACGGCGATGTGATTGTAATGGTAGGTTTTGGTGGCGGATTAACGTGGGGCGCAATCGCTATGCGATGGGGCCGATAAAAGAGTGAGGTGCACAAATTAATGGATAAAAAACGAGTAGTTGTTACAGGATTAGGTGCTTTGACACCTCTTGGCAACGATGTAGAATCAACATGGAAAAATGCTTTAGCAGGTGTATCAGGAGTTGGACCGATCACACGTGTCGACTCAAGTGAATATACAGCAAAAGTGGCTGCAGAATTAAAAGATTTTAACATTGAAGATTACATGGAGAAAAAAGAAGCACGAAAAATGGCACGCTTCACGCAATATGCAGTCGTTGCTGCTCAAAAGGCGCTAGAAGATTCACGTCTTGAAATCACAGATGAAATCGCACCGCGTGTTGGTGTATGGGTTGGATCTGGTATTGGCGGACTTGAAACATTTGAAGAGCAGTTTGAAGTGTATTCAAATAAAGGGGCAAGACGCGTAAGCCCGTTCTTCGTTCCAATGATGATTCCAGATATGGCAACAGGCCAAATTTCAATTGCACTTGGCGCAAAAGGGGTTAACTCTTGTACTGTAACAGCATGTGCAACAGGTACAAACTCAATTGGTGATGCATTTAAAGTCATTCAGCGCGGAGATGCAGATGCGATGATCACAGGCGGAACAGAAGCGCCGTTAACAAAAATGTCGTTTGCTGGCTTCTGTGCGAACAAAGCTCTTTCGACAAATCCTGATCCAGAGACAGCAAGCCGTCCATTTGACAAAAACCGTGACGGATTTGTTATGGGAGAGGGCGCAGGGATTGTCGTTCTTGAAGAACTTGAGCATGCATTAAAACGTGGCGCGACGATTTATGCAGAAATTGTTGGATATGGATCAACTGGAGATGCGTATCATATTACAGCACCGGCTCCAAACGGAGAAGGCGGCGTACGCGCAATGAAAGAAGCGATTCGAGATGCTGGTTTGTCTGTGGAAGAAATTGATTATATCAATGCCCACGGAACAAGCACACCGTACAATGATAAATTTGAAACAATGGCGATTAAAGAAGTGTTCGGAGAGCATGCGAATCAGCTTGCGATCAGTTCGACAAAATCGATGACAGGTCACTTACTTGGTGCAGCAGGTGGAGTAGAAGCTATTTTCTCTGTGCTTGCGATTAAAGACAGTGTTATTCCTCCAACCATTAACCTTGTAACACCGGATGAAGAATGTGATCTTGATTATGTGGCAAATGAAGCACGTTCAAAAGAAGTACAAGTGGCTCTAAGTAACTCACTTGGCTTTGGCGGACACAATGCGACAATTATCTTTAAAAAATACGAAGCGTAATATTTCCTAGGAAAGCGGTGATCTATAAACAGATCGCCGCTTTTTTGCATATGATGAAAATGGAGGTGTTTAGCGGTATGGGTCTAGTCAATACACAATATCTCATTCATCAATCTTCATCATTTCAGGAGCTTGCGTCGCGCTTTGTTCCTTATTTTAAAGGGGCGGAGGAAAAAGAATGGTCCTCTATTCTCTCCCACCTGCAACATCACGGCATGATTCGGTCTTTTCGATCATGCAAAGACATGATCGACAAGCTCAAAGAAAAAGGGTACTTCCAGCTCGTCATGAAAGAATACAAGGCGCTCCAAAAGCAGTGGAAAGGCCCTGACATTCCAGTCTTTATTTTGCCAGTCAATGAGAGCAGTAAAGAAATTAGAGAGCAATTTTATTATCAATCCGGCATGGCATTTGACGACAAGGTCTTTCTCTTTTTGTCGCCAAATACCCCGAAAGAACGTATCGGCACATTGCTGACTCATGAATATCACCATGTATGCAGGTTGCATTTTCTCACGAAAGAAGAAAAAGATTTTACATTCCTTGATACAATCATGATGGAGGGGCTCGCTGAATATGCTGTGTATCATAGATACGGAGAAAGCTATACAGCCAAATGGACCACTCTCTATGACGAAACGCAGCTTCAGCGTATGTATCAGAAATGGGTATCCAGTCATCTTGATCAAAAAGTGCAGGACGACGAAAGACTGATACAGAACCTCCTTTATGGAAAAGGGAACTACCCCAAAATGCTTGGTTACGCTACTGGGTATTATATTGTGAAAAAATATTTCAGTGAACACAGAATCAGCGAGGAGTCTATGATTGCAGAGCCGTCCGAAACTTTTTTAAAGGCGATAGACTCATAAAATGAATGATTCACATAAAAAGAGACATATTACAAATTTACTAAATTCTTCTTGATTTCGTCATAATAATGTAATAATATACAAATATAAATTTTGATAATTCTTTTTATTCAAAAAAGAAGGAATTTTTAGATTCAGTTCGATTGATTGATGGTGAAAGGGGCGAATACATGACCACGCTGCTTGAAGTGCAGAACTTAAAAACCTATTTTTTTCGAAAAAAAGAAGCGATACCTGCTGTAGATGGCGTTGATTTCAGCATCAACAGAGGAGAAACTGTCGCATTAGTCGGTGAGTCTGGATCTGGCAAAAGCATTACGTCCTTATCCATTATGGGCTTGATTAACGGCACTGGTGGAAAAATTATGGACGGTTCCATCAAGCTAGATGGTAAGGATCTCGTTACATATGGTGAAAAGGAATTATGCAGCATTCGTGGTAATGACGTGTCGATGATCTTTCAGGAGCCCATGACCTCACTCAATCCCGTCTTAACCATCGGGGAACAAATAACAGAAATCCTCATCTATCACAAAAAACTTTCAAAAAAAGAAGCGATGAAAAAAGCGATTGATCTGCTGAAGCTTGTTGGTTTTTCCAGACCGGAACAAATCATCAAAGATTATCCGCACCGTTTATCCGGCGGTATGCGGCAAAGAGTGATGATTGCCATTGCGCTAAGCTGTGATCCAAAGCTTCTCATTGCAGATGAACCGACAACGGCACTAGATGTGACCATTCAATCCCAAGTGCTCACATTGATGAAAGATTTATGCACGACATTTGGTACATCGATTCTCCTCATTACTCATGATCTAGGTGTCGTGTCTGAAGTGGCAGATCGAGTCATTGTCATGTACTGCGGACAGGTTGTTGAAAATGGGACCGTCGAAGAATTATTTGATCAGCCGCTGCATCCTTACACAGAAGGGCTGCTTGAATCGATTCCTGTCATTGAAGGAGACATACAGCCGCTAACAGCGATAAAAGGGAATGTCCCTGCGCCAGATCAGCTTCCAGCCGGCTGCCGCTTTGCTCCTAGATGCCCGCAAGTGAAGGAGCGCTGCCTAGGTGAACTGCCTAAGCTGAGGACTTTTGAAAATGGCAGAAGCGTCAGATGCTTCTTATATGAGGAGGCAGACCAAACATGACCCTTGCTCAAAATCAACCACATGCAACAGATCTAATAGAGAAAGAAACCATTCTTGAACTGAAACAAATCAAAAAACATTTTCCGATTAAAGCAGGCGTCTTTCAGAAGAAAGTCGGTGCAGTCAAAGCTGTTGACGGCATAGATTTGAAGATTTATAAAGGTGAAACGTTAGGGATAGTGGGGGAATCAGGATGCGGTAAATCGACATTAGGCCGGACCATGATTCGTTTATATGAACCAACTGACGGTCAAATCCTTTTTAAAGGGCAAGATATCTCCCGTGTATCAGAATCAAAGCTAAGACAATCAACACGAAAAAACATTCAAATGGTTTTTCAAGATCCCTTTGCATCACTCAACCCTAGAAAAACACTTCGAAGCATCATCAAAGAACCCTACAAAACACACCACTTATATTCCTTAAAAGAAAGAAATGAAAAAGTAGAACAGCTTTTATCAAAGGTGGGCCTTCATCCAAGCTTTGCTAATCGCTATCCCCACGAATTTTCTGGCGGACAGAGGCAGCGAATCGGCATCGCTCGTGCGCTTGCCATGAATCCCGAAATGATCATCGCAGATGAGCCGGTATCAGCACTGGATGTATCCATTCAGGCGCAGGTGATTAATTTGATGGAGGAGCTTCAGGAGGAATTTGACCTGACCTATCTATTTATCTCTCACGACTTAAGTGTGGTCAGGCACATTAGTGATCGAGTCGGCGTGATGTATCTCGGCAAAATGATGGAGCTTGCCGATAAGCACAGCCTGTACGATGAACCGCTCCATCCATATACACAGGCACTGCTTTCTTCTGTACCTGTTACCCGTAAAAAGGGTCAGATCAAAAGAGAACGGATCATGCTTCAAGGCGATTTGCCAAGTCCTGCGAATCCGCCAAAAGGGTGCGTATTTCACACAAGATGCCCGCATGCGAAACAAATCTGTAAAGAAAAAATACCAGCATTTCAAGAATTAAAACCAAATCACTTCGTTGCCTGTCACCTCTACGACGCTTAATCGGCTTGGATGATTTCATCTTTGAGAGGGGGGATGAAGCGGCATCTGTCGTCATTTCTAAAAAAGGATAGGGGGAATTGTATATGAAAGGTAGAAATGGAAAATCCATATTGATCAGTTTACTGCTGATTTTCACGCTCATGCTTGCGGCTTGCTCTAGTGGAAATAAAACCTCTGGAGACAGTGAAAAGAAATCCACCGGTAAACCTGTACAGGGCGGAGATCTTGTCATCGGTTCCATTGCAGAACCAACATTATTTAACTCGTTGTATTCAACAGATGTGGCTAGCTCTGATATTGAAGAAAGAATCTACAGCTTTTTACTTCAAACGGACGGAAAATTGAACCCTCAGTTATCACTCGCAGAAGATATTAAAGAATCTGATGACGGGAAGCAGTTTGATGTGACCATTAAAAAAGGCGTAAAGTTTCATGATGGAGAAGAATTGACAGCTGATGATGTTGTGTTTACATACAGCATTCCGATCAATAAGGACTACAACGGGGAGCGCGGATCAGGCTTTGAAGTATTAGATTCTGTTAAAAAGACAGGAGATTACTCAATCGAATTCAAGCTCAATAAAAAAGATCCTTATTTCTATAATGTCACACTAGGAAGCTATGGCATTTTGCCTAAGCATATTTTAGGTGATGAGCCTGTAAAGGATCTCGGTGAAAATGAATTTAACCGAAAAAAACCAATTGGTTCAGGTCCATTTAAATTTGCCGAGTGGAAAGAAGGCGACTACGTGAAACTAGAAGCCTTTGACGATTATTGGGATGGACGTCCATATCTTGATACCGTCACGATTAAAACCATTCCTGATCAGAACGCAGCGATTGCCCAGCTGTCAGCAGGTGATATTGATTTCTTTGCTGTACCGGGAGCAGAGCTGCAAACGGCTGAAAAAGTCAGCAACATTAAAATTGAATCTGATCTAGGGCTCAATTATTCATACATTGGCTGGAACCAGAAAAATGATCTGTTTAAAAGTAAAAAGGTCCGTCAAGCGCTGACACATGCCATTGATCGTCAAACGATTGTTGATCAAGTGTTAGATGGAGACGGCAAAGTAGCCAACATTCCAGAAAGTCCGCTGTCATGGAACTATCCGAAGAATGAAAGTGTTCCAGTATTTGAGTTTGATCAAGAAAAAGCGAAAAAGATGCTGAAAGAAGAGGGCTGGGAGGATACAGATGGAGATGGCTATCTTGATAAGGACGGCAAAAAATTCTCCTTTGTCATAAAGACCAACCAAGGAAACAAAGTCCGTGAAGATATTGCTGTCGTTGTCCAGCAGCAGCTCAAAGAAATTGGTGTGGAAGCGAAGCCGCAAATTGTGGAATTCAGTGCACTCATTGAGCAGACGACACCGCCTAAGTGGGATTATGATGCGTTGCTGCTCGGCTGGAGCCTTGCCACATTCCCTGATCAATTCAGCATCTTCCACTCAAGCCAGTCAGAAAAAGGCTTGAATAACATCTGGTATAAAAATGAGGAGGTCGATAAGCTGTTAGTGGATGCTAAGAACTTAAGCGATCGAAAAGAATATTCAAAGGCATATGAAAAAATTTATGAATTGATCGCAGAAGATCAGCCATATACGTTCCTTTATTATGCCAACTCACATCGTGCGATGCCATCTAATCTCCAAGGCTACTCTTACCACCCCAAAGATGAGTATTACAAAATCGAGAAATGGTGGATTGAACAGTAGGCTGCTAGTGAAAAAGGGGAAGGTTCTCCCCTTTCAGCGTGAAGACACCAAAAAAGACAGAGGGCTAAAATAAAGACCATTTTAGCCCTTTTTCATCACAGTATGGCGATCCGATGAAAAAGGAGTTGTGCATATGGTTACATATATCATTAGAAGGACACTGCTTTCCATTCCCATCTTATTTGGGATTACCATTTTGTCCTTCGCCATTATGAAAGCAGCACCAGGCGATCCGATGTCACTTATGATGGACCCAACCATTAGTGCGGCAGACCGGGAAGCTTTTATTGATAAGTACGGCTTGAACGACCCTGAATATGTGCAGTATATGAAATGGCTTGGCAATATGCTTCAAGGTGACTTTGGCACCTCTATTGTTAAAAAGGGAACGCCTGTGGCTGATTTGATTTTTGCCCGGCTGCCAAATACCCTCATCCTCATGATCTTTTCTACATTAGTCGCCCTGATTATCGCCATCCCATTCGGTGTTCTTTCAGCAAAACGTCCATATACAAAGCTAGACTATGGCATTACGGTTACATCTTTTATCGGACTGGCTATTCCGAATTTTTGGTTTGGACTCATTCTAATAATGGTTTTATCTGTGAATTTAGGATGGTTCCCAACAGGCGGCGTCTCTACCTTAAATGCCGATTTTAATGTATTTGACCGGCTTCATCACATCATTTTACCAGCCTTTGTTTTAGCAACCGCTGATATGGCAGGGCTCACCCGATACACAAGGTCGAGTATGCTTGATGTCATGAGGCAGGATTACATTCGTACCGCAAGAGCGAAAGGCTTTCGAGAAAACAAAGTCATTTTCAAGCACGGGTTAAGAAACGGTCTTATGCCTGTCATTACGATTTTCGGATTGATGATTCCATCCTTTATTGGTGGTGCAGTCGTGGTGGAACAAATTTTCACTTGGCCAGGGCTTGGAAAGCTGTTCATTGATTCTGCCTTTTCGAGAGATTATCCGGTCATTATGGCGATGACTGTTATTTCCGCAGTGCTCGTGGTGGTTGGAAATTTAATAGCGGATATTCTCTATGCGATCGTTGATCCGCGTATTGAATATTAGAAGGGAGCTGAAGCACAATTGGCACAGCCTAATATGGGAACACCTCCTGTAGATATCAAATTAAAGGAAGGTCTTCCGCCAAAGCCAGAGACGATGCTGCGTTTATTTTGTGAGAAATTTTTCAAAAATAAATTGGCGGTTGCCGGCTCCGTGATCTTATTGGTGATTATCTTTTCAGCCATTTTCGCTCCAGTAATTGCCCCTTACGCACCAGAGCAGCAAGATTTATTAAAACGACTCCAGCCGCCAAGTGCTGAGCATTTGATGGGAACTGACAAGTTTGGTAGAGATATTTTCTCAAGGGTGCTTTATGGCGCGAGGGTCTCTTTATTAGTCGGTTTCGTCTCGGTGGTCGGTGCGATTACCATTGGCACGGTGGTCGGAGCGGTAGCGGGGTATTTCAAAGGATTTGTTGATTCCTTGTTAATGAGACTTGTGGATGTCGTGTTGTCGATTCCCGATATTTTTCTCTTGATCACGCTCGTTACCATTTTCAAACCGGGCATTGATAAATTGATTTTAATCTTTGCTTTGACCGGCTGGACCACAACCGCGAGACTGATCCGCAGTGAATTTTTATCACTACGAACAAGAGAATTCGTACTCGCAGCAAGAACCATTGGAACGAAAAACCATGTCATCATCTTTTCGCATATTTTACCGAACTGTATCGGTCCTATTATTGTGTCAGCTACACTAAAAGTAGGTTCCGTCATTTTAGCCGAATCAACGCTGAGCTATCTAGGATTTGGCATACAGCCGCCAACAGCGAGCTGGGGCAACATGCTGCAAGATGCACAAAACTTCTCGATTATGGTGCAAGCGTGGTGGTATCCTCTCTTCCCAGGTTTACTGATATTGCTGACCGTTTTATGCTTTAATTTCTTAGGAGATGGACTGAGAGATGCGCTTGATCCTAAAAAGCTGAAGTGAATCTCAATACTTAAGTATCAAAAATATGTATTTTTATAACAAAAAAGGTTGGAAAAGGTATTTTAATATGATACCATAGATTTACAATGAATAAAGAGATTGAGAGGAGAGCTCCTAATTGTCTGCTAAAGTGGAAACACCAATTTCAGATGAAGGCACTGATTTCTTTGGTGCTCAGTATAAAGAAATTTACTCACATCTTTTATCACGTAATGTCGATGTAGAAATTGATTTCATCCGAAGAAAAATCCTTCAAACTTATGATCATCCGCAAATATTAGATTTTTGTTGCGGGCATGGAAGACATCTTCTTAAACTTTGGCAAGAAGGATATCAGGTAGATGGACTAGATCTCAATCAGGATTTTTTGGCGCATATTGAAGAAGTTTCAAATCACGGAGTGACAACTTTTTTAGCAGATGGAAGAGACTTTCAGCCTCCTAGAACGTATGATGTTGTGCTTAATATGGAAACGTCCATTGTCTATATGTCAGATGAGGAAAACATGAAGATGCTTAAAACTATGTATGCATGTTTAAAAGAAGGAGGAACTTTGCTTCTCCATCTTGCAAACAGAGAATTTATAGTTAAATATTTCCATCCGCTTATTTGGTTTGGTGACGAAGAGACAGGCTATGCTTTAGAAAGAAGACAGTTAGACATTGTAAACAGCACCATTAAGATAGACCAAACAAGAATAGTGAATGACAAAACAACTAAACATGTTATTAAGATGAGGTTATACAGTGTCTCAGAAATCACAAATATGTTAAAAGATATTGGTTTTATCGTCCAACAAATTTATGGAGATTTTGAAGGCAATCCTTATACCGTAGAAGCTCACAACATGATACTTTTATGCACTAAATAAAGCATTAAAGGGGGTGAGTCATATGAAAACAAACGTCATCATCATCGTACCAAAATAACTATCTATAGAAAACAAATCATTTATATTTATTCTGTAAAGTGCGTGTAAAAGAACACGCACTTTCTTACGTAAATAATTCAATAGAAGAGAAGATAGAGAGGTTGATTTGATTGATCGCTATCCTGAAACAGCCGCGATTTTTAACCTTTTGTTTGGCGCAACTGATTTCCCGTTTTGGGGACGGTCTGACCACTATTGTCATCCTTTATATTGTTGGGACCACTTCCGATGACCCTTTATTAATTGGATTTGTCTTGTTTTGTCAATATTCACCTATGTTTTTTTTCGGATTGATAGGTGGTGTTGCGGCAGACCATTTTAAAAAACACCATATCATGATAGCTGCCGATTTATTTCGAGCTCTCATATTAATAGGAATGATCTTTAGTATAAACCACCCAGTTTATGTCATTGTTCTTGTTTTTTTATCAGGTATAGGAAGTGCTTTCTTTTATCCAGCACGTTCCTCTTATATCCCGGTTGTAGTAGGGGAGAAAAATATTACAGAGGCAATGGGCGTTTCACAGAGTATTTATTCTGTTATGCAAATTGCGGGACCTGGTATTGCAGGGCTGTTGCTTCTTTTTTTCTCTCCAACTATACTGCTTGTGATCGATATTCTTTCTTATAGTCTATCCGCATGTTTGATTTTGTTAACGGCTGTACTTGTGAAAAAGAAAAATAAAAAAGAAGAAGAGATTTCCTCATCATTTAAAGAAAAACAATGGACGGCGATCAAACTAGGATTGAAGGTTGTATTTCAATCAGCTCCTCTTGCTTTTTTAATCATTTTATTAACACAAGTAATGTTTATCGCTGGTATTTTTAACACAACATCAAACTCTATTTTGCTGCACGAATTTAAAGTGACAGGTTTTCATTTCGGAATGATTGAAGCATTTTCAGGGATCGGTGCCGTTATTGGATCCATTTTAGGTCCATATTTGTTAGGGAAATTAAAACCAGGCTATATCTTAATCACCACGACGATCTTTATGGGGCTTTGGATGATGGCTATCCTGCCGATTGAGTTTTTTGAAACATTATTTGGATTACCCCCAGTCTATCTTTGGATGTTCGGTATAGGATTAATGAACGCTTTCTTGAATGTACCGATTAGCAGTTTATTTCTTGGGCTGACTCCAAATGCCTATAGAGGAAGAGCGATGTCCATTTTACAAATGTTCTCCAATCTTGGTATCATTCTCGGTTTAATCATCGCCGGTATTTTTTCTAAATATATTGGTGTTATATGGATTACTGCCATTTCCGGCGGAGTATTGCTCGCTATCAGTTTATTGTCAATGCGGATGAAAGGTTTTTATGCTTTATTAACTGTCACGAAAGAAAATAAAGATAAACCATCTGATGCCCAGCTTGAAGTTTAATAAAGTTGGAATAATTTCTCTATCCCTTGCCCATACTGTGGACAACAGTTTTTATAAAGTGAGGGATTGGTTATGTTATTTCTTCATGACGTATGGGTGAATTGGTTTGAAGGGGAAGAAAATGGCTACAATGTGTGTCATTTTCATGAGTGGCGCAAGGAGGACAGTGTGGAGCTGTTAGATCAAGTACCTTTACTCAAGGTGCAGAGTCCTTTGTATGATTACATAGAGAATGATCTTTCAGAGCTGCCGAAGACGCTGCTAGAATCTGTTTTTGAGAAATCATATATTCGAAAAAATCATGAACGGCGTAAATTAGAATATTGCTTTGTGGTGACAGACGGCATACGAATTATTGCTGTGGATACGATTGGGTATTCTATTCCTGTGAGGAAAAGCCGCTTAATCCCAAGGCAGGAGCAATTGGTGTATGAAATGGTGAAGGATGTGAAGGCTGAGGAATATGAATTCTCTCAGGACCGTCTTGAGTCGGCGAAGGAGTATCACATTTTGTCTTTGCCGCCGCAGCACATCAGCGGATTAACGAGAAAAGAAAGACAGCTGAAGCAGCTAATGTTTATGGCGCTCGATCAATTAAAAGGTCTTCAAAACAGGGCGGAGATTGCGTATTGGTATACGGAATGGAATCCGCGCATGTACAATCAAATCAAACGAATGTCATTCGAAGAGATTTGGAACATGCTTTACAATGAAACCATTGATGGATGGTCAGAGAATCATTTAGCATTTTGTGAAAAAATGATTAAGGGACAGCCGTTTTTTGAAAAGCTTTGGGAAATGGAAAACGAATCAAAGGTGAATTAGAAAAAGCTTGCAGCGTGATGTGCTGCAAGCTTTTTTTATTTGCGCTTTCTACCTAGACCCATTGCATTCTCCATTTTTTTCAGCATTTTGTTTGCTGCGCGGTTTGCTTTTTCAGCACCTTCGTCAAGAATGCGGTCAAGCTCGTCTGACTCAATGAGTTCATAGTATCGATCTTGAATTGGTTTTAAAGCATCAACGACGACGTTCGCAAGATCTCCCTTAAACTCGCCATACCCTTTGCCTTCATACTTTTGCTCAAGCTCTGCAATCGATATGTTACCTAAGACAGAGTAAATCGTCAGCAAGTTGGCGATCCCAGGCTTGTTTTCTTTGTCGTACTTAACGATGCCTTCTGAATCCGTCACAGCACTTTTGATTTTCTTTTCAAGCTGCTTTGGTTCATCTAATAAGGTAATGAAGGATTTTTGGTTCGGATCGGATTTGCTCATCTTTTTCGTTGGATCTGCTAAAGACATAATCCGAGCGCCTTCTTTTGGAATCTTCACTTCAGGTACAGTGAAGATGTCATTGTATTTGCGGTTAAAACGTTCAGCAAGCGTTCTAGTCAATTCAAGATGCTGCTTTTGATCTTCTCCGACAGGGACTAAATCAGTACCATATAATAAGATATCGCCAGCCATTAATGGGGGATACGTTAATAGGCCTGAAACAACCGCTTCCTTACCAGCGGATTTGTCCTTAAATTGGGTCATTCTTTCTAATTCCCCAATATAAGCAACACATTGCAGCATCCATCCTGCCTGGGCGTGAGCAGGTACCTCTGATTGGATAAACAATGTCGCCTTCTCTGGATCAAGTCCAACTGCTAAATAAAGAGCTGCTAAGCTTCTAATATTTTGGCGTAGGGCTAGTCGGTCCTGGCTCACTGTAATCGCATGTTGATCGACTACACAAAAATAGCCGTGATAATCATGCTGCAAATCGACAAATTGCTTCATCGCTCCAATATAGTTCCCCAATGTCACAGAACCGCTCGGCTGAATGCCTGAAAAAATTTTCTTCTTTGTCATACTAAAACCTCTTTTCTTCAATATAAAAAGGCCCACTCGTCACTTTTCAACAGAAAAGGGACGAATGAACCGTGGTACCACCCTTGTTATTTCACATGGAAATCACTCAAGACGTTGATATCGGAGACTGCTCCGTCTAAGCCTACTGACTTTCAAAAGTGTTCGGTTAGCTGCTCCAAAGCCCATTCCATACATGCCATTATCTGCTCGCACCGGCCGCAGACTCTCTGTTAATGGTGAATATATGTACTCTTCTTTTTCATCGCAACAGTATAATTTAATTCATTATAATTAAGCAAAAATCAAAAGTCAAAGCCTATATATAATAAATGAAGAGCAGAATAAACATTTCAATTAATAAGCTAAAACCTATTATTTTCATGAAGGGAAAATTACTTTGGAAAGATGATGATAAATGTTTGTTTAAATCATCGTCAATAGTGCCCTTTTGCTTGTTTAATGAATCAAATACCTTTCGAAAGCTGTAAGCTGTTTGATCAAAAAAACCACTTTTTAAAGTGATTAACAATAACCATATTAGCAAAGTGATCGATGCTAAATAAAAAGTGATGTTAATCATACTTAAGAGAGAGAGGTGCCCATAAAAGATGAAACTTAAAATAAATACAAGGCAGTTAGAACTAATTAAAAGAATAAAAAATCTGATAACAATCACTCCTGTGCATTAAAACTTTACTGTACTAAAATAGCAATAAAAACATTTAATTCGAGACTTTCACTATATAAGAAAAACGAAACAAGGAATTAAGCAGTTGTTTTAACAAAATTCTTGATATCAGTTTACAATGAATCATGAAGATTGCCAATTGTATAGACAGGATTACTTCTGATTAGGTATTTCAGATCACAAAATCAAAGGGAAATACCCAATTTGTTTCAATTTTTTAATAAATTTATTAAAAAATCATCGAAATATGAAAATTTTCTTAAAAAAATGAATGCACAATTACTTATTTGCTAGTATAATAGTTCCTGTAGTTCATTTATGAAGGGGAGGTCAACAACTAGATGAAAAAGTCTAAATTTTCACTGCTTTTAGTTTTTTTATTGGTGCTGACTATTTTTGTATCTGCATGTTCAGGTAAACAAAGTAGCGACAAGGGCACTGCATCCAAAGATTCAAAACAAGAGGCTACAATTTTAGAATCACAGGAAATGCCTGCGATGGATACAATCCAAGCAAGTGATACAATTAGTTTCACAACTATGAATAACGTTTTTGAAGGTTTGTATCGATTCAACGATAAAGAAGAATTAGTACCTGGTATGGCGGATGGCGAACCAGTTGCTAACAAAGATAAAACAGTCTATAACATTAAATTGAAAGATGCAAAATGGTCTAATGGTGATCCAGTTAAAGCTCAAGACTTCGTGTACGCTTGGCAACGTGCTTTAGATCCGGAACAAAAGTCTGAGTATGGCCCATATATGATGGTTGGTAAAATCAAAAATGCTGATAAGGTTTACAACAAAAAGGCAAAGCCTGACGAACTAGGAATTAAAGCTGTAAGTGATAAAGAATTGCAAATTACACTTGAAAAACCAATTCCTTACTTCCAATCTCTACTTTCATTCCCAACTTTCTATCCAGTGAATGAAAAGTTCGTTAAAGAACAAGGTGATAAATATGCGAAGACTGCAAAAAACCTTGTATACAATGGCCCATATGAACTTTCTTCTTGGGATGGACCACAAGCAACAACTTGGGAATACAAAAAGAATGAAGAATATTGGGACAAAAAGAACGTCTCTATGACAAAACTTACTTTTAAAGTATCTAAAGATCCACAAGCAGCTGTTAACGCATTCGAAGCTGGAGAAGCTGATATTACACCTAAATTATCAACTCCTGCAATCATCTCTCAGTACGAAGGTGATAAGCGAATGAAAAGATTACTAGAACCTACTGTGTTCTGGTTGAAAATGAACCAAGGAAATAAATCACTAAAGAATGAAAACGTTCGTCGTGCAATTGCAACCGCAATTGACAAAGAAGCGTTTGTAAAAGATGTATTGCAGAATGGTTCAGTTGCTGCAAACTATCAAATTCCAAAAGACTTTGTACATGATGAAAACGGAAAAGACTTCCGCGATGGAATGCCTAAATACTTAGAAACAAACAAAGGTGAAGCTAAGAAACTTTTCGAAAAAGGTCTAAAAGAATTAGGAACGTCTAAAGTAACGCTTAACTACTTAGGTGATGATTCTGAGACAGCTAAAACAATCGGAGCTTTCATTAAAGATCAGCTTGAGAAAACTTTACCTGGCTTAGATATCAATATTCAAAGTGTTCCTTTTGCTACTCGTATTGATCGTGATAAGAAAGAGGATTATGATCTACAGATGGCTGGATGGGGTCCTGATTATCTTGATCCAATCACATTCTCTGACTTGTTTATCACAGGTGGTGGAAACAACCACATGGGATACTCTGATAAGAAATATGATCAGCTGTTAAAAGATGCATCTGGTAAATTAGCTGCTAAACCTGAAGAACGCTGGAAAGCTTTACAAGAAGCTGAAAAAGTATTACTACAAGATGACGCAGCACTTTCACCAATTTATCAGAGAGCAACTAACTATCTGATTAATAACAGAGTTAAAGGGTTTGTCATTCACAAGGTTGGACCAGAATTCAGTTACAAATGGATGAAAATTGAAGGATAATTAACAATCTTATAGAAAAGAGAGTGTATTCTCTGAATATACTCTCTTTTTCACTGGGAGAAATATGTCGAAATATACAGAAAAATCAGTTTTATCAGGAGGTGCAAGTATGCTGAAATACTTAATTAGACGGGTCGGCTTCATGGTCGTTACCCTCTTCATCATTGTTTCAATCACTTTTTTCTTAATGAAACTCATTCCGGGTTCTCCTTTTGTTAATGCACAAAAGTTGTCAGAAGCTCAGCAAGCTGTACTTAATGCAAAATATGGGCTAGATCAGCCTATCCCAGTTCAATACTTTCATTACATGATTAATACATTCACTGGGGATTTAGGTGTTTCATTCCAATTCAACAATACCTCCGTAACAGAACTTCTTTCATACCGAGTAGGACCATCTGCTGTCCTAGGCCTTCAAGCGATTATTATAGGAACGATTGTAGGTATCTTCTTGGGAGTAGTTGGAGCTTTAAGGCAGAACACATGGATAGATTATTCTGCTACTTTCTTGGCGGTTATTGGTAAATCAATACCTAGTTTTGTATTCGCGGGATTACTTCAATACTTTATTGCGGTGAAATTGGGATTACTGCCAACTCAATTTTGGAATGGATTCGAGTATACAATTTTGCCCACAATAGCATTAGCTATGTTCCCTATCTCCATTTGTGCACGCTTTATGCGAACAGAAATGGTTGAAGTTCTTGAGACAGACTATATTTTACTAGCAAAGGCAAAAGGAGCAGGCTACTTCGAATTAGCATTTAAGCATGCGATGAGAAATGCTTTGATCCCTGTTGTTACAGTTCTTGGTCCACTAACTGTTAGTTTAATGACGGGATCTCTCGTAATAGAGAAAATCTTCTCAATTCCTGGAATTGGTGAGCAGTTTGTAAAAGCCATTACTGTAAATGACTATCCAGTTATTATGGGAACAACAATTTTATTCGCCGTTCTTTTTGTTGTGGTTGTATTTATTGTCGATATTCTTTATGGAATTATCGATCCGAGAATTCGTGTAGCAGGGGGTAACAAATGATGAAACAGCAAGAAGAAAATATTGATAAAAGTCTATTTGAGCCCGCTGGTGTTGATACATTTTCTGCTGAAAAAATTGAGAAACCTAGTCTAAATTATTGGCAAGACGCATGGCTTAGAATCAAAAAGAATAAAGCCGCAGTTGTAAGTTTGGTGATTTTATTTTTAATTGTATTCATGGCTATAGTCGGACCGTTAATTAGTGGCAAAGATTTTAGTACTCAGACAACGTCTGAAGCGAACCTACCACCTCGAATCCAAGGATTAGAGCACGTTAGTTTTCTTCCATTTACTGGGGATAGAACGCTGAAAAATGGTGATGTGGTCAATCCTTATGAACAAAAAGGAATTGATCATTACTACTGGTTCGGTACGGATAATCTTGGGAGAGATCTATTCACACGAGTGTGGAAAGGAACTCAAATCTCACTGCTTATTGCTGTTGTTGCAGCTGTGATCGATTTAATTATTGGTGTTGCTTATGGTGCTATTTCTGGTTATTTTGGGGGAAAAATTGATAATGCGATGCAACGTGTTTTAGAGGTTCTAATGGGTATTCCCAACTTGATCGTTGTCATATTAATGATTCTCGTCTTAAAGCCAGGGATTATTCCAATTATTATTGCTCTAAGTATTACCGGGTGGATCAGTATGGCCAGGGTTGTACGAGCCCAAGTCATGAAGCTGAAAGAACAGGAATATGTACTAGCCTCTAGAACTTTGGGATTAAGCAACTTTAAAATTATCTTTAAACACATGTTGCCTAACTTAACAGGTGTGATGATTATTAATACAATGTTCACCATTCCTAGTGCAATTTTCTTCGAAGCTTTCTTAAGCTTTATTGGTTTAGGTCTCCAAGAGCCACAAGCTTCACTAGGGACGTTAATTGAAGACGGATTTAAATCAATGATCGCTTTCCCATATCAGATGGTTTATCCAGCAATTATCATTAGTGTTATCATGATCGTCTTTAACCTTGTTGCCGACGGTGTGAGAGATGCACTTGATCCAAAAATGAAAGATTAGTACGGGACGGTGATGATGATGAATAAACAAGAAACTATTCTAAAAGTAAATGACTTAAATATCTCATTTCACACGTTCGCTGGTGAAGTTAAGGCGATAAGAGGTGTGAATTTTGATCTAAAAAAAGGCGAAACACTTGCAATTGTAGGAGAATCAGGTTCAGGAAAATCAGTTACTTCAAAATCAATCATGGGACTGCTTCCTAAATCTAACTCTGAAGTGAAAAAAGGCGAGATTTTGTTTCAAGACAAAAATTTAACAAAACTTTCTGATAAACAAATGCAAAAAATACGTGGGAAAGATATTGCAATGGTCTTTCAAGATCCAATGACCTCTTTAAATCCTACGATGACAATTGGCAAACAAATTATAGAACCTATTTTAAAACATCAAAATACTAATAAAGAAGAAGCTAGAAAAAGAGCGCTTGAGCTACTCAGCCTTGTAGGTATTCCAAAACCTGAACAAAGGTTTAAGCAATATCCTCATCAATTTTCAGGGGGTATGAGACAAAGAGTTGTGGTGGCAATTGCTCTTGCTTGTAATCCAAAAATACTAATTGCTGATGAGCCGACAACAGCGTTAGATGTTACAATTCAAGCGCAAATTTTAGAACTCATGAAGGATCTACAAAAGAAAATTGAAACATCGATTATCTTTATTACGCATGATTTAGGGGTCGTTGCGAATGTAGCTGATCGTGTAGCAGTTATGTATGGTGGTCAAATTGTCGAGATTGGTACAGTTGATGAGATTTTCTATAACCCACAGCATCCTTATACTTGGGGATTATTAAGTTCTATGCCTAGTCTGGACGCAAAAGAGGAGAAATTATTTGCTATACCTGGTACGCCGCCAGACCTTCTAAATCCTCCAAAAGGCGACCCGTTTGCTGCTAGAAATCAATATGCGATGAAAATCGATTTTGAAAAGCAGCCGCCTTTATATCAGGTGTCAGAAACGCATTATGCAGCTACATGGCTATTACATCCTAATGCACCCAAAGTAGAACCTCCTGAATCGATTAAGCAAAGAATGCGACAATTTAAAGCGCAAAAAGGGGGGGATCACATTGAGTGAAAAAGATGTTATTTTACAGGTGAATAATCTTAAGCAATATTTTAATGTGGGCAAACCAAATGAAGTAAAAGCTGTTGATGATGTTAGCTTCGATATTTATAGAGGGGAGACATTGGGACTAGTAGGTGAGTCTGGTTGCGGAAAATCTACTACTGGCAGAAGTATCATTCGGTTGTATAATGCAACAGATGGTGAGGTTATTTTTAATGGACAGAATGTTCATGATAAAAAATCGACTACTGATCTGAAGCAATTTAATCGAAAAATGCAAATGATCTTTCAGGATCCATATGCCTCTCTCAATCCAAGAATGAAAGTTGAAGACATCATTGCAGAAGGTATCGACATTCATGGCCTAGCAAAAACAAAGCAAACACGTAAAGAGCGAGTGTACCAATTGCTTGAAACTGTTGGCTTGAACAAAGAGCATGCAAACAGATATCCGCATGAATTCTCTGGTGGTCAAAGGCAGCGTATCGGAATTGCCCGTGCATTAGCAGTTGAGCCAGATTTCATCATTGCCGATGAACCAATCTCTGCATTAGATGTGTCGATTCAAGCGCAGGTCGTTAACTTAATGAAAGAACTGCAAGAAGAAAAAGGCTTAACGTATTTATTCATTGCCCATGACCTGTCCATGGTAAAATACATCAGCGATCGTATTGGCGTGATGTATTTCGGGAAATTGGTAGAGCTGGCACCAGCGAATGAATTATACGAAAACCCGCTTCATCCATATACAAAATCATTACTATCTGCGATTCCGCTTCCAGATCCAGATTATGAGCGTAACCGCAAGCGAATCAAGTATGATCCTTCCGTTCACAAAGGAACAAACACTGATTTCCGTGAAGTGAAGCCAGGTCACTTTGTGAACTGCACAGAGGAAGAATTCAAAGAGCTTCAGGCAAAACAATCATAAGAAGGAAGAAGCACTGCTATGTCAGTGCTTCTTTTTTTATTTTACAAAAAAACAAGATGATGGTAATTTCTAGTTAACAACAAGCGGGTTCTAGGAGGAAATCAAATGTCGATATGGAAGACGTTTCGCTATTCATTCTTTCACTTTCTCATTGTATTCATGCTTTTTTCAACGTCTTTTTTGAGAAAGCCAAATGGAGGGCAGTGGATGCTCATATTTATGGTGCTCATTGGCATCTTGTCTTTTTCCGTGGAATATATGCTTCACCGGAAAACAAGCAATCAGAAAGAGGAAGCAAGGCGCATGAAGTATCTTTATTTCATCATGTTCCAAACTGGGATGACACTCATCCTGTTTGTCTGTTTTCAATTACTCATGAATCGTTCGATATAAAACTTTTTTCTGTTGTTTGAAAAAAAGTGAAACTAGAGGAGACTTTGCTGCGTCTTACTAGTACAGGCGTTTAAATAGCAGGAAATCGGGAATATATAAGGAAGTGGTTCTTCACTATATCATAAGGAGCGGATCCATGAATTGGTATGAAAAGCTCAGTGAATACTTCCCGATAGAAGAAATGAAGTCAAAAGAGCATATGGAAGCTTTATTAAAGGAAAGAAGTGAAATTTATCATAAGGAAGAAGGGCCTCATCATGTGATGATGTACGCCGAATTTGATTCTTTCATCTTTATTGATTATTTATTTGTTTCCAGAGATGCAAGAGGTGAAGGCCTCGGATCAAAGCTCATTCATAAGCTGAAGGAAAAAAAGAAACCGATCTTGCTTGAGGTCGAGCCTGTAGATGAAGATGATGCAGATACTGCAAAACGCCTAAAGTTTTACCAAAGAGAGCACTTCAAGCATGCCGAATCAATCGGTTATAAACGCAGGTCACTTGCAACAAATGAAGTGAACCGCATGGAAATCCTTTATTGGTCGCCTCTTACAGATAATGAGGAAGAAATGATGGAGGCTATGAGGAAGACCTATGAACGAATCCATACGTATAAAGATGAAGAATGGTATGGGCAGTCGTATGAGGATGTTGATGATGTTGAAGGTCATTGAAAATAGAAAACAAAAAAATATTTTCGATCATCTCGACTAAATGAGAATGTTCAGACATCAAGCAACACCACAAAATGAATGAAATTGTCTAGTTTTTGTCACAAAAATTGCAAGAATATCTGTTCACACTTACTTTTTTATAGTATAATCACTATAAAGATTACTTATTTAGAACAATTTTAATTTAAGAATACAGATCAATATTCATTCTACAAATTGAGGAGTGAAGATTTATGGTAACATTATACACATCACCAAGCTGTACATCATGTAGAAAAGCAAGAGCGTGGTTAGAAGAGCACAATATTCCGTATCAAGAGAGAAACATCTTTTCAGAGCCTCTTTCAATCAATGAAATTAAAGAAATTCTTCGAATGACTGAAGACGGTACAGATGAAATTATCTCAACACGTTCAAAAGTATTTCAAAAGCTAAATGTGAATGTTGAGACAATGCCTCTTCAACAATTGTATAAACTGATCAATGAGCATCCAGGTCTTTTAAGACGTCCAATCATCTTGGATGAAAAAAGACTACAAGTTGGCTACAATGAAGATGAAATTAGACGTTTCCTTCCAAGAACGGTTCGTACATTCCAACTAAGAGAAGCTCAGCGACTTGCTAACTAATAGAAAAAACGAAAAGCTGCCGATCATTTGGCAGCTTTTTTTATTTGTTTTCAGCCGTTTGTTCGTAAAACAGGCTGGCTAAAATGACCATTACGACTGTTAAAAACGGAAGCATCAATTCAAGAGTCGCATGCTGAGCCATAAATTCATTCAATTTCACATCACGAACAATCATTTCACCGCCAGTAAAAGCCAAAAGAGCACTTCCTCCGTATAATAGATACGGAAATTTGGTGAAAGCGGCATGAATTAGCTTACTTCCCCAAATAATAATCGGTACTGAAATCATTAGGCCAAAAGCGGTCAGCAGCATGTTGCCTTTTGCCGCTCCTGCAACTGCAATCACATTATCAAGTGACATAAAGAGGTCGGCAATCACAATGGTCTGAACCGCACGCCAAAGGGAGCCGCTGCTTTTAATGCGAATCGATTCTTTCTTTTGTTCAATTAACAAATTGTATCCTATATAAAGGAGAAAAAGTCCGCCGATAAATTGCAAATAAGGGATGGTCAATAAATAAACTGCGGCACCTGTCATTGTTATTCTCATCAGCACTGCCAAAAGTGTGCCGATCCATATGGCTTTATTGCGTTTGTCATTTGACAAGCTGCGGCTAGCCATCGCAATGATCAACGCATTATCTCCGCCTAAAATCAGATCGATGCCAATAATCATCAGTAAGGATATGATCCACTCTGTTTCCATCCATTTCACCTCATGTCTAATAGAGCTCGTACAACCAATATATGAAGACAATTCAAATATATGTTTCTTTAAGTTTTCTCTGCAAAAAATGCGTTTTTATTTCTTTTATTCATGTTTTATCATAAAATAGACAGTACAAAGAAATACCTCAATTCTTTAAAAGGTTAACATGTAGACGGAACGGGTAAAGTGTAGTAAAGTACTATTAATTGGGAGCTTGTATGTCCCTTCAACATCTTATATAGAAGGGAAGGTTGGCAAAATGGAAATTGAAAGAATTAATGAACATACAGTGAAATTTTATATTTCCTACGGTGATATTGAAGACCGCGGATTTGACCGTGAAGAGATTTGGTATAATCGTGAACGCAGTGAAGAGCTGTTTTGGGAAGTAATGGACGAAGTACACGAAGAAGAAGAATTTGCAGTTGAGGGACCGCTTTGGATTCAAGTGCAGGCACTTGACAAAGGTCTTGAAATTGTCGTGACGAAAGCCCAACTTTCTAAAGATGGACAAAAGCTCGAATTGCCGATTCCAGAAGATAAAAAAGATCAAACAGATGAAGAAAGTCTAGACGCACTGCTTGATGATTTTCAAAAAGAAGAGCAGGATCAAGAAGACGATAATGAGAAGGACAAAAAACTTCAACTTCAATTTGTGTTGAAAATGGATGACTTTGAAGATTTGATTGCACTTTCTCAATTAAATATGCAGGATTTTACCACAAGTTTATATTCGTTTGAAAACCGTTATTATCTATATGTTGACTTCCACGAGGATTTGTCAGATGAGCAAGTGGAGAATAAGCTCAGCATTTTGCTTGAATATGCTCATGAATCAGTGGTCAGCATTTACAGACTGAAAGAATATGGTCAGCTGATTATCGAAGGAAATGCCCTTGAAACGATTCAACAGCACTTCTCGTAACCAACAAAAGTCGATTTCTATAGAGGAATCGGCTTTTTTATCTGAATGAATCGGTAAATAAAGAGATCGGCAAGGAGAAAATGAAATGAGAAATTTAGTCAAAGTTCTATTTTTTCTTATCATTACGATAGGTGCTTATTTAGTCATTCAATTAATTGCCGGTGATTTAGCGGTAAGTGTATTAAGTTCTGTCAGTGTTCTATTCACTTTATCGATTATCTTCATCGGGTTTGTCATATTCTTGGAGAACCGGAATCCATCTCAAACGATTACGTGGCTTGTCCTGCTTGGCAGCTTTCCGTTATTTGGCTTTTTGTTCTATATTTTCTTTGGACGCAATATCAAAAAGCGCCGGTTGTTTGAAAAGAAAGCCATCCTGGACGAACAGTTAATCCAGGAAGATGAACATATTCATAGAGAAGCAATTGAGAAAATGACGCATATGGGTGATCATCAGCAGCTCTTATTTAAGCTGGCCCACAGACTTGGACATACCCCTATTACGTATCGCACGTCCTCTAAAGTCCTGACGAATGGAGAAGAAACATTCTCTCATATTTTTGAAGAAATCAAAAAGGCGACACATCACATTCATTTAGAATATTATATTCTCCGCCACGATGACCTTGGACAAGAATTAAAAGATATTCTCATTGATAAAGCGAAAAATGGCGTGATTGTCCGCTTTTTATATGACGATGTAGGGAGTTTAAAGCTCTCTCGTCAATATATTGCTGACCTCGAAAAGGCTGGCGTTCAGATCGTTCCATTTTTACCCGTGAGGCTGCCTCTGTTAAATAATAAAATCAATTTCCGAAATCACCGAAAAATTGTCGTGATTGATGGAGAAGTTGGATTTGTTGGCGGGCTAAACATTGGAGACGAATATATGGGCAGAAGCAGACAATATGGATTTTGGCGTGACACCCATTTGATGATTAAGGGTGAAGCTGTTCGTGACCTGCAGCAGATTTTCATGCAGGATTGGTACTATATGACGAATGAAAGATGCGCAGGTGTGGACTACTTTAAAGATTTCAGCCACCTTGAAAGCACAACACAAGGCGTACAAATGATCGCTGGCGGACCTGATAAACAGTGGGAGGTCATTAAAAATCTCTTTTTCTCCATGATTATCTCTGCCAAAAAGTCTATTTGGATCGCTTCACCATATTTTGTGCCGGATGATGATATTTTGTCTGCATTGAAAATTGCTGCATTAAGCGGAGTAGACGTACGGATTATTGCACCGAAGAATCCAGATAAACGGATCGTCTTCCATGCGTCCCGTTCATACTTCCCGGAGCTTTTAGAAGCAGGGGCAAAGGTGTATGAATATGATCAAGGCTTTATGCATAGTAAATTTATCATTGTGGATAGTGAGCTGGCTTCGATAGGAACGGCCAACATGGATATGAGAAGCTTTCATTTGAATTTTGAAGTGAATGCCTTCCTCTATAAAACGAAAAGCACTGAGAAGCTCGTGAACGACTTCTTAGGTGATTTAGAGCAGTCGCACGAGATTGTCCCAGAAGAATTTGCAAAGAGACCGTTAAGGGTAAGACTCTTTGAATCAACAGCAAGATTATTATCGCCATTACTATAAAGATTGTATTTCCCCCCTTTTTTATGAGGGGGTTTTTTCATTTTCCTCAGGAAAACAACAGTAAAATCATGTTTTCACACAATAAAAATTCATTTCACCTATTCGCTCTCTTATAGATGAAAAAGCTATAATACGGTCAACAAAGACTAAGGGGCGAACTGAATGAATACAGCGATCATGGATAATGGAAAACTTATTCGAATTACACATCACTTATCTAAAAACAGGTTGGAGCATGTCAGGACGACGTGCAAATTTTACTGCCCTGAATGCAGGGAAGAAGTGCAATTAAAGCTTGGTGAACAACGTGTTTATCATTTTGCACATAAACAGCTGACAACATGTCCACTAGCCTCAGGCGAAACGGCATATCATCAGGCGGGGAAAGAAGCCATTATGAATTGGCTTCAGCGGCTTGGACATAAACCGGTGCTTGAAAAGTATGTGTCAAAGATTCATCAGCGTCCTGACGTGGCCGTCTCTATTGGAGGAACAAGCTATGCAATCGAATATCAATGCTCAAATATTTCACGGCAAGAGCTCCGTAAAAGGACAGCAGGACTCCGCGAAGCAGGGCTCTTCCCTATATGGGTCATAGGAGCAAATCGTTTAAAGCGAAAATCTGCCCAGCTCTTTTCCTTCTCCTCCATTCATTGGAGAATGTTAAGGGAATCACAGAAAGGAAGTCTGATTTTTTATTGTCCGCTCCAGAATCGATTCATCCATCTTGCTCAACTCCTTGTATTTCAACCAACGAAAATATGTGCTGCCATGACTGTCAGACCGCCAACAGCATACCGCAAACTTTCGGATATTCTATCGCCGCCCTCAAGCAAGCGTCAAGTCTACAAACAATGGCTAAAATGTATACAGCAATTTAGGCAGCGGCCTCCTCGCATTTTATCAAATGAAAGCAAACGGTTGAGAGACGTTTTTTATGAGCATCATCAAACAGCTTTTCCTTTTCTGCCAACTGAATTATTTATCCCGCTGAAAGAAGCGTATATCTTCACAAGTCCCGTTTATGTCTGGCAGGGGTGTCTATATGATTGGATAATAAGGAAAAAAGGAAGCAGTCCAGTGACGATTCAACTGCTGATGAAAGAAATCAAGCGGTGTATCCAGATGAAAGAAGTAAAGCTTCGATATGGCGATGTTTCAATAGAAGAAATAAAAGAGGTCATCACTGCATATGTTCATGCGCTTGTTAGACAAGGGTTTTTACACATGACAAAAGAGGGTAATTATGAAGTAGCGTCAAATCAAATGCCAATACAAACAGTAGATGAAGCGTTCAAACAAGATACTTTCTTATTTCATTAGCATGTTTCATCCCCACTTTGATCATGATAAGAAAAAGGTGGTGCTGCGATTGAATAGAAAGAAACGCTTTTTTCTCATTTTTTTAGTCTGTTTGGTATTTATTTCTGCATATGATTTGACAAATATAGTTCAAAACAAAGAAGATAAATACAACACCAATTTCTTTCACTTTCCGAAAGGTTGGTTCAACACAACTTATGCAAGGGGGATTCATATGACTTCACAAAGCAAAAACAACCATTTACCAGACAGAAGCGAAGTAAAAGAAGAAAACAAATGGCGACTTGAAGATATTTTTGAAAGCGTCGATGCATGGAACAAGGAATTCGAAGCGGTCAAAAAAGAAATTCCTAAGCTCGCCCAATTTAAAGGCAAGCTCGCCCATTCTGCTGATGTACTGTATGAAGCCCTAACCTTTCAGGATCAGCTTTCTGAAAAGCTTGGCAAGCTTTATACATATGCGCACATGAAATACGATGAGGATACAACTAACTCATCATTTCAAGCGCTGAATGATAAAGCATCGAATTTATTTACACAACTCTCTAGTACTTCTGCTTATATTGTTCCAGAGATTTTGTCGATTCAAGAAGATAAATTGCAGCAGTTTATTCTGGAAAAAGAAGAATTAAAACTGTATTCCCATGCTCTTGAAGAAATTAATAAAGAACGTCCACATATTTTAAGTGAGGAGCAAGAGGCCTTATTAGCTGAGGCATCTGAACCTCTCTCAACTTCATCTACTACTTTTAGTATGTTTAACAATGCTGATATTTCGTTCCCTTCTGTAAAGGATGAAAATGGGGAAGAAAAGAAAATTACCCACGGCAACTTTATCACATTTTTAAACAGTGATGACCGTGAAGTGAGAAAGAATGCCTTTAAAGCTGTGTATAAAACGTATGATCAGTATAAAAACACGCTTGCTTCGACACTGAGCGGTTCGATTAAAAAGGATAATTTTTATGCAAAAGTACGAAATTATAAATCGGCTAGAGAATCAGCACTATCTCGAAACAGTATTCCAGAAGAAGTATATGACAATCTAATTGATACAGTTCATCAATATTTACCGTTATTACACCGTTATATTGAATTGCGTAAAAAGGTGTTAAAGCTTGATGAAGTGCACAATTATGACTTGTATACACCACTTGTAAAAGATGCTGGCATGAAGCTAACCTACGATGAAGCAAAGGATTATATGCTAAAAGGGTTAGCGCCATTAGGAGAAGAATATGTGTCCGTGTTAAAAGAGGGACTCAATAATCGCTGGGTAGACGTTTATGAGAATAAAGGGAAACGTAGCGGTGCGTATTCATCTGGAAGCTATGGCACAAATCCTTATATCCTCATGAACTGGCAAAATAATATTGATAATTTATTTACACTGGCTCATGAATTTGGGCACTCTGTTCATAGCTACTATACAAGAAAGCACCAGCCATATCCGTATGGAAACTATAGCATCTTTGTAGCTGAAGTAGCTTCCACGACAAATGAAGCGTTACTAGGCGAATACCTGCTGAATCATCTAGATGATAAAAAACAGCGTTTGTATGTGTTAAATCACTTGCTAGAAGGATTTAGAGGAACGGTGTTCAGACAGACGATGTTTGCTGAGTTTGAGCATTTGATTCATGTGAAAGCACAAGAAGGAGAGGCTTTAACGCCAGAATTCATGACGAACCTTTATTACGACCTGAACAAGAAGTATTTTGGAGACGGCATGGTTGTGGATAAAGAAATCGGATTAGAATGGACGAGAATCCCTCACTTCTATTACAACTATTATGTCTATCAATATGCAACAGGCTATAGTGCTGCACAGGCATTAAGCAAGCAAATCTTAGAAGAAGGAAAACCTGCGGTGGAGCGCTACACAGACTTCCTTAAAGCAGGCAGCTCTGATTATCCAATCAATGTGCTGAAAAAAGCGGGTGTTGATATGGCTTCCAAAGAACCAATAGAAGCAGCATGTCAATTGTTCGAAGAAAAATTAAAAGAAATGGAAGAGCTCATCTCTAAAACGGGTGAGTAATGAAAAGACTTCTGTCAGACGTGTGAGTGCATACTCATCTTTTGACAGGAGTTTTTTTCACAAAAAAGACCTCTTCACATGAAGAGGCCGCAGATTTTAGCCCTTTGTCTTCTTTTCAGCTTGATAGAAAACCTTTGAAGTCTAGGAAGAACGAGTACTGGCGCGGAGCGAATTTGACATTCGTGAGCACCAGCACGCAGGACTGACAACGAATGCGAGGGTTTGTCTACATGCTGAGACCTCTTCGTATGAAGAGGCCGATCCTTATCATCAACCTTTAAATCCCTTAAAGGTCTTCCGGTGGTTCAGTCGATAAAGTGTAAAAAGTATTGCAGCAAATAAGAGTGGCGATGTGAGATAAAGAGGAAGCATTTTCATTAAGCCTAATATGTTTAAAAAGAAACATAAGCCAATGGAAACAAGTCCAATGGTTGTGCTGCGCATGCAGATCCCTCCATTTTTTCATTACTTTCACTATATGAAAGTGACAACCCTCTTATGTTTTGTGACAAAAATATGAACATATAGTATATCTGTTGTCATAAGTCGACAAAATTTGATATACTAAAGATGTGAAATTAATCACATACAAACATTACCCCTTTGTTTGACCGTGAAAAATTTCTCCCATCCCCTTTGTTGTCGTTAAGACATAGTGAAACCGCGCTTATCCCGGCGCGGTTTCTTCGTGGTTTAAAAAAGAACAAATGTTCCTTTTTGAGGTAAAGAAAAAACATGGGTCAGCACCCATGTTCATTCTCACAGCGATAGACATCAAGATCTGAATGATGATCATCTTCTTTATAGCGCCAAAACATTTCTTGATGCACTTGTACACGTTCGACTTTTTTAGCGAAAGCTAGCTTTTTCATTTCTCGTTCAACTTCTTCAAGTGTCAGGTCATAAACAACCGCAATCTCTTTGGCAGATGCAAATTGAAAGTAAGCAATAAACCATTCAATTGGAGGCCGTTCTGAAGGGGTTGGTTTTTCACCAATCATTTCAAAAAGGATTTCCTCGTATATATCATAAGAGTACGCACCTGAAATTTTTAATCCTTCGTCTCCGTTTACTGTATTAAAAAAGGCAAAGGTCGGAAGCTCAGACACGTCCATTTCAGCGGCAATTTTCATATCACATTTTAGTGCTTTGACAGCACTTTGAGAATGAATATCGCGCTGGAATTCCTCGATGTCTAGTCCAGCGCTTTTTGCATTTTCTAGCAGTACATGTTCACTTGTAACATCTTGCTGATGGCAAAAAAGTGATTCTTGAATGAGACGCAGAAATTTCATTCCGCATTTTCTACCTTGAAGTTCAGCCGCTTTTAATGCAAGCGAGGCGAGATAAGGTGAAGTCACAATTTGTTCAGACAGCATTTGTTCTTTTTTGGTCTGAGTTTTGGTCGCAAATTTCCCCCACGCTTCGGTCAGTAAATGCTTTTTACGTTTTCGATTCAATGCATTAATACTAGAGCTTGTCACCGTTCGTAAAGTGAAAAAACGGCCGTACTTCATTTTCAATTTTTTAATGGATGGCTCTAATAACCAGCAGTCTGGACTTAGAGGGTCAATGAATACATAAATTTCAATCGGCTTTTGAGGATGTCCGTGACAGTGTGAGAAATATTGATCGTGCGTATTGCAGCTCAAGATCGTCCATCCTTTTCAGGTGTTTGGTTGACCATATGACGAGCCGTTAAAGAAAGCCGCTCAAATAAAAAGTCACGAATATCGCCGGTTAATCCTACTTGATCCATTGCATCCTCCATGCATTCAAGCCATGCGTCAGCCCGCTCCTCAGTAATCGGAAAAGGGAGATGTCTCGCCCGTAGCATGGGGTGGCCATGCTCCTCTGTATAAAGCGAGGGTCCGCCTAAATATTGCGTTAAAAACTGTTTTTGTTTTCTTGCTGTTTCTTTTAAGTCATCCGGGAAAATAGGATGAAGCAAAGGATGACACTTTACATTTTCATAAAAAGTATCAACAAGTTGCGATAGAAGTTCCTCTCCAACCGCTTCGTAAGGTGCGTTAAACGATTGTACCATGTTGACTACTCCTTTTACTCGTAGTTAATAGGATGAAGCGCCCTATTGTGAATTCATTTATTTCAAAAGTGATATTCAGTTTGTTCTATTTTAATGTTTCTATTCTTGTACTTATTTTAACAACCTCATCTCAATTCCACAAACAAACCGCTTTGGTCTATTGGAAATAAGGGGAGAGGCGGGTTCCGTGATCAATTGACCATATCATAACACATTCAGTCAAAAAAGGGTGAAAAGCGACATACAAAAAACCGAAGAGGTTATTCTCTTCGGTTTAAGCGAAATATTGTGCTGTAATTTTCTTTACATAATTTTGTGTTTCTTTAAATGGTGGAATGCCGCCGTATTTATCAACATTTCCTGAGCCTGCATTATAAGCAGCTAAGGCGAGTGAGACATTTCCATTATATTTCTGAAGCATTTGTTTGATATACTTCGTGCCGCCTTCGATGTTCTGAGCCGCATCAAAGGCATTATTCACGCCAAGTGATTTAGCTGTAGATGGCATAAGCTGCATGAGACCAAGCGCGCCTGCATGGCTGACCGCATTCGTACGATAGCCGGATTCTTGCTTGATGACCGCATGAATCAGCTTTTCTGGAACACCATGTTTTTGAGCCATTTGTGACACAATTTGATTAATTTCTTTTGATGATGAGCCGCTTGAAACAGCCTTTTGAAGCGGCGGCGTGTAGCTGTTGTTTAAGACATTTCCAATACCATTCGCTGTATTCAATTGAGCGTCATTCGCATATGAAGGTTGAGCTTGAAGCTGCTCACCGCCAGCGATAGCAGATAAGTATGGGTTTGTACGCGCGTATTGCGTGTTCGGAGCCGTTGATGGGTCCGTTCCCATAAATGCAGAAATTGAAAGCGGCAGGCGTGATAATTCTGATCCGCCTAAAAAATCTTGCAGCAGCGATTGAAAGGAAGCTTGAGCATTCGATTCTTGGCCGCCCGGCATTTGCGTTTGTCCAGGTTCTGATTGTAATGTTTTAAGCGCTTGGAGCTGCATAAAGGATTGAAGTTGATTGACGTTCATCATGTTCCTCCTTCAAGGAATTCATCTATTTCTGTGTTTTCATTTTCTCTTCATAAAAACGTACGACTTTGTTTTTCGTGTTTCGTACAGGGATTTGGAATTTTTGGAGCAATGCGGAGAATGCGGCTTGTCCGATTTCCAGGTCGCTCACTTCAAATTCAAGTTCATAGTCCTCTACTGTTAAATATCGGCTGTGATCCAAAACAATTAAGCCTTCTTTGATCATTTTTTCAGCTCTTGACGTTTCAAGTGAACCAAAATACACAATTTGATCCTTTTGAATGTTCAGATGGTCTAGCCTATCAGCCACTTCACCTTTTGGTAGCTGAAAATCGTCAAGGCTTGAAGGAGGAGCGATCGTTTGGTGGGTTTCGAGCAAGCCTATTTCGTGTGGTTCCTTTAACGTGAGAACCCACTGACCGTTTTTTTCTCTCATTCTTAATGCAGCGAATTGAGATTTTATATCAAATTGAGGTGTATCAAAGTAATGGTTGGTTTGCGTGTGAAAATCCGAATTCTTCAATTGAAAATGTTGTTTCAACTGTTCAAATTCTTCTTTCATTAACAATTGCTTTAGTTCTATTTCAATTTCCTGTGCCATTTTGACATCAACCTTTCATTTAGAGGAAATATGATTATTGTACATGAAGTATGTTCATCATGTAAAAGACTGTTTTTATCTATTATTTCTCTTTCCATATGTGCCAAAATCAATGGATAATTACGTGAAAGGATCATTTATAAGAAGAAAATAGGATTTTCTCAATAAGTTCGGTTTATCAATATTGAACTTGATATGATAAAATAAAGCTGTACTTTGTTGTAAAGGAGATCATGATGCAAAACCGAATTGAAATCGCAGAAGCAACTTTAAAAGAAGACAGGCTGATTTTGACGACCAAGTCAGAAGAGCAAATCCAAAAAGCAAAAGCATCAGGACAAATGCTTGTTGATTCTGATCACTTTGCGTTCGTTTACATACTTGAAAACGAGCAGTCCTTTTCATATCTTATCTTAGGGGAACATACATGGGCTCCATTAAAAGAAGCAATGGATCTTGACATCCCTGTCTATTTGACAGCGGGAGGACATTCGTTAGAACTCATTCAGCTTCATCAAGAATTACATTATTTAATCGACAATATTAAAGACAATGCCAATTACGGAGATATGGAAGAGAAAGTGAAGATCACATTCCTCTGAAATAATTAGGTATATGGAATTGGGGGAAGTTTCATGGACAAAAAACAATGGGATCAATTCCTCGCACCGTATAAACAAGCAGTCGAAGAATTAAAAGTGAAACTAAAAGGCATTCGAAAGCTATATGAATTCGAGGATGACCATTCACCAGTAGAATTTGTTACAGGCCGAGTGAAACCTGTTGCCAGCATATTAGAAAAGGCAAAGCGTAAAAACATCCCAATGCATGAAATCGAAACGATGCAGGATATTGCTGGGCTTCGCATTATGTGCCAGTTTGTAGAAGACATACAAGTCGTGAAAAAAATGCTCCAGTCACGAAAAGACTTTGTGGTTGTTGATAAACGCGACTATATTGCAGAGCATAAAGAAAGCGGATACCGTTCGTACCACCTTGTTGTGTTATATCCGATGCAAACGATCAACGGAGAGAAGCAGCTCCTCGTCGAAATCCAAATTCGTACACTTGCGATGAACTTTTGGGCGACCATTGAGCATTCTCTGAATTATAAATATAGCGGGAATATCCCGGAAAAAGTCAAGCTGCGCCTTCAAAGAGCTTCTGAGGCAGCATCTCTTCTTGATGATGAGATGTCTGAAATTAGAGGGGAAATTCAAGAAGCACAAGTGGCATTTTCCCGGAAAAAGAAAAACGATAGCTGAGCCTGTGCTTGATCAAATATGATGCTGCCCTCTCATAGCAGCAAGGTGGAAAAGGAGAAGAATTCATGAAATTTGCAGTTTCTTCGAAAGGGAATTCTGTATCTGACACACTCAAAAGTAAAATTCAGACCTATTTATTGGATTTCGGGATGGAACTCAATGAAGAGGAACCAGATCTTGTCATTACGGTTGGTGGAGACGGCACCCTTCTTTATGCGTTTCACCGTTATAGCGACCGTCTGAATGAAACAGCTTTTGTCGGTGTTCATACAGGTCATCTTGGTTTTTATGCTGACTGGGTGCCAAGTGAAATTGAAAAACTCGTCTTAGCTATTGCGAAAACCCCTTATCATATTGTGGAATATCCGATCTTAGAAGTCATTGTCAGATACAACGACGGTGGCAGAGAAGAGAAATATTTAGCCATGAATGAATGTACGATTAAAAGTATGGAAGGGACACTTGTGGCAGATGTTGAAATTAGGGGTCAGCTGTTTGAAACATTCAGAGGTGACGGTCTTTGTCTGTCTACACCATCTGGCAGTACAGCCTATAATAAAGCACTTGGGGGCGCCATTATTCATCCTTCCATTAGAGCCATTCAGCTGGCAGAAATGGCTTCAATCAATAACAGAGTGTTTCGAACGGTCGGTTCGCCGCTTATTTTACCAGACCACCATACTTGTGTCATAAAACCGAGGAATGATGTCGATTTTCAGGTAACCATTGATCATTTGACGCTGCTTCATAAGGATGTCAAATCCATTCAATGCCGGGTAGCAGACGAGAATGTCCGCTTTGCCCGATTTAGACCATTTCCGTTTTGGAAAAGGGTGCAAGATTCCTTTATCGGAAAAGGAGAATAAGAAAGAGGTCGTTCTCGCTGGAATACTTTACACTAAACAAAACCATGACAGCCAAAGAAGAAGGGCTGCTTTTAAAGGATTATTTAATAGATATTGGCATTTCGAAAAGAATGCTGACGGATATTAAATTTGATGGCGGTGATCTTCTCATTAATGGAGAGCATGTGACTGTGAGATACAAGCTGCATAACGGAGACAGGCTCACCATTTTATTCCCACAGGAAAAAGTGAGTGAAGGGCTAAAGCCTGCTCCGATTCCGCTTGATATTTTATTTGAGGACGAGCATGTCCTTGTGCTGAATAAAAAGCCATATATCCCGTCCATTCCTTCTAGGGAGCACCGAGAGCACAGTATTGCAAATGGGTTGCTGCACCATTATGCAGAGCAGTCTGTTCGGCTGACAGTTCATTTAGTGAATCGTCTTGATCGTGATACATCTGGCGTCATGCTTGTGGCCAAGCATCGCTTTGCCCACAGCCTTTTATCAAAAGCGCAGAGAAGTGGAGCGGTCAAACGAACATACAGAGCGTTTACACATGGCATGATCAAAGAAAAGCATGGAACCATTCGTGCAAAAATTGCCCGAAAAGGAGATAGTATCATTGAGCGAATGGTCGATGATACTGGACAGGAAGCTGTGACGCATTTTACAGTGCGAGCGGTGGACGCTGAGTTGAACATGTCAGATGTGACGCTAGCACTTGAAACGGGGAGAACCCATCAAATTCGTGTTCATATGCAGTATCTTGGTTACCCACTCATCGGAGATACGTTATATGGCGGAACGAGTGAGCGGATGAACCGGCAGGCACTGCATAGTGAGACTCTTGTCTTTCCTCATCCGATAACTGGAGAGGTAATGACATTTTCGGCTCCGCTTCCAGAAGACATGAAATCATTGCTGCTTTAAATAGAGAAACCCGGCTACCTGCAAGCGCAGGGCCGGGTTTTTTTATGATGTGAAATGCTGAAACCTTGAATCGTCATAAGGCATAGAGGAAGGAACAGAAAGCGTTTCAAGCTCAGGATATTTGAGGGCAGACAGCCGGTGGCCAAATACGCAGCCTGTATCAATGTTGACAGTTCTGCCAACAAATCGTGGTTCTTTCACTGGTGTATGTCCGTAGACAATCCATGGTTTTCCGCGATATTCCTTTGCCCAATCCTTCCGCACAGGTCGTCCATCCGGCCACGTCTCTCCTGTGACTGCGCCAAATAATAGATAGGATCGCATCTGTTTGTTCGGCTTTCTACCAATGTCCTTTTCCTTCATCGCTGCGTGAGCAATCATCAGTTCATCAGGAATAAGTACATCGTAAAGCGGAGCCTTCTCAAATAGCTGCTTAAATTCATGTGACAATTTGGTTTGTTCATGAAGGGGCAGCTTTTTTATTTCGTTCACTGTGGTTTCGATGCCATGAAGTAATTTCACCGGATTTCCTTTTAAATAACGATAAAGCTTAAAGCAATGGTTGCCAGGTACGTAGCGGATCGCGCCGTGTGAGTAGGCATGAATGACAAATCGCATCACATCTACTGACTGAGGTCCTCGATCTGTTAAATCACCGACAAGGGCTAGCGTTCTCTTATCAGGATGGACGGGTAATCCATGTTTGAATTCGTATCCTAGTTTGTGTATGAGGGTAAGCAGCTCTTCGTAGCAGCCGTGGATATCACCAATGATATCAAATTCCATAAGATTTCCTCCTGATTTTTCTCATCCATTCATCGGGGCTAAAGAAGTTTGAATTTTAGAACATATAACGAATGGCTTTCTTTTCGTTTAGGCAATTGTTAGAATCAATGCTTTAACGTAAACCTTAGAAGATTAAACATCAATGTTAGGAGGCTTTAGCCAATGGAGCATACATCTGTTTCATCACTCGTTATCGTTATTATTGTCGCCTTTTTCACCCCACTTTTATTGCACCGATTTAAGCTGACCATTCCGGTCGTTGTTGCTGAAATCATCATGGGGCTCATCATTGGAAAAAGCGGTCTTCAGCTGGTTGTTGAACATGATGCATGGTTAGATACGTTATCCATGCTCGGTTTTATTTTTCTGATGTTTTTAAGTGGACTTGAAATAGATTTTTCTTCTTTCGAGTCAAAGAAGAAAGCACGAGAACTACCAAATGGTCTAAAAGAACCGAATACGTTTAAAGCAGCCACTATTGTTTTTCTTGGCGTATTTAGTATTTCTTTTATTCTGTCCTATGCGTTTGTCCTTGCAGGGTTTATCCAAAATGCCTTTTTAATGACGCTCATTATATCGACGATCTCATTAGGGGTAGTGGTTCCCACCTTAAAAGAGGAAAAGTTGATGCAGACGAATATCGGTCAAATCATCTTGCTTGTCGCTGTCATTGCTGATTTGGTGACGATGATTTTACTTGCTGTATTTTCCTCCATTTATGGCGATGGTACAGGGAATATGTGGCTTCTGCTCTTATTATTTGCTGCGGGCATCCTTCTTTATTTATTTGGCCGTGTATTTAAGACAAAGTCAATTTTTCAGTCCATGTCAAAAGGGACCGTGCAAATTGGGACAAGGGCGATCTTTACTCTCATTATAGTCTTAGTTGCCTTATCTGAATCACTCGGTGCTGAAAATATTCTTGGAGCGTTTTTAGCGGGCGTACTTGTGTCCCTTCTTTCGCCGAATAAAGAGCTTGTCCAGCAATTGGATTCATTTGGCTACGGATTTTTGATCCCCATCTTCTTTGTGATGGTCGGCGTGGATTTGAATATATGGGCACTGTTCAAGGACCCAACCATTATGATCATGATCCCGCTGCTATTTATTGCATTATTGATTAGTAAGCTCATCCCGATTCTTTATTTGAAAAAATGGTATGACATGAAAAAAGTGATCGGTTCTGGCTTTTTATTAACATCGACATTATCACTCGTCATTGCAGCTGCGACGATCGGGGAGCGGCTCGGAGTCATTGATCATAAAATGTCCGGCGCGCTGATTTTAGTCGCGATACTCACGAGTATATTAACGCCTGTCTGGTTTAAAGCGCTGTTTAAAAAAGAGCAAGCTGCGAGCCATAAAAAACGTGTGACCTTTATTGGTGCAAATCAGCTGACCTTACCTGTCACACTCGATTTACATCAGGATGAATATGATATTCGAATTTTGCATGTCTTTCAAGAAAATAAAGAAGCGATGCTTGCTGACTCCATCTTTGAAGTCGAATCGATTGAAGAGTACGATGATGAGACGCTGCGAAAGGCAGGCGTTGGCCAGGAGGATGTCCTCGTCGTCGCAACAGGCAGTGAGACGAAAAATAAGGAAATTGCTTTATTTGCAAAGGAAGAAGGAGCGAAACAAGTCATTGCGAGTGTGAGCAAAGCGGAGGCAGAGCTGACATTGAAGGAAGCGGGCATTGATACGTTTTCTAATTTCCTATCATCTAAAACGGTGCTAAGAGCCTTGATTGAAGCACCGGATGCGATTCGATTATTAACAAATGAGGATACTTCCTTGTATCAAATTCAAATGAATAATCATCGCTATCACAATGTCATGCTGAGGGAATTTCCGTTTACCGGCGATTTGGTCTTTGTCCGTATTTTCAGAGGGATAGACAGTTTAGTCCCACATGGAGATACGACGCTTAGAAGCGGTGACCGTGTGCTTGTGTCGGGCTCTCGTGAGTATGTAGCAGGACTTAGAGCCCAATTAGAGTGAGAATGAACCCTTGACCAATGAACAATTCCTGATTAAGATAGAAGTACAACATCATATATTTGATCCACTAGGGGAGTCCTTTAAAAGGGCTGAGATAAAAGTATCGACTTTTAGACCCTCATTACCTGAACAGGTTCATACCTGCGTAGGGAAGTGGTGCGGTTTTTGACTATGTTTTTGACAAATTCCAAGCCACTTTCCACGCGGAAAGTGGCTTTTTTATATGGAAAAACAGGAGGAGAGGAACATGACGTTTTCAATTGAATGTAAAGAAGCAGCAGCAACATGGTGGAATGGAAGCTTTACACACCCCTTTGTGAAAGGAATTGGAGATGGCACGCTGTCACTCGATCGTTTCACGTATTATGTGATGCAGGATTCATATTATTTAACTCATTTTGCAAAGGTGCAAGCATATGGAGCGGCGATTAGTGAGGACTTACATACGACGGGCAGAATGGCGTATCATGCGCAGGGAACGTATGAAGCGGAGCTGTCGCTGCATAGAAAGTTTACAGAGCTTTTAGAGATTTCAGATGAAGCCATCGAAAACTTTAAGCCTTCTCCTACTGCTTACGCGTATACCTCACATATGTACCGGTCTGTGAAAAGTGGACGATTCGAAGAGGTTTTAGCTGCGTTATTGCCGTGCTACTGGCTTTATTATGAGGTGGGTGAAAAGCTGAAACAAACCACACCTGACCATCCGATTTATCAAGAATGGATTTTGACATATGGAGGGGATTGGTTTAAGGAACTCGTCTTTGAACAGGTCAACCGCTTTGATGAACTAGCCGAAAAAGCACCAGAACATGTACGGACCAATATGAAAGAAAATTTTGTGATTTCTAGCTATTACGAATACCATTTCTGGGAGATGGCGTATCAAAAAGAATTGTGGCAAACAGCATGTTTAGATGGGGTTGGTGCAAATGGAACTCCACGCAGTGACAAATGATTCGCTTCCTGCGGGTGAGCTGATCAAACAAATAAAAAACATTGCACCTGAAGTGGATTTTATTCATATCCGGGAACGGTCTAAAACAGCAAGTGAGCTTGTTGATCTCGTGAAAGGTCTCCTTTTAGAAGGTGTACCGAAAGAGAAGCTCATCATCAACGACAGAGTAGACGTTGCGCTGCTCACCAATATTCACCGGGTACATCTCCCGGGCCATAGCTTTTCGCCAAAAGAGCTGCGGAAAAAATTCCCTCATCTTCATGCGGGCGTCTCTGTTCATTCGATAGAAGAAGGGAAAGCAGCTGAGAAAAATGGAGCAGAGTATGTCATATTTGGGCACGTATATGACACCACTTGTAAACCAGGACTTCAGGCAAGAGGCGTACAGCTTGTGAAAGAACTGACATCTCTACTATCTATTCCAGTCGTGGCGATCGGTGGTGTGACACCTGACCGCATTCCAGAATTGAGACACGCGAATGTGAAAGGGATTGCTGTCATGTCTGGAATTTTTACTCATCATCAGCCGCGCAAGATGGCACAAGCATTTTCTAAACAAGTAAAGGAGCATCCTTATGAAGAAGCATTATGATGTGGCAATCATTGGTGGTGGAATCATAGGGATGTCCATTGCCTATCACCTTGCAAAAGCAGGAAAGCAGGTCGTCTTACTTGAGGCGAATGAGGTAGGGAAGCAAACAACAAGTGCGGCTGCTGGGATGCTCGGTGCACATGCTGAAGGAGAGGGTCATGAGGATATTTTTTTTCAAGTAGGCAGAGCAAGCCAGGCATTGTACGAAAAGTTAAAAGTCGATCTACAGCATGAATCTGGCATTGATATTCGAACATCAGCGGGCGGTATCATGAAGGTAGCCTTTTCAGAAGAGGAGAAACAAGCACTTTGCCGGATGCAGCATTTGTCTACATTTGAGTGGCTTGACGCAAGCAGCGTAAAAAAATGCATGCCTCAAATAGCAGAGAACATTTTAGGAGCAGGTTTGATTAAAGAGGATGTTCATGTCGAACCTTATGCGGTATGCCGGGCATTTTGGCAGGCGGCGGTCAGGTACGGGGCAGAAGTGAAAGAGTGTACACCCGTGATCGAAGTGAAGCGGGAGAAAGAAGCGTTAGCGATTAGAACAACGAAGGGAACATTCACATGTGATGATCTCACTGTAGCAAGTGGTGTATGGTCTGGCCGTTTTTTTGAAGAGCTTGGATTTTCTCATTCTCTTTATCCAGTAAAAGGGGAATGTGTGTCTGTATGGAATCATGGTCCAGCACTCCAACACACCATTTATCATGATCATTGTTACATCGTTCAACGAGATAGCGGCAAACTGGTCGTTGGCGCAACGATGAAGCCAAACGAGTGGCAAACTGTTCCGACGCTTGGCGGCATCGAAGCTGTCATTCAAAAGGCGTCACAGCTGATGCCTTCGATCAAGGAGATGCCGATTGATCAGTGCTGGGCTGGCCTTCGTCCAGCGACAAGCGACCGGCATCCCTACATTGGTAGACATCCAGAAGATCAGCGTATTCTTTTTGCTGCAGGGCATTACAGAAATGGTATTTTACTTGCCCCGATTACTGGAGAAATCATTCGCGACCTGATATTAGGTGAGCCGGTCAAAACGGAATGGCTTCACGCATTTCGTATTGGCCGAAAGGAGGCACTGTTTGTATGAAAATTCAATTGAATGGCAGAATCGTTGATTTCGAACAAGAGAATGGAACGATCTATGACCTGCTATCAGACTATCAGCTTGAAAATCGAGTAGTGATTGTGGAAAAGAACCAAGAAATTATTGATAAAGAAGCGTTTCAACAAGTGAAAATTCAACCTAATGACACGATCGAAATCGTTCACTTTGTAGGAGGAGGATGACAACATGCTGCACATTGGCGGGAAAACATTCACATCTAGATTATTACTTGGTACAGGGAAGTACCCATCATTTGAAGTTCAAAAAGAAGCCGTGAACGTATCAGAAGCAGAAATATTAACCTTTGCTGTGAGAAGAATGAACATTTTCGAAGCATCTCAGCCAAACTTTTTGGAGCAGCTTGATTTATCAAAATATACGCTGCTTCCGAATACAGCTGGTGCTAGTACAGCAGAAGAGGCAGTTCGTATTGCTCGTTTAGCGAAGGCTTCTGGACTGTGTGACATGATCAAGGTAGAAGTCATTGGCTGCTCAAGGTCTCTTCTGCCAGATCCAGTCGAAACGTTAAAAGCATCCGAAATGCTACTCGAAGAAGGATTTATCGTGCTGCCATATACATCTGATGATGTGGTACTGGCTAGAAAATTAGAAGAGCTTGGTGTCCATGCCATCATGCCGGGTGCTTCGCCGATTGGTTCAGGGCAAGGCTTACTAAACCCTCTGAATCTCTCATTTATTATCGAGCAGGCAAAGGTACCGGTGATTATTGATGCTGGTGTAGGCTCTCCGAAGGATGCGGCTTATGCGATGGAGCTAGGGGCTGACGCTGTATTACTGAACACCGCTGTGTCAGGTGCAAAGGACCCTGTGAAAATGGCAAAAGCCATGAAGCTGGCGATTGAATCAGGAAGGCTAGGCTTCGAGGCGGGACGTATTCCTTTGAAAAACTATGGGACAGCAAGCAGTCCGCAGGAAGGAATGCCGGCATTTTGAGCACACGCTATTCACGACAAGAGCTCTTTCAGCCAATTGGCATAGAGGGGCAAAAGCGGTTAAATGACTCAAAGGCTGTCATTATTGGTGCGGGAGCGCTTGGAACAGCTAGTGCGGAAATGCTCGTTCGTGCTGGCGTTGGGTCTGTCACCATTTTAGATCGAGATTATATTGAATGGAGCAACCTTCAGCGTCAACAGCTTTACACAGAGCAAGATGTGCAGGATCGGCTGCCAAAGGCCGTGGCGGCTGAAAATAGACTCAAACAGATAAATAGTGACGTGCAGGTCAAAGGAATCGTCGTCGATGTGACTGCTGAACATATTGATGAACTAGTCAGCGGCGCTTCAATTATTGTCGATGCAGCGGATAATTTTGAGGTGAGAATGATCGCTAATGATGCTGCTGTGAAACATCAAATTCCATTCCTTTATGGAGCTTGTGTCGCCAGCTATGGTATTCAATTTACTGTCATTCCTGGTGAAACGCCGTGTTTACACTGTCTTCTTGAACATTTACCTGCACAAGGCATGACATGTGATACAGCCGGTATCATTAGTCCAGTGGTGCAGCAGGTGGCAGCATATCAAGTGGCAGATGCCCTGAAGTATTTAACAGGTCATCAAGTGACGCCAATTTTAAGGTCGTTTGATTTATGGACCAATGAGCGGTCTGACATCCGATCAACCAGCTCCTTAAAGAAGAAACAATGTCCAAGCTGCGGACTGAAGACATATCCTTTTCTCTCCTATGACAAGAGAGCGAAAGCAGATGTACTATGCGGCCGCAATACGGTCCAAATCCGCAGTGCAGCCGAAACCCCGCCGTCGTTACACGAAGTGGCTCTTCGGTTAAAGAAAGCAGGGATGGATGTTCTTGAGAATCCGTATTTGCTTTCCTGTCAAAAGAATGAATATAAGCTTGTCTTATTTAAAGACGGCAGAGCCCTTGTCCATGGCACAAATGATGTGGCAAAAGCAAGAACCATTTATCATCAATGGATTGGCTAATGAGAGGTGTGATGAAATGACGATCAAAAAAGCATTCACAATTGCAGGTTCTGATTCTGGCGGCGGAGCAGGCATTCAAGCTGATTTAAAAACCTTTCAGGAGCTCGGTGTGTTCGGAATGTCTGCGATCACAGCGATTACAGCACAAAACACACTAGGTGTTCACGGAGTATATCCGCTTTCAAACGAGGCGTTAGAAAGTCAAATTGATGCAGTGGCAGAGGATTTACTGCCAGATGCCGTCAAAACAGGAATGCTGTGGAGCGCAGACATGATCAAGATAGTTGCTGAAAAAACGGTTCAATATGACATGAAGCTCATTGTCGATCCAGTGATGATCGCAAAAGGAGGCGCTTCTTTATTAAATGAAGATGCGGTCTCAGCGTTGAAAACACACTTGCTGCCTATCAGCTATGCCGTAACGCCGAATCTTTCTGAGGCAGAAGTGCTGACAGATGTGCGCATTCAGACAAAAGAAGATCGCTATCTAGCAGCGGAGCGTTTATATGAGCTTGGTACGAAACATGTCGTGATCAAAGGCGGTCACGGTCCATCTGGCGGGATGATTACAGACCTATTGTATGATGGAAAAGGCTTTATAGAAGTCACAAATGAACATATTGATACACCGCATACACATGGCACAGGCTGCACGTTTGCAGCGGCGTTAACAGCTGAAATAGCGAAAGGATCCTCCATGAGGGAGGCTTTTGACACAGCAGAAACCTTTGTCCATGAAGCCATCAAGTTCCCTTTGAATATTGGGGCTGGACACGGACCTACCAACCATTTTGCTTATCAGCAAAACCGGCTCAAACGATAAGAGAATCGAACCGTCTTCATTTGCGAGGACGGTTTTTTGATGAAAAAGAAACTTTCTTTCAGCGGAAATTGTCATTCTCTCTTGATCTGTGATAATATTATGATCAGGTACTAATACTATGTCTTGAAAAAATAGGAGGCTTTATTACATATGAACTTTTCTTTAGAAGGCCGTAATATCGTGGTAATGGGTGTTGCCAATAAACGAAGCATCGCTTGGGGAATTGCCCGCTCACTTCACGAAGCTGGAGCTCGTTTGATTTTTACTTATGTTGGAGATCGTCTTGCTGAATCTGTAAAAGAACTTGCAAGCACACTTGAGCGTGATGATTCAATCATTCTTCCATGTGACGTGACAAGTGACGAAGAAATCGAAAAATGTTTCGCTACAATTAAAGAAAAAGTACAAGTCATTCATGGCGTTGCGCATGCGATTGCATTTGCAAACAAAGAAGAGCTTGTCGGTGAATACTTAAACACGAACCGTGAAGGTTTCCTTTTGGCGCACAACATTAGTGCATACTCTTTAACAGCTGTAGCAAAAGCAGCACGTCCATTGATGACAGAAGGTGGAAGCATTGTCACGCTTACATACCTAGGCGGAGAGCGTGTAGTATCTAACTACAACGTAATGGGTGTAGCGAAAGCAGCACTTGAAGCAAGTGTGAAATACTTAGCAGCTGATTTAGGCGCAGAAGGTATTCGTGTGAATAGTATTTCTGCTGGTCCAATTCGTACGCTGTCTGCAAAAGGCATCAGTGGTTTTAATACCATTCTGAAGGATATTGAAGAGCGTGCACCGCTTCGCCGTACAACGACTCCTGAAGAAGTTGGCGATACAGCTCTATTCTTATTCAGTGATCTATCACGCGGCATGACAGGTGAGAATCTGCATGTTGATTCTGGCTTCCATATCATTGCTCGCTAAACAACTAATTGATTTGCAGCATACCGAATAAGGGTATGCTGTTTTTTTATTTTTCTTCTGATTTGAGGCGTCCGCTCATATATATAAGGAATGAATCATTCGGGAGGGATTAGTATGTCAAATAAAGGTGATGAGAACCAGAAGCCGCTTATGTATATTGTTCAGCCGAGCTATGATGAATCAATGCCGGCCATGCAAAATATTGTGAGAAAGCGAAAGAAATCAGAAAAACCACAAGGAATTTCTAAGAGTAAAAAAGACAAGGTCGAAGAAAGTACACACGAGGAACCCGTGGCTCAAGAAATCGAGAAGAAAAAAGAAGCAAAGCCGCCTGAGCGTCAGCAAGAGCAAGACATGATGCAAGAAGCAGAGCTTACCCAAGAACAAGACATCATAAAAGAACCAGAGCTTATACAAGAACGAAAACCTCAGCGAGAAGAGGAGAAGCCGCCAGAAGGTGTATTTCATGAAACAAAAGAAGAACCTAGAAGAAAACGTGTGAAAAAGCCTTTAAGTCAGATGAGCATTGACGAAAAAGTCGATTTTCTCACAAGCCTGCCTCATAATATGCCAAGAGCCCTTTGCCTGATTGAAGCTGCTGGTAAAACATATAGAGGGATTATCATGGATCGAAAAGAAGATACAGTGGTCATTCGAACAGCAGGCGGGGGAAATCCAGTTGAATTAGCAATAGATGAAATTTCCTCGATTCATCCACTTGGCTTTTAACGAAAAAAGTCCCATAGAGGGACTTTTTTTGTTAGCAGTTACGGTTGATGAGTCTTGGATTTAAGCACTCGATTGCGCAGAAGCAGTCAAGATCTACTTCAATGCAATACTTCGATTTTTCTAATCGGAACACATCACATACGGAATCTTTGTCTGTAAAATCTAAAATATGACGGTCTTTGTCAAATGCGATAAGCAAGCTGAGTGTTGCGCAGTGATCAGAGATGTGTTCGACTCTGAAAAATGTAGTGCTGAAACAAGGACCTGCATCTACTTCTCCGACGTTTCCGAATGCGACGAATGGTTTTGATTTGGATGTAAAGAGAACAAACGGGACAGTGTCACCTAATGAATGGGATGAAGAAAGGAGATTGCTGTAACAGCTGGTCGGGCATTCTTCTTCGACGGCATTTTGTAAGTCGTTAATATTTTCAACAGCCTCTGCTACACAATTCCATGAATGTTTGCGGCTCATATTCAACCCTCCTATACTAGGAAATTTGTTTGAGTGTTTGAGCACTGTCATCATCTACAAGCTTTTTGTTTTGCCGGTTGATACTTCTACTTACAATCAATGCGGAAGCGGCAGCTCTTATGCTGACTGCTCCGCATGATTGGCTGTCATTCGTAAGGAAGGGGATGCTTTGACTCATGACAAGTTAGGTCAACGGACGATTGATTTAGCCGTGGTGATGATGCTTTTTATCTTTCGATGGCATGACTCTGTCGACAAGCTCTGGGTTTAAACATTGGATCGCGCAGAAGCAGTTTAGATCAACCTCAATACAAAAGTCCGTTTTCTCTAAACCAAAGAAGTCAGGGTCACAAGGGTGACAAACGCTCAGCGTATGTCCGTGTACATCAACAGGTCTTAATACAGATAACGTAGCACAGCAGTCGTGTAATTTTTCAACCCGGAAGAAAATGGATTCGAAGCATTGGCAATCGTCAACAAATCCTCCAATGTTTCCGAAAGTAGAAAACAATCCGCCCTTTTTATCGAAAAGTAAAAACGGAATCGTATCTTTTCCAGAAACGGTTGGGCTTAATAAATTACTGTAGCAGCTCGTAGGACATTTATCTTCTACAGCTTCCTGCTCTGCTAAAATCTTATCAACCGCATCGCATACACAGTTTTCATCATGTCGGCCATGGTGTTTTCCGCAGCTCATGGATTTCAGCTCCTTTAACAAGGTATTTGACTTTAGTCCTTAACAACATATGTATGCGCCCTCTAGTTGGTGTGGGTAAATGACTATTTATATTTGTTGTATTTTTATAAAAGGAAAAGCAGAGCTTTTCGCTCTGCTTTTGGACATTAGAGGATACCGATTGCAACGATTGTCGCAACGAGTGTTTGAGTAAGTGTTTGGATTGCGATCGAGATGTCCGCATCGATTGTCGATACTGTAACGTTTCTTGAATTTTCGATAACAAGTTTTTGGCGGTTTGTTTGTTTGTGAGTAGCGGCTTGTAAAAGATCCTGTGTGACGCGGTCTGCCAAATCACCGTCTGCGATTGAGATATTTGTAATGGTGATGATCGCTGTTTGAACAGCTACTTGGATAGATGCTGCAACCTGTGCGTCAACAGAAGATACGTTAATGTCACAAGAGTCTCTGACGATAATGACTTCCTCAGACGTCTGCTTTGTAAAACTCACTTGATCAAAGTCTTGTAAGACATCTTCATCATCATAATAGTGGCCGTCACAAACTGCTTTTCTTTCGTAGTTGTTGTAATCGCCGTGGTGTGTACAGTTACGATCTAGAGCGACCCAAGAGTATGGTTTAGATTCCATTTCTATTCCTCCTTCCGTTTACTTTATTAAATGCTGCAATGAATGGTTTTGTCTCGGGCATTTACCCTAGCAGGCAACCCATTTTTATTTAATCGTTGTTTCGCTGCGCATCACGGCGCTGCTGAATACGATCTCGAAGTGAATTGCGTTTTGGACGTACTTGCGGTTCAGGCTCTGCTTCTTCCACATGTTTTGCTGCCTCAGCCTGCCTTTTTTTCTCCTGCTGTTGCTGTACGAAGTCATCTGCTTTCTTTTGTAAGTCCTCAACTAATTTCAAAATCATTCTTCTTTGATCATCTGAAATATTTGCTTTCTGATCATCTGTGATATTGTTTTTGTTTAAAATATCACTTACAAGAAGGCTCGTTAATGGATCAACATCGGTGTTGATTTGGAATTCCTTTTTTTCGTTCTCTTCAGCCACGATTATTTCACCTCTTTCATACATAATGTTAGAAAAAGAAAGGGTCAAAGAATGCCGGCTTCAACTAATAGTACATTCAATGTTTGAGTGAGAATTTGGACAGAGTTCATAATAGATGCATCTGATAATGTAATCGTGACGTTATAGCAATTGATGATTTGGATCACAGTTTTCTTTTGGACTGTCACTTGTTGTGTGGCTAAAAGCTGATCTGTGATGTCTGTAGCCAATTCATCGTCTGGTACAAGAAGTTGGATTAAAAGAGTAATGATTGTCGTTACGGTCGCTTGAAGGGAGAGTGCGGCTGTTACATCTGTTTTATGAATTGTGACATTTTCGGAATCTTTGATCTCAATGAAATCATCATAATTGCTGATTAGTTCGTTTAACAGTTGTGTGTATAATAAATCAGCACTTTCTTCAATAGACAATACTTTCACTCCTTTCTTATCTATACATTATTTAATGCAGCAGAGGCTCAAGGTGGAATCGGAAAGAGTGAAAAAGTACAACCCAATTTTATTTCCGCTCGATTCATCATGGCGCTCATTCTTTTTGCATATATAAAGAAAGGACGCAAAAAAGAAGAAAGAAGGAGGTGGAGGCTCCTGAGCGGTGCTTTGTCATTTGTCGTGTTTGCCCTCGCATCGTTTAGACTGACGAGGCTCATTGTGTTTGATACTATTACTGCTCCTTTCCGCCGTTTATTTCATGAAGAACAAGAAGAGGTCAATGAACAAGGTGAAGTAGAGACATATATTATCATTAAAGGTAAAGGGCTGCGGTCTTGGGTAGGAGAGCTGTTAAGCTGTTATTGGTGTACTGGCATGTGGTGCACTGCTGCTTTACTTCTGATATACATATTATTTCCTGTCATTAGCATGTGGCTTAATTTACTATTAGCAATTGCCGCAGCAGCAGGCATTATTGAAGCGATCGTCTCAAAGCTGGTGAAATAAACAGGCATTCTGATCAGACACGCTTTTAAAAAATGCATATACTATCATGGAAGAGGAAAGGAAGGGTTGCGATGAAACCAAATGAAACACCGTCACATATGCTTCAAGGTTATCCAGCGCAGTCAAATCAACAATCTGTTTATACGAAGAAAATTAAAAAAGCAGGCTGCGGCTGTGGAAAGAAAAAGAAACCTCAATAGAAGAGAAAACAAAAGCCGGATTTATCCGGTTTTTTTGTTGCCCTTTTTTTGAGTGAAGCATATGTAAGAGAGAAGGGGTGACCAGAATGGATGCATTCGAACAATTAATCGGTTCCTTGTTCACTGAACCCCATGATGGGAAAGAGCAAGCGCATGAAAAGGTTGAAATGGATCTAACGGATAAAGCGAAGGATCTTGAGGAGCATTTAAAAGCATTTGGCGTGAAGATGGATGCTTTTGCGAAAGAAACAGAAGCATTCATGATACGTCATGGAGAGGCAGATTACGTCTTTAAACAGCAGAAATAAAAATTCCGCACTTTTTTATGTGATCGTCCAAACCATTTGTTGTATTTTTCATATTTTGTAAGGGAGAAGAGGAGGTGCTTATATATGAGTTGTTACGGTTACGGTGGCGGTTCTTGCGGCGGCTACGGCGGAGGTTATGGCGGCGGATATGGATCAACATTTGTTCTTGTCGTTGTGCTTTTCATCCTTTTAATCATCGTTGGTGCTTCTTTCTTTAACTAAACAGTAAGAAGGTGAGGGAAGCAATAGGGGAGCCTTTTGCTTTCCTTTCTCTTTGGGCAAACAAGGCTTTAGGATAGGCACATATCTCGCCTATTTTCATATAGTAAGGTGATTACTCCACAAAGAGGAGGCAAATGAATGGATAATAAATTCTTTAAAAGCGTTGAAAATAAAACAGGTGTGAATATGAACGACGTTTTTAAACTTGCAGGTTCTTTGCAAAATGCCAACTTTAAAGATGAAGCAACAGTTCGAGGCGTCATTAAAAAAGTAGCACAGCTTGCGAATAAACGTGTACCGAAAGAAATGGAAGACAAAATCGTTCAATCGATTACAAGTGGAAAAGAAAAGCTTGATTTCAATACCATCGCTAAAATGATGAACAACAAAAAATAAACAACAGGCTCTCCGCTTAAAGGGGGGCCTGTTGTTTTTCTGTGAATAATTCTCGGTTTTTCTTTAGAAGGGGATACAAAAAGCGCGAGCGATGAGCAGTTTTTCCTCGTCTAAATGATGGAACCGATAGATAAAGAGATTGTTCAGCTCTTGTCATGGCCACATATAATAAACGGCGCTCTTCTTCCAAGGCTTCTTCATCACCGTTTCTGAGTTCATCGAGTGAGAAATCATGTGGCAGTGCTCCGTCGACCACGCAAGTGATGTACACCGTTTGGAATTCCAGTCCCTTTGCACGGTGAATCGTCATGAGCTGAACACCTGGTTCGTCTGTTTTTTCTTTTTCAGCAGATTTCATATGTTCGGCATGTGCGAGAAAGGCTTCAATCGTTTCAAAGCGTTTGGCGGCGGTTTTTACATCTCGTACATCATCCGCCCCTTTTTCAAGTACATTCGTATCATTCACTCGTTTTTTCAAGTAATCACCAAGTCCCATCTTTTGTTCAATAAACGCCACAGCGTCAGACGGCTTTAAATTTCGTAACGTGCGGAACAGAGGAACAATGGATTGCAGCTTTTTCCGTTGAAACGGCTGAATATCTGTTAGTTTTCCGAGTGCTTCGACCATTGAACAATCTTCCGTGATGGTTAGTGCCTTCATTGTGTTTAAGGTCTGCTGCTTTAAAAAGAAAACCGGAAGCAGCTGTTTCATAGCAGCCACATCATCGGCATCCTGACTTAAAGAGAGAAAGGCGAGAAGAACCCGAACAATTCGTCTGCTGTAGAAGGCTTTGACACCAGCCTCCGTCTCATACGGAATCGCGGATTGATGCAGACGCTCATAAATCGCGCGGCCTCCCGTATTGGTGCGAAAGAGTACGCACATATCATTCGGCTTTGCGCCGTTTTTAATTTTCTCCTGAATATCTGCCACGATCATGGTCGCTTCTTCTTCCTCGTCATATGGATAAAAGAGCGTAGGAGGGATTGTCTCCGATCGGACGGCTTTTAACGTTTTCTCATAACGATGCTGATTTTTCTTAATAATGGCATCCGCACTTGCGACAATTGTATGATGCGACCGATAATTGGCATGTAAATGGACAATCTGAGCCGAAGGATAATCTCGTTTGAATTCAAGAATGAAAGCAGGATTACTGCCCCTAAAGGCATAAATGGCTTGATCATCATCACCGACACAAAATAGCTGCTCACATTCTCCAGCTAACAGCTGAATCAATTGATATTGAACTGGATTTATATCCTGAAATTCATCCACCAATATATATTTGAACCGTTCTTGATACCGTTCCAGCAGTTCAGGCTGTTCAGTCAGCATGTGCAAGCAGGCAATGGCCATGTCATCAAAGTCAAATTGCTGATTGTCTCGTTTTTGATGTTCATAAGATTGATAGATCGTCCACATGTGCTTTTCCTTTTCATCCTTCAAATCAGGAAGCTCACCTGGTAAAAAAGCATTTTTCCAATAGCCGATCGATTGCAGGACTTGATCGGTAGGGTAGTTTTTTTCATCTAGTCCTTCATTCATGATGGCTTTCCGAATGTACTGTTCCTTCTGCCAATCAAACTTAATCAGGTGCTGCCCATTCCATTTGTTTGCGTCATCGTGAAGCAGCATTTTATAAAAAAGACTGTGGAAGGTGCCTGTCACCACTTGGCTTGCTTGTGATGGGTGAAGCTGATATTGCTTGCGCAGTCTTTCTTTCATTTCACTGCTGGCTTTTGTGGTGAAAGTCACGAGTAAGATATGGTGAGCAGGAATATGATGATGTGACATGAGATAAGCCGCTCTTGCTGTTAGGACTCTTGTTTTCCCGCTGCCAGCGCCAGCCAGCACCAGCATTGGACCGTCTTTATGTGTGACAGCTTGAAGCTGCGGTGTGCTAAAGGTGATATGCGGAAAGAGATCGATGGTATGTGCTTGTTCATTCTCTTCTAAATGTAACGCATCACTAAATTGAATCGACCTTGGTTCCTGCCAGTCATATGATTCATTCGTTTGCGAGATGATTTGTTTACCTGTTGGAAAACGGAAGCCCCCAAGTTCTTTATAAGAAGCACTTTCCTCTCGATCTGCGTGTTTTTTCTGATCTTCTTGTTCTTCTGCTTGTTCACACAGCACTTGCTGAGACATATGTTTATGAATAAAGGCAGGTTCTTCATGTATATTTAATCTGAAAAAGACTGGTTGTCCGCAATATGGGCAGAATAAGTGCCCTTTTTTTCCCTCGTCATGGAGGAATTGATAATGTTCTCTCGAATACGTATGTAATGAGATCGTTCGATCATGTCGTCGTGCGCATTTCAAAGCTAGTCCTCCAATAGTTAATCAATCTTAAAAAGAAACACATCTAATCATATCAAATGAGACGTGTTTCAAACAGTATTAATTAGGGAATAGTAGAGTAGAAGAGAAGCAAAGGAGGCGTTCTTGATGGGATATATAGCCCCGATTCAGCCGGATCTGTATTTTCAGTATATCAATCGTCCTGCTCCTCAGGATAAAGAAGACTACGCGAAAGTAACTAAGGTTACTCGCACCTTTCATGACAAGATATACAGAGAGCTGGAGAAAAAAGAGGACTTAGTGACAGAAGCGGAAACGAAAGTACAACAAAAAAAGCGGGAACGCTTTGTACGAGATATGTTTATGGAGGAAGGCAAAGGCGTTCATATTAATACGTATATATAAATGATTGCGCTTTCTTCCATTGACGAACGATGATAAAGAAAGAAAAGCCAGGGCATCTTGAATGCTCTGGCTTTTCTTTTGGTCAAACAGACAGTGTTTTTGTCATTTTGACATGTGTGATCCCCGCTTCTTCAAACGGTTCAGATACGGCTTTGTAGCCTTTTTTTTCGTAGAAAGGAAGAGCTTGGACTTGTGCGTGCATAACCGCTTCCTTCGCTCCATTCGCAATGGCTTCTGTTTCTAGCGCTTCTAATAGTTTGTGGCCAAGGCCGAAAGCGCGCGCCTCTTTTAACACACAAATTCGTTCTAGCTTTGCCTTTGGCCCTTCAATGATCCGTAATCTAGCGGCTGCTTGAGGCTTCATTTCATCGTTATAAATGACAAAATGAATGGCCTCGTCTTCTAGTTCATCTATTTCAATCTCTATTGGGACTTCTTGTTCTTTGACGAATACTTCTTTTCGAACGTAATATGCATCTTCTCGTTGTGTTTGTGCTGTTGCGATGACTGTTTTCAAGTGTACTTAACCCTCTTCTCCTAAAATAAATGTTTCATAGACGGTCCAAGATCCGTTCTCTAATTGATATAAAAGGTGGAAGCGATCCACTGTTTCTTCATGGTCAATCTTTCTCAGCTTTAATGTGCCAAGTACGTCTGAATGCTCATCATCTGATAGTTTTTGAGCCACTGTCACATGCGGAACAAAGGCATATTCAGGTGTACCTTCAAGTGGATCTGCGTACAATCTTTCATTGAGCGCCATGATTTCCTCGTTCGGTTCTACTTTCATATAAATGACGTTGTTTACAGGAGCGAATGAACTGAATTTTTTAATACGTAACGTAATAGGAGAAACATTTTTTGCATACTCTCTTAACGTTGAGACGACCTCAGCCGCTTCTAGATCCGTTAATTCAAAAGGTGTTCTAAGTGTTAAATGAGGCGGTATGAGTGCATAGTTCGGATCATAACGCTTCCGGTAAGAGTTCGCAATATCTTGCAATTTTTTTGATGGAAATATAACAACTCCGTATTTCATCGTGTTCCCTCCTGATTAAGAAAGTATTTATTATTGTTTATTATAACAAAATTCAGTTGATTAACGAATATGGGAGCATTCTTTTTAACGAAGGCGCAATGAGTGGCTGCCAAAACGTCCATTTATGATCCCCTTCGAATGTCTCAAATAAATAATCCGCACCTGACTGTTCAAGAAGTGCCTTTAAATCGTCGTTTGGCTGAATAAAATCAAGCACTTGGCCATCTGTCGTTTTCACAGCCGTTTCTTCCAGTCCAATTTGATGGATAATCGCATAATGAGAAAGGGCTGTCGACTGTTTAACAGCTTCTAAGACTGAATCATCAACGTAAGGAGACTGCAAAATGAGTCCGCCAAATAAAGAAGGATAATCAATCGCTGTCATAAGGGAAATCGTAGCACCTAGCGAATCACCAATAAACGTGCGTCCTGAGCCAATTTGATAGGTAGGGTAGTGCGTATCAATATAAGGGACAAGTTCATTTGCTAAAAAGCGTTTATACGCTTCAAATTTTGTGCCATCTGGATGATACGTATTCCGTCTTTCCGTGACATTTTCATAAGGGACACCAATGATAATGGAGCGTTCCATTTCTTTGTTTTGCATCAATTCTTCTGCCTGTCTGCCTATTTTTCCTAAGCGGAAATAATCATGACCATCTTGGGCAATGATGACATGATATGTATAAAGGGGGGAATAATTGACTGGCAAATAGATCAAAAGGGTCATATCCGCCCCAAGTTCTTTTGAATGTAAGGTTTTTTCTTGAATAATGCCTGTTTTCTTCACCATAATCCATTCCTCCAGCTAACCGATTTCATCACAAAGTGAAACGTTTCCATTCATTGTAACATGAAAAATAGCGTTGTTCCTATATGCTAACATGCAATCAATTCAGTTAACACCGAATCTGTTATAAAATACAGAAAATTTCAATTAATTGTTCAGATTCCTCTTGAAAAATGAGATTTAATGCGTTACAGTATTAAGAATTAGAACAGACAGACAACACATTCTTATCGTGAGAGGTGGAGGGACTGGCCCTTTGAAACCTCAGCAACCGGTATGCATCACTTCATGTGATGTACCAAGGTGCTAAATCCAGCAAGCAGCTTTTTTGCTTGGAAGATAAGAGGAAGCGATTAAAACCCCTTCTTCTTATGAAGAAGGGGTTTTCTGTTTTGAAATCAGATTTTTACTTAGGATGGTGTCAAATGACAGAACATGTGGAAACGACATTAGCGCAAATTGGAAACCGCAGCGAAGAGGCGACTGGTACGGTCAGTCCCCCCGTTTATCTTTCAACAGCATACAGACATAGAGGCATAGGGGAATCAACCGGATTTGATTACATTCGAACGAAAAACCCAACAAGGCAGCTTGTAGAGGATGCGATTGCTTCACTCGAAGAAGGGACGGCCGGATTTGCCTTCAGTTCGGGAATGGCTGCGATCCAAACGATCATGGCGCTATTTGAAAGCGGTGATGAACTCATCGTCTCATCAGACCTATATGGCGGTACATATCGTTTGTTTGAAAACGAATGGAAAAAGTACGGCTTACGTTTTCTTTACGATGATTTTTCAGATGAAGACTGTTTACGCTCTAAAATCACGCCAAACACAAAAGCAGTCTTTATTGAAACGCCGACAAATCCACTTATGCAGGAAGCGGATATTCAAAAAATAGCGAAGATTGCAAAAGAACATGGCGCTTTGGTCATTGTCGATAACACCTTTTACACACCCGTTTTGCAAAAGCCGATTACGCTTGGAGCGGACATTGTCATCCATAGTGCAACCAAATATTTAGGTGGACACAATGACGTTCTTGCCGGGCTTGTGGTGACAAAAGGAGAGAAGCTCTCTGAAGACATGTTCCAGCATCAAAACGCAATTGGCGCCGTTTTATCTCCATTTGACTCATGGCTGTTAATGAGAGGGATGAAAACACTGGCACTTAGAATGCGCCAGCACGAGGCAAATGCGAAGGAGCTAGCTGAGTTTTTAAAGAAACAGCCAGAAATTCAAGATGTCCTTTACCCAGGCAAAGGAGGAATGCTGTCATTCCGTGTAGCCGAAGAGGACTGGGTCAATCCATTTTTAAAGCAGCTGAAAACGATTTGTTTTGCTGAAAGTCTTGGCGGAATCGAAAGCTTCATTACGTATCCTGCGACGCAAACGCACATGGATATTCCTGAGGAAATTCGCATTGCAAACGGTGTGTGTAACAAACTGCTCCGTTTCTCCGTTGGTATTGAGCACGTAGATGACCTGAAGGCAGACTTAAAGCAGGCACTATCACAAGTAAAAGAGGAGGTACATGCCAAATGACCACACATGATTGGACATTCGAAACCCAACTCGTTCATAATGCATTCAAAACAGACCGTTCAACAGGTGCAGTCAGTGTGCCGATTCAGCATGCATCCACCTTTCATCAAAGCAGCTTCGATGATTTTGGTCAATATGACTACTCAAGATCGGGAACTCCTACACGTCAAGCATTAGAGGATACGATTGCGGCGCTAGAAGGAGGAACAAGAGGGCTTGCTTTTGCATCAGGCATGGCAGCCATCTCAACTGCTTTTCTTCTATTATCAAAAGGAGATCACGTCCTTGTCACAAGAGATGTGTATGGCGGTACTTTCAGAATGATTACTCAAGTTCTTTCGCGATTTGGCATTGAGCATACCTTTGTGGACATGACGGATTTGAATGAAGTCAAAAGAGGCATTCAATCAAATACAAAAGTCATTTACATGGAAACGCCGTCAAACCCTACGCTAGGAATTACGGATATTGGGGGCGTCGTCCAGCTTGCCAAAGAACATGGATGTCTGACTTTTTTAGATAATACATTTTTAACACCCGCTCTTCAGCGTCCGCTTGATCTTGGTGTTGACGTTGTCCTGCACAGCGCAACGAAATTTTTAAGCGGTCACAGTGATGTACTGTCAGGCTTAGCTGTAGTGAAAGACGAGAAACTGGGTGAGGAACTTTATTCGCTGCAAAACTCCTTCGGTGCGGTCCTTGGCGTGCAGGATTGCTGGCTCGTATTAAGAGGGTTAAAAACCCTTCAAGTCAGATTAGAAAAAGCAAGCCAAACGGCATTAGAACTCGCTTCATTTCTCAAAGAACATCCTGCGGTGAAAAAAGTATACTATCCAGGCTTAGATGACCATCCTGGTGCAGACATTCAGCGAAAGCAAGCGAGCGGAGCTGGAGCAGTTCTCTCATTTGAATTAGAAAACCAAGCAGCTGTCAAAGAATTAGTGGATGCTGTCACATTACCTGTATTCGCCGTCAGCCTTGGCGCCGTCGAATCCATTCTGTCATACCCAGCCAAAATGTCACATGCTGCTATGCCAAAAGAAGAAAGAGAAAAAAGAGGGATTACGGACGGCCTGCTTCGATTAAGTGTAGGAGTAGAAAACGGAGAAGACCTCAAACGCGACTTCAAACAAGCACTCGATCAACTCAAGCCCGTTCTTGTAAACCAATCATAAAGAAGAGAAAAAGCCGGCACAGCCGCCGGCTTTTTGACCTTTTTTGAACAAAACCATTGACGACTGGTTATGATGGTTATATAATAGAGACTGTCAGTAACAGAAAGCCCAGAACTGATACATAACCCGATTCCGTAGCTCAGCTGGGAGAGCGCTACCTTGACAGGGTAGAGGTCGCTGGTTCGAGCCCAGTCGGAATCATCGTTTAAACCCTTGCCTAGCAAGGGTTTTTTGTTTTTCTGAAAACGAATAATTGTTCTGTTTCTGTTGATTGGGGACGAATTGGGGACGATCTTTATCCACCAGATTGTTTCTCAATATTTTTTGGATAAAAACGATTAAGGTGTTCTGCAGTGTTAAATTCTAATTTGTTTGTTACATGACCATAAATATCTGAGGTTGTTTTAGCACTAGCATGTCCGGCTCTTTTCTGAATAGCATTAATGCTCTCACCTGCCTCTTTAAGGAGAGCGACCATTGTATGTCTTAAATCATGTAGTCGAATGTTTTTTAATTTGTGTTTGTTTTTGATTTTTGACCATTTGGAAGTAGGGGTTGTCTAATAATAAGGCTCACCAAAGCCATTATGAAATAAATATTGGTGATCATCTCCTTCCCATAAGTCACCAACTAATAGTTTTTCTTTTTTCCACATGATATGGTACTGCTTTAATTCATCCATATACCAGTTAGGCATCTTTACAAAACGTTTAGAACTTCTTGATTTAGGTTCTTTAACATAGGGTTTGCCATCAACTGTCTTTGGAATTGAACGATTAATATGAAAGCCGCCGAGAGCCCAATCAACATCCAAATGCCATTCAAGTGCAAGACCTTCACCGCGTCTTAGACCGCCGATCATAGCAGCTAAAAAATAAAGTCTCCATTTAATATCAACTTCTTTATACAAAATTTTTATACATTTTATTGCATTAATCAACCAGGAGCTAATCATGTTTGGCAAACCTGTTTTGCCAATTGATGAAGATCAAGTCACATCTCTGGCTGATACGTTATATCTTGCAGTCTCAATGATTTTTACAATTGTCACAACCTTGATGGCATGGTTCAAAAACAACTATGTGACGGATAAAGGAAAGCTGCAAAAAGAAGTTCTAAAAGAAAAAGGATTAACGAAATAAAGAGCTGCCATGAGAGGTGGCTCTTTTTAATACACCAAAAGGAGAGGATGAACGTGGTGAAAATCATTAAATATTTTATTCCAAAGAGTAACCGCAACAGACCAGGAAATAGGATGAAGCCGCTATATATTACGGTTCACAATACCGCTAACACGGACCAAGGAGCAAATGCCTTGCGTCATGTCAATTATGTGAAAAATCCTAATACAGCTATAAGCTGGCACTTTATAGTGGATGATAAAGTCATTTATCAACATCTGCCGTTAAACGAAAACGTATGGCATACAGGAGATGGACGAGGAACCGGAAACATGAAGTCAATTGGAATTGAGATTTGCGAAAACGCAGACGGCAATTTTGAAAAAGCGGTTGAAAATGCTCAATGGCTCATTCGGAAGCTGATGACAGAGCAAGGCATTCCATTGGCAAACGTTGTGCCACATAAGAGATGGAGTGGCAAAAATTGTCCTCGCAAGCTGTTGAATCGTTGGGATTCCTTCAAAACGGGTATTGCAACCGCTCATACAGGTAAAAAGGCAACAGCTAAGCCTGTTAAAGCAACACCTGTCAAAAATACGCCATCCAAGCCTAAACCTAAAAAATCATTTAACTTACCATCTGGAATCATTAAAGTGACCAAGCCTCTTACAAAGGGAGCGGGAGTAAAAGCATTGCAGGAAGCCCTTGCTGCTGCATATTTCTACCCTGATAAAGGGGCAAAAAATAACGGCATTGACGGCTACTATGGTCCAAAGACAGCAAATGCGGTCAAACGATTCCAGCTCATGCATGGACTTGTGGCTGATGGTATTTATGGTCCAAAGACTAAAGCAGCTCTTCAAAAATCATTGAAATAATTATCAAAAAATAAAAAAGACCTCACCATCAAATGAGGTCTTTTTCTATCCGCAAGCGTTAGAGGAGGTTCTCCTTACATATTTTACCCAAATCTTCTAGTGGTTATAACTCCAAATTTATAAATAATCACTTTTCCAATTCCACTTACATATAGTATACAGACCGTATGTCTTTAATCTTTTATGGTTTTACCCCATCTAGAAAAAATCTCCCCTTATGGGGAGGCAGGCTGTCGAGAAAATCTCGACAGCTTTATTTTTTCCCTTAAAGTTTCCATTCCCCCGTTTTATAATAGAGAAAAGCATACTAAAGGAAGGTGTTTTTCTCATGTTCCACACTAGAAATTCTTCTCAGCACGAAGCCGAATTTGTATTGCTAGATCAACTGGTCGAAGAGGATCACCTGCTTCGTAAAATTGATCAGTACATTGATTTTTCATTTATCGTAGATAAAGTCAAACCCTATTATAGTGAGAATAAAGGTCGTCCTTCTCTTGATCCACTTATTTTGTTCAAAATGATGTTTATCGGATACCTGTACGGTATCCGTTCTGAAAGACAACTTGAAAAAGAAATTTACTATAACATGGCGTATAGATGGTTTTTAGGTTTGAACATCAATGACCCCGTTCCCCACCACTCGACCATTAGCTGGAATCGTCGTACTCGATTCAAAGATACAACGATTTTTCAAGACATTTTTGATGAAATTGTGCTTCAAGCCATCAATCATGATATGGTAGGAGGCCGCGTTCTTTTTACTGATTCGACTCATCTTAAAGCCAATGCCAATAAACATAAATATACGAGAAAAACGATTGAACAAGATACCCAGAACTATATCAATGAATTAGAAGAAGCGGTCCAAGAAGATCGGATGGCACACGGAAAAAAGCCCTTAAAGGTAAAAGAGGAGGTGAAAACGGAAAAAGACATTCGTCAAAGTAAGACTGATCCTGAAAGTGGCTATCTTTATCGTGAAAACAAGCCAGAAGGCTTTTTCTACCTAGACCACCGTACAACGGATATGAAGCACAACATCATCACAGATGCCCATGTCACACCCGGCAATGTCCATGATTCCGTTCCATATCTTGATCGATTGGATCACCAAATCGCCCGATTTGGTTTTCAAGTAGAAGCTGTTGCCCTTGATTCTGGTTATTTGACAACCCCAATCTGTAAAGGTTTATCGGATCGCCATATTTTTGGTGTCATCGCACATAGACGCTTTCATCCAACAAGAGGATTATTTGAGAAGTGGAAATTTCATTATGACTCTGAACATGATCATTACGTATGCCCAAATGGTGAGAAGCTATTATATACAACAACTGACCGAAAAGGTTATCGATTCTACAAATCAGACCCTAAAAAATGCGTATCGTGTCCTTTCCTAGAGCGCTGTACAAGGTCGAAAAATCATCAAAAAGTGATCTCAAGACATGTATGGGAAGAACATAAAGAAAAGATCAGACAAAATCGTCTGTCTGCTTCTGGAAAAGAGCTATATAAAAAAAGAAAAGAAAAAATAGAGCGAAGCTTTGCAGATTCAAAACAACTGCATGGGCTTCGCTACTGCCGGTTGAGGGGAAAACAAAATGTGAGTGAGCAAGTGCTTCTCACAGCCGCCTGTCAGAACATGAAGAAGATTGCCACACACCTAGCGAAGCTAGGTTAGGTGTGTGGGAGGCCTTTTTCATTAAATCTCATCCATCATCATTACGATGAAAATAAAAAAGATTGTAGAAAAACATGAGTTTCTCTACAATCTGTCTCCCCTTATGGGGAGGTCTTTTTTTTGTGTCTTTATCTTATTTTTCTTTTCTTGTGGAGGGGAATAATTTATTGTAATTCCTTACTAATGCTTTTTTGAAAACTATATAAGAAAAAGAACATTATACATATTTATCAATAATAAAAATGTTGTTATAAATCATCTGTTAATTTAGACTTTTTATTCATTTTGCTAAACAATCTCACTAATGTAGATCAGATGCATAAGATGTCAAAGAGGTGATTTTATGAAAAGGTGTAGACATTGTGGAAAATTATGTACATCTCATTCGGGAAATAATAATAAGCGAGGAAGTTGGTATGGTTCGTATGAAGATTATGACTGGGAGTGTGATAGCTGTAAGAAAGGAAAAACAAGAAAACCAGTGAAAAATCCTTGCTGTGGAAAGGATCCTTGTGTGTGTGTCATCCAAGGTCGGCCAGGGGGTAGAGGTAGAAGAGGCCCAGCAGGTCCAACCGGTCCAACCGGTCCAACGGGACCAGGAGTAGGAGCCACGGGTGTCACGGGAGCAACAGGAGCTACCGGGGCAACAGGAGTAACGGGTCCAACCGGAGCCACGGGAGCCACCGGGGCAACAGGAGATCCAGGAGCAACAGGAGCTACCGGGGCAACAGGAGATCCAGGAGCAACAGGAGCTACCGGGGCAACAGGAGATCCAGGAGCAACAGGAGCTACCGGGGCAACAGGAGTAACGGGTCCAACCGGAGCCACGGGAGCCACCGGGGCAACAGGAGATCCAGGAGCAACAGGAGCTACCGGGGCAACAGGAGTAACGGGTCCAACCGGAGCCACGGGAGCCACCGGGGCAACAGGAGATCCAGGAGCAACAGGAGCTACCGGGGCAACAGGAGCAACGGGTCCAACCGGAGCCACGGGAGCCACCGGGGCAACAGGAGATCCAGGAGCAACAGGAGCTATCGGGGCAACAGGAGTAACGGGTCCAACCGGAGCCACGGGAGCCACCGGGGCAACAGGAGATCCAGGAGCAACAGGAGCTACCGGGGCAACAGGAGTAACGGGTCCAACCGGAGCCACGGGAGCCACCGGGGCAACAGGAGATCCAGGAGCAACAGGAGCTACCGGGGCAACAGGAGTAACGGGTCCAACCGGAGCCACGGGGGCAACAGGAGATCCAGGAGCAACAGGAGCTACCGGGGCAACAGGAGCAACGGGTCCAACCGGAGCCACGGGAGCCACCGGGGCAACAGGAGATCCAGGAGCAACAGGAGCTATCGGGGCAACAGGAGTAACGGGTCCAACCGGAGCCACGGGAGCCACCGGGGCAACAGGAGATCCAGGAGCAACAGGAGCTATCGGGGCAACAGGAGTAACGGGTCCAACCGGAGCCACGGGAGCCACCGGGGCAACAGGAGATCCAGGAGCAACAGGAGCTATCGGGGCAACAGGAGTAACGGGTCCAACCGGAGCCACGGGAGCCACCGGGGCAACAGGAGATCCAGGAGCAACAGGAGCTACCGGGGCAACAGGAGTAACGGGTCCAACCGGAGCCACGGGAGCCACCGGGGCAACAGGAGATCCAGGAGCAACAGGAGCTATCGGGGCAACAGGAGTAACGGGTCCAACCGGAGCCACGGGAGCCACCGGAGCGACCGGAGCCACAGGAGCAACCGGAGATCCAGGAGCAACAGGAGCAACCGGAGATCCAGGAGCAACCGGAGATACAGGTGCCACAGGAGTCACAGGAGCCACAGGAGCCACAGGTGCAACCGGAGCAACCGGCGCAGGATTAACAGGAATCGTAGCGTTTGATCCAGTAGTCAGTCCGACATACCCAGTAGGTCAAGTGGTAACTTCTAATGGCAGTACGTTTGTAGTGAATACCGCACCACCAACGGGCGTACCGGGCTCATCACCAGACTACACTTTAATAGCAGCAGCAGGAGCCACAGGTGCAACAGGCCCAACGGGATCCACAGGAGCTACAGGCGCAACCGGTGACACTGGTCCAACAGGCGCCACAGGCGCAACCGGAGCCACAGGAGATACAGGAGCCACGGGAGCAACCGGACCAACAGGAGCCACGGGAGCAACAGGAGATACAGGAGCCACAGGAGATACAGGTGCAACGGGAGCAACCGGACCAACAGGAGCCACAGGAGATACAGGAGCCACGGGAGCAACCGGAGCAACAGGAGCAACGGGAGATACAGGAGCCACGGGAGCCACGGGAGCAACCGGAGCCACGGGAGCAACCGGACCAACAGGAGCCACAGGAGATACAGGTGCAACGGGAGCAACCGGACCAACAGGAGCCACAGGAGCCACGGGAGCAACCGGACCAACAGGAGCCACAGGAGATACAGGTGCAACGGGAGCAACCGGACCAACCGGACCAACAGGAGCCACAGGAGATACAGGAGCCACGGGAGCAACCGGACCAACAGGAGCCACAGGAGCAACCGGAGCCACAGGAGCAACCGGACCAACAGGAGCCACAGGAGATACAGGTGCAACGGGAGCAACCGGACCAACAGGAGCCACAGGAGCCACGGGAGCAACCGGACCAACAGGAGCCACAGGAGCCACGGGAGCCACGGGAGCAACCGGACCAACAGGAGCCACAGGAGATACAGGAGCCACGGGAGCAATCGGACCAACAGGAGCCACAGGAGATACAGGAGCCACGGGAGCAACCGGAGCCACGGGAGCAACGGGAGCAACCGGCGCAACCGGTCCAACCGGAGCCACAGGAGATACAGGACCAACCGGAGCCACAGGAGCAACGGGAGCAACGGGAGCCACAGGAGATACAGGAGCAACGGGAGCAACCGGACCAACCGGAGCCACAGGAGATACAGGAGCAACCGGACCAACCGGAGCCACAGGAGCAACGGGAGCAACCGGAGCCACAGGAGCAACGGGAGCAACCGGAGCCACAGGAGCAACGGGAGCAACCGGACCAACCGGAGCCACAGGAGATACAGGAGCAACCGGACCAACCGGAGCCACAGGAGCAACGGGAGCAACCGGAGCCACAGGAGCAACGGGAGCAACCGGAGCCACAGGAGCAACGGGAGCAACCGGAGCCACAGGAGCCACAGGAGCAACGGGAGCAACCGGAGCCACAGGAGCAACGGGAGCCACAGGAGCCACAGGAGCCACAGGAGATACAGGAGCCACAGGAGCAACGGGAGCAACCGGACCAACCGGAGCCACAGGAGCAACGGGAGCCACAGGAGATACAGGAGCCACAGGAGCAACCGGACCAACCGGAGCCACAGGAGCAACGGGAGCCACAGGAGATACAGGAGCCACGGGAACGCTTGCAACAGCCTCTCCGCTATTGCTAGATTCGTTCCTGAAACCATTGCTGATAATGCTAATATTCCATTAATTGGGAATAATTTCTTTGATAATATAACTTTGACTCCTCCAGATACTCTTGTCTTACCACAAAGTGGTACTTATGACTTAAAGGCAATTGTTTCCGCTGATGCTGGGCAAGCTGGTCCGCTTTTCATTGATATAATCCTCAATGGTGTTTTTGCTATCGGTAGTGGTAGAGTTAACGCAACCACAGCTGGTCTAGAAGTAACAGCTATCGGTTTTGCAGCTCAAGTTGCTGCAGGAAGTACACTTCAATTAAGGAATGTTAGCGGGCAGGCTATTTCAATAAATCTGGTAAGATTTACTGTTGTCAAAATCAGTTGATCACAGTAGTAACAGGATTGGTTGATATTAATCCGTTTATATTAGGTTTATATATTGACTTAGCAACGATAGTTAGTTGGATAACTTTGTAATGTGTGTTGGTATTATGGTGTTCTATTAACAGGAGGAGTTAGTGTTTTTAATCATGATAGCTCTGGATTGTAATAAATAGAACACCAGCTTCGTTTGCTATATATTAGTAAGATAGTTGCGTAGCACTGTATTGGTTGGAAAAAGTATTATAGTCGCAGGTAATTTGGCTCCAATATTGAGAAAGTCTTAACTCTAGCCGCGCAAATTAAATATATCAATTAAACAGGAAACGAGGTCGTTGTAATCTAAGATAGTTTTGGTGATTCCACAGTGGGTTAAGAGTGTTGATATATTAATCACGTAATTGAAACTCAGGGATGACTTTAACAGAGTCATCCCGTTCTAATTAAATCGAAAAAGCAATACTAAAAAAGCTGGTATGATGCCATGAGGATGATGGATAGGGGTGTGATAGTTGTAAGAGGGAAAGTTCGGAAAACCATAAAAAATTAATGCGCGAAATCGATCCTTGTAAGTATGATATTCAAGGGCGGACAGGGTAAGTAAAAAAATGATCAAAACCTGACAATGATCCCCAAAAGACATATCATCTTAAAATCTATAGGCAAAAATAAAACAGATCCTTTAAGTAGACTAACCTAGTCAAATGGGACATAAAAAAACACCCTTCAAGTGATACACTTAAACTAAGTGCTAATTTGGAGGGTATTTTTTATGAAAAAAACAAATATTCAGCTGAAATAAAATGGGCGGTTGTGAAAGATAAATTAAGCGGGCAGTTTACCAATCAACAAATTATGGATAAATATCATATAAAGAATGTATCTCAGATTAAAACATGGATGAAGTGGTATCGAGGAAATCAGTTACATCGATTCGATCAGCCAATTGGAAAACAATATAGCTTTGGGCATGGACCTGACAATGTATCCAAAGAGGAAAAAGTGAATAGGCAGGTTGAACACCTTAAGATGGAGAATGAAATTCTAAAAAAGTATTTGGAGATCGTAGAGGAGTTGAAAAGGGAGTAGCCTTGTATTTGATCAAGAGACTACGGAAGAAATATACAGTAACGTCTATCTTAAATATTTTGCAGGTCGCCAGATCGACCTATTATCGTTGGGTATCCGAAGGAATACGTAAAAAATCACAAGTCGAGAAGGCTGTTATTTCCTTATGTACCGAAACGTCGTTCCGGTACGGCCACCGTAAGATTCGAAAGCTACTTCAGCGTCAATATGATATCAAACGAAACCGAAATACTGTACAGCGCATCATGCAAAAATACCATCTTCAATGTCGTGTGAAGCGTAAAAGGAAATGGAAATCACAGGGGGAATCTGTCATCATTGCCCCAAATATATTAAATCGAAACTTCACTGCAATACACCCGAATTTAAAATGGGTAACAGATATTACTTATATTCAGTATGGACCGAGAACGCTCTACCTTTCGACCATTATGGATTTATACAACAACGAAGTTGTAGCCTATACCCTAGATGATCACCAACAGACATCACTCATATTGGACACATTGAGGGCAGCTTTAGAGAAAAGGAATTTGCCTAAAGGTGTACTTGTGCATTCAGACCAAGGAAGTGTATACAGTTCGTATGCATATCAAAAGGAGCTGGGGCAAGGGACCTTACAAGCAGTATGTCGAGACGAGGTAACTGTTGGGATAACGCAGTGATTGAATCATTCCATTCCAGCTTAAAATCAGAGGAATTTATGTTTACAAAATTCAATTCTATATCAGAAAAAGATGTCAGGCAACGAATCGACCGTTACATCAAGTATTATAATGAAGAGCGTATCCAAGAAAAATTAGGCTACCACGCACCAAAAACATTTGGTAGCATGTCAGCCTAATAAGGGTGTTTTATTCGTGTCTCATTCTGCTATGTCAGTCTAAAGGTCTATTTTTTTATAGGGACGGATTGGGGACCAACCCTTTCAGTTTTCTTCAGAAATGCACATTTTTTATCAGAAATGCTCATCATAAAACCTTATTAAATCAGTCTTTTTAAGAGAACATACGTTTTTTTTGAATGAGGTCATTCACCTTGACAGGGTAGAGGTCGCTGGTTCGAGCCCAGTCGGAATCATATAAAAAGACGTTGATATAAAGCCATTCTTGAGTTATTCAAGGATGGCTTTTGTCTATTTAAAATGAAAAAGCTCTAAAAATTAATGCAATTAATGAGAATAGCATACCCTGCTTCCCTATTTGTACATGTATCTGAAGTGCGAAAGCTGCCATTAAGTGCTGAACGAAGGATGGGTGTATCGTTTCTGACGATGCGGACAAGCCACAAGTAGGAGAATCCATTTTGGGTTCTCTGAAACTGTTAGGGACACTTGACACAGTAGGCTTGTTTGGGGAATAACCAACGGCAAATAGGGTGACACATACGGATACCATAAGCTTGATACACTATCAAGATGATCAGTCGCCTGTCTGAGCTTGTTTCTTTTTTACAAGCAAATTCAGGCAGACAACTTGTCCAGCCGTTGTCCATTGCTTTCAACCTATCAAGCCAAAAAGCAAACGACAAGTCAAGACTAATAGTGAAAATAAATTGAGGAGTTGTAAGAAACCGGGGAATCCTCAAACTTATGTCAAAGGGTTAGCTTCATGTCTGTCCATTTGACAGGTATTAAAGGGAGTAGTTTTAACCGACACCCTATATGATAGGAACACTATGACGGTCACCACTATCATTTTAAATGAGAGTGTTAAGCTGATAAGTTGAACTTAAGGAAGTGAAGTAGCCCACTGTAGGAGTGGAGATATAATCTAACGAACAATTGAGTCGTTTAAAACTAAGGTATTCTATTAGGGGTGAATTAAATTTACAATAAATTGTATTTATGTATATTTGTGTTATGATAATTATGTTCAATATAAAATACAAACGGTAAGGATGAGATTACATGAAAAAAGTCTTTTTGTTTAGTACGATTATCTTTAGTTTTATTTTAAGTTCATTCCCATTAGTTACAAAAGCACAAGATATTCAGATTCACAATCTCCAATCCGATTTAGACCAAATTGGAATAAGTTATTATCACGAACGAGTAGCTGGTACTACTATGACTGGTTTATACGAATATTCTAGAGAACCAAAATCAGTTGATACAAGTTATAAAAATTTTGATATTGATAGTTCTAGTGTAAAAACTACAAGTAATAGAACTTCTATATCACCTGTATTTATTGGTCGAAGTGAAATTTATAATGGTACAAAAGAATCACAGAACTTGACAACCCAAGCTTATTCAGAAGAGATATCTCAAACATTTGACACTTCAAATGTTTCTGGTTTCAATTTAGGCGGCAATAGATTTATTGCTATTGTGTTACAGATGATTGATGGAAAAAAGTTTGATATTATTCAAAATACAGCATCAAAAACAGTATCAAGCGAAACAAAGAAACAAACACTTACAGCTTCTCCTCAAACAGTTATAGTTCCTGCTCATACAACTTATGTTGTAGAAACATACCTAACTAGAGATCAATATGATTTCACAACTACCTATACAGCCAAAGGTAATTTAGGGCGCACAGATATTAAAACTACTGCATTGTGGATAGCGTACGATGGAACTCCACATCTCAAAAAAGGTAACCTGTCCAACGACACAATTTATTACTGGAATGCATTATCAAACAATGGCAAGTCTGAAATAAAAAACTTAAAAATAAACAATGTGAATAATAGTTTTTCATTTGATGGTAAAGTTTCTACTAAAGCCGTTTATGGCAGTACGTATACTATTAAAATTTATGAAAAAAATAAAAAGAATCAACGAATTTTAGTTGATAAATTTACTCTACCATTAGAATAATAAAAAGGCCAAAGAGTGTAGTAGTCTCTTTGGCCTTTTTAATAGAAATCAACTCATATAAACAAGTAGCTGGTCAAGCCATATTTGAGATTGGCAGACGACTAAAACATGTTAAAGAGAATGATTTGGTGCATGATGAGTGGATTAAGTGGTTAGAGAATATAGACATGGATAGATATCAGGCAGCACGTTTCATCAAAGTATTCGATAATCTAAGCGAATCAAATGTGCGCCCAGGCGCACATTTAGGTCTGAAAACTTTGTACGAAATTGCGACGATACCCGAAGATGCTCGAACCATTTCTCACCAAATCCTATCAACAGGTGAAACAAAAACTGTAGACGAAATGACTGTGCGTGAGTTGCGTGAAGTGAAGAAAGCATTAAAGGAAGCGGAACAAGATAAGAAGCGATTAGAACGTGAGATAGATGAAGCGAGGAATATGGATCATGATGAATTAATCGAGGATTTGAAAAGAACCCATGTTATCATAGAAGAAAATGGATATTGGGGGATTGTCAGTAAATGCTCAAATCAAAGTTAGTTGTTTGGACGTTTATCGTTGTGACTGGATTCTATATGCTGGTGAGTATATGGAACATTGCTGTATTTCCAGATAAGACATGGACAGATTACGCAGGACAGATTTTGATTGTCGTTTTTGGGAGTATGGTGAATGGATTAATCGCTGCTTTCTTTATGTACGCAGCAGCCATGTTGGTGAAATATATTAATGGTGATAAAGCTTAAATCGGAATCATCGTTTAAACCCTTGCTTAGCAAGGGTTTTTTTGTTTTTTCAGTAACGAATATTTGTTCAGTTTCTTTTGATTGGGGCCGAATTTTATCCGCCAGATTGTTTCTCAGCATTTTTAGGATCAGAACGATTTAAGTGTTCGACTTACCATCTGGCATCGTTAAAGTGACCGAGCCTTTGAAAAGGATGCTATAAACAATGGGATAGACGGCTACTTGGAGCAAAAACAGAAAATGTGGTCAAACGATTCCAGCTCATTTTTGTTGGATGGGGAATTTTTTTGTTTTAATTGGGAAAAAGTTGGTTATAAGGTTAGGTGAAACGTGATATGATTGTAAAAAGGAGGTAATGTGATGACATTTAAAAAAGCGTTCAATATAGGTTATTTTGTTTTGCTTTTATCTTTTATTGTCGTATATTTCTTGCTTCCAGTCGATCAAATATTTACCGCAATTATGATTCTAACCGTACTATTTGGAGTATACCAATTTGTGATTTTCAAAAAGCTAAAAGAGCAAAAACAGCAATAAAAATAGCCCTAGTCTAAATGATTCGCTAAGTGTCTTGTTATTTAAAGCATTAAAAGCTATTTATATGGATACTGATGAACAAGCTTTGAAAGAAGTGTTTGATATTTTTGAAGAAAAGAAACTACATGTCTATGTGGAAGCATTTGCTCAAAGTGTCGGGTTATTTTATGAAAAAAAAGGGGACTTTGAAAAAGCTGCCGAATATTACAGAAAGGCTCTTAAGGCTCAAAATGATATTCAAAAAGGAGAGTGTCTGTATGATTATTAAAAAATTACTAATCATTTTATCCATTGTATTGTTAAGTGTTTCAACAGCAGAAACTTTAAAAATCATTGAAACAAAATCAATTCGGAATACAACAATGGAGGAACAAAAATCAAATCGAAACACGACTATGATTGATCGAAATACAACCACTGAAAACGTATAGACAAGATTAAAACAGACTTTAAGAGTCTGTTTTTTTATGAAGTAGAATGAGCAAATGAACAGTTGGTCAATGTTATACTTATCTCAATAGATACGAGGAGGCACCCACTTTGAAATCATTCTGGGAGAAAGAAGAAAAGAGTCCTTTTACGTTAAAAAAGATAGATGAGGAACAAATTCGTGAAGCAGAGGGAACACTTGGAGTCACTTTACCAGATACATACAAAAAGCTCATTTTAGAATGGAATGGCGGCTTTACAGTTCGTAATGCTTTTCCAACCGAACAGCCGAATTCATGGGCTAAGGATCATGTTCAATTTGACCATCTAAGAGGAATCGCTACCCGGTTTGTCCTTGTAAATATGCTGTTTGCATTCTTCATGTTTTACCCTCATTTTTAGTTTGTTTTTGATTTGAAAAAGTCTATTAGCCATTCAGATAGCTGCTGCTGTGCTTTGCTGACAAATCGATCTGCATAATAAGTTAATTCTAAGTGACGAACAGGTGCCGGATCAGCAATAGGAATCGAAACAATATTTGGCCATGTCGCATGTTGTTGCAGCAATCCTCGAGGCTGAATGGTTGCACCGATGCCGGCTTCAACCAGCTGCAATAATGAAGATGCGGACCCAACCTCCATGACAGTGTCTAGTTCCACACCCTGTTCTTTACATACGTCTTCTACTAAATCTCTTCCTAGATATCCCTTCGGATACATAACCAAAGCATGCTGCGTCAGCTCTTCCAATGTCACTTCACTCTGTTGGGCTAGTTCACTTTCTGAATGAGCAAATAATTCGTAGGGCTCACTTCCAAGTGGAATTTGAATGAGACGCTTATCCGCAGGCCCTCTCAGCCCGATGCCGAGATCCACCTTATGCGACAGAACCTCTTCACGAACGAAGATCGTTGAATATGCTTTCAGATTGGTTTCAGGATAAAGTGTTTTAAATTCTACAAATAGCGGAACAAGCTGAAAGTCAAGATCGGAAGGGAGAACGGCAAGTCGAACGTTTCCCCGTTTTTCAGATAATAGTTCTTTCATCGCATTTTTTGCATCTCTTTCAGCTTGAAGCATTTTCATCCCATATTGATATAGCAAAGAACCCGCTTCGGTAGCGACGACTTTTTTGCCGATTCGATCAAAGAGCGGCATCCCAACTTCTGCTTCAAGCAGCCGAATCTGCTGGCTTAATGTAGGCTGTGATATCCCTAATTGCTCAGCAGCTTTTGTGAAATGTAAATGATCGAATACAGCCATGAAATATGTAATATGCCGAGTATCCATTTGTCATCCTCTCATTAATGATAGTTTTTTACTATCATTATAATACGAATTATTGTATTGATCAATGAACGCGGCAGATTTATACTCAAAGTAACTTCAACAAGTTGAGAGAGGAAGAAGTGCATTGATGAAAAAAATATTTTATTTAGCCGCTTTATTTTTAGCTGCATTAAACTTGCGCCCAATCATTACGTCCGTGGCTTCTATGATGAGTATGATCCAATCAGAGCTTGGTGTTAGTGCGCTGACAGCAAGTCTTCTAACCACTTTACCGGTCTTGTGCATGGGGGTGTTTGCACCTGTAGCAACTAAACTAAGCCGCCGTTTTGGTTTAGAGAGAACGCTTTTTTTCTCGATTCTTCTCATCACGATCGCTACTGGACTACGTGGGACGAGTCAAACGGTTGCCGTCCTTCTTATCACTGCATTTGCAGGAGGAGTTGGGATTAGCTTTGCAGGTCCTTTGTTGTCTAGTTTTATCAAAAAGTATTTCCCGAAAAATCCGGGGATTGTGAGTGTTTATTCTATTTCGATGACGATTGGGGCAGCACTTGCTTCCGGCTTCACCATTCCGATTTACCTACGCAGTCACCATCTTCCGTTTGCATTGTCTTGCTGGGCTATTCTAGGGGTAATCGCGCTTATTCTATGGGTAGGTATAGCTCGCAAAAATGAGCAGAGTGATCATGTAACCTTGCCGTTAAAATTGCCGCTGCGAAACAAAAAGGCGATTCAATTTACCTTGTTTTTTGGCTTTATGTCCAGCATGTTTTATTCTTTGACGGCATGGATTTCACCGATTGCTCTTAGTTTCGGAAACAGTCCGCAATATGCTGCCATGCTGCTGACCATATTTACACTCATTCAGATTCCGGTGGCACTACTCGTTCCAGCGGTCGTCACTCGCTTAGGAAAACCGAAATTATTTCTGATCTTATGCAGTGTGTCAGAGTTGATCGGCCTTATTTTCCTTCTACTTCCAATGCCTATTTTGCCAGCCGTCATTTTTCTAGGTATTGGGGCAGGTGGATTATTTCCTTTAGCACTTATGCTGCCCATTATTGAGACGCGTACACCGGAGGAAGCTGGTACATGGTCCGCCATGTCGCAGATGGGCGGGTATATCATGGGAGGATTCGGTCCGTTTTTCATTGGCTTGGTTTTCGATCTAAGCGGACATTTTTATGCTTCTATTGTGGCAATGCTTGTCATCGTCATGCTGATGATTGGCGTTCAGTTATCCATGAATCTCGGTAAAAAGCGTGAAGTAGGATCCAATTAACGATAAATTGACCGACGTTTTAATATGAGTGCTCAATTGAAATTGCCATAGCCTATTATTCTTAAATAAATAAGCTATGGCGATTATTTTTGCTCAATTTTAGAAGCTACACCTGAACCAATTATCGTGCAAGATATTTTTCAACTTTACGGGTGGCCATTTCTGCAACTTCCATGATCATTTCACCTAATGTTGGGTGAGGATGAATCGTCATTGCTAAATCTTCTACTGTAGCACCAATTTCAATAGAGAGAGAAAGTTCTGATATAAGAGTAGATGCTTCTGCACCTACGATTTGTGCTCCTAAAATAAGGCCAGATTCGGCATGAGCTACAATCTTCACAAATCCTTTTGGTTCTTTTAATGCCAGCGCTCGACCATTAATGGAGAACATTGTTTTTCCAACGACAGTCGGAATAGATTGTTGCTTGCAATCCGTTTCGCTCAGTCCAACACTCGTCAATTCTGGGCTGGAAAACACAACAAGTGGGATCGCTTTATAATCTATAATAGAAGGTTTACCAGCGATTGCCTCTGCTGCAACCTTCGCTTCATAGGAAGCTTTATGAGCCAGAGCAGGACCCTCGGTGATATCTCCAATGGCATATATGTGCGGAATGGATGTTCTGCATTGTTCATCAACTTCAATCAGTCCGTGAGGGGTAATGGACAACCCGATAGAATCAAGGCCTAATGAATCATCTGTATTCGGTTTTCTTCCGACAGTAATCAGTGCATATTCCGCTTTCACCGTGTGGCTTTCTTTCTGTTTCTCATAATGAAGATCAATTCCGCTTATATGCTGTTCGGCATCTGTGACGTTTGCTCCTGTAATCAGGGTGATGTTATCTTCTTTCAATTGTCGAACGACAGGCGAGACAAGTTCACTTTCAAAGCCAGGCAATACTTGATTGCCGCCTTCCAAAATGGTGACTTTTGCTCCAAACCTTGCAAACATCTGTCCTAGTTCAATCCCAATATAACCACCTCCAACTACGACAAGGCTTTTCGGAATTTTAGGAAGGGATAGTGCTTCAGTTGAAGACAATATACGACCTCCGAAAGGGAGTGATCTAATTTCAATCGGACGGGAACCAGTTGCTAGTATTAGGTGTTTGAAATTGATTCGCTTTTCACCTTTTTCGGCATGTTGAACCACCGCTGTATGATGATCGATCAAGCTTGCCTCACCTTCCAGAATGGTAACTCCCGCTGACTTTAGCAAAAATTGGACGCCTCCAGCTTGTTTTTTCACAACAGCTTTTTTGAACGTTTGAGCATCCTTGAAAGAGCCGCTTTCTTGAAAAACCCCCAATTGTGTGCGGAGTTTGAACCGCTCTGCTTCTGCTATTAGGGCTTTAGAAGGGATACAGCCTACATGGGTACATACTCCACCTAATTGATCACGCTCTACAATCGCTGTTTTCATGCCGAGATGAGCTGAACGTAATGCTGCCACGTAGCCTCCCGGACCTGATCCGATCACTAAAGTATCTACTGTTTCTAAATGGATCATTTCTTGCACCTCCACCTTAAAATATGATGACCATAATATATTATAGCCGTCATATTTTGATGAAGTCAATCCCATCTAAGTGAGGAAAGATGGATTTCAGTCAATTGACACAAGAAAATATGATGATTATAATATTTTGATAAATACACTTAGAAAGAGTTGAAGTGAAGGAGGGGAGTAAGAAAATGCCTTATCCGAAAGGTCATAAGTCAAAAGTGAGAGAGCAAATCATTGCAAGTGCTGCACGAGCATTTCGAACAAATGGCGTTCGTAATATCAGTTTGCCATTCATTATGAAAGGGGCAGGTCTAACTCATGGAGGGTTTTACGCTCATTTTAAGAACAAGGATCAGTTGGTGATAGAGGCTTTTCATTTTGCTATTACTGATACGATAAAGCTGCTACAAAGTGTTGCAGATAAGAAAGCAGACCAGTCTCGAATTCAGACGATCATTGAATTCTATTTAAGTTCCGTTCACCGTGATCAGACGGAGGTAGGCTGTATACTGCCTGCACTAGCAGGGGAGATTTCTCAATTATCGCAAGAGGTACGGAAAGCCTATACGGATGAATTGAAACGGTTTATGGCGTTTATAGCCGATACGGGAAACATCGGTCTCTCTACGAGTTACGCACTAGTAAGCAGCATGGTCGGTACAATCGCTCTTGCACGTGCTGTCAATGATTCGCAGTTCAGCGATCAATTGTTACTGGCAGGCAGAATACAGGCAAAACACATTTTAGAGGCGAAGTAACATTGAAATAAAAGCATAGGTGATGTTGTGATGTTCATTAGAGAAGCGAGCACCAAAGACTATCCAAAATTTAGACAAATCTATTTATAATCCCGCCGTCAGAGCTTTCACTGGCTCAATACAGAAGAAATCAATCTGCAAGATTTTGATCAAGATATGCTGGAAGAACAAATTTTCTTAGCTGAGGAAAACAATAAAATTCTCGGATTTATCTCGCTCTATGTACCAGATCGTTTTATTCATCTCTTGTTTGTACATCCAGAAGCTGTGGTCAAGGGGCTGGCGTTCTACTGCTCAAACGAGCTATAAAAGTGCTGGGAACACCAGTCACCCTCAAATGTGTCTATGACAATCACAAGGCTTTGGCTTTTTATCAAAAAAGAGGCTGGAAGGCTGTAGTAGAAGAAGGGGAACCTGGGGCGAGATACTGGGTGCTTGTTTATGATGGAATGTAAAGAGTGTCTTCATTTTTCACAGCCGGTTTTATAGATATTCTTTATTAAACTTACGTAGATGCTTTCATTTAACCAGAAATGCTATTGCTTTTTTGTTCGATTAAGAGTTTGATTATAATAGAGATAATAAAGCAGAAAACATTAGAATAATTCAGTACCATGAGCTCTAGTTATTTTTTTACTTTTGCTAGATATGTTCTGAGGAAAATTCTCACGAAAAGAACTAGAGGTGAATATGATGACAACCTATGAGTCGAAAGACATTTTAAAACAAGCAATCATGAAATCGTACAATCAATACGATGAAGAATTCGATATGATTCCAGAAGAAATGAAAGATGATCGAATAGAGGATGTGAGCCGAACTCCTGCAGAAAATTTGGCTTATCAAGTTGGTTGGACAACCCTGCTGCTTCAATGGGAGCAAGACGAAACTGAAGGAAAGGTTGTCCATACGCCAGCAGAAGGATATAAATGGAATCAGCTTGGCGCATTATATTCTCTTTTTAATGAGAAGTATGCTTGTCAATCACTAGTCGCATTAAGAGCTCAGCTCAAACAGAATGTTTTAACTATTTGTGATATGTTGGATCGTATGAGTGAAGAAGAATTGTTTGAACCTCATCAACGAAAATGGGCGGATGAAGCTACAGCAAAGGCTGTTTGGCCAGTTTATAAATTTATTCATGTGAATACCGTCGCCCCTTTTAAAAATTTCCGTACTCAAATTCGTAAATGGAAACGATTAAAACAAGTATGACGTGAAGGATAGACTAGATACATATATTTCGTTAGACCTGATGTTATCATCAAATTTTAGAGAGTACAGAGGGCACTGATTCGAGCTCAGTTATTCCTCCTTCTCAAAATTATGATTACTCACATGGCTTCTTTCAAGAAGCTTTTTTTGTTCTTTTGCGGTTTCTTTTCGGTGCTGGAAGAATCATAAAATGATAATATGTGTCATTATAGGGAAATTAGAGGAAGGGGTAAGGGCTGATGGAGAAAGTACTTTCTTCTCACGTCGGTTTGAAAATCAATGAATGGTATTATCATATTCAACGATTTAACGTACCGGACGCCGAAGCATATAAAGAGGAAATCAAATCAATGCTTGATCATATGGAAGAGAATCAAGATTTATTATTGTATTTCTCACTTATGGAGTTCAGACATAAATTAATGCTTGATTACTCAAATCCTTTAGAAAATGGGAAAGAGCGGGCGAACTTTAGGGAACTCGCACTGAAAATCAAAAGGGACCAAGAGAAATTAACAGGATTGCTCGAGTATTATTTCAATTTTTTCTACGGCATGTACGAATTTGAAAACTATGAATACCTAAATGCGATTACCTTCTATAAGCGGGCAGAAAAAAAACTGTCTCTTGTCAGCGACGATATTGAACGTGCCGAGTTCAATTACAAGATGGCAGAAATCTATTACCACATGAAACAAACCCACATGTCGATGCACCATATCGCACAGGCGATAGAATGTTACCGAGAAAAAGATACATACACTGTTAGAGAGATTCAATGTTCTTTTGTTATTGGATTAAACTATATCGATATGGGCTGCCCCGAAAAAGCGATACCCCATTTTCAACACGCACTAGAAAAAGCCGCCGACAACTCAACAAAACGATTAAAAGGATCAGCACTTTATAATTTAGGGTTGAGTTATTTTCATAACAAAGAATTAGCACAAGCGATTACTCACTTTAATGATTCAATACGAGCATTTAAAGAGCAGGGATACGAGCATTTAAATAGAATCTTAGATCCGCTCATTATGTTGTCAAAAGCCTACTTCAAAAAGAAAGAACAGGATTTAGGTACATACGCTTTAAATAACGGCATAGAACTATCTGAAAAGCTGAAAGACCATATTTTATTATTGATATTCAAGTTTTTAAGATCCCTATACATTGACAATAATTTTGAGCAGTTGGAAAAAATAATGGAATTGTTAGAAGTAAAGTCAATGTATCCTGACCTCGAAGATTTAGCAAAAGATGCTGCAAAATATTATAATGAAATGGGAGATAAAGACAATGCGATGCATTTCTATGAAAAGATTCTTTATTTCCAAACTCAAGTAAAGCGGGGGGACTGTCAGTATGAAATTTAAAACGTTATCAGTAGTATTCGTGATGATTAGTGTCATAAGTGTTGTTGGTTATTTTATGTCTGAAGTGACAGCAAGTCATGATGAAGCTAGGAGAGGTCATACTGCAAGTATTGGTTATACTGCTTAAGTAAAAAGCCCTTTAAGGGCTTCAGATTGTAGAGAAACTCATGTTTTTCTACAATCTTTTTTATTTTCATCGTAATGATGATGGAAGAAATTTAATGAAAAAGGCCTCCCACACACCTAGCCTAGCTTCGCTAGGTGTGTGGCAATCTTCTTCATGTTTTGACAGGCAGCTGTGAGAAGCACTTGCTCACTCACATTTTGTTTTCCCCTCAACCGGCAGTAGCGAAGCCCATGCAGTTGTTTTGAATCTGCAAAGCTTCGCTCTATTTTTTCTTTTCTTTTTTTATATAGCTCTTTTCCAGAAGCAGACAGACGATTTTGTCTGATCTTTTCTTTATGTTCTTCCCATACATGTCTTGAGATCACTTTTTGATGATTTTTCGATCTTGTACAGCTCTCGAGGAAAGGACACGAGATGCATTTTTTAGGGTCTGATTTGTAGTACCTATAACCTTTTCGATCAGTTGTCGTATATAACAGCTTCTCACCATTTGGACATATGTAATGATCTTGTTCAGAATCATACTGGAATTTCCACTTCTCAAATAATCCTCTTGTTGGATGAAAGCGTCTATGTGCGATGACACCAAAAATACGGCGATCGGATAAACCTTTACAGATTGGCGTTGTCAAATAACCAGAATCAAGGGCAACCGCTTCTACTTGAAAACCAAATCGGGCGATTTGGTGATCCAATCGATCAAGATACGGAACAGAGTCATGGATATTGCCGGGCGTGACATGGGCATCCGTGATGATATTGTACTTCATATCCGTTGTACGGTGGTCTAGGTAGAAAAAGCCTTCTGGCTTGTTTTCACGATAAAGATAGCCACTTTCAGGATCAGTCGTACTTTGGCGAATATCTTTTTTCGTTTGCACCTCCTCTTTTACCTTTAAGGGCTTTTTTCCGTGTGCCATCCGATCTTCTTGGACCGCTTCTTCTAATTCATTGATATAGTTCTGGGTATCTTGTTCAATCGTTTTTCTCGTATATTTATGTTTATTGGCATTGGCTTTAAGATGAGTCGAATCAGTAAAAAGAACGCGGCCTCCTACCATATCATGATTGATGGCTTGAAGCACAATTTCATCAAAAATGTCTTGAAAAATCGTTGTATCTTTGAATCGAGTACGACGATTCCAGCTAATGGTCGAGTGGTGGGGAACGGGGTCATTGATGTTCAAACCTAAAAACCATCTATACGCCATGTTATAGTAAATTTCTTTTTCAAGTTGTCTTTCAGAACGGATACCGTACAGGTAACCGATAAACATCATTTTGAACAAAATAAGTGGATCAAGAGAAGGGCGACCTTTATTCTCGCTATAATACGGTTTTACTTTATCTACGATAAATGAAAAATCAATGTACTGATCAATTTTACGAAGCAGGTGATCCTCTTCGACCAGTTGATCTAGCAATACAAATTCGGCTTCGTGCTGAGAAGAATTTCTAGTGTGAAACATCAGAAAAAACACCTTCCTTTGGTAGTCTTTTCTCTATTATAAAACGGGGGAATGGAAACTTTAAGGAAAAAAATAAAGCTGTCGAGATTTTCTCGACAGCCTGAAGCCCTTTAAGGGCTTTTTACTATAAAACGGAATATACGCTATGTATAAAGAATATTTTTCCCATAGAAAACATACTGAGGAGGAAGTAAAATGACAATGTTAAAATCAACAGTATTTCGAAAGATTTTCATTATATTTTTTGCTTTAACCTTTATGATTAGTCTGTTCAATATGGCGGTGTTTCCAGGGACGCCAGTGTCTTATTATGTTGTCCTGGTTTGTAAAATATTGTTTATCAGCTTGTTAAATGGTCTATTTTTCGGCACAATTATCTATTTGATTGTCACCCTTCTCTTTGCTAAATCTTCAAAGGAAAATCAATAAACAAGTGAGCGGCTAAAGACCGTTCTTTTTTATTTTTAAAAATTGGACATGCTATTTTAAGAGAAAATGAGATGACTTAATTATCTAAATCGCAATTCCTGTGAATGTTTTTTCAACATAATTCAATTATTTTTAATATCCTGCCGTATTATATTTTAAAGGATGTTACCGTTGGATGTAAGGAATGATTGGCCAATCTTCCAATAAAAGTTGGAGGGAAATCATGAATTGCAAAATTGAAATGTTAACGAATATGAAAATGGTGTATATGAGGAATATAGGACCATATGGTAGCAAAGAAAATGTAGAGATGATGAAGAGATTTAAACAATGGATCAATCAACATCAATTAAATGATGAATTAAAGGAATATGGTATATATGGTGTTCCTCAAGATGATCCTGGAAAAACCCCACCAGAAAAATGCAGATACGACCTCATGTTGATGACAAATAGAGATTTCTCAAAAGATCAAATGGTTCAGACTGGACATTTTGAAGGGGGAAAGTATGCTGTGTTTACAGTGACACATACAACCGAAAAAGTGAATTTGTTTTGGAGCCAATTGCCTCAAATGATCCAAAACAATCAATTGAACATGCGTCAGGCATCTATTATGGAGAGATATAGAGAAGAAGAAGGCGTGTGTGAGTTCTTACTACCTATCTTTTAAACACTTGAACGAAATTAGCAGACCTTTATGGTCTGTCAGATTGTTGACAAAGGGCTAAAATGATCTTGATTTTAGCCCTTTGTCTTCTTTTCAGCTTGATAGAAAACCTTTGAAGTCTAGGAAGGACGAGTACTGGCGCGGAGCGAATTTGACATTCGTGAGCACCAGCACGCAGGACTGACAACGAATGCGAGGGTTTGTCTACATGCTGGCAGACCTTTATGGTCTGTTTTTCTTCCTATCAGATTCATATTCTTAAATCATCTTGCTTCAAATGCTATACTATGGCTAAACCATTCATGAAGGGTCATGATAGGAGGAGCATTGTGTGATATTCATCATAGGCATTGTCATTGCTTTTATGATTGCTATTTTAGGTTTTACTGTTTTCGTAGATGTAGGGAATGGATTGGGGACGGTTCTCAGCATCATCGGAGGACTGGTCATTTTATTCATAGCCGGTAGATGTCAAAGGCGAAAAGAACAGAATGATCCCAACATATTATTGGACAAAATGATGATGTTTTTTCACGAAGATGGGTTTCAAGCATCTACCTATATATTTTCAGAGCAAGTTGATAAGGGCTTCGCGATTGATGATGAGTTAAAGAAAATGCGCTTTATTGAACATCAGCCTGGCGGGTCAACTAGAAAAAAAAGATTTGCAGTCACAGATATTTCCTTGAAAGATTTGAAACAAGTTGAGATGTTAGAAGATGGTGTGCCGATTGATGATGTAGCGGAGAGTGATGATAAAGAAGAGGTCTCGACGCTTGAATTAAGGTTCACAATGAATGACCAAGAATTACACGCGATGACAATCAACTTCCTGCAATTTGATGTGCCTGTTCCTAAGAGCAATGCTCAATACTTAACTGAACGGGAAAATTTGCAGGAGATTTATCATGAAATTGATGAAATGATGAAATCTGCGGATGAAATTGAATATCATCGCTCATAGAGAAGAAATCACAGTTGATGTGGTTTCTTTTTTTATGTGAAACAAGACAAAGCAGGTCCAGTCATTGTAGTTGAATGTTTTTCTCAAAAATGAATAAAGATAGACTAGACGCAAAAGCGAGCATGGAGATAGAAAGAACGCTCATGTGATGAGGAGGAAAAATAAATGAAAAAGCTATGCAGGGAAGTCTGGATCGAAGTCAATCTCGATGCGATTAAAAGAAATATCGAAGCCATTCAAGCGCATATTCCGAGAAAAAGTAAGATCATGGCTGTCGTGAAGGCGAATGCTTATGGTCACGGTTCAGTGGAGGTAGCCCGGCAGGCACTGGAAAGCGGTGCGACGGAGCTCGCAGTTGCTAGCTTGGAGGAAGGCATTGTGCTGCGAAGAGCAAAAATTGAAGCACCGATTTTGGTTCTTGGATTTACCCCGCTCGACTGTGTGAAAAGGGCTGCGGCCTGGAGAATTGATCTATCTGGCCTTCGTGAAGACTGGATTGTTGAAGCAAATGAGATCTTAGCGGAAGAAGAAAGTCAGCGCCGGCTTGGGATACATGTCAATGTCGACACAGGGATGGGGCGATTAGGTGTACGGACGAAGGAAGAGCTTTTAGGAGTGGTGGATTCACTTGAAAAGAGTGAAAACCTTAGATGGGACGGGATTTTTACGCATTTCTCTACTGCGGATGAGCCTGACCCTGATTTCACGCTGCTGCAGCACAGTATTTTTATTGATTTTCTCCGCTTTTTGAAAAAACAAGGAATTAAGCTACCGACCGTACATATGAACAATACAGCGGCTGCTATCGCATTTCCTGAATTTAGCGCCGATATGATTCGGCTGGGCATCGGACTTTATGGACTGTATCCCTCGCAATACATTGAAAGCTTAGACGCTGTTCAGCTAGAGCCGGCTCTCAGTTTAAAAGCGAGAATTGCTTTCGTGAAGGAAATGGTAACAAAGCCAAGGACTGTCAGCTATGGGGCAACGTATGTAGCAAAACCGGATGAAGTCATTGCCACCATACCAATCGGTTACGCAGATGGGTACTCACGTGCTTTATCAAATCGGGGATTTATGCTTTTCCGCGGAGAACGAATGCCGATTGCTGGCCGAGTCACAATGGATATGACGATGATCAGTTTAGGAGAAATGAAAGCAAAGCAAGGCGAGGAAGTCGTCATATACGGTCGTCAAAAAGGCGGAGAAATTTCTGTCGATGAAATCGCTGAAATGCTCAATACAATCAACTACGAAGTCATCGCCACCTTAAGCCGCCGCGTTCCAAGGTTTTATCGTCGAGGGCGGGAAGATTATTAAAATATCAACGCCGGTGATGTATGTGTGAGGATTTTATTATAAAAAGTTTATTTAAAAAACCATTAAATTGTAAACTTTACAAATATTAGATCGATAAAAGGAGGGAATATAATGATGTGGAGGAATAAAAATGAAAAAGAAATTTTTACTATTTATCATGGTACTTCTTTTAACAAGTACTCTTAGTCCATTTAAAGCTGATGCAGAAACAAAATCAACTGGATGGACAAAACGAGCTGATTTACCAGAAGAACGTATTAATGCTGGTGTAGGAGTGGTAGATGGAAAGATTTATTTATTTGGTGGCGCAAGTGAAAAAATAAGTTAAATAATCAAACATTTATGTATGACCCTAAGAAAGATGTTTGGGAAGAAAAAACGAGCATGCCGACAAATAGAACAGGCGGTACATATGCTACAGTAGGTAAGAAAATATATCTAATAGGTGGAATAAACGAAGAAACAAAAACAGCTTATAACACGATTGATATATATGATACAGAACTTGATCAGTGGGCTGAAGAACCGATTCAAATTCCAAGAGACCCTGTATTTTCAACTTATGACAAAGGAACTTTGTACGCAGTTGCAGTGAAAGAGAATATATATATTGTATCTTCAAAAAACTCTTATAAGAATAATGTCTATCGGTATAATACAGCTTCTGGTGAATGGAAGAGCTTGAACTCATCGGCTTTACCATCTCGAAATGGGAGAGCCATTTCTGCAATTGACGGCAAAATATATGTTGCAGGCGGCGAAAATTTGATTGGACATAGTAGAGAAAGATCTTTGTTCCAGTATGATATTTCAACAGATAAATGGAGTAAATTAAAAGATAGTGACTTAACTTCAACTGTATTTGAACCGGCCTACGAAGCAAATAATGGGGAAGAAAGAAGCTTTGGAGTTGGTATGAACTTCTATGAAATCAATGAAGAACACAATAAAGGTCCTTTCACAAGTAAGAAAGAGTACGTTGTGTACCAAAATATTTTAATGTTTGATATCAAACAATACTGATATGATATTCATATAATGGAAAAACTGCTGATGATAGCTCAGCAGTTTTTGTCTTTATAAAATTGTTAAAATTAGGATCATCGTCATGATAAAAATGTGATATCTTTTAAAGAATCTTCTAAACATCCTATAACCACGACCGATAATAAAATTGTTAGGGTTGATAAGCCCTAGAACGAAGGACTTTTTTCAGACAAGGACGTCTGTCAGGTCCCAATTACACGGAGGTAATAGGAAATGAGAATTAACCACAATATCGCAGCACTTAACACATTGAACCGTTTGTCTGCAAACAACGGTGCGAGCCAAAAGAACATGGAGAAACTTTCTTCTGGTCTTAAAATCAACCGTGCAGGAGATGACGCAGCAGGTCTTGCAATCTCTGAAAAAATGCGTGGGCAAATCCGCGGATTAGAAATGGCTTCTAAAAACGCACAAGACGGTATCTCACTTATCCAAACAGCTGAAGGTGCATTGACTGAAACTCACTCGATCCTTCAACGTGTACGTGAGCTCGTTGTTCAAGCTGGAAACACTGGGACACAGCAAGGTGAAGACTTAACTGCAATTAAAGATGAGATCACAGCGCTTGTTGAAGAAGTAGATGGTATATCTAATCGTACTGAGTTTAACGGAAAAAAATTATTAAATGGTACGTTTAATGGAACAGGCACACCAGCAGTTCCGCCGACAGATCCAGCTGATCCAAGTACAGGTACACCTGCAATTCCTGGTGATGCTTTAGTATTCCAAATTGGTGCAAATGCTACACAACAAATTAAGGTAAACATTCAAGATATGAGCGCTGCTGCTTTAGGCGTTGATGACGGCAATGGTGCAATTGAGACAGGTAAATCTGTTAAAGATATCGATGTATCTAAATTTGAAACAATTGCAGCTAATGAAGATGGTGGATTCGATGATCAGTTAGCAATCGTTGATGGAGCTATCAAACAAGTTTCTGCTCAACGTGGTAAACTTGGTGCAGTTCAAAACCGTCTAGAGCACACAATCAACAACCTTGGTGCTTCTTCTGAAAACTTAACAGCTGCTGAGTCTCGTATCCGTGACGTTGACATGGCGAAAGAAATGAGTGAGTTCACAAAGAACAACATTCTTTCTCAAGCGTCTCAAGCAATGCTTGCACAAGCGAACCAACAGCCACAAAACGTACTTCAATTACTACGTTAATGACAGGCCCCTTTATGGGGCTTTTTTTGTTCACTGGTTTATTGCTTGTAGGCGATCTCATTTTGGAATCATTTTATGTGCTGTCGTACTTTAAGTTAAAAGTGCGTTAAGAAACAATAAAATTTTCAAACGGAGCTCACAACATAGCTTTTTCATAGAATTAAATCATGAATTAAGGCTGATAAATTAATTAATAAATCTTTAAAGTACTAAACTTCCTATAAAATAATCCGATAAAAGAATTGTCGGGGCATAAAACCCCTAGAATAAAGGACTTTTTTCAGACAAGGACGTCTGTCAGGTCCCAATTACATGGAGGTAATAGGAAATGAGAATTAACCACAATATCGCAGCACTTAACACATTGAACCGTTTATCTGCAAACAACGGTGCGAGCCAAAAGAACATGGAGAAACTTTCTTCTGGTCTTAAAATCAACCGTGCAGGAGACGATGCAGCAGGTCTTGCAATCTCTGAAAAAATGCGTGGGCAAATCCGCGGACTAGAAATGGCTTCTAAAAACGCACAAGACGGTATCTCTCTTATCCAAACAGCTGAAGGTGCATTGACTGAAACTCACTCAATCCTTCAACGTGTTCGTGAACTAGTTGTACAAGCTGGAAACACTGGGACACAGGATAAAGATACAGATCTACAATCTATCCAAGATGAAATTACAGCTTTACAAGAAGAAGTAGATGGTATCTCAAATCGTACAGAGTTTAACGGTAAAAAATTATTAGATGGTTCGTTTGAAGGAACCCCAGGAACACCAGCAATTCCGCCGACAGATCCAGCTGATCCAAGTACAGGAACACCAGCAGTCCCAGCATCTGGTGATGCTTTAGTGTTCCAAATCGGAGCTAACGGAACTCAACAAATTTCAGTTCATATTGATAAAATGAGTACTGATGCATTAGGAGTTAAAAATGCTGGGAATATTGTAGCAAATCAAGCCGTTAAAGACATCGATGTAAGAAAATTTGCTGATAATGCAGCAGATGCTACTGATGTTGGTTTTGATACTCAACTAAAGATTGTTGATGCAGCTATTAACCAAGTATCTGCTCAACGTGGAAAACTTGGTGCAGTCCAAAACCGTCTAGAGCACACAATCAACAACCTTGGTGCATCTGCTGAAAACTTAACGGCTGCTGAGTCTCGTATCCGCGACGTTGACATGGCGAAAGAAATGAGTGAGTTCACAAAGAACAACATTCTTTCTCAAGCGTCTCAAGCAATGCTTGCACAAGCAAACCAACAGCCACAAAACGTACTTCAATTACTACGTTAATGACAGGCCCCTTTATGGGGCTTCTTTATATTTATTAATTAAAGAATATGGAAAAACTTGAATTTTTAATAAGGGTTGAGAAAAAAGTACCGATAGAAATTATGAATTTAGACAGATAATTTAATAAATTAATCTTAAATCATGCTAAACATCCTTTAAAACAAACCGATATTTTAATTGTCAGGGTAGATAAACCCTAGAACAAAGGGCTTTTTTCAGACAAGGACGTCTGTCAGGTCCCACATACATGGAGGTAATAGGAAATGAGAATTAACCACAATATCGCAGCACTTAACACATTAAACCGTTTATCTGCAAACAACGGTGCGAGCCAAAAGAACATGGAGAAACTTTCTTCTGGTCTTCGTATCAACCGTGCAGGAGATGACGCTGCAGGTCTAGCGATCTCTGAAAAAATGCGTGGACAAATCCGCGGATTAGAAATGGCATCTAAAAACGCACAGGACGGTATCTCTCTTATCCAAACAGCTGAGGGTGCATTGACTGAAACTCACTCAATCCTTCAACGTATGCGTGAACTAACAGTTCAAGCTGGTAACACGGGTACACAACAAGGTGAAGATTTAACTGCTATTAAAGATGAAATGGATGCATTAATCGAAGAGATTGACGGTATTTCTAACCGTACAGAATTTAACGGTAAAAAATTACTAACTGGAGAATACAAAGTTAATACAGATACTCCTGCAGATCAAAAGGATTTGGTTTTCCAAATTGGTGCAAATGCTACGCAACAAATTAAAGTTAACATTGATGCAATGTCTGCTGATGCACTTGGAACAAGCGATACTTTAAATGTCTCTTCTTTAGATGTAACTAAATTTGCTGATAATGCACCTGCGACAGCAGCTGTTGGTTACGATGCACAGTTAAAAATTGTTGACGATGCAATTAACCAAGTATCATCTCAACGTGCTAAACTAGGTGCGGTCCAAAACCGTCTAGAGCATACAATTAACAACCTTGGTGCTTCTGGTGAAAACTTAACAGCGGCAGAGTCTCGTATCCGTGACGTTGATATGGCGAAAGAAATGAGTGAGTTCACAAAGAACAACATTCTTTCTCAAGCGTCTCAAGCAATGCTTGCACAAGCAAACCAACAACCGCAAAACGTACTTCAATTATTACGTTAATGACAGGCCCCTTTATGGGGCTTTTTTACATTTATTAATTAAAGAATATGGATAACCTTGAATATTTTAATAAGAATTGAGGAATAAAGTATTAAGTGAAATTATGAATTTAGATATATAAATTATTAAATTAATCTTAAATCATGCTAAACATCCTTTAAAATAAACCGATATTTTAATTGTCAGGGTTGTTAAGCCCTAGAATAAAGGACTTTTTTCAGACAAGGACGTCTGTCAGGTCCCACATACATGGAGGTAATAGGAAATGAGAATTAACCACAATATCGCAGCACTTAACACATTAAACCGTTTGTCTGCAAACAATGGTGCGAGCCAAAAGAACATGGAGAAACTTTCTTCTGGTCTTAAAATCAACCGTGCAGGAGATGACGCAGCAGGTCTAGCAATCTCTGAAAAAATGCGTGGACAAATCCGCGGATTAGAAATGGCTTCTAAAAACGCACAAGACGGTATCTCTCTTATCCAAACAGCTGAAGGTGCATTGACTGAAACTCACTCAATCCTTCAACGTGTTCGTGAACTGGTCGTTCAAGCTGGAAATACTGGTACACAGGATAAAACTACTGATCTTCAATCTATTCAAGATGAGATTAAAGCTCTACAAGAAGAAGTAGACGGTATCTCAAATCGTACAGAGTTTAACGGTAAGAAATTATTAGATGGTACATTTAAAGCTCCTGCTGATCCTGCAGCACCAACTGCTACTGAGAAATCTTTAGTCTTCCAAATCGGTGCTAACGCAACTCAACAAATTTCAGTCAACATTGAAAAGATGAGCACTGATGGACTTGGAGCTAAAGATCCAGCTGATACAACTGGAAGAGCAATCTTAGCTAACCAATCTGTTAAAGATATTGATGTAACTAAATTTGCAGATGTAGCTGCTGATGACACTGGTGGTTTTGATGAGCAATTAAACATTGTTGATTCAGCTATCAACCAAGTATCTGCTCAACGTGGTAAACTTGGTGCAGTTCAAAACCGTCTAGAGCACACAATCAACAACCTTGGTGCTTCTTCTGAAAACTTAACAGCTGCTGAGTCTCGTATCCGTGACGTTGACATGGCGAAAGAAATGAGTGAGTTCACAAAGAACAACATTCTTTCTCAAGCGTCTCAAGCAATGCTTGCACAAGCGAACCAACAGCCACAAAACGTACTTCAATTACTACGTTAATGACAGGCCCCTTAATGGGGCTTTTTTTTATGGTGTTTTTTTCTTCGATTTTCCCCCAGTCTTATGATTCTTAAATCCCTCTGGTAAATCATGAAAAATGACCTTTAAATTTGGTATACACTAGCGAAATGATCATAATGAGTGAGACTTTTCCCTTATTTAATCCTTTTTTGTTAAACAAATTCCATTAAAGTTCGATAAATGGATTGTAAGGCTTACAAAAAAATTCTAATTTAGAACTTTTGGACAAGGATGTCTAATTGGTTCAAACACATGGAGGTCATTTAACATGAGAATTAACCACAATATCGCAGCACTTAACACATTGAATCGTCTTTCTGCTAACAACGGTTCAAGCCAAAAGAACATGGAGAAACTTTCTTCTGGTCTTCGCATCAATCGTGCAGGGGATGACGCAGCAGGACTTGCGATCTCTGAAAAAATGAGAAGTCAAATCCGTGGTTTAGAAATGGCTACTAAAAACTCTCAAGATGGTATTTCTCTTATTCAAACGGCTGAAGGTGCATTGACTGAATCTCATGCGATACTTCAACGTATTCGTGAGCTTGTTGTTCAAGCAGGGAACACAGGTACACAACAGGAAGAGGATTTAGCATCAATTCAAGATGAAATCTCAAACTTGCAAGATGAGATTACAAGCATTTCTACTCGTACAGAGTTTAACGGGAAAAAATTATTAGACGGGACTTATTCGTCTAAGGGTACTGAAGGAGAAGGTGAGGCACAAAGCCTTGTATTCCAAATCGGTGCAAACGCAACACAACAAATTACACTTAACATTGAAAACATGGGTGCTTCAGTTTTAGGTACAGATGGGACTGCTGAAGGTGAAGATGGATCTGGTTCTGTTGCTGGAATCGATGTGACAAAATTTATTAGTGCAAGTGGTGAAGATGGCGAGGAAGCTGCTGGATTTGATGCACAACTTGGTATTATTGAAACAGCCATTAAGCAAGTGTCTGATCAGCGATCTAAGCTTGGTGCGGTCCAAAACCGTCTAGAGCACACAATTAACAACCTTAGCGCTTCTGCTGAAAACTTAACAGCTGCTGAGTCTCGTATTCGTGACGTTGACATGGCAAAAGAAATGAGTGAGTTCACAAAGAACAACATTCTTTCTCAAGCTTCTCAAGCAATGTTAGCTCAAGCAAATCAACAGCCACAAAACGTGCTTCAATTATTACGTTAATGAAAAAGCCCCAATGAGGGGCTTTTTTTCTGTCAATTTGTATGAAGCAGGTTGTGTAAATGAAATTCAGGAACAGCCTCATGGAAAAAAGCTCGATTTAATTCATTGTTCTTTTGATCCCATTGACTCCACCATTCAGCGATTTCTCCAGAGGTGTCGACTTGAATCATGTCATGTAGCTGTTCTAAGTTAATGATGTCTCTAGGTTCTGTTAAGAAAGAATGCATTTGGTGATACGCCTCAAGACGTTCAGGCTGTTTTGTTAAAATGGCGTATTGTACGTAGCGATTTAAAAATCCTTGTACGAACGTCAAATGGGGAATGGTTGTTTCTCCTTTTAATTTGACGCCTTCCCACGCCATATCAGCAATCGCACAAAGCCACCAGCCAAGTTCATTGACATGCTGCATTTGTTGTAATGTGTCCTTTTCAAAAGATAGCTGCTCCTTTTTTTGTGCTTGTTTGAGCATACGCTCAAGAGTTTGTGCTTCGAGTGCGGCCTTTGTCATTCCTTGCCCATGAATGGGATCTAATGTACACAAGGCATCGCCCATCACCAATAATCCACTCGGCCAATCGTGCATTTGTTCATAGTGATATCTCACGCAAGAAGGTACTCTAAATCCTTTTGGTTTAGTATAGGGCGTTAAATGGGTGATGGCATCTGCTATTGCGGGATGGGTCAGTGCAGCCGTTTCTGAATCAAATTGATCAGCGTCTGTTGTTGGATAATGTGATCCGCCAGCTGCTGAGAGAAGAACAGCTACTAAATCATGATCTACCCGTTCAAACAGTCCTGTCGGGATTTGTTTATTTGGTTGTCCAACTACGACCATTGCTTGCAGGTTTGGCGCCTCAGGTGGTATCTGGTAGTATCTTGTGCTGTAGCCAAGAGAGACGCTTAGCTCATCTGTCTGTGGCAAGGACAGTCCTTCGTCTTTCAGCCATTTTGGTAATTTAGACATTCTTCCAGACGTATCAATCACTAAGTCTGCTTTCATTTGATGAATATTTCCCGGCTTTACATGCCGATCTTTCACAATGAGTCCTATGACTCGATTTGTTCCTTCCTCAAACTGAAGCGAGATCGCTTCATGTTTTTCTAGATAATGAACACGTTCCTCACTTAACATTCTTTGCATCAGCACCCACTCTAGCATGGCACGTCTTGTGACAGCTGTTTCTTCTGTATCGGTGAGCGCTAATTCACCATCTTTTGTGATAAATCGAGATGTTTGATGCAATGTATTAAACCCGCCAATTGCCAGTAACTCTTTTGTATAACCAGGAAATAGACGTTCCACTATTTGCTTGCCTAGTGGCAGCATTCTATGTGGATGATAAGCTTGAGGAGTGCCGAGACGATTCTTAGGAGAGTCTGGCATTTCGTCCTTTTCAATCATGAAAACTTGATGATAAAACGTTGATAAAACTTTTGCAGCGAGTATTCCCGTCATACCACCGCCAATGACGATCGCCCGCTCATATGTCATAGGTTGTCTCACAACATGCGCCTCCAATGAATATATATAAAATGATTACATGACCATTTCATCATATGTTGATACTTAAATTATAGCAAATTTACGTTTTGTTGAATATCAATAGGGAATCCCCTTCTTTTTACTCGTACATATGAGAAATAACTTTCATCATCATCATTATTTTTAAAAAATAACTATTATTTTAAGAAGAACAACCGATAAATAATACAAGGGTGTAGGTAAAATGGCTATACTACAGAGTATAGTGACAGCAGCACCTTATATGATGCAGATTTTAAAAAATGAAGTGACGATGGGTGTCATTGACCGAGAGAAATTTTTGCTGTATTTGCCATCGAAAGATGTTGATTTTCAAATTCGAGCTGGTGAACGTATTAAACCAGATGATCTGAATATGAAAAAAGCGCTGAGAGGTGAGACATCGAGTATGTTTGTGCCTGAATCAGTATATGGAGTACCTTTAAATGCAATGGGATTGCCCATTTTTGATGGAAATGGGCAAGTCATTGGTGCACTCGCTTTAGGTTTTCCGCTCAAAAATCAATTAGAGCTTGAAGCGTATATGGAATCATTGAATGACATTATTCAAAGTATTCAAGAAAAAGTACACGTGGTGGCGGCACATTCAGAGGAGCTTTCTGCTACAAGTGAGGAGATGACCTTACAAACGCAGCAAACTCTTGAAAGCTCGAAACAAACAGCCGATATTACAAAAATGATTAAAGGCATCTCGAAACAAACGAGTTTGCTAGGATTGAATGCGTCAATTGAAGCGGCCAGGGCAGGAAAAGAGGGAGCAGGTTTTAGTGTTGTAGCAAGTGAGGTTCAAAAGCTTTCAAGTGAAACTTCACGTGCAACAGAAAACATCGAAAGCTCACTGCAAGGAATTTCCTCCAACATACATACATTACTTGAAAGTATGGACCATATGAAAGGTTCTTCATCAGAACAGGCTTCACTTGTGACAGAGTTTAGTGAAATTGTCGATCGATTGACGACGGTTAGTAAGGATATGAAGAAATTCATGCAAACCGTCATGTCAACGTAAAAAACGAATCCAAGAGGATTCGTTTCAGCGTGTAGACAAACCCTCGCATTCGTTGTCAGGTCTGCGCGCTGGTGCTCACGAATGTTCAATTCGCTCCGCAAAAGTAGCCGCCCTTCCTAGACTTCAAAGATTTTCTATCACGCTGAAAAGAAGACAAAGTGCTAAAATAAACATCATTTTAGCACTTTGTCAACAATCTAAAACGAATCCAAGAGGATTCGTTTTTTGTATGTCGTTATTTTCTCTTGTTCTGATCAAAGCGATAATCATACGTGTCGCCTTTCACCACATTTAAAAATTCATGTCCAATTTGAACAAGCTGTCCGTTTTTCCATTGGATGAGAGGGTCTTTATCAGGGTATTTCCAGTAAATCGTTTTCTTGCGGTGGGTCAGTTTGTTTTCAATTTCTGCTCTGACTGCGTTTTCCTTTAGCTTTCCTCCGCTATGCTGATAGGTGTTGATGATGTACATTCCGTCAGGTGATGACATCGAGCGGATGAATGTTCCGTGAGACACGCCTTGAAGAGAGAAGCATTTCCAATAAATAATGCCAGCGAAGCTAAGGAGTAAGATGATCAGAGTGAGGGTCGTTTTCTTTTTTAACATGATTTCCTCCAGATGTAGATCACAATATTTCTAATTTATGAGAGAGAATACAAAAAGATTCATATAGTCCAAAAGTTCTATTCAATTATCGGTCATTTTTTCTCAAGATTCAACAGAATGGCGTAAATGTAAGGAAAATTTAAGGAAGAATTCAAGTGGTATATTTGATTCGAAACCTCTTTACAAAAGAATGAGGGATCAGTAGACTTATGCTCATATAAAGAAATGGAGCAGATGACATGAGGCAAATTATCGATACGTATCAAAGTTATGAAGAGCTTTCCGCTCATGAAAGAAAAGGGATTGATTATCAAATTCTTCATGAGCGGAAAGGTGACCAGCTACTAGTTTTGTCGCCTCATGCCGGAGGAATTGAATCAGGCGTGAGTGAGCTCGTTCATGAAATATCTTGTGATTATTCTATGTATTTATTTGAAGGCCTTAAAGTAAAAGGCAATCATGTTCTTCATATTACAAGCACACGCTTTGATGAGCCGCTTTGCCTTTCAGAGGTGCATACCCATCATTATACGTTTGCACTTCATGGTTACGGAGAAACAGAGGTGCTTCAAACGTTAGTGGGAGGTACGGACAGAGAAAGAGCGGCAGAAACTGTGAAGCGTTTAACGCTAAATGGCTTTCACGCATTGCTGCTAGCCGAATCTGATCGTTTTTCTGGAACACATCCTGATAATATCAATAACAAATGTTTGACAGGAAAAAGTGTTCAACTTGAAATTAGTCAGGCGCAAAGAAGAGCATTCTTTCAAGACTTTAGGCGTCGATACCGGCGAGATACACAAACTGAACAATTTTATCGGTACACAAATGTACTCAAACAAGTATTAGCCCTTTATGAATAAACTTCTATCGTTTTATGTCCGATTATTTACGTTTGATAAACGGCTTCTTTTTCTGCGACTCTTTCTGCTTTCATTAAATAAGACGTAAACTCCTGTTGAAAGCGAATACCTGCTTTTCGCTGTTCGAATAAGGCAACCCGTTTTTCAGCAAAAGCCCAAGTGACGTGAAACGTTTGAGCAATATGCAAAATGGCTTGTTGCCGAAGGGTTGGAAGCTTCATTTTCAGCAGCATAAAGGTTGGCACACAAAAGTGGTACATGAATTGTTTTGCCTGAAACTCCTGTAGTTCTCGAAAGAGTTTGTTCATTTTGAAATGATTGCCTGTATGCTTTAGCACATGACAAAGCTCGTGGGCAAAATCCTGCCACTGTTCTTCAGGTGATAGGGATCTGTTTAAGATAATACTGTAAAGACCTTGATGCTGGATCATCATGCTGCCAGTCTCTTCGTAATGGACCCATACACGAAATTCAGAAGCGATCCTTTGCATCTCTCTATAAGCAGGACCGCTTATTTGCAATTGATCATATAAACGCTTAATATCTTCTTCTAAATGGGTTAAAAAACCAGTCATTTGAAAACCTCCATACAAACGTGTGTTCTATTTTTAGCGTAAAAGAAAAGTCCATATAGGACTAAATAGCTAAATGAGCTATTACTTACTTTTTATATCGGCGTATTTTTAACAATTTTAACATAAAATCAAGGAAAAATGGAATTAATTCCTGTTTTTTTCTGTATTTTTGCACTTCTCACTAATAAAAAGAGTGAATTGAATTCAAATTTTACCATAGTCTTCTCATGAAAACAAACAAGTATTGTCTTACGAACGCCACCGATTGATGAGAAAGATCAATTCAATCTAGCAAAAGGGAGTGCAGTAGATGGTACAAATTTATCAAGATTTTATTCCAGTTGGAAACGGGAACCGCCCAGGATATGCGATGACACCGGAGTATGTAACAGTGCATAACACAGCAAACACGTCAAAGGGAGCGGATGCGAAAAGTCATGCGGCCTATGTAAAAAGCCCAACGACTGAGGTGAGCTGGCACTTTACAGTGGATGATCATGAAATCTTTCAGCATCTGCCATTAAATGAAAATGGCTGGCATGCAGGGGATGGTCATGGGAAGGGTAACCGGAAGTCGATCGGTATTGAAATTTGTGAGAATGAAGATGGAAATTTTCGGAAAGCGGTCAAACATGCACAATGGCTCATTCAAAAGCTGTTAAAAGAACATCACATTCCGCTAGCAAACGTGGTCACACATCAGTACTGGTCTGGAAAAGCATGTCCACGCCAGCTTCTATCTACTTGGGATGAATTTAAAAAAGGGATTGAAACGGCAGAAGATCCGGAGACGGTCATCACGTATGTCGTGAAAAGCGGGGATACGTTAACGAGTATTGCGAAAGCTCATGGGGTCACAGTTCAGGATTTACAGAAGTGGAATGACATTAGCGATCCGAATAAGATTCAAATTGGACAGGTTCTCAAAATTTATCGTAATGATGCAAAGAGCTTGTATGAGCTGCCAGGTGGGGTTTTAAAGGTGACTTCTCCATTGACAAAGGGAGAGCACGTACGCCTCGTCCAACAGGCGCTTGCTGCTGTTTATTTTTATCCTGATAAAGCAGCTGCAAATAAAGGAATAGACGGAGTTTACGGAGAAAAAACGGCGAACGCCGTAGCGCGTTTTCAACTGGTAAATGGTCTGCCAAGTGATGGGATATACGGACCTAAAACGAAGGAAAAACTTCTGAAGCTGTTAAGTAAGTGAGTGTTTCTGTTTGTATGATTGGATGACTGCTTCACTTTGCTCATTTAATCGACGCATATAAGGCGACGACTTATATTCAGCAAACTGAACATATCTCAATTGTTTGATTTTCTTTTTCATTTATTGGCACCTCAATCGTTGCAGCGTATAGATTATTGTATGCAAGTCTATGTGAAAATGGAAGCAGGACGCGGATTTTGTTCCGCGTCCTTTAGTGTAATCAAGCCCTTTTATTTTTATACTCACCCAAGAGCTGTTCGTTCTTTTTAAAAATACGCTCTGTATGGGGGCTTACCTTGTAATCAGCCATACTGATATGTTGCTTTTTCTTTAAAATCTTAAAAGGGTTTTTCTTGCGATTGTTGTTATCCCCTTGAAGTGCGTGGTCCATCTTCATCACCTTCCTCTTCGTCAGGCAAGATTAGGTCATAAATTGTTGTAAGTGACGTCATTAATAAATAGTCGAACTCAGTGACAATGTCATCAGAGGTGAGCTTAATGACGAAGTGATCATCTGCTACAGAAAACGGGATGAGCACCAATTTGCCGAAATCATCGTAATAGACTTCCTGCCTGTTAAGCTTCGCCTGAATAAGAGCTCGCTGGTCAAGTGTCCGCAGCAGGTCATCTTTTTGTTCTTGCGTATCGTATGGACAAAGAACTGCTTGAATATTCATCTTGTCGGCAAAAGAATAAATGAGCCGTTCAATTCCCTCTATATATGCCTCTACACTTCCATAATATACATGAATCGGTTCATTTTTCAATAGGTATTGGTACGTTTTTAGCTTATTGAGGTAAGAATGAAGTAGATCGTTATTTTGTTCTAGGAGTTGATGGGTGTCGGTTTCCAGTTCGTGATTTCCGAGTTTTTTAATATAGGAGCTGAGAAAGATGAATGCATCGGTTAATGCAAAAAAAACGGCAATAATCAAGTAGTGCATCCAATCGGTAAAGATTGAAGAAGGGTCATTTGTCCAGTACACAACAGCACCAGCTACATAAATCCAATACCACGTTTTACGAATGGCAAACATCTTTTCTTTTACTTTTTGTTCAAAGCGCCATACGGCAAATACATATACAGCAAGAGCACCTAGCAATAACCACACGGTCAATTGAAAAAATAATAGCATGTTCTTCTCTCCCATAGACAGATGGATACTTATTCATTTCTATGGATATGATTGGAAACCCTGCTTCATGAAAAAATGGCTTGTAGGAAAAGGTGTTGAAGTGTGCGGGCAAATAAAAAAAGACCTGTCAGACAGGTCTTTGATATTAGATAATCGCATGTAACACAAAGTATATAAGAGCCCCTAGAGTTCCCGAAATCGGTAATGTGATCACCCAAGTGACAAGCATGCGTTTTGCCGTACCCCAGTTTACTCCTTTTACTCTGTGTGCAGAACCTACACCTAGAATAGAAGATGAGATCACGTGAGTGGTACTAACAGGTAAGTGAATAAATGTCGCACCGAAGATAATAGCTGCACCCGTTAAGTCGGCAGATACTCCGTTTACTGGACGAATTTTCATAATTTTACCGCCGACTGTTTTAATAATCTTCCAGCCGCCAATAGAAGTACCTAGTCCCATTGCAAGCGCACAAGAGAATTGTACCCAGAAAGGAATGTCGTCAGTTGTATGCAAATTACCTGCAATTAAAGCCATCGTAATAATTCCCATCGCTTTTTGCGCATCGTTTGTTCCATGGGTATACGATTGCAGTGCAGCAGTTAAAATTTGAACACGTCGGAATTGTTTATTTGTTTTTGCGAGATTGTTGTTTCTGAATATAATTTTGATAATGGTATACACGGTATATCCCAATACGAAAGCTAGGATAGGTGAAAGCAACAGTGCTTGAATGATTTTAATGAACCCCGAATAGTTTAAAGCGCCAAAACCAGCAGAGGCAATAACAGCTCCTGCAATTGATCCGATCAGTGCGTGCGAAGAACTACTCGGAATTCCGTAATACCAAGTAAGCAAGTTCCAAGTAATGGCCGCAATTAAAGCAGCCAAAATGACGACAGAACCGTTTTGAAGTGTGAAAGGATCTGCGATGTCTTTTGTAATGGACTTTGCCACACCTGTAAATGTCATTGCTCCTAAGAAGTTCATGAACGCTGCCATAATAATAGCATGTCTAGGCTTTAACGCCTTTGTTGAAACCGAAGTGGCAATGGCATTTGCTGTATCGTGGAATCCGTTGATGAAATCAAAAGCAAGTGCACAAATGACAATAAATATGGTAAGGATGAGTAATGTGTCCATGTTTAACTAACCCCGTTACGCATTCTTCATAATGATTGTTTCTAGATTGTTGGCAACACTTTGACAGGAATCAGCAATTTCTTCAAGTGTTTCGTAAATTTCTTTGTATTGAATGACCTTGATTGGATCAGTTTCTTTTCCAAACAAGTTCTTTAGTGATTTACGATAAAGATTGTCACAATTATGCTCGATCTCTTTGATTTTGATTGCGTGTGGTTGAATATCTTTTAAGCGATTTTCAGCCAGTAAATCGATTGTAATTAAAATTTCCTTTGCACATTCTCTGATGTAGTGGCTGAATTTGTCGATATGTTCGTCAGAGCTTGTCATTGAATAAATTTCCATTGTTGCTGAAAAATGCTCAATTCCATCTAAAACATCGTCGAGGCTATTCGTCAATTGAAGAATGTCTTCACGTTCAATCGGCGTAATAAAGGCTTTGTTCAGTTCTTTAATCATCGTATGAACATGATTATCACCTTTTGTCTCATATTCCTTCAATGTGTCAGAAAATTCTTTCAGAGTGGTTTGATTTGTTACTTTATAGCTAACAAAATACTCAGCAGTTTCATCTAAATTTTTAGCAATTTCCGTTAACAAGACGGAAAACTTGTCTTTTTTCCTTTTTAACATGTAAAAACCCTCCATTGTATAAATGAGACAATGCACACATCAAATAATTATATATTCTTTTGTCGAAAAAAAACAGGTGTAGTCGAAAATTTCTTCACTTTTTCTATTTGATCTTATTCTGACCTAAAGATGTGTTCTCAACACACCTTTTGCAGAAAGGAGAAAAGAAATGAAAAAAGCGGTCCATTTTTGGCGCCGCTTAAAGCTTAAGTAGCTGAATAAACTAGTTTAAATCGCTCGCAAACTAGGAGCATGTCTTCTTTAAATTCTAATCCGTACGGTTTGAGTGCTTCTGTGAAAAATGCTTGATGAGCTCTGTACCAATAGTTATATGAAAGATCGCCTTCACCTTCTGCTTGGGCAAATGATTCTGGAACCTCATTCATTGGCATGACATCTACATGCGTGATTTCTATGATGGCTTTTGGTTCGTCATGGCTGTCCAAAATGACCGCATATTGTCCTGCCTTTGGAAGCGGCTCCTGTTCCTTTTCGTAAAAAAGATGTCCAGAACAAGTCGCTGTTTTTTTTCCTTTCAGAACAAGGTCAAGTAAATGATCTGGGTCTGCTCCAAATGCCCAAGCGGAAACAGATGCGTCAATTGGTGCGCTTTCTGATTTTTCTTTCCAATATGTTTCCCAAAATAAGGTGCTCTTCTGATTCATCATCCTTCCCCCTTCGTGATGCGTTTATTATACCGCGAAATCAAAAACATGAAAGGGCATGTCTTTATCCCTACTTAGTAAGTATGTCATATGTTTTGAAAATCCGCTTTATATTTGATGAATATAGGATGATAGAATGAAAAATTTAGAAATTTTAGAATAATCTATTGTATTCTGGTCAAGAAGTCGGTATGGTCAAAGTAAGAATATGGAAGGGGTGTTGTGTATGAAACGCATTTCTCTAACTATTTTGTCCATATGTCTGTTGGTTTTCTCGTTTTTTCTGCCTGTCAGTCAGGTCACTGCAAACGAAACTCATGGGAATAAAGTAGCTGTTGGGAAGGATGGCATGGTGGCTACTGCCCATCCGCTCGCATCAGAAGTCGGTGCAGATGTATTAAAGAAAGGTGGAAACGCTGTTGACGCTGCTGTTGCCATCCAGTACGCACTGAATGTGACAGAGCCAATGATGTCTGGAATTGGTGGCGGAGGATTTATGATGGTTTATGATGGGAAGACAAAAGAAACATCCATCATCAATAGTCGAGAAAGAGCACCACAAGGCGCAACACCAGACATGTTTTTAACAGATGAGGGAAAAGTCATCCCGTTCGATGAGCGATCTACACACGGTAATGCTGTTGGTGTTCCAGGGACTGTAAAAGGTCTTGAGGCGGCATTAGATAAGTGGGGTACCCGCTCGATGAAGGAATTAATTAAGCCTTCCATTCAGCTTGCAGAGGATGGATTTGAAATCGATTCTGTCCTGGCAAAAGCCATTGATGATCATCAAGGAAAATTGAAAAAAACGGCCGCTGCACCAATTTTTCTTCCAGATGGTCAGCCGCTCAAAGAAGGGGACCTCCTAGTTCAGCCAGGTCTTGCAAAAACATTTAAGCTCATTGCGAAAAAAGGAAGCAAAGCATTTTATGAAGGAAAAGTAGCAAAGGCACTTGCAAATACAGTCCAAGATTTTGGCGGAACAATGACAACTAATGACATTGGTCGTTATGAGGTCAAGACTGACAAGCCTATCTGGGGAGACTATAAAGGATACCAGCTTGCAAGTATGCCTCCACCAAGCTCAGGCGGGGTGTTTATGCTGCAAATGCTCAAAATACTTGATCACTTTAACCTATCTCAATATGACCCCAAATCATTCGAAAAATATCAACTACTTGCTGAAACAATGCATCTCTCCTATGCTGACCGTGCTGCATATGCCGGCGACCCCGAATTCGTAGATGTTCCACTAAACGGACTATTAGACGATGATTACATTTCAGAAAGAGCCTCTCTTATTCAATTAGATCAAATGAATCGTAACCCGAAAGAAGGAGATCCATGGGCGTATGAGGATGAAAAAAATCCATCCCCTATTGTTCCGCAGCCTGAAGATAAAACCATTGGTGAGACCACACATTTTACTGTTGCCGATCAGTGGGGAAATGTTGTGTCATTTACGACAACCATTGAACAGTTATTTGGTACAGGGATTCTCGTCCCGGAATATGGCTTTTTCTTAAACAATGAACTAACAGATTTTGATGCAAGGCCAGGCGGAGCAAATGAAGTTCAGCCGAATAAACGACCATTGTCCAGTATGACACCGACCATCATTTTTAAAGATAATGAGCCTGTCATGACAGTAGGTTCACCGGGGGGAACGACCATCATTGCTTCTGTTTCACAAACCATTTTGAATTTGCTTGAATATGAGATGGAGCTTCAGGATGCAGTTGAAGAACCAAGAATTTATACAAACAGCCCAACTTCTTATCGTTATGAAGTAGGTGTCCCTCTCGATGTGAGAACAAAGCTTAATGACATGGGACATCGTTTCGGCAATTCGCCTATTGATATAGGAAATGTCCAAGCACTACTCATTGATCGAAAAGCAGGAACCTTTACTGGAGTGGCTGACTCCTCGAGAAACGGAACTGCCGTTGGCGTCAATTTAAAGCTATCTGCCCAATAAGAACATTTCCCGGGAAAAGAAGCGCCTCTTAAGGATGGCGTTTCTTTTTTTATTTAAAATAAAAGAAACACAGCTGATCAGAGAGCGGAAGACGCTTCGCCATTTATGAAGTACAGGACTGTAATGTATTTCTCAATGATTAAGGGTCTTTTTTGCGTATGAATGACAAATTTGTTGCTGACATCAAAGAGCAAGTACAGAGTAATTAGAGAGAGGAAGTCACATTTAATAAGAAGTAGAGCAGAGTTGATGAAAGATGCAGAAAAGACCGCATCTCAGCGTATAGACAAACCCTCGCATTCGGTGTCAGTCCTGCGTGCTGGTGCTCACGAATTGCAAATTCGCTCCGCAAAAGTAGCCGTCCTTCCTAGACTTCAAAGGTTTTCAGGTCACGCTGAAAAGAAGACAAAGGGCTAAAATAAAGATCATTTTAGCCCTTTGTCAACAATCTGAGATGCAGAAAAGACTGCATCTTTTTTTATAAAATTTTTCCTAGGGACATTGACTTATAATTTAGAATATTATAATATCTTTACAAAGGTAACAACATTGAACATTTTTCAGAACGTATATTTGTAAGCGCTTTATAAAAGGTTCTATTCCAAAATGTTCTTTCTTTTTGTTACATGTGTTCATATTTATACCAAATGAAAGGAGTGGTTGTTTGAACAACTTGTTTGAGTTAGATGAACAGCTGATCAAGCTACAGTACGATGCATCTTCGAGAGAGGAGGTGACCACATATTTAGCAGAGCGATTAGAAGCGGGAGGATATATTAAGTCGAGCTTTTTACCAGCGGTGCTTGAAAGAGAAAAAACATATCCTACGGGCCTTCCACTTGCGACCTTTGGGGTAGCAATTCCACATACAGATCCTGAGCATGTGAACAAACCGGCGATTAGTGTAGCCACTTTAAAGGAACCTGTTATCTTTCACAAGATGGGGAGCCCTGATGAAACTGTGCTAGCCAAAATTGTGTTCGTCCTAGCAATCTCTGAACCTAGTAAGCAGCTTGTGATGTTAGAGAAGCTCATGACACTTTTTAGAAAAGAAGAGGTGATGACGAGGTTGTCTGATATGACGTCGTATGAAGAAGCGGTTGCTGTGCTTCAGAAAGAATTAAACCAATAGCCTTTCACAAAAAGAATGTAAGCGCTTTATCCGAAAAATCCAGGAGGTGGATGTATGATCAAGCAAGCTGTCGATTTTATATTAGACCTTGGACCAACTATTATGCTCCCGATTATTATGACGCTTTTCGGTATGATTTTAAGGCAAGGCTTTAAAAAATCCTTCCGAGCCGGTATTACAATCGGAATTGGTTTTGTCGGTGTCAACCTTGTCATTAATTTGCTTGTGAGCGGCCTTGGGCCAGCAGCAAAAGCTATGGTTAATTCCCTTGGACTAAAGCTCGATATTTTGGATGTTGGATGGCCGATTGGAGCGGCTATATCCTTCGGTACACCTGTTGCCCCTTTGATGATACCTCTTGTGCTTTTGTTAAATGTCATCTTATTGTCCGTTAACTTTACGAAAACGCTGAATGTGGATATTTGGAACTTCTGGCATTTGATTTTCGCAGCCTCTGTGACTTACTACGCTTATCATAATATGTTCTTGGCACTTGCTGTTGGTTTGATCGTCTCTGCTATCACGCTTAAATTAGCTGATTGGACGGCACCGACAATCGAACACCATTTTGGATTGAAAGGCGTATCGATGGCTCATGCTGAAACGGTCAACTTCGCACCGCTTATGTATGCGTCCAACCGTATCATTGACAAGATCCCTGGCTTAAACAAAATTCATGCTGATCCAGAAACATTGAAGAAACGTTTTGGTATTTTTGGCGAACCGCTTGTGATGGGTCTCATACTTGGTATCATTATTGGTCTTTTAGGTGGCTATGATGCGAAAGGCGTCATGACACTTGGTATTCAAATGGCAGCAGTTCTTGTGCTCATGCCAAGAATGGTTGCGTTATTAATGGAAGGTCTTATTCCAATCTCTGAGGGCGCTCGTTCTTATATTCAAAAGCGCTTCCCTGGGAAAAATGTCTATATTGGGTTAGATACAGCAATTGTAATTGGTCATCCGGCGAATATGGCGGTAGCCCTTCTTATGGTGCCGATTACGATTCTACTTGCAGTCGTTCTGCCTTACAATGGCATGCTGCCGTTTGCTGACTTATCAGTTCTACCATTTACAGTTGTATGGGCAGTAGCAGCCGCTCGTGGAAACATTATTCGCGGTCTTATTAACAGTATTTTTACATTAATGATTGTCTTCTTTATCGCAACGAATCTCGCACCGCTTGCGACAACAATGGGGAAAGCAGTCGGGTTTGACTTCCCAGAAGGAGCCAATATGATTTCAGGTATTGACCTTGGTTCCCACGTCATTCCTTGGATCATGGTGAGACTTCTTGATCCGAGCAACCCGTACTTTATTGCAGCCATCATCTGTGCTCTGGCTTATGCGCTTCTATGGTACTGGGTGCGAAATGATATTAGAAAGCAGTATGCGAAAGAAATGGGCTTAGATCAGAAAGATCAATAAAAGAGCTGGAGGGATTCTTATGGCAAAGAAAATATTGGTTTCATGTGGAACAGCAGTTGCAACATCAACGGTTGTTGCCAAAAAGGTCGAAGAGACGTTAAAGGAAAAAGGATATGATGTTGTGGTGGAACAGTGCAAGGCATCTGAAGTCCCGCAAAAAGCGGAGGGCGCCGATTTAATTGTAACGACAACACCAGTGAGTGATACGAAAGGAACGCCTGTGATTCAAACATTATCCTTTTTAACCGGATTTGGCATTGAAGATGATATTGAAAAAATCATCGATCATATTAAGTAAACAATCATTCCATGGAGGAGCTTTCTCGGCTCCTTTTATGTATCTGAAAGGAGGACGTCTCATGCAGCATCATGCTTATAGCCGAACGTCTGCAGTGTTGTCTATTTTTCTTCCAGCCGTACTCATCTGTCTGTTTTTTCTTTGGTCTCTTTATACGTTAATGTCAGCAGGACCTGAACCGTTAGCTGTGTTAGGCGTTTATACGCTGCCTATCCTCATGCTTTCTAGCATCACTGGACTGAACCAGCCGACAAACGTCATTATTAGTGAAGATAAACTCAAAATCGGAGCGTTTGGCAGATGGCACACATATGCGGTCTCTGATATTAAAGGAAAGCTTTTTATCAAGCCATACCCTCATATCGGAAAAGTTTATGTCAGGGTGGGTCCATCTCGCATATTCGGAGGACGTTACTGGATATCCAGTGAGATGAGTGAGTACAAGCAGCTTGTGCAAACGTTGCAAGATTTTGCGAAAGGTGATGCAAAGGAGGATGCAGCTACATGAAATCAGCTGTCTTTTATTCTTCAGAGGACATTCGGTATGAGGAGCGGAACCGGCCTGCGATTGGTGATGATGAAGTGCTATTAAGAATGCGTGCCTGCGGTTTATGCGGCACAGATATTTACAAAGCAACACATGAGACGGTACCTCCAGGAACGGTACTAGGGCACGAAATCGCTGGTGATATTGTTGAAACTGGAAAGCATGTAACAAATATCAAAACGGGAGACAGGGTTTATGTTGCACACCATGTACCTTGCTTCACCTGTGACTTTTGTCAAAAGGGATTTTATACAATGTGTCCGCAGTTTGCAGCCACTAATGTAGAGCCAGGCGGGTTTTCAGAGTATATCCGCGTACCTGCATTGCATGTCAAGCACACAATGGGCAAGCTCCCGAATGACGTCTCATATGAGCAAGGGGCGATGGTGGAGCCAGTCGCCTGCTGCCTGCACGGGTTTGAACGAGCACCTGTTCATCCAGGAGATTCTGTGCTGATCCTTGGAGCGGGGCAAATTGGCTGTATTCAACTACAGCTTGCCAAGCATTACTTGGCTGGGAAAGTGATGATAACGGATGTGAATGAGAACCGGCTGCTGCAAGCGAGAAATTTAGGTGCAGACGTCGCTTTTCATCCTGCCTCTGAGCCGGTGGAAGACCGGGTCATGAGAGAAACAAATGGAAAGGGAGCAGACCTCGTCATTATTTCTGTTGGGAGTAGTGCGCTTTTAAAAGAAGCGTTTCAAGCAGTAGCGAGAGGTGGAACGATTTTAGTGTTTGCTCATTTTCCAAAGGGAGACGTCTCCATTCCGGCTGATCGGTTTTTCCATGATGAAGTGAAAGTAGTAGGAGCCTATTCCTCACATCCTTATCACTACCTCGAAGCCCTTGAACTTCTAAGAGCAAAAGTAGTCAACACAGAAAAGATGGTGACGCATCGTTATCCGTTAAGTCAGCTCCTTCAGGCGATAGAATGCGCAAGGCATCCTGAAGGTGAGAGTGTCAAAATCATGATGTATCCAGATGAATGAGGGCGCACTAGATTGGAAGAGAAAGAGAAGTTCTTTAGAAAAGGGCTTTGCCTTTCTCTTTTTTTCTGATAAAAGATGAAAACGCTTAAAAATGAAAGAGAAATGCTTGACTTCAATGATACTTAAACGTATGATAATTACAAATGTAACATACAAGAACAAATGTAAAGGGGAGAGAAGAAATGCAAAAACAAATCACTTTGCCTGAACAGATTAGTCATGAGAGATTAGCAGATTTATATAAACAAATGTGGTTAGTGAGATATTTTGATGAAAAGGTCGATCAATTCTTTGCCAAAGGACTTATCCATGGAACCACTCATTTATGTGTCGGACAGGAAGCGTCAGCTGTTGGATCAATTGCCGTATTAAAGGACGAAGATAAGATCATCAGCACACATCGTGGACATGGTCACTGTATTGCAAAAGGTGCAGAGGTCAATAAGATGATGGCAGAACTATTCGGACGTGAGACTGGCTATTGCAAAGGAAAAGGCGGCTCGATGCATATCGCTGATTTAGAAAAAGGGAACCTTGGCGCAAATGGAATCGTTGGCGGCGGTATCCCATTGGCAACAGGTGCAGCGCTCACATCTAAAATGAAACAGGAAGGCTTTGTCGTTCTTTGTTTCTTCGGAGATGGAGCGACGAATGAAGGCAGCTTTCACGAAGCGCTAAATCTTGCATCCATTTGGGATCTACCTGTTGTATTCATTTGTGAAAACAACCAGTACGGCATGTCTGGCCCTGTAAAAGAAATGATCAACATTGAAGACATTTCAACAAGAGCAGAAAGCTACGGAATACCAGGAAAATCGATTGATGGAAATGACATGGTCGAGATTATGAACTCAGTAGATGAAGCAGTCAGCCGCGCAAGAGCTGGAGAAGGTCCATCACTTATTGAAATGAAAACGTATCGCTGGAAAGGTCACTCTAAGAGTGATGCGAAAAAATACCGTACACGTGAAGAAGAAACAGAGTGGAGACAAAAAGACGGAATCAAACGCTTTAAGTCTCTCTTGATTGAACTGAATGTTTTGACAGAAGAGCAGGCAGCGGTCTTGCAGGAAGAAGCGAAGCAGGAAATTGAAGCGTCTGTAGAATTCGCTAAAAACAGTAAAGAACCGTCAATCGATACACTATTAGAGGATGTATACGCCTAATTAGGAGGGGAATCACGTGACAAAAACAACAGTGAGAGAGATTTCATATTTAGAAGCCGTTCGAGAGGCTATGAGTCAGGAAATGAGAGAGAACCAAGATGTATTCATTTTAGGTGAGGATATCGGCGTATATGGTGGTGCTTTTGGGGTCACGCGCGGCATGATTGAAGAGTTCGGTCCAGAGCGCGTACGCAATACACCAATCTCTGAGGCTGCCATCGCAGGAGGTGCAGTCGGAGCGGCTTTGACAGGTATGCGTCCGATTTTAGAACTTCAATTCTCTGACTTTATTACAATCGCAATGGATCAGCTTGTAAACCAAGCAGCCAAAACACGATACATGTTTGGCGGAAAAGGAAAAGTACCACTCGTTGTGAGAACACCAGCAGGATCAGGAACGGGTGCCGCAGCGCAGCATTCACAAAGCTTAGAAGCGTGGATGGCTCATATTCCGGGACTAAAGGTGGTTCAGCCTTCAACAGCTTATGATGCCAAAGGACTTTTAAAAGCAGCAATGGATGATGACAACCCTGTTATTTTCTACGAGCATAAGCTTTTATATAAAACAATCGGTGAAGTGCCTGAAGAACCGTATTCGATTCCTCTAGGGAAAGCTGATGTGAAAAGAAGCGGGAAGGACGTCACGATCGTAGCAACAGCGATTATGGTACACAAAGCATTAGAAGCGGCAAAGGAACTAGAAGCAGAGGGAATCGATGTTGAAATCATTGACCCAAGAACACTTGTCCCATTAGATGAAGAAACCATTATCGAATCTGTGAAGAAAACAGGTAAATGTATCGTGGTTCATGAAGCGGTCAAACGAGGCGGCTATGGCGGAGAGATTGCAAGTATGATAGCGGAAAGTGAAGCGTTTGACTACTTAGATGCGCCGATTAAACGACTTGGCGGCCTTGCAGTTCCAATACCATACAACCCGACACTGGAAAAAGCGGTCATTCCACAAGTGCCAGATATTATTGAAGCAGCAAAAGAGCTTGTACGTTCTTAAATAAAGGGGAGAAGATCATGCCAAAAGAGATATTTATGCCGAAGCTAAGCAGTACGATGGAGATCGGAACCTTGCTTCAATGGTTGAAAGAAGAAGGAGATTCGGTTGAAGTCGGTGAGCCTCTTTTTGAAATTATGACAGACAAGATCAACATCGAGGTGGAAGCCTATGATGATGGCATTTTTCTAAAGAAATACTACGAAGCTGATGATCAAATTCCAGTCAATGCTGTTATTGGATATATCGGAGAGGCAAATGAACAGGTGCCAAGCGAGCCGCCAGCACAGGCTGATGAAGATTCCTCAGAAAGCGGCGAATCGTCTTCACCAGACTCGTCTTCATCCAGTTCTACTGAAGCCCCAAAAACATCTGATGAAAAAGTACGTGCCACGCCCGCAGCGAGAAAAACGGCAAAGGATCATCATGTGGCGATTCAAGAGGTATCTGGCACAGGGCCAAAAGGCAGAGTCCAAAAGCGGGACGTCGAGGCAGTCGTTCATTCTAGCGAGAAAGACCAGCGCGTCTCACCGCTTGCAGAAAAAGTCGCTGCTCGTGAAGGAATCGATTTAGCAGCAGTTTCTGGATCTGGCGCTCACGGTAAGATCATGAAGAGTGACGTACAAGCAGCAACGCAAACAAAAGAGGCTTCGCCTGTGAAAACACAAAAATTAGCTGGCATGAGAAAAGTGATTGCTGATCGCATGTCACAAAGTGCCTTTACAGCACCGCACGTCACATTAACAAGTGAAATTGATATGACGAAAGCGAAAGAAGTGCGTCAGCAGTTACTTCCGGCGATTGAAAAAGAGACAGGCTACAGGTTGTCGTTCACAGAAATCATCATTCATGCGGTCAGCCATGTACTCACGCGCCACCCGCAGATCAATATGACATTTGAACAAAATGAGCTCCATTTCCATGAAGATGTACACATTGGTCTCGCTGTTGCAGTGAAAGACGGCTTGATGGTACCAGTCATTTCTCATGCGAATCAAAAAGGATTAAAACAACTGACAAAAGAAGCGAAAGAAATTGGCCGAAACGCACGCGATCAAAAACTACTTCCAGACCAGTTGAAAGGGTCCACTTTTACGATTAGTAACTTAGGCATGTATGCCATTGATACCTTTACCCCGATCATTAATCAGCCAGAAGTGGCGATTTTAGGTGTAGGACGGATTCAAGATAAACCTGTTGCAGTAGATGGAGAAATTCAGGTGCGGCCAATGATGGGTGTCAGTTTATCGTTTGATCACCGAGTTGTAGATGGCGCACCAGCGGCTGCCTTTTTAACAGACCTTAAAAAAGTGCTTGAACAACCATTTGAATTGCTAATGTAGGAGATGAATCGGATGACGAAAACGTATGATCTGACAGTCATTGGCGGAGGGCCTGGCGGGTATACTGCCGCCCTTCAAGCGGCTGAGCGCGGACGGAAGGTTGCTTTGATTGAGGAGGATTTTCTAGGCGGTACTTGTTTAAATCGAGGCTGTATCCCTTCAAAGACCCTGCTGAAACATGCAGAAGTCATTGAATCAATCGAGAAGGCGAAAAGCTGGGGAATCGAAACAGGTGACATGATTCTTTCCTTCGATAAAATGAGAAAGCGCAAAGATGACGTCATTGAAAAGCTCAGAGGTGGAATCGCCTTTTTATTAAAGCAAGGAAAGATTGATGTATATAACGGCAGAGGCACAGCAGTGACAAAGCATCGGATTGAAATAGAAAAACAAGATGGATCAGAATCGATTGAAACGAAAGAATTAATCATTGCTACTGGATCTACACCAGCCATTCCACCAATACCGGGGCTTAAAGATATTTCATTTGATACAAGTGATACAATCTTTGATATCCCAGATATTCCTGCTTCTGTCGTCATTATTGGCGGAGGTGTCATTGGTCTTGAGCTTGCTTGTATCTTCCAAAGTCTTCAATCAAAAGTCACCATTATTGAAGCGGCACCGTCCATAATTCCACAAGAGGATGAAGAAGCATCTAAGCTGCTAGAAAGAGAACTCAAGAAAAAGGGCATCCATATCGCGAAGAAGACCACTGTGACAGAGGTGACGGAAAGCGAAGGAGTCAAAGCGGTTCATGCAACAGATGATAAAGGGGAGACGCACATCTTTACAGCGGAAAGACTACTTGTCTGCGTTGGAAGAAAACCGAATGTATCAGCTGTTAACCAGCTTGATCTTCAGCTCGATGGCCCGTTTATCAAGGTGAATAATCAGATGCAGACAAGTGCTGAAGGTGTATACGCAGTTGGGGATGTCGCCGGCGGTTATCAGCTGGCTCATGCGGCGATGGCAGAGGCTGCTGTTGCGGTCAGCAATATTTGCGGCGTGCCGGAAAAGATGAATGCTGATATTATGCCTAGATGTATTTATACATTACCAGAGGTAGCAAGTGTCGGTCTTACGGAGAAAGAGGCAAAAGCCAAAGGGCTCAGCGTACAAACAGAACGATTTGATTTAGCGGCAAGCGGTAAAGCGTTAGCGGCAGGTGTTCAAACAGGCTTTATTAAATTGGTGTACGATACAACCTATGGAGAAGTGATCGGCGCAACGATGGTAGGTCCGCATGTCACAGAGATGATTTCAGAAGCTTCTTCCTTTATGTATTTAGAAGGAACAACAGAAGAGATGGCGAAAATGATTCATCCGCATCCGACCATCTCAGAAGGTTTTTATGAAGCAGCTCTTGATATCGTGAGTAAGCTGAGAAAATAAATGCCAAACAAGGGATAGGGAGGAGATGCATGTGCACGTCCAGCTTCATCAGAAAGCGGCACTTGTGACAGGTAGCACAGATGGATTTGGAGAAGTCATCTGCCTGGCTTTAGCCCGGGCAGGTGCACATGTCTTTTTACACACATTTCATGATGAATCAAAGGCTAGAACCATTTGTGAAGACATTCAAAAAATGGGTGGTCAGGCGAGTATCATCATGAATCCGCTTGAAACGCCTCGTGATGCCACGGGTATGCTGAGACAAGTGATCGATACGTGCGGGAAACTGGATATTTTGGTCAATCAAGCAACACAAGGAGCTGAAGCGGAGCTTGATGCCGCTCACCCTAATGAGTGGATGGACGAAGTGGAAACAGCTGTGAATACTGTCTTTCTTTCCAGTCAAGCTGCCGTATGGCACATGGTTGACCAAAAAAAAGGCTGCATTATTAATATATCGTCATCAGGCAGTATCACAGGTGATGGCGGAATTTCACATGCGACATCGAATTCTATGCTGAATGCCATGACAAAAGGGCTGGCGCGAGAATTTAAAGACAAAGGGATTCGAGTGCTCGCTTTATTGCCGCCGCCTCTCCATTTGATTCCTAATGCAGAGCAAATCAAGGAGTCTGTGGCCCATATGACGGTCTTTTTAAGTACATCATATGGCGCATTTACAGATGGTGCAGCGATTATGCTTGATGGGGGTGAGAGTGCTGGCTAATGATCAAAAACCGGTTCTCATCGTTGGTGGTGCCCAAGGGATTGGAAAGGAAATTGCCGAGCGTTTTTTAAAAGAAGGGCACAGAGTGGCTGTGTCTGATATAGATGAACAAGGACTTTCGCTTTTAAAAAAACAGCACTCTCAGCTGCTGACATTTCAAGCTGACGTTTCATCGTGGGAAAGTGTTCAGCACATGATCTCAGCAGCTGAAAGGGAGCTAGGCGGCATTGCTCATCTTGTGTATTCAGCAGGGATGACAAAATCACTTCCTTTTTTAGAAGTCGATTTTTCACTTTGGAAAAAGACACTGGCTGTGAACTTGTATGGTCTTTACTATTGCATCAAAGCGTCAGCACCTTATATATGTGAGCGGCAAGAAGGAAGCATTGTCGTGATTGGATCAGGATCTGCTATCACTGGTTCAGGCGGTGGAATTCAGTATTACGCCTCAAAAGCAGGTGCTTTTGGCCTGATGCGTTCGCTTGTAAAGGAATTAGGGGCACGCCATGTGCGTATCAATGTGATTGCACCCCGCGTGATTGAATCTCAAATGCTTGATACGCTCTATCCTACTGAGGTGGAGAAAAGGCAGCTACAATCGCTCATTCCTGTCGGGAGATTAGGAAGACCAGACGATATCGCAGGACTCACTTTATTTCTTACAAGTGACGAGGGAAGCTATTTACACGGACAAATTATCCTGTTAGACGGCGGGAGAACGTATCAGCCAAAATATACGGAGGGAAAAAGAGCGGAGAGGTAATCGCTCTTTTTGTCATTTTCATAACAATTGTGCCAATTAGAAACGAATGTTTGGTATACTGGGAATCATAGTATATTAAAAGGATGATGTCACATGCTGAATTGGGAAGAAAGACGACAGCTCGTCAAAGTTGCTCATCTTTATTATACAGACGGGTGGACGCAGCAGGAAATTGCAAAAAAGCTCAATGTCTCAAGACCAGTCATTTCAAAGCTCTTACAAAAAGCAAAAGATGTGGGAATCGTTGAGGTGTACATTAAAGACGAAAGTATTCATACGGTGGAACTGGAAAAGCAGCTAGAAACAACTTTTCAATTAACAGATGCTGTCGTTGTCCCAAGCGTCGGGACAATGTCTGAGATGGTGAAACGAGCAGTCGGTCAAGCAGGCGCCTATTATTTATCTAAAAACATGAAAGACGCGGAGAAAATCGGCATTTCATGGGGAACTACACTGGCTGCGCTTGTAAAGGAATACCCGTTCGAGCGAAGAAACGATGTGAAGGTCATTCCTTTAGAGGGCGGAATGGGCAGGCAGGCAGTCGACATTCATGCCAATCAGCTGGCATATGAGCTGGCAAAGAAAATGAATGGCACATGTTCCTATTTATATGCACCAGCGATTTTAGAAACAGAAGAATTAAAAGAGCGGCTCATGGCAATGCAGGATATAGAAGCTGTGCTTGAAGAAGGTAAAAATGTAGACATTGCCCTCATCGGTATTGGCAACCCGCATAAAGGTTCAACGTTAAAAACAGTTGGTTACTTAAAAGAAGAGGATTTATCTGGTTTAAGGCAATCAGGGGCTGTTGGTGATATTGGCTTTCGTTTCTTTGACGGTCAAGGCAAGCCTGTCCAAGATGAATTGAATCAAAAGGTCATTGGTTTATCACTGGAGCAGTTAAAGAGCGTCAAAACGGTCATCGCTGTTGTAGAAGGAACCCATAAAGCTGAAAGTATTTTAGGGGCTTTAAATGGCGGCTTTATTCAAGTGCTGGTGACAGACGAACTAACGGCCGCAGCCATTTTAAAGGAAGCTTCCGTCCAATAAACGGCTAACAGCTATCGAATTGTATAAAAAGAGCAACATCAAACGAGAAAGGAGCTGTGTATCTTGAAGAAAACCGAAATGGAAGCAAACCTACATTGTACTCGGTGCCAAGAAGAGACCCTCCACAGCATCGTTTATGTGAATGATCAGATGAAAAGCGTTGAGTGTACAGAGTGTCATCAGAAGATCAGTGTGAAAGTCGACATCATGAAGGAATTTTACAAAGAAGTATACGAAAAAATTGCGACAAAGCCAAAGCGGATGACGCAGGAATATAAGGCGAATTTGAATGGATTTATCTCAAGACTCCCAATCCGCGTGCTTAGTAAGCCATACCGGCTCATGAGATATTTAAACGAATCATACAAAGTGATTAAGCAATATAAAAAAAGCAGAGCTGATTAAGGAACTGACCCCGTAAGATGAGACAAATAAAAAACACCTTCAAGTTTGAAAATGGATCGTTGTGATCCGAAATAAAACATGGAGGTGTTTTTTCTATGGGGACAAGAGTGAGTTATCCGGTTGAAGTCAAACAGAAGGCTGTAGAAATGAGATTGGCAGGCGTACCTATGAAAGAGATCATGCAGAAATTGAATATCAAGAATAAGACGCAGGTTCAGACATGGGTGAGGTGGCATAAAGCTGGGGATACACACCGGTTCGAACAGCCTGTTGGAAAACAATATACCTATGGAAAGGGTCCCGAGTACTCTTCCGAATTAGAGAGACTGCAGGCAGAAAATCGCTATTTGAGTCAACAGAATGAAGTTTTAAAAAAGTACAACGAATTGGAAAGGAAGTTGATAAGGAAACGTCAATCAAACTGGTAGAAGAATTTCACAAAACGATGACGGTACTGGACATCTGTGTCCATTTAGGCGTCTCACGCGCTTCGTATTATAGATGGAAAAAGAATCTGACTCAGAATCATTCTAAAAGACAACTAGAGAAACAGATCGGCACGTTGTGCCGAAAGCACAAATATCGATATGGTTATCGAAAAATCACAGCCATACTAAAAAGGAGAATGCATATTAACCATAAAACTGTTCAACGTATCATGCAGAAAAACCAGTGGCAATGCCGGGTTAAAATGAAAAAGCGTAAGAAGAATGGGCAGCCCTATGCCGTGGCCGGTAATATACTGGATCGGAACTTTCAGTCTGATCGCCCTCTTGAAAAACTAGTAACGGACATCACGTATTTGCCTTATGGACAGAAACAATTGTACCTTTCCAGTATATTGGATTTATATAATGGAGAAGTGATTGCTTTTACGATTGGTGATAAGCAGGACACAGACTTTATCTTAAACACACTTAATCAGCTCCCAGCACTGCCTGAGAATTGCGTGTTACATAGCGATCAAGGTTCTGTGTATACATCTTACGAGTATCAGAAAGCTGTTCATATAAAAGGCATTACCATGAGCATGTCCCGTAAAGGGACGCCCGCTGATAATGCCTCCATCGAATCGTTTCATTCCTCACTAAAGTCTGAAACGTTCTATCTTAACAGGATTGACCGCACTACGACCAACATCGTAGAACGCACTGTCAAAGAATACATTTATTATTATAACAACATTCGTATTCAAACGAAACTAAACAACCAATCACCGATAAACTATCGGCAATTGGCTGTATAAAGGTGTTTTGATCCCTGTCTCAAAAACGGGGGTCAGTCCCTTAACGCTCTGCTTTTTTGTGTGCTTTTTTCATATAATAATAAATAGGCAGTCCAGCAATCCCGATCAGCATGGAGATGAGACAGCTTTTCCAGTCGGTGATCATGGTGCTGATTAAGACGAATAAAGAACCGATAATCGCAATGATTGGTGTGAGCGGATAAAGTGGTACGCTATAAGCACGCTCCATTCCTTTGTTTTGTTTTCTCAGTTTAAAGACTGCGAAAAAGGCCATGACATAAAAGATATAGATCATGAAGATCGAAACCTCTGACAGCTTTTCTGGATTGCTGACGACCATAAACACAATGGCGATCAAAATTTGTACAAATACAGCAATCCACGGTGTTTTAAATGTAGGGTGGATACGTGAGATCGCGTTTGCGAAAGGAATTTGCTTTCGCTCTGCCATCGCGAAAATCACACGTGGGAATGAAAGAACCTTTCCGTTCAAACAGCCAAAGATACTAATGATGATGCCGATACTAATGACCTTACCGCCGATTGGTCCAAAGAGCATTGTCGCAGCAGTACTTGTCGCATTTTCTCCAAGCTGTACGATTTGATCTGCTGGTAATACGTGCAAAAGAGCGACATTAATAAAGAGATAGCAAGCCGTGACGATTAAAATCCCGCCTGCCATTGCACGAGGAAGCAGCTTCTCTGGGTTTTTCATTTCACCGCCAAGTGCTGCAAGCAATATCCAGCCATCATAGGCAAAAAGCGTAGCTAGGATCGCTGCACCGAAGTTCATTTGAGCAATGCTATCATTGACAGCCATAAAAATATTTTCGTTTCCTTTCCATAAGCCAAACACAATAATAGCGGCAATCGGGACAAGCTTTCCGATGGTGGTCAGTCCTTGTACAAAACCGCCGTATTTTGTTCCCATGATGTTAATCAAACATAAAAATAAAACAGTGATAATGCCGATTGTTGTTGACCATAAAGAAGAAAGAGAAAATAAATTGGCTAACAATGAACCAAAATAAAGACCGAGTGCACCGATGATGGCAGGTCCGTAAATGATAATCTGCACCCAGCCGCATAAATAGCCCCAAAACTCACCATACACTTCTTCAAGGTAGGCATACAATCCGCCAGTCCGAGGGATTTGTGTACCAATTTCAGCAACAGTGAGTCCGCCTGCAAGGGTTAAAATGCCGCCTAGCAGCCAAGCGAATAATGCGATATTTGAGCTTCCTGAATAGGAAAGGACGTTGCCTGGCTTCATAAAGACGCCGGACCCGATAATCGTCCCGATGACAAGAGATAGGGCGAAAAATAAGCCGATGTCCTGTTTTAACGCTGGTTGTTCTTTGTTCATTACTCGCGACCTCCTGCATCACTTTCGTACGTTACTGTGACATGTATTTTGTTCATTGTAATACGATTTTAGGAAAACAAGAATTAAAAAAATTTTCTGATTTTCGTATTTGTATTTAAAAGTGTTCGTTTATTGGAGATATCAGGGTAAATGTTTCGTTAAAAACGAACAATAAAAGATTATTTTTGATTTAATGTTAATTTTATCGTTAGAAACCGAACATCTAGCCAAATGGTTGACTTTTCTTGAAAAATGACCTATTTTATTCATAAGGATATTATCTTGAATTCGAGATATTTTGAAAGAGGAGTGAACGTAATGAAAATCAATGGAATTCACCACGTATCTGCATTAACAGCCAATGCTCAAAAAAATGTTGATTTCTACCGCCAGATTCTTGGCTTAAAACTTGTAAAGAAAACGGTCAATCAAGATGACCCATCTATGTATCACTTATTTTATGGAGATGAGGTCGCTTCACCGGGAACGGAGCTCACATTCTTTGAAATTCCAATGCTCGCCCGTCGTTTGAAAGGAACAAACGCCATCACAAGCACAGGCCTTCTCGTTTCTTCTGAAGAAGCACTTTCATTTTGGGAAAAGCGTTTTGAAGAGACAGGCGTGCAGCAAGAAACGGCTTCCTTGAGAGGGGGCAGACCTGCCTTGCGCTTTCAAGATCCAGAAGGACAGCAGCTATTTTTAACAGTAGAACCGAACGCACAAGAAGCAGGCTCACCGCCAGTGCATGATGATATTCCGGCAGAGTTTGCCATTAGAGGCTTGGGTCCAGTGGAATTAACCGTTGCAGAAGCGGACAAAACGATTCGTGTTTTAACAGACATCCTTGGCTTTACCGAAAGAGCGCGTGAACAATCAAATGATGGTGAGATCGTGACCATTTTTGAGTCAGGAAATGGCGGTGCTGGAACAGAAATTCATGTGATCGAAAAAACGGAAGGACCTTCTGAGCGTTCAGGCAGAGGAAGTGTGCATCACGTAGCCTTTCGCGTGGAAGATGCTGAGGAACTGGAAAAATGGTATGACAAAATATCAAAAGCAGGCTTCACGAATTCTGGTGTTGTGGAACGTTTCTACTTTAAAGCCCTTTACTTTAGAGAACCGAATGGGATCTTATTTGAAATCTCAACAGACGGTCCTGGGTTTACAGTGGACGAAGGAGTAGATGAGCTTGGCGATCAATTAGCCCTTCCGCCATTTCTAGAGCACAAACGAGCAGAAATAGAACAGAGATTAACGCCAATTCAGTCATCATAATAAAAGCAGCTCATTCATGAGCTGCTCAGCGTATAGACAAACCCTCGCATTCTTTGTCAGATCTGCAAAGGTTTTCTATCACGCTGAAAAGAAAAAAGGGCTAAAATCAAGATGATTTTAGCCCTTCTTTTTGCATTAGGAACTTACCTGCTTAGATTCAGTTTGTGTTAATGTCACCTTCTTCGTTTCTTCTTTTCCGTTTCGAATGAGTGTGATGCTCACGGTGTCTCCAATCTTTGTATTCGTGTATAGCTCATGACGTAATTCACTTCCGGTTTTGATTTGCTTCCCATTGATGGCGGTAATGACATCCTCTGACTTTAAGCCGGCTTTGGCGGCAGGTGAGCCTGCGGCGATTTCTTTGACGTATACGCCTTGATCAAGCTGACTATTTTTGAGACCGAGTGTTTCTTTCTGATACACGTCCGGGACTTGTTCGAGATCCAGCATGCTGATGCCGATATATGGACGCTCAATCTTTCCTTTTGCGAGAAGCTGATCGGCGATTGGTTTGACATCATTGATTGGAAGTGCGAATCCAATGCCTTCAACACCTGTTTCAGAAATTTTCATACTCGTGATCCCCACAACCTTTCCATCTGTCGTAAGAAGCGGGCCGCCGCTGTTTCCTGGGTTAATAGCTGCATCTGTTTGAATCACATTAATGCTGCTTTCGCCTGCTGATGTGTTCATCGAGACTGTTCGGTCGACACCGCTGACAATTCCTTGGGTCACGGTTCTTGATAGATCTTCACCAAGCGGGTTTCCGATCGCGATGACGGTTTCCCCAGCACGCAGCGAGGAGGAATCGCCTAATGCCGCGACCTTCGTTACGTGACTGCTGCTAATTTCTACAACTGCTAGGTCAGTCAGCGGGTCAGCTCCGACCAATTTACCATTGGTGGTTTTGCCATCGTGCAAGGATACTGTGAGTTTATTTGCCTCTTCAATGACGTGGTTGTTTGTTAAGACATAGGCTTTACTTCCGGATTTTTTGAAAATCACTCCTGAGCCTGTACCTGTTTTTTCCTCTTGACTGCTTTTATTTTGCTGTGATTCATCAAAAGGTGTATTGAAATCGCCAAAGCTCATGTCTGTTTGACTTTGCGCTTGGTAGTTTGTAATGCCAACAATGGCTGGTGATACATTTTCTACCATGCTGGAGATGCTGCTTGAAGAATGTGATGTTTGGACTGCGGTTGTTTTTGACGAATTGGCACTTGTATCATTTGTCGATACAGCTTCTGTTTTTGCTGCTGAATTATGTGCTGAGTTGTCTGATGCGTGCTGGGCATATGGCGAAAGGACGTACACACCTAACGCCAGCGTACCGCCTACAACACCGCTGACAAATGGCTTAAACCATCCGTTTGGCTTCTTCTTTTGTTTTTGTGGCTGTTCCGTTGTTTGAAGTTCTTGAGAAGGTTGTTGTTCATTTTTGTGATGTGTCATTCAAATCACTCTCTTTCATCATTTTTTCATGTATGGGTTTAAGGGGTTTTACCTTTTGTGGTGGATACTGACTTGATCGTAAGAAAAAAGTGTGGGATAAAAATGAAAACATTGTGGGAAATTGTTAAAATAAGTAGTGAATCTAAGCAAAATAGAGGAGATTAAACTGTGGAGACAATTGGAATCATTGGATATGGAAGCATGGCTGATATGATGGTGCAAAAATGGCTGGAAAAAGAAGTACTCAATGCCCATCAAATCATGATCCACACAAGAAGTGAAACGGACCGCCTGCTTCAACTCAAAGACAAGCATCAAGAAATAAACATCTGCTCATTAGACGAACTTTCTGCGTCATGTGATGTACTTTTTATCTGCGTGCCGCCACTTGCTGTACTTGATGTACTCGATCAACTGCCTTCAGCAGCCAAATCGGTCCATATTGTATCAGTAGCCGCGGCTGTGACGTTAGACAAGTTATCAAAGCATACGACTCAACCAGTATCCAGATACATCCCAACGCTCACGTCAGCTGTTGGAACGGGCGTATCCCTCGTTGTGCATGGCGAAACTGCTGGAGAGGAAGAAAAGGCGTGTTTGCATCGTCTGCTTTCAGCTTTTAGCATCGTCCGTGAAGTGGAGGAAGACCGGATTGATGCGGCGAGTAACTTGACGAGCTCATCTCCTGGTTTTATCGCTGCTCTTTTTGAAGAAATGGCGAGAGCCGCTGTGAGAAATAGTGAGCTTTCTTTAGAGGAAGCGTATGAATTTTTAACATATGCCCTTTTAGGCACAGGTCAAGTCCTTGTAGAACGAGGTCTCACCTTTGCTGAAACTGTCGATAGGGTGGCGACAAAAGGGGGCATTACAGGAGAAGGCGCCGAGGTGATTCAAAAGCAGGCACCTCAGATGTTTGATGATCTATTTACACAAACCATGAAGAAATATGAACAACTGAAATCACAGATTAACGAAGCGGACAAACACCACTAAAGACACAGTTAGTGGTGTTTTATTTGTTAAAAAAATCCTTTCTCATTCAGTCTATTGACCTGTATTAACTGAGTCTAATTTCCTTATTTTCAGACATTGTATTGAAAAATCAATCAAGTAATCATATAATTTTTTAGAAAATTTAGAAAAATATACACAAATTTTAAGTTTAATTAAAGGGGGATGGGGATGAAGCTCTATGTATCTGTCGATATGGAGGGAATTACTGGTCTAGCTGATCATACATTTGTCGATGCCCGTCAGCACAATTATGAACGGGGCAGAAAGATCATGACGGGTGAAGTGAATGCCTGTGTGGAGGCACTTCTTCAGCATGGCGCAACGGATATTTTGGTCAATGACAGTCATTCTAAAATGAATAATTTGTTGATTGAAGAATTGCATGAAGAAGCATCTCTTATATCTGGTGACGTCAAGCCTTATTCAATGGTTCAAGGGTTAGATCAAACCTATGATGCTGCTGTTTTTTTAGGCTATCATGCGAGGGCGTCTATGAAAGGTGTGATGTCCCACAGTATGATTTTTGGTGTCCGACATTTTTACATAAATGATCATCCAATTGGTGAAATGGGCTTTAATGCGTATGTTGCAGGCTACTATGGTGTACCGGTGATTCTTGTTTGCGGAGATGATCAAGCGGCACTTGAAGCAGAAAAGCTGATGCCTGGTGTGAAAACAGTGGCAGTGAAAGAGACCATTTCAAGATCTGCTGTGAAATGTCTCACTCCTGCCAAAGTCAACCAACAAATCTCACAGCAAGTGGAAGTCGCAATGAAACAGATTCATCACATCAAGCCGCTGACGCCTCCTGATCAGCCGCTGCTGAAGATTGAGTTTGCCAATTATGGACAAGCTGAATGGGCGAATTTAATGCCTGGTACTGCCATTATTGAAGGGACAACAACGGTGACGTATCAAGCAGAGAATATATTAGAAGCCTACCAAGCGATGCTTGTCATGACAGAGCTTGCCGCACGTACAACATTTTGTTAAGCGAGGGGGAGACGGCAGATGACCAGCTTTTTGCTCAAGCGTTTTATTGCGATGATTGCCACGATCTTAACGATTACGACGTTAACGTTTATTTTAATGAAGGTCATCCCAGGATCGCCCTTCAATGAAGAACGAAATACAAACGAAACCGTCCAGCGAAACCTCGAAAGCTACTATCACTTAGACGAACCACTGTATGTTCAATATGTCATCTATTTAAAATCCATCGTTACCTTTGATTTTGGTCCTTCCATTAAAAAGCCTTCTGAAAGTGTCAATGATCTATTGGCGAGAGGCTTCCCAGTCTCATTAGAACTTGGTCTTATCTCAATATTGATTGCTGTCATCTCCGGCATCCTGCTAGGGGTCATGGCTGCCCTCCGGCACAATGGCTTGATTGATTATATCGCCATGACCATTGCTGTTTTCGGTATATCCATTCCAAACTTTATCTTTGCTACTTTATTAATTCAGCAGCTTGCTGTGAATTTGAAGCTCTTTCCTACAGCGATGTGGACAAGTCCGATGCATATGGTGCTACCGACCATTGCTCTTGCCGTTAGTCCGATGGCCATTATTGCCCGGTTAACAAGATCGAGCATGATTGAAGTGCTGTCTCAGGACTATATTCGCACTGCTAAAGCAAAAGGACTTTCTCCCTTTAAAATTGTGTTCAAACATGCGCTTCGAAATGCGCTTTTGCCTGTTGTGACCATTCTTGGCACACTTGTCGCAAGCATTTTAACAGGAAGTTTTGTCATTGAAAAAATATTTGCGATTCCTGGAATGGGAAAATATTTTGTCGAGAGTATTAACAACCGTGATTATCCTGTCATCATGGGAACCACTGTTTTTTACAGCATCATTTTAATCACACTTCTTTTCATTGTTGATGTGGCGTATCGCCTGCTTGATCCAAGGATTCAGCTGCATCAGAAAGGAGGCAAGGCATGAGTATACATTTGCAGCAGGATCAACCGAATCCGCATCATGAAGTGCCGGACGAATGGTTTTCTCCGAGAGAGCAAAAGAAAACAGAGACCCATGCCATTAAAAGGCCCTCTCTTTCTTATTGGGCAGACACATGGAGACGACTGAAGCAAAATAAGCTTGCGATGTTTAGTCTATCGGTATTGATTTTTCTTTTTATCATGGCACTATTAGGCCCATTGCTTGCACCTAATAGCGTGACAGAGCAGCGTCTTTCGATGCAAAATCTGCCGCCATCCGCTGCTCACTGGTTCGGAACGGATGAGCTTGGACGAGATGTGTTCACACGTACATGGTACGGGGCTCGTATTTCTTTATTTGTAGGCGTCATGGCAGCCCTGATTGATTTTGCCATCGGCGTGATTTATGGAGGGATTGCCGGTTATAAGGGCGGGAGATATGACCATGTCATGATGCGAATCGTCGAGGTGCTTTACGGTCTTCCTTATTTACTTGTTGTCATTTTATTGATGGTTCTGATGGGGCCAGGGCTCGTCACCATTATTGTAGCGCTCACTGTCACCGGATGGATTGGAATGGCAAGAATCGTGAGAGGTCAAGTTCTTCAGCTGAAAAGCCAGGAATATGTCCTTGCCTCAAAAACCTTTGGTGCAAAGAGCCTTCGTATCATTCGCCGCAACCTGCTGCCGAATACGATGGGGCCGATTATCGTTCAGATGACCTTAACTGTACCGACCGCGATATTTGCAGAAGCGTTCCTAAGCTTTCTTGGTTTAGGCATTCAAGCACCGTTTGCAAGCTGGGGCGTGATGGCAAACGATGCGCTGCCGACAGTGCTATCAGATAATGGACATTGGTGGCGTTTATTTTTCCCTGCGTTTTTTATTTCGCTCACGATGTTTTGCTTTAACAATTTAGGTGATGGCTTGCAAGATGCGCTTGATCCGAAGATGAAGAGGTGATGGCGCTTTGAAAAAAGTTCTACAAATCATCGATCTGCACGTCAGCTTTCGGACATATGGCGGCTCAGTTCGAGCGGTACGCGGGGTGAATGTGGATGTATATGAAAAAGAAACCCTTGCCATTGTAGGAGAGTCAGGCTGCGGGAAAAGTGTGACTTCACAAAGCATTATGAGGCTGCTGCCAGCATACAGTGCTCATGTTGATCAGGGAGAAATCTGGTTTGAAGACCGCAATTTGCTGTCATTATCTGAAAAAGAAATGCGCGCCATACGAGGTGTCGATATTTCGATGATCTTCCAAGATCCAATGACCGCACTGAACCCAACCTTGACAATCGGCGATCAGCTCATGGAGGCGGCAAAGGAGCACCAAAAGCTGACGAAAAAAGAAGTGAAAGAAGCCGCCATTCGGATGCTTGATTTGGTCGGCATTCCGCAGCCGAAGGAAAGGCTAAAGCAATACCCTCATCAGTTCAGCGGGGGAATGAGGCAGCGGCTCATGATTGCCATGGCACTGATTTGCGAGCCCAAAGTGCTGATTGCTGATGAACCAACGACCGCGCTGGATGTGACCATACAGGCACAAATATTAGAGCTGTTTAAAGAGATTCAGAGAAAAACAGGGGTCACCATTATTTTAATCACACATGATTTAGGGGTCGTCGCCCAAGTCGCAGACCGGGTAGCCGTCATGTACGGAGGGAAAATGGTAGAGGTCGGAACGAGGCGAGATATTTTTTACAGTCCGCAGCATCCTTATACAAAAGGACTTCTGCAATCCGTTCCAAGACTTGATATGAAAGATGAACTCATTCCAATTGAAGGAAGCCCACCTGATTTATTTGCTCCGCCAAAGGGCTGTCCGTATACAGATCGCTGCCCGTCCGCCATGAAGATATGTGATCATATCATGCCGCACGAAACGCAGCGGTCACCTACCCACACAGTGCATTGCTGGCTCCAAGATGAGCGAGCGAATCAAACGGTTTTATCTTCAACACAAAGGGGGAGTTTTTGATGAGAAAAAAAGGGTGGATCATCAGTATATGTTTGTTCACGATCATGCTGCTCGCAGGATGTACAGCAAATGAGCAAGCAGGGAAAGGATCATCAAGCAATCAGGGTGAAAAGAAAGTATTAACCTTAAATAACGAAAATGAACCGACGTCGTTTGATCCGCCGATTGGTTTTAATAATGTATCGTGGCAAGGACTCAATAACTTAATGGAGGGATTAACAAGACTAAATGAAAAGCAGGAACCATCTCCTGCAATGGCTGAAAAATGGGAGATTTCAGAGGATGGAAAAACGTACACGTTCCATTTAAGAGATGGCATCAAGTGGTCAAATGGTGATCCAGTGAAAGCGAGTGACTTTGAATATGCGTGGAAGCGGCTGCTTGATCCGAAAACAGGCTCATCTGCATCGTTCCTAGCCTACATGATTGAAGGCGGAGAGGCATTTAACAGCGGAAAAGGAAAGAAAGAAGACGTGAAAGTCAGCGCTGTAAATGACAAAACGCTCAAGGTCACACTGGCATATCCGCAGAAATCGTTCTTAAATATGACCGCAAACCCTGCTTTTTTTCCTGTCAATGAACAGGTAGCTAAGAAGGACCCAAACTGGGCAAAAGACGCCAAAACCTTTGTCGGAAATGGACCGTTCAAGCTGACAGAGTGGAAGCATGATGAGAGCTTCACAATGGAAAAAAGTGAGACGTATTGGGACAAAAAAACAGTCAAGTTGGATCAAGTGAAGTGGCTGATGATCAGTGATCGAAACACAGACTATCAAATGTATCAATCAGGAGATTTAGATACTGCCTTTGTCCCAGCAGAGCAAAGTGAAAACCTGCTGAAAAATAAAGATGTACAAATTGAAGACCAGGCTGGATTGTTCTTTTATCGTCTGAATGTGAACATGGAACCTTTTCAAAATAAGAACATCCGCAAAGCTTTTCAAATGGCGATCAACCCGCAAGATATCGTGGATTATGTAACGAAAAATGAAGAGAAGCCAGCACGTGCCTTCGTCTCGCCAGGCATTCTTGATTCAAAGGGTGAAGATTTCAGAAAAGCTGGCGGTGATCTTGTGAAGAATGATAAGAGTGAAGCTGCGAAGCTACTAGAAAAAGGGCTGAAAGAAGAGAACTATTCAAAACTGCCAGCCGTCACATTGACATATAGTACAAAGCCTGAGAACAAGAAAAAAGCTGAAGCCATCCAGCAGCAGCTGAAAGAAGCGCTAGGTGTAGATGTGAAGCTTGCAAACATGGAAGCCAATGTATTTGCAGAAGATCAAAAGGCACTGAAATTCCAATTCTCACAAAGTTCATTTTTAGCAGACTATGCAGATCCGATCAATTTCTTAGAGAGCTTTCAAACAGGGAATGCCATGAACCGGACAGGATGGTCAAACGATACCTATGACCAACTGATCAAGAAGGCGAGCCAGGAAGCAGACGAACAAAAGAGAAACAACATCCTTCATGATGCAGAGGCACTACTTATTGAAGAAGCACCGATCATTCCGATTCATTTTTATAACCAAGTTCATTTACAAAAAGAAGGCGTGAAGGGGATTGTCCGTCACCCTGTTGGGTATATCGATTTGAAATGGGCACAAGTAGATGGAGAGTAATATTAGGATCAAAAGACGCTTTTAGATAAAAGCGTCTCAGCGTGTAGACAAACCCTCGTATTCGCCCGCAGGTCTGCGCGCTGGTGCTCACGAATGTTCAATTCGCTCCGCAAAAGTAGCTGCCCTTCCTAGACTTCAAAGGTTTTCTATCACGCTGAAAAGAAGACAAAGGGCTAAAATAAACATCATTTTAGCACTTTGTCAACAATCTAAGACGCTTTGAGATAAAAGCGTCTGTTCCTTTATTCGTTCATGTTATGAAGCAGAAACCCATAGATTGAAAGAAACAAAGAGAAAGAGGGGATATGGCATGAGCCAGCTGCCAGTGGCACTTCAAACAGGGGATACGGTGGGGATTATTGCACCAGCAAGCCCGCCTGATGAGCTGAAATTAGCAAAAGGGATTGCCTTTTTAGAAAGCCTCGGGCTAAAGGTGAAAAAAGGGAAGTATTTGGGCCGCCGGTATGGATATTTAGCAGGTCATGATCATGAAAGAGTGGAGGATCTTCATCGTATGTTTCAAGATCCAGAAGTGAAGGCGATTATTTGTGCTTGCGGAGGATACGGGACTGGCAGACTTGCGGAAGCCATTGACTATGACCTCATTCGCCGGAATCCAAAAATCTTTTGGGGCTATAGTGATATTACGTTTTTACATACGGCCATCCAGCAGCAGACGGGTCTTGTGACGTTTCATGGGCCAATGCTTTCCTCAGATGTGGGACTTGAGGAGGTCCATCCTTATACGAAAGATACCTTTTTACAGCTGTTCGCACCGAAAGCCTTTACGTATGCGCACCACTTGTCACCCCTTCATACTTTCTATCCGGGCACCGCTTCAGGTGAGATTGTAGGAGGAAATCTTGCCCTCATCGTGACAACACTTGGTACGCCTTTTGAAATCGATACGAAGGGAAAGCTATTGTTCATTGAAGATATTGACGAAGAGCCCTATAAAATCGATCGAATGATGCAGCACCTCAAATCTGCTGGAAAATTGGATGATGCGGCTGGATTCATCATTGGAGATTTTCATCAATGTGAGCCAAAAAAGAAAGATCAGTCTCTCACATTGAATCAAGTATGGGACACCTATATTGTTCCGCAAAAGAAACCTACACTTGGGGGCTTCCGAATCGGTCATTCTTCGCCGAACTTTGCCATTCCAATGGGCACGCAGGCTGCATTAGATGCGACAGGAAAAAAACTGCATATTTCTCCAGGCGTTGCAGCGAAAGAGGCGATCAAATGAAAATCGTCGATGTTCGTACATGCAGAATGAGTGTACCGCTAAAAAAGCCTTTCAAAACCGCTTTACGAACGGTGTATGACGCAGCATCTCTGATTGTTATCATCACATATGATCAAGGTGACGTCAGCTACGGAGAAGCAGTCCCGACAACGGTGATTACAGGTGAAACGCTGGAAAGCATCGACTATGCCATCTGCGAAGTGATCAGACCGATTTTGCTTGGAGCTTCCTTGTCAGAATATGAACAAATTTTTTCTCATATGAACCGTGTGCTCGCTTGCAACACAAGCGCAAAGGCAGCGGTTGACATGGCCATTTATGATGGTTTAGCGAAGCAGGCAGGGCTTCCGCTTTATCAATATCTTGGCGGATATCGCAGTCAGCTTGAAACCGATTATACGGTCAGTGTAAACCGTCCGCTTGAGATGGCGGAAGATGCGAAGCAATACGCAGCAGAAGGCTTTCAGACATTAAAGATCAAGGTAGGAAAAGATGATATAGACACGGATATTCAGCGTATCAAGCGAATTCGAGAAAAGATCGGGCCGGATATTCAGATTAGGCTCGATGCGAACCAGGGCTGGACGTGGAAGGAAGCGGTTGTAGCCATTCGGAAAATGGAATCACTGAATATCGAACTAGTCGAGCAACCAGTGCCAAAAGAAGATATCGAAGGTCTGCGCCGTGTGACGCAGGCAACAAATACACTGATTATGGCAGACGAAAGCATTTTCAGTTTTCATGATGCGATCAAGGTGCTTGAAACGAGAAGCTGTGATTTAATCAATTTAAAATTAATGAAATCAGGCGGCATAAAAGAAGCCTTAAAAATCAATGCTTTGGCAGAAGCATACGGCGTAAAGTGCATGGTTGGCAGTATGATTGAGTCAAAACTTGGCATTACAGCAGCCGCTCATCTCGCCGCCAGCCAGCCAAATATCACCCGCTATGATTTTGATGCCCCGCTGATGCTAAAAGAGGACATGGTAGACGGAGGAATCGTGTACAAAGGAAAAAATATCTTTTTCCCGCCGCAACATGGGTTAGGCATTCAAGGGGTGAAAGGAGTCTCATGATGATATTTGAATCAAAGGTTGCAGTTGCGAACGTATGGACAGCGCCGCAGTCACCGAGAGAAATCGATCAAAAGGTTCTTCATGGCTCCTTCAAAATCAAAGAGTGGATTGACAAGCAAACATATGAAGAAAAACTGGCTTTATGTGAAGAAAATCTGATCCAGTCGCAAGTACTGCTCGGCGAACGAGTCATTGGATTAGAAGAAACAGACGGCTGGATGAAAGTCGTTATTCCGCAGCAGGCCAGCCGGAAACATCCACAAGGTTATCCTGGCTATATACCTGCGAACCAACTAAAGCAAGTGACAGAAGGAAGTGCACCTACTGCATCTCATATCGTTTGTCAGAAAAAATCCATGCTCTATCGAAACGGGCAAGCGGACATGGAAATTAGTTTTTTAACAGAGCTCGTAGCTGTAGAAGAAACGAGTGATCGCTTTCGTGTTGTCACACCAGCAGGTACGAGAGAAATCAATAAAGCAGATATGCATCCAGTTTCATCCATTTCTTCTATGGCCGGCAAAGATGTTGTAGACAAGGGAAAACAATTTATTGGTCTTTCGTATTTATGGGGCGGCATGAGCAGCTTTGGCTATGACTGTTCGGGCTTTGCTTACAGCATGTATAAAGCGTGCGGATATCTTTTGCCGAGGGACGCAAGTGACCAAGCAGTGCAAGGAACACCGGTCGCATCAAGCCATTTAGAACAAGGCGACTTATTGTTTTTCGCCAATGACAACGGAAAGGGAGCAGTCCGCCATGTTGGGATCTACGCAGGTGACGGTATGATGCTTCATTCGCCTAAAACCGGCAGAGAAATTGAACTTCTTTCCCTTGCTGGCACTTCATATGAAAAAGAATGGGCAGGTGCAAGACGGTATTTGCCAAGCGAGAGGAGCAAAGGTCATGGCAGTTGAACCACTTTTACAAGTAAACAATCTCAAAAAACATTTTCATCTATCGAAAGGAAGAACGCTAAAAGCGCTAGACGGTGTCTCCTTTCAGCTGAAACAAGGCGAAACATTTGGCCTTGTTGGCGAGTCCGGCTGCGGGAAATCCACACTTGGAAAAGTGCTTATGCGTCTTTATGAACCGACAGATGGGGAAGCCTTATATGAAGGGAAAAGCCTTCATCACCTTTCTCAAAAAGAATCATTTGATTTTAATCGGCAAATTCAAATGGTGTTTCAAGATCCGTATTCCTCCTTAAATCCGCGGCTGTCTGTAAAAGATATTATGCTGGAGCCAATGGAGATTCATAACCTTTATGGGAGTCAAAAGAAAAGGGTTGCCCGGGTGAAAGAACTACTGGAAGCTGTTGGACTTAGCTATGACTTTGCCACGCGCTATCCTCATGAATTCAGCGGAGGACAGAGGCAGAGAATCGGTATTGCAAGAGCACTCGCCTTAGCGCCGAAATTTATTGTGGCAGATGAACCAATTTCTGCACTAGATGTCTCTGTTCAAGCGCAGGTCGTGAATTTGCTGAAGAAACTGCAAAAGGAGGAAGGGCTGACATTTCTCTTTATTGCGCATGACTTGTCGATGGTCAAATATATTAGCGACCGAATCGGTGTCATGTATTTAGGTCATCTCGTCGAATTGACCAGCAGTGATACGTTATATCAAACACCGCTGCACCCCTATACACAAGCATTGCTGTCTGCGATCCCCATTCCAGATCCTGACGTGGAGGACAAGCGCAAAAGGTTCATTTTAAAAGGAGAAATTCCAAGTCCAGTGAACCCGCCAAGCGGCTGTGTATTTCGAACAAGGTGTCCTGCAGCGATGGATGTGTGTGCTGAAAAAAAGCCAATATTACAAGCAGTAGAAGAAGGGCATGATGTCGCCTGTCATTTATACGATCGGACATAAAAATAGGCAGAAAAAAAGCCAGCAAGTAGACAAGCTGTTCTACACGCTGGCTTTTTTAGTGAACGAACGCCGAATCGGCAATGTGCAGCATCTAAAAGAGCCGCCAGATTTAATGATTTCTGAAAAATCCACTTCAATGACAGTGTAGCCGTGAGCGGTTAATGCAGCATTTGTTTCTTGATTGATGGGCAAACTGATCACTTTTTTCTGTCCAATGGATAAAACGTTTGGGCCGAGTGTGAATTGCTCTTGTTCGCTTATTTCAATTAGATGATAATGCATTTTGAGCAGGTGAAGATCCTCATTTTTGAACGCTTCTGGATAAATCAATATTTCATCATGAGAGAGAATATTCATCACACAATCGAGATGCAAAATGTGAGGAGGAAGATGAATGGGAATGATGTCATGATCCGGCAGTTCTTTTTTAAGCTCATGAATAGCAGCTTGGTTTGTTCTTTTGCTCGTTCCGACAAATACGCGTCTTTGATCGACAAGCACATCGCCGCCTTCAATCGTTCCATTTGTCAGGGTAACAGTTTTCAAGCCATTTCCCTGTGCCCACTCATTTAACAATTGTTCTTCTCCTTGCCGAACCGGAGCGGCCATGCTTGAAACAAAAAGTGTATGTCCAATCGTAAACCCAATATCCCGAGTAAAGACTTGCTCAGGAAAGCGGTCATTTGCAGGAAGCATAATGGGGCGTACTTGATGGTCTTTTAGGGTTTGGATCAATTGCTTATGCTGAGCAACGGCTTTCATTTGAGAAATATTTTCTCTTGCAAATTGTTTTTGGGTTTCGTTGATGATCTGTTTGATTTCCATATAGATGGGACTGCATAAAAGGACTTCTTGTAAATCATCATATTCACTCATGCATTGCGGCATTTTGTGTATTTGTTCTGCTCTCATAGAATCCATCAAATGGCCTCCTTGTTTGTTCATAGTTCTATTATTCCTCGTTCTAGTCATAGTTGAAACATTTCCGAAAGAAAATCTCTCACAAGAGACTAAAGCAAAAAGTTTAGACAAACCTAAAAGAATAGTGTTTAATAAAAGTCGTTCCGCATTCACGAAAACAGCAAGAAGGAGCTATGATGATGAGTGAAGAAAATTTCAAATACTGCAAGGAATCGAAAGTTGTCAAAACCAGCAGGGTATTTCCTCTCGATACGAATAATCACCAAACCTTATTTGGCGGGAAATTAATGAGTTATATAGATGACATTGCCTCCATCTCGGCAGCAAGGCACAGCCGATGTGAAACGGTCACGGCATCAATGGATTCAGTTGATTTTTTAGAGCCGATTGGACAAAAGGAGTCGGTATGTTTAGAGTCCTATGTCACATGGGTGGGTACGTCTTCTATGGAAGTGTTCGTCAAGGTCATCAAAGAAAACTTGATGTCTGGAGAGCGCAGACTCGCAGCGACTTCATTTCTTACCTTTGTGTCGTTAGATGACAATGGGAAGCCAAAGAAAGTCCCGCAAGTCATGCCGGAAACAGAGGAAGAAATCATGCTGCATCAAACCGCAAAACAGCGAGCTGAAGAAAGAAAAAGCCGCCGAAAGCATAGCAAGGCACTGGCTGACGCACTTGGGACAGATAAACCATGGGCGTAAAAATCACCCTTTAAGCGGTGATTTTTTTCTAGAACGGTATCTTGCATGGCAAGATAGTGTGTGGTAAGATGATGCTATCTTGTGATGCAAGGTACTGGAATCGGAGGAACAAAGATGACAACATCCACACAAATGCTAAAAGGAATTTTAGAAGGCTGCCTGCTGTCGATTATTTCAGAGGGTGAGATTTATGGATATGAAATGACGAAGAAGCTCGCTTATTATGGGTTTGATCAAATTAGTGAAGGAAGTATCTATCCGATCCTGCTGCGTATGCAAAAGGAACAGCTCGTGACCACTGTCACAAAAGCATCAGCAAGCGGGCCGAAAAGGAAATACTATACGCTCACACAAGCTGGAGAACAAGCGCTCACAGAGTTTATTACCCGCTGGAGTGAGCTTTCAAAAAATGTGAACTGTTTACTACAAAAAGGGAAGTGAGATTATGGTATCAAAAGAAACAAGACACATCTTACTAGAGCTGAAATTTTATCTCATATCAATGGGAAAAAATGAGGACGAAATTGATGAGCTGATGGATGAGCTAACGACGCATGCGGTTGAGGCTGAAAAAGATGGCAAAACAGGGGAGGCTGTATTTGGCGGAGATCCGAGGGGCTATGCTGATGAACTCGCAAAAGAGCTGTCAGGAAACCATAAAGACTGGGTTCCCTTCGTCAGTGCCTTCTTAATTGGATCACTCTTCTATATGATTTTATCAGATGCGATCAGTCAAAGCTTATCCTATTCTTGGTATGCGTTAATAGGATATCCGCTCGTTTTAGTTGCCAATGTTATCATGATCATTGTGATGTTTAGAGCGTCTGCCTTTCAGACAAGCGGCCGGGCATTTCTTTATTTTTGGATCTTAGGAATCTTTCAACTGACTTCAATGGTCACAATCAAACTATTGGATCAAAAGCTCGGCACACCATTACTTGTGCTGACTTCAGGTCAAAGATGGGGCGTCATCCTGCTTATGCTGTTATGTATCATTGTCTTTAATGCGATCATGAAGGCGAATCTCATTTCATTGATTCCGATCATCTTCTTCGGACCGCAGCTCATATTCGAATGGATTGGCTGGACATCACCAAGCGTGCTTCTCATGCAAAGTCTACTATCGGTTGTGATCGTAATAGGGCTTATGCTCATGGTCTTACGCCGGGCGAACAAGAAAAATGAAAACACGATGTAAAAAATAGAGCACATCCATCCGGTGTGCTTTCAGCGTGTAGACAAACCCTCGCATTCGTTGTCAGTTCTGCGCGCTGGTGCTCACGAATGTCAAATTCGCTCCGCTCCAGTACTCGTCCTTCCTAGACTTCAAAGGTTTTCTATCACGCTGAAAGAAGACAAAGGGCAAAAATAAAGATCATTTTAGCCCTTTGTCAACAATCTGAGAGCACATCCCATCCGATGTGCTTTTCTTTTTCTAAAAAAATGTAGAAATGGTAGCGTATTTTTCATTACAATGGGAAGAGGACAAAAATGAAAAGGGGTTCTATGCTTGGATATTTTATGGGGATATGTACTTGTTTTTGTATTGGCTGCTTTGCCTTTTTTTGAAGTGGTTGGTGTTGTTCCACTGGCCATCTTAGGTGGACTGCATCCTGTGACAACGGCTGTAATCGGGTTCATCGGCAACTTTCTCACAGTCTTGCTCCTCATTGTTTTCGTAGACCGCTTCAAAGCATGGCGGTTGAGGAGAAAAGAGGACAAAAGTGATGAAAAAGGAGAAAAAAAGCAACTGCGAGCCAGAAAAATTTGGGAACGATATGGTCTCCCGGGATTAGCGCTTATTGGTCCTTTTATCATCGGCAGTCATCTAGCGGCATTTATGTGCATGAGCTTCGGAACGAAAAGAAAGCAAGTCGCAGTGTGGATGACAGTCAGTTTAATCATGTGGACGGCGCTGGCAGCTAGTTTAACCGGTGCGGGAATCCATTACTTTGCCCCAGATTCAAATGGATTGTTCGGTGATATTTTTAATCAGTAAGTGAGGGGAGACCATAAATGAAACTTCAAACACGCATAGTGCTTGAAACAGAGCGCCTTAGACTGAGAACGATGAATGAACATGATGCGCCATTTTTATATGACATGTTGTTCCAAGATGAAGAAGTAATGAAGTATTATCCTTCTTTGAAGGATGAGCAGCAGACGAAAGAGTGGATTGCATGGAATCAAAAGAATGACCGTATGTATCATACTTCTCTCTGGATCATTGAAGACAAAGAAACGAATGAACCACTTGGACAAAGCGGGATTGTTCTGCAAAACATTGAAGGACGAACAGAACTTGAAATCGGCTACATGCTAAAAAAAGCAGCGTGGGGAAATGGCTATGCTGCTGAAGCCGCAAAAGGCTGTCTCACCTATGGTTTTCAAGAAATGAAGGTCAGACGAATGGTGAGCTTAATCCGCCCAGACAATGAAGCATCGGTAAAAGTCGCTTTAAAAATGGGCATGAAAAAAGAAAAAACCATTTCAAAATGGGACCAAATCATTGATGTATACAGCATCACCCACAACGAAGAAAACGGCTCGCTTACAAAATAAGCAGAGCCGTTTTTATTTTATATCCGCTGTTCTAGCTGAAGTAAATATTTCTTACGTTCAACCCCGCCGCCGTAGCCGCCAAGCTCACCACTTGTTTGAATGACGCGGTGGCATGGAATGATGATCGCCAATTGATTGGCACCATTTGCATTCCCTACCGCCCGGACCAAATGCGGATCGCCCAGCATCACAGCAAGATCTCGGTAAGAACTTGTTTCGCCTGATGGAATGCGTGTGAGCAGCTCCCACACCTTCATTTGAAAAGGGGTGCCATGCATGGACAGTGGTACGGTAAACTGCGTGAGTTTTTTCTCGAAATATAAGGTCAATTCCTGTACCAATTGCTGATGGACGTTTGTTTCCCCAACTAAAATACGCGCATGATGCTTTTTTCTCATGTTCTCAATTTCCTTTTCTAGTCCCCGCCTGTCCATAAATTCCAGTAAATACACATGCGCGGCATCTGTCACGCTGATCATCCGTCCGATCGGTGTGGAAATAAAATTGGCATGAAGAATCTTAGTCTGCGCCTTTTTAGGGGGATTTCCCATGATTTTCGTAAAGGCATCATTGAAGGCACTCGAAGAATCATAGCCCAAGGCGACCTGCTGATCAATCACTTTTTTTCCATTCATAATTTCTTTAAAGGCAAGCCCCATTCGGCGTGATCTCGCATATTGAACAAAGGTCATGCCGTAGATTTCTTTGAATTTTCGCCGGGCCGTTGCAGAGTGAATCCCTAACTCGCGAAAGTCCTCTTCTTTCCAGCGTTTTTCAGGATGTGTTTCAACTGCTGAAACGAGTGTTTTGACTTCTTCTGGAATGCTGTTTGGATAGGTTAATGGAGTGCAGCGCTTGCACGGACGATATCCTGCTAGCAGTGCTTCCTCTGCTGTAAAGAAAAACTCACAGTTCTCATATTTTGGTTTTCTAGCGGTACATGTGGCATGGCAGAAGATACCGGTCGTCTTAATGCCGGCGAAGAATGTGCCGTCATATTGCGGATTCTTGTCAACCAGTGCTTGATAAAATTCATGTTTCTGTACGTCGGTTATCATCATACGATCCACCTCTTGGTTTCATTATTTGGGCCGATACAACGGATGATCTGTAAATGCAGCATCCTAAAGTTGAACGTTCATCACATCAATCTAAAGTTCATTATACCAGCGATATGATCGTTCCTTTAACGTCTGAACGTGTCTCAACTTGGTCCTTCTTCCATATTTTTTCTGTTTTAGTTCATATACTTTAGTTGTTTCTGTTTCATTTCTTCATAAAATGTTTCAACTTCTTGTTCGTAAAGAATGGTCTCCATGTCCTTGTATTTACGCTTGATCGTCAATGTAATAAAAAATAAATGGATTGTCATATACGCTCATTTCCCTTCGGTTAGCAGCACGCAAATATCCCGCAGATCTTCTTTATCAGTTGATCTGTTTCTAACACTTAGTATACGCCGGTCCCAAATCATTTCTTTCGAAAAATGAACAAGTATATTTGAAGAGGGAGAGCAAACTGGTAGACCGGTATATTGGGGTGTGATAAGATTTTTAATACAGAATCTGCTCTAAGTCAGGTCTGTTTATCATGAATTGGTTTTCTAGGGTTCCGTGCGCTGGCGCAGTCTGGACCGAGAGAAAACACATAGGGTCTTAGAAGAGGCCATATGGACACGGAGGGATAAAAGCCCGGGAGATTTGATCAAACGATCGATTTCCAGGCTTTTTTTGTTGGTTGGAATCGTTCAGAAAGGAGAAGATCAGATGAAATGGGGAAATGTCTTTATTGCGGCCATCTTTGAAGTCGGCTGGGTGATGGGGCTGAAATATGCCCACTCGCTCATAGAATGGGGCGCAACCATCGTTTGTATTATCGTGAGCTTTTATTTACTCCTGAAAGCAACAAGTGTACTCCCAGTTGGCACACTTTATGCCGTTTTTACCGGGCTTGGGACAGCAGGTACCGTCGTCATAGGCATGGTGCTTGGTGAGCCGGTTCAGCTTGTCAAACTGCTTTTGATTGTCATGCTTTTGTGCGGTGTATTAGGACTGAAGCTGACAACAGGTGAAAAGAAGGGAGAGGCTGAATCATGAGCTGGTTTTTACTTATTGGAGCAGGCATCTTAGAAATGTTTTGTGTGACCATGATGAACCAATTCCAAAAAGACAAGCATGTCAAATGGATTTTATTCATTGCGGCTGGCTTTTCGATGTCCTTTCTGATGCTGTCTCTTGCGATGAACACGATTCCGATGGGAACGGCGTACGCCATTTGGACTGGAATCGGAGCTGCTGGAGGCGCCATCGTCGGTATGCTGTTTTACGGAGAATCGAAAGACGCAAAACGTATTTTCTTCATCGCACTGATTTTATCTGCGGCAGTAGGATTGAAAATCATTGAATAAGAAAAGGCTGGCAGATAGATGCCAGCCTTTTGTTACATCGAACGATGATTGGAACCGTTTTCATTTTTGCGGTAAAGCTGGCTCACAAGCAGAAAACACACACCAAATGTGAGAAAAGGAATGAGTCTTTCACCGGCTATAAAAAGGGAAATACCTGTGATCAGACAAATGATGCCGAGCCAAAAGCTCACTTTTCCAAACAAAGTCATACTTTTCATCTCCATCACTCCTTTTATGATAAAAGGTCTATTCACATTATATCACGCCAGGTGCAGAATTGAATGAATATTCAATGAAAAATAGGGCTCTACATTGCTTTTTCTCTTTCCAGTCCAGTATAATATTTCATTAGAATGAAAACGTAAATGAGGTCATGATACATGAGAACTTTGATAACAGAGAAACTTGAATTACACAGACAAAAGCATGAGCAAAAAGGAAGATTGCTTGTCAGCTGCCCGGATCAGCCTGGAATTGTATCAGCTGTCTCTTCCTTTTTATTTGAGCACGGAGCAAATATCATTGAATCCAGCCAATACACAACAGATCATGAAAGCGGCCGGTTCTTTTTAAGAATTGAATTTGATTGGAAAGACATCTCGGCAAATATGGATCAGCTGAAGCAGCAGTTTGAACCAATTGCAGCATCTTTTCAAATGACGTGGAGCATGTCGCGTGCAAGTGAGCTGAAAAAGCTGGCAATCTTTGTGTCAAAAGAGCTTCATTGTTTACATGAGCTGCTATGGGAATGGCAAAGCGGCAATTTGATGGCTGAAATTGCGGTCGTGATCAGCAATCATGAAACGGCAAAAGATACAGTAGAAGCGCTTGGAATTCCGTTCCATTTTGTGAAGGCGAACAAAGACATTCGCAAAGAAGCGGAAAAACAGCAGCTCACATTATTAGAAGAGTATGATATTGATGCCATTGTGCTTGCTAGATACATGCAAATTTTAACGCCTGGATTTATAGAACAACACCCGAACAAAATCATTAATATTCATCATTCCTTCCTGCCAGCGTTTATCGGTGCGAATCCATATAAGCGTGCATATGAGCGAGGAGTCAAATTAATTGGTGCAACCTCTCATTATGTGACCAATGATTTAGACGAAGGACCGATCATTGAACAGGATATTGAGCGTGTAGATCACCGGGATGATGCGGAAGCTTTAAAAAATATTGGCCGAACAATTGAGCGGAGTGTGCTTGCACGTGCCGTCAAATGGCATCTAGAAGATCGAATTATTGTGCATGAGAATAAAACGATTGTATTTAATTGACCGCTTGACTTTTCCTTAGCAATTGGTGATAATATAAAAAAATTAACGAGCGTTGAAAAGGAATAGTAAGCAGGAACTGATGCGTAAAGAGAGCAAATGACATGCTGAAACATTTGCCGCAGACACCTGCTGAACCTGCCCTTTGAGCCTTAGAGGAAAAATCTAAGCGCGTGCCTGGCGTTACAGGAGTTGAGTGGAATAAGCTAAATGTATGCATGCTTATTCAATGAAGGTGGTACCACGGAAAATCCCTTTTCGTCCTTTACATAAGGAGAAAAAGGGATTTTTTTGTGCCTAAAGGTATAGCGGAGGGAATCAATAATGAAAAAGCAAAGGATCGTCATCAAAATTGGCAGCAGTTCATTAACAGAGCAAAAAGGAGCCATTGATGAACAAAAAATGCAGGATCATGTGAAAGCGATAGCAAAGCTGAAAGAGGCTGGGCATGAAATTATTTTAATTTCATCAGGAGCCGTGGCAGCAGGGTTTGGCAGCTTAGGGTATCCATCAAGACCTGTGACCTTAAAGGGAAAACAGGCAGCAGCAGCCGTTGGTCAGGGCTTGTTAATGCAGAAATATACAGAACTATTTTCACAGTTTCACATGACACCTGCGCAAATGCTTTTAACCCGTAATGACTTTTCAGATCGAACAAGATATCGAAATGCTTACGCAACGATGATGGAGCTGCTAGAAAGAAAAATTTTACCGATCATTAATGAAAATGATTCTGTCTCCATTGAGGAGCTTACCTTTGGTGATAATGACATGCTGTCAGCTCTTGTCAGCGGTTTAATTCATGCAGACCAATTGATCATCTTAACAGACATTAATGGAATTTATAATGCAAATCCAAATGAGCATCCTGAGGCGAAGCGTTTTGATGTACTAACACACATTTCAGAAGAATTGTTTTCATACGCGAAGAGCACAGGCTCAAAAGTGGGAACAGGCGGGATGAAATCAAAGCTGTCTGCTGCACAAACGGCACTTTCACTAGGCGTGAAAGTCTTCATTGGCACAGGTACTGGTGAGGATAAGCTGCTTCATATTCTAGGGGGTCAAGGAGACGGAACGTATATCGGAGAACAGGACTTATCAGCTGTTAACAACCGCCGTCAATGGATTCAATTCCATTCACCCGTTTCTGGGAAAATTATGATAGATGCAGGAGCGGAAGCGGCGATTTTGCATCATGGCAGAAGTCTTCTTCCAGCTGGCGTCATTGATGTCGCTGGGGACTTTTCTAAAGGAGAGGTCGTTGAAGTCGTAGGGCCGAACGGACTAGTAGGTAAAGGACAAACCTTGTATGCATCCGATGAGCTTCTCGGTATTAAAGGGATGCGAAGTGATCAGCTTTCAAATGAGAAGCCTGAAGTCATACACAGAGATCACTGGGTACAGCATGTACAAAACTGAGGAGGGAATACGATGAATGAAGTTCTTGAAAAAGCAAAAAAAGCAAGTGTAGCCAAAGATCAGCTGCTGTTAAAAACGACGGAGCAAAAAAATGCAGCTTTACATGCCATCGCAACTGCAATTAAAGCATCTTCCGCTTATTTACTCGAGGAGAATAAAAAGGATGTGCAGGCTGCAGAGGAAAAGCAGTTCACGCCTTCTGTTATTGACCGGATTACACTCACAGAAGAGAGAATTGAAGCCATCGCAGACGCGACCCTTCAACTCATTCACCTAAAAGACCCAATTGGTGAAACATTAGAAACCATTCAAAAAGAAAACGGTCTGTACATCGAAAAGGTACGTGTGCCTCTTGGAACGGTTGGAATGATTTATGAAGCAAGACCAAACGTGACTGTAGATGCTGCCACCCTTTGTTTGAAAACTGGGAATGCTGTTATTCTTCGCGGGAGCTCCTCTGCCATTCATAGTAATAAAGCGATTGTGAAGGTGATCCATGAAGCGCTTCACACAACGGATATTCCAGTAGACAGTGTGCAATTGATTGAAGATACAGGCCGTGAAACGGCGAAAACGCTGTTCACTTTAAATGAATATCTGGATGTCCTTATTCCGCGCGGCGGGAAAAATTTAATTGATCTTGTCGTGAGAGAGTCTACCGTGCCAGTGCTTGAGACAGGTGCAGGGAACTGTCATATCTACATTGATGAAACAGCGAAAAACGAAATGGCTGAGCAGATTGTGCTGAATGCTAAAACCCAAAGGCCATCTGTTTGCAACGCGATCGAGAGCATTGTCATTCATGAAACATGGGCAAAAACATATGGCGCTTCGTTATTTGAAGCCCTTCATGCAAATGGGGTAGAGATACGGGGCGATAAAGCTGTATGTGCCCTTGCGCCAAGTGCTTCATTAGCGACCACAGAGGACTATGAAACAGAGTTTTTAGCGCCGATTGTCAGTATTAAAATCGTAGCCAATATAGAAGAAGCGATTCAGCATATACAAACGTATAGCTCCAAGCACTCTGAAGCGATCATTACGGAAAATGATCAAAGTGCGTCACTTTTCTTAACAGCTGTTGACGCTGCCGCTGTCTATCATAATGCCTCTACTCGGTTCACAGATGGCTTTGAATTTGGCTACGGAGCAGAAATAGGGATTAGCACACAAAAACTGCATGCAAGAGGACCTATGGGTCTGCCTGCCTTAACCTCTGAAAAGTTTGTCATTCGCGGTCAAGGACAAATAAGAGAATAACGAATTCAAAAGAGAGTCTCGTGACAATAGGCTCTCTTTTTCCTTTCATTTTTGTATTTCTTCGGTCAAGTATGATAAAATATGGTAATGTTTTATATTTTGAGAAGATTGGAGAAAGCAACGTATGGCGAAAATCATTCCCTCTTCGGATATTGGAGTGAAAATCAACAAGTGGTATGAATTAATCCGCAGATTTGATTCAGAACAAGCAGAACAACTAAAGCAGGAAATTCGCACCTCTCTTGATTCAATGGAAGAAGATCAGAATTTGCTTCTCTATTTTTCTTTAATGGAATTCAGACATGAGGTCATGCTCGATTATTTAAAGCCATTAAAGGAAGGAAAGCTCCGCGCCAACTTTTCCGAGCTTTCGAAAGAAATAGATGAGCATCAAACACATGTCACAGGCATGCTTGAATACTACTATCATTTTTTCAGAGGCATGTATGAATTTGGCCGTAGGCAGTATATTGCTGCCATCTCGTCTTATCAAAAGGCAGAGCACAAGCTTTCTTTTGTGTCAGATGATATTGAACGTGCGGAATTTCATTTTAAAATGTCAGAAATATATTATCACATGAAACAAACACATATCTCGATGCATCATGCCAAACTGGCGCTAGATGTCTATATACAGCATGAGCTATATGCGCTTCGCACGATCCAGTGCGAATTTATTGTGGCAGGTAATTATGATGATATGAGAAGACATGAAAAGGCATTACCACATCTCGAGAGAGCGCTTGCGAGATCAAAAGACTTTCAAAATGTGCGTTTTATTGCTTCCTCTTTGTTTAATATGGGCAACAGTTATTACCGAATGGGAGATCTTGACCGCGCACTGGAACTAATGAAAGAATCCATCTCGTTATTTGACCAAAATCAATCTGATCACCTTCGTCGATCCATAGACCCTCTTTATACAGCCGCTCAGATATTATACAAACAAGGTAAACACGAAGAAGCCTTACACTACAGAGAAGAATGTATGAAGCGAGCAGAAGCACTTCAAGATGACATTCATATTCAAAAGACGATATTTTTAGAAGCATTGTATTTAAAGCAAGATGCGGAGCATATTAAACGAATTTTTCATTTTTTAGAGTCTGCCTATGCATATCCAGATATAGAGGAGCTGGCATTAGACACCGCAAAGCATTATAATGAAATGGAAGATTATGAAAAATCTTCCATTTTCTACGGAGAAGCGGAACATGCTCGAATCTATATTCAGAGAGGGGATTGTTTATATGAATTTTAAAAAATGGGCAGTCGTCTGTACAAGCATCACCATCCTGGCATTATGGCTGGCAGCAGCACCAAATGCCGACCCGGATAACAGAAACCATACGCTACAACAACCAAATGCGCAGCATGACATCCTCTAAAAGCCCTTATTAAGGGCTTTTTTTACTGTGTACATAAAATAGAGGAGAAAGGAAATCTTAAAAAAGAGTGTGTATTCGTTGACTCTTGAATTTTAATTGTGTACAATTCAATTGTAGAAAATATTATTGGAGAGAAAGAGGGTTATATACATGTCAGAAGTTTTATTTACTGCAACGGTATCAGCTGTAGGAGGAAGAGAAGGAAAGGTTGTTTCAACTGATGGTGTGCTTGAGCATGATGTAGCAATGCCTGGAACACCAAGAGCGAAAAAAATTGAAAAAGCAACAAATCCAGAGCAATTATTTGCAGCAGGCTACTCTGCATGTTTTGATTCAGCCCTTCAAATGGTCGCAAGACAAGAGCGTATCCGTTTTGAAAGTGAAGTAACAGCACATGTGAGCTTAGTAAAAGACAGTTCAGATGGCGGCTTCAAACTAGGCGTTAAGCTAGAAGTAAAAGGAACTGGAATCGAGCAATCAGCATTAGATGAGCTTGTTCATAAAGCACACGGCGTATGCCCATATTCAAAAGCAACTCAAGGAAATATTGAAGTAGAATTAGTAGCTGTCGCACAATAATCGATATCATAAAAGGCTGAGGGAATATTCCCTCAGCCTTTTGATTGTGTTAATTTTTGCAAAAGCTCATGCAAAGAGGCGCGCAGCGTTTTTAACTCTTCTTCCGATCTGCCTGTCCCAGACAGCATCTGAAATGGAATTGCAGTAGCCTTCTCTTTTAGTTGCTCGCCATATTCCGTTAAACGAATTTGCACAGAACGTTCATCCTCTTTCGAGCGCTCGCGGATGATGAGTCCGTTTTGCTCCATCCGTTTCAGCATAGGTGTGAGTGTACCGGAGTCTAAATATAAAAGCTCTCCCATCGTTTTCACATTTAATGTCCCATGCTCCCACAATAAAAGCAGTGCCAAATATTGCGGATACGTAATGTCTAACTCTTCTAATAACGGTTTATACTGCTTCGTCATCTCTCTTGAACTTGCATATAACAAGAAACAAAGCTGATTTTCCAGCTTCATATGCTCGAATTCATTTGTCATGTCAGTCACCAACTATTTTTTGTCATACTTATCATTGTATAAGATTTTCTTCTTTTTTAAAATAAATACAGCCCAAAAACGAAAAAATTCTTTAATGTGCGATAAATGTTTGAGAAATGGATAGAACGTGAAAGGAATAAATAGATAAAGGAGGAGATGAAGATGAAGATGAAACCATTATTCACAGCAAAAGTAAAGGCACAACACGGAAGAGCTGGACATGTTCGTTCAGAAGATGGTGTGCTCGATCATAACATTGTCATGCCTAATGCAAAGAAAGACGGAGAAACTGGTACGAATCCAGAGCAATTATTTGCAGCGGGCTATGCAGCATGTTTCGGAGGGGCACTTGAACAAGTAGCGAAAAACCAAGGGGTCAACATTGAATCAGAAGTCGAGGGACATGTCAGTCTTTTAAAAGATGAAAGTGATGGCGGATTTAAGCTTGGTGTCAAGCTGATTGTATCTGCAAAAGGGCTTGACCATGACAAGGCGAAAGAGCTTGTCGAGGCTGCGCATGAATTCTGTCCATATTCAAAAGCAACAAGAGGGAACATCGAAGTAGAGCTTGAAGTGGCTGAATAAAAAAGGTTCTCTATTACGCTGAAAAAAAGAAACACCTGCTGATGAGCAGGTGTCTTTTTTTAATATTCTTTCTTTTGTTCGTAGGTTTCCCATGCTTCAAATGGTGCAAGGGTTTTTTGAAGTGTCAGCTGATAAAATGGAATATTTCTTGATTCGTAATCTTTATTGATTTCTTCATAAATAAACGAGTCATCAAAACCAGAAACTGCTGCATCCTGATGTCCAGCAGCAAAATAGACCGCTTTTGGTCTAGCCCAGTAAATAGCACCAAGGCACATCGGACAAGGCTCACAGCTTGTATATAAAATACAATCTTGTAATTGGTATGTATTCAGCGTCTGGCACGCCTTTCGAATGGCTGTGACTTCAGCATGTGCGGTTGGATCATTTGTTGTTGTCACATTGTTGCTTCCCTCGGCAATAATCTGTCCATCCTTGACAATGACTGCTCCAAAAGGGCCGCCAGTACCACTATTGACTCCTTCTACTGCAAGATCAATTGCGCGTTGTAAAAAATCTTCGTGATTCATTGTCTTCCTCCCTTTGTTTCGACTGACTTCTCTAGTATAAACGAATCATGCTAGAAAAGGAAACCTCCTAGTAGATGGTCAAGCAGGATAATTTACGCATAAAACTCCCCCGCCATGATAGCAGGGGAGAGGGTATCAATTATGCATGCTGCGCCAGCTTTTTACGAGCGACTTCAGCTGCCGTCACCATGTTTTTCAAAGCAGCAATGGTTTCAGGCTCTTGTCTCGTTTTTAGACCACAGTCAGGATTCACCCAGAAGCGATCTGCCGGGCATACGTTCAGTGCATCATCAATGATTTGACTCATTTCTTCGATAGATGGAACGCGCGGGCTATGGATGTCATATACACCAAGTCCAAGTCCTTTCAAATACGGGTGCTTCTCTAGGTAATCGAGGAATCCACCATGACTGCGTGAATGTTCAATAGTGATCACGTCGGCATCAAGGTCTTCGATCGTATCGACAATATCCTCGAAGTTACTGTAGCACATATGTGTATGAATTTGCGTTTCATTTTGAACAGATGATGTTGATAGACGGAATGACTCTGCTGCCCAGTTTAAATAGTCTGCCCAATCACTTTCTTTGAGCGGAAGACCTTCTCTTAGTGCAGGTTCATCCACTTGAATGACTTGAATCCCTGCTTCTTCTAACGCCTCTACCTCTTTACGTAATGCGAAAGCAATCTGGAAGGCAATGTCTTTTCGGGAGATATCTGTTCTTGGGAAAGACCAGTTTAAGATGGTGACAGGACCTGTCAGCATTCCTTTGACCTTTTTCTCCGTTAAGCTTTGTGCATAAACCGTTTCTTTCACGGTCATTGGCGCTGTAAACTCGACATCTCCATAAATGATTGGCGGCTTCACGCAGCGCGAGCCGTAGGATTGTACCCAAGCAAATTTCGTAAAGGCAAATCCGGCCAGCTTTTCACCAAAGTATTCAACCATGTCTGTACGCTCGAATTCTCCATGTACGAGAACGTCCAGACCGATTTCCTCCTGAATATCAATCCATCTTTTTGTTTCTTTCTTAATAAATTCATCATATTCTGCATCTGTCCATTCATTTTTACGCCATTTTTGACGAGCACTTCGCACTTCAGCAGACTGCGGGAAGCTGCCAATGGTTGTTGTTGGCAAGAGCGGCAGTTCAAGAGATTCGTTTTGGATACGAAGGCGCTCTTCAAAGGCAACTGGACGTTTAAAGTCTTTCGATGAAAGATTGTTGCGTTCTGCTGTCAAATCCGCATTGGTTCCTTTTGCAAATTCTTTTAAAGTAAGAAGTGCTTGCTTGGCTTCATTGATGTCGGCTTCAATCGCTGCGGCGCCTTTTGTTAAGCCTTCTTTTAATGTTGTTAATTCAGCCAGCTTTTCAGTAGCATAAGACAGTCCGTTTAATAGTTTCTCTTCAAGCTGTTCGCTTGGGTGTTTTGCAACTGGTACATGCAGCAAACTGCTTGATGGCTGCAGCCATACTTCCTTCGGCTGAGCGTCAGCAATGACCTCAGAAACGAATGACAATCTTTCGCCAAGATCTGATCTCCAAATATTTCTTCCATCAATGACGCCTGCTGATAAAATTTTATCTTTCGGGAAGCCATGCTTTTTCACTTGATCAAGATTGCGTCCTTGATCATGGACAAAATCAAGACCGATGGCTTCAACAGGATATGTGACAAGCTCTTCATACGCATCTACTGAATCAAAGTAGGTTTGAAGAAGAATATTTAAGGCAGGTACGGCTTCTTTGATTGTTTGATAGATTTCTTTGACGGATGTCACGTCTTCATATGAAGCTGTGACAAGTGCTGGCTCATCAATTTGTACCCATTTGACGCCGGCTTCTTCAAGTTCTTTTAAAACTTGAGTATAAAGCGGGACGAGACGCTGCTGAATCTCTTTTACTTCATTTGGTTCATAGCCTTTAGAAAGTGAGACAAATGTATAAAGACCAAGTACGACAGGTTTTGTTTCAACACCAAACGCCTTTTTCACCTTTTCGTAAGCTTCAAGCGGTTTGTTATGTGTGAGTTTGAATTCGGTGGTTTTTTCGTATTCTGGAACGATGTAGTGATAGTTTGTATTAAACCATTTTGTCATTTCACTTGAGACAGCATCTTTTGTTCCTCTTGCCATCGCGAAGTATGTATCTAGCGGGTCTTTTAAGCTGCGGAAGCGCTCTGGAATCCAATTGAACATGACAGCAGTATCGAGCACGTGATCGTAGAAGGTAAAATCTCCAGAAGGAACAACATCAATTTGTTGATCAATTTGCGTTTTAATGGCAGTTAAAAATTGTTCATCCAGTGTGCTTAAGAGGGTTTCACGGTCAGTTTGACCTTTCCAATAAGACTCAAGTGCTTTTTTCCATTCTCTGTTTAAACCAATACGCGGGAAACCTAGATTACTTGTTTTAACAATTGTCAATTCCAATTCCTCCTCTAAATATAAAAAGACATTTACACTCATGGTGAAGATTGATGAGGGCAAATGTCTGGTCTAAAAAGACAAAATGTGTGTGCGAAATAAGACGTGAGCATAACTGACGCTTTTTCCGACATCTCCTATCAACCGTAGGGGGTTTGATGTGATAGAGCGGCTGGTATCCTGGCTGGTGAATCTCCAAGCTTTTCTTCCTTCCCGTCCTTATGACAGTGGATTCATGAGAAAAGCTCTCCTCACTCACAGTGGCGGGACCGCGCCGGATTTTCACCGGTCTTCCCAATTAAAATTCGACGTGTGATCGAATTACCGACTCTCAAACTATGAATTTATTGTGTTCGATTATATAACGTCCATTTCATTTCGTCAAAGTAAATTTTGAATAATTTTAATTAAAGAAATACTGAGAAAATTCTATCTATTCTCAGGACCTCTATTCAAGCTATAGAGATAAAAGATCTGCTTCCAATGTTTTTTCTAAAAGGACATCAGGCGCAGTTAAATATAAAAATCCATTTCCGACGAGGGCTTTAGATTGCTTCAGTGGAAGGGTTCTTCTGACAAGCTGAGCATAGACCTCAGGCTCTGTCAGCTTGCGCTGGAACGCTTCTTCTTCGGCATTTTTAATAATGGCTAGTGCACCGCTCACGTGAGGGGCAGCCATTGAGGTGCCTGTGAGTCTGCCATATTTATGGTTAGGAAGAGTGGATAAAATGTCTTCTCCTGGAGCGACGAGGTCGATTTCTTTATTGGCGTTGGAGAATTCAGAGGATTCTCTTGCAAGGGAGACAGAGCCGACGGCAATGACTTCATTGTATGCTGCTGGGTAGGAGAATTCTTCTGTACGCTCGTCCCCGTCCCCTTCATTTCCTGCTGCGCACACAACAAGTACACCGCTTTTCACAGCATTTTGAATGGCTTCCTGCAAGGCGGGCTCATTGCTTGGACCACCGAGAGACATAGAGATAATATCCACCTTCTGCTCAGCGGCATAGTTGATGCCATTAATGATCCATTCGTATTTCCCGCTGCCATTTTCACCGCCAAGAACTTTCACGATCAGCAGCTTGGCTTCAGGGGCAACCCCTAGAATTCCGCCATTTTGATCTGTTGCTGCAATCGTTCCTGCTACATGGGTACCATGCCCGTTGTAGTCTTTTACATTTTCAGCATCTCCATTGTCATCATCGGTAAAGTTCTTGCCTCCGATAATCTGATCTTTTAAGTCGGGATGCTTTGTGTCACAGCCTGTATCAAGGACAGCAATGGTTATGCCTTTTCCTTTGAAGCCACTTGACCAAAGTTCGGGTGCTTTAATCTCCTGAATACTTTCCGGCGTCTCTTTCGCTTCCATCACATTGGCTTTTACTTCATACGGAATTAAGCGAATTTCACCTTTCATAAGAAAGCCCTCCTTATTTTGTTTTCAAAGTAGATTCAGGCTGCGTAATGTTATTGTATAAAAGAAACTTTTGATCGGAAAGGGTCAATTGTAATAATTTTTCAAATAATCAATCTATTATCAAAAGTGCAGTTCTCCTCACTTCTTGACGAAAGAACTCAACTTTTGAGGAAAACTCTTGATATCATATGAAAAAGAAGGAAATGCTGCATAGTGAGCTTGCACCTGTACAGGTGAAAATGGGTGAAAAGGACTAAAAAAGGCTTTCTGATTAGACAACGAAAATAAGTGATAGTTGAGAAGTGAGAAGAAGGAAGATTGAGCGGAAATATTTTTGTTCTAAAATATTTTTCACTCTAGTACCCGTTTGGTGAACAGTTAGGATAACCATAAGCTCATAATCAACTGTTCACCAATTGGACCGATTTTTCTTTTACCTGTATCCTTATAGCCTACTTGTGAGTACAGAGTCTGAGCAGGAATATTTTGATGATTTACAGCCAGTACGATCTCGTTACAGTTAGGGAATTCAGAGGTGACAAATTGATTTAATAAGAACATTGCTTGTTTAGCAAATCCTTTTCCTTGCTGCGTCTGATGAATAGATAATGAAGTTAACAACATAGCGTTTGGGTTATCTGAATAATCCTTAATACGATCTGTTGCATGTAATACAAAGAATCCAACCGGTTCATCTTCATTGAGTATGACAATTCTGTATTGCCCTTCGGTAAACTCAAAATATGCGCTTGGTAAAGCAGTAAATTTTGCTTGTTCTTCCTCTAGAACAAAAGACGATAAGCCTTCTATGTATACATCTGAAAAGTGCGTTAATTTCACATTGTTTTTGCTTTTCATAGAATGGTGTTCCTCCTTGTATTTTTTATAAATGAGTGCGATTTGCATATTCTATAGGTATGTTTATAAAAACGAATGAAATAGGATTACGTTCAGGTGCTTACAATGTCAATAACTGTTATGATGATAACCTCATTATAGAACAAATGTTCTTTTTTATCAATGTTCATATAAAAAATAACATGTGAAGTTTGTGGCTGTTCCAAATGGGAAAGGCAACATATAATAATGGAAAGACAAGCTTGCCTTTCAGATAGGAGAGATAGAGATGAACAAAGGGAAGATACTCGTAGTCGAAGATGAAAAGAAAATTGCAAGGGTGCTGTCACTAGAGCTTGAATATGAAGGATATGAGGTGACAGTCAAAGAGACAGGAATGGATGGACTCCAGGCTCTTGAAGAGGAAAGCTTCGATTTGGTGCTGCTTGACGTCATGCTTCCAGAATTAAGCGGTCTTGAAGTGCTGAGAAGGGTTCGAAAGACAAATACAGCGACACCTATTATTTTGATAACAGCAAGAGGGAGTGTGCCTGATAAAGTAAGCGGCCTCGATCTTGGGGCGAATGATTATATTACAAAGCCTTATGACATAGAAGAATTATTAGCGCGAATTCGTGCGCAGCTAAGGTTGAATATTCATGCGCAAGAAGAAAAGGAAACAGAGCTTAGCATAGCAGATTTGACCGTCAACGAGAAAACAAGAGACATACAAAGGGCCGGGCAAATGCTTGAGCTCACACCGAGAGAATTTGACCTGCTTGTCCACTTGCTGAAGCATCAGCAGCAAGTGCTTACAAGAGATCAGCTTTTAACAGCCGTTTGGGGCTTTGATTACTTCGGTGACACAAACGTAGTGGATGTCTATATTCGTTATTTAAGGAAAAAAGTCGATTACCCATTCGAAAAACAGCTGATTCACACAGTGAGAGGTGTGGGTTATGTGATGAAAGGATAAAGAATGAGATTAAAAAATAAAATTCAGCTTTATACATCGTTGTCCTTGTTTTTAATGGTGCTGCTGTTTCATACAGCCATTTATTTTATTTTTTCGATGACCTTAACGCAAAAAGATATGTCCCGGCTGTCTGAGGTCGCTGAAAATATTGCCATTGCTTTAAAAAAATCAGAAGAAGAGGGTCTTCCATCCTCGGAGCTGCTGAAAGCGTACCTGCCCCAAAATGGTATGATCCGTGTCGTGACAGAAAAGGGTGAGTCAAAGTTGACTGTCACAAAGGAATCAACGTTTAGCTCACTGCCTTTTACATATGAAACTGGTCAGACAGCAGAAATAAAAGAATACAACAAGCATATGATTGCGTTCGCTGCGATTCCGGTCATTTGGACAAATGGAGAGATTGTGTCGCTTCAAGTATATGAAGAAATCGAAAATACGGAAGAGAATTTGGCGTTATTAAGAATGATTTTAATCGCTGCTGGCGTTTTAATTATAGTGCTTTCCTATTTTGCTGGCCACATTTTAACAAAACAAATCGTACGCCCTATTAGTAGAATGACGAGCACCATGAAGGCAAGTATGAAGGAGAAGGCGTTTAAGCGAATCAAACTAGCAGGGGATTCAAAGGATGAATTGTATCAAATGGGACAAACCTTTAATGAAATGTCAGAAATACTCGAGAAGCATTATGAGAAAGAGCAGCAATTCTTGCATGATGCCTCTCATGAATTGAAGACACCGATTACCGTCATTATGAGCTACAGCAATTTACTAAAGCGCTGGGGACAAACACGTCCAGAGGTTATAGAAGAATCCTCTCAAGCGATTCATGATGAAGCGAAAAAAATGAAAAGGCTGACAGATCAATTATTAACACTTGCGAAAAATGGTCAGCCGCTTTACTTGGACATGAGGCCAGTTGATCTTGGCCATTTATGCAAGCAGATATGCCATACACTTGAAGTCGCAACGAATCGAACCATTGATCCTGATGTGCAAACAGATCAGCCGCTCGTCGCTGAGGGGGATGAAGAGAAAATCAAACAGCTTTTGACCATCTTGATTGATAATGCGGTCAAATATAGTACAGAGCCAGTTGATGTGACCTGCGGATGGAGAGGAGAGAAGCCGTTTATTTCAGTCGTTGACCATGGGATTGGCATAAAAGAAGAGGATCTCCCGAAAATCTTTGACCGCTTTTTCCGTGTGGATGAAGCAAGAAACAGTGAGACCGGCGGAACGGGTCTTGGTCTTTCAATTGCGAAGCAAATTGCAGAAGAGCATGGAGCTGAGCTGATGGTAGACAGCCGAATCGGCGAAGGGACAGCCATGACCATTCTTTTTCCGAAATAAATGGGTCTTTTCTCATCAATTTCTCATTTCCTCCTTATAAAATAGGAAATAGGAAGGAGGCGCTGCATGTCTAGAAAAACGAAAATGGTGCTTGCGCTTGCAGGATGTCTCGTCGTTCTTGCAGCCTTTGCAATGCTCATGATTCAAACCATTGATCAAAAAATATTAAGTGAAGCAGAAATCAAAAAAATCATCGCAAAAGACTACAATGGAAACATTACAAATATTGATTTAATCAATCATAAACAGGACTATACCTTGACCCTGGAAAATTCAAATGGGATCTATCAAATCATTGCATCTTCCGCAAGCGGTCAAATGAAAGAAATCAAGCAGTTAAAAAGCTATCAAAAGCCAAATGAAAAAAATGCTGAGCTTCTGGCAGAAGAAGCGGCTGTTAAAAAAGTGAGCGGTACGGTCATTCAAAAGAAAGAAAAGTCCGATCGTTTTATCTTTACGATCCAATCAAAAAAAGAATTATATCAAGTCGATGTCGACAAGCAAACGTTTAAGGTGCTTGAAGCAGAAAAGAAAAACCCGACCTCTAAAGAAAAGAAAATGACAAAAATCACGGTCGAAGAAGCCATCCGAATTGCAGTAAAAGAAGTCGGAGGGACAGTGGATGATGCCGATCTTGAAACATTTAGCGGTATGCTCGTATTTGAGGTGGAGCTGGATTTGCCTGATGGGCGAGAGGCAGAGGTGCTTGTGAACGCATATACAGGAGATATAGAAGGAATTACGTACGAAAACTAATCCTTTTCTCATGATTTTCTCATGTTTCTTTCCTTCCTTTATCATCTTGTTTCTTTAAGATAAAGGAGAAATCAAATAGAGGAGGACATGAACATGATGAAAAAAGTACTAGTAGTTACAGCATTAACAGGAACTCTTGTCGCAGGTGGTTTCACACTTCAAGCGCAAAATACAAATCAAACCGCAAACGCCGAGCAAGTGGTGCAAAAGAAATCATCGTTTGTCTCAAAGAAACAAGCTGAAAAAGCAGCATTAAAAGTTGTGAAAGGCTATGTGGATGATGTGGATCTTGAGCGTAAAAAAGGAAAATGGGTGTATGAGGTCGAGATTAAAAAAGGCGGCTTTGAATATAAAGTATATGTCGATGCCAAAACAGGGAAAGCGCTGAATGATCCAGTCAAAGAAAAGAAAAAGAATGTGAAAATCACTAAAAAGCAGGCTGAACAAATTGCCCTTGCAAAAGTAAAAGGAACAGTCACAGATTCTGATTTAGATAAAGAAAATGGTGTGTACTTATATGAAGTCGAAATCACCACACCAAACGGCGAGGAAGTTGATTTTGAGATTTCCGCTAAAACAGGCAAAATCCTGAAGCAAGAATGGGATGATTAATACGGCAGCAATCCTAAGATAAATTTGTATGCGGTCTGAACCGATGGTTCAGACCGTTATTTTTGCCTAATTGATTGTATACAAGTACAAATGAATATCAAACTGAATAGCGTACTTCCATGTAGACAAACCCTCGCATTCGGTGTCAGTCCTGCGTGCTGGTGCTCACGAATGTCAAATTCGCTCCGCTCCAGTACTCGTCCTTCCTAGACTTCAAAGGTTTTCTATCACGCTGAAAAGAAGACAAAGGGCTAAAATAAAGGTCATTTTAGCCCTTTGTCAACAATCTGCATGCATGTTAATGCTTTTTATATTGATTGCTTATCATTTCAGTTGTTCTTAAAAACGTCTCAATCTCTTGAATAGTATGACAATGGAGAGGTGATATTCTAATAGCCCCTTTCATTCCAAAGGAATCCAGCATCCTTTTAGAATAAATGCTTGTATTCAACCTTTCATATACGATCACACCGTGCTGTTCATATTGTCTTACTGCATCCTCATGGTTTGTTCCTTCTATCGATATGGCTACGATGAAATCTCTTTTTGATAAATCATGGTCATCAAGATGCACGGTAACTCCTTTGATTTCTCTTAGCCCTTTTACGTTGGGTGTCCCGTCTAGCATTATTTTTAATAAAGACCTTTCTTGTTTTCCGATAGCTTCCATACCTGCTGCGAATAACTGTCGTCTGGCATTCACTGTTGTAAAATGACCTCCAAGCCAGCACACATAATCAACAATTGCGCTAATAGCCGCATAATGAGCAGGTGCTGGAGTTCCTAGACCCCATTCAGTTTCTTTCTTTCCTTTTAACTTATGATGAGGGAGAAGAGCAGCTCTTTCCGATAAATAAGCAATCCCGCAGCCTCTAACACCAAAAAATTTATATGGGGCAAAATTTATCACATCCACAGGTGTTTTTTCAATATCAATTAAACCATGAGGTGCATGTTGAACGGCATCAACCATGATAAATAAGTTTGGTTTCTTTTTTCTTGCCTCTTGTACAATTTGTTCAATGTCTAAAATAGCACCAGAGATATTCGAAGCATAGATGACGCTTAGAAGAACAGTATCTTGATCGATTAATGCCAAGATGTCTTCTACGTTCACTCCACCTGTTAAAGGATTAGACTTGGCCACTCTCAGCTCTTTGTTTAATTTATTTGCATAAAAACTAGCTGCGTCATAGGCTGCTGGATGTTCTAAGGATGTTGTGACAATATTTGTTCCTTGAATATGTTCTGCAATGATACCCGTAGTTTGAAAGATAGCCTGTGATGCTGTCAGATATGTGGCGAAGCTTCCTTGTTTCACGTTAAAAATGGTTTGAAGATCAACGATTCCCTTTTTATGGATATCGATCAAGTGTTTTGCAGTTTTATGATTTCTTTCAGAACAATCTGGGATGCCATCAATGATTGAAAATATATGATTTGCCTGTTTTAAACGAAGAGAGCCACCTGCATTGTCAAAAAAAAGTCGTTCCTTTTTTAGGATAGGATCCTCATCAATATATAAAAATTGTTCTCTTACTTTTTTTAATAAATCATTTGAAAAGTGCATGTTCAGTGTAGTTTCGTTCATTATCATATCCCCCAATATTCAATTTTTATACTTAGTATTATACATTGTGTTATCAATCAATGGTTGTACCCTAATCAGAGAGATCTTTTTTTCTGTAAACAATCATTCATTTTTAGCTATAGCGACGGTTATCAGTGCATTGCCAATGGTGACATTCGCCGCACCTTTATGAGTTCAGCCGTTTTGTACTAATCACTTCTTACACTTTCATGTGTAAGGTTTTTTCATTGGGACAAACTACGGGAAAGGAGGCGAGAGAATATGAAGAAAAAAGAAGAAGAGCAAACAATGGACCATGCGGAATATGTTCCGCATCCTGATGGAGAAGGATATGCTTTGTTTTTGCATGATTCCTTTCATCTCCTCTCCCAAGAGGATATGAATCAGCCAGAAGAGGAATAAAAGACATGAAAGGGCGATGGTCTACTTTGTCTATCGCTCTTTTTTTCAAAAGTAAGCGAATACATAAGGGAAATTGGCATCTTGCTTATTGACATTACTGCGCTTTTTCTGTAATCTCAGTGTGTCAACAATATGAGACTTCGTTAGGTGAGGCTCCTGTATGGAGATACGCTGCTGCCCAAAAATGTCCAAAGACGCCAATGGGTCAACAGAAATCATCGACATAAGGTGATTTTTAATGCAGCTGGATTTTTCCTATGCCATACAGTGCTAAAGCTCTACGATTGAAGGAGCAAGTGTTTATTTGTCATGCTTACAAAGCGCCTTCATTCGGTTGAAGGTGCTTTTTTATGAGAAAAGGAGGTGTGGGGATGGATCATCCCGATTCGAGACACATAGAGGATATGTCAAAAGATCAGATTGAGACATCAGATAGAGGAGATCCTGACCCCCGCACATTCTAAGGGATTCGGGTATCTCCTGACTTTGGGGAGGTAACAGCGATGATACAAAATATTACGTATGATGAACTCATTTTACGCATCATTATTTTACTAAGAGATGGAAAACGAAAAGAATTTAAAAACATCATGGAAGAACTTCAGCCATATGATATGGCCTACTTATTTAAAGAACTTCCAGAGAAACACCGCGGCCGCTTCCTCAGCTTTTTACCAGTCGATGACGTGACAGAAATGATGGGTGAGCTGGAGCGGGAATATCAAGAAATTGTTCTTGAAAAAGTAGGGAAAGACAAAGCGACCTTCGTCACAAATAAAATGGATAACGATGATCTAGCTAACTTGTTTGATGAGATGGAGGATGAGCTAAAGGATCAGCTTTTATCTAACATGGAAGCAGAGGAATCCAAGGCCGTCCAGCTTCTTATGAATTATCCTGCTGAGACAGCGGGACGGATCATGACCAACCGTTACGTTTGGATTCCTCAGCATTTTACAGTGCAGGATGCAGTTGTGAAGCTGAAAAGCTTTGCTGAAATTGCGGAATCAATCAACTATTTATATGTGATTAATGATCAAAAACAGCTTGTAGGCGTTCTCTCATACCGGGATCTCATTTTAGGTGAACCGGATGAAAAGGTACAGGATCTCATGTTTACAAGAGTCATTGCCGTTGGAGCCTTTCAGGATCAGGAGGAAATCGCAAAGCTGATTGAACGATATGATTTCCTTGCGATTCCTGTTGTGGAAGAGAACAATGTTCTAGTCGGAATTGTTACAGTCGATGATATCATTGATGTTGTGATTCAAGAGGCGGGCGAAGACTATGAAAAGTTTGCTGCCTCTGGTAAAGATATCACGTTCGATACGCCGGCATTTGTGGCGGCATACCGCCGTCTTCCGTGGCTCATTTTACTCTTGTTCATTGGGCTGATTTCAGGCAGTATTTTAAATTATTTTGAAGGTACCCTTCAGCAAGTCGTTGCTTTAGCGTTCTTCATGCCGATGATTGCCGGGATGACAGGGAATACAGGGACACAGTCTCTTGCCGTCGTCATTAGAGGGCTTTCAAAAGAAGAATTAACGAAAAAAACCATCATGCGTCTTATTTTTAGAGAGCTGAGAACGAGTATTTACATTGGGATTGTCTGTTCCATTATTATTACAGTCGTCGCAATGGTGTGGCAGGGCAATATGATTTTAGGTTTTGTTGTTGGTTCCTCGCTGCTTGCAACACTGATTATTGGGACTATGGCAGGTACGGTCGTACCGATTATTTTACACAGATTAAACGTGGACCCAGCTATTGCATCTGGGCCGCTGATCACAACATTGAATGATATTTTATCCTTACTGATCTATTTTGGAATTGCAACAGCATTCCTTCATACACTGATGTAGCAAAATGACTGTAAAACGTGACGTTTTACAGTCTTTTTTGAATAAAGATTGCATATAGCGCTTCCATCCTTTACATTTTAAGGAGAAGGTGGGAGAGAAAAATGAAGAAGTTTTTATTCATTTTAATGTGCATTGTAATTGTATTGCTAGGTGCATGTTCAAGGGAAGACGAGGGGAAAGACAGAAGACTGGTGGCAGCAGAGCATATGATTGAAGCGATTACCGAAGGAAATAAACAAAAAATAGAAAACATCTATGTTGAAGGCGCTGTCCCAAGCCCGAAAGACATTCTAAAAATGAAAAAAGAATGGGGCATAGAGACACTTTCTTATGAAGATTTTCAATTGGAAGAAGCCAGCATTCACGTCTTTCATGCGAATTACGAAGATGAAAAAACAGGGGAGAAAAAGGCACTGGCCATGCGGGTCATAGAAGATCCTGAAAAAGGCGGTGTACGGATTGACTTTGTAGGGCTCGTTGAAGGAACTGATGCTTCCTCTCAATGAAAGTTAAAATGATTTTATTTAAAAAGGATAGAAGAGCTGAAAGAACTTTGCTCTATCTATCCTCTTTTTTACCACAAATGACCCGATCACATATGAGTTATGCCCAATAATTCCATAAACCGTGAGAGGGCACTGGTCATGTACGAATCGCGGCGCCTTATAAACACAGTGGGCACGATTCTATGTGGTTCCGGTAAAGGATGACAGGTAAATTTGCCTTGCACCCGAGATTCGACCATAGATTTTGGTAATACGGTAACCCCTAGCCCGTTTTCGACGCATTTAAGCACGCCCTCTAAAGTGCCATATTCCATTACCTTCATCGGAGCAAAGCCATTGCTCTCTAACCATCGTTGCCAACGCCCCAAATAGATGCAATGCGCAAATGACGAAAGCAATGGTTCATGCAAAATTGATTCTACCTGGAATTCCTCCTGGGAGTAGCTTGTAATGAGAACAAGAGATTCTTCCAATACCGGATATTCAATAATGTCGGGATGAAGAATAGGCCCATCAACCAATGCACCATCTACCTTGTAGTTGAGAATAGCATGAACCTGATCTACAGTAGGTGCCATATACAAGCTCAATTCTACTTGTGAAAATGTCTTGTGATATGCTGCGAAAATGCTGGGCAATCTTGTCGAAGCAGTAGACTCTATAGATCCAATGTGCAAAGTTCCCCGCGGAGTAGAGGAAAGCTTTACGGCCTCTATCGCTTCTTCAAAATCGTAGAGTAATTTGTTTGCATATGGCAACAATTCACGCCCTGCAGGCGTTAAGGATATCTTTTTGTGATATCGATAGAAAAGAGGAACACCTAATTCTTGTTCAAGACGCTGGATTCGTGCAGTGACATTGGACTGCACATAATTTAATTTCTCAGCAGCTTTTGTAACGCTTTGTTCAATCGCTACTGCTTTAAATATCTCCAAAGATTTAATATCCAAAATAATGCTCCTTTTTGCATCACAAATTGTGAAGAACTATACACTATTTTTTGATTTTACGTGATCCAATAGAATAAGTAAACTTAATAATAAGAGGTTGATGCTCATTGTGTCCCTTGGTGTCTGATCATGAGGAGGAGAATTTGAGAGGTAGGGAGTTTTAGCTTAGGAAAGATAAAAAGACGTTTTCAAGTAAATGAGGAGGGAATCTATTGATTTCAAAGGTTAATATCCAAGAGAAATTTTCGCAAATAAATGATTATTGGAATCCAAAAATAAGCGGAGAGTTGAACGACTCATACATGAAAATGGTAAAAATTAATGGTGAATTCATTTGGCATCACCATGATGACGAGGATGAAATGTTCTTTGTATGGAAAGGAAATCTAGTCATCCGTTTTAGGGATAGAGAAATAGCGCTTAATGAAGGGGAGTTTCTTGTGATTCCAAAAGGAATTGAACATCAGCCAATTGCTGAAGAAGAAGTTCATTTGCTCTTAATTGAACCAAAAACGACTCTAAACACGGGGAATGTGATCAATGAACGAACTGTTTCGATTCCTGAACGAATGGATAAACGCTAGATCGCCTGCACTTAACAATATACCTAAACGCTATTTGATATAGTGTTGTTTCTTAGAATGAAATGTTGTTGCACGCCGCCTGAAAAAAGTAAATTTAAACTGATGTCCTTGCTTATATAGCTTATTTCACTTAATAGGATTTGGCATTGCCAAGGGCTTTGGTTTGATAACGGAGACAGCAAAAAAAGCTGTCTCTTTTTCATTAAGCCATGACCAAAAATCAAGTGCGAACAAAGCCTAAAAGAGTCAGCTAAACTTTATTTGTTTATCGATTTTTGTACCTGAAGTGTGCGTTAATTTGACCTTCCAGCATTTTTTTCTTATATTGTCCGCTTTTTAATGCCTGTTCTTTTTTCTTCATGTCTTTCAAAATCTCCGCTGTTTGCACACCGTCTTCTCGTTTGTTGGCAATGTCCATTAATCGTTCTACATCAGAAAAAGAATATTTACGCGTGCCTCTTGTTGAGCGCTGGGGGTAGATGAGTCTGCGTTCCTCATAATATCGGATTTGCCTGACGGATAGCCCTGTTAATTCACTGACAATCCCGATTGAAATGACTTTTTTATCTTTATAAGATACATCTTCCTGCGTCATATACTCACCCCTGCAAGTCTTTTCTTCATATTATACAAAATGACAACGAAAAAAACCTATCGTTTGTTAGAAAATATAACACAAAAACATAAAAATGAAAAAATGATGGAAGGAAAGTTGACAACATATGTGAAGTGATTGCTACGCATGCATATAATGATGATGAGTTGAAATAGGAGGAGGAGCATATGATGGAGAAAACACGGATCATCTGTATGGCAAAGGAAATTATCGCAATAGATATGAAGAGGGATGAATTAATGGAGCGATTCATGCAGGCTGCAGGTCAGAATGCGCATGCTCTTCTAAGAGCTGTACAAAATGATTTGTATAAAAGGTCTTCATAAGCACCTGCTCCAGATCAATTGATAGGAGGGGATAATCGGTGCGGCGTATCTTAACAGAAGCTTTAGCAAAGGAAAGACATTATTATACGAAGCAGCTCTGTTCATTGGGAGTGTACAGCCCTAGTGCGGCCAAGAACATGACAATTAGTGACTTAAAAAAAGAGTATCACTTCTATTTCAACAAAACAGAGCGTGATTTGTGAAAATCCCTTGAAATGTGCGTATGTCACATAAAGGGTTCTTTTTTTGTGCTCAATATTATAGCAATATTGAATTTTGTAGAAATTTGACGAATACAGTGTAAAGAAACATAGAGTCTTTACAGATTATGTTAAACTGTGTCGTATCTTGATGGTTTGCTAAAAAACCTTTTTTTCGAGATGATTGTGAAAAATAAGAAGGATTTTAAAAGTTTATATCGAAATCTTATACATAACACGAATGGAGTCACTTATGTGGTTGAAAGGGTTTTCAAAAACGTACTTCTATTTTTTACGAAAGGCTCCAACTGCACCGCAAGAAAGCCTTGAAGTTAAAAAAATATTATAAGAGGTAGATATGTGATGAGACTATCGTTTAATGAAGAAGAAGTAGAACGTTCAATGACACTTTACAAGGTATTTGCAAGAGCATTTAAAAGCGTTTCAGAACACAGCATTAGAGACAGCAAAGAGCATGGATTTAATCCAACTGAATTTGCGGTTCTTGAATTGCTGTATACGAGAGGTGCTCAAAAACTTCAGCAAATCGGCTCAAGACTCCTGCTTGTCAGCGGGAATGTGACGTACGTAATTGACAAATTAGAACGAAATGGTTTCATTGAAAGAGAGCAGGACCCAAAGGATAAACGGTCGGTTTATGCCCATTTAACGGATAAAGGGCGCAGTTATCTTGATAAGATTTACCCGATTCATTCTCTCCGGATTGCGCGTGCCTTCTCTGGCCTCTCGCGAGAAGAACAAGAACAATTGATTAGTCTATTGAAAAAAGCAGGTATTCACAGTCAACATTTATTATTTAGATAGAACGAAAAGGTGCCATGATTGGCACCTTTTTTATGTGTCCAGCTGATGTGCTGGATAGGCAATGAATTTTTCGATATCGTTTGCTGGAAGGGGCTTTGCATAATAAAAGCCTTGCAAGTCGTCACATCCTTGCGCAGATAAAAGCTGCGCCTGCGCAAAGGTTTCAACACCTTCTGCTATGACCTCGAGAGATAGTTGATGTCCCATCGCGATAATGGCACCTGTAATCTGTTCAGATTTCGAATCATTTAAAATATCTTCGATGAAGGATTTGTCGATTTTTAGTCGATGAATGGGCAAATCCTTTAAATAGCTTAAGGAGCTATGCCCTGTACCAAAGTCATCAATACTAATGCGAACGCCCAGATGTTTCAGTGAGGTCAGCACTTGTTTTGATTGCTTGATATTGTCCATTGTCATACTTTCTGTGACTTCAAGCTCGAGCAGTGACGGTGTCATATCGTATTTTTTCAGTGTCAGCTTAATCAAATCAATTAAGTCTTCAGAATTGAATTGTTTTGCAGATAAATTGACAGCCACGGGAATTTTCAACCCGTTGTCATACCACGTTTTAGCCTGCCTGCATGCGGTATCAATCACCCATCTGCCAATATCAATGATCAGTCCTGATTCCTCTGCCAGCTCAATAAAAGCCTCGGGTGATTTTAAAGAACCATCTGGTGCTTTCATTCTTAGAAGAGCTTCTACGCCAGTCATCTGTCTTGTTTTCGCACTCACTTGCGGCTGGTAGTGGAGCACAAACTGTTCTCTTTGAATGGCATCCCGTAACTCAAGCTCTCGGTTCAACCTGTCTTCACTTGATCTTTCCATTGATTCGGTGAAAAACTCATAACGGCTTTGCTTATGTTTTTTGGATAAATACATCGCCATATCGGCTTTCCTCATTAATTCCATCCCATCTTTGCCATTTTGAGGTGAGATAGCGATTCCAATGCTGATAGAAGTAATGAGCTGATGATTCTGGATGAAAAAAGGACGCTCAAATTGCCGAATGATATTTTGAGAAAGCTGTTCAATTTTCTGTGTGTCATGCCCCATGTCAGGGAAGATCATTAAAAATTCATCCCCGCCTAGTCTGGCTATAAAGCCGTTGCCTGGTAAACATTGCGTTAGTCTGTTTGCAGCTGCTTTAAGAAGTAAGTCCCCTATGTTATGACCAAGTGCATCATTAATAATTTTAAAACGATTCAAATCAAGAAACAGAACAGTCGTCGATGTTCCTGTCTCTTCTTGAGCGGAGAGAACATCACTTAAATGGTTGATGGCGTGGCGCCGATTAGGAAGCTCAGTTAACGCATCATAATGTGCCATGACATGAATTTCTTTTTCTGCAATCCGCTGCTGCGTTAAATCCTTTAAAATAAGATAAATGCTGTCAAGTCTATTGTTGACGTGAACAGGTATGTAAGTAACATGGTAATAATAAAAGCGATCTGCTGTTTTCAATTCTGCTTCACGTGTAATGGCCTTCTTAGATTGGTTAATAAATTCTTCCCACACCTCAGTCGGCATGACGTATTGGCTGACATCATCACCGATCCAGAAATTGCACATTTTTAAAATTTGCTTACCTGAGTCGTTAGCAGAAAGCACCTTTCGATCGACAGATAACACGATAATGCCATCGATATTATGTTTGATGAGCGATTGGAACCGCTGTTCATTTTCCTTTAGCTTATCCGCCTGCTTCATGATTCGGTGATCTATATAGGCACCAAAAATCATCAGTGTTTGGACAATCAGTGTCATTAAGCCGATGAAAATCGACAGACTGAATGGTGATAATTCAAGAGAACCACCCCCATAGGACTGTCCGTCTGAATGAAAAAACATAGTAGAAGCAGCCATACCGGTATAATGCATGCCAGAAACAGCCCCGCCCATCACGAGTGCACCAGCTATTTTTAACAGATGATCCTCCTGCTTTTTCCCGGTTCGATGGAGCCGAAAAAAGAGATGAAGCGAAAAGAAAGACGCTATCGCAGCAATGAAAAATGAAAGAAAAAAGAGGCCTGGATCATAGCTGATTGAGACATTGGCCATTGATTCCATTCCAAGATAATGCATGCTGCAAATAGCTGAGCCCATGGTGATTGAACTAATGAGCAGCCGTCTTGTGGAGAGCTGCTCTTGAATGCATATTGTGAATGCGATCAAGGACCCGACAAAAGATGCCAAAATCGATAAAATGAGCAAGGGTGTTTCATATGTGATGCCAGCACGCATGTGAAATGCCATCATGCCGATAAAATGCATCGACCATATCCCCATTCCCATGATCATGGCACCAACGATCAGCCATACCTTTTTCTTTACACCGCTTGACTGTGCCACTCGGCTGGCTAATTGAAGAGCTGAGTAGGAGGCGACAGCGGCGACTGCGATTGACAGAAAGACAAGCCATCCATTGTAGCTTCCTGTTAAATGGGTCATGTAAGAAAACCTCCAGTATCTTAAAACAGACGTATACCTAATATATCGGATCGAATGGCTTCTGTGTTCACTTTTCCTTCACTTAAATACCACAATCAACGTTTTTTTCAATTGTCTTTTATAGTAAAATCAAATTTAATGTAAAAAAACGACGAAAAGTGAATCGTTTCTTCGGTTTTATTCGTTTAATATATGTGCGATTCTAAAAGAGATAGAATCAGTTAAACGATTATGTGTGAAAGGGATTGATAAACATCGAAGATTTTATTATTTCTTTAGCTGATGCCTTTAAGAACTTGTCGTACTTTGGCATCTTCCTTGCATTATGTATTGAATTTGTTCCTGCTGAAGTGGTTCTGCCTCTTGCGGGTTACTGGGTCTCAGAAGGGGACATGGCCTTCATTGGTGTTGTGGCAGCCGGCTCTATTGGCGGCGTGGCTGGTCCTTTGACCTTGTACTGGTTAGGACGTTATGGCGGTAGACCCTTTTTAAATAAATATGGGAAGTACTTTTTTGTTAAACCGGAGTCGCTTGATAAATCGGATGCCTTCTTTGAAAAGCATGGTGGATTCGTCGCTTTTAGCGGCCGGTTTATTCCGGGAGTCAGAACGCTTATTTCCATCCCGTGCGGTATTGCCAAGATGAATGTGTGGGTCTTTTGCCTGTACACGTTTTTAGCGATTACACCTATTACATTTGTATATGTGTATCTTGGATTTGTGCTCGGGGAGAACTGGAAAGAGGTTGGCGCAATGTTAGATCCATATCTTCTGCCGATTGGGATCGGGATTGTGTTGTTGTTCGTGATGTATATATGGCTGAAACGTAGAAAAAGAAAAGCAGAAACACCAACTGCCTAATCACTGGACACGAGGTGAAAGTCCCCAGTTGACAATACAGTGTCTATTGATTAAAATATAAGTAATCTAAATATTCTTATATCCCACCAAAGGGGAGTAGCGTCCGGTTTTTACCGGAAACAAAGTCGTCATTACATGGACTCAAGTTCCATCGGCTTTGTTGGCATGATTCTACATATCACATGTCTAGCAAGACCTTTGCCATTACAGGCAAAGGTCTTTTTTGCATTCATAAGCCTTTGTCTGTTGTGGGACAATAGATAAAACAAGGAGGAATGATGATGGATGCAGCAATTATTTTAGAGTACGGGTGGGTTCTTCTCGTACTGATTGGATTAGAAGGGATTTTAGCCGCTGATAATGCGCTGGTCATGGCTGTGATGGTGAAACACCTTCCAGAAAAGCAAAGGAAAAAAGCATTGTTTTACGGACTTGCGGGTGCGTTTGTCATGCGATTTGGTTCCCTGTTTCTTATTTCGTTTTTAGTGGATGTGTGGCAAGTTCAAGCCATTGGTGCAATTTATCTTCTTTATATTTCCATTCACCATATTTTAAAATCGCACGTATTTAAGAAAAAGGAATCAGACACAAACATGAAGCAAAGCGGCTTCTGGGCAACAGTCGTAAAAGTCGAGCTTGCTGACATCGCTTTTGCTGTCGATTCCATCTTAGCGGCGGTCGCATTAGCCGTAACTTTGCCAACAACAAGTCTTCCGCAAATCGGTGGACTTGATGGCGGTCAATTTATTGTCATTCTTTTAGGTGGTATCATCGGTCTGATCATCATGAGATTTGCAGCGACTGTTTTTGTGAAACTGCTCAAAACAAGACCGAGCCTAGAAACAGCAGCCTTTGTCATTGTCGGATGGGTTGGTGTGAAGCTCACGCTTTACACACTGTCACATCCAGCCATTGGCATCGTGTCCTCTCATTTTATTCATTCAACATTATGGAAAGTGATTTTCTGGACAGTGCTTCTCGCAATTGCAGCATTTGGTTGGTTTTTATCAAGTCCATCAAGAAAAGGCGGGCAACAAAACAAAGAAAAACAAGAGGGACGCCTAGAAGAGTAGGGTTTTTGAAAGAAATATCATTTCATTTTCATAACACGTATATTACAAATAAGGGGGAGATACCCCCTTATTTCTTTGCATTTAGACGAAACACTGTAAAGTAGATGATGATATGCTTGTCATAATTGAGTAACAGGAATTGAATTCCTCATTTCTTCCTTTGCGCTTCCCTCATAAATTAGCTATCATAAATGAGTAATATAGGGAGAACTGAGGTGAAACCATTGCTTAGCCTTTTGTTTAAAAAAGGAAAGAAAAAGCAAACATTAGAGCAGTCGGCTATCAGTATTCAACAAGGTGATATCGAGCTGCAAAATGCATTAATAGAGCAATACAAACCATTTGTCGCTAAGACGGTTTCATCCGTTTGTAAACGATATATAGATGAAAAAGATGATGAATTCAGCATAGGCTTAATTGCCTTTAATGAAGCGATAGAAAAATACTCTGCCGAAAAAGGAAACTCACTCCTTGCTTTCGCAGAATTAATTATTAAAAGAAAAGTGATCGACTATATTCGAAAAGAAGCAAGAAATGCGCCAACGGTTCAAATGGACCTGCAAGAAAGTGAAAATGGCGAGTACTCTCAAAGCATGATTGAAGCAGAGCTGTCTACAAATGAATATAGACGTTTAATTGAACAAGAACACAGAAGAGAAGAAATTGAACATTTTAAAGAACGATTGAAAGTATACGGCCTCACGTTTCAAGAGCTGCTTGAACATTCACCAAAGCATGCAGATGCAAGGCAAAATGCCATTAAAGTAGCTCACACACTCGTTGAACACGATGAGCTCAGAACCATTTTATTTCAGAAAAAACAATTGCCAGTCAAACAGCTTGAAAAGCTAGTGGAAGTCAGCCGCAAAACGATTGAGAGAAATAGAAAATATATCATTGCGATGGCGATCATTATGACGGGTGATTATGTGTATTTGAAAGATTACCTTAAAGGGGTGCTTAATTCATGAGAAGAGGCATTATAGTAGAGAAAAACAAAAAATATGTCACGCTGCTGACCCCTGATGGACAATTTCTGCGGACAAAATATGAACAGCAAGATTATGAAATCGGTCAAGAAGTGACATTTCCGAATGAATCACGTCTCGAAAGAAAAAAAGCCGGTTTTTTTGACTTGCTTCGTTTACGTCCATTAAATGCAGGAATCCTATCAATCGCAGCGATTATCGTCGTGATTTTTACTATGATGCCATCTTTCTCAAGTCAAAAAGCATATGCATATATGACGATTGACATTAATCCAAGCTTTGAACTGAAGCTTGATCACAATTATCAAGTGATCGGTGTCACACCACTGAATAAAGATGCGAGACAAGTACTGGCTAGTATGAAGGATTTAGAAAAAAACGACATGACCAAAGTCGTGCAGGAAATCATAGATGACTGTGACAAAAAAGGTTATGTGAACAACTCTAAGAGCATTTATATTTCAACGGTTTATGAAAACAAGCAGGACGATACATATAAAACCAACGTCAAAAGTAAAATTAACACCATCTCTGGTGAATATCAAAAGCGCGATTACAAGCTAAAGACTGTAGAAAGTGACCTGGAAACAAGAGAAAAAGCTCAAAAGGCAGGCATTTCAACAGGCACATATATCAGAAATCAAGAAATGCAAGATAAAGAACAAGAAGACATTCAAAAGGATGAAGACGCAGCAGAGAGTGACGCTGTTAAAGAAGAAGAGCCTAAAAAAGATGATGTAGATCAAGCAGACAAAGACAAACAAGAAGACGTCAAGACAGACGATAGCGAAGAGATGAAGCCAGATCAAGAGGCTCCTGAAGCTGAAGACAAAGAGCAGAAGGATCAAGAGAGGGAAGAGCAAGGATCTATTCAAAAGCCTTACCAAACAAAACCTGATGATAAAAGCAAAGACAATCAAATAAAGGAAGAAAAGGATCGTTCGATCGATAAAGAACAAAAAAAAAATCACTCAACGGAACCTGGTGACAAAAGGAATCCAAACGGCACATCACATGGTGGTGCTGAAAAGCACGCAAAAAAAAACGCCAGGGATCAGAAACAGCCGTTCACTGAACGAAAAAAAGACCATATGAAGAAGCAAGGAAAAGGTGCACCGTCCCCGTATCGTGAGAACCGGTATGAGCACACATATGAACAATAAAAAAACGCCAGAATAGCTCCGGCGTATTTCACCATGTTTTTATTTAGATTGATTGCCCATTTGTGATTGAGCCTGTTGAACGAGTCTTTTTGTAATTTCACCGCCAACAGAACCATTTGCACGTGCGACTGTATCTGAACCGAGAGTCACGCCAAATTCTTGAGCGATCTCGTATTTAAATTGATCTAATGCTTGTTCTACTCCAGGAACAAGAAGCTGATTTCGATTTGCCATGTCCATATTCCTCCTTTCACCTCATCTTTGTTGCGCCTTCTTATTTTGAAGAAAACGGCGTACAATTATGCTGGCAATTGCTGCACAAAAAAACCGAGGTGACCTCATCACCTCGGTTTTCTTTTATCTTTATTTAGCTGCCTGCAGCGTATTAAACATCATTTCTTGCGCTGTACTTTGCAAGTGGGAAGTGAACACAGAGAAGACGGTAGAACAGATAATGCCTTTAATCAAATTCCATTGATTCTTCGTTAATTCTGTAAACTCTTCATGGAGCATGTCTGTCTGCTCCTCAGTCATTTCTCGTAAATTTGTTTCCTTTAACGGAAAATGTGTATGGTGATAAATAAAATCTAGGACGTGCGCATATGCTTCATAAAAACGGATTGGACTAATAATATCATCTGTTCGATCTGTGATCGTGTTAAATAAGGCAGATAAGATCATGCGAATGGCATCAAAGTCAAAAACTGATTTTAAATCCCTGACTATTAATAAAATAACGACCTGATCAATGGAGTACTTCTTGCCAAGCTCTGGATGACCAATCATATCTTTAATATCACGCTTGATCCAATTTTGAATCGCCGTCGATTTAAGAGACGTTAGCTCACACAAGTTGCCAAGCTCAACAATTTCATTTGTAGAAAGACCGTGCTCTGATTTTTGCTTCCGCCGTTCGAGCTTCTCAAAAAACGAAGGGATCTTTAACTCATCATATTCATGATCCTTATCGCCCTTTACAGATAGATTCAAAAGCTGAAGCGGAGTCAGATCTCCCTCTCCTTTTAGAGAATATAGAAGTCTCGTCATGTCAATTCTCGTTAATTTAAAAGTCACCATGTTCCACCTCATTTGTACGTCAAAAACGTGATTATTGATCTAATTCAACATCATAATCTCTTTTTGATGAAAATGCAAAATAAACTAAAATCCAGAACGTAGCGTCACAATTTGTTCACTTTTCAGCTGTGACAAAGTCGTAAATATTGAAGTGACGGGGCTTAAGCCGTTATGATAAACAGAAGGAATGATTCCTTTTTCCTTGCAATTTAAGACGTTTATTTTTATAATTTTATTAATAAGTTCAAATGAACTTAATATGACAGCGGAGGTTATGTATGGGTAAAAGAATATTTCTGTTTATATTAACGAACATTCTTGTTATCACTACGATTGGTATTGTACTGTCGGTTATTAGTGCAGCAACTGGTGTTGGTTCTTATATAGGAGCAGACGGTCGAATTAATTTGGTGGCACTGCTAGTATTCAGTGCAGTTGTTGGTTTTGTTGGCTCGTTCATGTCACTAGCGATGTCTCGCTGGATGGCAAAAATGATGATGGGTGTGCGTGTGTTAAACCCTGAAAAGGATTCATTAACATATGATGAGCAGCAGCTTGTTGACCGCGTGCACAGGTTATCAAGAGCAGCAGGCCTTTCTAAAATGCCTGAGGTTGGTATTTATCAATCATCTGAAGTAAATGCTTTTGCGACAGGTCCTTCTAAGAGAAGATCACTTGTTGCCGTTTCAACTGGATTGCTTCATGAAATGGATGATGCAGCAGTTGAAGGTGTCATCGCTCATGAAGTTGCTCACGTTGCGAACGGTGATATGGTGACAATGACGCTGCTTCAAGGGATTGTCAACACGTTCGTTGTCTTCCTTTCAAGAATTGCGGCATGGATCGCAAGCCGCTTTGTACCGCGTGAAGAGCTTGTTCCGATTGTTCATTTTATTGCAGTGATTGTTTTCCAAATCATTTTCTCTGTCCTAGGAAGCCTTGTCGTGTTTGCATATTCTAGACATCGTGAATTCCATGCAGACCGCGGCGGAGCTGACCTTGCCGGTAAAGATAAAATGATTCATGCGCTTCGCTCACTTGAGGCGTATACGTCAAGAATCAAAGATGATGATCAAACAGCAGTTGCTACCCTTAAAATCAGTGGTAAACGAAAAGCTTCTCTTTTCTCAACACACCCTGATTTAAACGAAAGAATCAGAAGACTAGAAGCAAAATAAGAAAGACGAAAAGACATTCTGCAACAGGATGTCTTTTTCTTTTTGATGAAAAAGAAAATAAAGCATAAAATATCTTTAAAATCATGTCTCTTTTCATTAAAATGATAAGTATTGAAAAATGAAAGTTAAAAGAAGGAATGACAATGAACCCAATTAAAAAGCTAATCGACCGGCTATCGGCTTTCCAGCTGATTGCCCTTTATTATTTTCTCGCAGTAACCGTCTCATTTATTCTTCTCAGTTTGCCAGTCGCTCATCAAGATGGAGTGAAGTGGACATTTATTGATGCATTATTTACGGCGGTGAGTGCGGTAAGTGTCACAGGACTTACTGTGGTTGATACCTCCCAAACATTTAGTGTGGCAGGTATGTGGATCCTTGCGTTTGTCCTGCAAATTGGAGGTATCGGCATTATGACGCTCGGTACCTTTGTGTGGATTGTCATGCGAAAAAGAATCGGTATTAAAGAAAGAAAGCTCATTATGGCAGATCAAAACCAGAGCAATTTATCAGGAATTGTGAAATTAATGAAGCAGGTTTTCTATTTAATTTTGCTCATTGAGTTTGTAGGCGGTCTGATTTTAAGTATGTATTTTCTCAAATATTACGATGTGCAGACAGCATTCTTACATGGCTTCTTCTCAAGTATTAGTGCGACCACCAATGGTGGCTTCGATATTACAGGGAACTCGCTCATCCCATACAAAGATGATTATTTCGTCCAATTTATTACGATGCTGCTAATCATCTTTGGAGCGATTGGCTTTCCTGTGCTCGTGGAAGTAAAGGATTATTTATTTAATCAGGACCGAAAGCACGCATCGTTCTCATTGTTTACAAAAATCACAACGATTACGTTTGGCGGTCTTGTCGTTGTTGGAGCGATTGGCATATATGCACTTGAAGCCGGGTTCAGTTTCCTAGGGAAAAGCTGGCACGAAGTTTTGTTTTATTCATTGTTCCAATCGACAGCCACAAGAAGTGGGGGACTTTCCACATTAGATATTACTCAATTGACAGAACCGACGCTGTTATTTTTATGTCTGCTCATGTTTATCGGGGCATCTCCAAGCTCTGTCGGGGGTGGGATTCGGACAACCACGTTTGCCCTTAATTTACTCGCACTGTTTCATTTTGCTCGGGGAAATAAGTCCATTAAAATTTTCAAAAGAGAACTGCATCAAGCAGATATTAACAAATCTCTGATGGTGACGATGATGGCCTTTATATTGGTGTTTGGTGCTACATTCTTATTAACCTTATCCGAGCATAATACGCTTCTTCAAAATTTATTTGAAGTCTGTTCTGCTTTCGGAACAACAGGTTTATCACTAGGGATTACCTCTGAGCTCTCAGTTTTCGGTAAGTGTATCATTATGATGGTCATGTTTATTGGGCGAATTGGCATTCCAAGCTTCTTATATTTAATTGGCCGAAGAGAAAGCGAAGCGAATTATCATTATCCGAAAGAGCGCGTCATCATCGGCTAAACAGCATTCCGAGCGAATGCTGTTTTTTTATTTCCATTATCTAACTGGCTAAATCACATGGGATGTTCGCAATCTATAGGTAAGAGGTGAACGAGACGTGCTGGATGTAATATGGAAAGCAATTGTCATGCTGCTAGTTGGTACCTTGCTGCTGAGAATAGCAGGGCCTAAATCCATTAGTCAATTAACTGTTCAACAAACAGTGATCATGATTTCAATCGGATCGATTATTATCCAACCCTTTATTGAGCACAATTTACTTGAAACGATTTATGCCGCCGCTACATTTATCATTGCACTCGTCATCATGGAAAAATTGTCTATCCAATCTGATTTCTTTGAAAAATTGGTTTCAGGGAAATCTGTCGTCATTTTGCAGGATGGAGAAATGCTTGATCACAAGCTGAAGAAAACGAGGCTCACAAGGGATGAATTCAAAATGCGCTTAAAGCAGCAAGGCATTACAGAGATCAGCAGTCTCAAAAAAGCCACCCTAGAAGCCAATGGACAAATCGGCTATGAGTTAAAGCCAGAGGAAAAGCCCGTGACGGTTAAACAAATGAAGGAACTCCTAGACCAATTAAGAGAAGAACTAAATATGTTAAAAAAGGACTGATTTCAGATGAAAAGAAAAGCAGCGAAAAATGAAGCACTGACAAATAATATGACACCGACAGAAAGCATGGAACATGATCAAGGACAAACGCAATTTGATGAACAATCAAGAGATCGTCAGGCAAACCGAAATTCTCATAAAGGGAAACAAGGGGGAGGATCTCGTGACTAAGAAGCATGTAAAAAGCAAGGACATGAAAGACCATAAAAAGCCAATGGACCCAGATATTTTAGAAGAGGAATTTGGCAGTGAGCTTGGAGATATCAACAGCAGCAAATGGATTGATACGCTTGTAAAGCCTAAGAAAGATGCTGAATGTCACGATGGACACATGAATGAAAAATAGAAAAAACGATCCGCGCGGGATCGTTTTTTATTTGCTATAACTGCCTTGTCTGCCGGTGATTGTACGCATGAGATTGGTCATTTTGAGCTCAATCACTGGCTGTGCAACGGTTTTAACAAAGGTGCTAGACAGGGTAAAGGTTAACAGAATGGTTAGCAGCAATAACATGAGCACACTTGCTGCATTCAGGGCCCAGTCATCAAACCAAGTCGTTCTAAGCAGCTTAATGACAAAGCCATGTAATAAATACACATATAACGTTCTTGTGCCCCATTTTGTAAAGAAGAAATGGCGTGTTGGCACTAAAGCAAAGAAGCTGAATGTAGCGCCGAATGCAAGCAGATACCATGCCATTCGTTTCATTGGCGCAATCACTCCCTCATCACCAAGAGAAGCATATGACTGTGATCCAAATAAGAAGGAATAATCAAATTCATAGAAATAGCAAAACAAGAATACAGCCATTAATACAAGAAGTGCTGACAGCTTTCCTTTACTTGTACGGATGAATTCAAAATGCTGCTTTTTTAAATAGAAGCCTGCTAAAAACATTGGCAAAAAGACAAACGTACGTGATAAGCTCAGCGTATTGCTAATATTGTCCACGTAACCGACAAGTAACGCAATCGATAAACTGACGATCATCGCCCAGTGAAATGGCAGTTTAGAAAAAGGAATGAGCAGCAAATTCCAAAAGAATAAACTAATTAAGAACCATAAAGACCATTGCGGATCAATTGGATTTAAATTGGCCATGCTTTGATCCTGCAAGAGATAATAGTAAACGGAATAGATCACCTGAAAAATGAAATATGGGATGATCAGCTTAACAGCAACTTTTTTCATAAAACCTGGCTTTCTAAACCCTTTTGCAAAGAAACCGGAAACTAAAATAAAGGCAGGCATATGAAAAGTATAAATAAACTTGTATAAATAAAGCATCCAATCATTATCATGAATGAATGATCGTAACAAATGACCAAAAACAACTAGAAAAATCAGAAGAAACTTCGCATTATCAAAATAACTATCTCGTGAAGATGCCATAACATCACCTTTCCTGTTTGATTTTAAACATAAATGCTCTAAGTGCACTGTTCCCGTATTTGCCCCATTTTAAAATACATTTTGGCTCATTTCGCTATTTGATGTGAAATTGTAGAACGGCTGTAAAAGAAGCGTAAGAAAAGAGAATCGAGGTTCAATCCTGTCATCCGAATGAAACAAAAGAGACAGTCTTCATGCAAGAAGTTATCTTTTTTTATGAGTCGAATGAAGGAACAATGAAAATATTGTAGAAATATTGTAGAGGAATGAGGCTGGAAAAGGAGTGTAAGAAAATGACTGAAACGCTCGATGGCGCAGAAGATATCAGAAAATTAGAAAAAGAGAACGAATATTTGCGAACAGAGTTGATGCAGCAAAAAATGCTGTTAAATAAGACGTTAGATGCCATTTTCATATTTGATCAACACCTCAATATCATCCAAGCCAACGAAGCGACATGCAGGCTTGTACAGACATCGAAAGAAGACCTCCTCAATAAATCTGTTCTAGATTTCCTATATGGCATCCCGAAAGACAGAATTGAATGCTCCCTCGATTTATTTTTTCGAAAAGGAACGTTAAGAAGAGAAATTTCCATTCAGCTTGAAAACGGCGAAACAAAATACATTGAATTTGTTGCAGAGCATGACGTTTTGAATCAGCAATATATTGTCGTCATGCGAGATATTTCCTCAAAGAAAATACTAGAACGAGAAAGATCCATGAATGAGCAGCTGTTCAAAGATTTGTTTGACCGAGCCATTGACGGAATGGTCATTTTTGATCAGGATGGCTGCATGATCGACGCCAATCATTCTTTTTGTCAGAGCTTTGAGCTGCAAAAGACGGATTTAACCGATCGTTATTTAAATGAATTTGTCGAAGATGAAAATCTTCCAGCCTTGCAGCACCTTTTAACGTCACTTAAAGAAACAGGGAAAGCCAAGGGAGAACTTCCCGTTACCCTTCAATCTGGCCAGTACAAATTATTCGAGCTCACCATTACATCAAATGTGATGAGCGGTTTTTATATGTCCATCATGCGGGATATTACAGAAAAAAGGTTAATGGAAGAGAAGCTGTTAAAAAGTGAGGAACGCTTTAGAGAAATTTTTGAAAATGCAATGGATGCAATCATCATATGGGCGGATGATGGAGAGATTGTGAGAGCCAATGAATCAGCCTGTCGCATTTTTGAATTGCCTATGCATTCACTGATTGGCAAAAAACTCACAGACTTTCTCGTGAAATCTGATCAGAGATATAGACCGACTAGAAGACGATATATTCGGAATCATGAAATAAGGGAAGAGCTTTTGTTCAGAATGGCAAATGGTCAGTTTAAAGAGCTCGAGTTTACATCAAAGCATGCGGTATTAGAAGGACAGCACTTAACCATTTTACGTAATGTGAGTGATCGAAAAAGGATGGAGGAGGAGCTGCGCGAAAGTGAGCTCAAATTCCGTAAAGTATTTAATGGATCAATGGACGGCATTGTTCTTTTTGATAACCAATACCGCATTATCGAAGTCAATCCATCCGCAAGCGAGCTGCTCGGATTGAAAGATGATCATTTAACTGAAATGAACCTTTTCCATATCCTTGCGCCTTATCAAATTGAACATTTGGCACAGCCTGCCCAGGCGATGTCATTAGATGAAATGGACAATGAAGTCCCATTTGTGCTGAACCATCCAGATCAGCGTATATTGGAATTCTCTTTTAAACGCAACATCATTCATAATATGAATTTGGCGATCTTTAGAGATGTGACAGAGCGGAAGGAATTAGAAGAGCGGGTGAGAAAATCAGATACCCTTCATGTGGTCGGAGAGCTTGCCGCTGGAATTGCGCATGAAATCAGAAACCCGATGACAGCATTAAAAGGCTTTATTCAGCTGCTAAAAGGAAATATAGAAGGGGAGTATTCGCTCTATTTCAATGTCATCACTTCAGAGCTAAAAAGAATTGAATCGATCATCACCGAATTTTTGATTTTAGCGAAGCCGCAAGCCATCGTATATGAAGAAAAAAATGTGGTGCAAATTGTGAAGGACACGATGGATCTGCTGCACGCACAGGCGAATCTTGGCAACGTTCAAATGCATCTCAATGTATTGGATGAAATTCCGCTCATTTATTGTGAACAAAACCAATTAAAACAAGTCTTTATTAACATTTTAAAAAATGCAATTGAAGTCATGCCGAGAAAAGGAAATGTCTATGTGAGCATTCAGCGGAAGGGTGAAGAGCATATTGTTATTTCACTGCGGGATGAAGGCTGCGGAATGGCAGAGGACAAGCTAAAGCGTCTAGGGGAACCATTTTATACGACAAAAGAAAGAGGAACTGGACTTGGCTTAATGGTTAGTTATAAAATTATTGAAGAGCATCAAGGAACCATTGAGGTAGAAAGTGAGGAAGGGGTAGGAACCGTCTTCCATCTCACGCTGCCACTGAGGCAGAAGAAACAAGAAGGAGAGCATTAACGTGTATTATACCGTCTATCACGCACCAATTGGGACATTATACATACTAGAAAAAGACGATGCCATCATCGAAGTGATGTTTGATGATGAGCCGTTTTTAGCAAAAAAGCAAGAATCTAATCTAAAAGAAGAAGAAACGTCAGTATTACAAGAAGCGAAAAAGCAGCTAGATGAATATTTCAAGGGGCAGCGCCAAGTATTCGATCTCCCGCTCAAGCAAAAGGGAACTTCGTTTCAAGAGCAAGTGTGGGAAGCACTTTCGACTATTCCGTATGGTGAATCAAAAAGCTATGCAGACATTGCAAAAGCGATTGGTCACCCAAAGGCAGTGAGGGCGATTGGACAAGCCAATAGACGCAATGCATTACCTATTTTTATTCCCTGTCACAGAGTGATTGGAAAAGACCGTTCTCTGACGGGCTATGCAGGAACGAAGACAGATATGAAAGCGGTTCTGCTTGAATTAGAAGGTATCCCATTTGTTCAAAAATAAATCGATTGACCTGTTCCAAATGTTTTCCAAACGACATATCCTTTTATTAAGCTAAAAAAGTTGGTTGAGGGAAAAAGGAGGGCGCTAGGGAATGTTTTGGGACAAAAAGAATAAAATGTATGCCGTCACATCACTATGTGTCAAAATGAAGGTTTTGACAGAAGAACAGAAAAAAGAAATTTTAGCAAAAACGAATGAAATAAAAAAGCGCGGTGCTCTTAAATAAGAAGTACACGGCGCTTTTTTTATGATCAGAGTGAGATGCTTTCAGTGAACAGAGCGTCAATCTCTTCTGTATAGTTCGACGTAATAATCCCTTTCTCTGTAATGATCCCTGAAATGAGATGGTGAGGAGTGACATCAAAGGCGGGATTGAATACCTGAACATCAGGTGGTGCAATTTGGACGCCGTTTAATTCTTTTACTTCCAGCGGGTCGCGCTCTTCAATTGGAATATCTGCCCCGTCTTTGGTTGAGATATCAAAGGTAGAAAGCGGTGCAGCTATAAAAAACGGAATTTGAAAATGCTTGGCTAAAATGGCAAGACTTAACGTGCCAATCTTATTCGCCGCATCTCCATTACGGGCAATGCGATCAGCCCCAACAATGACAGCAGAAATTTGCTTTTCTTTCATCGTATGGGCTGCCATGTTATCTGTAATGAGCGTCACATCTACGCCGCCTTGCATGAGCTCCCATGTTGTCAGCCTAGCCCCTTGGAGAACAGGTCGTGTTTCACAGGCATAAATGTGAAGATCGAGATTTTTCTTTTTGGCTAAATAAAATGGAGCAAGGGCTGTTCCGTACCGGCTCGTGGCGATGGAGCCTGCATTGCAAATGGTCATAATCCGATCACCCGATTTAAAGAGCTGGAGTGCATTTTGACCGATTTGTTTGCATGTTTCTTCATCTTCAATTTGAATTTGAATGGCCTCATGGACAAGGTCTGTTTTGGCTGCATTGACCGAAGCTGCACGATCAATGCGCTGCAACAATCGCTCTAATGCCCAGGCTAGATTCACAGCAGTTGGACGAGCACTGTTTAAATATTCTTTTATCTGAATGACTTCTTGTTTAAACACATCAATTTCTTCTGTCTCAATGTCTTGGGCACTGAGCGCCAGTCCAAAAGCTGCTGTGATGCCAATGGCAGGTGCTCCCCGCACTTTTAATGTGACAATGGCATCATACACGTCTTCTTTTGTATATAGATGCTCAAACACGGTTTCTGCCGGTAATTTTTGCTGATTCAAAATGTTAATATGGTTTTCTTCCCATTCGACAGAACGGGGGACTTCAAATTCTTTAGACAAAACCCGTCACTCCTTTACAGATTGCTGGAATAATGCGACGAGGTCAGACGCTGTTTCCACTGCATGATATTGTTTGATGAATGTTTTTCCGAGCGTAAGTGCTGCTTTTTTCTGCTGAATCCGTCTAGATGGTGATGGAATCGCATCGAGATCAGCGGCATGAGCAAGACCGATTGTTCGGCGGACAAGCTCACAGCCCGCAAAGCCTGTCGCTTCTTTTAAAATACGGTCAAAGGTTGTTTCTAAAAAACTGTCAGATACACTAAACGCTTCAATACTGTCTTCTTTCCAAGCTTTTGCGAACACTTCTTTGAAGGTTGCCCATACATTGACGACATGGTCAAAAAGGTGCTGCTGATCATGTTCATTCTCACGGGACAAAGCATTCAGGAACAGGTTAGCGATAAAGTGACCGATATCGAATCCGAAGGGACCATAAAATGCGAATTCTGGATCAATGATTTTGGTTTCCGTCTCACTTGCAAAAATACTACCTGTATGAAGATCTCCATGAACAAGTGTTTCGGCAGACGTCAGGAAAATACGCTTCAATTCAGCTGCTTTTGCCTGCACTTCAAGATCTGCCCAAAGCGCTTCGGCAGCTTCTCTTAATTCTTCTTCGAAATCATTTGTGCCGCTATCAAAGAAAGGATCTGTGAAGACGAGCTTTTCGGTAATGTCACAAAGGTCCGGATTCGTAAATTGCTTCACAAATTGTTTTTTGATTTTAGGATTTGTGGCAAAGTCAGAAGTGTAGAAAAGTGTTTTTCCTAAAAATTCTCCGACATGATCGGATAAATGCGGATATTGTTTTCCGGCAATTAGCCCTTTTCTGACGATTTCTAGGTGTGATAGATCCTCCATTGCCGTCACAGCAAGAGTTGTATCTGAATAATAGACTGCTGGTACGAGATGCGGTGTATACTCTGACTGCTTGATCAGGGCAGTACTTTCGATTCTCGCACGGTCTAATGTAAGCGGCCAGCTCTCTCCGACCACCTTGGCGTAAGGCAGTGCCTGCTTGATGATCAAACCTTTTTCTTGTTTATGATCAAAAATATGAAAGACGTAATTTAAATTCCCGTCACCGATTTCCGTACATGTCAAATGACTGCTTTCTTGTATCAAGCCAAGTCTAATTGCGAGTGCAACTGCCGAGCTTTCTGTTAATTCTTCATATGATGCCGTAAGTGTAACCAATTGCTTCCCCTCCAAATCATATAAAAAAACCTCTTTCTCCTGAGAGAAAGAGGCTTGATGGTGTGTATGCTCAAAGCCTCTCTTATCTCTCAGCACATACGTCTGATGGAATTAGCACCGTGCCCTATAAGACAATTGTCTTGGCGCTTACTTGCTGCGCCCCACTTCACAGTGGTATTAACGGTCGGTTGCTGTTGGGGTCAAAAGGCCAAATCCCTCGCCCAACTCTCGATAAGAGAAATCAATATGTAATTGTCTCGTGTCTGTTTGCATTTCTTAATTCAAGATATTATCAGAGCTGCGCTTCACATGTCAATCCTTTTTCAAAATTGCTTTACAATTCGTAAAACAATCCATTACAGTATTTGTATTGCTATGTAACTTGAATAGAAGGTGAAGATAAATGGAATTTCAGCAATCAGATGTATTGAAACAATTACCGACACAATTTTTTGCATCTCTTGTCCAAAAGGTGCAGAAAAAAGTGCAGGAAGGCGCAGATATTATTAATTTAGGGCAGGGAAATCCTGACCAGCCAACTCCCGCGCACATTGTAAAAGCCATGCAGGAAGCGGTATTAAAACCTGAAAATCATCAATACTCGTCATTCCGCGGAACAGCGAAATTAAAAAAGGCTGCCGCTGCCTTTTATGACAGAGAATATGGTGTCACGCTTGATCCGATGACGGAAATTGCGATTTTATTTGGCGGAAAAGCGGGGCTTGTTGAGCTGCCGCAATGCCTGCTGAATCCGGGTGATACACTCCTTGTTCCAGACCCAGGTTATCCTGATTATTGGTCAGGTGCCGTGCTTGCTGGGGCTCAGATGGTGACGATGCCGCTTCTTGAACAAAATGATTTTTTACCTGACTATGACCGGTTGCCTGAGGATGTTAAGAAAAAAGCAAAGTTGATGTATTTAAATTATCCCAACAATCCGACAGGTGCCACGGCAAGCCGTTCATTTTTTGAAGAAACCGTTACATTCGCAAAAAATCACAAGCTCTGTGTTGTCCATGATTTTGCCTATGGAGGCATTGGGTTTGATGGGGAAAAGCCAATCAGCTTTTTGCAAACAGATGGAGCGAAAGAGACAGGAATTGAAATATACACATTGTCTAAAACGTATAATATGGCAGGCTGGAGAGTAGGTTTTGCAGCAGGAAATCCGTCTGTTATTGAAGCGATTGAGCTTTATCAGGATCACCTGTTTGTTTCACTGTTCAAAGCCACTCAAGATGCAGCAGCGGAAGCTTTGTTAAGCGACCAAACGTGCGTACAGGTGCAAAATGATCGATATGAGAAAAGGCGAAATGTGTGGATTGCTGCCTGCAAGGAGATTGGCTGGGAGGTCACTGCACCAAAGGGGTCGTTTTTTGCTTGGCTAAAGGTGCCAGAAGGATATACATCTGAATCTTTTGCTGGCGTATTATTAGAGAGAGCACATGTGGTTGTGGCGCCGGGGAATGGGTTTGGTACTCACGGTGAAGGATACGTGAGAGTAGGACTTTTAACAAATGAGGAGCGGTTAAAAGAAGCCGCTCGGCGAATCGATGCCTTGAATCTGTTTGAAAATAAGCCATTGACAACATGAATAAACGGTGCGATAATTCAGACAATATTTAAGAAAATTGAATATTCTTATCAAGAGTAGGCAGAGGGACTAGCCCAATGAAGCCCGGCAACCGACTTCCATGAAGCACGGTGCTAATTCTTGCAGCAAGCGCTGAGAGATAAGATTCGGATGAATGACACGAAACAACCTCTTTAAGGCGCTGATAAAGCACTTGAAGAGGTTTTTTTATTGACCATATGCATGACGCAATCGAAAGGGGATTCCTAGTGAGTGAATTACTGGCAACATACGTATTAACACATCGAGAGGATGAACAAGTGAACCAAAAAGCGGAGCAGATCGCGCTTGGTTTAACAGTTGGATCATGGACGGATTTGCCGCAGCTCAAAAAAGAGCAGCTTCAAAAGCATAAAGGCCGGGTGGAAAAGGTATCAGAAAAGTTTGCTCCAGCCGAAAATGGCCTATATCAATCTGAGGTGACCATTGCTTATCCTGAGGCTAACTTTTCAGCGGATATACCGGCCGTTTTGACGACGATCTTTGGAAAGCTTTCACTAGATGGAAAAGTGAAGCTAGTCGACATTCAATTCTCAGATAGATTTAAAAGAAGTCTGCCAGGACCGGTATTTGGAATTGATGGCATACGAAAAAAAGCAGGCGTGTTTGATCGACCTTTGTTGATGAGTATTTTTAAAGGTGTCATTGGCCGTGATATGGCAGATTTAAAAGAACAGCTCCGTTTACAAGCATTAGGCGGCGTTGACTTTATCAAAGACGATGAAATTTTATTTGAGAGCCCACTAGCCCCTTTTGAAGAACGAATCAAAGAAGGAAAAAAGATATTAAAAGAAACATATGAAGAGACAGGGCACCGAACGCTATATGCCGTTAATTTAACAGGCAGAACCTTTGAACTAAAGGATCGAGCAAGAAAGGCAGCTGAGCTTGGAGCGGATGCACTCTTATTCAATGTCTTTGCCTATGGGCTAGATGTCATGCAAAGCTTAGCTGAGGATCCAGATATTCGATTGCCTATTATGGCCCATCCCGCAGTAAGCGGCGCTTTGACATCATCGCACGAATATGGATTCTCCCATTCTCTTCTTTTAGGTAAATTAAATCGATATGCTGGTGCTGATTTGAGTCTTTTTCCCTCACCGTATGGGTCGGTCGCACTTTCGAAAAAAGATGCCTTTGGAATCTATGAAGCTTGTGTAAAAGAGGATTCGGTTCAAAAAACGTTCCCTGTTCCGTCAGCAGGCATTCATCCTGGAATGGTACCAGTTTTGATGAAAGATTTTGGACTCGATCATGTGATAAATGCTGGTGGAGGAATTCACGGACATCCGCATGGAGCCATCGGGGGAGGGAAAGCATTTCGATCGATCATTGATGCGGTGACACATGGAGAGTCGATCCAAGAGAAGGCAGCTTCTTGCCAAGATTTAAAAGCAGCACTTGAACTATGGGGAAGGGTAGCAGAATAAATGAAAAAACCAATTGTATGTTGTGATTTTGATGGAACCATTACGAAAAATGATAATATCATTCGCATCATGAAACACTTTGCACCAAGTGAATGGACGGAGCTGAAGGACGATGTTCTCACAAAGGAGATCACCATTCAAGAAGGCGTCGGGCAGATGTTTCAATTACTGACGAGTGATCAAAAAGAAGCCATTCAATCGTTTATTTTAGAAGATACAGAGATTCGAGAAGGATTCAAGCAATTTGTTGATCATGTGAAAAAGGCTGATATTCCCTTCTATGTGCTAAGCGGCGGGATGGACTTCTTTGTTTATCCCATACTCAAGGGCATTGTGGATCGAGACGATATTTATTGCAATCATGCGTCATTTGGGGAAGAGCATATTCAGATTGAATGGCCGCATGCCTGCGATTCGCAATGTCAAAATGGCTGCGGATGCTGCAAGCCGTCAATCATTCGAGAGCTGACCTGTGAGAATGACTTCATTATCATGATTGGAGATTCAGTCACCGATGTGGAGGCGTCAAAGCATGCGGATCTCACATTTGCGCGTGACTACTTACTAAACGAATGTAAAGAGCTCGGGCTTGTCCATCTAGAGTATGAAACATTTATTGATCTTAAAGCACAATTTGATCAAATAAAGGAAGTGAAGGAATGGCAGACGCAAAGAGCAAGCGCTGGCAGGAGCTAGCAGACATCAAACGTGAACTGGCACAAAGAGACTGGTTTTATGGAACAAGCGGCAATTTATCGATCAAGGTGTCGGATGATCCAATCACGTTTTTGGTGACGGCAAGCGGCAAAGATAAACGAAAAGAAACAGATGAAGACTTTGTTTTAGTAAATGCGGCAGGTAAGCCTGTTGATCTGAATGAACCGCTTAGACCATCAGCTGAAACACTGCTTCACAACTATGTGTATGAGCAGACGAATGCAGGCTGCTGTCTCCATGTCCATACAATCGATAATAATGTGATCTCTGAACTGTATGGGGATAAGGGCGAGGTTCGTTTCAAAGGAAACGAAATCATCAAAGCGCTTGGTTACTGGGAAGAGGATGCAGAAGTGTCGTTACCGATTATTGAAAATCCAGCCCATATCCCGCATCTTGCAGCACAATTTGCAAAGCACCTCACTGAAGAGTCGGAATCAGGTGCTGTGCTCATTCGAAATCACGGTATCACAGTATGGGGGAAAACAGCCTCTGAAGCAAAACGAGTATTAGAGGCGTATGAATTTTTGTTTAGCTACCACTTAAAATTAACGCTTTATCAAAAGCAGCTTGTCACATAAAAAGGAGGAAAAGCACATGGCGACGATTTTGATTCATAATGAAGAGAACACATTACTTGAAAGCGAGCAAGAGGTGGCAGCCTATTTAGAAAACCAAGGGGTCATTTATGAACATTGGGATATTGCAAAGCTGCCAAACCGTTTATCAGAAAAGTATGATTTAACAGATGAGGAAAAGAAAGAGATTTTGACTGTTTTCCAAAAGGAAATTGAGAGTATATCTGAAAAACGAGGATACAAAGCGCAGGACGTGATTTCATTATCTGATGCGACACCAAATCTTGACGAGCTGCTCCAAAACTTTCAGCGTGAGCATCACCATACAGATGATGAAGTACGTTTTATTGTAAGCGGACATGGAATCTTTGCCATTCAAGGTAAGGATGGCGTCTTTTTTGACGTGAGACTGAATCCAGGCGATTTAATTTCTGTTCCGCCACATATTCGTCACTACTTTACACTGCAAGAGGATCGAAAAGTGGTTGCAGTTCGCATATTTGTCACAACTGAGGGCTGGGTGCCAATTTACGAGGAAGAAAAGGTTTAATGAAAAAAGCTGATCATTCCGCATGAGGCGGAAGATCAGCTTTTTTTTAGGGAAATAGACATAAAATGAGAAAGAAAATAGTTGATTTTGATCTTCTACATAGGATAAAATTCTGTTTAATCCATGTGTCAGTCCTGTCCAAATTTGAAGTTTACCCCCAAATATGATTGGGTAAGAGGTCTTTAGGCTGTATAAAATTAAATAAAATTAGCATATTTAATTTAATTTACAAATAAAGTATAATTTTGGTGTCGGATCATTTTGAGCATAGACAGTCGAATTCATTGTGGGAGCTGAGATCATGAATAGTTATGTAAGGAAAGAACAATTGCTAATGTCAATTGATGAGAAGAGAAAACAGATGGTAGAAGCTGCTCAAGCAGAAGGCTACACTGGTGAGACGACAATTAAATATAGTCAAGAACTGGACAACCTGATGAATGAGTATCAGCATCTCCTTTTTCATGAGAAACAATCTGCCCCCTCCTTTCATGATCTTGTATCTCAAATGAGTCTTCTATCTGTAAACCGTCCCTCTTATTGACATGAAAAACCGGTCTTGCCTAAGCAAAACCGGCTGAATGTTTCAGCTATGCTGAGTGAGCAGAAGGAAGCATGATCACGACGGTTGATCCTTTATTCACTTCGCTCTCGATATCAATTGTTCCGCCATACATCGAAATGATTCGTTTACACACGACAAGCCCAAGACCTGTCCCTTTTTCCTTCGACGTAATAAAAGGGAGGAAGATATGTTTTAACATTTCTTCTGATATGCCTTCACCCGTATCTTTCACTTTAATAATGACATGTTCTTTTTCAGCCTCAATCAAAATCTTCAAATGACCGCCATTTGGCATCGCTTCTAATGAGTTCTTCGCTACATTTAATACGACTTGTTTAATGTGATCTTTTGTGCAATAAACCCCAACATCTTGAATCGTATTAATTTGCAAATCAACCTCAACATTATAAAGGTTCGCCTCAGAGAAAACGATCGGCATGATCTCACTTACAATTTCTTTTACAGAGTTATTCTGCCATTTTTCTGCCGTTGGTTTCCCTAATACAAGAAACTCACTGACGATTTGGTTAATTCGTTTGATTTCTTCTTCAATGACAGAGAAATAGAGCTGATCTTCTTCAGAGTGATACTTCTTTTGCAAAAGCTGTATAAATCCACTAATCCCTGTTAATGGGTTGCGAATTTCATGTGCTGTACTTGCTGCGAGGGTCCCGATTAATTCAAGCTTTTGTGCTTCATTTTGGTGACGCTCCTGCTGGGTTTGACGCCTTAAAATGATATATTGAACAAGTGTGAATAAAATATTTAATAAAATAAAAGCACTGGATAAAGGGATCAGCATAACAGACAGCACTTCACCTGTAGAAGCGCGCTGCGGATAGACCTCCAGCTTCCAGCTGTTTTCATCTAAATATGTAGACACGGTGCTGCCATTTTCTGATGCTGGCTGTGGACCACTTGTAAACACGACATGTCCATTTTGATTCAGCATCTTAAAATGAAGATCAGGGTTCAATACATTCATAATATTTCTTAAATAATCAATTTGAATGGCGGCGACTAGCACATTGGTGACTTCTTCGTTTTCATCCAGCACAGGCACACAAATGGAAAGAATCCGCTGTTTTGTAATTCGGCTCACATAGTTATCTGTGATCACCGTCTGCTTGGTCACTTGAATGCGCTTAAAGTAATCTCTGAATGATAGGTTGATTTTTTCCTTTAACGGTGTCGTGCTTACTGTTACATTTCCTTTTTTGTCTAGGAGATACAGACCTGAAAAACGAGGTTCTTGTTTATAGATTTTCTCTAGGATGTTTTGTACTTTTTTCGTCTCGAGAGGCTGGTCAAATCCCATGGCAAGAGAAGTTAATCTCGCTTCTGTTTCACTAATTAAATAATTCATTTGGTTTTTGTGAATATTTAACATAAGTGTAGCAGTTTGTTTGTTTTTTAAGTCGATTTTTTCCGTTTCTTTTTCGTAGATAAAATAACTAATGATTAGGGTTGGAATCATGACCAAAATAAGGTACAGCCTGATCTTCTTCCAAAACCCTTTCAATATACTCATCATTCATCGCTCCAACGTATTACCTAATAGACTTATTATAGCATTGAACCTATCTTTATTACGATGACTTGTGTGATTTTTAAAAAATTAGGTGATTCGTTCTGGTCTCATTTTCATGCTAAAGATGGATCAAGATGTTGACATTTTACTTATTGTTTATTAATGTCACATTAGTGGGTTGCATTTCATAAAGGATGATAAAAAAATGGAAAATCATAATGTTGAGAAATCTTTGAAATTATTTATTGTATTATCACGTGCCTATCGCTCGATTAATCATCACATGAACAAGCATATTGTGAAGCACGGGCTGAATCCGACTGAATTTGCAGTATTAGAATTGCTGTATCATAAAGGGGATCAGCCGCTTCAGCAAATCGGTGATAAGATTTTACTTGCAAGCGGCAGCATCACGTATGTGGTCGATAAATTGGAGAAGAAAGAACTCCTCAGTCGTAAGGCCTGTGCAGAAGACCGCAGGGTCACATTTGCGCATATTACAGAGCAGGGACGAGCTTTGCTTGATGATATCTTCCCAGATCATGCGAAAGAAATTCATGAGATGATCAGTGTCCTGAGCGAAGAAGAGAAGGATGCCTGCATTGACATGCTTAAACATGTGGGACTCCGTGCAAAACATTTATATGATCATAAAGAATAAATAAAAAAGGAAGCCGAGGGCTCCCTTTTTTATTTTGCTTTTTTCTCAATCGGTAAAATAAGTACTTCTACGCGTCGGTTTTTACTTCTGCCTTCTGCTGTATCATTTGAAGCGATTGGTTTGAATTCACCGAAACCTTTTGTACTAAAGTTCTCTTGGTTTAAATTGCTGTTCTCAAGAAGAATACTCAAAAAGTTTACAGCACGTATGGCACTTAAATACCAGTTGGATTCAAATTCTGAATTTCTGATCGGTACATTATCAGTATGTCCGCTAATGACGATGTCACGAGCGGGGTTAATGACGAGTAGTTTTGAGATTTCCTTTGCTAACGGGACATCTTGAGGGCGAATAATCGCCCGGCCAGAATCAAAGAAGATACTGTCTTCTATCGTAATGAGCAAACCTTCGTCCGTGAGCTTTGTTTCGAGCTTAGCTCCAAGTTTCTTATTGGCAATGAAGGAATCCACTTGCTTTTTGACCTTTGAGAGAACGGCATGATCTCGAGCTTTCGCTTTAGCTTCTTCATCTTCTTCAGCAGCTTTCTTGGTCTGGTTGCTATTTTCAGTTTCTTCAGTGCTTTGCATGCTGGTCTGATCCATGACACCAGTACCGCCCGTAAAGACGACATTAAAAGACTTGGCCATCTGTTCATACTTTGCCTTGTCAATCGAACTAGATGCAAAAAGCACAATGAAGAGAGCGAGAAGAAGCGTCAGAAGATCGGCATAAGGGATCAGCCAAGATTCATCTACATGGTCATCGTGATCATGTTTTTTACGTTTCCTAGCCATTTTGTTTTTCTCCTTCTTCAATGACAAGATTTGCACGTTCTTTTGCTGGTAAGTACATAAGAAGTTTTTGTTCAATCACTTTTGGAGATTGACCTTCAAGAACAGAAAGGATCCCTTCGATCATAATCAGACGAAGTTTTACTTCTTCCTTTGATTTACGCTTCAGCTTGTTGGCAAATGGATGCCATAACACATACCCGGTAAAAATCCCAAGCAGTGTGGCAACGAAGGCTGCACTGATTGCATGTCCAAGTGCTTCAATATCTCCCATGTTTGCAAGTGCGGCAATAAGTCCGACAACGGCGCCAAGTACACCAAGCGTCGGAGCGTACGTACCGGCTTGTGTAAAGATTAATGCGCCTGACTGATGTCTTTCAGACATGGCGTCAACTTCCTCTGTTAAGACGTCGCGAATAAATTCTGCACTTTGACCGTCAACCGCCATGCTTAAGCCGTTCTTAAGGAAATCGTCATCTACTTCCTCAATGCTAGCTTCCAATGCTAAAAGACCTTCACGACGCGCAATTTGTGCCCAGTTTGAAAAAAGAGGGATCATTTCTTGAATCGTTGGAAGCTTATTGTCTTTGAAAATTTTGCCGAACAATTTTGGTGTTTTCTTAATTTCACTAGATGGGAATGCGATGACAACAGCTGCAATCGTCCCAACCACAATGATCAATATAGCCGCTGGGTTGATAAGAGCGGTTAGACTTACACCTTTCAGAACCATACCGACACTCAGTGCAATAAATGCTAAAATAATACCTATTAACGATGTTTTGTCCATTATCTCACCAAATCCTTTAACTATCTTTTTCTATAGTTAATATCGGTGTCTTCTAGAAGGGTTTTAGTCTGAATATCAAATTAAGGCAGTTTCTGTGAAGAATTTTTGACGAAAGCGCTTTCTATTACCTTAAAAAAGAAACTCCCTCTGATATAAAGGGAGTTTCTTTTAATTTCTTTGAGCAGTTTCATTTAAAAGCAGCTCTTTTAATTTTTCTTCATACATGATTTTGACAAGATCATAGCTCCAATTCATCATGTGATCCACCTCTTTTTCTTTTTATCTTAAAGGAAAAGAGGCGGGGGAGCGTCGGCGTGCAGATGGAACTTAAACACCGCAACATGATGGAGCTGTAGATCCTTCTTAAGATGTAACTATCCTTTTTTTACGACAATTTCGTTATCTTCAACATCTACAGTAAATCCTGAAAACTTTTCTTCTTCAAGCAATATTTCCGTCATTTGATCTTCAACGTGCTCTTGAATGGTTCTTCGCAGTGGACGAGCACCAAATGCAGGATGATATCCAAGTTCTGCAATTTTTTCTTTCGCTTCTTTTGTCACATGGACTGTCAAATTCTGCTCTTTTAATTGTTCTGACAGCTCATTGAGCAGAAGATCCACAATCTTCACTAAATCATCTCGATCTAATGAGTCAAACTGAATGATGCTGTCAAAACGGTTCAAAAATTCTGGTTTGAAATAGGCGCTGAGTGAATCAATGAGTGATTGTTCTTCAATCGCTTCTTCCTGATCAGACTGGAAGCCGACTTTGACCGTTTTATCTGTGCTGCCTGCGTTACTTGTCATGATGATGACTGTATCTTTAAAGCTGACGGTTCTGCCTTGGCTGTCTGTTAACCGGCCATCTTCCATGATTTGAAGGAACATATGCTGCACATCAGGATGTGCTTTTTCGATTTCATCCAGCAAAATGATGCTGTATGGTTTTCTGCGCACTTTTTCTGTCAGCTGGCCTGCTTCATCATGCCCAACGTAACCAGGAGGAGAACCGATGAGCTTAGATACTGAGTGTTTCTCCATGTACTCACTCATATCTAAACGGATGATCGCATCTCTTGAACCAAATAATTCTTCAGCTAGCGTTTTCGACAATTCGGTTTTCCCGACACCTGTTGGTCCAACGAAAAGGAAGGAGCCAGTTGGTCTATGTTTCGATTTTAAGCCGGCTCTGCTTCTTTTCACAGCTTTCGCTACCTTTTCAACCGCATGTTCCTGGCCGATCACTCGTGCTTTTAAGCGGACGTCAATTTCTTTCATTTTGGTTTGTTCGTCTGCTTGCAGTTTGCCGACAGGGATGCCTGTTTTTTGTTCCACAATGGCTTGAATGTCTTCTGCTGTGACGACATGTTCTTTGTCATTTGTTTTGTTTTGAAGTCTTGCTTCAATGGCTTCTTCTTCATCTCGAAGCTTCGCCGCTTTTTCATATTGTTCTTCTTTTAAAGCAGCATGTTTTTCAGCAGCGATTTCTGTCAGACGATTCGTTAGTTCATCTTCACTTGCTGCATCAATGGAGAGGTTCGCTTTTGAACCTGCTTCATCCATTAAATCAATGGCTTTATCCGGCAAATGACGGTCTTGAATATACCGGGAAGATAATTGAACACACGCTTGAATGGCTTCCGCTGAATAGGTGACGCCATGATAGCTTTCGTACTTATCTTGAATGCCTTTTAAAATCTCGATCGCTTCAGCTTGTGTTGGCTCATCTACAATGACGGGCTGAAAGCGTCGTTCAAGTGCGGCATCTTTTTCAATTTGACGATATTCTTTTAATGTCGTCGCACCTACTAGCTGGAGCTCGCCTCGTGCAAGAGCTGGTTTTAAAATGTTGCCAGCATCCATTGACCCTTCAGCAGAGCCTGCGCCTACAAGAAGATGGATTTCATCTACAAATAAGATAATATTTTTACGGCTTTGTAGTTCTTTAATTAACTGCTTCATTCTTTCCTCAAATTGACCACGTATCCCTGTATTCGCTACAAGGGAGGAGACATCTAATAAATAGATTTGTTTGTTCTTTAATTTATTTGGTACATCGCCACTTGCAATTTTCAGTGCAAGTCCTTCAGCGATCGCTGTTTTCCCAACACCTGGTTCACCAATGAGGACAGGATTGTTTTTATTTCTTCTATTTAAAATCTCAATGACTCTTGCGACTTCTTCATCACGGCCGATGACTGGATCAATTAAACCAGCATTTGCGCCATCTGTTAAATTGCGGCCAAGTTCATCGAGTAAGCCTTTTTGCTTTGGCTGCTCTACGTTTTGCGTATGTCCTGCTTGCTCTTGCCCAGAGAAGAATGAGCTTCCTCCGAACAATTGAGGTCCCATTTTCATTTTTGATTGCTCCATCAAAGAGGTGTAGCAGTCTTCACATAAAACCATTTGGCTCCGGGATGAATTCACTTGCATATTCAGGCGAATTGTTGCTTCATTTACTTGACAATGTTGACAACGCATTTGCCATGACCTCCTTATGATAAAAGTTTGACTTTATTTGACCAATGAATTTAAAGAAAATGGTCTGTTGTTTGACCATCTTTGACTATAGTATACTCTGACCTATTTTGACTTTCAACTGTTTTGCTCAAAGGCAGGTGAAAATCCTTTTTTGCATTTAATCATGGTTTGTCCTTCTTTTCAAGGAACTTGTCTCATAGGATAAAAAAAGACAATCGAAAGTGATGGGTGCGGAGGGGTCACATGAAACGTTCAAATGAATCCGCTTTTCAGCTTGCCTTTGTATATGTAGGAACAGTGGTTGGAGCTGGGTTTGCGACAGGAAAAGAAATCGTAGAGTTTTTTGTTCGTTTTGGCTGGATTGGATTATTCGGAATCTTGATTAGCGGCGCTATTTTTACTGGACTTGGGGCAAAAATGATGCTCATTTCTAAACGAATTGAAGCGGAGTCTTATCAAGATATGAACCGGTTTCTATTTGGCGCAGCTGCAAGCAGGTATATTAATGTCGTCATGTTTTTTATTTTATTAGGCGTCACTTCAGTGATGATTTCTGGCGCAGGTGCTATATTTGAAGAACAGCTTGGCATATCGAAGGAATATGGCATTTTTTTAACAATTATTCTGAGCGTAATTGTGCTTTTGAAAGGATCAAAAGGGTTATTTGGTGTCAATGTTCTCGTCGTCCCAATGCTTATTTTCTTTTCATTGATCGTATTTCTTGATTCATTCGTTTTTAGCAGTAGTGAAAGTTATGTTCTTGCGCTGCAAATGGGTGAGGGAGAGTGGATTTTATCAGCTATCTCATATGGTGCTTTTAATTTGGCACTTTCTCAAGCGGTATTAGTGCCCGTCGCAAATGAAATGACCTCTGAAGCGGTGATTAAAAAGGGAGCTGTGCTTGGGGGCGTCATGCTGACAGTTATTTTATTTGTATGCTTTTTATCTCTTTCTTCATTAGATATGCTGGAGGCGTTTGATATTCCAATGGCTCAGGTTGTGTATCAAGTAGCAAATTCCATTCACCTCATTTATTTATTTGTGATCTTCGGCGAAGTCTTTACATCCGTCATAGGCAATTTATATGGACTGGAGAGACAAGTGAGGGCGTATATACGAATGAATAGTGTCTTGACGATATCCCTTATTCTCATGTGCTGCTATGTGATTAGTAAAATTGGTTACGGTACATTGATATCAACGGTTTATCCTATTTTTGGATATGTGAGCATCTTTTTTATCCTCTTTCTTTTTCTAAAAAAAGTGCCTACATCACTTGATAAGTAAAGAAGGGATAGCCTGCATGACAAATATGTGGTACACTATCCTCTGTGAAAATTGAACAAAAATCCGTGTAAACGGGAGAGGTTCTAGCAAAACCCTCTATAAAAAACTAAGGACTTGCCGTATCCTTGGATGTGGCATTTTTTATTTTTTATGGCTGGGACACCTCATACACATGTAAAGGTGTCTTTTCTTTTGAGAAAAATAGGGGTTTTCATGAGCCTTTCAGATGCAGCTTTGTACGATGGTATAGATCTGCAAAAGGAGGAGAACAGAAAATGAAAAATGAAAAAGCAGTTGTTGTCTTTAGCGGGGGACAAGATAGTACGACATGTTTGTTATGGGCACTTCAACAATTCGAAGAGGTAGAAACCGTGACCTTTCATTATAATCAGCGTCATCAAGAAGAAATTGATGTCGCCAAAAGAATTGCTGACAAGTTAGGTGTGAAGAACCATCTATTAGATATGTCTCTTTTGAATCAGCTGGCACCAAATGCTTTAACAAGAGTTGACATTGACATTGAGGAAAAAGAAGGAGAGCTGCCTTCCACATTTGTACCAGGAAGAAACTTAGTGTTCTTATCCTTCGCTTCTATTCTTGCGTATCAAATCGGTGCAAGACATATTATCACAGGTGTATGTGAAACAGACTTTAGCGGCTATCCAGATTGCCGTGACGAGTTTGTAAAGTCTTGTAATGTCACAGTGAATTTAGCGATGGAAAAACCATTTGTCATCCATACACCACTCATGTGGCTCAATAAAGCAGAAACATGGAAGCTGGCGGACGAGCTGAGTGCATTAGATTTTGTGAAAAATGAAACGCTCACTTGCTATAATGGCATCATTTCTGATGGCTGCGGGGAATGTCCTGCGTGTAAGCTTCGGAAAAATGGCTATGACACTTATATGGAAATGAAGGAGGCAAAATAAATGCTTTCTCAAATCTATCCACAAGCGAATCATCCATACTCATTTGAATTGAACAAAGATATGCATATATCGGCTGCTCATTTCATTCCAAGAGAAGATGCAGGTGCTTGCAGCCGTGTACATGGTCATACGTACACCATCAATATAACCATTGCTGGGGACGACCTAGATGAATCGGGCTTCCTTGTCAATTTTAGTACACTGAAAAAACTTATTCATGGACAGTATGATCACACGCTGCTCAATGATCATGAGGAATTCTCATCAACTGATCCATACGCGATGCCTACTACAGAGGTTGTGGCAAAGACAGTCCATGACAAAGTCGCAGCATATTTATCGACTTTAGCAAATAAACCAGTATGTGTTCAGGTCTTTGTTAGGGAGACACCGACAAGCTACTGCATTTACCGTCCGAAACGAGTTGAACACAATGGCTAAAGCGATTCCTGTATTAGAAATTTTTGGTCCGACCATTCAAGGAGAAGGGATGGTCATTGGACAAAAAACCATGTTTGTCAGAACAGCTGGCTGTGACTACTCATGCAGCTGGTGTGATTCCTCCTTTACATGGGATGGCTCAGCAAAGCATGACATTCAGTGGCTTCACGCTGAAGACATTGTCAAAGAATTAAAAAGAATAGGTGGACAGGCTTTTTCCCATGTCACCATTTCAGGGGGAAACCCTGCGCTTTTAAAACAAATGGAATCACTTATTGATTTGCTTCACGAAGAAGGAATTGATACAGCGCTTGAAACACAAGGGACGATGTATCAGGACTGGTTTTTGAAAATTGATGATTTAACCATTTCTCCGAAGCCGCCAAGCTCTAATATGAAAACAGATTTTACGAAACTCACATGTATTATAGATGAGCTGAAAAACGAAAATAGATTACAGCATGCAAGCCTGAAGGTCGTGATTTTTGACGATCATGATCTAGCCTATGCAAAGGATGTTCATGCGAAATATCCAGAGCTTCCTTTTTATTTGCAGGTAGGAAATGATGACACAACGACAGGTGATGATGCGTACTTATTGACGCATTTATTAAAGAAATATGAAGCGCTTGTTGATCAAGTAGCGCAAGATCCAGACTTAAATCGCGTAAGAGTGCTGCCGCAGCTGCACACATTATTGTGGGGAAATAAACGAGGCGTATAGAAAGGAAGAGACGACATGACGACAAGAAAACCAGAAGAATTAGAAGGTGTCACTTTACTAGGAAATCAAGGAACCAATTATTTGTTTGATTATGCACCGCAAGTGCTTGAAACATTTCCGAATAAACATACAAATAGAGATTATTTTGTGAAATTTAACTGCCCAGAATTTACGTCACTTTGTCCGCAAACAGGTCAGCCGGATTTTGCGACAGTTTATATCAGCTATATCCCAAATGAAATCATGGTTGAAAGTAAATCATTAAAATTGTATTTGTTCAGCTTCCGTAACCATGGTGATTTCCATGAGGATTGTATGAATATTATTATGAATGATCTCATTGAATTGATGGACCCAAGATACATTGAAGTATGGGGCAAATTTACACCAAGAGGCGGTATTTCAATTGACCCGTACACGAACTACGGAAAACCTGGTACCAAATATGAAGAAATGGCTTCATATCGCATGATGAATCATGATATGTATCCTGAAACGATTGATAATCGCTAATAAAGGAAAAGACATGCCTAATGACATGTCTTTCAGCGTGTAGACAAACCCTCGCATTCTTTGTCAGTCCTGTGCGCTGGTGCTCACGAATTGCAAATTCGCTCCGCAAAAGTAGCTGGCCTTCCTAGACTACAAAGGTTTTCAATCACGCTGAAAAGAAGACAAAGGGCTAAAATAAAGATCATTTTAGCCCTTTGTCAACAATCTGAAAGACATGCCTAATGACATGTCTTTTTTTATGGGTTTGAATGAGATGAATTAGACTGAAGTGATAAAAAAAGAGAAGAGTCATGTCGCTCTCCTCATACAAATGGGAATAGAACTTGCTAGGACGGCTGGGGGCTACCAGCTCGTAAATTTATTATACATGACAGAACGTATGTTTGTAAAGATAAATTGTGTTTTTTGCTTATCTTATTTGCTTTGAGATAAAATAGAGGAAATGAACGAATAACGGAGGCGTTTGAGTTGGCAAACAAAGAAGAAAAGACAGAGAAGCTGCTGATGGAGCTAAAAGAAGAGCTTCAAATGCTCGAACATCAAAACAAAGAACGATATAAATGGAGTGCCTCCACATTGCTTGGAGTGATTGCACTTTTGATTGATAAAGGCGTTATCACCCCCGAGGAAGTGGACATGTACAAAACGAAAGCGGAAATGCAGACCTTTCATACGCAAAAAGACTGACACTTCTTCATATGGTGTCAGTCTTTTTCATATGTGATTGTCAAAGAGAGCTAAACTGTCAGAAAGCAGCTTTGCTTTGTATTTACGTATGTATCGATAGTCTGAATTGAGGATTGCAAATTAATGTACGGAGTCTTTGATGATTTTATAGTTTTTATGATTAACGACTGTTAGTGAATCCAGTTCTAAATCTCTATAGTTGTCCATAATGGTGACATCGACAATGACAGAGTTTTCATTCACTTTTTCAACTACACCTGTTAAACCATTTCTAAATTCGATCACATTTCCAATTTTTGCAATCTTCAACCGATCCCTCTCCTTTAAAAACAGATTTCATTCCCTATTAAAAAGTATTTTGCAATATTTTCATACCAATGTAAAGGATAAAGACGTTTTTGTTTTGTTTTCGTTGTATGCTTTCCTAACGGATGGTATATTTAATATTTGATGATGGCTGTAAAGGAGCGGTTTATTTGACGGAAGAACAAATCCTCACAATACTTGAATCGTTACGAAATGGGACAGAAAAGCAAGTGACCATTCAGAAAGATGATTTTTTAACGTTTCGTTCGATCTTAGTGAATCAAGATGATTTTAAGTATTTTCGCGGGATTGCGAAACATGGTGGAGATGTTATTTTTGAATATCTTACAGAAGCAAGAAGCTAAAGCTTTTTCTCATGAATGAGAGAAAGCTTTTTTATTTTAGTTCTTTTGTCACACTTCAAACGAGCTTGATACATCTGAAAAGAAAATGTAATAACCCATAATCAGGAGCATAAGGATGATTATAGGCGGAAAAGGGGCCTTTTTAAGCGCTAACAATTCCAGTTGATGCGTAATTCAACTAGGACATGCCATTTAATGACGGAATTTGGACAAGCATGCAAATCTTTGTGCGTGAAAATAAAAGGAGCTCTTGTTAGAGTGGACAAGTATCTTACCGCCTACTTAAATTAAAGGAGGAATGAGGCGAATGATGAAAATTCATACCGCTCTTTTTGTCATCCTTATGCTAATCGCAGCCATGAAGATGGACAACATACAAGAGCAGCAAGGCACACTAAGTCACGAACTTTCACAAGCACCTGTTAAGCATGAGCTTTCATATATAGATCAAGATGATCACGATCAAGTCATCCCAGCATTTTCAGAGGAGAAGCGTCAGCCGAAAGTCAAAATGCTAAGTACGTCTACAGAAAAAAAGTCTTCAAAAACGAAGCAAAAGAAAAGAGTAAAATCAGAAACGACGAATGAGGAAAGCGCCAAACGCTATTCTAATGAGGAAATGGAGCTGCTCTCACGATTGGTACATGCTGAAGCGAAAGGTGAATCTTACGCAGGTAAAAAAGCTGTGGCAAGCGTCGTCTTAAACAGGGTGGAGCATCGCTCTTTTCCTGACAGTGTCAAAGGTGTTATTTATCAGCGAAATGCTTTCCAGCCAGTATCGAATGGAAGTATTCATGATAAAGCAGATCAAGATTCTGTTAAAGCTGTGAAGCAAGTAGTGAAAGAACATGACAGAACAACAAAGGCCATTTATTTTTATAATCCCAAAACGGCAACAGATAACTGGATTCGTTCTCGCAAAATTGTAGAACGTATCGGTCGTCACGTATTTGCCGTATAAAGAAAGAAGCGATTTGATGGATCGCTTCTTTTTTGTCTTCATTTATCAAAATATTTTCAGGACTTGTCTCATAGAATGTGAAAAGAATTTGCTTTAGATAAAGGGGAGGCTACATGAATCGATTTGTAAAAGGGGTCATTCTGCTATCTGTCGCAGCTTTCATTGCGGAGTGTATCGAGTTTTTAGTCAATATGATTTTAGCGAGAGAGCTTGGAGAACATGGAATGGGTCTATATATGAGTATCCTTCCAATCATTATGCTTGTCCTTGTGATTGCCAGCTTAGAGCTGCCAGTCTCCATTTCTAAATTCATTGCAGAATCGCATGAGCGGCTCCATAAAAGTATGCTCCGTCATGCGTTTAAAATGACGCTTGTGGTGACATGTACAACAACGGGGATCGCTGCGATTGTCCTGCCGTTCATTCCAGTGTTTCAGTCGTATCATCCGCTCATGAAAGGGCTTGTGCTGTCTCTTATTCCAATTATTGCGTTTACCTCGATCGCACGCGGCTATTTTATGGGAAAGCAGCAAATGGGCAGGATCGCTCTTGCCAATATGCTGAAGAAAACGATCCAGCTCATCTGCTTGTTTTTGTTCTTCCATTGGTATTCGTTTGATATTGAAACAGCGGTACTCATTGCCATCGGTGTCATTGTCGCGAGTGATCTCGTCGTCTTTATTTATTTATACTCCCAATACGTCATGGCGAAAAATGCTGTCAATGTCAGGTCTGTTGAATTAAGAGGAATTGACGTGAGAAAGCGCCTATTAGCTGTCTCCATTCCGACAACGGGCATGCGGATTTTTCATGCGATCGCAAATGCCATAGAACCATTTTTAATCAAAGGAGCCCTTATTGCAGCAGGCATCTCTGGCACACTTGCTGTTGATCATTACGGCATGCTGGCTGGTGTCGCGATGTCGATCGGTTTTTTCCCTGCGTTTATCGCTCATTCCATCATGATTGTGATGATTCCGAGTGTATCTGAAGCCTATGCTTTACGTCAGTATGACCTTGTGAAAAAACGTGTCAGGCAGGCGATTCTCATTACATTTGGGTACGGGGTGCCGGCAGTGATGGTGATGTATTATTTTGCTTATCCGCTCACGCAGCTCTTTTTTGATTCACCGCAAGCTGCTGTCTACTTACAGCTGCTTTGGCCGTACTTTTTATGCCACCTGTTTGTGATGCCATTTCAAGCGTGCTTAATCGGTATGGGGCTCATTAAAGATGTGTTCCTACATAATATATGGGTGCATGTCGTCTCGTTTTCAATGGTGTATTTTCTCGGATCAATTGAAAGCTTGAATATGATGGGGGTCATATTAGGGATGAATACGGGCATGCTTCTGTTGACTGCACTGCATTATGCGACGATTTGTAAGGAGCTCGGCGTTTCCATGTTTCTTAGAGTGAAAAAAGCATGAATGTCCTCTTCGTCGAGCGGGCAAGCTATAAGAAAACTGGGAAGGAAGATCCTGATGAATCGTAAATATCTACCCGCCAGTCTTCTTATAATGACCTTGCTTCTATTACTCATAGGCAGCGAGGCTGAAGCGAAAGAGCCCGTTATGGCGCCAAAGATAGAGGCTCCTGCATTAACTGGTGAAACGCAGATGATTCCGGCGAAAGGAAAAAAGACCATTTTGCATTTTTGGACAACATGGTGCCCGTCCTGCAAAATGGAGCTGCCCGTATTTGACCAGATCGTGAAAGAAAATCAGAGTGATGTTGATATCTTAACGGTGAATTTACTAGGGGCAGAACAAAGTAAACATGCGGTTGCCCAATTTGTGAAAGACAGAAAGTTTACATTCCCGGTCATACTAGATGAGCGAGGGGAAATGATGAAGAAATACCAAATCATCACCATTCCAACCAGCTTTTTGATAAATGAAAAAGGGGAAATTGTGAAAAATCATGTAGGTCCACTGACGAAAAAACAAATCAAGGAGTGGACGGATTTTTAGAACGAAACATTATTTCAAGAACCAAGGATCATTCCTTTGGTTCTTTTTTGTGTTCAATTGCTTTTTATCTGAATAAACTGTGCTCAGAAGAGATGAAATGGTCTACATCAATAATGATAATTATTATCAAAAAGAAATTATAATAATTATTAATTGAAAATCGGTCAGAACCTGTTATAATGAATAACAGACCTATAAAAAGCTTGAAATAGCAGAAAATATAGATGAAAAAAGGAAACGGGCAACAATTGATGATGTGAAAATCATTATCAATTAGAGAGGAGAAAACAATCATGAATGAGAATACAGCACTTTATCAAACAACAAATCAAAAGAAATCGAAATGGTCCCTTCATCAATGGGCACAGCACGGAGAATTAATAGCAGCAGGTATCTCGGGGATTCTCATTTTGGTTGGATGGATGTTAAAGGATGAGAGCATGTGGAGTATTCCTTTATTTATCCTTGCGTTTATTATTGGAGGTTTTGCAAAGGCGAAGGAAGGAATTGAAGAAACCATTTCGTCTAAAAGCTTGAATGTTGAACTTTTAATGATTTTCGCAGCTATAGGCTCAGCAATCATTGGATATTGGGCAGAGGGCGCGATCTTAATTTTTATTTTCTCACTTAGTGGTGCGCTTGAAACGTATACTTCAAATAAAAGCAAGAAGGATTTAACAGCTTTAATGAGCATCGCACCAGATGAAGCGACTTTCATTGAAGAAGATGGCACGACCATTCAAGTCGCTGCTTCATCATTAACACCAGGTGACCGTATCATGATCAAAGCTGGGGAACGTATTGCAGCAGATGGTGTGATTCTAAGCGGCAGAACAAGTGTGGATGAATCTGCGCTTACGGGAGAGTCTGTGCCCCAGGAAAAAGGGCAAGGCGAAGATGTGTTTGCGGGAACAGTGAACTTAAATGGTTCCTTAACAGTAGAAGTGACAAAACATAATGAAGAAACGCTTTTCCATAAAATTATTAAACTTGTCGAATCGGCTCAAGAAAGTGTGTCACCAAGCCAGGCTTTTATTGAAAAATTCGAAGGTGTGTATGTAAAAGGTGTACTGATCACCGTTGCGATTTTAATGGTTCTGCCTCATTTTGTACTAGGCTGGAGTATGAGTGAAACCTTCTACCGGGCCATGGTGTTTATGGTTGTTGCATCACCTTGTGCGCTTGTTGCATCCATTATGCCAGCTGCTTTGTCACTGATCTCAAACGGCGCAAGAAACGGAATGCTCGTCAAAGGGAGCGTCTTTTTAGAAAAGCTAGGCACAAGCAGCATGATTGCTTTTGACAAAACGGGGACGATTACAAGCGGAAAGCCAGCTGTGGAGCAGGTGGTGATCGCTAAAGGACAAGAGGAAGCGGCCTTTTATCAGGCGCTTTATCAAATTGAAAGTCAATCAAACCATCCATTAGCGAAAGCGATCTCTGATATGGCACAAGAGCAACAAATAGAAAGATCAGCTCATGTCACCATTGAAGAAACCTCTGGTTTTGGTGTAAAGGCACAATTGAATGGAGAAACGTGGCGGATTGGGAAGAAAGACTTTGCTGGCAAGGCTTCAATGGACCGCGAGATTGAAGAGGCAGGTGAGCATCTTTCTGAAAAAGGATATACAGTGGTGTATGTTCAGAAGGAACAAGAAGTCGTTGGATGCCTTGGCCTTAAGGATCAAATTAGACCTGAAGCGAAGAAAATGATTCAAGAGCTGAATGATTTAGGCATCCAAACTGTCATGCTGACAGGAGATCAGCAAAAAACGGCTGAAGCCATTGCGCAGGAAGCCGGCATCCAAACGGTTGTTGCTGAGTGTCTGCCAGATGAAAAGGTCCATGAGGTCAATCAATTTAAAAAACAAGGGAACTCGATCATCATGGTAGGCGACGGAATCAATGATGCACCGGCACTCGCCACAGCAGATGTCGGGGTTGCGATGGGCGGAGGCACAGACGTAGCCTTAGAAACAGCAGATTTGATCTTAATGAAAAACAATTTAAATAACTTAACAAAGATGATCCGTCTTTCAAGAAAGATGAATCGAGTTATTAAGCAAAATATTATTTTCTCATTAACGGTGATTTGTTTGTTAATTTGTGCGAATTTCTTACAAGTGCTTGATTTGCCTTTTGGCGTCATCGGGCATGAAGGAAGTACGATTTTGGTCATTTTAAATGGATTGCGTCTGCTTCGTGCATCTTAAGCAAATCATCATAGCGCACTTGGCTTCTGCCAGTGCGCTTTTGTGCGAAATAAAGCAAAAACTGATACAATAGATCAGTAGTAAAACGTGTGAGGAGGATCACGATGAACCGAATGAAGAGCTTGTCTTCTTGGCTAAAGGAAAAAGACATTCAAGGTGCATTTATACATACAAAGGAAAATGTGTTTTATCTATCTGGATACTTCACAGAGCCGCATGAAAGAGTAATGGGGCTGTTTGTGTTTCAAGAGGCAGATCCATTTTTTATTTTGCCTAAAATGGAAGTCGAACAGGCGAAAAATGCTGGATGGTCAGGCGATATCATTGGTTATGAAGACCATGAGAATCCATTTGATTTCATTCAGTCAGAAGTAGAAAAACGCGGTGTAAGAGCAACTCGACTTGCAATTGAAAAAGAGTCGATTCCGCTTCAAAGAGCAGAACAGCTTCAAGCTGCCACTGGGGCAGAAACTTTTGTCCGGGCAGAAGAAGAGCTCAATCAGCTAAGGCTGATTAAAGATGAATCTGAAATTGCTACACTGAAAAAAGCAGCTCAATTGGCAGATGAAGGGGTAAAAATTGGGGTGAACGCCTTAAAAGAAGGAGTCACGGAAACAGAAGTGCTCGCTGTCATTGAATATGAGCTAAAGAAAAAAGGCATTCAAGGCATGTCCTTTTCGACGATGGTTCTCTTTGGCGAAAAATCAGGAGAGCCTCACGGAAATCCAGGACAGGCAGCCTTAAAAAAAGGCGACTTTGTGTTATTTGACCTTGGAGTCATTGTTGATGGGTACTGCTCAGACATTACAAGAACATTCATCTATCAGGAAGCTTCTGATCAGCAAAAGGACATCTATCAAACCGTTCTAAACGCAGAAATGGCAGCACTTGAAATGAGTAAGCCGGGTGTGAGAATTGGAGACCTGGACTTAAAAGCACGCGGGCTGATCACAGATGCTGGATATGGAGACTATTTCCCTCACCGCCTTGGACATGGTCTAGGGGTGTCTGTTCATGAGTTTCCTTCGATGAGCCAGGCAAATGATGATCTTCTCCAAGAAGGCATGGTGTATACGATCGAACCGGGGGTCTACGTCCCAGGAGTCGGCGGCGTCAGAATTGAAGATGATGTATTGATCACAGCAGACGGTCCAATCACTTTAACCAATTATCCGAAAGAGCTGACGATCATCAAGTAATAAAAAAATCACGATGAACGTCCATGTCTTGGAAGTGTCATCGTGATTTTTTGTCACTCTTTTCGATCCTTATCAACAAAAAAATCATCAATTGATTCAAACGGTTTGATTTTATGTTCTTTTCCTAAAGGATGTAGTGCAAAACGAGCAGAAAACAAAACAGTCATACATAATATAATCCATATGATGAAACCCATCTTGAATTCCCCTTTCCATCCAGTGATTTGTTCAGCTCACATACATCTTAAAGTATGAAACGCTTACCATAGCAAGAGAAAGTAGGAGAAAAAATGGCAAACATAAGGGAGATTGCGAAAAGAGCGGGCGTATCTGTGACAACTGTCTCACGTGTGTTGAATGATCATCCTTATGTCAAAGAGGAAAAACGAGAACGTGTTCTACATGCGATGAAAGAGCTTAAATATACGAGAAACATTCAAGCTGTCCATTTAGCAAAGGGCTATTCAAATATGCTTGGCATCGTTCTTCCGACGATTGAACACTCTTATTTCAGCGGACTTGTCACAGGTATTGCAGAAAAAGCACAGGCGCGCGGTATGCATTTTGCTTTATTTCAAACGGGGTATGATCCATTAAAAGAAAAAGAAGCGTTAATGAGTTTAAAAGAACGCCGTGTGGATGGTTTAATATTTTGTTCAAATGCGTTAAGTGATGGGCACCTTCTAAAGTGGCAGGAATCTGGGCCGATTATATTTTGTCATCCCACGCCGCATGATACATGCTCAACAGTGTCAATTGCGCATGATCAAGCATTTAAGGAAGGCCTGCATCATTTGGCAGCATGCGGCCATCAACGAATTGCGATTGTTCTCGCCAGAACAGAAGGAGCGAATAGCGAGTCGCGCCTTCAGGCTTATCAAGACATGATGAAATCACTCGGGCAGGCCATTGATGAAGAGTGGATCATCGAAGGGAAGCTATCACTTCTTGATGGGAAACGATTGTTTGCAGAATGGAAGGAAATGAAAAATCGCCCTACGGCATTATTCATGACAAATGACGATGTCTCTGCAGGCTTTTTATTAGAGGCGCAGCGTCATGACATAAAAGTAGGAGAATTTCCAGCCATACTGAGCTTTCAATATAACCAATTAAGTGAGGCTTTGGGGATTTCCAGCATTGATATTCCGCTGAAACGAATGGGTCAGGAAGCGTTTGATTTGTTCGATCGGGCCATAAAGGGAGAGGTGCCAGAGAAAAGAATGCTGCCATTTCGCCTGATCGAGCGATCAACCACCGTTTTCAAAAACAATCGTTGACGCACGTTTCATCTGTTTTGTACGATAAGAGGGATTGAATAAGAAGGAGGTGGGGATGTTCATGGAATCCTTCACCGTTGATAAAGCGTTAAATAATAATGTCATCATTGCAAGACACCCTTCTTTGGGCGAAGTAGTTCTGATTGGGAAAGGAATCGGCTTCGGGAAAAAATCGGGTGATGTTCTCGATCAAGATACATTTGAAAAAATGTTTGTCCTTAAAAATACAAAGGAACAAACAGAATATAAACAACTGCTTCACCACATTGATGAGAACATGATCGAGCTTGCCAATGACGTCATTTATCATATACGAGAAAAAATGGGACACCGTTTGAATGAGCATATTCATATTGCCCTGACTGACCATATTGCCTTTAGTTTTAAGCGGGTGCAGCAAGGATATGATATCACCAATCCCTTTATGCTTGAGACGAAGTCGCTGTATCCGAAAGAATACGAGGTCGCAAAGGAAGTCGTTGAGCTAATTAACGAGCGTCCTGATGTCGAAACAAAGCTGCCAGAAGGAGAGATTGGCTTTATTGCGCTCCACATTCACTCAGCTTTAACGAATCGGCCATTATCTGAGGTGAACCGTCATTCGCAGCTCATCACGCAAATGGTCCAAGTCATAGAAGATTCATTTCATATGAAAGTAGACAGAGAAAGTATTCATTATTTACGCTTATTGCGCCATATTACGTTTTCGATTGAGCGTATTAAACGGGAAGAATCTTTAGAGGAGCCAGAAAAATTGCTTCATCTATTGAAAAATGAATATCCTTTATGCTACAATACTGCTTGGAAAATGATCAAAATATTACAACACGCATTGAAAAAGCCTGTACAAGATGCAGAGGCTGTCTACCTGACCCTTCATCTGTACAGATTGACAAATAAAATTTCATAGTTTCCTTGAAACGTGTAACTGATTCGATCAGGCATGAGTGACTTAAGGTAAATACAGGATAAGATCCTGTTATTTGCGCAACCTTATATCACCATGCCTTTTTTTGTGTTTGAAAGTGAAATGTAAACGGTTAACTATGAAATGTATGTCAGGGAGCGTCCCACATGTATGTTGTAAGGGAAAATAAAAGGAGGTTCAACTAGTGTTTAAATCACTTTTTGGTGTGTTGCAAAAAATTGGACGAGCACTTATGCTTCCAGTTGCGATCCTTCCTGCTGCTGGTATTTTACTAGCACTTGGGAATGCGATGCAAAATCCGCAGCTGATCGATGTGGCTCAATTTTTAAGCAATGATACAATTCAGCTTGTTGCAAGCGTCATGGAAAATGCGGGGAACATTGTCTTCTCGAATCTTCCGCTCTTATTTGCTGTAGGGGTTGCCATCGGTCTTGCTAATGGAGACGGTGTGGCAGGGATTGCCGCAATTATCGGTTATCTTGTCATGAACGTAACGATGAGTGCCGTATTAATGGCCAACGGATCCATTCCATCCGATTCAATCAAATTGGCTAAGTTCTTTAAGGAAAGCCATCCAGCATATGTTAATATGCTCGGCATACCGACCTTGTCTACCGGAGTTTTTGGCGGGATTATTGTCGGGGTATTAGCAGCTTATATGTTTAATAAATTTTACAAAATTGAGCTCCCGCAATATCTTGGCTTCTTTGCTGGTAAGCGTTTTGTTCCAATTGTTACATCTATTTCAGCACTTATTTTAGGGCTTTTGATGCTAGTCATTTGGCCGCCAATCCAAGGTGCACTGAACTCGTTCTCAACAGGACTGCTCGCAGCGAATGAGCCGCTTGCTGCCTTTGTATTCGGTGTCATTGAACGCTCATTAATTCCGTTTGGTCTGCACCACATATTCTACGCGCCATTCTGGTATGAGTTCTTTAGCTATAAGAGCTTATCAGGAGATATTATCCGTGGTGATCAACGTATCTTCATGGCTCAAATCAAAGATGGTGTTCAGCTGACAGCTGGTACATTCATGACAGGGAAATATCCGTTCATGATGTTTGGTCTGCCAGCAGCAGCACTTGCGATTTACCATGAAGCAAAACCAAAGAATAAAAAGCTTGTCGCAGGAATTATGGGATCAGCAGCCCTGACTTCTTTCCTAACAGGGATTACTGAACCGCTTGAATTCTCATTCTTGTTTGTTGCACCAGTGTTATTTGCCATCCACTGTGTATTTGCTGGATTATCCTTTATGATAATGGATATTCTAAACGTGAAAATCGGTATGACCTTCTCAGGAGGATTAATCGATTTCTTCTTATTCGGTATCTTGCCAAACAGAACCGCTTGGTGGCTTGTGATTCCAGTTGGTCTCGCACTTGCTGCTATTTATTACTTCGGATTTAGATTCGCCATTCGCAAATTTAATCTGAAAACGCCAGGCCGTGAGGATGAAGCAGCTGACGGTGCAGATAGTGCTAAGTCTGAAAAGGGTAATGACTTACCTTATGAAATTCTTGAAGCAATGGGTGACCAAGAAAACATTAAACACCTTGATGCTTGTATTACGCGTTTACGTGTCACTGTTAACGATCAGAAGAAAGTGGACAAGGACCGCTTGAAAAAGCTTGGTGCTTCAGGAGTTCTCGAAGTAGGGAACAACATCCAGGCCATCTTCGGTCCTCGCTCTGATAATTTAAAAACACAAATGCAGGACATCATTGCAGGCCGCACGCCTCGTCCAGCGAAAGACCCTTCTGCAAAAGAAGAAGTCAGCCAGCAGGTCGAAGAAGTCATTGCAAAACCGCTTCAAAACGAACTAGGTGAAGAAATCTTTGCTTCACCAATTACAGGGGAGCTTCATCCGATTACAGATGTACCAGATCAAGTATTCTCAGGGAAAATGATGGGTGACGGTTTCGCCATCTTGCCAACAGATGGAACGGTGGTTTCACCGGTGAAAGGGAAGATCTTAAATGTATTCCCAACGAAACACGCAATTGGCCTGCAATCTGATGGTGGACTTGAAATTTTGATCCACTTCGGTATTGATACGGTCAGCCTCAAAGGAGAAGGATTTGAAGCATTTGTACAAGAGGGAGATCAAGTAGAAATCGGTCAAAAACTCTTAGAGGTTGATATTGATAAAATTAAGTCTGAAGTACCATCTTTGATGACACCAATTGTATTTACCAACTTAAGTGAAGGACAATTTATTGACCTTCAAGAATCCGGTGAAATCAAAGCTGGTCAAGAAAACATCATGAAAATTTCAAAATAATTTTCATAACTGCCGTTCTTGTTAGATGACAAGCTCGGCAGTATGATATAATATTGTGGATGTATTAATTGTATAAAAAGGAGATTGATAAAAATGGCTCAACAAACATTCAAAGTAACTGCAGATTCTGGAATTCACGCACGTCCTGCAACAGTACTTGTACAAACTGCTAGTAAATATGATGCTGATATCAACTTAGAATATAATGGTAAAACAGTGAACCTGAAATCTATTATGGGTGTAATGTCTCTAGGAATTGCGAAAGGTGCTACAATCACTATCTCTGCTTCTGGTTCTGATGAAAATGATGCACTTGCTGCGCTTAAAGACACAATGAAAAGTGAAGGCCTAGGCGAGTAATGCAACAACTGAAAGGAATCGGTGCTTCAGCAGGCGTTGCGATTGCAAAAGCATATCGTCTGGAAGAACCAGATTTAACAGTTCACCAAAAAGACATCAACGATCCAGAGACAGAAGTGAAGCGTTTTGAAGAAGCAATTCATGTTTCTAAACAAGAACTTGAAGCAATTAAAGAACATGCGCTAAAAGAGCTTGGCCAAGACAAAGCAGATATCTTTTCTGCACACCTTCTTGTGTTAAGTGATCCAGAGCTGCTAAACCCAGTAAAGGATAAAATCAACTCTGATAAAGTAAATGCTGAATTTGCTTTAAAAGAAACAGCGACAATGTTTGTTACGATGTTCGAAGCAATGGACAATGAATACATGAAGGAACGCGCAGCGGATATTCGCGACGTAACAAAACGTGTAACTGGACATTTGCTAGGCGTTGACATTCCGAATCCAAGCATGATTTCTGAAGAAGTGGTCATCATTGCTGAAGATTTAACTCCTTCTGATACTGCTCAGCTGAACAGACAATTCGTCAAAGGATTTGCGACAGATATCGGCGGTCGTACTTCTCACTCAGCGATTATGGCAAGATCAATGGAGATTCCAGCTGTTGTTGGAACAAAAGAAGCAACAAAAACGGTGAAAAACAATGATCTGATCATTGTTGATGGTATTAGCGGAGACGTCATCATTCAGCCTTCTGAAGATGAAGTGAAAGCGTATCAAAAAAAGCATGAAGACTATTTAGCTAAAAAAGTGGAATGGGCGAAACTGGTTGACCAGCCAACGGTCACAAAAGACGGCGTTCACGTAGAGCTAGCTGCAAATATCGGAACACCTGAAGATGTAAAAGGTGTGCTTGAAAATGGCGGCGAAGCAGTCGGATTGTACCGTACAGAATTTTTATACATGGGCAGAGATCAGCTTCCTACAGAAGAAGAGCAGTTCGATGCGTATAAAACTGTTTTAGAGAAAATGGAAGGCAAAGCAGTGGTTGTCCGCACACTAGATATTGGTGGCGATAAAGAACTCCCTTACTTGCAGCTTCCAAAAGAAATGAACCCGTTTCTTGGCTTTAGAGCGATCCGCCTTTGCCTCGAAGAACAGGAGATTTTCAGAACACAACTACGCGCCTTACTTCGTGCAAGTACATATGGAAACTTGAAAATCATGTTCCCTATGATCGCGACGTTATCAGAATTTAGAGAAGCAAAAGCCATTTTACTTGAAGAAAAAGAAGCATTGGTTGCCGCTGGTACAGACGTATCCGATTCCATTGAAATCGGTATAATGGTAGAAATTCCATCAACAGCTGTCATTGCAGACCAATTTGCAAAAGAAGTGGATTTCTTCAGTATTGGAACAAATGACTTGATTCAATACACAATGGCTGCTGATCGAATGAACGAACGAGTGTCTTATCTTTACCAGCCTTACAATCCAGCGATTTTACGTCTGATTACGCTTGTTATTGAAGCAGCGCATAAAGAAGGTAAATGGGTTGGCATGTGCGGAGAGATGGCAGGAGATGAAATCGCAATTCCTCTTCTTCTTGGATTAGGATTAGATGAATTCTCAATGAGTGCAACATCTATTCTTCCAGCAAGAACTCAGCTAAGCAAGCTTTCTAAGGAAGAAGCTGCATCATTTAAAGAGCATATTTTATCACTTAGCACGACAGAAGAAGTGGTTGATTTCGTGAAGAAAACGTTTCAACATCACTAAGTGAATTCAAACCAGACAGTAACCCTGTCTGGTTTTTTTGTCGAATTTTATCATATTGGGTCATATCCGTCAGAGAGAAGGGCATTCTATAAGAAAAATGGAGGTGTCCAGATTGCCTTTCTCAGACTATAAACCGGGTGATCAAGTATATGTGATTTATCGAAATCCACATGCAGCAAACGTAGCACAAATCAAAGAAGCAGAAATCGTTTCACATCCATACAACGAAGAGGAGCTTGCCCTATTTTTACTTGAAACGTACCATCCTTTAGCTCCAGATGATGCGGTCTTTCCGACATATGAAGAAGCAGAAGCTCTTTATCAAGATTTATTTGAATAAGGGAGATTTTAGAAAGGATAAAAGCCATCCTGCACGGTTAAAGTAACGGTATGAAAACCTATAAGGTAAGGATGTGCTAAATATGATCAAACCTTTTGTGCCCCAGCTTGTGTACATTGAACCACGGGCGTTAGAGTACCCGTTAGGACGAGAGCTGAAGGAAAAGTTCGAGGGGATGGGTATTGAAATAAGAGAAACGACTTCACATAACCAAGTAAGAAATATTCCGGGTAAAAATGACTTGCAAAAGTATCGTAATGCGAAATCAACGCTTGTCATTGGTGTGAGGAAAACGTTGAAGTTTGATACGTCTAAACCATCTGCGGAGTATGCGATCCCATTTGCAACAGGCTGTATGGGGCATTGCCATTATTGCTACCTGCAAACGACGATGGGAAGTAAGCCATACATTCGAACATATGTGAATGTTGAAGAAATATTAGATCAGGCGGAGCAGTACATGAACGAGCGTGCACCGGATATCACGAGATTCGAAGCTTCTTGTACGTCAGATATTGTAGGAATTGACCATTTGACACATACACTAAAGACAGCAATTGAATACTTCGGCCAGACTGATCTTGGTAAGCTTCGCTTTGTGACAAAATTTCATCATGTCGATCATTTACTTGATGCAAAGCATAATGGCCGGACAAGATTCCGCTTTAGCATCAATGCGGATTATGTCATTAAATATTTCGAACCCGGTACATCACCGTTAGATCAGCGAATTGAAGCGGCTGTCAAGGTTGCGAAAGCAGGTTATCCTCTTGGTTTTATTATTGCCCCAATCTACATTCATGAAGGCTGGCAGGAAGGATATAAAGTTCTTTTTGAAAAGCTCGATGCAGCTCTTCCTGAAGATGTGAGGCACGATATCACCTTTGAAATGATCCAGCATCGTTTTACAAAACCAGCGAAGCGTGTGATCCAAAAAAACTATCCGAAATCAAAATTAGAATTAGATGAAGAAAAAAGACGTTACAAGTGGGGTAGGTATGGAATTGGGAAATATATCTACCAAAAAGATGAGGAACAAGAACTAAGACAGACGTTAGAATCATATATTGATCAGTACTTTCCGTCTGCAAAAATTGAATATTTTACTTAAAGCAAGCCTTTGTGGCTTGTTTTTTTCTATTTAAATTTTCTTACAACTATTGAATACGGTATCAATTATGCCGATATATACAACAAGGTATGAAAGTAGGATATAGGGGTGTGAGGAGATGTTTAAGAAACTTCAAGTGAGAATAGCTGTTTTTATCTCAGTTATTTTAATTTTAACCGTTGTGGCAGTTCAAGTGGGTTCCAACATAGTATTGACACCACTCATTGAACGGGATGCAAAAACAACTACAGCAGCAACAGCAGAAAGCATGAGAGATATTATTGCTCAAAAGCTTGATAATTACGGGGATACAATAAACAGACTGGCAACAAGTACACTGACAAAAGATTTTGCCCAAAAGCAAACAAAACAAACATTAACTTTTGAAAACGATGAACTAAAAGGCTTGCAGGAGCAGGATGAACTGATCTCACTTGCCTATATAGGAACAAGTGACGGCAAAATGTTTGCCTTCCCAGAATCTGATTTTGGCGAGGGATATGATCCAACAAAGAGAGATTGGTTTATTAATTCTGCTGAAAAGCCTGATGAAGTCATCTGGACAGATCCGTACATTGATAAAGCAACGAATGAAATGGTTGTCTCAGCCACCAAGGCAATTGTGCGAAATGGAAAAGTTGTTGGCGTCGCAGGACTTGATTTGAAGCTGTCTTCCATTCAATCATATATTAAGGAACAAAAGATCCCTTATATGGGAACTGCTTTCTTAGTTGATGGCAAAGGAACGATTTTGGCACATCCAACTGAGCAAGGAAAAAACATATCAAAAGTTGCTTCTGTAAAAAAAGCGATCGACAATTCCGGTATTGATGATAATAAAGAACTGACGGTCATTTCTAAAATCAAAGAGGCAGACTGGACAATAGGTGTCAGCTTTGAGAAAAAGAAACTGCTTTGGATCACAGAACAAATGAATCAGACGAGCATCATTATTTCAGTGATTGCCATTATTCTTGCGATCATTCTCAGTTTCTTATTAGCAAAAAGCATTACAACGCCAATCAAGCGTCTGATCGAGCATGTGCGTAAAGTATCTGAAGGTGATTTAACCAATTCACTTGAAACGAAATCTCAAGATGAGATTGGTATCCTCACAAAGAGCTTTAACCAAATGACCGAGGGAATCAGAGAGTTAATTGAAAAAGTGAAAGGGGCTTCAGACCAAGTAGTGACATCAACGGATGAAGTCACACAAATTTCAAATGAAACCTTGCTGTCGAGCGAACAGATTGCGACCGCCATTCAAGAGGTGGCAACAGGCGCGTCTAAACAGGCATCAGATGCAGAAACAATTAATGAGAAATCAGAGCAACTGTATGAGAAAGTGCGCCATATGGGTGAGCTTGCCACGCAAATGCAAACCAACTCAAAATCATCTGAAGATGCAAGCTATAAAGGGCTTGATGCACTTGGTGTGCTCGTTCAAAAATCAACACAAGCGAGCGAAGAATCGAAAAAGGTAGAGCAAATGCTGCTAGACCTTGAGCATAAAACGAAAAATATCGAAAACGTGGTGACAGCCATCTCTCAAATCTCGGATCAAACGAATTTACTTGCACTGAATGCAAGCATTGAAGCAGCGAGAGCTGGAGAAAGCGGACGAGGATTTGCTGTTGTTGCAGAAGAAGTCAGAAAGCTTGCTGAACAATCTGCGCAATCAACCAAACACATTAGTGAAACCGTCAAACTCATTCAAGATGAATCGAAGAAGGCGGCTGAAGCGATGACAGCAGCAAGCAAGATGAATGAGGAACAAGGTGACGCCATTAATGCAACAGGTGAGGCACTGAGCAGCATCACAATGGAAATGCAGGCACTTGTCGGTACAATCGACAACATTCATACACAGATCAATGAAATGACAGAAGAACAGCAGAAGATGAGTGACTCCATTCAAAGCATTGCTGCAATTTCAGAAGAATCGGCGGCTTCAGCTGAGGAAGTGCATGCGTCTACAGATGAACAAGTCCAAGTTTTAGAAAGAACGAAAACCTCGACTGAAATGCTGAACGAATCAAGCAATGCATTACGTCAGGCAGTAGATCGGTTTAAGCTGTAAAGAAGCGGAAAGGAACCTTGCGACGTGAGCAAGGTTCTTTTTGTATGATAAAATAAAGCAGAGGAGGTGTTGACATGAATGTCAATTTATCTGGAAAAAAAGCATTGGTCGCTGCAAGCAGTCAAGGTATCGGAAAAGCGATTGCCTTTGCTCTAGCGAAAGAGGGAGCAGATGTGATGCTTTCAGGAAGGCATGAGCACACGCTGAAAGAAACGGTGAAAGAATTATCTCCACTTGTAAAAGGAAAGCTGACTTATCAAGTATGTGATGTGTCTGACGCGCAGCAAATCAAGGCGCTAGTTCAAGCGGCAGCTGGTGATGAGAAGTGTGTAGACATTCTTGTGAACAATACAGGCGGGCCTAAAACAGGGACGCTTGAAACCTTAACAGATGAAGACTGGATGGAATCATTTCAGCTTCATTTACTCAGCTATATTCGATTATTAAAAGCGGCCTTGCCTTATTTGAAAAAACACGGTGCACGCGTGTTAAACATTGCGTCTATGTCAGTAAAAGAACCGATCCCAGGCTTAATGCTGTCAAATACTTTTAGACCGGCTATTGCCGGCTGGACAAAAACAGCCGCTCAGGAGCTTGCAAAGGATGGTATTTTGATTAATACGTTAGCCCCAGGGAAAATTGAAACAGAGCGCGTCAAACAGCTAGATAAGCACCGCGCGCAGGCAGAGCACCAAACGGTTGAAGAGATCAAAGCACAGGCTGAACGTACGATTCCGCTTGGCCGTTATGGACAGCCAGAGGAATTTGCAGCATATGCAGCTTTTCTTTTATCTGAAGCAAGTACATATATGACAGGTCAAACACTTATCATTGATGGTGGATTGACAAAGTCTCTTTAAGGAGGAACAAGAGATGACACAAATCAAAACAGTTGGTTTTATTGGAATTGGTGTAATGGGACGCAGTATGGCAGAACATTTAATGGATGCAGGTTATGAAGTTCTCGTTTATACAAGAACAAAAGCGAAAGCAGATGCACTCATTCAAAAAGGCGCATCATGGAAGCCGGAAGTGAAGGAAATTGCACAACATGCAGATGCTGTCATCACAATGGTAGGATATCCATCAGATGTAGAAGAAATCTATTTAGGTGAAGAGGGGCTTGTGGCATATGCTGCGCCTGGTACTTATCTGATAGATATGACGACATCGAAGCCTCAGCTGGCAAAAGAAATTGAAGTAAAAGCGAAAGAAAAAGGGCTGTTTGCATTAGATGCACCAGTTTCTGGCGGAGACGTAGGCGCAAAAAATGCAACGCTTGCGATCATGATTGGCGGAGAAAAATCAGCCTATGAAGCGTGTTTGCCCTTATTTGAGAAAATGGGCGAAAACATTCATTATCAAGGACCTGCAGGAAGCGGCCAGCATACCAAAATGTGTAACCAAATTGCGATTGCAGCAGGCATGGTAGGTGTCGCAGAGGCTATGGCCTATGCCGAAAAATCAGGACTTGATCCAGAGCACGTGCTCAAAAGCATCACAACGGGCGCGGCAGGAAGCTGGTCCTTGTCAAACCTTGCACCAAGAATGCTGAAAGGTGATTTCGAGCCAGGGTTCTACGTGAAGCATTTTATTAAAGATATGGGCATTGCACTTGAAGAAGCAGAGCTGATGGGAGAAGAAATGCCAGGACTCTCACTTGCAAAGTCACTTTATGAAAAGCTGAGTGAGCAGGGAGAAGAAAACAGCGGCACCCAAAGTATATATAAATTATGGGTGAAATAAAAAATCTGTCCCACGTAGATGGGACAGATTGTAGCGTGTAAACAAACCCTCTCATTTTTTGAAGGTTTTCAATCACGCTAAAAAGAAGACAAATTGAAAACCTGCCCCAGAGGGACAGGTTTTTTTGATATTATTTCCCAATAAATTGCTGCGTCCAGTAGTTGCCAGATTTCACATAACCAACACCGATATGTGTATAGTTTTTGTTTAAGATATTGGCTCTATGGCCTTCACTGTTCATCCAAGCAGTCACCACTTCTTGTGGAGATCTTTGACCTTGGGCAATGTTTTCACCTGCTGTTTTGTAAGTGATCCCGAATTTCTTCATTTGATCAAATGGAGATCCGTAAGTTGGGCTTGTATGAGAGAAATAGTTTTTATCTTTCATATCTTGAGATTTTGCGCGAGCAGATTTGCTTAGCTTTGAATCAACAGAAAGTGCTTTTAATCCTTGCTTTGCACGCTCTTTGTTTGTAAGCTCAACGACTTCTTTTTCAAATGCATTCAAGCTGCTGTCTGCTTTTGCTGTCGTTGTGTCTTTTTGATCAGCTTTTGTATTGTTATTGTTGTTTGTATTTTGTTTTGCTGGCGCACTTGGTTTAGAAGCAGTAGGTTTTTTCACTGATTCTTGTTTTTGTTCATTTTTTGCTTTGTTTACTTCTTTCACCACTTTTGTGCCAGTAACAGGTTGACCGCTTTTGATCAGCTTGTTTAAAAGAGCTTCGATCTCTTTTTGATTCGACTTGCTTAGCTTGTTTACATCTGAAGAGATATGTAATTTTGTAGCTAATGTATGAAGATCAATGGTTTGATGCTGTACATGTATTACTTGTTTCAGGTTAAGCTCCTTCGCATCAGCTGAATGTCCCCCAGTGAACGTGATGAGTGCAGCAGCCGTTAGCGCTGAAAAAAAGAATGATTTCTTCTTCATATTGTAACTCCTCCTAAAATCTTTGTTTTGTTTTCTCACAGAAAATCATAACATGGACTTTTTGTTATAAACGTACCAGCATCCTCCATTGACAATGCCTGTTTGTCATTTTTGTTAAAGTCACAAAAAAATCCGCCTCATATCAATGGATAGGGGATTCTTCCATTTAATGAAAACGACATAAACATACCAATATTTTAAAGTGTTAGTATATTTTTTTTCATAATAGGGATTGACAGCTTTTTTTCACTTGTTTCGCTGTAACAACTATTACAAAAGTGTTACAATAATGAGTGGTAATTGTAAAAGATTGAAAGGATGAGAGGAGCTACATAAGTGGGAGAGAAACAGCATCAAGGTGGTGCCGAGCAGAAAAAATTCAAGCGCCGGAACGCCTGGAGGATTAATCTCTTTTTCTTCGCTGTCTTTAGTTTGTTTGCTGTGCTTGTGATCAAGCTTGGTGTGCTGCAAATCGTCAATGGTGAGGATTATAAAAAGCAAGCAAACCGAACAGAGGTCAAAACAGCATCATACCCTTCTCCGAGAGGAAAAATGTATGACGCGAGAGGAAGAGTCGTCGTTGATAATGAAAGTGTACCTGCCATCGTTTATACATCAGAAAGCGGTGTGAAAGCGAAAGATAAGATTAAGGTAGCAAGAAAACTTGCGACTTATATAAAAATGGATACTGATTTTTTGAGAGAGCGTGACATTCGAGATTTTTGGCTGGCAAGCCATCCGAAAGAAGCGGATAAGCTCATTTCAAAAGCAGAGCAAAAGAATCTTAAAGCAAAAGATGTCTATCCGCTTCAAGTAGAGCGTGTGCCTAAGAAAGAAGTTAAGGCGATCGAAAAAGATGCAGAGGAAAAAGAAGTTGCAGCGATCTATCGTCGATTTACAGGCGGATATGCCTTTGAGCCTCAAATCGTGAAAGCAATGGACCCCAATGAAGAGAAAAAAGGGGACGAAAAAGTTGCTTTACTCGATGAAACAAAAGAGTCAAAGCAGACATCATCTGTGAGTTTGACCTATGAAGAGATTTCACTTGTGTCAGAGCATCTTGATGAACTGCCTGGTGTGAATGTCATCAATGATTGGACAAGAAAATATCCGTATGAGAAGACCCTTTATAATGTACTTGGCGGTGTGACCACACCTGAGCAGGGGATTATAAAAGAGCGTGAAGATTACTATATGGCAAGAGGCTACTCACGTAATGACCGAGTAGGGAAGAGCTATTTAGAGTATCAATACGAGGATTTTCTGAACCCGGAGAAAGCGACCGTTCAATATACTCAGGTTGGCGGGAAGCTGCTCGATGAAATCAAGCGGACAGAGGGACGAAGAGGACTTGATCTTGCACTGACATTTGATATGGAACTGCAAAAGGAAGTCGACAAGATCGTCGAATCAGAGCTTAGATCCGCTAGTGCGAGAAACTATATGATGGACCGTGCATTTGTTGTGATGATGGACCCTAACACTGGGGATGTTCTTGCGATGTCTGGCAAGAAAATGGACGGTAGAGACGTCACTGATTATGCCATCGGAACATTTACGACCCAGTACGAAATGGGCTCTGTTGTCAAAGGAGCTACTGTCCTCTCTGGTTATCAAGATGGCATGTCACACAATCAATCATATTTGGATACTGGGCTCTATTTTGCAGGTACTGGAGGGAAACCGAAAAAGTCTTACAAAGACCTTGGATGGGTCAACGACCTTCAGGCTCTCCAAAAGAGTTCCAACGTATACATGTTCCAAGTAGCGATGAGAATGGCAGGGATTACCTACCAAAAGAATGGGCCATTACCAGCGAGACCTGAACACTTACAAAAAATGAGAAACTACTATGCGCAATTTGGTCTTGGCGTGAAAACAGGGATCGATTTGCCGCAGGAATCAAGCGGGATGCAGACACATCCGAAGACGGTCGGAGGACTTTTGCTTGATGAAGCAATTGGCCAGTATGACACGTATACACCGCTTCAAGTTGCCCAGTACATGTCGACGATCGCCAATGGAGGAAATCGCGTTCAGCCAAGAGTGGTGAAAAGCGTTCACCTTCCAACGAAGAAGAATGAAGTCGGCCCAGTTGTGAAAAAATATGAGCCGAAAGTGCTGAATACAATTAACAACTCGAAAGCAGATATTGACCGCGTCAAAATGGGGCTGAAAATGGTCACATCGACCGGCGGTACTGCCGCAGGCCGCTTTGGTCAGCATGATGTCGCAGGAAAAACAGGGACGGCCCAAACCTTTTACTATGGTGCTAACCGCAGCTGGTGGGGGAATGCCACGTACAATTTAACCTTTGGGGGATATTATCCATCGTCCAATCCGAAGGTGGCTTTTAGTGTCGTGACCCCTTATGTCTCAGACAAAGATTCCGTCATTAAAACCATCCCAAGTAAAATTATTGATAAGTACGTTGAATTACAAAAGAAATACGAAAAGCAGTAAACAGCAGAGAGCACAGCAAGAGAATGTGCTCTTTTTTGCTGAAAATATGGACGTTTCCCTCGATGACGGAAGGAAAATACGGGTTTTCTAGCGAATCTTTTTTATACATCAATCTAAGGACAACCCTAAAAAATGAAAAGGAGGGTCGGACGACGATGGAACAAAAAATGAAAGATTCGAATCAGCTTTATTCGAATATTGATTTACATGCCGTTCTTTCTTCTAATGGCCGCTTTCTCTACATTTCTTCTAACTGTAAGCAGCTTTTGCTCTATGAACAAAAGGATTTACTAGGGTGTTTTTTGAAAGACTTTGTTCATACCGAAGATCAATTTCTCGTCGAGAGTTATTTCTACAATCAGCACATGCTAGAGATTTCCCACTTTAGGCTGCTTAGAAGTGACCTAACAGCTGTATGGATTGAAGCTAGTATTGATTTTGTTGCTTGTGATGAGTTAGACAGTGAATTAAGTAGAGAAATGATCCTAAAAATGAGGGTGCTGGACACTGAACCGCAAAAAGCAGCATTTCAAACAACATCAGAAGTGTCAGAACAGTCGTTAGGCAGTCTGCCGGCTTTCCAACATGTCAGTGAAGCTGAACAATTGATTGCCATGCTGCCAAATCCGTTATGTATTACGATTTTAGGGGAAATTGTTTATGCGAATGATGCGATGCTTCAATTAATGGGGGTAAGTACAAGGGATGACATGATTGGCAAAACTGCATTTGACTTTATTGCTGAGGAGTACCATGACATTGTGAGAAGCCGAATTACAAGGCTGCAGCAAGGTCTTCCAGTCGGAATGATTGAACAGATTTGGAAACGGAAAGATGGAAGCAGCATTCATATCGAAGTGAAGTCATCACCAACGATCTATCAAAATCAGCGGGCAGAGCTTTTGCTATTAGTAGACATCTCATCCCGTAAGAAATTTCAAACCGTTCTGCAAAAAAGCCGTGAGCGGTATCAGCTGCTCATCCAAAACTCCATTGATACGATTGCGGTTATTCATGATCACAAATGGGTGTTTATGAATGAATCAGGCATTAAATTATTTGAAGCCGAGCATTACGATAAATTAATAGGAAAAGATATTTTCCATCAAATCCATTCATGTGACCAGCAAAAAGTGAAAAAAAGCATATCACGTATTATTGAAAGAGCATCAGATTCTGAGATTGTCACGATGAGCTGTCATACGTTTAAACACAAGCTGATTTATACAGAAATGGTGTGTATCCCAACTACATTTTTTGGAGAAACAGCCGTTCAAATTATTTTAAGAGATATCTCCGAACGTAAGCAGACAGAAGAGCTCATGCTCCGATCTGAAAAATTATCGATCGCAGGCCAATTGGCTGCGGGCATTGCACATGAGATCAGAAACCCATTGACTGCCATCAAAGGCTTTTTGCAGCTCATTAAACCGCAAACAAAAGATCGGGATCAATATTTCGAGATTGTTTTCTCTGAACTGAGCCGGATAGAAATTATTTTAAGTGAGCTGCTCATGCTGGCAAAACCGCAGCAAACGGCATCGATGCAGACACTAGATTTGAAAAAAATCATCAGCGAAGTCACGGCTTTATTAGAAACACAAGCGAACTTAAATGGCATTTTAATGAATACTAGTGAGATAGAAGAGGGTCTCCTGATGAACGGGGATCAAAATCAGCTCAAGCAGGTGTTTATCAATTTAATCAAAAATGCCGTAGAATCCATGCCGGACGGAGGTAAGGTTGACATTACGGCCAAAGCAGAAAGAGATGGAATCCACGTTACCATTCGTGATGAAGGGGTCGGTATTCCTGAATCGGTCATGAAGCGAATAGGAGAGCCCTTTTTAACGACAAAGGAAAAAGGGACTGGACTTGGCCTTATGGTGACATTTAATATTTTAGAAAATCACAACGGCACGATCCGTGTGGATAGTCATCCCGAAAAGGGCACCGCATTTCACATCATGTTTCCTGCAAAATAAAAACAACGGCAGGAGAGCCGTTGTTTCAGTCTGTTAAATGAATGGAACGTTTTTCAAGAACGAATTGTTCTAGGCGGTCAAGTCCTTCTTTCAGTGTTTCAAGTGAATAAGCATAGGATAGACGCACATACCCCTCGCCGAGTGGAGAGAAAGCAGACCCTGGTACGACAGCGAGTCTTGTACTTTCTAACAGCTCCATACAAAAATCAAAGGAACTCATCCCAAACGATTCAATGGATGGAAAAATATAAAAAGCGCCAGAAGGCTTAATGACCGGAAGCCCCATAGAAATGAGCCGATCATATACATAATCGAGCCTTTTCTTATATTGCTCTCTCATGATGAGTGCATCATCCACACCATTTGTCACAGCTTCAAGTGCCGCCTTTTGTGAGACAGCCGAGGCACAAGACACGTTATATTGATGTACTTTTAATACATGTTTAGCAATGGGAGCTGAAGCAAATAAAAAGCCAATTCTCCAGCCGGTCATGCTATGAGACTTAGACAGTCCGTTAATCACAATGGTCTGTTCCTTTAAGAAAGAAGCGATTGAATGATGCGGCCGGTCAAATGTCAGCTCGCTATAGATTTCATCGGATAAAATAAAGATGTCTTTTCCTTCAAGGAGCTGGGCAATCTCTTTCAATTCTTCTTCTGAAAGCGTGACACCAGTTGGGTTTGAAGGATAAGGAAGCACAACACACTTTGTCTTTTCCGTTAATGCATCCTCAATCAGCTTGGCATTTAATTTAAAGCCAGCATTCGTTGTGTCGATATGTACGGGCTTCCCGCCACACATTCGAATGATCGGTTCATAGCCAGGGTAGACAGGTCCAGGTAAAATCACTTCATCACCCTCTGACAAAATGGTTCGAAACGCGGCATCAATCGCTTGACTTGCACCTGTCGTCACAATGATTTCTGACTCTGCATCATACTCAAGGTTGACTTTCTTCTTGATGTAGTGCTGGATTGCTTGTCTTAGCTCTAGGAAACCAGCATTATGAGTGTACGAAGTAAAATTCTCGTCAATGGCTGCTTTTGCAGCTGTTTTGACATGATGCGGCGTATAAAAATCGGGCTGGCCTATCGTCAAAGAAACGACATCCTCATATGACGATACGAGATTTGAAAATGTTCGAATGCCTGAAATTTCAATATCCTTTACTCTTGGATTCAGCAAATGCTCCATTTCTCATCACCTTAAAAATTTATGTTTTTATCCTATTTTACCATTCACTGCATAAATGTCACCTGCGAAAGGCACTGGATATCATTATCTGTAGTCTATTCTCCTATTCATCACAGCATGAGTGATATATTGAAGAAAGAGCAACATTTATTATAGCGTAACCTCACGAGAAAATACAGGCTGCGGTGAACATGATTAGAAAACGTCACAACTGCGTAAACTGAAAGAACGTGAGAATCAGGGTCATGAGAATTGCTTTCATAGACATACGATCTCCTAAAGGAGGACGATAAATGGAACAATCAGCGAAGACATCGAAAATAGCGTTTCTATCCGTGATAAGTAACACATTTGTTGTCATCTTAAAAGTCATTGTGGGTCTGCTCACTGGATCTGTTGCGGTTTTATCAGAAGCCATTCATTCTTTTCTCGATTTAATGGCATCTTTTATTGCATTTATCTCTGTTCGTATTTCAAGAAAGCCAGCAGATTCTAAACATCCTTATGGACACGGAAAAGTCGAAAATATTTCTGGAACGATTGAGACCTTGCTGATTTTCGTTGCGGGCATTTGGATCATCTACGAATGTGTTCACAAATTAATGCATCCAGAGCCAGTCAAGCTGCCTGTGCTTGGCATTGTGGTGATGCTGATAGGCGCGCTCATCAATTTTATCGTATCGAAGGTTGTGAACAAAGAGGCAGAGCGAGTACATTCTGTCGCCATGAAATCGAATGCATTGCACCTGTTAACAGATGTGTATACGTCATTAGGGGTCGCATTCAGTTTATTGCTCGTCGCATTAACCGACTGGTATTTCTTAGATCCGATCATTGGAATGATACTTGCTCTCTTTATTATGCGTGAAGCATTTAAACTCATGAAAGAAGCCTTCCCGCCGCTCGTAGACGCCCGGCTAACGCCCGAGGAAGAACAATCGATCGAAGCAATCATTCAAGGATTCAGTCAAGAATTCATCGAATATCATGACTTTCGAACAAGACGATCCGGTGCAGAGGAATATATTGATTTTCATTTGATTGTAGATGGCAAGACAACGATTGAAGATGTTCATCAATTATGTGATCGAATTGAAGAGAAGATTCAGCAAGAATTTCCGCATGCACAAATCTTTATTCATGTAGAACCTGAAAGTGAAAGAAGCACGCAAACGTAAAAAGGCGATCAACCAACTTAGGTTGTATCGCCTTTTTTTACGCTTCATCTATGAAATGAAATCAATATCCATAAGCAGTATCGTAATCTTCATACCAAGAGATATAAGCTGCGTCATCATTTGACAAATCATGCTTCATGTCTAAAAAATCAGCTTCGCAAATATCTTCAATCACAGTCATTTCATTGTTCTTTAATTGTACGACAGTTCCCATCATGAACACCTTTCTTTAAAAAATCCTTGACTATTGTACCATGTGAAGAACGATTGTCAACAGCAGAATGGAAACAAGACGAAAATATCACAAAATGTTAAAAAATCAGGAGGTAAAAGAACTAGAATTGCCATGATTTTCACAAATTTTCAGTATTTATTCACATAAATCATTGAGGATGAACTGATCTAAAATATATGTAAAAGTGTAAAGTTACATTGATCTTGCGATATTCATAAGATATAATAACGAATGATTATAAGAAATTTATAGAAAACATACATAATAAAGGAGAAATAGGATGGAAACAAACATAACAGAACCACACATTCAAGAAAAGAAACATCCTGAGCTAGCAGGCGTAGGCTATCGTTTTCTTGCACACCTTTTAGATGGTATCATCATCGGCGTACCATATTCTTTTATCATGTTTATTTTGGCAACACTCTTTTTTGTCTCAAGTCCAGAGGCAGCCTTGATGATGGATGACGACAGCTATTACTATTCAACAACCGTGATGACAGATGAAGAATGGGCAGTGATTATGGGACTTATCTTTTTCTATATAGGAGCGATCTTGATCGGTATCGTGGTGACATGGCTTTATTACGCCATTATGGAATCAACAAAACTGCAAGGAACGCTTGGTAAGATGGCTCTTGGGATTAAAGTGACAAGAGTAACGGGCGAAAAAGTGACATTCGGCCGTGCAACAGGCCGCTTCTTTGCAAAAGGCTTTTTGTCTCCAATCTTATATATTGGCTACATCATTGCCTTTTTCACAGAGAAAAAACAAGCACTTCACGATTTAATTGCAAGTACCATTGTTGTGAAGAAATAATGAAAAAAAGCACCTCTGCTCAATCGTAAGAGGTGCTTTTTCTATAGATTGCTTGTATGGAAGAGAGACGTATGACATAAAATAGAATGATAGTGGAAAATTAGGCAGGGAAGGGAGACAAAGGATTGAAAACAGGGAAAAAGACCATGCAGAAAAAAGGGGCAGGCTTCGGGCTGTTTATGACAGCACCCATTTTGGCCTGGGCATTGTATGACTTTGCAAATACGATATTTTCATCGAATATGATCACCATTTTCTTCCCGTTCTACTTGCAGGAAACGATCGGAGACAGTGCGAGAATGGATCAGATCGCTAGTACATTTATATCTTATGCAAACGCACTAGCTAGTTTTTTTCTCGTCATTTTCACACCATTATATGGAGTCCTGATTGATCGTACAGGAAAAAAGAAGCGCTACATCACAGTGTTTACTCTAATATGTATAGCTTGTACGTTTTTAATGGGGATCTTTGCTGGAATTGATTTCTCAGCCGAATGGTTTGGGCTGCCTGTCTCTTTATTAGTAGTGGTCACCTTGTTTGTGATTGCAAAATTTTTCTATCACTCGAGCCTAGTGTTTTATGACACCATCCTGCCTGATCTTGGGACAAAGGATGAAATACCACTAATTTCTGGATTTGGCATTGCCGTTGGTTATTTAGGGACACTCGTCGGTCTCTCAGTTTATTTACTTGTTGGCAATGACCAATTTCATGAAGCATTTATTCCGACAGCACTATTATTCTTTCTCTTTTTCCTGCCATTTCTCTTTTTTGTAAAAGACCCTCATCCACTTCCGCAGCAAGAGAAAAAGGCGTCATTTTTCAGCGGGTATAAAGAAATTATTCGCACGTTTAAAGAGATGAAGCATTACAAGCCGGCTTTTATCTTTATGATTGCTTTCTTTTTTATGAATGATGCCTTACAGACAGCGATTGCGATGATGGCTGTGTATGCCAAAATCATCATTGGCTTTACTGCAGGACAATTTATTCTGCTTTATCTTGTGTCGACCATTTCAAGTATCATTGGCTCCTTTTTATTTGGATATATCACAAAAGCGATTGGGGCAAAGCGCTCAATTACAGTCGTGTATGTGATTTTGATCGTTGCCCTGATTCTGGCTGTGACAGCCACAACAGAATGGATCTTCTGGGTGGCTGGCAGTTTATTCGGTATTTCACTCGGCGCAAGCTGGGGGGCATCACGAATATTGATTATTGAGCTGACACCAAAGGAAAAGAGAGGACAGTTTTTTGGTCTCTTTGCATTCTCAGGGAAAGTGTCTTCCATTATTGGACCCATCATTTATGGGTCAGTCACTCTGCTGTTTGCAGAGCACGGAAACCTCGCAAGCCGTCTTGCGCTAGGGTCTTTACTTATTCTTGCAGCGATAGGACTTGTGATTCATCAATTCGTACGAGAGAAAGCATAAAGAAACGTCAACTTTTTACCTATGCTGCCGATATAAAAAGTACAATCTTATATTGAAGAATAGAGGGATTTCCGTGGCTTTAAACAAACAAGAAATTTTACTTGATTCTGGTACAAATGAATTGGAAATTGTAAAGTTTGAAATTGGTTCAAATCAATTCGGCATTAACGTGATGAAAGTAAGAGAAATCATTCAGCCGGTAGAGTTGACTGTTGTACCGCACTCTCACAAAGACGTAGAAGGTATGATTAGTTTACGAGGCGAGATTTTGCCAGTCATCAATCTATTTTCCTTTTTTAATGTCGAGTCAGATCAGTCCGAACAAGAGAAGTATATCGTGACTGAATTCAACCAACGGAAATTTGTGTTCCATACAGGAACGGTTTCACAAATTCACCGCGTCAGCTGGGAAGAGATTGAAAAGCCAACTGCACTCAATCAAGGTATGGAACGTCATTTAACAGGCATTATTAAGCTTGATGGGAAAATGATGTTCCTTCCAGACTATGAAAAAATCATTTATGATATTGAATCGGCTTCTGGTGTAGAAACGTACCATATGTTTGACGGTGAGAAAGACGAAAGAAGAACAGGGAAGAAGCTATATGTCGTTGAAGATTCTCCGCTTCTCATGCGTTTATTATCAAATGAATTAACTGAAGCAGGTTATAAAAACATTGTGACCTTTGAAGATGGCAAACAGGCATATGATCACGTCATGGATCTTGTTAGCAAAGGAATTACTGTGACAGAAGAAATTGATATGATTATTACGGATATTGAAATGCCAAAAATGGATGGTCACCGATTAACAAAACTGCTAAAGGAAAACCCTTTAACGAGTTCCATACCGATTCTCATCTTCTCTTCGTTAATCACTGAAGATTTGCGGCATAAAGGGGAAACAATCGGTGCTGATGATCAAATTAGTAAACCAGAAATTCATCAGCTGATTGAAAAGGTTGATCACTTTATTATCTAAAGAAAAAACCACTCGTCATGAGTGGTTTTTTCTTTAAAAATAACTTTCCCCGAGTCGTTTGAAGACGGGTTTCGTATAATGTGATTTTTGTTTTGTGGCGGCAGGTTTTTCTTTTAAACCGACATACGTTTGAAGGATTTGCTTTGCTCGGTTTAATGACATATTCGCTTTCGGATTGCGATATGATTGATTTAAATTTCCTAAGTGTGGCAAAAATTCGAAGTCTTCTTTGGTTGGTGGCAGGTGAAAATAATAATCTCCAATTTCAATCAGCACGTCGGACTGTTGTTGACTATATTTGGGATTGTTAGAGAAATGTAGGCCTACTTTTTTTCCTTTACCTTCTTGCAATAGTTTTTGCAGCGCACGTTTTTTCAAAAGATAAAGAAACTTGGGATTTGGTGCGGTTTTAGCATGACGGTTAACAGTATAAATGGCTTTTGCGATGTTTTCTGCTGTAGGTTCTATGTCTTTAGTATGAGCATAATCGTCCATTTTTTCTCTCCTTTGTCTTTCGTCTTCCTGTGCTTAGTATAAATTATACGTTTTTATTAGTAAATTGCAAATAGAGTTATTGTAAAAAGCGATATATGTATTGGATTTGATCAGCATTTTTTAAATTGTGCACATGACTTGATGTTTATTATAGAAACAAAACGGGGTTAAATACTCGAAAAATTATTTATAATATGAAAATTGAATAAATAATTTTGGTAGCGCTTTCATATAGTGTGATTCAGAAAGGGTTGTTGATTAAAATGTAATAATATTGTATAATTTATTAATATTTTAAGAAAAGGGTGATTTTATGAAATTAAGACTAGTAATTTCGTTCGTATTTTTATGTGTATCAATCTTTTTTTCTATTGATGCATCAGCAGCAACTAGCAATTGGCAAACCCCTTATTTTGCTAAATCTACATGTAAGGTAAGAGTATGGACAGATGCTACCAATTATTCTAAAAATGCTAAAACTGTCGATTTTACAATTGAACAAAATGGTAAATGTGGTGAATTAAGATATCAAGCTCATTTGATTCCAATTGCACTTTATACATACAATGCAAAATTTGTAAGAGGAAGTTTTAAATATAAAACCCCACTGAAAAAATTAAGTTTAAATCTACCAGAATACAAGCAAAGAGGATATGAAGCTAAAGTATTTGTCGATTTATATAGTAAAAATGGTAAAGATCTGGGGTTTGTAGAATCTAATAAGCTCAATATAAAAAAACGTTAGAAAATTCATAAAAGCTAATAGATATAATTCATTCTCCCTTTAGTAGGGAGAATTTTCATTTTACAAATTAAAGTTAAATAGGTTTAGATGACTGCAAATCTATCATATGTAAGACAAACATAACATCATATTTTATTTCTTATGGCTTGAATAAGCGCAGTAGAAGCAACCATTAAAATCAGTTTCATTCGTCATTTGTTTAGCTTCATCAATGGCACTTTCGCCACTCATGTGCAGACCAATCAATTTACGGCTTGCAGCATCACCTAAAAATGCACAATCCTCTGTATGTACAACATATTGACCTTGATCATCTTTTGTATGAATAAAATAATAACTTTTTAGCATACCCCTCACCTCCAACCTGACTATATTACTATAAAACTTCCATTGATGTAAATATTTTTAATTAAAAATATTGCGTTTTTATACACATTCCTTTTATTTCATAAAAAGAAAAATATGTTATAAGATAAGAAGATCAAAGTGAATGAGAACATAAAGGGCTGTTTAGATTGAAAGAGATGTTAACTCCTTTATTGGTCGCATTTGTCGTTGGAGGCATTGTGTACGTGATAGATGATCGGCCCGTTCATCCTTTGCTTCTATTTCTCATCCTATTTATTAGCATTTATGCAGTTGAAAGAATCATTCATTTTGCTTCGAATCATTTCGATGAGCAGAAAAAAAAAACGCCGTTTCTGTTTCAGCCATGCAAAAAGGACTTTCTATAGAAGAAAGTCCTTTTTGCTTCATTTATTGCGCTCCCTGACCTTTTAGTTCACGCTGCACGTCTAAGTCGTCAGTTTCTCTGCTGAACTTTGGCAGTGTAAAGAAGTAAAAAAGGAAAACGAGTAAAATAATAACGCCCATTCCGTAATAAATATAAGAAACGTTTGTAATGAGTTTTGGAAATAGTACCGCAATCAAACCTAATGTCAAGGATTGAGCAAACATGGTAAGCGGATCAACCCATCCTGACACACGTCCCATCAGACGAGGATGGACGATTCTCGGCAGCCAGCCGCCAATGACAATGTTGACTGGGCCAATGCATGTACCAATGACAAATGATGTGACATAAAACAACCATAGTGTATGCGTGGAACCAAGTACAAAAATCAGAATGCCTGCAACCAAAATTGGAAGCGACATGAGATATTGCATCTTTACTTTTTTAGCGAGAACAGAGCCCATTAAGCTGCCAACAAGTAGACCGGCACCGATTGCGATTGTAAAGAATGATGTATGCAGTTCAAAATGGTCCGGTGAAAGGCCATATTTCATTGTAAACATCGGAAGTACAGCAAATGCGCCATTGACTAGACCAAAAACAAAGAAGCCAAAAATTAAAGAAGCCAATAATTTATTTTTTATAATGTAAAGAATGCCTTCTTTAAAATCTTTTAGAGACGTTTTAATGGTCATGCCTCTCCAGCCTGCTTGTCCATTTGGCTGACGTGCTTCAATTGGAATGTTACATGTACGAATCAGGATGCCTGACACAATAAAACTGATCAAATCAATGGTAATGGCACCGTGAAGTCCAATTGTCTTATACATAATCGCACCGATACCAACACCAAATACCATGAATAAACTAAACAGCATTTGATTTAAGCCAGCGGCTTTTGCATATTGATCTTTATTTAAAATCGCCTGAACGAGAGAGGCTTCAGCTGGATAGAAGAACTTCGTAATGGCACTTCGTATAAACAAGATCAAGAAAATAAGTGGAAGTGAATTGAAATAAATAACAATGAATAAAACAATCGTCAGCCCAGCTCGTATCCAATCGCAATTCTCTGCGACTTTTTTACGATCAAAACGATCTGCTACGACACCGACCATAAAAAAGACAAAGATCGTTGGAAGTGAATACATGAGCTCTGCTAATGTGGCATAGGCGGGCTGATGACTAAAATGATCGAGCAAATAAAAGGCAAACGCCATATTGCCTACTGTTGTCCCCATTTGCGAAGCCAGTGCTGCAAAAAAGAGACGAACAAAATTTCTGTTTTTAAAAATATCCATAAATACGCTCCTTACCCTGAAGATCCCACTTTATATCATATAAAATTTTAAGCATTCATACAAATAATTTCTCCTACTGGCTAATGGTCACAGGTGTTCCATTTGGAACGATTGAAGCAAGTTCGATGACATTCTGATTATACATACGAATGCATCCCCTAGACACAGCTTTACCAATTGAAGACGGGTTATTCGTACCGTGGATGCCGTAATGAACTTTCGAGAGGCTCAGCCAATAGGCGCCAAAGGGACCTCCTGGGTTTGGCTGTCTGTTCACAATATAATAAGAACCTGTCGGTGTCATATTTAAAATTCTTCCTGTTGCAATCGGATACGACCGAATAAGCTCTGGTCCAGAAAACAAGACGAGACGTTTCCTTGAAATCGAAACAGAGATGCGGTAAGGGATCGTATTAGGATCGGGTAGACCAGGAATGATGATGACCTCATTTTGTACCGGCTCTTGACCTTGAAGTGAAGGGTTTGCAGCCTTTAAAGCATCTGCTGTTGTTCGGAAATCAAGTGCTATAGAAGCAAGCGTTTCTCCGCGTTTTACCGTATATCGTAGCATCAAAGTACACTCCTTTTGCTCAAATAAAAGAAGCCATGATGCCTGTCACTTAATATATATATGGACGGAATCAGGCTAAGGAAGGTTTCTCCTAACATTTGTCATGAGAAATATCTTTGATTATACATATGCAAAAAGGAGCGGTTTGGCTTCTGTCTAAATGCGAGAAGAGAGGGTGAAAAAGGTTAATTCAGGTTTTGCTAAAAATCGAAGCGGCAGTCTTGTTGTCCCAAGTCCGCGGTTGACATAGATTCGGTGCTGATAACTTCCGTATAAACCTTCCACATATGTATGGCCAAAAGGTGCTGTGAGAATGGGTCCGTAGAAAGGAAGCTGCACCTGTCCGCCATGGGTATGTCCAGAAAGCTGCAAGTTAATGGGGGTTGTATCCAGCTCCAATGCTGCATCAGGCTCATGTACGAGCAGCAAGGTAAATAAATCAGATGATACTTCTCGCTTCATCAGGTCATAATCCGGCACACTCATCATCAGGTCATCCATTGTAGCAATCTGAATATGCGTCCCTTCTTTTTCTAATGGAAACACATCATTTTTACATATTGTAAAGCCGCAATCTTTCATCGTATTCTCATAAAGATCAATGCCAAATGGCCCGTAGTCATGATTACCGCATATCGCGAGCTTACCAAACGGGGCATGGAGCTTAGTCAAATAGGCTTTCGCTTTTTCATGCTCTTCAATCGATGCTTGAAAATCAACGAGATCCCCTGTGAACACAATGAGGTCTGGAGACTCAGCGTTGATTTGCTGGACGACGGATTCTAATTCCTTCGCAGGAAATGTATCACTTAAATGAACATCACTAAATTGAGCGATTTTAAACTGGTCAAATGAAGCTGGAAGCTGAGCATCCCGAATGGTCATTGACACGGTATCGATCATGCGTGGTTCGATGTATCTGGCATATCCGTATCCACATGTTGTAGCTAAAAAACCGAGAATGCTCGCGCCAGCTGCTCCTTTTAAAAACTGTCTCCGAGAAAGTTGCTTCATATAAGACTCCTTTATAAATAAAATTAAGTATAGCATCATATTTAAAGAATCTCCCATATGGTGCATCTAGGGTCAATCATGATATGATAGAAAATAATGAATGAATAGTCATTCAAAACCAAAGAGGGGGAGAACAAATGACGAAACAAACAGTGATTGTCACAGGAGGATCAAGCGGAATGGGGAAGGCAATGGCTGTCCATTTGGCACATGAAGGCTGGAATGTCGTGATTACTGGAAGAACAGAAGAAACGTTAGAAAAGGTAGCAAATGAAATAAAACAAAATGGCGGCTCGATCGCTTACTTCCAAATGGATGTGCGAAACCCAGAAGATGCTGATCAAATGGTCAATTTTGCCGTAGATACATTTGGCGATGTGGATGCTCTGATTAACAATGCTGCAGGAAACTTTTTGGTTCCAGCAGAAAAACTATCTCCTAACGGCTGGAAGGCTGTCATTGATATTGTATTAAATGGAACATTTTTTTGCAGTCATGCAGTGGGTAATTACTGGATTCGTCAAAAGAAAAGGGGAAGTATGGTCAATATGGTGGCGACCTATGCATGGGGTGCTGGTGTAGGTGTGGCGCATTCAGCGGCAGCAAAGGCAGGTGTTTTATCTCTCACTCGAACGCTTGCCGTCGAATGGGGAAAGCAATATCGAATTCGCGTTAATGCCATCGCGCCAGGTCCAATCGAGAGAACAGGTGGTGCGGATAAACTATGGGAATCGGAAGAGGCAGCGCAAAGAACATTAGATAGTGTTCCTCTTGGCAGACTTGGCACACCAGAGGAAATTGCAAAGCTTGCAAGCTTTTTATTATCTGAACAAGCGTCTTATATAAATGGAGATTGTATCACAATGGATGGGGGGCAATGGCTCAACCAATCCCCATTTTGAATGACGATGTAAGACCTGCTTTTGATGTGTTATAATCACACAAAGAGAGAAGCAGGTGATGAAAATGGTCGATCCATTGGATATTTTAACGAATATTGAAGATGTTTTCCCGCACTATCAAGCGATATTCAGTGCGGAAGAGCAAAAAGTGATAGGCTATGAGATTTTAGGAAGAATGAAGCTCGAGTCTGAAACAGTTAGCCTAGGCTCCTTCTTTACGGATTCATCTATTCCTGACGAATATAAAGTGGAAGTAGATCATAAAGTACTGACGCAAGCACTCGATCTTTTCACAACAGCAGATGATGATTTGCTCATTTTTATTAATCATGATGCCAATATCCTGATGCTTGATCATGGTGAAAGCTTTTTAGAACTCTTGAAGCGATATGAAGCAAGGGGCATTCAGCTTAATCGGTTTGTTATCGAATTTACAGAGCATACGTTTAGCGGCGATATTGAACAGCTTTACCATACGTTAACGTATTTTCGTACATATGGTATTAAAATCGCCATCTCGAATATCGGAAAAGAAAGCAGCAATCTTGACCGGATTGCCTTGCTCTCACCCGATCTATTAAAAATAGATTTACACGCATTAAGGGCATCGGCGCCTTCTCCTTCCTATGAATATGTCTTGTACAGCATTTCATTGCTTGCGAGAAAAATAGGGGCGGCTTTAATTTATGAAGACATTGAAGCAAATTTCCAGCTGCAATATGCTTGGAGAAATGGTGGCAGATACTTTCAAGGGTTCTATCTTCACGAGCCGGCGGCGGAATTAATTGACCGCAATAAACGAAAAGATCAGCTGAGAGAAGAATTCCAGCAATTTATTGCCCATGAGAAAAAGAAACTTCAAACTGTCTACGAACATTCTGAAACATTTTATAAGCGAATTCACCAAGCTGTCACGACCTTAAAAAAATCATGCAGTACAAATGATGAACTCATCCAAAAGCTGGCATTAGAATTAACGGATTGTAGCTTTCGAATTTATATGTGTAATGAAGAAGGCTTTCAAATCACTGGAAATGTGTTTAAAAAAGAAAAAGAATGGCTATTTCAGCCTGAATATATCGAGAAAAACTGGAGCTGGCGTCCTTATTTTCTAGCAAATATTCTCCAAATGAGAATGAGCGGGAAAGGATTTTTCAGTGATATATACAGCGATTTAGAAACTGGTGAGAGGATACGTACGTTTTCTTACCCGTTAGAGGGAGATATGTATTTATTTATAGATCTTCCGTATGCCTATTTATATGAGCAAGATGGATTAATTTAAAAGTAAAGTGTGAAGATCATATTATCCATTTATTAACAATATGAGTAGCCTTTTAGGCTGCTTTTTTTGATTGAAAAAAAGAAATAAAAAATGGTTGACAATGAAACTGATAATCATTATCATTTAGTTATAGAGAGAAGCTACTCTCTGTTCCCCAACCCCTCTATCAGATCAAGATCCAAAAAACTTGGCGCTACCCCCGCCAAGTTTTTTTTGTACTTTTCATCTTTGCCTCATGCATAGGACAGCCCAATCCTTCCATACATCTTAAGTGATGACAGTTAGATAGTAGGAGGGAACGTCATGATCAAACGCGACAAGCGGCTGCTGATTGATTTGCCAAGACCAGATCACCCAGATGCAAATGGTGCTGCTGCTGTGCAAGAATTACTCGGCGGAAAATTCGGTGAAATGTCCACATTAAATAATTACATGTTTCAATCCTTTAACTTTCGAGGAAAACGAAAACTCAAGCCGTTTTATGACCTCGTATCCAGCATTACGGCTGAAGAATTCGGTCACGTAGAGCTAGTGACCACAGCTGTGAACCTCATGATTACAGGGACCACTCATGGTGGAGATCCAGATACGACACCGATGAAAGCGGCTGTCGATAAACGAAATACACAGCATTTTATTCAAACGGCTCAAACAGGCTATCCGTTTGATTCTATGGCAAAACCTTGGACTGGAGAGAACGTGTTTTCAAGCGGAAACCTGATTCTTGATCTCCTTCATAATTTCTTCCTAGAATGCGGAGCACGTACGCACAAAATGCGCGTATATGAAATGACAGATCATCCTACAGCAAGAGAGATGATCGGTTATTTACTCGTCAGGGGCGGAGTGCATGTTGTGGCATATGCAAAGGCGCTTGAGGTAGCCACAGGTGTAGATGTAGGAAAGATGCTGCCGATCCCAAACCTCGACAACAAATACTTTGATTCAGCGAGGAAATTTGAAGACCAAAATGTTCATACAAAGCTGTACACATTTAGTGATACGGATTACAAGGATATCAATAAGATTTGGAAGGGCAGCCATCCGATTGATGGAAAGCCGCTGACAGTGATTGAGGGCACCCCGCAAGGAGCACCTGTGCCAGATTATAGAGAATTACCGGAAGAGTTTGCCCCAGGCATTTCCAAAGAGGATTTTGACGAAATTGCCAAACGGCTGATGAGATCTGCAGGTTTATAAAAACATGGTGCATGAGATCAGAAAAAAGACTCAAACTAAAAAAACAGATTCTTTTTCTTTTTTTGAATTCAAGAGGAAAAATATCATCTGAGAACACTTTATGGTATGATGCTTTGTAGGACTTGTGTATAATCAATACGGGTTCATCTTGAGTTGTTTTTTTGAAAGGAGTCTTTTTTTAGAATGTCACAATTAATGGGTATCATTACAAGGCTGCAAAGTCTTCAAGAGACAGCAGAAGCTGCAAACGAACCGGCACAGCGTTATTTCGAAGTGAACGGTGAGAAAATCTGCAGTGTTAAGTATTTCGAAAAGAATCAAACGTTTGAATTGACTGTTTTTCAACAAGGGGATAAGCCAAATACTTTCCCATTTGACAACATTGATATGATTTCGATTGAGATTTTTGAGCTTCTACAATCCTAAGCTGAATCGTATGAAATGTTTTTTCTAAGGATTCCTTCGTTTATTTGCGGCAATATACATGTGTCATTTTTGGCAGTGTAATGGAAGATGATCAATCAGCGCACATTTCGGATAAGAGACCATTAAAAAGGAGTTCCTTTCTGTGAGTGATTCTTTTTACTACAATCTTTCTGAAGATCATTTAGCGTTTTCTGATGTCGTCATGAGAATGAAAGACTTTATTCGAAAAGACCCTAGATCCGCCTATGTGTTATCAATTGGTACGGACTCTCAGGTCAATCAAAATGTCACAAGATTTATGACTGCAATTCATCTCCACCGGATTGGCAAAGGGGCTTGGGGTTGCCTCACGCAACAAGTGATCAGCAGGCCTGTGCAAAGCCTTAGAGAAAAAATTTCATTAGAGACAGCGTTTAGCCAAAAGGTATGTGCAGACATCCTTGAGGGGCCTTTAACAGAACTGATGGATTTGCTTCTTCCGTTTGCTGAGGAAGGGGCAGACCTCCGTTTTGAAGCCCATCTGGATATTGGCAAAAAAGGAAGTACAAAAGATCTAATTCAGGAAATGACCGGAATGATCACAGCTATGGGAATTGAAGCTAAAATAAAACCCGACTCATACGCAGCATTTTGCTATGCCAATCGATACACAAAATAAATTCCGTCATTTTTCTCCAAACCTTGTCGAAACGTGCGGTTGACGATTCGATTCTAGTTCCTTATTCTAGCTGTATAGAGAGGAAGCAGACATTCAAAAGCCTGCTAATCAATATAAAAGCATATATGAAACAGGGGGCCTGATGTTGGATGAGCGTCATCGAAAATCGTTTTAATGAAGAAGAGAAAAAGCTATTATTAAACGTATTGCTGAATCAGGAATATGCTGTCGAATTACTAAGCAGTGAGATCAATGATATAGAATGTGGAACAAAAAATGTCGATGACAATACGTATAAGCAATTGATCACATTGTATGACAGAGTAAGGTTTGAGAATTAATATTGATTTAACATTCTATTAGATACTCGGGAGCTGAGTATCTTTTTTATGCAGAAAAAATCTTTCGACAAATTTCGTTTTAGTTTATGCTTAATGGTAAAGGGGAATGTATGATTGATGATTGAGAGAAAAGGGGTCGAAGAAACATGATAGAGATAGAACCAACTCAATTGCTTGAGTCAACAGTAGCCGAGCATATGATTGATGCAGATAAAGTGGCACATGTTCAAATTGGAAATAACCTTGAGCATGCTCTATTGGTCCTTACAAAAACAGGATATACAGCCATCCCGGTATTAGATCCTTCTTATCACCTGCATGGGTTAATTGGAACGAATATGATCATGGATAAGATCTTTGGTTTAGAACGAATTGAATTCGAAAAGCTGGACCAACTGAAGGTAGAAGAGGTTATGCTTACTGATATCCCAAGGCTTAAAACGACGGATCCTGTGCTAAAAGGCGTTCACGCTGTAACGAATAATGGATTTGTTTGTGTCGTAAATGAGGAGCAAGTCTTTGAAGGAATATTTACACGACGTGTTGTATTAAAGCGCTTAAATGAAGTGATTCATGCCGCGAAAAAATGAGCTGAAACCCAGCTTATTTTTTTTGCCTTCATAAGCTATAATTTATATAATGACCATATGGAATAAGAAAAACTTATAGAGAGAAAGGGGACGCCCATGCAGCTTCAGGAGTTACATATGCTTGTTGTGCTAAGTGAAGAATTGAATATGAGAAAGGCTTCGGAGCGGCTCTTTGTCTCTCAGCCTGCTTTATCCCAAAGATTGCAGACGATCGAAAAAGAGTGGGGAACCAAAATCTTTTTTCGTTCTCAGAAAGGGCTCACCGTAACTTCAGCAGGTGAACAGATCATTCAATTTGCAAAAGAGGTGACGGTTGAGCAAGATCGAGTGAGAGAACGAATCGATGAACTTGAAGGGGAAATTCACGGTACACTAAAGCTTGCGGTTGCATCCATTATTGGACAGCACTGGCTGCCGAAAGTGTTAAAGCGATATGTCGAAAAGTACCCAAATGCGAAGGTATCACTTGTGACCGGCTGGAGTAGTGAAATGCTCAAAAGCTTATATGAGGACCATGTGCACATTGGGATCATTCGCGGAAACCCTGATTGGAAGGGAACAAAGGAATATTTGATGACAGATCATTTATATTTAGTCGATTCTGTTATCAAAGACGTGGACGAGTTAATCGAGACAGAACGCCCGTTTATTCAATTTAAAAGCGACAGCACGTATTATCAGGAAATCCAGCACTGGTGGCATCAAAAATTCAAAGTGTCTCCAAAGCAGACGATTCTAGTGGACCAGATTGAGACGTGTAAACAAATGGCCTACCACGGCATCGGTTACGCCATTTTGCCTTCGGTCACCTTATACGACCACGAAAAAAGTGTTCATAAAACACCGCTTGTTGACGTGAATGGAGAGCAAATCGGACGTGACACATGGCTGCTAGGCTATGAAGCTTCTTTTCAATTAAAACAGGTGCAAGCATTTGTTGGTGTGGTCAAAGAAATGCTTGAAAGTGATGCGGTGTAAGCACCTTCTTGGAAGAGGAGGTGCTTTTTTTAGTTGAATGATCATTTACTTATTGCACGCATATCAAAGCAACAGATAGATGGAGCGAATCATAGAGGAGACTTCGATCTTATGAAAAACAATCAATTAATCAAAATCAACAAACCTGAATGGGGAGATCATTTGCGCGCGAGGTGGCGTGAACGTTTTGCTAGTCATCTTTCAATTAAAGAACAAAATGAGATATCAATAGATGATTTTTTATGGCATTTATGCAGTTTTGGAATGGTTACATGCCTTGAAAAGGCTGAAGCGATAGAAGCATTTCTTCAACAATCAAAGGATAAGTGTACTGTTTTTTATCAATTTGTTGACGAGGCGTATCTTTTCGAAAATGCCAGCTCTCTTTTAATCAATGATTTACCATATCAATCTAATCATATGGATTATAACGATATGTATGTGATGGACTGGAATGAAAAATGGACATTTGTGATGACGCACGAAACGGATTATGGTCCATATTTTATTCGAATAGATGAAACGAACGAATGAGGAACCGATGATCTCTTCGATACGAAAAACCCGCCTTCCAATTGGAATGAGCGGGTTTTTCATTGGGTTATAGTGTTGATTTGGTCAAAGCTTTTTTATGAAATCATTTGACAATGAAAATCATTATCATTTAAAGTGTACATATAATAATTGAAAATGATTATCATTTAGATGAGGTGACCGATAGATGAAAGCACTAATTGCATTTGCGAGTATGTCTGGTAATACAGAAGATATGGCAGCAATCATAAAGCAAACACTAGAAGGAAAAGGGATCGATACAGAGATGTTGGAATTTGATGATACAAGCGCAGAGGACCTTTCTTCATACGATTATGTGTTCATCGGTTCTTATACTTGGGGTGATGGTGATTTACCTTATGAAGCTGAGGACTTTTATGAAGAGGTCTCTACGCTTGAACTAAGTGACATCAAAGCAGCTGTGTTCGGATCTGGAGATTACAGCTACCCGAAGTTTTGTGAGGCTGTCCATACATTTCATGACATGCTCAAATCAACCGGTGCATCTGTATTTCCTGAAACATTGAAAATGGAGCTTGCGCCTGATACCGATGAGGATGTGGCATGCTGTCAGGAATTTGCCACGAGTTTCTTAACGTGGGCGGCGTTATCTGAGAAACGAGTTGAAAATCATGTTTCATAAAGGAGCGACAGCTGTTGCTGCATCTAAAAACGGTGGATACTTTGTCGCTGTAAAACGTGAAGGTATTTTTCACTACAGTGTGGAGCGCGGGTGGCAGCAACTGTTTAAGTTCAAGCATAAAATTCATGCCATCAGCTATATTGGACCTTATTTATTCGGTGTTGGTGAAAATGGCACAGTGATTAGATCAGGAGATGAAGGCCATACATGGGCGCTATCATCATTTCCAACAAATGCAGTCGTTTGGTCTATTACAGGACGCAAAGATGGGTTTGTGTGTGCACATGGAAAACATAGTATTTATGTGTCAAATGATTTCGGGATTTCCTGGGAAATTATGAAGCCATTTGCTCATGTGAACCACCCGCCTGTCATTCGTTCTTTATGTGCTGCGGGTGATCACCTTTATATTGGAACACAGATTCATGAGGTTCACGGAGGAATATGGGTGTATGACTTGGAGAGTGAACAGGTTTTTCTCCTAAACAGAGAGGAGCACCGAATGACAGCTTCTATGCTGCTCTGTCAGGAGCATCTGCTTGTTTGCGCATTGGGGTCAAAAAAAGGTAAAAAGGGATCTGTTCAAATTTTAGATTTACATACCAATATGCTGCATGATATTCAATCACAAGCCTTTGCTAGAGAGGAATCATTCTTGGATGTGTCAGAGGATAATGGCATTGTGTATGTGACGACTTCACAAGACGAACACGGGTTTTCTAAAGTGTATCAGCTTGATATTGAGCAAAAAGAGCTCAAATGGTTTGATACGATCAAAGGACACGGTTTTCGTGTAGCCAATCAAAATGAAAACTTTTTCTGTGCTGGTTTATATGAAAGCAAGTTTGTGAGGCCATATGAGGAGCCGGCATTGATTCATTGATAAGGAGGAAGAAAAAGTGACAGAAAAGGTTTTACTGGTGTATGCCACGATGTCTGGGAATACAGAAGCGATGGCAGATTTAATTGAAAAAGGAATAACAGAAGCAGGAGCTAGCGTGGACCGTCATGAAGCAATGGATATTGATGCAGAGCTTCTCAATGATTACACGCACATTATGTTAGGTGCGTACACATGGGGAGATGGTGACCTTCCTGATGATTTTATTGATTTATATGAAGAAATGGAAGAGCTTGATTTAACGGGAAAAGCATTTGCTGTATTCGGTTCCGGGGATACATCTTATGAGCATTTTTGCGGAGCTGTTGACCTAATCGAAGAAAAAGTGAAGGAGCTTGGCGGTGACATTGTCCTGCCATCCGTCAAGATCGAGCTAAATCCAGAAGGAGAAGAAGAGGAGAAATTGATTTCTTTTGGCAAGCAATTTGTTCATCTTCACCAGCAGGAAGCGGGGTAATCGGTCCCACTTGTTTTATTGTCCATTGAAGAGTCAACTCTTTCACTTGTCATTAAAACTCTCCTTTGGTACAGTAATGAAGTATAAATTAAGAGGAGGACATACATACATGAAACAAATGGACGCTAATGAAATTATTTCATTTATTCAAAATAGCACAAAATCAACACCTGTCAAAGTCTACATTAAAGGTGATTTAGAAGGTATTGAGTTTGGTGAACATGCAAAAACGTTCATCACAGGAAACACTGGAGTTGTTTTCGGTGAGTGGAGCGACATTCAAGAAGTGCTAGAAACGAACAAAGACAAAATTGAAGATGTTGTCGTGGAAAATGACCGCCGCAACTCTGCAATCCCGATGTTAGATTTAAAGAACATTAAAGCACGTATTGAGCCAGGTGCGATCATTCGTGACCAAGTTGAAATCGGTGATAATGCAGTCATCATGATGGGGGCTTCTATTAATATCGGTTCTGTGATCGGCGAAGGTACGATGATTGACATGAACGTGGTGCTTGGCGGCCGTGCGACAGTAGGTAAGAACTGTCATATCGGTGCTGGATCTGTTCTTGCAGGTGTCATTGAGCCGCCGTCTGCTAAACCAGTTGTCGTAGAAGATGAAGTTGTCATCGGTGCGAACGCTGTTGTTCTAGAAGGTGTGACAATTGGTAAAGGTGCAGTCGTAGCTGCTGGTGCGATCGTTGTGAACGATGTAGAGCCTTACACAGTTGTAGCAGGTACACCTGCAAAGAAAATCAAAGACATTGATGAAAAAACAAAAGGTAAAACAGAAATTAAACAAGAACTGCGTCAGCTTTAATTCAAATAATTCGCAGCTGAAGACATAGACGTGGATGATATATCCACGTCTTATTCGTATAGAGGAAAGGAAGCGAGTTCACTTGTTAAATCGTGAGCAATTGATATCCATTCGAAGAGATTTACATCAAATCCCTGAGCTTGGTTTTAAGGAATTCAAAACACAAGCGTACCTCATCAATCATCTTGGTGCTTATTCAAAAGATCGAGTTGAGATAGAAACTTGGCGAACTGGACTTTTTGTCAAAGTAAAGGGAACAAATCCTGAGCGCGTATTTGCTTATCGTGCAGATATGGACGGTCTGTCTATTCCTGAGGACACTGGGTATCCATTTCAATCAGTACATGAAGGGAAGATGCATGCGTGTGGACATGACCTTCATATGACCATCGCACTTGGGGTCATTGATCATTTCGTTCATGAGCCTATCAAAGAAGATCTATTATTTATGTTCCAGCCGGCAGAAGAAGGTCCAGGCGGAGCTGAACCGATGCTTACAAGTGATGTGCTGAAAAAGTGGACGCCAGATTTTATTACAGCGCTGCATATTGCACCTGAGTATCCTGTCGGAACGATAGCCACAAAGCCAGGGCTGCTTTTTGCCAATACGAGTGAGCTAGTAATTGATATTGAAGGAAAAGGCGGGCACGCTGCTTACCCTCATTTAGCGAATGATATGGTTGTGGCTGCGAGTGCACTTGTAGGTCAGCTGCAATCGGTTATTTCTCGTAATGTCGATCCTCTTGATAGTGCGGTCATTACGGTTGGCACGATTACAGGAGGAACGGCTCAAAATATCATTGCGCAGCATGCGAAGCTTGATGGCACCATTCGTACACTTTCACCAGAATCTATGGAAAAAGTGAGAAAGCGAATTGAAGCACTAGCAAAAGGGATTGAAATTGGCTACGAATGCAAGGCAACCGTGCGATATCCATCATCTTATTACGAAGTGGACAATTCAAAGGAACTGACAGAGGAATTCATGTCATATATTGCCGGAGAAGGGCTTGCGAATGTGGTTGAATGCAGAGAAGCCATGACAGGAGAAGATTTTGGCTACATGCTGAAAAAATACCCTGGATTCATGTTTTGGTTAGGGGTCGATTCAGAATATGGCCTGCATCATGCAAAACTCATGCCTGATGAAAAAGCGATTGAAACAGCTGTAAACGTTATGACAGCTTATTTCAAAAAGCAAGCAGGGGAATGAATAATCAAGCTGCCTCCTGTACACCTTATGAACAGGAGGTGTTCTTGATTATGACAAGAATTGGTGTAGAACCATCTTTATCCGATGTAGAAGAATTACTGAAGCAAAAAGGATATGACGTCGTACGTATTCAAAATGAACAGCAAATGGATCAGTGTGATTGCTATGTTGTCACAGGACTAGATTCAAATGTTCTTGGCATCTCAGACACAACGACAAAAGCATCTGTGATTACCGCGTCAGGTATGACGGCTGATGAAATTTGTCAAGAAGTAGAACAGCGTGTTCAATAAAACTAACAAGAAAAAGAACCGGTAGATGATCTAGACTAACCTAGTCAAAAGGGACATAAAAAAACACCCTTCAAGTGATACACTTAAACTAAGTGCTAATTTGGAGGGTATTTTTTATGAAAAAAAACAAATATTCAGCTGAAATAAAATGGGCGGTTGTGAAAGATAAATTAAGCGGGCAGTTTACCAATCAACAAATTATGGATAAATATCATATAAAGAATGTATCTCAGATTAAAACATGGATGAAGTGGTATCGAGGAAATCAGTTACATCGATTCGATCAGCCAATTGGAAAACAATATAGCTTTGGGCATGGACCTGACAATGTATCCAAAGAGGAAAAAGTGAATAGGCAGGTTGAACACCTTAAGATGGAGAATGAAATTCTAAAAAAATATTTGGAGATCGTAGAGGAGTTGAAAAGGGAGTAGCCTTGTATTTGATCAAGAGACTACGGAAGAAATATACAGTAACGTCTATCTTAAGTATTTTGCAGGTCGCCAGATCGACCTATTATCGTTGGGTATCCGAAGGAATACGTAAAAAATCACAAGTCGAGAAGGCTGTTATTTCCTTATGTACCGAAACGTCGTTCCGGTACGGCCACCGTAAGATTCGAAAGCTACTTCAGCGTCAATATGATATCAAACGAAACCGAAATACTGTACAGCGCATCATGCAAAAATACCATCTTCAATGTCGTGTGAAGCGTAAAAGGAAATGGAAATCACAAGGGGAATCTGTCATCATTGCCCCAAATATATTAAATCGAAACTTCACTGCAATACACCCGAATTTAAAATGGGTAACAGATATTACTTATATTCAGTATGGACCGAGAACGCTCTACCTTTCGACCATTATGGATTTATACAACAACGAAGTTGTAGCCTATACCCTAGATGATCACCAACAGACATCACTCATATTGAACACATTGAAGGCAGCTTTAGAGAAAAGGAATTTGCCTAAAGGTGTACTTGTGCATTCAGATCAAGGAAGTGTATACAGTTCGTATGCATATCAAAAGGAACTGGGGGCAAGGAACCTCACAAGCAGTATGTCCAGACGAGGTAACTGTTGGGATAACGCAGTGATTGAATCATTCCATTCCAGCTTAAAATCGGAGGAATTTATGTTTACAAAATTCAATTCTATATCAGAAAAAGATGTCAGGCAACGAATCGACCGTTACATCAAGTATTATAATGAAGAGCGTATCCAAGAAAAATTAGGCTACCACGCACCAAAAACATTTGGTAGCATGTCAGCCTAATAAGGGTGTTTTATTCGTGTCTCATTCTGCTATGTCAGTCTATTCATCCCGGTTCTTTTTGCTCTTTTTCTATATCGAGAACTTCTTTCATTTTTTTGCGCAAGATTCGTTCTACCCGCCATTGCTCCATTGTTTCGGTTTTTGCAATGATGCGCAGTACAAGGGAAGAGGATCCGAACGCCTCCACGCCGACAACTTGAGGTCCTTCGATAATTTGAGGAATGTCCTCCCGCACTTCATCACACGCAGCTTGAAGAGCTGTGATCATTTGATCCACATTCTCTTCTGGAGATAGCTCGATATCGACGAGTGCCTGCATAGTCCCTCTTGAATGATTGCTCACGTTCAATATGCTTCGATTTGGAATAAAATGAAGGGTGCCGTCAAAGCTTCGAAGCTGCGTGGTTCTAAGTCCAATTTGTTCTACGATCCCATCAAAGCCAGCAACTGTTATATATTCTCCCACATCGAATTGTTTCTCTAATAAGATAAAGAATCCTGTCACAATATCACTCACTAGCCCTTGAGCGCCAAAGCCGATTGCAAGCCCCACAACGCCTGCCCCAGCTAATAAAGCGGTTGGGTTATAATGAAATAAGTCGAGGATCATGACCACTAGAATAAAAATCAATAAGTAGGCGAAAATATTTAACGTAAGACTTTGCAGCGTTTGAGCTCTTGATAAAGAGACATCATGCTTTTCAGAGAATGTGGAATAGGCACGCTTAATCATCTTATTTCCGATGGCTCTAATGATAAAATAAATCGCGAAAATAGCGATTAGTTTTAGCAAAATCACACTGCTATTGAGGATAATAGAAACCCAATCTACTTGTTCAAATGCTTTCATGATCTTCAAAACCTTTCTATGTATGCTCTAATAGAGAAGCTAATCATTTGTTCCCTTCTGCAAGACATGTTAAACTTTTGTTAAGTGGAGTAAGAGATTGTGACAAAACGTTAATTAAATTTATTATTAATTAATATTGACTAAAAACCGCTTAAGTATTATAATTGTAATTGTGAAGTTATTAACTAAATGAGAATTTCAACTTTTGATTCTCATTTTATATGCAGCTTAGAAGTCTGTATAAAGATATTATTTTTGGAGGGATTTACATATGGCAGAGCGTTTTGTAGGAAAACAAGCTCCACGTTTTGAAATGGAAGCAGTACTTGCTAACAAGGAATTTGGTAAAGTGAGTCTAGAAGAAAACATGAAGAATGACAAATGGACAGTTCTTTTCTTCTACCCAATGGATTTCACATTTGTTTGCCCAACTGAAATTACAGCAATGAGCGATCGTTATGATGAGTTCGAAGATTTAGATGCTGAAATTATTGGTGTATCTACTGATACAATCCATACGCATCTTGCTTGGATCAACACAGACCGTAAAGACAATGGTCTAGGTGAATTGAAATATCCGCTAGCTGCTGACACAAACCACACAGTATCTAGAGAATACGGCGTTTTAATTGAAGAAGAAGGAATTGCACTTCGCGGTCTATTCATTATCAACCCAGAAGGCGAACTTCAATATCAAACAGTATTCCACAACAATATCGGTCGTGATGTAGATGAGACATTACGTGTTCTTCAAGCATTACAAACTGGTGGACTTTGCCCAGCGAACTGGAAGCCTGGTCAAAAAACACTTTAATTGATAGCTGAAGAAACAGAAGGGTCTAACTAATGTTAGACCTTTTTGTTTCGACACATACAATGGATGGAGGCGCTTCATAATGAAATTACGTCAACCAATGCCAGAACTAACTGGTGCAAAAGAATGGTTAAATGGAGAAGTAACAAAAGAAGATCTGATTGGTGAGAAACCAACATTGATTCATTTCTGGTCAGTCAGCTGTCATCTTTGTAAAGAGGCAATGCCTCAAGTCAATCAATTCCGTGATGAATACAAGGATCAACTAAACGTGATAGCCGTTCATATGCCGCGTTCAGAGGATGACCTAGATCTGGATAAGATCAAGGAAGTTGCGAAAGAGCATGAAATCACGCAGCCAATTTTTGTGGACAGTGATCATAAATTAACAGAAGCCTTTGAAAATGAATATGTACCAGCATATTATGTATTTGATAAAACAGGTGCTCTGCGCCACTTCCAAGCTGGCGGAAGCGGAATGAAAATGCTTGAGAAACGTGTCAATCGAGTGCTTTCTGAGTCTGAAAAGGCTGCAGAATAGGCTTTCCCCCATAAATGGGGGTTTTTTCATGGACAAAAATAGGCGACCTATTGCACGGAATGGACTTCGCCTTCCTAAGAAAAGAGAAATTGAGGGAGTTTATAAAAAAATATTCCTGAAACAAAAAGGTATAACGACCTATTTACATTTTTGTTTTGAAATGAAAATGTAAAGATTTTAACTTTTTACTATTCAGAACGTTTTTGCACAAAAGAAATTTCAGTTTGGTAAATAACGATGTAAATCAAGTAGTATAAGTGTTTATTCAAATTTTTTACAATATTTTAAGGTTTGTCAAAAGCCTTTAGTGGCAATGAAATGGATGCCGATTGTTCCTCTTTGGCAAAATTTTAGTTGAAAATACCTATCTGATAACAAACTGTAAAATGATAAAAAAATAGTTGATAAAATTAGTTTTCTAATCTAATATTTACTATAGAATATTTTTTATATGATGAGGGGGAAATCCATTGTTTAATGAGAGGGAAGCGTTACGATTACGATTGGAACAATTAAACGAAGCAGAAGTAAAGGTCATCCGTGAATATCAAATTGAGCGAGATGCGATTTATGCAAAATTAAGAGAATTAGACCGTCAAGGAACAGGTCTAGTGTCAGATACAAAAAAAGAAGTGCGTACAGAAAGAAAAACGGATTCACTGCCTGTATTAGCTGAACTGGCTGCACAAGAAATGAGAAGCTACCAGCCGCCTGCACAATCACAATCAAATTCTGCATCAACTTTAGGAACAGGACAGCTAACCGGTGCACCTGTAGGTATTCCTGAAGGATCTACAAGACGCAGAAGAGGCACAGCTCGCCCTGGTTCAAAGGCAGCTAAGCTTCGTGAAGCTGCGATTAAAACGTTAAAGCGTCATAATGCAGCGATTAAAAGCTCTGAACTTCAAAAAGAAATTGAAAAAGAGAGCGGTCTTGAAATTCCCAATATGACAACGTTTATGCAAAGCTTAATTAAAATGTATCCTGAAGTGAAAAAGCCATATCGCGGACAGTATATTTTAGAAGGCGATATTCAAACAGAAGACGAATAAATAAAAAAGAAACTGCTGACGAAAAGGGGACTGACCCCCGTTTTTGAGACAGGGATCAAAACACCTTTATACAGCCAATTGCCGATAGTTTATCGGTGATTGGTTGTTTAGTTTCGTTTGAATACGAATGTTGTTATAATAATAAATGTATTCTTTGACAGTGCGTTCTACGATGCTGGTCGTAGTGCGGTCAATCCTGTTAAGATAGAACGTTTCAGACTTTAGTGAGGAATGAAACGATTCGATGGAGGCATTATCAGCGGGCGTCCCTTTACGGGACATGCTCATGGTAATGCCTTTTATATGAACAGCTTTCTGATACTCGTAAGATGTATACACAGAACCTTGATCGCTATGTAACACGCAATTCTCAGGCAGTGCTGGGAGCTGATTAAGTGTGTTTAAGATAAAGTCTGTGTCCTGCTTATCACCAATCGTAAAAGCAATCACTTCTCCATTATATAAATCCAATATACTGGAAAGGTACAATTGTTTCTGTCCATAAGGCAAATACGTGATGTCCGTTACTAGTTTTTCAAGAGGGCGATCAGACTGAAAGTTCCGATCCAGTATATTACCGGCCACGGCATAGGGCTGCCCATTCTTCTTACGCTTTTTCATTTTAACCCGGCATTGCCACTGGTTTTTCTGCATGATACGTTGAACAGTTTTATGGTTAATACGCATTCTCCTTTTTAGTATGGCTGTGATTTTTCGATAACCATATCGATATTTGTGCTTTCGGCACAACGTGCCGACCTATTTCTCTAGTTGTCTTTTAGAATGATTCTGAGTCAACTCCTTTTTCCATCTATAATACGAAGTACGTAAGATGCCTAAATGGACACAGATGTCCTGTACCGTCATCGTTTTGCACAATTCTTCTACCAGTTTGATTGACGTTTCCTTATCAACTTCCTTTCCAATTCGTTGTACTTTTTTAAAACTTCATTCTGTTGACTCAAATAGCGATTTTCTGCCTGCAGTCTCTCTAATTCGGAAGAGTACTCGGGACCCTTTCCGTAGGTATATTGTTTTCCAACAGGCTGTTCGAACCGGTGTGTATCCCCAGCCTTATGCCACCTCACCCATGTCTGAACCTGCGTCTTATTCTTGATATTCAATTTCTGCATGATCTCTTTCATAGGTACGCCTGCCAATCTCATTTCTACAGCCTTCTGTTTGACTTCAACCGGATAACTCACTCTTGTCCCCATAGAAAAAACACCTCCATGTTTTATTTCGGATCACAACGATCCATTTTCAAACTTGAAGGTGTTTTTTATTTGTCTCATCTTATGGGGTCAGTTCCAAGCCAGCAGTTTTTTTATTGCGAGCATTACTTTTTTTGATCAACTGTATAGACAATTTTTCGTTCCTTTGACAGGTGATCACGCTGTTTTTTGAAGCCTTCAATCTTCACTGTCATGACTTCTCCATTTTGCTGCACCGCATCGACTTGTGCTTGGAGTGTTTGAACTTGTTCGTTCAGCTTTTTCAAGATGGGTTCGATTTCTTCCGTTGTTTGCAGGAGGCTGTCTCGAGAGAATGGTTGTGAATTTGTTTGGGCTGACTGGTCAATATCAGCAAAATGAGATGCGATCCATTCCTCACTTTCTGCTAACTGCTTTTGATAGCTTGTGAGCGTTTCATAAAAAATCGCTTCCTTTGCTTTTTCGATTTGCAGTAATTTCTCTTGTGTTTCAAAAAAACGCTCCTGCAGGTGTTTAACGCCTTCCTGTAATAGATTGAGCTCTGCGTTTTTATCACCTAATGTTTGCTGCAGTTTCTCAATCACAGCGGATAAAGTATTTCCTTTTTTCTCCTCTTTTGCAAGCCGTTTATCTTGATCCTGCATCCGTTCATTTAATTGTTGAGAGATTTCTTTATATTTGACTACTTTTAAATGCAGCCGGTGTTTTTCTTCCGTTTCTTTCCTTCTATGAAAGGTTTCTTTTTGGAGCATTTCATGAAGAAGGACTATTTTATGTAATAATTCAGATTTGCTGTAGGAAAGATCCTGTATTTTTGAGGCTGCATCGTCTTGATCAATGGTCATTTCATCCAATTGTTGTTTTAATTGCGTGTAATCCTTTTTCATCTCGTGATATTCTTGAGTTAACTTCTTATTTTTAGCATACGTATATGAGGACTGTAAATCAGAGATCATTTGTTGATATTTGGCTGTTTCCGCTTTTAAGTATAAATTCTCTTGAGATAGGTCATGGAATAGTGGAGAAGCATGGCGCCTTTTCATCGATAGACCCTCCTTATTCATGTTACCAATAAAGTATGCGAGATGAGTGCGATTAGAACAACCATATCAAAGGAGGGTGAGCGGATGGACGTAGTCAATGTCATTTTAGCTGGAGGAGCATCCAGACGTTTTGGAGAGCCAAAGGCAAGTTATATGTATCAAGGAAAACCACTATATGAGCATGTGAAAAAGCAGCTTTTGAAAGGACAGACAGTTATCATCAGCCATCCATCACTTCTGACTTTTTTTAAAGAAAGAGGTGAACGAGATGTGTGGTTGGATGATGATCAGGTTCGCGGATGCGGGCCGCTTGCCGGCATGTATACGGCGATGCAAAAGCAAGAAGCAGCATGGTATTTAATGACGGCATGTGACATGCCTTTCGTGCGGAGGGAGACAGCCGAAGCATTATCGTCCTATTGCAGCGATCACACAGATGCTATCATCCCGCTTGTTCAGGGCAGATTACAGCCTTTATTTGCGCTTTATCACCGCCGCTGTCTGCCGTCCATTGATGCGTGTTTAAAAGAGAATCAATTAGCCATGAAAGAGTTGCTTCAAAGGCTTAAGGTGCGTATCGTCCCAGAGGAGGAACTGAACGCAACACCAAATGAATTTCGAAATATCAATAAAAGAAGCGATTTACCTGAAAACGGTATGATATGATACATAAAAATGGTGAGGAGAGAACAGCATTGAATGACCGATATTCAAGACAAATCTTGTTCCCTCCGGTTGGGGAAAAGGGTCAGCGTGCGCTTGCTGACAGTCATGTTCTAATTGTTGGAGCGGGTGCACTTGGAACGGCCTCTGCGGAAGGGCTTGTCCGGTCTGGGATCGGCAAGTTGACGATTGTTGATCGTGATTATGTAGAGTTTTCAAATTTACAGCGGCAGCAGCTGTACACAGAAGATGATGCAAAGGCACATGTGCCGAAAGCAGCTGCGGCAAAAAAACGTCTCCAAGAGATCAATCATGAAGTGACCATACACGCCCTGATTGAAGATGCAGGGGTGGAGCTGTTAAGACCGTTATTTCAAAGCGCAAATATTGTCATTGATGCGACGGATAATTTTGAGACGAGAATGGTTATGAACGATTTATCGCAGGAAACGAAGACGCCGTGGATATATGGCGCTTGTGTGAGCAGTCAGGGGATGTATATGACCATTTTGCCGGATAAAACGCCGTGTTTATCGTGTGTCTTTACAGAACTGCCTGTTGGCGGCTTGACGTGTGATACAGCGGGGATTATTTCTCCAGCAGTTCAGATGGTTTCTGCTTATCAGCAAACAGAGGCGCTAAAGTATTTAACAGGACATGAAGATCAAATCGAACGGAAATTTGTCACATTTGATCTTTGGCAGGCGACATCGTTTAAAATGGATTTGTCTCTTACTAAGCAGAAGGACTGTCCATCTTGCGGCAAAGATAGAACCTATCCTTATTTACACGAGCAGCGTAAAAAAACGACGATTCTTTGCGGGCGGGATACCGTCCAAGTCGTATCTAAGGATTTAGCTAATCTATCATTTCAGCATGTGAAAGAGCGGCTGTCATCTATTTGTGAGGTGGAAGTGAATGACTTCTTAATCCATGTCCGCTATGAATCTTATCGTATTGTCTTTTTCAAAGGTGGACGTGCATTAATCCATGGGACAAATGATGAAAAAGCAGCCAATTCATTACTAGCAAAACTGCTAGGGATATAGGAGTGAAGTGTGATGGAAAGACGTCAGCCAATTCCAGTACAAGAAGCCATTCAAAAAGTCCATCAATATGAAAAGCATGGAGAAGCAGAATGGGTGCCCTTAAGAAATAGCCTTGAAAGGTTCATTGCAGAAGACATTTTGGCAGATCATGATGTGCCTGCATTTGATCGGTCCCCGTATGATGGTTTTGCACTTCGGGCAGAAGATACAAAAGAAGCGTCAAGCGAGCATCCGGTTGAATTTGAGATCATTGATCATATTGGGGCAGGAGTGGTCTCAGCAAAAACCATCGGTCCCTTTCAAGCCATTCGTATCATGACAGGAGCAAAAATCCCGAATGGAGCAAATGTCGTCATCATGCTTGAGCTGACTAAAACCTTTGAAAAAGATGGAAAATCATACATGTCACTTAAAAGACCGCTGAAAAAAGGGGACAATATTTCTCGTCAAGGAGAAGAGGTACTTGAAGGGAATGTGATGCTCAAAAAAGGAACCAAAGTAACTCCGGGCGTTACGGCCTTATTGGCGACATTCGGATATGCGGTAGTTCCAGTTGTCAAAAAGCCAGTGATCGGCATCATCTCAACAGGTACAGAGCTTCTTCAAGTGAGTGATGCGATGGTGGACGGGAAGATTAGAAACAGTAACCTTAGTATGGTTTATGCCCAGATCCTTAAGGCTGGGGGAGAGCCGCTTGATTTAGGCGGTGTGTCCGATGAATTTGACAAAAGCTATCATGCAGTCAAAGCAGCCTTAAGCAAGGTAGACTTCTTAATTACAACAGGCGGAGTTTCTGTAGGTGATTTTGACTTTCTCCCCGCAATTTATGAAAAGCTGGGAGCTCAGGTGCTATTTAATAAAGTGGCCATGAGACCCGGCAGTGTGACGACGGTTGCTGTGATGCCAAATGGTCAACTGCTGTTTGGCCTGTCTGGAAATCCTGCTGCCTGTTTCGTTGGCTTTGAATTATTTGTGAAACCGATGATCTATAAATGGTCTTTCAAGACACAGTCGTTACCCGATTTTGCTGAGGCGAAGCTGACACACGATTTCCCAAAAGCCAATCCGTTTACTCGATTTGTTAGAGCGGCACTTGAGTTCACTGGCAGTCAGCTCAGTGTGACCCCAACAGGTCTCGATAAATCAAGTGCTGTGACCTCAATAGCAGAGGCTAACTGTTTCATTGTGCTGCCAGGTGGAACAAGAGGTTTTAAGGCTGGTGATCAGGTGCATGTTCTGCTGTTTCAGCACGAAGGCGAGGGTTCCCCATGCTGGATGACACATTAAGCATATTACAGGTGGTCGGTTATCAAAACAGCGGAAAGACGTCGTTGATTGAAAAGCTCTGTCAGCTGGCTGTAATTGATGAGCTGAAGCTAGGCTGTTTTAAACACCATGGACATGGCGGTAAACCAGATCGTCTTTTGAAAGAAAAAGACACCGATCGATATGTCGGGGCAGGTGCATTTGCCGCTGGCGTAGAAGGAGAGGGTGAATTTCACTTTTCAATGCAGCACATCACGTTAAAGCAATTGCTCAAAATGTGTAAGTATCTTCCATTAGACGCGGTCTTGATAGAAGGGTATAAACAGGCACCATACCGTAAAATCGTTTGTGTGAAGAATGAAGAGGAGCTCATTGATCTTTCAACACTTTCCGATATACAAGCAGCTATTTATTTTTCTCAAGAGTTTCAGTTAGCCAAAAATTACTCTTTTCCAGTGTTTTCAGCCTTTGAAAAGGATGCGCATACATTTTGTTATAACTTATTGAAGGGAGGTGGCTCTATTTGAGTGAACTTTTTAAAATAACAAAAGTGCCGATTGATGTGAATGAATTGATTCAGCATGTGACAAGGCGGAAGGCAGGGGCCATTACGACGTTTATCGGGACGGTCAGAGAGTGGACAAACGGTAAGAAAACGTTGTGCTTAACTTATGAAGCTTACATACCAATGGCTGAAAGCATGCTAAGTCAAATTGGACAAGAAATCAAGAAACGATGGCCTGATACTGAAGCAGCCATTGTGCACCGGATCGGGACACTTGATATAACGGATATTGCTGTTGCGATAGCCGTTTCATCTCCTCATAGGAAGGTTGCATACGAAGCGAACGAATATGCCATTGAGCGAATTAAGGAAATCGTTCCGATTTGGAAAAAAGAATATTGGGAAGACGGGGAAGCCTGGATAGGTGATCAGCTTGAAAAAGTTTCATATCCAGAGGGGAAACCTAGCGATCTTCAACTTGCAAAGAAAGAAGGTGATCAGCTTGATTAGTGTATTATTGTTCGCCGGCCTTGCTGAGAAGGCCGGTAAACAACAAATCATCATTCAAAAAGATCAAACAACGGTTGATGAGATTAAATTAGAATTACAGGAGGTATACGGTGTTGATGCTGCACAAAATGTGATGGTTGCAGTCAACGAACTATATACGAGGGGAAACGCTGAAGTGCGTAGCGGGGACACTGTTGCATTCATTCCTCCTGTAAGCGGTGGATAATAGATATTAGAGGATTTGGTTATGGCCAGCGGCTGTAACCAATTTTTTATGTGTGAAAAGATTGTAGAGGTATTTGGGTGTGATCTTCGTAAATAAAACATCCCCTTCGTGCTTTAGATATGTGAGGATCGAGCTGCTGAATCAGATCATACAATTCACTAATTCGTCTCACATTGAAATCTGTCTGGGCTTGAAGCTGTTCTTTTAATTCTTTTGTGCTCACAATGCTACCCTTTTTCTCTTTAATAATATCTACACATCTGGCAGCGTAGTATATTTTGTCATTAGAGGGTCTGCTTTCTTTCATATCAAGTAATTTGAGCTCATGATAAATCAGTTCTCTTTCCTTTCGAAAGTATTGCCATGCTTCTTGTTCCTTTTCATAAAGTAAAATCAATTGCGTTTTCAATTTTTCTCTTAACATTCACTTGACTCCATTTCCACTATCATTTAACCTACCTCTATTTTACATTATATGAAAAAATAACTTTTGATCAAGTAAAATCATTATATTTTTAATTTTTTAATATGAAAGTATTGTTACTAAAGGCTCATTTGTTCTATAAAAGAAACCATTCGTAGTCCTATAAAGCCGGGATTTGTTGAAATTACTAGGATTATTTTAACAAAAAAATGTTGTGTCTCACGAAGACTATCCAAATTCAAAGGAAAAGGATATTTATTCCGAAAGACATGTGTTTTTTGATAAAATGTTTTTAGGTCAGTAAAACCTCTATTTTTTGATATGAATATGGTCTGGTCATGGTGTCATTTGGAGGTTGTCATTCATGATAATAGAATAATAGATCATTTTTTTCCGCAATGAAAATAAGAAAATCAAATCATCCATCACTTATTGGCAATCTTTTGATAAAATAGAAAGAATAAGAGAGAGCATGTGCGTTTGCATACTTGCATGACATAGAGAGGGTGACATTTGATGAAAGAAAATATGCAAAAGCCTACGATCATTGGAGTGAGCATAAGACCTTCAGAGCACCTGAAAAGAGTATGGGAAAATCCGGTGGTTTGGTGGCCTTTATCCTGTGTACTTCTTTTAACAGTGATTGTCACTTATTTGTCAGAGCTGGTGAATGAAGGAATGTGGGCAGATTTAAGCTTGCCGGTATCGGTCGTTTATGTGGTGACGCTAATTGGTCTACTTCTCGGGCTTGTGATTAATGCTGCAATATATAAGTTCATCGTATTTTTAGCAAAGGGTGATGCATCGTTTCAGCAGCTATTTTCAGCAGTCCTTTTTATTACACCAGTTACGATCGTTGGTACGATTATTTCTCATCTGTCCATCATTCTGTTCCATGTGCCAAAAAACATCACAATCACCTCATTAAATGCACTCATTCAAACGCCTGGTCCATGGCATGCTGTGCTTGCCAATATTGATCTATTTGTGATCTGGAACCTTGTTTTAACAGGCTTTTTATTGATGAAAGTTGGCCAGATATCGCCAAGAATCGCTTGGACCATTATAGGAGTCTTTTATCTCTTATCTATCATTTTTCAATATGTAGGAACTGCAATCACCATATCAGTAAGCTGGGGGTAGAATGTCTTTATGAGAAAGAAAATCATCATCGGATCCATTTTTATTATTGTTATCGGTCTATTTATTGGCTTTAACATTGCAAAAAATCAATCAAAGCCTGCTTCGACAGCAGCTATCAAAACAGTAAAACCTACGCAAAAAGAAATCACCACTACGGTCATGACGCCAGGGACACTTTCATTCTCTGAAGAGCAGTTCATTTATGCAGAAGAGGAAAAGGGACACTTGAAGGGGATTTCTGTGAAAGAAGGAGAAAAGGTAAAGCCTGGAACGCCGCTTCTTACATATGAAAATAGAGAGCTGGAACTTGAAGAAGAGCAGCAAGCTCTTGCGGCTGAATCCAGTACGTTAAAACGCGAACAATTACAAAATAGATTGAGCGAATTAGATAAAAAACAAGGAGGCGACTCCGCTGCCAACCCTAAAACCGAGCGAGACCAGCTTGAACTAGAGCTGAAAGCGGCTGAATTAGAACAAAAACAAGCAGAGATCAGCCAAGAAAAAGTAAAAGCACAAATAGAAGATTTAATCGTACATAGTAAAATTGCCGGTACAGTCATTTCCATTGAGCAAGAAGAAGGGGCAGGAAAGCCAGAAGAGAGACAGCCGATCATTCATATTGGCAATGAGAAAAAAATGATTGTGCGAGGATTGATTTCTGAGTATGACGCCATAAAAGTGAAAAAGAAACAAAAAGTAAAGATAACGTCTGATGTCATTCGCGGAAAGAGCTGGCAAGGGGTCGTGAAAAAAGTGGGGGTTGTACCTGCTCAGGCAGCATCCGAAACAACTGCAGGTGATCAAACGGTGCAATATCCAGTTGAAATCGAAATAAAGGGAAAAAAACCTGAAGCAAAACCTGGTTTTAAAATGATCATGGAAATTGAAACAGATAAGCGTCAAGCCTTAACGATTCCTGAATCAGCTGTAAAAAAAGAGGATGATGGACAATATGTATATGTTGTCAAAAAGAATGTACTTAAAAAAGTAAAAGTGGAGCTAGGGGAAACGTCAGGTCATGATCTTGAAGTGACAAAAGGTGTCATAGCAGAGGATCAAATCATTTCTCATCCATCAGATGATATGTATGACGGAATGGAAGTGAATGCTGAATGATTCAGCTTTCAAACGTGACAAAAAGCTACGAGGTTGCCCAAGAATCATTTGATGTATTAAGTGAGGTCGATCTTGTCATCGAAAAAGGCGAGTATATGTCCATTATGGGCCCGTCCGGCTCTGGAAAATCGACGTTAATGAATATCGTTGGCTGTTTAGACCGGCCAACTACAGGACAATATCATTTTCAAGGAAGAGAGCTGTCAGCAGCAAAGGATCAAGACCTCGCAGTGATTCGAAATCAATTCATTGGATTTGTCTTTCAGCAATTTCATCTGCTGCCGAGGTTAAATGCGAGGCGTAATGTTGAGCTTCCGATGATTTACGCTGGTATCAGTCAAAAGGAAAGAAAAGAACGCGCAGAGATGGCACTTGAAAAGGTTGGTTTGACAGACCGAATGAAACATATGCCAAGTGAGTTGTCGGGAGGACAAAAGCAAAGAGTGGCAATAGCCCGTGCAATTGTCAATAAGCCGCAGCTTATCTTAGCAGATGAACCGACAGGCGCTCTTGACTCAAAAACAAGCTTCTCAATCATGGAACAGTTTACTAAGCTGAATGAGGAAGGGACAACGATTGTGCTTGTCACCCATGAAGAAGAAATAGCTGCATATACAAATCGGACGGTCGTTGTAAGAGATGGCCGACTCGTTAAAGATAGATTGACACAAGGGGACGCTATGAATGAAACTCTTTGAAAATATCAAAATAGCGATGAATTCTGTTTTAGCTCATAAATTACGTTCTATTTTAACGATGCTTGGGATTATTATTGGTGTTGGATCAGTCATTGCGGTCGTGGCTATCGGTCAAGGCGGCGAGCAAATGCTAAAAGGGTCAATTTCGGGTCCAAACAATACAGTTGATATGACGTATACGCCGTCTGACGAAGAGTTAAATGCAAATCCCAACGCTTTATTCGATGCCACATTTACTGAGGAAGACATAAAAAGCATTAAGACAATCAATGGGGTGAATCAGGTTGCCTCTTCGACTGCGCAAGGAATGCAGTTGAGATTTCAAGATACAACAGTGGATGCGACAGTTAACGGTATAAATGAAGGGTATACGAATGTACATTCATTACAAATAGCAGAAGGGCAGAATTTAAGAGATATTGACTTTAGAAGCGGCAGAAGAGCCGCCCTCATCTCTGAAGGCTTACAAAAAGAATTATTTAATGGACAGAAGGCATTGGGCGAAATGATTTGGATGAACGGACAGCCGGTTGAAGTCATCGGTGTTTTAGCCAAACAAAAAGGGATGCTCTCATTCGATATGAATGAAATATATGTCCCTTTTGCAATGCTCACCTCCACATTTGGGATCAATGAATACGATAAGTTGTCAATTCAAGTCGCACATGCTGATCAAATGAAGGAAGTAGGAAAGAGTGCGGCTGCATTATTAAATGAAAATCATCATACAGAAGATGCTTATGAAATGATCAACATGGAAGAAATCGCAGAAGGCATTGGTCAAATCACGTCTGTTATGACCACAATCATTGGCTCAATAGCTGGAATTTCTTTACTTGTCGGCGGTATCGGCGTGATGAATATCATGCTTGTTTCTGTGACAGAGAGGACAAGGGAAATCGGTATTCGAAAAGCGATTGGAGCAACGAGGGCTCAAATACTCGTTCAATTTTTAATTGAGTCTGTCGTCTTAACCTTGATCGGCGGGTTGATGGGGATTGCACTAGGTATAGGCGGTGCCTCGTTAGTATCACTCATTGCCGGCTGGCCGTCCTTAGTATCTTGGCAAATCATCTGTGTAGGTGTGCTGTTTAGTATGTTTATTGGGATTGTTTTTGGGTTAATTCCTGCGAATAAAGCAGCAAGACTAGATCCGATTGATTCTCTTAGATATGAATAATTTCGAGAAGAACAAAAGTATACAAATAGTGTGAATTCCGCTGTAATCAAACATCAAAAGCTTTTATGCACATCGCATAAAAGCTTTTTTTAGTTCTATTGAATGAAATGAAAAATGATAGAAATGCTAAGATCATGACTTTCATCTTAATGTCACATATTTTTCAGTTTACAAATGGTACATATAAAGGTAAGATGACCATTGTGAAAGATTTTGATAGTTATTGAATGTATTTGATTGTTTTGTATTGATAATGTTGAAAAAAGCGATTACAATAAAGGTGCGCGCAAAATGAATACGTTTTCAAAAGGGGGTGTTTTCATGTTAACACCGGAAAGACATCAACTCATTATCGACTGTTTAGAAGAAAATGATGTCATCAAAATACAGGACTTAACGATTATGACGGATGCGTCTGAATCTACTATTAGAAGAGATTTATCAGCCCTTGAAGAAAAAGGATTTCTTAAAAGAGTTCATGGGGGAGCAGCCAAGATATCAAGTATCCGTCTTGAACCAGATGTATTTGAGAAATCTGCCAAAAACCTTCAAGAAAAGTCATTGGTTGCAGAGGCAGCTGCTTCACTTTTAAAACAAGGCGATTGTATTTATTTAGACGCTGGTACGACCACACAGCAAATGATTGAATATATCGATCCAGAACAAGATATTGTTGTGGTGACAAACGGTGTTATGCACATTGAAGCACTCATGAGAAAAGGCATTTCTTTTTACCTGATAGGCGGATCAGTGAAACATCGAACAGGAGCCATGGTGGGAGCCGCAGCTTTGACGGCGATGGAAAATTACCGTTTTGACAAAAGCTTTGTTGGGACGAACGGCATTCATCCCGAGGCAGGGTTTACAACACCTGATCCAGAGGAAGCGCTCATGAAAAAAAGGGCCATGAAGCAGGCGAAAAAAACCTATATCTTAACAGATGCCTCTAAATTTGGCGAAATATCGTTTTCAACCTTTGCTAGTTTACAGGAAGCCACCATTATCACAAACGACGCAAAAGAGGATTCATTCGATAATTACCATGAAAAAACGGTTATAAAGGTAGTGAAAACATGATTTATACAGTTACTTTAAACCCATCAGTTGATTACATCGTACACGTGGAGGATTTCGCAGTCGGCGGTTTGAATCGTTCAACCTATGACAAAAAATATCCGGGCGGAAAAGGGATCAATGTCTCAAGGCTTTTAAAACGTCACGGTGTTGAATCAAAAGCGCTTGGATTCATAGGCGGATTTACAGGCAAATATATTCAAGACTTTTTACAAAACGAACAATTACAAACAGCCTTTCACGAGGTGGCAGAAGATACACGAATTAATGTGAAACTAAAAACAGGTGAAGAAACCGAAATCAACGGACTCGGCCCATCAATTACTGAAGCGCAATTTGAGTCGTTTCTGTCTCAATTTACTTCATTGATTGAAGGAGATGTCGTTGTGTTAGCTGGCAGCATTCCTTCTTCATTGCCTCATAACACGTATGAACGTATTGCTGAAGTGTGCGAAAAGCAAGGCGTTAGAGTTGTCCTTGATATTTCCGGGGAAGCTCTAAAAAAAGCAGCAGGCTTGAAACCGTTCTTAATGAAGCCAAACCATCATGAACTAGGTGAAATGTTTGAGACGAGCATCTCTACTGCAGAAGAAGCCATTCCTTATGGGAAGAAGCTGTTAGAACAAGGTGCTGAACATGTCATCGTATCCATGGCTGGAGATGGCGCTCTCTTATTCAGTAAGGAAGGGATTTATCAGTCCAATGTTCCAAAGGGTACGCTTGTTAATTCGGTTGGTGCAGGGGATTCAGTCGTTGCAGGATTTTTAGCCGGCGTTTCGAAAGGCCTTTCGATTGAAGAATCATTTAAGCTTGGCGTCACATCAGGCAGTGCTACAGCATTTTCTGAAGAGCTTGGGACAAAAGAGCTTGTCGACACACTATTACCACAAGTAAAAGTCACACGCATTTAAAGGAGGAGTCATCATGAAAATAACAGAACTACTCACAAAGCAGACCATTAAGCTTCAATTAGACAGCCAGCAAAAAGCAGCAGTCATTGAAGAACTAGTCACTGTTTTAGATACAGCTGGCAAGTTAAATGATAAAGAGGGCTACAAAGAAGCAGTGATCAACCGTGAAAAACAGAGCTCTACTGGTATTGGTGAAGGAATTGCTATCCCTCACGCTAAAACAGCAAGTGTCAAAGAGCCTGCTATTGCATTTGGCCGCTCGGTAGCTGGTGTAGATTATGAATCACTGGACGCGCAGCCGAGTCATCTTGTCTTTATGATTGCAGCAACTGAAGGCGCAAACAACACGCACTTAGAAGCACTTTCTCGTTTATCAACACTTCTGATGCGTGAAGAAATTAGAAAGCAGCTTCTTGAAGCGGCTACTGAAGATGAAATCATCGATATCATCAATACGCATGACAAGGACGATGAAGAAGAAGAGGAAGTTCAAGAGGAGCCGGCTGTATCAGGTAAACCAGCTAAGATTTTAGCAGTAACAGCTTGCCCAACAGGTATTGCACATACATTTATGGCAGCAGATGCTTTGAAAGAAAAAGCGAAAGAAATGGGCGTTGACATTAAAGTCGAAACAAACGGCTCTGGCGGTATTAAACACGCTCTTACGGCAAAAGAAATCGAAGAAGCACCAGCCATCATTGTGGCAGCGGACAAGCAAGTTGAAATGGAACGCTTTAAAGGCAAACATGTCATTGAAGTACCTGTGACAGCAGGAATTCGTCGTCCGCAGGAATTGATTGAAAAAGCAGTCAATCAAGATGCGCCGATCTATAAAGGATCTGGCGGCAGTTCTTCAAAAGACGAACATGAGTCATCTGGCAAAGGGAGAAGTGGTTTCTACAAGCACTTAATGAGCGGTGTAAGCAACATGCTTCCATTTGTTGTCGGGGGCGGTATCCTTGTTGCAATTTCATTCTTCTGGGGTATTAAATCGGCTGACCCTAATGACCCTTCATTTAATTCATTTGCAGCTGTTTTAAAAGGAATTGGCGGAGATAATGCACTTGCCTTAATCGTGGCTGTATTAGCCGGATTTATTGCGATGAGTATTGCTGATCGTCCAGGTTTTGCGCCAGGTATGGTCGGTGGATTTATGGCGTCAGCAGCAGGTGCAGGATTCTTAGGTGGACTCATTGCCGGTTTCCTTGCTGGTTATGTCGTTGTGTTACTTAAAAAAGTATTCACTTTCGTACCGCAGTCGCTCGACGGGATTAAACCGGTTCTGCTCTATCCATTGTTCGGTATTTTCTTCACAGGTATCATTATGCATTACGTTGTTAACACACCAGTAAAAATGGTGATGGACGGATTAACTCATTGGCTTGAAACTTTAGGTACTGGAAACCTTGTCTTAATGGGCATTATTTTGGCAGGTATGATGGCGATTGATATGGGTGGGCCAATTAACAAAGCGGCTTACACATTTGGTCTTGCAATGATTGCTGCTGGAAACTATGCACCGCATGCTGCCATTATGGCAGGCGGAATGGTACCACCATTAGGTATTGCACTTGCTACAACAATTTTTAGAAATAAATTCTCAAAACGTGACCGAGAAGCAGGAATTACATGCTACTTCATGGGAGCTGCCTTCATCACTGAAGGGGCGATCCCGTTTGCAGCGGCTGATCCTCTACGCGTGATTCCTTCAGCTGTCATTGGAGCAGCTGTGGCTGGCGGATTAACGGAATTCTTTAGAGTCACGCTTCCTGCACCGCACGGCGGACTATTCGTTTTCTGGGTAACAAATCATCCGATACTTTATATCATCAGCATCTTAATCGGTGCCGTTGTAACAGCGATTTTACTTGGTATTTTGAAAAAACCAGTGAAACTAGAAGCGTAAAGTAGAAGAGAAGCATCGTGAACAGCGGTGCTTCTTTTTGTTTAATTATGAACAAATTAGGAAAAAATATCTAATTGAATGGTTGTCTTGTGAATTTTTAAATGACATGTGATAAAGTAAAGTTATTCAATTCACGTTTCAAGTCTTTTAGCAGAAAGTCTTAGGAGGAAGCAGTATTTTGAACGAAGAAAACAAACAAAACGAAAATGATATTCAATCTGATGCAAAGCAAGCCAAAACAGAGAAGAAAAGTTCACTGTTTGAATGGATCAAAGCCATTTTAATTGCACTTGCGCTCGTCTTGCTCATCCGTACGTTTATATTTGAGCCGTATGTGGTGGAAGGAGAGTCAATGGAACCGACCCTTCATGATGGGGAAAAGCTGTTTGTCAACAAAACCATTAACTATCTAGGTGGTGTCAAACGAGGTGACATCGTGATTATTAATGGAAAAGATGGCCAGAAAATTCATTATGTAAAACGATTGATCGGTCTTCCGGGAGACACGATTGAAATGAAGGATGATACGCTTTACATTAATGGTAAAAAAGTAGATGAGACTTACTTAAAAGAGAACAAGGCACATGCGAAAGAGTATGAAGTGCATTTGACAGGTGATTTTGGTCCAGTGAAAGTACCGAAAAACGATTACTTTGTGATGGGGGACAACAGACTCAATTCCATGGACAGCAGAAATGGACTTGGACTCATTGAAAAGGATCGGGTTGTCGGGACATCAGAATTTGTTTTCTTCCCATTTGGCGACATTCGGCAAACAAAATAAAAGCACCCTTCTCAGGTGCGTGAGAAAAGTGCTTGAATGGGCGACCCTTAAAAGAAGGGTCGCTTTTAATTTGGCGTGAGCACTGTAACAATGAGCACAATGGCCAACACAGAAGCGAAGACAGACCCAGTAATGGCTAAAACGGACCGAAACAATCCGATCTTATGATTTTCTTTCCCTCGCTTTTGTAAAAAGCGTTTCGAAAAGATGTGTACCAGTGTGTAAATAAGCACAAGCCCAATATAAAGGCCAAAATCCCTCGCATTAAAGCCTGTTGCAGATAAATAAATACCCATAAAGAAAATCAATAAACAGTATTCCATCAGTGTAAGTAATCTCAAATCGCACGAACTCCTTCAATAAATCATTCCCACTTATTATACCATATTGGACAATTTGCCTTCGTTCTTAGTGAGAGACGTTTCTATCAAACGTTATTCATGTTATACTTCATAATGATGAATGAGTGATGGAGGATTAATAAATGATTGCAGTAAATAATGTTAGTTTGCGATTTGCTGATCGTAAACTATTTGAAGAAGTAAATATTAAATTCACTCCTGGCAACTGCTACGGTTTAATTGGTGCCAATGGAGCTGGTAAATCAACGTTTCTAAAGATTCTTTCAGGTGAAATTGAGGCTCAGACGGGCGATATTCATATGAGCCCTGGTGAGCGTTTAGCGATTTTAAAACAGAACCACTTTGAATACGAAGAATTTGAAGTATTAAAAGTCGTCATGATGGGTCACAAGCGTTTATATGATGTGATGCAGGAGAAAGATGCAATCTATATGAAACCTGATTTCTCAGATGAAGACGGGATTCGTGCAGCAGAGCTTGAAGGTGAGTTCGCTGAGTTAAACGGCTGGGAAGCAGAAAGTGAAGCAGCGATCTTATTAAAAGGTCTTGGCATTCCAGAGAGCCTTCAATCGAAGAAAATGTCTGAGCTTGGTGGTTCTGAAAAGGTAAAAGTACTACTAGCCCAAGCGTTATTTGGCAAGCCTGACGTCCTTCTTCTGGATGAGCCAACGAACCACTTGGACTTACAAGCCATCCAGTGGCTAGAAGAGTTCCTTATTCATTTTGAAAATACCGTCATCGTCGTTTCGCATGACCGTCACTTCTTAAACAAAGTGTGTACACATATTGCGGACCTAGACTTCGGAAAAATTCAAGTATATGTCGGTAACTATGATTTCTGGTATGAGTCTAGCCAGCTAGCGCTGAAACTCAGCCAAGATGCAAATAAGAAAAAAGAAGAGCAAATTAAGCAGCTTCAAGAGTTCGTTGCCCGGTTCAGTGCGAACGCTTCTAAATCGAAGCAAGCGACCTCAAGAAAGAAATTGCTTGATAAAATCTCTTTAGACGATATTAAGCCCTCTTCACGTAAATATCCGTATGTTCATTTTGCGCCAGAGCGTGAAATCGGAAATGATGTCCTTCAAGTAGAAGGTCTATCGAAAACAATTGACGGTGTGAAAGTACTTGATAACGTCAGCTTTATCATGAATCGCGAGGATAAAATTGCGTTCCTAAGCCGTAATGAGCTTGCTGTGTCTACTTTATTTAAAATTCTTGCTGGTGAGATAGAGCCAGACAGCGGGACATATAAATGGGGCGTCACAACATCTCAAGCCTTTTTCCCGAAAGACAATAGTGAATACTTTGAAGGAAACGATGTCGATTTAGTGGATTGGCTTCGCCAATATTCTCCTAATGATCAAAGCGAAAGCTTCTTACGCGGATTCTTAGGACGTATGCTTTTCTCTGGGGAAGAAGTAAAGAAAAAAGCAAGCGTCTTATCAGGAGGAGAAAAGGTTCGTTGTATGTTATCGAAAATGATGCTGTCAGGAGCGAATGTACTGCTTCTGGATGAGCCGACGAACCACTTAGACCTAGAATCCATTACGGCGCTAAATAACGGTTTAATGAGCTTTAAAGGAGCGATGCTCTTCTCATCTCATGACCATCAGTTTGTTGAAACAGTGGCAAACCGTATTATCGAAGTGACGCCAAATGGCATCGTCGATAAACAAACAACATATGATGAGTTCTTATCAGATCAAGAGATTCAAAAGAGACTCGTTGAACTTTATGCGTAAATAAGAAAAGACATCCAATTGTGGATGTCTTCAGCATGTAGACAAACCCTCGCATTCGTTGTCAGTCCTGCGCGCCGGTGCTCACGAATGTCAAATTCGCTCCGCTCCGGTACTCGCCCTTCCTAGACTGCAAAGGTTTTCTATCACGCTGAAAAGAAGACAAAGGGCTAAAATCAAGATCATTTTAGCCCTTTGTCAACAATCTGAAGACATCCAATTGTGGATGTCTTTTTTTCGGTTAAATCGCCCAATTCCCATTACGGAAGATCGGTTCACGTTTTCCGTCTTTTGTAATACCGTCAATATTCATTTCCTTTGAACCAATCATGAAATCGACGTGTGTGATACTGTTGTTTACACCAGCTGCATCCAATTCTTCACGATTCATCTCTTTTCCGCCTTCGATATTGAACGCATATCCGCTGCCGATGGCAAGGTGGTTCGATGCGTTTTCATCATAAAGGGTATTGTAATAGAGAATATTCGAGTTTGAGATTGGTGAATCATCTGGTACAAGAGCAACTTCACCTAGATAATGAGAGCCTTCATCTGTTTCAACGAGCGAAGTTAAAATGTCTTCGCCTTCCTTCGCTTTCACATCGACAATTCGGCCATTTTCAAATGTTAAAGTAAACTCATCAATGATATTTCCTGCATAGCTGAGCGGTTTTGTGCTTGAGACAGTCCCATTTACACCGTCTTTTTTAGGTACAGTAAAGACTTCTTCTGTCGGCATGTTAGCCATGAAAGAGACGCCGCGCTCACTCACGCTGCCGGCACCTACCCAAATGTGCTGCTCAGGGAGCTCAATCGTTAAATCAGTGCCAGGAGCATCATAATGAAGCTTGTGGTAGTGGCGCTCATTTAGGATTTTGACCTTTTCATTTAGCGACTCATCGTGCTTTTTCCAAGCCTCCACAGGATCTGCTTGATCAGCGCGAGCGACTTTAAAGATTTGATCCCATAATAAAGCGACAGCTTCTTCATCTGTCTGGTCAGGGAAAATCTTTTTCGCCCAATCTTTTGATGCAGCGCCTACAACCGTCCAAGCCACTTTGTCTGATTGAACGTATTGGCGATATGTATGAAGGGCGGATCCAGCGGCTTTTTGCTGTGCAGCGATTTTTTTCGAATCAATGCCTCGCAGAAGGTCAGGGCTTTCTGACAAGATCGTGATAAAAGCGCCGCCGCGTTTTGCGATGGTTTCCATCATCTGTGCTTCCCATTCTGGGAATTGCTCAAACACATCTTGCGGTGCATGTTCATATTTTAAACGAGCAAGAACACCGTCACTCCAGCGGATATGTACGTTTTTCGCCCCGCGCTCATACGCATGTTTCGCAACAAGACGAACAAGGTCTGCAGATTCAGTAGATGCAGATACGACGACTTCTTGTTCTTTTTGAACATTCACACCGACTTCAACGATGGTCTTCGCATATTGATCTAGTTGTTTTTCAAATGAATTCATAAAAACCCTCCTTTAGTCATGTTCATCATATCAGATTTAAGACCGAAAAGGAAAATGGGGAGCACGCGAAAAGCCAAAATAAAAAAGCCGCTTTCATGCGGCTTTTTTAGCGGTTCAGTTGTTTCACAGGCTGTGCATTAGAAGGGGGCATATGTGAAAACGACAGGCTCATTCCTCCTAATATAATACCCGTTAAAATGACTGTGACAACGACCCGTTTACCTAAATCAAGCAACATGTTCTTCCTCCTTCACGTTTATCCATTCCTCACGATATGATCGAAATGATAAAAAAAGAAGTAGAACAAGAAGATTATTTTAATGTTTTTTGCAATTTATGAATGACTTCTAGTGAACGACCTGTTCCGATTGCGACAGATTCAAGTGGATTTGCTGCAATATGAACTGGAACGACAATCTCCTGTGAGAGCCATTCTTGAATCCCGTTTAACAAAGCGCCACCGCCAGTTAAGATCACGCCGCGGTCTACGATGTCACCACTAAGCTCTGGAGGGCTGTCCTCTAATGTGGCACGAATCGCCTCTAAAATATGAAGAAGTGACTCTCGCATGGCACCTTGAATTTCATGAGATTCAAGTGTGATCGTTTTTGGAAGACCTGTCACCAGATCACGTCCACGTACTTCTAATGACTCTGGCTCATGCTCAATGAGACCATAACCAATTTCCATTTTAACTTGCTCAGCTGTCCGCTCGCCGATTAATAGGTTATATTTCTTTCGCACAAATGTAATGATATCTTCGTCCAGCTGATCTCCACCAATTCGAATGGAATGACAAGAGACAACGCCGCCAAACGAAATGATGGCAACTTCCGTTGTTCCTCCGCCAATATCGACTACGACGTTTGCAACAGGCTCATCTACTGGGAGATCAGCGCCGATTGCGGCTGCAACTGGTTCTTCAATTAAATGCACGTGCTTTGCTCCGCAGTTTTTCACAGCATCACTGATGGCACGGCGCTCAACAGCTGTTGAACCAGAAGGTGTACATACGACGACCGTTGGTTTTCTGAAGGTAAACCCGATATTTTTTCCTGCTTTTTTCATGATTTGTTTGAGTAAATCTGTTGTCATATCATAATCAGCGATGACACCGTCTTTCATCGGACGAATCGCCACAATTTTCCCAGGTGTTTTCCCAATCATTTCTTTTGCTTCTGTTCCGACGGCAAGTACAGTTTTTGTTTCTGTATCGACTGCCACGACGGACGGTTCATTTAAAATAATTCCCTTATTTTTACTATAAACCAATATGTTAGCTGTTCCTAAATCAATTCCAATTTCGGCATTTTGAAACATGTTTTCACCCAATCTCTATTTTTGCTGTTTTAAACAATTTTACATTTAAAAGTTCAGAGGGTTGAGCTCATTTGTGGGGGTTTGTGATGACCTTGAAATGAACTTGTAAAATTCAAGTATCATTTTGACAATCACAATAAATTTTCCCTTTGTTTTTTCTTTTGTGAAAAAAATTTTCAAGTTGGAGAAACCTTTCGTGAATCTCTTACGTCTACGATATATCAATTGGTGAAAAACAGATTGATCTTGAGCTAATGAAAGAAAGAGGGAACGAAATTGAAATCTATCGGAGTCGTAAGAAAAGTAGATGAACTAGGGCGTATTGTGATGCCAATCGAATTGAGAAGAGCACTTGATATCGCAATTAAAGACAGTATGGAATTTTTTATAGATGGGGAGAAAATCGTCTTGAAAAAATACAAGCCAGAGGGTGTTTGCCTCATGACTGGTGAGATTACTTCTGAGAATCATGAATATGGAAATGGTAAAATTAATTTAAGCGCTGAAGGCGCAGAACTACTGCTAAAAGAGCTGCAAGAAGCCCTTCAACAGTAATGAAAATAGCCTGCTCTCTTTCTTTGTGCGGAGAACAGGCTATTTTTTATGAAAAAAGTTCCTTAAAAATGCCCCATCTCCCTCAAAAAATAAGTGGAAAATGGTACAATTGACAAAGAATCTCAGGGCGGCAGGTGGAATCATTTGAACAAAACATATCAAGTGCGGATCGTGTTATCTGTTCTTGCATTTATTTTAATATTAAGCTGGGATTTCTTTTATTATCTAGGCGGCTATCAAATTAATTGGCCGCTCGATCTAGCCTTTACAGTCCTTGTTCTAACAGGGATCTGGGTTGTCTCAGGCTATGTAGACCGCTTAAATCTATTTGTGTCAGACTTAAATACGAGAGAGAAAGAAGCACACGAACTGACAGAGCGGCTGAATCGAATCACAGATAACTTGCAAGAAATCGTCTTTGAAACAAACGAAAAAGGTGAAATTATTTTTTTGAATCAAGCATGGACACAAATGACAGGCTATGACATTGATGAATGTCTAGGCACCATGTACAATCAGTACTTTGATCAAGAGGAACGCGTGGTGCAGCATTTGTTATCTGTGATCAAGGAGCATAAGGATGCGGGGCGGGTAGAACTGCAGCTTCTACATAAAGAGGGAAAGAAGGTATGGGGAGACGTTCATTACAAGCTCTATTTTGATGAGCATCACCAGTTTACCGGAGGAATTGGAACAGTAGCTGATATTACGAAACAAAAGCAGGCAAAGCTTGAGCTTGAAAGATCCAATCAGCAATTGCAAATGCAGGCGCAAAAGCTGGCCGTCGCTGGACAAATAGCCGCTGGAATCGCCCATGAAGTCAGAAATCCACTGACATCAGTAAATGGTTTTTTACAGCTGATGAAGACACAATATCCTGAAAGAACCGATTATTTTGACATTATCTTCTCTGAAATTAAACGAATTGATTTTGTTTTAAGTGAGCTACTTGTATTGGCTAAGCCTCAATCGGTCCATTTTCAAGAAGTTCAGCTTCATGAGCTTCTAGAACAAGTGATTACTTTATTAAAAACAAATGCCGTTCTTTCAAATATTGATCTCAAGCAGCCATTTAAAAGGCAGGATGCCGGCGCAATCCTAGCAGACGCTAACCAAATGAAGCAGCTGTTCATTAATTTAATCAAAAATGCGATTGAGGCAATGCCTGAAGGTGGCAGCATATACATATCTACAGAAAAAGTATTGAATGAATGGAAGATTACCATTCAAGATGAAGGAAAAGGGATGTCAGAAAAGGATATTCAAAAAATATATGATCCTTTCTTTTCCACGAAAAAAGAAGGGACAGGGCTTGGTCTGACCATCTGTGCGACAATTTTAAAAGATCATCACGGAACAATGGACGTGTCTAGTGAGCTTGGAAAAGGCACAGCTTTTCATATTTATTTGCCTATGTGTCAAAAAAGCAGACAGCAGCAAGTTGAGAGGACGTGAAGTCATGACGGTGAAAGCTTTATTTGTATATGGGACGCTATTGCAGCATGAAGAGCACCAAGAAGCGTACATGAAAGAAAGCAGACTAATAGCTAAATCTGCTTGGATGAATGGAAGGATTTATGATACAAGTCAAGGATATCCAGCGTGTGTTCCCGCAGAAAAAGGCACTGTATACGGGGAATTATACGAGGTAACCGCTGACACGTTGAATAAGATAGACGTACTAGAGGAAGGGTATGACAAGCAGGAAATCAATGTCATGACGGATCAAGGTCAGGTAGCAGCCGTGACATACACTTTGCCAGAGCAGAAGGCATCAGCGCTGAAAGAAATAAAGAGAGGGTGCTGGAAAGCTTATAAACTGTGGCAGCAGAAGCCATCATCCTTCTATTATTTTGCCTATGGCTCCTGTATGGATGATGCTAGGTTTAAGCTAGCAGAAGTCGATCATCACTTCAGACAAATCATCGGCGGTGGTGTACTAAATGGTTTTACTACGAGATTTACATTGGTGAGGCCAGATGGATCAAGAGCTGATATGGTAGAAGACGGCGGCGAAACAGAGGGTGTATTATATGAAGTTCCTTTTGATGCCATTCGTTATTTGTATAAACGAGAGGGAGTATATGAAGGTACATATCGTCCAGCTTTTGTCGATGTCAAAATAGGTGATCAAATTTATGAGGACTGTTTAACCTTTCTTGTGATTCAAAAGAGCGAAGAAATCGCTCCGCCAGCTCATTATCGAAGTGAAATCGAAAAAGGAGCAGACCTTTACTTAAGTGAAGCGTTCCGCAGAAAAATTCGTTCGCATATGGATTCATTAATCAAACCGTAGTAAAATGCATGGTAAGTGAGATAAAAGGAGTCTGAACATGAAAAAGGAATATGCAGTCATTGGTCTTGGACGCTTTGGCGGAAGTATTTGCAAGGCGCTGAGCGAAGAAGGACTTGAAGTCATGGCGATGGATATGAATGAAGATCGAGTAAACGAGTACGCGAAAATTGCCTCGCATGCGGTCATTGGTGATTCGACGGACGAAAACGTTTTAAAAAATCTTGGTATTCGCAATTTTGATCATGTCATCGTTGCAATCGGTGAAAATATTCAGGCAAGTATTTTAACAACGATTATGTTGAAAGAGCTTGGCGTCAAAATGGTCACCGTGAAAGCGCAAAATGACTACCATGAAAAGGTGCTCAACAAAATTGGAGCGGATCGCATCGTTCATCCAGAGCGAGATATGGGCAGACGGATTGCACATAAAATCATTTCAAATAACGTACTTGATTACCTCGAGCTGTCAGATGAGTACAGCCTGATTGAGATTGTGGCAAACAGCAGGCTTGCGGGACATTCTCTTTTAGATCTTGATATACGGGCAAGGTACGGCATCAACATCGTGGCCATTAAGCGCGGAAAAGAAGTCATTGTTTCCCCGCTGGCAGATGAAATGATTCAAAAAGAAGATATCCTCATTGTCATTGGGGCAGTAGCCGATATAGGACGCTTTGAAAAACGAGAAATGCAGAACGATTATTAAGCACTCCGATGACGGGGTGTTTTTTTTATATGAATGTGTTCATGGTAGGTGGACATTGAGACGGAAATAGACACTGAAAAGGGTTGTTTTATTCATGTATAACCGCAAAAATAAGTCATCCTATTTTTCATGCAATTATCACTATTCAGAAATAAAAATCAGTGTTTTGATATGGTTGATTTTCTCTAAATGTCATTGACTGGACAAACAGATTCGTTTACGATAAGAAACATTATATTGTTTACTTGGAGGAGGCAGTGTCGTTGGATAAGGAGCTTTTCAGACATCAAATTGAGGTAGCAGCAAAGAGAAAAAAAGCAGCCCTCGTGATTAAACATGCGAAAGTCATGGATGTGTTTAACCAAGAATGGATAGACGCAGATGTCGCTGTTGAAAATGGACAAATAGTCGGGATAGGAGAGTACGAGGGTAAGCAGGAGCTTGATGCAGCAGGTCAAATGCTTGTGCCTGGTTTTATTGATGGCCACGTTCATATCGAGTCTTCTATGGTTACCCCTGCTGAATTTTCCAAAGCTGTCGTTCCGCGCGGTGTGACAACTGTCGTAACAGATCCTCATGAAATCGCCAATGTGTCAGGTATAACAGGCATCCGTTTTATGCTGGAAGAAGCGAGAAAAGCTGCCTTACATATTTATTTCATGCTGCCATCCTGTGTACCGGCAGTCAGTTTTGAACGATCAGGTGCTACATTAAAAGCGAAAGATTTAAAGCCTCTTTATCAAGAAAAGGAAGTGCTTGGTCTTGCTGAGGTGATGGACTATGTCGGTGTGGAGCAGGCAGAAGAAGATATGCTTCAAAAGCTGCTTGATGCCCAAAATGAGAATAAACTGATTGATGGCCATTTAGCAGGCTTAACAGATCGTTTAATCAACGTCTACCGGACGGCCAATGTCCAAACAGACCATGAGGTGACAACTGCACAGGAAGCCCTTGAACGTGTGAAAAGGGGTATGTATGTGATGCTGAGAGAAGGATCTGTTGCCAAAAACGTGAAAAATGTTTTACCCGCTGTCAATGAAAAGAATGCGAGACGCTTTTTCTTTTGTACAGATGATAAACATTTGGATGATTTAATGGCACAGGGAAGTATTGATGAGCAAGTACGGATGTCCATAAAAGAAGGTTTAGATCCATTTTTAGCTTATCAAATGGGAAGCTTAAATGCCGCAGAGTGTTTTGGTCTTAAAACAAAGGGAGCCATTGCACCAGGCTATGATGCTGATTTTATGCTCGTTTCAGACTTTCATCATGTAGACATTACAAGCGTATTTATCGCAGGTGAATTGGTTGCACAGAACGGAGAGTACAAGCCGAGTGTCGAAAAGAGCGCACCGAGCCCAGCATTATTACAATCTGTTCATGCAGTAGATGTTCAAGAGGAAGACATTGCACTACCTATCACGGGCGATCAACAGATGAATGTCATCCGTATTATTCCGAATCAGCTTGAAACAAAGTTAGAACAAGTCTCTCCTTCAGAAATGAACGGACAATTTACAAGTGATACAGGCAGAGATGTATTGAAAATGGTGCTTGTTGAACGTCATCAAGGTTTATCTGAAATGGGCGTAGGGATTGTCAGTGGCTTTGGCATCAAACAGGGCGCGATTGCAACAACGGTTGCACATGATTCACATAACTTAATTGCAGTTGGCACAAATGATGCTGATATCATCAAAGCGATTGAGGCGTTAAAAGAAGCAGGCGGCGGTTTGACTGTTGTTAAAGAAGGGCGTTCTCTTCATACGCTGCCATTACCGATCTCTGGTTTATTGTCAGATCAGCCGGCACATCTCGTCAATGAAAGCCTTCATACACTTCATGAAGCGCTTAAAGAAACAGGTTTTACCTTAGACTTTAATCCGTTTTTGACGCTGTCCTTCTTGGCACTTCCAGTCATTCCTGATGTGAAAATGACGACAAAGGGCTTGTTTGATGTCAGAAACTTTCAGCACCTCCCAATTCAATCATAAAAAGTGAGAAACCGCATGTGTACGATGGATATATGCGGCTTTTTTCAATACTTGATGAAAAAAAGAGACACAGCCAGTCGGCTCGTGTCTCTTTTTGTGATTACACTTCCATAATAATCGGTAAGATCATTGGGCGGCGTCTTGTTTTTTCGTAAAGGAAAGGTGCAAGTGTGTCCGTAATTTCGTTCTTAATTTCCGACCACTGAGTTGTCTTGCGTTCCATTACTTTTTCAAGATGCTTTGAAATGAGATCTTGTGCGTCGTTGATGAGATCTCCAGATTCTCTCATGTAGACAAAGCCTCTTGAGATGAGATCAGGACCAGCAGAGATTTTGAATTCTTTCATGTCCATGCTGACGACCACAATGACAAGACCTTCTTCAGAAAGAATGCGGCGGTCTCTTAAGACGATATTCCCGATATCGCCAATTCCGCTTCCGTCGATATACACGTTACCTGATGGAATTTTGCCAGCGACACTTGCTTCGTCACCTTTTAGTGCAAGTACTTCACCGTTATCCATGATAAAGCAGTTTTCCTCAGGAATTCCGCAATCATTCGCAAGTTTAATATGCGTTTTTTGCATGCGGTATTCGCCGTGAATCGGCATAAAGAATTTTGGTTTAATTAAACGGAGCATCAGCTTTTGTTCTTCTTGTCCGCCGTGACCAGATGTATGAATATTATTAAGTGAGCCATGAATAACCTCAGCGCCAGCACGGTACAGCTGGTTAATGGTGCGGCTTACGCTAATATTGTTACCCGGAATTGGTGAAGATGAGAAGACAACAGTGTCTCCAGGATTAATCGAAATCTGGCGGTGAGTTCCGTTTGCAATACGAGAAAGAGCAGCCATCGGCTCACCTTGGCTCCCAGTACAAAGAATCGTCACTTTGTTTGCTGGTAGACGGTTGATTTCATTATGTTCAATGAACGTGTTTTTTGGACATTTAATGTAGCCAAGATCTTGTCCAATATCAATGGCAGACTCCATACTTCGTCCAAACACCGCAACTTTTCGGCCGTTGGCAACAGCGGACTCGATCACTTGCTGAAGTCTGTGAATGTTTGAAGCAAACGTAGCAAAGATGATACGTCCGTCGACTTTTCTAAAGATGTCATCAATGCTTTCGCCTACGCGTCTTTCAGACATCGTAAATTCTGGAATTTCACTGTTTGTACTATCGGATAAAAGACATAGAACGCCTTCTTTCCCGATTTCAGCCATTTTTGTTAAGTTGGCAGGTTCGCCAACAGGCGTAAAGTCAAACTTGAAATCACCTGTATGTACGATGTTACCAGGAGGTGTCTTCACGACAATTCCATAAGAATCTGGAATACTGTGTGTAGTTCTAAAGAAAGACACAGCTGTTTTTCTAAATTTAATGGTATCTTCTTCTTCATAAATGTGAAGTTTTGTTTGTCTCAAGAGACCGTGCTCTTCCAATTTATTACGAAGTAGGCCGATTGCGAGTTTGCCGCCGTAAACTGGAATATTCACTTGCTTGAGAAGGTAAGGGATACCGCCGATGTGGTCTTCATGTCCGTGAGTGATGAAAAGACCTTTGATTTTATCTTCGTTTTTAACTAAGTACGTATAGTCAGGGATGACGTAGTCAATTCCAAGAAGCTCATCTTCAGGGAACTTAATACCAGCATCAATTAAAATGATTTCATCTTGAAATTGAACGCCATACGTGTTTTTACCGATCTCGCCTAAACCGCCGAGCGCAAAAACTGCCGCCTGATCGTTTTTTACAAATTTCATTCCTCTCATAGCTCCAATACTTTAAAATTTTCACTTTCTCGTTCATAGTCTAAAAAAGCACCGTCTACAGGCTGAATGAATTCAATGTTGTAGCTATGTTTTTTCAACTTATCGCGTACGTCTCTTTCAGAAACCGCTTCAACGTATAGTGAATCTGTGTGTTCTCTTACAGGTACCTCAGTAGTACTTGCCTGAAAAAATACCTTATATATCATCCAAATCTCTCCTTAAATACCGTATGTTACACTCGCTATTTCTATTATATTAAAAAAACGCGCATAAGAAAAGTCTCTGAGAAAAAAGGACCTTCAGCAAATGTGCGGAAGATCCTTTTAAGCGATCGATTTTTTTCGAAGCATGTCCTTCCATTGTCTTCTAATTTTCTTGCGCAGACGACGAAGCATCGCAGGTCGCCTCCTTTCGAATTGAACTTAGATTAGACCTTGTATTCCGTTCTCTCTTTATACTTGTATTATATGACGTTTCCATTGAATGTTACATGGTTATATGTGGGAAATGGGCGTTTTCATAGGAAGTGGTTTCGAAAGCAGAAATCTTTCTGTATGATGAAAGGGAGTGGGTATACATAACAAGAGACAGGAGACGGGATATGAATAAAAAAGTCATCTTCTTTGATATCGACGGTACTTTATATGATCATGATAAAAAAATACCTGAATCAACGAAGCGAGCGGTTCATTTATTAAAAGAAAAAGGCCATCATCTCTTCATTGCATCTGGGCGTTCGCCTTTTTTAATTAAGCCTATTTTAGAGGAATTGGGGCTTGACTCCTTTATTGCTTATAACGGTCAGTATGTCATGTTTGAGGGAGAAGTCATTTACGGCAATCCGCTTAAACTGGAGCTGATGGAGAAAATTTATGAAACGGCAGATCGTCAAGATCATCCGCTTGTTTTCATGGGAGAAAAAGCGCTGAAGGCTTCTGTGCCAAATCATCCGTTTATCCATGAGGGGATTGGGACTTTAAAAATAAAGCATCCTGAACATGATTTGTCTTACTTTAAAGAGAACGAGATTTTTCAAATACTGTTATTCTGTAAGGCAGAAGAGGAAGTCCAATACGAGGCGTTCCGCGAAGAAATTGATCTTGTCAGGTGGCACGAGCTGTCAACAGATGTCGTGCCAAAAGGCGGATCGAAGGCTGAAGGCATTAAACGAGTTATCGAAAGACTGCCTTATGAGCAAAAGGATACCGTTGCCTTTGGAGACGGTCTGAACGATCGAGAGATGATTTCGTTTGCTGGTACAGGCGTCGCCATGGGAAATGCTGTGAATGAACTAAAAGATTTGGCTGATTTTGTGACAAAGCCGGTGGATGAAGACGGCATATTCCATGCAGTGACTCATCTAGGCTTGATTGAAGAATAAAAAAAGAAGACCCTTAGGTGATTGGGTCTTCTCAGCGTGTAGACAAACCCTCGCATTCGCCCGCAGGTCTGCGCGCTGATGCTCACGAATGTTCAATTCGCTCCGCAAAAGTAGCTGCCCTTCCTAGACTGCAAAGGCTTTCTATCACTCTGAAAAGAAGACAAAGTGCTAAAATAAAAATCATTTTAGCACTTTGTCAACAATCTAATAAGACCCTTAGGTGATTGGGTCTTCTTTTTATTTTATGATCTGCCGATCGCAACAGAGTTGTCAGGCTCAGCGAATGGCTGATCCTTTTGAATATGATCATAAAACATAATGCCGTTTAAATGGTCGATTTCATGCTGAAACACAATGGCCGGAAACCCTTTTAGGCGAATGTCAATGTCTTCTCCTTCAAGCGTTGTGGCCTTCACCCTGATCTTTTGATATCGAGGGACAAATCCAGGAATGGCTTCATCAACAGATAAGCAGCCTTCACCAGTAGTTAAATAAGCTCTTTTGACGGAATGACTGACAATGCGCGGGTTGAAAAGGGCATAGCTGTATTCCTCTCCATCTTCATCCTCACAGTGAACAGCGATCATTCGCTTACTGACATTAATTTGCGGAGCCGCGAGTCCAACGCCGGGTCTGAGTCCATACGTTTCAGCTATGTCAGCATCCTGACTATTTTTAACGAATTCAATCATGTCAGCTAATTGCTGTTTTTCCTCTTCTGTCGGCGGGAGCTCGACCGCTTCAGCTGTTTGTCTTAAGACGGGATGTCCGTCCCGTACGATATCTTCCATGGTAATCACAAATCTTCACTCCTATTTCCTTTGTATGTAAAGTATATAAAATGATACACAACATATGCAATGAAATAAAGAAGACCGGTCCTATGAGACCGGTCAGAGGCTTAAACAGCCATTAGCAGCAGCCGCCACCGCCGCCTAAGAATGCTGCGCCAACGATGATTAATAGGATGAAAAGGACAACGATTAAAGCGAATGTCCGTCCACCGCCGTATCCGTATCCACCGCCATAACTTGGGTAACAACAGCCACCGCCATATCCACCACCGTGTCCATACCCGTAACCGCCGTATCCACCATACATACTTCCATGACTATAATTAGACATACTTTTGACCTCCTTTGGAAATACACTCGGCCTCTCATAAGTGAAGGCGAAGCGTGTAATATAAACTATGTATGAATGCACTATTTGTATAGTCATGCGCCTATCACTTGAAAAAAATCTTCTTTAGCTCATCAGAATGACCTCTTTCCTTGTCACAAACGCCTATAAAAATTATAGTGGTATGTGGAGATGTAAAGGGGGAACCTTGTGATGAAACAAATAAGAAGAAGCATGAAAGCAGGTGCTGCTTTAGCGGGGATATGTACCCTTTTGCTGGCGGGATGCGGAGGTCAAAGTTCATTTCATGACATGCAAGATGCGATGAAGAAAATGAGCGAAAAAGAAGCATCCTTTGAAAAAGAGCAAGGCGCACTGCAAAGCTATGAGAAAAAAGAGCAGCAGCTCTATAAAAAAATGATTCAAACCACAAAGGATCACACTAATACAGTGACAAGCCTTTCTGATCAGGCGTTAGCATCTGCAGCGAAACGAGAAGAACATTTGAAAACAGAAAAAGACAGCATGGATGAATCGAAAAAAGAATTGAAAACGGTCAAGAAATCTGCGGGACGTATACAAGATACGGATTTAAAAGAAAAAGCAGATGAAACGGTCAAATCGCTTGAGAAAAGATATGCGTCGTATGACCAGCTTTACAAGGAATATCAAAAGGCGTTGAAACAAGATCAGCATTTATATCAATCTTTAAAGAAAAAGGACTTAGGATATAAAGAGCTAAAATTCAAGCTGAAGACGGTGAACCATTCTTATAGCAAAGTCAGAAAAGAAGGTAAAAAGTTCAATCAATATACAAAGCAATTGAATGAGCATAAACAGGCTTTGTCTAAAGCGGCAGATCAAGAGTCCAAAAAGAGCTGAAAAAACAGCTCTTTTTTATTTTTCGACAAAAACAAACATTTTCTATTGTAGTACAGTAGTATACTCTATACTAGTACAGTTTGAAGTGTTTGTTAAACAGATTGATACAGCTCACCATAAAAAGTAAAGCGAATACATTTATTTAAATAAAGGCGTTAAATCAATTGACGGACTATTTTTCTTGTTGTAAACTAGTCCTTGTTAACAGAAGTTGTATTAGTTATTTGTGAACTATCGTTAATACAGTTATAAGAACTCAAAAACGAGCGATCATCTCATGTTTCGACAACGATCCTAGTGGCTATTAAATACAGGAGTCATATGTGTATTTTGGGTTATCCTATATCTGTATGTATAAATGGATTCACGACAAATTGACTGTTAAAAGAAAGGAAGAGGTGACTTTAGAATGGCTGCAAAAACAAAAAAAGCAATTGTTGATAGCAAAAAGCAATTTGATGCCATCAAAAAGCAGTTTGAAACGTTTCAAATTTTAAACGAAAAAGGCGAAGTCGTAAACGAAGCGGCAATGCCAGATCTCTCAGATGACCAATTAAAAGAATTAATGCGCCGTATGGTGTTTACACGTGTATTAGATCAACGTTCAATTTCATTGAACCGTCAAGGACGTCTTGGCTTCTATGCGCCAACCGCTGGACAAGAGGCTTCTCAGCTTGCAACTCACTTTGCACTTGAGAAAGAAGATTTCATTCTTCCAGGATATCGTGATGTACCACAATTAATCTGGCATGGCCTGCCACTAACAAAAGCATTCTTGTTCTCTCGAGGACATTTTGTTGGTAACCAAATGCCTGAAGGTGTGAATGTACTTTCTCCACAAATCATTATCGGTGCACAAATCATTCAAGCTGCTGGTGTAGCTCTTGGTTTGAAAAAACGCGGTAAAAAAGCTGTTGCAATCACTTACACAGGTGATGGCGGAGCTTCACAAGGTGATTTCTACGAAGGTATTAACTTTGCAGGGGCTTACAAAGCGCCAGCGATTTTTGTTGTCCAAAACAACAGATATGCGATCTCTACACCTGTTGAAAAGCAATCTGCTGCGCAAACAATTGCACAAAAAGCAGCTGCAGCTGGTATCGTAGGCGTACAAGTTGACGGTATGGATGCATTAGCTGTATATGCAGTGACTGCTGAAGCTCGTGAGCGTGCTATAAATGGTGAAGGTCCAACATTAATCGAAACTCTTACATTCCGTTACGGCCCACATACAATGGCTGGTGACGATCCAACAAGATATCGTACAAAAGAAGATGAAAACGAGTGGGAGCAAAAAGATCCATTGGTACGCTACCGCAAATTCTTGGAAAACAAAGGCCTATGGTCTGAAGAAGAAGAGAATAAAGTCATCGAAGATGCAAAAGAACAAATCAAACAAGCAATCAAAGAAGCTGACGAACAGCCTAAGCAAAAAGTCACTGACTTGATTGAAAACATGTATGAAGTAAAACCATTCAACCTAGTTGAACAGCTTGAAATTTACAAACAGAAGGAGTCGAAGTAAGCCATGGCGCAAATTACAATGATTCAAGCGATCACTGATGCGTTACGCACAGAACTGAAAAATGACGAAAACGTTCTCGTTTTCGGAGAAGACGTTGGTAAAAACGGCGGCGTATTCCGTGCGACTGAAGGATTGCAAAAAGAGTTTGGTGAGGATCGCGTATTCGATACTCCACTTGCTGAATCTGGTATTGGCGGTCTTGCAATTGGCCTTGGACTACAAGAATTCCGCCCAGTAATGGAAATTCAATTCTTCGGATTCGTTTACGAAGTATTAGATTCTGTTTCTGGACAAATGGCTCGTATGCGCTACCGTTCTGGCGGACGCTGGCATTCTCCAGTGACAATCCGTTCTCCATTCGGCGGGGGAGTTCACACACCTGAGCTTCACGCTGACAGCTTAGAAGGTCTTATCGCACAACAGCCTGGTATCAAGGTGGTTATTCCTTCAACACCTTACGATGCAAAAGGACTATTAATTTCTGCAATTCGCGACAACGATCCAGTTGTATTCCTTGAGCATATGAAACTTTATCGCTCTTTCCGTCAGGAAGTTCCTGAAGAAGAGTACACAATTGAAATCGGTAAAGCTGACGTGAAACGTGAAGGTTCTGATCTTTCAATCATTACTTACGGTGCAATGGTTCACGAATCACTTAAAGCTGCTGAAGAACTTGAAAAAGAAGGCGTTTCTGCTGAAGTGATCGACCTTCGTACAGTAAGCCCGCTTGATATTGAAACAATCATCGCTTCTGTTGAAAAAACAGGCCGTGCGATCGTTGTTCAAGAAGCACAAAAACAAGCTGGTATTGCTGCAAACGTAGTAGCTGAAATCAATGACAGAGCAATCCTTAGCTTAGAAGCTCCAGTACTTCGTGTAGCTGCACCTGATACTGTATTTGCTTTCTCTCAAGCTGAAACTGTATGGCTTCCAAACCATAAAGACGTGCTTGAAACAGCTAAGAAAGTTCTTGAATTTTAATTAAATGACAAGGGGGAAAAGAATTTATTTCTCTTCCCCTTTATCAATTACATGATCGTGTAATGTTTACACAACAAGGATTCAACAAAATCTAGGAGGCGAAAAACAGTGGCATTTGAATTTAAACTTCCGGACATCGGAGAAGGTATCCACGAAGGTGAGATCGTTAAGTGGTTTGTAAAACCAAACGACGAAATTAATGAAGATGACGTTTTAGCAGAGGTACAAAACGATAAAGCAGTTGTAGAAATTCCTTCACCTGTTAAAGGAAAAGTATTAGAATTAAAAGTTGAAGAGGGAACAGTTGCAACTGTAGGACAAACAATCATTACGTTTGATGCACCTGGTTACGAAAATCTTCAATTTAAAGGCAGCGAAGAAGAAGGCGAAGCAAAAACTGAAGCTCAAGTACAAGGTACTGCTGAAGCTGGTAACGAGCCAGAGAAGAAAGAAGTAGCACAAGAAGAAGCGGCAGCAGCAACTGGTGCAGGCGCACAAGAACAAGTAGATGCTGATCCAAACAAACGCGTTATCGCTATGCCATCTGTACGTAAATATGCTCGTGAAAAAGGCATTGAAATTTACAAAGTTGCAGGTTCTGGTAAAAACGGTCGTGTGTTAAAAGAAGATATCGACAGCTTCGTTAATGGTGGTTCTGCAGCTCAAGAAGCAGCACCTCAAGCAGCTGAAAGTGCAAAAGAAGAAGCAGCTCCTAAAGCGGCAGCAGCTCCAGTTCTTGAAGGGGAATTCCCAGAAACTCGCGAGAAAATGAGCGGAATCCGCAAAGCGATCGCGAAAGCAATGGTGAACTCTAAGCATACAGCTCCTCACGTAACATTAATGGATGAAGTTGATGTAACGAACCTTGTTGCACATCGTAAACAATTCAAACAAGTTGCAGCTGATCAAGGAATCAAGTTAACTTACTTGCCTTACGTTGTAAAAGCTCTTACTTCTGCTTTGAAAAAGTACCCAGTACTTAACACTTCTATCGATGATAAAACAGATGAAGTTGTTCAAAAGCATTACTACAACATCGGAATTGCAGCTGATACTGAAAAAGGCCTGCTCGTTCCAGTTGTGAAAAATGCAGATCGCAAAGCAATTTTCGAAGTGTCTAACGAAATCAACGAGCTTGCAACAAAAGCACGTGATGGTAAATTGGCTCCAGCTGAAATGAAAGGTGCATCTTGCACAATCACAAACATCGGTTCTGCTGGTGGACAATGGTTTACTCCAGTCATTAACCACCCAGAAGTAGCGATCCTTGGTATTGGCCGTATCGCTGAAAAAGCGGTTGTTCGTGATGGCGAAATCGTTGCAGCTCCAGTCTTAGCTCTTTCCCTAAGCTTTGACCACCGTATGATCGACGGAGCTACTGCGCAAAATGCCCTTAACCACATCAAGCGTTTATTGAATGATCCACAATTAATTTTAATGGAGGCGTAATGTCATGGTAGTAGGAGATTTCCCAATCGAAACAGATACTCTTGTCATCGGTGCAGGTCCTGGTGGATATGTAGCTGCTATTCGTGCTGCACAGCTTGGACAAAAAGTAACAATCGTTGAAAAAGGAACTCTTGGCGGTGTATGTCTAAACGTTGGTTGTATTCCTTCAAAAGCATTAATCAATGCTGGCCATCGTTTCGAAAATGCTAAGCATTCTGAAGACATGGGTATCAAAGCTGAAAACGTAACAGTTGATTTCACAAAAGTTCAAGAGTGGAAAGCTTCTGTTGTAAACAAATTAACAGGTGGAGTTCAAGGTCTTCTTAAAGGAAATAAAGTAGATATCGTTAAAGGTGAAGCTTATTTCGTAGACAGCAACTCTGTACGTGTAATGGATGAAAATTCAGCACAGACTTACACTTTCAAAAATGCAATTCTTGCAACTGGATCTCGTCCAATTGAATTGCCTACTTTTAAATACACAGATCGCGTGATCAACTCAACTGGTGCTTTAGCGCTTAAAGAAGTACCTAAGAAGTTAGTTGTTATCGGTGGTGGATATATCGGTACTGAGCTTGGTACTGCTTATGCAAACTTTGGAACAGAAGTTGTCATCCTTGAAGGTGGAGACGAAATCCTTCCAGGTTTCGAAAAGCAAATGAGCTCATTGGTTAAACGTAACCTGAAGAAAAAAGGAAACGTTGAAATCCATACAAACGCTCTTGCTAAAGGCGTTGAAGAAAAATCTGATGGTGTCACTGTTACTTTCGAAGTAAAAGGTGAAGAAAAAACAGTTGATGCTGATTACGTACTTGTGACAGTTGGTCGTCGTCCAAACACAGATGAGCTTGGTCTTGAGCAAGTTGGTGTTGAATTGACTGACCGCGGAGTTGTCAAAACAGACAAACAATGCCGTACAAGCGTATCTAACATCTATGCAATTGGTGACATCGTTGATGGACCACCACTTGCACACAAAGCTTCTTACGAAGGTAAAATTGCAGCTGAAGCAATCGCTGGAGAGCCAGCTGAAATTGATTATCTTGGTATTCCTGCTGTTGTATTCTCTGAGCCAGAACTTGCAACTGTTGGATACACTGAAGCAGAAGCAAAAGAAGAAGGAATCGACATCGTTGCAGCGAAATTCCCATTCGCAGCAAACGGACGTGCACTTTCTCTTGACGCAACTGATGGCTTCATGAAGATGATCACTCGTAAAGAGGATGGTCTTGTGATTGGTGCACAAATCGCAGGTGTTGGCGCTTCTGATATGATTTCAGAGCTTAGCCTTGCAATCGAAGCTGGAGTGACTGCCGAAGATATCGCAATGACAATTCACGCTCACCCAACTTTAGGTGAAATTACAATGGAAACGGCTGAAGTAGCAATTGGAAGCCCAATTCATATCGTAAAATAATGAACTTATTAAAACCCTCTCCATCAAGGAGAGGGTTTTTTTGAGCGCTGCATGAGAAAGACCCCTCATGAAATGAGGGGCTTTTTCATATGGATATATAAGTGCAAGGTGAAGCCATTAATTTGTATTCACGCGGTCTAAAGCGTGGCATAAAGGCGATAAAATATCCTCTTTGCTGCTGACATTTCCTTCAACCTTTACAATGACTTTTTCATTATTTACAAGTAAAATAGCCGGTAATTCGTCTACTTCATTTTTCCAGCCTTTACGATCTTCTTTCACAATCATCTTTGACATTTCCTTCGGGTATTCATTCTTTAAATCGAGGACTGCATCATAATAAGGACTTTCTTTATCGAGATTTTCTGCATCTGTAAAAAAGAGAATTCTTGGTTTTTGAATATGACTGACTTGGTCTGTCTGATTCGGTATGATATACGCAAATGAGCATGAACTAAGTACAAAGAGCATGGGGAATATAATGAGAAGTGTCCTCATAAAATTCAATCTATTCACCTCAAAATCCTTTGGGGTTGTCCCAACATTTTTAGGAGCTGGTTACCTGTTAGTCACTCTAGTGTATCATGTCCTTTTTGACAATTTTCGATTGTTACTCAATTGTTACAGAATTGATATGAAGCAAAATACAATTGAAACGTTCTCTCAATATGATGAGAAAATAGCATATATTCATAAAAAATAATTAAATGTGTCATACAATTAACCGTTGACAACTTAAATGTGACACCATATTATAGAAGTATGAAATAGATTAAACGCTTTCAAATATTGAATGAAGAAAAGGGGAATGTACGTGGGTACAATTATTTGTCAAGATTGCAATGAGACCATTGATCAATTTGAAAATGAAAAAGTGACAACACTATACGGAACGTGTGGTCACTGTCATTGCTGTGATGAAGCCTCTGAATAAATAAAAAAGCATGCAGCTCCATTTGGGGCTGCATGTTTCTTTTTTATAAAATTGCTTTCTGTTCTTTAATCACGCGGATCATTTCTAGCGTTGAATCTTCTGGTCCTTGGACAGGGAGACCAATTTCAATGTTTTTAAAGATATAGGAGATATTTTCTTCTGTGATAATCTCTCCTGGTATAAAAATAGGTATGCCTGGCGGGTACACCATGACAAACTCTGCGATGATGCGGCCAGCTGCTTCTTTTAACGGAACCACTTCAGTTGTGGCGTAAAAGGCATCACGCGGCGTCATGGCAAGCGATGGAATCTCAGGCAGCAGTACTTCTGTTACCGGTTGTGTGCCGCTCTCACTTGTAGAGGTTGCGGCAATGTCTTTCATAGCCGTTATAAGCGTATCGATTGTTTCATCAGAATCACCAGGGGTCACAATACATAAAATGTTGTAAAGGTCAGAAAGCTCCACTTCAATCCGGTAGCTTTCTCTCAACCATTTTTCGACATCATGGCCATTGAGGCCAAGGTCTTTAATTGAAATAATTAATTTCGTTGGATCATAATCATACGTAGAAGCTGAACTGAGTATTTCCTTGCCAATACACGTAATGCCATCAATTTGATTCAAACGGTTTCTCGCTGATTCAGCTAAACGGATGGCTTCATCTGCTAGTGTCTTTCCTTCAGTGGCTAATCGCTTTCGAGCGACATCAAGTGACGCCAAGAGCAAATAAGAAGTAGACGTTGTTGTCAGCATGCTCAAAATCGATTGCACGCGATCTTTTGAGATAAGCCCTTCCTTCATATTTAAAATAGAGCTTTGGGTCAGGGAACCGCCGAGTTTGTGGACACTTGTTGCTGCCATGTCGGCACCTGCCTGCATGGCAGATAGCGGGAGCTTATCGTGAAAATGAATATGCACGCCGTGTGCTTCATCGACAAGGACAGGCACATGAAATGAATGGGCAATGTCTACAATCGATTTTAAGTCTGCTGAAACGCCAAAATACGTCGGATTAATCACAAGCAGACCTTTTGCATCTGGGTGCTCCGTGAGTGCCTTTTTCGCTGATTCTGGTGTAATGCCGTGAGAGATGCCAAGCTCTTTGTCTATTTCTGGGTGAATAAAAACAGGAACTGCGCCAGAAAATACAATCGCGGACATAATCGATTTATGGACGTTACGCGGAACGATGATTTTATCCCCAGGTCCGCATACGGTCATAACCATTGTCATGATGGCGCCGCTTGTTCCTTGAATACAGAAAAACGTATGGTCAGCACCGAAGGCTTCAGCAGCTAAATCTTGTGCTTCTTTTATCATTCCTCGAGGTGAGTGTAAATCATCGAGAGGTTCTATATTAATGAGATCAATGCTTAGTGCATTGTCGCCAATGAATGCTCTAAATTCAGGGTCCATTCCGGCTCCTTTTTTATGGCCAGGAATGTGAAATTGAACTGGATTGGTTGCTGCGTGTTTTTTTAGTCCAGTGTATAAGGGTGTATCATGTTGTGACAATTGCTTTCCCACCTTCATCGAAATACCTGCTATTATTGTGCCAATAACGACAGATTTCATTGCATAAAACAAAAGAATTATATTATGAACTGATCGGAATGTAAAGCATAAAATCAATCGGTTTCTGATCGAACAGATGCTATAATAAAAGTTCAAATAAGAAATGAGTGTTAAAGTGAGGGACAAGTAAATGGAATATCAATATCCAATGGACGTCGACTGGACAACAGAGGAAAAAATTGCGGTTATTTCGTTTTTTCAAGCTGTTGAAAAAGCCTATGAAAAAGGAATAGCGAAACAGGAGTTATTAGATACTTATAAACGCTTTAAAGAGATTGTGCCATCAAAAGCAGAAGAAAAGACGCATTGTGCAGCGTTTGAAAAGGAAAGCGGGTATTCTCCTTATCGTACAGTGAAAACGGCAAGAGAGGCAGAAGAGTCCGCCATTATACGTATGTAAGAAAAAACGAGCCTAGATGGGCTCGTTTCAGCGTGTAGACAAACCCTCGCATTCTTTGTCAGGACTGTGCTCCGGTGCTCACGAATGTCAAATTCGCTCCGCTCCTGTGCTCGCCCTTCCTAGACTGCAAAGGTTTTCTATCACGCTGAAAAGAAGACAAAGGGCTAAAATAAAGATCATTTTAGCCCTTTGTCAACAATCTGAAACGAGCCTAGATGGGCTCGTTTCAGATTGTTTTTGTGTAAAGCGGTATAGATAAGTCAACGTGCGAAAGGCATCTTCGATTTTTGATAAAAATTCTTCATTATTCATTTGAACGACTTCTTCTCTAGGCAACTGAATGCCGCAAAGGAGCTCGGCTTTTTTCACCGTTTGGACACGTTCAAACAGCGTTTTCAACTGTTCTGCATCGAGCTCGCTGTGACGCATGACATCTGGTTTCATATGATCTTTAGACCAAACAAAATCTTGCGGTATTTTCTTCTGAATGGTGTCTAGTTCTTTTTCAAATAGCTGACCATATTCGCCTTTCACAGGAGATTCATAAATAAGAGCAAACCACACAAAGACATGTGTTTTCCAAAGCCCAATTTGAAAATGAGGGAGTTTTTTATACCCACGCTTGCTGTTCGCAAAAGCAACCCACGTATCATTTGGCGGATTGACTGATCTTCTAGCATGCTTTGCGACGTGTACAAACATTTCGTCTCCTGTAATAGAAGAAAGAAGTGGTGCAAAGTGTTCACCAAGCGCCTCAAGCTTTGGACGGACTCTTTCTTTTAATACGACCATTCGTTCATCTAAACCGTCAACTGTAAATGTCTCAAAATCTTCATCTCTAAAACGCATTTCACTCATATTATGCCTCCTGTATTCTTTCGCTGATCATATTTTATCATAGCTTGGGTTAAGCTCAAAAAAAGATGCACCGTCGGATCAAAGATTGTAGAGGAAGAAGGGCAGCGTTTAAAAACAACGATTTTGTGGTACATAACAAATAGGTAAAAACACAATTTTCAGAATGTCGTTGCGGTTATGCGATCGCTTCATACGATATAAGCAAGAACCAATTCTCTTATCGATTGAATTTTTTATCAATGAAAACTGACAAGGAATGAATCATTCTCTGGAAGGGGCGTTGACCAAATGAAGCAAATCGTGAAGCAGGGGTATAGACAGGAGAAGAAGAATCGCATCGCTGTGTGGAGATTAGAGGTGGACTATGAGCTTTCTACGCTTCATGAAGCCATCGAGCAAAAAGATGACATCCAAATCGAACGCAGCAAACGAAAGCTTGAGCGCCTAAGAAAAGAATGGGAGCAGCTTAAAGGGTAAAACAAGGTGAGGTAAAAACGAACCAATTCATCGGTTCGTTTTTGTATGAAGCTGCTTTTTTCTTGCTTTTACGCACATAATATCAGTATGCTATTACAAATAGGTATTACATAGAAAAGAGGTTTACAGTCTGATGACAAACTGGGTGGAAATTGACCGTCTTGCAAAGCTTTGGGTAAAAGAAGCAGGAAGCCGTATTAAAGCATCCATGCAGGAAGGTCTATCAATTGAAACAAAATCAAATCCAAATGATCTTGTCACAAATATCGATAAAGAAACAGAACGTTTTTTCATTGAAAAGATACAATCGACATTTTCAGATCATCATATTTTAGGTGAAGAGGGACAAGGGGAAGAGGTGACCTCACTGGATGGGATCGTGTGGATCATTGATCCAATCGATGGCACAATGAACTTTGTCCATCAAAAACGCAACTTTGCCATTTCAATCGGGATATTTGAAAATGGCATTGGGAAAATCGGTCTCATATATGACGTCATTCATGACGAGCTTTACCATGCGGTCAAAGGAGAAGGGGCTTATATGAATGATACCCTGCTTCCGCCATTAAAAGATGTAGCGATTGAAAAAGCCATTGTCGGCATTAACCCGACCTGGGCGATCGAAAGCCCTTATTTTGATGCTAAACCGTTTGCCCGCCTTGTGCGTGATGTGAGAGGGACGAGAACGATTGGATCAGCTGCCCTGGAGCTCGCTTATATCGCAAGCGGCAGAAGTGACGCATACGTCACGTTAAGGCTTGCACCGTGGGATTATGCAGCAGGCTGTGTGCTTCTTGATGAAGTAGGGGCAGTCTACTCAAATATACACGGAGAACGCCTAACGTTTTTAGACAAAAACAGTATCGTCGCCGGAAATCGATCCGTTTGTAAAAAAATCTTGCACGATTACATAAAAGGCAGTGGAAATAAAAAATAAACCAAATCACTTCATGAGAATGAAGTGATTTTTTGTATTTGATGAAACTTTTTGGAAAGAGAAATGTCTATACGAACGAGGCCTTAATTTGATGTAAAGGATTGTGTTTTAATGTTAGATTTGTTTAGTGATTTATCCCTCCATTTTGAAAGGTATTTTATTTTAAACGAGTACAGTATTCGCATCATTCAATGGTGTGTACTTGGACTATTTGTCCTTTTTATGACACTTCCTATATGGAAAGAAAAGAAAAGTGGTTATGTATTTTATGCTGGGCTTGTATTAAGAGTAGTCCTGCTAGGCGGAATGACACTTGAAATGAGCCACCAAGTTCTAGCTAGACAGTATACGATTGAAACATTTGAAGTGCTGACGGATTTCATGCAATTTCTTATCTATGGGTATGTCTTGCTTGCATCACTGTACTATGTTATTACTCTTCCTTATTTAAAAAATAAAGGTATGTTTTTTGCTTTTGATTTATCTGTATTACTTCTGCCTTTATGTCAAACAGTGTTTATTGTGTTTGCTGAAAGCAAAAAGTTCTTTCTTAGCGGTGATACGGGGCTAGTATGGAGAGATATGATCACCATTTTGGCTATGGCTTGCTTTGCCGCTTTGCTGCTGCACCTTTTCTTTCGCTTGTTTTGGCACTGGAAGTGGAAGGAACTGATTTTATTCTATGGTTTGATTTTTGCAGCCTTGCTTTATATATTTTATCCTTCTATTTCGAAGTATGAGCTTCAATCTACATTTAAATCGATTGTCATTTTAGTAGCAGCAGCAGGAAGCTTTATGACGATTTATTTGTTATCTGCTTTACTACGGGACAAGGTGAGATTAAGGAAGTGGGGTGCTGGTTGTATAGCTGTCTTTTTTCTGCTATTACTCAATCCGATTGTCAATATTCCTCATACCATGTTCCAATTCACCAAAACGGAACTGGTAGATACATTTTCAGAAGAATATCGCCCTTTATCAGCAGTAAGTGCAAAAGCATTCGCTTCAAAATTTGTACCAGAGGATCAATCGCTGTATTTAAATGCTAGCCCTTATCATTACGTGTTTGCAGATGATCAGTATGAAGTGAATATTTCTGCGTTTACAGGCGAATTAAGCGGTTATTCTTATCGAGGTCGTTTAGAGGGAAAGGAACTAACCGATAAAGAATATAGAAAAAAAACCATTGAATTTTTTGAAAGAAGCGGGCGGTCAATCGATCTACAGCGCATTCAATTAGCTGTAAAAAAAGAGGACGGAGAGACGGACGTTCTTCTTCTGCCAAAAATGTCTCAGAATGAAGAGGACAGTTTAGCGTTTGCCACCTGGGAAAAAGGGACGCTTCGACAAGCGCAATACGTAAACGCCATCTTTCAATTAAAGGATACAGACGGAATCCATTTAACAGAAATGGAGATAAAAAACAGGATCAACAGTATTTATAAACATTTAAACCTAAAGCTGCCAATTTATCAAATCACAGGTATTGATGATTTTTATTTGGATTGGCAGCATGAAGTGAGGGTCACAACAAAAGATCAATCGGAGTTTCTGTTTAATGGCTCAACAAAAGATATCATCAGCTTCAAGTTGTCAAAAACGCTTCTTCAACAGAAAAAAGAGAACGTCAGCGATGAAGATTTGTTAAAGCTCATAGAGAAAAAGCCAGAAGACGTGAAGAAAAAGACAGGTACTAATGAAACCAAACAGTATACATTTAATCGATCCTCTCATCTACTGCGTGTGTTTAGAGATCATGATGGAATTGAACTGAGGCTGGAACCAGTGTCCTCTATACCGGATGTTGTATCGTATAAAGATCGTGATGAAGTCTATCAACAAGTATTGAAAAATGAGAAACCATCTATGATTTATAAAAAACAAATAAAACCAGTTAGAATGATCAACAAAGAAGGGGAAATGGACATTTCATGGCTAGTCATCATTCAAACCTTTGGATCAAATGAGCGTAAAATTTATGAAGTAAATGGACGAACAAAAGAGGTGCACCGTTTTGACAGATAAAGAAAAACAAGCCATCTTTCAAGACTTATATGAACTGTATCAAGAAGGGGAGCTGGGTGACGAAGCATACAGCTGGATGAAGTCACATGAGCAGCAATTTCAGCATGTTGTCATAGGGAATAAACAAGGTTCAGCACTGATTGAAGATCAGAATGACTATAATGAGTTAAAACGCATGAAGGGGTTTATTTACTCGTTATACTTCTTTTTCATTGTCTTATCGATTTGGATGACTGTGTGGTTTTATTTCTAATGTCCAGACCAGCTGATCAAATTGAAAAAATCTATGAAGAATATTTTCAGGAAATCACCAAATATCTATATCGGCGGACAGGGAATATGGAAACGGCCAAGGATCTTGCGCAAGATGTATTTATGAAGGCTCTACATGGTTTATCCTCTTTTAAAGGACATTCTAGTGTGAAAACATGGCTTTATACCATTGCTTATCATACATTTGTGAATGACTATCGCCGGAAAATCAAATGGACATTTACGAATGTAGAAGAGGTTGATTACTTAGAGCAGCAGTCCTTTTTGACACCAGAGGACCACGTCGAAACACAAGCTGACATTCAAAGGCTGTGGCATCATATCAATCAGCTGAAGGATTCATACCGAGAGGTCCTTATTTTAAGAGATATTCAGGAATTGTCATATGAAGAAGTAGCTGAAATTTTGAATTGGACTTTATCTAAAGTCAAAACAACCCTTCATCGAGCGAGATTAGAGCTGAAGCGAATGCTACATTGTGAGGAGTTCAATACATGAGCTGTTATTTGATCGAAGAATTGTTACCCCTTTATATAGAGGGAGACACAAGTGCGGGTACCAATAAAATAATAGCCGAGCATCTACAAACCTGCGAGAGCTGCCGGCAACTTTATCAAGAAATGAAAGAACCAATCACTCTTATCCAGCCACCTCACCTCATGCCATATATAGATGAAAAGGAAGAAAAAAGAAAGTTCGAGAAGCGCTATTATGGCAAGTTAATATACCGAGCAAGCATCGTGTTTGGTTTAGGGTATGTGATGATGATCATTATTTATTGGCTGAAATAAAAAAACCCCCATCTGGGCGATCCAGATGGGGGTTTTCGAGCTTAGCTTAATTTTTCTTTAGCAATTTGAATTGCATCATAGACCGATTTTAATTGCTCTTGAGGAATTTTCTTCAGCATTTGGTTGAAAACAAGTAATTCAGTAGAGCTGAATCCAATACCTTTAGCGATTTTTGAATCAATGACAACATTACCTTTTTTGTCTAAAACAAGTGCCTCACCAGCAAGATCAGCAATTCTGATCACTGATTTCAACAGCTTTTCAAATTTAGCCGCTTCTTCTTTTGTAAGACCAAGTTCAACAGCTTTCGCTGCATCAAAAACCAATTTTCCTTTTTCGTTTTTAGTGATGCTTTCACTGAAAACGATTGTCAGAACAGCTGCGCGATCTAAGAATTTCTCAGCAGTCGCCGCTTCTTCTTCAGTTAGTCCGAGCTCAACAGCTTTTTTCACATCAAATGTGTAGTTGTTGTCTTCCTCAACAAATGAGTTGATGAGAATGTTGATGACACGCTCGTTTTTCTCCAATAATTCTTTAATGACTTGCTGCTGCTCGAAAGGAATCCCTTTGAAAGTTGCAGCGCTTGCTTGCCCAGGAGCTACTGTTGTGAAAGTAAGAATAATAGCTAAAGCGAAAAATACAACAGAGCTGAGCGATTTGCTCAAAATCTTCTTCATGCTTCTTTTCTCTCCCTTTTCTGTTAAATTTTGTTGCAAGAACAGCATACCATGAGAAAGTTTGTGGAAGAATAGGAAAATTGTAACTTTGTGTTTGATTTTGGAGAACTATAAAAGTTCTTGTCGAAAAATGAAGAGGTTCAGAATGCTTACTTTTGCCAAGCCTAAATGATATGTTCTGTCTTTATACCCGACCTTTCATAGGTGGTTGGTCTTGTTTTTACCAAAAATAAAAGCCTTCTACATATAGAATGTAAAAGGCTTTTGAGAAATTTTATGATTGCACGTTTAATTTTCTTTTTAATGTAAATCCTGTACCCATGAAAATCATGGCAAACACAATACTTAGACAAATACCCAGCACGTTTTTTTCTGCAAGAGTTACCCCAATAAACGCCATACTGACAACCGCAAGTAATGCACATAATAATAGAAGCCATTTGATTTGTTTCATTTTTCTCCATCCCTTTTTTTAGAGTTAATATAAGTTTACAGAAAAACGATCGGCATTTAAAGGGGATTGTGATATAATATGAAAGTTATCTAATTATTTTAGGAGATGAAAATGTGAAACTTCGAAAAGATCTTCGCAACATCGCAATTATTGCCCACGTTGACCATGGTAAAACGACGCTTGTTGACCAATTGCTCCATCAAGCTGGTACTTTCCGTGCGAATGAAAATATCGCTGAGAGAGCCATGGATTCAAATGATTTAGAGCGAGAGCGCGGTATTACGATTTTAGCTAAAAATACTGCGATCCATTATAAAGATACACGCATTAATATTTTAGATACACCAGGACACGCCGATTTCGGTGGTGAGGTTGAGCGTATCATGAAAATGGTAGATGGTGTACTTCTCGTTGTGGATGCTTATGAAGGCTGTATGCCTCAAACACGCTTTGTGCTGAAAAAAGCACTTGAGCAAAACTTAACACCAATCGTTGTTGTCAACAAAATTGACCGTGACTTTGCTCGCCCGGCTGAAGTAGTCGATGAAGTAATTGACTTGTTCATTGAATTGGATGCAACAGAAGAACAGCTTGAATTCCCAGTTGTCTATGCATCAGCAATCAATGGTACAGCAAGTAACGATGCGAGCAAGCAAGATGAAAACATGGAATCTTTGTTTGAAGCCATTGTTAACCATATCCCTTGCCCAGTTGATAACCATGAAGAGCCGCTTCAATTCCAAGTGGCACTACTTGATTACAATGATTATGTTGGAAGAATTGGGATTGGTCGTGTATTCAGAGGAACAATGCAAGTAGGACAGCAAGTAGCCTTAATGAAAGTTGACGGCAGTGTGAAACAATTCCGTGTGACGAAGATTTTTGGTTTCCAAGGGTTAAAACGAGTGGAAATCAATGAGGCGAAAGCAGGAGATCTTGTTGCTGTTTCTGGAATGGAAGACATTAACGTAGGTGAAACGGTTTGTCCTGTTGAACACCAAGAGGCTTTGCCAATCCTCCGTATTGATGAGCCAACACTTCAAATGACGTTTGTTGTGAACAACAGCCCATTTGCAGGCCGTGAAGGAAAATACGTAACATCACGTAAAATTGAAGAGCGCTTAGAGCAGCAGCTTCAAACAGACGTTAGTCTTCGTGTTGATCCAACTGATTCACCTGATGCGTGGGTTGTATCTGGACGCGGAGAGCTTCACTTATCCATTCTTATTGAGAATATGAGACGTGAAGGATTTGAATTACAAGTATCGAAGCCAGAAGTTATTGTAAAAGAAGTTGACGGTGTTCGATGTGAGCCTGTTGAACGCGTTCAAATTGATGTACCAGAAGAGCACACTGGCTCTATCATGGAATCAATGGGCGCACGAAAAGGTGAAATGATTGACATGATCAATAATGGGAATGGTCAAGTTCGCCTGATCTTTACAGTGCCTTCACGTGGTTTAATCGGATATACAACTGAATTTCTTTCATTAACTCGTGGTTTTGGTATTTTGAACCATACGTTTGACAGCTACCAGCCAATGCAATCTGGTCAAGTCGGCGGACGCCGTCAAGGAGTACTTGTTTCAATGGAAACAGGTAAAGCGACTGCTTACGGAATCCAAGGCGTTGAAGAGCGCGGTGTGATCTTTGTTGAGCCGGGTGTTGAAGTATACCAAGGAATGATTGTTGGTGAGCATAACCGTGAGAACGATCTTGTTGTCAACGTTAGCCGTATGAAACAACAAACAAACGTACGGTCAGCGACGAAAGATCAAACGGTGAGCATGAAAAAACCACGTATTATGTCACTTGAGGAATCTCTTGAGTACTTGAATGAGGACGAATACTGTGAGGTTACACCTGAATCAATTCGTTTAAGAAAGAAAATTTTAGATAAAAACGAACGTGAGAAATCAGCGAAGAAGAAAAAGCTAGCAGGATTATCTTAATTCCATGAAGAATTAAAGAGATAGAACCCTGAAAGATAAGGGGAGGGAATCTTTTTGAATGATCAGGAAGTAAGTGAAAATCTATCCTTTTTCGCGATGCTGTTTCGTGTCGATGAAAATCCGCAAACAGGGATGTGGCTCCTATATGGCACCATCCTTGTTTTAGCGATTATTGTTTTTAAGCTCGGCTTTGCTAGACGTTTACCGATTTTAAAAGCGCTCGTGATTTACTTGTTTTTGATTTTTGGCTGCACGTTTCTCACATTTCTAGGAATCTTCCTGCCAGTAGCGGAAGGTCTAGTCGTGGCAGCTGTCATTTTGATTATTTATAAAATCAGGCTGCATCGTGCGAAAAAAGAAGGAACAGTGAATACGTAAAAAAAGACCTGAACTTGTGTCAGGTCTTTTTTTATGTCTTTTGTTCTTTTTTTCCTTTTTTCTTCTTTTTCTCTTTTGTCGCAGGATCTTGATAAAGAGAGAATCTGCCAGTCTTGATGCGTGCTTCTGTCTTTACTTTAATACGTTCCTGACAGTCATCGCACATATATGTATGAATCGGTCGATTTCTTAACCGCTTAGCAACGAGTGTATCATCATCAATGGTTTCAAGCTTCTCACATATTGAGCACTTCACTCTCATCCTTTTCACCTCACTTATTGCATTTATTATAGCATGTTTTCCAGCTACTTAAAATCAGCGTAGAAAACGGCTTATATCACAGGAGATATAAGCCGTTTTCTTTATTTCTTCTGATTCATATGATGGTTTGATTGATCGTTTTGATGTTCGTCTAACTGCTTTTGATCATTTTGTTTGAGCTGATCATTCGGCTCATTTGTCGGATCTGTTTCGTGGCGATCAATTTCATTTCTCGGCATCTCGGGCATCACGCGGCCGACAATGGCGGCTAGTTCATCCATAATCCCACTGATAGGACGGCCTGCTTGTATTTCTTTGCCCATTTCTTTTAGCCGGCTGACTGTATCCGGATCAGCGACCACAACAGCATTCGCACCTTCTGGATCATTTTTCAGTGCTTTTGCAACAGAATATTTAATGGTTTCTACTTTGCTTCTATCTAAATCATCTTTTACATCAATACCAACAACAGCATAGCGGCCGATGACGATCGCCGTTGCATCATTGACATCTGCTACGTGCTCTGTCACTTTGACAAGATGCTGTGCAACATCTGTGGATGACCGGTCTTGATTGGTCTTTTTCTTCGTTGAGTCTGACACCCGTACTACGTGCTGGCGACCATCTTGCTTGTCTAGTGCCTCTCTCTTTTCCTGCTGCTGGCAAGCGCCCAACAGAATGATGGCTTGACACATGAATAATGTCAAAAATAGTCGCATCTGTATTCCCTCCTTCACAAACTGCATGATTTATTTTATTGTTGAATTAACCTTCTAACTTTATTCATGAAAACATATATTTTAACAATCGTTTTGGGAAAGACAAGGATGAATGAAACCCCGATCAGGAGGCGAAGGACCTGAGTAAAATTTATGTATTAGACACAAATGTGTTATTACAGGATCCGAATTCAATCTTTTCATTTGAAGACAACGAGGTCGTCATACCAGCCGTTGTGTTAGAAGAAGTAGACTCAAAAAAGAGATATATGGACGAGGTTGGACAAAATGCCCGGCGCGTCTCACGCCTAATCGACGGTTTAAGATCGAAAGGGAAACTGCATGAAAAAATTACACTAGAGTCAAATGGGACGTTGCGCATTGAACTGAATCACCGCTCTTTTCATGAGCTTCAAGAAATTTTTATTGAAAAAACGAACGATAATCGAATTTTGGCAGTCGCGAAAAATTTAAGCTTAGAGGAAGAAACAAAGCCTCATGGCAGGCCTGTTATTTTGGTCAGCAAGGATGTGTTAGTGCGGGTAAAGGCAGATGCTATAGGGCTTCAAGCAGAAGACTTTTTAAGTGACCGTGTTTTGCAAAATGAAGACATCGATAATGGCTATCATGAGCTCTACATTCCGACTGAGCAATTGAATACATTTTATAAGCAAAATCAATTACCAATAAAAGAGGTCACAAGTGCACCATTCAACCCACATCAATTTGTCATCATGAAGGGAAATGAAGGCGGTTCTGCTTTAGGAATGCTTGATCAAAAGGCAGATCAAGTGAAACGTCTCGTTTATGATCAAGAGCATATTTGGGGAATCCGTCCAAAGAATGTCCAGCAGACGATGGCACTCGAGTTGCTTTTGCGCCGTGATATTCCGCTCGTGACACTGATTGGAAAAGCGGGGACTGGTAAAACATTGCTTGCACTTGCTGCCGGGTTAATGCAGACAGAGGACCTTGGTATGTTTAAAAAGTTGATCGTGGCGCGCTCCATCGTGCCTGTTGGGAAAGATATAGGATATTTGCCTGGAGAAAAGGAAGAAAAGCTCAGACCATGGATGCAGCCGATCTATGACAACCTAGAGTTTTTATTTAATACAAAAAAGCCGGGCGAGCTTGATGCGATTTTGGCGGGAATTGGATCTATTCAAGTCGAAGCATTGACATATATTCGGGGCAGAAGTATACCTGATCAATTTATTATCATTGATGAGGCGCAAAATTTAACTAAGCACGAGGTGAAAACATTATTAACGCGAGTCGGAGAGGGAAGTAAAATTGTGCTGATGGGAGATCCAGAGCAAATTGATCACCCTTATTTAGACAGCTTAAATAATGGGCTGACGTATGTGATTGAACGGTTCAAAGGGCAGCAAATATCTGGACATGTCAAGCTTGTCAAAGGAGAAAGGTCTGGACTTGCACAGCTTGCCGCTGATTTGCTATAGTCCAGACCCTCTGTTCTTATGTAATGATGAGCTCTTTGACACCTTTTATCGGCTGAGTGAGGTTGGACTGATCCGCGAAATAGACGTGGATTGGTCCTTCTTCTGTGATTGGCTTACCATGTTGGCTGAAATGAGCAATGCTTTCCATTGCCTGAGAAAGCGGCACAGCAATTGTACCTGTTTCTGTGACAAATTCGCATGTATCCGCATGTTCAAGCGGCTCAGCATTTTTTAGCATATCGCCAAGCTTCATCCCGAAGCTGCCTGTGACGAGTCTTTCCTTTTCGTACTTCTTCTCTGTTTTTAACGTGGGTGGAAGAGTTTGACCTTCTCTTATAACCCGCTCTTGGTCAAGCTCCTGATCTAGCTGCTTCTCTTCACTTGCTGCATTTTTTTCAAAGAATGAATCCATTAAAAATTTACGGTCATCAAAAATCCATACACTTGGATCAATGGTGATCTTGTACTGTACGTTCCCCTTGATTTGAATGATGCTCATGTTCAAGACAACCCCTTTCCAACATAAATTATAGAAGTTTTCTCCCGCTTTGTCACTTTCATAAACATGCTGCACCTTGTACACACTAATCGTACATGAACGATAGGGAGTGTATGAGGCATGGCATGTCGCGACAATGAAGAGCTTCAGCGATTTGTAGAAGAAGCAAAAAAAGTGGCCAAAGATGGTCAAGTAGCATCCTATATTCCCGCTCTCGGCAAAGCGGATCAGACGGATTTATCTGTGGCTGTGTATCATGTGAGCAATACGTGCCACTCAGCTGGAGATGTAGATAAACGATTTACCCTTCAAAGCATTTCAAAAGTATTAGCACTGGCGCTTGTGCTCTCAGAAGAAGGGCCAAAAAAAGTCTTTCAATTTGTTGGACAAGAACCAACAGGTGACCCGTTTAATTCAATGATCAAACTGGAAACAGCGAGTCCGAATAAACCGCTGAATCCAATGATTAATGCAGGGGCGCTCGCAGTCACGAGTTTAATCAGAGGAGCGACTCCGCAAGATCAGCTGGGCCGGTTGCTTAGCTTCATTAGAGAGCTTGCAAATGACAAAAGCATTACATACTGCAAGGAAACAGCAGCCTCCGAATTTGAGACATCGATGATTAACCGGGCGATGTGCTATTATATGAAGCAATATCATATTATTAGAGGGAACGTAGAGGAAGTCATGGACGTCTATACGAAACAATGTGCCATCATGATGAACAGCTTGGATTTGGCGAAAATTGCTTGTGTTTTTTCATTAGACGGCAGACATCCAGAAACGGGGAAGCAAATTCTTTCGAAAGATGTCGCTAGAATTTGTAAAACCTTTATGGTGACGTGCGGCATGTACAATGCGAGCGGAGAATTTGCCATTAACATCGGAATTCCTGCAAAAAGCGGTGTCTCAGGAGGGATTATGGGAGCTGCACCATATGATTTTGGAATCGGTATCTTCGGTCCGGCTCTGGATGAAAAAGGAAATAGTATTGCTGGGATTAAGCTGCTTGAGCTGATGAGTGAAAAATACGAGATGAGTATCTTTTAATGAAGGAGGGCTTCTTTTTATTTTTACAAAGCGAACTGTACAAATCTGCTTGCAATTTTGGGCGTTTCGCTTTATGATAAATAGAAGAATTAGGTACTCGCCTGGGGAACGGAGGGATACTTTTGGCGTCAGAAATTTTAGTCGATCATCGGCAAAAAGCACTGTCTTTATTAAAATTGGATGCAGATAAAATTTTAAAATTGATCCAAGTGCAAATGGACAACTTAACGATGCCGCAATGTCCTCTTTATGAAGAGGTTTTAGATACTCAAATGTTCGGATTATCGAGAGAAATTGATTTTGCTGTCCGGCTTGGATTAGTTGATCAACATGAAGGTAAGAAACTACTCGATAAACTTGAGAGAGAGCTTTCCGCACTTCATGATGCGTTCACAAAAAAATAATGATTGAAAACTCAAACTTCCTTAACATAAGTTTGAGTTTTTTTGTCCTCTATTTTCTTTTCATTGTTTCATGTCAAACGGACTTGATTCTTTCATGAATGACGAACAATATAAAAGAGGTAAAACGAGATCAAACAGAGAAAATGTAGTAGAATAAAAACAGCTAAGAGGATATCAAGCAGTAGAAACAGACGTTAGGAAGAGGATTATATGTTAAAGAGAATGCTAAAATCGTATGACTACTCATTATTGTTCGCCATTATTTTAATTAGCGCATTCGGTTTGGTCATGGTGTATAGCTCAAGTATGATTACATCTGTGATTAGATACGATGCCGCGCCAGATAATTTTTTTAAGAAACAGCTTTTATTTATGATCGTTGGAGCGGTCATCTTGCTCTTTACGGCACTCGTTCCATATCAGCTGTTTTCAAATAAGAAATTTCAAATCGGTATGCTGCTGCTATCCGTTTTTTCCCTCATCTATGTGTACTTTGGCGGTCATATTGCAGGGAACGCAAGAAGCTGGATTAAAGTAGGCCCGTTCAGTCTTCAGCCGGCGGAATTTGTGAAGATTGTCGTTATTATCTATCTTGCTGCTGTGTATGCAAAAAAGCAGCATTATATTGATCATATTTTACGAGGAGTCACACCTCCAATCGTGATTGTTTCGATCTTATGCGGATTTATCATTTTGCAGCCAGACTATGGGACAGCCTTTATCATTGGCATGATTGCTCTTGCCATGATTTTATGCTCAGGTTTTAGCGGGAAAACACTTGCTAAGTTGCTGGCGTTATTTAGTGCCGTGATGGTCATCGTAACCCCATTTATTATTCTGTTCTGGGATAAAATATTCACGCAAAATCGCCTTGGGCGTTTTGAGAGTTTCCAAGATCCCTTTAAAGATGCAGGGGATACTGGACATCAATTGATTAATTCCTATTACGCCATTGGATCAGGCGGCTTTTTTGGACTGGGTCTAGGAGAAAGCGTTCAAAAGTACGGGTATCTTCCAGAGCCGCACACAGATTTTATCATGGCCATCATTTCAGAAGAGCTTGGCTTTTTCGGAGTATTTTTTGTACTCGCTCTCCTTGGCTTCATCGTCGTGAAAGGTTTTTATATTGCAAGAAAGTGTGAAGATCCATTTGGAAGTTTGCTTGCAATAGGAATTTCCTCCATGATTGCGATCCAAACATGCATTAATTTAGGCGGTGTTTCAGGTCTGATTCCGATTACTGGGGTCACTCTTCCGTTTATTAGCTACGGGGGATCGTCCATCATTTTACTGAGCGGTTGTATGGGAATATTGCTGAATATCAGCATGTTTACTGAATATAAAGAGCGTTACAAAAAGAAAAAATCAATGAGCAAGCCATCAGTTCAAAAAAATGGATTGCAGAAAACTTTGAATCTTTAGAAAACAAAAGTGTACAGTTTTCATTTCTTCCTTTATTATAGAGTACATATAAAATTTTAAGGGATATGGAGGAGTGAGAAATGTCACAGAGAACAATTCAAAAGGTTCTAGTTGCAAACAGAGGGGAAATTGCTATCAGAGTCTTCAGGGCCTGTACGGAGCTCAATTTACGTACAGTAGCCATTTATTCCAAAGAAGACTCGGGCTCTTATCATCGCTATAAAGCAGATGAAGCATATCTAGTTGGAGAAGGAAAAAAACCGATTGATGCCTACCTTGATATCGAGGGGATCATCGAAATTGCAAAACGAAATGATGTGGATGCGATCCATCCAGGTTACGGATTTTTATCTGAAAATATTCATTTTGCAAGACGATGCGAAGAGGAAGGCATTCAATTTATCGGTCCAACTTCTCAGCATTTAGATATGTTTGGAGATAAAGTAAAGGCAAGAGAAGAAGCGAAAAAAGCTGGAATTCCAGTCATTCCAGGAAGTGACGGACCAGTTGATTCGGTCAAAGAAGTCGAAAAATTCGGTGAAGAATACGGTTACCCGTTTATTATTAAAGCTTCACTAGGCGGCGGCGGCCGAGGTATGCGGATTGTCAGATCAAAAGAGGAGCTGAATGAAGGCTATGACCGTGCAAAGTCAGAGGCGAAAGCTGCTTTTGGAAATGACGAAGTATATGTTGAGAAACTGATTGAAAATCCGAAACATATTGAAGTGCAGGTGATTGGTGATAATCACGGCAATATCATTCATTTATATGAGCGTGACTGCTCTGTCCAAAGGCGTCATCAAAAGGTCATTGAAGTTGCGCCAAGTGTATCTCTTACAGATCAATTACGTGAGGACATCTGCGAAGCGGCTGTTAAGCTGGCTCGAAATGTGTCGTATATTAACGCTGGGACTGTAGAATTCCTAGTCGCAAATGGTGAGTTTTATTTTATTGAAGTCAATCCTAGGGTACAGGTGGAACACACGATCACAGAAATGATCACAGGTGTCGATATCGTACAAACCCAAATTCTTGTCGCAAAGGGCCATGATCTCCATAGCAATGAAGTCGGAATACCAAAGCAAGAAGATATCTTCACACATGGATTTGCCATTCAATCAAGGGTCACGACAGAGGATCCTTTAAATAACTTTATGCCGGACACAGGAAAAATTATGGCCTACCGTTCAGGTGGGGGATTTGGTGTACGTTTAGATGCTGGGAACAGCTTCCAAGGTGCGGTCATTACATCTTATTACGATTCATTATTGGTCAAGCTGTCCACATGGGCGCTCACATTTGATCAGGCTGCTGCTAAAATGGTCCGTAATTTACAGGAATTCAGGATTCGCGGAATTAAAACAAACATTCCGTTTCTTGAAAACGTGGCAAAGCATGAGAAGTTTCTAAAAGGGGAATACGATACGTCGTTTATCGATTCAACCCCAGATCTATTTAATTTCCCTAAACAAAAAGACCGTGGAACGAAGATGCTGACTTATATTGGTAACGTGACCATTAATGGGTTCCCTGGTATTGCGGAGAAAAAGAAGCCTCATTTTGACAAGCCTATTGTACCGAAGCTTCCTCTCAAGCAAGAGATGCCATCTGGGACTAAACAATTGTTAGATGCGCATGGACCTGAGGGCCTTGCCAATTGGGTGAAAGAACAAAAGAGCGTCCTTTTAACAGATACAACCTTTAGGGACGCGCATCAGTCTCTGCTTGCGACCCGCTTCAGAACTCGCGATTTAAAGAAAGTTGCCCAGCCAACAGCAGGGTTATGGCCAGAGCTATTCAGTATGGAAATGTGGGGCGGCGCTACATTTGATGTTGCGTATCGTTTCTTAAAAGAAGATCCTTGGGAAAGGCTGAAAGAGCTTCGTCAAGAAGTTCCGAACACCTTGTTCCAAATGCTTTTAAGATCATCAAACGCTGTCGGATATACAAACTATGCAGATAATGTAATTAAAGCATTTGTAAAGGAATCGGCTGAGGCAGGCATTGACGTGTTCCGTATTTTTGATAGCTTAAACTGGGTCAAAGGCATGACGCTTGCCATAGATTCTGTTCGTGAATCAGGCAAAGTGGCTGAGGCAGCTATTTGTTATACGGGGGATATTCTTGATCCATCTCGTCCGAAATATGACCTTAAATACTATGTTTCTCTTGCGAAGGAACTTGAATCTGCCGGTGCACATATTTTAGGTATTAAAGATATGGCGGGATTATTAAAGCCGCAGGCAGCTTACGAGCTTGTATCTGCTTTAAAAGATGAACTGACCATCCCTATCCATCTTCATACACATGATACGAGTGGAAATGGACTGTTCACCTATGCAAGGGCAATTGATGCAGGTGTTGATATTGTTGATGTGGCCGTTAGCTCTATGGCGGGGCTCACATCGCAGCCAAGTGCGAGCTCACTGTACTATGCTTTAGATGGACATGAGAGAAAGCCAGACATGAACGTCCAATCTGTCGAACACCTTTCTCAATACTGGGATTCTGTCAGAAAATACTATCATGAGTTCGAAAGCGGCATGAATTCGCCGCATACAGAAATTTATGACCATGAAATGCCTGGCGGTCAGTATAGTAACTTGCAGCAGCAGGCGAAAGGTGTCGGACTTGGCGACCGCTGGAACGAAGTAAAAGAAATGTACAGACGTGTGAATGACATGTTTGGTGATATTGTGAAGGTGACACCATCCTCTAAAGTAGTCGGAGACATGGCACTTTATATGGTGCAAAATGATTTAACAGAGGAAGATGTCTATGAAAAAGGAGCAACTTTAGACTTCCCGGATTCTGTTGTGGAACTATTTAAAGGCTATTTAGGCCAGCCGCATGGCGGTTTCCCTGAAAAATTGCAAAAGCTGATTTTAAAAGGAGAAGAACCGCTCACTGTCAGACCTGGTGAAAAGCTGAAGCCAGTTGACTTTGAAGCTATTCAGCAGCAGTTCAAAGAATCTCATGACCTGACGCTGACAGAGCAAGACGCGATTGCGTATGCCTTATATCCGAAAGTCTTTTCTGAATTTGTCCAAACAGCAGAAAGCTACGGAGACATCTCTGTTCTTGACACACCAACGTTCTTCTACGGGATGAGGCTTGGTGAAGAGATAGAGGTAGAAATTGAAAAAGGAAAAACCCTCATTGTTAAACTCGTGTCAATTGGAGAACCGAATCCAGATGCCACAAGAGTTCTTTACTTTGAGCTAAATGGACAGCCGCGTGAAGTCGTGATTAAGGATGAAAGCATCAAATCATCCGTTCAAGAAAAAATGAAGGCGGACCGTTCAAATCCAAATCACATTGCCGCATCAATGCCAGGCACTGTCATCAAAGTGCTCGTGGAAAAAGGACAGAAAATCTCGCAAGGTGAGCATTTGATGATCAATGAAGCCATGAAAATGGAGACGACTGTACAAGCCCCATTCACTGCGGTCGTAGATGAAATACATGTGACAAATGGAGAACCGATTCAAACCGGAGATCTGCTGATTGTTTTAAAGCCTGAATAATAAGTGGGACACATCCATCGTGATGTGTCTTTTTTGAGCGCATTAAAATGTGCAGCAGCCTGCGAGAGTGATTACACTATAGATTGAGGTGAAGAAAGTTGGAAATTGTCGTGATTTGGTTTCGCCGAGATATGCGATTGGATGATCATATCGCCTTATCAAAAGCGATCACATATGCAAAAAAACATGAGTACAAATTATTGGCTCTATATCATCTAGATCCATTTTTTACTGAAATGGAAATGGATATCAACAACGAACATTTCTTTCAAAACTTGGCGCATTTCGTCAAGGAAGCGAGAGAATCTCAAGTGTATGTTCACCTTCTCCATGATGATGTCCTACGCGCCTTTCAGCAGGTCATGGATGTGTATGACATCAAAGCCGTCTTTTTTAATGAAGATGAAGTGGGTATGGGCCAAAGGCGTGACAAGCAAGTAACCGATTTTTTAGAAAAGAAGGGCATTCATGTGTCAACATGGCAAGATACACACCTTCACGGGGCGCGGGATATTTTAAAAGCAGATGGGTCACATTATCAAGTGTTTACCCCATACTATCAATCATGGCGGAAGCAAGAGAAGCAGCCTGTGATAAAAGTTGACAAATCATTTTTCAGCAGCGAGCATACGATTTGTGATGAGTCACTTTCGCAAAAAGGAAATGACAAACTGCGAGAATTGATAAAGGGCTGCTCAAGGAAGTTTGATCAAATCGGCTCAGACAAAGCGATGAACACGCTTCATCACTTTATCCAAAAAAGATTAACGCGTTACCATGAAAAACGGGATATTCCGTCAGTTTTTGGAACGAGCAAGCTGTCGCGTTTTTTAAAAACAGGCACTATTTCGATTCGAATGATCTTCCATGCGATATATGAAGAAGCACTCTATGAAGACGAGGGCAGAGAGACTTTTATCAAAGAGCTGGCATGGCGCGATTTTTATCATATGATTTATGCGCATTATCCTGAGATGAAAGAAAAAGAAATCAATTCGGCGTTTCAAGAGATGAAATGGAAAGAAGATGAGACGCTGTTTGAAGCTTGGTGTAAAGGAGAAACAGGCTTTCCGCTCGTTGATGCAGGGATGAGACAGTTAAATGAGGAGGGCTGGATGCATAACCGCTTGCGAATGGTTACAGCCTCATTTTTAACAAAGGATTATTTGATTGATTGGAGAAAAGGCGAAGCGTATTTTGCAAAAAAAACTTGTTGATTATGATGAGGCGTCAAATATCGGAGGATTTCAGTGGGCAGCCTCGGTCGGAACAGATGCGGTGCCGTACTTCCGTATTTTCAACCCGACCACTCAGTCAAAGCGATTTGATCCGAGCGGGGAATTTATTAGAAAATATGTACCAGAGCTAGAGCATGTCGATGAAAAATGGATTCATGAACCAAGTAAAATGCCGATTGATGAGCAATTGAAATCGGGATGTGTGCTAGGTGATACATATCCGCTGCCGTCAGTTGACCACCAGGAAAGACGCAAAAAAGCCATTTCGCTATTTGAAGAAGCAAAACAACAATAAAACAAATCCCCCATTCCGCAAGAAAGGGGGATACAAATTCTTATTTGAATGGTTCTTTGCTTTCATATTTAAACCGGGCAATGAGTAAGCAGAAGTAACAGAGTACTCCAAACAAACAGGAAATAAAGAATGAATGAGCCAGCGCATAACCTAGTGCGAGCTGAGAATACACAGACATCACACCTGAAATCGCTTGAAGTGTAATCAGAATGGCTGAAATGATCCATCCATAATACAACTGCTTCTGATCTTTATAATGTTTCATGGCATGGAACATCGCAACAAATATCCAGACGAATAAAAGAAGTGCTGCTGCTCGGTGAGACATTTGGACCCACTGATTAAAGTATGCTGGAAGTGCACCGTCTTTTGAACAAAACGGGAAAACAGAGCAAGCAAGGCTTGATTTTGTATGTCTCACATAAGCACCCGTATACACCACAATATACGTATATGTGATCAAGCCATAAATATGGAACTGCATTCTTTTTCCGATATGGAGCGGCTTCACAAGCTTTGTTTCAGATCTGGTTGCCTCAAACACAAGAAGGGCAAGCAGTAAGATTGAAGCAAAAGAAATCAGTGAAATACCGAAGTGCAGTGCCATCACAAGTGCGTTAGAACCAAACACGACGGCAAGAGCCCCTAACAGCGCTTGTAGAAGTAAGAATATAATCGACATGATGACCAAAAATTTGGTTTCACGGAATACTGGACTAATCTTTTTCCAGCATAAGACCGCCAGTGCCAGTACAAGAATGGTGGAAACCCCTGTTGACATGCGGTGACTCCATTCGATGATGGAAGCAGGGTTCATTTCAGGGAAGAAACGACCGTGACAAAGGGGCCACTGCCTGCCGCAGCCAAGACCCGAGCCGGTTTTCGTCACAAGCGCACCACCAATCAAAACGATCAGCATCACAAACGTTGTGATCACGCTCAATAACCTTAAAGCAAATTTCATCAAATTATTTCACCTTCTCTAAAAATCTTCTGATCTAAATGAAAAACCTCACATGCTCTCAAGTTTAAGCCAAATGCGTGTTCTGTTGCAATTCATAAAGACCAAAGTTCACAAAAAAATGATATGTTAGTTCACAAAGTTTACAGATTTAGAGTGCTTGATCTTTCTTTCACAGTCTGATAGAAATAGAGGAGAGAATAATTCATATTGCACCGCCTTCTGAACACACGTATATCCTAATAAATTCACGAAACGTTCACAAATAACTTCAAGTTTGTCGTTTATTATTTAATAGGATGTTTTTTTACAGCTCTTTATCTTGTATGATAGAGTTGTAACGATTTTACGTTTTATTGTTAGTTTGAAGGTTTGGGCAAGGGAGGTTATACACATTGGCAAATTCCAAAACAGCCGCGGAAGCAGCTATTCATGGACAAATAGAAGAAACAACAGCTTTGAAAGATTTTCTTGCACTTATTAAAATGGGCATCGTCAATTCCAACTTCATTACAACATTTACTGGAATGTGGCTTGCTTTTTATTTTACAGGGATGAGTTTCCTTGGGAATCTTGATATTGTTCTGTTAACAATGATTGGTTCTTCTCTTATTATTGCCGGTTCATGCGCCATTAATAATGCGTTTGACCGTGATATTGATATAGTTATGGAAAGAACAAAAACAAGACCGACCGTCACAGGTAAAATTCAGCCGGGGCAAGCGTATGCATTTGGTATTTTGCTTGTAGTACTTGGACTCATCATGCTTCTGATGACAACCATAACATCAGCAGTAATTGGATTTATCGGAGTCTTTACTTATGCGGTTCTTTACACCATGTGGTCTAAACGTCATTACACCATTAATACCGTTATTGGAAGTGTATCTGGTGCGGTGCCGCCATTAATCGGTTGGACAGCTGTCACAGGTACAATCGATACAACGGCTTGGGTTTTGTTTATGATTATGTTCATTTGGCAAATCCCGCACTTCCTGTCACTTGCAATTAAGAAAACGGAAGATTACCGTAAGGCAGGTATTCCAATGCTGCCAGTTGTTTATGGCTTTGAAGTCACGAAACGCCAAATTATCATTTGGACAGCATGTCTTCTCCCACTTCCATTTTTCCTAGGTGGATTAGGATGGCCGATTGTCGCACTTGGCACATTGCTGAATATTGGATGGCTTGCCATTGGCCTTATGGGCTTTAAAATGAAAGACGTCATGAAGTGGTCAACGCTCATGTTCGTTTATTCATTAAACTACTTAACCATCTTTTTCGTTTCGATGATTATTATTACACTATTCTAGAGTAAAATACACTTTGATCACATCAAAACAAGGCTATATCTTATAACACAACATTTTCTAACAACTATGAAAGCCGCCTGATATTCAGTTCTATTTAGGCGGCTTTCTGTTTATACATAGATGGTATTTTGAGTAAAAACATCATTTTTTTATGAAAAGAGGAAATGTAAGTGCTTTTATAAGAGGCGGGGGTTATGGATGGGTGAAAAGTGATTTTATAAATAAGAGGTAAAAAGCGAAAGGCAAAGGAGATCAAGCAAAAGGGGTTGGGACAAATTATGATAAGAAAATGGCGTGTTTATTCACTGTTTCTCTTATTGACGCTCGTTTTGGCGGGCTGTGGTGAACCATACTTATCAACACTCAAACCAGTTGGGGAAGTAGCAGATAAACAATTTTTCCTAACGGTACTGAGTACACTCATTATGGTTCTTGTCGTCATTGTTGTATCGATCATTTTCTTTTACGTCATCATTAAATTCAAACGTTCTAAAGTGGGAGAAGATACGATTCCAAAGCAGGTGGAAGGGAACCGTAACCTAGAAATTACGTGGACAGCGATTCCGATTCTTCTCCTCATTATTCTCGTTGTGCCTGTCGTGGCATACACGCTTGAGCTTGGGGATACAAGCGCTATGGATAAGAAAAAACGAGATCCTGAAAAGACACTTGTTGTCAATGTAAGAGCCAGTTTATATTGGTGGGAATTCGAATACCCTGATTATGGGATTGTCACAAGTCAGGAATTGATTGTACCGACAGATCAAAAGGTTTACTTTAAGTTGAAAGCATCTGATGTGAAACACTCTTTCTGGGTTCCATCGGCTGGCGGTAAAATTGATACAAACACAGACAATGAAAACAAGTTTTATTTAACCTTTGATTCAAAACGAACGAAAGATGCAGGAGAATATTTCTACGGGAAATGTGCGGAGCTTTGCGGTCCCTCACATGCTTTAATGGACTTTAAAGTTAAAACGCTTTCTCAAGATGAGTTTTTAGGATGGACGAAAAAAATGGCTGATTACAAGAAGCCTACATCCACAAAAGATCTCGCCCTTGAAGGTGAAAAATTATTTAAAGAGAAAAACTGCTTGAGCTGTCACGCAGTTGAGCCTGGGGATGAACGGCCGGAAGCGGCAAGGACAGCACCAAACCTTGCAACCTTCGGAGAGCGAACGAAAGTAGCTGGAATTAAAGACATGAACAAAGAAAACGTAAAAGCATGGCTGAAAGATCCAGAGAGCTTTAAACCAGGGAATAAAATGACAGGGACGTACCCTAAATTAAATGACTCAGAAGCAGATGCACTTTATGAGTATTTAAAAGGACTTAAAATCGAGTAATTTCTAATAAGCATGTGTAAAAGGGTATGTAATCGATGTGAAGTTTTTGTTAAAAGCTCCCGAATATGTCTCTACAACCAAGAAATAGCCATCTGTCAGACACAGTCTGTGTAAAGTTAAAATAGACATCTATATGAAAAGGGGCAAATGGGAGATAAGAGGGGGATTTCATGGTGAGTACTATAGCTAAAAAGCGGGGGTTTGGCGCTGTCTTATGGGATTACTTGACGACGGTTGACCACAAAAAAATTGCCGTACTTTATTTAGTGGCAGGGGGATTTTTCTTTTTAATTGGCGGCCTGGAAGCGATGATAATCCGTATTCAGCTAGCCATCCCTGAAAATGATTTTGTAAGTGCAGGGTTTTACAATGAAGTCATGACGATGCATGGAACAACGATGATTTTCCTTGCAGCAATGCCGCTTTTATTTGCATTAATGAATGCGGTTGTACCTATTCAAATTGGTGCACGTGACGTAGCGTTTCCATTTGTGAATTCACTTGGTTTTTGGCTGTTCTTTTTCGGAGGAATTTTCTTAAACCTTGGGTGGTTTATGGGCGGGGCACCTGATGCAGGCTGGACTGCATACGCTTCGCTCACGCTGAATTCAGAAGGACACGGCATGGATTTCTATATTTTAGGGTTGCAGATAGCGGGTATTGGTACGCTAATTGCCGGAATCAACTTTCTAGCAACGATTATTAATATGAGAACGCCTGGGATGACGTATATGAGAATGCCGCTCTTTACTTGGACGACATTTGTCGCCTCAGCACTGATTTTATTCGCATTCCCGCCACTTACAGCAGGGCTTGCGATGCTGATGCTTGATAGAATGTTTGATACGAGCTTTTTCAATCCTGAGCTCGGCGGTAATACAATCATCTGGGAGCATTTGTTCTGGATTTTCGGACACCCAGAAGTTTATATCTTAATCCTGCCAGCATTCGGAATATTTTCTGAAATCATTCCAGTGTTTGCAAGAAAAAGGTTGTTTGGCTATTCGTCCATGGTGTTTGCGACTGTATTGATTGGTTTCCTTGGATTCATGGTGTGGGCGCATCATATGTTCACAACAGGACTTGGTCCAATTGCCAATGCGATCTTTGCTGTAGCGACAATGGCAATCGCGGTGCCTACAGGAATTAAAGTATTTAACTGGCTGCTCACCATATGGGGCGGTAATGTGAAATTTACAACGGCGATGCTGTATTCCGTTGCCTTTATACCGTCGTTTTTACTTGGCGGGGTAACCGGCGTCATGCTTGCAGCAGCTGCAGCAGATTATCAGTTCCATGATACGTATTTTGTCGTGGCGCATTTCCACTACGTCATCATCGGCGGGGTCGTATTCGGTATTTTAGCTGGTGTGCATTACTGGTGGCCGAAGATGTTTGGAAAAATACTGAATGAGAAGCTTGGGAAAATTAGCTTTGTGCTATTTTTCATCGGTTTCCATTTAACTTTCTTTATTCAGCATTTCCTAGGTCTTTGGGGCATGCCGCGCCGAGTCTTTACATTCCTGCCAGGTCAAGGGTTAGACCTTGGGAACTTGGTCAGTACGATTGGGGCGCTGTTTATGTTTGTAGCTGTTGTCATTCTGCTGATTAACGTCATCTGGACGACAGCAAAAGGAGAGCGTGTATCGGGCGATCCTTGGGGAGACGGAAGAACGCTTGAATGGGCAGTGTCTTCACCTCCGCCAGAATATAACTTTAAACAGCTTCCACTTGTCAGAGGACTAGATCCATTATGGATTGAAAAAATGGATGGCAAAAAAGGAATGACAGCATCTGAACCGCTCGATGATATTCACATGCCGAATAATTCCATCTTACCTGTCATTATCTCATTCGGTCTATTTGTGTCAGCGTTTGGCTTCATGTATCGTCAAGAGCATAGCTGGGGGCTTCCAGTGATTCTCATTGGTCTTGGCATTACATTTGCGACCATGCTGGTTCGCTCTCTTAAAGACGATCATGGGTACCATATTCACAAAGAAGATTTGACCGATGACGATGATAAAGGGGTGAAAGCATAATGGAACCACAAAAAATGACAGCAGAAACTTTTCCGGCTTCTCCTGAGAAAGCCACGTTAGAAGGAAAGAATAAGTTCGTCGGGTTCTGGTTGTTTCTTGGGGGAGAAACCGTTTTGTTTGCATCGCTATTTGCCACGTATTTGGCGCTGAAAAACTCTAATGCAGGCGGAGCAAAAACAACGGATATGTTTGATCTCACACTTGTCTTTATTGCCACGATGCTTCTTTTGACGAGCAGTTTAACGAGTGTGTATGCAATGTATCATATGAAAAACTTTGCCTTTAAAAAGATGCAGCTTTGGCTTGGCGTGACTGTGCTATTAGGTGCATCATTTCTAGGGGTTGAGATTTATGAGTTCTATCATTATGTGCATGCGTATGATTTTACCATTACCAGCTCAGCTCTTGGTTCCTCCTTCTATACACTTGTAGGAACTCACGGGGCTCACGTCGCCTTCGGACTTTGCTGGATTACCGCTCTTATGATTCGAAATATGAGACGCGGACTCGATTTATACAATGCGCCGAAATATTATGTGGCAAGTCTGTATTGGCACTTCATTGATGTTGTGTGGGTCTTCATCTTTACCGTTGTATATTTAATGGGAATGGTGGGATAAGAATGGGAAATAAAAGCACAAATCAGTCTAAAGTCGATCTTGTATACCGTAAAAAGAAAAATGCCGAAGAAATGAAGCATCAGCTCATTTCTTTCGGCTTGATGATTGGATTAACCTTTGTTGCCTTTTTAACAATCGCTTCTGAAGACGTAGGAAACTGGTTCGCAGTACCATTTATTTTACTGCTTGCCGTTATTCAGGTGGCTTTTCAGCTTTATTATTTTATGCACATGAACCAAAAAGGGCATGAAACACCCGCATTGTTTCTTTACTCAGGTGTGTTTGTCGCGTTTATTACCGTATTAGCCTTTTTGACCATTATTTGGTGGTAAGCCCGCTTTGCCCTTGAAGGAGGCGCAGCAATGGAGAACTTAGAAATATTCGGATTTCGGGCATTATGGAGCCCTTACTATTTGACTAGTATTGTCATAGCAGCTGCTCTTTATCTGCTTCTTGTGACAAAGGGGAAGCATCGTGCGACGGTAAAAGAGAAAACGTTGTTTCTGACGGGGCTTGTTCTGTTATACGCCGTAAAAGGAAGCCCGATTGATTTAATGGGGCATATTATGTTTAGTGCACATATGGCGCAAATGGCGGTGCTCTATTTAGTCATTCCGCCTCTCCTTATTACAGGATTACCTGCGGCCATTTGGGAGCGGATCATACAAACACCAGGCATTCAGCAGATGTTTCGTTTGTTTTCCAAGCCTTTAATTGCATTGCTTGGGTTTAACGGCTTGTTTTCGATGTACCATATTCCGCTTGTGTTTGACTTTGTGAAAACAGATCCGTTTTATCATGCGCTGATGACAGTGGTCATTTTTATCGCTGCCTTTTTCATGTGGTGGCCGCTCGTTCATAAAGTCCAAAGTCAGCCTCAGATTACAGGCATTTTAAAGCTTGGTTATATCATGGCAGACGGGATATTAATGACTCCTGCGTGTGCACTTATCATGTTTAGTGAGGCACCGATCTATGCAACCTATTCTGATGCTGGTGCTTGGATACAGGCGCTGCATCTATGCGTACCAAGTGATACGCTGGCAGGTCTTGCGCTCACTGGTCCTGAAATGTTCCATACCTTGCCGCTGCTAGAAGACCAGCAGCTAGGCGCGATTTTGATGAAAATTATTCAGGAGATTGTGTACGGCTCGATCCTTGCTGTTGTCTTCTTTGACTGGGCAAGAAAAGAAAGAGCGAAAGATGCCGTACCAGATGCCCTGATTCCAAAATATGAATGAAAAAAGCACAGCCATAAGGCTGTGCTTTCGTTTATGCTTCTGCAGTCATTGCTTCTAGTTTTTCTTTCAGCTGTTCAAGCGTTTTTTTGCTTGATTGGATGAGAGACTTAGGGAAATCTTCGCCTTCGCCGTATTCAACACCGTGCGGATAATAATGTTTTCCGAGTAAAGGTGTGAGAAGCTGTATGTGTGCTCTTTTTGAACCAACATCCCCTTCGGTGGCGTAGCCGGAAATGCGTAAATAAAAGGTTCCCTCTACCATGTTAAACTTTCTGTCGTACGTCACACGCTCATAATCCCATTGATCGGCTCGTACAAATCCTTCACTTTCCATGATGAAATCTAATTTATTTAAGTCAGCTACTACCTTTTCAATCCCCGTACCTTCAAACTTCACCCAAAACCCCTCCTTATAAAAATTCCCTTTACTGACAATCATAGTATGAAAGCGTTAAACTTTCAACTGTGAAAGGTATGTTCTTTTATAACCTGGTTACAGTAATAAAGAAAATAACAGATGGAGGAATCAACGTGAAAACGAAAAAAATCAAAGATATTATGACAAAAAAAGTAGTGACATGTCAGCAAGATGACAATACGTATGAAGCGGCAGTCAAAATGAGAGACGGAGACATTGGAGCCATTCCCGTGGTTAACGGAGATCAGCTCGTTGGTATCGTGACAGACCGTGACCTTGTACTCAGAGGCATTGCAGAAAAAAAGCCAAACTCACAGGAAGTAGGCTCGCTGATGACGAAGGAAGTACTGACAGCAGAAGAAGATGCAACGCTTGAAGAAATTGTCCGGCTGATGTCAGAGCACCAGCTTCGCCGCATTCCTGTTGTGAAGAACGGTGCATTAACAGGGATTGTCGCTCTTGGAGATTTATCCGTCGAAGATTTATCGAATGATCGCGCAGGGGATGCACTGACAGAAATCTCTCAGCAGGATCAAGATCATGGGCAAGGATTTCTTCATTAAGAGGGGCATATTTTAAATTCGTGTTAAATAGGCTGTATTGTCGTTGATAAATAGAGCGAGTTTTGTTTAAATGACAGTAGAAGGTACTTTTTGTACCTTGCCAATTTAACGGAGGTGTTTATTTGAAAACTGTGCTCAAAACACTCCTCATCCTCCTGATTATATCTGGAACGTACGTTCTGTTTATTCAATATGGATCTTCACCAGAAAAAGAAAACAGCAATGAACCGAAGGTGTCTAATGAAGAAACATCTAGCGATAAGCCGATCAACATCCCGAAAAAGGGGCTCATGTCCTTTATGGGGAAATCTTCAAACGAAGTGCTTAAACAGCTGGGAGAACCAGATCGCATTGATCCTTCCGCATATGATTATGACTGGTGGATATACAATCAATCGAAGAAGCACTATATTCAAGTAGGGGTAAAGGATAGTAAAGTGGTGACATTGTTTGCAACAGGAGACGGGCTCAATGTTGAACCGTTTAAAATCGGTCAAGCCACAAGTGAGGTATTTAAAAAAACACAAATTGCACCTTACATTCATGTAGAGGATGAACAAAATTCATACCGCTTTGAATTCTCAGAAGATGATATGAATACAAGACCCACCGTGAAAGTGGACGATGATGTATATGTTCAGCTTTACATGGATAAGTTTGAAAGCACCCTTTCAAGTATCAGGGCGTTTAACGCAGATACATTTGTGAAACAAAAGCCATACGAGGTCGTCTATCGTGGTCAATTGATAGAACCAGAGGCAATATCGGGTGAAAAATGGAAAGAGATCGAAGCTTCCAGTCAAAAACAAATTTTTGATATGACCAATATTATTCGTCATAAGTACAAACTGCCAATCTTAAAGTGGGATGATGAAACCTCTGAAGTGGCATTCATGCATAGTGAGGACATGAAAGAGAATCATTATTTCTCCCATGAATCTAAAAAATACGGTACGCTGAAAGACCGATTAGAAAGAGGCGAGGTGGCATTTCAGCTTGCAGGTGAAAACATTGCCTATAATTATGTAGATGGACCTGCAGCGATAGAAGGCTGGCTCAATAGTGAAGGTCATAGGAAGGCGTTATTAAATAAAGATTACACACACCTTGGCGTCGGTGTGAAAGAAAAATACTACACCCAAAACTTCATCAAAAAAACATCTTAAACGAAAGCAGCTGCACCATCACAGCTGTTTTTTTGATTGAAAAAGAGGCTCACCAAAATAACTGCTGATGTATATAGTATAGTAGGCATTTGTATGGGGGGTGAGGATATGACAAACAAGCAAAAACAAACATCCATTGATGAATTTAAACAATTCGTCAGACGCCATCCGAAGTTAATTCAAGAAGTGCAAACGCAAGAAAAAAGCTGGCAAAGTGTATACGAAAATTGGGTCATGTTTGGTGAAGAAGATGAGATGTGGTCTCCTTACCGGCAAACGCAATCTGAAGACGTGAAAGAAGAAAAAGCCTCTAAGCCAAGTGAAGCGGGAAAAGCCGATTTTATGTCTAAAATGGTTTCTGCTGTGAAAAAAATGGACGCTGATCAAATGAATGAACAAATCAACAAAATGAGCCAGTCTATTTCCTCTTTACAAAGCTTACTCGGACAATTTTCATCAAATGGCTCAAAGAAAGGTTCATCTGGAGGCAGTCAGCACCCATTCTCCTTCAGGAAAGATTAAGTGAAAGGGGATGCTTTTGGTGCGGAAAGAAGTACAGGAGTTTGTCATGGCCGAAGAGGATCGAATCAAATTCATCAGACAGCGTCCTCTCTGGTACAGACAGCTGACTCGACATCCTGATAAGCTATCGTCCTTTGAATTAGATAAAATGAATTTTTACGAAAAAACCATTCCTCATCGTGTGAGTCAGTTGAGTAACAGTGTCCAAATGGCTGAAATGATGATTCAAATGTTCCAAGCAATGCGCAATCAAAATGGAGCCGGATGAGGCTTTTTTGAGTTGATTAAGATGTCCATTTCCTGAGCATCCTATAAAAGTAGATGAAAGGAGAATCAGATGATGAAATGGATGCTGTCAATATGCGCATTGCTTTTTCTTGTCACCGGGTGTCAAAGTCAACATGAAGAGAAGCAAGTCATGAAGCAAGATCCAGCTGTACCCGTGATGCAGCAAGCCCAGAGTGAAATGAAGCAGCAAGGCTTTTTAAAATACAAAGTGCAGGGGTCTTCTGTTTATATAGAAAGTACACTGCAAGATTTTCATCTTGAGCCTACGCAACTAAAAAAGGATGAGAAGGCGGGATATTTTACAGTGTATGTAGACGGAAAACGTGCAGGCAATGAATATACTGCTGCATTTGTGGTCAAGCATCTCTCAAAAGGAAAGCATAAAATGACCGTTGTGCTCAATTCTCGTCATCCAGAATATAGGCAGAAAAAAGAGACATGGGATGTATTTGTGACGTAAAAGCATTTTCTGATCCATAGGTTTCGTGGTAAACTATGAATTGGAGGTGCATCATTTATGTATGCGACAATCGAATCTGTGGAGCTCCAAGAGGAAGCGAATCAATTGGCTGCCATGATTCTTCAGTCGGAGGAGGCTGAACATTACCGCAACTGCTTTAAGCGTCTCCAGCAAGACGAAGAAGCCCAACAAATTATTGCCCATTTTACAAAAGTAAAAGAGCAATATGAGGATGTGCAGCGGTTCGGCAAATACCATCCGGACTATAGAACGATCTCAAAGGAAATGCGTGAGGTCAAAAGAAAGATAGATCTCCACGATACAGTGGTTGATTTCAAAAAAGCAGAAACAGCGATTCAATCCATCTTAGATGAGATTAGTATTGAAATCGGTCAAGCTGTATCAGCATATATCAAAGTTCCAACAGGGAACCCATATTTTGATGGTCTATCATCATGCGGCGGTGGCTGTGGATCTGGTGGCAGCTGTGGCTGTAAAGTATCTTGACGAGACTTGAATGTCTCGTCTTTTACATAATGACTGAAAAGAATTGAAAAAGCGGCAGGTGAAAAGATGGAAACCAAACGTCAAGGGATGGTCGTTTGGCTGCATTCGTTAAAGCAGTCAAAGGCGCTAAGAAAATTTGGAAATGTTCACTATATTTCAAGGAAAATGAAATATGCAGTGATCTATTGTGATATGAATGATCTCGAGCGCCATATGGCTAAGCTCAGCTCATTGCCATTTGTGAAGCGTGTTGAGCCTTCATATAAACCTTTTATTAAATTAGAGTACGAATCCAAATTGGACAAAGCAAAAGAGTATGATTATAAAGTGGGCTTTTAAAGACACAAAAAAAACCCCCGCGGCATCACCCGCGGGGTCCTTCTATTCTTAATGATTCATTAAGGAGAAGGCAAAGGGAGAGGAGAAACCGGAGGAAGAACTTATGGGGAAACGTAAGTCTTCTCCGCGGTTGGCAACAGCACCACATCAGATGCTGTTATAAGTAGTATGACCCCGCTTTCCTTGATCTATACATAGAAAATGAATGAAAGTCCGCGCATTGTCCCCTGCGGAGTGTTGTGGTAAGATAATGTTGGATTTTTTGTCATACACAATAACCAATAGAAGCAAGCAGAAAAAGTGGTGGAAAAATGAGAGTCATCTCTGGAACGAGAAAAGGCCGCACACTTAAAGCGGTACCAGGTCAATCAACAAGACCGACGACAGATAAAGTAAAAGAATCGATATTTAATATGATTGGCCCGTATTTTGATGGCGGATGGGCCCTTGATTTATTTGCGGGAAGCGGTGGTTTAGGGATTGAAGCGCTTTCTAGAGGATTCGATCATTGCATATTCGTTGATCGAGATATGAAGGCGATTCAAACGATAAAAGGAAACCTCAATCAATTGGAGCTGATTGATCAAAGTGAAGTGTTTCGAAACGAGGCAAAGCGTGCACTCGCAGCCGTTGTGAAACGAGAGGAATCCTTTCAAGCGATTTTTCTTGATCCGCCTTACAAAGATCAACAGCTGAAAGCACTTCTTGACATGATTGACGAGCATGCCTTATTAACAGATGACGGCGTGATCGTGTGTGAGCATGATAAGGACGTTATACTGCCAGAGGAAGCTGGACAGCTTTACATATCAAGACAGGAACTGTACGGGTTGACTGGTATTACGATCTATAGAAAGCGGGGAAATTAAAGCATGGGGAACATTGCCGTTTGTCCGGGTAGCTTCGATCCAGTCACATTGGGCCATTTGGATATCATCAAAAGAGGTGCAAAGATCTTTGATGAAGTGTATGTATGTGTACTAAATAACTCATCCAAGAAACCGTTGTTTACCGTTGAAGAACGGTGTGAGCTCATTCGCCAAGCGACGAAGGATCTACCAAATATCAAAGTCGAATCCTTTCACGGTCTGCTTGTTGATTATGCGAAACAAAAAGAAGCCAAAGTCATTTTACGCGGATTAAGAGCTGTGACAGACTTTGAATATGAAATGCAAGGCACATCAATGAATAAAGTGTTAAACGATGACATTGAAACGTTTTTCATGATGACCAACAATCAGTATTCCTTCTTAAGCTCCAGCATAGTCAAAGAAGTAGCGAAATATGATGGTTCAGTCAAAGACCTTGTGCCAAAAGAGGTAGAAGAAGCGCTGATAGAAAAATTTAAAGGATGAGTGCGCCGTGTACTCATCCTTTTTTTAATTTCTGATAGTATAGCGCCGTATACAAGATCAAGCTGCATAGCGTGATCAAAGGGCCAGCTGTCACAAGCTGATTCCAAAGCACACTGCTGTACATGACGACCTGCTGGCTTGCTTCAAAGGCACCTGCTGGGAGAGCCATGTCAGATCGAGAGACATAAAGAGGCTTGAACAATAAGAAGGCAAAAACAGCTGCATAAATCCCGTGAAGCAAACGAGCGAAGAAAAACGGTTTAAAGCGTATATCTGTTGCCGCCAGAATGCCAGCGACCTGAGCTTGAACAGAAAACCCGCTGAATCCTAATATAAAGCTGACGACAATCGTTTTAGCAAGAAGGGTGACTTCCTGTGACCCTGTCAGCTGACTTCCTAATGTGATTTCAAATAAACCAGCAATCATCGCAAGATCTAATTCTGGCGGAAGATGCATCGTTTGCAGCATATATCCGATCCCTATGGATAAGAGGTCCGTCACATGAACAACTGACAGCATTTTGCTAAACACAGAAAATAAGATAATAAAGCCGCCAATCATAAAGAGTGTTTGGACTGATGACATGACCGCATCACTTAAAATTTGGCCGAGCGATCTTTTCTCTGCGAGTCTTGCTGTATGAAGAGCGCTGAATGCCTCTTGAAACGGTGGGAATAAAAATCGCTTACGGCTCCTCAGATGTGCATCATGCCGTGCTTTATATCCCCGCATCGTCACCCCAACAGCGAGATTCCCTAAATAATGTGCGCAGGCCAAAACAATTCCTAAAGCTGGATGATGAAAAAAACCAACAGCCACCGCACCGAAAATAAACAATGGATTCGATGAATTTGTAAAAGAAACGAGGCGCTCTGCTTCGATTTGTGTCAGTTGTCCTTCCTGCCTGAGTCTTGTGGTTAATTTAGCACCAGAAGGAAAGCCTGATGCCATTCCCATCGCTAGGACAAATCCGCCTACACCAGGTACTCGAAAGATAGGGCGCATAAATGGTTCTAATAATACCCCGACAAATCTGACAATCCCGAAACTAATTAATAGCTCGGACAAAATAAAAAAAGGAAGCAATGATGGAAATACAACCTCCCACCACATTGCAAGTCCATTTTTAGACGCTTGCAAAGAGGCTTGTGGATGTGTAATCACAGTGGCTGTTAAAAAGATAAAAAAAGCAGCGATGAACAGAGTGTTCCATTTTTTCATGGAGATTTCGCCCCTTGCCGTTATGATCTATTGGCGAGCTCGTGATCAAAAAAGAAAGAAACTAGCCGAGCCTGTCTTCTATTACTATACGAGCAGAAGGGGCATGTTTAGACCAATAGATTCGTATATATGCATAGAAAAGAGGAGGGTGGATTTTCATGAGGCGACCAGTCATCGGGCTTGCGTTAGGCTCTGGGGGTGCGAGGGGAATGGCACATATCGGGGTTTTATCTAGTCTTGAGAAACAAGGTATTCAGGTAGATATGATCGCTGGCAGCAGTATTGGCGCACTTGTTGGGAGCTTTTATGCGGCAGGACAGGATGTAGAAAAAATGAAAAAACTTGCACTTGTCTTCAGAAAAAAGTATTATGCTGACTATACACTGCCAAAAATCGGTCTTTTAAAAGGAAATCGAATTTTGCAGCTGATTCACACGTTTACATATGGGAAAAAATTCGAAGAATTAAGAATGCCCCTTGCGGTGGTTGCCTGTGACCTCGAGACAGGGGAGAAGGTCGTGTTTAAAAAAGGGTCTGTCTCACAAGCAGTCAGAGCAAGCATCAGCATTCCAGGCGTGTTTGTTCCTCATGAAATGGGCGGCAGACAGCTAGTCGATGGAGCGGTTGTGGACCGCATTCCTGTGTCTGTTTTAAAAGATATGGGCGCAGACCTCATTATCGCCTCTGATGTATCAAGGGTGAAAAAAACAGAAAAGGCGACGAGATTATCGGATGTGATTATGCAAAGTTTGGACATCCTTCAAAATGAATTGGTCCGTCATCAAACCATTCACGCTGATGTCATGATCCGACCGAAACTTGAAACATTTAGCTCGAGTGCGTTCGCGCAGGTGCAGGAGATGATTGAAGCAGGTGAGCTTGCCGCAGATCAACTAACAGGTAAACTGAAAGATGTCATTGATAAATGGGAGTGTTAATCGAATGAAAAAATTAAATATTCGCTGGCTCAGCTTTTTTGTCGTTATCCTTGTATTATGTGGCTTAACCTTTGTCAAACTGCCATATTACGTGACAAAGCCGGGTGATGCAACCGAGATTGCTCCCCACATTCAAGTAGACGGCGGATATGGCGAGAAGGGCAGCTTCTCTCTTATGACAATTAAAGTAGGTCCAGCCAATCCGTATACGTATTTGCTTGCGAAAATGAATAAATATGACGAAATCGTCCCAGAAGAAAATATGAAAGCAGACGGGGAGTCGGATCAAGATTATATGAAAAGGCAGCTTCAGCTGATGAAAAGCTCTCAAGAAAATGCCATGATTGCAGCATATACAAAAGCAGGTAAAAAAGTAGATTATACGTTTAACGGCGTATATGCAAGCTACGTGATGAAAGGAATGCCTGCTTACGGCAAAATTGAAGTGGGCGACCGAATCAAAAGCGTTGATGGCAAGACCTATGATTCTGCTGATAAAATGGTTTCGTATATCAGCAGCAAAAAAGCAGGTACATCTGTCCGTTTTGTCCTTGAACGAAATGGCAAAGACATGACGGAGAAAGTGACGTTAAAACCATTTAAAGAAGAGCCGAATCGAGTTGGAATTGGCGTATCATTATTTACAGACCGAAATGTGAAAGTCTCACCTTCTATTAAGGTGGATATTGAAAATATCGGCGGACCGTCAGCGGGTCTTATGATGTCACTTGAAATTTATAACCAGCTGACAAAAGAAGACGAAACACATGGCTATGCGATTGCAGGAACGGGAACAATTGACGCCGATGGAACGGTCGGTCCAATTGGCGGAATCGATCAAAAGGTCGTGGCGGCAGATAAAGCCGGAAAAGATATATTCTTTGCACCGAATGATAAAGGTGATCCAAATTCAGACTATCGAAATGCTGTCAAAACAGTGAAAGATATTAAAAGTAATATGAAAATTGTGCCTGTAGATACAATGCAAGATGCGCTGAACTATTTAAACAAATTAAAAGAGAAAGCATCTTAATCAAAAAGAGCAGCCTTACGCAAGGCTGCTCTTTTTGCTAAGACTGGAAGAGACCAGTCTCTTCATCATATCGGATCGGTGAGGTTTTAAATTCCGCTTCCGTTAAGTTCGTTTGCATCGGCTCACTAACGGGCAGGCTGAAGACGCGGGATGCGCGAATATCAAGATCAAGTGCGGGATGTGAAAAGGCAGACAGTTTACTAACGAGCGGCACATCCAATTCTTTTTTCACAAGAGATAAGTATTGCTGCCCTTTCTTTGACATACCAAGTAAACGAATATAAGGCGCTTTTTTCTCTTTCAGCAGCTCATGCATGGCACTCTTTTTCACCCTCATTAAGAGATGTGTGTTCATCCGTTGCAGCCTTGTCCACGTATAGCGTTTTGTTTTCACAAGTGATAGATATTCCTCGTAGGAGGACGCATGTGTAATCGCCTTTTGCATGCGGTGTTCAATGCCTTCTTCGATTTCATAGATGCCTTCTAGTTCTGCCGTATCCATTGTGTGAAAGACGTGTTTTAAGAAGCTAAAGTAGGCTTCTTGTGTATGTAGAAGACCATATGAAGAATGATAGTCATGTAATTGCTTGAGCGTAGCTTCTGGGAGATAAGGGGCGACTGTTTCAAATGTACCATGATCTTTTAACGCTTTTCGTATACTTGTTGCGCTTGCGATTTTCTGATTTTCAGGTAGTTCTTCATCATGATAACCAGATGAAATCCTTTGAGAGGTAAAGGGCTGTATGTGAGGGGATCTCTCCAAGATGGCTTTGACATAATGGAAACCTAAAATGTTATTGGGCAGAGACAGATCCAGTAAGTGCTTAGGATCAATCACCTCTTGAAACGCAGCAGCAGCAGCAGCTGGATAACTAAGGCCCTCTTTTACTTTTCCTTTTGTGAAAAGGTCAATTTCTTCTTTTTTCTCATGCCAAGCACGAGCCGTTCGCTCAAATGCTTTGATGTCACCATCCTCGCTGCCGAAAAAAAGGGAGCGGCATTTTAAAGCATCTAGAATCGCCACAGCACCGTTTGCAAAGGTTTCTGCCTTTTGCACTGCGTATATGTATGGAAGCTCACACACAATGTCTACACCGTTTTGCAGTGCCATTTTTGTCCGCGCCCATTTTGAGACGATGGCAGGCTCACCGCGCTGGAGGAAGGAACCGCTCATGACGGCAATGACAACATCTGAGGAGGTATGTGTTTTCGCCTGACGAACATGATAGGCATGTCCATTATGAAATGGATTATACTCGACAACGACTCCTGTTGCTTTCAATAGATGTTCCGCCTTTCTTGCTATGGTTAAATGGTCTATGCTACAGTAGCATAAGGGAAAAATGAAGCCCATTTTTTTCAGTGTAGGCATTCCGAGAACTGATGTCAAACAACGCTCTGACATCACAAAGGACTGTAAAGAAAAAATATTGACAAATAACATGAGGAAAGCTATAATCATGTTTGTTGCTCTTAGAGGTGATACAATTGAAATGGACAGTTTATCAGTTACATCAAAAAGCTAAAAACAGCTTCGATTTTCATGAGACGGTTGACTTAAATGAACTTACTAGCCTTCATTCAGATATACGTCGCATTTCACCGGTAGAGGTGAAAGGGACTGGAGTGATCGAATCAAAGCAAGTCGCATTTGATTTAACCATCACAGGTGAAATGACATTGCCTTGTTCAAGAACGCTTGTTGATGTAAATTATCCATTTGCGATTTCAACGAAAGAACTATTTGTACTTCATAAGACAGACGACATAGAAGATGAAGACGTTTCTATTGTAGAAGACGACATCATCGACTTAACGCCTTTAGTCAAGGAAGAAATTCTTCTTGAAGTGCCAATGCAAATCTTTTGCGACCAAACGGACGTAAAAGATGCTGCACCACAAGAAGGAAATGACTGGGCGGTCATTTCGGAAGATGCACATCAAAACCGAATTGATCCGCGTCTGGAAGGCTTGAAGAAGCTCTTAGAAGAAAATAATGAATCTTAACTTAACTCTTTAAGGAGGTGGGAATAATGGCTGTACCTTTTAGAAGAACTTCTAAAATGAAAAAAAGATTGCGTCGTACGCATTTCAAACTACAAGTACCTGGTATGGTAGCTTGCCCAGAATGCGGTGAAATGAAAATTTCTCATCGTGTCTGCAAATCTTGCGGAACATACAAAGGCAAAGACGTAAAAAGCAACTAATGCTTGATAAAAAAACGTGAGGGAATCTTCCCTTGCGTTTTTTTATTTGTCTATTTTTTAGGTTTCTCCTCTGCAAATAGTCTATCTACTCTAGTAGGCGCATATGATGTGGTATTCAGATTCAGGGGGGATGATCAATTGACAATTACAAGGCAGGACGCATGGACACAGGATGAAGATTTACTTTTAGCAGAAGTTGTCTTAAGGCACATTCGAGATGGAGGGACGCAGCTTTCCGCATTTGAGGAGGTCGGGAAAGCATTGTCAAGAACAGCGGCAGCATGTGGTTTCAGGTGGAATTCATATGTTAGAAAACAATATCAGGCAGGCATAGAGCTGGCAAAAAAACAGCGGAAAGAATTGCGTAAAAAAATAGGTATTCATTCCTCTGGTTTACCACAGCATGCGTTAACCATAGAAGAGAAGACTTCTTCAAATCAGGCTGAATTGTCCCTTCGAGAAGTGATTCAGTTTTTAGAGCAGCTTGAAAAAGAACCTGATGGACCTGCTCATTTACGCGAAGAACTGGCAGATGCACAGCATCAATTGAAGTCACTTACAGAAGAAAATGAACACTTAAAGCGGCAATTAAAAATGACAGAAGAAGATTACCGGGCACTCATAAGTATTGTTGAAAGAGTCAAACAGAATATCAGCTTAAAAGAATATGCTAAATAAAGAGACGCCCCTCACAGAGAAAGGAGGGGCGTTTTGTGATCAGCCTTTAAGCGGACTCACCTGTATTTTTTTGAATATGTGCAGGCTCCCAGATGAGTGGATTTTCACCCTTATCGCGCTCCATATCATATTTGACTGCTTCAAAGCCCATTTTATCCCAAAAACCGGCAGATTTGACGCGCGGATTGGTCCGAATTGGCAATCCAAACGATTTAGCGAATTCAACAAGTGCTTCGCCGTACCCTTTGCGCTGATACCCAGGAAGTACTTCCAGCTTCCACAGCTCTAAATAATCATGGTTGTGGTTAAAATACGTTGTCGTTGAGCCGTCCACTTGATAAAGGCTCATACGTGCCACTAGCTTATCTCCAAAATAAATCCCATAAAATGGAGAGTTGCTGTCATTTTCAATCATATTGCTTTCAAGGTCTTCGAGCATGGATAGCTCTTGTATGCCGTATTCCTTAAATTGTTTAAATTCCTCTAACGTTTTGTAATTAATTAGAAGTCGTTTTACTTGTGCCATATGATCTTCCCCCTTACACACATAATGTCGACAGTGATGTCATTGAAGGCGTTTTCATCCCATCTGCCTCAAAAAGTTTTTACACTTATTATTATAGTTTTTAAATTAAAAAAATTCAATCATAGCGCGCCATCTGCTTTTTGCATCACGACATGAACCTGTTAAAATAGTTGATATCATGAAGTAAACGAAAAAGGGATGTGCGGCAGTTGAACATTGGAATCATTGGCGGCGGTGCGATTGGTCTGCTCTGTGCTAGTTATTTAACGCAGCATCATGACGTCACAGTCTTTACAAGAAGAAACGAACAGGCAGAAGAGATTCGAGCAGTAGGCATTGAGCGAACAGTAAAAGGAGAAACATGCCAGGCGGCTGTTCATGCACAGACAGGAATAATAGGAGAATTTGATTTGCTCATCGTGACAGTGAAATATCATCATTTGCAAGATGTGCTTGGTGAACTATCGACATTACCTCCTCATCGTATCTTATTCTTACAGAACGGAATGGCTCACTTATTAGATTTGGAGAATTGGAAAACGGGACATTCATTATACATAGGTGCGGTAGAGCACGGAGCTATGAAGATGTCAGATCATGCAGTGAACCATACAGGTATCGGTGTCATCAAGTGGGGGGCATTTCAGCATGAAGAAGCAGCTGGTATAAAAGAAGCATTGAATGAGACATCATCTCATTTTCAGATGATCTATACGGATGAATGGAAAAAGGTGCTGGAGGAAAAACTGCTTGTCAATGTCTGTATTAATCCGCTCACGGCTTTGCTGCATGTGAGAAATGGGGAATTGATCGCAAACCCTTCATATGAATACATGATGAAATGTGCATTTGAAGAAGCAGTTTCCATCTTGAGCTTACATGAAAAAGAGCGGCTCTGGTCTTATGTAGTCTCTGTTTGTGAGAAAACGGCTGAGAATCAGTCGTCTATGCTTCAAGATATAGTGAAAGGCCGCCAAACCGAAAGAAAAGCCATCCTTGGCTATCTTTTAAATAAGGCTCAAACTCACAGCGTTGCGGCGCCACATCTCACTTTCTTTGATCGAAGCTTGGAAGTATTGGAAAAAAAGCAAACAAAATCTTTTGAGTGAGCTCATTTACATGCTATACTTTTTTCGGGAAACTAACTATTTATTGAAGAAAGGAAGTTCTAAACATGCAATTGACTGAACTTTCCATCCGAAGTCAGAATTTATTCATACGTGATTATATAGAAGAAAAAAAAGAGATGACGACTTTTTTTGATTATGATATACATTCTGAGCACACATGGAAAAAGAGATACGACGATCTCATGGAAATGAGCTTCCCGCGCGAGGCTTTAGCGGATTATATGAGCGCGTACCATGCAAAGTTTGAATCGAAAGCGATGCGCCAGAACATTGAAAAGATCCGTGATGAACGGAGTGTCATGGTGGTCGGAGGACAGCAGGCTGGTCTATTAACAGGACCGCTTTATACCATACATAAAATCATATCCATCATTCAGTTTGCAAAAGAAAAAGAAACAGAGCTTAGCGTCCCAGTGATTCCGGTCTTTTGGGTAGCTGGTGAGGATCATGACGTAGATGAAATTAATTTTGTGTACACATCTGGCGAAAAGGGGCCAGTGAAACAAAAGCTGTCATTACATAACGTCAAAAAAGCGGCTGCGAAAAGAATCCCGCTTGATCAAGAAAAAACTGAAAAATGGCTCCGTGATGTGTTTTCAACGTATGAAGAATCTGCATACACCAATGACTTGCTTGAACAGCTTCTTCGATGTTTACGCAAATCACAAACGTTTACTGATTTCTTTGAATGGATTGTATGTGACCTCTTTGAAGAAGATGGACTGCTTTTATTTAATTCAGGTGACTTAGGTGTCAAACCGCTTGAGCGTGCGTTATTCAAGCACATTGTCGAGACAAATGATGCGGTTACTGCTCGCTTAAATGAATCGCAAGCTGCTATGAAACGAGCAGGATATCAGCCAATTATTGAAGCTGGTGACAATCAGGCGAATCTGTTTTACGAATATGATGAGGAACGTTTCCTGATTGAAAAAGAGAACGGCCGGTTTTCTATATCAGAAGTGGGGCTTACTTGGACGAAGGAAGAGCTTTTGCAGGAAGTGGAGGAGCACTCAGAACGGTTTAGCAACAATGTGGTGACGCGTCCCTTGATGCAGGAAACCCTTCTCCCGACACTTGCCTTTATGGCAGGACACGGTGAGGTTAACTATTGGGGAGAGCTGAAAGGAATCTTTGAGCATTTTAAATTAAAGATGGCGCCTGTTCTTCCGAGACTGCATGTAACCCTTCTTGAAAGGCACATCGACAAGAAACTGCCAGTTAGAGAACTGTCGGTAGAAGAAGTGCTGACAAATGGAGTAAAAGAAAAGAAAGAAGCGCACTTTCAGCAAAGTCTTCCAGACAGCTTTGTTCAAGCGGTTCAACACGCCAAACGAGAATTAGCAAATGCTCATGGTGTGATGAGACAAGAAGCACTGGAGATTGAACCAAACTTCGAGCAGCTGCTAGATAAAAATGCCAAATTTATTGAAGACCAGCTTCAATTTGTGTATCAAAAGGTGGCGCAGCGTGTGGAGGAGAAGGAAGGATACATCCTTCGGGACTTTGAACGGATTGAAAATAGTTTAAAACCACTAGATGCCCCGCAGGAAAGAATTTGGAATATCATGTACTTTTTAAACAAATATGGTCCAGAATTCTTCAAAACATTCAAAAATATGCCATTTTCATTTCAAAACAAGCAACAAATTGTCAAACTTTGAAATAAAGTTTTAATGAACCCTGACTAGTTCAGGGTTTTTTTTTATGTAGAAACAGTGTAGAATAAGTTTTGTGGAGAGAAGTGGTGGATAGTGGAGAGTATGGGTGAGAAAGTGGGGCTCTGATTATCATGTTCATGGGTGAATACCAACATACGATTGATACAAAAGGGCGCATGATCATCCCTGCTAAATTTAGAGACGGTCTCGGAGTACAGTTTGTGCTGACGAGAGGGCTTGATCAATGTTTATTTGGCTACCCTATGAGTGAGTGGAAACTAATCGAAGAGAAACTCAAAGCACTACCGCTAACGAAAAAAGATGCACGTGCGTTTACCCGGTTCTTCTTCTCTGGCGCAGTCGAATGCGATCTGGACAAGCAGGGGCGTATTAACATCGCATCAAACCTACTCCAATATGCAAAACTCGAAAAAGAATGTGTGGTCATCGGCGTTTCAAATCGAATTGAGTTGTGGAGTAAGTCGATCTGGGAACAATATACAGAAGAGCAAGAAGATTCTTTTGCTGAAATTGCTGAAAACATGATTGGATTTGATATATAATAATCCCTTGTGCAGCAAGCTTTCTACACATTCATTTCTATTTGAAAAAGGTGGGACCATAACATCATGTTTCAACATGAGACAGTATTATTAAAAGAAACAGTTGACGGTTTAAACGTAAAAGAAGACGGTACATATGTGGACTGCACGCTAGGCGGAGCAGGTCATAGCTCATATTTACTATCTCAATTATCAGAAAAAGGAACATTGATTGGATTTGACCAAGACGATGCTGCACTGGATCATGCACGAGAGAAGCTCGCGGATTCTAAAGCGAACATTCTTTTCATAAAAAGCAACTTCCGATATTTAAAAGAACGTCTGAATGAACAAGGTATTACAAGTGTAGACGGTGTGATTTTTGACCTTGGGGTATCATCTCCTCAGCTCGACACACCAGAGAGAGGCTTTAGTTATCACCATGATGCACCTCTTGACATGCGAATGGATCAATCAGCCGCATTGTCGGCAAAAAAAGTGGTGAATGAATGGCCATTTGAAGATCTAGTTCGGATTTTCTACAAATATGGGGAAGAAAAGTTCAGCAAGCAAATCGCACGCAAAATTGAAGAAGCAAGAAAAAAAGCGCCAATTGAAACAACGGGTGAGCTTGTCGACATTATCAAAGAAGGAATTCCGGCACCTGCAAGACGAACTGGCGGACATCCAGCGAAAAGAGTGTTTCAAGCGATCCGAATTGCCGTAAATGATGAATTGAAAGTATTTGAAGAAGCACTAGAACAAGCAATAGAGTTACTCAATCCGAAGGGGAGAATTTCTGTCATTACATTCCATTCACTTGAAGACCGGATTTGTAAAAGTACATTTAGAGAAATGTCTTCTCTTCCAGAACTTCCGCACGGACTACCAGTGATTCCAGAAGGACTTGAACCTAAGCTGAAGCTGATCACGAGAAAACCGATCGTTGCATCAGAACAAGAGCTGGAACATAACAACCGTGCCCGTTCAGCGAAGCTCCGAATTGCAGAAAAAAAGTAAAACGACACCATAGATGATGATAAAAAGGAGGTTTCTTATGAGTAATTTGGCTTATCAAAGAGAAGTGAAGCAACATCAAACAGAGCAGCAAGGCCAATCGGTTTTCATTAAAAGAAGAGGTTCTATCACACTTGGTGAAAAAATCTTACTTGTCATGTTTGTCATGGCTCTTATGTGCAGCTCGATTCTCATCATTTCTAAAGCCTTTGCTGTCTATCACGCCAATATCGAAGTGCAGAAGCTAGAACAGCAAGTATCTTTAGAATCGAAGAAGATCACTGAGCTACAAAAGGAAAAAGATTTGCTGAGTGAACCAGAAAGAATCATTGATGCTGCGAAAAAAGCAGGCTTAACTATTTCGAAAGATGTTAAGAAGGTCGATTAACATGGCGATGCCTAAAAAGAATAAAATGATGAACAGAGGCGCGGCAATTGCAAGTATTTGCTTCGCCCTGTTTTTCTTTATCATCCTAGCACGTTTTATCTATATTCAAATTACAGGAACAGTTGATGGACAAGTATTAGCTGCCAAGGCAAATGAACAATATCAATCGAAGAAAACACTTGAAGCCAAAAGAGGATCTATTTTAGACCGGAATGGGAATGTGATTGCTGAGGATACATCTGTGTATAAGCTCATTGCGGTCATGAGCAAGAAAATGACAGTGGACCCTAAGCATCCAATGCATGTCGTCGATAAAGAAAAGACAGCAAAAGAGCTCTCGAAAGTCATCGATATGAGTGAAAGCGAAATTTTAAAGCGTCTCAATACAAAAGATGCATTCCAAGTGGAGTTTGGTAAAGCGGGGAAGGATATTAGTTTTTCAACGAAGGAAAAAATTGAAAAGCTAAAGCTTCCAGGTGTTGCTTTTGAAAAAGACACGAAGCGATATTATCCAAACGGCATGTTTGCTTCTAACCTAATCGGTTATGCCAGATTAAATGAGGCGACAAAGGACATGTCAGGTGCAATGGGACTTGAGAAGGCACTGAACAAATTTTTAAAAGAAAAAGACGGCTATGTGACATATAACAGTGACAGAAGCGGATGGGCATTGCCGAATAGTAAAGAAGACATTGTCGCCCCGAAAGACGGGAAAAATGTCACGCTGACCATCGATCAGAAAATTCAAGCGTTTCTTGAAGAAAGTATGACGCAGGTTGCCAAAAAGTATAAGCCGAAGAAAATCATTGCCACAGTCGTTGATCCGAAAACTGGGAAGGTTCTTGCGATGGGGCAGCGGCCAAGCTTTAATTTAAATGAACTAGACATTACGAATTATAACAATGATGTGATTTCATATGCGTTTGAACCAGGTTCAACGATGAAGATCTTTACCCTCGCTGCGGCGATCCAAGAAGGGGTCTACCAAGGCAGTGAAAAATATCAATCTGGTACTTATAAAGTAGGCGGCGGCCTTGTGCGAGACCACAACAACGGAAATGGCTGGGGGAAAATTGACTTTCATCAAGGAGTTCTTCGCTCGTCAAATGTGGCCTTTGCAAAGCTGGCAAAAGAAAAACTAGGCTTCACACGATACGAACAATATTTGCAGAAGTTCCATTTCTATGACAAAACGGGGATTGATTTGCCGAACGAAGCGTCTAGTAAAATCAATTTTAGATATGAATATGACAAAGCATCGACAGCTTATGGTCAAGCATCAGCCATCACACCGATTCAACAAATCGAAGCAGCCACTGCGATAGCAAACGGCGGAACAATGATGAAACCATATGTCATTGATCATATTACAGACCCGAACACAAACAAAACGATTTTGCAGCACGAACCAACAGCAGCAGGAAAACCGATTTCATCTGATACAGCGAAGCAAGTTCGTGATATTTTAGGTGAGGTTGTTTCCTCGAAAATTGGAACAGGTCAGCCTTATCAAATCAAAGGCTTCGACGTTGCTGGAAAAACAGGAACGGGACAAATTGGCGGTGCCGGCGGTTACCTCCAAGGACGAAACGATTACGTCTTTTCATTTATGGGAATGGCGCCAAAAGATGATCCGAAGCTGCTTGTTTATGTGGCTGTTCAGCAGCCGCAGCTGTCTGAAACAGAAACGGGGTCAGCTCCAGTTTCTCAGATCTTTAACCCTGTCATGAAAAATAGTTTGCTATATTTAAATATTGCACCAACAAAAGCAGACGATAAAAAATCAGGCGAACAAAAAGTGAAACAAGAAACGATGCCTTCATTCCTGGATTTAGAAGTGAAGCAGGCAGAAACAGAAGTCAAAAATAAACACTTAACACCTGTTGTCATCGGGGACGGTCTGTCCATTAAACGCCAGTGGCCGAGTGCGGGCTCTGAATTCTCTGAAAGCCAGAAAGTGTTCTTGAAAACAGCAGGGAAAACCATTAAGATGCCTGATATGACAGGCTGGTCCAGAAGGGAAGTCCTTCAATATGCTTCGATTGCCGGTGTGCATATAGAAACAAATGGACAAGGATATGCTGTGAAACAAAGTGTCAAAAGTGGAGCAGAGATTTCAGACAAAGTCGTCACTGTGACATTTAAAAGCCCAAATTAACTGTAAACCTAGCAAATCACTTGCTAGGTTTTTTCTTTTGCTCCAGCCAGCAGAATATCACGGTGCGTTCTACAAAAGGACGGGCCTGCATATGATGAAAACAAGCCATATGTAAGGAGTGAACCGGGCGTGCGAGTGTCGAGTGTAACCGTGAGAAAACGATTGCTTTTCGTGCTACTGTTTGGGGTGATCATTTTTTTCATCATAGATACTAGATTAGGATATGTGCAGTTTATTATGGGTGAGAAGCTGACAAGCTTAGCAAAAGATTCCTGGAGCCGAAACCTTCCATTCGAACCGGAACGAGGAGATATTTTGGACCGGAATGGGGTAGAGCTTGCGACGAACAAAAGTGCTCCATCTATTTTGGTCGTCCCTCGGCAAATTAAAGACCCCGCCGAAACAAGCAAGAAATTGGCAGCTGTGCTGAATATGTCTGAAGAGAAAGCGTACAAGCACGTCACGAAGAAAACATCAATTGAACGAATTTCTCCTGAGGGCAGAAAGGTATCTCATGAAAAAGCAAAAGAAGTAAGAGAGCTTGATTTAGAAGGCGTGTATGTAGCAGAAGACAGCATCAGACATTATCCGTTTGGCAGCTTTCTTTCACATGTACTGGGCTTTGCTGGAATCGATAATCAAGGCTTACTTGGACTTGAAGCCTACTATGACGATGACCTAAAAGGCGAAAAAGGGTCTGTGAAGTTTTATTCCGATGCAAAAGGGCAGAAAATGCCAGATGAAGCAGACGATTATACTCCGCCTAAAGATGGTCTTGATATGAAATTAACAGTCGATGCAAAAGTACAAACCATCATAGAACGGGAATTAGACAACGCGCAGGCAAAGTATAATCCAGATGGTATGATCGCGATTGCGATGAATCCGAAAAATGGTGAAGTGCTAGGGATGTCAAGCAGACCAGATTTTGATCCAGCTGACTATCAATCAGTTGACTCAAAAGTGTTTAACCGAAATCTTCCGGTGTGGAGCACATATGAGCCGGGTTCGACATTTAAAATTATTACACTTGCAGCAGCATTAGAAGAGAAGAAAGTGAATTTAAAACGCGATTCATTTTTTGACAGCGGATCTGTGACAGTTGATGGTGCAAGACTCAGGTGTTGGAAAAAAGGCGGGCACGGATCACAGTCATTCTTGGAAGTAGTTCAAAATTCCTGTAACCCCGGCTTTGTAGAGCTAGGAGATCGTCTTGGTAAAGAAAAATTATTTTCTTATATCAAAAATTTCGGATTTGGCCAAAAAACCGGAATTGACCTTCAAGGAGAAGGGCGGGGAATTTTGTTCCCGCTTGATCGTGTAGGTCCTGTAGAGCAGGCGACCACGGCCTTTGGTCAAGGTGTATCTGTTACGCCAATTCAGCAAGTAGCTGCAGTAGCAGCTGCAGTAAATGGCGGGACACTTTACACGCCTTATATTGCAAAAGAATGGATAGATCCAATCACAAAAGAGGTCGTGAAAAAGCAATCACCGATTGCCAAAAAGAAAGTGATTTCAACAGAGACATCTAAAGAAATCAGGTATGCACTTGAAAGTGTAGTCGCTCAAGGAACTGGCCGAAATGCATTTGTTGAAGGGTATCGGGTCGGCGGAAAAACAGGAACAGCACAGAAGGTAAAGGACGGAAAGTATATGGAGAATAACCACATTGTGTCGTTTATCGGATTTGCGCCTGCAGATGACCCAAGTATCGTAGTCTATGTAGCTGTGGATAACCCAAAAGGCACCATTCAATTTGGTGGTACCGTTGCCGCACCAATTGTTGGTCATATTATGCGGGATAGCCTGCCTGAGATGGGTGTGAAAAAAAGAAAAGGCCAAATTGAAAAGAAGTATCAGTGGCTGGACACAAAAACCATTGAAGTACCGAATCTTGTAGGAGGATCTGTTTCAGATCTTGAATCCCTCTTGATCAACCTAAAGATCGATGCCTCAGGAACTGGCAGTAAAGTAGTGAAGCAATCACCTGCTGCTGGGACAAAGGTCAAAGAAGGCTCCACGATCAGATTATACTTAAACGACGAATAATAAAGAATGAACAGAGGGTAGCCGCACTCATTTGGCTGCCTCTTTTTGTTGAAAGAGAAGGCCAGTTTGAAAAAAAGAGTCCAAAGTGTGTTTTTTCCAACAGAAACTTAAGGAATACGCTGGATGTATCCTTTTTTTTACGATAAAATATAGACTGTGTGTTTTTTTCACAAGACATGCACGTGAACGAATTTGAGAGGTTTGATATGAAAATGAAATTACAAGAACTGCTTACATACTTTAAAAGTGAAAACAACGAATTGATAAACGAAAATCCTGATATCACTTCCATTGAAATGGATTCAAGAGAGGTGAAAAAGGGAAGCCTTTTTGTCTGTATAAAAGGCTATACAGTAGATGGACACGATTATGCTGAAAAAGCGGTGAAAAGCGGGGCTGCTGCCATTGTAGCAGAACACCCTCTTAACATAACAGAGGTACCAGTCATTATTGTGAAACACTCTCAAAGAGCACTTGCAAGAATAGCTGATGCGTTTTATGAACAGCCCACTCATAAGCTGAATCTCATCGGGATCACAGGCACAAACGGAAAAACCTCAACAACACACATGATCGAACAAATGATGAGAAAAGCCGAGAAGAAAACAGGCTTAATCGGTACGATGTATATGAAGGTGAATGATGACATTCTCGACGTGAAAAACACCACACCTGAAAGTGTCACACTTCAAAAAACGTTTAAACAGATGCTTGATCAAGATGTAGACACAGCCATCATGGAAGTATCATCACATGCCCTCCATCTTGGCAGGGTGCATGGGTGTGATTATGATATTGCTGTTTTCACAAATCTTACGCAGGACCATCTTGACTACCACAACACAATGGAAGAATATAAACATGCGAAAAGCTTACTGTTTTCTCAGCTCGGAAGTGCCTTTCATCATAATAAACCGAAGCATGCGATTTTAAATGCAGATGATGAGGCTTCGAGTTATTTTGAAAAAGTCACAGCTGCTGAAGTCATGACGTATGCCCTAGAGCGAAAAGCAGATGTCATGGCAAAAAATATTCAAATCATGCCAAAGGGAACTCAATTTGATTTGGTCACTCCAATCGGCACCAAGAAAGTGACGGTTGCCCTCGTCGGAAAGTTCAATGTGTATAATATCCTCGCAGCTGTATCAGTTGGGATCGTATCTGGCTTAACATTTGAGACGATCGTGAGTGCGATTGAAGAGCTGGAAGGAGTCAAGGGCAGATTTGAACTTGTAAACTGCGATCAAGACTTCCCTGTCATCGTCGATTACGCACATACACCTGATAGTTTAGAAAATGTCCTCACAACATGTAGAGAATTAACAGAGGGCAAAATTTTCTGTGTAATTGGCTGTGGCGGCGACCGTGATAAAACAAAGCGTCCTCAAATGGCTCAAATCGCTGTGAAATATGCAGATGAACCTGTATTTACATCAGACAACCCAAGAAGCGAAGATCCTTCAGCCATTTTAAAAGATATGGAACACGGGGTGCCAGACGCATATTATCATAGCTTTGTGAATCGGAAACAAGCGATCTTCTTTGCCATTGCCAATGCGAAAAAAGGCGATACAGTCTTAATAGCGGGTAAAGGCCATGAGACCTATCAAATTATTGGTGATCAAGTCTATGACTTTGATGATGCAAAGGTTGCTATTGACGCTATTTTAGATCTAAACAAATCTTAAAATGATGAAAAGAGTGTAATGAAATGAAGCATTTTGTACAAAAACAACATACGAAGAACGTGAATGAATACCATAATAATGAATGCAATTTTCTGATGGAAAACGGCTTTGGAAATTCGGAAGGAGTAAAGAACGATGCTTGAACAGGTGATATTGTTTACAATCATAATGGGATTTTTAATCAGTGTTCTTTTATCCCCGATTTTTATACCGTTTTTAAGAAGACTAAAATTTGGTCAAAGTATTAGAGAAGAGGGCCCGCAGTCCCACCAAAAGAAATCTGGGACACCGACAATGGGCGGCATCATGATTATCTTTTCTATCACTATTACAACAATTGTGATGATCAACAAATTTTCTGAGATTAGTCCAGAAATGTTTTTACTGTTATTTGTCACACTTGGTTACGGCCTATTAGGATTTTTAGATGATTATATTAAAGTAGCGATGAAACGAAATCTTGGATTAACATCGAAACAGAAATTAATCGGTCAAATTGTGATCGCTGTGATCTTTTATGCAGTTTTCCATTATTATCAGTTTGCAACAACGATTCGCATTCCAGGAACAGACGTCAGCTTTGATTTAGGATGGGCTTACTTTATCCTTGTTGTTTTCATGCTTGTCGGAGGTTCTAATGCTGTGAACTTAACGGATGGACTGGATGGTCTCTTATCTGGAACCGCTGCTATTGCTTTCGGAGCATTTGCTATACTGGCTTGGAATCAATCCCAGTATGATGTAGCGATCTTTTCAGTAGCTGTTGCAGGAGCCGTCCTTGGCTTCCTTGTGTTTAACGCACATCCTGCAAAAGTATTTATGGGGGATACAGGTTCTCTAGCATTAGGCGGAGCCATTGTAGCAATTGCGATTTTAACGAAGCTTGAAATTTTACTTGTCATTATTGGTGGAGTATTTGTTGTTGAGACGTTATCCGTTATTCTTCAAGTCATCTCCTTTAAAACAACCGGCAAAAGAATCTTTAAGATGAGTCCGCTTCACCACCACTATGAGTTAGTTGGCTGGTCAGAGTGGAGAGTAGTTGTCACCTTCTGGACAGCTGGTTTATTACTTGCTGTTTTAGGAATTTACATCGAGGTGTGGTTATAATTGAATAAGATGCAAATGTTAAAAAACGAACATGTACTAGTATTAGGTCTTGCTAAAAGCGGATATGCGGCAGCTTCAATTCTTCATGAACATGGAGTAAATGTGACGGTAAATGATCAAAAACCGTTTGAAGAAAATAAACCTGCTCAGCTACTTTCTGAAAAGGGGATTGATGTCATTTGTGGCAGTCATCCTCTTCGTATATTCGAAGATAAAGACATTACAATTTTAATTAAAAATCCAGGAATTCCATATGAAAATGTGATGGTTCAAGAAGCGCTTCGCCGCCAAATTCCAGTTTGGACGGAAATAGAATTAGCGTATCATTTAACCTCATCTCCTTTTATTGGGATTACTGGATCGAATGGAAAAACCACTACCACGACATTGATTTATGAAATGCTGAAAAAAGACAGCCAAAAAACATTAGTGGCGGGTAATATTGGAACAGTTGCCAGTGAAGTCGCTGCAAATGCAGCTGGCGATGAGTGGATCGTAACGGAACTGTCTTCTTTTCAGTTAATGGGAACAGTTGAATTTAGACCTAAAATCAGCTTAATATTAAATATTTTTGATGCACATTTAGACTATCACCACACTCGTGAAGAATATGAAAAAGCAAAGCAGAAAGTATTCGCACATCAACATGAAGATGACATTGCTGTAATTACCTTAGATGATCCTTCCGTTGTAAAACTAGCAGAAGGTTCAAAAGCAAAAAAAGTATTTTTCTCAGTGAAAGAGCCAGTAGAACATGGTGCGTTTATTCAACATGGTGCAATTTACTACATGAATGAACATATCATTGATGTAAAGGATGTTGTCCTTCCTGGTGAGCATAACCAAGAAAACATTCTGGCAGCTATTTGTGTTGTGAAAAATGCAGGCTGCTCAAATGAAGCAATCGTTCACGTTCTCACGACATTTGGTGGAGTGAAGCATCGTCTGCAATTTGTAGATACAATTCAGAGTCGGAAATTTTATAACGATAGTAAAGCAACCAATATTTTGGCAACAAGTAAAGCATTGTCAGCCTTCGAACAACCAACTATTTTATTAGCAGGTGGACTTGATCGAGGCAATGAATTTGATGAGTTGAAACCTTTTATGAAACATGTAAAAGGAATTATCACATTTGGTGAGACTGCACCTAAGTTTGTGAAGCTTGGTGAAGAGCTTGGAATACATCACGTAAAACATGTCGATAATGTTGAACAAGCAGTACATGCGGCGTTTAACATATCTGAAGAAGAAGACGTGATTTTATTATCTCCGGCTTGTGCAAGCTGGGATCAACATAAAACATTTGAAGAACGTGGAGACATGTTTGTAAACGCCGTGCATATGCTTAAATAAGGGCTTGTCTCTCATATGACTGACAGCCCAAATGAAATTATGCTTGGGGTGTCGGTCTCTTGACGAATAAGAAAACTTCTCCGGATTTTTTGCTTGTTGTCATTACGTTACTTTTATTGACGATTGGTTTAATTATGGTGTACAGCGCTAGTGCTGTGTGGGCATCGTATAAATTTGATGATTCGTTTTATTTTGCAAAAAGACAGCTTTTGTTTGCCGGAATCGGAGTTATCGCAATGTTTTTCATTATGCGAGTCGATTATTGGACGTGGCGGACTTGGTCAAAGATATTGATTGCTGTTTGTTTTCTCCTTTTGCTGCTTGTACTTATTCCTGGCATTGGTATGGAGAGAAATGGATCAAGAAGCTGGATTGGTGTCGGTGCGTTTAGTATTCAGCCCTCTGAATTTATGAAGCTTGCGATGATTGCGTTTCTTGCAAAATTCTTATCTGAAAAACAAAAAAATATCACATCCTTTCGCAAAGGTTTTGCCCCAGCTTTAGGCATTGTATTTTCTGCATTTGCCATCATCATGCTTCAGCCGGATCTGGGAACAGGAACGGTGATGGTTGGAACCTGTATTATTATGATATTTGTTTCAGGTGCGAGAATAACTCACTTTATATTTCTCGGTCTTATAGGGCTCAGCGGGTTTGCTGCACTTGTCTTATCAGCACCCTACCGAATAAAACGAATTACATCATACTTAAATCCTTGGGAAGATCCACTAGGCAGTGGGTTTCAAATTATTCAGTCCTTATACGCTGTTGGTCCAGGTGGTCTGTTCGGAATGGGACTTGGTCAAAGTAGACAAAAATTCTTCTATTTACCTGAGCCCCAAACGGACTTCATCTTTGCGATATTGTCTGAAGAGCTTGGCTTTATAGGAGGATCACTCATTTTACTCCTCTTTAGTGTTCTATTATGGAGAGGCATACGAATAGCACTTGGAGCCCCAGACTTATATGGGAGTTTCCTAGCAGTTGGTATTATTTCAATGGTTGCCATTCAAGTAATGATTAACATCGCAGTTGTCACTGGACTTATTCCTGTGACAGGTATCACGCTCCCATTCCTTAGTTATGGCGGCTCATCATTGACATTAATGCTGATGGCGATTGGCGTACTTCTGAATGTAAGCAGGTACGCAAGATATTAGCGTGCTGAAGCTAATGAAACCATGTTGACGTTTATTTTGCAAAAGTATAAAAAAATGATTTGAAGAGTGAAAATGACAGTTTTTGTTTCGAAAACGTGTATTTTGACTCTTCTTTACAGGTTTTAACGGAGCCCTGTTGTTTAAAACAGGGTTTATACTTTGTTCAGAGCAGAAAAAAATTGAGGGGAAATGGTATAATGCGTATAGTAATCAGTGGAGGCGGAACAGGCGGCCATATTTATCCGGCCTTAGCCTTTATTAAAGAAGTGAAGAGACTGCATCCTGATGTGGAATTTTTATATATCGGTACTGAAAATGGACTTGAAAAGAAAATTGTAGAAAGAGAAAATATCCCTTTCAAGGCGATAGAAATTTCAGGTTTTAAGCGAAAGCTTTCCTTTGATAACGTCAAAACGGTGATGAGATTTTTGAAAGGCGTTCAAAAAAGCAAATCTTACTTAAAAGAATTCAAGCCTGATGTGGTTATTGGAACAGGCGGTTATGTGTGTGGGCCTGTTGTTTATGCGGCTTCTAAGCTGAAGATCCCGACTATTATACACGAACAAAACAGCCTGCCTGGTATTACAAATAAGTTCCTAGCGAGATATGTTAATAGGGTAGCCGTATGCTTTGATGAAGCAAAGGCACATTTTCCTTCTGAAAAGGTTGTATTTACGGGAAACCCTAGAGCCTCTGAAGTCGTCTCTATAAAAGAGGGGAAATCTCTTAAAGAATTCGGGCTCGATGAAAAGAAAAAAACAGTTCTTATTTTCGGCGGGAGTCGAGGTGCTGCTCCTATCAATAGAGCAGTGATCGAAATGCAAGATGATTTAAAGGCTAAAAACTACCAGCTTTTATATATCACAGGTGAGGTTCATTATGAAAAAGTGTTGAATGAACTAAAGGAAAAAGGTGCAGCACCTAACATGATCACAAAACCTTTCTTGCATCAAATGCCAGAGTACCTGAAATCGATCGATGTGATTGTTGCAAGAGCAGGAGCTACAACAATTGCTGAAGTAACGGCTCTTGGAATCCCAACCATTTTTATTCCGAGCCCATACGTGACGGCAAATCATCAGGAAATCAATGCAAGATCACTTGAAAAACATGATGCTGCGATTGTTTTAAGAGAATCAGAGCTTTCAGGGGATCGTTTGCTGCATGCCATTGATGAAATTGCTGGTAATGAAGAAAAACTCAACCAAATGAGCCGTTTAACGAAAGAACTCGGAGTACCAGATGCGGCTACACGTTTATATAATGTGTTAAAAGAAATAACGACTACATGATGGAATGATATTAGGTAAGGCGGAGGGTAATATGGAGAACTTGAAGAATGAATTATTAGAAGCGCAAGTTGGTAAAGTACTTGAAAATGAGCCGCTTTCGAATCATACAACAATGAAAATAGGCGGACCAGCAGATCTTTTGATCATCCCAAAAGATATCGATGCAGTGAAAACCATCATGGATCATGTGAAAAAACACCATACAAATTGGACGGTCATTGGAAGAGGATCGAATTTACTTGTCCTTGATAAAGGAATTCGAGGAGTTGTCCTAAAGCTAGGTGCTGGACTGGATCACCTAACTGTAAATGATGAAGAAATTACAGTCGGCGGCGGCTACTCTGTCGTAAGGCTCGCGACATCACTTAGTAAACAGGGTCTTTCAGGACTGGAATTCGCAGCTGGTATTCCGGGATCTATTGGCGGCGCTGTTTATATGAACGCAGGTGCACATGGATCTGATATCAGTAAGATTCTTGTGAAAGCCAGAATCTTATTTGAAGATGGAAGCATCGAGTGGCTCACAAATGAACAAATGAATTTTAGCTATCGAACGTCAGTCCTACAAAAGGAACGACCTGGCATTGTTCTAGAAGCTGTGTTTAAGCTCAAGCAGGATGACCGCGAGAAAATCACAAAGAAGATGCAGCAAAATAAAGATTATCGTAAAGAAACCCAGCCTTATAATCGGCCATGTGCCGGCAGTATTTTTCGAAATCCGCTGCCTGAATATGCAGGACAGCTTGTAGAAAAAGCGAATTTAAAAGGATACCAAATCGGCGGAGCTAGAATTTCTGATATGCACGGCAACTTTATTGTCAACGCTGGTGGAGCCACTGCTCAAGACGTGTTGGACTTAATTCAGTTCATCCAAAAGAAAATTAAAGAAGACTACAACGTAGAGATGCATACAGAAGTAGAAATTATCGGTGAAGAAAATTAACAGGTAGTTTTTATGAATGATGACATCAGAGGAAAACAAACGGCATGAAAGAATGCCGTTTGTTTTCTCATCAAAATGATGACCCAAAGATGTGGACAAGCAGCTTTGAATGAGGTGAAGAGTATATATGCGGCCTGATCATGAAAATGAAAAGATCGTCAATATAGAAGAGCGAATTCCTAAAATTAAAGAACAAAGGAAGCAAAAAGCGAATCGGAGACTGATCTCTTTTATACTACTGTTTTTTATCATGGTTTTAATTATTATTTATTTGCAGACACCTATCAGCAAAATTTCTTCTTTAACCATCACAGGTAATGAGCATGTCTCAACAAAACAGCTTGTTAAACTTTCACAAATTAAAGAAGGCGAAACAGAGTTTTGGAATTTAAATAAAGATTTAACAGCAGATCATATGAAACAAAATAAACTGATTAAAAGTGTCAGTATCAAAAAGCATTTCCCAAATAAAGTGAGTATTGCTGTCAAAGAATATGCAAATATTGCGTATCTTCAAAAGGGAAATCTATATTATGAGCTTCTTGAAAATGGGACCGCTTTACCAGAAGAAGTGACACCGAGTCATGCAGGTCCTATTTTTGTCGATTGGGACAATAAGGAGAAGCTGAAGCAAACTGTTAAATCTTTAAATCAACTGCCAGCCTCTATTCAGGAACTCATCTCAGAAGTATATTATGTGCCAACAAATTCAAACAATTGGCTAGTTAAATTTTATATGAATGACGGAAACACTGTGATTGCATCAATTAAAACGTTCGGTGATAAAATGAAAACCTATCCAGCCATTGTAAAAGAACTTTCATCATCTGAAAAAGGCACAATCCATATGGAAGTCGCTACGTATTTCGAAGCGTTTAAATCTAAGAAAAAGGAAGATGAGCGTTGAGAGGCAAAACAGTTATATTCTCGATTGTCATGCTTGTTCTTGGTTTTCTGATTTCTTTTTCATACCAATATACAAAGCAGCATCAGGCAGATGTCATTCGAACAGAGCAATGGAAAAAAGAATACTCTCTGAAAAGTCAGCTCACAACGCAAGAAAAGGCAAATCAGAAACTCGAAAAAGAATTATATAGTCTTCAATCAAAGGTACAAGCAACAGAGTCCAATTTGAAAAATGAAAAAGAGCAGTATTTTAATGTGCTGGAAGATGTTGAGAAATATAGAATGTTTACAGGAGAGATCGGTGTAAAAGGAAAAGGGGTAAAAGTGTCTCTTGAAGATGCATCTTATATCCCGAGTGGACAAAATGTTAATAATTACATTGTGCATGAGAGCCACATTTTTCATGTGATAAACGAACTATTTATATCAGGGGCTTCTGCTGTATCTATTAATGGGCAAAGAATCACACACCAATCATACATACATTGTAACGGTCCAGTTGTCACAGTAGATGGTGTTCAGCATCCAGCACCATTTGTCATATCTGCTATTGGTGATCCTGCTGTGTTAATACCTGCTTTAAATATTGCAGGGGGAGTGGTCGATCAGCTGACAAGTGATCACATTTCAATGACGATCGAGAAAACGGATATTCGTATGAACCCTCTTTTAAGAAACAAAGATTAAAAGTGAAAAGGTGAGTGGTGTTGAGGAAAAAGAAGCCTTTACTTAGTTTAACAGCTTTAATGATCATATTTGGCATCATGGTTTCCATCCAATTTAATTCCTTACAAAAGCCCAAAGTTCGTGATACTCGTGATGTGTGGGAACTGAGAGAGGATTTATCTACATCTAAAAGTAAGGAATTGGATTTGCTCAAAGAAATTGATAAATACGACGAGATGCTAAAAAAATATGGTCATCAAGGAGATCGATCAAAAGAAGCACAATTAACAAAAACGTTAAAGGATTTAAAAGAAAAGGCTGGTTTTACAGAAGTGGAAGGGGAGGGGATTGAAATTGAAATATCTCAGCTTTTTTCCAAGGACCTTACCGGAGAAGAAGTGAAAAATATCCCACCTGATCTTCTGAAAAAGTTAATGAATGAAGCCAATATGTTTGGGGCAAAACATATTTCCATCAATGATCGCCGTGTCATTAATACAAGCGTGATTCGAGATATTAATGGCACGACAAAAATGGATGGTTACAGCTTAGATAGTGATGAAGTCACCATTAAAATGATTAGTGAGCAGGCCGACAAATTATACAGCCGTTTAAATGTATCAGATATTGGAGATTTGTTTGCTCAGGAAAACTTCAGCTTGAGTATGAGCCAGCCGAAGAAAAAAATCCACTTAAAAGCATATGACGGTGCAATTCAAGTAAACGAATTGAAGCCTCTTGACGATGTAAAGGAGGAAAAATCATAATGTGGCTTCCTGTACTTGGCTTAATCATAGGAGTTGCGATCGGTTTCTTAACTAATTTTACGATACCGAATGAGTATTCTAATTATCTTTCCCTCGCTGTACTTGCTGCACTTGATACATTGATTGGTGGAATCCGGGCACATCTGCAAGGGGCATACGATGAACTAGTGTTTGTATCAGGCTTCTTCTTTAATATTATACTGGCAATAAGTTTAGCTTTTCTGGGCGTCCATCTTGGTGTAGACTTGTACTTAGTCGGAATGTTTGCATTCGGCGTTAGATTGTTTCAAAATATAGCAGTGATTAGAAGAATTCTCCTAACAAAATGGACAATTTCTAGAGAAAAAAAGAAAAAAAGTGAGTCATAAAAAAGGATATACATATGATGTAACGAATATTTTTAGTAATCCTAATAAAAAATGTTGATTTTTTAAGTTTTGTTACACACTTGTAAAAACACATTCATTGTATTGTTGTTCAGCAAATAATAGAATAGAAAGTATTGAAATGTGAGGAGGTGCCATAGAATGAACAACAATGAAATTTACGTCAGCCTTGACATCGGTACATCCAATATAAAAGTCATCGTCGGAGAAATGGCGGATGATTCGCTTAACATTATAGGTGTTGGAAATGTCCCTTCAGAGGGGTTAAAAAAAGGATCGATTGTTGATATAGATGAGACAGTTCATTCTATTAGACAAGCATTTGAACAGGCTGAGAGAATGGTAGGTTTTCCTTTACAAAAGGCGATTGTCGGAATTAACGGAAACCATATTCATATTCAGAATACGAGCGGCGTAGTCGCAGTATCTAGTGAAAACAAAGAAATACATGCTGAAGATGTGAGACGTGTCTTAGATGCTGCACAAGTAGTATCTATTCCTCAAGAACATCTCGTCGTAGACGTGATTCCGAGACAATTTATCGTCGACGGAAGAGATGAAATCACAGATCCGAAAAAAATGCTTGGTGTTCGGCTAGAAGTGGAAGGATCGTTAATTACAGGTTCTAAAACGATTCTACATAACTGGCTCCGATGTGTAGAAAGAGCTGGAATTGAAATAATGGATATATGCTTGCAGCCACTCGCATCGGGCTCGGCAGCATTATCGAAAGATGAAAAAAATCTTGGGGTAGCTCTTGTCGATATTGGCGGCGGATCTACAACGATTTCCGTATTTGAAAACGGGCATCTCTATTCTACTCACAGTATCCCTTTGGGCGGAGAGAACATAACAAAAGATTTGTCTATAGGACTTAGAACTTCCACTGAAGAAGCTGAACGAATCAAAAAACAATTTGGGCATGCGTTTTATGATGAGGCATCGACGGAGGAGACATTTGAAGTTTCTGTAATCGGTACCGATCAAAAACAAACGTATACACAGCTTGATGCAGCCAACATTATTGAAGCGCGGCTGGAAGAAATCTTGCTCTTTGTGGCGGAGGAATTAAGAAATATGGATGTGCATGATTTGCCTGGTGGATTCGTTCTAACAGGTGGACAAGCAGCTATTCCAGGTATCCTTTCTCTTGCACAAACGGTCTTGCAAAACAATGTTAGGATTGCAAGTCCGAATTATATCGGGGTGAGAGAGCCTCAATATATGACAGGAGTGGGTCTGATCCACTTTGCTTATCGCAATGCAAAGATTCAGGGCAGACAGGTTGGATTCCAAATGCCAGATGAGGCGTTTCATGAAGTAGGCGCATCCATGGAGCCGGTTTCTTCTGCACCACAAGTGAAAGAAGCGCAGCCAAGACCGAAAGTAAAACAAAAAGCACAACAAGAGACAAATAAAAAACCGGGCAAAATGAAAAAACTATTTAATATGTTCTGGGAATAGAATTAGATTTTCGACGGATTAGGAGGATTCAGCATGTTGGAGTTTGAAACAAATATAGACGGCCTAGCATCAATTAAAGTAATCGGAGTAGGTGGCGGCGGGAATAACGCTGTCAACCGAATGATTGAAAATGACGTACAAGGTGTCGATTTTATTGCAGTCAATACTGATGCACAAGCGTTAAATCTATCAAAAGCAGAAACTAAAATGCAAATCGGTGCTAAGCTGACAAGAGGGCTTGGAGCAGGTGCGAATCCTGAAGTCGGTAAAAAAGCTGCTGAGGAAAGCAAAGAGCAGATTGAAGAAGTATTAAAAGGCGCAGACATGGTCTTCGTTACAGCTGGTATGGGCGGTGGAACTGGTACGGGTGCTGCACCTGTCATTGCAAAAATCGCAAAAGATTCTGGTGCATTGACAGTTGGAGTTGTGACTCGTCCTTTCACATTTGAAGGAAGAAAGCGTCAGCTTCAAGCAGTAGAAGGAATTGCTTCTATGAAAGAAGCAGTTGACACATTAATTGTGATTCCAAACGATCGCTTGCTTGAAATTGTTGATAAAAACACGCCAATGCTGGAAGCATTCCGCGCGGCAGATAACGTGCTTAGACAAGGTGTTCAAGGGATTTCCGATTTAATTGCAACACCAGGTCTGATTAACCTTGACTTTGCTGACGTGAAAACCATCATGTCCAATAAAGGTTCGGCTCTAATGGGTATTGGCGTTGCAACAGGCGAAAATCGTGCTGCGGAAGCCGCGAAGAAAGCCATTTCCTCGCCACTTCTAGAAACAGCAATCGATGGTGCTCAAGGTGTCATTATGAACATTACGGGTGGTACGAACCTAAGTCTTTATGAAGTGCAAGAAGCGGCGGATATTGTGGCTTCTGCATCTGACGAAGATGTAAACATGATTTTCGGGTCTGTCATCAATGATAACTTGAAGGATGAAATTGTGGTGACTGTGATCGCTACTGGATTCATTGAGCAAGAACCAGAAGTGACAAAATCACAAAGAAACCCATTAGGACAAGGATTAAAGCAAAATCAATCCATTCCTCAAAAACGTGAAGTAAAACGTGAGGAACATCAACAGCCATCATCTCAGTCAAGACAAAATACACAATCAAGTGATGATACGCTGGACATTCCAACGTTCTTACGCAACCGCAATAAACGCTAATCGAGTATAGCTTAACCCCTTCCATTGGAAGGGGTTTTTTATGTCTCAACTTATAAGGGTTTCTAATCAAAAAGTCTTAAATGCGTGAGAGCTCTTTCAATTTCCGTATGTAATTTGACTTATGGTGTTTAAGAAAAAAGAATCATTTTTACTCCCTCCTACAAAAAGCGACAAAATGATGAACTTTATTTGACTACATTAAATAGAACACCATGAATCTTGTCATGAACAACAGAATGAAAGGAGTGAGACCTATACTCTGTTTGGCCACTTGAGGAGGAGGGATTTGATTGAAATTGAAGTTTCGCAAGACCGCCGGCTATCGTTTGATGAGTCTTTTGGTGATTGGTACTTTAACGATGACAAGCTTTGGGACGGTTCAAGCAACATCGACTTCTACCTCATATCAGGAGGAAGCTGTCTCCTCTAAGACAACAAAAGCAAAGATCTCATCTAGATTAATGAAGCAGTTTGAGCAGGATGATCAGGTGACTTTTTTAATCAAAATGAAAGAGCAAACAAATACGCAAAAAGTGGCGAAGGAAGCGGTGTCCAAAGCCAAAAAACAGAAATTAACAGCGGTTAAAACGCAATACACAAAAAGATCAGCTGTCGTATCCGAATTAAGAGCAACGTCTGAGGAGACGCAGGAAGCGCTCCTTACGTATTTACAAAAGGAACAAAAGAAAAAGCAAGTGAAGGAGATTCATTCGTACTATATTGTGAATGGTTTAGCGGTGACGGGAACGAAAGAAGTCATGGAAAAGGTGGCTGCCTTCCCAGAAGTAGATCAAGTGCTGCCAAATGAAACCCGTCAAATTCACCGGCCGGTTGATTTGAAGACGAAGCAGAAAAAACAAATGAAAGCAGTAGATGGAGTCGAGTGGAACATTTCTCAAGTTCATGCTCCAGAAGCGTGGGCTTTAGGTTATGACGGTACTGGTACAGTTGTGGCAAGTATTGATACAGGAGTGGAATGGGATCATCCTGCTTTAAAGGAAAAATACCGCGGATTTGATCCAGCACATCCGAATAAACCAACTCATGAATTCAATTGGTACGATGCTACGACAGGATCTGAAGCGCCATATGATGATTTAGAGCATGGTACACATGTAACGGGAACGATGGTTGGCTCTGAGCCAGATGGAAAGAATCAAATCGGAGTCGCACCGGGCGCAAAATGGATTGCGGTGAAAGCTTTCTCAGAAGATGGTGGTACAGATGCTGATCTGCTTGACGCAGGTGAGTGGATTTTAGCACCAAAAGATGAGGCCGGCAACCCACATCCAGAACAGGCACCAGATGTCGTCAATAATTCTTGGGGCGGTGGGCCTGGCCTTGATGATTGGTATAAAGATGTCGTCAATGCTTGGAGAGCGGCGGACATCTTCCCAGAGTTTTCAGCTGGCAATACCGATTTATTCAACCCTGGTGGTGAAGGATCCATTGCGAATCCTGCGAACTATCAAGAGGTCTTTGCAACGGGTGCTACGGATCAAGATAACAAATTGGGGTCTTTCTCGCTGCAAGGTCCGTCTCCATATGGTGTCATGAAACCAGACATTGCGGCCCCAGGGGTAAACATTCGTTCATCCATTCCTGGGAAAGGGTATGAGGATGGCTGGAATGGGACGTCGATGGCTGGTCCGCATGTTTCAGCTGTTGTGGCTCTTCTTCGCCAAGTACAGTCAGATCTTTCTGTTGAAGAAATTGAACAAATTCTGATTAATACAGCGAAGCCGTTAACTGATCAGCAATTCCCGGAATCCCCAAACAATGGCTATGGGGCAGGTTTAGTTGATGCAAGAGAGGCAATTACGGTATTAACAGATGGAATTGGCATGATTGAAGGACAGGTGACAAACGAAGATGTTCATTTAGATGATATGAAAATAACAGATCAAGTCTTGCCTCAAAAAGATAAGGCTGTACACCCACTTAAGAAGCCTGCGAACATAAAAAAAATGAAAAAGGAAAGAAATCTAGCTGCTTCGTCCATCAAAGCTCTTCCTATGAAAGCGGAAATTAGTGTTCTTGAAAGCGGCAAGTCAACGTACACAGATGAAGCGACAGGGAGATATCAGCTTCCTCACAGTGCAGGAGAATTCACAGTAAAAGCGGAAGCTTACGGATTTGAATCACGCACACAAACCGTCCATATTTCTTCAAATGAAACGGCAGAGGCGAATTTCGCCTTACAGCCACTAAAGAAAAGAACGATATCTGGCACAATTGCCAACGAAACAACGGGTGAAAAAATAAAGGATGCCACGGTTTATCTTGTAGAAGATGCGAAAATTAAGCCGGTGAAAACAAATGAATCTGGCGAATTTTCTCTAAAGGCATTGAGCGGTGTCTATACCGTCAAAGTATTTGCCAAAGGGTTTAAAGGATATTCTTTTACAGCAGATGTGACAAAAAAGCCGGTGGAAAAAGCCATTCAGCTAGAGCCATTCATCGGCTTTGCTGGGGAAATTGGCTATGATGATGGAACAGCTGAAAATGCGAGAGCCTTCTATGATCCTGGCAATGGCTGGGCTGTGAAATTTTCATTAGAAAAGGGGAAGAAACAAGCGCAACTCACAGGAGGGCTTTTCCGTTTCTGGTCATCAGAGTGGCCAGCTCCTGGAGGGAATGAATTTGCAGTTGAAGTGTATGACGCTTCTGGGAAGAACGGAGCTCCAGGGAAGAAAATGATAGGACCTCTAAAAGCGAGAGCGCTGCGTAATGGGGAATGGACAAAAGTAGATTTAGAAGATCAAGCCATTACGGTGGATGGAGATTTCTATCTTGTCTATATTCAAACGAAAAAAAATACGGAATCTCCAGGGCTTGCAACAGATGAAGATGGACCAAATGCTGAAAGAAGCTGGCAGCTGACAAGCGGTGCATTTTCTCCTTCTCCAAAAGAAGAGGGAAATTATATGATTCGTGCGCTTGTTGACTATGAAGCAGATGTGCCAGAGATTACATCTCCAAAGACAGGAGTTATTACGAACAAAGATGAACTGGAGATCGAAGGAAAAGCCTCTCCTGGGCTCGATATAGCGATCTATCAAAACGATGAAGAGATTGCCAAAGTGAAAACAGATCAGTTAGGCGCCTTCAAAGAAAAGGTCACAGTTTCAAGTGGAGAGCATGTATTCACGGCTGCAACTGTTACGGATAAAGGTGCAACAAAACGATCCAAACCAGTAAAGGTGATCATTGATCAAACAGCTCCGGTGCTCACCATCGATACACCGAAAAAAGGGGAAAAGACGAATAAAGAATCGCTCACTGTAGAAGGAAAGGTCACAGATGATCATCTTGATCAAGTCACTGTAAATGGAAAAAAGGCAACCATAAAAGGTGGGAAATATTCCGCAAGAATACTGCTTGAGAACGAGAAAAATACGATCAAAGTCACAGCGAAAGATGCAGCAGGAAACAAAACGACTAAAAAAATCAATATCGATGTCCAATACGAGGCACCTGAGATTTCTAAGCTGACTCCAGCAGAAAATGTCTATCTGGCATCAGGGGAGTCTGTTAAAATTTCATTTCACAGCAGAGAAAAGCTAGACGCAACATTTGTCATTCACATGCCGCTGACAAACGCGAGATCAAAGCTTCAAAATACTACAGAGCTGCCGCTTCGCGAAGTATCGAGCGGAATGTATGAAGGTTACTGGACTGCTACTTCTACCGCTAAAGCAAAAGGTGCGGTCATTGAAGTAATTGTGCGAGATGATTATGGAAATGTCACAAGACAAAAAGCTTCAGGCACATTAAACATCAATGAAAAGTAACTTAAACAAAAGACACGACTTCTAGGAGCGTGTCTTTTTTCTTTCAACAATTGTTTGAAGGCTTGTCCAGAAGAATACTCTCTCTCATTCCTCGACAAAAACAATAACAATCCACCAAAAGTTCTCTATCATCCCCAACAAGAATTGACAGACTTCCATCTCATGACTGTTTTATACTGGTACAAACAAGTGCAAGTACTGCTTTTGATTCTTTGTTTCAGATGAAAGGAGCAGAAGGTGGTCATTTATTTAGATGTGATTTGGCTGTTAAACTTTTGTTTTGATCTATTGCTTCTCTTACTCACTGCATTTATTCTCAAACGACAAGTAAAAAAAAGGCGATATATGTTAGGAGCTCTCATTGGATCGAGCATTGTTCTCTTGCTCTTTACACCATTTGCAATGGTTGTGTCACACCCTTTAGGCAAACTACTTTTTTCTGTTTTCATCGTTCTTGCAACCTTTGGTTTTCAAAGATTTCGTTCCTTTTTTCAAAATCTGTTTGCTTTTTACTTTGTAACATTTTTGATGGGAGGAGGTATGATCGGGGTTCATTCATTTTTGCAAACCAATACAGTGATTCAAGATGGCCTGCTGATTTCACAAAATGATGGCTTTGGTGATCCGATTAGTTGGCTGTTTGTTTTAACTGGGTTTCCTGCGATTTGGCTGTTTTCAAAGAAAAGATTAGGCGAGGTGGGTACGAAAAAAAGACAGGTTGATGAACAAGTGCTTGTGGAAATACACATTCATGGAGAGACCATCCGTTTAAAGGGACTCGTCGATTCTGGTAACCAGCTGTATGATCCTATGACAAAAACACCTGTCATGATCGTCCAGGCCGACCAGCTAACGGCCATTTGCGGAGAGCCATTTATAGAGCTCATGAAACAGTCTCATCCTGTTGAAGTCATGCAAAAGATCGATGATCAATTTCCTCTTCTTGATCGATTAAGACTTGTTCCATATCGAGCGGTCGGTCATGATCACGGCTTTCTACTATGCCTAAAACCAGATACAGTCTTCATTTATTCAAAGACGCACATGATTCAGCCAGCTAAGTGTTTTGTAGGGTTGAGTCTGAGCGGTTTATCGGCAGATCAGGAATTTCAATCCATCATTCATCCAGATATGTTAGACGGGAAAATCATCCAGGGGGTGTCGTAGTTTTTTGGTGATGTCTTTTATCTTACGAGGTCAACTTGACATTTAGAAGGGAGAAGAAGATGAAAAAATTAAAATTTAAACTCACTTACTACTGGTATAAACTCCTCATGAAGCTAGGTCTAAAGAGTGATGAAATTTATTATATTGGTGGAAGTGAAGCGCTGCCGCCTCCATTATCAAAGGATGAAGAGCAGGAGCTGCTTGTCAAATTACCAAAGGGTGATCAAACCGCAAGAGCGATTCTAATCGAAAGAAATTTGCGTTTAGTCGTTTACATCGCAAGAAAATTTGAAAACACAGGTATTAATATTGAGGATTTAATCAGTATCGGAACCATTGGTCTGATCAAAGCAGTCAATACATTTAACCCAGAAAAAAAGATCAAGCTTGCAACATATGCTTCGAGATGTATTGAAAATGAGATTTTGATGTACTTGCGTCGAAATAATAAAATCCGGTCAGAAGTTTCGTTTGATGAGCCGCTCAACATTGATTGGGACGGAAATGAACTGCTTTTATCAGATGTACTTGGAACAGATGATGATATTATCACGCGGGATATCGAAGCAAATGTAGATAAAAAACTGCTGAAAAAAGCGCTCGAGCAATTAAATGACCGCGAAAAGCAGATCATGGAACTAAGATTTGGCTTAGTTGGCGGTGAGGAAAAAACCCAAAAAGATGTCGCTGACATGCTTGGGATTTCACAGTCTTATATTTCGAGACTTGAAAAAAGAATTATTAAACGATTACAAAAAGAATTTAATAAAATGGTCTAAAAATTTTTTTAAAAAAGCTCTGTCCCTGCACTGTCAAAGGAAACAACCTTTTTTCTCATAATTCTCGTCATCGCTCGTGCATATTTTTCCATCCCAAGGAGATACTGAACTTTGTACAACAGCTCCTGTAGGGAGGGAAAAAAGTGTCCAGAAATAAAGTGGAAATCTGCGGAGTCGACACCTCCAAGTTGCCTGTTCTGAAAAACGACGAGATGAGAAAATTGTTCAGACAGCTGCAAGATGAGGGTGACGATACAGCAAGAGAAAAGCTAGTCAATGGTAATTTACGGTTGGTTTTAAGTGTGATTCAGCGTTTTAACAACAGAGGCGAATATGTCGACGATCTCTTCCAAGTAGGCTGTATCGGATTAATGAAATCAATTGATAATTTTGATTTAAGCCACAATGTCAGATTTTCAACTTATGCGGTTCCTATGATCATAGGAGAAATCCGTCGATACTTGCGTGATAACAACCCGATTCGGGTGTCTCGCTCGCTAAGAGATATTGCCTATAAGGCACTTCAGGTCCGTGAGAGGCTGATTAGTGAGACAAGCAAGGAGCCAACAGCAGAAGACATTGCCAAAGTGCTGGAAGTGCCTCATGAGGAAATTGTCTTTGCCCTAGATGCGATTCAAGATCCTGTATCTTTGTTTGAACCGATCTATAATGACGGAGGAGATCCGATTTATGTGATGGATCAAATTAGTGATGAACGGAACAAAGACACACAATGGGTGGAAGAATTAGCCTTAAAAGAGGGCATGCGTAGGTTGAACGACAGGGAAAAAATGATTCTTCGCAAACGCTTCTTCCAGGGCAAAACGCAAATGGAAGTTGCCGAAGAGATCGGGATTTCTCAAGCACAAGTCTCTAGGCTTGAAAAAGCAGCCATTAAACAAATGAATAAAAACATCTTTTAAAGCCGCCGCTTCATGTGCGGCTTTTTTCATTCTTGTGAGAGAACACGCCTCTAGTATTGACTCTGTTATTTTTTTCATTTAATCTGTTTTTAACAAATGTTATTTTAGATAGCATTTGTTAGGGAACACTTAAGCGGAAAGAAGGGTTATTATGACATTCCATGATGAAAGAAGGCTGCTCATTAAGGTTGCGCATATGTATTATGAAGAAGGCGCCACTCAATCTAACATTGCAGAAGCGGTTGGGGTTAGCCGTTCGCTCATATCGAAATATTTGGCAAAAGCACGTGAAGCAGGAATCGTGGAAATCATTATTCATGATGAAGTCAACCAACAGTATGGATCGTTAGAAAGAAAAATAGAACGTAAATATGGGCTCCGAGAAGTCGTCTGTGTGGAAACACTCAGCAAAGACACAACCAAAAGCCGAATCGGTGCCGCGGCGGCAAGCTTTTTATTAAAAGTAATGAAGGATGGACAAGTTATTGGGTTTTCCTCTGGGACAACGCTGCATGAGATGGCGAAAGCGGTTACGTCTGTTCAGCACTATCCATCCGTGACATTTGTTCCGCTTGTCGGAGGTGTGGGAAATGAAGATGTCGATATCCACGCCAACTATATTATTGCGAGATGCACAGAGGCACTCAAATCTAAATGTGAGTTTTTACATGTACCTGTCATGCTTGATACGAAAGAAGCGAAAGATGTACTGATCCGGCAGCCGTCAATCAAAAAAGTGATTGAACTAGGAGAATCATCAAATATCGCGGTTGTCGGAATTGGTGGTGTTCCGCAGCATTCAACGATGGTGAAATCCTATATGACAAGCGGCGAAGAGGACATCCTTCAAGCAAAGGATGTAGCAGGTGACATTTGCTATAACTTTATTGATCATCAAGGGGAAGTATATCCCCACCCATGGAACGACCGGGTGATGGGCATAAGCCCCCAAAAGCTAAAAGAAATTCCGCTTGTCATAGGTGTCGCTGGTGGCGAAGAGAAAATTGAAGCAATTCGGGCGGCATTAGCAGGTGGATTAATTCATGTATTAATTACCGATGAACGAACTGGAGATGCCTTATTAAAGTAACTACCTAATATCATTAGGTAGTTTTTTTGAGTCTTTAGACTCAAAAAGATTGAAAATTTTATCGATTTTAGCTTGACACAAAGTTGACACATCATATAAACTAAGTTCATAACAAATGATAAATAAAATAACAAATGTTAAAAGAATCAGATTTTTGTTAATTTTTATAACATTTGTTAAAAGTTTCAGATTATATTTCTAGCAATCTATTGAGAAGCAAGAAAACCTGAAAGGATGATTTAAATGTCTATCTATCAACAATTGTTAGCTCGAGAACGCAGTGGAGATCCAATCAAAGTAGGGATTATTGGAGCAGGCCAAATGGGCTTTGGACTCATTTCACAAATTTCTAAAATTCCAGGCATGATTGTTGCTGGTGTTTGTGATATTCACCTTAGTGCAGCAGAGAAGGCAGCGAATTTTTACAAGCAGCATGCAAAGCCGCATCAAATGGTTGTCACAAATGATTACAGAGAAGTGATTCAATCAGATTCCGTAGAAGTTGTCGTAGATGCAACAGGTGTCCCAGAGGTCGGAGCAAACATTTCTTTGGAAGCGCTTAATTCGAAAAAACATCTCGTTCTTTTAAATGTAGAAGTTGATATTACCATCGGGTTGGTCATGCATAAGTTATTCACAAATGCAGGACTTGTTTACTCAGGATCAGCTGGAGACGAACCAGCAGCAACACTAGAATTATATGAATTTGCGAAAACAATGGGTCTTGAGGTACTCGTTGCAGGGAAAGGAAAGAACAACCCATTCTTCCCAGAAGCAAATCCAGATACGTGTAAAGCAGAAGCAGATAGTAAACATATGAGTGCACATATGCTGGCTGCATTCCAGGACGGAACAAAAACAATGGCGGAAATGAACTTATTAAGTAACGCGACAGGGCTTCTGCCAGATAAAGTCGGTATGCACGGAGTCGAAGCCAATTTAGAAAATGTAGCAGATAAATTGAATCAAAAACAGCAAGGCGGCGTGCTCGATAACTTCGGAGTCGTTGAATATGTAAATGGACTTGCACCAGGTGTATTTGTCATCGTGAAGAGTGACCTTGAGCCAGTAGATGAAGAGCTTCGCTACTTAAAAGTTGGAAAAGGCCCACACTATACACTTTACCGTCCTTTCCACTTAGCGAGTCTTGAAACACCTGTTACCATCGCAAAAGCAGTTTTACAGCATGATTCATCCATCCACCCAATTGGTGTACCAGTATCAGAAACAGTCGCTGTGGCAAAAAGAGATATTAAAGCTGGAGAATCACTTGACGGGATTGGCGGATACTCCGTAAGAGGTGTTCTTGAAACACATCAAGACATGAAAACGAACGGCCACATTCCAATTGGTTTAATCAGCGGAAAAGTCGTAGCGAAAAAAGACATCAAACTAGGACAATTCCTGACTCATGATGATGTAGAGCTTGATTCAAACACAACGGTCTGGAAGCTGCGTTCATTACAAGATCATTTATTTCAATCATAAGGACGTGAAGCTGTGGAAAAATTAGCTATCGTACTTTGTATCATTCTCATTGTGCAGTACGGGTTATCTTTTATTCAAATCAAGTACTACCGCAAGAGCATGGATTCACTTATTGATGATTACAGAGGGAAGCAGGGCTATCACTTATTTTCAGGAATGGAGCGGCGCAAAGTTGGCCCTGGAGCCATTGCGCTCATCATTGTAGATGAATCGTATATCATTCAAAAATGCCATGTGCTTGGCGGTGTGTCGATCTTATCTAAATTTAAAGAAGTCCCTTCATATGAAGGAAAGCATGTAGGGGCTGTGTTAGACGAACACCATATGATGAAGCAGACGTTGAAAAAACGCAAAAAGGGGCCAGCTGTCATGCACGCACTTTCCATGGCGGCTGAACAGGCACTTGTCTCGATTTCGAAAAAAAATATAACAAATGTGAACTAAAGAAAGGGGAGATGAAACATGGAATGGATTCAATGGTTTGGAGAGCACTTTATCGGAATGTTTGAAGCCGGCGGAAAGCAATTCATGGGTCTTGTTACAGGTATCGTTCCAACGCTTGTTGTGTTACTTACTTTCACTTATGCTGTCATGAAGTTTATTGGAGAAGAGCGAGTGAATAGAGCGATTCAGTTTGCTGCGAAATATACCATTTTGCGCTACACGTTAATGCCGATCTTATCCGTTCTTATTTTGACAAATCCAATGGCTTATACGTTTGGCCGCTTCTTACCCGAAAAACAAAAACCAGCATTCTATGATTCAGCTGTTTCATTTGTTCATCCGGTGACATCACTGTTTCCGTATGCCAACGCAGGAGAACTGTTTGTCTACTTAGGGATTGCGAACGGTATTAAAGAGGCAGGATACTCAATGTCAGAGCTTGCTGTTCGGTACTTCTTAGTCGGGATCGTCGTCATTTTACTTCGCGGTATTATTACTGAATGGATTACAAAGTACTTAGCAGGAAAAATGAAAGCGAATTCACAATAGGGGAGGGTTAGACATGACAAACCACAAAGTATTTGTTGCAAAAGGTGCTGGCGGATGGGGACAAGGCTTGGAGCTTGAACCAACCGGTAAAAAAAGAAAGGTTGTTTCCATTACAGGGGGAGGCATTCACCCAGTTGCACGTAAAATTGCAGAAATGACAGGGACAGAAGCATGTGATGGCTTTAAAAACTCGATACCAGAAGATGAAATGATGTGTGTTGTCATTGATTGCGGAGGAACCGCGCGAATCGGACTTTATCCAATGAAGCGCATTCCAACTGTAGACGTTTTGGCATCCTCTCCTTCTGGACCGCTGGCAAAACATATTACAGAGGATATCTTCGTATCAGGCGTTACAGAAAAAGATATTTCCTTTGCGGAAGCATCGGGTGGTGAGGCAAAAGTAGAAGGTCAGGAAAACAGTGAGCCGATTGACAAGGAGAATTTCAAAGAAACCTATTCAAAACTGAAAGAGGAAAATCTCGAGCGTCAGGAAAAAGGTAATTTCCTGATGAGGTTCTCAAGAGGAATTGGGAAAGTCACCGGTACGTTCTATCAGGCTGGTCGTGATTCCGTTGATATGCTTTTGAAAAACATTATTCCATTCATGGCATTTGTCAGTATGTTAATTGGAATTATCAATTATACAAAAATTGGTGACTTGATTGCCCATTTTCTATCACCACTGGCAGGATCTATTTGGGGACTCTTACTGCTCGTTGTGGTCTGTACATTGCCATTCCTATCACCTGTCTTAGGACCTGGTGCAGTCATTGCACAAGTGATCGGTGTTCTGATTGGGAGTCAAATTGCACTAGGAAATATTCCGCCTCAATTTGCACTTCCTGCACTATTTGCCATCAACGGTCAAGTAGGGTGTGATTTCATTCCAGTTGGGCTATCACTTGGTGAAGCGAAGCCGGAAACGGTACAATATGGAGTACCAGCTGTTTTGTATAGCCGTCTCATTACAGGGGTTCTATCTGTTGTGATCGCATACGCTGCCAGCTTCGGTATGTATTAAACGTATTAAAGGAGGAATCGAGATACATGGTCACACAATCTGTTGTAAAAGAAATCGGGATCTTAGTCCCGCAATTTAAAGAAGATAAGCTGATTGTTTTATTTGGACCCGCAGCGCCGCAGGAATTAAGAGATATGTCCGTCATTCATGAGTTCGAACATTTAGAAGAAGAGCCGTTGAAACTGGGCGGTACCATTCAAGTGGGCGATCAAACGTACACGATCACAGCCCTTGGCAATAAAGCAAATGACAACTTTAAAGAACTCGGCCATATTTCGATCTACTTCCAAGAGCCGTTTGATGATGTATTACCGGGAGCTGTCTTTGCATCCCCGCACACGTTTCCTGATATAAAAGAAGGCGTACGAATTGAAATTTCGTAGCTATGAAGAAAAGCTGTTCCGTAAATGGAGCAGCTTTTTTTATGTGAGGTTTACCAGAAAGAGCATTTGCGATATGCTGTAAACATTCATTATTTGTTTATTCAGAATTTTTACTCAGGGGGAAATGATGGTGTCACTTGAATTGAAGAATGTTTCTTTAAAACGAAATGGAAAATGGCTGCTTCAGTCTGTTGACTGGCATGTGAACAAAGAGGAGCACTGGGTGCTTTACGGTTTAAATGGTGCGGGGAAAACCGCTTTATTAAATATGCTCTGCTCATATTATTTCCCTACATCAGGTGAGATGACCGTGCTGGGACATGTCTTTGGCAAGGAGGCTCTTGGCGAAAAACTCAGGAAGAAAATTGGCCTCATTTCTGCGGGACTTGAAAAGAAACTGCACAGAGACGACAATGCATTTGAAATTGTTCTCAGCGGGGCATTTGCCTCCATCGGGCTTTATGAAACCCCGAAAGATGAGATAAGGGAGAAAGCCATTGATCTATTAAAAGCATTTGGTTCGTTCAAATATGCAAACCGGACATATGAAACACTCTCACAAGGAGAAAAGCAGAAAGTCCTGATTGCGAGGGCTTTAATGAATGATCCCAAGCTCCTGATTTTAGATGAGCCTGTGACAGGTCTTGATTTTTTAGCAAGAGAACAGGTGCTTGAGACCATCTCATTCATTGCTTCAAAGCCTGATGCGCCTACTTTGCTTTACACGACCCATCATGCAGAAGAGATTTTGCCTGTTTTTCAGCACACCTTATTATTAAAAGATGGGACTGTTTTTGATCAAGGAGAAACAAAAGAGATGATGACAAGCGACTTGCTTTCTTCCTTCTTTGAATGTCCGGTAGATGTGATGTGGAGAAATGGCCGTCCTCACTTAAGTAAATTGTAGATAAAAGAAACTATTGGTCTGCGTCCCTGCTTTTCCATCATACATATTATAGTAGAAAACGAAAGGCGGGGAAGGACAGATGATCAGTATTTCTGAATTCCAAATCAAGGATGTTGTCGATGTGTCCAGCGGAAAAAAACTAGGCACCATTGGGGACATTGATATTAATGTCACGAGCGGTAAAATACAAGCAATCATTATCGGCGGCACAGGTAAAATGATGGGATTTTTCGGGAAAGAAGAGGAAATGATTGTCCCGTGGCGAAATATAGTAAAAATTGGCGAAGATGTGATACTTGTCCGATTGTCTTCTTAAAATTCGTATAACTCCTCAATGAATCATTTAATGATCCGTAACATAAGCTCTCCATTCTCAGCAAACAATGTCTTTTTCGGGTAAAAAGATTACGTTTTCATATCAATTTGCAAAAAAACCTGTAGAAAGGGCACATTTGAGTGTAATATTTAATGAATCCCACTAACTGTCTACGCATGTCTTGTGGTAAAATAGGAGCGATATAAAGAGAGATGAATGAAAGGTGGGAGGGCAGCTTTGACACACAATTATGACCCCTTTCAGCAGAAATCACCTTATGCAATGATGATTCATGATTGGACGAACATGACATGTTCTGGTAAAGAGGTATTGGCCGGATTTACGACAAAAAATGGCGGCTTCAGCCTTTCTCCATATCAATCATTGAACACTGGACTCCATGTAGGAGATGATGCTTCTAGTGTCCAACTGAATCGTCAAGTCATAGCAGATGCTATTGCTGTGCCGCTCTCTGATTGGGTGTTTGCAGACCAAACACACGAGGACCGCATCAAGAAAGTCACCAAGGAGCAAAGAGGAAGAGGAAGTCTTCATTATCATGAGGCACTGCCTGGAACAGACGGCTTATATACGTCTGAACCGAACATCATGCTCGCTCTTTGTTTCGCCGATTGTGTTCCGCTTTATTTTCTAGCTCTGCAACATGGACTCATCGGAACAGCCCATGCCGGGTGGAAAGGAACCGTCAAGCAAATTGGTGCAAAAATGATAGATCTATGGGTCAATCAAGAAGGTGCTAAGACCGATCAAATACAAGTCGTCATTGGACCATCCATTGGCAGCTGCTGCTACATAGTTGATGATGTGGTCTTAAATCAAGTGAAACAGCTTCCCTTTTTGACAGAGGATGTGTATTCCGAGATATCACAAGGACAATATAAATTAGACTTAAAAACATTAAACAAAAACGTATTGCTTCATGCAGGGATGAAAGAAGAAAACATACATGTCAGTTCGATGTGCACAAGCTGCAATGATCAGCTATTCTTCTCACACCGGCGTGATCAAGGAAAAACAGGACGTATGATGTCTTTTGTCGGGTTTAAGGAGGCATAAGAGCAATTGAATGTACGAGAGAATCTCAGACAAATAAATGAACAAATAAACGAAGCATGTAAAAGAGCCGGCCGGAACCCAGACGATATATCAGTCGTCGCTGTCACAAAATATGTCTCGATTGAGCGAGCACAAGAAGCCAAAGAAGCAGGAATTTTGCATTTTGGAGAGAATCGTGACCAAGGGTTACTTGAAAAACAAGCGGCCATAACCGATGAAAGCATTAGCTGGCACTTCATCGGCAGTTTACAAACACGAAAAGTAAAATCTGTCATTCAGAGCATTGACTACTTACATTCGCTCGACAGGATCTCTCTTGCGAATGAAATTGAAAAAAGAGTGGATCACACGGTTCGCTGTTTTGTACAAGTGAACACATCGCTGGAGGAGTCAAAACATGGCTTACAAAGTGAAGACGTGATTCCATTTGTGAAGCAGCTCGCCGATTTCAAAAAGATTGAAATTGCTGGACTGATGACGATGGCTCCATTTACAGACGATCACACTGTGATACGAAACTGCTTTAAAACATTAAAAAACCTTCAAGAAGAAGTAAAACATCTTAACCAAGTAAATGCACCTTGTCAGCATTTATCGATGGGCATGTCAAATGATTTTGAAATCGCAATTGAAGAAGGTGCGACATTCGTTCGGATTGGCTCTTCACTTGTTGGAAATGAAACAGGAGGTGCGTGACATGAGCATAAAAAATAAGTTTAAAAGCTTTTTCACTCTCGACGATGAAGAGTATGAGTACGAATATATTGATGAAGAAAGAGAACCAGTCCAAGAAGAAAAAGGAACGAAGGACAAAGCGGCATTTCAAGAGCGTCCGCAGACAGGAAAACAAAATGTCGTCAGCTTGCAAAGCGTGCAGAAATCCTCTAAAGTGGTGTTAAGTGAGCCGCGTGTTTATGCAGAAGCGCAGGAGATTGCAGACCATATTAAAAACAGACGTGCAGTCGTCGTGAATTTGCAGCGCATTCAGCACGATCAAGCAAAGCGAATCATCGACTTCTTAAGCGGAACTGTTTATGCAATCGGTGGAGACATCCAGCGCATTGGCTCGAATATATTCCTCTGCACACCTGATAATGTGGATGTATCTGGCACAATATCAGAACTTTTGACAGAGGAAGAACCTCAGAGGTGGTAAATCATAGTGATTCTAAATTTCATTTTTAGTATTTTAGAAACGGTATTAACGATTTACTCATTCGCGATTATTATTTACATCTTTATGTCATGGGTGCCATCAGCAAGAGAAACAGCAATTGGCCGCTTTCTGACAAATATTTGCGAACCGTATTTAGAACCATTTCGTAAAATTATTCCGCCAATTGGCATGATTGACATCTCGCCAATTGTGGCATTGCTTGTGATTCGTTTTGCATCAACATATGGACTAACTGGTCTTTACAATATGATTGCACGCTTCATGTAGACAGGCTGCTGGGCTTGGCGCTGCCAGGCTCTTTTACATAAGAGGGGAACAAAATGAGCGATATTTATCAACATTTTAGAAAAGACGAACAGCCATTTGTCGACCAAGTGTTAGGCTGGAAAAAAATCGCACTCGACCAGTATCGAATGAAATTAACAGACTTTCTTGATCCGCGTGAGCAGTTTATTACCGAGTCCATCATCCAGCATGCTGATGAGCTTGGAATCATGTTTTTTGGCGGGTATGAAGGAGCGGAGCGTAAAAGAGCGCTCATTTATCCTGAATATTTAGAACCGGCTACTCAGGATGCTGAGCTGTCTTATTTTCAGGTGAACTATGCGAAAAAATTTATTTCGCTAGAACACCCGAAGCTCCTTGGTTCACTGATTGGGACAGGCTTGAAGCGTCAAAAATTTGGAGATTTGTTATTTTCAGAGGAAGATGTGCAGTTTATTTGTACGAGTGATGTCGCCGATTTTGTTCGAGCGCAGCTGACGCATGTCGGCAGAGCCTCCGTTTCATTAGAGGAAATCACGCAAGCAGATTTAAAGCCGGTTATCAGCAAGACTGACATCAAAGAAGATACAATTTCTTCACTGCGGCTTGATGCGGTATGTGCTGCAATCAGCCGTCAGTCTCGGCAAAAGGCACAGCTTTTGGTCAAAAATGGGCTTGTCAAAGTTAACTGGAAAGTCACTGAGGACCCTTCCTTTACAATTGGCGAAGGCGATCAGCTCTCTGTCAGGGGATTTGGCCGCTTTAGCCTCAAAACGATTGATGGGAAGACCAAAAAAGATAAGTTTAAAGTAACATTTGAGCTTCTGATATAACGAACTTGAATCTGGAGGTGGCGAGGTTGCCATTAACACCTAATGATATTCATAATAAAACGTTCACAAAAAGCTTTCGCGGCTATGACGAAGATGAAGTAAACGAGTTTTTAAGCCAAGTACGTAAAGATTACGAAATCGTGCTTCGCAAAAAGAATGAACTCGAAGAAAAAGTAAACGAGCTTGACGAAAGACTAGGTCATTTTGCAATAATTGAAGAAACATTAAACAAATCAATTCTTGTGGCGCAGGAAGCAGCAGAAGACGTCAAACGTCATTCTGATAAAGAAGCGAAATTGATTATTCGTGAAGCGGAGAAAAATGCAGATCGTATTATCAACGAAGCGCTATCTAAATCACGAAAGATTGCGATGGAAATCGAAGAGCTCAAGAAGCAGTCGAAAGTCTTTAGAACTCGCTTCCAAATGCTCATCGAAGCTCAGCTTGATCTTCTAAAAAATGACGATTGGGATCATTTACTGGAATATGAAGTTGACGCTGTCTTTGACGAAAAAGAATAAGCGCATCATCTTGACATGATGCGTACAAGTTGCATATAATACCATCATAAATTAACAAGAGATAAACGTTTGAAAGGGACACTCGCAGTTGTCATATGCGTAATAAAGCGAATCAGGGATGGTGGAAGCCTGACATTACGAGACGCTGCAATGAGATCACCCCTTTAGTTCCTTTTCTGAAATGACCAGTAAGAAAAGGCGTCTGATCACGTTACGATTTTAGAGTGGATAAGAGGCTGTGTCATAGCGCTTGTCTAAAAGGGTGGTACCGCGAGACAAGCCTTCTCGTCCCTTATGGGATGAGAGGGCTTTTTTTATTGTTTTTTAATCAGAATTTGCATATGGAGGAATGGGTATGAACTACAAAGACACCTTATTAATGCCGAAAACAGAATTCCCAATGAGAGGGAACTTGCCGAACAAAGAGCCTGAAATCCAAGAGGAGTGGGCAGAAAAAGACATCTATCAAATGGTTTTAGAGCGTACAAAAGGACGCCCGACCTTTATTTTGCATGATGGACCTCCATATGCGAATGGTGACATTCATATGGGGCACGCACTCAATAAAATCCTAAAAGATTTTATTGTCCGTTTTAAATCAATGAATGGCTTCCATGCACCGTACGTACCGGGCTGGGATACACACGGCTTACCAATTGAAACAGCGCTCACTAAAAATAAAAAAGTCAAACGTAAAGAAATGTCGACAGCTGAATTCCGCAAACTATGCGAGGAGTATGCTTGGAAGCAAATCGAAGGTCAGCGCAATCAATTTAAGCGATTAGGCGTCAGAGCAGACTGGGACAATCCATATGTCACGTTAAAGCCTGAGTATGAAGCGCAGCAAATTCTTGTCTTCGGTGAAATGGCGAAGAGAGGCTATATTTACAAAGGACTAAAACCTGTTAACTGGTCTCCTTCAAGTGAGTCAGCTCTTGCTGAAGCGGAAATTGAATATAAAGACAAACGTTCACCATCCATTTACGTTTCATTTAAAGTGAAAGATGGAAAAGGCGTACTTGAAAATGGCGAACAATTCATCATCTGGACAACAACACCTTGGACACTTCCTGCAAACCTTGGCATTTGTGTTCATCCAAACCTAGAGTACAGCGTTCTTCAAGTGGGTGCTGAGCGATATGTTGTCGCATCTGAGCTTGTTGAACAAGTGGCAAAAACGCTTGGCTTTGAAGAGTATGAAGTCGTGAAAACATTAAAAGGAAAAGAATTAGATAACGTCGTTGCAGAGCATCCGATCTATGGTAGAGATTCCCTTGTGATGCTTGGTGACCACGTGACAACGGATGCAGGTACAGGCTGTGTTCACACAGCACCAGGTCACGGGGAAGATGACTTTAATGTTAGTATGAAATACGGTCTTGATGTGCTATGTCCAGTAGATGAAAAAGGTGTCATGACAGACGAAGCACCTGGTTTTGAAGGACTATTTTACGAGGATGCCAATAAAGCCATCACAGAACAGCTTGAAGCAAAAGGCGCGCTAAAAAAGCTCGACTTTATCACGCACTCTTACCCGCATGACTGGAGAACGAAAAAGCCAACGATTTATCGTGCAACCGCTCAGTGGTTTGCTTCGATTAAAGATTTCAGAGAAGCGCTATTAGACAATATTAAAGAAACGAAATGGGTGCCAGCATGGGGCGAAACACGCCTATTCAATATGGTGCGTGACAGAGGTGACTGGTGCATTTCAAGACAGCGTGTATGGGGCGTTCCAATTCCGGTCTTTTATGCCGAAAATGGTGAGCCAATCATCACAGATGAAACCATTCAGCATGTCTCTCAATTATTTAGAGAACATGGCTCGAATATTTGGTTTGAAAAAGAAGCGAAAGAGCTCTTGCCAGAAGGCTTTACACATCCAGGCAGCCCGAACGGAGAATTCACAAAAGAGCAGGATATCATGGATGTATGGTTTGATTCCGGTTCTTCTCACCAAGCCGTTTTAGAAGAAAGAGAGGACCTTGTCCGTCCAGCAGACCTTTACCTTGAAGGATCTGACCAATATCGCGGCTGGTTTAACTCATCTTTATCTACTTCTGTAGCTATCACAGGAAAAGCACCTTACAAAGGAGTGGTTAGCCATGGAATGACTTTGGATAAAGAAGGACGTAAAATGAGTAAATCCTTAGGAAATACCATTGAACCTGACAAAGTAGCTAAACAACTAGGTGCTGAAATTCTTAGACTTTGGGTATCTTCTGTCAACTATCAAGCCGATCACCCGGTGTCTGATGATATCTTAAAACAAGTAGCAGAGGTGTACCGTAAAATCCGTAACACATTCCGCTTCCTGCACGGTAACCTATTTGACTTTGATCCAGCAGTCCATGCAGTACCTGTAGAAGAGCTTCGCGAAGTGGATCAATATATCTTGATCAAATTAAACAAACTGATTGATAAAGTGAAAAAGGCTTATGATGATTACGAATTTGCTGTCGTGTATCATGCGATTCACAATTTCTGTACGATTGAGTTAAGCTCTTTCTATCTCGATTTTGCAAAGGATGTCGTGTACATTGAGCATGCAGACCATCCGGACCGCCGCAGCATGCAGACGGTCTTCTACGAAACATTAATGGCGTTAGTGAAGCTGACTGCACCAATTCTTCCGCATACAGCAGATGAATTATGGAGCCACTTAAGCTTTGTTGAAGAGCCAAGTGTTCAGTTAACAGATATGCCAGAAGGTGTTGCTGTTTCTCAAGCAGAAGCGACAGAAGCGAAGTTCGACCGCTTCATGGAAGTGCGTGACGATGTGCTAAAAGCGCTCGAAATTGCGCGTAACGAGAAAGTCATCGGACGTTCTCTTGAAGCAAGTGTGACACTTTACGCGACAGATGAAGTGAAAGACCTTCTTGCATCCATTAAAGAAGATGTGAAGCAGCTCTTTATCATCTCTGAACTAACGGTAGAAGATAAGCAGAATGCAGATGCATCAGCACCTGAATACACATCAGGACGTATTGTGGTTCAAAAAGCAGAAGGAGAATTGTGCGAACGTTCTCGCGTTATTTCAAAAGATGTTGGTGCAAATCCGAAATATCCAACATTGTCACTTAAAAATGCTGAAATCGTGGAAAAATATTACCAGAATTAACAGTGTGATATGACCAACTAGCGCCCCGCCATAAGCGGGGCGTTTTCTATTCTGAGAAAATGACAGCGTTTAGAACGAAAGGAAAAATCTTATGGCTTTAAAGTGATCAGGCGGGGTAACAATATGATTATCACGACAGGGCAGGAGTTGAAATAGCGACATGAATGGCGATCTAGAGACGATTTACACGGAACTCCTTCAAATGAAAGAAGAGCTGCAAGCTAAACTGTTTGAATACGCATCATTTCGTTCACCCGCTGAGCATGTCTCAATGAACGAGGTCCAAACGACCACGCTTCTTTATCACATCAAAGAAGAGCTGCAAGATGTGTCTCTCGCTATTGCGAAAATTGAGCAAGGAACCTATGGTATATGTGAGGCGACAGGTCATGTCATTCCGCTTGAACAAATGATTATTCTTCCTACCGCCCGCACGGCTGACGACTTTTTATATCATAAGCAATACGAGAAAAAAGCATTCACTCCTTATCCTCATGAATCAGATGATTCTCATTTTGAAGCCTTCCACATGTAGGGAGGTTTTTGTCTGTCAACTAAAGTTTCTTTACTCCTCCCTGTTTTCTTGATAAAATGCTTAAAGATCAAAGTATGAAAGTGGAGGAACGTGTGTGTTCTATTACATAATCGCATTCGTGATGATTTGTTTAGATCAATTAACAAAATGGCTCATTGTCAAAAATATGATGCTCGGAGATTCTTATCCAGTGATTGATGGCTTCTTTTATATCACGTCACACCGAAATTCAGGCGCCGCGTGGGGAATTCTCCAAGGACAAATGTGGTTTTTCTATGTGATCACACTCGTTGTTATTGCGGGAATTGTTTATTATTTGCAAAAGCATGGACAAAAGGACAAGCTGCTTGGAGTTGCGCTGGCCTTAATGCTTGGCGGAGCGATTGGGAATTTTATCGACCGCGTTTTCCGTCAGGAAGTGGTAGATTTTGCTCATTTCGTCTTTGGGAATTATCACTACCCAATCTTTAATATTGCAGATTCTTCTCTATGTGTAGGGGTTATTCTGCTCTTTATTCAAATGCTTTTAGATGGAAAGAAAACGAAGGAGTCAACTACATGAATCAAGTAAATATTGCCGTTTCAGAAGAACAAACGAGTGAACGGCTTGATAAATTTCTAAGCACGACAGAACCAGAATGGTCAAGAACCCAGGTCCAGCAGTGGGTAAAGGATGGGCTGATCGAAGTAAACGGGAAACAAGTGAAAGCCAATTACAAAGTACAATCTGGAGATCAGATTAAAGTCGAGATTCCAGACCCAGAAGTACTAGATGTAGAAGCAGAACCAATGGATCTTGATATTTATTATGAGGATGCAGATGTGCTAGTGGTGAATAAACCACGAGGAATGGTTGTTCATCCAGCGCCAGGTCACGTCTCCGGAACACTTGTGAATGGCCTGATGGCACATTGCACGGACTTATCAGGCATTAATGGTGTGATGCGTCCTGGAATTGTCCACCGAATTGATAAAGACACGTCTGGACTGTTAATGGTCGCAAAAAACGATATGGCGCATGAATCACTCGTCAATCAGCTTGTGGCTAAGACCGTCACAAGAAAATATACGGCCGTTGTCCATGGCATTATCCAGCATGATACAGGCACAATTGATGCCCCAATTGGCAGAGACAAAAAAGACCGCCAAAGCATGACGGTGACAAAAGAAAGTGCAAAACAAGCCGTCACTCACTTTGATGTGATTGAACGCTTTGAGGACTTCACGGTGGTGGAGTGCCGACTTGAAACAGGAAGAACACACCAGATTCGTGTTCATATGAAATATATCGGCTATCCGCTTGCAGGAGATCCGAAATATGGACCGAGAAAGACAGTCGATTTCAATGGTCAGCTGCTGCATGCAGGTGTTTTAGGATTTGATCATCCTAGAACAGGAGAATATATCGAGTTCACAGCACCGATTCCTGCTGATATGCAAGCTTTTATCGATTCATTAAGAAATAACGATTGACAGGCCGTTCTTTTTTTGAAATAATAAACGAAGAAATGAAGATTCTTTAAAACAGTCCAGAGAGGCTGAGAAGGATAACGGATCAATTTGTGCACGTGTATGCACAAATGAACGCCCCTCTCTGCCCTTTGCAGAAGGGGCTTTTTATTTGTCAAAAAGAGGTGTAAAAGATGGAACAAAAAGCAGTCATTCTTGATGAACAAGCGATCAGACGAGCGCTTACCCGAATTGCACATGAAATGATTGAGCGCAACAAAGGGATGAAAGATGTCATCCTTGCGGGGATCAAGACAAGAGGCATTCATCTTGCAAAGCGCCTTGCAGAGCGCATCGAGCAAATTGAAGGAAATCCAGTCATAGTGGGTGAACTTGATATTACGCTATACCGTGATGACCTGACAAAAAAGACAGACAACCAAGACCCGCTTGTAAAGGGTGCAGACATCCCAGCTGACATTAATGACAAAACACTGATCGTCGTTGACGATGTCCTGTTTACAGGCAGAACCGTCAGAGCGGCCATGGATGCCCTTGTGGATGTAGGAAGACCATCTTCCATTCAGCTTGCTGTTCTCGTCGACCGGGGACACCGGGAGCTGCCGATTCGAGCGGATTATATCGGGAAGAACATTCCGACATCAAAAGCAGAGACAGTTATGGTTCAACTGAATGAAGTAGATCAAAACGACCTTGTCGCTATATATGAAAAATAACCTTTTTAAATGCATTCCAGAGAGTTTGCAAAGAGGGCAATAACAGAGATACCGAGCACGGCAAACATGACGTGTACGGTTTTTCTAGGCCTCTTTGCGCATACTCGCAAAGAGGCTTTTTTAATGAAGAAGGACACATCTAGGAGGAAAAATCATGAGTCAGCAAAAAGCCAATTTAGGCATTCGAGATATCCCAAAACCGTTCACATGGCTATCACTTAGCCTTCAGCATTTGTTTGCCATGTTTGGTGCGACCATACTTGTACCAAAGATTATTGATATGAGTCCAGCAGTCGCGCTCATCTCAAGTGGTGTTGGAACCATTGTTTACTTAATCATCACAAGAGGCCAAATTCCGGCGTATCTTGGATCGTCCTTTGCCTTTATCGCCCCCATACTGAATGTGAAAGCCACAGGCGGTCCTGGAGCCGCAATGGTCGGTGCCTTCATGGCGGGTGTCGCTTATGCACTCATTGCACTATTTATTAAATGGCTCGGCACAGGCTGGCTGATGAAGCTTCTACCGCCTGTCGTCGTAGGACCGGTCATTATGGTCATCGGACTCGGACTCGCTGGAACAGCTGTCAACATGGCGATGTATGTTGATCCGAATGCAACCGAGCTTGTTTACAGCCTGAAGCACTTAACGGTCGCCGGCTTCACACTGGCTGTCACGATTATCAGCATGATTTTCCTAAGAGGATTCCTTAGCTTGATCCCAGTATTAATCGGCATTATCAGCGGCTATCTCTTTGCCTTATCACAAGGCATTGTGAACTTCCAGCCGGTCATTGATGCAAAATGGTTTGCTGTACCAGACTTCGTCGTACCATTTGTCAATTACACACCTGCTGTGACTTTAAGCATTCTCACCGTGATGGTGCCGGTTGCCTTTGTGACAATGTCTGAGCATATCGGTCACCAAGTGGTGTTAAGTAAAGTTGTAGGGCAAGATTTCATTAAAAAACCTGGTCTTCATCGCTCCATTTTAGGAGACAGTGCGGCGACAATCTTCGCTTCACTCATTGGCGGACCGCCGACAACAACGTATGGAGAGAACATCGGCGTCCTTGCCATCACAAGAGTGTTCAGTATCTTCGTCATCGGTGGAGCAGCGGTATTTGCAATCTGCTTCGGCTTTGTCGGAAAAATTTCAGCATTAATCAGTACAGTGCCGTCCGCGGTCATGGGAGGCGTTTCATTCCTGCTCTTTGGAATCATTGCCTCAAGCGGTCTGAGAATCCTGATTGATCATAAAGTGAATTTTGAAGAAAAGCGTAATCTCATTATCGCATCAGTCATCTTAGTCATCGGAATTGGCGGGGCATTCATTGAGGTGAAACAAATCAACCTCACACTATCTGGAATGGCACTTGCTGCCATCACGGGTGTCCTGTTAAACCTGATCCTGCCGCAGCAAAAAGCGGATGATGACGAGTCAAATGAATCGAATACAGAAAACCTTTTAAAAGAAGTCCAGTGAGGCTGACAAGGGTTCTAAAATGAGCAGAATGCACGAACGTGCCGCTGCTTCTTTTGGAGAACCCTAAGCTGCCGAGGCTTAGGGTTTTTTTGAACCTGAAAGTGATGAAAAACTAGAGGGGGAAGAAAAAATGAATGATCTATCGACTATGAGCAGCTTGTCTACAGAAGAGATTTTACAGCTGATTGAAGAAGCAACGGCTCTCAAAAAGGGGAAGCAAGAGCTTGGCTTAGCGGGAGAATTTGTAGCAAACCTCTTCTTTGAACCAAGCACAAGAACACGATTTAGCTTCGAAGTCGCCGAAAAGAAACTGGGGATGAATGTACTGAGCTTAGATGCGGCAAGCACCTCCGTTCAAAAAGGCGAAACCCTATACGATACGGTAAAAACGCTTGAATCCATCGGTGTGAAAGCTTGTGTGATTAGAGACAGCACTGATGAATATTACAACGAGCTAATCGGGAAGGTTGGGATTCCCATCATCAATGCTGGAGATGGCTGCGGGCAGCACCCGACCCAATCACTGCTTGACCTAATGACCATCTATGAAGAGTTTGGCGGCTTTGAGGGCTTAACGATTTCGATTCATGGAGACATTAAGCACAGCAGGGTGGCAAGGTCAAATGCTGAAGTACTCTCAAGGCTCGGAGCGAGAGTCCTTTTCTCAGGGCCTACTTCCTTCCAAGATGAGCAAAACCCTCACGGAACGTATGTCCAAGTAGACGAAGCCATTAGACAATCTGATGTGGTGATGCTGCTTAGAATCCAGCATGAACGGCACGCTGAAAAAATGGGCAATGAAGATTACTTATCGACTTATGGATTAACAGTAAACAGGGCAAACAACATGAAAGAACGAGCCATTATCATGCATCCAGCACCAGTAAACAGAGGTGTGGAGATAGATGATTCTTTAGTGGAATCAAAGCAGTCACGAATTTTCAAGCAAATGGAAAATGGCGTTTATGTCCGAATGGCGGTATTAAAAAGAGCTTTTCAAAATAGCAGACTACATCAAAAAGGGAGAGATTCTGTCTATGTCGTATCTCATTAAAAACGGTTTTATCTTAACAAGCACAGGTGAAAAAGTGCAGCAGGATATTAGGGTAGAAGGAGAAGTGATTCAAGCGATTGGTCACTTAGAAAGAGAAGATGGAGAAGAGGTCATTGATGCTAAAGGGCTATTTGTTTCACCAGGCTTAATTGATCTGCATGTACATTTAAGGGAGCCAGGTGGAGAGAAAAAGGAAACGATTGAAACAGGCTCTAAAGCAGCAGCAAGAGGCGGCTATACAACGATTGCAGCGATGCCGAATACACGCCCAGTTCCGGATACAAAAGAGCAAATGGAGTGGCTCATGAATCGGATCGAAGAGACCTCTTCTGTCAGAGTACTGCCATACGCCTCCATCACAACTAGGCAAATTGGGGAAGAGATGACAGACTTTACAGCACTAAAAGAAGCAGGCGCCTTCGCTTTCACAGATGACGGGGTTGGCATCCAAACAGCAGGTATGATGTACGAAGCGATGAAAAAGGCAGCAAGCCTTGATCAAGCGATTGTGGCACACTGTGAAGATAACTCGCTCATTTACGGCGGATGCGTTCATGAAGGAGAATTTTCAAAAGCAAATGAATTAAACGGAATACCGTCCATTTGTGAATCGGTGCATATTGCAAGAGATGTTCTTTTAGCAGAAGCAGCGAACTGTCATTATCATGTATGTCATATCAGTACGAAAGAATCTGTGCGAGTCGTTCGCGATGCAAAAAAAGCAGGCATCCGTGTGACGGCAGAGGTGTCACCGCATCACCTGCTCTTATGTGATGCAGACATCCCAGGACTTGACACAAACTATAAAATGAACCCGCCGCTCAGAGGAAAAGAGGATCGCGAGGCACTAATTGAGGGACTGTTAGATGGAACGATTGATTTCATCGCAACAGACCATGCACCGCATACAGAAGAAGAAAAGAACGAAACGATGCAGCGCGCACCTTTTGGAATAGTCGGACTTGAAACAGCGTTCCCGCTTCTGTACACACGATTTGTCAAAACGGGCGAATGGACATTAAAAGAACTCGTTGATTATATGACGATCAAGCCAGCAGAAGCTTTCTCCCTTCCTTATGGAAAGCTGGAAGAAGGACAAACAGCTGATATGACACTCATTGATTTAAACAAAGAAATGGCAATCGATAAAAAAAGCTTCTTATCTAAAGGACAAAATACACCGTTTGACAAATTGACTGTATCAGGATGGCCGGTCATGACACTTGCATCTGGGAAAGTCGTGTATGAAGAGGGGAGACTAGTAAAATGAAGAGACGCTTAGTGCTAGAAAACGGAACAGTATTCGAAGGAACAGGCTTCGGCAGCTTAGAATCGTCAGTCGGAGAAGTCGTCTTTAATACAGGGATGACGGGCTATCAAGAAATTTTGTCTGATCCATCATACTGCGGACAAATTGTCACACTCACTTACCCGCTTATCGGCAACTATGGCATCAACCGTGATGATTTTGAATCGATCACACCGTTTGTAAAAGGGCTGATTGTGAAGGAGCTTTGTGAAAAGCCCTCAAACTGGCGCTCTTCATACTCGCTTGATGAGTATTTGAAAATGAAAAACATTCCAGGCCTTAGCGGAATCGATACACGGAAGCTGACGAGAATGATTCGAAGTGCAGGTACTTTAAGAGGGGCATTTGCAGGACCGGATGAACAAGTGGAAGATGTGGTCCGCCGCCTTCAAACAATGCAGCTGCCAACTGATCAAGTGAGTCAAGTATCTGTGAAAAATGCGTATCCTAGCCCAGGAAGAGGAAAAAGAATTGTCCTTGTCGATTTCGGCATGAAGCACGGCATTTTGCGCGAACTCAATAAACGTGACTGTGATGTCATCGTGGTGCCGTACAATATCACGGCAGATGAAGTGCTGCAGTTAAAGCCTGATGGAATCATGCTTTCAAACGGCCCCGGGGATCCTGCTGATGTACCAGAAGCAGTCGAGATGATTCAGCACTTGATTGGGAAAGTTCCACTCTTTGGCATTTGCCTTGGACATCAATTATTCGCTCTTGCGTGCGGTGCAAGTACTGAAAAAATGAAATTCGGTCACAGAGGCTCGAATCACCCAGTCAAGGAACTAGCAACTGGCAAGGTGACATTGACAGCTCAAAACCACGGCTACACAGTCAGTGCGATTAACGAGGACGTGCTTGAAGTCACACATATCGCACTAAACGACAATACGATTGAAGGGTTAAAACATAAAGAAGCACCAGCATTCACTGTCCAGTACCACCCAGAAGCATCACCAGGTCCAGAAGATGCGAACTACTTATTCGACCAGTTTATGGACATGATTCATACAACTGAGAAAGAAGGGGAAGAAGTATGCCAAAACGCGTAGACATCAAAAAGATTTTAGTTATCGGTTCAGGTCCAATCATCATTGGTCAGGCAGCGGAGTTTGACTATGCAGGCACACAGGCTTGCTTAGCACTGAAAGAAGAAGGCTATGAAGTCGTTCTTGTGAATTCCAATCCAGCGACCATCATGACAGATACAGAAATGGCCGATAAGGTATACATCGAACCACTGACACCAGAATTCTTAACACGAATCATTCGAAAAGAACGTCCTGATGCGATCTTGCCAACACTTGGCGGACAAACTGGACTTAACCTTGCTGTTGAATTATCAGACCTTGGTGTATTAGCTGAATGCGGCGTTGAAGTACTCGGTACAAAGCTGTCAGCAATCCAAAAAGCAGAAGACAGAGATCTATTCCGTAATCTGATGAATGAACTAAATGAGCCTGTACCAGAAAGTGCAATCATCCATAACCTAGAAGAAGCGATGGCGTTTACGAATCAAATCGGTTTCCCTGTCATTGTGAGACCAGCTTATACATTAGGCGGAACAGGCGGCGGAATTTGTACAAACGAGCAAGAGCTGAAGGAAATCGTCGAAAATGGTTTGAAGCTAAGCCCAGTCACACAATGTTTACTTGAAAAAAGTATTGCAGGCTTTAAAGAAATTGAATATGAAGTCATGCGTGATAGCGGTGATACTGCGATCGTTGTTTGTAACATGGAAAACTTTGATCCAGTCGGTATCCACACAGGTGACAGTATCGTTGTGGCGCCAAGCCAAACGTTAAGTGACCGTGAATATCAGCTGCTTCGCAATGTGTCGCTCAAGCTAATCCGAGCACTTGGGATTGAAGGTGGATGTAACGTACAGTTGGCGATTGACCCAGACAGCTTTCAATACTATATCATCGAAGTAAACCCGCGCGTGAGTCGTTCTTCTGCACTTGCGTCGAAAGCAACAGGTTATCCAATTGCCAAACTTGCAGCGAAAATTGCTGTCGGCTTAACGCTTGATGAAATGATGAACCCAGTCACAGGTAAAACCTATGCCGCCTTCGAACCGGCACTCGACTATATTGTGTCTAAAATCCCGCGCTGGCCGTTTGATAAATTCGAATCTGCCAACAGACGTCTTGGCACACAAATGAAAGCAACGGGTGAAGTAATGGCGATCGGTCGTACGTTAGAAGAGTCTCTTCTAAAAGCTGTCCGTTCACTTGAAGCTGATGTGCATCACATTGAATTAAAAGATGAAGCAGATATCACAAACGAAGTGCTTGAAAAGCGGATTATCAAGGCGGGAGACGAACGATTATTCTATATCGCCGAGGCGCTTAGAAGAGGCTATACGGTTGAACAAATACATGAATTCTCAAAAATTGATTACTTCTTCCTTCATAAACTGGAAGGCATCATCGCTTTTGAAAAGACATTAAAAGAAAACAAAGGCAATACAGACGTATTAAAAGAAGCGAAAGAAAAAGGCTTCTCAGACATCTATATTAGCCGCGAGTGGAATATGAATGAAGCGGACGTCTACACGCTAAGACAAGAAGCAGGCATCGTACCTGTTTACAAAATGGTAGATACTTGTGCGGCTGAATTTGAATCCGAGACGCCATATTTCTACAGCACGTATGAAGATGAAAATGAATCAGAACGTACAGACAAGAAAAGTGTCATCGTATTAGGCTCAGGTCCTATCAGAATCGGTCAAGGAGTAGAATTTGATTATGCGACCGTTCATTCTGTGTGGGCAATCAAACAAGCAGGCTATGAAGCAATCATTATTAACAACAACCCTGAAACGGTCTCAACAGACTTTAGTATTTCAGACAAGCTCTACTTTGAACCACTTACTGTAGAAGATGTAATGCACATTATCGATCTTGAGCAGCCTGAAGGAGTCGTTGTCCAGTTCGGCGGACAAACAGCAATCAACCTAGCAGATGAATTATCAAATAGAGGGGTGAAGATTCTCGGCACTTCTCTTGAAGACCTAGACCGAGCCGAAAACAGGGACAAGTTTGAACAAACATTAGAAGCACTCGGCGTGCCGCAGCCTAAAGGGAAAACAGCTACGTCTGTGCCAGAAGCTGTAGCGATTGCCAATCAGATCCGCTACCCAGTCCTTGTCCGTCCTTCCTATGTATTAGGCGGTCGCGCAATGGAAATTGTTTATCAAGAAGCTGAGCTTCTTCACTACATGGAGAATGCAGTGAAAGTCAATCCGCAGCACCCAGTGCTAATTGACAAATATTTGACAGGGAAAGAACTCGAAGTAGATGCCGTGTCTGATGGCGAAACTGTCGTGATCCCAGGCATTATGGAACATATTGAAAGAGCTGGGGTTCACTCTGGTGACTCGATTGCGGTTTACCCGCCGCAAACATTGTCTGAAGAGATCAAAGAGAAGATCGCAGAATACACGATCAAGCTCGCAAAAGGACTCAATATTATTGGGCTGCTAAACATTCAATTTGTTCTCTCAAAAGGTGAAGTGTTCGTACTTGAAGTGAACCCGCGTTCAAGCCGGACAGTTCCTTTCTTAAGTAAAATCACGGGCATCCCGATGGCAAACCTAGCGACAAAAGTCATCTTAGGAGAAAAACTGAAAAACTATGGCTACGAAGAAGGACTTCATACAGAGCAAGAAGGGGTGTACGTCAAAGTTCCAGTCTTCTCTTTTGCAAAACTAAGAAGAGTCGATATTACACTCGGACCTGAAATGAAATCAACAGGTGAAGTCATGGGGAAAGATGTCACAATCGAAAAAGCTCTTTACAAAGGGTTAATTGCATCAGGCATTCAAATTCCTAAAGACGGGACAGTTCTTCTGACAGTGGCTGATAAGGATAAAGAAGAAGGACTTGAGATTGCGAGAAGATTCCATTCAATCGGCTACCATATTTTAGCGACAGAAGGAACGGCGAATTACTTAAAACAAGCCTCCATCCCATCAAGTGTTGTTGGCAAAATAGGAGAAGAAGGCAAAAACCTTCTCGATGTCATTCGAAACGGGGAAGCCCAATTTGTCATCAACACTCTGACGAAAGGAAAACAGCCGGCAAGAGACGGCTTTAGAATCAGACGTGAAGCTGTTGAAAATGACGTAGCTTGCTTAACGTCGCTAGATACAGCAGAAGCGATTTTAAGAGTGCTAGAAAGCATGACATTTAGAGCGGACGAAATGCCAGAAGTGAAAACGAATGCTGAGGTGACAGTAACGATATGAAAAAAGCATACTTGACGGTCGTCTCAAATCGAGAGATCGCTGATCATATTTACGAAATGACATTAAAAGGTGACCTTGTGGACTCCTTTCAAACGGCTGGACAATTTCTTCATATCAAGGTCAGCGAGTCCATGACACCGCTGCTGAGAAGACCGATCAGTATTGCCAATATTCATGCCGAGAAACAAGAAGCAACCATCATCTACCGTGCAGAGGGAGAGGGCACAAAGCTCCTTTCCCAAAGGCGCGATGGGGAATCCATCGATGTATTAGGGCCGCTTGGCAACGGGTATGATCCATCAGTTGTTCAGCCAGGTCAGACAGCGTTGCTAGTCGGTGGTGGAATTGGAGTACCGCCTTTATATGAGCTGTCCAAGCGTTTAACGAAAAAAGGCGTCATCGTCAAGCATGTCCTTGGCTTTCAATCGAAAAAGGATGTATTTTACGAGGAGAAATTCCAAGCACTCGGAGATACATTTATCGCGACAGTTGATGGAACATATGGCGCAAAGGGCTTCGTGACAGGTGTGATTGAAGAGAATGATTTGAGCTTTGATGTCATGCTTTCCTGCGGGCCGACCCCTATGTTAAAAGCACTAAAAGACTCTTACCCCGATAAGCCTGTCTACATTTCTATGGAAGAACGAATGGGCTGCGGAATTGGTGCTTGCTTTGCATGTGTCTGTCATACAGACCAGCATGAAAAAGCTTACGTCAAAGTCTGTCTGGACGGACCTGTATTTAAAGCAGAGGAGGTGGCGTTGTCATGCTAAACGTTGAGTTACCAGGCTTATCTTTAAAGAATCCGATTATCCCTGCATCAGGCTGCTTTGGATTCGGGAGAGAATTTGCTTCATTATACGACTTATCCGTGCTTGGCGGTATCATGATCAAAGCCACAACCTTAGAACCGAGATTTGGCAACCCGACACCAAGGATAGCAGAGACAGGTGCCGGGATGCTCAATGCCATCGGTCTTCAAAATCCTGGCCTAAAAGGCGTGCTGGAAAATGAATTGCCTTGGCTTGAGCAGTTTGATACGCCTATTATTGCAAACGTCGCTGGCTCACAGGTCGATGATTATGTTGAAGTAGCGAAGCAGATCAGCCAAGCAAAAAATGTCCATGCCCTTGAACTGAATATCTCGTGTCCGAATGTCAAAACAGGCGGAATTGCTTTTGGTACAGATCCTCAAATGGCAGCAGCATTGACAAAAGCGGTGAAGGACGTGTCCTCCGTTCCTGTCTATGTCAAACTGTCTCCTAACGTAGCCAATATTGTGGAGATTGCGCAAGCGATTGAATCTGCTGGAGCGGATGGACTCACGATGATTAACACGTTAATCGGTATGCGTTTAGATTTAAAAACGGGGAAACCGATTCTTGCCAATAAAACAGGCGGATTATCAGGCCCTGCTGTCAAACCTGTCGCTGTGCGCATGGTACATGAGGTCAGCCAAGCGGTTTCTATCCCGATTATCGGAATGGGCGGAGTGCAAAATGCTGAAGATGTACTTGAATTTTTACTAGCAGGTGCGAGTGCAGTAGCTGTTGGCACAGCCAATTTTGTAAACCCATTTATTTGCCCAGAAATCATAGAAGAACTGCCAAATGTATTAGCAGCCTACGGGTATTCATCTGTAGAGGAATGTACCGGAAGGAGCTGGAAACATGAAGCACTCGCCCATCATCGCGCTTGATTTTCCATCAGGGCAGGAGGCGCTTGCCTTTTTAGAACCCTTTGAAGGGACACCATTATTTGTGAAGGTCGGCATGGAGCTGTTTTACCAAGAAGGACCTGCCATCCTTGACGCACTTAAAGAAAAAAACTGTCGCATTTTCCTCGACCTCAAATTACATGACATTCCAACAACGGTGCAAAAAGCAATGAACCGGCTTGCCGCACTTGGCGTTGATCTAGTCAATGTACATGCTGCTGGCGGGAAACAGATGATGCAAGCTGCGTTAGAAGGGCTTGAAAGCGGAACGCCTGCTGGACAAAAACGTCCGGGCATTATTGCAGTGACTCAGCTGACGAGTACATCTGAAGACATGATGAGAAGTGAATTACTCATAGACCGTCCGCTGCAAGAGACTGTTATCCGGTACGGTCAATTGGCATATGAAAGTGGACTAGACGGTGTTGTTTGCTCTGTTCATGAATCCAAAGCCCTTCATGAGCACATCTCATCTGACTTCCTCACTGTTACGCCAGGGATTCGTTTACTAAATGATCAAACCGATGATCAAAAGCGTGTGGCAACCCCTGCTTATGCAAAAGAGCAAGGTGTTTCACAAATTGTTGTCGGAAGGTCAATCACAAAAGCTGAAGAACCATTGGAAGCCTATCATCAAATTTTGAAAGAGTGGGAGTGACTGCCAGATGAAAACAAAAATCGCTAAACACCTATTACAAATCAAAGCGGTCTCATTGAAACCAGACGAACCGTTTACATGGGCAAGCGGTATCAAATCACCGATCTATTGTGACAACCGTCTCACCTTGTCCTATCCAGAAGTCAGACATGACATTGCTGAAGGTCTTAAAGAGCTGATTCTCACTCATTTTGAGGGAGCAGAGGTGATTGCTGGTACTGCAACAGCAGGCATCCCGCATGCGGCATTAGCGGCAGACCGTCTGAACGTCCCAATGTGTTATGTCAGAAGTAAACCAAAAGCACATGGAAAAGGAAATCAAATTGAAGGCGCCGTATCTAAAGGCCAAAAGGTGGTCGTCGTAGAAGACCTGATTTCAACAGGAGGCAGTGTGCTTGAAGTGGTCGCTGCTCTTCAAGAAGCGGGCTGTGACGTACTAGGCGTTGCCGCGATCTTCACATACGGTCTGCCAAAAGCTGCGGCAGCATTCCAAGAGAAAAACATTCTATATGTTACCCTAACAGACTATGATACCCTCACAGACGTGGCACTTGAGCTGAAAGCGATTGAGCCTTCTGCTATGAATAAATTGAAACGCTGGAGACAAGATCCTTCCTCTGAATCTTGGATGGAAGAAACCGTCTAAAAAGCTGTGCGTACCCGCACAGCTTTCAGCGCGCGGACAAACCCTCGCATTCTTTGTCAGGACTGCGTGCCGGTGCTCACGAATGTTCAATTCGCTCCGCTCCTCGTCTTTCCTAGACTGCAAAGGTTTTTATCACGCTGAATACAATCTGAAGCTGCGCCTCCCCGCACAGCTTTTTTATTTGGTTAAAAATAGTAAAATAGACTCAAATTTAAATAAAAACTAATCCTATCAATAAAGTCGGGTTGACTTTTGTTTGAATTGTGTTAATATTTAAGACAAATTAAAACACTTATCCAGAGAGGTGGAGGGACTGGCCCGATGAAGCCCGGCAACCTGCGATTTGCAAGGTGCTACTTCCTGCAAAATGATTCTATTTTGAAAGATAAGGAAATCGTGAGCTTCCTCATCTTTCTTTCGGACTGAAAGGAAGTTTTTTTATTTTAACGGTGAGGGGGAAGTGAAGCAAAAGCAGGATGAAGACTTAATTGAAGCCTATGCAGAAACTGATTGGGGATATGAATTCAGTTTAGTTACACTGATTGTTCAGGACGGTCAAGTGATTCAAGTGGCAGAAGACAGAAAAAAATTCAGTTGACGTAGTGCGGAGAGTAGTGATACTCCGGAAGGGGAGAAACAATGTTAACTTATGAAAATTGGCAAGAGCCGTCCATTACATTTCAAGAAGATGATTTGTATAAAGGGGCCTTATCTGTGCTGAAATGGGCATACGGTCATTATGGTGATCAGCTCGTTTATGCATGCAGTTTTGGTATTGAAGGCATCGTCCTCATTGATCTGATTGCGAAAGTAAAAAAGGATGCAAGAATTGTCTTTTTAGATACAGGTCTGCATTTTAAGGAAACGTACGACACAATTGATGCGGTAAAGGAAAGATACCCCGGTTTAGATATTGTGCTGAAAACCCCTGAGCTGACGGTTGAGGAGCAAAACGAGCAGCATGGTGATCAGCTATGGAAAACAGATCCTCAAAGCTGCTGCCATATGCGTAAGGTCATTCCTTTGCAAGAAGCGCTATCTGGCTATCCGGCATGGCTTTCTGGCTTAAGGAGAGAGCAGTCACCTAAGCGAGCAGGGACGAACTTTTTAAATAAGGATGAAAAATTCAAATCAGTGAAAGTATGTCCGCTTATCCACTGGACGTGGAAGGACATATGGAGATATGCATCTAGAGAGGAACTTACTTATAATCCGCTGCATGATCAGGGATATCCAAGTATCGGGTGTGCCCCGTGTACACAGCCAGCATTTACTGCCGAGGATCTGCGGTCTGGCAGATGGTCAGGCACAGCTAAGACTGAGTGCGGATTACATGAGTAAGGGAGCATAGTGTATGGAAATTGCCGCAATTTTATTTAGTTTATTTTTCGCTCTAAACATTGGCGCGAGTGGTGCAGCAGCTTCGATGGGAATCGCGTACGGATCAGGTGCGATTCGAAAGCCGACCTATGCACTCAGTGTATGCGCAGTTGGGATTTTAGCAGGTTCAGTTATTGGCGGTGGTGAGGTTGTCAAAACGATTAGCTCTGGGATTATGCCTGAATCCGTCATTACACTTGAAATTGTTTGTATTATTATTGGTTCTGCTGCATTATCACTCTTTATAGCGAATCTGATGGCCATTCCTTTGTCAACGAGTGAGGTGACAGTAGGAGCTGTGGTTGGTGTCGCGGTCGCATATAAAGTATTGTATGTGAAATCCATTTTAGTCATTGTGGCATTTTGGGTCATCATTCCGCTTGTCGCCTTTCTTTTTACCTTTGTTGTAGTCAAAATCATCAGAATGTTCCCTAAACGTAAGTTGTCTAAAAAAGGAACAATTATTTTATCCATTGTTTTAATCCTTAGTGGATTTTTAGAAGCATTTTCAGCAGGCATGAACAATGTGGCAAATGCAGTCGGTCCACTTGTTGCCGCGGGCGTTTTGTCAGTTGGGCAAGGAACGCTTTACGGCGGAATCTTTGTCGCCATTGGAGCCCTCTTGCTTGGTAGAAGAGTACTGGAAACAAACGGAAAGAAAATTACCCGCTATCAAACGGGCGAAGGGATATTGCTTTCCGGTACCGGTGCTGGACTTGTCATCGTCAGCTCTATTTTTGGGCTGCCAGTCCCACTTACCCAAATCACCTCCTCGTCTATCATTGGGCTTGGCATGGCAAAAGGCGGACCTAATATTTTTCATAAACATGTGGTGAAAAAAATGCTGAAAGTGTGGGTTGTATCACCCTTTTTATCACTCAGTCTATCGTATTTGCTGGTGAGTCTTTTCTTAAAAGGAGACTATTACTCTATCTTTATCATGATGAGTGTACTGCTTGCCTCACTTGGTGCGCTAAGTCTGATGAAGGCAGTCAAAAATGAAAGCAGCTCGATTCATGAACAGGGCGGCGGGATTTAACGACAAATCCGACTATTTACATCTAATAAATAAGAACATTGAGAGGAAGATGAACAAATGAGTTTAACACCACATGGTGGCGTATTAATTAATCGAGTAAATGAAGAGTATGACCTCAGTACGGCTGCAAAGGAAATTGAACTAGATGCTATCTCTTTTGCAGACCTTGAACTCATAGCAATTGGCGGGTATAGTCCAATTGAAGGGTTTTTAACAAAAGCTGATTATGAAGCGGTTGTGAGCAGTATGCGGCTAGCAAGTGGTGTCGTTTGGTCTCTTCCTATTACACTGCCAGTGACAAAGGAAAAGGCAGCGGAAATTCATCGAGGCGATATTGTGCGTCTATCGTATAACGGAACTGTATATGGCGTGATTGAAGTAGAGGATCAATACACACCAGATAAGGAAAAAGAAGCGGTGAATGTGTATAAAACTGATGACCGCAATCATCCAGGCGTGAAAAAATTATTTGAACGCGGTGACACGTACATTGGCGGTAAAATTACACTGACAAAACGCAGCGAAAAACCATTCCCTCAATTTACGTATGAGCCGGAAGAAACAAGACGTCATTTTAAAGAGAACGGCTGGAAAACGATTGTTGGTTTCCAAACGAGAAACCCTGTTCACCGTGCCCATGAATATATTCAAAAGACAGCACTTGAAACCGTCGATGGTTTATTTTTAAATCCACTTGTCGGTGAAACAAAATCAGACGATATTCCGGCAGACGTGAGAATGAAAAGCTATCAAGTGTTATTGAACGGTTATTACCCGAAGGATCGCGTCTTTTTAGGTGTTTTTCCTGCGGCAATGCGTTATGCTGGACCAAAGGAAGCAATCTTTCACGCGCTTGTTCGTAAAAATTACGGCTGTACTCACTTTATTGTGGGAAGAGATCATGCAGGTGTTGGTGATTATTACGGCACATACGAGGCGCAGGAGTTATTTGAACAATTTACAAGCGAAGAAATTGGCATTACCCCGTTAAAATTTGAACATAGCTTCTACTGTAATACATGTGAAGCAATGGCAACACCAAAAACATGTCCTCACGATAAAAGCGAGCATGTCATTCTTTCAGGTACAAAGGTTCGAACGATGCTGAGAAACGGAGAATTACCGCCAAGCACGTTCAGCCGAAAAGAAGTCATTGAAACATTAATCGAAGGGTTAAAAACGACGGTATCTTAATGGGAGGGTATGACATGAGCAACGAACATATCGTGTGGCATGATTCATCTATTACAAAAAAAGAATATCAACAAAAAAACAATCATAAAAGCGGCATTATTTGGCTCACAGGTCTAAGTGGATCAGGTAAATCAACAATCGCAAATGCAGCGGCTAGAGAACTGTTTGAACAAGGTTATCAAGTCACTGTTCTTGATGGTGATAATGTGCGACATGGACTGAATAAAGATTTAGGGTTTTCAGATGATGACAGAAAAGAGAACATCCGACGTATCGGAGAAGTGGCGAAATTATTTGTTGAGCAAGGAACGATTGTCATCACGGCTTTTATTTCACCATTTCAAGAAGACCGCCGCATTGTCAGACAGTTAGTTGAAGCGGGAGAATTTCACGAAGTGTTTGTGAAATGTGATCTGAACGTATGCGAAGAGCGTGACCCAAAGGGTTTATATAAAAAAGCTAGAAATGGTGAAATTCCATTTTTCACCGGAATTGATTCACCGTATGAAGAGCCAGCTGCACCTGAGCTCGTTCTAGATACAGGTGAATTATCGCGTGAAGAGTCCAAACAGCGTCTTGTTGATTATGTAAAGGGAAGAGCGAAATAATCGCCTGATGGCAGGGGGAGAAAAGCACGATGGGGAAAGTATACATTGTGGGGGCTGGACCTGGGGATCCAGACTTAATTACATTAAAAGCCCATAAGGCAATACAGCAGGCAGATGTCATTTTATATGATCGCCTTGTCAATCAAGAAATACTCGCCCACGCCAAACCCGAGGCGGAATTAATCTATTGCGGCAAGCTCCCGAATCATCATACGATGAGACAGGAAGCCATCAATGAAGCCCTTGTGACCCATGCAAAGGAAGGGAATGTTGTCGTCCGTCTGAAAGGCGGCGACCCCTTTGTATTTGGCCGCGGCGGTGAAGAAATCGAATGCTTAGCTGAGCACGGAATTCCATATGAAGTTGTCCCGGGGATTACCTCTGGTATTGCAGCAGCTGCTTATGCAGGTATTCCTGTGACGCACCGTGAATTCAGCTCGAATGTTGCGTTTGTCACGGGTCACTATCAAAAAGATGAGCATTTTGAAGAAAAGTGGGAGGCACTGGCTACGGGGATTGATACCCTTGTGATTTACATGGGCGTCAAAAACGTAGAAAGAGTGCAGCAGCTTCTTTTAAAAAATGGACGTGATCCTGAAACGCCAGCAGCGTTTATACACTGGGGAACCACGACGAGGCAAAAGACGACTTGCTGCACTGTGGCGACACTGTCTGAAACCGTTGAAAAAGAAGGCATCGAGCATCCAAGCTTAATAGTTGTTGGAGATGTCGTTCATTTTCACCAAAAGCTGAACTGGTTTGAACCTGCCCTTATTGAGAAATGAGATTGATAAAGACAAGACACGTACATTGATCGTGTCTTTTCGTCTGAACAAAACAAGTGAGAGGGAGGAGCCGCATGAAACAAGCTGTACTTTATGTTGGGCATGGAAGCAGGGTAAAAGAAGCACAAGATAAAGCCATTTCTTTTATGAAAAGCTGTATGCCGTTAGTAGAAGCCGAAATACAAGAAATTTGTTTTTTAGAACTGACAGCCCCTTCTATAGAGGAAGGTTTTGAAGCCTGTGTGAAAAAAGGAGCTACACACATTGCGATTGTCCCGCTCCTCCTTTTAACTGCTATGCATGCTAAATCGGATATTCCAGTTGAGATTGAGAAAGTTCAAAAACGATACCCGCAAGTGAAGGTCACATACGGGAAACCAATTGGGGTCAATCAAGAAGTGACAAAAGCAGTTGCTGCAAGAATTGAAGAAGCAGGATATCAAGGCGGGAAAGCACGGATTCTTTTAATTGGCCGCGGAAGCTCTGATCCAGATGTGAAGCGAGATGTGTTTGGCATTGCGGACGATGTCCGGCGCCTGCTGCCTCTTGCTGAGGTCTTGCCATGTTTTATTACAGCATGTGAGCCAAATTACCGAGATGTTCTGGCGCAATTAACAGCAGATGATGATACGCCTGTCTATCTCGTTCCTTACTTGTTGTTTACGGGTATTTTAATGAAAGAGATTGAAAGCGAAGCGGCTCAGGCGAGAGAGAGGCTGAAAGATGTCCGGGTATGCCGGTATATTGGCTTTCATCCGCATGTAAAAGCAGCTTATATTGAACGCGTGCAAGAAACCATTTTAAACAAAGACGATGCGTTTCATTTCCAAGGAGAAAGCCATGCTTCCAGTCCATCTTGATTTAACCAATCAACAAGTGCTCATCGCCGGCGGTGGAAAAATAGCCGCAAGAAGGGCAGAGGCGCTATGCATAGAGCCTTGCCACATCACCATCGTGAGTCCTGACATTTCTAAAGAGATGGCACGTCTCATTGATACATACAACCTGAATTGGAAAGAAAAGAAAGTGGAAGCTCAAGATGTAGAGGATGCATTTTTCATTGTCGCTGCTACAAATGATCCGGTGGTAAATGAATGGATTGCACAAACAGCACGGCCTCACCAGCTTGTGAATTGTGTGAGTCAATCAGAGCTTGGCAATGTGATCGTGCCAAAGGTGGTCAAAGCAGGGAAAGTGACGATTTCAGTCTCTACAAGCGGTGCAAGCCCAGCCCGGACAAAACAGCTGGCTGCGGAAATTGAGACATTGCTTGAACAAGAGGATGTAGATGCACTTGATGCTCTCTATATCGAAAGAAAAAAACAACAAAGAAAAAGCCGATAAAATCTCTTGAAAGGATTTTATCGGCTTTTATTATTTTCGCAGCTTTAGCACCACATCTTCGTCAGGCGTGACAAATAATGTTTGCTGTTGATCATACGTCACAAATCCGGGCTTGGCTCCCTTTGGTTTTTTCATATGCCGGATTTTCGTGTAATCGACAGGAACGGAGCTCGACTCTTTTGCCTTCGAGAAGTAGGCAGCGATTTGAGCCGCTTCAAGTAGCGTCTGTTCATCAGGCGTTTGATGACGGATGACGACATGTGATCCAGGAATATCTTTCGTGTGTAGCCAAATGTCGTCACGGGCAGCCGCCTTTGTGGTTAAATACTCGTTTTGTTTGTTGTTTTTTCCGACTAATATCGGAATCCCTTGAGACGATTCATACGCTTCAAGCTGAATGGCCGCCGTTTTTTTCTTTTTGGCGTTACGCTTTTGTTTGGCGCGTAAATATTTCCCTTCAACAAGCTCTTCTCTCATTTCCTCTAAATCCCTCGGTGAGGCAGAGGAGAGCTGCTGAATCAACTCATCAAAATAAACAATCTCTTCATGCGTCCGCTCAATTTGCTCATTGACCGCTTCTACTGCATTTTTTGCCTTTTGATATTTTATGAAATATGCTTGCGCATTTTCAGAAGGGGTTTTGTTTGTTTTGAGCGGTATTGTGATCTCTCCGCCATCTTCATCGTAATAATTGATGACAGTCGCTTCTTTATCCCCTTTTTTGATGGCATATAAATTGGCTGTTAGCAATTCGCCATAGAGCTGGTATTTATGGGCATTTTGAGATTCTTCAAGGGTTCTGTTCAGTTTTTTGAGTTTGTTTTCATTTTTCTTTTTTTCATTTACGACAAACCGTTCAAGGTCAGACGCTTGTTGTTTCACTCTGTCTCTTTCAGCTTTGCCGAAATAAAAGCGGTCAAGCAGCTGGCTGAGAGAGTCGAATGTCTTTATTTCACCATCGACATGCTGCAGTTCTAATAAATAGAAATATTCTTTCCCGTCTTTTCTTGTGAGCTGCGGGGTAAAGGAATGCATGCGAATCAGCTGGAACATGTCGAGCAGTGTATTTGGAATCGTTTCCTTATTGGCAAGACCGGCCCTGTGTACAGCTTCCTTTGCAAACAGCGGAGAAACCCCAGAGAATGAATCGACAATTTGCTTTGCGATCATTCCTTCTTGAAAGCGTAAATGCTTTAAAATATCGTCCTTCGTTACTGCAAACGGATTTAATTTTTGCTGCGCAGGCGGCAGAAGGTATTCGTGACCAGGAAGCACTGTTCGATAGCTGTTCACAGATGGAGAAAGATGCTTCAAGCCATCGATGATCTGCTGCGTGTCATCTTCGACAAGAATCAAATTACTATGCCTTCCCATGATTTCAATGTAGAGCTTTCGAGTCTGTTCGTCGCCAATTTCATTGCGACTTCGTACATGAAGTACGATCACACGGTCAAATCCAATTTGTTCGAAACGCTCAATGAATCCGCCCTCAAGATGTTTTCTAAGGAGCATACAAAACATTGGAGGTTCGCTTGGATTGTCATATTGCTGCTCTGTGAGCTGCACTCTAGCGTAGCTCGGATGAGCGGATAAAAGGAGCTTGTGATTTTTTCCGTTTGCCCGGATATGAAAAATCAACTCGTGCTTATATGGCTGATGAATTTTTGAAATTCTTCCACCAGTTAATGTCTCTTGCAATTCATTTGTCATACCATATGTAAAAATGCCGTCAAATGACATGTTGGATACACCCTCTTCTTTCACACAAATCTACTGAAAGAACCTTTCATTTCTCGTTCTTTAGGCAGTCTTATTATTATAGCATGATTTAGGACGAGTCTGAATAAACTGGCTTATAGAACACTGCATATGAGAGAGAACAAAAGAGGAGTGGACGAGGTCAAATGAATTGGCATGAACTGAACCAAACCGATTTATTAAAAACAATGAATACATCGATAGGTGACGGACTGTCAGAAAAAGATGTACAAAAACGGCTTGAAAAACACGGGCCAAATGAATTGCAAGAAGGGAAAAAGGCGTCGGCTCTGATCATTTTTTTAGCGCAATTTAAAGACTTTATGGTGTTAATCTTGCTTGCAGCAACGATCATTTCTGCTTTTCTAGGCGAATACATTGATGCAGTCGCCATTGTAGCGATTGTTCTAATTAATGGAGTGCTCGGATTTTATCAAGAACGCCGGGCGGAAAAATCCCTTCAAGCGCTAAAGGAATTATCAACCCCGCATGTATATGCAAAGAGAAATAATGAATGGATCAAGATCCCGTCCAAACATCTCGTGCCAGGGGATATTGTGAAATTTTCAAGTGGAGACCGGATTGGGGCAGATATTAGATTACTAGAAACAAAGAGCCTGGAAATCGAGGAGTCTGCTCTCACTGGCGAATCCATTCCAGCAGTCAAACACGCAAGTCCGCTTTCTAGTAATCATGTCTCGCTTGGAGATTTGACGAACATGGCCTTTATGGGGACGCTTGTCACTAGAGGAAGCGGCATGGGCGTTGTCATTGGTACAGGAATGAATACAGCGATGGGACAAATTGCCGGCATGCTGGATGCAGCAGGGAATATGGAAACACCGCTGCAAAGACGTCTCGAACAGCTGGGGAAAATCCTCATTGTGGCTGCTTTATTTTTAACTGTGCTCGTTGTGGTTCTTGGCATTGTGCAAGGACATGATTTGTATCATATGTTCCTGGCGGGAGTATCTCTTGCGGTTGCTGCCATTCCTGAAGGGCTGCCGGCGATTGTCACCGTCGCACTTTCCTTAGGAGTACAGCGGATGATCAAACAAAAATCGATTGTCAGAAAGCTCCCGGCGGTGGAGACTCTTGGCTGTGCGTCGATTATTTGCTCAGACAAAACAGGAACCATGACGCAAAATAAAATGACTGTGACCCATGTATGGGCAGAGGGCAAAACGTGGAATATTTCTGGTACGGGCTATGAGCCATCTGGTGATTTCACCTTGAACGGAGAACTTGTCCATGTAGACAAACATCCAAGCCTGCAAAAGGTGTTATTATACGGGGCGCTTTGTAATACATCGACCATCGTTGAAAAAGATGGCGAAATGAGGCTTGATGGTGATCCGACAGAGGGGGCACTTCTCACCGCAGCACGTAAAGCGGGTTTTACAGAGCAATTCATTGAAGCAGGATTTCACGTAGTAGAAGAGTTTCCTTTTGATTCAGAAAGAAAGATGATGTCAGTCGTCGTCGAAACGAATCAAAAAGAGCGGTACGTCATTGCAAAAGGTGCGCCGGATGTCTTGATGAACCGTTCAAGCCATATCATGCACGGCGGACGCACAGCTTCATTTTCAACCACTCACAGGCAAGAAACAGAGGCTGCGATTCAAGGATTAGCAAGACAAGCGCTGAGAACGATTGCCATTGCGTATAAAAAAGTTGGTCTGACAGAGAAAATCACCACTGTCCAGCAGGCTGAAACTGATTTAACATTTATCGGACTAGAGGGCATGATCGACCCGCCTCGTCCTGAAGTGAGACGAGCGATTAAAGAGTGTAGGGATGCGGGCATAAAAACAGTCATGATTACAGGGGATCACGTGGAAACAGCCAAAGCGATCGCAAAAGACTTGAGCCTTTTACCAAAGCAAGGAAAGGTGCTCGACGGAAAAGCGCTGGATCAGCTGAGTGACAAAGAGCTTGAGCAAACGGCTGAAAATGTATACGTCTTTGCACGGGTATCACCGGAGCATAAGCTGAGAATTGTGAAGGCTTATCAAAAAAATGGACATATTGTAGCGATGACAGGTGACGGGGTCAATGATGCGCCTGCAATTAAGCAAGCAGATATCGGTATCTCCATGGGCATCACTGGAACAGACGTAGCCAAGGAAGCGTCCTCTCTTATTTTACTTGATGACAACTTTGCGACCATTAAATCGGCCATTAAAGAAGGCCGAAATATTTATGAAAACATTCGTAAATTTGTTCGCTATTTGCTCGCATCAAATGTGGGAGAAATTTTGGTTATGCTGTTTGCGATGCTTCTAGCGCTTCCGCTTCCTCTCGTTCCTATTCAAATTTTATGGGTCAACCTTGTCACAGATGGTCTTCCGGCGATGGCGCTTGGTATGGATAAGCCAGAAGGCGATGTCATGAAAAGGAAGCCGAGGAATATGAAAGAGGGGATTTTTGCTAGAGGGCTCGGCTGGAAGGTTGTATCTAGAGGGTTCCTCATTGGACTTGCGACCCTTTTAGCATTTATGTTTGTGTATCACCGTGATCCAAACAACCTGCCATATGCACAGACTGTTGCATTTAGTACGCTTGTGTTGGCGCAGCTCATTCATGTATTTGACTGCCGAAGTGAACGATCTATCTTTGAACGCAATCCATTCGGGAATCTCTACTTAATCGGTGCGGTTTTGTCATCACTTTTACTGATGTTTGTGGTCATTTATTATCCGCCGCTTCAGCCGATTTTCAAAACGGTGGCGATTGCACCAATTGATTGGCTGTTGATCATCGGTATGTCTGCACTGCCAACTTTTTTACTGGCAGGATCACTTTTGACAAGAAAAAAATAATTCGTTATGGTATAATTTTGAGGTAATAGTGTCTGCTATTACCTTTTTCATTTATTAATATGAAAGAATTGGGTGTTTTGACATGATACGCAGTATGACGGGATTCGGTCAAGCGAGTAAAACGGATGGAGAACTGACAGTGTCAGTTGAGTTAAAATCGGTCAATCACCGTTTTAAAGAGGTTCATGCCCGTTTGCCGAGGCCGCTTTTATATTTCGAAGACATATTAAAAAAAATCATTCTTCGTCACGTGCAGCGTGGTAGAATTGAGTTGTTTGTTACGATTGAAGGCGGTAAACTAGCAAGCCGGTCCTTGCAGATCGACTGGCCGCTGCTTGATGAATACATGAAAGCCGCAAAAGATCTCGAGAAACGCTATCACATTTCAGGCATTCAGCATGCACATGACTTACTGGGGCTAGAGCATGCCGTTCAAGTAGAAGAATCGTCCAGCCGAAATGAGCAATTAGAGCAATTGCTGATGGAAGCTTGTGAAACGGCTGTCAAGGAGCTTTGCTTCATGAGAGAGCAGGAGGGAACATCACTTCAAAAAGACTGTGAGCTGAGGCTTTCTGAATTAGAGGCCTATACAGAAGAAATCAAAGTCTTTGCACCAGAGGTTGTGAGTCAGTATAAAGACAGGCTCAATCAGAGATTGCAAGAATGGATCGGAGAGGCGCTTGACGAAAGCAGATTGACAACAGAGGCTGCGATCTTTGCTGACCGCTGTGACATTACAGAAGAAATTACGAGATTGAAAAGTCACTTTCAGCAATTCCAGCAAATCTTGATGCAAGGCGGTGCTGCTGGCAGAAAACTTGATTTTCTTGTACAGGAGCTCAACCGTGAAGTGAACACCATTGGCTCAAAAGCGAACCATCATCACTTAACAAAGCTGGTGGTTGAAATGAAAAGTGCTATTGAAAAAATAAAAGAACAAGTGCAAAATATAGAATAGTCATTGTGTATGCTGTTTACAGTACGTCTCTTTCGGCGAGACTAGAGACGTTTATAATACAGGGGGACGTTAGAAGATGACCATAAAGTTGATCAATATCGGATTTGGAAACATCATTTCAGCGAATCGGATGATTTCGATCGTCAGTCCGGAATCAGCACCGATTAAACGAATGATACAAGACGCAAGAGATCGAGGCATGCTCATAGATGCTACATACGGAAGAAGAACCCGTGCTGTTGTCATTATGGACAGTGACCATGTCATCTTATCTGCCGTTCAGCCTGAGACTGTCGCGCAAAGACTTTCTGTAAAAGAAGAAATCATAGATGAAGGGCAGGGGTAATACGCCATTATGAAAGAAAGAGGACTATTAATCGTTCTCTCTGGACCTTCGGGAGTTGGAAAAGGAACGGTCAGACAAGCCATTTTCTCCCAGAAAGATACGAAATTTGAATACTCAATTTCTGTGACAACACGTAAACCGCGTGAAGGTGAAAGAAATGGTGTCGATTATTTCTTTAAATCCAGGGAAGAATTTGAACATATGATTGAAAACAAAAAGCTGTTAGAATGGGCAGAGTATGTCGGGAATTACTACGGCACGCCTGTTGACTATGTAGAACAGACATTAAGCGAAGGAAAAGATGTTTTCCTTGAAATCGAAGTGCAAGGTGCACTTCAAGTAAGAGAAGCATTCCCAGAAGGTCTTTTTATTTTCCTTGCACCGCCTAGTCTTTCAGAACTTCAGAACCGCATCATTACACGTGGTACAGAGTCTGAGGAGCTCATTCGAAATCGAATGGCTGCTGCAAAAGAAGAGATTGAAATGATGGATGCTTACGACTATGTCGTGGAAAACGATGATGTCGAGCTTGCTTGTGAAAGAATCAAAGCGATCGTCCTTGCAGAACACCTGCGCAGAGACAGAGTCGCACCAAGATATAAAAAAATGCTGGGGGTAGAATAAACTATGTTAGATCCTTCAATTGACTCATTGATGAACAAACTTGATTCAAAATACACACTTGTGACAGTGTCTGCACGCCGTGCACGTGAAATGCAGATCCATCAAGATCAGCAAATTGAAAATACAAAGTCTTACAAATTTGTAGGCAAAGCACTTGAAGAAATTGATGCCGGTCTTTTGACATTTGAAAAAGAGGATCAAGAATAACACATCGCTTCTGCTATGCAGATACGATACGTTCAAAAAAGTCAAAACTATGATTGGTTTTGACTTTTTTGAATTGTAGACGAATTTGTGAAAAAGGCCGTTAAGGGGGACAAACGAATGTTACAGTCAAAAAATATTTTGCTCGGCGTCAGCGGAGGAATCGCCGTATATAAAGCAGCTGCACTTACTAGTAAACTCGTACAGGCGGGCGCAAATGTAAGAGTGATTATGACAGAATCTGCCCGTGAGTTTGTGTCTCCGCTTACCTTCCAAGCACTGTCTAGGCATGAGGTGTATGTGGATACATTTAAAGAAAACAATCCAAAAGTCATTGCGCATATTGACGTAGCTGACTGGGCCGACCTCATTCTTGTTGCCCCTGCAACAGCACATACGATTGGCAAAATGGCGGCAGGGCTTGCAGATGATATGCTCACGACGACCTTACTTGCTTCAACTGCTCCTGTATGGATCGCACCAGCTATGAATGTGCATATGTATGATCACCCGGCTGTAAAGCGGAACATTCGCACATTATATGAGGACGGCTACCGGTTTATTGAACCGAGTGAAGGTTATTTAGCCTGTGGCTATATTGGAAAAGGGCGATTAGAGGAGCCTGAAAAAATAGTTGAGCACATCCGTGCATTTTTTGAAGAGCTAAAAAATTTACCACTTTCAGGTAAAAAAGTCGTGGTGACAGCAGGTCCTACACGAGAAGTCATCGATCCTGTGCGTTTCTTTACAAATCGATCGTCAGGAAAAATGGGCTATGCAATTGCAGAGGCTGCGCAGCAGATGGGGGCTGATGTCACGCTTATTTCAGGACCTGTTTCTTTAACGGCACCTGATCATGTACATGTGGTACACGTTGAATCGGCAGAGGACATGTATCAAGCCTCATTAGCTGTGTACGAGGAAGCGGACCTTGTCATTAAATCAGCAGCAGTCGCCGACTATACCCCTGTGACCTCATATCCTCATAAAATGAAAAAACAGGACGGCGGCTTAGAAATTGAATTCACCCGGACAAAAGATATTTTAAAAGAGCTGGGGAAAAGAAAAGAGCATCAAGTGCTTGTCGGTTTTGCAGCTGAAACGCAGGATGTAGAATATTATGCGAAAAAGAAAATCGAATCCAAGCATTTAGATATGATTGTAGCCAACAATGTCACAAAAGAAGGTGCAGGTTTTGGCACAGACACAAATGTAGCAGCAATCATCAAAGCAGATGGTACAACAACAGAACTGCCGATGATGAGCAAAAAAGACCTCGCTTTTGAAATCTTAAAGGAGGCAAAACAGCTGTTGCCAAAAGAGCGTGATCGCGCATGATTGCTGAAGTCATCGTAGATGTCACAACGAAAGCCATTGACCGGCCATTCGATTACCGTGTACCAGATCGATTCAAAGATCTCGTCAAAGCGGGAATGAGGGTGGTCGTCCCCTTTGGCCCGAGGAAGATTCAAGGGTTTGTGACAAAAGTCAAAGAAGAAACAGATGTAAAAACAGGAAGCATAAAGGGCATTGTCGATTTATTTGATTTATCACCTGTTCTGACAGATGAGCTATTGGAGCTTTCCCACTGGCTGACGGAAAAAACATTGTCCTATCACATTACGGCACTTCAATCGATGCTGCCTGCAGCCATGAAGGCGAAGTATGAAAAAGAAATTCAAGTGCTGTCAGATGAAGAACTTCCGCAGTCATTGAAAGAGCTTTTCGGTCAGCGAGACAGCATTCTTTACGCTGACATCCCAGCCGAACAACTAAAACAGATTCAAAAGCATGTCCAAAAAGGTCATTTAGAGGTAAGGTATCACGTCTCGCAAAAATCTGGAAAGAAAAAAGTGCGCACGCTCCAACTAGCTGCATCAAAAGATAAGCTTGAAGAAAAACAGCAGCAGCTGAAGAAAAATGCGGTGAAACAAAAGGCTCTGCTCTCCTTTTTGCTTCAAGCGAGTGAGACGACCTTTTTAGCGAAAGACTTGCAGCAGCAAACAGGCGCGAGTTCTCAAACGCTTAAAACCTTTATTCAAGAGGGGCTGCTAACAGAAAGCTATGAAGAGGTCTACCGGGATCCTTATCGTGACCGGGCATTTACACCTTCTGCTTCACTTGACCTTATGCCAGAACAAGCAGAAGCGGCAAAACATATTCATCAAGCAGTCAGTGACGACCGGCATGAAACCTTTCTGCTGCACGGGGTGACAGGAAGCGGTAAAACGGAGATTTACTTGCAGACGATTGATCATGCCCTACAAAAAGGAAAAGAAGCGATCGTCCTCGTTCCAGAAATCTCGTTAACCCCTCAAATGGTTCAGAGGTTTAAAGAACGATTCGGTTCAAATGTGGCTGTACTTCATAGCGGCTTATCGACAGGGGAAAAATATGATGAATGGCGGAAAATCCACCGCAAGGAAGTCAAACTTGTCGTGGGCGCGAGATCGGCTGTTTTCGCACCATTTGAAAATCTAGGCATGATTATCATAGATGAAGAGCATGAATCTTCTTATAAACAAGAGGAAATGCCTCGTTATCATGCCAAGGACGTCGCCATTGAACGAGCCAGAAGGCATCGTTGCCCAGTTGTTTTAGGTAGTGCAACTCCTTCACTTGAAACCTATGCGCGTGCCAAAAAAGGCGTGTTTACATTGTTGACGCTCAAAAACCGAGTCAACCAGCAGCAGCTGCCGCACGTTTCGTTAATTGATATGAGAGAAGAATTGAGAAATGGCAACAGGTCCATGTTTTCAGAAGAATTAATGCTCAGATTAAAGGAAGTGCTTGAAAGAAAAGAACAAGCCGTCTTATTTCTGAATAAAAGGGGCTATTCATCCTTTGTGATGTGCCGTGATTGCGGATATGTGGAGCAATGTCCTCATTGCGAAATTTCTCTCACCTATCACCGCTATCAAAAACGGCTGAAATGCCATTATTGCGGTCACGAGGCACCGGTGCCAGCTGAATGTCCAGAATGCCATAGTGAGCATATTCGCTATTTTGGTACGGGTACGCAGCGTGTAGAAGAAGAGCTGACAAAAGTACTGCCAGAGGCAAGAGTCATCCGAATGGATGTGGATACAACGTCTCGTAAAGGTGCTCACGAAAAGCTCCTCACATCTTTTGGCAATAAAGAAGCAGATATTTTGCTTGGGACGCAGATGATTGCAAAAGGGCTAGATTTCCCAGATGTCACACTTGTTGGTGTTCTAAGTGCGGATACGTCTCTTCATATCCCTGATTTCCGTTCAAGTGAAAAAACATTTCAGCTTCTCACGCAGGTCAGCGGCAGGGCAGGACGACATGAAAAAGAGGGCTCTGTGATCATTCAATCGTATACGCCTTCTCACTATAGTATTGAATTAACGAAGCAGCATGACTACGAAGCCTTTTATGAACAGGAGATGCTGCATCGCCGCCACCAGTCCTATCCGCCGTATTACTTTTTGGCGATGGTGACAGTATCACATGAGGAAGTGACGAAGGCAGCACATGTCACGGATCAAATTGTTCAGTTCCTCAAAATGAACTGTGCACCGAATACAAGAATTCTTGGTCCGGCTGCATCACCAATCGCTAAGATCAAAGATAGATATCGATATCAATGCGTGATAAAATACAAAAGGGAAAATGAACTGGCAAGTTTACTACGGAAAATACAAGATCATTATCAAAAGGAAATGGAACAAAAACAATTGATGATTTCAATAGATATGAATCCATATATGATGATGTAAAACGGAGGGCTTTAAGTGGCAGTAAAACCAATAGTCATGCATCCGGCAGAAGTACTTGAACAAAAGGCAGAGCCTGTCGATACGTTCGATAAAAAGCTCAAAAAACTGCTTGATGATATGTATGATACAATGCTTGAGCTAGATGGAGTCGGACTAGCAGCACCACAAATTGGCATTTCACAAAGAATTGCTGTTGTCGATATCGGAGAAGAACCTGGCAGAATTGATTTAGTGAATCCTGAGGTTCTTGAAATAAAAGGAAGTCAAACAGATATTGAAGGCTGCCTCAGCTTTCCATCTTTATACGGCACAGTAGAAAGACCGAGCTATGTGAAGGTAAAAGCCTTTGATAAGAAAGGCAAACCATTTACAATAGAAGCAGAAGGATTTTTAGCAAGAGCCTTATTGCACGAAATTGATCATTTAGACGGGATATTATTTACGTCGAAAATCATTCAAACCTATACAGAAAAAGAACTTGCGGAAATGGAAGGGTGAAGAAAATGGCACGTATTATATTTATGGGAACCCCTGATTTCTCAGTACCTGTGCTGCAGACACTCATAACAGAAGGATACGAAGTTGTCGGGGTCGTCACGCAGCCAGATCGCCCGAAAGGCAGAAAACGAGTACTCACGCCGCCTCCTGTGAAAGTGGAAGCCTTAAAGCACGGCATTCCGGTCTTGCAGCCTGAAAAGGTGCGCCTTGATGAAGAAATTGATAAAGTGCTTGCCTTAAAGCCGGATTTAATTGTCACGGCGGCATTTGGACAAATTTTGCCAAAACGATTACTAGATGAACCTCAGTTTGGCTGTATCAATGTACATGCCTCACTGCTGCCAGAACTAAGAGGGGGCGCGCCGATCCATTATGCGATCCTTCAAGGCAAAAAGAAAACAGGCGTCACGATCATGTACATGGTGGAACGACTTGATGCAGGGGACATGATCAGTAAAGTAGAAGTAGAAATTGACGAATTAGACAATGTCGGAACATTGCATGACAAATTAAGTGTTGCAGGCGCTGCACTATTGAAAGATACTGTGCCAAATGTTCTGAGCGGATCTATTTCGCCAATTCCGCAAAATGAAGAAGCGGCAACGTACGCACCTAATATTAAGCGGGAGCAAGAAAGAATAGATTGGGCAAAAACTGGTGAAGAGCTTTACAACCAAGTTCGCGGCTTAAATCCGTGGCCAGTTGCCTATACTGAATGGAACGGGGCTCATCTAAAAGTATGGGAAGCGAAAAAAGTTCCACTCGAAGCGCAAGAAGAACCTGGGAAAGTGATTGAGCTTCAAAAAGAAGGTCCAGTCATTGGAACTGGGAATAAACAAGGCCTTTTATTAACAGGTGTACAGCCAGCTGGTAAGAAAAAAATGAGCGGCGAAGACTTCCTAAGAGGCGCAAATATCGAAATGGGACAGAAATTAGGGTTAATGAATGAAGAAAAGTAATGTGAGAGAAGTAGCGCTGGACGCTTTAATCAAACTCGAACAAAACCAAGCTTACAGTAATTTACTTTTGCAGTCAGTCATGAAAGACAAAGACTTGGCAGATCAGGACAAACCGCTCTTAACAGAGCTTGTGTACGGTACACTGCAAAACAAGCTGGCATTAGATTATATGCTGGCACCATTTGTGAAAAAACCGCAAAAGGTGGCTCCGTGGGTCATGCAACTTTTGCGGATGTCCCTTTATCAAATGGTGTACCTTGAAAAGATTCCAGATCGTGCAGCCATCCATGAAGCAGTTGAGCTAACGAAAAAGAGAGGGCACAAGGGCATATCTTCACTTGTGAACGGCGTTCTTCGATCCGTGCAAAGAGAAGGCGTTCCGGCTTTTGATGACATCAAAGATCCAGTCAAGCGGCTTTCGATTGAGACAAGCCACCCATTATGGCTCGTGCAGGAATGGGTTCAGTCGTACGGATTTGAAGCGGCAGAAAGCATGTGCCGCATTCATTTAGTGCCGCCAAAGCAAACCCTTCGTGTCAATCGATTGAAAACCGGCCGCGCAGCACTGCAGCAAGAACTGCTGGATGCCGGAATTGAAACGGAGCTTGGCGACTTATCAGAAGATGCACTTAAGCTGATGAAAGGGTCCATCGTTTCAACCCCTTCTTTTCAAGAAGGCTATGTGACCATTCAAGATGAAAGCTCAATGCTTGTCGCAAGAGCACTAGACCCTCAGCCGGGAGAAGCTGTGCTTGACGCCTGTGCGGCTCCAGGCGGAAAATCAACACATATCGCAGAGCGTATGAATGACGAAGGACAAATTGTTTCACTTGATTTGCACGAACATAAAGTGAAACTCATCAAACAAGCAGCAAAACGTCTGAACCTTACTCAAATTGAGGCAAAAGCGCTTGATGCAAGGAAAGCAAAGGGCGATTACAGCGAAGCTTCATTTGACCGGATTCTGATTGATGCGCCGTGTTCTGGATTTGGCGTCATTAGACGAAAACCAGATATGAAATATACAAAGTCTAAAGAAGACTCAGCAAGGCTTGCTGCAATTCAGCAGGCAATCTTAAAAGAAACAGCTCCGCTTTTAAAGCCTGGCGGAACCCTTGTATATAGTACATGTACAATGGACCCAACAGAAAATCAACAAGTGATCCATGCGTTTTTACAAGAACACCAAGACTTCGAACCCGATCTATCTCTTAATGAACGGCTGCCTGAGCAGGTTGCTCCGTTTGTTCAAAACGGAAGTGTGCAAATTCTTCCTCATTATTTCGGAACAGATGGTTTCTTTATTTGCAGCATGAGAAAGAAGGGATAAAAAATGACAGAACAAAAAGTAAGAAAAGAACTGAAAACAGATATGCCGTCGATCTATTCATTTGAGCTTCACGAAATGAAAGAATGGTTAAAAGAACAAGACGAAAAGCCTTTCCGCGCAGCGCAAATTTTTGAGTGGCTTTATGAGAAACGTGTGACATCCTTTGATGAAATGTCTAACCTCTCCAAAGATTTAAGAGAAAAATTAAAAGCTCAATTTACAATCACAACATTAAAAACCGTGATCAAACAAACGTCTCAAGACGGAACGATCAAGTTTTTATTTGAACTGCATGATGGTTATACAATTGAAACAGTGCTTATGCGTCATGAATATGGAAACTCTGTCTGCGTGACAACACAGGTTGGCTGTAGAATTGGCTGTACATTCTGTGCATCTACACTTGGCGGTTTAAAACGAAACCTTGAAGCCGGAGAAATCGTTGCACAAGTATTGAAAGTACAGCAGGCACTTGACGAAACAGACGAGAGAGTCAGCTCTGTTGTCATCATGGGAATTGGCGAACCGTTTGATAACTTTGAAGAAATGCTTGCTTTCCTTAAAATCATCAACCATGATCATGGCTTAAATATTGGTGCACGCCATATTACGGTTTCGACAAGCGGAATCATTCCAAAGATCTATCAATTCGCTGATGAGCAAATGCAAATCAACTTTGCTGTGTCATTGCACGCACCGAACACAGAGATCAGAAGCCGCCTAATGCCGATCAATAAGGCATATAAGCTGCCAAAATTAATGGAAGCCATCGAATACTACATTCAAAAGACGGGTAGACGTGTCAGCTTTGAATACGGCCTGTTTGGCGGAGTAAATGATCAAGTTCACCATGCAGAAGAACTTGCAGACCTATTAAAAGGAATTAAGTGCCACGTGAACCTCATTCCGGTGAACTATGTACCAGAGAGAGATTATGTGAGAACACCTAGAGAACAAATCTTCCTATTTGAAAAAACGCTGAAAGAACGAGGCGTAAACGTAACGATTAGACGAGAGCAAGGCCATGACATTGATGCTGCTTGCGGTCAGCTAAGAGCGAAGGAGCGTCAGGAAGAGACGAGGTGACGAATGTTGATAAGGGCAGCCTTTCTTACCGATACAGGAAAAGTCCGTCAGCATAATGAAGATGATGCAGGTATTTTTGAAGCAAAAGAAGATTCACTTCTCGCTGTTGTAGCAGACGGCATGGGAGGTCATCTTGCTGGTGATGTCGCCAGCAAGATGGCAGTCTCTTCTTTAAAAGAATACTGGGAAGAAACATCTTCAATTCCAGAAAAGCCAGCCGATCAAGAAAGCTGGTTAATCTCAAAAATCAGTGACATTAATGACCAAGTTTATGAACATGCGCAAAACAATGAGGAGTGCCAAGGAATGGGGACGACCATTGTATGCGCGCTCGTTCATTTGCAAACGGTCACAATTGCGCATATTGGAGACAGCCGCTGCTACCTGCTAAGAGAAGGAGCGCTGACCCAATTAACAGATGATCATTCACTCGTGAATGAGCTTGTGAAAACGGGTGAAATTTCAAAAGCGGATGCAGAATATCATCCAAGAAAAAATGTGCTCACGAAAGCATTAGGAACAGATAAACGTGTTCAAATTGATGCACGCACTTTTGAAGTGGACCCAGGAGATCAAATCTTGCTTTGCTCAGATGGTCTATCGAATAAAGTAGAAGAAGAGAATTTGACTCATATATTAACGCAAACGACCGCACCAGAGGAAAAAGTAACAGAGTTAATACAAACAGCGAATGACAACGGCGGTGAAGATAACATTACAGCAGTATTGTTAGAAATCTCCTCCCAGCCAGAGGAGGGTGACAGCAAGTGTTGATCGGAAAAAGGATCAGCGGCCGTTATCAGATTCTTCGCGTCATAGGCGGAGGCGGAATGGCAAACGTCTATTTGGCGGAGGATATGATTTTAGATCGCGAAGTAGCGATTAAAATTTTGCGGTTTGACTTTGCGAGCGATGATGATTTTATTAGACGTTTCCGGAGGGAAGCGCAGTCAGCTGCAAGCTTAGATCATTCGAATATTGTCAGCATCTACGATGTCGGGGAAGAAGATGACATTTATTATATTGTCATGGAATATGTCGAGGGAATGACGCTGAAGGAATACATACACGCCAATGGCCCGCTTCATCCGAAAGAAGCCGTTCGCATCATGGAGCAAGTCGTTGCGGCGATGGAAGAAGCCCATGCGAAACAGCTCGTTCACCGTGACATTAAGCCTCACAATATATTAATAGACAATATGGGGAACATCAAAGTCACTGATTTTGGGATTGCCATGGCACTCAGCTCAGCGACCATTACCCATACAAATTCTGTCCTAGGCTCCGTGCACTACTTGTCTCCAGAACAAGCACGCGGGGGACTTGCAACGAAAAAGTCAGACATCTATTCGCTTGGGATTGTGCTCTATGAACTCATCTCAGGACGCATGCCATTTGAAGGGGAATCGGCTGTCAGTGTTGCACTGAAGCATTTGCAATCAGAGCCACCATCTGTGAGAAGATGGAATCCTTCTGTTCCACAAAGCGTGGAAAACATCATTTTAAAGGCGATGGCCAAAGATCCATTTTATCGATATGAAGATGCATCTGAAATGCAAAAAGACTTAAAAACCGCTTTCGATCCAGCCAGACTAAAAGAAAAACGCTTTGTTATTGAAGAAGACCATGAAGCAACGAAAGCGATCCCAATCATTCAAGATCATCAAATTGATCAAGACAATGAAAAAACATCCGTCCACTCGGCTCAAAAACCGAAGAAAAAAAAGAAACAAAAGCCGAAAAAGAAACGAAAAAAATGGCCATGGATTGTGGCATCCATCTTATTTATATTGACTGCTGCGACAATTTTAGCCATCACTGTGTTTCCAGGGCTGCTTTTTCCAAAAGATGTGGAAGTCACAGACGTATCTGGCATGACGGTTGAAAAAGCAGAAGATACCTTAAAGAAAGCTGGGTTCACCGTCGCTTCGGAGTCAATAGAGATCGCTGATGAGAAAATTGAAAAAGGTCTCGTCGTCAAAACAGACCCGAAAATCGGCACAAAGGTCAAAGAAGGAACAGAGATTCAGCTTTACGAAAGTACTGGCAAGGAAAAGACCGAATTACCTGATGTTACAGGCGAAAAGGTCGATAAAGCAAAAGAAATATTAGAGAAAAAAGGGTTTAAACAGGTCGTTGTGGAGGAAGTGAATGATAATGACACCGAGTCTGGGATTGTCATGGAACAGAGTCCTTCAGCGAATACTGAGCTTGTAGCAGCAGATGAAGAGGTCACGTTGACTGTCAGCATAGGTCCTGCCGATATTACATTACGTGATTTAACGACGTATAGTAAGCAAGCGGCATCGAATTATTTAGAGGATAACGGTTTAAAGCTCGATGAAAAAGAAGCGCATTCTGACGATGTGCCAAAAGGTGAGGTCATGAAGCAGGAACCGGGAGCAGGGACGGCTGTTAAACCAGGTGACACGGTCAAGATTACATTCTCTCTTGGACCGAAGGAAAAACCAGCCAAAACGGTGACTGAAAAGATTGCGATCCCTTATGAACCAGAAGCGGAAGGGCAGGAGATGAATGTCCAAATTTCCATTGATGATGCGGAGCATAGCATCTCTGATTCATACGAAAGCTTTAAAATCACTGCGCCGACTGAACGGACCATTAAATTTAAGATTGAACCAGGTCAAAAAGGATATTATCAAGTGACGGTGGATGATAAAGTCGTCAGCTCGAAAACGATCGAATACCCTGATGATGAATAAAGGAGGGACTTTATGCCTGAGGGCAAAATTATAAAAGCATTAAGCGGATTCTACTATGTGCTGGATGAGTCGCAAGAGAGTGGAAAAGTGGTTCAGTGCAGAGCGAGAGGCATCTTTCGAAAAAACAAAATTACACCTCTTGTTGGCGATTACGTCGTGTATCAAGCAGACAATGATAAAGAAGGCTACTTATTAGAAGTAAAAGAACGGACAAACGAACTTGTTCGTCCGCCTATTAGTAACGTCGATCAAGCGGTACTTGTTTTCTCAGCAGCAGAACCAACCTTTAGCACATCACTCTTAGACAGATTTTTAGTACTTGTTGAAGCCAATCATATTGAGCCGATTATCTGCATCACAAAAATGGACTTATTGAAAACAGACGAAGAGCGTGAAACGATCGAGGCATATGCAGACGACTATCGGCAAATGGGCTATGATGTTCATCTAACCTCTACGATTGAAGGAGATGGCATTGAGAAGCTGACCCCGCATTTCCACAATAAAATCACGGTATTTGCCGGTCAGTCTGGTGTAGGCAAATCCTCCCTTTTAAATGCGATGAGTCCTGAATTGGCGCTGAAAACAGATGATATCTCATCCCATCTCGGACGAGGAAAGCATACGACAAGACATGTCGAACTCATTCGAACAGCAGACGGGCTCATTGCAGATACTCCGGGCTTTAGCTCGCTCGAATTTACTGGTATCGAAGCAGAAGATCTAGGTCTATACTTTTTAGAGATTAGAGACCGAAGTGCAGATTGCAAATTTCGAGGCTGCCTGCATGTGAAAGAGCCTGGCTGTGCGATAAAAGATGCGGTCGAGCATGATCAAATCAAAGAATATCGCTATCAACATTATTTAGAGTTTTTAACTGAAATCAAAGACAGAAAGCCGAGGTACTAAATCATGGTTTATATTGCCCCTTCCATTTTATCAGCAGATTTTGCCAATTTGGAGAAAGATATCCGTGATGTGGAACAAGGCGGTGCAGATTACATTCATATCGATGTCATGGACGGTCATTTTGTTCCGAATATGACATTTGGGCCAAATGTCGTCGAAGCGATTAGACCGCATACGCGTCTTCCGCTTGATGTTCACTTAATGATTGAGCAGCCAGATCGGTATATTCCTGCATTCGCAAAAGCAGGCGCTGATATTATCTCTGTTCATGTGGAAGCTTGTCCGCACTTACACCGAACAATACAACATATGAAAGAACAAGGTGTAAAAGCAGGGGTCGTCTTGAATCCGCACACACCTGTTTCTCACATTGAGCATGTATTAGAAGATGTGGACCTTGTGTTATTCATGACAGTCAACCCTGGTTTCGGGGGACAGGCATTTATTCCATCTGTCCTCACGAAGGTAAAAGAAGTAAAAGCACTGAGTGAACAAAAGGGCTTAACCGATTTACTGATAGAAATAGACGGCGGTGTCAACGTAGAGACTGCAAAGAGCTGCAAAGAAGCAGGCGCTAATTTACTAGTAGCGGGCTCTGCGGTATACGGTAAAGACAACCGCGCAGCAGCGATCCAGGCAATTCGAGAAGCGTAAAGGAAGGAACCAAAGTCATTGTGATCTTTGGTTCTTTTTACATGGAGAGGAGCGTATATCATGCACATACATATCGTAGCTGGCGGTCCTTTTGAATACATCCCGCCACTTGAACGTGAAGCATCACAGGAGGATATTCTCTGGATTGGCGTAGACCGTGGAACCCTCTTCTTACTAGAGCAAGGCATCATCCCAGCCAAAGCTTTTGGTGATTTTGACAGTGTGACAGAAGAAGAGCTTCAGAAGCTGAAAGAGAAATTGCCTGCCCTGAATGTATTTCAAGCTGAAAAGGATGAAACCGATTTAGAGCTTGCACTGAACTGGGCACTGAGTCAGCACCCAGCACATATTTACATCTATGGTATTACAGGAGGAAGGGCGGATCATTTTCTAGGAAATATCCATCTTCTTTACAAAGGAATTCAGCACAAGCAGAATATCACCCTTGTAGACAAACAAAATATCATTCAAATGTTTGAACCTGGTACATACGAAATAAAAGAAGATCAGGATAAACAATATGTGTCGTTTCTACCCTTTGGAACACCGGTTGAAAAGCTAACATTAAAAGGTTTCAAATATCCTCTGAAAAATTGTCATATTGAGCCTGGTTCCACACTATGTATTAGTAACGAACTCATCCACTCAAATGGTACTTTTTCTTTTCATGAAGGCATATTAATAATGGTAAGAAGCAAAGATTGACCAACCTATCAATGTGGATGGCTGATTAAGCTCAATTGTGCTGCAAGCGGTACTTTTAGGAGGGGGACAAAATGAAATTTTATACAATCAAACTGCCTAGATTTCTTGGCGGCATTGTCCGTGCGATGCTTGGTTCATTTAAGAAAGATTAATGAGTAATCTCCTTTATTTCCACATAAAAACGCCTGCTACAATGAATTGTAGCAGGCGTTTACTCTTGCTTATACACGCTCAACTTTACCAGATTTCAAAGCTCGAGCTGATACATATACTCTTTTAGGCTTACCGTCCACTAGAATACGAACTTTTTGAAGGTTCGCGCCCCATGTACGTTTTGTAGAGTTCATTGCGTGAGAACGATTGTTCCCAGCTTTTGTTTTTCTGCCTGTGATAACGCATTTACGTGCCATTTGTTTCCCTCCTAACTGCGAAAACATCATCATATTCTTCATATACGTACTTAGAGATGCCTCAAGATACTTTAATAATTTACCACAGCTTCAAGGGGTTTGCAAGGATTGTTTACTCCTCTTTCAAGAAAAATACCTTGACATCTTGATAAAAAATCAAGGCTATAGTATAAGTAGGATTGGGTCGGATTGAATGATTTCTTTTAAAAAGAAGGGTCTTATAGTAAAATAGTGATAACTCAGGGCAATTTCTCAAAAAGGGGGAACCAATGTGTCCATTGAACTTAGAACGAAATACGGACAAATTGATATATCAAATGAAGTCATTGCAATGGTGGCAGGAGGCGCTGCGATCGATTGCTATGGTATTGTTGGGATGGCGTCCAAAAATCAAATCAAGGACGGCTTGACGGATATTCTCCGTAAAGAGAACTTCAGCCGGGGTGTTCTTGTGCGTCAAAAAGAAGACCGCATTCATATTGATATGTACATCATCGTCAGCTACGGTACAAAAATATCAGAAGTCGCACATAATGTTCAAACGAAAGTCAAATATACGATTTCTCACACAGTTGGACTTTCTGTTGATTCGGTCAACATTTATGTACAAGGAGTAAGAGTTACGAACCCGTAGTAAGGAGGAAATATATTGTCTATTAGAAATCTTGATGGCCGCTCATTTGCAAAAATGATTCTTGCAGGTGCTCACCATCTTTCTCAAAACGCACAAATTGTGGATGCGTTAAATGTTTTTCCAGTGCCAGACGGAGACACGGGGACAAATATGAATTTGTCAATGACTTCAGGGGCAAAAGCAGTTGAAGAAACAAATACCGATCATATTGGGAAGGTCGGCTTGGCCTTGTCAAAAGGGCTATTGATGGGCGCAAGAGGAAACTCAGGCGTAATCCTATCACAGCTCTTTAGAGGTTTCAGTAAAAATATAGAACAAAAAGAGACGATTGACGCCAAAGAATTTGCCCTTGCCTTGCAGGCCGGTGTTGATACAGCCTATAAAGCCGTGATGAAACCGATTGAAGGGACCATCTTAACGGTCGCAAAGGATGCAGCAAAGAAAGCGGTTGCTGTTTCAGCAACCGAAAATGACATTGACCGCGTTCTTGAGTTAACGATTGAGGAAGCGAGAGCATCACTTGATCGAACGCCAGATCTACTTCCTGTTTTAAAAGAAGTAGGCGTTGTCGATAGTGGAGGTAAGGGACTTCTCTGCGTATATGAAGGTTTCCTTGCTTCATTAAGAGGAGAGGATCTCCATCTGAAAGCGGCCTCTTTGCCAACGCTCAAAGAACTTGTCAGTGCAGAGCATCATAAAAGTGCACAAAGCCATATGAACACCGAAGATATTGAATTTGGTTATTGTACTGAATTTATGGTGAAATTTGAAGAAGACAAACAGTCCTTTGATGAGAATGCCTTCAGAGAAGACTTAAGCGAATTCGGAGATTCACTACTTGTGGTATCTGATGAAACGCTGGCGAAAGTTCATATTCATGCAGAGCAGCCTGGAGATGTCTTATCCTATGCACAGCGCTACGGCAGTCTGATCAATATGAAAATTGAAAACATGAGAGAGCAGCATAGCTCGATTGTGAACGAAGAAAAAGAACATGCGCCCGCTGCACCAAAGGCACCTGCTGCTGAAAAACAGCGCTTTGGAGTCGTCAGTGTCGCAATGGGGGAAGGAATTGCTGACTTGTTTAAAAGTATCGGAGCTTCCGTCGTCATTGAAGGCGGACAGACAATGAACCCGAGCACAGAAGACATTGTCACAGCAATTGAAAGCGTACATGCCGAAACCGTCTTTATCTTACCTAATAATTCTAATATTGTCATGGCAGCGAAACAGGCGGCAACTGTCTCAAGTCGTGAGGTTGTTGTCATTCCAACGAAGACCGTTCCTCAAGGAATGTCGGCACTTCTTTCTCTCAATGAAGCAGCTTCAAATGAAGACAACGAAGCGGCGATGCTAGAAGCGATTGACCACGTGAAAAGCGGCCAAATTACCTTTGCGGTGAGAGATACCCAAATTGATGGAATCGACATTGCCAAAGGAGATTATATGGGTCTCTTTAACGGAAAAATCACCTTAACTGCGAAAAATCAATTAGATGCAGCAAAAGAACTTTTGACCAACATGGTGACAGAAGATGATGAGATTGTTACGATCATTAAAGGGGAAGATGCATCATCTGAAGAGATGGATGAGTTAGAAGCCTTTATTGAAGAAACATTTGAAGATATAGAAGTTGAAGTCCACGATGGAAAGCAGCCGCTTTATTCATATATTTTGGCTGTGGAATAACGAAAGAAGGGCAAATCAAGCCCTTCTTCTTCTTTTGCAATTTTTTACTAACGATTCAACGGTGAAATGAGTTGCGGGAAACGATTGAATCCATTAGTCTAAAGAAAGAACCAAACCAATATGTGAGTGGTTATGAGAGGGGAAGACCTATGAAATTTAGAAGTGTGTTTGATATTATTGGACCCGTCATGATTGGTCCATCAAGTTCGCACACAGCGGGTGCGGCTCGAATAGGAAGAGTGGCTCGCAGCTTATTTGGAAGAGAACCGAAGCGAATAGTCGTTTCATTTTATGGCTCTTTTAAAGATACGTATAAAGGACATGGTACAGATGTCGCCATGATCGGCGGTGTTCTTGACTTTGATACATTTGATGAACGCATCAAAACAGCGATCGATATTGCAAAAAGCAAAGGGATCGACATTGAATTTAAAGAAGAAGATGCGGTACCAGCGCATCCGAATACAGCAAAAGTAGAGATATCAGATGCGAACGGAAGCCTTGAATTAATCGGGATTTCCATCGGCGGTGGTAAAATTGAAATTACTGAACTGAATGGCTTTGAGCTCAGACTTTCAGGGAATCATCCTGCCATTCTTGTGGTTCATAACGATCGCTACGGCACGATTGCGGCAGTTGCCAACGTTTTAGCGAAATTTGCCATCAACATCGGTCATATGGAAGTGGCGCGTAAAGATGTCGGGCAAGAGGCTCTGATGACCATTGAAGTGGATCAAAATATTGACCCAGCTGCCTTATCGGAGCTTGAAACGCTGCCAAACATTATTCAAGTCACACAAATTGCAGAGTAACAACAAGGAGGTTATGAATGATGTTTAAAAACGTCAAAGAACTCGTGCAGCTAACAAAAGAACGCAATACCTCCATTTCAGAAATCATGATTACGCAAGAAATGGAAGTGACAGGGAAGTCGCGTGAAGATATTTTTTCCCAGATGTACCGCAACCTAGAAGTGATGGAGCAGGCCGTAGAAAACGGGCTGAAAGGTGTGAAATCATTATCCGGTTTAACAGGCGGAGATGCGGTCAAACTTCAAGCGTATATCGCATCCGGCAAAACACTGTCTGGTCATACGATATTAGATGCTGTTAGTAAGGCAGTGGCAACAAATGAAGTCAATGCCGCAATGGGGACGATCTGTGCAACGCCTACAGCAGGCTCAGCAGGTGTTGTGCCAGGTACATTATTTGCAGTAAAACAAACATTAAAGCCAACAAAGGAACAAATGGTCAGATTCCTATTCACTTCTGGCGCATTTGGTTTTGTTGTGGCCAATAATGCGAGCATCTCTGGTGCAGCAGGCGGCTGTCAGGCTGAGGTAGGTTCAGCCTCGGGGATGGCGGCAGCAGCCATTGTCGAAATGGCAGGCGGTACACCTCAGCAATCGGCTGAAGCAATGGCGATTACACTGAAAAATATGCTTGGACTTGTTTGTGACCCAGTAGCTGGACTTGTCGAGGTACCGTGCGTAAAACGAAACGCAATGGGTGCATCAAATGCGATGATCGCAGCAGATATGGCACTTGCCGGCATCACAAGCCGTATCCCATGTGATGAAGTCATTGATGCGATGTATAAAATCGGTCAAACTATGCCAACGGCACTTCGCGAAACAGCACAAGGCGGACTTGCTGCAACACCAACAGCAAGAGAGCTTGAAAAGAAGATTTTCGGAGGTGTGACCTCATCTCGTGATACAGAAACTGCAAGATAACGTCTCTGTCCTCAAGGGGATTGGAGAAGAAACCGAAAAAACACTCAATGAACTTGGAATTCACACAGTAGCCGATTTACTTGGCTACTTTCCTTATCGATATGACGACTATGAGCTTCGTAACTTAGAAGAAGTAAAGCATGACGAACGTGTCACAGTTGAAGGGAAAGTGCACAGTGAGCCCGTCCTCACCTATTATGGAAAAAAACGAAGCAGGCTGACATTCAGGCTGCTTGTCGGGCGTTTTCTCATCACAGCGATTTGCTTCAATCGCCCTTATTTAAAACGAAGCCTTGTGTTAGGTGATACGGTATCCGTTACTGGGAAATGGGATAAAAACCGTCAATCCATCATGGTGCAGGAATTTAAAAAAGGGACACACGAGCAGGATGGCAGTATAGAGCCTGTTTATTCAGTAAAAGAAAATGTAACCGTGAAGATGATGAGGCGTTTTGTAAAACAAGCCTTGACACTTTATGTAGATAAAGCTGAAGATCCACTGCCAAAGCAGCTTGTCTCTACCTATAAACTCATGTCCTATCAGGAAGCATTAAAAACCATTCACCTGCCAGAAACAAGAGACTCGCTCAAGCAAGCAAGACGACGCTTTGTGTACGAGGAATTTCTTATTTTCCAGCTGAAGATGCAGGCCATCAGAAAGAAAGAGCGAGAAAAAACATCGGGCATCCAGCATCCGTTTTCTAAAGACGCTGTTTTTGAGTTTGTTCACAGCCTGCCATTTCCGCTGACGAAGGCACAATCAAGAGTGCTTGATGAAATTATGTCTGATATGGCGTCCCCGTACCGGATGAACCGTCTGCTTCAAGGGGATGTAGGTTCAGGGAAAACAGCTGTTGCAGCTATTGCACTATATGCCGCTCATTTATCAGGCTATCAAGGTGCATTAATGGTTCCAACAGAGATTTTGGCAGAGCAGCATGCAGATTCCCTTTATCAGCTGTTTGAAAAATGGGGACTAAATATCGCTCTACTCACAAGCTCTGTAAAAGGAAAGCGCCGCAGAGAATTGCTGGAACGTCTAAAAGAGGGCGAGATTGATATATTAGTCGGAACGCATGCGCTCATCCAAGATGAAGTCGAATTTCAGCAGCTCGGTCTTGTTATCACAGATGAGCAGCACCGGTTTGGCGTCGAACAAAGGAAAAAACTAAGAAGTAAAGGGCAGGACCCAGATGTCTTATTCATGACTGCCACACCTATTCCGCGCACACTTGCGATCACTGTTTTTGGGGAAATGGACGTTTCCGTCATTGATGAATTACCAGCCGGCAGAAAACAGATCGAAACGTATTGGGTCAAGCATGACATGCTTGAGAGGATTCTTGCATTTGTGGATAAAGAGCTGAAAAAAGGAAGACAGGCATATATTATTTGTCCACTCATAGAAGAATCAGACAAGCTAGATGTGCAAAATGCGATTGATGTCCACAGCATGCTGACAGAGGCATACCGCGGTAAGTGGTCGATCGGCTTAATGCACGGGAAACTAGCAAGCGATGAAAAAGATCAGGTGATGAGAGACTTTACAGCAAATGAAGTACAAATTCTCGTTTCAACCACAGTCGTTGAAGTGGGTGTCAACGTGCCGAATGCCACCATCATGGTCATTTACGATGCAGACCGCTTCGGACTGTCTCAGCTTCATCAGCTCAGAGGCCGGGTTGGACGCGGAGAGCATCAATCATTTTGTGTTTTAATGGCGGATCCAAAATCGGAAACCGGGAAAGAGCGGATGAGGATTATGTCCGAAACAACCGACGGCTTTGAGCTGTCTGAAAAAGACTTAGAGCTAAGAGGACCCGGTGATTTCTTCGGTAAAAAACAAAGCGGAATGCCTGAATTTAAAGTAGCAGATATGGTTCATGACTACAGAGCACTGGAAACCGCTAGAAAAGATGCGGCAGAACTTGTGCAATCAGATGCATTTTGGACAGATCCCGAATACAAAGAACTTCGGCAAACACTTGTAGACAGCGGGGTGCTGGGCGGAGATAAATTAAGCTGATCAAGCGCTGGAGGAATTTTCTTGTCTTTTTGAAACAAGGATTGATTTATCATCTATGAGATTATATACTACTATTAGTACCTAGTCATAAATGTACGGATGGTGTCTGCATATGAAACTAAATAAAAAAGAACGTCAAAAGCTTCTCCAGCAAACGATCAGCTCGACTCCGTTCATTACTGATGAAGAATTGGCAAGTAAATTCGGTGTAAGTATTCAAACGGTTCGTCTTGATCGTTTGGAACTGTCAATTCCTGAATTACGCGAAAGAATTAAGCATGTGGCCGAAAAGACATTAGAGGATGAAGTGAAGTCACTTCCGCTGGATGAAGTGATTGGAGAAATGATTGATGTAGAGCTTGATGACCAAGCCATTTCCATTTTAGAAGTGAGAAAAGAGCATGTATTTAGCCGAAACCAAATTGCCAGGGGACATCATCTCTTCGCCCAGGCAAATTCGCTTGCAGTAGCGGTCATTGACGATGAACTGGCTTTAACAGCAAAAGCGAATATTAAATTTACAAGGCAGGTTAAACAAGGCGAACGAGTTGTCTCAAAAGCCAAAGTAGCCTCGCATGATAAAGAAAAAGGCAGAACTGTAGTTGAAGTAAACAGCTATGTCGGTGAGGAAGTTGTCTTCTCAGGTGACTTCGTCATGTATCGCTCAAAACAAAAGTAAAAGGTGGCACGTAATATGAGAATTGCAGTCGATGCAATGGGGGGAGACCATGCCCCTAAAGCCATTATTGACGGTGTGCAAAAAAGCTTAACGGCATTTTCAGATATCGAGATTACACTTGTCGGCGATGAAAATAAAATCAAACCATACATAACAAATAACGAGCGCATCACGATTTTAGATGCAAAAGAAGTCATTGAACCGACAGATGAACCAGTGCGTGCAGTCAGGCGTAAAAAGGATTCATCTATGGTGAAAATGGCGCAAGAAGTATCCGAAGGACGAGCAGATGCTTGTATTTCAGCAGGAAACACTGGCGCACTCATGACAGCAGGACTGTTTATCGTAGGAAGAATTGATGGCATCGATAGACCGGCACTTGCTCCAACACTGCCAACACTTGATGGCAGTGGGTTTTTATTACTAGATGTCGGCGCAAACGTTGATGCCAAACCAGAACACCTAATGCAATATGCCATGATGGGTTCAATCTACGCAGAGCGTGTTTTTCCAAAGAGCAATCCGCGTGTAGGATTGTTAAATGTAGGAACAGAAGATAAAAAAGGCAACGATCTCACGAAAAAAACCTTTGAATTATTGAAAGCATCAAATTTGAATTTCGTAGGAAATGTGGAGTCTCGTGATTTACTAGAAGGTGTAGCTGATGTCGTTGTCACAGATGGTTTCACAGGAAATATCGCCCTGAAAACGATTGAAGGCACAGCTCTTTCAGTATTTAAAATGCTGAAAGAAACATTAACATCCAGCTTCACAGCAAAAATAGCGGCTGGCATGCTGAAGCCGAAATTGATGCAGATGAAGTCTAAAATGGATTACTCCGAATATGGTGGTGCCGCTTTATTTGGTTTAAAGGCACCTGTCATTAAAGCGCACGGTTCCTCTGATGAAAACGCCATTTTTCATGCCATTCGTCAGGCACGTGATATTGTAGAAAAAGATGTTTCAGCCATCATTCATCAAGAAGTCCAAAAAGAAACCACGAACGAGTCTTAATGGAGGTATAGCAGCATGACTAAAATTGCATTTTTATTCCCTGGCCAAGGCTCTCAAAAAATTGGCATGGGAAAAGATTTATTTGACCAAGAAGCAGTATCTAAAGCTGTATTTGAAGAAGCAGACAAGACCCTCGGTTTTGACTTATCTTCAATGATTTTTGAAGGAGATGCAGAAAAGCTGACGCTCACTTATAACGCGCAGCCAGCTCTTTTAACGACAAGTATCGCCATCTTAAAGAAATTTGAAGAGAGCGGAATCAAAGCAGATTACGCAGCAGGACATAGCCTTGGTGAATATACGGCCCTCGTTGCAGCAGGCGCACTTTCGTTTCAAGATGCTGTGTATGCCGTAAGAAAGCGCGGCGAATTAATGAATGAGGCTGTTCCAGCAGGAGAAGGCGCTATGGCAGCGATCCTTGGCTTAGATCAAGCTGCGCTTTTAGAAGTGACAAAAGAAGTGACAGAGAGCGGTCATCTTGTAGAACTCGCTAACTTAAACTGTCCTGGTCAAATCGTGATCTCTGGTACAGCAAAAGGGGTCGAACTCGCTTCAGAGAAAGCGAAAGAAAAAGGCGCAAAACGTGCGATTGCCCTTGAAGTGAGTGGACCTTTCCATTCTGCCTTAATGAAACCAGCCGCTGAAAAATTCACAGATATTCTGTCAAAGCTAAACATTACAGATGCCAAAACTCCAGTGATCTCAAATGTGACAGCAGACATCGTTACATCTCGTGATGCTATTGAGACAAAGCTCATTGAACAATTGTATTCTCCTGTTCGATTTGAAGAAAGCGTGGAACGTCTGATTGATTTGGGCGTGACAACGTTTATTGAAATTGGTCCGAGCAAAGTGCTTTCAGGTCTTGTGAAAAAGGTCAATCGCCGCCTGACAACTATTTCAGTTTCAGATCAGGAAACAATTGAAGCAGCCATTCAAACATTGAAGGAGGATTCTTGATGCTTACAAATAAAACAGCCGTTGTAACAGGTGCATCACGCGGGATTGGCCGTTCTATTGCGATCGATTTAGCAAAGAATGGTGCGAATGTTGTCGTCAACTATTCTGGAAACGAAGCAAAAGCAAATGAAGTCGTAGACGAAATCAAAGCACTTGGCCAGCAGGCATTTGCCGTTAAAGCTGATGTTTCAAATGCTGAAGAAGTACAATCGCTCATGAAACAAGCGATTGACACATTTGGTTCAATTGACATTCTTGTCAATAATGCAGGGATCACAAAGGATAACCTGCTCATGAGAATGAAAGAAAATGAATGGGATGACGTCATTAACATAAACTTAAAAGGTGTCTTTAACTGTACAAAAGCCGTGACACGTCAAATGATGAAACAGCGCAGCGGAAGAATCATCAACTTGGCTTCGGTAGTTGGCGTATGTGGAAATCCTGGACAAGCAAACTATGTTGCAGCAAAAGCTGGTGTCATCGGATTAACGAAAACAACAGCAAAAGAGCTAGCAACCCGTCATATTACAGTCAATGCAGTAGCACCAGGCTTTATTTCAACAGATATGACAGACAAGCTTGATGAGAATGTACAGACTGAAATGCTCAAACAAATCCCGCTTGCACGCTTTGGTGCACCTGAAGATATTAGCAACGTTGTTGTCTTTTTAGCTTCAGAAGGAGCAGGTTATATTACAGGCCAAACCATCCAAGTAGATGGCGGAATGGTCATGTCCTAAGAAATATCAAAATTTCATTAGGTTTTCTCTAGTTTTTTAAAAACGAATCAACTATAATACTTTGAGGGGAGGTGAAAGGCAATGGCAGACGTATTAGAGCGTGTATCAAAAATTATTGTAGACCGCCTTGGCGTTGATGAGGCTGACGTGAAAATGGAAGCTTCATTTAAAGAAGATTTAGGCGCTGATTCCCTTGATGTAGTTGAGCTAGTTATGGAACTTGAAGATGAGTTCGATATGGAAATTTCTGACGAAGATGCTGAAAAAATTGCAACAGTCGGTGACGCTGTGAACTACATAAATAGCCAGCAATAAGCGTAACAAAGTCCCGTCTGTTTTCATGACGGGACTTTCAAAATTTATGTTAGTTTCAACATATTCAGCTGATCAATTGTCAGCCTTTTTCAGATGCTAAGGAGCAATGTTTCCTTGCATGTAGAAAGAGAGACTCCATATAATCAGTATCCTTAAAGGCGATTAAGCCTACCTGGAGGTTGCTATGCCAAAACACTATAAAGACAAACAGAAACAGAGCAAAAAACTAGAGCAATTTAGAGAATTCCAGCAGCGCATTTCTGTACACTTTCAAAATGAAAAACTTCTATATCAAGCGTTTACGCATTCCTCTTATGTGAATGAACACCGGAAAAAGCCATACGAGGATAATGAAAGACTTGAATTTCTAGGAGATGCTGTTTTAGAATTGACGATCTCTCAATTTTTATTTGCGAAATATCCTGCGATGAGCGAGGGAGATTTAACAAAACTAAGAGCAGCGATCGTATGTGAACCGTCACTTGTGTCTCTGGCACATGAGCTGTCCTTCGGAGAACTTGTTCTTTTAGGAAAAGGCGAAGAAATGACAGGCGGGAGAAAACGCCCAGCACTTTTAGCGGACGTATTTGAGGCGTTTATCGGAGCACTTTATTTAGATCAAGGGCTTGAGCCAGTGGAGCGATTTCTAGAAGCCTATGTTTATCCGAAAATTAATGATGGAGCGTTCTCGCATGTCATGGACTTTAAAAGCCAGCTGCAAGAATTCGTTCAGCGCGATGGAAAAGGTGTACTCGAATACCACATCCTGCATGAAAAAGGACCAGCACACAACCGGGAATTTGAAGCAAATGTCTCCCTTCGCGGAGAAGTGCTTGGAATTGGAAATGGCCGCAGTAAAAAAGAAGCAGAACAGCATGCTGCACAGGAAGCACTTGCTAAATTGCAGAAACATCATATGAACCAATAAAATCCCCCTCGTCATTCAGGGGGATTTCACTCTGTTTTCCATCATCTTTTTTCACTTCATATGGTAAGATAATAGTACTTTAAATACATAAGGAGGATCACTCTCATGTTCCTCAAACGTTTAGACGTGATAGGATTCAAATCTTTTGCACAGCGAGTGACCGTGGACTTTGTCAAAGGGGTCACCGCTGTTGTTGGACCAAACGGAAGCGGCAAAAGTAATATTACCGATGCTATCCGCTGGGTTCTTGGAGAACAATCAGCGAAAAGCCTCCGCGGAGGAAAAATGGAAGACATCATTTTTGCAGGAAGCGACTCAAGAAAAAGAGTCAATCTAGCAGAAGTGACTTTAACATTAGATAACGAAGATCACTTTTTACCGATCGATTTTCACGAAGTCAGTGTGACAAGAAGAGTCTATCGTTCAGGAGAAAGTGAATTTCTCATAAACAATCAATCTGTCCGCTTAAAAGATATTATTGATCTTTTCATGGATTCAGGTCTTGGAAAGGAAGCTTTTTCGATCATCAGTCAAGGGAAGGTAGAAGAAATTCTATCTAGTAAGGCAGAAGAGAGAAGAAGCATCTTTGAAGAAGCGGCTGGTGTTTTGAAATATAAAACAAGAAAGAAAAAAGCCGAGAATAAACTGTTTGAAACGCAGGACAACTTAAACCGAGTAGAAGATATTCTGCATGAACTAGAAGATCAAGTAGAACCATTAAGAATGCAGGCATCTATTGCAAAGGACTATTTGCAAAAAAAAGAAGAGCTTGAAAATGTCGAAATCGCCTTAACTGTCCATGACATCGAAGCACTTCATGAAAAATGGACAACACTTGGTGAAGCTGTCGAGCGCTTCAAACAAGATGAAATGAAGCAATCCACAGATATTCAAGCAAAAGAAGCCAAAATTGAAGAATCAAGAGACCGCATTCAAGCACTTGACGAATCAATTAATGACCTGCAAGAAGTTCTTCTTTTCACAAGTGAGGAGTTAGAAAAGCTTGAAGGTAAAAAAGAAGTACTAAAAGAACGGAAGAAAAATGCAGCCGCAAACCAAGGACAGCTAGAAGAAACGCTCATTCGCTTAACTGAAAAGCAGGCGCAGCTAACCGAAAAGATTCAGCAGCAAAAAATTACGCGGGACAGCCTTCAAAAAGAAGTGCAGCAGCTAAAAGATGAAGTGAAAACAAAGCAACATCAACTATCGCTCCATAGTGAAGATGTGGAAGGTCAAATTGAACAGCTAAAAAGCGATTATTTTGATCTGCTCAATGAACAGGCTTCCATCCGCAATGAACGCAAATTATTAGAAGAACAGCAGCGCCAAGCGGCTATGCAGCTGGATCGGCTCACGCAAAACAACCAAAAACACATTGAAGAACGTGTGTCTGTCAAAGAGAAAAAAACAGAGGCTGAGCAGCAGCTTTCAGCACTAGAAGAAGACATTTTGGCTCAAGTCAAGCGTTTTAGAGAAGCGGAACAAAAGCTTGAGCAAATGAAACGTCAATACGAGAAAAAAGAAACGGCTCTTTACCAAGCCTATCAATATGTGCAGCAGGCAAAATCAAAAAAAGAGATGCTAGAATCCATGCAGGAAGACTTCTCAGGCTTTTTCCAAGGAGTAAAAGAGGTCTTAAAGGCAAAGGAGCGGTTAGGTGGTATTCACGGTGCCATTGCAGAGCTAATTCAAACAGATCAGCAGCATGAGACAGCGATTGAAATCGCGTTAGGTGCAGCAACGCAGCACGTCGTCACAGAAAACGAATCCGCAGCGCGACAAGCAATTGCATACTTAAAGCAGCACTCCTTTGGACGTGCGACCTTCCTGCCAATGAATGTGATCAAAGAACGCACCATTCAGCATAGAGACGTCCAAACAGCCGAGCAACATGCTACATTTATTGGTGTAGCGAGTCACCTTGTTTCCTTTGACGAAAAGTATCAAAAGGTGATTCAGAACTTGCTTGGAACGGTTCTGATCGTTAAAGACTTAAAAGGCGCCAATGAACTGGCAAAAATGCTTGGTCATCGCTATCGCATCGTGACCCTTGATGGAGATGTTGTAAACCCAGGCGGTTCAATGACCGGTGGCGGTGTAAAGAAAAAGAACAACTCCCTTCTTTCAAGAAACCGTGAAATCGAAACATTAACAAAGCAGCTCGTTGAAATGGAAGAAAAAACAACGATCCTTGAAAAGGAAACAAAAGAAACAAAACAATTGATTGCAACAAACGAAAGCCAATTAAACGAACTGCGTCAGCGGGGAGAAACGCTTCGAGAACAGCAGCAAGAGCTCAAAGGGAAGCTATACGAACTGCAAGTAGCAGAAAAAAATATTAATGCTCACCTTGAACTCTATGATCAAGAAAAAGAAGAATTGCAGCTGCGTTCTACTGAACTTACGGATAAGGACAAAAAGCAGGCAGCACTTGAAGTTTCTATAGGGGAGAAATTGACCACCCTAGATCAAGAGATCAATACATTAACAAAGCGTAAGCAGACCCAAAGCTCAACGAAAGAAACCATTTCTGCCGAATTAACTGAACTGAAAATCTCACTTGCCAAAAAAGAGCAGTCCTTAGCAAATGAACAAGAAAAACTTTCGAGCTTAATGGCCGAATTAGAAGAGGCTGAACAAACGCTGACGGAAACAAAAGAAGATCTGTCACTCTTAACAAGTGAAATGACGTCTAGCTCAAGCGGGGCAGAACAGCTGGAAGAAGCGGCGAAAGAGAAACTGGAAAACAAAAACAAAACAACTACACTCATTTCAGAGCGGCGTAAACAGCGTCTTGCTCTTTCTGAAACGTTAGAATTTGCTGAACGTGAACTGAAAGAACAAAAACGTCTTTACAAGCAGCTCACCACAAGTTTAAAAGATGAAGAAATTAAGCTTGGCCGTATGGAAGTTGAGCTCGACAACCTCATCGCTTATTTGAACGAAGAGTATGCTCTTTCGTTTGAAGGGGCAAAAGAGATGTATCATCTAACGTTATCGCCAGATGAAGCAAGAAAACGAGTGAAGCTGATCAAATTAGCCATTGAAGAGCTAGGAACAGTGAACTTAGGCAGCATTGATGAGTATGAACGAGTAAATGAACGCTATCTCTTCTTAACAGAGCAGCGAAACGATCTGACAGAAGCGAAAAATACATTATTCCAAGTGATCGAAGAAATGGATCAAGAGATGACAAAGCGCTTCTCTGAAACATTCTCGCAAATTCGCGGGCATTTTGAATCAGTTTTCCAAGCATTATTTGGCGGCGGGAAAGCAGATCTTAAGCTGACAGATCCAAACGATTTACTAAACTCTGGCGTTGATATTGTCGCGCAGCCGCCAGGGAAAAAGCTGCAAAACTTAAGCCTTCTTTCAGGCGGAGAGAGAGCATTAACAGCGATCGCTTTACTATTCTCTATTTTAAAAGTCAGACCTGTTCCATTCTGCGTGTTAGATGAGGTAGAAGCGGCGCTTGATGAAGCCAATGTTTTCCGCTTTGCACAATATTTAAAAAAATACAGCGAGGAAACACAATTCATAGTCATTACGCACCGCAAAGGAACAATGGAAGAAGCAGATGTGCTCTACGGTGTTACGATGCAGGAGTCAGGCGTTTCAAAACTTGTATCTGTCAAACTAGAAGAAACGAAAGAACTTGTCCAGTAATTAAAGGAGGTTTTTGAACCAAATGAGCTTTTTTAAGAAATTAAAAGAAAAATTTACGCAGCAAACCGATTCAGTATCAGAAAAGTTTAAAGATGGTCTTGAAAAAACGAGAAACTCCTTTCAAGGAAGAGTAAACGAACTAATTTCTCGCTACCGTAAAGTCGATGAAGACTTTTTTGAAGAGTTAGAAGAGGTTTTAATCGGCGCGGATGTCGGTTTCACAACGGTGATGGAACTGATTGATGAGCTGAAAAAAGAAGTGAAACTAAGAAACATTCAAGACCCAAGTGAAGTACAATCAGTCATCTCTGAAAAACTGGTTGAAATCTACAATAGCGGAGAGGAACAAATCTCTGCGCTGAATATTGAAGACGGGCGATTAAATATCATTTTATTTGTGGGTGTCAATGGCGTTGGGAAAACAACGACGATCGGCAAACTTGCAAATAAGCTGAAAAATGAAGGGAAATCCGTCATTTTGGCAGCAGGTGATACGTTCCGTGCCGGTGCGATAGAGCAGCTTGAAGTATGGGGGGAGCGTTCAGGTGTCCCTGTTGTTAAACAGACGGCTGGCTCTGATCCAGCAGCGGTGATCTATGATGCCGTTCAATCAGCAAAAGCGAAAAATGCGGATGTCCTTATCTGTGATACAGCAGGAAGACTTCAAAACAAAGTCAACTTGATGAAAGAGCTAGAGAAGGTCAAGAGAGTCATTGAACGTGAGGTTCCAGATGCACCGCATGAAGTGCTACTCGCTCTTGATGCAACAACGGGTCAAAATGCGATGGCACAAGCGAAGGAATTTTCTAAAGCGACGAATGTGACAGGAATTGCTTTAACAAAGCTTGACGGGACTGCAAAAGGCGGGATTGTCCTTGCAATTCGAAATGAGCTAAACATCCCCGTGAAGCTCGTCGGTTTAGGTGAAAAGGTAGACGATCTGCAAGAATTCGATGCAGAATCGTATGTGTATGGATTATTCTCAGACGTGATTGATCAAGAGGACTAACAAAAATGCCGGCAAAGACTGCTGGCATTTTTATTTATACGTCGCTTCATGCAGTGACAAGATAAAAACTTGACACACAGTAGAGAACCGTGTAAACTTAGTTGATGTAAAGGGAATGAACTTAACAAAGGGGAGAGAGCCCATGACGCTTGAAAAAACAACGAGAATGAACTACTTGTTTGACTTCTATCAATCGTTGTTAACCGCAAAGCAAAAGAGCTACATGTCGCTTTACTACCTAGACGATTTTTCCCTCGGTGAAATTGCGGATGAATATGAAGTATCAAGACAGGCTGTTTATGATAATATTAAACGGACTGAAGCGATGCTTGAACAATATGAAGAAAAGCTGCTCTTGTTTAAGAAATTTAAAGATCGTAAAGAACTTCTCAAAAAAATGAGAGAGCTCGTAGCAGATTCCGCTCAGATGGAAGAAGCAGAAGCTTTAATTGAATCGCTTGAGAAATTAGATTAGGAGGCGGCACAGTATGGCATTTGAAGGATTAGCCGACCGACTGCAGCAGACGATTTCAAAAATCCGCGGCAAAGGAAAAGTGTCAGAACAAGATGTAAAAGAAATGATGCGCGAGGTACGCCTTGCCCTTCTTGAAGCTGACGTCAATTTTAAAGTAGTCAAAGACTTTGTGAAAAAAGTAAGTGAGCGGGCAGTTGGACAAGAGGTCATGAAAAGCCTTACCCCTGGACAACAGGTCATTAAAGTTGTAAAAGAAGAACTCACTGAATTAATGGGCGGGGAAGAGAGTAAAATCGCTGTAGCGAAAAAATCTCCGACCGTCATTATGATGGTTGGTCTTCAAGGTGCAGGTAAAACCACTACAACTGGGAAGCTTGCCAATTTACTTCGCAAAAAACATAATCGCCAGCCGATGATGGTGGCTGCAGACATTTACAGACCAGCAGCGATCCAGCAGCTTCAAACGCTAGGGAAACAGCTTGATATGCCTGTGTTTTCATTAGGTGATCAAGTCAGTCCTGTCGAGATTGCCAAACAGGCAATTGAAAAAGCAAAAGAAGAACACCATGATTATGTCATTTTAGATACAGCAGGACGCCTTCATATTGATGAAGAATTGATGGATGAACTTCAGAAAGTAAAAGAAGTAGCGAGTCCAGAAGAAATTTTCCTTGTTGTTGACTCTATGACAGGTCAAGATGCTGTCAATGTAGCGAAAAGCTTTAATGAACAGCTTGGTTTAACAGGTGTCGTTCTAACGAAACTAGACGGGGATACACGAGGCGGTGCAGCACTTTCCATTCGAGCTGTCACCAATACGCCGATTAAATTCGCCGCGCTAGGTGAAAAGCTTGACGCGATTGAACCATTCCACCCAGAACGGATGGCTTCAAGAATTCTTGGCATGGGAGATGTGCTTACACTGATTGAAAAAGCACAGGCAAACGTGGACCAAGATAAAGCGAAAGAGCTTGAACAAAAAATGCGGACCATGAGCTTTACACTCGATGATTTCCTCGAGCAGCTTGGCCAAGTTCGTAACATGGGTCCACTTGATGAATTGATCCAAATGATGCCGGGAGCCGGTAAAATGAAAGGGCTCAAAAATGTCCAAGTAGACGAAAAGCAGCTCAATCACATCGAAGCGATCATAAAATCAATGACGACCGAGGAAAAAGAACAGCCAGAGGTCATCAATGCAAGCCGAAGAAAACGGATTGCAAAAGGAAGCGGAACATCTGTACAGGAAGTCAATCGCCTTTTAAAGCAATTTGACGAAATGAAAAAGATGATGAAGCAAATGACCAACATGTCCAAAGGAAAGAAAAAAGGCTTTAAATTACCATTTATGTAATTGGTTATACATGATAAAACCGTTGTTAAGAAAAAACACTTTACAAACCCTTTTATCATTGTTAATATACTATCTTGTTGAAATATTTTCGGAGGTGCTAGTAAAATGGCAGTAAAAATTCGTTTAAAACGTATGGGATCAAAAAGATCTCCTTTCTATCGTATTGTAGTAGCAGATTCTCGTTCACCACGTGACGGTCGTTTCATCGAAACAGTTGGAACATACAATCCAGTGTTATCACCAGCTGAGGTGAAAATCAACGAAGAATTAGCTCTTAAATGGCTTCAAAATGGTGCGAAACCATCTGATACAGTTCGCAACCTTTTCTCAAGCCAAGGAATTCTTGAAAAATTTCATAATGCGAAAAACAGCAAATAATGAATGAGCTGTCCTTGGAAGAATTGATTGTATCCATCGTCGAGCCACTTGTTGATTTCCCTGAAGATATTCACGTATCTTCATTAAAAAAAGATGAGCAAGTGATTTACACACTGTCTGTCAATGCTGAAGATACCGGAAAGGTGATCGGAAAGCAGGGACGTACAGCAAAAGCGATACGAACAGTCATGTTTGCAGCAAGTGCAGAGTCTTCTAAGAAAGTTCAACTTGAGATTGCTGACTAAAAAGGGAGAGGGCTTAGGACCTCCCCTTTTTTTACACGTTTAAATCTATTTTTCGTTATAATGTAGAGGACAAATGCCTTCGGATAGGGGGACAAAAAGGAAGATGCAGATCATTCAACATGTCACCGTCATGCAAGTATTAACTGAAAGCAGTAAGGACAAACTGTTAACGACTTTTTTGGAGAAAAAAGAAAGACTAGAACGTGAATGCAATCAACTATATTTTCAACTGAAAAAACATGAAAAAGAACCACATCAGCAAGAAGCCATCCCTCAATTTCAAAAAGCCATCGATAAACGGCAGGAGAAAATCCAGCAAATTGACTTTCAAGTAGAGCAGCTGCATATTTTACCGCTTGGAAGTGAAATGAAAGAGACAGAAGTGGATGCGCTGGTTGAAGTGAACATAGGTGATAAATGGGATGACAAGATGCAAGACAATGTCATCGTCGTGAAAGACGGCACCATTGTGGAAATACGTCAGGGGTGATTGAGAACATGGAACAAGAATGGTTGAATGTTGGAAAGATTGTCAATACACACGGAGTGCGCGGAGAAGTACGCGTCGTGTCAAAGACAGATTTCCCAGAAGAACGTTACAAAAAAGGAAGCGTCCTCTATATTTTTAAGCAAGGTCAAGGGGAGCCGCTAAAAGTCACTGTCGCATCACACCGACAGCACAAACAGTTTGATTTGCTCACATTTGAAGAAATTAGCTCATTAAATGAAGCAGAGCTATTGAAAGAATCAATCTTAAAAGTAGAAAAAGAACATCTCGGCTCTTTAGATGAAGGAGAGTTTTATTTCCACCAAATCATTGGCTGTGAAGTATACGATGAAGAGGATCAGCTTGTCGGCCAAATCAAAGAGATTTTAACACCAGGGGCAAATGATGTCTGGGTGGTCGGAAGAAAAGGCAAAAAAGATGCCCTGATTCCTTATATCCCATCTGTCGTCAAAAAGATCAATATCGCATCCAAAACCATACACATTGAAGTGATGGAAGGACTCATTGACGAATGAAAATCGACTTCTTAACACTTTTTCCTGAAATGTTCGAAGGTGTGCTCCACTCATCGATCTTAAAAAAGGCACAGGAGAAAGAAGCTGTCTCATTCAATGTTGTCAATTTTAGAGAGTATTCGGATCATAAGCATAAAACAGTAGATGACTATCCGTATGGCGGCGGTGCTGGTATGGTACTGAAAGCACAGCCCGTATTCGATGCGGTAGAAGATTTGACGAAGAAAGCAAGCAAGAAGCCCCGAATCATTCTTGTCTGTCCTCAAGGAGAAAGATATACACAAAAGAAGGCAGAGGAACTTGCAAAAGAAGAACACCTTATGTTCATTTGCGGCCATTATGAAGGCTACGATGAGCGCATCAGGGAGCATCTTGTCACAGATGAAATCTCAATCGGAGATTTCGTTCTCACAGGCGGAGAGCTGCCAGCGATGATGATTGCAGACAGTGTGGTCAGGCTTTTGCCTCATGTGCTTGGAAAAGAAGCGTCTCACATTGAAGATTCATTTAGTACAGGTTTGCTAGAGCATCCTCACTACACAAGGCCAGCCGATTATAAAGGACTAAAAGTGCCGGATGTGCTCCTCTCTGGAAATCATGCCAAAATTGAAGAGTGGCGGCGCAAAGAATCCTTGAAGCGAACTTATACAAGACGGCCAGATTTGATCGATTCTTGCAAAACGTTAACAGTTGAAGAAAAAAGATGGCTTTGGCAGCTTCATAATGACTAGATTGTATTGCACACTGCATAGAGGTATGGTATGATACTACTTGTGACTTGGACGGCTTGCCGATTCAAGTTTGAAAACGATGTTCCGCTGCAATGAAGAAAGAGGACATGAGCATCTGTTGGAAGGAGTTGAAAACGATGCAACATTTGATTGAAGAAATCACAAAAGAACAATTACGCACTGATCTTCCTGCGTTCCGTCCTGGTGACACTTTACGTGTACACGTTAAAGTTGTCGAGGGTACTCGTGAGCGTATCCAGATCTTTGAAGGTGTTGTAATTAAGCGTCGTGGTGGTGGAATCAGCGAAACTTTCACAGTTCGTAAGATTTCTTACGGTGTAGGCGTTGAGCGTACATTCCCTGTACACACACCAAAAATCGCTAACATCGAAGTTGTACGTCACGGTAAGGTACGTCGTGCGAAACTTTACTACCTACGTGAACTTCGCGGTAAAGCGGCTCGTATCAAAGAAATCAGACGATAATGATATCAAAGGAAAGAGCTTGTTACCTGTAACAGGCTCTTTTTTTGTACGATGTATAGAGATAATCGATAGAAGAGAAGGTGCACATATGACGATTCAATGGTTTCCAGGCCATATGGCAAAAGCAAGACGTGAAGTCACAGAAAAATTAAAGCTCATCGACATCGTATTTGAATTAACTGATGCTAGAATTCCGATGTCCTCTAGAAACCCAATGATCGAAGAAATCCTTCAGAACAAACCCAAAATCATGCTATTAAACAAAGCAGATAAAGCGGATCCTCGTGTGACAAAAGAGTGGCAGACGCACTTTGAGCAGCAAGGCGTTCGGTCACTTGCTATTAACTCTGTCGATGGACAAGGGTTAAATCAGATCATCACAACTTCAAAAGAAATCTTAAAAGAAAAATTCGACCGCATGAAAGCAAAAGGTGTTAAACCACGTGCAATCCGGGCGCTGATTATCGGGATTCCCAACGTCGGGAAATCGACCTTAATCAATCGTTTAGCGAAAAAGAACATTGCCAAAACAGGAGACCGTCCTGGTATTACCACCTCACAGCAATGGGTGAAGGTAGGGAAAGAATTGGAACTGCTCGATACACCTGGAATCCTCTGGCCGAAGTTTGAAGATGAGAAAGTAGGACTCAGGCTAGCGGTAACTGGAGCGATCAAAGATTCTATCATCAACTTACAGGATGTCGCTGTATATGGACTTCGCTTTCTAGAAGAAAACTATCCAGAGCGATTAAAAAAACGCTATGACCTAACGGAGATCCCTGAAGATACGGCTGAGCTGTTTGATGCAATAGGTACAAAGCGCGGCTGTCTCATGAGCGGTGGATTGATTAATTACGACAAAACCACCGAAATCATTATTCGGGATATTCGAACAGAAAAATTTGGTCCCCTCACTTTTGAGAAGCCTGAAAGCTAAAAGACACGCAGCTCATGCGGGTCTTTATTTTTTGCGGAAAACTGCCGATATAAAGAAGGAGGCTGACGAAAAGCTGATGTACACAGTGAAACAAATAAAAGAACTGATAGAAAAGCATTCACAAGACGAGTCATACATTCATGAACTTGTAAAAGATGATAAGAGAAAAAGTGTCCAAAAACTGATAGAGAAGTGGCACAAAGAGAAAGAAAAGCAGCAGCAACTTCATGCAGCATGGAATGAGATGCTGCAATTTGAAAACAATGCTAAGGCGCAGGGATACACATGTATTGCTGGAATAGATGAAGCAGGAAGAGGACCGCTGGCAGGCCCCGTTGTAGCAGCAGCTGTCATATTAAAGGAAGATACAGTCCTGCTCGGTTTAAACGACTCAAAGCAATTATCTGAGAAAAAAAGATTGGCATATTATGACCTGATCCAAAAAGAAGCACTTGATATCGGTATCGGCATTGTTGATGCGGCTACGATTGATGAAATCAATATTTACGAGGCATCAAGACTGGCGATGGTGAGAGCGGTGGAGCAGTTAACTCATACACCTGATTATCTACTCATAGATGCCATGACGCTCCCACTTCCTATTCACCAGGAGAATATCATCAAAGGAGATGCAAAAAGTGCATCCATCGCAGCAGGTGCATGTATTGCAAAGGTGACAAGAGATCAGATGATGGAAGAATACGGGCGTAAGTACCCTGAGTATCAATTTGAAAAACATAAAGGGTACGGAACAAAAGAGCATTTGGCTGCCATTCAAACACATGGAGCTGCCCCAATCCATCGATTATCGTTTGCACCAGTGAAATCCGTTATATCATAAATTTTTGACCTAAGGAGGCTGCCTGTGATGACAAGAGTTGAGGACATACATACAGCACTGAATAGCCGGTTAAGTGCGGCAGAATCTATTCCATTAAACACCGAAGGAAAGGAAAATGTGCATCGGCTGATTCTCGGTAAAGTACTGAAAATGCTTGGAGATGATACATCCCTTGTTCAAATAGGCTCAACAAAAATAAAAGCACAGCTAGCGGCTCAGCTTAAAGCAGACGCATTTTATTGGTTCCAATTTGAACAAGAGGGTGGAGACAGCCTCAATAAACTAAGGCCAGTCCAGCAATTTGATCAAGATCCTAAGACATTAAAGGATGCAGCTGCCAAACTATTAGAAGGTCTCTCTCTGAAAAACGGACTTGAAAACATTCTAACAGCCACAGCTTTTTTAAAAGAAAAATCCGTTATCAACGAAACAGAGTTAAAAACGGCAGTGAAGTGGATCGAACAGCTTCAAGGAGCTGATGTGAAAAAAGGTCTCCAGGCACTTCTATTTGCTTTAAAGAAAGACTTGCCGATCCAGGAAGGAGTGCTTCAATCAATTTTAGCTGTGAAATCATCCTCTGCTCTTCATCAGGATATGACAGCGCTGCTAGAACGCTTAACACAGCTCCCGAAGCACTCAGACGCCACACAGGCGCTTACACAAGCCGTTCGATCAGTCATAGATGCTGAGACGTCTGTCCATGCAGAAAAGCTCTTATCGGTCCTTCTAGCAGCGAGAGAAGGGGTGGCGAAGCAAGGAGGAAATCTACCTGTAACGCCTCAGTCCAATCTGTCTCAACCAAAAGAGAATAGTCAGAATCCATTGGCTCAAGAGCGTCAAACGACCCAAGTTCTTCAATCTAACGTGCAGCAGTCAACAAGTCCAAAAGAGCTGCAAATCCCGCCTCAGCAAATTGAGCGGATACTTACAAGTTTAATAAAACAAGGCGCAGATGGGCAGCAAGAGCCTAGCTTAAAACAGCTCACGTCATTGCTGCAAGGGCTTCAGCAGGCAGGATCTCAGCCGGATGCAAGAGCATCTGTGCTCCAAAAAGAATTTCCATTCCTGTCAAAAACAGAGGCGAAAGCATTGGCTCAGGTGGTACAGCAGACGGAACCCGCATTAAGCAATAAAACCGATGTGCTCGATTTACTCATGACGATGAAAAAGGCAATCGGTGTACGTGATGAAATTGGTATGCTGAAACTACTCGAAAAAGGCAGCCAGGATGTAAAAAGTCAGGAACTTCACCAATTAAAGCTCGTCTTAAATGATGTGAGACAGTCTGATTTACCAGAGCCTGTAAAAAAAGAAGTCGATCAATTGTTTCATAGATTGAACGGGCAGTTATTTGTGCAGCAGGAGAATCAAACCATCAGCCAAATGATGGTCTCTTATCCGCTCTTTTCAAAACATAGTGTTCAAGATTTAACCTTTATTCTAAAAGGACATAAGAAAAAAGATGGCTCTATTGATATTTCTCAGTGTCGTCTTATGTTTTACTTAAACATGGAAAACCTCGAAGAAACATTAATCGACTGTACGATTCAGCAAAAGGTCATGTCAATTACAGTTGAAACCGGTCATGAACTTCAAGGAACCATTAATCCAATGATTCCAGCAGTTCGGGAGAATTTAAATGCCTTAGGATACAGCCTTACGGGAATTACAGCAAAGAAGAGACAAGAGCCAGTAGATCCGTCTCACTTTCTAGATGAACACTTTCATAAAATCAGCGAGAAAGGGCTGGACTTACGAGTATGAAGGATTCAAAACCGCTTAGAAGGGCGGTCGCTCTACATTATGATGAAGAAAAACAAAAGGCGCCAAAAGTCGTCGCAACAGGTAGCGGCTATGTGGCAGACCATATTATTGAAGAAGCAAAAAAGTCGGGAGTTCCTATCCAAGAAGACCGTAATTTAGTCGAACTCATGCGCCACTTAACACTGGATGAGGAGATCCCTGAAGCGTTATACGATACTGTAGCAGAAATATTTTCGTTTATCTATAGGTTAGATCAAAAAATGAAAAAATAAGGTAAAATAAGTGATTTGGATGAAAAATTTATATTTTTAATAAAATAAAAGTTTGAATGTTTAGAAGGATTTTACGATTTTACATAGAACCCTAGACATTCTCTTTTTTATTCTTTAAAATGAAAGCGCAGTCTATTTTATATTTTTTGTTTCTACATATGTTGGGAGGATGGGAAATGAATATCCATGAGTACCAAGGAAAAGAAATCCTAAGAAAATATGGGGTTTCAGTTCCAAATGGTAAAGTAGCATTTACACCTGATGAAGCAGTGAAAGCATCAGAAGAGCTAGAAAGCTCTGTATATGTCGTAAAAGCACAGATTCATGCAGGCGGCCGTGGCAAAGCAGGCGGGGTAAAAATTGCAAAAACAAAAGATGAAGTGAAAGGGTTTGCAGAGGAATTGCTCGGCAAAACACTTGTCACACATCAAACTGGGCCTGAGGGGCGCGAAATAAAACGCTTACTTATTGAAGAAGGCTGCGATATTCAAAAAGAGTACTACGTTGGGCTAGTTTTGGACAGAGCGACATCAAGAATTGTATTGATGGCTTCTGAAGAAGGCGGTACTGAAATTGAAGAAGTAGCAGAAAAAACGCCAGAAAAAATCGTCAAAGTGGTCATCGACCCAGCGATTGGATTGCAAGGCTATCAGGCGAGAGAAGTAGCGTTTAAAATTAATATTCCAACAAAATTAGTTGGCCAAGCTGTTAAGTTTATGACAAGTCTTTACAATGCGTTTATTGAAAAAGATTGTTCAATTGCTGAGATTAATCCACTTGTTGTAACAGGCGATGGAAAAGTCATGGCACTTGATGCAAAATTAAACTTTGATAGCAATGCCTTATATAGACAAAAAGATATATTAGAATACCGTGACCTTGATGAAGAGGATCCAAAAGAAATTGAAGCATCTAAATATGATCTAAGCTACATTTCTCTAGATGGAAATATTGGCTGTATGGTCAATGGCGCTGGTCTTGCGATGTCTACAATGGATATCATCAAGCATTACGGCGGGGACCCTGCAAACTTCCTGGATGTTGGCGGCGGTGCAACAGCTGAAAAAGTAACGGAAGCATTTAAAATCATCTTATCTGATCAAAATGTAAAAGGGATTTTCGTGAACATTTTTGGCGGCATCATGAAATGTGATGTCATTGCAGAAGGTGTCGTTGAAGCGACGAAACAAGTCGGCTTAACATTACCACTCGTTGTACGTCTTGAAGGAACAAACGTTGAATTAGGGAAGAAAATCCTGAGTGATTCAGGCTTAAATATCACTTCTGCTGAGTCTATGGCTGACGGGGCAGAAAAGATTGTATCTTTAGTCAAGTAGAGCAGAAAGGCAGGGAACCTAAATGAGTGTATTTATTAATAAAAATACGAGAGTAATTGTTCAGGGGATTACCGGTTCAACCGCATTGTTCCATACAAAACAAATGATTGAGTACGGAACAAATATTGTTGGCGGTGTCACACCTGGAAAAGGTGGAACTGAAGTAGAAGGAGTTCCTGTATTTAATACAGTATCTGAAGCTGTTCAAACAACTGGAGCAAATGCTTCTGTTATCTATGTACCAGCACCATTTGCAGCAGATGCCATTTTAGAGGCTGTTGATGCAGAAGTCGATCTAGTCATTTGTATTACAGAACATATTCCAGTACTTGACATGGTCAAAGTAAAACGGTATATGGAAGGGAAAAAGACAAGACTTGTTGGCCCTAACTGCCCAGGTGTCATTACACCTGAAGAATGTAAGATTGGGATCATGCCAGGCTACATTCATAAAAAAGGTCATGTGGGGGTTGTTTCTCGTTCCGGAACGCTTACATATGAAGCGGTACATCAGCTTTCAGAAGCTGGCGTTGGTCAATCGACAGCTGTAGGAATCGGCGGAGACCCTGTCAATGGGACAAACTTTATTGATGTATTAAAAGCCTTCAATGAAGACCCTGATACACATGCTGTCATTATGATCGGAGAAATTGGCGGTACGGCTGAAGAAGAAGCAGCTGAATGGGTAAAAGCAAATATGACCAAACCAGTTGTTGGCTTTATTGGCGGTAAAACGGCGCCTCCAGGAAAACGCATGGGACATGCTGGTGCAATTATTTCCGGTGGTAAAGGGACAGCTGATGAAAAAGTAAAAACAATGCGTGAATGTGGAATTGAAGTGGCAGAGACTCCATCTGTCATGGGAGAAACCTTAATTAAAGTGTTAAAAGAGAAGAATCTCTTCGAAGCTTGTAAAACGCATTAATGACACAAGAAGACTTGTTCTTTGACAAGTCTTCTTCTTTCTATCTTAAACAGGAGGAATGGTATGTACAACGTGTCCGAAAGAATGATTTTTCACCGCTTAAAAGGCCTCATCTCACCCTCTTTGTTAACAAAATGGTGGAAAGTCGATCCTAAGCTATATATAAATGAAGAAACACATCATTTCAAACAGGATCGATCATTACAAACAATCGACTTTACCCGCTTAAAACAAGCCGAAGAAAAGGAATTCCCCATTTTTCAACACATCGTTCAAGCCTATTTAAAGCAAAACATTCACATGATTCCCATCACATCACCCTTATATCCCAGCACACTAAAACATATTTATGATCCTCCCCCTGTGTTATTCCTAAAAGGAAACGTGTCATATTTAAATGAAGAAAAAAGTTTAGGTGTAGTAGGCACGCGTGTTCCATCGTCTTATGGAGAAGCATGTGTGAAGAAAATTGTTGGTGAACTTGTTAAGGAAGATTGGATGATTGTCAGTGGCTTAGCAAAAGGCATTGATGGACTTGCACATAAAGAGTGCATTAGGAATAAAGGGAAAACGATCGGTATTATAGCAGGCGGATTTCAGCATTTATACCCAAAGGAACATGTGCAAATGGCTGAATACATGGGCCAGCATCATTTGCTTTTATCCGAGCATCCGCCTTATGTCAAACCAGAAAAGTGGCATTTCCCTTTGAGGAATCGTTTAATTAGTGCGCTGACAAGTGGGACCATCGTGATTCAGTGCAAAGAAAAGAGCGGTTCACTCATTACCGCGTATCAAGCACTTGAGCAAGGCAAAGAGGTATTTGCGGTTGCAGGATCAATCTTTGATCCTAATTCCACAGGTCCAGCCAGACTTATACAGCAGGGAGCAAAGCTTGTTCATTCAACGAAGGATATTTTAGAGGAATTCTCCTTCCGCAGCGTTCAATATACTGAACTCTTATAAAAATATCGTTTGACAAAAGACATAGGAATATTTAATAATAGTGAGGATTTAAGTTTACACTTTGTTTTTCGTGTTTATAATGATGTTCATCATAAAGAATTTTTCATGATTGCCTGTTAAATAGGTGCAATTAACATAAATATGAATTGTGAAATGTATAAAGAGAGAACACCTCTTAAGGGGGATTTTGAGTATGGCTGATTATTTAGTCATCGTTGAGTCGCCAGCCAAGGCGAAAACGATTGAGCGTTATTTAGGTAAAAAGTATAAAGTAAAGGCTTCAATGGGGCACATAAGAGATTTACCGAAAAGTCAGCTTGGTGTTGACACTGAGCATGACTTCGAACCGAGGTATATTACGATTCGCGGGAAAGGCCCCGTATTAAAAGAATTAAAAACAGCTGCGAAAAAAGCAAAGAAAGTCTATCTCGCAGCTGACCCCGATAGAGAGGGAGAAGCGATTGCTTGGCATTTAGCGCATAGCCTTGACCTTGACCTCTCTTCTGACTGCCGCGTTGTCTTTAACGAGATTACAAAAGATGCTATTAAAGATTCCTTTAAGCATCCACGTATGATCAATATGGATTTAGTTGATGCACAGCAGGCAAGACGGATCTTAGATCGTCTCGTTGGGTATAAAATCAGTCCGATTTTATGGAAGAAAGTGAAAAAGGGCTTAAGTGCCGGTCGTGTTCAATCAGTTGCACTCCGCCTGATCATTGATCGCGAGAATGAAATTAATGAATTTAAACCAGAAGAATACTGGACAATTGACGGTACATTCCTAAAAGGAAAAGAAAGCTTCGAAGCGAGCTTCTTTGGCGTCAATGGCAAAAAGCATCCACTGAAAACAAAAGAAGATGTAAAAGAAATCCTTTCGAAACTAAAAGGGAGCAAATTCTCTGTAGAGAAAGTGACGAAAAAAGAGCGTAAACGCAACCCAGCTGTTCCGTTTACAACATCTACTTTACAGCAGGAGGCTGCGAGAAAATTAAACTTCCGTGCGAAAAAGACGATGATGATTGCACAGCAATTATATGAAGGAATTGATCTTGGTAAAGAAGGTACAGTCGGACTCATTACATACATGAGAACAGACTCAACACGTATTTCCAATACGGCGATTGAAGAAGTATCTGCTTTCATTGATCAGACGTATGGTAAGAATTTCTTAAATACAACAAAACGAACCGCTAAAAAGAATGAAAATGCACAAGATGCTCACGAAGCCATCAGGCCGACTTCTACGCTAAGAAAACCAGCAGATGTCAAACATGTCTTAAGCCGAGATCAGCTTCGTCTGTATAAATTGATTTGGGAACGATTCGTCGCAAGCCAAATGGCTTCGGCTGTTCTTGATACAATGAGTGTGGACCTTGATAATAACGGGCTTACATTCCGTGCTAACGGAAGCAAAGTGAAATTCCCTGGATTCATGAAAGTATATGTAGAAGGGAAAGACGACCAGCTAGAAGAAAAGGACAAAATGCTGCCTGATCTTAAAGAAGGTGATACGGTTCTTTCAAAAGATATCGAACCTGAACAGCACTTCACGCAGCCGCCTCCGCGCTACACTGAGGCAAGACTTGTCAAAACGCTTGAAGAGCTAGGTATAGGCCGTCCGTCTACGTATGCACCAACATTAGATACGATTCAAAAGCGCGGCTATGTCGCACTTGATAATAAACGGTTTATCCCAACAGAGCTTGGGGGAATTGTTCTCAACTTAATCATTGAATTCTTCCCTGAGATCATTAACGTGGAATTCACAGCGAAAATGGAAAAAGAACTTGATAGCGTTGAAGAAGGTACGATCGAATGGGTTCGCATTATCGACAGCTTCTATCAAGACTTTGCAAAACGGGTCGAAAAAGCGGAAGCAGAAATGCAAGAAGTTGAGATTGAGCCTGAATACGCCGGAGTTGACTGTGAAGAGTGTGGACATCCGATGGTGTACAAAATGGGTCGATACGGTAAGTTCATGGCTTGCTCTAACTTTCCTGACTGTCGTAACACAAAACCAATTGTCAAAGATATTGGTGTGAAATGCCCGACATGTCATGAAGGAAACATTGTTGAACGAAAATCTAAGAAGCGCCGCATTTTTTATGGCTGTGATCGTTTTCCAGAGTGTGAATTCGTCTCTTGGGACAAACCGATTGAAAGAAAGTGTCCAAAATGCGAAAATATGCTTGTAGAGAAAAAGCTGAAAAAAGGCATGCAAGTTCAATGTGTGAACTGTGATTATAAAGAGGAACAACAAAAATAGCGGTGAGCAACCTTGTTCACCTGCTTTTTTATGTCATCAAACAGAACTTACGAAATAGGAGAGTTGTACAATGAGTCAATTTGTAAATGTGATCGGAGCAGGTTTAGCTGGAAGTGAAGCGGCATGGCAAATTGCTAAACGCGGAATTAAAGTCAACTTGTATGAAATGAGACCTGTCAAACAAACGCCAGCTCACCACACAGATAAATTTGCAGAGCTTGTATGCAGCAATTCACTGCGTGCCAACGCTTTGACAAATGCGGTCGGTGTATTAAAGGAAGAAATGCGTCATTTAGATTCAGCGATTATCGCAGCTGCAGATGAAAGCTCAGTTCCTGCTGGCGGAGCGCTTGCAGTAGATCGTCATGAATTTGCAGCAAACGTTACTGATCGCGTAAAAAATCATCCGAATGTGACAGTTTTTCAAGAAGAAGTGCAAAGCATTCCAGAAGGTCCAACAATTATTGCGACAGGCCCGCTTACATCTGAAGCACTTTCAAAAGAATTAAAATCGTTAACTGGTGAAGAATATCTGTACTTCTACGATGCAGCGGCACCTATCCTAGAGAAAGATAGCATTGATATGGATAAGGTGTACTTGAAATCACGTTATGACAAAGGAGAAGCTGCTTATTTAAACTGTCCAATGACAGAAGAAGAATTCGATCGTTTTTACGACGCGCTTATTTCTGCTGAAACTGTGCCATTAAAAGAGTTCGAAAAAGAAATCTTCTTTGAAGGCTGTATGCCAATTGAAGTCATGGCGAAAAGAGGAAAGAAAACGATGTTGTTTGGTCCGATGAAGCCAGTAGGACTTGAAGATCCGAAAACAGGAAAAAGACCTTATGCTGTTGTTCAATTAAGACAAGATGATGCAGCAGGTACTTTATATAACATCGTCGGCTTCCAGACACATCTGAAGTGGGGCGACCAAAAGGAAGTATTCCGCTTGATTCCAGGTCTTGAAGAAGCAGAGATTGTTCGTTATGGCGTGATGCACCGCAATACATTCATTAACTCACCAAGTCTTTTAAAACCAACGTATCAGTTTAAAAATAGAGAAGATCTATTCTTTGCCGGACAAATGACAGGCGTTGAAGGCTATGTCGAGTCTGCAGCTTCCGGGCTAGTGGCTGGAATTAATGCCGCTCGTTTTGTCAAAGGAGAAGAGCTTGTGACACTTCCGGAGGAAACAGCGATCGGCAGCATGGCTTATTACATCACATCGACAAACAAGAAAAGCTTCCAGCCAATGAATGCGAATTTTGGTTTGTTGAAAGATCTTGGTGTTCGCATTAAAAACAAACAAGAGCGTTATGCGGAGTACGCTAAGCGCGCAATCGAAACTATTCAAACTATTTCGAAATCTCTGTAGTAAATCATTGCACGGAAAGCAAGATATGTGATACCATTTAAAAGCCTTAAAGAGGTGTAAAAATGACGAATAAACAGCGTCTTGTCCACTTATTCATTGAATATCTGCAAATTGAAAAAAACTATTCTGCTTTAACCATCTCAGGATATACAGAAGCGATTGAAGAGTTTGTCAGATTTATGAACGTTCAAGGAATAGACGGTTTTGAAGAGGTATCCTATCAAGATATTAGAATTTATTTAACAGAAGCTTATGAAAAAGGCCTGACAAGAAGAACGATTAGTAAGAAAGTCTCTGCGCTTCGCAGCTTTTATAAATTTCTATTAAGAGAACAGCTTGTGAAAGAAAATCCTTTTTTACTCGTTAGCTTACCAAAGCAGGATAAGCGAATTCCTTCATTTTTGTATGAAGAGGAACTGAAAGAGCTTTTTACAGTTTCTGATGTCAGCACACCGCTTGGGCAAAGAAACCAAGCCATTTTAGAACTTCTTTATGCAACAGGTATGAGGGTCAGTGAGTTATGTTCATTAAAAGAATCTGATCTTGATTTATCGATGGATACAGTGCTTGTTCATGGGAAAGGCAGCAAGCAGCGGTATGTTCCTTTTGGTTCATATGCTCATGAAGCGCTCATCACTTATTTAGAGGATGGAAGGCTAAAGCTGAAAGCGAAGGGGAATGATCGTGCTGATGCATATGTATTTTTGAATCAGCGCGGGGCGCCTCTTACAGACAGAGGCGTTCGATTCATTCTCACTGAACTAATGAAAAAGGCGTCAGGCACATTACATATCCATCCTCACATGTTAAGGCACACCTTTGCCACACACCTCTTAAATGAGGGGGCAGATTTGAGAAGTGTTCAAGAACTTCTTGGTCATTCGAATTTATCATCAACTCAGGTGTACACGCATGTGTCAAAAGATTCTTTAAGGAAAACGTACATGTCTCATCACCCAAGGGCTTTTAAACGATCCTAAAAGGAGGTTTTTTCATGTCATCATTTCATGCAACAACCATCTTTGCCGTTCAACATAAAGGAAAAAGTGCGATGGCTGGAGACGGTCAAGTCACTTTCGGGCAGGCTGTCGTGATGAAACACACGGCAAAAAAAGTGCGCCGTCTTTTCGGAGGCAAGGTGCTTGCAGGTTTTGCAGGTTCAGTAGCAGATGCATTTACACTGTTTGAAAAGTTTGAAACGAAGCTTGAAGAATATGGTGGTAACTTAAAGCGAGCAGCCGTAGAACTAGCAAAAGAATGGCGTAGTGACAAGATGCTCAGGCAGCTTGAGGCTATGCTGATCGTTATGAACAAAGACAGCATCCTGCTTGTCTCTGGGACAGGAGAGGTCATCGAACCAGATGACGGTATTTTGGCCATCGGCTCAGGCGGCAATTATGCGCTTAGCGCCGGGAGAGCACTCAAAACACATGCAGGTGATCACCTCACAGCAAGAGATATTGCAAAGGCAGCTCTTGAAACCGCTGGAGAAATCTGTGTCTACACGAACGATCAAATCACTTTAGAAGAGCTTGAATAGAAAGGACATGAGACGTATGGAGAAAAAGCCGTTCACCCCAAGAGAGATAGTTGAAAAGCTTGATCAATACATTATTGGTCAGCTTGATGCGAAAAAAGCAGTGGCGGTGGCTTTAAGAAACCGTTACAGAAGAAGCCTTTTACATGATAAGCTAAAGGATGAAGTCGTTCCGAAAAACATTTTAATGATCGGCCCAACAGGTGTGGGGAAAACAGAGATTGCCCGCAGAATTGCAAAAATTTCTGGTGCGCCTTTTATTAAAGTGGAAGCGACGAAGTTTACTGAAGTTGGTTACGTTGGCCGTGATGTAGAATCGATGGTCAGAGATCTAGTTGAGACAGCGATCAGAATTGTCAAAGAAGAAAAGATGAAAAACGTTCAAGAAGAAGCAGAAAAACAAGCAAATAAACGTCTTGTTCATTTGCTTGTTCCTGGCAAGAAAAAAAGCCAGTCTGTGAAAAATCCTTTTGAGATGCTGTTTGGTGGTTCTGATGAAGATGACCGTGATCGAGATCAATCAAGTGAAGAAGTTGAACTTGAATCGACAAGAAAGCGAATCGCTCATCAGTTGGCTATGGGCGAACTTGAAGATCATTACGTCACGATCGAAGTCGAAGAGCAGCAGCCATCCATGTTTGATATGCTTCAGGGCTCGGGTATGGAGCAAATGGGCATGAACATGCAGGATGCGCTCGGCAATCTCATGCCTAAAAAGAAAAAACGCAGAAAGCTGACCGTCAGAGAAGCAAGAAAGGCGTTAACTGCTGAGGAAGCTTCAAAACTGATTGACATGGATGAAGTCAGTCAAGAAGCTGTCTATAAAGCAGAGCAGCAAGGGATTATTTTTATCGACGAAATCGACAAAATTGCCAAAAGCGGTGGTGCATCATCTGCAGATGTTTCTCGTGAAGGGGTTCAACGTGATATTTTACCGATTGTAGAAGGTTCAACTGTGATGACGAAATATGGGGCAGTGAAAACAGACCATGTGCTTTTTGTAGCAGCAGGTGCATTTCATATGGCAAAACCATCAGATTTGATTCCAGAGCTTCAAGGGCGCTTCCCAATTCGTGTAGAATTAGATAAATTAAGTATCGAAGACTTTGTGAAAATCTTAACGGAACCAGATAACGCATTATTAAAGCAATATAAAGCTTTACTTGAAACAGAAGGTATATCTCTTGAATTTTCTGACGATGCTATTCATAAGATTGCCGAAGTGGCTTATCATGTCAATCAGGAGACAGATAACATCGGTGCAAGAAGGCTTCATACTATACTTGAAAAGCTGCTTGAAGAGCTTTCATTTGAGGCGCCTGATATTACACTAGGGACAGTGACCATTACCCCTCAGTATGTAGAAGAGAAGCTAGGAAAGATTGCAAATAACAAAGACTTAAGTCAATTTATACTTTAACAAATGAATAAAGTAATCTAGGAGGATCATTAATATGGCGTTACTACAAAAAACAAGGATTATTAACTCAATGCTGCAAGATGCAGCGGGGAAACCAGTTAATTTTAAGGAAATGGCAGAAACTTTGAGAGATGTCATTGATTCAAACATTTTCGTATTAAGCAGAAGAGGGAAGCTTCTAGGCTACTCGATCAACCAGCAGATTGAAAATCCGCGTATGAAGAAAATGCTTGAAGACCGTCAGTTCCCTGAAGAATATACAAAGAGTCTATTTAACATCCCTGAAACATCTTCAAATCTTGACATTAACAGTGAGTATACAGCTTTCCCGATTGAGAACCGTGATTTATTTGAATCAGGTTTGACAACCATTGTTCCAATTATCGGAGGAGGAGATCGTTTAGGAACGTTAATCCTGTCTCGTTTGCAAGATACATTCAAAGATGATGATTTAATTCTTGCTGAATACGGTGCAACAGTTGTTGGAATGGAGATCCTTCGTGAGAAATCAGAGGAAATCGAAGAAGAAGCAAGAAGTAAAGCTGTTGTCCAAATGGCGATTAGTTCTCTTTCATATAGTGAGCTTGAAGCCATTGAGCACATCTTTGAAGAACTTGATGGCAACGAAGGACTTCTAGTGGCAAGTAAAATTGCTGACCGTGTAGGAATCACTCGTTCAGTGATCGTGAACGCCTTACGTAAGTTAGAAAGTGCAGGCGTCATCGAATCTCGTTCTCTTGGAATGAAGGGAACGTATATCAAAGTGTTAAACAACAAATTTTTAATTGAACTTGAAAATTTAAAATCTCATTAATCAAAACCCCTTTTCAGCAGAAATACAAGCTGAAAAGGGGTTTTTTTTATAAAAAAAGAGGATTTGTCCGAAAAATGACACTCTTTTTTCCAAGAAAACCCTTACAATTCTTAGTTCTTTGAATCTAGGTCTTTATACCTATTCGTAAAATAGATATATATTACGAGTTTTTTTTACATATACATCATAGACTTTAATCCTATTATTTCTTACAATGAACATATGGTTTTACAAATCTCGACATGATTAAATGGAATGAAATACATATGATTGGAGGTATATGGTTTTGGATATATTTTCTGGAACGATAAGCAACCTTGAGAATGCCTTGGGCAGAGCGAATGTTAAGCAAAAAGTCATAAGCAATAATATCGCGAATATAGACACACCGAACTACAAGTCGAAAAACGTCGCATTTCATGATATGCTAAACGATGCGTCGATCAAGTTAGATGCTAAAAAAACATACCAAGGTCACATTGATTTTTCTAAAACAGGGTCTAATTATTCAGTTGTTTCGAGCAACCGTACTTCATATCAAGAAAACGGAAATAATGTCGATATTGATCAAGAGATGAGTGAACTCGCTAAAAACCAAATTCAGTATAATGCGTTGGTTGAAAGAATGAGTGGAAAATTCAATTCTCTTAAAACAGTTTTGACAGGAGGTAAGTGATGTCAATTTTTTCAGGCGTTAACGCTTCGGCCTCTGCATTAACAGCACAGAGGCTCAGAATGGACGTTGTATCCTCTAACCTTGCAAACATGGATACAACAAGAGCGAAACAGGTTGATGGCAACTGGGAGCCTTATAGACGTAAGCTCGTCACATTACAGCCGTCAGGTGAATCGTTTTCATCTATATTAAACTCAAGCATGAATTCGAGCGGTAAATTAGGAAACGGCGTGAAAGCAACGAAGATTACAGAAGACGAAACTCCATTCAACCTTCAATATGATCCTACAAATCCCGATGCCAATGAAAATGGATATGTTCAAACACCTAATGTTGATCCATTAAAGGAAATGGTTGACCTCATCAGCAGCTCAAGGTCATATGAAGCAAACGTGACCGCGCTAAATGCGAATAAAAGCATGTTGATGAAAGCTTTAGAAATAGGAAAGTAAGGTGAAAAGAATTGGTTAACGCAATATCTCCTTTCCAGCTTCAAGCTGCTCAGCAAGCAAGTGAATTGACAAATGCATCGTCCGTTCATGCGGCTGCACCTAAAAGTCAAACGAATTTCTCTGATGTGCTGAAGAATTCCATTGAGGCATTAAATCAATCACAGCTGAAATCAGACCAGTATACAAATGCACTTGCACAAGGGAAAAATGTCAATCTCGATGAAGTCATGATTGCCTCGCAAAAAGCGAGTGTGACACTCACAGCTGCAACGGAGTTTCGAAATAAAGCAGTCGAAGCATACCAAGAGATTATGAGAATGCAGATGTAGGAGGTGCTGACGGACAAAAAAAGACTGAATGGAATGACCGGGGGTTAAGATGAATCGTACTTTAATGCAATTAAGAACAAAGACAGTTGAGTTTTGGCGAAATCGATCAAAATTACAAAAAATACTTATGATTGGCGGCGTTGCTGCCCTAGCAATCATTATTACGGTTGTTAGCATCTTTGCTTCTTCTGAAAAAATGGTTCCATTGTTTAGAGATTTGTCTGAGGCAGAAGCTGGGCAAATCAAACAGGAACTGGATGGCAAAAACGTTAAATCGGAACTTGCGAATAATGGAACAACGATTCTCGTTCCAGAAAAGCAGGCCGACACTTTAAAAGTAACGCTCGCATCTGAGGGTCTCCCTAAGACAGGGAATATTGATTACTCCTTCTTTGCGAACAATTCCGGCTTCGGTTTAACAGATAATGAATTTGATGTTCTGAAAGTAGACGCAACTCAGACAGAACTATCCAATCTAATCAATACGATTGATGGGATTAAAGATTCAAAAGTTATGATTAACCTGCCAAAAGATTCCGTTTTTGTTGGAGAAGAGCAAAGTAATGCATCAGCATCCATTGTGCTGCAAGTTGAACGTGGCTACACGCTCTCGCCGCAGCAAGTAAAAGGCCTTTATCATCTTATTTCAAAAAGTGTGCCGAATTTAAAGACAGAAAACATTGTCATTATGGACCAAGATTCCAACTACTACGACTTAAACAGCAGTTCCGATTCCTATGCAAGTGGAATGGATGCACAGCAGCAGAAAAAAGAAGAAATTGAAAAGAACCTTCAAAGAAAAATTCAACAGCTGCTCGGAACAATGATGGGTCAAGAAAAAGTGGCTGTATCGGTCACAACAGACATTGATTTTACTGAAGAGAAAAGAAAAGAAGATCTTGTAGAACCAGTTGATAAAGAAAACATGCAAGGCATCGCTGTCAGTGCTGAAAAGATTGCTGAAACTTATTCAGGAAATGGTGCAGCAGCTGGTGGAACCGCTGGAACAGGCGACGATGATGTCACAAACTATCAAGGCGCCGATGGAGCGAATGGTAGCGGAGATTACGAAAAGAGCGAAGATCGTATCAACTATGAAGTCAACCGCATTCATAAAGATATTAAAGAGAGCCCTTATAAAATTAGAGATGTTGGCATTCAAGCATTGGTCGAACCACCAACTGCAAACGATGTGAACTCTTTAACAGCTGAAAGGCAAGATGATATTAAAAAGATTCTTTCAACGATCATTAGCACGTCAATTGATAAAGAATACACAAATGGTCAAGTGCTCACTCAAGCGGACTTAGATAACAAAATTGTTTTATCTGTATCAAAATTAGACGGTAAACAGCAAACTGCAGCAGAAAACCCATCAAACAATATTCCAATTTGGGTTTATATTGTAGGCGGTGTGCTACTACTTGCAATTATCGCTCTTATTATTCTTCTTGTGCGTAAACGCAGAAAAGAAGAGGAAGAAGAGTTTGAGTTTGATGAACATACACCAATCCATGTTCCTGATATCGACACTGAACCAGAAACAGAAGAAATGGTGAGGAAAAATCAGCTTGAAAAAATGGCAAAAGATAAACCAGAAGACTTTGCTAAATTGCTACGCAGCTGGCTGTCCGAGGATTAGGAGGAATACACATGTCGAGAAAAGATTCAAATCGACTAACAGGCAGACAAAAAGCAGCAATCCTAATGATTTCCTTAGGGCTAGAGGTGTCAGCATCTGTATACAAACATCTGTCTGAAGACGAAATAGAAAAATTAACATTGGAAATTTCCAATGTACGAAGTGTAGATACTGCTAAAAAAGATGAAATCATTGAAGAATTTCACAGCATCGCCATCGCGCAGGACTACATATCACAAGGCGGTCTTATGTACGCACGACAAGTGCTTGAAAAAGCGCTTGGTGAGGACAAAGCGGATAGTATCTTAAACCGATTAACATCCTCACTTCAAGTGAAACCGTTTGATTTTGCTCGAAAGGCTGACCCAGAACAAATCTTAAACTTTATCCAGCATGAGCATCCACAAACCATTGCGCTCATCCTTTCCTACTTAGATCCAGTTCAAGCAGGGCAGATTTTATCTGAATTAGGTGAGGAAGTACAAACAGAGGTTGCGAGACGTATTGCTTTAATGGATCGCACATCTCCAGAGATCATCAATGAAGTGGAACGCATTCTTGAACAAAAACTTTCTTCAACCTTTACGCAAGACTATACGCAAACGGGCGGAGTCGAAGCGGTTGTAGAAGTACTAAATGGTGTAGACCGTGCGACTGAGAAGACCATTTTAGACACTCTTGAAATTCAAGATCCTGAGCTTGCTGATGAAATTAAGAAACGTATGTTTGTCTTTGAAGATATTGTCACTCTTGACAGTAGAGCGATTCAGCGCGTGATCAGAGATGTTGAAAATGATGACTTGTTGCTCGCACTCAAAGTGGCAAGCGAAGAGGTCAAAGAAATTGTCTTCCGCAACATGTCACAGAGAATGGTCGAGACGTTCAAAGAAGAAATGGAGTTTATGGGACCTGTCCGGCTTAGAGATGTCGAGGAAGCACAAACCCGTATTGTCAGCATCGTAAGACGACTCGAGGAAGCTGGAGAAATCGTCATAGCTCGAGGCGGAGGAGACGATATCATTGTCTAGGATTATCAAACATGAAACATCTGTTATTCCTGAGCAAGGCCGGCAAACAATTCCTTTGCAGCAAGTGGAGTTCAAAAAAGAACATCATGAAGAAGAGCTTGTTAACGAAACAGAAGTGTCGCAGCTTGTACTAAGTGATGCTGAAGATCAAGCAAGCCGTATAGTAGAACAAGCAAATAGTGAGCTTGAAAAAACAATGGCTGAAATCAATCAGCGCCGCGCTGATTTTGAAGAAGAAAGAATGCAGCTCATTGAAGAAGCGAAACAAGCAGGTTACCAAGATGGCTTCCAAAAGGGTGAAGCAGATGCGATGAGTCAGTACCGATCAATTCTTGATCAAGCAAATGACATTGTCAGTCTTGCCAAGCAGGATTACGAAGAAAAAATTGAAAGCTCCGCAGAAAAAATTGTGGAACTGGCTTTTGAACTCGCCAAACGTGTTTGGTACTCGGCTGAGGACACGAAAGATCAATTTTTGGCTCTCGTGAAGCAGGTCATTTCTGAAGTGAAAGAATATGACGATATTTCCATCTATGTTGACCCTGAACATTACGATCATGTGATGGAGTATAAAGACGAATTAATCAGAATCCTTCAAAAGGATACACACCTTGCCATTTACTCGGATGAAAAAGCGCCAAAAGGGACTTGTTACGTAGAAACAAGCTTTGGAAAAGTGGAAGCGAGTGTTGATACACAAATGAATCAGTTGAAAGAAAAGCTACTAGAAGTCATTGATTCAGGTGATCACAAATGAACATCGATGTGTTAAAAGAAACGATTGAAACCGCAGATCCTTATAAACGATTTGGTAAAGTCAATCGAGTTGTTGGACTGATGATTGAATCGAAGGGGCCGGAAAGTTCTATCGGAGACGTGTGTCTCATTCATAAAAAGGGGCGTAAGCACGATCCAATAAAAGCAGAGGTCGTAGGGTTTAGAGATGAAAATATTCTGCTCATGCCTTATGTAGAAGCATCCAATATTTCACCAGGAAGTCTAGTTGAAGCGACAGGTGAGTCGCTGAAGGTCAAAGTTGGGACTGGGTTAATTGGCGAAGTTGTTGATGCCTTCGGTGAACCGCTGGACGGCAGTATGCTGCCAAAGGGACTTGCACCTGTTTCGACAGATCAGTCACCTCCAAACCCGATGGACAGGCCGCCTATTCGTGAAAAAATGGGCGTTGGTGTCAGAGTGATCGACAGTCTGCTTACAGTCGGCACAGGTCAGAGGATCGGTATTTTTGCCGGAAGTGGTGTTGGAAAAAGTACCTTAATGGGGATGATTGCAAAGCAGACAGAAGCAGACCTCAATGTCATTGCCCTTGTTGGAGAGCGTGGCCGTGAAGTTCGTGAGTTTATTGAAAAGGACTTAGGTGCCGAAGGACTAAAGCGATCGATTGTTGTCGTCGCAACTTCTGATCAGCCTGCACTGACGAGAATGAAGGCTGCTTATACAGCAACAGCTATTGCGGAATATTTTAGAGACAGAGGAAAAAATGTCATGTTCATGATGGACTCTGTTACACGGGTCGCTATGGCACAAAGGGAAATCGGTCTTGCAACTGGCGAACCGCCAACGACAAAAGGTTATACACCTTCAGTGTTCGCTATACTGCCAAAATTACTTGAACGAACTGGAACGAATCAGCTTGGTTCCATCACAGCGTTTTACACAGTGCTTGTTGATGGTGACGATATGAATGAGCCAATCGCTGATACAGTCAGGGGGATATTAGATGGCCACATTGTACTTGATCGTGCTTTAGCCAACAAAGGACAATTTCCTGCTGTCAATATTCTGAAAAGTATCAGCCGTGTTATGAGCAATATCGCAAGTCATGATCACAAGGAGGCGGCTAACCGGTTCCGCCAGCTTTTATCCACTTATCAAAACGCTGAAGACCTCATTAACATTGGAGCATATAAAAAAGGCTCCTCGAAAGACATTGATGATGCCATGCAGGCTTATCCTCATCTGATTTCATTTTTGAAGCAGGATGTAGAAGAGGCTGTATCTATTGAAGACAGTGTGAATGTATTGCTCGGTTTGATGAATAGAGAGGATTGACGAAAACAGTGAGATATCAATACAAATTTCAAAAGCTCTTAGAACTGAAAGAAAGTGAAAAAGACAAGTCACTCGCAGCGTACCAACAATCCGTTTCGGCATTTGAGCAAGTAGCTGAAAAACTCTATGAAAATATGAGTAAAAAAGAATTAATGGAAAAAAGCAAAGAAGAAAAGCTGAGAAGTGGTATGAGTGTTCAAGAAATGCGTCATTATCAGCAATTTGTGACCAATTTAGATAACACGATTCAGCATTATCAGCAGCTTGTGATCATGAAACGCCATCAAATGAATGAAAAACAATCTGATTTAACTGAAAAAAACATCGAGTTTAAAAAGTTTGAAAAAATGAAAGAAAAGCAGTACGAAAAGTTTTCCCTTGAACATAAGGCCATTGAAATGAAAGAAATGGATGATATCTCTATCAGCCAATTCATGTTTCAAGGACATTAGGAGTCGAGATGAATGCCTAAGAAGGAAAAAACGAAAGAATCAAGCGGCGGTAAATTTCAATGGATCTTGTTTATTGTCATCATCCCATTGATTGTGCTTGTATTAGTGGCTGGCACAATCCTTTCTATGGCAGGTTTTGATCTAAAGAAACCGCTCCAGAACATTCCGGGCGTTAGCAGTTTGGTTGGTTCAGATGACACCTCAAAAACGTCATCTTCACATAATGATCAAAGCGATGCAGAATTGAAGGAACTGAAAAAGACCATTAAAGAGCAAAAGAATGAACTTGAAATTGCACAAAAAGACTTAAAAACAAGTGATGAAGAGATTAAAAGACTGAATCAAAAAATCAGTTCACTTGAAAAAACATCTGAAAATGATGCGAATGAGAAGTCAGCGGATGACAGTTCATCAAATAGCAGCTCATCGAGCGATACATCAGGTAATAATGCGTCAGGGACAACTTCTGATGGGGCAGCAGCCTCTAACCAGAAACCGAAAGGGAAGATTGCCAGTATCTATGAAAGCATGGACGCAGGGAAATCCGCCAAAATTTTATCAGAATTAAGTGATAAAGAGGCATTGAAGATCCTCGAAGAGCTGAGCAAAAATAAACTAACAGACATATTAGCAAAACTAACACCTCAGAAGGCAGCTACGTTTACGAAAGAGCTTGCTAAAAAAGAAGAAAGTGAAAATGGGGGTGGACAATAAGTGAAGCTATTGGATATTGGAGCCTTACAGCAATCGTCTCAAGGTCTCTCGGGACCAAAGGGGAGCGGCGCGGCATCTGCAAGCGGGTTGTTTAAACAATTACTTAGCGGGGCAGGTGCACAAAGCGGCCTTGTGGATGCTGAGAAAGCGGGTGCCACTCTTTCCATCAATGATGCGATGCAAATCATTGAAAAATGGATGCAATCGCCTGAAGAAGGCATCAACGGAGACCTTCTTAGCGCGCTTCAAACACTTCAAGGTCAAACGCTTGATTCGTCTGATCTCAAGTCACTAGAAGAGCTATTTCAAAAAATGGAATCATCCATTTACGGTGATCAAACGGATAAGCCAGCTTCTGAACATAGTGAGCAGCTCATACAAGTCCACTTTTTCATATATCAACTGCTCAATCAACAACCGCTCAGCTTTGATGCAAAGCTACTGCAAGATATTGAAGCAAAGGGTCAAGACTTCATTCACTTTCTTTCAAAAAATGGAGTAGATGAGAAACTGATTCAGCAAGTAAAAGAGCAGTTTTTCTCGCAGGGTTCAGCACCAAAGCTGAATTCGATGTCTCAAAGTGAGCTGAAACACTTTAATCAGTTAATCGACCATATGATGGCAAATGCAAAAGGGTCAGACAAAGAGTTGAAGATTGCTTTAGGAGAGTTAAAAGAATTGGTCTCTCCAAGACAAGAATCTACTCTTGCTACTCCTGCAAAAGGGGCTAACTCTCTTGAATGGCTCATCAAAAAGGAAGTTGTCAAAGGACAAAGCACTGCTGCACCTGCTTCTGAAAAAACGATCACTCATACGCTGTTGCCAGGTCATAAGCAGTTTTTTCAACTGCAATCAGCAGCTCCTGTTCAACAGACACAAACAACTGATGAAAAGCCGGGAACGGTTGATCAGCAAATTCTAAATACGTGGAAGCAAATGAAATTCACGCCATTTGGCAACTCAAGCGGACGCTTTACAGTTCGATTAAATCCAGAAAATCTCGGATTTATCACGATTCAGCTGACGAAGCAAAATGGTATGTATGCGAGTAAAATTACAGCTTCGACACAGGCAGCAAAAGAACTGCTAGAGCATCACCTTCCGCAGCTCAAGCAGGCGCTTCCGAATATGTCGGTTCAAGTGGACCGTTTCCATATACCGCTTCAATCAAATGAGCAGCCGTTATTTGGACAATTTAACGAAGAAAACAAGCAGCAACAGTCAAAAGGGCAGAATTTCCAAAAGCCTGATGAACAGGAAGCAGAATTCCAAGATGTACTGGATGCTCTTGTTGGGTCAGATGAAGAAGAGGAGGAAATCTAATGGCAACAGTTGATGCTACGAATAGAACAGTCGCACAAACAGACATTTCTTCAAAAGCAGAAAAGAAAACAGATACGCTCGGCAAAGATCAATTCTTGAAAATATTGCTGACACAGCTTCAAAACCAAGATCCGACAAACCCACTAGATGACCGTGAGTTTGTCACACAGCTTGCAACATTTTCATCTTTAGAACAGCAAACCAATATGAACGATTCTATCACCAAGCTGAATCAGCTCATGTCTACTTTTGTTGCACACCAAGATCCGTTTACGACATATGTAGGTTGGATTGGTAAAGAAGTATCGGGCAAACTGGATGATAAAGAGATATCAGGCACTGTGAAGTCTGTTAAAAACATAAACAATGAATACTTCTTGTATTTAGAAGATGGAACGAAAATCAGCCCTTGGGATGTTACAGCAGTTGGAGAAAAAACGAAGTAATTCGAGGAGGAAAATAAATGTTACGCTCACTTTACTCAGGAATTAGCGGAATGAAAAACTTCCAATCAAAATTAGATGTGGTAGCCAACAACGTAGCCAACGTCAATACACACGGATACAAAAAAAGCCGTATCACTTTTAAAGATATGGTCAGTCAAACAATTTCAAGCTCAGGTGGACCAACGAACAACTCTGGCTCAATCAACTCTAAACAAATTGGTTTAGGATCATCTTTATCTTCTATTGATAAAATCATGAAATCAGGTTCTTCTCAAAATACAGACGAACCATTTGATTTCTATATTAATGGAGATGGATTTTTCCGTATTCAAAAGCAAGGTGAAATCCTATTTACAAGAACAGGGAACTTCAAACCTGATTCAAATGGGGATTTGGCAACACCTGATGGAAACTATCTACTTGGCATGGATGGGCAAAAAATCAACATTCCACGAGACAATGTGTCAAGTGTCAGTGTTGGGCCAGATGGGACCGTTTCTGTTGTTGAGAACAACGTTTCTCGTACTGTTGGGCAAGTATCACTTGTGTCATTCAGTAATGCAGGAGGATTAGATAAAGTTGGGGATAACCTATACCGCCAAACACTCAGTTCCGGTGCGCCAAGTAATGCCATCGCTCCTGGAAGTCAAGGAACAGGTGAACTTCAAACAGGGAAACTTGAAATGTCAAACGTTGATTTAACAGACGAGTTTACTGAAATGATAATCGCGCAGCGTGGATTCCAATCGAATGCAAAGACGATCACAACATCTGATGAAATCCTGCAAGAGCTTGTGAATCTGAAACGATAGGAGGTAGGGGGAGCGGATGATCGCTTCTCTGCTTAATATGATTGAAGTGACAAGATTGAATGGCAAAGGATTTATGCTGAACGCTCTCCATATCGAGCAAATCGAAAGCTTTCCAGACACGACCATTACATTAGCCAATGGAAAGAAATTCGTTGTGAAAGAAAATGAAGATCAGCTTCAAGAGAAAATCATTTCTTTCTACAGAAAAATCCAAGTTATTTCATTGAATCAAGGAATAGAGGAATTTGAATGAAGAAGAAATTAGTCGTAGTAATGCTAATCATGATTATTGCCATCGGCGGAATAGGAGCAGGCATCATTTTTCTTGTGAATGGCTCAGACGAAGCAAAAGCTGAAAAAGAGCCAACAGCAGATGAAGTCGTAAAAGCTTCTGTTGAAATTCCTGAGATCATTACTAATTTAAAGTCTGAAGGAAATGCCGTCAAACTTGTATTGAATATTGAAACGGACTCTGAAAAAGCAAAAGAAGAGCTTGAGAAAAGAAGTTTTCAAGTGAAAGACGCCGTAATCGACATTTTATCAGACACGAATGCAGATGAACTTGATGGCAAAAAAGGCAGAGAACATTTTAAAACACTAGTTAAAAACAAAGTGAATAACTATTTGCAAGATGGCAAGGTGAAAGAAGTATATATAACCTCCTTTAATCTGCAATAGAGGCGATTAATTGACACGATGGAGGTGAAGAAATGTCAGGAGAAGTGCTTTCCCAGAATGAGATCGATGCATTATTATCCGCCATATCTACTGGTGAAATGGATGCAGAAGAGCTGAAAAAAGAAGAAACGACGAAAAAAGTGAAGGTGTATGATTTTAAGCGTGCACTGCGCTTTTCGAAAGACCAGATTCGAAGTTTAACAAGGATTCATGATAACTTCGCTAGACTGCTCACCACGCACTTTTCAGCTCAACTAAGATCATATATTCAAATTACTGTCAGCTCGGTTGACCAGGTACCATACGAAGAATTTATTCGTTCGATTCCTAATATGACATTATTAAACTTATTTTATGTCAGCCCGCTTGAAGGAAGAATCATGCTTGAAGTGAACCCAACAATCGGCTATGCCATGATGGACAGGCTGATGGGCGGGATAGGCATTAGTCATAATAAGACAGAATCACTTACAGAAATCGAAACAAAGATTATCTCAAACATGTTTGAGGGAGCTTTGGAAAATTACAGAGAAGCGTGGCAGTCCATAACCGACATCGAGCCTGAAATGGCAGATTTCGAGGTAAATCCCCAGTTTGTTCAAATGGTGTCACCAAACGAAACAGTTGTCGTCATTTCTCTTAATACACAAATTGGTGAGGTAAGCGGGGTTATTAACCTATGTATTCCTCATGTTGTATTAGAGCCTATTATTCCAAAGCTGTCTGTACACTACTGGATGCAGTCTGAACGAAATGAACCAAAACAACAAGAAACAAAGGCCATTGAAAAACGGATTATGACGGCAAAGATACCGGTAGTCGCAGAGCTAGGGGAATCGGAAATGACGGTGGAAGAGTTTTTGAATTTGGAAATTGGTGATTGTATTGCCTTGGACAAACCAGTAAATGCGCCTCTTACTGTTATGGTCGGAAATAAACCGAAATTCTTGGGACAGGCCGGCCGCGTGAATCGGAAACAGGCGATTCAAATTCTAGATCACGACATAAGAGGTGAAGAAGATGGAGAATAACGGAAGTAAATTATCACAAGACGAAATTGATGCGCTCCTTAAAGGAGGTAGCAATGACGATATAGAGCCTGATACAGTCCTTTCTGCAATGGAGCAAGATGCTATTGGAGAAATCGGAAATATTTCATTCGGCAGCTCTGCTACAGCACTTTCAACCCTATTAAATCAAAAAGTGGAGATTACCACTCCAACTGTTACAGTGATTCAAAAAAGTATGTTGAATGAGGAATTTCCTCATCCGTATGTCGCGATTGAAGTGAATTATACGGAAGGCTTCAGCGCAAGTAACCTGCTTGTCGTCCAGCAAACAGATGCAGCAGTCATTGCGGACTTAATGATGGGCGGAGACGGGACAAATGCTGACCCTTCTTTAAGTGAGATTCACTTAAGTGCAGTTCAAGAAGCGATGAACCAAATGATGGGTTCTGCTGCGACATCCATGTCGACGGTCTTTAATAAAAAGATTGATATTTCTCCGCCTCGCGTCGAATTACTTGATGTGAAAGAAGGAGAAGGAACAGACCGGATCCCAGCTGCAGAAATGCTTGTCAAAGTGTCCTTCAGATTAAAAATAGGTGAACTCATTGATTCAAATATTATGCAGCTTTATCCTATTACATTTGCGAAAGATTTAATCGCAGAATTAACAGACCCAGCGCAAGAGGAAGAGACGGTTCAAGACACGCAAGTGAGCACACCTGAACCTCAGCCGGCAGCACCTCAAACGCAGTCTGCACCAGCGCAGCAAGCTGCTCCGCCGAAAAGACAGGCGAAGCCAAAGCCGGCAGCACCTGTCAATGTAGCGCCTGTTGAATTTGAAGCGTTCAGTGAGCCTCAGCATACAACAAACCACCTTGGAAATCTTGATATGCTGATGGATATTCCGCTTTCTATTACGGTGGAACTTGGAAGAACTCAGCGCAGTGTCAAAGAAGTCCTTGAACTTTCAGCAGGAAGTATCATTGAACTGGACAAACTTGCTGGTGAGCCAGTAGACATTCTAGTGAACAAACGAATCGTCGCCAAAGGGGAAGTCGTTGTCATTGATGAGAACTTTGGTGTTCGTGTGACTGATATTTTAAGTCAGTCAGAAAGACTTTCTAATTTAAAATAAACAAACATATAGGGAGAGAATAAGTAAATGGCTACTAAGGTATTAATCGTAGATGATGCAGCATTCATGAGAATGATGATAAAGGATATTCTTGTAAAAAACGGATTTGATGTAGTAGGAGAAGCAGAAAACGGCGCTCAAGCTGTTGAAAAATTTAAAGAAACATCTCCTGATCTTGTCACAATGGATATCACAATGCCAGAAATGGACGGGATCACAGCACTAAAAGAAATTAAACAAATTGACGCTTCTGCAAAGATCATCATGTGTTCTGCAATGGGGCAGCAGTCAATGGTTATTGACGCGATCCAAGCAGGTGCAAAAGACTTTATCGTGAAGCCGTTCCAGGCAGACCGTGTACTTGAAGCAATTAATAAAACGTTAGGCTAAAAAAGGGTGTAAGACTTGTTGAAAAAACGTTTGATATGTATAGCAATGATCAGTTTTATGCTTTTCTTGACGATACAGCCTGCCTCACTGTTTGCTGAAACGAAAGATCCTGAAAATGGCACAGTGAATGACTGGATCAAAGAAGAGAAGGGCAGCAAAAAGGATACAGAAAAGACAACCACTAACAATCAAACGAATCCGGCAGAAGAAGTTCCCTCTTCTTCTGTCTCCATTATGGATTTTGTCAAAATGATTGGTGCCTTACTTTTTGTCATCCTGCTTATATATGGATTGGTGAGATTTGTTGGTAAGCAAAACCGCTTACTTAAACCATTTCGCTATGTTGAAAATATTGGCGGAACGACGGTTGGCCAAAACCGTTCAGTCCAGCTTATCAAAGTGGGCAAACGAGTATTAGTTGTCGGAGTAGCGGACTCAATCCAGCTGCTAAAAGAAATTGATGATGAACAAGAATGTGAAGCGATTGTGAAACAATATGAAGAAGCGATGGAAAGCAAAACAGATTTACCAAAAATCGTTCAAAAATTCACATCTCAGATAAAGAAACAAAATCAGCCAACCACTTCTTCTTTTTCAGCCAATTTGAAGGCGCAGCTAGCCGAATTGAAAAAGACCCAATCAGAAGTCAGAAAGAAAGGCCCGAAACAAAATGAATGAGTTTATCGATTTATTTAATTCCAGCGGTGCAGGGAATATTAGCACGTCTGTCCGTCTTCTTTTACTTTTAACCGTATTTTCGGTTGCACCAGGCATTCTCATTTTAATGACGTGTTTCACACGAATTGTGATTGTACTTTCATTCGTTAGAACGTCACTTGCAACCAACTCAATGCCGCCAAACCAAGTGCTTGTAGGGCTTGCTTTGTTTCTCACATTTTTTATCATGGCACCCACGTTCTCAGAGATTAATAAAGAGGCGCTAACGCCGCTTTTAAATGATGACATTACGCTCAATCAGGCATATGAAAAAGCCGAAGTGCCCATTAAAGAGTTTATGAGTAAACATACGAGACAGAAGGATTTGGCTTTATTTCTTAGTTACGCAAAAATGGATACACCTGAATCGATAAAAGATATTCCGTTAACGGCGATGGTACCCGCTTTTGCGATTTCAGAATTAAAGACGGCATTTCAAATTGGTTTCATGATCTTTATTCCATTTTTAATTATTGACATGGTGGTCGCAAGTGTCCTGATGTCAATGGGGATGATGATGCTTCCGCCGGTTATGATATCGCTCCCTTTTAAAATATTGTTATTTGTTTTAGTCGATGGATGGTATTTGATTGTTAAATCTTTGCTGCAAAGCTTTTAGAGTAGGTGCTTAAAACATGAGTTCAGAATTTGTCATTACGATGGCTGAAAGATCAGTGTATGTGGTATTGCTTGTCAGTGGGCCGCTTCTAGCGCTCGCTCTTATTGTGGGACTGATTGTCAGTGTGTTTCAGGCGACAACCCAAATTCAAGAACAGACGCTTGCGTTCATTCCTAAAATTGTTGCAGTTCTTATCGGGCTTGTTGTGTTTGGTCCATGGATGCTGTCAACCATTGTGTCCTTTACGACAGAGCTGTTCTCGAATTTAGATCGATTTGCAGGTTAACGAGCGATGTCAATCATAGAATTATTCCCTGCATTTCTATTAGTTTTTATTCGGATCACCGCTTTTTTTGTGACAGTACCGCTTTTAGCGCATAGAACGATCCCAGCTGTACACAGAGTTGGATTCTCGCTGTTTTTAGCCGTGATTAGTTTTAGCACGATTAAGGAACCGCCAGCACTCGACATAGACGGTCTTTATATGATGCTTGCGGTGAAAGAAGCAATGGTCGGACTTCTGCTTGGTTTGATTGCATATATCATGGTGTCCGCTGTTCAAATTGCCGGCTCATTTATTGATTTTCAAATGGGCTTTGCGATTGCCAATGTGATTGATCCGCAAACAGGCGCGCAAACGCCGCTGATGGGGCAGTTTTTTTATACGGTCACATTGCTATTGATGCTAGCAACCAATGCACACCACCTGCTGCTTGATGGAATCTTTTACAGCTTTCAATATATTGCAATTGATCAGTACGCACTGAATTTCGGCAGTGAATCCTTTGCTTATTTTATTGCAAAAAGCTTCAACCAAATGTTCATCATTGCCTTTCAAATCTCAGCACCGGTCGTTGCCAGCTTGTTTTTGGTCGATTTGGCACTGGGCATTGTGGCACGAACAGTACCGCAGATGAACGTTTTTGTTGTCGGACTTCCTATTAAAATGGGCGTGAGTTTTGTTATGATCATCATCTGTATGGGCGTCATCTTCGGGGTTGTCCAAAATACATTTGATACGATTGTACTCACCATGAGGAATTTCTTAGCATTGGTCGGTGGTTCGTCATGATGACAAGACTTAGACTAGACTTGCAATTTTTCGCAGGTGAAAAAACAGAAAAAGCAACGCCGAAAAAGAGACAAGATTCACGTAAAAAAGGTCAGGTTGCCAAAAGTACTGACGTCAATACAGCCATCTCATTTCTATTAATCTTTTTATCATTCTTTTTTATTGGGCCTTTTATGAAAGAGCGTATTATTGCGCTCATTGAACGTTTTTATTCAACAACCATGCTAATGAAAGTTAGCACATCTAATATTCATCAACTATTCGTGGAATTGCTTCAGGAAACAGGGCTCCTTCTCATGCCAATCCTTGGTGTTGGTATGCTGGCAGGCGTTATCAGTAACTATTTACAAGTTGGCTTTCTCTTTTCAACAGAAATCATCAAACCGAAATTAGAAAAGCTAGATCCTATTAAAGGGTTTAAACGGATATACAGTATTCGAGCCCTCGTAGAGCTATTAAAATCCATTTTGAAAATTGGTTTAATTGGTTTTGCGACATTTATTGCACTTTGGATGCACTTTGACGAGATTCTGAGGCTTCCTTTATTAACAGCAGAGGAAACCCTTCATTTCGTCGCAAATATGACCTTGATTATGGGTCTGTATGCAGCAGGTGCTCTCATGATCTTAGCAGGGCTTGATTATATGTATCAGAAATTTGATTATGAAAAAAACTTACGGATGTCCAAACAAGACATCAAAGATGAGTATAAAAAATCAGAGGGTGACCCGCTCATAAAATCAAAGATTAAACAGCGTCAGCGGGAAATGGCCATGAGACGGATGATGCAGGAAGTCCCAAAAGCGGACGTCATCATTACAAACCCAACCCACTATGCAATTGCTTTGAAATATGACGAAGAAAAGATGGACGCGCCCTTTGTTGTGGCAAAGGGAACAGATATTTTGGCTTTGAAAATTAGAACGATTGCGAAAGAGCACGATATCATGACCGTAGAAAACCGGCCGCTCGCTCGTGCACTATATGATCAGGTCGACATCGACCAAGCGGTGCCAGAGGAATACTTTAAGGCGATCGCAGAAATTTTAGCTTACGTCTATAAAACGAAACAAAAGATTTTATGAATTTTTGGTTTTAAAAGGAGAGAACAGGCATGGCAGCAAGAGATTTATCTGTTTTATTCAGTGTTATTTTAATTGTGGCGATGCTGGTCATACCGTTTCCGCCAATGCTATTAAGTATTTTAATCATTATTAATATTTCTCTTGCGCTTATCGTGCTTCTCACCACAATGAACATGCAAGAACCACTGCAATTTTCAATATTTCCATCATTGCTTTTGCTCTTAACGCTGTTTCGCTTAGGGCTTAACATCTCTACAACACGATCTATCCTATCAACTGGAGACGCTGGAAAGGTTGTAGAAACGTTTGGTTCATTTGTTGTTGGTGGAAATATACTCGTTGGTCTGGTGGTCTTCCTTATTCTGATCATCATTCAATTTATAGTGATCACCAAAGGGGCTGAGCGTGTATCTGAGGTTGCGGCAAGATTTACCCTCGATGCGATGCCAGGTAAACAAATGAGTATTGACGCTGATTTAAATGCAGGAATGCTGACAGAAAGTGAAGCGAGAAATCGCCGTGAAAAAGTAGCGAGAGAAGCAGACTTTTATGGTGCGATGGATGGGGCAAGTAAGTTCGTCAAAGGGGATGCCATCGCAGGTATTATCATCGTCATTATTAATATTATTTTTGGGATTATTATTGGGATGCTTCAGCAAGGAATGTCGATTCAAGAATCAGCTTCCCACTTTACACTATTAACGGTAGGAGACGGAATTGTTTCACAAATTCCTGCACTTCTCATTTCAACAGCGACAGGAATTGTCGTCACAAGGGCTGCTTCTAATGGGAACCTTGGGTCAGATATCACTGAACAGCTGTTTGCATTCCCTGCTATGCTTTACGTCACAGCAGGCACGATCTTCCTTCTTGGGTTGTTTACTCCAATCGGCGTACTGTTGACAGGACCGATCGCAGGTTTACTTGCTCTCGGCGCATACTTGATGTCGAAAAACAAACAGGATCAAGAAGAAATCGAAGAGGTGCTAGAGGAACAGGCAGAGGTAGAAGAGATGAAAAGTCCAGAAAGCGTCATTCACCTTTTGCAAATGGATGCCATTGAATTTGAATTTGGCTACGGCTTGATTCCGCTAGCCGATGCAAATCAAGGCGGTGACCTGTTAGACCGAATTGTAATGATCCGAAGACAGCTTGCCCTCGAATTAGGTCTTGTGATTCCAGTTGTTCGAATTCGAGACAACATTGCACTTAACCCAAATGAGTATCGGCTTAAAATAAAAGGGAATGAAGTGGCAAAAGGGGAGCTACTGCTTGATCACTACTTAGCGATGTCTCCTACGCCGGATGATGATCCGATTGAAGGGATTGAAACAATCGAGCCATCTTTTGGTCTTCCGGCTAAATGGATCTCAGAAGCAGAAAAAGATCAGGCTGAGATGCTTGGCTATACGGTTGTAGATCCAGCATCGGTTGTGTCTACTCACATCACAGAGAAAATTAGACAAAACACACACGAACTGCTCGGACGCCAAGAAACGAAGCAATTAATCGATCATCTGAAAGAAAGTTATCCTGTCTTAGTGGATGAGGTGACGCCAAATCCACTAGCAGTTGGTGATATTCAAAAAGTGTTGGCAAAACTGCTGAAAGAAAAGGTTTCTATTCGAAATCTTGTCACCATTTTTGAGACACTTGCAGACTACGGAAAATTAACGACAGATACAGATTTGTTAACAGAGTATGTCAGACAGGCGTTGGCAAGACAGATTACCGCACAATATGCGAGAGAAAATGAATCGCTCAAAGTCGTGACATGCTCAGGCCGAGTGGAAAAGGTGATTGCTGACAGTGTACAGCAGACAGAGCATGGCAACTACTTATCGTTAGATCCAGAATCCTCTGAAAGTGTGATTCAATCAGTGGCGAGAGAAATTGAACAGCTTTCGCTCCGTCAGGAAACGCCGGTTCTATTGTGCTCACCTCCTATAAGAATGTACGTCAAGCAGCTGTTAGAAAGATATTTCCCGGACTTACCGGTACTATCTTATAACGAACTAGAAGCAAATGTGGAAGTACAGAGCATCGGAGTGGTGGATATCTAATGAAAATGAAAAAAATCATAGCGAATTCAATGCAAGAGGCGACGATTCAAATTAGGCAGCAGCTTGGGAAGGATGCCGTCATTTTAAATTCCAAAACTGTTGTGAAACGAAAGCTATTCGGTTTAAAGAAACAGCAAATGGTTGAAGTGATTGCAGTGCTGGATCAAGATTTTGAAGAAAGAGCGGGTAAAGGTGGACACCCTGCGCCTCCTCTTCCAGTATTTCCAAAAAAGGAGCAAATTCAACACCGGCCTGAAGAGCCGTCTTTTGCTCCTGAGGCAGTGAAACCAGTATCTTCTCAAGCTCAGCCTTTAGAATATGCGAGGAATGAGCGGCATGCTGGTATTCTGCCTGATCCTCTCATGGCAATCGATCAAAAGCTGAAGGATCAAGGTCTTGATGATGCCATTCGAGACGAATGCCTCAAAGGTCTTTTAACAAAGGGTGCTGTCAAGGAAGATCAAATTCAAAAAGAACTTGAACAACTGCTGGCAGATATGCTGCCGGCTCACACCTCTGATGAGCCGATGATTCGTTCAAAATACATTGTGCTGTTTGGTTCAACTGGAGCTGGTAAAACAACAACGATTGCAAAGCTCGCTGCCAAAACGGCCATTCAGAAGCAAAAGAAAATCGCTTTTATTACAACAGATACGTACCGAATTGCAGCGATCGAACAACTGAAAACATATGCGGAACTGCTCAATGCACCGCTTGAGGTTTGTTATTCGAGAGAGGATTTTGTAAAAGCTCAAGAGACGTTTAAAGAGTATGATCATATTTTCGTAGACACAGCGGGTCGTAACTTTAAAGAAGAAGCGTATATCAAAGAGCTGACAGACATCATTCCATTTAATGAAAGCATTCAAAGTTTCCTAGTGATGAGTGCGACCTCGAAGTATCAGGACATGAAAGCCATGGTTAAACGCTTTGAACACGTTCCAATCGATCAATTCATTTTTACAAAGGTAGATGAAACAGACACGATGGGAACCATCTTTCAAATCATTGCAGACTCTCAAATTGGACTTGGCTTTTTAACAAATGGTCAAAATGTTCCTGAGGATATTCTTGAGGGCTCTCCTCTTGAATTAACAAGGATGGTCTTACAATGATGAAGCCCGACCAAGCAGAAGGTTTAAGAAAGCTCGTTCAGCAGAATCAAACGATCGCACCAGCTCCTCTTGGTATAAGCGGACAGGCAAAAACCATTGCTGTCATGAGCGGTAAAGGTGGGGTTGGAAAATCGAATTTGACGCTGAATATGGCACTGTCTATCGCAAATGCAGGGAAGCGAGTGTTAGTCATCGACCTTGATTTTGGTATGGGGAATATTGATATTTTACTAGGGAAAACATCGACTAGCTCTATATTAGATGTTCTTGTCAGGAAGAAATCCTTCCAAGCAGCTATGACTCAAGGAACGAACAACCTTTATTACATTTCTGGCGGAAGCGGACTTGAACAGCTGTTTTCTTTAGATAAAGATCAATGGTCGTTTTTTCTAGTGGAAATGGAAAGAATGATGCACGACTTTGATTGTATCTTCTTTGATATGGGGGCTGGCTTGTCTAAAGATCAACTACCTTTTGTTTTATCAGCAGGAGAAGTTGTGGTTGTGACAACGCCGGAACCAACATCGATCATGGATGCCTACAGCGCAATTAAACACTTAGCGATTCATCAGTTCGAACAATCTGTGCAAATCATTGTCAACCGGTGTAAAACCCCGTCAGAAGGGTCAGAAACCTACCGGAAATTAGCAGGAGTGGTCACATCATTTCTACACAGAAAACTAGTATTTGCTGGTGCTGTGCCGGATGATCCTGCGGTTCCAAAAGCGGTGGCTGAACAAATTCCATTTTATATGAAGCAGCCTCATTCACGGCTGAGTAAAACGATCAAGATGCTGGCAGAAACACTTTATCAACAGCAGATAAGAGAGGCACAGAGAGAGCAGCATACGTTTATAGATAAGTTGTCCTCTTTTTTTAAAAGGAGGAAGGTGGACTCATGATTAGAGTGCTTGTAGTAGATGACTCGGCCTTTATGCGAAAGCTCATTAGTGATTTCCTAAGTGCCGAGCAAGAAATAGAAGTCGTCGGAACGGCGCGAAATGGGGAAGATGCCTTAAAACGGATCAAGGAACTGAATCCAGATGTCGTCACATTAGATGTGGAAATGCCTGTTTTAAATGGAACAGAAGCATTAAAACAAATTCTGGCTGAACACGACCTTGCCGTGATTATGGTGTCAAGCCAGACAAAGCAAGGGAAAGATTTAACCATCCATTGCTTAGAACTTGGTGCTTTTGATTTTGTGACAAAGCCTTCAGGAAGTATTTCGCTCGATTTACACAAAGTAAGAGGCCAAATTGTAGAGCGGGTGCTTGCGGCAGGGCTGTCAAGGAAACGCACTGAAGTACAGGTTTCTCCAAAGCCGCCGGTGATGAAGCCGCCAATTCCAGTGGCTGCACCTCGCCCGCAAGCAGTGAAAAGCGGCTCACTCCGAAAGATTATTTCAATCGGAACATCAACGGGAGGGCCAAGGGCACTTCAACGAGTTGTCACGAAGCTGCCCAAGGACATAGAAGCACCTATTTTGATTGTGCAGCATATGCCGGCAGGATTTACGGCATCACTTGCTACTAGGTTAGACCATTTATCTCAAATTTCGATTAAAGAAGCACAAGATGGAGACATCGCTAAAAATGGAGTAGCCTACATAGCGCCTGGTGGAATGAATATGTCACTTCATGAACAAGGGGCATCCTTAGTCATCAGGCTATCTCCAGAGGACACGGAAAGCCGGCACAAACCTTCTGTTAACTATTTATTTGAATCCATCAGTCATATAAAGGGTTACGAGAAAATTGCTGTCATTATGACAGGCATGGGTAGTGACGGCACAGAAGGTGTCAAAAAAATGGTCGCAAGCGGTCATACAAAAGTCATTGCAGAAAAAGAAGAATCATGTGTTGTTTTCGGAATGCCTAAATCAGTCATTAAAGCAGGCCTTGCACATGAAACAAGGCATGTGGATGACATCGCACATGCAATTATAAGCTCCATGAAAAAAGAGAGGGCGTGAACACGTTGGATGTAAACCAATACTTAGATATCTTTTTAGATGAAAGCAGAGAACACTTACAAACTTGTAATGAAAAACTTCTTGATTTAGAAAAGAACCCAACTGACTTGCAGCTAGTGAATGATATATTCAGAGCGGCTCATACATTGAAAGGCATGAGCGCAACGATGGGCTACGCTGATATGGCTCAGCTAACACATCATTTAGAAAACATGTTTGATGCCATTCGAAATGAACAAATGATTGTCACACCTGAGTCAATGGACACGATGTTTGAAGCACTTGATCACCTTGAAGCAATGGTTCAATCAATTGCAGAAGGCGGAGATGGGAAACGCGATGTCACAGAGATTAGTAAAAAGCTAGATGTGACAGGAAGCCATGCTGAGGCAGCTCCTAGTGTTGAAACAGCGGCTGTATCAGCGGCTGCTGCAAACGACTTAGACTATAACGAATTTGAACGAACAGTGCTTGATGAAGCGAGGGAACAAGGCTTTAAATGTTATGAACTCAATGTAACATTAAGTGACGCATGCTTATTAAAAGCCGTTCGTGTCTATATGATCTTTGAAAGACTGAATGAAGCAGGCGAGGTCGTCAAAACAGTTCCAAATGCAGAACTTTTAGAATCAGAAGATTTCGAATCTGAATTCAGTATTTCTTATTTATCTAAACAACCGATGGACGTAGTGAAAAAAATCGTGATGACGATCTCAGAAGTTGAACAAGTTGAGATCTCAGAAGTTTCTGCATTTGAAGAAGCGACTCCAGCTGAAAAACAAGAAGCAAAACCTGAGCAGAAAAAAGAAGAAGTCTCCGTGCCTGCTGCGAAAGCACCAGCAAACGATGCGCCAAAAGCAAATGGCAATAACGGTGCAGCTGCCGGTGGCACGAAAACGATTCGTGTCAACATCGATCGTCTAGATTCTCTTATGAATCTATTTGAAGAACTGGTTATTGATAGAGGACGTTTAGAACAGATTGCCAAAGAGCTTGAAAATAACGAACTCACTGATACGGTCGAAAGAATGACACGTATTTCAGGCGATCTGCAATCGATCATCCTGAACATGAGAATGGTACCTGTAGAAACTGTGTTTAACAGGTTCCCTCGTATGATCCGTCAATTGACAAAAGAGCTCAATAAGAAAATTGAACTGATCATTGAAGGCGCTGATACTGAGCTTGATCGAACAGTGATCGACGAGATTGGAGATCCGCTCTTACACTTACTCAGAAACAGTCTAGATCACGGGATTGAATCGCCAGAAGAACGTGTGAAAAAAGGCAAGCCAGAAAAAGGAACCGTTCTATTAAAGGCTTATCATAGTGGAAATCACGTCTTCATTGAAGTAGAAGATGACGGCGGCGGGATTAACCGTAAAAAGGTGCTTGAAAAAGCACTAGAGCGCGGGGTTATTACCGAAAGAGAAGCGGAAACCATCGAAGATCATCAAATTGATTCATTGATCTTTGCAGCAGGATTCTCTACAGCTGATGAGATATCTGACATCTCAGGCCGCGGTGTAGGTCTTGACGTCGTGAAAAACAAGCTGGAATCACTAGGCGGATCTGTGAGCATCAACTCAACAGAAGGACAGGGCTCATTGTTCTCTATCCAGCTCCCGCTTACATTGTCAATTATTTCCGTTCTTCTTGTGAAGCTGGAAGAGGAAACATTTGCGATTCCGATTTCTTCTATTATTGAAACGGCTGTTATTAAGAAAAGCGACATCCTTCAAACACATGATCGTGAAGTGATTGATTTCCGCGGATTTATCGTACCGGTTGTGTACCTGAAGAAACAATTCTACGTACCAAATGCGAATGAATTAGAGGAAGAACTGCACATCATCGTTGTTCGTAAAGGAGACAAGCTGACAGCATTTGTGGTCGATTCATTCATTGGTCAGCAAGAGGTTGTATTGAAATCACTAGGAGATTACCTGCCAAACGTGTTTGCGATCTCAGGCGCAACAATCCTAGGCGACGGTCAGGTTGCACTCATCGTTGACTGTAATGCACTGATCAAGTAAAAAACAATAGAGGAGCGGTCTGAAATGAGTACAGATATCAAAACTGGCGAAAAGATGATTGTGTTTATCGTAAACAAAAAAGAATACGCCATTTCAGTATCAGAAGTAAAGTCCATTGAAAAATGGCAGCAGCCGACAAGAATCCCTGGCGTTGCCCCTTATATATGCGGTGTTATTAATCTGCGCGGTGTCGTGACGCCTGTCATCGATCTTAGAGTGAGACTTGGATCTACTGACAACGAGATTACAGATGAAACTAGAATGATTATTGTACAGGTTGGTGACATTGAAGTCGGCTGGGTTGTTGATGAAGCAAATGATGTCATTACAGTCCATCAGGAAGAAGTAGAATCTTCTCCTGAATCAGCTGAAAAAGAAGGACAATCATGGGTGACAGGTATCATTAAGCATGATCAGCGTCTATTTAATATCATTCATCCTGGTGCTGTCCTCGATAAGAGCGTTCAAGATGCACCTGTTCATTAAGGAGGATGTGAAATGAGCATTTTCAATGAAATAAAAGATGAACAGTTGGATGTGTTAAGAGAGGTCGGGAATATTGGAGCAGGCCACGCCGCGTCTGCTCTTGCCAGCCTATTGGATCGCAAAATAGATATGGCTGTTCCGTTTGTCAAGGTTCTCTCTTTTGAAGAATTAATGGATTTCTTTGGTGGTGCAGACCTCCCAGTTGCAAGCATTTTCCTGCGAATGGAAGGAGATTTATCTGGCTCTATCTTTTTCATTATGCCCTTTGAGCAAGCCGAGCAATTTGTAAGAGAGCTTGTACGAGATCCAGCATTTGATATTGATACCATTCACGAGCATGTGATGGGGACGTCAGCACTACACGAGCTGGGAAATATTTTAGCAGGCTCTTATTTATCAGCCCTTGCCGATTTAACAAAATTGCAGCTTCACCCAAGTGTTCCAGATGTTACGCTCGATATGTTCGGGGCTGTCATTAGCGAAGGATTAATGCAATTTAGCCCTCTAGGTGATCAGGCAATTGTGATTGATACATCAATTTTTGATGATCAAAATAAGCAAGAGCTGAAAGGAAATATGTTTCTATTACCAGACTTTGAATCGTTTGAAAAACTATTCAAAGCATTAGGTAACCTGTAATGAACGTTCAGATTCCGGCAGTTGTAAAGGTTGGTATTGCGGATGTTCAGCTTGTGAAAACACCGGACCGCATTCGGACATCCGGACTTGGTTCTTGTGTAGGGCTTGTTCTGTTTGATCAAGAAAAAAAACTGGCAGGTCTTGTCCATGTCATGCTTCCAGACTCATCCCTTGCAAAAGGGGCAGTGGAGAACTTGGCTAAATATGCAGATACAGGTGTCAAGCATACAATTGATCTGCTCCTTAAAGAAGGAGCGCGCAAACATGCGCTAAAGGCAAAACTTGCTGGTGGCGCAGAAATGTTTAAGTTTAAGACAACCAATGATCTGATGAGAATTGGACCTAGAAACGTATCAGCTGTTAAAGAACATCTGTCTCTTTATCGCATCCCGATCATTAGTGAGGATACGGGCGGGAACAATGGCCGTACGATTGAATTTGACCCGCTTACGACAGAGCTTGAGATCCGCACTGTGAAGCAAGGCATTATGAAGATATAACTAAGGAAGTATAGGGGGAGAAAGATGCAATCCTTAAATTACGAAGATCAGGCGCTATGGGCTAGATGGAAAGAGTGGAAGGACCCAGCTGCTGGAGATGATCTTATGCGCCGCTATATGCCGCTCGTCACATATCATGTTGGAAGAATTTCCATCGGTCTCCCGAAGTCAGTGCATAAAGAAGACTTGATCAGTCTAGGGATGCTCGGTTTATATGATGCCCTTGAAAAATTCGACCCCGGAAGAGATCTGAAGTTTGATACATATGCATCCTTCAGAATCCGCGGGGCCATCATCGACGGTCTTCGTAAAGAGGACTGGCTGCCTCGTACATCAAGAGAAAAAACAAAAAAAGTAGAAGCGGCTATTGAAAAGCTTGAACAACGCTATTTACGAAATGTGACGCCGACAGAAGTGGCAGAGGAACTTGGCATGAGTGAACAGGATGTTGTCACAACAATGAATGAAGGTTTCTTTGCAAATCTGCTTTCAATCGACGAGAAGCTGCATGATCAAGAAGACGGTGAAAACGTCCAAGTCATGATTCGCGACGAGAAAACTGTGACACCTGAGGAGAAGATGCTGAAAGATGAATTAATAGAACAGCTTGCTGAAAAAATGACCGAGCTATCTGAAAAAGAAAAGCTCGTGATCAGTCTATTCTATAAAGAGGAACTGACGTTAACGGAAATCGGTCACGTGCTCAATTTATCGACCTCACGCATTTCGCAAATTCATTCAAAGGCATTGTTCAAGCTTAAGCATCTGCTTGATAAAGCCATTCAATCTTAAAGAGTTAGTGAGTGAAAAAATATGTTATGGCTGATTAGCTTCATGCTTCATGCTGCACTTATTTATTTTGTGATCATTTTATATACGAGAATGAATTCGCTGAAGGCAACTGAACAAAAGCAGCGAGAACTTCTAGAAGAAACGGAAAATACCCTGGCTGCATTTTTGATGGAAGTCAAAGAAGAGAATGACAAACTATCAAAAGTGGCAGCCGCTTCCCCTGATTTTTCTGCTGTAGAGCTGAAATCGGATTTTCAGACACCAAAGCAGCCACAAACACCAATTGAATCCCAGCAATCGGTAGAAAGTGAAGAGCCAGTACCAGAGCACTTGTCGGCTCTCCTTAGCGAAGTTGAAGTGCAGGAAGAGAAGGTAAACGAACCCGTTCCACATCTTGAATCAGAAGCTTCTGTGCCTTCTGAAAATGAAATAGAAGAAACATTCGAGGATCAGGTGAAGACCTTATATGACCAAGGGCATTCGCTAGAAGAAATAGCGAAAGAACTGAAAACTGGAAAGACAGAAATCGAGCTTTTATTAAAATTTAGCGGAAAGCTGTAAAGGATTCTTGATTGTCAGTCCATCATGTGTTATATTATTTCTTGGTGTTAAATACACACGCTTAATGATTCGTATGAAGGTGCTGCCGTGGCGCAGTTTTATGTGAACATGACTTGAGCGGAGGAAAAAAAACCATTATATTAGGAGGCAACAACATGTCAGTTATTTCTATGAAACAATTGCTAGAAGCTGGTGTACACTTCGGTCACCAAACACGCCGTTGGAACCCAAAAATGAAGCGTTACATCTTTACAGAGCGTAACGGTATCTACATCATCGATCTTCAAAAAACGGTGAAAAAAGTAGAAGAAGCTTACAACTTCACGAAAAACCTTGCTGCTGACGGAGGAAAAATCCTTTTCGTTGGTACGAAAAAGCAAGCACAAGATTCAGTGAAAGAAGAAGCAATCCGTTCTGGTATGTTCTATGTGAACCAACGCTGGCTTGGTGGAACTTTAACAAACTTTGAAACAATCCAAAAACGTATCAAACGTTTAAAAGATATTGAAAAAATGCAAGAAAACGGTACATTCGATGTTCTTCCTAAGAAAGAAGTCGTTCAACTGAAAAAAGAATTAGAACGTCTTGAAAAATTCCTAGGCGGAATCAAAGACATGAAAGGTCTTCCGGATGCACTTTTCATTATCGACCCTCGTAAAGAGCGTATTGCAGTTGCAGAAGCTCGTAAATTGAATATCCCAATCATCGGTATCGTTGACACAAACTGTGATCCAGATGAAATTGATGTTGTGATCCCTGCAAACGATGATGCAATCCGTGCTGTAAAACTTCTAACTGCTAAAATGGCAGATGCGATTCTTGAGTCTAAACAAGGCGAAGAAGAAGCTGTTGTAGAAGAAACGACAGAAACTGAAACAACAACTGCGTAACCTATTCAAAAGGTGATAAGAGGGAAATGCCTTTTATCACCTTTTTTTCACCTAGTAATCCGTGTTTTAACATAGAAGGAGGAAATGTAAAATGGCTATTACTGCTCAATTAGTGAAAGAACTGCGTCAAAAAACTGGTGCAGGTATGATGGACTGTAAAAAAGCGTTAACAGAAACTGATGGTGACATCGATAAAGCAATCGATCTTCTAAGAGAAAAAGGAATTGCAAAAGCTGCGAAAAAAGCAGACCGCATTGCGGCAGAAGGATTAACTCTTATCAAAACTGACGGCAACACAGGCGTGATCCTAGAAGTGAACTCTGAGACTGATTTCGTTGCGAAAAACGAAGGATTCCAATCACTTCTTAACGAACTTGCTGATCATTTGCTTGCTGCTAAACCTGCAACAATTGAAGAAGCTCATGCTTCTAAAATGGAAAACGATTCAACAGTTGAAGAGCATATTACATCTGCAATTGCGAAAATCGGAGAGAAAATCACTCTACGTCGTTTCTCTGTTATCACGAAAGAAGATAACGCAGCATTCGGTTCTTACTTACACATGGGCGGACGCATCGGTGTGTTAGCTGTTCTTAACGGAACAACTGACGAAGAGCTTGCAAGAGACATCGCAATGCACGTTGCTGCTGTAAACCCTAAATACATTTCTCGTGACCAAGTGTCAGAAGAAGAAGCAAACCGTGAGCGCGAAGTATTAACGCAGCAAGCGCTTCAAGAAGGAAAACCTGAAAACATCGTTGCTAAAATGGTAGAAGGCCGTCTAAACAAATTCTTCGAAGAAATTTGTTTACTTGACCAAGCTTTCGTTAAAAACCCAGATGAAAAAGTGAAACAAGTAGTAGCTGCGAAAAACGCAAGCATTCAAACTTATGTTCGCTATGAAGTGGGCGAAGGCATCGAGAAGCGTCAAGACAACTTTGCTGATGAAGTGATGAGCCAAGTGAAAAAATAATGTTTGAAAAGCTCTCTGGGGCTTTTTTAGGGAGCACAAGCGCTGTGTTCCCTATTTTTTAGAGGATATTGATTTACAAAAGGCAGTTTCTTACGCATAATAAGAGACGGTATAGTATACACTTGGAGGTTATCATGAGCAAACCGAAATATAATCGCATTGTACTGAAGCTAAGTGGCGAAGCACTAGCAGGTGATGCTGGAAATGGAATTAACCCAACTGTCATTCATTCAATTGCAAAGCAAGTAAAAGAAATTGCAGAGCTAGATGTTGAGGTTGCAGTTGTTGTAGGCGGAGGAAACCTTTGGCGCGGTAAGACAGGTAGTGACTTAGGAATGGACCGTGCAACAGCAGACTACATGGGTATGCTGGCAACAGTGATGAATTCACTCGCGCTACAAGACAGCCTAGAAACGCTTGGCATTCAGTCTAGGGTACAAACCTCTATCGAAATGAGACAGGTTGCAGAACCATACATAAGAAGAAAAGCGATCCGTCATCTTGAGAAGAAACGTGTCGTGATTTTTGCTGCAGGTACTGGTAACCCTTATTTCTCTACAGATACAACGGCAGCACTTCGTGCAGCAGAAATTGAAGCAGATGTCATTTTAATGGCGAAAAATAATGTAGACGGTGTCTACAGTGCTGATCCTCGTACAGATGCGGATGCAGTAAAATATGACAAGCTTTCATATCTTGATGTGCTAAAAGAAGGGCTTGCAGTAATGGATTCTACTGCGTCCTCATTATGTATGGACAATGACATTCCATTAATCGTATTCTCTATTATGGAAGAAGGAAATATTAAACGTGCCGTAAATGGCGAATCAATTGGAACGATAGTGAGGGGGAAATAACGTGTCAAAAGAAGTATTGAACCAAACGAAAGAAAAAATGGAAAAAGCCGTTCAAGCATACGGACGTGAACTTGCAACTGTTCGTGCGGGCAGAGCAAATGCTTCATTGCTTGATAAAGTGACGGTTGATTATTACGGTGCACAAACACCACTTAACCAAATCGCGTCAATCACAGTGCCAGAAGCACGTATGCTGATTATCACACCTTATGATAAAACAGCTATCGGTGATATCGAAAAATCGATCCAAAAGTCTGATCTTGGCATCACGCCAACAAGTGACGGAAATGTGATCCGTATTGCGATTCCTGCACTAACAGAAGAAAGACGTAAAGAGCTTGTGAAAGTGGTAAGAAAATATTCAGAAGAAGCAAAAGTAGCTGTTCGTAATGTTCGTCGTGATGCAAACGATGAGTTGAAAAAGCTCGAGAAAAATGGTGAGATCACTGAGGATGAATTAAGATCATCAACAGAGGATGTTCAAAAATTGACAGATGAATATGTCGCTAAAATTGATGATGTGACGAAAGATAAAGAAAAAGAAATCATGGAAGTTTAAGAAAAAACTATGTACAATAGATAATAGTGAAAAGACCCTCTTCATGTTTACAGGGGGTTTTTTTGTTAATACTGTTGGTGACTATATTATTAGCGGAAACGCAACCTTTTTGGGTGATGGAGGAATCTCATGCTCAATATACTCAAAAATTGGAAGAATCAGCAAACTGCAGCTTCCAACTTAGAAAGTCTGACAAAAGAAGACATATTAAATGGAGAAATTCCTGCACATATCGCCATTATCATGGATGGGAACGGAAGATGGGCGAAAAAACGTGCTCTTCCGCGGGTAGCAGGACATCATGAAGGAATGAAAGTCGTCAAGCGCATGACAAAGCTTGCAAATGAGCTGAATGTCAAAGTGCTGACTTTATATGCTTTCTCTACGGAAAATTGGAAACGTCCAAAACTAGAAGTAGACTTTTTAATGAAACTTCCTGAAGAATTTTTGAACATCTACCTGCCCGAGCTCATCGAGGAAAATGTCCGTGTGCGCTTAACAGGTGATCCAGACGGCCTCCCGCAGCATACGAAAAGAGCGGTAGAGAACGCAGTAAAGAGTACGGCGAATAACGACGGACTCGTTTTGAATTTTGCGCTCAACTATGGAGGGCGCACAGAAATCGTCTCCGCATGCAGACAAATTTCTGAAAAAGTCAAAGAAGGTAAGCTTCAAGCAGAAGACATCACAGAAGAGATGTTTTCAGCTTATTTAATGACAGAATCTCTTCAAGATCCGGATTTGCTTATTCGCACAAGTGGAGAAATTAGATTAAGCAACTTTATGCTTTGGCAAATTGCGTACAGCGAGTTTGTCTTTACGGATGTGCTTTGGCCTGACTTTTCTGATGAGCATCTTATAGGCGCTATCGGAGAATACCAGCGCCGTGGCCGGAGGTTCGGTGGAATTTAGAGGGTGGTGCAGATGAAACAAAGAATTTTGACGGGTGTTTTGGCAGCTGCAGTCTTTTTACTTGCAGTTATCTATGGACAGATGCCATTTACCCTGCTGATTTACTTAATGGGAAGTGTCGCTCTCTTTGAGCTTCTAAGAATGAAAAAAATATCGATTTTCAGCTTTCCTGGTATTGTCAGCTTAATATTGCTTTGGCTTTTAATGGGCGGAGAGAACAGCTTCTTCCCGAACGTAGACGCATCAAAAATGCAGATTGCTTTATTTGCAGTCTTAATTCTTTTAACTTATACAGTGTTGAGCAAAAACTCTTTCACATTCGATGAGGTTGCTTTTGTGATATTAGCGACATTATATATTGGTGTCAGTTTCTATTATTTTATCCAAATTAGAGGCTTATATGGCATGAGTGCGATCTTCTTCGCAGCAGTGATTATTTGGTCTACCGACTCAGGTGCCTATTTTATTGGGAAATCTATGGGAAAACGAAAGCTCTGGCCAGAGATCAGCCCAAACAAAACAGTAGAAGGATTTATCGGCGGAATCGTCACAGCGGTCGTGTTGTCATTTGTGTTTCAGGCGGTTACAGGATTTTTGCCATCATATCTGCTTGTTATGTTTATTACGCTTTTGCTCAGTATCTTTGGGCAGCTTGGCGACCTTGTGGAATCTGCTTTAAAGCGTCATTACCACGTGAAGGATTCAGGGACAATTCTCCCTGGACATGGCGGGATTTTGGACAGGTTTGACAGCTTTTTATTCGTTCTGCCGTTTTTATATTTACTGCTCGCAACTTTTGCCAGCTAACCTCATAGAAACTTATTGAACGAGAGAAGGAGTGGCAATTTGAGATATATTTCGCTATTAGGCGCAACAGGATCAATTGGAGAACAAACATTAGATGTGATGAGGCAGCACCCAGACAAATTTAAGCTGAAAGCCATGACGTTTGGCCGAAATGTAGACAAAGCCATACCAATCATTGAACAGTTTCAGCCTGAATTTGTTGGATGCTTAAGTGAAGAGGCCTATCACACGCTAAAAGGTCATTCATTTGAATACGATGTCAAGATAGCTGCTGGTGATGAAGCCAACATCGAAGCCGCGACCTATGAAGCAGTGGACATTGTGGTCAATGCCCTTGTCGGAAGTGTCGGGCTTGTTCCAACATTAAAGGCCATTGAACAAAAAAAGACGATTGCACTCGCAAATAAGGAAACACTTGTGACAGCTGGTCATATAGTAAAAGAGTACGCGAAAAGATATGATGTACCTTTACTTCCTGTCGATAGTGAGCATTCCGCTATTTTTCAATGCCTGCAAGGTGAACAAGCTAAAAACATTGAACGCTTAATCGTGACAGCCTCAGGTGGTAGTTTCCGAGATAAAAAACGAACTGAACTTGAAGGTGTTACGGTTGAAGAAGCGCTGAACCACCCAAACTGGTCAATGGGAGCGAAAATTACCATTGATTCAGCGACGATGATGAATAAAGGGCTCGAGGTGATTGAAGCGCATTGGTTGTTTGATATACCTTATGAACAAATTGATGTGCTGTTACATAAAGAGAGCATTATCCATTCGATGGTGGAATTTCACGACAAAAGCGTCATGGCTCAGTTAGGGACACCTGACATGAGAGTGGCCATTCAATATGCACTCACATACCCTGACAGGGCGCCATTACCAGAAGCGAAATCATTGAACCTTTGGGAGATTGGACAATTGAATTTCCAAAAAGCGGATTTTGACAGGTATCGCTGCTTACATTTTGCTTATGAATCAGGTAAAATAGGGGGGACAATGCCTACTGTGCTCAATGCAGCAAATGAAATGGCAGTCGATGCATTTCTGAAAGGCAAAGTAACGTTCCTGCAAATTGAAGAATTGATTGAAAAGGCACTAAACAGACATCATGTGATTTCAACGCCTAGTTTGCAAGATATCCATGAAGTGGACAAAGATACACGAGACTTTGTTCAATCAATCCTCACATAAGGTGGTATGTTCGTGAATACAGTGATTGCGTTTATTATTATTTTTGGAACGCTCGTTTTTTTCCACGAGCTTGGCCATTTAATTATGGCGCAGCGAGCGGGGATTTTATGCCGTGAGTTCGCAATTGGTTTTGGACCGAAAATTTTCTCCTTTAAACGAAAGGAAACCGTTTATACCATTAGACTTCTCCCTATTGGCGGATTTGTTAAAATGGCAGGAGAGGACCCTGAAGTCATTGAAATTAAACCAGGTCATACAGTGGGGCTCTTATTCAATGAGCAAAATGAAGTAGAAAAAATCATCTTAAATGATAAAGAAAAATATCCTGATGCACTTGTCATCGAAGTTGAGCAGATTGATTTAGATCATGCCATGAGAATCTCAGGATATGAAGCTGGAAATGAAGATATTTTGACTGGCTACAATGTGAGTCAAACAAGCTTTTATATTGCAGATGGTGAAGAGATTCAAATCGCACCGTACAATCGTCAATTTGGATCAAAAACGGTATGGCAGCGTATTAAAGCGATCGCAGCTGGACCGATTATGAACTTTATTTTGGCGTATGTGATTTTAGTTGCTCTAGGATTTATTCAAGGGGTCACCGTTGATGATCCTGTACTCGGCAAGCTGACGAAAGACGGCCGAGCGGCAGAAGCTGGACTCATGCAGGGAGACCACATCGTGTCCATTAACGGGGATAAAATGAATTCTTGGACAGACGTCGTTCAAACCGTTCAAAAGAACCCTGAGAAAAAAATGAATGTCGTCATTGACCGAGACGGTAAAGAAAGCACTATGCAGGTTGTACCAGAAGCTGTGAAAGCAGACGGAAAAAACATTGGCCGTTTCGGATCTTATCCGCCAACGGAAAATGGATTTCTGAAGGTTATTTCATCCTCAGGAACGACTGTGATTTCAACAGCAGGTTTGATTTTAACGAACTTGCAAAAAATTGTCACAGGGCAATTTTCATTAGATATGTTAGCAGGTCCTGTTGGGATTTATGACATGACAGGAGAAGTAGCTAAGCAAGGTGTGTTAACATTAATGCAGTTTGCGGCGTTCCTTAGTATTAACTTAGGCATCGTGAATTTATTGCCGATTCCTGCACTAGACGGAGGACGTTTACTATTCTTGTTTGTTGAAGCCATTCGCGGTAAACCAATTAATCGTGAGAAAGAAGCACTTGTTGTCTTTATCGGTGTTGCATTCCTCATGCTGTTAATGCTAGTGGTTACGTGGAATGACATCCAGCGATTATTTTTATAAAAACCAATGTCTCTTGTTTCTCATTACGGGAAACAAGAGTTTTTGTGAGAAGTCCTATTTCATAAATGAGGTGTAACGACATGAGACAATCCCTGACTTTTATTCCAACTCTTCGAGAGGTGCCGGCAGATGCTGAAGCAAAAAGTCACCAGCTCTTAGTAAGAGCTGGGTTCATTAGACAAAATACAAGCGGAATCTATCATTATCTTCCGCTTGCTCATAAAGTCATCCAGCATATTCAATCCATCGTTCGCAAAGAGATGGAAAAGGCGGGAGCAGCTGAGCTGTTAATGCCAGTGCTGCAGCAGGCAGAAATGTGGCAAGAGTCAGGAAGATGGTATACATACGGTCCAGAATTGATGCGTATGAAAGATCGTCATGGCCGTGAGTTTGCACTTGGCCCAACGCACGAAGAAGTGATTACATCACTCGTACGCAGCGAAGTGAAATCGTATAAGAAACTTCCTTTAACTCTTTATCAAATTCAATCAAAATTCCGCGACGAACAGAGACCGCGCTTTGGGCTGCTGCGCGGACGTGAATTTATTATGAAAGATGCGTACTCATTCCACTCTTCACCAGAAAGCCTTGATGACACTTACAATAAGATGTTTACAGCTTACTCCAATGTATTCTCAAAAGTAGGTCTTAATTTTAGACCAGTCATTGCAGATTCTGGTGCAATGGGAGGAAAAGATACACATGAGTTTATGGCACTGTCAGAAGTAGGAGAAGATACAATCGCATACTCTGACACATCTTCCTATGCTGCGAACATTGAAATGGCTGAAGCTGTATATCAAGGGGAAGAAGCAAACCCTGCGGACTTCAAAGAACTTGAAAAAGTCCATACACCGCAAGTGAAAACGATTCAAGACATCGCTGGATTTTTAGAAGTTGATCCTTCTCTTTGTATCAAGTCTGTTTTGTTTAAAGCAGATGATGCGTATGTTCTCATCCTGACGAGAGGCGACCATGAAGTAAATGATGTGAAAGTGAAAAACTTGGTAGGAGCACAGCTTGTAGAGCTTGCTACTCGCGAAGAAGTACTGGAAGTCATTGGAACAGAGCCTGGATTTGTTGGCCCAGTGAAGCTGGAAGCAGAAGTCGATATTTATGCAGACCTTGCGGTTAAAGGCATGACAAATGCTGTCGCAGGTGCAAACGAGGCGGATCATCACTATGTCAATGTCAATCCTGCGCGTGATGTGTCAGTGAAAGAATTCACAGATCTTCGTTTGATTCAAGAAGGAGACGTTTCTCCAGATGGAGAAGGCACAATCCAGTTTGCCAAGGGGATTGAAGTAGGACAAGTCTTTAAACTAGGCACTCGTTATTCTGAGTCAATGGATGCGACGTACCTTGATGAGAATGGTCGAGCGCAGCCAATGATTATGGGTTGCTATGGTATCGGTATCTCTAGAACGCTTTCAGCGATTGTTGAACAGCATCACGATGAGAAAGGAATCATTTGGCCGGAAGCTGTTGCGCCATATGACCTTCACCTCCTTGCATTAAATATGAAAAACGATGCTCAAAAAGAGCTAGCTGAAACGTTATACGAGCGCTTAGAAGATGAGGGCTTTGACGTACTTTTCGATGACCGCCAGGAGCGTGTCGGAGTGAAATTTGCAGACAGTGATTTAATTGGGCTGCCAATTCGCATTAGCTGCGGAAAACGTTCAGAAGAAGGCATTGTTGAAGTGAAATATAGAAAATCAGGGGAATCACACGAAGTATCTGTTGATGAGCTGATTTCATTTATACGCCAAGCATAAAAAACGAACAAAAAAATGAAGGTACCTCCTGTAGAAAAGAGGTACCTTTCTGATTGACAAAAGGAGGGTCCTGTCTTGGATGAACAATTACCGATCACACGGCGGCAATTTCATATATTACTCAATCAGATTCAAATGACAGATGATGACCTCAGTCGTTACTTTGAAGAAGGAGAAATCGTCAAATTGACGGTGCATAAAGCGACGAAAACGTGGCATTTTCTTTTTAAATTTAAGGCGCTTCTGCCTTACAAGGTATATGCGATGTTTCTCAGCAGGCTGACAAATGCATTTTCTCATATTGCACAAGTTACTTGTACGATTGAAGTCAATGATCCAAGCATCTCTGAAGAGCTCGTTCAATCGTATTGGTCACATTGTGTGGAAGAGCTTCAAGGAATTTCTCCTCCAATCATCAGCTTGCTTCAGCAGCAAAAACCATCGCTGTCTGGACGTAAAATCATCATCAAAACGAAAAGCGAAACAGAGGCTTTGGCCATCAAGAAGAAGTACAGTCCAATGCTCCAGGCTGCTTTTAAACAAGTAGGCTTTCCAGAACTTCAATTTGATACAGAAATTTTTGTATCAGATCAAGAGATTCAGAAGTTCAGAGAACAAAAGCTTGCTGAAGATCAAGAAAGAGCGATGCAAGCCCTCACTGAGATGGAGAAGAAGGAAAGTGAGGAGCAGGAGGAAGGTCCGTCTGGCCCTCTCATGATTGGCTATCAAATTAAAGACAATGAAGAAATTCGTACGCTTGATAGTATTATGGATGAGGAAAGAAGAATCACCGTCCAGGGCTACGTATTCGATGCAGAAACGCGTGAGCTGAAAAGCGGCAGAACGCTTTGTATTTTTAAAATTACAGATTATACAAACAGTATTTTAATCAAAATGTTTGCAAGAGAAAAAGAAGATGCCCAGCTGATGAAATCATTAAAAAAAGGCATGTGGGTCAAAGCAAGAGGAAGCATTCAAAACGATACGTTTGTTAGAGACCTTGTCATGATTGCCAATGATGTAAACGAAATGAAACCTCAGCTGAAAGAAGATACGGCACCTGAGGGTGAAAAGCGTGTCGAGCTTCATTTGCATTCCCCAATGAGTCAAATGGATGCTGTTACTGGCATCGGCAAGTTGGTAGAACAAGCAAAAAAATGGGGACATGAAGCAATTGCCCTGACGGATCATGCGGTTGTACAATCCTTCCCAGATGCGTATGCAGCAAGTAAAAAGCATGACATCAAAATGATGTATGGTGTGGAAATCAACTTGGTTGACGACGGAGTACCTATTGCCTATAACCCAGAGCACCGTTTGTTAGAGGATGCAACGTATGTCGTATTTGACGTCGAGACAACTGGACTTTCAGCTGTGTATGACACGATCATTGAGCTGGCAGCAGTGAAAATAAAAGGCGGAGAAATCATTGACCGTTTTGAGGCATTTGCAAATCCTCATCATCCATTATCAGCGACAACGATCGAATTAACAGGTATCACGGATGATATGGTCAGAGATGCTCCAGATGTCGTCGATGTCGTACGGGATTTCAAAGAATGGATTGGACAAGATATCCTTGTTGCGCACAATGCAAGCTTTGATATGGGCTTTTTAAACACAGCGTACAAGCGCCTGTTAAAAACAGATAAAGCGTCAAACCCTGTGATTGATACACTGGAACTTGGCCGATTCCTTTACCCTGAATTTAAGAATCACCGGCTGAACACACTTTGTAAAAAGTTCGATATAGAACTGACGCAGCATCACCGGGCCATTTACGATGCAGAGGCGACAGGCTACCTCATGCTGAAAATGCTAAAAGATGCCGCTGAAAAGGATATTGCCTATCACGATCAATTGAATGAAAACATGGGTCAGTCTAATGCTTACCAGCGCTCACGTCCTTACCATGCCATTCTGATCGCACAAAATGAGACTGGGCTGAAAAATTTATTCAAGCTTGTTTCTCTTTCTCATATTCATTATTTCTACCGAGTGCCGCGCATTCCACGCTCACAGCTTGAGAAATATCGAGAAGGTTTAATTATCGGGTCTGCCTGTGATAAGGGTGAAGTGTTTGAAGGAATGATGCAAAAATCACCTGATGAGGTGGAAGACATTGCAGCATTTTACGACTATTTAGAAGTTCATCCGCCAGAAGTGTATCAGCATCTGCTGCAGCTGGAGCTTGTTCGAGATGAACGGGCGTTAAAAGAAATCATCACAAACATTGTGAAGCTTGGCGAAAAGCTGAATAAACCAGTCGTAGCAACTGGAAATGTACATTATCTTCATCCAGAAGACAAAATTTATCGTAAAATCTTAATTTCATCACAAGGTGGAGCAAATCCGCTGAACCGTCATGAACTGCCAAAAGTTCATTTTAGAACGACAGATGAAATGCTTGAAGCATTCTCCTTTCTAGGAGAGGAAAAAGCGAAAGAGATCGTCGTGACGAATACGAAAAAAGTGTCTGAGATGGTCGAAAGCATTAAACCAATCAAAGATGACCTATACACACCAAAAATTGAAGGTGCAGATGAAGAAATACGGGAAATGAGCTATCAAATGGCGCGTAGCATCTACGGAGATGATTTGCCGAAAATCGTAGAAGACCGTATTGAGAAAGAATTAAAAAGTATTATTGGCCATGGATTCGCCGTTATTTATTTAATCTCTCATAAGCTTGTAAAGAAATCACTTGATGACGGATATCTTGTTGGTTCAAGGGGATCTGTCGGCTCATCTCTTGTTGCAACTTTAACAGAGATTACCGAAGTGAACCCGCTTGCGCCGCATTATGTATGTCCAAGCTGTAAGCATTCCGAGTTCTTTAACGACGGATCTGTTGGTTCAGGCTTTGACCTTCCTGACAAAGACTGCCCGGAATGTGGCACGCCGTACAAAAAAGACGGGCATGATATTCCGTTTGAAACGTTCTTAGGTTTTAAAGGAGACAAAGTCCCTGATATCGACTTGAACTTCTCAGGTGAATATCAGCCGATTGCCCATAACTATACGAAAGAGCTGTTTGGTGAAGAGTATGTATACCGAGCAGGTACGATTGGTACTGTTGCAGAAAAAACAGCATATGGTTACGTGAAAGGCTACGCTGGAGATCATAATCTTCATATGAGGGGCGCAGAAATCGACCGGCTTGTACAAGGCTGTACAGGGGTAAAACGGACAACGGGCCAGCATCCAGGCGGTATTATTGTAGTGCCGGATTATATGGACATTTACGATTTCTCACCAATTCAATTTCCAGCAGATGCGACAGGTTCTGATTGGAAAACGACGCATTTTGATTTCCACTCAATCCATGACAACTTGCTTAAACTTGATATACTAGGGCACGATGATCCTACGGTTATTCGTATGCTTCAGGATTTAAGCGGAATTGATCCAAAAACGATTCCAACAGATGATCCAGAAGTGATGAAAATTTTCCAAGGAACAGAGCCTCTTGGTGTAACAGAGGAGCAAATTGGCTGTAAAACAGGTACACTCGGTATTCCAGAGTTTGGGACAAGGTTTGTTCGGCAAATGCTTGAGGATACAAAACCAACAACCTTCTCAGAGCTCGTTCAGATCTCTGGATTATCACACGGGACGGATGTATGGCTCGGGAACGCGCAAGAGCTCATTCACAATAAAACGTGTGAACTAAGTGAAGTGATTGGGTGCCGTGACGATATTATGGTCTATCTCATCTATCAGGGCTTAGAGCCGTCACTTGCCTTTAAAATCATGGAGTCTGTTCGTAAAGGAAAAGGACTTCCCCCTGAATGGGAAGAAGAAATGAAGAATAATAATGTACCGAACTGGTATATTGATTCTTGTAAAAAGATCAAATACATGTTCCCTAAGGCCCACGCAGCTGCTTACGTATTAATGGCTGTACGGATTGCCTACTTTAAGGTGCATCATGCACTTTTATACTATGCGGCTTACTTTACCGTTCGTGCAGATGACTTTGATATTGAAACAATGACAAAAGGATCAAATGCGATTCGAGCGGTCATGGACGATATTAACTCAAAAGGTTTAGATGCATCACCGAAAGAAAAGAACCTATTAACTGTACTAGAGCTTGCACTTGAAATGTGTGAAAGAGGCTACCATTTCAAAAAAGTGGACCTTTACCGATCAAGTGCATCAGAGTTTATCATTGATGGTGACGGATTGATTCCGCCATTCAACTCAATCCCTGGACTCGGAACGAACGTTGCGTTAAATATTGTTCGCGCACGACAAGACGGGGAGTTCCTTTCAAAAGAAGATTTACAAAAACGCGGAAAAGTGTCGAAAACGATCCTAGAATATTTAGATCGTCAAGGCTGCTTAGAAGCACTTCCCGATCAAAACCAGCTTTCTTTGTTTTAATGCGATTAATGAAGAGCGCCCTTAAAGGGGCGTTTCTTTTTTTATTTATACAATAATATTATTATGTTAACTAATAAAGATTTTCCACCAAATGGAATCATTTTCTAATTCATTCATATACCTTGATTTAGCGTGATGTTTTAAAAGAAGAGATTGTATGTCATTCTTTCTACCCAAATAGAGCAAAAAAGAGAATTTCGCCGTCTGAAATGTTCTCATGCGACATATGATCATTCTGGGTACAGTCACAGAAAGAATCAAGAGAAAAAAACTTCGATGAGCGCAAAGCTGATTGCTGTTTACTATGCTTATTTTTGAAACATATTTGATTCTTTTCAAAGCTGTTCAAATCACGTTCTGAATAAAAGGAGGTGGCTTGTCTATTCATGTTTGACTAAATAGAAGGGGTGATTCATACAGAAATGGCATCTTATAACTATGTAGAGGTTCTTCAAAAATCCTTGTTGTTTTATGAAGCGCAGCGGTCTGGAAAGCTGCCTAAAAGCAACCGTCTCAACTGGCGGGGAGATTCTGGACTAGAGGATGGGAAAGATGTAGGGCATGACTTAACTGGCGGCTGGTATGACGCAGGTGATCATGTGAAATTTGGACTTCCGATGGCCTACTCAGCATCTGTGCTTGCATGGACAGTATATGAATACCGAGAAGCCTATGAAGAGGCAGAACTGCTTGATGACATCTTAGATCAGATCAGGTGGGCAACAGATTATTTTTTGAAAGCTCATACAGGTCCGAATGAGTTTTGGGCGCAGGTAGGTGATGGGAATGCTGACCATGCTTGGTGGGGACCGGCAGAAGTGATGCCGATGAGCCGGCCAGCTTTTAAAATTGATGAAAATTGCCCTGGAACAGAAGTGGCCGCCCAAACTGCGGCAGCTTTAGCAGCGGGCTCTATCATTTTTAAAGAGACAGATGCCCCTTATGCAGCAAAGCTTCTGACGCACGCGAAACAGCTTTATGCATTTGCTGACAGGTATCGCGGCGAGTATACAGATTGTGTCACAAACGCTCAGCCGTTTTACAACTCATGGAGCGGCTATATTGATGAACTCATTTGGGGCGGAATCTGGCTGTACTTGGCAACAAATGAAGAAACCTATTTAAATCAAGCATTAAAAGCAGTAGAGGAATGGCCGAAGGATTGGGATTATACGTTTACCATGTCGTGGGACAATACTTTTTTTGCTTCGCAAATCTTACTCGCCAGAATCACGAAAGAGAATCGATTTATAGAATCGACAGAGCGTAATCTTGATTACTGGACCACGGGTTTTGTTCAAAATGGAAAAGTCGAAAGAATCACTTATACGCCTGGCGGTTTGGCATGGCTAGATCAATGGGGCTCACTGCGTTATACAGCAAATGCAGCATTTTTAGCCTTTGTTTACGCTGATTGGGTGTCAGATAAAGAAAAAAAGAATCGATACCAAACGTTCGCGATCAACCAAACTCACTATATGCTTGGTGATAATCCGCATAATAGAAGCTATGTCGTTGGGTTTGGCCAGAACCCGCCGAAGCATCCACACCACCGAACTGCACACGGTTCATGGTCTAATCAACTGACAAATCCTTCGAATCATCGTCACACTCTTTATGGGGCGCTCGTTGGCGGACCTAATGCACAGGATCAATATGACGATGACATCTCTGATTATGTATCAAACGAGGTGGCGACGGACTATAATGCCGCTTTTACAGGAAATATAGCCAAAATGGTGCAGCTGTTTGGAAAAGGGCAATCAAAACTGCCCAATTTCCCGCCTAAAGAACAACCAGAGGATGAGTTTTTTGTAGAGGCAGCAGTGATGAATAACGATGTAACATCTACTCAAGTAAAGGCGGTTCTATACAACCGGTCCGGATGGCCGGCTAGACGTAGTCAAACGCTCTCCTTTAGATATTACGTCAATCTGAGTGAGGTCTTTGCAAAGGGATTCACTGAAAAAGATATTCAAGTGACAGCCGCCTACAATGAAGGCGCTTCCTTATCTCCGCTCAAGGTATATGACGCATCAGCTCACATGTATTATGCAGAAATTGATTTTACAGGCGTAGCGATTTTTCCTGGAGGAGAATCAGAGCATAAGAAGGAAATGCAATTTCGATTATCTGCACCAAATGGGTCGAATATATGGGATGCCTCAAATGATTATTCCTTTCAAGGCTTAACATCCAATATGCAAAAAACAACGAGAATTCCTGTTTTTGATGATGGTGCATTAGTATTTGGTACACTTCCAGACAAATAAAAATCAAGATTTTTTGAAAGGGTGAAGGATTTGTCAAACAAAGAACGGTTTTTAACGCTTTATCATCAAATTAAAAGTGATGGGAATGGATATTTTTCATCAGAAGGAATTCCGTATCATTCAATTGAGACGCTTATTTGCGAAGCGCCTGATTATGGGCATATGACAACGTCAGAAGCGTATAGCTATTGGCTGTGGCTAGAGGTGTTGTACGGACATTACACAGGGGATTGGAGCAAATTAGAGGCAGCCTGGGACAATATGGAGAAGTACATCATCCCAGTAAATGAAGATGGAAATGATGAGCAGCCGCATATGAGCGCCTACAATCCTTCTAGCCCAGCCACATACGCAGCGGAAAAACCATATCCAGATCAATATCCTAGTCAGCTGAGCGGAGCTCGTGCTGCTGGTCAAGATCCGATTGATGGTGAATTGAAATCAACCTATGGAACGAATGAAACGTATTTAATGCACTGGCTGCTTGATGTCGATAACTGGTATAAATATGGGAACTTACTCAATCCATCACATACAGCCGCATATGTAAACACGTTCCAGCGCGGGCCGCAGGAATCTGTATGGGAGGCGATCCCACATCCATCACAAGATGATCAATCTTTTGGGAAGCCAAATGAAGGCTTTATGAGCTTGTTCACAAAAGAAAACCAAGCACCAGCTGCTCAGTGGCGCTATACCAATGCGACGGATGCTGATGCGCGTGCAATACAAGCGATGTATTGGGCAAAGGAACTCGGCTACAATAATTCAACCTATCTTAATAAAGCGAAAAAAATGGGTGATTTTCTCCGTTACGGTATGTACGATAAGTATTTTCAAACGATTGGAAGCGGCAAGCAAGGGAATCCGTACCCTGGAAACGGAAAGGGTGCCTGTCATTACTTAATGGCGTGGTATACCTCTTGGGGCGGAGGACTTGGCGACTATGCAAACTGGTCATGGCGTATCGGAGCGAGCCACTGCCACCAAGGGTATCAAAACCCTGTCGCCGCTTATGCTTTGTCCTCAGACAATGGTGGTTTAAAGCCATCTTCCGCTACCGGTGCAAGCGATTGGGAAAAAACATTAAAAAGGCAGCTTGAATTTTATGTATGGCTTCAATCAAAAGAGGGAGCGATAGCAGGAGGCGCAACCAATAGCTGGAATGGAGACTATAGTGCATATCCGGCGGGAACAAGTACTTTTTATGATATGGCATATGAGGATGCACCTGTATATCTTGATCCGCCTTCTAATAACTGGTTCGGGATGCAGGCATGGCCGATGGAGCGCGTAGCAGAGCTTTATTATATTTTTGTGAAAGACGGAGACAAAACTTCTGAAAATGTCCAAATGGCGAGATCTTGTATCACAAAATGGGTCGACTATGCATTAGATTACATTTTTATCGGCAGCCGTCCTGTGTCGGATGAAGAGGGGTATTTCTTAGATGACCAAGGACAAAGAATTCTAGGAGGAACAAATGCTGCTGTTGCTACAACGAGTGCACCTGGCGAGTTTTGGCTTCCTGGAAATATTGCTTGGAGCGGACAGCCTGACACGTGGAATGGGTTCCAGTCTGCAACAGGAAATCCAAACTTAACAGCTGTCACAAAAGATCCAACTCAGGATACGGGCGTACTAGGGAGTCTCGTCAAGGCTTTAACTTTCTTTGCTGCTGCTGCTAAGCTAGAAACAGGGGATTATACAGCGCTTGGCGTAAGAGCGAAAGATGCAGCCGCTCAGCTCCTTGAGGTTGCGTGGAATTACAATGATGGCGTGGGCATTGTGACAGAGGAAGACAGAGAGGACTATGACCGCTTCTTTAAAAAAGAAGTGTATTTCCCAAATGGTTGGAGCGGGACCTTTGGTCAAGGGAATCAGATTCCTGGATCAAGCACTATTCCTTCTGATCCGCAGCGAGGAGGTAATGGGGTCTATACGAGTTTTGCTGATCTTCGTCCAAACATTAAACAAGATCCAGCATGGTCTTCACTCGAGAGTAAATATCAGTCTTCATATAATGAAGCAACAGGCAAATGGGAGAATGGGGCACCGGTTTTCACCTATCACCGTTTTTGGTCACAAGTGGATATGGCCACTGCCTACGCAGAATATCATCGTCTGATCAACTAACAGGTGAAATTTAAGCTGCCGGTTTCTTTGAGCCGGCAGTTTGTTTAAGAAATATAAATCCAGTGAAAATAAGGGTGTGTTTACATGGTCAAAGAAAGAAGCTTTCTTCATCAATCAATAAACAAGGGCGAAAATGAGCAGAATAATCTGATGTGGAAAAAAGAGGCGAATGATCGAATCTCAGAGCATAGACAAAGAGATCTTGAAATAAACGTCACAAATCACGATAAAAAGCCAATAGCAGGAATAGAGGTTGAGTTGAAGCAAATTAGGCATGAATTTGCATTTGGTTCAGCGATGAATGACCAAGTGTTATTTAATCAACAATATGCCAATTTTTTTGTGAAGCATTTTAATTGGGCTGTTTTTGAAAATGAGGCAAAATGGTATGCGAATGAGCCGGAAAGAGGGAGAATCACCTACGAAAAAGCCGATGCGATGCTGAATTTTGCAGATAAACATCAACTTCCAGTAAGGGGGCACGCTTTATTTTGGGAGGTAGAGGATGCGAATCCAAGCTGGCTGAGGTCACTACCGAATCACGAAGTGTATGAAGCCATGAAAAACCGGCTTGAGCATGCGGGCAATCACTTTAAAGGAAGATTCCGTCACTGGGATGTAAACAATGAAATGATGCATGGTTCATTTTTTAAAGACCGATTCGGGAAAAATATTTGGAAATGGATGTATGAAGAAACGAAAAAAATTGACCCTCAAGCACGATTGTTTGTGAATGATTATAATGTGATCTCATATGGTGAGCACCATGCTTATAAAGCACATATCAATGAACTTCGTCAGTTAGGCGCACCTATTGAGGCGATTGGTGTACAAGGACATTTTGAAGAACGGGTCGATCCAGCCGTTGTAAAAGAGAGGCTCGATGTGCTTGCTGAGCTTGGACTTCCTATATGGGTTACAGAGTACGACTCTGTTCACCCTGACGCTAATAGAAGAGCGGATAACCTAGAGGCTTTATATCGCGTCGCATTTAGTCATCCAGCCGTAAAAGGAGTGCTAATGTGGGGATTTTGGGCAGGTGCCCATTGGAGAGGTGAGCATGCGGCCATCGTGAATTACGATTGGTCTTTAAATGAAGCAGGTAGACGTTACGAAAAGCTTCTAAATGAGTGGACGACACAAAGAGTTGAAAAAACAGATGCTAATGGCAATGTGACATGTCGAGCATTTCACGGGACATATGAGATTCGAATCGGTAAAGAAAGTAAACTGTTGAAACAGCAGACAATTGAACTTGATTCAAATGAACAAACACCACTTCGGCTAGATGTGATCATACCTGAAGAAGGATAGATTGTGAGGAGAATGTAAATGAAAAAGTGGACTCAAAGAGTGTCCTTCTTCATACTTGTGGTCGCTATATGGGCCGGATGGTTTTCACTGACAATTAAAGCCGCCGCTTATGTACAGACGTCTGGCACACAATTTACGCTGAACAATCAACCATTTTACTTTGCTGGTACAAATAATTACTATTTCCATTACAAATCTAAAAAGATGGTAGATGCAGTGTTCGATGATATGAAAGCAATGAATTTAAAGGTCTTACGTATTTGGGGATTTCACGACGGGGCCCCTCAAGAAAACTCCGTTTTACAATCTAGTCCAGGGGTCTATGAAGAATCGGGTTTTCAAAAACTAGATTATGCGATTTATAAAGCGGGACAGGAAGGAATAAAGCTTGTCATCCCGCTAGTGAACAATTGGGATGACTTTGGCGGGATGAATCAATACGTAAAGTGGTTCAATGCAGGATCACATGATGCCTTTTATACAGATCCTCGTATACAACATGCTTACAAAAATTATGTGCGTTATGTTTTAGAAAGAACGAATACGTACACAGGTGTTCAATATAAGGACGATCCAGCTATTATGACTTGGGAATTGGCCAATGAGCCGCGTGTGCAGTCAGATCCAACGGGTAATATACTAGTCAAATGGGCAGATGAAATGAGTACATGGATCAAATCGCTGGATCGTCACCATCTTGTTGCAGTAGGAGATGAAGGATTTTTTCGCATACCAGGCCATGAAGATTGGTTGTACGGAGGCGGAGAAGGCGTCGATTGGGACCGTTTGACAGCTCTCTCTAATATCGATTATGGAACCTATCATCTGTACCCAGATCACTGGAACAAGTCTGCTGCTTGGGGAGTGAAATGGATCGAAGACCATATCACCCGCGGGAAGACAATCGGAAAACCAGTTGTGTTAGAAGAGTTTGGCTATCAAAATCAATCAGCACGTCCTGACGTATACCAAAGCTGGCTGTCAGCGGTTGAGCGGCTCGGAGGGGCTGGCAGTCAATTTTGGATTTTAACAAGCATTCAGGACGATGATTCGCTCTATCCCGATTATGACGGTTTCCGCATCATAAAAGGGAGCAGGGAGGCAGCACTTATCAGTGAACATGCGAAAAGAATGAACGAAAAGAACTGATGGCGAATGCCTGCTGAATAAGGAACTTCATTTGCATAAAAAATTTGGATATGGTATAGTTTTTATGGAAATGCTAACGATTACCGAGACAAGAGTGGGGAAACCCGCTCTTTTGTATTGAACAGGCAATTTTTGTCTCGACATTATTCATCCGTTTTCTGCTCCCCCTGCTCACATAAAGCAGGGTTTTTATGCAGAATGATTGATAAGAGCGTTTATCGAAAGCACAAGGAGGAAGAGAATGAGCAAAAAAGTAGTGGATGTCGTAAGCGAAATGGTACAGCCAATTTTAGATGGCTTACAGCTTGAACTCGTTGATGTTGAATTTGTCAAAGAGGGTCAAAACTGGTTCCTTCGCGTGTTTATTGACTCTGATAAAGGCGTCGATATCGAAGAATGTGCCAAAGTGAGCGAAGCCTTGAGCGAAAAGCTTGATGAGGCAGATCCGATTAGCCAAAACTACTTTCTTGAAGTGTCCTCTCCTGGAGCGGAGCGCCCATTAAAGAAAAAAGCTGATTTTGAAAAAGCACTTGGAAAAAATGTTTTCATGAAAACATATGAACCAATTGATGGTGAAAAAGCGTTTGAAGGTGAGCTTACAAGCTTTGATGGTGAGATTGCAACAGTGACAGTGAAGATCAAGACAAGAAAGAAAGAGATCAATATTCCATATGAAAAAATAGCTAACGCAAGATTAGCAGTTTCGTTCAATTAACCTTTTCATTGATATAAGGGGGAACCATAAAAATGAGTAGTGAGTTGTTAGATGCCCTGACTGTTCTCGAGAAAGAGAAGGGTATTAGTAAAGAAATTATTATTGAAGCGATAGAAGCTGCACTCATTTCTGCATATAAGCGTAACTTTAATCAAGCGCAAAATGTTCGTGTTGATTTAAACCGCGAAACGGGAACAATTCGCGTATTTGCAAGAAAAGATGTTGTAGATGAAGTGTATGATTCTCGCCTTGAAATCTCTGTAGATGATGCAGCCAATATGAACCCGAATTACATGGTAGGTGACGTCGTTGAAATTGAAGTCACGCCAAAAGATTTCGGACGCATTGCAGCTCAGACTGCGAAACAAGTGGTGACGCAGCGAGTGAGAGAAGCAGAGCGAGGTGTGATCTACACTGAGTTTATCGATCGCGAGGAAGACATTATGACGGGAATCGTTCAGCGAATTGACAGTAAATTCATTTACGTGTCACTTGGCAAAATCGAAGCCCTTCTTCCGGTCAACGAACAAATGCCAAATGAGGACTACAAACCACATGACCGCATTAAGGTGTTTATTACAAAAGTCGAAAAAACAACAAAAGGACCACAAATTTATGTGTCTAGAACACATCCAGGTCTATTAAAGCGTTTATTTGAAATTGAAGTGCCAGAAATTTATGATGGTACTGTAGAGCTTAAATCGGTTGCTAGAGAAGCTGGGGACCGTTCTAAAATCTCTGTTCGTACTGATGATCCTGATGTTGACCCAGTTGGTTCTTGTGTTGGTCCAAAAGGCCAGCGTGTACAAGCAATTGTCAACGAGCTAAAAGGCGAAAAAATTGACATTGTCCATTGGTCTAATGACCCGGTTGAATTTGTTGCCAATGCATTAAGTCCATCAAAAGTACTTGATGTTATTGTGAATGAAGAAGATAAGGCGACAACAGTCATTGTCCCTGATTATCAGCTGTCGTTAGCCATTGGTAAAAGAGGTCAAAATGCGCGTCTTGCAGCAAAGCTGACTAGCTGGAAAATTGACATTAAAAGCGAAACAGATGCAAGGGAACTCGGTATTTTCCCAAGAACTGAAGACTCTGAATCTCTTTTCTTAGAGGCTGAACCAGTAGCTGAGGAATCTGACGAATAAGAGGTGATGTAAAAGGTGAATAGCCGAAAAAAAATCCCGCTTAGAAAATGTGTCGTGACGGGAGAAATGAAACCAAAGAAAGAACTGATCCGTGTTGTTCGTTCTAAAGAAGGTGAAGTGTCTGTTGACGCAACCGGAAAAAAGAACGGACGCGGAGCTTACCTTTCTCTCGATAAAGAAACCATTCTTGCGGCAAAGAACAAACGCAGTTTACAACAGCAATTTCAGACACAGATTGACGAACACATATTTGAAGAATTACTAGAACTAGCTGAAAAGGTGAAAAAACCAAATGACTGATTCTAAGTGGTATCCTTTGCTTGGTCTAGCAAATCGAGCTCGTAAAGTCGTGTCAGGAGAAGATCTTGTGATCAAAGAAGTTAGACATGCGCGTGCTAAGCTGGTTCTTCTTGCAGCAGATGCCTCACCGAACACAGAGAAAAAGGTATCTGACAAATGCAAATTTTATAATGTTCCGGTTAGAAAAATTGAAGACCGTTCCGTTCTCGGACGTTCTATTGGGAAAGAAGCTCGCGTAGTTGTCGCTGTCACTGACCAAGGCTTCGCTAAGAAGCTTATAAGCTTGCTCGATTAATTTATTTGGGGGTGAACGAATGGCTAAAGTGAGAGTATATGAATATGCAAAAGCCATAGATGTTTCAAGTAAAGATATTATAGCAGCGCTTAAGGATATGAACGTGGAAGTGAACAACCACATGGCGACGCTTGAAGACGACACTGTGAAAAAGCTAGACGCTAAATATAAAAAAGCCAAAGCAAAAGAGACAGCTAACGAGAAACCCGCAGAACAAAAAAACCAATCATCTAACAAAATCAATGATAGAAAGAAGAATGACGTGCAGAATAATCAATTTAATAAAAACAAAAAAAACAACAACCAAAACAAAAACAAAAACAAACGCGGTGGCAACAAGTCACAGCATCAGCAAGCTAGACCTGTGAAGCCTAAAAAAGAGCTTCCTGAAAAAATTGAATTTACAAATTCAATGACAGTTGGCCAGCTTGCCGAAGAGCTTGGAAAAGAATCAGCTGAAATCATTAAGAAGCTGATGATGCTTGGTGTTATGGCAACTATTAACCAAGAGCTTGATAAAGATACAGTTGAATTAATCGCTTCTGAATATGGCGTTCCAGTAGAGGAAGTTATCATTTTAGAAGAAACTGAACTTGAAAAGTATGAAGTTGCAGATAAAGAAGAAGATATGCAAGTACGCCCTCCAGTTGTTACGATCATGGGACACGTTGACCATGGGAAAACAACGCTTCTTGACAGCATTCGTAAAACGAAAGTCGTTGAAGGCGAAGCTGGTGGAATCACGCAGCATATCGGTGCATACCAAATTGAAGAAAACGGCAAGAAAATCACGTTCCTTGATACCCCTGGACACGCAGCATTTACAACGATGCGTGCACGTGGTGCCGAGGTAACGGATACAACAATCCTAGTTGTTGCAGCAGATGATGGCGTGATGCCGCAAACGATTGAAGCCATTAACCATGCGAAAGCGGCAGAGGTACCAATCGTTGTCGCTGTCAATAAAATTGACAAACCAACAGCTAACCCTGACCGTGTGATGCAGGAATTAACTGAACATGGCCTTGTACCAGAAGCTTGGGGCGGCGAAACGATCTTCGTTCCACTATCTGCAAAAACAGGTGAAGGCATCGATGAATTGATCGAGATGATCCTTCTTGTCAGCGAAGTAGCAGAACTGAAAGCCAACCCAAATCGTGCGGCTAAAGGAACTGTCATTGAGGCTGAGCTTGATAAAGGAAAAGGGTCTGTTGCAACCCTTCTTGTTCAAACTGGTACACTTCAAGTAGGTGACCCAATCGTTGTTGGAAATACATTTGGCCGTGTACGAGCAATGGTCAATGACATTGGCCGCCGCGTGAAAACAGCGGGACCATCTACACCTGTTGAAATCACTGGTTTAAATGATGTACCAAATGCCGGCGATCAGTTCCTCGTATTCAAAGACGAAAAAACAGCTCGCCAAGTAGGTGAGGCGCGTGCTTCAAAACAGCTTGATGAAAAGCGTTCAGACAAAGCAAAATTATCTTTAGATGACCTATTTGAGCAAATCAAACAAGGCGAAGTGAAAGATATCAACCTGATCGTGAAAGCGGACGTACAAGGTTCTGCTGAAGCACTGACGGCAGCTCTTCAAAAAATTGAAGTAGAAGGCGTAAAAGTGAAAATTATCCATACGGGTGTTGGAGCGATTACAGAATCTGATATCATTTTAGCAAGTGCTTCTAATGCGATCGTGATCGGATTTAACGTACGTCCTGATGGAAATGCGAAGAGCACAGCTGAAACAGAAAACGTAGATATCCGCTTGCACCGCATTATCTATAAAGTCATCGATGAAATTGAAGCTGCGATGAAAGGGATGCTTGACCCTGAATATGAAGAAAAAGTCATTGGTCAAGTTGAAGTTCGTCAAACGTTCAAAGTATCTAAAATCGGTACAATTGCTGGTGGCTATGTCACTGAAGGAACCATCACAAGAGATAGTGGTATCCGCTTAATCCGTGACGGCGTCGTTATTTTTGAAGGCGAAGTCGACGTATTAAAACGATTCAAAGATGACGTGAAAGAAGTTTCACAAGGCTATGAATGTGGTATTACCATTAAGAAATATAACGATATCCGTGAAGGCGATGTTCTGGAATCATTCGTTATGCAAGAAATCGAAAGAAAATGATCGGTTATACCGAATGTGAGTGTATCATCTATGATGCATCCTCACTGAAGGAAAAACGTGCGGTTCTTCAGCGTATATTGACAAGAACGCGCCATAAATTCAATGTGACCATGGCTGAAATGGATTATCAGGATACATGGCAGCGTACATCAATTGGAATCGCCGTGATTTCTTCATCTCGGGTTCAAGTGGAAAAGGAACTTCAGCGTGTATTAAGCTTTATTGATTCTTTTCCTGAAATTGAACGAACGATCACGAAAACTGAGTGGTTTTAATTAGAGGTGATAAGATCATGAGTATGAGAGCAACCCGTGTGGGTGAGCAAATGAAAAAAGAATTGGGCGACATCCTTGGCAGAAAGCTGAAAGATCCAAGAATCGGCTTTTTGACTGTAACCGATGTCGAAGTGACCGGTGATTTGCAAATTGCCAAAGTCTACATTTCTGTTCTTGGCGACGAGAAGAAAAGAGAGGAAACCTTAAAAGGCCTAGCAAAGGCTAAAGGGTATATCCGCTCTGAAATCGGCAATCGAATTAGACTTCGCAAAACACCAGAACTACACTTTGAATTCGATGAATCCGTTGATTACGGAAACCGAATTGAAAGCCTGATTGCTGAACTAAACACAAAAGATCACGAATAAGACGTTGAAATAAGGATAGGCGATGATCGTCTGTCCTTTTTCATCGTTTATGAAAGGAGAGAACGCAGATGATAAATGGTGTTCTTTTATTACATAAAGAAAGAGGAATGACCTCTCACGACTGTGTGTTCAAAGTGAGAAAGATATTGCACACAAAAAAAGTCGGACATACAGGAACCCTCGACCCAGAAGTATCAGGTGTTCTGCCCATTTGTATTGGAAGAGCGACGAAAATCGTTGAGTATTTAACAGATAAATCGAAAACGTATGATGCAGAAATCACGATTGGCTTTTCTACGACGACAGAAGACCAAACTGGTGAAGTGGTTGAAGAAAAAAAGGTACAAAAACAGATTTCAGAAGAAGAAATTGATGATGCGCTGAAACAGTTTGAAGGAACCATTGAACAAGTTCCTCCAATGTTTTCTGCTGTGAAAATTGGCGGAAAAAAACTCTACGAATATGCAAGAGAAGGCATTGAAATTGAGCGGCCGAGCCGCGAGATTACAATTCACCGTATCGAGCGGACAACACCTGCTTTATTTGAAAACGGAAAAGTATCTTTTAGATTCACCGTTTTATGTTCAAAAGGAACGTATGTTAGAACCTTAGCGGTTGATATTGGAAAGAAACTAGGATTTCCAGCTCACATGTCACACCTCATACGCACAGGGTCAGGTGATTTTACACTAGATGAGTGCATCACCCTTGATGAGCTGCGAGATATAAGCGAAGAAGGCACAGTAGATGAGCACCTTGTCCCGATCGAGCGTGCGCTCAATCATTTGCCGAAATGGGAGATAAATGATACATTAGCAAGTAAAGTGGAAAACGGTGCAGTCCTGCCAATGCCTGATGAATTCGCTCATTTCGCAGAGGAAGATCGTGTCGCTGTCTTTGCTCCTTCAGGCCGGTGTATGGCGATATATATGAAGCACCCGACCAAACAGAATCTGATGAAGCCAGCGAAGATCTTATCTCAGGACAAGCAATCTTAAAGAAAAGGTGACCATCTCGTGAAGACTATACATATTTCACACCCACATACATTGAATCAAAAGGATCAAGACCCGTCTGTTATGGCTTTAGGGTATTTTGACGGTGTTCACCTCGGACATCAAAAAGTGATTGGCGCAGCAAAAAGCATTGCGAGAAAAGAAGGATTGGCTTTAGCGGTCATGACCTTTCATCCGCACCCATCACATGTTTTGCAAAAAGCACGTGAACCCAAGGACTTAATTACACCGCTTGAGGATAAAATTGATTTCATCGAACAGCTGGGCGCTGACTATTTATACATTGTGCAGTTCAGCGAAAGCTTTGCAGCGTTATCTCCTCAAGAGTTTGTCGATCAATATTTAGATGAGCTGAATGTAAAGCACGCAGTAGCTGGTTTTGATTTTACGTTTGGCCGTTTTGGTGCAGGCACAATGGAAACCTTCGATGAGTACGGAAAAGGGCGTATTACAGCCACCATCGTTCCTAAGTTGTCTAATCAAGACCGAAAAGTCAGCTCAACACTCATACGCTCTGCATTGAAAAATGGGGATGTTGAATATGTGAGTGAGCTTTTAGGAAAACCTTATCAGCTGCGAGGTATTGTCATTCATGGTGATAAACGAGGACGGACGATCGGCTTTCCGACTGCGAATGTCGGTTTATCTGCTGAATATATCATTCCGCCAACAGGGGTTTATGCAGTAAGAGCAGAAGTGAAAGGCAAAGTGTATGACGGTGTTTGTAATGTTGGCTATAAACCAACCTTTTATGAAAAACGCCCTGATCAGCCTGCCATTGAAGTAAACCTCTTTGATTTTAACGAAGAAATATATGGTGAACCGATTAAATTACAGTGGTTCAAGCGCATTCGCAGTGAGCAAAAATTTAACGGAATCCAGGAGTTAACGGCTCAAATCAGTCAAGATAAAGAAGAAGCGATTCAGTTTTTTCAACATCAGCGAAATTAAACAAAAAAATCATAGAAAAACAGCTCTACCATTTGCAAATTCATCATATTTTTAGTATGATTATTCCTGTAGCTTTAAAACCACTTACTTGGCAGGCCGACTTCACCGACGGTTGCGAGGTAGATGGGGCTAACATGATTTGGAGGTGAAACAGGATGGCTATTACTCAAGAGCGTAAAACTCAATTAATTAATGAGTTCAAAACACACGAATCTGATACTGGATCTCCAGAAGTTCAGATCGCTGTCCTAACAGAATCAATTAACAACTTGAACGAGCATTTACGTACTCATAAGAAAGATCACCACTCACGTCGCGGTCTTTTGAAAATGGTAGGTAGACGTCGTAATCTTCTTACGTATCTACGTAATAAAGACGTAACTCGTTACCGTGAGTTAATTAACAAACTAGGCTTACGTCGATAATCGTAAAAAGCGGGAGGATTCCCGCTTTTTTATCGTATAATCACTAATATTTTATGGTTAAAATGTTGAAAGAATGGCAAAAACCCTTCTACATACACCTTTCACATTGATATGTGAAAATCATTTTGTTCATAATAAGAATTAACTAAAATTTCAAGATAAGAGAGGAGTTTTTCTCAGAATGGGACAAGAGAAACATGTCTTCACCATAGACTGGGCTGGACGTCAACTGACAGTTGAAACTGGCCAGCTTGCAAAGCAAGCAAACGGAGCGGTCCTCGTACGCTACGGAGATACAGCTGTGCTTAGCTCAGCAACAGCTTCTAAAGAACCAAAACCACTTGATTTCTTCCCGCTCACTGTGAACTACGAAGAAAGATTATACGCAGTAGGTAAAATTCCTGGTGGCTTCATTAAAAGAGAAGGCCGTCCAAGTGAAAAAGCGATCCTTGCGAGCCGCTTAATTGATAGACCAATCCGTCCATTATTTGCAGATGGATTTAGAAACGAAGTACAAGTTATTAGTATCGTCATGAGTGTGGATCAAGATTGTTCATCTGAAATGGCTGCAATGTTTGGCTCATCTTTAGCATTATGTGTGTCTGACATTCCATTTGAGGGACCAATCGCCGGCGTTACAGTAGGACGAGTTGATGGAAAGTTTATCATCAATCCAAATGTAGAACAGCTTGAACAAAGTGACATCAACCTTGTAGTCGCTGGAACAAAAGATGCGATCAACATGGTCGAAGCTGGTGCTGATGAAGTACCAGAAGAAACAATGCTTGAAGCTATCATGTATGGTCACCAAGAGATCAAACGTTTAATCGAATTCCAAGAGGAAATTGTCAAAGCAGTCGGTAAAGCAAAGATCGATATTCCTTTATATGAAGTAGATCAAACGTTAGCAGACGAAGTAAAAGCACTTGCTGAAACAGACCTGCTGAAAGCGATTCAAGTACATGAGAAGCATGCACGTGAAGATGCAATCAGTGCTGTGAAAAAAGCTGTGGTTGAGAAATTTGAAGAAGAAGATCGCGACGAAGCGACGATTAAACAAGCGAAAGACGTATTAAACAAGCTTGTCAAAAATGAAGTTCGTCGTCTGATCACTGAAGAGAAAGTACGTCCAGATGGACGTGGTGCAGATCAAATCCGTCCACTTTCTTCAGAAGTAGGACTTCTGCCAAGAACGCATGGTTCAGGTCTATTTACAAGAGGACAAACACAGGCGCTCAGTATTTGTACATTAGGTGCACTTGGCGATGTGCAAATTCTTGACGGTCTAGGCGTTGAAGAATCAAAACGCTTCATGCACCATTACAACTTCCCTCAATTCAGTGTTGGTGAGACAGGTCCAATGCGTGGCCCAGGCCGCCGTGAAATCGGACATGGAGCGCTAGGTGAACGGGCATTAGAACCAGTGATTCCATCTGAAAAAGATTTCCCTTATACGGTTCGCCTTGTGTCTGAGGTACTAGAATCAAACGGATCTACTTCACAAGCAAGTATTTGCGCAAGCACACTTGCGATGATGGATGCGGGTGTTCCAATTAAAGCACCAGTTGCAGGGATTGCAATGGGACTTGTGAAATCCGGTGAATACTACACAGTGCTGACAGACATTCAAGGAATGGAAGATGCACTTGGTGATATGGACTTTAAAGTTGCAGGTACATCAAAAGGTGTAACAGCACTTCAAATGGATATCAAAATCGATGGTCTATCAAAAGACATCTTGGAAGAAGCTCTCCAACAAGCGAAAAAAGGAAGAATGGAAATCTTAGATAGCATGCTGTCAACGATTCCTGCTTCTAGAGGAGAATTGTCTCGTTATGCACCAAAAATCTTAACGATGAAAATCAATCCTGATAAAATTCGCGATGTCATTGGACCAAGCGGTAAACAAATCAATAAAATCATCGAAGATACCGGTGTGAAAATCGATATTGAACAAGATGGTACAATCTTTATCTCTTCTACAGAAGAAGACATGAACCAAAAAGCGAAGAAAATCATTGAAGATCTTGTGAGAGAAGTTGAAGTAGGACAACTTTACTTAGGTAAAGTAAAACGCATTGAAAAATTCGGTGCTTTCCTTGAAATCTTCAGCGGCAAAGATGGACTTGTTCATATTTCTGAGCTTGCGCTTGATCGTGTAGGCAAAGTAGAAGATGTCGTGAAGATTGGCGATGAATTACTTGTCAAAGTCACTGAAATCGATAAACAAGGCCGTGTGAACCTTTCTCGCAAAGCTGTTTTACGTGAAGAAAAGGAAAAAGAAGAAAAACAGTCTTAATGAAATATGTTAGAAGCCAGGTATCCGTACCAGGCTTCTTTCTTTTCTTGCGCTAACAATAGTTCTAGCTTGTTTCTCCCCATCATAATTTGTGGTAAAGGGGAGGGACAACCATTGAAAAAAACGTTACCATTCATTGTGTTTGTATTTTTACTGCTCGTGTCATATCAAACGATGAAGCAGCCGGCTGCTGTTACATATATGGAATCAATGAAAGAGTATGCTGAGGTTGCATCTGTTTCAAAAGATATTTTATATCAAGAGATTGAATCGAAGTCTTCTGACTATGAAGTGAAGGCGCAAAATGCTAAGATTGATAAAGTGTGGAAAAAGATGCCTGGTTTAAATGGACAGACGGTCAATATCGATGCCTCTTACGAAAAAATGAAAAAACAAGGGTCATTTGATGAAAAGCTTCTTGTTTTTAATGAAACAAAACCTTCTATTCATTTACATGAACTTGGTGCTGAACCCATTTACAAGGGACATCCAGATAAAAAAATGAATGCTTTCCTCATCAACGTAGCTTGGGGTGACGAGCATTTAATCAAGATGTTAAAGACACTGGAAAAGCATCAAGTCAAGGCGACCTTTTTCTTAGAAGGCAAATGGGTGAAAAAAAGCACGGATCTTGCTAAAAAAATCGTGGCAGATGGTCATGAAATTGGAAACCATTCATACAATCACCCGGATATGCGCACACTGACAAGAGAACGAGCATTAGAGCAGATTACCAAAACAAATCGTCAAATTGAAGAATCCCTTGGAAAAAAACCGAAGTGGTTCGCCCCTCCAAGCGGTAGCTTTAAAGAAGAAACAGTGAAGCTTGCCGCAGAAGAAGGAATGGAAACCATTATGTGGACGGTAGACACCATTGACTGGCAAAAACCGTCACCAAACATACTACAAAAACGGGTGCTTGGGAAAATTCACAATGGGGCGATGATATTAATGCATCCAACAGATTCGACGGCGAAAAGTCTTGACGCACTTATCACTCAAATCAAGGAAAGAGGATATGAATTAGGAACGGTTTCTGACCTCCTAAGTGAAAAAAGACATCCGTGATCCGATCTGTTTGTTGAATAGGAGGAGCAAAACTTGGTCAAAACGTATACATGCCAAAACGGAGTAAGAATTGTACTTGAAAACAATCCCACTGTCAGATCTGTCGCAATTGGCGTCTGGATTGGAACGGGTTCTAGACATGAGACACCAGAAATTAATGGGATCTCACACTTTCTAGAGCATATGTTCTTTAAAGGGACAAAGACGAGATCTGCACGTGATATCGCAGAATCCTTTGACCGCATTGGTGGTCAAGTGAATGCCTTTACGTCAAAAGAATACACTTGCTACTATGCAAAGGTGCTTGATTCACATGCTGGCTACGCCCTCGATGTATTAAGCGACATGTTCTTCCACTCCGCTTTTGATGAACAAGAGCTGAAAAAAGAAAAAAATGTAGTATATGAAGAAATCAAAATGTATGAGGATACACCTGATGATATCGTTCACGATCTGTTGAGCAAAGCGATTTATGGTGATCATTCTTTAGGGTTCCCGATTTTAGGAACAGAAGAAACACTTTCTACCTTTAACGGTGACTCTCTAAGAGCTTATATGGATGAATTCTACACGCCGGACCGCGTCGTCATCTCTGTCGCAGGGAATGTGGATGACACATTCATTAGTGAAGTTGAAAAGTTGTTCGGTTCGTATGAAACGAAAGGAAAAAAACAGCCTATAGAAGCGCCGCAATTTCACTATGACAAGCTCACACGCAAAAAGGAAACAGAGCAAGCGCATCTATGCATGGGCTTTAATGGCCTCCCAGCTGGAGACAAAGGCATCTATGACTTAATCGTCTTAAATAATGTTCTTGGCGGAAGCATGAGCAGCCGCTTGTTCCAGGATGTAAGAGAAGACAAAGGACTCGCCTATTCTGTTTTCAGCTATCACAGTTCATTTGCAGATAACGGCATGCTGACGATTTATGGCGGGACTGGAGCGAAGCAGTTAAACCTGCTCTCTGAAACCATCTTACAAACGCTAGACGTCTTAAAGCGTGAAGGAATCACGCAAAAAGAGCTTGAAAACTCTAAGGAGCAAATGAAAGGAAACCTAATGCTCAGTCTTGAAAGCACAAACAGCAAGATGAGCCGAAACGGTAAAAACGAACTGCTCCTTGGCAAACATCGTACACTTGATGAAATTATTGACGAAATCAACAAAGTCACATTAGACGGTGTGAATAACTTATCAAAACGAATCTTTACAGAGGATTATGCGCTCTCGCTTATTAGTCCTACGGGTGATCAGCCATCATAATGTAAACAACACGGCAGGCTTCTTAAGAGGTCTGCCGTTTATTTTATTGTATATCAAGTAGAAAGGGGCACTGCTTACATGGAACTTGAAAAACTGAAACTCCTCTCTCCGCTTCTGACACAAGCCATCTCCTTTCAGCCGATGACATCTGGCTTTTCCGGAAACCGTACTTATCTCGTCACAACATCCTCGAGTGAAAAGCTGGTGCTCAAGTTATCAAATCTCAAAACGTATGCTAATTTTAAAAGAAAAGCGTCAGTTCAGCAAAAGTTTAAAAATCGAGGGCTTCTATGTTCTGAAGTCATGGAGGTTGGAATGAATCCTGAACTTAACTGTACCTATCGTATTTTCTCTTTTATTGAAGGAGAGAACGCTAGAGCATCCATCCATCTGCTTACAAATGAAGAGCAGTATGAAATCGGAAGACGGGCAGGCAGAGAGCTGAATTTCATGCATACATGTCCCGCACCTTCTCATGTCGTGCAATGGGATGAGAGAGTCATGGCGAAATATGAGCGGTATGTACATGCCTATCAATCAAGTGGAGTGACCTTTACGAAAGAGCAATTCGTATTAGATTTTATCAAATCACATGCTGATGCGGTAAAGGCGAGACCTAATCAATTCCAGCACGATGATTTTCATTTGGGGAATATTATCATACAAGAAGGTGAGTATGCCGGCGTCATTGATTTTGATCAATCTGACTGGGGTGACCCGGTTCATGATTTTTATAAACTGTCCTTATTTAGCCGAGAAAATAGTATTCCGTTTTCAGCAGGGCAACTGGATTACTATGTAAGTAAGCAGGCCACAGACGATTTTTGGCTTCTTTTTTCTATCTATACAGCAATGAGCTGCTTTTCTTCTATTGTTTGGACGCTTTCTTATGACACTGAACATGTAAAAGGTATGGTGAACCGAGTGGAGAGAATGCTGGCAGACCATGATCACTTTCATCAACTGAAACCAGCTTGGTATTCAAATTGGCATCATTCATAACTTGAAAAAGCGTGACGGTCTATTTCTTCTTGTGGCTGCATATATGATACGGAAGGGAAGTGATGCGATTTTGAGGCTAAGTGAGCTGTCAGGAAAAGAGATCGTCGATATCAAAAGAGCGGAGCGGCTTGGCGTGCTTGGACAAACCGACCTTGAAATCAATGAACAGGACGGTCAAATCACAGCACTCATCATACCTTCGGTGAAGTGGTTTGGCTTTCGAAAGCAAGGAAATGACATCCGCGTCCCGTGGAATCACATTCAAAAAATAGGATCAGATATGATCATTCTCGATGTGCCTGAAGGACTTCAGCCGCCCGGGGAAAAAGAGCATCCATCATAAATGGGTGCTCTTTTTCTTTTCTCTCTTCGATTCGTTCACAGGCTGAATCCTCTCCTCATATGCTAAAAGGGAGATTCAGAAAATATTACAGACTTTTTTAAATAAAGAAGGTGAACGGTCAGTATGTTGAGCGGTTTAACGGTTGCGGTGATCGGGGGAGATGCAAGGCAGCTTGAAATTATTCGCAAGCTGTCACAGCAGCATGCCAAAGTGTTTTTGGTTGGATTTGATCAGCTGGATCACGGATTTATTGGGGCTGAAAAGCTAAAAATGTCAGAACTTCCATTCGAACAGGTAGACAGTATGATCCTGCCAGTATCAGGGGCAACGGATGAAGGTGTTGTCGCGACAGTTTTCTCAAATGAGCAGGTGTTACTAGAAGCAACATATTTAGAAAGAACCCCTGCCCATTGTACCTTGTACTCAGGTATTTCTAATACGTACTTAGACAATCTGGCAAAGCAGGTGAACCGAAAACTTGTGAAGCTGTTTGAGCGAGATGATATTGCCATATATAACTCTATTCCAACAGTTGAAGGGATTATCATGATGGCCATTCAGCAAACGGATTATACGATTCATGGATCACGTGTCGCTGTTCTTGGACTCGGAAGAACAGGACTCACCATTGCCCGCACATTTCGGGCACTCGGTGCGGATGTAAAAGTAGGGGCAGCAGATACAGCGCATTTAGCGCGGGCCTTTGAAATGGGACTCGATCCATTTTCAATGGACCGGTTAAAAGAAGAAGTAACAGATGTAGATATCATCATCAATACCATTCCAAGCCTTGTATTAGATTCATCTGTCATCGTCAGCATGACACCAAAGACACTCATTTTGGATATCGCCTCCCGCCCAGGAGGAACAGACTTTGACTTTGCACAAAAACACGGAGTGAAGGCGCTTCTTGCACCAGGACTCCCGGGGATTGTCGCACCAAAGACAGCAGGGCAAATCATTGCAAAAGTGCTTTCTGGGCTCTTATGTGAACTTGCAGAGGAAAAAAGGGGGATGGAATCATGACAACATTAAAAGGGAAAAGAATCGGCTTTGGCTTAACTGGTTCCCACTGTACGTACGAAGCGGTTTATCCGCAAATCGAAGCACTTGTAAAAGAAGGAGCAGAAGTACGTCCAGTGGTGTCATATACGGTCCAGAACACGAATACAAGATTCGGAGATGGGGCGGACTGGATTGAGCGGATTGAGAAGCTGACTGGCTTTAAGGCGATTGACTCAATCGTGAAAGCAGAGCCGCTCGGACCTAAGCTGCCACTTGATTGTATGGTCATTGCTCCATTAACAGGGAACTCGATGGCGAAATTCGCAAATGCCATGACAGACAGCCCTGTTTTAATGGCTGCAAAAGCAACCATTCGAAATCATCGTCCTGTCGTTTTAGGAATTTCAACAAATGATGCGCTAGGCTTAAATGGTACAAATCTGATGAGGTTGATATCGACAAAGAATATTTTCTTTATTCCATTTGGTCAAGATGATCCATTTAAAAAACCGACCTCCATGGTCGCGAACATGGATTTGCTTTCTCAAACAGTAGAAGAGGCACTTCAGCATAGACAAATTCAGCCGATTTTAATTGGACCAAACGAATAATAGATTCACTAGAAAATCATGAAAGATTCAAAAAAGATGCTTCAAGCCTTGCTTTTCTATGGTAAAATAAAATGTAAAAAGTCATAGGATGGCCATCCGAAAGAAAAGAATCATGGATGGGTCGGAAGGAGTTTTACTGATGGGAAGAGGATTGCATGTAGCTGTAGTTGGAGCGACTGGAGCTGTCGGTCAACAAATGTTAAAAACACTAGCTGACAGAGATTTTGAAATGGATACACTGACTCTACTATCCTCAAAACGTTCTGCTGGAACAAAAGTGACATTCAGAGGTCAAGAGTATACCGTACAGGAAGCAACACCTGAAAGCTTTGAAGGAGTGAACATTGCATTATTCAGTGCTGGAGGAAATGTTTCCAAGGCGCTAGCTCCTGAAGCGGTCAAACGAGGTGCGATTGTTGTAGACAACACAAGTGCTTTCCGTATGGACGAAAACATCCCTCTTGTCGTACCAGAGGTAAACGAAAAAGACTTGCATGACCATAAAGGAATCATTGCAAACCCTAACTGTTCAACGATTCAAATGGTAGCGGCATTAGAACCGCTTCGCCAGGCGTATGGCATGAAAAAAGTCATCGTGTCCACTTACCAAGCCGTATCAGGTGCAGGACATGAAGCTATTGACGAGCTATATAGCCAATCACAAGCCATTTTAAATAAAGAAGATGTGAAGTCGGAAGTCATGCCTTATCAAATTGCATTTAATGCGATTCCGCAAATTGATAAATTCCAAGACAATGGCTACACATTTGAAGAAATGAAAATGATCAACGAAACGAAAAAAATCATGCATATGCCAGAGCTGGAAGTAGCGGCAACATGTGTGAGACTTCCAATTGAAACAGGACATTCAGAATCTGTTTACGTCGAACTAGAATCAAACGACGCAACAGTTGAAGACGTCAAGTCCATTCTAAAAGATGCTCCAGGCATTACACTGCAAGATGATCCGTCTCAGCAAATTTATCCAATGCCTGCAGATGCTGTTGGGAAAAACGACGTATTTGTCGGCCGCATTCGGAAAGATTTGGACCGTCCAAACGGGTTCCATATGTGGATTGTATCTGATAACCTGCTAAAAGGCGCTGCATGGAACTCCGTTCAAATTGCAGAAAGCTTAAAAGCATTAAAATTAGTTTAACATTCAATGGATGATGAGGACGAACAGAAGAGAGTTAGGCATCTTTCGCCTGCTCTCTTCTCTTACGTCAGAATGAACTTGGAGTGAAAACAGTGAAAATAATTGTCCAAAAATTTGGCGGTACATCTGTCAAAGATGATCAAGGTAGAAAAAGGGCACTTGCACATATCTTATCGGCAAAAGAGAAAGGCTATAAGTCGGTTGTCGTCGTATCTGCAATGGGACGAAAAGGCGATCCTTATGCGACAGATACGCTGCTTGGTCTGCTATACGGCAGCGCGCAGCATATGACAAATCGAGAAAAAGACTTGCTCGTTTCCTGCGGAGAGAATATTTCAGCTGTTGTGTTTTCAAGTATGCTGAATGAAAACGGGCTAAAAGCTGTAGCGATGACAGGCGCACAGGCTGGTTTTGTGACAGATAAGGAACATACGAGTGCGAAAATTATTGATATGAAGTGCGAACGTCTCGAGGCGGCACTATCTGAACATGATGTAGTCGTTGTTGCTGGGTTCCAAGGAGCCGCGAAAAATGGAGACGTGACCACAATTGGACGAGGCGGCAGTGATACGTCCGCAGCTGCTTTAGGTGCTGCATTGCAGGCAGACTTTATTGATATTTTTACAGATGTAGAAGGCGTCATGACGGCAGATCCCCGCATTGTTGAAAATGCAAAGCCGCTCAGAGTCGTGACATATACAGAAATTTGCAACCTTGCATATCAAGGAGCAAAAGTCATTCACCCGAGAGCTGTCGAAATTGCGATGCAAGCAAAAGTACCAATGAGGGTTCGTTCAACATACTCTGATGAAGAGGGCACACTCGTCACGTCACACTACTCAGATAAAATGAGCCATGATGTGTACGACCGCCTCATTACGGGGATTGCACATGTCAATGATGTGACGCAAATCAAAGTCCCGGCAAAAGAAGGGCAATACAGCGTCCAAACAGAGGTCTTTAAAGCAATGGCTAATGCACAAATCAGTGTCGATTTCTTCAACATTACACCGAGTGAGATTGTGTATACCGTGACAGGTGCAATGACTGAAAAGGCAACCTCGATCCTAAAAGATCTTGGTTATACGCCAATTGTCACAACAAATTGTGCGAAAGTATCAGCTGTTGGCGCAGGCATCATGGGTGTACCAGGTGTCACATCTAAAATTGTATCGGCTCTATCCGAGCAAAACATTCCGATTTTACAATCGGCTGACAGCCATACGACCATTTGGGTGCTAGTGAACGAAGAAAACATGAAAGCAGCTGTCAATGCCCTGCACGAAGTGTTTGAACTTTCAAGATAAATGTGATTGAATCATGATGAGGTGAAAAAAATGAATTTCGGAAATATCGCAACAGCTATGATTACACCTTTTGATAAAAAGGGCAACATTGATTTCCAAAAGCTATCAATTCTCATTGATTACTTGTTAAAAAACGGCAGTGACTCGTTAGTCGTTGCAGGGACAACAGGCGAATCGCCAACTTTATCGACTGAAGAAAAAGTCGCTCTTTTTCAGCAATCGGTAAAATTAGCAAATGGTCGTTGTAAAATCATTGCAGGAACAGGCAGTAATAATACAAATGCGTCTATCAAACTAACGAAAAAAGCAGAAGAAGCGGGCGTTGATGCAGTGATGCTTGTCGTACCTTACTACAACAAGCCATCACAGGAAGGCATGTATGCACACTTTAAAGCCATTGCCGAGTCTACATCTCTTCCTGTCATGCTTTACAATGTACCAGGGAGAACGGCTGCGTCATTAGCCCCAGAAACAACCATTAAGCTTGCACAAATATCTAACATTGTCGCGATCAAAGAAGCAAGCGGTGATCTTGATGCCATGACAAAAATCATTGCAGAGACACCAGAAGATTTCGATGTCTATTCAGGTGACGACAGCTTAACACTTCCAGCTGTATCTGTTGGTGCAAAAGGAGTGGTCTCTGTGGCGTCTCATATCGTAGGGCTTGATATGCAGCAAATGCTGAAAAGCTATGCTTCAGGTCAAACGGCCAATGCCGCATTAATCCATCAAAAGCTGCTCCCAATCATGAAACAGCTTTTCACAGCGCCAAATCCAACGCCTGTCAAAACAGCTCTTCAGCTGAAAGGACTAGATGTCGGATCTGTTCGTCTTCCGCTTTTACCTTTGTCAGAAGAAGAGAGACTGGATTTAAGCAGCGTCTTAAACAGCTGATCAAAACAAAAAATTTCGTAAGCGGTCATTCTCAGATGTCCCTGAGTATGACCGTTTTTTATACATAAACACTTTCTTAAAATGTGACTTCATCTTGTTTTCTAAAATTAGATTCAGTTATAATAGCATTAAGCGATGATGGACGGGCTTGAGACTAGGAGGAAAAGAATTTTGAAAAAGAAAAATACAGAGAACGTAAGAATTATTGCACTGGGAGGCGTTGGAGAAATCGGGAAAAACTTATATGTCATTGAAATTGATTCGGACATATATGTGGTAGATGCAGGCTTGATGCATCCAGAAAACGAAATGCTAGGCATTGACGTCGTCATTCCTGATATCTCTTATTTAACAGAACGTGCTGATCGGGTGAAAGCAATCTTTCTTACCCACGGACATGATGAAGCAATCGGAGGCGTATTCCATTGCTTAAGCAAATTGTCTGTACCAGTTTACGGAACGAAGCTGACCCTTGCGTTACTTCGAGAAAAATTAAAACAGTATGGCTTCAATCAAAAAGCTGACTTGCGTGAGGTACATGCAAAATCAGTCATTACGTTTGAAACAACAAAGGTATCATTCTTTAGAACGAATCACAGCATCCCTGATTCAGTTGGGATCAGCTTCAAAACCTCTCTTGGTTCAATCGTATGCACAGGTGATTTTAAATTTGATCAAACCCCAGCGCTTAACCAAGCCTGTGACATCGGAGAGATTGCGAAAATTGGAAACAATGGCGTTTTAGCACTTCTTTCAGACAGTGTCAATGCTGAAAAACCAGGTTATACACCTTCTGAGGCGCTCGTCCAAGACGAAATCTCAAATGCGATGTACAATGCTGAAAATCGTGTCATTGTGGCTGTATCTTCATCTAACATTAACCGAGTGCAGCAGATCATTAATGCAACAAATCAAAATGGCCGTAAGCTTGCCGTAGCAGGAAAGAATATGATGACGACTCTTCAGCTGGCGATCAAACTTGGTTATGTCACAGCAGACGAAGAATTATTTGTACCAGTTCAAGAAGTGAAGAAAATGGCGAAAAACGATGTGGTCGTTCTGACAGCTGGAAGCCACGGAGAGCCTCTTGCTGCGTTAACAAAAATGGCGAAACAAAATCACAAACAGCTTCATATTGAAAAAGATGACACGGTTGTGATTGCATCTACACCTCTTCCTGGACAAGAACTCACCTATTCAAAAACAGTGGATTTCCTTACAAGAAGCGGCGCACAAGTCATTTTTGCGCAAAAACGTGTGCATGTTTCTGGACATGGCTGCCAAGAAGAGTTAAAGCTCATGCTGAACTTACTAAAGCCGAAGTATTTAATTCCGGTGAATGGCGAATATCGTATGCAAAAAGCACATTCTCGTGTTGCTGAAGAAGTGGGAATGAAACGAAGTGACATTTTCTTGATTGATAAAGGGGATGTTGTGGAGTTTAGAGGACAGAACGTCAAGATTGGTGAAAAAGTTCACCAAGGCAATATTTTGATCGATGGTCTTGGCGTTGGTGATATCGGGAACATTGTGTTACGCGATAGACGCCTATTGTCTCAAGATGGTATCTTAATTGTCGTCATTACGCTCGATAAACAAAAGAAACAATTAATTTCTGGACCTGAAATCATCACAAGAGGATTTGTGTATGTAAGAGAATCCGAAGAGCTGATTGTGAAAGCGACAGAAATGGTCAAAGGGATTGTCAAAGAGCAAACGGAAAACTCAATTGTTGAATGGTCAACATTGAAACAATCCATGCGCGACGTACTCAATCAATTCCTATATGAAAAAACAAAACGTAAGCCGATGATCATTCCAATTATTATGGAAGTATGATGAGAAAGCCCAAGGAGCATAAGCTCTTTGGGCTTTTTTGATGTGGTGTGAGGAATGCGGATTGAATACGGCCTTCTTGTTCATAATAGGAGGAGAGTTTGAGGAAAGGATGGAGACAAATGGACGAAAAAAATGAACAGCAGCCTGAGCGAAAGCCAGAAGAAAAAGACAGCATTATGAGCAAAATACAACAGCTTGGTGAAACAGCCATACCACAGCTGCCGCAAGATACAAATATCCATTGCCTTACCATTATTGGACAAATTGAAGGCCACATGCAGCTTCCACCACAAAATAAAACAACCAAATACGAGCATGTCATACCGCAAATCGTAGCAGTAGAGCAAAATCCAAAAATTGAAGGGCTTTTGATCATCTTAAATACAGTAGGCGGCGATGTTGAAGCGGGACTAGCGATTGCAGAAATGCTTGCATCTTTATCAAAACCGACTGTATCGATTGTACTTGGCGGCGGCCACTCTATTGGTGTCCCGATTGCTGTATCGTGTGACTATTCCTATATTGCGGAAACAGCCACGATGACCATTCATCCTGTGCGTTTAACCGGTCTTGTGATTGGTGTCCCGCAAACCTTTGAATACTTAGATAAAATGCAGGAAAGAGTCATTAACTTTGTGACAAGCCACTCCAATATTACAGAAGAGAAGTTCAAAGAGCTCATGTTCTCAAAAGGCAATTTGACAAGAGACATTGGAACAAATGTTGTTGGTCATGAGGCAGCAGAATACGGACTCATGAATGAAGTAGGCGGTGTAGGACAAGCGATTAAAAAGTTGAATGAGCTGATTGGAGAAAGGGCATCTCAAAACGAGGGGCTGATCCAATGATTTTATACACAACTATACCATATGAAGCCATTTACGCGGAGGAACAAGGAGACCGGAAACTTCAGCAGGTAAACATCCAAGGCGTGCCAGTTATGGTTGAAATGAAAGAGGATGAAGCAGAAATCGTTCAAGTCATGAGCACCAATCCAATGGACTTTCTGAATCAAGAGCTTGCACCAGGCAAGCGATTGAAGTTACAATTAGGCTCCAATCAAACCGACTCATATGAATGATTCTATGCTATAATAAAGGGAAAACTTACAACAAGATGCAGCAGCCAAAACCAGGCTGCTTTCTTTCTGATCTTTCGGTAGGTTATATTTTCTTTCGTAGTAAGGTGATGAGTATGGCTAAAAAGAGAAAACGGAAAACGAGAAAAAAACAAAATAAACAACTAAAACTGAAATATGAATTAAATGGGTTAGTCTGTATTGCCATAGCGATCATCGCCATTTTACAGCTAGGCGTCGTTGGACAAACCTTCGTACATTTATTCCGATTTTTTGCAGGTGAATGGTTCATTCTCTGCCTTATCGGATTATTTCTTTTTGGCGTGACCATCTTCTGGAAAAAACAAATCCCAGATATGTTGACAAGGAGAAAGGCAGGTCTATACTGCATCATTGCGAGTATCTTGCTTTTGTCTCATGTGAAGCTTTTTCAGCACCTTTCATCTGCGGGTGCGATAGGCTCTCAAAGTGTGATCAGAAATACATTTGAGCTTTTCTTGATGGACATGAAAGGTGAGACGGGGTCGCCTGATTTAGGAGGCGGCATGATCGGTGCCGTATTATTTGCTGCTTCTTATTTCTTATTTGCACAAGCAGGCTCTCAAATCATGGCAATCGTTCTGATGCTGATTGGAATTGTTCTGATTACAAATCGATCTCTTCAAGAAATGGTGAAAAAAGTGACGCTGCCTGTCTCGCAATTTATGGTGAAGCAGTGGAAAGCGTTTGTTGAAGATATGAAAGGAATCAGGCAGGCGAAAAAGAGCGCGCCCTCTCAGAAAACGGCCCAAAAGAAAAAACGGTCTCGTATTCAAGAAGAGGACGAAGATGATCAGATCTTAATGGAAGAGGAAGCGCCAGTGCCTGACAATAGTCAGCCGATTATCTCAAGCTTTGCTGACAGAGATGACATTCTCACCCCGCTCGTTCAAAAAGAGCAGGCGGCAAAAGAGACTTCGCCTCTTCAAGAATCTGTACAAAGTACGCCGGTTCCATCAGATTCAGCTGATGAACCAAAAGAGGCGCCGCCGATGACGTTTACGGAACTTGAAAACAAAGATTACGAATTGCCGTCACTGGATATTTTGGCAGAGCCGCAGCACTCAGGGCAGCAAACAGACAAGAAAAATATATACGAAAATGCAAGAAAGCTTGAAAAAACGTTTCAAAGCTTTGGCGTCAAAGCAAAAGTCACACAGGTTCACTTAGGACCAGCCGTTACCAAATATGAGGTCTATCCAGATGTCGGCGTGAAGGTAAGTAAAATCGTCAATCTAAGTGATGACTTAGCCCTTGCTCTCGCAGCAAAAGATATTCGGATTGAGGCGCCGATTCCTGGTAAATCAGCCATCGGTATTGAGGTTCCGAATGCAGAAATTGCGATGGTTTCTTTAAAAGAGGTATTAGAATCGAAGCAAAATGACCGTCCAAATGCCAAGCTACTGATTGGACTCGGCCGCAATATTTCGGGTGAAGCCGTTCTGGCTGAAATGAACAAAATGCCGCATTTACTTGTAGCAGGTTCGACTGGAAGCGGAAAAAGTGTGTGTATCAATGGCATTATCACAAGTATTCTCATGAGAGCGAAACCTCATGAAGTGAAAATGATGATGATTGATCCGAAAATGGTTGAACTAAATGTGTATAATGGCATTCCGCATCTGCTCGCTCCCGTTGTAACGGACCCTAAGAAAGCCTCACAGGCACTGAAAAAAGTCGTCAGTGAAATGGAACGCCGCTATGAATTATTTTCTCATACGGGGACAAGAAATATTGAAGGGTACAATGATTACATTAAACGAATGAATCAATCAGAAGAGGCGAAACAGCCAGAACTTCCTTATATTGTTGTCATTGTAGACGAGCTTGCAGATTTAATGATGGTCGCTTCCTCTGATGTGGAAGATTCTATTACAAGACTTTCGCAAATGGCTCGTGCAGCCGGAATTCATTTAATTATTGCCACACAAAGACCTTCTGTCGATGTCATTACAGGTGTCATTAAAGCCAACATCCCATCTCGCATTGCCTTTAGCGTGTCCTCGCAAACCGATTCAAGGACGATCCTTGATATGGGGGGCGCAGAAAAACTGCTCGGCAGAGGGGATATGCTGTTTCTACCAGTTGGAGCAAACAAACCAGTTCGTGTGCAGGGCGCCTTTTTATCAGATGAAGAAGTAGAACATGTCGTTGATCATGTGATCACTCAGCAAAAAGCACAATATCAAGAAGAAATGATTCCAACTGAAGAAACGCAGGATCAGCTTACAGCTGTGGATGACGATTTATATGATGAAGCAGTGGAACTCATCATCGGCATGCAGACGGCTTCTGTCTCTATGCTTCAAAGAAGATTCCGTATCGGCTATACCCGGGCCGCCCGCCTGATTGACGCAATGGAAGAGCGAGGCGTTGTTGGTCCTTATGAAGGAAGTAAACCGAGAGAAGTCCTGCTTTCAAAAGAACAATATGACGAGCTCTCTTCATAAAACGAAGAGAGCTTTCTAAAAAAGTGAACGATAGTATGATTATGTTAACTGGAAGTCAGACTATTTATTTATTTGCAAAAACATGATATAGTTATGTTCAACTTATCTCGGAATAGAGATTTCTCATCTTATCATTTGCATTGATTAGACGGAGGGAAAACATGTCGACCAAAACAGACAATCGCCATTTATATTTGAAAGTGATTGACCGTATTAAAGAAGATATACAATCAGGCGTATATGCCGAAAAAGAGAAACTACCTTCTGAATTTGAGCTCTCAAAGCTTTTAGGCGTGAGCAGAGCGACACTGCGTGAAGCCCTTCGTATATTAGAAGAAGAGAAATATTTAATTAGAAGGCATGGTGTGGGTACGTTCGTCAACACAAGACCACTCTTTTCAACAGGCATAGAACAGCTGGCAAGTGTCACGAAAATGATAGAGCAAGTCAATATGACGCCTGGTACCATCTTTTTATCCTCTCAAGAAGGGGAGCCAACAGAGAATGATGCGATTCGTTTTCAGTGTGATGAATCTGATGAGATTTTTTCAATGGAGCGCGTTCGAACGGCCGATGGACAGCCCGTGGTTTACTGTTTAGATAAAATTCCGGTCAAGCATCTTCCTGCATCCTTTACCCATGAAGAAGAGTCTCTTTTTGAGCTGTTTGGAAGAGAACCACACAGCGGGATTAAATATGCAGTTGCTGACATTGAACCAATCGGCTACCACGATCAGGTTTCACCGATACTAGAATGTGACCCTGAAACAGCATTATTATTACTGAAACAAATACACTATGATCAGGATGATCAGCCGGTCTTATACTCGCTAAATTATTTTCGAGCGGATAAATTCAGCTTTCATGTGATACGTAAACGATTTTAACGAGCAGTCGCTTTCATAAGCGGTTGCTTTTTGTTTGCCCATACATAATACCCGTAAAACTTGCCACACTAATACGTAACAGTATATAGAATTGGGTGAATGATGTTGGGCGAGAAAACAGTCAGTAAAAAGAATATTATTGCATTATCATCAGTGCCTTTAATCATGACACTTGGGAACTCGATGCTCATTCCCGTATTGCCACAGATAGAAAAGACACTTTCCATTACTTCCTTTCAAGTCTCCCTCATTATTACGGTATACTCCGTTGTCGCGATCTTATGTATTCCGATCGCCGGCTATTTATCAGACCGAATCGGGCGAAAAAAGGTACTCCTGCCGTGTCTGTTAATCGCAGGACTTGGAGGGGCTGTGGCAGCAGTTGCCTCAACGATCATGAAAGAACCGTACATGTGGATTCTATTTGGCAGGGTCCTTCAAGGTGTTGGCTCAGCCGGGGCAGCACCTGTCGTGATGCCGTTTATTGGAGATTTGTTTCATGATGATGAAGAAGTCAGTGCGGGACTAGGCGCCATTGAAACCTCTAACACAGCTGGAAAGGTATTGAGCCCGATTATTGGGGCGCTTTTGGCTTCATGGTTTTGGTTTGTGCCGTTTTGGTTTATTCCGTTCTTCTCAATCATCAGCTTTCTCATGGTACTGTTCATGGTAGAATCCGCGATAAAAGAGGAGGACCCGCCTTCATTTAAAGAATTTTTAAAATCAACAAAGACCATATTTAAGCATGAGGGACGCTGGCTGTATGCCATTTTTGCAATTGGCGGTTTTATTATGTTTCTTCTTTTTGGTGTGCTTTTTTACTTATCTGATAACCTAGAGGCAGCTTATCAAATTAAGGGTGTCAAAAAAGGGCTCCTGCTTAGCATTCCGCTCCTTTTTCTATCCATCAGCTCATACGTTGCTGGGAAAACGATTGGAAAAGAAAAAGGGAAAATGAGAATCTTTTTAATCGTAGGCATGGCCTTGTTATCACTTTCCTATATGTTTTTATGGTGGAATCACAGCTTTTACGTATTGTTTATCTGCTTAAGCATTGGCGGTGTTGGCATCGGTATTGTCCTGCCTGCACTTGATGCCCTGATCACAGAAGGAATTGAAAAAGAGCAGTGCGGAACCATTACGTCGTTTTACAGCAGTATGCGTTTTATCGGTGTCGCTTTAGGACCTCCGATTTACGCTTATCTCATGGATAAAGGGGACTCCATCGTTTTTATTCTCTCGACCATTTGCAGTCTTATTTCTCTATTTTTGGTCATCTTCTTCATCCAGCCAGATGAAGAAGATGAAAGTGAACAATTAAAAACGGTTTAATCTAGAAAAAAGACGGTATTTTGCCATCTTTTTTCTTTTTTATAAATTGACATGTAAAATTTTGATAGTTAAACTAATGTATAGTAATATCTTTTAAATTATTCCAAGCGGGAGGTGTTCAAAAACGTTCATTTTCTGTCCTTCTTTAGGCAGAAATTGAGTTCGCGTGGTGATGATGAATGTGTGTTTCTTCAACACGAAAAGACAATTGAATAGGTCATCCTGCCATTAGCACGTTGAAGGAGACGCAGTCAGCACTTCAGACACGCTCAAATATAGCAAATTGATTGATGAACTAGAAGGAGCTTGAAGCAGCTATGTTGCAAATAATTAAAGCAAGATGGATTGTATTAGTGGTGTGGATGATAACAGCTGTGATTCTGTTTATTACTGCGCCCAATTTAGAGGAATTAACAAGAGAAAAAGGGCAATTAAAGGTTCCGGAGGGGACACCAACAGCTGAGGCACTTCACTTATTGGATAAGCTCACAGATCAAAACGGGAAAAAAGATACGGGTGTTATTGTATTCTCCGAACAACATCTGTTCCCTAAGAAAGAGCAGGAATTAAAAAAGGCTTTATCTGCACTCATGACACATGCTCCAGACCTCCACATTGACGGAATTACTTCGTATTTTCATGTAGATCCGGACATTCAAAAACAACTTTTATCAAAGGATAAAAGTACACTTCTTGTTCCATTCAAATTCGACCACTACGAAACAAAAGCTGTGAAGATTAAAGAACAAATTGAGGAAGTTTTAAAGCCCTATCATGTCTCATATGAAATGACGGGACAAAAATTTGTGGATTCAGATGTCATTCAAAGCTCTCAACAAGGTCTGAAGAAAACTGAACTTATAACGATCATTTTTATTTTCTTTATTTTAATCATTGTTTTCAGATCGATTTTGGCACCTGTTGTTCCGCTCATTACGATCGGCATTTCTTATGCTGTCAGCCGTTGTATTGTGGCTTTTCTAGTAGAATATATGCAATTTCCTCTATCTAATTTTACTCAGATTTTTATGGTAGCGATTATGTTCGGTATAGGAACAGATTATTGTATTTTGCTTTTAAGCCGTTTTAAAGAAGAAATCGGTCAAGGTCGTGATGTCAAAGAGTCAATTATCATCACATATAAATGTGCAGGGAAAACGGTCCTTTTCAGTGGCTTAGCCGTGTTAGTCGGCTTCTCAAGCATTGGGTTTGCCAAATTTCAATTGTATCAATCGGCTGTTAGTGTTGCTGTAGGAGTTGGCATCCTGCTGATCGCCCTTGTCACCATCGTTCCCTTTTTTATGTCTGTTTTTGGAAAATCCCTTTTCTGGCCATCTAAAAGAGAAAACATTCGCCACCCGCAAAGTAAAATGTGGGAATGGGCTGGGCGTTTTTCATTTAAAAGGCCACTGATCAGCCTAGGTTTAGTTGCACTCATTACGGTGCCTCCTATTCTGATGTACGACGGGACTCTTTCTTATAACAGCTTAAATGAGATTGGGACAAAGTATGAATCAGTGTCTGCATTTAATACGATATCAGAGCAATTTGGCTTTGGGGAAGCGCTGCCCCTGAATGTACTTGTTGAAAGTGACAATAAGTTAGATAACCAAGAAAAGATTGTCATGATTGAAAAACTGACCCGTAAATTAAATGACATTGACGAAGTAAAAACGGTCCGTAGTGTCACTCGGCCTGTTGGAGATGGGCTAAGTCAGCTTTACGTCACCTCTCAAGCAAAAGAGCTTGGCGGAGAACTAGGAAAAGGCCATGAAGGAATCGGGAAAATTTCAGATGGTTTGACCGAAACAAATCTTGCCCTTCTTAAACAAAAACCAAAAATTCAAGAATCCGCTAAAGGCATTGATCAGCTGATTGATGGAACAAAAGCGATCAAAAGCGGCATTGGAGAAGTAAAGGTGTCCCTGATCTCTTTAGAAGATGGGGTGAGGCGCAGTAAAGATGGCGTCGGAACCATTCGAAGTAAAATCAAAGAAGCAAAAAAGGAATTAGAGCAAGAATATCGAAGCAGTGAAGCGATGATTCAAGAACTTAAACGAATGGTGAGTACGCTTGAACGTCATGCGAAATCAAATCAGCAGCTGATAACCACCATTAAAAAAGTAAAAAGTTCGTATGAAAATGTATCGTTTGAAGCACTTGAAAAACGGCTGCCAGAAGTAAAAGATATGGATGAATATAAAGAAATCAAGGAAGTATTCAAAAACACAAAAGGAATGCTTGATCAAGCAGGGGACCAAATGAATCTGTATGAAGAGGAAGCCTCTGTCTTTAAAGAAAAGATCAAGAAAGCAGATTCAGTGATTCAAAGCCTATCAAGCAAGCAAAAAGAAGTAAAACGTCAAGTACAAGCGCTTATGGAAGGGCTCGATCAAGTTTATAACGGTCTTGAACAAACAAATGAGGGCCAAAAACAATTGATTAAAGAAATGCCTAAAATTGAAGATGGCGCAGACCAGCTGACAGACGGCCAAAAAGCCATCAAAAAAGGATTTAGTCAGCTTTCATCAAAACTCACATTGTTAACAGATGGTTTAGATGAAAGTATTGAAGGGCTTGAGCAGGTCAAAAGCGGCTTCACAGAGGCGGACGGCTATTTAAAGCAGCTTCAGAAAGCGCCAGATGAAGAAATAACAGGCTGGTTTATTCCAGAAGAAGTGCTGAAACGCCAAGAATTTAAGCAAATCTTTCATACGTATATGTCTCCAGATCGTAAATTAACAACCTTTGAAGTTATTTTAAATGTGAATCCATACAGCAATGAAGCGATGAAAGGCGTTGCGAAAATTGAGGACACCCTTGATCAATTTTTACCTGTCAGCGGGTTAAAAAATGCAAATTACGGTGTGTCTGGTATCTCAAGTTTAAATGTAGATTTAAAAGAAACATCTGATGGTGACTTTATTCGAACAGTCATTTTCATGTTAGTTGGCATCTTTATCATTTTAATTATATTATTACGGTCAATCGTCATGCCGATATACTTAACACTTTCACTCATTTTAACGTATTTTACATCCGTCGGTTTAACAGAATGGATCTTTAAAACATTTTTTGGCTACGACGGTCTCAGCTGGGCTGTTCCATTTTTCAGCTTTGTAATTCTTGTCACCCTTGGCATTGATTATTCGATCTTCTTAATGGATCGCTTTAATGAATGGAAGGGAGAGCATGTGCAAGCATCAATGATATCAGCGATGAGAAATATGGGTTCCGTCATTAGTTCAGCAGTCGCGATATTAGCGGGGACCTTTGCCGCTATGCTGCCGTCCGGTGTATTATCACTTGTTGAAATTGCAACGGTCATACTCATTGGGCTTTTATTATATGCGCTTGTTGTATTACCGCTCTTCATCCCGGTCATGGTTCGTATTTTCGGTAAATGGAATTGGTGGCCTTTTAGAATGAAATAACGACCGGCGTCTCTGCTTATAGCAGAGGCGTTTTTATTTCCTATCCTTTCCTCTGATTGATATAATGTCTATTAAATGGCTGTTTTACGTATATATCAGCTATGTTCTAATACATAATAAATAGGATGAACAAAGGAGGTTTCTCATGACGTACTTACAAGAGAAGACACTAGACACACCTGGTCTTCATACTCATATTGTCAAAACAGAAAAATTTAAAACGGTCACAATCCTTTTTAAAATGCTCGCGCCTCTATCGAAAGATGACGTCACCATGCGTTCACTTTTCCCGCATGTGCTGTTAAGAGGAACAGAGAAAATGCCGAAAACAGGAGAATTGCGTGCTTATTTTGATGAGCTTTATGGTGCTACGGTTTCAGCAGACATGGCGAAAAAAGGGGAGAATCACATCATTACCTTCCGCCTGGAAATGGCGAATGAGAAATATTTAAAGGATCAAACCCCTTTACTAGAAAAAGGGATTGCCTTACTATCTGATCTACTATTCCATCCGTATGTTGAAAATGGAGCGTTTAGTCAATTATATGTAGATCAAGAAAAACGCACTTTAAAACAGCGAATTCAAGCAGTGTATGATGATAAAATGCGTTACTCGAACTTAAGGCTTGTGCAGGAAATGTGCAAAGGTGAACCGTATGCACTGCACGTCAATGGAGAAATGGAAGATATCGAAACGATCACAGCTCAATCGCTGTTTGAAGCATATAAGCATGCGCTTCAAACAAATCAGCTTGATCTTTATGTTGTGGGAGATGTAGACGAACAAGACATCAGCCGAATGGTCTCTCAATACTTCAAAACAAGTGATAGAGAACCGGTTAAACAACACGCTGAATCAACAAGCACGCAAAGAGAAGCAAAAGAAGTCATCGACGAAGAAGACGTGAAGCAAGGCAAACTGAATATCGGCTTTCGCACGCATACGACGATTGCAGATGACGATTATCCGGCTTTGCATTTGTTTAATGGTATATTCGGCGGCTTCTCGCACTCGAAGCTATTCATCAATGTTCGGGAAAAAGCAAGTCTTGCGTACTACGCTGTGTCTAGACTTGAGAGCTTTAAAGGCTTGATGATGGTGATGTCAGGGATTGAAGTCGGCAACTATCAGCAGGCAGTAGACATCATTAAAGAACAATTTGAAGCGATGCAAAAAGGTGATTTTTCAGATGAAGCGATTGACCAAACAAAAGCTGTGGTCAAAAATCAGCTTCTTGAAACGATCGATACATCTTATGGGACAGCGGAATACCTGTATCAGCATGCCGTTGTGCCAACAGGGGAAACGCTTGATTCCTTTTTAGAAGCACTTGACCGAGTGACAAAAGAGGATATCATCAAAGTGGGTCAGAAAATCGAATGGGATACGACCTATTTTCTTAAAGGAACGGAGGGTGCTTCATGACAGTGAAAACAATTCAATTCGACCAGCTGCAAGAAACGGTCTATCACGAAAAAATGGAGAGCGGACTTGACGTCTATGTGCTCCCAAAGCAAGGGTTTAACAAAACCTATGCGACTTTTACAACCAAATATGGCTCTGTCGATAACGAATTTGTGCCGCTTGGCAAAGCAGACATGATTCGAGTGCCTGACGGAATTGCCCATTTCTTAGAGCATAAACTGTTTGAAAAAGAAGACGGAGACGTATTTCATACATTTAGTAAACAAGGAGCATCCGCAAATGCTTTTACGACATTTACGAGAACAGCTTACTTATTCTCAAGCACCTCAAATGTCGAACAAAATCTTGAGACACTCATTGATTTTGTTCAAGAGCCTTATTTTACTGAAAAAACGGTCGAAAAAGAAAAGGGCATCATTGGTCAAGAGATTAACATGTATGATGACAATCCGGACTGGCGTTTATTCTTCGGTCTGATTGAAAATCTATATCAAGAGCACCCTGTGAGAATTGATATAGCTGGAACTGTAGAAAGTATTGCTCCGATTACAAAAGATCATTTGTATGAATGCTATGAAACGTTCTATCACCCGAGTAATATGCTTCTATTTGTTGTCGGTCCCGTTGACCCGAAGCAAATATTAGACCAAGTTCGAGCGAATCAGGCGAAAAAGCCATTTACAGACCAGCCAGAGATCAAACGAAAAGACATCAATGAGCCTGAAGGTGTGTACCGAAAAGAATACGAACTTCCAATGAACGTACAAGGCTCGAAATGTATATTCGGTTTGAAAACTAAGAATCCTCATAAAAAAGGAGATGAACTGCTAAAACATGAACTCGGAATGAATCTCATTTTAGAGACGCTGTTTGGTAAAAGCTCCTTACAATATGAACAAATGTATGAAAAAGGCTTAATTGATGAGACCTTCAGCTACGATTATACGGAAGAAGGCGGCTTTGGCTTCACGTCAGTTGGCGGAGACACAAATGATCCTGATCAACTGGCAAAAGTATTAAAAGAAACCCTTCTTCAAGCAAAGAACTTGATCTCAGAAGAGAAAATTGAGCTCGCGCGTAAGAAGAAAATCGGCAGCTTTTTAAAAGCCATGAACTCTCCTGAATACATTGCGAATCAATTCACTCGATATGCATTTTTAGACATGAGCTTATTTGATGTCGTGACCATGCTGGAACAGATCCAATTAACCGACATTCAGCAAATTTTAGAGGAAGAAATTGACGAAGAACGGATGTCCGTTTTCAAAGTCGTCCCGAAAACAAAATAAATAAAGAGAGACAAAGGGTTAAAATGATCTTGATTTTAGCCCTTTGTCTTCTTTTCAGCTTGATAGAAAACCTTTGAAGTCTAGGAAGGACGAGTACTGGCGCGGAGCGAATTTGACATTCGTGAGAACCAGCACGCAGGACTGACAACGAATGCGAGGGTTTGTCTACATGCTGAGACAAACTCAGATAAATGAGTTTGTCTTTTTGTGTCTAATGAATAAAAGCCTTGTGATTTGTGAGGATTTTCATTGACAATCATTTTGTTCATTAGTTAAACTCTTTAATAGTTAAACACTTAAACTAAAAAGGAGCAGCGTATGGAACAAAAAAAAATTGCACAGCTCATTCAGAGGTATGCAGACGTCTATCTCATGTTGGAGAAAAAAGTATCGAGTATGATCACAGAAAAGCTTGATAAAGAGCTGACACTTGATCAGTATTTCTCGCTTCGATACATCAATTTACATCCAGGGTGTACATCAACAGACCTAGCTAATGTATGTAATGTGAATAAAAGTGCTGTGACATCAATGACAAACCGTCTATTCACAAAGAACTACATTGTTCGTGAGCACGATCAGGCTGATAGAAGAAATGTGCATCTGTACGTAACTCCAGAGGGCAAAGATGTGGTTAGCCGAATGGAAAAACAGCTTCAGGGTCTTGTTCGATCTTATTTCGAAAAGCTGGAAGAAAAAGAAATGGAATCATTTATTCAAACATATGAAAAGATCTATCAAGTAATCATCGAAGAGGAGGCACAAAGTACTAATGAAAGCAATCATAAAGGGTAGATGGCTGATCACGATTTTATGGATCGTATTAGCGGCAGTGTTACTCATCACCGCTCCTAATATGGCGCAATTAACAAAAGAAAAAGGGCAAATTTCAGTACCAGACGGCTATCCGTCCTCATATGCAAATCAGTTATTAAAGAAAATGTCTGAAAACGGTGATACAGAAAAATCAATTGTCATTGTCTTTCAAGAAAAGAACATCGTCAAAGAAAGAGAAACATCTTTAAAAAAGGCAATGGAGATTTTAGAAAAGGACCAAGATCTACATGTCGAGGACATCACTTCTTATTTTGACGCCAATAAAGATATCAAAAAACAGATGCTCTCTAAAGATCGCACGACGCTTCTTGTTCCAGTTACATATGACTCAAACAAAATCAAAGCTTCCGATTTTAAAGAAAGAGTCAATGAAAAGCTGAAGAGCTTAAATCTGACATATGAAATGACAGGACAGCCGTTAATTGATGATGACGTGATCACAAGCTCGCAAGAAGGTCTGAAGAAAACAGAGTTTATTACGATTGGGTTTATTCTCATCGTTCTTGTCCTTGTCTTTAGATCAGCTGTGGCGCCTTTCGTTCCATTAGTCGCAGTAGCTCTGTCTTACTTGGTGAGTCAATCCATCGTGGCTTATTTAGTTAAATATCTCGACTTCCCGCTCTCGACCTTTACCCAAATTTTCATGGTCGCGATCATGTTTGGAATAGGAACAGACTACTGCATTCTACTTCTCAGCCGCTTTAAAGAAGAGATCGCACACGGTAAAGATAAAATTGAGGCGATTCTCATTACGTATAAAACAGCAGGGAAGACTGTTTTATTCAGCGGAATTGCTGTGCTCATCGGTTTTACATGTATTGGTCTGGCACAGTTTCAGCTCTATAAATCAGCTGTTGCAGTAGCAGTTGGTGTCGCTGTGCTCATTGTGGCGCTTCTCACGATTGTTCCGTTCTTTATGGCGGTTTTAGGAAAAGTGTTATTTTGGCCGATTAAAGGTGATATTGCGCATCCGCAGTCAAAAATGTGGGAGACAGCAGGACGCTTTTCATTTAAAAAACCACTTTTCAGTTTACTAATCGTAGGAGTCATTACGCTTCCTCCCATTCTCATGTATAAAGGAACGCTTTCTTATAATAGCTTAGATGAAATCGGTAATAAATATGAATCAGTCAATGCATTCAATACGATTTCCGACAAATTTGGGCCAGGAGAAGCTCTACCGGCAACGATTGTCGTGAAATCAGCTGATCTGTTAGACAACAATAAAGGGCTGATTGCTGTTGAAAAACTCAGCCGTGCAATTGAACAAACAGATGGCGTAAGTAAAGTGAGAAGTGCGACACGTCCTGTCGGTAAAGGACTAAGTGATCTATACGTGAAATCACAAGCCAAAGAACTGAATACCGGACTTGATAAAAGTAATGAAGGCTTAAAAAAAATCCAAGATGCACTGACGACAATGAGTCAATCCATTGAGGATCAAACGCCGCAAATCAAATCATCTGGAAAAGGTATTAACAAATTGATTTCTGGTACAGAATCAGTGCAAACAGGCATTCAAAATATCGAAAAATCGTTGAGAGATTTACAAAGCGGAATCGATCAAAACAAAAACGGTGTTGCACAGATTAAAGAAAAAATTAAAGGTGCGAAAAAAGAATTAACGGCCCAAGTCGCACAAGTGAATCAGCAAGTGTCGCTGTATAAAAGCATTTCCAAAGAATTAAAGGCAGCATTGGCGCAGGTGGATACGTCATCCTCTGCCGCAGCGGATGTAAAAGCATTAATCACACAAGCAAATAAACAGTTTAGTACACTTGAAAAACAAATTCCGCAGGTGAAAGAAAATCAATCGTATCAAGCCATCAAAGCTTCATATAATGAACTTTCTACGACCTTGCAAGAAGGGGCGAAACAGGCAGACAGCTATGCCAAACAAGCGAAAGAAGCTAGAAAACAGCTTGAAGCAGCAGATGCCTTTATCGCAAAAGCTAGAGAGCAGCAAAAAGTTTTGACGAGTCAAATCGATGAGCTCATTGCTGGCTTAGATGCAATTGAAACTGGATTGGATAAAACGTCTAAAGGTCAAGGACAAATAGCTGATAATATGCCAAAGCTTGCAAATGGTGCCGGGCAAGTGATTGATGGTCAAAAACAAATGAAAGAAAAGATTGGCGGCTTCGGTGATGACCTGACCAAGCTGACAGACGGGCTGAACAAAAGCGTCGATGGCTTGGAGAAAATTTCAAGCGGACTAATGGGTGCAGGTGACTACTTAGACGAACTGAAAAATGCACCAGATCAAGACATGGCCGGCTGGTTTATCCCAAAAGACGTGCTGAAAAACAAAGCATTCAAGCAAGTATTTGATTCATACATGTCGGATGACCGCAAGATGACAAAGATTGATGTCATTTTAGAAAAAAATCCATATGGCAACGAAGCCATGTCGACGATCAAACAAGTAGAAGCTTCTGTCAAGCGGGCACTTCCTGAAACGAATTTAAAAGATGCATCATTCGGCGTTTCAGGTGTATCAAGTATGAACGCTGATTTAAAACAGCTGTCAGACCAAGATTTCAATAAGACGGTTCTTTACATGATGATCGGTATTTTCCTCATCCTGGTGATCCTGTTCCGTTCGCTTGTGATGCCGCTGTACTTGGTAGGTTCACTTATTTTGACTTACTTTACAGCTATCGGAATGACAGAATTTATTTTCACTCATTTCTTCGGATATCCTGGTATTAACTGGGCGGTTCCATTCTTTGGATTTGTCATATTAATGGCGCTCGGAGTCGATTATTCGATTTTCTTAATGGAGAGGTTCAATGAATACAAAACAAAAGACATTCAGTTTGCGATGACCGAATCAATGAAAAATATGGGCTCTGTCATTATGTCTGCTGCTGTTATTTTGGCAGGAACATTTGCAGCCATGCTCCCTTCAGGAGTGCTGTCTCTCCTGCAGATTGCAACTCTTGTTCTCACAGGACTTTTGCTGTACGCACTCGTTGTGCTACCATTGTTCGTACCTGTGATGGTGAAATTGTTCGGATCAGCGAACTGGTTCCCATTTAAACGAAAAGAATAGATATTTCAAATAGAAAGTAGGAATCCATGTGATGAGTCGATGGGCGCTGATAACAGGTGCCAGTGGCGGGATTGGGCAGGCTGCGGCAAAAAAGCTCGCCCAGGAAGGTTGCCATGTGATACTCCATTATCACAAAAATGAACAGACAGCCGTGCAGCTTGCCGCTGAGCTGGAAGAAACATGTCATATTCAGACGCATGTCGTTCAAGCGGATTTAGCCAAAATGGGCGGTGCAGATGAGCTCGTCAGCCGTCTGCCCGTATCTCCGGATATTCTTGTGTTAAATAGCGGTAAGAGTCATGTCGGATTAGTGACAGATACAGATAAAGACGTATTAGCCAGTATGGTGCAGCTTCATGTGACAAGTCCATATGAGCTCACCCAGCACCTATTGCCAGCCATGATTCAAAAAAAAACAGGTCATATCGTTGCGATAAGCTCGATATGGGGTGAAACAGGTGCATCGTGTGAAGTGCTGTACAGCATGGTGAAGGGGGCGCAAAATGCGTTTATTAAAGGTTTGGCAAAAGAGCTTGCCCCAAGTGGAATTAGAGCAAATGCTGTTTCACCAGGTGCTGTCCATACAGACATGATGAAAAGCTTCACACAAGAAGATATTGAAATGCTGGAGGAAGAAATCCCGCTTGGCCGGCTTGCATCACCTGAGGAGATTGCTGATGTCATTTGGTTTCTCGCCTCAAAGCAGTCAAGTTATATGACAGGTCAAATTTTATCCGTTAATGGCGGCTGGTACTGTTAAAAAACGTGTATAATTCGTCTCTCCATGACAAAAGCTATGGCTGTAATTCATCTTTTCGAATGGAGGAATCGACATGTCAGTACTTGAGAACTGGGACCATTGGAAAAACTTTTTAGGTGACCGTTTAAATCATGCGCAGGATAAAGGCTTAAAAGATGATACCATCAATAACCTTGCGTATGAAATTGGCGGATATTTAGCTAACGAAGTTGAAGCAAAGAACGAGCAAGAAAGAGTACTTGCTGACCTTTGGAGCGTTGCATCAGAAGATGAGCAGCGTGCAATTGCCAATATGATGGTCAAACTGGTTGAAAATAATAGCTCGCACTAAACAAAAAGAGGGGTCGTTTGTGCCTCTCTTTTTATTTTAACTGTTTCACAACATTGTGCTTTCTAAAAATGTGAAAATGCTTTATGATATAGGAAGGTAAAAATTTGCCACAATGAAGGGGGTAATATCATTTGGCAAAGCTCGAATGGTATTTTGAATATGAGATACATGTAAACCGTCCCGGACTTTTAGGAGACATTTCATCTCTAATGGGGATGCTTTCAATTAATATTGTGACAATTAATGGTGTTGATGTATCAAGACGCGGAATGCTTTTGCGCTGTGACCATACAGATCAAATTAAGCGCCTTGAATCAATTTTAAATACAATGGAAACGATAAAAGTAACGAAATTAAGACAGCCAAAACTTCGTGACCGCTTAGCGGTTCGTCACGGCAGATATATTCAGCGTGATGCAGATGACAAAAAGACGTTCCGATTTGAAAGGGACGAGCTTGGTCTTCTTGTTGATTTTATGGCTGAGCTATTTAAAAAAGAAGGGCATAAATTAATTGGGATTCGCGGGATGCCGCGTGTCGGAAAAACAGAATCAATTGTGGCTTCAAGTGTATGTGCCAGCAAGAGATGGCTTTTTGTATCGTCCACTCTTTTGAAACAGACGATCCGAAGCCAGCTGATTGCGGATGAATACAGCCCAGATAACGTCTTTATTATTGATGGAATTGTGTCGACGCGAAGAGGTTCTGAGAAGCACTTGCAGCTTTTAAGAGAAATTATGAGACTGCCGGCAACAAAAGTAGTTGAGCATCCAGACATCTTTATTCAAAATTCAGAATATACAATGGATGATTTCGACTATATCATTGAATTGCGTAATAGTGCAGACGAAGAGATTACATATGAGCACGCTGAAGAACCACAAGTGTTTGATCATTCTGGTTTTTCTGGCTTCGATTTTTAATATGGTAATGGTAGGTGTTTGTTTTGACTGAATTGGGAAAACGGCTCATTGAGGCCAGAGAGGAAAAAGGGATGTCGCTGGAGGATCTTCAGACGGTGACCAAAATCCAAAAGCGCTACTTGCTAGCAATCGAACAAGGAAACTATGATATTATTCCAGGTAAATTTTACGTCAGAGCGTTTATTAAACAATATGCCGAAGCCGTTGGACTAAATCCTGAACAATTGTTCGAAGAATTTCGTAAAGATGTGCCGAGCACGTATAACGATGAAGTATCTGATAAATTATCAAATATAAAGCCGCAAAGAGAGCTGCCTAAGCCTGCCTCGAAGGTGCTTGAGCTGCTGCCGACCATTTTGATTATTGGAGGCGTCCTTGTGGTCATCGCGATCATTTATGTCATCGTGCAGGCGGTCAATCATGATAGTGGACAGAAGAACAACCAGACGGCTCCTCAGCAGTCAGAATCTAAGTATGAAGTATCTGAGGATTCATCTCTTGCAAAGGATCAAAAGAAAAAAGAAAAAGCTTCGTCAGATGATCAAGAAAAATCATCTAAAAAAGATGACTCATCAAAGGATTCATCCAAAGACGATGAAACGGTCTCTTTGAAGGCAGCGAATACAGAAGGCTCAACGACAACGTATGAAGTGTCAGGCGCAGATGAGATGGAGTTAACCATTTCTGCTACAAAAGCTTCTTGGCTGCGCGTCAGAGACGAATCTGGAAAAGTGCTGAAAATGGGTGAACTAAAAGATGGTGAATCGTTTAAAACAGACCTGTCTGAGCTCTCTCAGGTCGATATCCGTCTAGGCAATGCGACTGGAATTGATATTAAGGTGAATGACGAGACACTTAAGTACGAATTAGACCCTAAGAACACCATGACACAAAACATTGTGATTGTGAATAAAGGAAAGGAAAAGTCATCTTAAGCAAGTAGATGACTTTTCTTTTGTTCCTACTATTATATATACATAAAAAAATGGCTTATTGGAGGATTGAAATTCATGTTTAACTTACCGAATAAAATAACTCTTTCTAGGATCGCCTTGATCCCTGTTTTTATGATTATTATGCTTGCACCTTTAGATTGGGGCGTTGCACGTTTTGGTCACGTCAGCATCGAAGTGACGCATCTTGTTGGAGCAATCCTGTTTATTGTTGCTTCGACAACGGACTGGATTGATGGGTACTATGCGCGTAAACTGAACTTAGTGACGAATTTTGGTAAATTTTTAGATCCGCTTGCAGATAAATTGCTTGTTTCAGCTGCTTTAATTATACTTGTTCAGTACAACCTCACGCCGGCATGGATGGCGATTGTGATCATTAGCCGTGAATTTGCTGTAACTGGTCTAAGACTTGTACTAGCCGGAGGCGGTGAAGTGGTAGCGGCTAATATGCTTGGAAAAGTGAAAACATGGGCGCAAATCATTGCGATTTCAGCTCTTCTATTGCATAACCTGCCGTTCGAACTTGTATCATTCCCGTTTGGTGACCTTGCGATGTGGGTAGCAGTGTTCTTCACTGTTGTGTCAGGCTGGGATTACTTTGTGAAAAACTGGGAATCTTTAAAGAATGCTAACTAAAAAGGACGTGTACGCTTTGAAGTCAGAGAGAAAAGCAGAAATTATTGCAGTCGGTTCCGAACTTTTGCTAGGGCAAATTACGAATACGAATGCACAATTCATCAGCAAACAGCTAGCTGAAATTGGTGTGAATGTGTATTACCATACAGCAGTTGGTGACAATCCAGAGCGTTTAAAAAGGGCCATTCAAGTGGCGCAGGAAAGATCGAATTTTATTATCTTCTCAGGTGGTCTTGGACCAACGAAAGATGATTTAACAAAAGAAACCATCGCGAGTACACTTGGAAAAGAGCTCGTGCTAAATGAAGAAGCATTTGAATCCATTCAAGAATACTTTCGAAAGACTGGACGAGACATGTCACCGAATAACCGGAAGCAGGCACTCGTTCTAGAAGGATCTGATGTGCTCGTGAACCGGTTTGGGATGGCCCCAGGTATGTTTATTCAAGAAGACGATACGTTTTATATGCTACTTCCTGGACCACCAAGTGAACTGCATCCAATGTTTGAGAACGAGGCGAAGCCGCTGATATCTGAGAAACTGGACTTAAAGGAAAAAATCGTGTCTGTTGTTCTCCGCTTTTTCGGAATCGGTGAATCACAGCTTGAAACAGACCTAGAAGATTTAATTGATGCTCAAACCAACCCAACGATTGCACCTCTCGCATCTGACGGTGAAGTGACACTTAGGCTCACGGCTAAGCATGAGGATGAAAAACAAACGGAGCGTCTGTTAAAAGAGACGGAAGCGAAAATTTTAGCGCGTGCAGGAGAGTACTTCTACGGGTATGGTGATACATCACTTGTCCGTGAAGCTTCCAAGGCCCTGCACGAACACGGGAAAACAGTGGCAGCGGCTGAGAGCCTGACAGGCGGAATGTTTTCTGAATGGCTGACAGACCTTGAAGGTGCATCGTCGATTTTAAGCGGCAGTATCGTTTGTTATACAAACCAAGTCAAACAGCAGGTGCTTGGCTGCCGTGAGGAAACATTGTCTTCTCATGGTGCTGTTAGCAAAGAGTGTGCTTTAGAGCTTGCTGAAGGTGCTAGAAAGCTTACGGGAAGTGATATTGGCATTAGCTTTACGGGTGTAGCGGGCCCTGATACCCACGAGGGACAGCCTGTCGGAAAAGTGTTCATCGGGCTATCTACGAAAGACCACACAGACGTGTTTGAATGGATGTTTACAGGAAGCCGGTCGGGCATTCGAAAGCGCGCTGTGAAATACGGACTGCAACACTTGCTCAATTTATTAAAAGAAAGTTAATTTTGTTTTTTGTTAGGTTTACTCCTTTATAAAAGAGTGTTTTTTCTAATAGAAATCACTCTTTTCTTAAAAATCTGCCAAGAAAAAAATCGAATATGTGTTCGTTTTTTTCTTGGCAAATGACGTGAAACAAGGTATAGTATAGATAGTGGAATTGATAAAGGAGGAAACAATAGAATGAGTGATCGTCAAGCAGCCTTAGATATGGCTCTTAAACAAATAGAAAAACAGTTTGGTAAAGGCTCTATTATGAAACTAGGAGAGCGAACAGATACACGTATTTCAACAGTACCGAGTGGTTCGTTAGCACTTGATACTGCACTAGGAATAGGTGGATATCCTCGCGGCCGTATTATTGAAGTATATGGTCCAGAGAGTTCTGGTAAAACGACAGTAGCACTTCATGCCATTGCTGAGGTTCAGCAGCAGGGAGGACAAGCTGCATTTATTGATGCAGAGCATGCGCTCGATCCAGTCTACGCTCAAAAACTAGGTGTCAATATTGATGAGCTGTTACTTTCTCAGCCTGATACAGGAGAACAAGCACTTGAAATTGCAGAAGCTCTTGTCCGCAGCGGGGCAGTTGATATTGTTGTTATTGACTCAGTAGCTGCTCTTGTACCAAAAGCAGAGATTGAAGGAGACATGGGTGATTCACACGTTGGTCTACAAGCACGCTTGATGTCCCAAGCACTTCGTAAACTATCTGGTGCCATTAATAAATCAAAAACCATTGCCATCTTTATTAACCAAATTCGTGAAAAAGTTGGGGTCATGTTCGGTAACCCTGAAACAACGCCAGGTGGACGTGCACTGAAATTCTATTCATCTGTTCGTTTAGAAGTGCGCCGTGCTGAACAGCTGAAGCAGGGCAATGACATTATGGGGAATAAAACGAGAATTAAAGTGGTGAAAAACAAAGTAGCACCGCCATTCCGTATTGCAGAAGTAGATATTATGTACGGTGAAGGAATCTCAAAAGAGGGCGAAATTATCGACCTTGGAAGCGAATTAGATATCGTACAAAAGAGCGGTGCTTGGTATTCTTACCAAGAGGAACGTCTTGGACAAGGCCGCGAAAATGCGAAACAGTTCCTTAAAGAAAACAAAGATATTCTTCTCATGATTCAAGAACAAATTAGAGAGCACTACGGTTTGGATACAAACGGAGTGAAAGCAGCTGAAGAAGAAGAAGGTCAAGAGGAATTGGAAATTTAAAGACTAAAAGACGCTGAAAAGCGTCTTAGATGGTTGACAAAGGGCTAAAATGATCTTGATTTTAGCCCTTTGTCTTCTTTTCAGCGTGATAGAAAACCTTTGAAGTCTAGGAAGGATGAGTACCGGAGCGGAGCGAATTAAACCATTCGTGAGCACCGGAGCGCAGACCTGACACCGAATGCGAGGGTTTGTCTACACGCTAAAGACGCTGAAAAGCGTCTTTTTTTTACATTTACATGACAGCTAGCAGGTCAAAAGTTCTGTCTTTGCTTGAAATAACGACTTACGCCTCAGTCTGACTAGCTTGACAAGTATTTCCGACACAATTACAATGGAAATGTATCACTTGTTTTTCTTAACATGATTGATAACTAATTTAAACTTGACAAGGGCAGTGAGGATCTCATTCCCTGTGAAGGCCCTGTATGTTGAGACACAAAACAATGTACATGCCGACACTTTATTTGTAAAACCAAGTTCATAGCAAGAGGAGGTGAAAATATGTCGCCTACGATGTTTACGATCATCTCCATTTTGCTGAGCCTAATCTGTTTAGTTGTTGGCTACTTTGTTCGTAAAACCATTGCAGAAGCAAAAATATCCGGCGCAAGAAACATGGCCGAACAAATTGTTGAGGATGCAAAGCGTGATGCGGAAGCATTGAAGAAAGAAGCGCTCTTGGAAGCGAAAGATGAAATTCATTCCTTTCGTGTAGAGGCGGAGCAAGAAGTTCGTGAAAGACGTAATGAGCTTCAAAGACAAGAAAACCGTTTACTTCAAAAAGAGGAAAATCTTGATCGCAAAGACGAATCTTTAGATAAACGGGAGTCCCTGTTGGAGAAGAGAGATCATTCTCTGAATGAACGACAACAACATATTGAAGAGATGGAAAGCAAAGTGGATGATATGATTCGTTTGCAGAAAGCCGAGTTGGAACGTATTTCAAGTTTAACTCGAGATGAAGCGAAACAAATCATTCTGGATCAAGTTGAAAATGAGCTTTCCCACGACATTGCAGTCATGACGAAAGAATCTGAAAACCGAGCGAAAGAAGAGGCTGATAAAAAGGCGAAAAACATTCTTTCACTTGCGTTACAGCGTTGTGCAGCTGATCATGTAGCTGAAACGACGGTATCTGTAGTCAATCTTCCAAATGATGAGATGAAAGGTCGTATTATCGGACGTGAAGGACGAAATATCCGTACGTTAGAAACGTTAACAGGTATTGACTTGATCATAGATGATACACCTGAAGCTGTTATCCTATCGGGCTTTGATCCGATTAGACGTGAAACAGCGAGGATAGCTCTGGACAAGCTAGTCCAGGATGGCCGCATTCATCCTGCACGAATTGAAGAAATGGTGGAAAAATCACGCCGTGAAGTCGATGATTATATCCGTGAGATGGGTGAGCAAACGACATTCGAAGTCGGAGTTCACGGTCTGCATCCGGATCTCATCAAAATTCTCGGTCGCTTAAAATTCCGTACAAGTTATGGACAAAATGTCCTGAAGCATTCAATTGAGGTTGCACATCTTGCAGGTCTCATGGCTTCAGAGCTTGGAGAAGATGCAAAGCTTGCAAAACGAGCAGGTCTTCTGCATGACATTGGAAAAGCCATTGATCATGAAGTAGAAGGAAGCCACGTAGAAATTGGCGTTGAGCTTGCGACGAAATATAAAGAGCATCCTGTTGTCATCAACAGTATTGCCTCTCACCACGGTGACCAAGAACCGACATCTATTATCGCTGTTCTTGTTGCGGCAGCAGATGCATTATCTGCAGCACGCCCTGGTGCAAGAAGTGAGACGCTTGAAAATTACATTCGGAGACTTGAGAAATTAGAAGATATCTCTGAATCTTATGAAGGTGTTGAAAAATCGTTTGCGATACAGGCTGGACGTGAAGTGCGTATTATGGTGAAGCCAGATTCAATTAATGATCTTGAAGCTCACCGTCTAGCAAGGGATATTCGTAAGCGAATTGAGGACGAGCTCGATTACCCTGGTCACATCAAAGTGACGGTCATTCGAGAAACTCGCGCAGTAGAGTATGCAAAATAGAGCGGTGCGCTTAGCGCCGCTTTATTTTTTTGTGTAAATATGCAACACTGATAAGAAGTCAATTTATAAGAGAAAGGGTTCAAAGCGCATGAAAATATTATTTGTTGGAGATATTGTCGGTTCACCTGGACGAGACACACTGAAAGAATACTTACCAAAGCTAAAGAAGAAATATCAGCCCCACTTTACCATTGTCAACGGAGAAAATGCTGCTCATGGGAAAGGGATCACTGAAAAAATCTATCATGAACTGCTGCAAGCAGGAGCTGACGTGCTCACAATGGGCAACCATACTTGGGATAAAAGAGACATTTTTGATTTCATCGATGACGCTGCCAACATGGTTCGTCCGGCGAACTTCCCAGAAGGTACACCTGGTAAAGGTCTTACATTTATAAAAAAACAAGGGAAAGAATTAGCCGTCATCAACCTGCAAGGACGTACTTTTTTACCCCCACTTGACTGCCCATTTCAAAAAGTAGACGAGTTAATTGCGGAAGCATCCAAACGTACACCGTTTATTTTTATTGATTTTCATGGTGAAGCCACAAGTGAAAAGCTAGCGATGGGCTGGTATACAGACGGCCGTGCATCATGTGTCGTTGGAACGCATACACATGTTCAAACAGCAGATAATCGCGTTTTGCCAAAAGGAACTGCGTATATTTCAGATGTGGGAATGACAGGACCTTATGATGGCATTTTAGGTGTTGATCGGGAGACGATTATTAAACGATTCAAAACAAGTCTTCCAGTCCGTTTTGAAATTGCAGAAGGCCGCACGACATTAAGTGCAGTGATCGTAGAAATTGACGAACAGTCGAAAAAAGCTGTCAAAATTGATCGAATTTTGATAAATGATGACCATATTTTCTTTGAATAAATGTTCACATATTTATTTCAGAAAAATATTAATCAGAAAGAAGGAATATGCGCCCTCTATCGTGAATATAGTAAAAATGGTAGGTAGCCTGCTATTTTTGAAAAACATTTTGGGGATGGATTTTCAAAAAATAGCATCATCTAACAAAGATTGTTCTAATGAACACTCACTTATCCATTGTAAATTTAAGGGGGAGCAGAAATGGAAATTTTAAAAGTTTCAGCAAAGTCAAATCCGAATTCAGTAGCAGGAGCATTAGCAGGCGTTTTACGTGAACGCGGTGCAGCGGAAATACAAGCAATCGGCGCTGGAGCGCTGAATCAGGCGGTCAAGGCTGTAGCCATAGCAAGGGGATTTGTTGCACCAAGCGGAGTGGATTTGATATGCATTCCAGCCTTTACTGACATTCTTATCGATGGAGAAGAAAGAACAGCCATCAAATTGATTATTGAGCCACGATAATTCTAATTTTATTATTTTCAACCTGCTTACATCATGTAAGCAGGTTGTTTTTGTTTACCACTATACATTTCTTATATAACATATTCAGTTCATGAAATAGATAAAAATGACATATTAGAGCTTGCATTTTTTCACCATGATGATAAATTAAGATTAAGTTAAAAATACTTCATCAAAAATAAATATTTAAGTAGGTGAAATAATGGTTGAAGCTTTTTTGAAAAGAGGAAAGCTTGTTTTTATTTTATTTTTTATTGTTCTCATTGCTGGTGGCTATTTATTTACGCAGCTTCCTAAGCGAGAACTGCCAGAATTCCAAGCGAATATTGTCACAATTTCCACCGTGTTTCCGGGTGCGGATGCAAAACAGGTGGAAATTGATGTAACCAATAAGCTCGAATCAGCCATATCTGATATCAATGGTGTAGAGAAAACGAGCTCTGTTTCTGCCATTGGGTTTTCAAATATTGTGCTTGAAATTGATGATCAAGCCGACTTTCAAAAGGTGGCAAGTCAAATTAAGAACGAAACCACAAGTGCTGCGTCGTCCTTTCCTGACGGAGTGATGGAGCCTGATGTAAAGGATGAGTTTGGCAACGTGCCGGTTGGTTCTTATATGGTTGTGGCAAGTCAATCAGCAGACTTAGCAAAAAGTCAGGAATCGCTGCGTGCGTTGAAGGAAAAGGTTGAGGACATCAAAGGGTTAGACAGTGTCGTCATCAAAGGATTCAATGATAAACAAGCGGTATTAAACTTAGATTCAAGCAAACTAGAGGATGAAGGGTTAAATGTAACGGATGTCACAAATGCCATCAATCAGGAATTTGATACATCTCCACTAGGCGACATTCGGACAGGCGACGAGAAGGTCAAGCTGTCCATCAATACCTACGACCGCTTGGATCAAGTGAAAAAGCTTGAGCTTTTCTCCAAAACGAACCGTGAACCGGTCACAATCAGTCAGCTTGGCAGCTTAAAAGAAGTAGAAAAAGAGAAAAGTGACATTGTGTCGTATAACGGAAAGCCCGCCTATTCATTTACAGTCAATATCAAACCAGGGCTTGATATACCTAAAATGTATGACAAAGTCAGTGATGTTATTGAGAAAGAGAAGCAGCTTCCAAGTGGTGTCGAGTGGGTAAACTACTATTCACAAAAAAGTGAAGTGGATGCCATTTTTAATGATTTGATAAAAGAAGCCATTGTTGCGGTCATCGCTGTTATTGTTGTCACCACACTTGGTCTTACCATTGGCGGTGCGTTTATCGTTTCACTTGCCATCCCATTATCAATCACAATCGGAACGATTCCGCTGCCATTTTTACAAGTGGACCTCAATCAGATTTCGATTATCGGCTTTATCATTGCCCTAGGAATACTTGTCGATGATGCCATTGTCGTCAACGATAATATATTAAGACAGATGAAAAAATATGAAAGTCCGCTGAAAGGAACGATTGCAGGGGTCAAAGAAGTTGCAGGGTCTATTTTGACATCAACACTAGCGGTTGTGTTTGCTTTCTTGCCACTTGTTTTCCTATCAGGTGCAAACGGTTCATTTATACGAGCATTACCGTCTGTTCTCGTAACGACTGTACTTGCGTCTATGGTGATTTCTCTGACACTAGTGCCAGTCTATCAATATACCGTGAACCGAAAAAGACAGAACAAGAAAATTCAAAAAGAGCCAGGGTTCCTAGGCAAACCGTTAAAAAAATTAGCTGATTTTTATGCAGACCGTGTGCTGACGAACATTGTGAAGCGTCCGCTGCTTATGGGCTTAAGTGGTTTGCTTGTTGCAACGCTTGCCTTTTTACTGATTTTCGTCACACCATTTGAATTTTTCCCTGCAGCGAATAAGAAAGAAGTGGTTGTCACTGTCACACTTCCAAGTGAAACAACATTAGACAAAACAAATGAAACATTAGAGAAAATAGAACAAGAGATGAAACAGCAGAAAGGCATTGAAGAAACGGCGATCTTTGCAGGCGGCGGTGTACCGAACCTGTTTAATGAAAGTATTTCAAATGCAAGTGATCATACTGGTCAGGTTGTCGTGAGAGTAGACAATGATCAGATGACGAGTAAACAATTAATAGATCGTATGACAGAGCCATTGCGTAAGAAATTTAAAGATGCTGATATCTTTATGAAAACCATTGTTCAAGGACCGCCAACTGGTGCGCCTGTGACAGTAACCATTGCGGGTGACTCTTTTGCAAAGCTCATTGATGTCAAAGAAACGCTCACAAGTGAAATGAAAGAAAAAGGAGCAAGCTTGATCACTGACGATGTCAATCAGCCGGTAAAAACGATCTCCTTTGAACTAAACCGTGACCGAATGGCAGAAGATGGTCTCAGCGCTCAGTTTGTCAGCAGACAGTTCGGTCTTGTGACTGAAGGCATGCCATTAGGCAGCTTTAAACAAGGAACAAAAGATATCGACTTAGTGGTCAAACAGGATGTAGGTACACATCAAAATGGATTAAAGCTAAACAAAATAAAAGTGCCTGTCAATTCAAATGAAGGCGGTATGCCTTCACTAGAGCCGCTTAGCCGATATGTAAAAGAAAAAGAAACAGAGCAGTACGAAAGCATTCCACATGAAAATGGAATTCCGACCATTACGCTGAAGGCGTACCCTGGCACGTCAGACTCGTTTAAAGACGACATGAAAGAAGTTGTCGATCAAGTAGGAAAAACGGATGAAGCGAAGGATTTAGCCATTTCTCAAGGCGGAGAAAATGAAGATCAATCCCAGTTCTTTATTGAAATTAGTCTCTTATTTGGAGTTGTCTTGCTGCTCATTTATGTGACCATCGCTTTCCAGTTCAATTCATTGATGCTTCCACTATTAGTTCTAGGAACGGTTTACTTAGCGATATCTGGAGCTGTTATCGGACTGTTTGTCACCCAAACGCCGTTCAGCTTTATGGCCACAATGGGAATTGTCTCATTAGCTGGTATCGTGGTCCGAAATGCGGTTGTCTTGTTCGAATTTATTGAGCAGCGGCGTAAGCAGGGATTCGATCAACAGACAGCTGTCATTGAAGCGGGAAGAGCAAGGATCAGGCCAATTTTACTAACAGCATTTACAGCACTTGTCGCCCTTATGCCTGTAGCATTAAGTAATGATCCGCTCTTTAAGCCGCTGGCCATCTGCATTGTATCGGGTGTCTTTTTCTCAACAATTTTGACACTATTAATCGTACCTGCCTTATATATTGCCGTTTCAAAAAGACGGTGACGCAAAAAGCAAATCTCCTTTTCTACGGGGATTTGCTTTTTTATTTAGAAAAATATCCAAAAAAATATGTGGAGTGTTCATTTGTATTTTTGTGGAGGACAGTGGTATTTACGACGAAAATAAGACGTGTTAAAATCTCATTGGGAGAAGTTTTTTAACAAAGGGGTTGTACGTCATGTGTGGAACGATGAAAGCGATTGTTAAAAAAGAAAGCGCTTACGGAGCGGTGCTGATGGAGATGCCGATTCCAGAAATCAATGATCATGAAGTATTGATTCAGGTAAAAGCCACATCGATATGCGGAACAGACGTGCATATTTATAATTGGGATGACTGGGCAAAGGGAAGAGTTAAAGCGCCCTACATTTTTGGACATGAATTTACAGGGGAAGTTGTCAAAACGGGGAACCAAGTCTCACGAGCAAAAGTAGGGGATTTTGTATCGGCAGAGACACATGTTGTATGTAATCAGTGCTCTATGTGTTTAACAGGGCAGCAGCACTTGTGCAATGAAACGAAAATTTTAGGGGTAGACATTGACGGCTGTTTTGCTGAATATGTCAAAGTACCTGAACAAAATGTGTGGCACAATCCAGCTCAAATGCCAGTAGAGCTTGCGTCTATCCAAGAGCCGCTTGGAAATGCGGTTCATACAGTACTACACACACCTGTTTCAGGTAAGTCAGTGGCGATTTTTGGCTGCGGACCAATCGGTTTAATGGCGATCGCCGTCGCGAAAGCTTCCGGTGCTGTCCAAGTGTTTGCTGTCGATCAAAACGAATATAGGCTGGATCTTGCCCAGAAAATGGGGGCAGACCATATCGTGGATATTGGAAAAGATGATCCTGTTGAGGTGATTAAGCAGTTCACGCGGATGGAGGGGGCAGATGTGATATGCGAGATGTCAGGACATCCAGTTGCCATTAATCAAGCTCTCGAAGCGTGTGCAAATGGAGGGAAAGTCAATATACTAAGCTTGCCAGAACGACCAGTGACCATTGACATTACGAATCAAATTGTTTTTAGGGGATTAACCGTGCAAGGAATCACGGGGAGAAAAATGTTTGAGACGTGGCGTCAAGTATCTGAGCTATTAAGAACGAATACCATCGATGTCCAGCCAGTTATCACCCATACGCTGCCATTTGAACAGTTCGAAAAGGGATTTGAACTCATGAGAAATGGTACGTGCGGAAAAGTCGTACTGATAATGCCATCAAACCAAAGGGGGAAGAAATGATGAAAGAATTCACGTATTTACAAAATGAACTGGAAACAATGAAGCAGCAAGGCACCCACCAAACATTGAAAGAGATTGACTCAAAACAATCATCCACTGTGACATTAAATGAACAATCTGTCATACAGCTCTCCTCAAATAACTACTTAGGACTCACCTCACATCCAAGGCTGATGAAAGCGGCAAAAGAGGCCATTGATGAATTCGGTGCTGGTACGGGGTCTGTACGAACCATCGCTGGCACAATGACGATGCACGAACGTCTTGAAAAAAAGCTCGCTGCATTTAAAAAGACCGAGGCATCCCTTGTGTTCCAATCAGGCTTTACGACCAATCAAGGGGTCTTATCAAGTATCCTGACAAAAGATGATATTGTGATTTCAGATGAACTGAATCATGCCTCAATCATTGACGGCATCCGGTTAACAAAAGCAGATAAAAAAGTATACGGTCATTCCAATATGGAAGAGCTTGAGAAAATTTTAAAGAAATCTATGAATTACCGCGTGCGTCTCATCGTCACAGACGGTGTGTTCTCAATGGATGGAGATATTGCGCCACTTCCTGAGATTGTCAGGCTCGCAGAAGCATATGATGCATTTGTGATGGTAGACGATGCGCATGCCTCGGGCGTGCTTGGTAAAAATGGCCGCGGGACAGTCAACCATTTTAAACTCGACGGCAGAGTGCACATTCAGGTTGGGACACTTAGTAAGGCTGTCGGAGTCCTTGGCGGCTATGTAGCGGGTTCAGCCGTTTTAATTGATTATTTAAAGCATAAAGCAAGACCGTTTTTATTCAGCACCTCACATCCGCCAGCTGTGACTAGAGCGTGTGAAGAAGCGATTGAAGTGCTGTTAGATGAACCGGAGCGAATCGATACACTTTGGGAAAACGCCGCCTATTTTAAAGAAAAGGTCGTCAGTCTTGGGTTTCAAGTTGCACCGACAGAGACACCGATTATCCCCATCATGATTGGAGACGAAGCCCTTACTTTTCGCTTTTCAAAGGCTTTAATAGAACGAGGCGTGTTTGCTCAAGGCATCGCCTTCCCAACTGTGGCAAAAGGAAAAGCGAGAATTAGAGCCATCATCACAGCCGAGCACACAAAAGAAGAACTAGACCGTGCACTGACGATCATCGAAGAAGAAGCAAAAAAACTAAACATACTTGATTGAGAGAGCGCGGGCTCTCTTTTTTTGATAAAGAGATTGGCTGTGACCTTCTTGATGAATAGCCATTTTTTATAGAAAGACTGTATATGAATTTATTTTCAATTCACGACAAAATAGTCTATACTGTAGGGTGGAGCTTGGTTTGAAAGGAGTACAAATTCATGAATGAAGAGCAGAGAAAAGCGAGTGGACAAGTAAGTTCATCGGACAAAAAATCCGAGAAGGACTACAGCCAGTATTTTGAAGCTGTGTACATTCCGCCTTCCTTAAAAGATGCAAAAAAACGGGGTAAAGAAGAAGTCGAATACAATCAATTTCAAATTGACGAACGTTTTCAAGGGTTAGGAAACGGGCGCAAGTTCTATATTCGCACATATGGCTGTCAAATGAATGAGCATGACACAGAAGTGATGGCTGGTATTTTTATGGCGCTTGGTTATGAACCGACAAACTCAACGGATGATGCAAATGTCATCTTATTAAACACTTGTGCAATTCGTGAGAATGCGGAAAACAAAGTGTTCGGAGAGCTTGGTCATTTAAAAGCATTAAAGCGTGAAAAGCCAGATTTAATTTTAGGTGTTTGCGGATGTATGTCGCAAGAGGAATCTGTCGTCAACCGAATTTTGAAGAAACATCCATTTGTTGATTTGATTTTCGGTACACACAACATTCACCGCTTGCCAGAGTTGTTATCTGAATGCTATCTTTCAAAAGAAATGGTCATTGAGGTTTGGTCAAAAGAAGGCGATGTCATTGAAAACCTTCCGAGAGCCCGCCAAGGAAAAATTAAGGCCTGGGTGAATATTATGTACGGTTGTGATAAATTCTGTACATACTGTATCGTCCCTTACACGCGCGGTAAAGAAAGAAGCCGCCGCCCTGACGAAATTATTCAAGAGGTTAGACGTTTAGCGGCAGAAGGATATAAGGAAATTACCCTTCTTGGTCAAAACGTGAATGCGTATGGAAAAGATTTTGAAGACATGGAATATGGTCTTGGACACTTGATGGATGAGCTGCGTAAAATCGATATTCCGCGTATCCGTTTTACAACAAGCCACCCACGTGACTTTGACGATCACTTAATTGAAGTGCTTGCTAAGGGTGGGAACCTTCTCGATCATATTCATTTGCCAGTTCAATCAGGCAGTTCTTCTGTCTTGAAGCTTATGGCGAGAAAATATGACCGTGAACGTTACCTTGAACTTGTACGCAAAATCAAAGAAGCGATGCCAAATGCTTCATTAACAACGGATATTATTGTTGGGTTCCCAAATGAGACAGATGAGCAATTTGAAGAAACACTTTCCCTCTATCGCGAGGTTGAGTTTGATGCTGCTTATACGTTCATTTACTCTCCAAGAGAAGGAACACCAGCAGCGAAAATGCAAGACAACGTGCCAATTCATGTGAAAAAAGAACGTCTGCAGCGCCTGAATGCCCTCGTGAATGAAATTTCTGCGAAAAAAATGAAGGAATATGAAGGGCAGACTGTCGAAGTATTAGTAGAGGGTGAAAGTAAAAACAACCCTGAAATCCTAGCCGGATATACAAGTAAAAGCAAGCTTGTGAATTTTAAAGCACCAAAAGAAGCGATTGGCAACATCGTCAAAGTGAAAATCACACAAGCCAAAACTTGGTCTCTTGACGGAGAAATGGTTGGAGAAGCTATCGAGGTGAATTAAAATGACGCTTTATTCAAAAAAAGAGATTGTCGAGCGCGCAAGAGAGCTCGCTAAAATGATTTCTGAAACAGAAGAAGTTGATTTCTTCAAGAAAGCAGAAGCGCAAATCAATGAAAATACAAAAATTTCAACGATTATTAATCAAATTAAGGCGCTTCAAAAACAAGCTGTGAATTTAAAGCATTACGGCAAACATGAAGCCTTAAAGCAAGTGGAAGAAAAAATCGATGCCCTGCAAGAAGAACTGGATGAAATCCCAGTGATTCAAGAATTCAAAGAATCACAAGTGGTAGTCAATTCCCTGCTTCAGCTCGTAGCGCATACGATTTCTAATCAAGTAACAGATGAAATTATTCTTTCAACCGGCGGTGACCTCTTATTAGGAGAAACCGGTTCAAAAGTCAAAAACTCATCACCAAGTTGCTCCATTAAATGAGAAAACCCCGCAGATGCGGGGTTTTTTGTTTTGCTATCATCATTTTTTGAAAGAACAAAAATCTCACTTCCCATTCTACTTCTTGCTTCGTCACCCCAAAATCTCTCACTCTCCAACTTTTCCAATTTTCAAGGCAAGTTTATGGGCGACCATGCATACACTGAAACAGAAATGAATTTAATTGAACATGAAGTTCAAAATCGTGACACACTAGACGAATGCCCAGCATAAGATAAAACGATCAAGAACAAGGAGGCATGCCGGAATGTCTGAATACAGAGAAATTATTACAAAAGCGGTGGTTGCAAAAGGGAGGAAATTCACCCAAAGCACACACACCATTTCTCCATCGCAAAAACCAACCAGCATCCTAGGTGGTTGGATCATTAATCATAAGTATGATGCTGAAAAGGTCGGTAAAACTGTTGAGATTGAAGGAACCTTTGATATTAACGTATGGTATTCTTACGCTGATAACACAAAAACAGAAGTCGTCACAGAACGGGTGAAATATGTAGACATCATCAAACTGAGATATAAAGATAAAAATTTCCTTGATGATGAGCACGAAGTGATTGCAAAAGTGCTGCAGCAGCCGAATTGCTTAGAAGTGACCATTTCTCCAAACGGCAATAAAATTATCGTTCAAGCAGAGCGGGAGTTCATTGCTGAAGTGGTAGGAGAAACAAAAATTGTTGTAGAGGTCAATTCAAGCTGGAAAGAAAAAGATGATCATGAGTGGGAAGAAGAGGTGGATGAGGAGTTAGAGGATATTCATCCAGAATTCCTAGCGGGTGATCCAGAAGAGTAATTGATGACTAGGGCGCATATCCCCCTAGTTTTTTTGTGTCCTATCTAGGAGAAAAAAGGTGATTTTTTATGCTATAATGAAAGATGGTATGAATTCGAATGTAATATAGTGAGGGATTAGAAATATGGCAAGTTATACGCCCATGATACAGCAATATTTAAAAATCAAGGCAGAGTATCAAGATGCCTTTTTATTTTTTCGCTTAGGCGATTTTTATGAAATGTTTTTTGATGACGCAAAAGAAGCGTCACAAGAATTAGAAATCACGCTAACAAGCAGAGATGGCGGGACCATACCAATGTGCGGTGTTCCTTATCATTCTGCTTCTGCATACATAGAACAATTGATTTCAAAAGGTTACAAGGTCGCGATTTGTGAGCAGGTGGAAGATCCTAAAACGGCAAAAGGTGTGGTCAAAAGAGAAGTCGTTCAACTCATTACACCAGGTACGGTGATGGATGGTAAAGGCTTAAGTGAAAATGAAAACAACTTCATTGCCTCTGTGACAAAATTTGAAAGTGGATATGGACTTGCACTTTCCGATTTATCTACTGGTGAAAACATGGCGGCTTTCATTGATCGATTAGATGAAGTCGTGTCTGAAATTTATTCTGTCGGTGCAAAAGAAATTGTGGTGTCAAAGCAGCTGGATGAGGAAACAGTCAAGACCTTAAAGGATCGGTGCCAAGCGACCATTTCATACGAAGATAGTGATGAATTGATCGATGAAGCTGAGCGGCTCGTGTCCCGCCTGAGCGAGCAACTAAGATCGGCCTTTTTGACATTATATGCTTATTTAAGAAGAACGCAAAAAAGAAGTCTCGATCACCTTCAGCAAGTTCAAGTGTTTGAGCTCGAACAAACAATGAAAATTGATCTTTACTCAAAACGAAATCTTGAATTAACAGAGACGATCCGCTCAAAAAGCAAGAAGGGCTCTTTGTTATGGCTGTTAGATGAAACAAAAACAGCGATGGGTGGAAGGCTGCTCAAGCAATGGATCGACCGGCCGTTAATTCGGCTTTCGCACATTAAAGAACGCCAGGAAATGGTGCAAATTCTTATGGACCATCTCTTTGAACGAGAGGATCTGCGTGAACGGTTAAAGCAAGTATATGATCTCGAACGTTTAGCGGGCCGCGTCGCATTTGGCAACGTAAATGCCCGTGATCTCATTCAGTTAAAGGAATCCTTAAAACAAGTACCAGCCATTAAAGAGCTTGTGCACTCACTGCCAGAGGAAATGGCAAAATCAAGAGCGAATGAGATTGATCCTTGTGGCGACTTGCTTAATTTATTAGAAGATGCACTTTATGAAAATCCGCCGATGACGATAAAAGAAGGCAATTTGATTAAAGATGGCTACAATGCAAAATTAGATGAATACCGTGATGCCAGCCGAAACGGAAAGGACTGGATTGCACGTCTTGAACAGCAGGAAAGAGAATATACCGGCATTCGCTCCTTAAAAGTCGGGTTTAATAAAGTGTTTGGTTATTATATCGAAGTGACACGCGCAAATACACATCTGCTGGAGGAAGGCCGTTATGAAAGAAAACAAACGCTTGCCAATGCAGAGCGGTATATCACACCTGAATTAAAAGAAAAAGAAGCACTGATACTTGAAGCAGAATCAAATATTAACGAATTGGAATATGAACTATTTACAGCTCTCAGAGAACAAGTGAAAGGTTATATTCCTAGATTACAGCTGCTTGCAAAACAAATGAGTGAGCTGGATGCGCTTCAATGCTTTGCGACTGTCAGTGAAAAACGCCGTTATATCCGTCCGGAATTCTCAGAGGATGAGGTGGATGTCATAGATGGTCGTCACCCAGTCGTTGAAAAAGTGATGGATCACCAGGAGTATGTACCGAATGACTGCCATATGGGAAATGGCCGGCAAACCTTACTCATTACTGGACCAAATATGTCAGGGAAAAGTACGTATATGAGACAAATGGCGCTTATCTCCATTCTTGCGCAAATTGGCTGCTTTGTGCCGGCATCGAAGGCAACTCTTCCGATCTTTGACCAAATCTTTACACGCATTGGGGCGGCAGATGATTTGATTTCTGGTCAGAGTACTTTTATGGTAGAGATGCTCGAAGCAAAAAATGCAATGGTGCATGCAACGAAAAACAGCTTGATTTTATTTGATGAAATTGGACGCGGGACAAGCACCTATGATGGAATGGCTCTTGCGCAGGCGATCATTGAATTTGTTCACGATCATATTGGTGCCAAAACGCTTTTTTCCACACATTATCACGAGCTGACAGTTCTTGAATCTCAATTAAGCGAGCTGAAAAATGTTCATGTACGTGCTGAAGAGCATGAAGGCACGGTCGTTTTCTTACATCAAATCAAAGAGGGTGCAGCTGATAAAAGCTATGGTATTCATGTAGCGCAGCTTGCTGAATTGCCTGATGCGATCATCGATAGGGCCCAGACCATTTTGACGGAGCTTGAGAGCGGATCACATGAAGTGACCCCGCACGTATCTGCAGCTTCAAAAACAGAAAAGGCCGAGGAAAAACAGCAGCTTTCTTTCTTTGAAGTAGAAGAAAAACCGCAAACCAAACCAGTTCTAAAACAGAAAGATCAAGCGGTGATCGAGGAATTAAAGTCATTCAATCTAATGGATATGACTCCGCTCGAAGCGATGACTAAGCTATATGAATTGCAAAAGAAATTATCATGTAAGGTGAGGTGAGCAAAATGGCAAAGATTATTCAGTTATCCGATGACCTATCCAATAAAATTGCTGCAGGTGAAGTAGTCGAGCGTCCAGCTTCTGTCGTAAAAGAGCTTATGGAAAATGCAATCGATGCAAGTAGTACAGTGATTGAAATCGATGTAGAAGAAGCAGGTCTTTCCTCTATTAGAATGATTGATAATGGTGTTGGAATCGATGCTGAAGATTGTAAGCTCGCCTTTCAGCGCCATGCAACGAGTAAAATCAAAGATGAAAATGATCTGTTCCGTGTCAGAACGCTCGGATTCAGGGGAGAGGCGCTGCCAAGTATCGCATCTGTCTCTCATCTAGAAATGAAAACAAGTACTGGTGAAGGAGCTGGAACGCACCTGGTGCTGCAAGGCGGAAAGATCATTTCAGAGAAAAAAACCTCTAGTCGCCGCGGTACCGAGATCGTCGTTACCAACTTATTTTACAATACACCGGCCCGCCTAAAATACATGAAAACCGTTCATACGGAGCTTGGCAATATATCAGATGTCGTCAATCGAATTGCGCTGGCTCACCCAGAAGTATCGATTCGCTTGCGTCACCAAGGAAAAGTCCTGCTTCAGACGAATGGAAACGGGGATGTGAGGCATGTGCTTGCGGCCATTTACGGGACAGCTGTTGCGAAAAAAATGGTGCCACTTCATGTGCAATCACTTGATTTTGAAGTGAAAGGATATATCTCCTTGCCAGAAGTGACAAGGGCATCACGAAATTATATGTCTTCTGTTGTAAACGGCAGATATGTCAAACATTTTCCTCTCGTGAAAGCGGTCCATGAAGGGTATCACACGCTGCTACCGATTGGCCGCCACCCGATTACATTTATTGAGATGAAGATGGACCCCATTTTAGTGGATGTGAACGTTCATCCTTCGAAGCTTGAAGTGAGACTTAGTAAAGAGCAGGAACTTCATGAGCTAATCAAACAAGGAATTAAGGAAGTATTTCAAAAGCAGCAGCTCATTCCAAGTGCTTCGGTGCCAAAGAAAGCACCAATGCCAGCGATCAAAAATGAGCAGCAATCCTTAACCTTTGATGCGAAAAAAGGAAACAAAAACGAGGCGAAAACATCCTATCAGCCGGAGCCTTTCGAATCGGTTGTATACGAGACGAATCAGATGAGCACATACGGGACGCCTACGCAGGAAATGACAAGTGCATCATCACCCGTATTTAATGAAGATGCTCCATCTGAGCGTGTTCATGTAGAGGAATCCGCCGCTTCTCTTGAATATGAAGAGTCAGAACTGAGAGAAGATGCTGCAGAAACCATTTTAGAAAACGAACGAGTTCCTGTCATGTATCCCATCGGGCAAATGCACGGCACATATATTTTGGCTCAAAATGAACGTGGGCTTTATATTATCGATCAGCATGCGGCCCAGGAGCGAATCAAGTATGAGTATTATCGTGAGAAAGTAGGAGAGATCAAACAGGAAGTGCAAGAAATGCTCGTTCCATTAACATTCCACTACTCGAAAAACGATATGCTGATTATTGAAGAGCATAAAGAGATACTAACGAAAGTGGGTGTCTTCTTAGAGCCTTTCGGTTCAGGAAGCTACATTGTTCGGTCGCATCCACAGTGGTTTCCAAAAGGGGAAGAGGCTGAACTGATCGAAGAGATTATAGAGCAAGTGCTGGATGAGAAACGTGTAGATATCAAAAAATTAAGAGAAGAAGCGGCAATCATGATGAGCTGCAAAGGCTCTATCAAAGCAAATCGTCATTTGCGAAATGATGAAATCAAAGCACTATTAGATGAACTCAGGCAGACAAAGGACCCTTTCACTTGTCCGCACGGCCGGCCGATTATCATTCATCACTCGACATATGAAATGGAGAAAATGTTTAAACGGGTCATGTGATCAAATAAAAAGAAGACAAAGGGCTAAAATAAAAATCATTTTAGCCCTTTGTCTTCTTTTCAGCGTGATAGAAAACCTTTGCAGCCCTAGGAAAGACGAGTACCGAATGCGAGGGTTTGTCTACACGCTGAAGCGCTCTTACTTAGAGCGCTTTTTTATTTAGCATCCACACGGATCTGGCGGTGTGACCACAACTGGTCGTGTTTGAATATCAAGGGTGTCCTCTGCATAAAATTTAGAACCAATGCTAAGCGCACGGTTTTCTGCGCGGAACGTGTATGTACCTGCAGCAGGAAGTACTTTATGTGAAAGTTGTAATTTATATTGTGAGATTCCTAATAAATCGATTCTAGCTGGAATGCGGACAGTTTTTCCACTGTTCAAAATGTAGCTGTCTTTTAATGCTTTTCCGTTGAAGATGTCTTTTGTTGTCGCTTGAAAGCCTGCAGGTAATGTGAACTCAATGGCACCGATACTTAACACAGAATTTGGGCGGTATGTTAACTCAATGTCAGAAAAAGACCATTCCTGCTTACTTGTACCTGTAATTTTCGCATAAAGTTCTGCTGGTCTGGCATTTGTTGATGCTTTGCCTTCCTCTGTGGCTCCTTCAGCTGATGCGGCAATCGGTACCGATAGTGCCATGACCAGTGTCAGCATCCCCATCATGATCATTGTCCATGTTTTTTTCATTTCTTCATTCCCCCTTGTTGATTATAGGTAAATAATAGACGATTAAATCCATTATTTACCTATAATGTTACCATATCCCTACATGGTATTAAATGGTATATTGTGCCCTTATTTTGTCATTTTTCTTAATAATAACGGGGGAAATGTGCATTTGGTTGGTTCATTCCGTAACCAAAGCCTGGCATTTGTTGATTCGGCATCATCATTTGCATATCTTGATATCCGAATGGATGATATGGCATCATTCCATATCCACCATAGTGGCCATGATGATGGTGATCTTTCATTGGAACATGTGAAAAGGGGTCATGCTGATTTGGAAAAGACGGATAGGCTGAATGATGATGCGGATAATGTCCGCTGTACTTATCTTTTTTACCATGATAATGGTTTGGCATATTCATATGATCATGCATGTTTGGAGCGACCACATGCTCATGATTGGCTGTATACACATTCTCAAACGTATGGTACGGATTTCCTTCGTGATGATGATTCATTTGGCTATTCATATTGTTCATTTGATATCTCATCCTTTATGTCAGGTTGCCATATCCTATGAGCATGATCCGTTTCATGAGCCTATCCATATGAAAAAAACCGGCTTTTCAGCCGGGAAAACAAAAAGCAGGTGAAAGCGTCAGGTGCTAAAATGAGATGCTGTGTCTTCTTCTGCGACGCTTCTTACAGCTGCTACAGACACTTTTAGGATAGTAATAGGGATCGTAGCTTCTAGAAGTATCCCAGAAATCGCTCTCAAACCAATCATCTTTTTTATGATAAGACTTCTTTTCTTTACATGGATCAACATGGCGATGATCGTCATGCTGGTTATAACAGTTTGAGTGGGAATGTTTGCACTTGCATTTGCACATTGTCATCCCTCCTAAATGTGACTCAATGCTAGTATATGCACGAATAAGACAAGGGGACTGGATGGTGGCGCATCTTTTGTAAAAAAAGGCTTTTTCTGAAAAATTTAAATGAAAAGAATTGACTAGTGCTAAAATAACATGATAAAATATAAATTTTTATTCGCCGATGAAATGTGTTATAATCAAATTGTGAATACTTTCGGAGGTGGCGGATTTGTTTCAAATAGGTGATAAAATTGTTTATCCTATGCATGGTGCCGGTGTGATTGAAGGAATGGAAGAAAAAGAGATTTTAGGTAAGACGGAAGAATATTTTCTGATTCAAATGCCGAATATGCAGATGATGATCCCAAGAGGCAGAATCAATCAACTAGGTATACGTCAGGTAGCAGATCAAGCAACGCTGAAAGTTGTGATGAACAATTTTGCAGAAGAAACAAACGACGACACGCTTACTTGGAAGCAAAGATATGATGAAAATATGAAAAAGCTAAAAACAGGTGCGATCGAAGATGGTGCAGACGTTGTCAAAGATCTGATGAGACGAAATCAGAAGAAAGCATTAAATTCAAGTGAAAAGAAGATGCTTGAAGATGCTCGAGGCATGTTAGTGAGTGAAATTTCTCTTGCACAAGGGCTTTCACAAGATGAAGTCCTTTCAGCTATAGAGAATGAACTAAGAGTTTAATGATGGATATACAATAATTGGCTGTAAACAGAAGGGTATCCCTTTTGTTTACGGCTTTTTTTGTTTGAAATCAGAAGAATATGTCCATTTTTGTAGGTGATTTTAACTAAAGTTAAAATAAGGTCATACGATGCAGTTTTTATTCAAGCAGCGAATGATTCAAAGAAGTCAGAAATACCTAGAGAGGCATAAAAAAACAGGTACGTTCTCCTGATTCGTTTAAAAGAGCCGGACAACCTTTGAATTCTGTTAGCCATTGATAGTAAAATAATGCGATAAGATGACACCTTAGAGAATGAAAAGGAGCGGTGAAATGAAAAGGCTACTGATATGTGGATTCATCTTTCTGATCCTATGTGCTCTTTTAATGGTGAAATGCGGCCATTCTGTTCAAGAAAAAAAAGAGCAAAAGCAACATCAAGAAGAGGTAGAAAAGTATCAAAAAGAGCGAAAAAAAGGGGATCAATATGAAAGCTTTAAACAGCTTATCAGGCATGAAAAAGAAGGCTATGAAATAGAATTTCACGAAAAGGGCGGAAGTGATTTACTCGTCTTTTCTCCTCATGGAGGGGAAATTGAACCAGGAACAAGTGAAATTGTCGAAGCATTTCAAGAAAGGTACTCGACGTATTTGTTTGAAGGAACGAAACAAGAGAATAATCGTGATTTGCATATTACAAGCACCAAGTTTGATGAACCGATATTGGTTCAAATGATTAAAACGTACCCCTTCTCCATGTCCATCCACGGCTACAAAAGTGATAAAAGGCACACGTTAGTTGGCGGTACAAATGAAAAAATGCAAAGAGCAGTTGTACGAGAATTAAAAGATCGAGGATTTTCTGCAGAAATGGTGCAAGAAGGCGAACGGCTTTCAGGAACAGACCCTAAAAACATTAATAATCGAAATGCAAGTGGTGAAAGCGTTCAGTTAGAAATTAGTACGGCACAGAGAGAGGCTTTTTTCGACCATTTTGATACGAGAAAAGGAAAGAAAAAAGCATTCAGACGTTATATCCGTGCTTTAAAAGAAGTATTAAGAGAATTTGACCCATCTTCATAGAAAAATCGTTTTGATGGGCAAAAGTACTCTATTTAAACTTGGTAAAAAAGATAGAAATATGCGAAATGAACATAAATTATGCAATAAATTACAATTTGCCTTAAAAACATAAATTATGTAAAATAATAGTTATCAGTTTGATATGATAGAATGGGGCTGAAGTGGATGGCACATAAAATACCATCTTCCGAAGTAGGTGTAAAGATCAATCAATGGTACACGCATATTTGCAAATTTGAAGTCGAACAAGCAAACGATATGAAGCGCCTTGTTGAAGAAGAAATTCATGAGATGGAAGAAGATCAAGATTTACTTCTATATTATTCTCTAATGGATTTTCGCCATCAACTGATGCTTCAGCATTTAACGCCAGTCCATGCAGGGAGTGAAACACTTCAAGCCGTGTCTTTTCCGAAAGAAATGGAAGATGGAGAAGATGAGATGACAGGCTTACTTGGCTATTACTTTCATTTTTTTCATGGAATGTATGCGTTTATCCAGCGCCGGTACATCGAGGCCATTTCCTATTACAAGCATGCGGAACATCAACTGATCTTAGTGACAGATGAGATTGAAAAAGCGGAATTTTACTATAAAATCGCTGAAGTATACTATCATATGAAACAAACTTATTTCTCCATGCATTATGCTAAAAAGGCGAGAGACATTTATAAGAAACATCAGCTTTATGGAAAAAGAAGCATTCAATGTGATTTTGTCATGGCAGGTAATTGGATTGATGTGAGTCAGCACCAAAAAGCGCTTCCTTACCTAGAAAAAACGTTAAAGGTCTGTGAAGCGATGGAGCGGAAAAAGTGCACATCTTATTTTAAAGCGATGGCTCTTAATAACTTAGGAGCTTGTCATTATAGTATGGGAACGTACCATACAGCGACAGTCTTTTTTGAACAAGCCATTTCCCTTTATCAAAAAGATCAAGCATCCACGATGATCAAATCATTATTTTCACTTGCTCTTACCTGGTTTAAACTCGGAGATATCGAGCGAGCGGGTGAGGCTATACGTAAAGGAATGAACGAGGCTTGTTCATTGGAAGATGAAATTTATCAGTTGAAATTCCAATTTTTGCAGGCGCTTTATATAGAAAAAGACAGCTGTGAGCAATTAAGATCGGCACTATTTGGACTGCGAAGCAAAAAAATGTTTGCTGATTTAGAGGAATTAGCACTTGATGCGGCTAATTATTATAAGGAACGCGACATGTACAAGGAATCCTCCACTTTTTTTGAGATTGTGATCGAAGCGCGTACGCACATTCAAAAAGGAGATGAGATGTATGAGAACGAAGCATAACATGTCAGCTGATCAAGTAGATGAAAGACTTCACACGTAATAACAGACAAAAACAACACCCTTTACGAATCAACGTAAAGGGCTTTTTTTATTTATTCTTTGATGGCTTTTTCTGCGTCAATGGCACCTGCTCCGTAAATCATCGGGTCATCCCCAGGCCACTTGCTTGTATTTTCTTTTAACAGGGTTTTGACCTCATCGGGCGTTAAATCTGGTGAATGCTCTAATAGAAGAGCACAAATACCAGCGCAAATCGGTGTTGCCATAGAAGTGCCAGATAACGTCGTGTAATCATCATCGACTCTACTTGATTTGTCGAGTTTATCTAGAAAGGATCTTGGTGATCTGAGAGAGACGATGTTTACTCCTGGTGCAAGGATATCAGGCTTTGTCTCACCATATACAGTAGGACCTCTGCTTGAAAATGGTGCCACGATATCATCGTTTGATTCTGGTGTATTCCGGTCATCAAAAGCGCCAACCGTAATCACTTTTTGACTGACGGCAGGGCTCGCAATCGTTTGGCTGTTAGGACCAGAGTTTCCGGCTGCGACGCATACTACAATGCCTTGATCCCAAGCAGCATTGACAGCACGTACCATCGGATCGTCCTGTTCGTCATCATAACGCTGAGCATCTCCGCCTAGTGACATACTCATAATATGAATCGGATCATCAGGGTGATCTTCATTGAACTGAATGCACCATTCAACCCCTTCTATAATAGTAGAAAGCGATCCAGCCCCTTGTTTATTTAACACTTTTACGCCAATTAAATGAGCTTTTGGAGCAGGTCCTTTGTACAAGCCATCTGAGGCCGCTCCGTCTCCAGCTACATCTCCAGCGCAGTGAGTGCCATGCCCGTTATCATCATAAGGCTTTGTTTTTTGCTTGACTAAGTCCACAAAATCGCGAATCCTTCCTTCTAAATCTTCATGTGGATAAATTCCTGTGTCAATGACAGCGACCGTAATGCCTTCCCCAGTTAAGGCTGTACCGTTTCGGATGACTTCATCCGCGTGACTTGCTTGTGTGGCAACATCCAGAAGTGCATGAACTTTCCGGTCTAAATAAATTTTACGAATATGCTCACCATTTGCTAACAGCTCCTCTAAAGCAGCCGGTGTTAGGTCTGCAGCGCAGCAGTCGATATGTGAAAAGTGCCGTTTGATATTTGTTTTTCTACTTTTTTTCATGAGCTGTTTTGTGCTTTGAATCCCTGCTTCGACCGCGTCTTCCTTAAATTCAATAATCACACGAAGCTTCTTTCTCTTCTTTAATCTTCCTTCAAAGAAACGATGAAGAAAGCATGGCGTCCATTTAAAAGGTTTATAAAGGTGAAGGACGGTCTCTCTTAAAGGCTGATCCAGTTTACTAGCATGTGTTCTGACCATTTGCACCATCGAAAATCCAAACATGTGATGCCCTCCATTCTAGCTATCCATTCTTGTACACTCTTACGTTATGAGAATGAGAGCTGCTTTGTTCGGATTCTTGTCCCTTCTTTTCTTCATATTGGCGGCTTACTCATTTCTGATGAAAAAGAAAAGCGCTTACATTTTGTAAAATAATAGAAAAAGGTGGAAAACATGTAGAATCAGCCGATGATAGGTGGGAGAGTTCTTCTTAGAGAACCGGTGAAACAAACGATTTTGCAGAAAAAAAGGAGGGGTTAGACAGGGTCAATGCTCATACAAATGTGACTTGTCACAGAGGGGAAAAATCAAATCCATATAAAAAGTAGCCGAATTAAAGAAAACAGACTGGATAGAACTAGGTCATTTTAAACATAACTTCATTTGTCTGTCATACTATTCTAACTCTGTTTTCAAAGACGAGAGGCGTTTCTGTGTATATAAATGCAATTATCTTATTTTTGAGGAATCTCATGATCTAGAGTGTTATGATCAAATTTGAAGAGAAAAAGTGGAAAAAATGAAAAGAAATGATGATTCAATATAAATCATAGAAACGGCTTAGAAATCTGTTAAAGGAGAACGGGAATGAAGAAGTTTTTTGCTTTGCTTCTCCTGCTTGCGATCGGATGGGGCGTTTATTATACAATGCAAGCACAGGAACCTGATGAGCCATTGTCATCAGGTGGGGAAGACGAAAGCGGTTCAAATGATATTTATAGCAATTTTAAAGAACTGGAAGAAAACGAATCAACAAGCAGCTATCAAATTACAGCCAACCCAGTGCCTGGAAGCCGTCTTCTTGTGATGTCACCCCATGGCGGGAGAATTGAAGGCGGCGTGAGTGAGATCGTCCATTTTTTCGATAATGATTTCTCTACGTATTTGTTTGAAGGTTTAAGAGAGAATGCGTCAGAACTTCATGTGACAAGTACAAACTTTGATGAGCCAGTCGGCGTCGCGCAGGCAAAAGCACACGATTATATCTTAGCAGTGCATGGATACAAAGGTGAGGAAGGCATTGACCATACGCTCGTTGGCGGAACAGATTACGACCGTGCAGAAAAAATAGTGAACTCATTAGAGCGGAACGGATTTTCTGCTGAACTGGCTGTCGCACACGCAACCCTGAGCGGAACAAGCAATCATAATATTAATAATCTTACTAAAACAGGGCAAAGTGTACAGCTAGAGATTAGTAGAAGTCAGCGTGAAGCTTTATTTGACAGTTTTGACTTTCGGCGGCGGTCGAGTACAAAAAACGAGACGTTCTACCGGTATGTCAGGGCGATTCGGACAGTGCTGGATGAGGAATATACATAAAGATGGTGCACATGTTAAGACAAGCAGCGTGAATTCTTGTTACACTAAAAAAAGTGATAACAAAAGGAGAGACAAATATGGCGCGTCATCATTTTCATCTTCAGGCGAGCTGGCCTGGCCTGCGTAACGATGTGGGTACAATCTCATGCGAACAGTTAAAAACGAAGATTTCAATTCCAAAAGAAATGGACGGTCCCGGCATCGGAACAAATCCAGATGAGATGCTCTTAGGTGCAGCGGCTACGTGTTATATTATTACACTTGCCGCTATGATGGAGCGGAGCCAATTAGAAAAAGAGGATCTCACAATGAGTTCTGAGGCTGTCGTAGATGTGACAAATGGTGTGTTTACATATGAAAAAATCATTCACCGGCCTGTCATCATCCTCAAAGCCTCTGCTTCTCCGCAAGATATTGAGCTTGCCCGTAAGCTCGCGCACAAAGCCGAAAGCTCATGTATGATCTCAAGAGCTGTTCAAGGAAATGTGGACATTTCCTTAGAAGAAACCATTCAAGTCGGCGGGTAAAAACAAAAAGTCATTTTCTCTTATTGAAATGGAGAAAATGACTTTTTTTATGACGTCCATTCGGTTTGATCGATTTGTTCTTTGTTTTCTTTCTTTTGTTTTTTTGACAGGTTCAAGACAATCACGCCGCATATCACTAGTGCAAGTCCGATGAAGCCTTTTATGTGAATGGTTTCGTTAAACAGCACGAGTCCGATAAGAGCAGTGAGTGCTGTTCCAACGCCAGACCATGTTGCATAAGCAGACGAAAGGTCAATCGTTTTAAGTGCCAGACTGAGGAAGGTAAAGGCACACCCAAATCCGATCAGGACCCCAATACTCGGCAGCAGTTGCGAAAAACCTTGGGAAAGCTTCAGCATCGTACTGCCAAAAACCTCTGTCAAAATAGCCCCTGTTAAATAGAGCATTCCTTTCATGATCTCTCACATCCTTTATGACATATTTAAAAGTACAACCCCTGAGACAAGCATCGCCATCCCAATGATTGCTCTTTGGTTCAAGGTTTCTTTGAAAAAAAGCACGCCAAAAATAGCCGTGAGGACTGTACCAACCCCAGACCATGTTGCGTAAGACATGCTAAGCGGAATGATATTCAGTGTCAATGACAGCATATAAAAGGCAAGTGTATATCCAGCAACAACGACAGCGCTAGGCTTAAAGCGAGTAAAGCCATTTGAGAATTTTAACATCACGGCGCCAACGGCTTCTGAAAAAAATGGCCACAGCTAAAAAAAGATATCCGAGGATCATCATGTTCCCTCCTCTAAAAGGTGTAAAATCCGATGAAGTAAAAGAGTTTTTTCCTCTCGGTTCAGCGGTTCAAGTTGAAACATCTCTGAAAACCATATCCCATCACATGCAAGTCGGATCAGTTGGCTCAGCGCAGGATCATTTATTTCCTCTGCTGCTTTCTCTTTAAACTCCGCATAAAAATCACGCCAAGGGTTCAATAACGCTTCATCAAATGACATGGTGGCCAGCATGCTTGTACATAACTGGGTCGTGTTTTGCATATCAAGATCATTTAATGTCGCCAAAATATATGCACGTACATAAGGAGCCTTTTCGTTTTTGTATGTTTCCTGATACGACTCAAGCTGCTGACGAAAGCAGACAATCGCGTGCTCATTCATTTTTTGAATGAGCTCTTCCTTGCTTGAAAAATGATAAAGCAGACCGGCCTTGGTCATATGTGCATGCTCTGCTACCTTCTGAAGGGTAAGCTGACTTAATCCTTCTTTTAAAATCGTACGAGCAGCTGCCTCAAAAATTTGCTCTTTTTTGGTTTTAGACATAAAAAAAACACCTACTTTACTGAACGGTCGGTAAAGTAAATGTTAACCCATGAAAAACTAATGTGTCAATCGATTCATTTTATGAAAGGTTGTTTTCACTTAAAAGTCACATTTAATAATAAGGGTATGGTCCATATGGCGGATATGGTGGTGGATAAGGATAGCCATAGCCTGGCGCAAGCAGGGACCCTGCAAGTAGTCCTCCAGCAAAACCACCTAAAAATGGAGGTCCAAAAAATCCAGGTCTCCCAAACCCAAATCCAGGTCTTCCAAACCCAGGGCCTCCAAATCCAAATCCAGGTCTTCCAAATCCAAAAGGTCTTCTCATGTCTTCTTGCATAAATGGCGGTGCATCAAAATAATTCATAAAAAAAGGCTCCTCTCACATAAAATCACTGTACCTGACATCAGTGTATTCGATTGGCCTATATGTGTTTGGATGAACGCCTATTATAAGGAGGAATGTTAAAAATGGGCCTGTATCCATCTGATTGGGCAAAATGCCCGCCGCATGCTCATGCCTATAAAGCACGAACGAATGTAACAGAAGAGCATTATCATTTAATAGAAGGTATTTCTCAGCCTGTCAATGGGAGCAATACCGATCAGCATACGCATTACTATCGCGGGGTCACCTCTTTTGAAAGAGGCCATTTTCATAGATACTATGGCATCACAGGACCTGCTATCCCAAGAGCCGATGGCACACATTATCACGAAATCCAGGAGGTCACGTACTCTGCTTATACAGATCCTGTCCCCATCCGATACGGAGGTGTCGTCTATAGTCCAGATCAAGAGAGGCCAACGCATACCCATCGTTTAAAAGGAAAAACATATGAAGTGGTCGGAAATGAACCACTCGGCTGGTGATAGGCCCTATATAGGAGAGAAAGAGAAGTTATGCTATACTGTAGGCAGTTTGTAAAAGAGAGTGATGTTATGAAAAAAACGAAACAACCAGTGATTGTATTAGTAGGACCGACGGCTGTCGGCAAAACAAAACTGAGCATTCATATAGCCAAAGCATTTAATGGAGAAATTATCAGCGGTGATTCTATGCAGATTTATAAAAGAATGGACATTGGAACAGCTAAAATCACCCCTGAAGAAATGGATGGTGTCCCGCACCACCTAATTGATATGAAAGAGCCAGATGAATCTTTTTCTACAGCTGAATTTCAGCAGCTAGTCCGTATGAAAATCAAAGAGATTGCCGCTAGAGGGAAAACACCCATGATTGTCGGCGGAACAGGTTTGTATATCCAATCTGTTTTATATGATTACACATTTACCGATGAGAAAAGTGACCCTTCTTTTAGAGAAGAAATGGCTCTGTTTGAACAGCAGCATGGCTCCCTTCAGCTACACGAAAAGCTAAAGGCAGTAGACCCTGATGCTGCAAAGGCCATTCATCCGAATAATGTCCGCCGCGTGATCCGGGCGCTGGAAGTGATCCATACAACAGGTCAGAAAATGTCGGAGATGCAAAATGGTCATCAAGAAGTTCCTCTTTATGATACAGCCTTCATTGGGCTGAAAATGGATCGAGAGCTTTTGTACGAGCGCATCCACCAAAGAATTGATATGATGATAGATGAAGGCTTAATTGAGGAAGTGAGCGCACTTTATCAATCTGGCTTGAAGGATTGTCAATCGGTTCAAGCGATTGGTTATAAAGAGCTGTATGCGTATTTTCAAGGTGACTGCTCACTGGATGAAGCTATCCTGCAATTAAAGCAAAATTCCCGTAGATATGCGAAACGTCAGTTCACGTGGTTCCGTAATAAAATGGATGTCACTTGGTTCGACATGACACCGCCTTGCCACTTTTCAGACAAAAAAGAGGAAATTTTCGCATATATAGCAGGAAAGCTTGGACTTAAAGCGAAACTGTAGTTATCAGAATCAAGGAGGACGAAACATGAAACCGATTAATATTCAGGACCAATTTTTGAATCAAATTCGTAAAGACAATACATTTGTCACAGTATTCTTACTGAATGGCTTTCAGCTTCGCGGTCAAGTGAAAGGCTTTGACAATTTTACGGTGCTGCTTGAAACAGAAGGGAAGCAGCAGCTTATTTATAAACACGCCATTTCTACATTTGCACCTCAAAAGAATGTAAATCTAGAATTAGAATAGGATATGTTCGACCTAATAGCCCCATGCATCTGCGAATAAACCGGCCGGAACCCGCTACGTTTTTTGTCAGTGCAGAGGGGCTATTTTGCATGCCGTGAAACTTTTCTGCCTATTCTGCGTATAATCCCTTATTGGATATGAAGAAAGGTGAGGGAAGCGATATGGAAAATGCAGAGCTTGAATTAAGAAGGATTAGAGTGATCCTTCTACTAGTTGGGATTGTTGTCTTATTTGGATCATGCGCCATTTCAAACATTGAATCGAGACAGGAAAGCTGGCATAACTATTCTAATCAAGATGATCATGGACATATAGATGGCCTATTACAATCAGCTGTTGCACTAAAAAATAATCACTTTGCTGTTGTGAAAGATGATGAAGTACATGTGTACCGGTTTGATGAAAAAGAGGGAGAACTGACCCTTATTAAAACAAAATACATAGATGAGTGGGACGAAGATGATGATGATGACGATTCTGTGGAAGAGTAAGCACGTAAATTTACAAATGAATGTGAAGTCGCTACACTATAATCATGCATCAGACATCTAGACAGAAAAGGATGAGTTCATGACACACAAAATTAAAATTAATCATTGGGAACAAACTTGTGAAGACGACTCCTGTTTTGAATATGGAACAAGTGTTTCTGTAAATGGGAAAGAATTAGTCAGAGAAGCTTCAATCGTCTCTGCGCTTGAAGCGGTGCTAAAAGAATTAGGTGTTGAAGTGGAAATTACAGAAGTATCAGAAGATTTACAGTGCGATGCCTACAAAAAATAAAACAAAAAGTCTAGTCTACTAAGCGATTTTTTTTCGTGTTATGATAGATTTCGGTTTCAGTTGAATAGAGAGTAGAGCAGTCTATTTTTAGATCCTGTTCTGCTCTATTTATTTGAACGTACGAGTTCGGCTATGAATGTTCGGCCGGGTTGGTTGATTTTTTTCGTTTCGAACATCTATATATTGTGTTTTGAAAAAACATAGTATACTATATATAGTGAATAACGAAATGATCAACAATACTAAAAACTAGGTCGTGATGGAATTGATTCAAATCGTATTTGATTCAAAAACAGGAAATGTTCAACGCTTTTTGGACAAGACCCCTTTTACAGACAAACGAAAATTGACTGGAGAAGAGTTTTTGGATACGCCGTTTATTCTCGTCACCTTTACGACAGGATTTGGACAAGTCCCAAGTACCACTCAATCCTTTTTAGAGAAAAATGCTCACCTTTTACTAGGTGTAGCGGTGAGTGGAAACAAAGTGTGGGGAGATAATTTTGCCAAAAGCGCCGATACGATTTCTAAACAATATCAAGTTCCTATTTTGCACACCTTTGAACTAAGCGGAACAAAAAGGGATGTTGAATTGTTTACACAGGAGGTAGAAAGAATTGTCACAAAATCAGGTTCCAAAGTGGATACAATTAAATAACGAGATTATGATTCAACAAGAAGGAAAGTTTCAGTTCGATAAGGACAAAGAAGCTGTACATAGTTATTTCGTAGATTATATTAATCAAAATACAGTCTTCTTTCACAACTTAGAAGAGAAGATTGATTACTTAATAGAAAACGACTACTATGAGGAAGAATTTTTAAGACAATACAGCATGGCAGATATTAAAGAAGTATTCGAAGCTGCATATGCGAAGAAATTTAGATTCCCATCATTCATGAGTGCGTTTAAGTTTTACAACGACTATGCACTGAAAACAAATGATAAAAAGAAAATCCTTGAACGCTATGAAGACCGCATTTCAATTGTAGCGCTTTTCTTTGCGGGCGGAGATAAAGAAAAAGCCCTTGAGTTTGTAGAACTGATGATCAATCAGGAATACCAGCCAAGTACACCAACATTCTTAAACGCTGGACGTAAAAGACGCGGTGAGCTTGTGAGCTGCTTCTTGCTTGAAGTGAATGACTCATTAAACGATATTTCAAGAGCGATTGATATTTCTATGCAGCTTTCAAAATTAGGCGGCGGCGTCAGCTTGAACCTGTCAAAACTTCGTGCAAAAGGCGAAGCAATCAAAGATGTTGAAAACGCGACAAAAGGTGTCGTCGGCGTGATGAAGCTTCTTGATAATGCGTTCAGATATGCAGATCAAATGGGACAAAGACAAGGATCGGGCAGTGCCTACCTTAATATTTTCCACAGAGATATTAATGATTTCTTAGATACAAAAAAAATCTCTGCAGATGAAGATGTGCGTGTGAAAACATTGTCCATCGGTGTCGTCATCCCGGATAAATTTATCGAGCTTGCAAGAGAAGATAAAACAGCTTACACCTTCTATCCGCACACAGTCTATAAAGAATATGGACAGCATCTTGATGAGATGGACATGGAAGAAATGTATGATGAGCTTGTAGAAAACCCGAAAATCAAAAAAGAAAAAGTCAATCCGAGAAAGCTTCTTGAAAAATTGGCTGTTCTTCGCTCGGAATCTGGCTATCCATATATCATGTTCCAAGATAATGTGAATAGAGAGCATGCATTAAACCATATTTCACGAGTGAAATTCTCAAACCTTTGCTCAGAAGTGCTTCAAGCTTCAGAGGTCTCTTCTTACGCTGACTACGATCAAGAAGATGAAATTGGTCTTGATATTTCTTGTAACCTTGGTTCATTAAATATCATGAATGTCATGAAAAACAAATCGATCGAAAAAACGGTCAAACTAGCAACAGACTCACTAACGCTTGTATCTGAAACAACAGACATTCGCAATGCACCAGCTGTTCGAAAAGCGAACAAAGCGATGAAGTCAATCGGACTTGGCGCGATGAACCTTCACGGGTATTTGGCTCAAAACCAAATGGCCTATGAAAGTGAAGAAGCAAGAGATTTCGCGAATACGTTCTTTATGATGGTAAACTATTATTCAATTAAACGTTCAAGTGAGCTTGCAAAAGAAAAAGGAGAAACATTCCATCGTTATGAAGGCTCTGGCTACGCAACGGGCGAGTACTTCAATAAATACGTGGAGAATGATTTCACACCAAAAACAGAAAAAGCAGCAGCATTATTTGAAGGCATGCACATTCCAACAAAAGAAGACTGGGCAGCACTCAAAGACTTTGTAGCGGAAAATGGCATGTACCATAGCTACCGCTTATGTATTGCACCAACAGGTTCCATTTCTTATGTGCAATCGGCAACAGCCTCTGTTATGCCAATTATGGAACGTATCGAAGAAAGAACATACGGCAACAGCAAAACGTATTACCCAATGCCAGGTCTTTCAGCGCAAAACTGGTTCTTCTATAAAGAAGCGTACGATATGGATATGTTTAAAGTGGTCGATATGATCGCAACGATTCAGCAGCACGTCGATCAAGGAATCAGCTTTACACTATTCCTGAAAGATACGATGACAACGCGTGACTTAAACCGCATCGATCTGTATGCACACCATAAAGGCATTAAGACACTTTATTATGCAAGAACGAAGGATACAGGGCAGGAAGGCTGTCTTTCTTGTGTTGTTTGATTAAAGGAGAGTTTAACGTGACAAAAATTTATGATGCAGCCAACTGGTCAAAACACGAAGACGATTTTACACAAATGTTTTACAACCAAAATGTGAAGCAGTTCTGGCTTCCTGAAGAGATTTCCTTAAACGGGGACCTCTTGACATGGAAATATTTAGGTGAAAAAGAGCGAGATACGTACATGAAGGTACTTGCTGGATTGACTTTACTTGATACAGAACAAGGAAATACAGGGATGCCGATTGTGGCTGAACATGTAGAAGGCCATCAGCGTAAAGCGGTATTAAACTTTATGGCGATGATGGAAAATGCGGTACATGCGAAATCATACTCAAATATCTTCATGACACTCGCACCAACTGAAACGATCAGTGAAGTGTTTGAATGGGTCAAGAAGAATAAATTCTTGCAAAAGAAAGCAGATATGATTGTCAGTTTATACCGTTCGATTCAAAAGGACGATCCGATTTCCCTCTTTAAAGCAATGGTTGCTTCTGTTTATTTAGAAAGCTTCCTATTTTACAGTGGTTTTTACTACCCGCTTTATTTCTATGGACAAGGAAAGCTCATGCAAAGTGGTGAAATCATCAACTTGATTTTGCGTGATGAAGCGATTCACGGTGTGTACGTTGGATTATTAGCACAAGAAATTTACAACAAACAAACACCTGACGTTCAAAAAGAGCTATATGATTTCTCGATTGACCTTTTAAACGAGCTTTATGAAAATGAACTTCATTACACGGAAGATATATATGACCAAGTCAATTTATCGCATGATGTGAAAAAGTTCATTCGTTACAATGCCAATAAAGCGTTAATGAACCTTGGATTTGCCCCTTACTTTGAAGAAGAAGAGATCAATCCAATTGTATTGAACGGACTTAATACAAAAACAAAATCGCATGACTTCTTCTCGATGAAAGGGAATGGCTACAAAAAAGCAACAGTTGAGCCGTTAAAAGATGACGATTTCTTCTTTGGAGATGAATCATAAGTAAGGCGTAAAAGTCAAAACGCATCACTCGTTTTGGCTTTTTGCCATTTCATACAATGCGTTACATACTGGAGGTTAAAGAACATGGGAAAAATGGATGAAATCATATTAGTTGCACCGCGCACACGCGTATTCCAAAATGAAACGCTTGCGTTTAATGGTGTGAATAGTGAAGAGAAAACAATCAACACAATTATGAAAGAAATCGAAGAGCACTTCAAGCAGATGCGAAGAGGCGATGCGGAAGAAAATCCTGACTTCAAGCAGCCGATTCCTTATGTTGTGATTAAGCGTGAGGACGAAGTGTATGTATATGAAAGGCTTCAAGGCGGGGGAGAGACTCGATTGCATCATAAGTTATCTCTTGGCTTTGGTGGTCACATGAATTTCATCGAAGGCAAAAACTTTGCTGAAATTCTAAAAGAAAATACGGATCGTGAGCTAGACGAGGAACTTTCTATTCGAGAAGAAGACAAACTTGAGATGAAAACCCTTGGTTTAATTAATGATGATGACAACAGTGTCGGCCGTGTGCACATTGGACTGTTATCAGCGCTTGAATTATCTCCAGATGCTCATGTAGAAGTGAAAGAAACAGATCAAATATCAGGAAAATGGATGAAAGCATCCGATTTGAAAAAGCCTGAATACTTCGATCGACTTGAAACGTGGTCTCAATTTGTCGTGAACATTTTAGCATAAAGGAATCAATCATAAACCGGCTCAGCAGCAGACTTGAGCCGGTTTATTTCGTTATAACAGCTTCAGTTATTGGAAAACAAATGCGTCATGACCGGCCTGTTTCAATCTTGCGACGAGGTCATCTGCATTTTGCTTTGTACGAAAAGCTCCGGCTTGTACTCGGAACATACCGCCCTCTAATACAACAAAGGCGTCAAAGCCTTTTGATTTCAGTGTGGCTGCTAATTCATCTGCATTGGCTTTCACCTTGAAAGCTCCAGCCTGTACTTTATAAAGATTACTTGCTTTTTTTTTCAGCTGAAAGGCTTTCTCTAATCCAGTGGCATGAGCGCGAGCGATGCCTTGAAGGAAGGTTGCGTTGCGGAGCTTATTTGCATCAGCTGCCGTATCAATGAAACCATTCTCTGTTAAAATAGCGGGCATAGAAGTTTCTCGAAGAACGTGGAAGTTCGCTGTTTTCTTGCCGCGGTTGGCAAAATCCACCGAGCGAACAATTTCATCATGAAGGGCATTGCGATACGTGGTGGTTGGTGCTGAAACGCCAGGATACACATAGCTTTCAAAACCTGTGCCCCCGCCTGCATTAACATGAATAGACACGAAATAGTCAGCTCCCCAGCTGTTTGCCGCATTTGTACGCTGGGCCAAAGTAACGGATTGATCAATTGAACGACTTAAGCGGACGGAAACGTCATCATAATCACTAATCAACATATCTCTCAATAAAATCGCAATTTGCAGTGTGATATTTTTCTCCAAAAGTCCATTAACAGCAGCTCCAGAATCTGTTCCTCCATGACCAGGATCAATAAAAATTTTCACCATCTATTCATCACCTCGTCTTTATTTTATGAGAAAATAGAAAAATTGCCTGTACAAAATGCGGAAATCATTGAGACTCTTTTCTGCACAATTTGTGATGAGAAAGCTACATTTTTCAAAGAAAAAACAAATTGTTGGTTTGTCCGCCTAAATGGGATGAATACAATGGAAATAGCACATCATTTCCTGGGAAACCGCAGAAATCCCTACAATATTCGGTATCTCGGGTCATTTTGACAGCAAACTTGGGCTTAAGCGGGCGATTGTCACGATTACAGCTCCACCCGAATAGAATAAAGAGAGAAGAGCGAGAGGTGAATACGTTGGAGCGAGCTGTCACATATAAAAACAACGGCCAAATCAATATTATACTTAACGGACAAAAGCAAGTATTGGTTGATGCAGATTCAGAGGCAGAATACCTGGAAGCCTTGCAGAAAAATGAGGCAAAACACAGCATCTTACGGGAAATAGAGCGTGAAATGAACAGCCTTGTCGGTATGGATGAAATGAAACGAAACATAAAAGAGATTTATGCTTGGATCTTTGTCAATCAAAAAAGGCAGGAACAAGGGTTAAAGGTAGGTAAACAAGCGCTTCATATGATGTTCAAAGGGAATCCAGGCACAGGGAAAACAACGGTTGCAAGACTTGTCGGGAAGCTTTTCTTTGAAATGAATGTCCTCTCAAAGGGTCACTTAATTGAAGCGGAACGCGGAGATCTAGTCGGGGAGTACATCGGTCATACTGCTCAAAAAACAAGAGACTTAATTAAAAAATCACTAGGCGGCATTTTGTTCATCGACGAAGCCTATTCTCTTGCCCGCGGAGGCGAAAAGGATTTTGGGAAAGAAGCGATTGATACCCTAGTAAAACATATGGAGGACAAACAGCACGAATTCATTCTCATTCTTGCTGGCTACTCCAAGGAAATGGATCATTTTCTATCATTAAACCCGGGGCTGCAATCCAGATTTCCAATCAATATCAGCTTTCCTGATTATACCGTCGATCAGCTCATGGACATTGCCAAACGGATGATGGCTGACAGAGAATATATATTTACTCAAGAAGCTGAATGGAAGCTGCGAGATTACTTAATGCACATTAAAAGCACCACGAGTCCTGCAAAATTCAGCAACGGCCGTTTTGTGCGAAACACGATTGAAAAGGCCATTCGAACCCAAGCGATGAGACTCCTGCTTGTGGATCATTATGATAAAAAAGATTTGCTCACGATTAAAAGTCACGATCTCCAAATGAAAGAGGATACGCCTACTTAAAATGGCGTATCCTTTTTATAAAGAGATACTAAAATAAACCATCCGAATAGTGGTATACGTGTGATGTGTTTGGTATGATGGTACTACTGAAAACTTAAGTACAGAAAGGAAACAACTGACGTTGAATGAACATGAAATGACAGAAAAAGCGATCCTTGTCGGCTGTCAATTGCCGCATGTCACGGATGAACGCTTTCAATACTCAATGGAAGAATTAGCTTCCTTAACCAAAACGGCTGGCGGTGAAGCTGTCAGCGTAATGACGCAGAAGAGAAATAGACAAGACAGCGCAACATATATCGGTAAAGGGAAAGTAGAAGAGCTTGAAGTGCTTTGTGAGGAATTCGAATGTGATGTCATTATTTTTAACGACGAACTGTCTCCAAGTCAGCTAAAAGCTTTGGCAACTGCCTTAGATGTGAAAATTATCGATCGGACACAATTGATATTAGACATCTTTGCAAAAAGAGCCCGGACAAGAGAAGGGAAGCTGCAAATAGAGCTTGCCCAGCTTCAGTATGCCTTGCCGAGACTAAGCGGACAAGGGATCAGCCTCTCAAGACAAGGTGGCGGAATTGGCGCAAGAGGTCCAGGTGAAACAAAACTTGAAACAGATAGACGTCATATTCGAAACCGTATTCACGAAATTAATGGACAATTATCTACAGTCAAAGAACACCGTACAAGATACCGGGAACGCCGGAAGAAAAATGGTGTGTTTCAAATTGCCATTGTTGGGTATACGAATGCCGGAAAATCTACTTTGTTTAACCAATTAACAGATGCAGATAGTCATGAAGAAGATCTGCTGTTTGCGACACTTGATCCAATGACACGTAAGATGACATTAGCATCTGGCTACAGTGTGCTGATTTCAGACACCGTTGGTTTTATCCAAGACCTCCCAACAACACTCATTGCGGCATTTCGTTCCACTCTTGAAGAAGTGAAGGAAGCTGATTATTTGCTTCATGTCATTGATTCTTCTAATGAGGATTACGAAGGTCACGAACGGACGGTTCATGAGCTTTTAGAGGAATTAGAAGCAGATCGTATTCCAATGCTGACGGTTTATAACAAAGAAGATCAAATCAGACCAGACTTCATCCCATCTTCAAAGCATCGTCATCTGTTAATCAGTGCGAGACGCGAAGAAGATGTGAAGCGGTTAAAAGAAGATATCATGGCTGAACTGAAAAAAGCCTTTTTAAAGCCATACCATGTGAAGATTCCAGCGTATGAAGGAAAGCTCATCTCCGCATTAAAATCAGAAACGCTCGTGGAATCACTAGAATTTCAAAAAGAAGCAGAACTTTATGACATCACCGGGTTTAGCGGTGAGGAGCAGACCATATTAGGTCAAATCAAGAAGTATATGTTGTAAGAAAGGAATTAAATCAAGATGTTTCATACATTAAAACACGGCAGTATTTTAGAAAAAGTAGCAGCAGAAACAGAACAAGATATTTTACACATGCATCAGCAAATTGATCAAAAGAGCGAACAAAATGAGTGGCGGGTGCTTGAAAGCTACCGAAAGCATAGAGTCAGTGACTCTCACTTTAATCCAACAACTGGATATGGCTACGATGATATGGGAAGAGACACTTTAGAAAAAATTTATGCGGACGTCTTCGGGGGAGAAAGCGGCCTTGTGCGTCCGCAGATCATTTCCGGCACACATGCGATTTCCATTGCGTTATTTGGTGTGCTAAGACCTGGTGATGAATTAATCTATATGACGGGAAAACCATACGATACGCTAGAAGAAATTGTAGGGATTCGCGGCAAAGAAGGGACAGGCTCATTAAAAGACTTCCAGATTGATTATAAGGCCATTGATTTAAGGCAAGATGGATCCGTCGATTATGACAAAGTAAAAGAGTCGATCTCCTCTAAAACAAAAATGATCGGCATTCAGCGTTCGAAAGGTTATGCGTCAAGACCTTCCTTTACAATAGAAGAAATCGAGCAAATGATTTCATTTGTAAAAGAGATCAATGAAGAAATCATTGTGTTTGTGGACAACTGTTATGGTGAATTTACTGAATTACAAGAGCCATGTCATGTGGGAGCGGATCTTATGGCGGGTTCACTTATTAAAAACCCGGGCGGCGGGCTTGCCAAAACAGGCGGCTACATCGTTGGAAAAGAAAAATGGGTCGAAGCTTGCTCTTATCGAATGACATCTCCGGGCATCGGCAGTGAAGCGGGTGCCTCGCTGTATGCGCTCCAAGAAATGTATCAAGGATTTTTCTTAGCACCGCATGTTGTGGCACAAAGCTTAAAGGGTGCGGTGTTCACGGCTCGTTTTCTTGAGAAGCTCGGGTTCCAAACGAACCCAGCGTGGAATGCGAAAAGAACGGATTTAATTCAATCCGTCGAATTTGGCGATCCTAACAAAATGATTGCATTCTGTCAGGCGATTCAATATGCATCTCCGATCAACAGTCACGTCACACCGCATGCAAGCTATATGCCGGGATACGAGGATGATGTCATTATGGCAGCGGGCACCTTCGTCCAAGGAGCTAGTATCGAGTTATCAGCCGATGGACCGATCAGACCTCCTTATACAGCCTACGTTCAAGGCGGACTCACGTATGCCCATGTGAAAAATGCGATTTGCAGTGCTGTAGATGCCTTATTGGAACAAGGTTTTATCGACATACCTGCTCGATAAAAAATCCATGTTAATATTCCTAACATATTGTTGACACATAATATAACATGACATATAATAAATTTAAGCAAAGAGGAGGAGACAGTTGAGATGAGTGATAACATTCGCCGCTCAATGCCTTTATTCCCAATTGGGATTGTCATGCAGCTAACAGAATTATCTGCAAGGCAAATTCGCTATTATGAGGAAAATGGTTTAGTATTTCCAGCAAGAAGTGATGGGAATCGCCGATTATTTTCTTTCCATGATGTTGATAAATTACTAGAAATTAAAAATCTCATCGAACAAGGTGTAAACATGGCAGGAATCAAAAAACTTTTTGCCAAAGCTGAGGCAGAACATCCAGCGTCTGATGCAAAGACCGAGGAGAAAACCACAGCCAAGCACAACTTGACAGATGATGAACTCAGGAAGCTACTGAAGAAGGAACTCATTCAGGCTGGACGTTTCCAACAAGGAACGACCTTTAGGCAGGGGGATATGTCAAGGTTCTTCCGTTAACCAATTAGCAAAAGCATTGCTATACAATTTTACCTTTTGTAGGGGAGGAGTTTTACGAAATGGCAAAATACACAAGAGAAGATATCGTAAAATTAGTAAATGAGGAAAACGTAAAGTACATCCGTCTGCAATTTACAGACATTCTCGGAACGATTAAAAATGTTGAAATTCCTGTGAGCCAGTTAGAAAAAGCTCTCGATAACAAATGTATGTTTGACGGTTCATCTATTGAAGGCTTCGTACGTATTGAAGAATCAGATATGTATCTATACCCAGATCTCAACACATTTGTTATTTTCCCTTGGACAGCAGAAAAAGGTAAAGTTGCACGCTTTATTTGTGACATTTACAAGCCGGACGGGACGCCATTTGATGGAGACCCGCGTAATAACTTAAAGCGTGTCTTAAAGGAAATGGAAGACCTAGGATTTAGTGATTTCAACCTTGGACCTGAGCCAGAATTCTTCTTATTTAAATTAGATGAAAAAGGCGAGCCAACGCTTGAATTAAACGATAAAGGTGGATACTTTGACCTTGCACCAACAGATCTAGGCGAAAACTGCCGCCGTGATATCGTGCTTGAGCTTGAAGAAATGGGCTTTGAAATTGAAGCGTCTCACCACGAAGTAGCACCTGGACAGCATGAAATTGACTTCAAATATGCAGGCGCCATCCGTTCTTGTGATGACATTCAAACGTTCAAACTCGTTGTCAAAACGATTGCGAGAAAGCACGGTCTTCATGCGACATTCATGCCAAAACCATTGTTCGGTGTAAACGGATCAGGTATGCACTGTAACCTATCATTATTCAAAAATGGTAAAAACGCATTCTTTGATGAAAAAGCAGATTTACAATTAAGCGAGACTGCTAGACACTTTATCGCGGGTATCGTCAAGCACGCAACAAGCTTTACAGCGGTCACAAACCCAACGGTGAACTCTTACAAGCGTCTTGTGCCTGGTTATGAAGCACCTTGCTATGTGGCATGGAGTGCACAAAACCGCAGCCCATTGATCCGTATCCCTGCATCACGCGGCATCAGCACACGTGTAGAAGTACGCAGCGTAGACCCATCTGCAAACCCATACCTTGCACTAAGCGTATTACTTGCAGCAGGTCTTGACGGAATCAAAAACAAACTAGACGCACCAGCACCAATCGACAGAAACATCTATGTCATGGACAAAGAAGAGCGCCTTGAAAACGGCATCGCTGACCTACCTGCAACACTTGCAGAAGCACTTGAGCTGCTGAAATCAAACGAAGTCATGGTCAACGCACTAGGCGATCACTTATTCGAACACTTCATCGAATCAAAAGAAATCGAATGGGATATGTTCCGCACCCAAGTACACCCATGGGAACGCGATCAGTATATGTCTCAGTATTAATCTCGAGAAACCCCTTGGAGCCATTGGCTTCAGGGGGTTTTTAAAAAGGATTTGGTGGTCAAATTTATAGTGACCAGAATCAAAATGAAGATTGGCCACTTTTTGACCACCAAATTCAACAGAAAATTTCAAAAGCAAACATAACTTTTAGATCAAATAAATCGATATTCACTCCATGACTCTGAGTTCGGTAAATCAAAAGTTAAATAACTTAGTGAACAGATGCAAAATGAACAGCTTGTTTTAGATAAATTCCTAAAAGATCGTGAAAACTCTAAGCGTAAAGAAGCGCTGCAATATCAGCTTGAAAAAGTCGAAAAATCAATTAACGCAAAGTATGATGATCTTATTAATGCTGAGCATGGGTTCAAGGATTTAGAAGGCTGCAGACGAAAAGAAGAAAGTATCAGCCACTATTGCTTTTATTACAAATATTCGTCATAAAGATCGAGATTGCTTTTATCAAAATGCTGAGGAAAATTTATATAAATTGATAGAACCTATGTATTTTAAGATGAATAATATAAAAAATATAAAAGATGATCACCATAAGGTTGAATCTATAAGAAAGTTTTTCAATACTTATAATCCTGAAAAAATAAATGTTTCAAAGCTTGGAAATAGAAAATTAATAAACAGATTTAGAGAAACACATTCAGCTTACAGTCACTATCTAACCGAATTTCATGATCAAAGTAAGAAATTCTTATTTCTTAAAGTTAAAAGTTTTGGAATATTTTTTAGATAAAGAGTATTGGAAGCTCTTTGAAGCTATATATAAGGATCACAATTATTTCAAGAGAACTGTCGACATGAATTATCTGTTCCGCTTTTTTTATAGAATCTCTATTTTTATTGAAAGTACGTTCTTTGCTATTAGCTGGAAAGTAGTTGCAGTTATCATTTTTGCAATGATGGATGAATTTTCAAAGGAAAGCATATGGATTGAAGATTTTAAACTAAAGGTACTATATCTACTATTATTTTTCTGTATTTCGCAATTGATTCTATATATATCTTCGCTGATTAACTTGGCTGTTGCAGATGACATAAAACAAAAGAAAACTTTCTACGATTATTTAATACTGTGCTTAACTTATTTGTGGAAAAAGGTTTCATTGAAATGTCGAGAGCTAAAAAGAGAGAAGGCTATTCGTGAAGAAGAAAGGGAAAGCATGGAGCTCTTAGAAGAAAACGATGAAACTGAAACTGAAAGAGGGTGAAAATATGCCACGAGAATTGATAAATGCAAAAATCACACACGTTTCATATGTGAACAAGGCTGCTAATCAAAAGCAGTTCTTTTTTATGAAATCAGAAAAGCAGCCAGACTTTCAAAAAGAAATCAAGGTCATTGCCAAAGCAGATGATGCACAGCATCTTGTGTACGTTATTGTATACGAACCAAACGTAGCAGATGCACATGGGCCGGCGGAGATTGAAAAAGCCGCTCATGGGTTCCTGAAGGATGCAAGTGAGATCGACAAGCAGCATGATTTCCAAGGCGGTGTCGGGGAAGTCGTTGAATCGTACATTGCTCCGTCTGACTTTGAAATGGGCGATGAGCTGATCAAGAAAGGATCGTGGGTCCTTGTGACAAAGGCTTCCGATGAAATCTGGGAACAGATTCAAAAGGGTGAGATCACCGGATACTCAATGGCCGGAACAGCGGATATAGGTAAGCAACAGCGTGAGCTCTAGCGGAGGTTTACTACTACCTGGATAAAGAAGCAAAAAACAACGGTGTTGATGGATACTGTGGACCAAAAACAGCAAATTCAATAAAACGATTCTAATTGATGCATGGTCTTGCTGCTGACGGTATTTATGGACCGAAGACAAAAGCAGGTCTTCAAAAAGCATTGAAATAAGTAAAACCACTGTCCTTTTTAAGATGGGGAATTTTTTTGTTTGTTGATTAGTAACATCGAACAAGTAAACTTTCTAAAATATTGTTAAATATCTAAAGCATTTTCACCAATTAAAAACATACATATACCTATATAAATTCAAGATTTTTATTGTTAAAATAAGGTTTAATAAGGAATATCCTAGTGTAATTACTTTTTTTAACAAAAATATTTAAAATGTTCTCTTTGCCTGAGATAATCAAATAAAATGAATAGTGATAGGGGGTGTATGTTTGCCGGAAAAAGTTGAAAATTCATTTGTTTAAATCCCTTTTGATTAATTCGACCTAATGAATATATTGTCTTTTATACCATAATATTCTATAATAATATATAAATGTAGAATATAGACCTACAAGATCGTTAAAGTGTTGATTATCAAATTACGAGTCCGGGTCGTAATTTTTTAATAATACAATTCAAAGGGGAAACAAAATGAAGAGATTTATAACAAGATTGAAAGTCTTTGTTGCTGTCTTATTATTGTTTGCGATCACACCCATTGTAGCAACCGCAGAAGAAACTAACGATCAGGATTTAACGTTTGAAAAAGCAACGGATATTGTAACAAATGAAGACATAGAAAACTACAAGGCTTTAAGTGAAGAAGAGATCATTGATCGAAAGACAGCGATTAGTGAGGGTTATGCTGAAGGTGATGTTTTATCAAAAGAAGATACCTTATTTTTACTAACTGAATCAATTGTTGAACGTCAAGATCAAAACGGAGAGCTTTCAACTCTAGCTGGTAAATCATCAAGAAGTTTTAGTACCTCAAGAAAGAAATATGGAACAAAAGTAACTTTAAAAGGCACAATGTATCAAAATATTGCGTTCGTTGCAGGAACATCATCGTTTCGTGGAAATATTAAAGCAACACGAAACAGTGGGAAGCTCAAGCAGATCACCCTACTTACTTACCATGATTCATTCGGTGTCGTAGGATGGAACGGAGGGTGGCCATCTGTTGGTAAAGTATATGGTGGAAAAGTCAGTAATAAAAAAGTTGCCAATGCCAAAACATATGCAATGGATAAAACGCATCGTTACAATTCCGTTTTGCCTGTCTACACTACTATGTGGACAAAGGCAGCTGTGAAAACAAAGTCAGGAAATGCCTATGATGTAGCTTCTAAAACTTGGACTAGATGGCATTAATCCTTAATGAAAGGAGATAGTAAATATGCCTTGGAATACAATTATCACTGCCGGTCTATTTGTTGTGATACCTGTAGTCATTATCACAGCAGTAGTTTACTTTATTAAAAGAAAGAACACCAAAACATCTAATAGTTGATTACTTTAAAAGAGCCGTTCATATTAATTCGGCTCTTTTTTATATTAGCTATTCAAAATTGCTCCCCAATAAGGCTTTACTATATCAAAACGCCCTAACTTTTGCGGTTTCTTTTCGGTGTGGAATTATTTCTAAAATGATAATATATGTCATTATAGGGAATAGTAAGGAAGGGGTAGGGTCTTATGGAGAAAGTGCTTTCTTCTCATGTCGGGTTGAAAATCAATGAATGGTATTACCATATTCAAAGATTTAACGTGCCGGATGCCGAAGCGTATAAGGAAGAAATAAAATCTTTGCTCGATAATATGGAGGAAAACCAGGATTTATTATTATATTACTCTCTTATGGAATTCCGACATAAATTAATGTTGGATTATTTGAATCCATTGGAAAATGGAAAAGAGCGTGCCAATTTTAGGGATTTAGCAATGAAGATTAAAAAGGATCAAGAGAAATTAACAGGCTTGCTTGATTATTATTTTAACTTTTTCTACGGCATGTACGAATTTGAAAACTATGAATACCTCAACGCCATTACATTCTACAAACGAGCAGAAAAAAAGCTATCTCTTGTAAGTGATGATATTGAACGTGCCGAATTTAATTACAAGATGGCTGAAATCTATTACCACATGAAACAAAACCACATGTCCATGCACCATATAGCCCAAGCAATAGAATGTTATCGTGAAAAAGATACTTATACTGTTAGACAGATACAGTGTTCCTTTGTCATTGGATTAAACTATATAGATATGGGCTGCCCCGAAAAAGCAAAGCCTCATTTTGAACACGCACTAGAAAAAGCAACGGATAGCGACACCAAAAGATTAGAAGGATCAGCGCTGTATAACTTAGGATTAAGCTATTTCCACAATGATGAAATAGCTGCTGCAATAAAATATATAAATGACTCGATCAACGCTTTTAAAGAACGAGGATATGAGCATTTTAACAGAATACTTGATCCTTTAAGTATGCTTGTAAGGTCATATTTTCAATCTCATGAAAACGATCTAGGCATATACGCTCTCAACCAGGGCATAGAATTGGCTGAAAAATTAAATGATGACGTGATGCTTAAAGTATTCACTTTTTACAAGGCGCTTTATGTGAAGAAAGATTATGATAAAGTGTTGAGTGATACCGAATATTTAACCGAAAGAGGAATGTATGCAATTCTTGAAGAATTATCGAAAGATGCAGCTAGAAGGTATAAAACAGTAGGAGATAAAGACAAGGCGTCGAACTTCTATGAGAAGGTTCTTTACTTCCAACAATTAATAAAAAGGAGCGATTGCCTTTATGAAATTTAAGTCAGTAGTTGCAACCCTCATCATTATTGGCACTTTGAGCACGCTTGGTTATTTCGTCTTTTCACAAAACCATGAAGAAGCTATCAGAGGACACACATCAAGTATCGGTTATGATAAATTCCATTAGAAAAAAGCCCTTTTTAGGGAACTGACCCCATAAGATGAGACAAATAAAAAACACCTTCAAGTTTGAAAATGGATCGTTGTGATCCGAAATAAAACATGGAGGTGTTTTTTCTATGGGGACAAGAGTGAGTTATCCGGTTGAAGTCAAACAGAAGGCTGTAGAAATGAGATTGGCAGGCGTACCTATGAAAGAGATCATGCAGAAATTGAATATCAAGAATAAGACGCAGGTTCAGACATGGGTGAGGTGGCATAAGGCTGGGGATACACACCGGTTCGAACAGCCTGTTGGAAAACAATATACCTACGGAAAGGGTCCCGAGTACTCTTCCGAATTAGAGAGACTGCAGGCAGAAAATCGCTATTTGAGTCAACAGAATGAAGTGTTAAAAAAGTACAACGAATTGGAAAGGAAGTTGATAAGGAAACGTCAATCAAACTGGTAGAAGAATTTCACAAAACGATGACGGTACAGGACATCTGTGTCCATTTAGGCGTCTCACGCGCTTCGTATTATAGATGGAAAAAGAATCTGACTCAGAATCATTCTAAAAGACAACTAGAGAAACAGATCGGCACGTTGTGCCGAGAGAACAAGTATCGATATGGATACCGAAAAATCACAGCCATACTAAAAAGGAGAATGCGTATTAACCATAAAACTGTTCAACGTATCATGCAGAAAAACCAGTGGCAATGCCGGGTTAAAATGAAAAAGCGTAAGAAGAATGGGCAGCCCTATGCCGTGGCCGGTAATATACTGGATCGGAACTTTCAGTCTGATCGCCCTCTTGAAAAACTAGTAACGGACATCACGTATTTGCCTTATGGACAGAAACAATTGTACCTTTCCAGTATATTGGATTTATATAATGGAGAAGTGATTGCTTTTACGATTGGTGATAAGCAGGACACAGACTTTATCTTAAACACACTTAATCAGCTCCCAGCACTGCCTGAGAATTGCGTGTTACATAGCGATCAAGGTTCTGTGTATACATCTTACGAGTATCAGAAAGCTGTTCATATAAAAGGCATTACCATGAGCATGTCCCGTAAAGGGACGCCCGCTGATAATGCCTCCATCGAATCGTTTCATTCCTCACTAAAGTCTGAAACGTTCTATCTTAACAGGATTGACCGCACTACGACCAGCATCGTAGAACGCACTGTCAAAGAATACATTTATTATTATAACAACATTCGTATTCAAACGAAACTAAACAACCAATCACCGATAAACTATCGGCAATTGGCTGTATAAAGGTGTTTTGATCCCTGTCTCAAAAACGGGGGTCAGTCCCTAGGGGGCTTCTTTTTTATTTGAACATTATTTTTCTAAAATCCTTGAATCTACAATCCTTTTTCTTTTCCCCGTTGCTTTATTGAATGATTCAAGGATATACAAAAATGTGTTGTCGGTACATGGTTTAACATTAATTATGTTTTCCCTACTGTTGTAATTGGTTAAAAAACAATAAAGTGGATTAAAGTGTCAGGATCCTTATGGTATTCTAGTAAAAGAATATTCCATAAAAGGAGTCTTTTTTATATGAAAATATTAGATGCTCCATCTTTACTATCAGCTGTCGAACAGAGGTCAAAGGCCTATCATAAGCTTCAAGAAGAGATGAAACTTGTGAAAAAAGCATTAAAAGGTGTATCGGGATTAGGTGATGAGTTTACTGGAAAAGGTGCAGATAATATCAAAGCTTTTTATAATGATCTTGCACTATACGCAGACACTTATCTTGATTTTATCGATATGCAAAAGGCTTTTTTAGATGGAGTGAAAGGAAAGCTGGATGATGAATCATTAGGCGGGAGTACATTTATTGATGAGCACTTCTTAGACGCTCAATTGAAGCAAGGCATTCAGAACAATAAAGATATGGTTAAGGAACAAAAAGAAGCCCTTACGGCTATTTTTGACGATGTCAGTGATCTAATTGAATTGCAGACGTTTTCCAGCAAAGAGGTAGATGAGCATTTAGATGATGCGAACGAAGAAAGAAAAGATGCGATTGAGGCATTACATAAAATAGACCATGATCTAAAAACAGAATACGCAAAGTCAGAAGCGATTGAAAAACATCTTGCAACTTTTTATTCAAAAATGATGGCTGCTACAGGACAAGGTAAGAACGCTCAGCCCATGTATTATGATGCAAAGGCATTTCATGAGACAGATGTGTACAAGAATCATGATAAAATCGATGCACAGGTGAAAGCATATTTAAAAGTGAAAAAAGAAGAAAAAGAGAAACGAAGAATCAAAGAATTGAAAGAAAAGCTCAATGATCCTTCGTGTATATCAGAAGCGAAATACTTTGAGATTGTAGATGAAATTGGATATGAAAATCTTTCTTACGATCAAAAAATGTATTACAGCCAGCTGCTCCAAATCAAAGCGCAGGAAGAAGCATCAGAGGTATTCGTTGATAGTGTAAAAGGTGCTGCTGTTGGTCTATATGATGTGGCCAAAGATACAGTAGTTGGCATTTACGATCTTGTAACAGACCCTGGGGGTGCCGTTGAATCGGTCGTTACGGCTGTTTCTCATCCAATTGAAACATCGAAAGCGATTGGAAAATCGATTTCAGACTCATTCCAAAAAGAAGTCATAGATGGTGATGCGTATTCTCGTTCACACTGGTTCGCCTATGCGACTGGTTCTCTAGCCGAAATCGTCTTTGGTTCTAAAGGGGCAGGAGCCATTACAAAAACAGGAACAACAGCGGCGAAAACAACAGTGAAGAAAGGGCTTGAACAAGGAGCAAAATCATTAGACAGAGTCTTTATTCCGAATCTATTGCCGTACTCACCAAAGTTTCAAATGGCTGGTGGACCGAAGCTACCATATAACGTTTTTGACGGCGAAAATCTCAAAAATAAACTCCTCTCCATGGCAAAGCGTCTAGACAACAACTCAGGATACGGAATCTCTCAGACAGGCAGACGATTACCAGCACCTAAATCACCACCGGCTGTTGTCAGTTACGGAGATCACTATGTAAGATGGAAACGTAAAAAAGTATTAAAACCAAATGTCGTTTATTCAACAAAGCAAGGGTACACCTACACAACCGACCACTACGGAAGGATTGTCAAAGTCGAAGCAAGTGATTTAAAATACGGAGAGGTCAAAAGAAACCAATACGCTCAATCTAATTCAGGTAAGCCAGATCGATTATTGGATGATGATGGTGGGCATTTAATTGCGTCAATTTTTAAAGGTTCAGGTGATATTGATAACCTGCTTCCGATGAATTCACAGATTAATCGTAGTGGTGGGAAATGGTATCAGATGGAGCAGGAATGGTTGGCAGCCTTGAGGAAAGATCCACCTGAGACAGTGTCAGTTTCTATAGAAAGCATTAGATATGAAGGAGATTCTATGCGACCAACTTTATTTAAAATTAAGTATAAAATTGGAGATCGGAGAGTTAAAAAGGTATCGATTGAAAATAAGTCAGGAGGTTAATTCAATGGATATGGAACCATCGAATGAAGTTTATCAAGAAATTTTGAATACAATAAATGAAATAATACCTGTTGATTGGGAGAATGTTTTGCTATATGCGGAAATTCTGGATGACTCTCGTGAAGTTTATTTTTTCTTTAATACAAACAAACAACAAGAATATATTTATTCTCATGATATTCCTGATATATTTGAGGTCAGTGAAAATATATATGATGACTTATTAATTAATTTACAGGATTCTTTTAAGAAACTCAGAGATGAATTTAAAATTAACGAGCAAAAAGCTTGGACAAATTTAACGCTGAAAATCAAGAATAGGAATCAATTTGCCATTGATTTTAATTATGATGATGTATTGAACTCTCATTACAATACCTATCAACGAATGGCTATTTGGGAATATGAAAATTTGGGATATCTCCCTGAAGATGAGGAAGATAAAGAAGCTGTATTAAATTATTTAAAAAATAAAGACAACAACTAACGCACAAAACCCTCCAAATTAAGGAGGGTTTTTGTCATATATGTTTCATAAAAACCTCATTTCCATTATTTAAACCGATAAACCGTCACTTCACAATCACCCATTACTTCTTCCATCATCTCTTCAACAATCGCCCAATCGCCGCCCGCCAGTCCGCAGCCGATCCCGTAAGGAATGGCGATGGAAGTTTGGTTTTTCTTTTCATTTGAATGGGTCAAAGTGTCTTTTAGGCTTTGTAAGCAGCTGCGTAAAGCATCGTAATCCGTTTGCATTCTTTTTCTTCCATACCCAGCGTGGGCAAATAAGTTGGCAATAGTTTTTCCGTCAGTTGTTTTGATGAGTTGAACGGAGCTTAACAAGTCATCTCCATGTTCTGTACATAATTGTTTATACTCTTTGTGCACATTGGGATATTTGCTTTTGATTTGTTTGGCTAATCCAGCACCCATGACCCCTTTACAGTTCACCTGGTGACAGATGATGTCTTCACTTGCCTCTAAAATGTTGCCATCCACTGTTTTGATCATATCGTGTAACCCCTTTTTCATAAAATAGAAACTTATGTTCTATTTTATCAGTTTTAATCAAATGATTTAATAGCAAAATGCTTTTTATGAGTTTCATTTATTGAAGACAGTTTACAACAACTTGATTGTCAAAACTTGCTCATGTCATCTAAAATATGGAGAGACTAGAAAATACGAAATGATGCAAAGAGGAGTTATTTATGAATCAATTAGAAACGAATCGTTTAATTCTTAGACCGTTTTGCAATGAAGATGCGGCAGGGATGCTTGAGTACTTGTCTAATCCAAGAGTAAATTGTTTTCTCGCTGATCGAATTTCTTCATTAGAAGAAGCTTTGGCTATAGTGCAAAAGAGAAAAAAAGACCATTCATATGTAGCGGTTTGTTTGAAAGAAAACCAACAGATTATCGGTGAGTTGTTTCATTTAAAAGAGGAGCCTGATACGTATTCAATCGGCTGGAATTTCAATGCTGCATATGAAGGGAAGGGGTATGCACGAGAGAGTGCTGAAGCATTTTTGTCCTATTTATTTGTAGAAAAGGGAGCAAGGCGGCTTTATGCCTATGTAGAAGATGATAATGTCCGTTCGCAGGCATTATGTGAGCGATTAGGCATGCGGAGAGAAGGCCTTTTTCTTGAGTTTATTTCATTTACTACATATGAGGATGGCACCCCTAAATATGAAAACACGTACCAATATGCTTTACTAAAAAAGGAATGGGAGCAGCGTCATTCTCTATAGAGCAGTAAGTAAATGATGTCAGTGACAGCAAAGTGACAAACATGTCATATGGTTCCATGGTTTGTTCGTTCAATCGATGGAAGAGTCATCTTATTTCAATTATCCTTGTCATAAATCGAGGAAAAGGAATGAAATGAGATGCAGGGATATAATGAAGATTTATTTAGGTGGGTGAATCAGCTCAGTATCGATCATGGTTATTTGAATCCGATATTCATTGGACTAGCTGAATATACTGTGCTGTTAGCAGCGCTCACGTGTCTGTTCATATGGTTTCAAAATCGAAGTAGAACCAATAGGGGGATGGTTGTATCTGCCGGACTTACTTTCATATTGGCAGAGTTAATGGGGAAAATCGCAGGAATTTTTTATTACAACCAGCAGCCCTTTGCCGAAATGAGTCATGTCAATCTTTTGATTCAAAAGGAAGTGAATAACTCTTTTCCGAGTGATCATACCATCTTTATTTTTTCTGTATGTCTGATCTTTTGGCTTTTTCACAAACGCCATGTTTATTGGCTGATCATAGCGTGCGCTGTTGGTTTTTCAAGGATTTGGGTAGGTGTCCATTATCCATTTGATGTCTTAGCAGGGGCTGTCATAGCGAGTTTAACAGCGGTCGCTGTTGTCTATTTGCCGATATGCCAAAGGAGCGTGAATACCATTTTGTCATGTTATGAGTGGCTTGAGCAGAAAATTGTAAGGAAGAGAACAAAATAACATGTTGCAGCAAAATGCCCCGATCTGTTAATGGCTCAGATCGGGGTACTTTTTATTTTCGCCAAAACGTTGAACAATCCGCCTTGTCTTCGATATTAAATTCGATGATTTTCTTTAGGAGAGGATAATCAACTGGCAAGCTTTCCTTCATGCGAAACATCTTTTTTCCATGATCGTAACCCGCTTGTACAATGTCAGCTGAAAAGTGATCAATTCCTTTACCTTCTGGTGCGACAGAAATGTGATGTTTTGCCACGCTAAACCCAATAATAAATGTGCCATGGTCTGTGAACATGGGCTGATTCCAAGCAATTTTTGGCTCTAATTGAGGGAATGTGTCTAATATCCATTGTAAAATGTCTTGCGTGCGCTGCTTCAGCTCTGGATTACCGATATTGCCAACATATTCTTCAAACACATGCATGATGTTTTATCCTCCAATTTCATCGACCTCATAAGCCTCAGACGGGATTCGAACCCGCACTCCTTTCGTAAGCATAGGCTAGGGGCAACACGCTTCCCTACGGAATTTCACCAACAGGAATTTCGCCTGTCTCAGCTAGTGTGCTTTTCGGTGCTTCTGAAACCCTTGCCTTGCGACCCGCCAGCTACAATTTGTTTTACGGCGCTCTTCCCTTCTAGAGCTACTGAGGCGCGGAAGTTAATTGATCATATGATATATAGTAAAATGCTAATAGGGGTATTGTAAAGAAAAATAAAAAGGAAGAGATGATCTTCAAACTAACCATTAAAAGATAAAAAATGAAATCAGTATGAGTGAAAGATTGTATACATGTTTAAAAAAGCCTTACCTAAACCTATCTTACGCTCTCAATGAGGTTTTATATAAAGCTCCCGTTTATAGTAAAAAACGACCCCGAAATTGGAAGTCGTTTTGTGAAAGTTTTATTTTGAAACAAAGCATTTTCCGTTAGATAATACTTCGCATTTCACAAGGAAATAACTGTTGCTACTTGTCCAAACTTGAGTGTAACTGACCCCATTTTGTTTAATTAATACGTAGTCCCACTGATCAGGATAAGCATCTCTGACCCACTCTAACGGAGCAGCACTTGCAGTATTCATAGAAAATAACATGGTTGCTGAAAAGGCGATAGATAATACAGCTTTTTTTAATGTTGATTTTTTCAAACAAAACAACTCCTTAATAGTAATTTACCTATTATTTGTAAATAGGTTGATTCAATAGTATCAAAGAGAAAGAGTATTTTGTGTCGAAATTTGTAAAAATACCTTAAATTTACCTATTTTTATAAGGTGATCATTTTCACAATTTATGAATAACCTTTTAACTCCTTTATAGGCGTATTAATTTGGCTTTTTATTTAGGAATAGCTGGCATCGTTTTTGGCGGAGCATGACAGAAAACCGGCGTAATATCCCAAGATTCAATAGGAAAATGACAACTTCTAAGTAACTTTTCGTTCAGTACATTTTGCGGTTAGTTCCCTGGTGACTTTTCCAGTCCCTAATCTTTAGGCGAATTGCACAAAATAGTCAAAGACACATATGATAAAAGACCATATGGATTTGTATACAGCATTGAATTGGGCTGATGGAAAGTGACAAACCTGTTGATGAGTAAACTGAAAGAGATCAATAATCAAACAAAAAATGAAGGCTTTACTCACAAACGTTCAATAAGTTCTCCTTTTTTGCTCATCATGGAAGATGGGGAACCTTTCTACTCATGGGTGTTCTTTGAAAGAAGTGTGTTTAAGACTTGCTATTTTTCTTTGATTTCCATCAATGAAGAACAGAATTGTGTGGTGTTAGAGCTTCTTGTTCCGTGCTGCATGCGATCGACGTGCTGTCAGAAAGTTTTATATCGATCCAGTTCAAAGATCCTTGTTGATCTTTCTTTTTTATGCGGAATGATTGAAACAGAATTGCCAGTCTATGATGCGTTCATTTTAAAGAACATAGAGCCTCACCACCTCCTTCTTGATTTTTCAACATCGCCCAGTGCGGTTGAAATCTGGCGGAATGGAACAAAATTACCAAATGCAGCAACAGTGGTTTTGCATCATCGTGATGATCAAGATGTGCCAGTTTCTATCACGATTCAAACGAAAAAAGCATGTCATGATATATGTGTTCAAAAAGGAGAAAGTCGATCGATTACTGTAAAAGATATGATGTTGATTTTAAATCATCAAACCGCTGAAAAGGTGCAAGCACGCTTAGATATTCAATTGAACATGGTACAAAGGAAAAAAATAAGGCTTTGAGTCTGGGGTAATCGCACAATCTTCGTAGATCACTAGATCATAGTCTATCAAGAATAGGTTAAAGGAGGGTTAAAATGGCTATTTTAGGCGGGTGTAGTAATGAGCAAACAGGTTTTGTGAATGATGCGGTATGCTTCACAGTCGATTTAGCAGCAGCAGCGGATCCAGTTATCGTCTGGACGGATGGAACACCATTTGTCATAAACGGGACCATTATGGTGGAAAACAACGGAATCGTGGCTGTAGCTCCAACTGTGACATTAGAGGTCAACGGTGCGGCTGTTCCAGATTTCACTGTACCCCCAGGAGAGAGTCGATCCATTACGCTAAGTGATCTTAACTCCATTGGGATTGTAGCTACTGGTGGGACCTCGACTGGAAGTATTGTCGTTTCTTTTTCTCTCAATTATCAGTATTAGTGTGTATGTCTTGAAGATTCCACAGTTTGAAAGAAGTGAGAGGCATGTGTGCCCAGCTTAATATGTGTGGAGGAATAATGGGTCCGACCGGCCCGACCGGATCAACGGGCTCAACTGGAGTAACCGGCGCAACCGGATCAACAGGTCCAACGGGCTCAACTGGAGTAACCGGCGCAACCGGGTCAACGGGTCCAACGGGCGTAACCGGATCAACAGGTCCAACGGGCTCAACTGGAGTAACCGGCGCAACCGGGTCAACGGGCCCAACAGGTGTAACCGGCCTGACCGGATCAACAGGTCCAACGGGCTCAACTGGAGTAACCGGCGCAACCGGGTCAACGGGTCCAACGGGCGTAACCGGCCCGACCGGATCAACGGGCTCAACTGGAGTAACCGGCGCAACCGGGTCAACGGGTCCAACGGGCGTAACCGGCCTGACCGGATCAACAGGTCCAACGGGCTCAACTGGAGTAACCGGGTCAACGGGTCCAACGGGCGTAACCGGCCTGACCGGGTCAACGGGTCCAACGGGTGTAACAGGCCCGACCGGAGTAACAGGTTCATCAGGCCCAACTGGAGTAACCGGCGCAACCGGATCAACGGGCCCAACGGGTGTAACAGGCCCGACCGGAGTAACAGGTCCAACGGGAGTAACCGGCCTGACCGGATCAACCGGCCCAACCGGCCCAATTGTAACCGCTAACTCAATGTACGCGTCTAATACGTCGGGAAGTACAGTGCTTGTTGTCTTAGGCGGGGCAGCGGTTTCTTTGCCTAATAATCAGAGTTTAGATGGTTTTACAGCTAGTAGTGGAAATACGATTTTTACAGTGCCAGTCTCGGGTCGCTATTTCATCACATATCAAGTGAACACAAGTGTAGCGCTGCTTGCTGGAACAAGGCTGGTTAACAGCGGATCTGCCATTCCTGGTTCTATATTAACACCCGCTTTATCGGCATCTACCTACAACGTATCACTCATTACAACACTTGCAGCAGGTAACCAAATTTCTCTCCAAATTTTCGGTTTAGTCGCAACAGTGGTGTTACTTGGGGGAGGGTCTGTTGGAGCGGCACTTACCATCATACGATTAGAATAATGAAAAAAGCCCCCAAAAAGGGCTTTTTTCATTTTTTCAAAGGAAACGGTTATTGAAGATTCAAGTGATTCATATTAAAATGATCTCAAATGGACTAATTAGCAATTGCTAATAGAAGTTCCATATTTAGTGAAATCATGTCATGTAGCTGAAGGTGATTGGGGGTGTAGAATGAGCAAAGTTCCTGTTGCGGAATTGGCATCACTATTAAATGACTGGAACATGGAAATCAAAAAAGATCATGCAGATGAGGCAGAACGGCTATTTGCTAAAGCGAAACAAGCAGTAGAGGAAATTGACGATGCGGACATCCTTATGTACTATTCTCTTCTTGAAAAGAGGCATCACATTCTCATGTACAATTTAAGAGGTCAAAAGGGCAGTGTTTCAACGAAAAGTATAGAAGGTCTTCACGGGAAAAAAGAGGATGACTTATCTAACCGCCTTGCCTATTATTTCGATTTTTATGAGGGTGTGTATGAGCAGCACCAAGGAAATTATGAGGTAGCATTGCAAATGTATCAAAGTGCTGAAAAGCTCTTAGATAAAATTCCAAGTGAGATAGAACGAGCTGATTTTGATTTTAAGGTGGCTTGGCTTTACTATCGTCTTAGTCATATTATGCTCTCATTAAGCTATATTCGCAGAGCCCTCCACGTCTATAAACGTCACAAACAGTATGAAAGAAGAACGGCACTTTCATACTCTCTCGTTGCAGCGAATCTAACAGAGATCGGCCGGTACGAAGAGGCACTTGAGAATTATCGTCTGGCGGAAGAGGTTTTGACAAGCGAGCAGGATGACTTTATGCTGGCTCAGCATCACCACAATGTGGCTATTTTATATTCATTTTGGAACAAACCGAAAGAATCAATACGTCATCTTGAAAAAGCGCTGTCCCATCAAGAGTATTATGATTCAGATTTCTTTTTCCATTCTACGTATCTGATCAGCCGGGAACTCTGTGTGATTGGTGAAAAGCAGCGTGCAAGCCAATATATAGAGGCTGCATATGCCAAAATAAAAGATGCTTCTCATGAAGTGTTTCAGCTCAAAATAGGCATCGTACATGATCTTTACTTAACAAATGCGCCACAAAGATTTCAGCAAATTGATGAGAAATTAAGAAAGTTAGAAGAGAAGAATGAATATCATGAAGTAAAAGAGCTTTCACATTTTGCGGCAAAATATTGTGAAAAGCAAGCACTTTTTGAGAAGTCTGTTTTTTACTTGAACAAAAGTTTAGAAGCGGATTTACATATGAAAAGAATGGGGTTGATTTAAGATGAAAACAGGATTAAAAGTATTATTCGTTGTAGGTTTAGCTATCGCTGCGTCTGTTCTAACTCAAAACGTTGCGGGTTCATTCGAAGTAGCAGAAAAAATCATTGGTGGTTAATCACTAATCCATATCTCGCCCTTGTTGATGATCGTCAGCAAGGGTTTTTTGTTTAAATAGGCTCTTCTTATTAAACGCTACAAGAGCGTTTAATAAGAAGAATTCGCAACAAAGGGGGTGTGCAAATTTGTTACCTGCCCCATTATTCTAAATAAACATAGGGCAGAGCAACAAGTTAAAAAGGTCACCTTTCTTTGCTTAATTTAATTTTTTGCAGGACTTTTCATTCAAATTTTATCAGATTGGTCTATTGTACATAGAATTGAAAGAAAAAGTGTGAACACCGCTCCGTTTGTCATGCATATGATGAGATGAAGTGTATCTAGAAGGTAGGTGATTGTATGGATCCACGGGTGTATGGAGGCTTTCACGGCGGCGGTTTTAGTGGAGGAGCAGTGGGCCCTCATATCGGCTTTGGCGGGTATTATGTGAGCCCTGGTGTGTTCTCTGGTTTAGGCGGTTTCCCTGGATACGGTGGATTCGGGACTTTTTCTGGATATCCGTATGGCTCCACGTTCATTATGGGGCGTCCTCCTGGTTTTTATGTAAGAAGTTATTAGTGTTTCATTACAGTGATTGAAATAGCCATCTAACGATTGGCTATTTCAATTGATGAAAGTGCTTAAATGCAGCAGTTATCACAATGACTCCCAGGATAGAGATAGGCAGCCAAATGATGATAAACGGATCGTATGCATCAGTGTATGCCGCTAAAGCAGCACCTAGGCAGTAAAAGACAATAGAGCCTATTCGCATGAAACTGACATGCTGAATGGGAGCTGTTCTTTTTTCCCGATGTGAAATGCGCTGAGCCAAATCCTCAAATAGGTTGGCGAGTGTATTCGTTAGAACCGTTGTGGAAATGCCAGCCACATTTAATTTGCGGGCGGCCGCTGTCTGTAGGCCCATGGCCATACTTAAAAGGATAATCAGCATAAAATAAGCACCTTGTGTATAAGGAAAAATGGTCATGAGAGCAAATAGAAGCAGTATCAGGACTTCTATGATAAAGATACGTGTAACGGCTTTTGGCCAAAACGTTTTCTCATTCTTTCCGCCTATCACAACAGCAAGTAAAACCCCTAAAACAAATCCACTCAGTGCGGTGATGGAATGAAGGGCAGTAAGCTGTAAGGAGCTTCCTGCTGCAATGCCAAGCAGCACAATATTACCTGTCATATTGGCTGTAAATACATGGCCTAAGCTCAAATAGCCAATCACATCCACAATACCTGCTGCAAGGCACAAGAAAATAAGTGCTATATTTCGAAATGAATGTGCGGTCAAAATGGTCATCCCTTTCTTACTCTCTAATGAATAAGTGTAACGCTTAATGACCGCGTATGTCCATCTTATGTGCCGGGATAATGTCCTCAAGCCGGTGCAAAATTTGTCTGAAAGTGTCATCATTTACAAGGTGCCTCATGCGGCGGAATGGATCGCCTTTTTCCTTTAGACGCTCTATCACAGTTGGCATGGTAAACAAAGAAGGGTGAAGTCCATCTTGATGAAGTTCGTCCCATTCAAGCGGTGTCGCTACAAGTCCAAGCTCATTTCCTCTTGGTGAATAGGGCGCAATGATTGTTTTTCCAGCATCGTGCTGAATATAGTCTAAATACAAGCGATTGCCGCGTTTTTTCTTAAGACGTTCCAGAGTAAATAGCTCAGGTGCTTGTTCACATAAAAATTGGCATATAAACGCGGTAAATGTTCTCGTTTCTTCGTATGTGAAGGCATTTTTCTTTAATGGAATATACACTTGTAGTCCTTTACCACCGCTTGTTTTAATAAAGGCTGTGAGAAAGAGGCCGTCTAAAAGCGTTTTGATTCGCTTGGCAGCTTCTATCGCTAGATGAAACTCGTTAACAGACGGCGGGTCTAAATCAAAGACGATTTCGACCGGCCGGTTCGTATCCCTTGTTTCAAAGGGAATATGAAATTCCATTGCAAGCTGGTTGCCAAGCCAAAGAAGCGTCTGAGGGTCATTACAGACCGTGTAAGCAATATCATCAGCTTGATCGGTCAACACATAATCTGGCGCATAATCAGGTGTCGACTTTTGATAAAAGAATTCATCCCCGGCGCCATGAGGAAACCGAATTAAAGTCAGCCGTCTTTCACGTAAAAAGGGCAAGAGATAGGGAGCTGCTTGTCTCAAATAAAGTAAGTAATCTGCCTTGTTCAGATGAAGAGCTGGCACAATCGGTTTTTCAGGATGAGTGATGTCAATCACAGCAGGGAGCGGATATAGCTGTTTGAGCATTTGCTGAAACGTACACGTCGCTGGATCAGTATCTAGTAAAAAGGAAGAAAAACGCGGCTCTCTTAAGGCGGACCCATCAAAGGAGATACAAGCAATGCTCGCGACGATAGAAGGAGGGATTTCATATCTTGATGCCCCTGCCTTCTTGCCTTTTGTTTGAAAGAGCCTACGAAGCGTTTGTTCTTCTTCTTTAGAAAATCCATGCTTGAATTGGACAACCTCGGTGAGTTGACGATCTTGATAAATACAGCCTTGAAAGTAGCCATTTTCTTTATCAAAATGAGTCACTATGACAGAGACATATCGCCAGTTTTTGATTTTCAACCATTCTTTTGACCGGGTATTGTCGTGCCATTTACTCGACCCTTTTTTCGCAACGAGTCCTTCTGCTAAATACGTCGTCATCAGCTTTTTCATATGTTCAGGATTTGTGTCTGTATGAATGAGTTGAAGAAGGGAAGGGTGCTCAAGCTGTACAGATGGCGGAAGTTTTGCTGCTTGGAAAACTTGCTGTAACTGTTTTTTCCTTTCCATCAACGGTAAATCAATTAGAGATTGCCCTTTGCATCTTAATAGATCAAATGCGATCAAATGACATGGAAACCGCTCAGCCTGCAGCTTTATAGCCTCTTTGTTTTTCAGCCTGCCTCTTTGCTGAACCCTCGCAAAATCGCTTTGCTGTTCATCCAGTAAAAAGACCAATTCCCCGTCAAACGTCAGAGGTAAAAAAAGAGCAAACTGATCCCTTAATTGTTCGCACTGTTCAATCACCTCAGGAAACTGTTCGTTTAATCGTTTTCCGGCTCTGCTTTCTAAATGAATTTTGTTTTGATCCCACGTCAGAATGACTCGAAAGCCGTCATATTTTAATTCATACACCCAGTCTGCACCGGTAGGAACATCATGTGCAGCCGTTAATCGCATAGGTTTCATTTGTGCTGTCACTTCCTCATATGATGTGTTCTTAGAGTGGGATGAAATTTTCATTCACATACATAAGTCTAACGAAAACATTGCATAGTAAGGAGAAAAGAACGGAGGCGACGCGATGCATACAGTTTGGAAAGGCGGCATTAGCTTTGGACTAGTCAATATTCCAGTGAAGCTGTTTACCGCTACAGAGAACAAAGACATTAAATTAAGGCAGCTGCATAAAGAGTGTCACACGCCCATTAACTATAAAAAGGTTTGTACCAACTGCGGGGAAGAGGTGGCACCAGAACAAATTGTAAAAGCGTACGAGTATGCGAAAAATAAATTCATTGAATTAGACGAGGAAGAGCTTGAAAAACTGCGAAAAGAAAATGAAGAAAAAGCCGTGGAAATCATTGATTTTGTGAAAATAGAAGAGATTGATCCAATCTATTATGAAAGAAGTTACTTTTTATCACCAGATACCGGCGGAGCGAAGGCTTATTCATTATTAAGAAAAGCTTTAGAGGAATCGGGGAAAATTGGTGTGGCAAAGATTATGATTCGCTCAAAGGAGCAATTAGCAATTGTTAGGTGCTATGAACATATTTTGCTGATGGAAACCATTCATTTCCCTGATGAAATTAGACAGGTATCAGATGTACCGAATATCCCCCAAGAGGAAAACATTGTGAAAAAGGAGTTAGATACAGCGCTTCTTTTAATCGAGCAATTAACCACAACTTTTGATCCAGCTGCCTATCAGGATGAATACAGAGAACAGCTGATGAATTTAATTGGAGATAAAATATCTGGAGAACATACAGTTCAGCCAGAAACGACAGGTAAAAAAGATCCTGCATCCAATGTGACCGATTTAATGGCGGCTCTTCAGGCTTCAATCGACCGATCAAAACCAGCCAAAGCGAAAAAGGCAGCACCTAAAAAAAGAAAAGCACCAGCTAAAAAAGAAAAGAATGCATAAGAAAAGACCGCTTTCGAGCGGGCTCTTTCTTCTTTTCAGCGTGATAGAAAACCTTTGAAGTCTAGGAAGAACGAGCACCGGAGCGCAGACCTGACAACGAATGCGAGGGTTTGCCTACACGCTGAGACTGCTTACGGGCGATCTTATTGCGGTTTTAACACGTCCTGAATGTTCCCATCTTTTCTATGGATAACAACAGAAGTCCCTTTATTAGATGCAATCTCCTTTGCCCGGTCAATTGCTTCTTGTTTCGTTTCTTTGATCTCACTTACTCGTTTTGCTTTCTCTGTTTGAACCGCCCAGCCTTCTTCATGTTTGACGACATGCTGCGCATGATCCATGAGCTCTGGTCTTGCGGAGCTGCTGTCTTTAGATGGCGTGACAGAACCATGAGCTGAGAAATTCTCGATCTCTTTCTCCGTTGCGTTCTTTTTCCATTCTTTCGCTTGACTGATCGCAATTGGTATGGCTCTACTTTCGTCATAGCCTTCCTGTATCATTTTGTTCGCAATCTCAAGCGCTTTTTTTCGAATGATGTGATCTAACGATTGAAATGAAGCCGGATAATCATTCATCGTCCAAGGCATATGAAACGCTCCTTTCTTTTATTTGAACACCTTCCCCCATCTGCAATGGATCAAACATCTCATTCTTCTCAAACCAATGAAGGGGAGAAAATACATCATTTTGCTGAGGTGTAATTTCATTAAATCCCGCAGAATAGAAGGTAGAAAAGGAGTGATTTTGATGATGATAAAAGGTTTGTATGAAGCCCATTTACCTGTGAGTGACTTGAAGGCGTCTATTGCGTTTTATGAAAAATTGGAATTGACACTTGCTCACGAAAATGAACGAGTTGCTTTTTTATGGATTGAGAAAGGTAAGAGCTGGCTTGGCTTGTGGAAAGTAGATATCAATGACTTCCCGTACCATCCTTCGACCCGGCACGTTGCTTTTCAAATTACAACGTCTAGTATCGAACAAATCAAGGATTGGCTGGTTGAAAAAGGCATCGGCATTCACCCAATGTTCGGCTTTTCAGAAGAGAAGCAGCCTTTAGTTCTAGATAACCCGCCGCAATTTCATGCAGCGATCTATTTTCTTGACCCAGATGGAAATCTGCTTGAATGCATTGCACCGCTAGAGCTTGATACAGGAGAAGACTACGATATCATGACATATGAGGACTGGGATCGAAAGAAAAATCCGTTTATTGATTGACAAAACCACTCATTGTAACTATATTGATTACAACGGTGGTGAAAGATTGTGAAACAAATTAGCAGCAGGTATCCGATTGCTGTTCATATTTTGTCATTTATTGCAGGTGTTCAAAAAGAGTGTACAGGGGATTTTATTGCAGAAAGTGTGAATTCAAATCCAGCCATTGTTCGAAAAATGATGGCAATGCTCAAACGGGCGGGTCTCATTGAGATACGCCGCGGAGTAGGCGGTGCTTATTTAAAAATACCGGCAGAGGACATCACGCTGTTAGATGTGTACCGCGCTGTCGATGTAAGCGAGGATGAAGAATTGTTTAACTTCCATCAGCCAGTCATCGCATGTCCGATTGGTCAAGCGATGGATACAAGACTGAGAAGTGAACTAAAAGAAGCTCAAGCGGCGCTTGAAAATCACCTCAAACAAGTGACCATCCAGCAATTGTTGACAGAGTCAGAATAAAAGAAGCTCAGGCTGAACTTGTGCTTTTTTTACACCAATTGTTGTAATCGAAATGGTTATAACGAATAAACGGATACGTAAAGGTGTACCAAAACATCACCGTGAATCACAAAATGAGGAGGTCAAACATTATGAAGTTATTAGTAACAGGCGCAACAGGACAGCTTGGATCGCTCATCGTCCAGCATTTACTTAAAAAGGTACCAGCTGAACAAATTGCGGTGAGTGTTCGAAATCCGCAAAAGGCAGCACATTTGAAGGAAGCTGGGGTGGATGTACGCCACGGAGACTTTACTCAGCCAGACACCCTTAAGGCAGCCTTTCAAGGCATTGACCGCCTTTTGATCATTTCAACTGCGGATGGTGACCGCGTGCAGCAACATACGGCTGCCATCCAAGTGGCGAAAGCAGCTGGTGTATCTTTTATTGCTTATACTAGCGTTGTGAATGCAAGAGAGAGTCAGCTTGTCCTTGCACATGACCACGCAAAAACTGAAGAAGCCATTGTGGCCTCTGGCATTCCTCATGTGTTTCTAAGAAACAATTGGTATGTAGAAAATGAAAAAGATACGATACTAGCAGCCGTTAGCGGCGCACCATATTTAAGTCCAATTGGTGATGGCAAGGTTGGCTGGGCAACAAGAAATGACTACGCAGAAGCGGCCGCAAATGCGTTAACACTTTCTAAACATGACAAGGAGAAATATGAACTGTCAGGACCTCTTCGGACGCATACTGAACTTGCTCGCATTGTCAGTGAAGTGAGCGGAAAAGAGATCAAAGTGGAGCAAATTGATGTCGACACATTTGGGGAATTTTTAGCTTCTAATGGTGTACCAAAAGAAGCTGTGCCATTTGTCAAAGCCATTCAAAGCGGAATTCGCGATGGTGCCTTAGCCATTGAAAGCGATGATTTCGAAACCTTATTAGGCCGCCCCTTAACACCTATCAAAGAAAGAATTCATGAAATGATTTCAAAATAAATTTTCTCAAACGTCCTATCAAAAGGGCGTTTTTTTCATTCATCCACACGAGCCATAATGTCCAAATTTAGACAAATCACTTCGTTGAAATTTCAGAAATTTGGGATTAAAATGAAAATAAGGTCTGTTATTTCGTCATCAGATGACCAAATTGATGAATCAAATTGCAGCAAAGAAAGGAAGTTCGCCGATGAAAGTCCATTTATTCGTTACCTGTTTAATTGACACCATCCAGCCAAATGTAGGAAAGGCCACAGTGGAAGTATTAGAAAGGCTCGGTGTAGAAGTGGAATTTCCAGAGGCACAAGTGTGCTGCGGACAGCCAGCCTTTAACAGCGGCTATGCAAAAGAAACCATTAAAGCAGCAAAAAACATGATCAAAGCCTTTGAATCAGCTGAATATGTCGTGACGCCGTCAGGTTCTTGTAAGGCGATGTTTTTAGAATATCCTCAACTTTTAAAAGAAGATCCAGTGTGGTCAGCAAAAGCTGAGGCACTTGCTGAGAAAACATATGAATTAACAGAGTTTATTGTTGATATATTACACGTCACAGATGTAGGGGCGAGCCTGAAAGGAAACGTAACCTATCACACATCCTGTCATATGACGAGACTGCTGCGAATTAAGGAAGCCCCTTTCACACTGTTGTCAAATGTCAAAGATTTGACGATGACACCATTGCCGCGCGCAGAAAATTGCTGCGGATTTGGAGGAACCTTTTCAATAAAAATGACACCTATTTCTGAACAAATGGTCGATGAGAAAGTCCAAAGCATAGAGGAGACAGACGCCGAATACATCATTGGTGCTGACTGCGGCTGCCTGCTCAATATTGGCGGGAGACTGAATCGTCTTGATAAACCCATTCAAGTGATGCATATCGCAGAGGTATTAAATAGCCGCTGACTTTAAGAGGGGGAACGGCACATGAGTATGAAAATTGGAGAGAAGGCCTTTAAAGAACGAATCGGGGAAGGATTAGAAGATACGGTCATGAGAGGGGCTGTTTCCTCAGCGCAGGAACGCCTGTATGAAAGGCGGCTATCTGCGAGCGAAGAGCTTGGCAACTGGGAAAAGTGGCGAGAACTTGGCGAGGAAATCAGGCAGCATACGCTGAAGCATCTCGATGACTACTTATACCAACTAAGTGAAAGCGTTAGTGCACGCGGGGGACATGTCTTTTTTGCAAAAACAAAGGAAGAAGCATCGGCGTATATTCAACATGTGGCACAGAAAAAGGCGGCCAAAAAGATCGTTAAATCAAAATCAATGGTCACAGAAGAAATTGAAATGAATCAAGCGCTTGAAGAGATCGGCTGTGACGTGGTGGAAAGCGATCTTGGTGAGTATATTCTGCAAGTAAATGATCATGAACCTCCTTCACATATTGTGGCACCTGCTCTTCATATGACGAAAGAACAAATACGAGAAGTCTTTCACGAAAAGCTCGGATATGAGATGTCAGAGACACCTGAAGATATGACGAGTTTTGTGAGAGCCATCTTACGTGAAAAGTTCCTCGAAGCAGATATTGGTGTCACCGGCTGTAATTTTGCTGTCGCCAATACAGGTTCCATTTGCCTTGTGACAAATGAAGGGAATGCCGATCTTGTTACGGCTATACCGAAGACACATATCGCCGTTATGGGCATGGAACGGATTGTTCCAACGATGGAGGAGCTGGATGTCCTTGTTGGTCTTTTGTGCAGAAGTGCAGTCGGTCAGAAATTAACGAGTTACATTTCTGTCGTCGGACCAAAAGGAGAAGAAGAAGTGGATGGACCAGAAGAATTTCACTTGGTCATTGTGGACAACGGGCGGTCCAATATATTAGGTACTGCCTTTCAGCCTGTTCTCCAATGTATCCGGTGCGCAGCCTGCATCAATGTGTGCCCAGTTTACCGGCATGTGGGCGGACATTCATACGGATCGATTTACCCGGGGCCAATTGGCGCTGTTCTTTCGCCGCTTCTCGGCGGCTATGATGACTACCAAGAGCTCCCCTTTGCATCTAGTCTTTGCGCGGCCTGCACAGATGCTTGTCCAGTAAAGATCCCGCTTCACGAGTTATTAATAAAACATCGACAAGTCATCGTTGAAAAAGAGGGGCGAGCGCCTAAAGCTGAAATGATGGCGATGAAAATGTTCGGAATGGGCGCATCGACTCCCGGGATGTATCAATTCGGAACAAAAGCAGCTCCTGTATTGATGAATCGTATGGCTTCAAACGGACAGATTTCAAAAGGAATAGGTCCTTTAAAGAATTGGACAGATATTCGTGACCTGCCAGCTCCAAGTAAAGAAAGATTCAGGGATTGGTTTAAAAAGAGACAGAAGGAGGAGCAGTGATGAAGGGAACCATTTCTCACCGAGAGTCGTTTTTAGCTCATATCCGTAAGCAATTAGGGAAGGATTCCTCCCCGTCTGCATCTATTCAGCGTCCAGCTTGGAAGCATCAAGTTCAGTGGGAAACAAACGGACTTTTGTCTAAAGAAGAGCTAGTCGAGCAACTGAAGAAGCAATGTCAACGAATTCACACAAGAGTGGTCGAAACAACACCACAGGAAGCGCCCTCTGTATTACGATCATTGATGACAGAGTATGGAGAGGGTTCTGTGATGACATCGGGCGATCATCGTTTTGAACAATATGGATTTTATCCGATGTTTGACAGCTTGCAGCACGAAGGATTCGCAGTCACCAGCTGGAATGCTGAGGCTTCAAGGGAAGAAAATATCAGGCTGGCAGAACAAGCAGCGTATTCGGTTGTATTCAGTGATTACACTTTAGCAGAATCAGGGACAGTTGTCCTTTCATCCCATCAGGGCCAAGGAAGAGCGCTCCATTTTTTACCGATGATGTATATCGTGTGTATCGAAAAAAGCACGGTGGTTCCGCGGATGATTCAGGCTGTTTCGGCTCTTAATCGCTCGGTAGAAGAGGGAGAGCAGGCGAAAGGTGCGATTCATTTCATATCAGGTCCGAGTAACTCTGCGGATATTGAGATGAATTTAGTGGTAGGTGTTCATGGTCCAGTTCGGGCCGTTTATCTATTGATAGATGATGAGTAGGGCTTTCGAGATGAAAGCCTTTTTTTCATGCAAAAAAGCTCACACAAGTTTTAAAATCATCTTGCCTCTAGCGGATTGGACATAGTAAGATGACGACATACAAGATGAACTTCTCATCTACTGCTGATGTAAAGGAAGCTGCTTATGGACATGAAGTCAACTGCTCAAAAGAAATCAATTGCACTACCTCTTGTGATTTCAATTATTGCCATTTCGTTTTCTGCTATTATTGTGAAATGGTCAAATGCACCTGCTGCTATTTTAAGCATGTATCGAATGATCTTTGCCGCGGTTTTTATGCTGCCTCGAAAAAAAGAATTTCTCTCGATTCAGCGAAGAGACTGGTTTTTCTTATGTATGTCAGGTTTCTTTTTAGGACTCCATTTTGTGTTGTGGTTTGGCTCACTAAAGCTGACGACTGTGGCAAGCTCTACTATTATCATCGCTCTTCAGCCGATGGTCTCCTTATTAGGTGGCTTTCTCATTTTCCGTGAACGAACGACGCTGCCTGCACTTTTAACGATGTGTGCCGCAATTGTTGGTGCACTTATGATTGGGTGGGGAGACATAGGTCATAGCCAGGAAGCCATCCTAGGAGATATTTTATCCTTTTTAAGTGTAATCGCGGTTGTTTGTTATTTATTAATAGGTCAACAGGCTGTCAGAAAGATATCTCATTGGATTTATAGTTTTTGTGTGTTTGGTTTTGCCAGTCTTTTTTTAATTTTATTCAATTGGATTCAGCAAACTCCTTTTACAGGCTATCCAGGTAAAGAGTGGGGAATCTTTTTATTGCTTGCGATCATCCCCACCATGTCTCATGTCATTAATAATTGGCTTTTAACCTATGTCAATGCCACAACCATTTCAATGAGTATCCTTGGCGAACCTGTTGGAGCCACGATTCTTGCTGTATGGCTGCTTGGAGAAAAAGTCACGCTGCTCCAAATGTGTGGCGGTTTTCTTGTCCTTTTAGGCGTCTTTTTCTTTTTGATGCAGCAGCGGCAAGGGATTGTGATGAAACAAAAAAAATCCGGTTAAATTCCGGATTTTTACTCTTTTAAATCGTTTTTTTCAATCACTTTGTTCAATCTTTCCTCAACCTTCTTCAATTCCATTCGTTTTCTTCTGATCATTCGAAAAGCAATGACAATGATCGTCACGATAGCAGCAATGAATAGAAGAGAGAACACCTGAAATAGAAGATCACCCATGTTAAATGCCATATTCTCCCCATTAGGCATACGTAAAACCTCCCTTTCTATCTATATATTACCATAATCGATAAAAGATTGAGATTTATCCATCATTTATCTATAATAGGTAAAATATCACTTATTAAAGGAGAACCAATATGAGAACTTTAGTCCTTTTACGAGGTCTCCCAGGGGTAGGGAAATCAACTTGGATCAAAGCCCAAGGCTTAGAGCCTTACACGTTATCAGCGGATCAGATTCGTCTTTTGACCCAGCCTCCGCAGTTATCTGTCAATGGGAAACCAGAAATTTCAAGCAAACATGACCACAAAGTCTGGTCTTTATTATTTGAATTGCTTACAGCACGTATGGAACGCGGAGACTTTACTGTGATTGATGCGACACATATTTCAAGCAAATCGATATCTCAATATAAATCGCTGGCCACATCGTATCGTTATAGGGTGTATGTCGTCGATTTCACGCAGGTGCCGCTTGAAACAGCTCTATTGCAAAATCGCTCACGGGAAGCTCACAAAGTTGTGCGGGAGTCTGTTTTATATCAAATGAATGAGCGGCTAAAAACAGAAAAGGTCCCGTCATGGGTGACTGTCTTGCAGCCTGAGGAATATCCACAAGTGATGACCTATCAGCCTCGATCCTTCGATCAATATGAGGCCATTCATGTTTTTGGAGATATTCACGGCTGTCATACCGCTCTGACCACCTATTTGCAAGGAGATATTAAAGAAAATGAACTTTATATCTTTGCAGGTGATTTACTTGATAGAGGTATAGAAAACAAGGAAGTATTAGAATGGATGCTCGCACATAGAGAATGCCGGAATGTCATCGTGATTGAGGGTAATCATGATCAGCATTTATACCGGTTTGCACATGGTGAAAAAGTAAGAAGCAATATGTTTAACCGGCATACTGCACCTGAAATCGAAGCAGCAGACTTTGATTTAAAAGAAGTACGGAAGTTTGTCAGAACATTTCATCAGCTTACTTATTTTACGTACCATGACAAGACATTTCTTGTTACCCACGGGGGGCTTGCTCATTTGCCAGAAGAGCTTCTGCATGTCTCAACACAGCAGCTCATTCACGGTGTAGGTGAATATTCAGATGACATTGATCACTTGTTTGTTCAAAATACTGCTGGATTAGATGTCATTCAAATTCACGGGCATCGCAATTTATACAGGCTGCCTACTCAAGCAGCGGAAAGGTCTTATAATCTAGAAGGCCAGGTTGAATTCGGGGGACAGCTGAGGGTGATGAAAATCACAGCTGACGGGATTGAGACTCATGAAATTGACAACCCAATCTATAGAGCTTCTGAGAAAAAACCATCAGCCGCTATTCAACCAGATATCTCACTAGATGACTTTTTAGCTCACTTAGATCAACATGAATATGTACAGGAATTAAAGCTTCCGCACCACATTTCATCTTTTAATTTTACGAAAAAAGCGTTTAGTGAACGGCAGTGGGATGATGTGAATGTGAAGGCAAGAGGTTTGTTTGTCAATATGGTGTCAAAGCAGATTGTTTCAAGAAGCTACAACAAATTTTTTAACATTGATGAGCGTCCGGAGACAAAAATGCATCATTTAGTGAACCACCTTCAATTTCCTGTCACCGTCTATGATAAAGCAAATGGATATTTAGGGACGGTTGGGTATAACGAAATGGAAGATGAATTGGTGTTTACGTCCAAATCGTATACATCTCATGTGAAGCAAAATCAGCATGCTTCCTGGGTCGAAGAGTTATTCTATCAGACCTTCGGAGACGTGCAGGTCGACTACATCAAATCATACGTACGTGACCACAATGCATCTCTTGTGTTTGAAGTCATTTTGCCAGAGAAAGACCCGCATATTATCACATATGATCATGATCAACTCATTTTGCTCGATATAGTGAAGCGTCAGCTAAGCTATGAAAAGGCACCATTTACTGAAGTGAAAAGAGTAAGCGAACAGCTTGGAATATCCAGCAAGCAGGAAGTGGCTGTGTTCCATAATTGGACGTCTTTTTATAAATGGTATCAGGCCGTTTCTCATGACGACTCGATCAAAGAAGAGGGATATGTCATTGAGGATGATCGCGGCTTTATGACTAAGCTCAAGCTTCCTTATTATCAATTCTGGAAGCAGATGCGCGCGATCAAACAGCGCGTTGCAGAGAAGCATTCCACGCAAAAATATATGCAGGCATTACAAACAGCGGAGCAAGCTAGATTTTATACGTGGCTTCTTGAGCAAGATGCCAATGCTGTCAGAAATAGCTCCATTATTGAGCTGCGCTCACAATTTGAGCAAAGCGATGCTGCCGAGTTGAATAATGATGGAATAAATGCATAGTCTAAAAAGGAGTCTTTTCTAAAGAAAAGGCTTTTTTTGATGCAATTGAAAGGTGGACCCTTACATGCCTGACTATATTGAAGTCATTTTACGGACGATGTTTGCTTTTGCGATTTTATTTGGCGGAGCACGTCTTCTTGGAAAGCAAACCATAGCGCAAATGAATATTTTTGATTTTATAGCAGCTATTAGCTTAGGTTCAATTGCGGCGAGTCTCGCGTTTAATACAACGCTTCCGTTTCATCACACGACGATTTCCTTTGTCACGCTTGTCATGATCATTTATGTGATTTCGCGCTGATAGCTTTAAGGAGCCGAAAATTGAGAGGATTTATGGCCGGTAAACCAACCCTTGTCATACAAAATGGCAAAATTCTTGAAGAGAATATGAAGGGAATGAGGTATACACTTGATTATTTAAATCAGCAGCTGAGAGAAAAAGACATTTTTGATATTAGCGAAGTTGAATTTGCCATGATTGAAACAGATGGACATATGTCAGTGAAAAAATATCCTTCGTTTGAAAATGTCACTCGGAAGGATCTTCAATTGTATATGAAGGCAGAGGGCTACATGCCTATCGAAGTGATCATGGACGGAAAGCTCATTTTGAAAAACATTCAAGAAAATCAATTAACTGTGGAGTGGATAGATGAAGAGCTTAAGAAAAGGCAGCTCTCCTTAAAGGACATTGTATACGCAGTCCGTTCAAGTAATGGCAGTTTATATATTGATACATATGACGACCACATTCACTCTCCGATTGATCAAGAATGAAGATGTAGTGCTGATGTCACCCGCCTGACACATATCTGACAATATTTATAAGTCCTTTGGCTTCTGTCTGACTAGGCATCATTTCTCAATTATTATTATTTTCAGAAAATGTGATGACGGAAAAAAATAAATGTGTTTAAGTGTATATAGAAGAAATTAAAATATTAATATAATATACCGTTTGCGGAATGAATGTTCATTCCTATGGTGAGGAGGGGATGAAGTGCCAGCAGTGACTGATAAACAAGAACAGATTATGAAGGCTTCGCTGGACTTATTTATTGAACGGGGCTTTGATGGGACCACGATGCCGATGATTTCAAAAAGAGCAAACGTCGGAGCGGGAACCATTTACCGTTATTTCGACAGTAAAGAGGCACTCGTCAATATTTTGTACCAGCGCAGCCTTTCTTCATTTATCGAAAAAATGAACACAAACAGTCCAGATCCAAAGGCGAGTATTCGGGCGTACTTTAAGCATGTATTTTATTGCTTGGTTTTATTTACAAAGGAGAATCCAAGCGGGCTATATTTTTTAGAAATTGATAAGCGATCCCATTACTTAGACGAGACGAGCAAAGAGAAAATGCAGCATTTGTTACATGAACTATTCCTTATCTTTGAAGAAGGGAAAAAGGATGGGATTCATCCAAATCTTTCAGGTAGAACCATTCTATCGATTGTATTTGGTGCCTTTGTACAGCTGCATAAACAAATTCTTGCAGAAGAAATAGAGCCAACGATTGAATTTCTAGAGGACATTGAGCAATGTTTATGGCGCGCCATTAGCGTTGCTTCTTAATGATATAAAGGGAGTGGGCACATGCAACAAACATCAATCATTCCAAAACCAAAAACATACGGACCTTTTAAAAATATTCCCCATATCAAAAAGGGGGAGCTTTCTCAAACCTTTTGGAGGCTAGCAGATGAATTAGGACCGATCTTTCAGTTTGAATTTTCAAAAGCAACAAGTATTTTTGTTTCTAATCATGAACTTGTCCAAGAAATATGTGATGAGAGCCGTTTTGATAAATACATTGGGACTAGTCTCAATAAAGTAAGAGCATTTGCAGGGGATGGGTTATTTACGAGCTGGACAGAAGAACCGAACTGGAGAAAGGCTCACCACATCTTGATGCCGGCGTTTAGTCAGCAGGCCATGAAGGGCTATCATGAGATGATGCTCGATATTGCCACACAGCTTGTACAAAAATGGCAAAGAACAGGCCGTGATGAAGAAATTGAAGTAGCAGAGGATATGACAAAGCTTACTTTAGATACGATCGGACTTTGTGGTTTTGATTTCAGGTTTAACAGTTTTTATAAAGAAAATCAGCATCCATTCATCGAAAGTATGCTGAATGGTTTAAACGAAGCGATGGATCAGGCGAGCCGGTTGCCGGTTGCAGATAAGCTAATGATCAAAAGAAGAAAAAAATTTGAAGAAAATGTCGATTTTATGAAGCAATTAGTAGATGACATTATTCAAGAACGGAAAAAACAAGATAAAACGGGCAATGATTTACTGTCCCTCATGCTGCATGCAAAGGACCCTGAAACAGGAGAGCGCCTGGCAGATGAAAATATTCGCTATCAAATCATTACCTTCTTGATAGCTGGGCACGAAACAACAAGCGGGCTGCTATCCTTTGCGATTTATTTCTTATTAAAGAATCCAGAAAAATTAAAGAAAGCCGTCCAAGAAGCAGATGATGTGCTGCAAGGCGGACTGCCAACATTTAAGCAGGTACAAAAACTAAATTACACTCGTATGGTTTTAAATGAATCTCTTCGCCTCTGGCCAACAGCGCCTACGTTTTCTCTTTATGCGAAAGAGGACACCGTCATCGGAGGGAAATATTCGATTGAAAAGAACCAAAGTGTCTCCGTGCTGCTACCTAAGTTACATCGTGATCAAGCGGTATGGGGAGAGGATGCGGAAGAATTTAAACCAGAGCGGTTTCTACACCCTGAAAAGATCCCGCAGCATGCCTACAAGCCTTTTGGGAATGGACAGCGTGCATGTATTGGTATGCAATTTGCTCTTCATGAAGCCACAATGGTGCTAGCAATGGTCTTGCACAACCTGGAATTGATTGATCACACATCATACGAACTTGATTTAAAAGAATCTTTAACGATTAAGCCAAACGATTTTAAAATCAAAGTGCGGCCAAGGAAGCAGCAACTCTTTATGGTACCACCGAAAGAAGAGACGAAAAAAAGCACCACAACTGATGAGTCTAAAGTGAAGAGTCATGGTACACCACTGCTTGTTTTATATGGATCAAATCTTGGCACGGCGCAGCAAATCGCAAACGAATTGGCTGAAGAAGGAAAAGCAAAAGGGTTTGATGTGACCACTGCTCCGCTTGATGACTATACACGCCAATTACCAGATAAGGGTGTAGTCTTCATCGTGACCGCTTCATATAATGGACATCCGCCTGACCATGCGAAAAAATTTGTGGATTGGGTCACGCAGGAGAAAGAGCAGGATTTAACAAACGTGACATTTGCTGTGTTTGGATGCGGAGATCGAAATTGGGCGAGTACGTACCAGCGTATTCCTCGTCTCATTGATGAAGCACTTGAAAGAAAAGGTGCGAAGCGTGTAGCTGATTTAGGAGAAGGTGATGCAGGCGGAGATATGGATGAGGATAAAGAAACATTCCAGAAAACGGTCTTCAAGCAGCTCGCAAAAGAATTTAAGCTCACCTTCCAAGAAAAAGGTAAGGAAAACTCAAAACTATCAGTTGCTTATACAAATGAGCTAGTAGAACGTCCTGTGGCGAAAACATATGGTGCCTTTTCAGCTGTTGTACTGAAAAATGAGGAATTACAATCTGAGAAAAGTGAGCGGCAAACAAGACATATTGAACTGCAATTGCCTGAAGGGAAAAAATACAAAGAAGGGGATCATATCGGAATTGTTCCGAAAAATTGTGATGCACTCGTGCAGCGGGTGATCAATCGCTTCAATCTAGATCCTAAGCAGCACATCAAGCTTTCTTCTGAGAAAGAAGCAAATCATTTACCTTTAGATCAGCCGATTCAAATGAGAGAATTACTTGCGTCACATGTTGAGCTTCAAGAGCCTGCAACACGTACGCAGCTAAGAGAGCTCGCCGCATATACAGTTTGTCCGCCTCACCGCGTGGAGCTTGAGGAAATGGCTGGTGAAGCGTATCAAGAAGCTATTTTAAAGAAACGAGTAACCATGCTTGACTTACTAGATCAATATGAAGCATGTGAGCTGCCATTTGTGCACTTTTTAGCACTTTTACCAGGTTTGAAGCCGCGCTATTATTCTATTTCTAGCTCACCAAAGGTCGATGAAAAAAGAGTCAGTATCACAGTGGCGGTTGTGAAAGGGAAAGCGTGGAGCGGCCGCGGAGAATATGCCGGAGTCGCATCAAACTATTTATGTGGTCTGAAGGAAGGTGAAGAAGTCGCCTGCTTCCTCCACGAAGCGCAGGCAGGATTCCAGCTGCCGCCTTCATCTGAAGTACCGATTATCATGATCGGACCGGGTACAGGAATCGCTCCATTTAGAGGGTTTGTTCAGGCAAGAGAAGTATGGCAGAAGGAAGGCAAACCACTAGGGGAAGCTCACCTGTATTTTGGCTGCCGTCACCCTCATGAAGATGATCTGTATTTTGAAGAAATGCAGCTTGCAGCGCAAAAAGGAGTCGTTCACATCCACCGGGCTTATTCTCGTCACAAAGACCAAAAAATATATGTCCAGCATTTGTTAAAAGAAGACGGCGGTATGCTAATCAAATTACTCGATGAAGGTGCGTATCTTTACGTGTGCGGGGACGGAAAAGTCATGGCACCTGATGTAGAGGCTACACTGATCGACCTCTATCAACACGAGAAACAATGCACGAAGGAAGCAGCTGAAAATTGGCTAACCACTCTTGCAAATGACAATAGATATGTAAAAGATGTGTGGAGCTAACAAAAGGAAAGACCGCCAATTAGGCGGTTTCAGATTGTTGACAAAGGGCTAAAATGATCTTTATTTTAGCCCTTTGTCTTCTTTTCAGCGTGATAGAAAACCTTTGAAGTCTAGGAAGGACGAGCATCGGAGCGGAGCGAATTTGACATTCGTGAGCACCGGAGCGCAGACCTGACAACGAATGCGAAGGTTTGTCTACACGCTGAGACCGCCAATTAGGCGGTTTTTTCTGTTTCATCAAGAGAGGTGAGATCGATAGAATGAAAGTTGGAAAGATACAAAACACCTAATTTAAAAATGAAATATTTTGAAAAAATAAGAATATTCTCTCATTTACTCCAATATGAAACAATCGTATCATTTTTGATATAGGACATAAAGGAGGAATATGATGAAAAAGGTGAAAATGTTACTCCCTTCTCTACTCGTTTTTGGTGCTTTAAGTGTGCCTAGTTTTGCCCACGCCGCATCGGATTCAGTACTAACGTCTGATTATGACATGGTGACTTCTGATGGAAAGGTGATCTCTTCAAGTGATTTCCACAATGATACGAAATCCCCCTCATCCTTTGACAAAGTGGATGATCTATCTTCAACTGTTGGCGAAAAAGTAAAACCACTATCAAAATATTTAAAAGACTTTCAAACTAAAGTCGTCATTGGAAACGATGGTAGAACAAAAGTAGCAAACACAAGAGTAGCACCATATAATTCAATTGCTTATATTACATTTGGCGGCTCAAGCTGTACGGGGACACTCATTGCCCCTAACAAAATTTTGACAAACGGACACTGCGTGTACAATACAGCATCAAGAAGTTATAGTGCAAAAGGATCGGTGTATCCAGGGATGAATGATAGCACTGCGGTAAATGGGTCAGCAAATATGACAGAGTTCTATGTACCAAGCGGATATATCAATACAGGTGCGAGCCAATATGATTTTGCCGTGATCAAAACAGATACGAACATTGGCAATACAGTCGGTTACCGTTCCATCCGTCAGGTGACAAACTTAACTGGAACAACGATTAAAATTTCTGGATATCCAGGTGATAAAATGAGATCGACTGGCAAGGTGTCGCAGTGGGAGATGTCAGGTCCTGTGACAAGAGAAGATACGAATCTCGCATACTATACGATTGATACATTTAGCGGAAATTCAGGCTCAGCGATGCTAGATCAAAATCAGCAAATCGTTGGGGTTCATAACGCAGGGTATTCAAATGGAACGATTAATGGCGGTCCAAAAGCGACAGCTGCCTTTGTTGAATTTATCAACTATGCAAAAGCGCAATAAAAGCTAGATCATAAAGCTTGTTTCCTTCATAGGGGACAAGCTTTTTAAGTGTCTATCTGTCTATGCTTGAAAGATCCATTGACTTCTCAGCCTCTTCATTTTTTTCACATGTCATTCGTGAACGACTCATACATTAAAATGACACATTTCCTTTAAGTCAAGATTTTGCTTGAGAAAAATGAGGAGGTCTCACACTTTTGAAGATGAGAAGAGGCTGGATTACTACTGTCGCCTTATGCTTTGTGATATGGATGGTCACGCTGTTAGGTGGATTTGGGGAGGAACATGCGGCAAAAGGTGCGGATCGATATGATCATGTCATTCAATTTCCAAAGGAACGATACCCTGAAACAGGCAGTCATATTCAAGAAGCCATTCGAAAAGGGCATTCCGATGTGTGTACGATAGACCGAAATGGAGCAGATGCCCGCAGGCAAGAATCATTAAAAGACATTCCGACTAAACCCGGATTCGACCGAGATGAGTGGCCGATGGCAGTTTGTCTTGAAGGAGGAAAAGGGGCGAGTGTTCAATATGTCAGCCCGTCTGATAATAGGGGAGCGGGCTCATGGACCGGACACCAGATGAGCGGGTATCCTGATGGGAAAAGAATTTTATTTATTGTGAAATAAAACTAAAAGAGAGGCGCCTGTGAGTAGGTGCCTTTTTTGATGATGATCAGAGCGTATTGGAGCTAGCAGGGACAAAAGATCCAGTGGTACAATGGATCCTATAAGGTACAAAGACAGACAAGAAGAAAAATGTGAAGGGACATATGCTTATGGATAAGAACCGTGCATTATACGATTATTTCATGCAACATGCAGAGAAACTGACTGAAACTTGGTATGATTCAATTGAAGATGATGATCCAGAATCAATCTATCGTTCAACAGATTCAAGCATCATATCAGAGCTAAAACGGCAAAATCAGGATTATTACCAGCATTTTATACGTGCTCTTATTGAAGACAAGACGTATTTACATACTGAGTTTAAAAAGTGGTCTGAAGACTTAGCCAGTGACCCGAAGCACTTAAACACACCATTAGATTACGTTGTGAGAGAATACATGTCCAATCAAAGAGTAGTCCTTCATTACTTAAAAGAATTTATTAAGCAGCGTCAAGATGAAATTGATATTGACCGCATCTTTTATTGGTATGATTTAATTTCAGAGGCGTTTAATATTTCAATTCATATGTTCATCCAACAATATGTGAAAAATACAACGAGGAAGCTCGTGGCACAAAGAGACATGATTTACGAGCTGAGCTCACCTGTCATTGTTTTAAAAAGTCATATTGCGTTATTGCCGTTAGTAGGTGATATTGATACAGCGAGAGCGAAGATTATTTTAGAAAATACGTTGAAACAGTGCTCACAAAAAGGTGTACAGCATTTATGTATTGATTTATCGGGCGTTGTCATTATTGATACAATGGTGGCTCATCAAATCTTTGATCTTGTCACATCACTTCGGTTAATTGGAGTAGAGACGACCATTTCAGGGATCAGACCAGAAATTGCCCAAACCGCTGTGCAGCTCGGGCTTCCTTTTAATGAATTTCGCACGGCATCATCACTTGCTCACGCCCTAGACCGCATGACTGAATTTACTTCAATATAAAAACCAGGCCGATTGAATGGCCTGGTTTTTTATTTAGATAACAGCGTCAATTTTTGTGATTTTCCAATCTTTTTGTCCTTTTTCGAACGTAACCGTTCTTTGTACTTTGCGTCCATCAAGTGTTGGGACAGTGAATTCATATGTGCGGACTGTTTGTTTTTTAGAGACAAGTTTAGATGTCGCTTTATCCCAATTAAGCATATTGTCTCCGTCGCCGACTGGAACAGCCATTTTGCCTTTATGAACAATGAACTGGTAGTCTTTTAAACCTTGATTGATGGCTTCTTTTGTGAAAACTTGAGATAGGTAGCTGTTTAGTTTTTTCTTTGTATCAAATGTTTTAGAAAGATAGTTGTAAGTCATGTCTTTATAGCTAAATGATTTTAATTTGTAATCAGAATGTTCATTAATTTTGTAGCCTGACATCGCACTCCAAAAGTGTTCCCGTGCATCAAGGGCAATATGTAACGCTTCTTTATTTGTCAAAGCGGCTGGTTTTTTAGAAGCGGCCAATGTTGTAGATTGTAATGAGATCATAAGCATAATAGCAGTTAATAAAACGAATAATTTTTTCAAGGCGATTGCCTCCTTTTCTCAATGAAAACTTCTTATGTTACAAATGTTACAATAATTACATCGATATTACAAGTGTTAAATCTAAATGTTTTTTATTTCTTTTCTTTCTATATATATAACGTTTGAGGGTGGCAAAAAGTTTTCATTTTTTTATTTTTTCTTTATATCTACTATTTAACCGTTCTAAAGAAGAACAAAACGTTTTTTGGAAAAGTTTCTGTTTGGACGTTCAACACGCTTTTTCATTTATGACATATACTATCGTGATGAATGTCTAAGAAAGTGGTGTTGAATATGTATTATCCGTATGAAGGTATGTGGAATGGGTACTCATATGATAGGCAGATGCAAGGTTGGCCGTCGCTCCCTTCTCAAGGTGGAGGATTTCCAGGGTTTCCAATCGGAGGAGGAGGCACTGGGCCCGGATCTAGTGGATCAGCCCCGCCAGCCCCACCACAGCATATCATTTCGCAATATCAGCAAGCATTATCACAGCCTCAAAGCATGCAGTCACTTATTTCAGGGCAAACAGGTGGAGGTCAGCAATCGGTTCAATTTGCCGCGGGATGTAATAGAAGGTGGACGATTGTGTTTATGAGAAACGGTCAAGTATTTTTAATGTATGTCCTATCCTCACAGCCTTTCGGGAGAACAACTGGCTTTATTTGGCCGAACTTTACCTTTGGTTCCTTCCCAAGCTCGAGTATTCTTGCCTATTCTTGTTCATAAAAAAAAGCCGGTTCTCATCATTAACTGATGAAATACCGGCTTTTTTTAGTGAATATTTCTAAATACGCCAATCACTTTACCTAGTATACTTACATTCTGTAAAATAATCGGTTCCATAGATGGGTTTTCTGGCTGTAATCTAAAGTGTGTATCTTCTTTATAGAAACGTTTCACTGTCGCTTCATCTTCCTCTGTCATGGCGACGACAATATCTCCATTGTTAGCAGTGCTTTGCTGACGCACAATGACATAGTCATTGTCCAAAATTCCTGCGTCAATCATACTTTCTCCCATAATTTCAAGCATAAATACTTGTTCATCTGGTGCTGCAAAAGTCTCTGGAAGAGGGAAGTATTCTTCAACATTCTCAACAGCCGTAATAGGCAGGCCTGCTGTTACTTTTCCGATGACTGGTACGTTCATTACAGCACTCTTTGGAATATTCATTTCCTCTTCATCTAGTACTTCGATCGCTCTAGGTTTTGTCGGGTCTCTTCTAATTAAGCCCTTCGTTTCTAGTCTAGCTAAATGTCCATGAACTGTTGAACTGGATGCTAGACCGACAGCTTCTCCAATTTCACGAACGGATGGGGGATAGCCCTTACTTTTTACTTCTTCTTTGATGAATGTCAGGATATCGAGTTGTCTTTTTGATAGCTTCGTCATCTTTTGCACCTCAAAACGTCAATTTTAAAGAAATTATAGCATGTTTTTCCTAACAGTACAAACATAGGTTCGAAAAAAACGTTTGACAGAAACGTTTGTTCGTATTTATAATAAGTGACAGAAAGAACGAACACACATTCTATTAGGAGAGATGACATTATGAGGTTAAAAGAATCTATTATTTTTATTGGGGTATTCTCATTCATCGTTGGCATATTTCTCTCACTTATTGCATTCACAAGTCATAATGAACCAAATCAATATGTTAAAATAGAAGTTCAATCAGGTGATACTCTTTGGGGGTTAGCTGATCAAGTAAACGACAGCAAATCAATCGATAAAAATGCGTTTATTGACTGGGTCACTCAGCACAATGATCTTGCTTCAACAGAAATCCAGCCTGGTGACATCCTTGTCATACCAGTCAAAAAAGAGCATCCAGTCGTATATCAACTTGCAACAGTACAGTAGAAAGGTCGATTGAAGACATGAATGCAATCATCTATGCGAGAGTAAGCACTGTCAAAGAAGAGCAGGAAACCTCGCTGAAGAGACAAGAAGAAGAATTACTAGCTTTAGCTGCTATGCACAAGATGAATGTGGTTAAAGTCATTAAAGAAAAAGCAAGCGGGTATGATCTAGATCGCGATGGTGTGTTTGATATGCTAGCTACACTAAAAGAAGAGTCAATTGATGCTGTTCTTATCCAGGATGAAACACGTCTCGGAAGAGGACAAGCAAAAATTGCGCTTCTTCATTGTCTTTTTAAAGAGAATGTGAAGGTGTACAGTACGTTTCATAGAGGCGAGCTTGAGCTTTCAGAAGCAGATGAAATGGTGATTGAGATCGTAGGAGTCGTTGAAGAGTATCAACGAAAAATTCATAACCTGAAAATTAAGCGGGGAATGAGAAGAGCCGTAGAACGCGGGTATCAGCCCGAACTGAATTTAAAACAGCAGGATCATGCGCCTGGCCGTGAGCGTATTGAAGTGCCGATTTCAGAAATTGTTCGATTAAGAAAAAATAACATGACCTTCGCAGAAATCGCAGCAACTCTTCAGGCACTAGGTTTTGACATTTCAAAAGCAACGGTCCATAGAAGGTATCAAGAATATGAAAAAGGTCTGACTATCTAAAGCTTGATTTGTTGTCAAAATGATTGATATTTAGTAGTATGTAGAGAAAATGCTTTAAAGGAGTTTGTCATGATTTCTAAAGAACAGCTTGCAAGAATCAATGAGCTTTCAAAAAAGTCGAAAGAGACCGGTTTGTCAGACGCTGAAAAAACAGAACAAAAGCAATTAAGAGAAGAGTATTTAAAAGCTTTTCGTTCTTCTATGAAAAATACACTTAAAACCGTGAAAATCGTTGACCCTGAAGGAAACGATGTCACACCAGAAAAATTAAAAAGAGAAAGAGATCAAAACCTTCATTAAGCTTATGATTTCTTGAATTTTGAAAAGATGGGAAGAATATTCTCATCTTTTTTCATATTTGCATAACTTTTTAAGTGATCGATAAACTAAATGTGACAAAATCCTTCTTTTTCAGCGTGAAATAGTTGTGAAAAAAGGACAGTAGATTTATGATAATGGTGTACACAAGATACGGAAGGGGATTTATATGGAAACGATTGAATTGAAATCTATTGCAACAATACGTACTCTCTCCATAGACGCAATTGAAAAAGCGAATTCCGGTCACCCTGGAATGCCGATGGGTGCTGCACCAATGGCATACGCTTTATGGACGAATCACTTAAACGTAAGTCCGCAAAACCCAAATTGGTTTAACAGAGACCGTTTTGTATTATCTGCGGGACATGGTTCTATGCTTCTATATAGCATGCTTCATTTAAGCGGATACAACCTGAGCATCGATGATCTAAAACAATTCCGCCAATGGGGTAGCAAAACACCTGGACATCCTGAATTTGGACATACAGAGGGTGTAGATGCTACAACAGGTCCTTTAGGGCAGGGGATTGCCATGGCAGTTGGTATGGCACTTGCAGAAAGACATCTTGCGGAAACGTATAACAAAGACAACTTTAATGTTGTAGATCACTATACATACAGCATTTGCGGAGATGGAGACTTAATGGAGGGAATTTCCTCTGAAGCTGCTTCACTTGCTGGTCATTTAGGCTTAGGCCGTTTAATTGTTCTTTATGATTCAAATGATATTTCTTTAGATGGCGACCTAGATCGTTCATTCTCTGAAAATGTGAAGAATCGTTTTGAAGCGATGAACTGGGAAGTTCTTTATGTGAAAGACGGCAATAACATTGAAGAAGTGACGGCTGCTATCGAAAAGGCAAAACAAAGCACAGACAGACCTACACTGATTGAAGTGAAAACAACAATCGGTTTCGGATCGCCAAACCGTGCAGGAACGTCTGGTGTGCATGGTGCACCACTTGGCAGCGATGAAGCCAAGCTGACGAAGGAAGCTTACTCTTGGACGTTTGAAGAAGATTTCCATGTACCTTCTGAAGTGTACGATCATTTCAAAGAAGCTGTAAAAGACGCTGGTCAGAAAAAAGAAGCAGCTTGGAATGAACAATTTGCGCAATATGAAAAAGAATACCCTGAGCTTGCAGCTCAATTGAAGCTTGCGATTGAAGGAAAGCTTCCTGAGAATTGGGATCAAGAGGTTCCTGTTTATGAAGCAGGTTCAAGTCTTGCCTCCCGCGCTTCTTCAGGCGAAGTATTAAATGGCATTGCGAAGCAAGTACCTTTCTTCATTGGCGGATCTGCTGACCTTGCAGGTTCAAACAAAACAACGATTAAAAACACAGACGATTTTGGTAAAGATCATTATGCCGGCAAGAACATTTGGTTCGGCGTCAGAGAATTTGCAATGGGTGCCGCATTAAACGGTATGGCGCTTCACGGCGGCCTTCGTGTATTCGGCGGAACGTTCTTTGTTTTCTCAGATTATTTAAGACCAGCGATTCGTCTTGCTGCCTTAATGGGACTTCCGGTCACTTATGTCTTTACTCATGACAGTATCGCTGTTGGTGAAGATGGTCCGACGCATGAGCCGGTTGAACAGCTTGCTTCATTACGTGCGATGCCGAACCTTTCTGTCATTCGCCCTGCGGATGGAAACGAAACAGCTGCAGCGTGGAAACTTGCTGTATCTTCAACGGATAAACCGACAGCACTAGTTCTGACTCGTCAAAACCTTCCAACGATTGACCAAGCACCTGAGAAGGCATATGAGGGAGTAGAAAAGGGTGGATACGTCGTCGTTGAAGCTGCTGATGCACAGCCAGAAGCACTTCTACTCGCATCTGGATCTGAAGTCGGTTTAGCGATTGAAGCGCAAAAAGCACTTGAGAAAGAAGGGATTCGCGCGTCTGTTGTCAGTCTTCCTGCATGGGATCGTTTCGATCAGCAGTCAGACGAATACAAAGAATCAGTCCTTCCTACAGCAGTGCGGGCTCGTATTGCGATTGAAATGGGGGCTTCACTTGGCTGGGAGCGTTACACTGGTCTTGATGGTGATGTAATTGCCATTGATAAATTTGGCGCTTCTGCACCTGGTGAAACCATTATTGAGAAATACGGCTTTACGGTCAGCAATGTCGTCAGCCGCGTGAAAGCGAAGCTGAACAAATAACCAGTCTCCAAGCATCATGCTTTTTTTCATCTGTTTGCAGAGCATTTTCATCCGCTCTGCAAACTTTTTTCTTTTTTCTCGTTTTTTTGACAAAACTAGTTTCTTCTTGCTTCATATATAGACAATTCTTTCTTTCACATTTTTGTATAATACAAGCAATATACGAGATTGACGAAATGTGAAAGGAAGGGATAGACATGGAACGCCATTATTATATTTATTGGATTGAGGATGAATTTGCGCATCATTATTTTGGCAGAGAATCAATTTTGTTTCATTTGTTTGAGTCGTTACACTGGACGAACCGCACGGAAGATGAATTGGTGATGCTTGTGAAACAAGTGGATTACGTGACAAAACGAATCCCTGCTTTTCATATGCATCAGCGATTAATGAACAACTTAACGAACGTTCACTATACACAAATTGGCTCGATATACAGCGCTTCCTTACCTGATGGAAAAGGAACGGCTGCATTTATCATAAAAGATCGTTATATCCAAATGTCTGCTACCGGCAGTTATGAAGCAGAAGCAGTGTTTTTTGAAGTGCTGAGAAAAATTAGTCCTTGCTTCCTTGCAATGGACTTCGGTTCAAAGAAGCACGGGTGGCTCAATCCGGTAAAAGTGAGGAATTTTGTTTAAAAAAATAAAATTGAACGTGAAATGTTGTATAATAGCCTTTTGTTTAGTACACTTTATACGAGACAACATGAAGGAGGAAGAATTATGGATTTATGGGTTGTCATCCTTGTAGGCGTTGTTGCACTGCTTGCAGGAGTTGCACTCGGATTCTTTATTGCTCGTAAGTATATGATGAGCTACTTGAAAAAGAATCCACCAATTAATGAACAAATGCTTCGAATGATGATGATGCAAATGGGCATGAAACCGTCCCAGAAGAAAATCAATCAAATGATGAAAGCCATGAACAACCAAGCGAAATAATACGTACGATATTATGATCATAGATGGAACATGGTTATAAAGAGTGGACAAGCGTTGTCCTTTCTTTATGAATTCACCTTCATCAGACGCTTTAAAACCACTGTACTTGCCTAAATGAAGCAGGGAAGGTGGTTTTTATTTTGGCTTCAGCTTCCTGCTAAAAAACAAAAACCCCTGTTATCAGAGGTTTTTGTTTCGTTTATGGTCACACATATCAACTGTTCTAAAAATCGTGCAGCATGATAAATATCATGAGATATGATTAGTTGGCTGAGTTTGAGTGTAAGTGTCGTTGATATTGTAAGAGGAGATGATCTAGCTGCTGGCTATGTTCGATGGTCACTGTTGATGTCATCCCATTGTGCATCACAACTTTCATCAGCTCTTCTCTTTTTTCTTCGATTTGAGTTAATAATGATGTTTTTACCAAAGTCATGTTCCTTTCATGCAAATCTTGATAAAAAGAATCGGTTCTATTATATCCATTTTCAGGTTTATTTTCAAATTTAAAGGATTCGTTATCTCGATGTCAAATTAAATTATATAAGGTTTTAAGAGAATAGACCATCTTTATTGAGAGGATGTAAAAAAATGAAATGATTTTGTCATCTCTTATTGTATATTGTAAGAAGGGGGTGTTCTTTTGACAGATTTGAATTACTTTTTAGCCTTTGGAGCAGGGTTTCTTTCTTTTATCTCACCGTGCTGTCTGCCGCTTTATCCAGCGTTTTTATCTTATATTACGGGCGTTAGTATGGATGAAGTGAAATCTGAGAAGGTGATGCTGAGAAGAAGAAGTCTGCTTCATACCTTATTCTTTTTAATTGGTTTCTCTATTATCTTTATTGCGATAGGCTTTGGGACATCGTTTGTTGGGAAGTTTTTTGATGATTACCATCAAGCGATTCGCCAGGTTGGAGCTATCCTCATTATTTTCTTTGGTTTTATGACTCTTGGTGTATTTCAGCCTTCTTTCCTCATGGGCGAAAAGAGAATGCAGTTTAAAAATCGTCCTGCTGGTTTTTTTGGATCGATTCTCATTGGAATGGGCTTTGCCGCTGGTTGGACACCTTGTACAGGACCTATTTTATCTGCCGTTATCGCACTTGCTAGTAACAATCCAGAGTCGGCTGTGCCTTATATGATTGCGTATGTATTTGGATTTGGCGTTCCATTTTTTGTTCTCTCCTTTTTCATTACGAAAATGGCGTGGATCAGAAAGCGTCAGCAGCTTATCATGAAAATAGGCGGGATCATTATGATTGTGGTAGGGCTATTGCTGTTCTTTGATCTTCTCACATGGATTATCATCATGTTCTCATCATTGTTTGGCGGATTTACAGGCTTTTGAAATCGTTTTCTACAGTCGCGGCGAATGGTTTTTTTTCGTCAATTGGAGTATATTATACATAGGCTGACCTTAAAGAATAAAGGAATGATTTGATATGATGGTCTTAATCTCTTCTATAATTGCAATATGTATGGCGGTAGCCGTCATGTTTATTCGCATTAAGTCATCTGCGAAACCGGCAACCGCAAAAAAAATTATATTACCTCCTATTTTTATGAGCACTGGTGCACTGATGTTTTTTGTTCCAATGTTTCAGGTAACTGGAGCTGAATTTCTTGAAGCGATCACAGTGGGGATGTTTTTCTCCATCTTTTTAATCAAAACATCAAAGTTTGAAATTAGAGGGAACGAGATTTACTTAAAGCGGTCAAAAGCATTTGTGTTTATTCTCATTGGACTTCTTGTTCTTCGTATCGGGATGAAGACGATCCTGAGTTCTTCTATTGATTATGGCTCTCTAAGCGGAATGTTTTGGATACTTGCTTTTGGCATGATTGTACCTTGGCGCGTTGCTATGTATTTGTCGTTTAGAAAGATATCTAAGCAATTAGATCCACAACAGGTTCAAATGAATTAAACCTCCTTTTTATAAGGAGGTTATAGATTGTTGACAAAGTGCTAAAATGATGTTTATTTTAGCACTTTGTCTTCTTTTCAGCGTGATAGAAAACCTTTGAAGTCTAGGAAGGGCAGCTACTTTTGCGGAGCGAATTGAACATTCGTGAGCACCAGCACGCAGGACTGACAACGAATGCGAGGGTTTGTCTACATGCTGAAACCTCCTTTTTATAAGGAGGTTATTTTAATAATGCTTCATATGGCGTATGATCGATGTTTTTTTCTTGAAGGCGCTTCAATAAAAACTTATGATCACGCTTTGGTGTAGCGATAATATAGCCGCGAATGATTAAGTCTAAATTAATGCTGGCAGCTTGTTCTTTTAAAGCCAGCTCGCCAATTTTTCCTGCGATTTTTTCTTTGGCGACATCTCTAAACAGCTCTGGAACAGGTAATACAAGATCATTTAAAAGCTGTTTGTCTTCTTCCCGCCATAGGTGGAGGCTCTTTTGAATATATTCATCCTGCCAATCAAGCTCTGATTTCCCATCTTCCTTCGGCAATCGTTTTAAAAATTTGCGAAACATAAAAAAGCCACCGATTGCGAGTAATCCGATCATCACCGTGCCCCAAAATAAAATGAACCACAAAAACCAGCCGCTTAACATGTTCTCACTCCTTATACCTCTCGTCTCTCTATCTTATTTTACATGAAGACATGATAGAAGAAAATAACAAAAATGTATGTCTCTTTTCTCTATGAACGCCTTTTTTCATTCATAACTGCCCATTTACTAGAAAGACCCAAACCATCTAGTAGAAAAAGAATACCTTATCATATAGCGACTCTACTATTTGGCCATGGTGGTTCGCAAAAGGTATTGACTTGACACGAACGGAAGAGAGCCCACCAAATGAAGGTGGGCTCTTAATGTTTGAAGTGCGGGATTTGAAAGGAAAATGCTCCGCTTGGATGGTCGGAACTTTTTTTAATTCTTATCGAAATGATTCGGTTTTCGTATTCTGTTTCAATCTCTTTGTCGTTCAAGTAAAAAGGGAGCATGACACTTTTTTCAATTGGCTGTTCGCCTTTATCATTTGGCTTTTGTACTGTGTAAGCGAGAGTGAGTTCATGTCCAGCGAAGGTCAGCTTTACATCAGCGATCGACAGGGTGGAGACATCAATCTCAATAATATAATCACGGCTTGTTTCATAAAGGTCAATTGGGAGGTGTTCATCATACCAGGCAAATGGATCATCCATTAAAACATTAAGCCAATCATCTATTTCTAGAAAATCAGAGGAATTCGATTGCTTTTCATTCTCCATAAACACTCCTCCATCACATCTCATAATAAATGATATGTTGAGAACTGAAATGTGTGAAAGACCTAAAACATCCCGCTTTGCCACGGAATGAGAGGAGAATGTTTACATATCGTGATGAGAATTGTGCTTTTGTCTTGTATGGTTGCGGTTTTTCACTTTTTTACTGCCTGATAATGGCTCAGGCTGTCCGCCTTGATGCTCCTTAGGCGAGTTTTGACGGGTGTCTTTCCCTGAGTTTTTATTCGTCATGATGCTTGCTCCTTTCTTATTGGTTTTTTTTACGTTTTTTATTGTTTTGTCTTTGTTCTTCTGTTAAAACGAGTTGGTCATCTTCAATGTAGCCTGCACCATTCCCTTGGCTTTTGGCTGCGTTCATGCCGTCAATCACATGATTTGCTTTACGTTTTGTCATGTTCTATCACCTCAATTGTAGTATGAACCTGCCCTGCTTGGATTATGAAGAGTAATCATTTCCTAGTGATAAGATAAACTTATTGAATTTAATAAAAGCATTGTTATTTACTTATGTATGAATTTGTTTTAAGATGAAATTGTGAGAAAATTGTGGTGAAATACGACGATTTTTCTGAGAATTGAAATTGATCTTGATCATCAAAAGGGGGATTTTGGATATGTCGAAACAGCAGCAAGTCGCTAAACAAGACGCTTTTCAATCTAGAAAAACGTTTTCGACAAATGGGAAAACGTATCACTATTATTCGTTAGAAGCACTAGAGAAACAAGGAATCGGAAATGTTTCTAAGCTGCCTTATTCCATTAAGGTACTTTTAGAATCAGTGCTTCGCCAAGTAGACGGTAGAGTGATCAAAAAGGAACACGTTGAAAACTTGGCAAAATGGGGAACTGCCGAGGTCAAAGAAATTGATGTTCCATTTAAACCTTCTCGTGTTATTTTACAAGACTTCACGGGTGTACCAGCCGTCGTTGACCTTGCTTCTTTAAGAAAAGCAATGGCAGATGTAGGCGGGGATCCGGATAAAATCAACCCTGAAATTCCAGTTGACCTTGTCATTGACCACTCAGTACAAGTTGATAAAGCTGGAACTGAAGATGCATTAAACATTAACATGGATTTAGAATTCGAACGTAACGCAGAGCGTTATAACTTTCTTAGCTGGGCAAAGAAAGCGTTTAATAACTATCAAGCTGTTCCGCCTGCAACAGGAATTGTTCACCAAGTAAACTTAGAGTATCTTGCAAGTGTTGTTCATGCGATTGAAGAAGATGGCGAGATCATCACTTACCCAGATACATTGGTTGGTACTGACTCTCATACAACCATGATCAACGGGATCGGCGTACTTGGATGGGGCGTTGGCGGTATTGAAGCGGAAGCTGGTATGCTCGGTCAGCCTTCATACTTCCCAGTACCAGAAGTCATTGGTGCTAAATTAGTTGGAGAGCTTCCAAACGGAACGACTGCAACTGACCTTGCATTAAAAGTGACACAAGTTCTGCGTGAAAAAGGCGTAGTGAACAAATTCGTTGAATTCTTCGGACCTGGAGTTGCACAGCTGCCGTTAGCAGATCGTGCAACGATTGCGAACATGGCGCCTGAATACGGGGCTACTTGCGGATTCTTCCCAGTAGATGAGGAAGCTCTTGCTTACCTTCGCCTTACTGGACGTGATGAAGAGCAAATTAATATCGTTGAAGAATATTCTCGCGCAAATGGCTTATTCTATACGCCAGATGTAGAGGACCCAATTTTTACGGATGTTGTGGAAATTGATCTTTCTAAAATTGAATCAAACTTATCTGGTCCAAAGCGTCCACAAGATTTGATTCCACTTTCAGATATGAAAGAGACGTTCCATCAGCACATTGAAAGCCCAGCTGGTAACCAAGGGTTTGGATTAGAAAAATCAGAGCTGGATAAACAAATTGAATTTGATCTAGCAAATGGTGAAAAAGCTGTGATGAAGACAGGTGCGATTGCGATTGCAGCGATTACGAGCTGTACGAATACATCGAACCCATATGTCTTAATTGGAGCAGGTCTTGTTGCGAAGAAAGCAAGTGAGCTTGGTATGAAGGTGCCAAACTACGTGAAAACGTCACTAGCACCAGGTTCTAAGGTTGTTACAGGATACCTCGTGAACTCAGGACTTCTTCCATACTTAAGAGACCTTGGATTTAACATCGTTGGGTATGGCTGTACAACATGTATCGGTAACTCAGGACCGCTTGCGCAAGAAATTGAGGATGCTGTCTCTGAAAATGATCTGCTGATCACTTCTGTTTTATCAGGTAACCGTAACTTTGAAGGACGTATCCATCCGCTTGTGAAAGGAAACTACCTTGCATCTCCACCATTAGTTGTGGCGTATGCACTTGCTGGTACGGTGAATATTGATTTAACAAAAGACCCTATCGGTGTGGATAAAAACGGTGAGAACGTTTATTTCAATGACATTTGGCCATCAATGGACGAAATCAACAGTGTCGTGAAAAGCACAGTGACACCTGAACTCTTCCGTTCAGAGTATGAAACTGTATTTGACAGCAATGACCGCTGGAATGAAATTAAAACGACGGACGATGCATTGTACAAATGGGATGAAAATTCCACATACATTGATAACCCGCCATTCTTTGAAAACCTATCAGTTGAACCTGGTAAAGTTGAACCGCTTAAAGGCTTGCGCGTAGTGGCGAAGTTCGGTGATTCTGTCACAACGGACCATATTTCTCCTGCTGGAGCGATTGGTAAAGACACACCTGCGGGTAAATACTTGCAAGAAAGAGGCGTATCGCCTAGAGACTTTAACTCATACGGATCTCGCCGTGGTAACCACCATGTCATGATGAGAGGTACTTTTGCAAACATCCGTATTAAGAACCAAATCGCACCAGGAACAGAAGGCGGATATACAACGTACTGGCCAACTGGTGAAGTAACATCCATTTATGATGCATGCATGCGTTATAAAGAAGATGGAACAGGTCTTGCGATCTTAGCAGGTAAAGACTACGGTATGGGTTCTTCACGTGACTGGGCTGCAAAAGGAACAAACCTTCTTGGAATTAAATTCGTTCTAGCTGAAAGCTTTGAGCGTATCCACAGAAGTAACCTTGTCTTCATGGGTGTACTTCCGTTACAGTTTAAAGACGGAGAAAGTGCAGAAACTTATGGACTAACAGGAACAGAAACATTTGAAGTTGAAGTTGATGAAACAGTTCGTCCACGTGATCTTGTCACTGTGAAAGCAATTGATACAGATGGCAATGAGAAAACATTTGAAGTGGTTGTTCGCTTTGACAGTGAAGTCGAAATTGACTACTATCGTCATGGTGGTATCCTTCAAATGGTACTTCGTGAAAAATTGGCAAGCAACTAATACTCATACAGCAAAGAAGAGAAGGCGCCTAGACAGCTTTCTCTTCTTTTTTAAAATAGTGGAGGATCCATCATGTGGAAAAAAGGAATGGCAAGCGCTGTTTTACTTGTGTTGATTGGTTTACTTGTGTGGAATTTACTTGAACCAAAAGAGCCCGCAATCGGTCTTGAAAAAGGGGATCAGGCCCCTGATTTTGAGCTTAAGACCCTAGACGGTCAAACGGCCTCGTTATCTGATTACCAAGGGAAAAAGGTGCTCGTTAATTTTTGGGCGACATGGTGTAAGCCATGTAGGACAGAAATGCCAGATCTAGATGCGATTAGAAGTGAATATGATCAGGTCGAAGTACTTGCTGTTAATTTGACGACCACAGAAAAAAGTGTAGATCATGTTGCAGCATTTGCAGATGAATTAAAGCTGACCTTTCCTATTTTATTGGATCAAAAAGGCATTCAAGCACGATATCAGGTGCTTTCATACCCCACGACATACATATTAGATGAAAAAGGACGCATCATGTCTGTGAAGCATCAAATGCTGACAAAAAAAGAAATTGAGCAAGAGCTGGATCTATAATGATTCAGCTTTTTTGCTTATTTTCTAAATGTTTTGGCGAAAATGAAATACAACACTGGAGGTGAGTACAATGAGAAGAAGAAAACGACGTACATTTGAAGAGCTTGTACTTGAAAATAAAAAAGAATTATTAAGCAATGAGGAATTTTTAAACCAGCTTGAAGAAAAGTTGGAAGAGCGATTTAGACAGAAATAAGTTATGAATTATCCTTTTTCGTTCATCCTAAAGAAGAGGGAGGGATGAATGATGGGTAGAGAGCATGATAAACAAGCGCAGTTTACACCAGACCATTTAGGGACAAAACCTGTAGCATACAAACGCAATAAAGGTAAAAAGATGCATAATAAATCAAATGAACAGCCTGATGTGATCCAGACGAAGGGCGAATAAGGAGGGTATTAAGATGAATGAAAAGTCATATCAATCCAATCCAGATGATCGTTCTGATAATGTTGAAAAGCTACAAGATATGATCGAAAACACCCTTGACAATATCGATGAATCTGAAGCAGCGATGGCCCTTTCGACAGATCAAGAAAAACAGATGATCAAGCAAAAAAATGAAAATCGAAAAATGAGCATTGATGCCATGCGTTCTGAGATTAAGGACGAAGAAGCAGCAAGAAAAAATGGCTATACTGAATAAACCAGGGATCCCTGGTTTATTTTATTGCCTCCTTTTAGAAGAACCATTTCGATTGTGGTAAAATGGCAGAGATCTTAGGTTTTGATAGGAGAGCGATGAAAACGTGTATGTATCTAAAAAAGAAATAGAAGTCCGTTATGCAGAAACAGACCAAATGGGCATTGTGTATCATGCCAATTATTTAATCTGGATGGAAGTCGGCAGAACAGCACTGATTAAAGAATTAGGATTTTCCTATGCACAACTAGAAGCAGACGGTGCTCTTGCACCCGTTATAGATTTGCAGGTGAAATATAAAAAACCACTCTTGTACGGTGAAACAGCGACAGTTCATACTTGGATTGAAGAATACAATGGACTCAAAACGGTGTATGGCTACGAAATTCAAAAGCCTGATGGACAAACAGCGATTACAGGGACAACCTCGCATATTTGTGTAGACAAAGACACATTTAGACCGATTCAATTTAGAAAAGCATTTCCTGCCTGGCACAAAGTATATGAACAGTCGAAAAAGCAGGTCTAATTCATGGCGTTTGGTATTAAAAGAAGCGATTTAAATGCGTGGAAATCAGCTGTTCAGCAAGGAGAAATGGCTTTTTTAACCCATTATTGGCTTGATGACCGTTTCCCGCATGCCAACACCGTCACTAAAGCAGCCTGTCAGGATATGAAGCAGTTAATTGAGTGGGGAGAAAAACATGGGCTCAAAAAAGAATGGATTCACGACCGTGCAGGGTTTCCTCACTTTGACTTGATCGGTGAAACGCAAAAAAGAATCCTACAAAAGGAGCGGTCTTTAGGAAACATTCAGGAATATGGGCTATATATTGAAGGATAAAACAAAAAAGATACCCGAGGGAGGAGGTATCTTCTTTGTTTATTCATAATGAAATTCTGGTTCTTTTACAGACTCGTTATAATCAATATGCAGATCATGGTTGTCAAAATACCAAATATCACTTTCTTCCACGAAGAAAGTAATACCTTCTATTTCAGCGGTTGCGCCGGCATTTTGAGGTTCATCTTTTGCGACGCCGAGAGAAAAGCCTTTTTGTACATTACTGCACCCGCCATATCTCACAAAAAAGCGAACTTGATCACCTTTTTCTAAATCTAATTCATCCTTGTACCAACTGAGTGCATCTTCTTTAATCGTTAATCTCAATGTGATCGCCCCTTTTTTGAAGTCATGCTGTTTTTTAAAATGCAGGATGCAAAAAACAGCTTTTCTTTACTTTTACCACAGAATGAAACTTATGAAACGGCTAGAGCCATTTGATTTTCGGTTCAGTTTTGTTGAGGATTCGTTTGAGGTTGGCGATGTGTCTGTAGATCACAAAACCAGCAAGAACGGCAACAACAATGATTAAGAATACGTCTTTGGTGAATATGCTGTAAATGAATGTATAGATGCCGGTCAGCATAGATGATAATGAAACATATTTACTAATGTATAAAAATAAGAAAAAAGCAGCGATCATCGTGATAAATAAGAATGGGGCATAAAATAATAACACGCCGCCAGATGTAGCGACTGCTTTTCCCCCTTTAAATTTTGCAAAGATAGGAAAGCTGTGACCGATAACAGCAGCAACCCCTGCTAATAAGGGATGAATGTCCAGTTGCATGAAAAACGGTAAAGCAGAAGCGAGAGTCCCCTTTAAAATATCAGCAGAAATAACAATAGACCCTGCTTTCACGCCAAGCGTACGAAATGCATTCGTCGCACCTAGGTTTCCGCTGCCATGTTCACGGATATCAATACCCTTTGCAGCTTTCCCGACAATGAGACCGGATGGAATACTGCCGAGAAGATAAGCCAAAATAAACATCAAAGCAATTAACATCTGCATAACTCCTTTATATTCTCCCTCTTGTCTTACATTTTAACATGATCTTATGAAAAACATGGGGATCTTTTTTTGAAAAAATCAAATGCAGATGGATTCGGCTTTGTTTTTAAGCAGAAGTTCGCTAAAATAGAGGAAAAGGGGTGTTTGGATGAATCATCCTTCGAAACAAGAAATTGGCCGTATATTAAAAAGCAGTAAACGAATTGCTGTTGTTGGTTTATCAGATCAGCCGCACCGAACGTCTTATATGGTGTCTAAAGCGATGCAGGATGCCGGTTATGAGATCATTCCGGTGAATCCAACGATCGATGAAGCACTTGGTGTGAAAGCAGTCGCTTCACTAAAAGAGATCAAAGAGCATGTTGATATCGTCAATGTATTTAGACGTTCAGAGTTTTTGCCCGAGGTGGCTGAAGAATTTCTCGAAATAGACGCACCTGTTTTTTGGGCGCAGCAAGGCATCTATCATGAAGAAGCGAAAAGGCTGATTGAGGAAAATGGCAAGGTCGCCATCATGGATTTATGTATCAAGGTGGCTCATGCAATGACAAAAACTCATTAAATCGTCAAAAATCCTTGGTTTTCAAGGATTTTTGCTTTTTTGTTGTAGAAATATATTTGCGATTCTAGAAGAAAGCGATAAAATAAGGCGACAGGGACATATCGGTGATCTTGCATATCAAGAAAAAGAGCGATAAGATAAAGGTAGAACATTTGTTCTGTTTTGTAAAAATCATCATATGATTGCATTTGGCTTATCAAACAGTCTTGTTTATAATGGACTTCTAGTTCTTATTGCAGAATGTAGAACATTCTCATAGCCGTGCAAAGGAGCATGTTTTGTTGAACCACACATGCATGGTGATGATGCAGCTTATTAAAGTGGACAGTAATGAGCAGCATGATCATCATTAAATTCTAGAGAGATCATTTGATGGTTTGCCGGTTATGTTTGTTAGTGAAAGGGGATTAAGCATTTGGTTAAAAAGCAGCAAGTAGATTATAACGATGATTCTATTCAGGTGCTAGAGGGACTTGAAGCGGTCCGTAAACGTCCAGGAATGTATATTGGGTCAACGGATTCACGCGGTCTCCATCACCTTGTCTATGAGATTGTAGACAACTCTGTCGATGAAGTACTCGCTGGCCATGGAGATCATATCGTTGTCAAAATACATAAAGATAACAGCATTTCCGTTCAGGATAAAGGACGCGGGATGCCTACTGGTATGCATAAGCTTGGAAAACCGACACCTGAGATCATTTTAACGGTCCTTCACGCAGGCGGAAAATTTGGTCAAGGCGGATATAAAACAAGTGGTGGGCTTCACGGAGTTGGGGCATCTGTTGTAAACGCGCTGTCAGAATGGCTCACTGTCACAATTGAACGTGATGGCTATATATATCATCAGCGGTTTGAAAACGGCGGAAAACCTGTGACGTCACTTGAAAAAGTCGGAAAAACGAAAAAAACTGGAACACTGATTCATTTTAAACCAGATCGATCCATGTTCAGCGTTACAGCCTATAATTTCGATACGTTATCAGAACGTTTAAGAGAATCTGCCTTTTTATTAAAAGGATTAAAAATAGAGCTGATTGATGAACGACATGATGTACAAGAAACCTTTTATTATGAGACAGGCATTGAAGCCTTCGTTGCTTATTTAAATGAAGAAAAAGATGTTCTGAGTGAAGTGGTCTCATTTGAAGGAGAGCATCAATCCATCGAAGTAGACTTTGCATTTCAATTCAATGACGGCTACTCGGAAAATATTCTTTCTTTCGTCAATAACGTTAGAACAAAAGATGGCGGTACGCATGAGTCTGGTGCCAAAACGGCGATGACAAGAGCCTTTAATGAATATGCGCGCAAAGTAGCCCTTTTAAAAGAAAAAGACAAAAATTTAGAAGGCACTGATATTCGCGAAGGGCTGTCTGCTATTATTTCTGTTAGAATTCCTGAAGAACTGCTTCAATTTGAAGGCCAGACAAAAGGAAAGCTTGGGACAAGTGAGGCTCGCTCAGCTGTTGATGCTGTTATTTCTGAAAAACTGGCTTATTTCCTTGAAGAAAACCGTGAAACAGCGACTCTTCTTGTGAGAAAAGCGATTAAAGCGCAGCAGGCAAGAGAAGCTGCTAGAAGAGCACGTGAAGAAGCAAGGAGCGGCAAGAAACGGAAAAAGTCCGAAGCAACACTGAGCGGTAAATTAACACCTGCTCAATCTAGAAACCCAGCAAGAAACGAATTGTACCTAGTAGAGGGCGACTCAGCGGGCGGGTCAGCAAAACAAGGACGTGACCGTAAATTCCAAGCAGTGCTGCCGCTTCGTGGAAAGGTCATCAACACAGAAAAAGCGAAGCTTGCTGATATTTTCAAAAATGAAGAAATCAACACCATTATTCATGCGATCGGTGGAGGCGTCGGTGTCGATTTTAATGTAGAAGACATCAATTATGACAAAATCGTGATCATGACAGATGCTGACACAGATGGAGCCCATATTCAAGTACTTCTGCTCACGTTCTTCTACCGTTATATGAAGCCGCTCATTGAGCATGGCAAAGTGTTTATTGCACTACCGCCTTTATATAAAGTCAGCAAAGGCTCAGGGAAAAAAGAAGTTATTGAGTACGCATGGTCTGATGAAGAAATGGATGACGTGCTGAAGAAAGTTGGAAAAGGGTACACGATTCAGCGCTATAAAGGTTTAGGTGAAATGAACGCCGACCAGCTATGGGAAACGACAATGAATCCAGAATCGAGAACACTTGTCAGAGTCAAAATCGACGATGCTGCACGTGTGGAACGCCGCGTCACGACATTAATGGGTGACAAAGTAGAACCACGACGTAAATGGATTGAAAAGAATGTCGCCTTTGGACTTGATGAGGAAAGTAACATTCTTGAAAATGAAAACTTGTCGCTAGCTGAGGAGGTTTAAACATGGCACAACAAGAACGATTTCATGATTTACCATTAGAAGAAGTAATCGGAGACCGGTTTGGTCGCTATAGTAAATATATTATCCAAGATCGTGCGCTTCCAGATGCGCGAGATGGACTAAAGCCTGTACAACGAAGAATTTTATATGCGATGTACGCAGAAGGAAACACGCAAGATAAAAACTTCCGTAAAGCCGCGAAAACAGTCGGTAACGTGATTGGTAACTATCATCCGCACGGTGACTCATCTGTTTATGAAGCGATGGTGAGAATGAGTCAGGATTGGAAAGTACGGAATGTGCTCATTGAGATGCATGGAAATAACGGGAGTATCGATGGTGATCCGCCTGCTGCCATGCGTTATACGGAAGCAAGGCTTTCTGCGATTGCTTCAGAGCTATTAAAGGACTTAGACAAGGAAACGGTCGAGTTGGTCGCAAACTTTGATGATACAAGTAAGGAGCCCGTTGTTTTACCAGCGATGTTTCCAAACCTTCTCGTGAATGGATCAACAGGGATTTCCGCTGGTTATGCCACTGATATCCCGCCGCATCATCTAGGAGAAGTGATTGATGGTGTCATTAAACGAATCGAACAACCGGATTGTACGGTTGAGGATTTAATGACGGTCATCAAAGGTCCAGATTTCCCAACAGGCGGTATCATTCAAGGGGTAGACGGCATTAAGAAGGCTTATGAAACAGGCAAAGGAAAGATCATGATTCGCGGAAAAGCGGAGATTGAAACCATCCGCGGCGGGCGCCAGCAAATTGTGATCACAGAGATTCCTTATGAAGTGAATAAAGCCAACCTTGTCAAAAAGATGGACGAGTTCCGAATTGAAAGAAAAGTGGAAGGAATTTCAGAGGTTCGAGACGAGACTGACCGGACTGGGCTTCGAATCGTAGTAGAGCTGAAAAAAGAAGCAGATGCAAATGGTGTTTTGAATTTCTTATATAAAAACTCAGATCTGCAAATCCCGTATAACTTTAATATGGTGGCGATACATAATCGTAGACCAACCTTAATGACGCTGACAACTATACTTGATGCATATATTGCCCATCAAAAAGAAGTGGTGACGAATCGCTCAGCATATGAGCTTCGAAAAGCGAAGGAACGCCACCATATTGTAGACGGATTAATTAAGGCGCTATCCATCTTAGATGAAGTCATTGCCACAATCCGCTCTTCTAATGATAAGAGAGATGCGAAAAATAACTTGATGGATAAATATGACTTTACAGAAGCACAATCAGAAGCGATTGTTTCCCTCCAGTTATATCGTTTAACGAATACGGATATTACGCAATTAAGAGACGAAGCAAGTGAGCTTGATGTGCGTATAGCAGAACTTGAAGACATTTTAGGTAACGAGAAAAAGCTGCTAAAGGTCATAACAAACAGCTTGAAAAAGCTCAAAAAGACATATGCTGATGAGAGACGATCTGTCATTGAGGAAAAAATCGAAGAAATTAAGATTAACCTTGAAGTGATGATCGCCTCAGAGGATGTTTACGTCACGGTGACGAAGGATGGGTACATCAAACGGACAAGCCAGCGCTCCTATGCTGCTTCTAACGGTAAGGACTTTGGCATGAAGGATACAGACCGCCTGATTCATCAGTTTGAAATGAACACAACAGATGTCCTTCTATTGTTTACGAATAAAGGGAGCTACATTTATTGTCCTGTGCATCAACTGCCAGACATACGCTGGAAAGACATGGGGCAGCATATCACGAATATCATTTCAATTGATCGTGATGAATCGATCCAAAAAGCCATTCCAATTAAAGAATTTGATGAAACGTCGTATCTTCTGTTCTTTACAAAAGGAGGAATGGTGAAGAAAACAGAGCTTCTGCAATATAAAGCGCAGCGCTATTCGAAACCGCTTGTCGCCTTGAACCTAAAAGGGAACGATGAACTCGTGGATGTCCATGTGACATCAGGACAGCAAGAATTGTTTATTGCGACGAAAAATGGTTATGGATTGTGGTTTGATGAAGAAGAAGTAAGTGTTGTTGGTCCGAGAGCGGCTGGTGTCAAAGGCATCAACTTGAAGGATGGGGACGAAGTAGTCTCTGGCCAGATCATTGATCCGAAAAACAATGTCCTCGTGCTGACAACGCAAAGAGGGGCTGTGAAGCGAATGAACCTCTCTGAATTTGATAAAACATCTAGAGCCAAACGCGGAGTTCTGATGTTAAGAGAATTAAAGAAAAACCCGCACCGTATTGTGGCTGTCATTGCTGCATCACTGCACGATACACTTGAAATGGATACGGATAAGGGTTCAACGATTCCGCTTGATATCTCTACTTTAAGGGCGAATGACCGCTATAGCAATGGATCATTTATTGTAGATGAGGAAGAGCAGGGAGAAGTAACGCATGTCCTTGTCACACCTCAACCTGCACCAGATGACAATAAATAAGCAAACGAAAACCCCCTGCGATAAACAGGGGGTTTCTTTTATATACGGGTCATTTAGCTCTCGTGGCTGCCAAACATGTTTGTAATGGCGTGCACTACTTCAATTCCTTGGTAGACGAAAAGAGAAAGTGAAGTGACAGAGAATAGACCTAGAATGAATACTCTTAAGAAAAATAACATCGTGTAAAACCTCCCAATTTTTGTTTTGATTTAGATGGTTGGGTTAAACACGAGATAGTCGGAAATAAGAAGATTGATAGAACACTGCAAGTAAATGCTTCTTTTTCCGGTCATATTGATCAGTATGAGTGATGCGTGCAAATCCAGCTGTCATACTGCCAATCATCAGCAGTACTGTAAATGCGGCAAATACTGCGCTCACATGTTTTTGTTTCTTTTCATCGCCCATGGTCTGAGCGATTTTCATCTCATGTGATTCTTGATCGGCAACCACCTTTGCATGATGGTATACCTGAACGGAATGAGGCATTGAGAACAAATGAAAACTTGCGAGTGCTATGAATAAGACAGCTAATTTTAGCAGCATATTTTTTTTCATTTATCTCACCCCTTCCTGTTTATTTTCATGATCTTACCACGTTTTCTGTTATTTGAAAAGTCTTATTTTTTTACTTTCCCTCTTTAAAAAAGCGATAAACATCAGGACATCTATAGGACTGTTTCACTTCATGAAAGGTTTCAATTTTATTTTTTAATTTAAAAAAAGTGCCATGATCGAGGATCAGACACTTTTTAGTGAGAATGTAATGAATGTGGTTTTGCTACAGCTTTTGTAAAGATTCCCGCTATACATATAGCGAATAGAACAAATATAAAGGCATGAAGCAGTCCCACTTCATTGGCGAGCAGTCCTAAAATAGGAGGACCAGAAAGAGAGGCTGTGTAACCAGATAAGGTCACAATGCTGACGCGTTTGACGGCGTAGCGGCTATCATCACCAGCTGCCGAAATGGTTAGCGGAAAGCCTAAAGAAGCGCCAAGTCCCCATAAAAAGATGGATATCATACACACTACGAGTGAAATCTTTAAAATGACTAACAAGAGTCCGGCAGCTGCTGAAAAAATAGCGACTCTTAGCAATAACACCCTGCCAAATCGATCAATTAAACGCCCGCTGATCAGTCGTCCACTAATCATCCCGCACAAAAATAAAGCATAGATGACGGTACTCATGGAATGTGAAACCTGGTACCCATCTACCATCGCAAGGGGAATCCAATCATTTGCAGAGCCTTCTACAAATGCAAGACATAAGGCGATCATCGCAAGAGATATCGTCCGTTTGTTCAGCCATGCCGAATGAGAACCATCAGTTGTATCTGTTTGCTTCTCAAGCTGATCCTTTCCTGTCCCGTGCGGAATAAACCGTGTACAAATCAAAATGCTGAGAAAGAAAAGAATGGCAATGATCAGAAGGTGAATCAACACAGATACCCCTAGATGGATAAAGAGAATGCCAGCACCTGCACCGATTAACGTGCCAATGCTGAAGGAAGCGTGCAAAATAGGCAGGATGGTTTTCCTGATGCTGTACTCAATTTCTGTCCCTTCTAAGTTCATGGCCACATTGCACATGCCTGAGCCCGCTCCAAAAAGAAAAAGACCGGCTGTGACAACAAGGGTAGAAGAGAGCGTTGAACCAATAGCGAGAGTCGTGAATCCAGTGAACATCAAAAAAGCGCTGATCACAATGGCCACTCGTCCGCCTTTTTTTCGAACGAATATATTGGAAAGGACAAGTCCAACAATAGAACCAACAGATAAGCCAAGTAAAATAAGTCCCATTGTCCCTGTATTCGCTTGTAATAAATCTCTAACTTCTGGTGTCCGTGAAAACCATGTAGAGATGGAAATACCAGACATCGTGAAAATGATGATGATTGCTTTATACCATTTTAATTCCATCTAATCCCTCACATTTAATGATATATATTACAGAACAAATCTACTCGATTATAAATGAGACTTCCTGATTCGTAAATAACATGAGAAAAGGTCATGCTGAAATTTTAGTAACAAGAAATGGCGCCTTCACAATTCTTCTAGTGAGAAGTAAAATAAAGACAAAGGAGGCGGATTTTATGCAGTCATATCGAATCGGTGTATTGAAAGGTGATGGAATTGGACCAGAAATTGTACAAGCAAGTATGTGCATCTTAGAGGCAGCGCTGTCACAGTTTCATGAGTCATTTGTGGAATTTGTAGAATGTCCAATCGGTTTTGAAGCCATCCATTCTCTTCACCAAGATCCTGTGCCGACATCTACTAAAGACGAATTGAAAAAATGCCATGGATGGATTTTAGGGCCTCATGATTCTGCTTCATACCCAGACATATTTAAAGAGAGGAGAAATCCAAGCGGAGAGCTCCGTCATACGTTTGATCTATTTGCGAACATTCGTCCATCTCAATCGTTACCAGGGGTACAAAGCCTTGTACGAGACGTCGATCTCGTTATTTTTCGAGAAAATACAGAAGGCTTCTATCCAGATCGGAACATGTATCATGGGGTAGGAGAGTGGATGATTACACCAGATGTCGCTATATCTACAGGTGTATTTACAAAAAAAGCGATAACACGTATTGCTCATGCAGCCTTTCAAAGTGCGATGAAGCGCAGGCAAAAGGTTACTATTGTTCATAAGGCAAATGTTATCAAATTAGGGTCTGGCTTGTTTTTGCGAACATGCCAAGAGGTAGCAAAAGCGTATCCGCAAGTGGCGGTAGAGGATGTACATATCGATGCAATGGCGGCTCACTTAGTGAGGCGTGCAAGTGATTTTGATGTCATTGTGACAGAGAATATGTTTGGTGATATTTTATCTGATCTAACAGGTGAGCTAGTCGGAAGTTTAGGAATAGCGCCTTCATTAAATTGTAACGAAGACCAAGCCATGGCACAGGCGGCACATGGATCAGCACCGGATATCGCTGGGCAGAATATCGCCAACCCAATTGGCATGATTCTTTCTACAGTGATGCTTTGTGACTGGTTACATGCGAAATATCATGATGAAAGGTTAAAAAAGACGGCAGCTCTTATCGAACGTACACTTCATGAGATCATGAAAATGAACATTAAAACGAAAGATTTAGGAGGAAACGAGACGACGACCCAATTCACAGAGGCATTCCTTCAAACCATGAATCTATATAAATAGAAGGGAGGGTCAACAAGAAAAGATGATCCACGGAGAATCTTTTCTATCTAATGATCAAACGCTGATGACAGATCGGAAAAAAGCGAGACAATTGACAGCAAACAGGTCATCCACAAAAAAGACAATCCATTTTAAAGGAATTGTTGGGCGCTTGCAGTGACAATGTAGTTTTTGAAGGTAGGTTGCAATGTGATGATGAATACAATATCGAGGTCGATGAGCATTTTTTCGCGAATTTTGATATTTGGCAAACGAAAACTCATAAAGCATTTACATGAATCAAAATCTGAAGATTAAATGTTGGATTTTGATTTTTTCTTTTTTGTCTCAATAAGATAAGTATACTTAGTGTTGAGACACCGAAAATTCATTCATGTTTTAACTTCCTAGAATATATATTATGTAAACTAATAAAAAGAAATGAATAAATATCAAAAACCTCTACTACCTCTTCAATAAATCAAATCGGTCATAAAGGTTTTTGAATCAAAGTGCATTTAATGAGCTGTCATCGGATCAGTTGACGTAACCTAACAGCAACGGTCTTACAAACATCTGGCATTAAGTAACTATCAGAATCCGAAAGATCCAGCAATGGAGGGTTATTTTGATTTAATCCCTGCACCACAAAGAGGTATGACAATGGTTTCTTCTGGTTTCTTTTGATATTTCATGTAGCCAGCTAAATTGACTGCAGATGTCATTTCGACATAAAATCCTTTCTCACTTAGTTTAGAACGTGCATTCAGAATTTCATCTTCTTCAATATCAATAAACGTACCATTAGTATCTAGTACAGCTTCTAAAATTTGTTTGGAGCGTGCTGGAGCAGCAATGGCGATCCCTTCTGCTAAGGTCCCTTTATTCGTCACAGGTGATGCTGATTTCTCTTCATTTTGATAAGCTTTCACAAGGGGTGCACAGTTTTTCGCTTGTATGGCAACGATTTTCGGTATGTTATGAATGAGACCATTTTCAAATAACTCTTTAAAGCCATAATATGCACCTAGGAGGAGAGTACCGTTTCCAACCGGAATGATTAAAGCATCAGGTGCTCCTTTTAGTTGCTCATAGATTTCATAGGCGTATGTTTTTGTTCCTTCAAAAAAATAAGGGTTATAAACATGACTTGCATAAAAAACGCTTTCATTGTCTACTGCCTTTTGTGCCGCAGCTGCAATGTCCTCTCGCGTCCCGTGAATTTCTTTAATCGTTGCTCCATGTGCTTTTATTTGAGCGACCTTTTTAGGTGAAGTGTCATCGCTTAGATAGATGTCACAGGCAATCTCGCAACGTGCTGCATAAGCTGCAATCGCTGTTCCTGCATTTCCACTACTATCAGCAATCACTTTTGATACCCCGAGTTCCTTAGCCTTTGTCATTAGAACTGCGGCTCCTCGGTCTTTAAAGGATAATGTTGGCATCATATAATCAACTTTTACATAAGTGTTAGGCTCATTAGGATCTAGAACGATTAAAGGGGATTGACCCTCCCCCATTGTGACAGTTTCCCAAGTCTTAGAAGCTTTTGAAAATGGCATGGTTTCAACATAACGCCATAATGAATTTGGATAGTGATCCCAAGCTGCGACGTCTATTTTCGGGGTATCTTTCACTAGATTTAATACTCCACCACAATCACATTTCCATAGAGTTGGTGTCATCTCATATTTTTTCCCGCAATGGTTACAAATCAATTGATTCATCAATCATCAACCCCTTCAATATTTTTTTATACGAAATATAATTTTTTATATAGAGTAGGCAAAAAAAGATCTTAAATATATGCAATGGCATCCATTTCAATTTTGAAACCAAAATGTAATTCATTCGTTGGTACAATAGTACGTGCTGGTTTATGTTCACCGAAAAATTCAGTATAAACAGCATCGACTTTGTCCCATAAATGAATATCCGAAATGTATAATGTCATGCGCAAAATCTTTTCTTTTTTACTTCCAGCAGCCTCTACAATCATCTCTACATTCTTAAGCGCTTGTAATGTCTCTTCTTCAATGGGGCCGAACTCTTTTTCTCTCGTTTCGGGGTTGATGGCAAATTGTCCTGAAACATAGACCGTGTTTTGATGAATGGTTGCGAATGCATAGTGTCCGTTTGATTTTAGATTTCCTACCTCGAGTATGCTTTCCATTTTGACACTCCTTATCTCGATTTATTTTTGATTTCATCCAAATAGCTATAGACGGTTACTTTGGAAATGCCTAACATAGATGCGACCTTCTCAACAGATCCTTTCATTAAAAAAATGCCCTTTTCATCCATGAATTTAATTAGTTCAATTTTTTCATGACGTTTCATGACTGGATGAACACTGTTTTGAATGATCTGTTGAATCAATTGATCTACTATTTCTTCCACATTTTCAAGATCATCATTTGATGTTGTTTCTTTCTCTTGAGATTCCACTTGTGTAGAAAGAAAAGTATCCATAAAATGTTGCATTTGATTTAGGGCTTCAACATCAAAATTGATACAGAAAGCACCGATCACTTTTTGTTTTGAATCACGTATTAATGAAGTCGAAGAACGAATCGTACGCATATCTTCTGTTACAAATGTATAACCAGCCAGATAATCTTCTTTAAAATCTTCTGATTGTAATACAGTCTTTACTAGATGATCAAATGATTGACCGATTTCTCTTCCTGTCACATGGTTATTTACTGTAAACATGACAGATGCTTGAGGGTTCGTTAAATCATGAATCACAACTTCACAATTTGGTCCAAACATTTTTGCAGTAGATTTTGCTAAAGGAATATAACTCTCTAATAACTTTTTAATATGTTCCATGCCTAAGCACCTCATTTTTTTATTCCACTAGATTATATAATTTTTTATATATAAATACAATATATAGATTTATTTATATATCATGATGCTCAAAAGATCATAAATGTGAAAATCACCATATAAAAAAAGCAGCCATTGACTGCTTTTTGCTTGTGCTCCTTTCTAATTGATTTCTTTCTGGATTCCATACAAAATGACGTCAATTCCCCATCGGAACCGTTCCATTGATACGGGATCACCTGAAAACATTTCTTCTTTTACACTATGAATGAAAGGAAAACGCGTTTTGTCTGCATTATGAAATGTTTTTTTTGTGTCTGAAATCTGCGAAGAGTCATGTTTCTTCCAAGAGACCTTTTCGTAAGCTACCGAAGATACGTATAACAGTAATAGGTCTACTCCCCATGCAGCGGATGTATATTTGATCCCGCCTTCATGCAATGCAGCGAGAATATGTTCGGTCAACTGAAGAAAGTTCGTTCCTTGTGGAATAGTGGAAAGAGAAATTTCAGCGAGACCAGGTTTTTCGAATAGCAGTAGGAAATAAGTCTGCAATATGTCAAATAACTGTTCTTTCCATGTGCTATCTTCTGAATCTGGATAAACCATTTGGCCGAGACCATAATCCAATACGTAAGCACTGAGTTCTTGAAAATTGTTCACGTAGACATACAAGGATGCAGGTCCCGTATCCAATGCTTTAGCCACCTTACGCATACTCATGCCCTCTATTCCTTGCTCCTTAAGAAGCTCATAGGCCGTTTTCACAATGAGCTCACGGCTTAAGGGCTCTTTAGCCGGACGAGACCGGCGACTTATAATACGACGATTTGAATTGTTCATACTCTCTTTATAACATGTCAAAGTAAAATAGTAAATTGAGCATCAATCACCGTTTTCTTGAAAAGAATTCATCATATCTGCAAGCTTGACCGCAGCGTCTTTTGAAAAACACAGTTTTAAACTATTCTCCGAATCATGAGCCTTTTCCGATGAATATTCGTACATCATGTCTTCGTATTCCTCAATAGCCTTTTCAATAGCATGAGGATGTCGGACAATAGCAAGTGCAAGCTCCATTGCATCAAACATCGCCATGTTTACACCCTCGCCTGCGAATGGTGACATGACATGAGCTGCATCACCGATAAGCGTTACTCCTTTATGACGATTCCATTTAAAACCGATAGGAAGCGTATAAATCCGTCTTGGGATGATGGCATCTTCTGCATAACGAATATAATTTTTCAGCTGATCATCCCAATCACTAAATAACTCTAATAATTGTTCTTTTGCTTCTTTCGCTTGGTGAAACGGTATACCACAAGTCTCGATCCAGTTGCGGTCTACCATAAGGCTTGCATACACTTTGATTCGTCCATCTCCGTTTAATTGACCAATCAGTCCTTTATGGTCTGCTAAAGCAAACATCTTACCACGTTTATTAAATTCAGCTAAATCAGGGTGGTCCCCCTCTACGCTTAGGACATTCAATTCCAGCATCGTGAGCCCAGAGTATTCAATCTCAATATCTGTTAACAGAGGACGAACACGAGAAAAAGCACCATCAGCCCCAATCAAAAGGTCAACTGTCTCGACAACCCCGTTTTCAAAATGAAGCTCCGTCATGCCGCTTTCTAATGAAACGCATCTTTCTAGTTTATAACCATATTTGATGTTTGCAGCATCAATTTCATCTAACAGCAGTTCGCACAACACACCACGATCAATTTCTGGACGAGTGCCTTTTTGATCTGATTCCGTTTCTTCATCTAAATAAATTCTTCCTGATTTATCAAGTAATCGGAAATCTTCTCCTTCATAACGGGCATTCCTTTGAAATTTCTCATAAACTCCTGCTTCTTTTAATGCTTTTTGGCCTGTTTCTTCATGAATATCCAGTGAACCCCCTCTTTCAAGACTCTTGTCATACATCTCCCGTTCATAGATGGTTGTTTGTATACCATAATTTTGCAGAATTAAGGCGAGTGTTAACCCCCCAGGTCCCCCTCCAATAATAGCGATTTGCTTTTGGTCCTTAGATAATGCCGTCATCGTATGCATCTCCTCTTCCTTTATGGAAATCGTTTAAAACTACCTCTCATTTATATTATAACGAACATTGTTCGTAAAGAACAGCGTTCGTTTAAAATCGTTTGTTTCATGATTGTGTTTTAATGAAAAGAAACCAATCGCCTGCTATCATATGTTACACTCCATCTAGGAATGTTAAAGGTTTCCATTGTTCTAACTCTAAGTGTAAGAGGTGTTTCTATGAATAAATTATTGGCAATGTTGATATTAGGATTGGGCTTTAGTGGTGCCGCTCTCATTCTTTCTGTCCCTTTGTTATTCAAATCCAAACTAGAACAATCTGGGCTGATGTTTGCTGCTGTATCAGCAGGCGCTTTCGCAGTTTTTGCTATCTCATGCCTAGTTCTTCGAAAACGATTCAATCGCTAAAAAACCTAAACACAATCCACCATTAGAACAATGGAGATTTGTTTAGGTTATTGTGACTCACCTTAATATGAACTTAAAGAATGTGGTATAAGCTGACTCATATCACAAAAGGTCCATTAAAAAACATAAAGATTAACACACGAAAAAAGAGTGGTTGTTGGCTGCTCTTTTTGCTTATGAATTAAATAAGATATTCAACTTTAAACTGACTCTTTAAAAGGCTGCTATCAGCAGCTTCCCCTATCTCACTTGTTGCTGGTTTTCTTGATTAAGTCTACACCTTCATATGACAGGCTTTCTACACGTACAGCCTTTTGCAGGATGTAATGATCAAAAAAGGTCTTCGTATAGTCTGTCACAAGATTTCGCATCTCTAATGCATCTCTTGTTCATAAATTGGAATTTAAGGAAGTTTAATCTTTCATGATTTGATATTGTGATTGTATTTAAAAAGACTGCTTACTTGTAGCAGTCTTTTTGGTGTGAACTGAATCCCTAACGATTGATCACCTGAATGATTTTCTCCTGAGCATCTTGTGCCTCAGGGATTGGCATGACAACAAACACATGCAGCATTTCAGGATAAACAAAGGTTTTGATGTCCATTCCTTGTTCTGTTAGTTTTTCATCGAGCTTTATGGCATCTGGATATAACATATCATGTGTTCCAATGAAATGAGTAATCTTCGCAAGTCCTTTAAAGTCACCGTAAATGGGACTGATCAATGGGTCAGTTACATGTTGATCAGCTGTCCAAATCTTTGCAATGACTTCCATTCCTTCATGACCTAGAATCGGGTCCTTTTTTGCATATTCAAACATGAGAGGATTGCTTAAGCTCATGTCAACACATGCAGATAATAAAATAATATCCTTCGGCTGCGGCAGATCCTCCTTCTTTAAAAGGTGCGCCAGACCAAGAGAGATATTTCCGCCAGCTGAATCTCCCATGATCGTCAATTGATTGGCACTTCCGGCAGTTTTCAGAAGGTCTTTATATAGGTTAAGAATTTTCGGATACGTATCCTGGTAGCTATAATGAGGCACTTTTGGGTAAATAGGAGCGACCACTTTCGCATCAAGTGATTGCGCCATTTCATCCATGAACCACCAATGGACATTCAAAGGCTGATTTGTCCATGCGCCACCATGTAGATAGAGAATGACTTTTTGGTTTTGTGATGCTTGTTCATTCAATGTGAAAACTTGCATGCCTTCGAATGTCTGCTCTTGTACCTCACTCATTAACTTCACATCATTCCCAATGGCATAAGGCTGCGTATTTTCCATTCCTTTTTGCTTAAGAAATTTTTTTGTTTGTTCGATACTAGAAAAACTCTCTTTATTACTTTGCGAAGCGAATAATGTTTCAAATTGAATACTTTCTTCAGAACGTTCACCATGATACATTTCTACACTCATTTTTTTCTCTCCTTTCACTCAATATGATGATTGATCATCCTCATTTGGTACACGAAATGATTCCAGATAGACTTGTACTTTTTTTTCGGGGGTCTTTAATAAGTTAGATAAAAGGTCTTGAATGAGACGAAGGCTTTTGATTTTTCTTTCAATTTCTTCATGTTTAAGATGGACAATTTTTCTTAACGTATCAAGTTCTATGTCTTGACTTAGCATGTCCATAATTTCAGCTATTTCCTTTAATGAATAACCCAGTGTTTTCGCATCTTTGATCAATTGAATCTTCACAACATAGTCTTCTGTATAGAATCTGTAACCGTTTGAACGACGTCTTGGAGTAGGTAATATGTTGTGCTCTTCATAGTAACGAATTGCGGCAGGACTTACTCCTGTTTTTTTGGCAAGTTCTCCTCTAGTCATCAACTCCATCGTTACTCCTTTGTCATTATTTTGTCTTACTATATGTACATTATAAAGGTTGAACTATACTTCAAGGTCAAGGTGAAACATTTATTGGCCAGCTTTTGCTTTCAGATGAGTTGAGCGAAGAGATCCATAGTGCTAGCTATGACATGATTAGATTTCTTTTCGTTAAACAAATAAAACACCAAGGCACCCGACAAATAAAGCCGGGCGCAATGATGTTTTTCATCAATCAATTTGAATTATGATAAATCTTCTCCATTTGTTGCAATCACATTTTTGTACCAGTAGAAGGAATCTTTTCGGTAACGATTTAATGTACCATTCCCTCTGTCGTCTTGATCCACATAGATCAAACCATAGCGCTTACTCATTTGAGAAGTTCCGCAGCTAATTAAGTCTATGCATCCCCAAGGCGTATACCCCATTAAGTCGACACCTTCTTTGACTGCTTCTTTCATCTGTTCAATATGTTTTTTCAAATAATCAATTCGATAATCATCGTGTATTTTTCCGTCTTGTGTCAATGTATCTCTTGCGCCATGTCCATTTTCACAAACAAACAAAGGTTTTTGGTATCTGTCATACAGCTTGATTAATGAATTAACTAGAATCATTTTACGGTTTAACATTTTTAAGGTTGCTGTAAGGTTCGGATTAATACAAGTTAAGGTTGAGGTTGTACAATGGGTTTGTAAGGAATTGAGGGATGAGTCAAATGGTCCCCTCTTCTAAATCAATCATAGAGGTGAAAAGGTTTGAGAGAAAATAAAATTTTGTCTTCATTATGTTACTTCAGTATCTTTTTTGCACCGTTTCTGTTTCCGATTATCGTCTATTTCTTAGGAAAGGACGAAGTGAAAGAGCATGCGAAAAAATCACTATGGACACATATTATTCCTTATTTGATTTTCGGTCTTGGTATTGCCGGTTCAGGTTTACTTGGCATGAACGATATCAGTCATGCTGGTCCGTTCTTAATTGCAACGTATGCTGTGACATTCCTTGTCGCGATCTACTTCTTCATTTGGAACATTGTGAAAGGCATTAAAGTGTTTTCAGAATAATAGATGAAAAAAACGGTTCTGTGATTGAGCAGAACCGTTTTTTGTATGTCCGTTCAAGCGGGTAATTGGATATCAATCGTTGTTCCTTCCCCTATCATACTTTGTATCGTAATATCTCCGCCGTGTTTTTGGATGATATCCTTTGCAATCGCCATTCCAAGACCAGAGCCTGCATGGGTCCCTCCTGTATTCGTCCCTCTATAGTAGCGGTCAAACACTTTTTCTAGCTCTGCCTCTTCAATTCCTTTGCCGTTGTCTTGAATTTTGATGTGGGTATGTTCTTTTTGTTCAAGCTGTACAATGATGTTCACATCAGCATCATTGTGAACAAGGGCATTTAAAATGAGATTGGTGACCGCTCTTCGTATGAGGATCGTATCAATATTCAGCATAAGCTTGTCTACATTCGTTTGCAGCTCAATGCTTTGATCTGCATATCTCGAATCGTTGAGGATATCAATTAACGTTTCTCGCAGCAACGGCACAATGTTCACCAGCTCTTTATGCAGCATCACATCGTTATTTTTCAGCCTTGTTGTTAAATTGAGATCCTCCATGACATCTTTAATGTACAGTGATTTATTCTCTATGATGCTGGCATAATGTTTGATGTCTTGATCTGAAAGAGGATAATTTGGATCTTTCATGATTTCTGCATAGCCTTGAATAGATGATAATGGTGTTTTAATATCATGAGAAATATGACTGATCCACTCTTCCCGCATTTGCTCTAATTTGTCTTTTTCTTTTTGGCTTGAAGCGAGCTGCTCTGATAAGTGATTAACATTATAGAAAACATCTTTATATATCCCCTTAGTTGGCAGCTTCGTCGAATAATCTCCATTTGCGAGCCGCTGGATGCCATGAATAGCACGGCCGAGCGGTTTGATGAGCTGCCGGCTGAATAAGTATCCAATGACTAAGGCAATGATGGCATCAATCGATAATAAAATCATCGTCCCGATATTGAATCTTGATATTAAGTCTTTCGTATCGAACGAAAATAAATATTTTCCGATGGAAGGGTCCTTAAATCCGATAAAGTAGCTGTATTCCTTACCCTTTCCTTTTTTTCCCCCGGCATAAATAGTCGATAGCAATTGCTTATCCTTATATTTATGTAAATTTACGATTTCTATAGGTGTGTATTTGCTCTTTAAGCCTTTAGGTGCTTGTGCATGATAAACATCTTGTCCATTTTCGTCTAATATTTGAATCCATGCATTTTGTTGTTTTAAAGCTTGCTGTCCTTCTTTGCTCACAGTGATATCTTGATTGGACAAGGTGATGTATTGTTCAAATGTTCTTGTGAAGGTTTCCGGCGTATTTTCTTCGTTTTGCTGGCTGCTTGCTTGTAGTACAAGCCAAATCATGAATCCAAATAAGTTAATAAAGACCGTGATAATGGTCACGATAATGACAGAGACCATATATCTGCCTGTTAATCGCCATTTCATCTTTACGCATCCTTTACAACAAATTTATAGCCAAGCCCTTTAACCGTCACGAGAAATTCTGGTGTAGATGGGGAATCTTCTATTTTCTCCCGAAGTCTTCGTATATGAACCATCACTGTATTATCAGAACCGAAGAAATCCTCTCCCCAAACCGTTTGATAAAGCGTTTCTTTACTGATCACGCGATTCGGATGCTGCAAGAAATAGGTCATCAACATAAGTTCTTTCGGAGTGAGCTCAATCGCCGCTCCGTTTTTTGTCAGTTCGGCTTGCTGCTCGTTTAACTCAAATGGCCCTTTTTTGATGACGGGATCAGCTTGAGAAGGCTGCAAGTATGATGACCGTCTTAGCTGAGCTTTTACCCGGTAGGCGACTTCTTTTGGACTGAACGGTTTTGTAATGTAATCATCGCCGCCAATGGCAAGTCCTACAATTTTGTCTGATTCCTCTCCCTTTGCTGATAAAAAGATAATCGGAACATGTGAGACGGTTCTGATTTGTTTGCAAATATCGTAGCCTTCACCGTCTGGCAGCATAATATCCAGTATGACGAGATCGGGTTGTTCTTGATGAAATTGCATGAGCCCATCACGGGCAGTTGAAGCTGTTATCACCCGGTCAATGCCTTCCCTTGTTAATACTGTATGGATTAATTCCAAGATTTCTTTTTCGTCATCTATAATCAATACTTTGCTTTGTAGCTTTGGCATTATGATCACTCTCCTGAAGTCATTGCTATTATTATACCCAAAGTGTAGACGTCGTGAAAAAACAACTTTCTATTTGCATAGAAAAAAGCCAATTTTCTTTTTTAATGAGAAAATTGGCTTTTGTGTTTTTTTAGCGTTTGACCACAAATGTTGTCACACTTTGAGCAGGGAGATGAGCCCAAAATTGATTTCCTGATATATTTAAATCAGTTCCAGGCTGAAGGTTACTGTTGCTACTCGTGATCCATCTTGACGCTTGCGAAGCAGTTCCATTTTGCATGACAAAGTGTTGATTGACTCCTGTATTGTTTTTGTTAATCGCGACAATGACGACCTGATTGTTTCCTTTATAGGCTGAGACGAAAACATTCGGTTCAGGGCTTTTCGTTGCATCAACTCTGACGAATCCTGGACGCACAAACTTGGAGAAATGCGCCATGTTGTATCCGCGCTTGCTAATCATTCCATCTTCTTTCATAGGACCGTATGATCTCCGGATGTACCACCATACATACGCCTGAAAGTCCCCTTCCACCATTGAATGGTGAATATGCTCTGATACCCCTAATGCCTCAGGCCAGCGGTCCGCTGAATTGTTATCACTATTCGGGTAGTAGACCTCTGTCATCCACAGCTCTTTTCCCCCTCCTTTTTGTTTGAAAAGAGGATACGGAAGCTGGCTGATTTGGGTTCCGTACAGATGGGCACCGAGAATGTCCATATTTCTAAGCGCCTGTGGATCGTTTAAGATAGGATCTGAGATATTTTTAAGGTATTGAAAGGATTCTGGTGCAATCACACGTGCATTAATGGAGCCGGCATTTTCTCTCATGAATCGCAGGATTTCCTGAGGTGTCCACCATGTCCATTCATGTGCATAATCAGGCTCGTTTTGTACAGAAATGGCATAGAGGTTGACGCCATTATTTTTCATGTATGTTACGAAATCATTCAAATGCTGAGCATATGCGGCGTATTGATTGTATCTCAACCGCTTTGCAGACGCACCATTACGATTGAAAGTCTCTACCATATGGCTTGGAGGATTCCAAGGCGAAGCAATCACGAAAGCACCGTGCTCTATCGCTCTTTTAGCGGTGGCGACTTCTCTGTGCCAATTATTTCTGTTCTCGTCTACATAAATCCGTAAAATGGAGAATCCTAACTGATTCTGCCCATTGCCAAAGGCGGTTTCCCTTTGAGGGCCGGTCAAATCACCAATCCAAGCCGGGTGGTTCATCCCGCCAAAGCCGCGGATCACTTGTCTTTCCGCGTTGAGATTAATATTCGCATCACTTGCCGCTGACACCTCAGTTACGCTGGGTCCTATGAACATGACAGACAACATAGTGAAGCAGACCAATAAAGTGCAAATTGGTTTTTTGATTATGGACATCAAATTTCCCCACTCTCCCATCAACCATTAATCGATGCCGTAGCATCAGATTTTGTTTACCTTTGAGTAAACTGCCAGGAATCAAATTGGAATAGATTGGCACCATTTCCTTTGAAGACAAAAAATACGTTGTGTACTCCCGTTGCCCCGTTTACAGCTGTTTCTATTTCTCGCCAGTTTCCGCCTGTGGAAGGGACATTGAGTGTTCCGGCAATTCTGCCGTCTGGACTGCCAAGACGTACTTCAATTTGTCCGCCTGAAGCGGCTGCTACATTGGCTTTAAAGGTTCTGGCACCTCTCGATCCGAAATCGACATTACTGACAGCCACCCAATCGCCGTTTTGAATGTTTGTGACATGCTGGTTATTGACTGGCCCATCAGGTGCTGAGGAGGCCTCTGTTAAAATGCGTCCATTCCAAGCGAATGTTTCAGCTTCTACCCGTTGATAAGGATTTAGGTTGGAAAGCTGTTTAACGCCTTCAAAATTGGCTGCGACCTCTCGAAGGGAGCCGTCAGCATTATGCACAAGTTTATTAATGTGGGGAGATCTGTAGCCTTTCCCTGCTCCATATAAGGCAGAACTCACCGTTTGCGTGTGATACACGACATACCACTCGTTTTTAAAATTGAACACAGCATGATGGTTGTTACCGCCGCCACCGAAAAATGCACCTGGATTTTTCAAGAAGTGTCCTTTATACGTAAAGGGACCCATAGGACTTGAGCTCGTCATATAACCGATCTCGCCTGGTGGTTTATCTGCTGGGTGGGAGCCGCCAAAATTGATGCAATAGGAATAGTAATAGGTACCGTTATACTTATGCATCCCTGAATCTTCGAACATAAAAGGAGCATCAATGGTTGATGCACTGCCGACCACACTTGTCATGTCAGGCCCTAGCTTCAGAACTCTTGCTGTTTTAGGGTTGGCCCATTGTCCCTGCGTTGGATTTGAACCGCCTGGAACGCCTCCGCCGGCATATAGATAACCGGTCCCGTCATCATCTACAAATACGGCTGGATCAAACAGCCATACAACACCGGACATCCCTGGTGTATTTGGCGTGACGAGCGCTTTTCCGATAGGATCTTTCCAAGGACCAATCGGGCTGTCCGCTGTCAAGACGCCAATCCCTCCGCCGCTGTTAGCAAAATAAAGGAAAAATTTATCCTTCCCATTGATCTTCTTCACCGCAGCGGCTGGAGCCCAAGAAGCGCCTGCCCATTTGGCAATCCCTTTTCCGCCATTGGCCCCATTTGCGCCAGCTACTGGAATCGCTCCGTGATCTGTCCAGTTCACCATATCCGCCGAAGAGATGACAAAGACCCTATTCAAATTTGCAAAAGAATTGTCCTTAATCGTTCCATTGCTGTGATATTCATAGTCATCACTCGACATATAAATGTACACCCTGCCGTTATAGGTGAGCGCAAACGGATCTGCTCCCAGGTGATGGTCTATGAGCGGATTTGCATTTCCTACTCGTTTTGCAATGGGGGTACTTGCTGCACTCGCATCATAAACGGGTATACAGCTTAGTACCAAAGCTAGAATCAAAAAACCTACACCGCACTTCATCCTCTTTCTCATCGTGTCATTTTCCTCCTGTTTTCATCTTCCTAATATTGGGGTTTACGCCCAATTTCAAATTATGTTGATAGACGCTGATGAAGAATGAATACAAAGGATGATTTCTTGAGGGATCGCTGCTAACACAACCATGTAAACCCTTACTTTTTGACTAGGAGACAACAAAAAAACGCAGTTCCCCTTTTGGAACTGCATTTTCTTAGCTTATTCATGACTGTAGATCACATATAACGAGCGGTCACCATTTTCTTTCTTGTGTAAAACTCCACTCCGTCTGTTCCATTGGCGTGCAAATCCCCGTAGAAAGAATCCTTCCAGCCGGAAAACGGGAAAAATGCCATTGGTGCGGGAACACCGATATTGACGCCGAGCATCCCTGCGTCGATGTTTTCGCGAAATTCTCTGATGCTTGATGCACTGTCTGTGTACAGGCAGGCACCGTTCGCAAATTTTGATTGATTGGACAGGTCGATTGCTTCTGTTAGTGAAGAGACACGAACAATTGATAAGACTGGGGCGAAAATCTCGTCCTGCCAAATTTTCATTTGATTTGTCACATGGTCAAAGATCGTTGGTCCAACGAAATACCCTTTTCCATTTGTTTCGTGATCTTTCCTACCATCTCGAATGAGACTTGCGCCTTCTTCAATCCCTGACTGAATGTATTGAAGCGTTCGCTCCTTATGGTCCTTTCGAATGACTGGACCAAGAAAGACCTCTTCATTTATTCCATTTCCAATGACGAGCTCGTTCGATTCATCAACTAATTTTTGAATGAGTTCATCTGCCACTTCTTCTTCCACTGCGACAACGGCCGCGGCCATGCAGCGCTCTCCTGCTGATCCAAAGGCAGCACCAATGATTTGTTTCGTTGCCGCATCTAAATCTGCATCTTTGAGGACAATGGAGTGATTTTTTGCACCTGCAAGTGCTTGGACACGTTTGCCATGCTCTGTGCCTTTTTTATAGACGTATTCTGCGACTGGCTGAGAGCCGACAAATGAAATGGCTTTGACCTTTTGGTGTTCAAGCAGACCGTTGACGACATCGTGAGCCCCATTGACAATGTTGAGAACACCTTTTGGAAGACCTGCTTCTTCAAATAGCTCGGCTAAACGTGCGGCAAGAATCGGCGTGCGCTCTGAAGGTTTTAAAACAAACGTATTTCCGCAGGCAATGGCAAGCGGAAACATCCAGCAAGGGACCATCATCGGAAAGTTAAATGGAGTAATCCCGCCGATGACGCCAATTGGATAGCGATACATGCCAGATTCGAGTCCAGATGCGATATCTGGTAATTGTTTTCCCATCATTAAGGTTGGTGCACCAGCGGCAAATTCGACACATTCAATCCCGCGCTGCACTTCTCCTTTTGCTTCTGTTATGCTTTTTCCATTTTCAATCGTGACGAGTTCAGCCAGCTCATCCCATTTTTCAACGAGTAACTGCTGGTATTTAAATAAAATGCGTGCACGGCGGGGAACGGGTGTTTTCGACCAAGTGGTAAATGCTTCTTGTGCTGCCAGTACCGCACGTTCGACATCTTTTTTTGTTGAAAGCGGCACTTCTGCGATGATCTCGCCAGTAGCTGGGTTATATACTGCCTCTGTTTGACTAGTTTCTGCCTCAATCCATTGTCCGCCAATATAATTTTTCAACATTTGTACATCTGTTTTGGTCATGTTCCCTCTCTCCTTTTTATGAAAAAATGTGTCATGCTTATAGCATGTGTTTGGTTGTCATTGTCTCACCTAACGGGCGTCCATCTGTATACACTCTTTGTCAAATATTATTGTCGTTTTGGTTTACGTTGTGATAAAAGCTTGCTCTAACGTGTGAAAGGTTGCCGCCCATCCATTTGTTTATGAGAAATAATTCCGGAATGTGATTCATTCATGGTGTATTTTTGATTAACTTTTGGTTAACTTTAGAAAAATCATAATATTAAAAACGCTTTCAGTCAATCCTCTTTTTTGCAGCATAAAAAAACCTGATGCGCGTTGCATCAGGTAGAGGCTGGTTTATTTCTGTAAGTTGGTTGATGCGGCATATTGATTCGGTTCTGCAAAATGTGGGAGCATTTCACCATGTGCTTCAATGAGTTCATCGCATAATTTGATGATGTCATCAATCGATAGTTCAGCACTTGTGTGTGGATCTAGTAATGCCGCTTGATAAATGTGTTCTTTTTTGCCGCTGATTGCTGCTTCGATTGTCATGAGCTGTGAACTGATATTGGTCCGATTGAGTCCAGCCAATTGTTCAGGGATCTCTCCGACATAGCATGGCATGATACCGCTTCGATCTGCAACACACGGCACTTCGACACACGCTTTTTCAGGCAGGTTGTGAATGAGGCCTCCTGTATTCAGCACATTCCCGGCAAATTTAAAGGGAACGTTCGTTTCGATCGCTTCAATGATACGAGAACCATATTCTTTTGAGCGAGTATGTGTGATCTGTGTATTGCCCACAAGGTCATGCTTCATGGTATTCCAGTTGTTGATTTGTTCCTCGCAGCGTCTCGGGTATTCATCGAGCGGAATGTTAAATTGACCGATCAGTTCTGGATAGCGTGATTTAATGAAATAAGGATGATATTCGGCATTATGTTCTGAGGATTCTGTGACATAGTAGCCGAATTTATCCATCAGCTCAAAACGTACCATATCATGATGCCGTGATTTCTGCTTTTCTTTCGCTCTTCTTTTGATGTCAGGGTACAAATCTTTTCCGTCCCGTTTCACTTCTAATAACCACGCCATGTGATTGATGCCAGCAATTTTTTCTTCAATGCCTTCATGATCCATTTCAAGTGATGCAAATAGATCCTTTGTACATACCTGCACACTATGACAAAGACCCACCGTTTGAACCGGTGTATAGCGCAGCATCGCACCTGTCAGTGTGGCCATTGGATTTGTGTAATTTAACAATAAAGCATTTGGGCAAACCTCTTCCATCTCCTTTGCAAAATCAAGCATCACAGGAAATGTTCGAAGGAAGCGGAAGATCCCGCCGATGCCAACCGTATCCGCAATCGTTTGTCTTAACCCATATTTTTTCGGAATCTCAAAATCAATCACCGTGCTTGGCCGGTAGCCTCCAACCTGGATGGCATTGATCACATATTTTGCATCCTTTAAGGCTTCTTTTCGGTTGTGATAGGACGTAATGGTCACATGTGCACCGTAGTTCTCTTTTAAATGGCGGAGCATCGTTTCGGATTCTTTCAGCCGGTTGTGGTCGATATCATATAAAGCGAATTCAAAACCGCTTAGTGCAGGGACGAACAAACAATCTCCTAATATATTTTTAGCAAACACGGTACTCCCTGCACCGATAAATGTAATTTTAGACATAGACGACTCTCCTTTTCGCATCCATATTGAACTACCCTTTGACAGAGCCTTGTGAAAGCCCTGCGATAAAATATTTTTGCAACAGTAAAAACATTGTCACCATCGGCAGCATTGCAATGAGCGCAGCAGCACCAACGAGTTGAAGCTGATGTTGATTTTGACCAAAAAAATGGGATAGGGCGACTGTGAGTGTATGCATCTCTTTATCTTGTAAAAAGAAGATGGCAAATTGATAGTCATTCCAAATATACACACAGGCAATGATTAAAACAGAAGCGGTAATGGGTTTCAGAAGCGGAAAAACGACGGTGAAAAAAACTCTAAGTGTCCCAGCTCCATCAATACGGGCTGCTTCTTCAAGCTCCTTTGGAATGGTTGACCGGATAAAGCCTGCGTATAAGAAAATCGTTAGCGGCAAAAAAGCAGCGACATTATTTAAAATAGCGATTTGATAGGTGTTCATCATCCCGATCTGAACGACCATTTTATAGAGCGGGACAAGGGCTGTGAGTGGTGGAATGACCATAATGGCGATGAATAAAACATAAACTGCTTTATTCAGTTTTGTGTTTCTTCTTGCGAGCGGATAGGCTGCAAGAGAGCCAAGAAAGATAAGGCATACAGCAGAGCTGAACGTAATGATCACGGTATTCAAAAAGGATTGGCCAAGCTGAGCCTCTGTCCATGCCGTGCGAAAGTTTTCAAGATGAAGCGCTTTTGGAAATAGCCATTTTGAACTGAAATCTCCTATCCCCTTTAATGATGTCGTTACCAAGATATAAAATGGAATGAGATGAAGCAATGTCACCAAAAGGGCGAGGAAGGTATACCATCTCTTCTTACGTTTAAAGGCATTTTCCATCACACTTCGGTCTCCTTTCGTTTGAAATACATCAACGCTGCGACACTAATGACAAGGATGATGACCGCCATGAAGACCCCTTGAGTTGCTGCATAGCCTGCATCCTGACGTTTGAAATACAGATCATACATAAAGGTCGACATCGATTGTGAGGAATCTCCCGGTCCGCCGCCAGTAAGCGCCACAATGACATCAAAGAGCTTGAGCCCGCCAATGACATTCAGCACAACATTAATGGTGATAGACGGTATAAGGAGCGGCAATGTGATTCGCCTGAATTGCTGGAGGCTGGATGCACCGTCTAATTGTGCCGCTTCATAATAATCCTTAGGAATACTTTGCAGTCCTGCTAAATAAATGATCATCGCAATCCCGACGAATTGATAGGTGTTGACGAGCACAATGATCCATGTGTTTAATTGGGGATTGCCAAGCGCATTCATTTGATCAAATCCAAAAAGCGTCACCACATCGTTTAAGGCACCGCCTTGGTAAGCAAACACGAAATACCAAATATAGCCCATCGCAATCGGACTAATCATGACAGGTAAATAGATGACTGTTCTTGTAATGGCTCTCATCTTTAAGCTTTGATTTAATAAAAGAGCATATCCAAGTCCGATGATATTTTGTAAGATTGTGCTACCGATTCCGTATAGAAGCGTATTTTTAACAACAAGCCATGTGGTTGGGTCCTGAAGCAGACGCTTATATTGATCAAGCCCAATCCATTCATAAGTTTGTGAGAACCCATTCCAATTCGTAAAAGATAGCTGAATTCCGTTCAAAAAAGGATAAATGATAAAGCTACTGACAATGAGAACAGCTGGCAAGTACATCCACCAAAGGGATGAATTTTGGCTTTTTTTCATTTTCTGCTTTGGTAAAGAGGTGAATGCGGCTGGCTGCTGTGCTTTTGTGATGTCATTCATTGGATTCACTCCTGTTTCAGCATGAGCCTGCTATTGTTTTTTCAGACGCTTATATTCCTCTTCCATCTTCTTCGATAATTGTTCTGGTGTGATGGAGCCTGCTAATAATTCTTGACCCGTTGTTGCCATGACAGCCCACATGCCGCTTGGTAAGTATTTTCGATCGAAATACGGTTCAATCTTCACCTCTTCGTATTGATCGTAAAACATAGAGTAATAGTTTTTCGCTTTAACTTGCTTTAAGGCTGCTTCAGAGGAGGTGCCTTCTGCGATTTTTTTCGCATTTTCAGGCTTTGCGAGAAAATCGATGAATTGTTTTGCTTCTTTTAGATGTTTGGAGTCCTTCCATGCAGCGACCGTAAACCGTTCTCCCCCAATCCAGCTTTGCTTATCTCCTTCATGAATGGAAGGAACAGGCATCGTGCCTACTTTGATCGATGGATTGAGTTCTGTCGCCTCAGGTCCTAAAGACCCTCCGACAAAGGTGAAAGCTATTTTGTTTTGTGCCATCAGTTCAGGTGCTTGAGATAGTTTTGCTGTGAGGACATCTTTGTTTAAAAGATCTTGATCCTTCAGATCCTTCATGAACTGTGCAAGCGGTGTATAGAGAGACCAATCAAATGATCCGTTTTCAAGATCTTTTCCGTATCGATGGTTTGGACTGGTGATTAATAAAGGTGTGGCGAGTTCATCAAAGACTTGGGCGATATTTGAGTTGTCTCCTCCTGGTATCCAGAGCGGCACAACCTCTCCTTTGCTCTTTTCCTTCACTGTCAGCAAAGCCGATTTGAATTCATCAAGTGTTCTAGGAACTTCAATGTCATAGTCCTTTAATAGATTGGCATTAAAGCTAAGCCCGTCTTTTGCTTGATTCAGCGGATACGCGTATACTTTTCCATCTTGGTCCTTTAAAATTTGATCGAGTGAAGGATCAAGCTGTTTCACCCAATCCATTTCTTTTAGATCAGCGACATACTCGCTGTAGCGCAGTTTGGCCCAGCCGTGTGTGTCAAACAGATCTGGCATATCATTTGCCCCCATTTTGACACGGATCGTATCTTCATAGCTGTTGCCTGGGAAGTTGGCATCGATTCGAAGATGTGGATGCTCTTTTTCAAACTTACGAATCACTTCTTCAAACGCTTTTCTTTCCCCGCTGTTGCTCATCGTCGAAAAGAGAGTTAGGGTGACCTTTCCGTTTGCTTCGGACGTTCCGCTATTGCTACAAGCAGACAAAAGAATGGTCAAGATAAAGGCCGCAGTGAGTAGCATGATTTTTTTATTCATGGTTTCCTCCTTTTAATCACTGAAAATTCAGACGATAATCGGTAGAATTCATGCAGTTGCGGAAACAAAAGAAGTCCATTATACTGGAATTCTATTCTTTTCAAGAGATAAGAGAGCATACCGGTAGGCTGCCTTGTTCTTCGCATGATCTGGCCATCATGCGAAGCAGCTTGCTTTCTGCTTTTTTGTCTCTTTTTTGTTTGCTGAAAACGCGGTTCACCCCCTTTCATGGATGAGGCATGTGCTGCCTCTTTCGATGAGTTTTGTTGGCATGACAACTTTTAGAGGAAGCTTTCTGCCGTTTATTCTCTCAAGCAAAAGCTTCAAACCGACTTCCCCCATTTCTTCTGTATATACTTTGACGGTTGTAAGCGGCGGGCTTGAAAATGAAGCAGCTTCAATGTCATTAAACCCAACAATAGATACATCTGAAGGAACACTTAGACCGGCTTCGTTGAGCGCGCGCATTGCACCGATCGCCATTGAATCACTTCCGATAAAAAAGGCTTGTGGCAGGTTTCCTTTTTTAATGGCCTTCTGCATGAGCGTATAGCCTTCTTGCATGGAGTATTCTCCAATATGGATGTCATCCAGATGAAGACCACCTGCCTCTTGCATTCTTTTCATAAACGTCGTTTGTCTTTCGTCCTCAATCACAGCATTACCTTCGAAATAATGCTCTCGCTCCTTTCCGCCAAGATAGCCTAGATGTGTATAGCCAAGCAATTGTAGATGGCGAATCGCTCGATCTGCCGCTCTGACAAAATCGACATGTACACAATCATATAAATCCTCATCGGCATAATGATTGATAAAAACAATGTGTTCCATTCGATTTGTCATTTTTTCCACCGTATCAGGGCTAATTCGTCCAATGACGATCAAACCGTCAATATCCTTTAGCATCGCCCCTTTATCCATGCTTCTCAGGCGAAAGGTATGGAGGGTGGAGAGCCCTTGTTTGGCATATTCTTTTTCAATTCCTTTTCGAATCGATGAAAAAAAGGGGTCATTTAATTCTTCGTCAATGGATTGAGCGACAACGATACCGATGACTGGGGATTCAGATGGGCTTTTTTCCTCTGCTTGATCGGCTTTTCTTGCTCTCACTGGGGTATAGTTTAACTTCTTTGCAATGTCGAGGATGTTTTGTCTTGTTGCGTGCGAAACGGCAAGGGTTTGATCGCCATTTAACACACGGGATACAGTAGAAACGGACACTTTTGCATCATGAGCAATATCTTTGAGTGTGGTCACAGGCAAACTCCTCTTGGTTTTTGACTAAATATTTACTAAAGATATTTGAAGGATAACATGTTGATAAAGCGCTTTCAAGTGTGAATTCGTGATTTTTTATTTTGTTTTTGAGTATGTTTTGGTTAGATGTGAGGTTTTAGTAAAGTTGCGTAAAAAAGAGGATGGGTTTCATCCTCTTTTACTAACGTGATTCAATTGAGGCTGTTTCTTTTGAAAACAATTGCTTCATTGTCTCCCAAGCTGTATCAAGTTGATGGTGAAGTCCAAATAAACCTGAGTTGCCGATAATATAGATCTCGTTTCCAGCCTCAGCAAGCAGCCGGAACGTGCTCTCATTACAAGAGCCGTCTACTTCAATTGAAAACGAGTAGCCTCCCTTCTCCTTTACATCTTTCACCTGTTTCATTTTCTGAAGCATTTCTTTAATAAAAGGCTGACCTGCAAAGCCTGGATCAATCGTCATGATCGTCACCCGGTCTATTAAATGTAGATAGGAATCTAACGCTGCAATTGGTGTGGCGGGATTTAAGACAAAGCCAACCTCGCAGTCTCTTTGATGGATATGCCGAATGATTCTAAAAACGTCTCTTTGCACGACCTCTGGGTGTAAGCAGATCATGCTTGCGCCTGCATCAATGCAGGCATCGATTAAAAATTCTTGGGGGTATTCTGCCATAAGATGCACATCAATTGGTCTATCTGTCAGTTTTCGAAGCTGTTCTATGAAAAAGGGTGATAAGGTGATATTTTTCACGTAATGACCATCCATGACATCGACATGATATCGATCTGCTCTTGTGTTGAGAATATGAATATGTTCGCGGAAATGCGTTAAATCCATGCACATCAGTGAAGGTGAAAAAATGGCTGCCATTCCCAGGTTCCTCCTTTTTACAGTTGAAATAAAAGCTTGATCAATCCAATCAAGATTCCAATGATACCAAAGTCTGTATCTCCAAAAGTTGTCCCTTCAAAACCAAGGGTTCCTAACACAGGTAATAAACAAGCAGGTAAAAAAGAAAGAAGCAACCCATTCGCAAATGCCCCAGCGACAGCCCCTCTCACGCCTCCTGTTGCATTGCCATACACTCCTGCTGTAGCGCCGCAAAAAAAGTGCGGGACAAGACCAGGAACAATGACAGTTAAACCAAACAAAGGTAAAAGAAAAATGGATACGATGCCTCCTGCAAAGCTGCATAAAAAACCGATAATGACTGCATTTGGAGCAAATGGAAAAACGGTTGGTGCGTCAAGTGCCGGTTTTGCCCCTTTCACAAAACGATCGGCAATCCCTTTGAAAGCAGGCACGATTTCACCGATTGCCATCCGCACCCCGGCTAAAATAATGTACACACCAGCAGCAAAGGTTATAGCCTGAATGAGAATGAAGACAGCGAAGTTCGTGCCCCCACTCATTTGTTCTATAAAGGGAATCCCAGCAAATGGTGCAATCGCAAAGAACAGCAAAGCCATCATGATTGAAATGGCCACAGATGTATCTCGTAGAAAGCCGAGTGATTTAGGCACTTGAATGGTTTCTGTTGATCTCTCCGGACGACCGATCCATTTTCCGATCATTCCCGCTGTAAAATAACCGAAAGTACTGAAGTGTCCAAGCGCGAGATCATCGCTTCCAGTGACTTTCCTTGTGAATGGCTGAAGAATAGCGGGTGCAATGACCATAGCTGTCCCTAATATAATCGAACCGGTGGTGACAAGAAACGCTCCTTGCATTCCAGCTGTCGAGAGAACGACTGCGAGCATTGCAGCCATATACAAGGTATGGTGTCCTGTTAAAAAGACGTATTTAAAGGGCGTGAATTTTGCCAATAATAAATTGACCAGCATGCCAAAAATCATAATGAGAGCCGTCTGTGTCCCGAATTCCTTTTGAGCAATGGCCGCCATGGCATCTGTATTTGGGACAACCCCTTGAATGTGAAATGCTGCTTCAAACATTTTTCGAAAAACGCCAAGTGAATCAGATACGACTGTGGCGCCCGCTCCTAATATTAAAAAACCCATCGTTGTTTTCAAGGTACCTGACACGGTATCTGCGGCTGATTTTTTCTGCAAAAGTAAACCGGCCAGTGCAAACAACCCGATGAGAATGGCTGGTGTGCCCAATATATCGTTCATGATCAGTTCTATCATGATGTGAATCCCCCTTTTTCGTGGCTTAAATATGTTTGCGAAGGACGTCTTTAATGGCTTCCTGGTCTAACAAGTTATTTAACCCAGCGATCTTTCTTGTGCCGTCATCCAGCTGATCGATAATATCTGTTGCTCCGATATATAGATCAGCCAGTTCGTTTTTACTTGTGCTGAGATCGGTATGATCAACTTCAGCTACAAGTCCTAACTCTTCTAATGCTTTTTTGACATTCATTTCTACGATAAAGCTACTTCCTAATCCGTTTCCGCACACAACAAGAATTTTTTTCATTCTCTTATTCCTCCTTTATCGTTGTGAAAATTGATCAATTAGTTTTTGCACCGATGCTAATTCCTTTGCTTCAACCAGTTGTTCCCTCCGTTTTTCATCACTTAACAGCATGGTCAGCTGTTTGAGTGCTTTCAGGTGGGTCATACTGTCAATGGCTGCTAGCACGATGATGAGACGAACCTGTTTTTTTTCATCCTTAGAGAAAAAAACGGGCCGTTCGAATGACATGAGTGACATGCTTAATTCGTTCACGCCGTCCTCTGGTCTAGCATGTGGAATGGCTACTTGTGGCGCAATCACAATATAAGGTCCATTTTGATCAACGGACTGAATCATGGCCTCCACATAACCTTTCTGGATGGCGTTTTGTTCGAGTAAAGGCTGTGCTGCTTTTGTGATGGCCTCTTGCCACGTTTCTGCTGTCTGCTGGAGATGAATGGTTTTTTCTGTTAATAAATCGTTTAACACTGGTTTCCACCCTTTCTGATGGGATACATATGCGGGATGAAGTAGCTCTTTAAGATCACGAAGCAGTGCTTTTTCATTTTGTACGATGGTGTGCTGTTGAATGATCTTGAATAAAACGTTCACATTTTTCTCATCAAACCTAGTTTCTGCACCTTCTCCATATTGAAGTAAGGTTTTTTTCTCATAGGCAGTAAGGATGGGATGAACGAGATGAACGGGCTTTCCTTTAAACGAAATAGGTGTTGTTGACACAACAAAGTCGACATCAATGGATGACATTTCTTCATATGATCGCTTTGATAATAGATCACGAACTTCGATATAACCGATTAATTCGATAAGCTGTGTTTTTAGCATATGGCTTGTGCCAATTCCTTCGCCGCAAACAATGTATACAGAACGCCGCACAATTGGCGAAATTCCTTCTCTTCTCATCCAACCACCAAAATGCATCGCCACGTAAGCAATTTCATGATCACTTATCTTTGAGCAGGTCGCCTTTTCTAAATGGCATACGACCTTTTGAGTGATGTCAAACACCTCTGGCTGTGTTTTTTTAATAGATTCTGTTAATTCATTGCTGATATCAATGTGATAAATGAGTCTGTAATAGGCTGGGATGAGATGCATGGTTAAGTTTTGCTCCAAGGCTTCGTACTCTTGAAAGGAGATACAAGCATACCGCTGAAAATCAAAAATCATTTGTCTGGCAATGGTGCGAATGAGATGCTCTTCTGGCTTTTGACTTGATGGAAGCTTTTGTTTCTTGGCGCTGAGCCATAGAGTGCTAAGAAAATAGATTTCATCATCATGAACTTGAAGGCCGGTTTCTCTTTGAATTCGTGCCATGAAACGAATAGCCGCCAAGCATTCATCTGTTTCCTGCAATGTACGCTTTTCTTCGTTTGAAAGGTGTACAGCACGCCCTAGCTTCATCCGCTTAAAGTAGAAAAAGAGATCCAAAGACAGCTGATCCAGCATTTCATCTGCAAACTCGAGCTTGAGCTCTTGTTCTGACTGCTGGAGGAGATGCTTTAACCGCTTATATGAAATTGGCCCTTTTAACCAAAAAGATGGAAACACTTTTTCGTTTTTTATCATGGTGCGAATGGAATGAATATAAGGTTTCAGCGCCAATCGAATCGCTCTTTCTTTTCCTGAAATCAAATAGCCACAGGCTGCCTGATAGTGAAGCGTGAGCTGCTGCTTTGAAAGTGCTTCTTTTAGCTGTTTCATATCTTCAAGCAATGTATTCCGGCTCACTTTGGTCAGCTTCATAAAATCATCTATTTTTAGATATTTCTCATTGCATGCAATGGATAAGAGCAGGATCGCCCTTCTTTCCTTTACACATGGTTCATAATCGTTACCGACAAGAATGGTGTCAGCTTTTTGAATAATGACTTCTTTTTCATGTGGATTTAAGTAGTAGCCAAGTTGATCTTTTCGCTGAACGCCACTAAGCTGGTGAGTTTTCAGCCAGCTATTCATTCGTTTGATTTCAGAGTAGACGGTTCGAGTAGAGACATTCAGTCGATTCTGTAAATCTTCAATTGATAGATAAGAGGTTGTGTGAAGCAGCATCGATAATAAAGTCGTGCCCCTTTTGGTTAAATACAGTTCGAATTCCTCCCTTCTTCCCTTTGGTTATAAGTCTAATCAACTCACATGCATCAAAGAAGCCCAAATGTCTTCAGCAAATGCTGTGCAGCTTTTTGGGTGTTCTTTTGCTATAAGAAAAAGCACACCCGTATGAGTATGCTTTCAGACTTGTAATGTTTATTTTAGTCCTTTGTCTTTTTTTCGTGATAGAAACAAACCCTTCGTAATGAGGTCATGAATGTCCTTAAAATCGTTTCACATGCCTTTTTTGATCCTTCACAATGCTTTTGGCATTCTTATTCACACAATATGTACTGATGATCCACGCTGAAAAAGGTTCCCTTTTTGTCGGCTTTTTCTCGGTTTAAAGCCCAATAAACGCAAAAACCTTGAAAGGCATAAAGTCAAACAAGGTTTTTCTACTTTCTATAATCTTTTATTTTTCCTATACGTGACGCTTAAAATTATTTCTTGTTTAAACTAAAACCGAAATCCAAATAGTTTTCATAAGAAATGCAAATACACCAATCACCTTCTAATGGTACAAAGTAGTGATGCTGTGGGATATCTAAAAAATAGACTAGTAACTCTTCTATATGCTTTAATTCAAACTGGTACCCAAACTCTGTAAGATTATCCCCTATGTAAATTACTTGTAAGTTATTAGCTAAATATTTTTCTTTTAATTCAGTTATAAATAGAAGAGCATCAGGAAGTAAAGATTCATTATTTGAGTTCTTACTATGATGGTTATTAGTTTGTAACCAATCTATTTTCGACCCATCAAATTCAAATTTTTGTTCTATTAAATCTAAATAAATTTCTGGATTTTTATTTACTTTGACACAATTAAGAAGGTCTTTTAATTCCAAATCCTTTATTAGATCTTCATCATAAGTATTCAATAAAATTAACCCCTTTATCTAAAATGTTTTTGTATTTTTTTAACTGTTTTTTCGGATGCATCAAATTGAAAATGCGGTCCCTTTTCTTTCCCAGCCCAAACGTTAATATGAGCACCACTTCTACTATCATGTTCGATTCGGAAACCTACTTTACCATCCTCAGTTTGTCTACCTATAGGTTTATTTCTAGTATATCCAAATTTTCCAAAGGTTTGTTTTTCAGATTTGAAGCCTCTTTCCTCCAACCAAACCAATGCTTCATTTCGAGATTGCTCATATGACTTGTTTTTATTTGTAGCCTTAACCCCTATTTTACCGTGAATCCCTTTCGCCCCAAACGGCAAAAGCATTCCCAGCGCGGCGTTCATACTCGCTTCCTGCTGTTCTTTCGAGACTTTATTTCCAAACATATCTCGGCCTGTGATCGCTTCGCTGAAACCGTTGGTGGCGGTGAGGCCGTATAAGCCTTTTTGCGATGTTTTTAAGGCGTCAAAGGATTTTTGCGATGTCTTGTAAATGTCGACTGCTCTGACTGCGGCTGAGGTGGCTTGGGTCGTTTTATAGACGGCTTTTCCGCCTTTGAAAATGCGTCCTGCCCAACCGACGATAGGGATGTAGCCTGCCGCTGCCATGCCGCCTGCGGCGACGCGCTGTCCTGCGGTAAGTTCTTCGCCTGTGATCGGGTCAACGCCTGTTGCGGCGCGTTTTGCATCGTTCACGCCTGTCAATTCATTGACGATATTTCCGCCATAATCGAGTGCTTTTTCATACCAAGGACGGTTAGCGAGTGCTTCTTGTTCCTTTGCGATCTCGCGGGCTTCTTCTTGTTCTTTTTTGATTTTGAGATATTCAGAAGTTTGCTTTTCAATATCGCTTTTTGCCTTGTAGATTTCGCTATTTTGATAAGCTTTCTTGTCAAAATTCATTGGCGAAATCGCTTTTCCATCATTTGTGGCATTCATCATTTCTGCGTACAATGCCATTGTAGCTTGCTGCTCCGTTTCTGACAAAGCATATTCATCTTTTAAATTTTGATCAAGCTCTCTTAGGTCTTTCACTGTCTTTTTTCGCTCGTCTTCCGCATCTGCAATTTTTTCATCAAAGGTTTGACTATCAAATACTTCTAGTGAAATGAGGTCGTCGATGTCTTGAAAAATCGTTTTAAGCGCCTTTTCTTGATCCTTCACAATGCTTTTGGCATTTTTGATGCCCATATGTACAGCGTTGTCTAAAAAGTGTTCTTCTACAAAGGTGTCGCCGCCAAAGTTTGTATCATCTAGTGTCCCAGAAACACCTTCATGAAAGGCTTTTTGCTTATCAATGAAGCTGATAAACATATCTACATTTCCAGCCAGTTCTTTATAAAAGCTTTTAATGTTATCGGCACCTTTTCCAGTGAAATCATCACCAAGATTAGAAACACCTTGTAATGCTTTTTTTAAATCTACCAATTGTTCGCGGAGTTCCTGGTAGTGTTTTGCCCTTGCATCCATGGCACTTGTTAGTGCTTTTGCATCAAGTATCTTCCCCAGAAGAATTCACTCCTTCCTATTCATTGACAAGGTCAATTTTACCAACACAAAGTTTGTCATTAAATAGGAATAAAGATACAAAAAAGTACTTAATATGTCATGAACCGTGTTTTATTAGAACGCTTTAGCTCCGCTATCGTCAGTAATCATTAAGACACGATTTTTAAACCATCCTTTACTAAAATCATTTGAGATGTTCCAATGTAAACAAGGTTATAGAGCACTTCCATGGTAAGAAGAGACCACTAATTGAGCCAATTATAATCCTCGCTACCTTATTTGAACAACTTATAGAAAAGCACACCCGCAACAGTGTGCTCTCTTACGACTTAGACTTAAGCAATTGTAGCTCTTGGTCCATAATATCTGCTGCTTCGGTAATAAATTGAATGATTAAGTCTAATTCTTCTCGTTTGTATTCGTTTGTAAGCTGCTTTGTTGATGTCAATAAGGATTGGAAGAGTTCTTTTACTTGTGATTTCCCTGCTGTTAATGGAACGATGATGACTCTTCGTTTGTCTTTTGGGTCCTTTTCTCTTTTGGCGTAGCCCGCTTTTTCAAGGCGGTCAATCAGAGCTGTGACCGCACCTGAGCTAAGACCTGTTTTTTCACTTAATTCTCCTGCTGTGAGCGGACCGAGTTCGTTTAATAAATCGGCTGATTTGAGGTCTGTTGGGAAAAGGCCAAGCGATTGTGCGGCCGCTTGGTGGAATAAAACCGTTCGTGTGGCGAGGCGCCTCATTGTATGGATGATCAGGTCTGCTCTGTCTTCTGCGTCGTTCTTTATTGACAACTTGTTCTCCTCCCTTTAAAATCAATTTATCTTGATCATCAAGATAAATGTTCTCTTCCTTTATATTTAAGTTGATCATAGCAAAAATAAGGAGAGAACGTAAGCAGGAGGTAAATGAATGAATCATGTGGATAAAGGCAAGGCATCCACTCGCTTAGTTGTCATCGGTTTGCTGTTAGGAATTTTTATGGCGGCGATGGACAATACCATTGTTGCAACAGCAATGGGAAGCATCGTAGCAGATTTGGGCAGTTTTGATAAATTTGCTTGGGTGACGGCTTCTTATATGGTGGCAGTAATGGCTGGAATGCCGATTTACGGAAAGCTTTCTGATATGTATGGTCGAAAGCGTTTTTTTCTGTTTGGACTTATTTTCTTTTTAATTGGATCTGCGCTGTGCGGTATCGCACAAACGATGGATCAGCTCATTATTTACCGAGCCATTCAAGGGCTTGGAGGCGGTGCCCTTCTTCCAATCGCGTTTACGATCATCTTTGATATCTTCCCGCCTGAAAAACGCGGAAAAATGTCCGGTATGTTTGGTGCAGTGTTTGGTTTATCGAGTGTACTAGGACCTCTATTAGGAGCTATTATCACAGATTCAATCGGCTGGCATTGGGTTTTCTATATTAACGTGCCAATTGGTATTGTTAGTGTGGTCTTGATTGCCAGATACTACCGGGAATCGCTAGAACATCGCAAGCAGAAAATTGACTGGTCAGGTGCTATCACACTTGTCGTGGCGGTTGTGAGCTTGATGTTCGCTCTTGAGCTTGGTGGTAAATCTTATGCGTGGGATTCGGTGCAAATCCTCACACTTTTTGCCGTGTTTCTTGTGTTTGGTACCATCTTCTTTATTGTTGAGCGTAAAGCGGAGGAACCGATTATTTCATTTTGGATGTTTAAAAATCGTTTATTTGCGACATCTCAAATTTTGGCGTTTTTATATGGTGGAACATTTATTATTCTTGCCGTCTTCATTCCTATTTTCGTTCAAGCGGTGTACGGTGAATCTGCCACTAGTGCAGGATTCATTTTAACACCGATGATGATTGGGTCTGTCATTGGCAGTATGATTGGCGGAACGATGCAGACGAAAGTGCCTTTTAGACGTCTTATGGCGATCTCTGTTATTTCATTTTTCGCGGGAATGCTGCTCCTTGCCAATATGTCACCAGATACAGCTAGACTTTGGCTCACACTCTTTATGATGATATCAGGATTTGGTGTCGGATTCAGCTTCTCCCTTCTGCCGTCAGCTTCAATGAATGATCTGTCTCCTCGTTACCGAGGCAGTGCAAACTCGACCAATTCATTTATGAGATCGCTTGGGATGACACTTGGTGTCACGATTTTTGGGACGATTCAAACAAATGTCCTATCGAATCGCTTAGCAGATGCCTTTAGCGGAATAAAAGGCGCCCCTTCTCAAATTGGCGATCCACAAGCCATTTTTCAAGAAGGTGCTCGCTCACAAATTCCGCCTGATATTTTAAATAAAGTCATCGATGCGATGTCACAAAGTATTACGTACTTATTTTTGATTGCATTGTTTCCTATTGCCCTTGCAGCGATTACGGTCCTGTTTATGGGAAATGCACGGGTACACACATCAAATGAAATGAAAGAAAACGAATAATGTGAAAAAGCAGAGCTTAAGCGGCTCTGCTTTTTTGTTTCACTGATATAGAGGAAGGGCTTTGCCCTCACTGCCAACGATCCGTATTTTCGATGTGACCATATCTTTTGCTGCTTGTTTTGCTTTTTGTAAATACATACGTGGATCTAAGCTTTCTGGTTCGTTTGAAAAATGATCGCGGATGGCTTCAGAGTACGCATTTTTTAATTCAGTTGAGACATTGACCTTTGCCATACCAAGTGCCACACATCGTCTGACGTCTTCATCCGGTACAGCGGAACCGCCGTGCAGCACAAGGGGAACATTGACCAGTGATGCAATTTGTTCAATGCGGTCAAAGTCAATATCCGGAACCCCTTTATAAATGCCATGTGCGGTACCAATTGCAGGTGCTAAAGTTGGTACCCCAGTTTCTTCTACAAATTGACGGCATTCTGATGGAATGGCTTTTTCAGCATCCTTTTCATCGACGACGATATCATCCTCTACGCCGCCTACCTTGCCTAATTCTGCTTCAACGTTCACCCCTATTTTTAATGCGAGGTCCACCACTTCTTTTGTGCGGCGAACATTTTCTTCATATGAATGCATCGATGCATCGATCATGACGGATGTATATCCCGCGCGAATACAGGTGAGAATCACATCAAAGTCCGTACAGTGATCGAGGTGCAGACCGATTGGGATTTGATATTGATCAGCCGCCGCTTTGACTGTATCTGCAATCGCTTTTGCTCCAAGAGATTGAACGGTTCCAACCGTTGTTTGCAAAATGACAGGTGACTTTAATTCTGCCGCCGTTTCGAGCACCCAATAAATACTGTCAAAGGAATGTACATTGAATGCAATGATTCCGTATTTTTCTTTTTTCGCAGTCTCAAGCATCGGTGTTGTTGATAGTAAAGGCATGATCAAACATCCTCTCTCGTTAAAATATCTGTTTCTAATACAGTTAGCATGTCTTCATTTGTTCTTGTTTCAAGCAGCTTTTGTCGTTTCGCTTCATCCATTAATCCTCGTGAAAGGGCAGAAAGGGCCTTTAGATGAGTGGTCCCTGCTTCATTTTTGGGGATCAGTAAGGATAAGAAGAAAAAGCAAGGCTTCTCATCAAAAGCGTCCCATTCAATGCCTGTTTCCGTGCGTACGATCACGAGTGCTGGTTTTGTGATGGCGTCTGTTTGTGTATGTGGAATGGCAAATCCATCTTGAAATCCAGTTGTGCTCAGTGCTTCTCTTTCAGCTAAGCCTTTTTTAACATCTTCTGGTGATGTGCAAATACCTGCTTTGTAGGCAATGTCAGCAATGGCTGCGAAAACGCCAGCCTGTGACGACGCGGTTTCATGAAGATTCATATAAATATGTTCCATCATTTCTCTTCCTCCCTATTAAACTGCGGGTTTGTCTATTTTTTTACGATAAAGTCCGTATAGAATGGCACCTACAAGTGATCCGATCAGTATGGATAGTACCCACTGGAATGCACCTGTGACGACTGGAAGGACAAGGAATCCGCCATGCGGAGCTGGAACCTGTACGCCAAAGAGATACGTCAATATAGCAGAGATGGCGGAACCAAACATGATAATTGGCAGGACAACGATCGGGTTCTTTGCCGCAAATGGGATGGCCCCTTCTGTTATATGTGTCGCTCCTAGAATATAGTTGATGGCCCCTGCATTTCGTTCCTGCGGTGTGAAATGTTTTCGGAAAATCGTTGTGGCAATCGCAATAATAAGCGGTGGTGTGATACATGCTGCTGACACACCTGCCATAAAGTAAAGGTTACCTTCTGCAAGTAAAGCCGTTCCTGTGACATAGGCTGCTTTGTTAAAAGGTCCTCCCATGTCAAATCCACACATCGCTCCAACAATTAAACCTAAGAGCAGCGGATTCGTGGATTGAACAGCTGAGAGAAAATCCATTAATGAATTATTTAGCCCCGTGATTGGAACTAATAGAGGTGTCATCACAGCCCCAATTAAGAAAATACCGATGACAGGATAGATGAAGATTGATTTTAATCCGTCAAGTGATGCAGGTAATTTTTGAAGCAGGAATTGAAGGAGTACGATGATATACCCTGCTGCGAAACCTGCGATAATACCACCTAAGAATCCAGCGCCTCCATCGTTTGCAAGCAGGCCGCCGATAAATCCGACAACCATCCCTGGTCGTCTGGCGATTGAATCAGCGATAAATGCTGCTAAAATAGGCACCATTAAGCTAAAGCCGAGTCCACCAATGCTTTTCAAATAGGCTGCAAACGGATGATACGTTTCATGCTGAGGATCAGCTGAGTAAATACCGAATAGAAAAGATAAAGCAATTAAGACCCCGCCTCCAACAACAAATGGAAGCATGTGTGATACACCGTTCATTAAATGTTTGTAGATGGTGTGTATCCACTTATTCGCCGACTTTTGTTGAGCTGGTGAAGAAGAAGCAGATGTTTTTTCTGTTCCAGTAGCTCTTCCTTTCACTTGATGAACGGGAGCTTCTCCATTGATAATGCCTTGGATCAGTTCATTTGGCGTGCGGATACCCTTCGCAACAGGCACTTCAATCAGTGGTTTGCCGTGAAAACGATCTGTATTTACATCTTTGTCAGCTGCGACAATGACCCCATCGGCCTCCAGAATGTCTTGATCGGTTAAAGCGTTTTCAATTCCTACTTGACCATGCGTTTCGACTTTGATGTCGACCCCTAGTTGCTCAGCAGCTATTTTTAATGCCTCAGCTGCCATAAATGTGTGTGCAATGCCTGTTGGACAGCCAGTTGCAGCGACAATTTTTTTGCGGCTCATGTCTATTCCCCCTTATATCTTGTCAATGTGTACTTGATCAATTAATGAATGAATGTCATGTAAATCACTTAAGCCTTTAGAAAATGCAGTAGATGCGCCAGTTGCAATGCCGTAACGTAAGCACTCTTCAGGTGAATGACCTTCAAGCTGTTTACTAAGAAAGGCTGCGAGCATCGCATCTCCAGAGCAAGCTGTATTTACTACAATGCCTGTCGGTGCGTTTCCTTTTAAGACGGCGTCTTTCGTAATGAACAAAGCCCCTTCTCCCCCGCGGGAAATAAGCACTTGCTCTGCACCCATCTCAATGAGCTTTTCTCCTGATTCAATGAGTTCTTTTTCTGACATAGGCTGTGTTTTGCCGAAAAAAGCAGCGATTTCTTCTTCATTCGGTTTTAATAAATACGGCTTGTATTGAAGCGTCTCAAGAACTGCTGCGGAGCTTGTGTCTAAAATAAACTTGACGTTGTTCTGATGACAAATAGCTGCTACTTCTGAAAAAATGCTGGCTGGTACGCCTTTTGGCAGGCTGCCTGACATGATCAGGATGTCCCCCTGCGGGATGGCCGCTATTTTTTCACGAAAGGCGTGAAGTGCTTTTTCTTCAATCGCAGGTCCTTGGTTCACGAGCTTGTATTCTTCTGTCGTATTAATAAAAACATTAATGCGGGTAATTCCTTCAACTGAGATAAAATCGGTTTGAATGGAAAGGTCCTTTAAGGATTGTTCAATATAAGAGCCTGAAAACCCAGCAATAAATCCTAATGCAGTGCTGGTGAATCCATATTTCTTTAGCATAATGGAGACATTGACTCCCTTGCCATTCGGCTGATAATCTTCATCTTCGGTGCGGTTGACTGCATTTGCCTTCATTTCTTTTAATGCAATATATAGGTCAATAGCAGGATTTAAGGTGCAGGTATATATCAATTGGTTTCACCTTCTTTCTTTTCTCTAAAGAAAGTATCTCATACGCTGGAGTGAAAATGTTTTCAGATTGTGTAAAGGTTTTCATGACAAAAAGCCTTCTAGATCAAAGTCTCGAAGGCTTCTTTATTGATTATTTCATTCGAATCACGTAGGCATCTAGTAAAATGCGGGCAATGACATGAAGAGACAAACGCGATCTGACCTCATAATCTGGGAAGAAAGATTGTTCGCCTTTATATCCGACTAGAGTCATATCTGATATTTTGCTTAATGTAGAATCTATTCTCGTTGTGACGGTAATGGTCGTGACTTGCCTCATGCTAAGATTTTGACACGCTTCAACGAGCTCTGCTGTTTCGCCATTTAATGAAACAAAGATCGCAAGTTCGTTTTTACTGATGTCTCTCGATTTCAGCCGAATGATATTCGGATCGTCATGTACTTCGCATGTTTTTCCGATGAGCTGTAATTTGATGGTCATTTCTTTGGCAATCATCTCTGAGAAGCCTCTGCCGAAAATATAAATTTTGTCCGCATTATGTATTTTTTGAACGGCATCTTCAATTTGCCCAATACTTTGCAGCTGGATCGTTTTTAAAACCTCTTCTTCGTTTTTCCGAATCGCTAGTTTAATGTCTTCATCAATGTTTTTGAGCTGATCGCTTGCATCGGTCATTTTCTTTTCTTGTTTCAATCGATATTTAAAGGATGTATAGCCGTTGTAGCCAATTTTTTTCATCAGCCTGACAATTGTGGCTGTCGACACATTCGCTCTTTCACTCAATGTGACGATGGATAAGGTGGAGATATCCTCTAAATGCTGGTGAATATAATGGAGTAAATAACGTTCTGTTTCACTTAGCGTTTGATACACTTCGCTTGGAATGTTAAATAGTGGTTCATTCAATTCGATTCCCCCTTACTCATTTCATACTATAATTAAATGCCCAATAAAAACAAGCTGATTCTTTTGTCACGTATTTTGTTAGAGAGCCAAAATGAGTGAAATTTCATATTTGACATACACTAAGGAAAAGTTGTGTCTGTGTGAAAGGAGCTGATCATGTTGCTTCATCTTTTGTTTTATCTCATCCTTCTTTATGTCGTCTATGTATTTTTGACCGCATTTGTCTTGTTTTATTTACCGGTTCGAAAAACATGCAAAGAACATTGCATTTATAAAGCCTCTTCTATCTCAGGAGACGATCAGGGGACAAATCAAGTGATGCTTCTTGACGACGGGTTTGAATCTGGTCAGGTGAGGCTCCAAATGATTCGTGAGGCAAAGAAGATGATCCGCCTCAGTTACTACTCCATTCAAAAGGGAAAAACAGCCGAATGGATACTAGGTGCTTTAATTGAAGCAGCTGATCGAGGTGTGAAAGTGCAGCTGTTGTTAGATGGCATCTGTCACAGTTTGCGCGGGCCGCTAAAGCATTTGCGCTATGCGGTAGCAAATCATCCGAACATGTCGATTCGTTTTTATGAGCCCTTTCGTTTGTTCAAGCCATGGACGTGGCATAATCGGCTACACGATAAGCTGCTACTAGCAGATGGCCGAGTGGCTGTAATGGGCGGAAGAAATATCGGTGATAAATACTTTGCAGACCAGCCGCCCAAAGACTTTGCTTTTGACCGTGATGTGCTTCTATATAACGCGAAAAAGGGAAAAGTGTTAGATGAAATGGAGCAATATTTCGTTTATTTATGGAATCATGATTTTACGAAAAGAACAAAAGATGTGTTTTCCAAGGCAAAAGCGAAAAAAGGGTTAAAGCTAAGAAAACAGCTGCTCAGATCCTATCAAGAAGCCATGCGCACGAAAGAACCTTTTGTGATGTCATCCTTTAACTGGGCAGCAGATACCATTTCTGTGAAACAGATTGCTTTTTTTATAAATCCTGTGGAACGCTTTAATAAGCGGCCGCTTGTGTTGAAAAAGCTGAACGATCTTGCGCACCGGGCAAAGCGTTCTGTGCTCATACAGACGCCATATGTCATCCCAACACGCCCAATGAAAGCCGGACTCACTCCCTTACCTAGTGAGATCCAGACGACAGTTGTTACGAATTCTCTTACAGCGACGCCAAATCCGTTGGCCTTTGCAGGGTATTTAAGCACAAAAAAGGAACTGATGAAAACAGGCGTTCACTTGTATGAATATGAAGGCCCGTATTCCATTCATGCGAAATCAATGGTGATTGATGATTACTTGAGTATTATTGGGACATATAACTTAGATGCGAGGTCTAGTTTTTTAAACACAGAGTCAATTTTGGTCATTGACAGTGCCCCGTTTGCGTTATCACTTACACAGGCAATTGAACGAAAAATCGCCTACAGTTATCTCGTAGCTAAAGATCGAACAGTCCTTCATGCGAGCGCTTATGGACAGAAAAAAAAGCCTTTGATGAAAAGGCTCCTTTTAAATGGATTATCCGCGATAACGGTTTTATGGCGGCGATTGATATAAAGTAGGGCAGCTACTCTTGTGGCAGCCCTTTTTCTTGCGATTGATCTGTTTCTGCCGACTCCAATTTGGTCAATTTAAACACCAAGATCCCAGCTACAATCACAATAACACCTAATAGTTTTGTCAAAGAGAATTCTACTTTTTCTAACCCAAGCCAGCCAAGCGAATCAAACAAAAGCGCGCAGCCCAGCTGTGACGTGAGGACAATCGAGATGCCATAAGTCGGTCCAAGACGTTTGATACTCTGAACAAGACAAATGACCACTCCTACCCCAATGGCCCCGCTGATCCAGTACCAGGCTTCCATATGTCTTAATCGAAACATGCCAGTCCCCTCTAGTAAGAGCCCCATAAGGAGAGAAGCAATAAAGCCCATTCCAAGAACGAGGGTTGTCGTTGACCAAGAGCCTGTCTGCTCATTGACCTTACTGTTAAAAATGGTTTGTAAGCTGACGAGTGCGCCAGCCGTGATGGCTAATACTATTCCTATGATCATATATAAATCCCTTCATTTCTTCTATTCATAAATGTTGTGCTCTGCTATTTCTAGGAGCCCTTTGCGGTCACAAATCGTAATCTTTCCTCTCTGCCTTTCTATCAATCCTTTTTCACTGAATTGCTGAATGACTCGGTTAATATGACGGTAGCTCGTACCGATTAAGCTTGCCGCATCAGTGAGACGAAGGGCGCTCGCGCTGTCGTCATCTGTGATAACAGACAATAAGTAGCTTGCAAGCCTGACCTCCACAGGATATAACAGGTGGAAACTCAAATCGTTTGATTTTGTATAAAATTTGTTTGTGATGCCTTTTAGCAGAAAGGTTAACACGCGCGCGTCATCCTTCGCATGACGCATGAGCGCTTGATGAGAAACTCTTAACATATGTACTTCTGTGACAGCTTCGACTGTATTGACCATGTCAGTCTGCTGAACGTATTCAATATCTCCAATCGCTTCAAGGGGATGTTTAAAGCTAAGAATAAAGGTTTTCCCTTCTTTTGTTGTCGTGAAAATCTTTAATTTTCCTTTCACTAACAAGTACAGGTACTCCCTCTTATCCCCTTTTGAACAAACGAGCTCCCCTTGCTCATAGCGCCACAAACTTACGTGTGATATGAGCTTTTGATGAAAGACACTTTCTAATTGATGTGCTTTCATATATGAGGCAAAAAGAGATTCATCTTGAAGCTCCTCCATCTGACGCCCTCCTTTATAGTTTTAAAATGATCACACCTGTGACCATCAATAAAATTCCTGCGTAATGTGGCCATTTCATTTTCTTCTTCTGTACACCAAACCATCCTTTTGCATCAATTGCAAAGGTAAAAGCAAGCTGTGCAATGAGTAACGCTGCGATAGTGAGTGTCACACCGATGATTTGAATCGCGGTGACTTCATTAAAAATAATAATCGCTGCAAATGCGCCGCCTATTAAATAAAGTGGCTGCACCTTTCGATATTCCCTGAAGTGTCCGTCTCGTACGATGAGTAAAATGACGAGCGAGATGATAAAGCCGGTCAGCTGCGTGATGGTGGCTGCCTGCCATGTACCGATATCCTGGCTAATTCTTGCGTTGGCTACGCCTTGTAGTGTAATACAAGCGCCTCCTAATAAAGCGAAAATAACACCTTTCATTCGTTCAAAAGCTCCTTCTTTTTTCAGTCTAGTTCCATTAAATGATACATGCCTGCCGGTTGAAAAGGACATATGTCCCACATTGCGTATTATATCAGAAACTTTTTCTTTTGCAGTTTGTTCGTTTTAGATTTTTCACAGTGGGTACAGTTTTATATCAGCTGAAAACAGAATATTGAATGAATCACATATAAAAAGGAGACATGTCAGAATGAGAAATCAAGAGAAACATTTTATTAACGGAGAATGGGTTGCATCAACAGGAAACGAAACGACAGAGGTCATCAACCCTGCGACCGAGGAAGTCATTGGCACCATTAGCTTAGGAACAAAAGAAGATTTAGATAAGGCAGTGAAAGCAGCTCGTGCCGCCTTCCCTTCTTTCTCAAAAACATCTCGAAATGAACGAGTGAAGATGCTGGAAAACATTGTGCGCGGCTACGAAAAACGCAAGGATGAACTTGTAGAAGTGATGACACAAGAGCTCGGTGCACCGCTAAAAGTATCAGAAGAAGTTCATTACAAAATGGGCTATGAACATTTTTCTAAAGCAGCGGAAGCACTTAAATCTTATACATTTACCGAGGACCGCGGCGGACATACCATTATAAAAGAAGCGATTGGCGTCAGCGGATTGATTACACCGTGGAACTTCCCAACGAATCAGACATCTCTTAAAATCGCAGGTGCCATTGCGGCAGGCTCACCGGTTGTCTTAAAACCAGCGGAAATTACACCATTTGCTGCAATGATTCTTGCAGAAATTATTGATGAAGCTGGTGTACCAAAAGGAGTCTTCAACTTAGTAAACGGAACGGGTGACGTGATTGGTGACGGCATTAGCTCACATCCTGATATTGACTTTGTTTCATTTACTGGATCAGGTGCTGTTGGCTCTAAAATTATGGAAAACGCTGCGGACAATGTGAAGAAAGTGGCTCTTGAGCTTGGCGGGAAATCCCCTCTTATCGTCTTAGATGATGCAGATGTGGATATAGCAGCAGAAACCGCTGTTCATCATATTGCGATGAATACAGGTCAAGTGTGTTCTGCAGCTACGCGTGTGCTTATTCCAGAATCAATGAAAGACAAGTTTGAAAAAGCGCTGCTGAACGCCCTGCCGAAGTTTACAGTTGGTGATCCAAGAGAAGATCATGCTACAGGCCCGCTTGTATCTAAAAAGCAATGGGATACCGTGCAATCTTATATTGAAAAAGGAATCGAAGAAGGTGCTACCCTTCTTGCTGGGGGAACTGGAAAGCCAGACGGAATCGATAAAGGATATTTCGCCAAGCATACCATTTTCACCAATGTGAAAAATGACATGACCATTGCACAAGAAGAAATCTTTGGACCAGTCATGAGTGTCATCACGTATCAGAATCTTGATCATGCCCTTGAGATCGCCAATGATACAGTGTATGGTCTTGCCGGGTATGTTGTTGGAAAAGATGAAAAAACATTAAAATATGTCGCTGAACATATTCGCGCTGGCCAAATCACCATTAACAATGCCGAAACAGATTACTTTGCCCCATTTGGCGGTTTTAAGCAATCAGGTATCGGAAGAGAATGGGGAGACTTCGGCATCGAGGAATATTTAGAAGTGAAAGCTGTGATGGGACTGCCAACGGCATAAATTGAGAAGGGAGAAAAACTCTAGGGTTTTTCTCCCCTTTTTATTTAATTAATAAGAACCCATTTCGAATTTTAAGAACTGCTTACTACTCCCTTATTTATTCTTATCCATAATGATGTTGTATTTTTCGACTGTTGCTTTTGGAGGAAACGATTCTTGTAACTCATCAAACCAAATCTCAATCGTTTGCCCCTGTGACAGCTCTTTAGTATCAACTTTCGTTAAATCCATTATGATGAGATCGTGTTTATATTTATCGACAAGAAGAGGAGTATCTAATGAATAATCGCGTTTTATAGGAGTTTTATTGTTAATAAGAAGTAAACCAGTCTCCCCTTTATATAGCACTATGCTTTTTTTGAAAAAGGCGTTGCTATTTTATTTTGATTGTGTGGATTCTTTATATTGTCCTTTGTTGTAGAGTGGCACCCTCCTAATAAAATGAAAAAAATCACGATGACAAATCGAACACTTATTATTTTTTTAAATTTAAATTGCATCAACTTTATACGCCCCTTCAATGCTTCTTCAAGTCTAGCATTCTTAGATCAAAACGGCTTATATTACGGCGCATTTTCTTAAGATACTTTATACATTTAAGATAATTTATCCTCAAGTTCATTCATCTTGTAAAGGTATTAGAAATCTTAATCATGACAATCAATATTATATATTTTACTTAATGGCAAACTTTCGGTAAAGTTCAAATTGAACCTATATATATAATTCCTATCGAATTAATCTATGTTTATATTCCTTGTGAGGTGGATATCGTTGCAACTTCATGTATTGAACAGTCCGTTTAGTCAGCAGCAGGCAGACTTGCTTAATCAACTGCTTCCGACTTTAACAGATCAACAAAAAATTTGGCTTACCGGTTATTTATCAGCACAAGCAGCTCTAGCCGGATCAGAAACAGCTACTCAAGCCCCTTCTCCTTCTGCCGCAGCACCTGCGCAGCCTGTCAGTAAAGATGTGACCGTCCTTTATGGATCACAAACAGGTAATTCTGAAGGATTAGCGAAAAAGACAGCACAGCATCTTGAGGAGAAAGGTTTTCAAGTGACGCTCTCTTCTATGTCAGACTTTAAACCAAATAATCTGAAAAAAATACACAATTTACTGATGATCGTCAGCACACATGGCGAGGGAGATCCGCCTGATAATGCCCTTTCTTTCCATGAATATGTACATGGTAGACGTGCGCCAAAGCTCGATCATTTAAGCTTTTCTGTTCTTTCACTTGGCGACAGCTCCTACGAATTCTTCTGTCAGACTGGAAAAGAATTTGATGAGCGCTTCAAAGAACTTGGCGGAACGCGCCTGACAGATCGAGTGGATTGTGACCTTGATTATGATGAGCCGTTTTCTGAATGGCTTCAAGGGGTGACAGCGTCACTTAGCGAAGGTGAAGCCGCAGCATTCCCGCAAGATTCAGCAGGAGCATACAGCCAAACAGCAGCTTCTGAATACTCAAGAACGAATCCTTTTTATGCGGAAGTTCTTGAAAATATCAATCTAAATGGCCGCGGCTCTAACAAAGAGACCCGCCATTTGGAGCTTTCACTAGAAGGATCAGGACTTGTTTATGAACCAGGTGACAGCCTTGGAATTTATCCAACAAATGATCCTGCGCTTGTTGATGAACTGATCACGACATGTGGATGGAGCGTGGAAGAAGCCGTAACTGTTCATAAAAACGGTGACACTCTTCCTTTAAAAGAAGCACTTACCTCACATTTTGAGATTACAGTATTAACAAAACCCCTTCTTCAAAAGTTGGCGGACTTGACGAAAAATGAAGCACTCCATGCCCTTTTTGAAGAAGGAAATGAAGAAAAGTTAAAAGCGTATTTAGCAGGAAGAGATTTAGTCGATGCTGCACGCGACTTCGGTCCTTTTGAAGGAACAGCCGCAGACTTTACTGCGATTTTAAGAAAAATTCCTGCCCGCCTTTATTCGATTGCAAGCAGTCTGAAAGCGAATGAAGAAGAAGTTCACTTGACGATCGGTGCTGTGAGATATGATGCGCACGGGAGAGAACGTCAAGGTGTCTGCTCCATTCTATGCGCAGAGCGCTTAGAACCAGGTGATACGCTGCCTGTTTATATTCAGCACAATCAAAACTTTAAGCTTCCTGAAAACCCTGATGCACCGATCATTATGGTGGGACCAGGTACAGGTATCGCCCCTTTCCGTTCGTTTATGCAGGAACGAGAAGAAATCGGTGCAAGCGGAAAATCGTGGTTATTCTTCGGCGATCAGCACTTTGTGACGGACTTCTTATATCAAACCGAATGGCAAAAGTGGTTAAAAGATGGCGTCTTAACGAAAATGGATGTGGCCTTTTCAAGAGATTCAGAGGAAAAAGTATATGTTCAGCATCAAATGAAGAAGCAAAGTAAAGAATTATTCGAATGGCTGGAGCAAGGTGCCTATGTATATGTTTGCGGAGATGAAAAGCATATGGCGCATGATGTTCATCATACCCTTCTATCGATTATCCAAGAAGAAGGAGCGATGAGCAAAGAGAAAGCAGAAAGCTATCTAGCTAACTTGCAGCAGCAAAAACGCTATCAGCGCGACGTATATTAATGGACTTGATGCTTGAAAGAAAGGAGCTTTTACTTACATGGTGAAGACAGCATTAACAGCGCCGGATGGACCTCCGAGCGACGTAGAAGAAATCAAAGAAAAAAGTGATTATTTACGGGGTACGTTAAAAGAAGTAATGCTTGATCCGATTTCAGCGGGAATTCCTGATGATGACAATCGCCTGATGAAGCATCACGGCAGCTATTTACAGGATGATCGAGACCTCAGAAATGAACGGCAGAAACAAAAACTTGAGCCAGCCTATCAATTTATGCTGCGCGTACGCCTGCCTGGCGGAATCGCCACATCTAAGCAGTGGCTTGTGATGGATGAGCTTGCTCACACATACGGAAACGGTACGTTAAAGCTGACTACTCGTGAAACTTTTCAGCTTCACGGTATTTTAAAATGGAACATGAAAAAAACCATACAAGACATTCATTCTACTATGCTTGATACAATTGCTGCTTGCGGCGACGTGAACCGGAATGTCATGTGTACATCAAACCCCTATCAATCAGAAGTGCACCATGATGTCTACGAGCTGGCGAAAAAATTAAGTGATGACCTGCTCCCGCAAACAAGGGCGTATCACGAAATTTGGCTTGATGAGGAAAAGGTTGCGGCAACGCCAGATACGGAAGTTGAACCGATGTATGGCCCGCTTTATTTACCAAGGAAATTCAAAATTGGTGTGGCGGTCCCTCCTGCTAATGATATTGATGTCTTTTCGCAGGATTTAGGCTTTATTGCGATCATCGAAAATGAGCAATTGATCGGCTTTAATGTCGCAATTGGCGGCGGAATGGGCATGACTCATGGGGATACAGCGACCTATCCTCAGCTTGCAAAGGTGATTGGCTTTTGTACACCTGAACAAGTTGTAGAGATTGCGAAACAAGTGATTACCATTCAGCGTGACTATGGAAACCGTTCGGTGCGAAAAAATGCCCGTTTTAAATATACAGTGGACCGCCTTGGTCTTGAGAATGTAAAAGAAGAGCTAGAGCGCCGCCTCGGGTTTGCCCTTTTAGACGCAAGAGGTTATCACTTTGATCATAATGGGGACCGCTATGGCTGGGTAAAAGGCATCAATGGCAGATGGCATTATACGATGTTTGTAGAAGGCGGACGCATCATAGATTATGATGATTATCCGCTGATGACAGGTATTCGTGAAATCGCAAAGATTCATTCAGGTGACTTCCGCTTAACAGCGAATCAAAATTTGATCATTGGAAATGTCACTTCTCATAAAAAGAAACAAATCGAGCAGCTCATTCAGGAGTTCGGCTTATCAGATGGTCAGCAGCACTCTGCACTCCGCCGCAGTTCAATGGCTTGTGTTTCTCTTCCAACATGCGGCTTAGCGATGGCAGAAGCAGAACGCTACCTCCCGCGCTTGATTGATAAAATAGAAGAGATTGTTGAAGAAAACGGCTTGAGTGATAAAGAAATCACGATTCGTATGACTGGTTGTCCAAATGGATGTGCCCGTCATGCGCTAGGTGAAATTGGCTTTATCGGCAAATCACCTGGCAAATACAACATGTATCTTGGTGCTGCATTTGATGGCAGCAGATTAAGTAAGCTGTACCGTGAAAATGTTGGTGAGGAAGAGATTTTAAACGAGCTTGGCGCTCTTCTCCCCCGCTATGCAAAAGAACGAGAAGACCAAGAACATTTCGGTGATTTTGTCGTTCGGGCAGGGATTGTCAAAGAAACAACAGATGGCACGAATTTTCATGTGCAATAGAAAAAGACAGGACACTCTCCTGTCTTTTTTCAGTGTGATAGAAAATCTTTGCAGCCCTAGGAAGAAAGAGTACCGGCACGCAGACCTGAACACCGATATAAGGGCTTGTTTACATGCTGTTCTGTTTCCGTTTCAAGTACTCGCAAATGCTTTTGTACACATGAGGATTGTCTAAAGAAGAAAGATCTGGTGAAGGCTGCTGTTCATAAGCTCCTTTTAATAAACGCCGGACGATTTTTCCGTTTCTTGTTTTCGGTAAAGCTGAAATAAGATGAATTTCCTTTGGCGTGAGCGCTTTTCCTGCATGTGAACCAACATGTGATTTGAGCTCTTGAATCAGTTTTGTTTCGTCACAAGACTGTGAGCTGGTCACGATGAAGCATACAAGTGCCTCCCCCTTCACCTCATCCTTTACCCCAATCACTGCTGCCTCGTGTACAGCTGGGTGTCCGACAAGAATGGATTCAATTTCTGCTGGACCGACTCGTTTTCCTGCTGTATTAATGACATCATCTGATCTGCCAGTGATATGAAACGTGCCATCCTCTGATTGCACCACCCAATCCCCATGTGTCCATACCCCATCAAATCGTTTGAAATACGTGTCTTCATAACGCTTAGGATCTTTCCAAAACCCACATGTCATGCCAACCCATGGCTTTTTCACAACGAGCTCTCCTACTTCATTTATGACGCTCTGACCTGCTTCATTATATACATCAGCTGCCATTCCTAAAATCGCCGCATTAAAAAGGACTGGCTTAATTGGGCGAAGCAGCGTACTTCCTACAATTCCGCCAGAGACTTCTGTTCCTCCTGAATAGTTTAGGATCGGAATGTGCTTTTGACCGATTTTGTCAAAAAGCCATTGCCATGGTGCTTCATTCCACGGCTCACCTGTAGAAATGATGGCTTTGACATGCGGCAACTTTATACCTGCAAGATTTTGCTGCATCGCAGATCGAACAAACGTAGGAGAAAGCCCAAAGTGGGTGACCTTTTGCTCGTGAATGAATGACCAGAGGTGCTGTTCATCTGGATAATCGGGTGCGCCGTCATATAAAACAAGCGCAGCTCCATTGATCAAGCCCCCAAAGACGAGAAATGGCCCCATCATCCAGCCCATGTCTGTGAGCCAAAACAAGCGGTCTCCTTTTGCAACGTCCATACAAAGACCGGCATCAAAAGCGGCTTTTACAGGGAATCCTGCGTGTGTATGGACTGCTCCTTTTGGCGTACCAGTCGTTCCAGAAGTGTATAAGATCATGAGAGGCTCTTCATTTGAGAGATAGGTCGTTTCACTTATCGGCTCTTCTTTTAACAAATCATTTAGCCTGATATCTCCTTCATATTCAGTATGAGAGGAGGTGTGTACAATGACGGTTTTGACGGTCGTGGTTTTGCCTATGGCTTCTGCTGCACATTCCCGCATATTGATCTTCTTCCCGCGGCGCGTCATGCCAGAGCCTGTGACGACAATGGCTGCACCTGACGCACGAATACGTACGGCAAGAGGCTCGCTTCCATACCCGGAGAAGACGGGGCTAAAGATAACGCCAATTTTCGCAAAGGCTAGCATGACAGCGACCGTTTCAGGAAGCATCGGCATATAAATGACTGCCACATCTCCTTTTTGAAGCCCATTCTTCAAAAAGCCAGCAGCGAGGCGATTCACCTTTTCCTGTAGATCGAGATACGTCCATCTCCTCTCTTCTCCCGTCTCGTTTTTCCAAATCACGGCTGGCTGATGCTGCGCTTCTGCGTTCTCTGCCCATTTGTCCACGGCCGTTTCGGTTATGTTGAGTTGACCGCCTTTATACCAGTTCGGCCACATGAATGAATCTTGACCTAATGCGGCTTCGTACGGCATTTTCCACTTGATACCGACCGCCTTTTCGGCTTCTCTCCAAAACCAATCGGTACGCTCGATACTAGCTTTGTAGAATGCATCATAAGTAGAAAAACCAAGTGAGTTCATCCATTTGTAAAGACGTGTCTGTTTGATCATTTGCTCTTCCGGTATCCATGCTGGTTTCAGGTTCATCATGAGGGTGCCCCCTTTAGACCGGATAAACCGGATGTTTTCGTCTTGTAAATGTCATCTCTTTTGAGGAATAGGCTTGGAAGCGATGACAAAGCTCATCTCTCAAGTGGTCGAACGGGATGACGCCGTCGACAATCATTTCAGAAGCAAGCTCATATATATTCATATCTTCTTGATATTCCTTGCGTTTCTCATGGATAAATGCAGCTCTCTCTTCAACAGGCAATTCAGTAATCTTATTTGCATAGACAGCATTTACAGCCGCTTCTGGCCCCATGACAGCAATTTGTGCCGATGGAAGAGCGAGACAGCAGTCTGGTTCAAACGCTGGTCCTGCCATTGCATATAAACCTGCACCGTATGCTTTACGCACAATGACTGATATTTTCGGAACGGTTGCCTCTGACATAGCGGAGATCATTTTCGCCCCGTGTCTGATAATACCAGCTTGTTCCACTTTTGTTCCGATCATAAATCCCGGTATATCCGCAAGGAAAAGGAGCGGGATATGAAAGGCGTCACATAGCTGAATAAACTTAGCGGCTTTATCAGCTGAGTCATGGAACAGCACCCCGCCTTTTACCCTCGGCTGGTTAGCAATAAGACCGACAGGCTGCCCGTTCATTCGGCCAAAGCCTGTGATGAGCTCTGCGGCAAACAGTTTTTTGATTTCAAAAAATGATCCTTCATCAATGAGTAAATCAATGAGCTGATACATATCAAAAGGGGTATTTTGCCCTTTAGGAATAAGGCCTTGGATGGTCATCTCAGATGCTTTAGGTGCTTTTGCGGCTGCCGGTTTTGGTTTCTCTGTATAGTTGGCAGGCATGTAGGTTAAATAGTCGCGAGCGATTTGAATCGCTTCTTCCTCGGTTTTTGCTAAAATATCACCACATCCTGATATGCTGCAGTGCATGTTTGCTCCGCCCATTTCTTCAAGTGTTACTTTTTCTCCAATCACCATTTCGGCCATTCTCGGAGAGCCTAAATACATCGAGGCATTCCCTTCAACCATCACAACGATGTCACAAAAAGCAGGAATGTAAGCACCTCCTGCCGCAGAAGGACCAAATAGTAAACAAACTTGCGGGATACGTCCAGACAGCTTCACCTGGTTATAAAAAATACGTCCCGCTCCCCTTCTGCCTGGAAACATTGCTATTTGATCGGTGATTCTTGCACCCGCAGAGTCGACTAAATACAGCATCGGGCAGTTGAGCTTTTCCGCTGTTTCTTGGATTCTAATGATTTTTTCTACCGTTTTGACGCCCCATGATCCAGCTTTGACAGTAGAATCATTTGCCATAACGCATACGGTTTGCCCATTCATCCGCCCTGTCCCTGTGACAACACCATCTGCTGGTAAATGCTCATCTTTACACTCGGCAAACATCGCATCCTCAATGAACGAATCCTGATCTAATAGCAACTGGAGCCGGTCACGGACGAACAATTTTCCTTTTTCTTTGTTTTTTTGATGGTATCGTTCCGCTCCTCCTTTGACAATCCGCTGTTTTTTCACTTCGTATTCTTCAATCATGCCCATTCCCCTTTCTTGCTAGTTGCCTCTGTATTGAGGCGTTCGTTTTTCTTGGAAAGCTTGAAGGCCCTCCATTCGATCTTCTGTATCAATGAGCCGTACATAGGCTTCGTATTCCTTCATCAAACCTGTACGCAGATCGTGATCAAGACTCATTTGAATCGCTCGTTTCGCTTCTTTTAAAGCAATTGGGCCGTTTTTGGCGATTTGTTTTGCGAGAGAAATGGCGTCATTCATAAGGGAATCTGCTAAAGAGAGGTGCTCAATTAGTCCAATTTGAATGGCTTCTTCAGCTTGTAATGAAGCACCTGTGAAAATCAGTTCTTTTGCTTTACCGAGTCCGACGACACGCGGAAGCCGCTGCGTCCCTCCTGCCCCTGGTATGATAGCTAGTCCTGTTTCTGGCAGACCGAGTCTTGCTCCGGCTCGTGCGATGCGAATATCACAAGCTAGCGCGAGCTCAAGTCCACCGCCAAGTGCGTGTCCATTCATGACGGCAATAACAGGTACAGGAAGGGATTCAATTTCTGTAAAGGTTTGCTGAATTGACAGAACTGCCGCTTTTGCTTCTTCTTCTGTCATCAATCGTCGCTCTTTTAAATCAGCACCTGCGCAAAAAACGTTAGAACCAGCTCCTGTCATGAGCAGGCAGCGGATGCTTTCATCATGTTTGATTTCTTGAATGAGTTGATTGATCTCCTCAAGCATCGCAGCAGATAGGGAATTTGCTTGTTCTGGTCTGTTTAAGGTCATGATCCCAATCTGTTCATCTTGTATCGTAAAATTGACCAATGATGTCATGTCACATTCATCCTTTATGAAGTAGTATGAGAGTGAAAAGCACGTAAACAATGACTAGGCAGGGTTCGATTTACTTTTGTTTCGATCCATTCTGCCGCTTTTATCAATGATGGAAAATCGATATTGGTTTCGATTCCTAGTTTTTGAAGCATATGCACGACATCTTCTGTCGCGACATTTCCGCTAGAGCCAGGCGCATATGGACAGCCGCCTAGCCCGCCACTAGAGGCGTCAAATGTGGTGATTCCCGCTTTTAATGCCGTATAAATATTGGCAAGACCCATCCCTTTCGTATCATGAAAATGAAGAGCGATTTTATCAGCAGGAAAACGTTCAAGTAAAATGTCTAAGCGCCTTTCTACTTGAAGCGGATGGGCTTCTCCAATGGTGTCGCCAAGTGATATTTCATCAATGCCATAAGAGAGCAGTATATCCGTTAACCGCAATACTTGATCCATTGGCACTTGATGTTCATAAGGGCAGCCAAACACGGTGGAAATATATGCGCGTGTGTGTTTTCCGGCTGCTTTTAAATCAGCTGTCATTTGTTTGATGACAGGAAGTGTTTCGTGGATGGATTGATTCATATTCTTTTTGTTATGCGTTTCACTCGAAGAGATAAACATAGCGCCTGTGTCAAGATTTGCTTCAAAAAAGTGAGCTAAGCCTTTTTCGTTAGGAATGAGTGCTGCATAGGTGATGTCGCCTTTTTTGTGTAAGGATTGGGCTAATTCTTTGGCGTCTTTTAAGGCTGGGACCCATTTAGGATGAACAAATGAGGTCACTTCAATATAAGGGAGCTGGGCTGCTGTGAGCAGTTCAATCCATCTTTGCTTCTCACTTGTGTCCAGCCAAGTGGATTCATTTTGCAATCCGTCCCGCGGGCCGACCTCCCTAATAAGTACACGTTTTGGTAATGCCATCTCGCTCCCTCCTATTCTGTCAGCTCTAGAAGAACCTCCCCTTCATCGACAAATTCTCCCTCTGCTTTATACACTTTGCTGATGACACCTGCCTCTTCTGCCACTATTGGAATCTCCATTTTCATTGATTCCAAGATAGCGACCTCCTGCCCTTTTTGCACTTCATCGCCTTGTTTCACAAGAAGCTTCCATAAGTTTCCCGCCATTTGTATCGTGACCGTTTTCATGAACGGTTCCCCTCCCTTTTTTTCATGAGAAAATCGGTTGTGATGCTGCCACGTAAGAAAGCAGATGATCCAGCCATTTCCCTCAAAAGTGGTAAGTTGGTTTTGACCCCTTCTATTTCATATGCTTGTAACGCAGCGTTTAATTGTTCTATTGCAAGTTTTCGTGTATCACCGTAAACGACCATCTTCGCAATCATTGGATCGTAATATGGGGTAATGACGCTCCCGTTTGTCACACTTGATTCATGGCGTATATAGGGAGCTTCTGGTATAGACAGCCGAGTGATTGTTCCTGGTGACGGATAAAAGGTGACGGGATCCTCCGCATAGATTCTGACCTCGATGGCATGCCCGATTTGATGAATGTCCTCCTGATTGAAGGAAAGCGGCTCTGATGCAGCGATTTTCAGTTGCTCCTCGACAAGATCAATACCTGTAATTTCTTCTGTGACAGGGTGCTCTACTTGTAATCTCGTGTTCATCTCTAGAAAGTAAAATTGTTGATTTTGATCGACTAAACATTCAATTGTCCCTGCATTTTCATAGCCGATGGCTTTGGCTGCTTTCACCGCCACCCGTCCCATCTCTTGTCTTACGGATTCATCGAGACAGGCAGCTGGTGCTTCTTCGATGATTTTCTGGTGTCTTCTCTGGAGTGAACAGTCGCGCTCAAATAAGTGAACCCCGTGGCCGAATGAATCAAAAAGGACTTGAATTTCAATGTGCCGCGCGTCTTCAATGACCTTTTCCATATAAAGCGTCCCGTCGTTAAAAAAACTTTGCGCTCTTTTTTGATTTCCCTCGAAAGCTTTACGCAGCTCCTCATCATTTCGGACAAGCTGCATGCCGATACCTCCGCCTCCGCTGGATGCCTTGAGCATGATCGGATAACCGAGTGACTGCGCTTTACTGACTCCTTCTTCTGCGTCATGGAGAGGTGCTGAAACGCCAGGTACAATGGGGATTCCCGTATGATCCATCGTTTTTCTCGCTTCAATTTTATTCCCCATGCGCTGAATGACCTGTGCAGATGGACCAATAAAAGCGATTCCTTCGCTGCGGCACCGTTCAGCAAAGGCGGCATTTTCTGATAAAAGGCCATACCCAGGGTGGATGGCGTCTGTATTTGTCTGCTTGGCTACCTCAATGATCACTTCCATGTTTAAATAGCTTTCAGATACTTTTGCACCTCCAATCAGATAGGCGCTGTCTGCTTCTTGCACATGAAGCGCATGCTGATCTGCCTCTGAATAAACAGCCACGGTGTTGATCCCGAGCCTTTTACAAGTCCGAATAATTCGACGAGCAATTTCGCCTCGATTGGCAATCAATACTTTTTTGAACATCGCTGCCCTCACTCCTTTATTAGATCAAGCGCCTGTTTTTTCAGACGAAATTTTTGAATCTTCCCTGAGGCGGTCATCGGATACTCGTCTGTGATGAAAAAATATTTCGGAATTTTGTAGCGTGCCATTTGTGACTGACAGTAGCTGGTTAATGTCTCAATCGTCACCGCGCAACCTTGTTTGAGCCGAATGAATGCGGCGGCTTCTTCTCCGTAAGTCTCGTCAGGAAGACCGACGACCTGTGCATCAAGAATGGCTGGATGCGTGTAAAGAACGTCTTCAATCTCTTTTGGATAAACATTTTCTCCGCCTCTAATGATCATATCTTTCAGCCGTCCTGTGATTTTCACATAGCCATCCTCATCCATCTCCGCTAAATCTCCTGTATGAAGCCACCCGTCCTCATCAATGACTTCATTTGTGGCTTCTTCATTTTTATAGTAGCCTTTCATCACGTGATAGCCTCTCGTGCACAGCTCGCCTTGTTCTCCTCTTGGTACTTCATATGGGGTACCTGGGGCGGTGATTTTCACTTCGATGTGAGGAAGCGCCCGGCCGACTGTTTGAACCCGCCTTTCAAATGAATCATCCGTTCTCGTTTGGGTAATGACAGGTGAGCTTTCAGTCTGGCCGTAGGCAATCGTGAGCTCCTTCAGACCCATTTGTTCAATGACGGCTTTCATCACATGGGATGGGCAGAGAGATCCTGCCATAATGCCGGTGCGTAATGTAGACAGATTGTACTTGTGGAAATTCGGATGATCAAGCTCTGCAATGAACATTGTCGGGACGCCGTGAAGAACCGTGCACTTCTCTTTTTCCACTGTTTGAAGGACTCGCTCTGGGTGGAAAGATTCAATTGGAATGATCGTGCCACCTTTTGCGAGACAAGCAAGTACGCCAAGAACAGACCCAAAGCAATGAAAAAACGGCACGGGGATACACATGCGGTCTTCACGGGTGAGCTTCATGCAATCTGCGATTTGACTGGCATTGCAGACGATGTTTGTATGGCTGAGCATGACGCCTTTTGGGTAGCCGGTAGTCCCTGACGTATATTGCATATTAATGACGTCATCAGGCGTCAGCTCCTCCATTCGTTTCTGCCATTCATCATCCTCCGTTCTTTTGGCAGCAGCTTGAATACTGTCCCAGCTGCGCATGCCCTTTGGCGTGCGCTCGCCAATATAGACGACACTTTTTAAATATGGAAATGCTGTTGAAGTGATTTCGCCCTGATGAGCTGTTTGAAGCTCTGGGATGAGGTCTTCAAGCATCCTGACATATGATGTCTCTTTAAACCCATCAACGATAAACAGCATGCTGCTATCAGAGTGCTTTAGTAAGTAAGCGAGTTCTTGTGATTGAAAGTTCGTATTCACGGTGACAAGAACGGCTCCAATGGAGGCGCAGGCGAATTGCAGCATGAGCCATTCAGGTACATTGGGTGCCATGATGGCGATATGATCTCCTTTTTGAACGCCTAATGCCATAAGACCTTTTCCTGTTTCTTTGACCTCGCTAAAAAACGCTTCGTATGAATAACGTAATGAACGTTCTGGATACACAATGGCTTCATGTGCTGGGTGCTGCTCCTTTTTCTCTTTTAATAGGGAGCCAATCGTTTGCGGATGAATCGACATCATGATTTTCCTCCTCCATCATTAGTAAGCGTTTTCATAACAGGTTTAAGCTAACAATTGTCTTGCGATGACTAAACGCTGAATTTCAGAGGTGCCTTCTCCGATTTCCATGAGCTTGGCATCTCTCACAAGCCGTTCTACCCCGCACTCTTTCATATAGCCTGTTCCTCCGTGAATTTGGACAGCATCAAGACTTGCTTTTGTCGCCATTTCTGAAGCGAAAAGTTTGGCGTAGGCAGCTTCTTTTGTAAATGGCTTGCCATGATCTTTCAGCCAGGCCGCTTTCCACACCATTTGTCTAGCGAGTTCTATTTGCATCGCCATATCTGCCAGCTTAAACTGAATGGCTTGAAAGGAAGAAAGAGTCTGCCCAAATTGCTTCCTTTCCTTAGCATAGGATAGTGAGGCATCAAGTGCAGCCTGCGCAATGCCAACTGATAAGGCAGCAATGGATATGCGTCCCCCGTCTAATGTATATAAAAATTGCTTGAAGCCTTTGGCTGGGTCTCCTAATATATGATGCGCTGGTACACGTACGTTGTCTAAAATGATTTCAGCTGTATCTGAACCGCGAACCCCCATTTTGTCGTATGGATTTGTAATGGTCAGCCCTTTTTGCCCTTTTTCTACAATGAAGGCGGAGATGATCGGCTGGCCGTGCTCATCATGATCCGTGACCGCTGTGACGATAATGGTTCTGGCAAAATTGGCATTTGTGATCCAGCATTTCTCCCCGCTAATCACATATTCTTGTCCGTCTTTGACCGCTTTTGTTTTCGTCCCTTTTGCATCTGATCCTGCATTTGGCTCCGTTAATCCAAAAGAACCGAGTGCTGTTCCAGATGCCAGCGGGACGAGGTGATCCATTTTTTGTTCCTCTGTACCGAAGTAATAAAGCGGGCTTGCGCCTAAGGAAACGGCCGCGGCATAGCTAAGACCTGTACTGGCACACTGTTTTCCGATTTCTTCTACAGCGAGCGCATATGAGATTGTATCTCCTCCTGAGCCTCCGTATTTCTCTGGAAAAGGAATGCCCATCAAGCCGAGCTCCCCCATTTTTTGAAAAGTTTGGGCTGGGAATACAGCTTGTTCATCAATGGTTTGAGCGAGTGGTGCAATTTCCCCCTTGGCGAATTCTTTGACCATTTGCCGGATCATTTGCTGTTCTTTCGTTAATTCAAAATCCATCATATTTCCCCCTTTGGCTATTTTCTATCATATTTATTAATCAAGTGGCTGCTTCATGCCAAGCTTGGCTGAATTCAGAAAATTAAAACAAAAATAATAGAAAAAAGCATGAACGAAGAAAATCCTCATTCATGCTTTTTCGTTATCTCACTCTTTTTGTAGAAGGCTTGCTTTCGTGATGTAGTCGATTGAGAGCCGTTACTTTGTAAATATCACTCTTATTCTGATGAACTGAAAGATCTTTGACAGATGTCAGCGTGCCGGTTTCTTTTCTAACAGTTTGAAGCAATTCATATGTTCCTTTCGTCGTCAATCGATAGACGGCATAATAGGATGCGGTAGAGTGCGGATCATTTTTGATCTGTAAAGCCGCACCATCTGCTGTTTTTTTAATAGATTGAATGATTGGTTTTTTTGGCGCTTTTTGATGAAGCCAAGGCATTTCTGGAATGAGAGCCGGTTTACGGTAGGCGTCTTCTATCAATCGATTTTTGACATTCAAAGGGTTACGGTTGATATCTTTTAGGCTAAAGTGCATGCTTCCCTGCACGAGAGGCGACTGCCTGTTCAGCTGGATCTGCCGAAAGTATTCTTCAGGATCAGACCAAGCAGGATCACTGTTTTGATTGATTTTATACGTCGCCTGACCAATGTACAGATGAACAGGCTCTCCCTTTACTTCATTTGACCACCATTTCGTGAGCACGTCATAGGCGGCCGCCTGAAAACCGATGCTCCAGTAAATTTGCGGGGTGACATAATCGATATCGTGCTGCTGAATCCACTCTCTTGTATCAGCATACAAATCATCGTAATTGGTCATCCCTGCTGTGGTGTTTGAACCAGTCGGATCATCCTTTATATTGCGCCAGACTCCAAATGGGCTAATACCAAATTTCACATACGGCTTTACTTTCTTCACGGTGTCGTTGATTTGCTTGACCAATTGGTTCACATTATCTCTTCGCCAATCCTCTATATGCGTAAATGCCTTTTTTCCATATGTTTCATACGTTTCTTGATCTGGGAACGGCACACCGGCTATTTTATTCGGGTAAAAATAATCATCCATATGCACTGCATCAATATCGTAGTTTTTCACGACTTCTTCTATACCGCCGACAATGAACTCCTGAGCTTTAGGAATGCCTGGATTGTAATAAAGCTGATTTCCGTATGCAATGGTCCAATCAGGATGCTTTTTTGCTGGGTGATCGGCTGATAAACGGCTGAGGTCTGTATGATTCATTGTGATACGATACGGGTTAAACCAAGCGTGAAATTCGAGGCCGCGTTTATGAGCTTCTTCGATCATGAACTCAAGCGGGTCATACCCAGGATCTTTCCCTTGCGTGCCGGTTAAATATTCGGACCACGGACCGTATGCCGAAGGATAAAAGGCATCTGCTGTCGGTTTAATTTGCATGATCACGGCATTCATATTCATCGCTTTGATCTCATCTAACAAATGAATAAACTCTTCTTTCTGTTCTTTGACAGGCAGTCCTTTCTTTGAAGGCCAATCTAAATTATAAACCGATGCGATCCATACCGCGCGCATCTCTCTTGTGCTTTCAAGCTTCCCTTTTGGCATTGGACGAGCTAGACTGCTAGAAGGAATCAATAAGAATACAAACATCAAAGTTATTGTTAGACACGTCATACTGATCTTTTTCACCATTTTTTGCATCACCTCATCATCAGTTTATTCCGCTGTTTGAGATCGAATGCCAGCAGATGGTGTCAGCAAGATGTTTTTCATTTCATTGAGCTGGGCTTCAGGTATGTCGCAAGCTTCGATTAAATACCGCTGTGCACTCCCGTATGTCTCCATCATCTCGTTTAGCACATCTTCCAGATAATCTTGCTGCACACCGAGAAGCGGCTGAATTTGCTTTTTTGACACCCGGTATAAACTCATCATCCGGACAAATCGCTGCTGCCTTCTGACAAGCATTTTCACCCCTTCGTTAGAGCGCATGTATTCACTTAAAACGGCAGATACCGGTACACCTGCTGCTAATTGAATGAGGGCAGATAAAAAGCCTGTCCGGTCCTTACCGCTTGTGCAGTGAAGCATCAGCGGGTAGTTATTTTTATCTGAAAGCAGTGTGAACAGCTGCTGAATCTCTTCTTTACGCTCTGTGAGCATGCTTTGATATAAATCTTTCATAATCGGTGTGAAAGTGAAAGATTTCCCTTCTGCTATCAGCATACGGAACATGGCCCATTTACTTGGCATCTTACTGTCAGGATGCATGGGGATATGGACGATTTTGTCATGTTCCTTGATTTTTGGCGGATGTGATTTGCGTTCTGAGGCTGTACGGAGATCACAAACGGTTTGAACGCCAAGGGTTGAAAACGTCTCGATATCTTGTTTTGTCAGGCGAGACAAATCTGCGGATCGATAAATCATCCCCTCCCTGATCATCATCTCATCTGTTGTGTGAAGTCCCCCTACTTCTCTAAAATTCGCAAGCTTTGAAAATGGGTTGTTTGATTGATTCATAGAAGTGAAAGTCCTTTCCGTTACGTTCTTTTCTCTATCATACGCTTTTATCGAGATGGGGAAAAGAAAAGCCATTTGGTATAATGGAAAAGAACATACAGTTGGATTGGAGATATGTAGCATGATCAAAACAAAACGGATTCAGCAAATCAAAGAGTATGTGTTTGACCGGGAATCTGCCTCGCTGGATGAGCTTGTGGCGCATTTTGGCGTTTCAAAAAACACGATACGCCGAGATGTACAAGCATTGGTCGAGTCCGGCGTGCTCAAAAAAGTATATGGCGGAGTGGCTGTGAATCATTCAACATTAGTAGTATATCAGGAGCGAAAGACCCGTCAGTTGAATAAAAAGCAATTGATTGGTCAAACGGCTGCTGCTTTTGTGGAGAATGGGGATATGATTTTTGTTGATTCTGGTACAACAACACTTGAGATGCTTCCCTATTTGACTGAGAAACAGGTGACTGTTGTGACCAATAATGTAGATTTTATTACACAGGCGATGCCTTATGAGAATCTCACTATCTTTTCCACCGGCGGGATGCTTGAGAGAAAAACGAATTCTTTCGTTGGCTATCAAAGTGTAGAGCGTTTGAAAGCCTACAATGTCAATAAAGCCTTTATCGCATCAACTGGTTTATCCATTGATCACGGCGTCACGAATTCGTCCCCGCTTGAAACGGATATTAAAAAGACGGTTGTTGAAAAAAGTGCCAAAACGTTTTTATTAGTGGATGATAGTAAATTTAATCATTACGCTTTGACCACGTTTTGTCATTTACAAGATCTTGATGTCGTCGTAACGAATAAACAGCCAAGTGAAGACTATCTTCAATATGGAAAAGAGCATGATGTACAGTTTGTCGCGCCTTCATCAAAATAGATGGATCACAAAAAAACGGCTCAGGAATTTGAGCCGTTTTTTGATTCATTCATTTCAAGCTGCATGATCAAGCGGAATAAAAAGCGGTACACGGCTAAGACAACTTCAATGAAAGGCATATCTTCATAGATGTCCTCAAGCTCAAGAAGCTGTAAATTCACATCGAATAAGCCGTCTTGCCCATTAAATTGAAGCTGCGCACCATTTAATGAAGCCAGCATGTCCTTTAGAATGCCTGTGTCTTTTTTAGGACGTTTGAAGCCGAATAACACGGTATACGTTTGAAATACTTCGTCCCATTCAATGGCTAATCCATCGACTCTCACCACATCAAACCACTTTGATTCGATATAAATGAATTCTTTTTGATGTTGTTTTACATATGTAAGCGGTGTGTTTAGAAATGTGGCGCCCTCTGATTGAATCATGTCCTCGGATTCTTTGTCTACACGCTCTATATATACATCGCTAAAGCGTGCCTCTTCCTTTATTCTTGCACCCTCTAAAGGCCAATTGTAGCGCGCCGCTTCGTCATATTCAAAGTCTGTCAGCGCTTGTCCTTCTTTCAATAAATCTTGTAAGCGATTTTGTAGCGACATGGCTATGTCTCCTTTCTTCTCCTTCACGTGCGTGTATTATTTTAGCATAACTCATGAAAAGAAAGATATGACTCAGCATATGATGGTATGATAGTGTCAAAAGATACATCTCGGAGGGGTACGTTTTGCTCACAATGACATTGGCAGAAAAAATCGTAGACGAGGTCAAAAAGGTGCTGACTGAGGAAATCATCATTACACAAACAAACGGCACCATCATAGCGGCAACAGATCCAGCGCGCATTGGTCAATTTCATGAAGGGGCATATTTGACATCCTTTGAAGGACAAAAACGAATCCTCACAAAGGATGATGAGCAACGAATGAAAGGGGTCAAAGCTGGCATCAATCTGCCTATTTATTTTAAGCAAGAGGTCATTGGTGTGATTGGGATGACAGGAAATCCCGTCCATGTCTCTCCATTTGGCGAAATATTACGAAAAATGACCGAATTGCTCATTCAAGAACATGAATTTTTTCTAGAAACGGAAACCGATGAACGGCAGCTTGAAGCGTTTGTGTTCGACTGGCTTCACCTGCCAGAGACAGCCATCGATCTCACTGAAAAAGCAGCGCGGCTTCAGCTTGATATCAATAAGCAGCGTGTGGTCGTCCTCATTGATTGTCACAATGAATCGTTTATGAAGCAGGATCAATATAAAAAAGTGAAGGAAATGCTGCATCTCACCAATCAGGAAATGATCGTCCGCTGGGGACATGCCCGCTTTTTGCTCATGCTGCAAACCTCGGCAAATGATCGTGATACTTTGCGGCAGCGTCTTTTTCACATCCATGCTGCGCTCACCGCACGTCCTAAGTCAAAGGTTTTGATAGGTGCGGGAAAACCTGCAGCTGGACAGATGATGAAGCAATCATTTCATCAAGCCTTTCGTGCCTTAAAAATGGCGAATGCAGATACACCGATTGTGTTTGATGAAGATTTAACACTTGAACTTTTTATAGAAGAAGTGAGTCAGGAAACAAAAGAAGTGTTCCTTGATCGAACGATTGTCCCGCTTCTCCCCTACCCTGAGCTAGTGAAAACATTGCGTGTACTCATGACGTCAGATTGCTCATTGAAATATACTGCGGAAGCGATGCACGTACATATCAATACACTGCATTACAGGCTAAAACGTATCCAAGATTTAACAACACTTGATCCGAAACGCATGCAAGATGCGATGCTCTTTTATTTAGCCTTGATGCTATTAGATCATCATCCAAATAAACGAGGCGAGAAGCCCGATATTTTGTAGAATCGTCCATAGGCATGAGGCGATTCTTTTTTTATACTGAAAGAAACGGTATGTCTAATCAGTAGGAGTGAATGCGTATGTTAAATTCTGAATTTTTTAGTCAATTAAAAAAGATTGTCGGTGCGTCTCATGTACAGGGCAGTAAAGCCGATCGGCTTGCCTACTCTTATGATGCAACGCCTAATTTTCAGCATATGCCAGATGTTATCGTAAGCCCACGCACGGCTGAGGAAATCCAGCAAATTGTTCGGCTCTGCGCCTCATATAAGATGCCAATTGTGCCAAGAGGATCCGGAACGAACCTTTGTGCAGGAACCTGTCCTACACAAGGCGGACTTGTGATGTTGTTTACAAGAATGAACCGATTCATCGAAATTGACGAAGAAAACCTGACTGCAACGGTCCAGCCTGGTTTGATCACACAGGAACTCATTCACCAAGTAGAGGCAAGAGGCCTTTTCTATCCACCAGATCCAAGCTCGATGAAAATTTCGACGTTAGGCGGCAATATTAATGAAAATTCAGGTGGGCTCCGGGGGTTAAAATATGGTGTGACGAGAGATTATGTACTTGGACTTGAAGTGGTTTTGCCAAACGGTGACATCATCAAAACGGGCGGTAAGCTCGCAAAGGACGTGGCCGGGTATGATATGACCCGCTTATTCGTTGGATCAGAAGGAACACTCGGCATTGTTACAGAAGCGACGCTGAAGCTTTTACCGCTTCCAGAAACCAAACAAACGATGCTTTGCTTATATGAAAGCCTTGAGGAAGCAGCTGCATCAGTTTCGGCGATTATTGCAGAGCGGATCATCCCCGCCACGTTAGAATTTATGGATCAGCCGACACTAGAAGTCGTCGAAGACTTCGCCAAAATCGGCCTGCCGACTGACGTTCAAGCGGTGCTATTAATTGAACAGGACGGCAATCCTGAGGCGGTTTCCCGTGATATACAAAGCATTGCAAAGGTTTGTCAGCAGCACGGTGCAAAAGAAGTGAATATCGCACACTCTGAAGAAGAAGCAAGTGCCCTTTTAACAGCGAGGCGAGCCGCTTTATCTGCCCTCGCCCGTTTAAGCCCTACGACGATTTTAGAAGATGCCACAGTTCCCCGATCTGAAATTGCGAACATGGTGCGCGCGATCGAAGACATTGCGAGAGAGTACGACGTGAAAATCTGTACATTTGGTCATGCAGGTGACGGAAATCTGCATCCTACTTGTGCAACTGATGCAAGAAATGAAGAAGAAATGAAGCGGGTTGAAGAAGCCTTTCAGGCCATTTTTGAAAAAGCAGTCTCCCTCGGCGGCACCATTACGGGTGAGCATGGTGTGGGTCTAATGAAAGCCCCCTATTTGGAGCTAAAGGTCAAAAAAGAAGGAATCGCTGCAATGAAAGCGATCAAACAAGCGCTAGATCCGGCAAATATCATGAATCCTGATAAGGTGTTTGGAAAAGCAGCAAGGAAGCGAGTGGTGATCTCATGAATTCCTCTAAACAAACAAAGATTCAGCAAACATTTCAACAGCAAATGGATGAAAAGGAGCTGCTCAATTGCATGCGCTGCGGCTTTTGCCTTCCTTCCTGCCCTACTTATATTGAATCGGGTCAACAAGAAACACACTCGCCCCGCGGCCGAATTGCTTTAATGAAGGCTGTAAGAGACGGCGTGATTGAGCCTGATGAAGATGTCGAACATTCATTGAACCTTTGTCTTGGCTGCCGTGCATGTGAACCGGTCTGCCCCTCAGGCGTCAAATATGGACGTTTACTTGAGGATGCAAGAGACATCATTCAGCAGCACAAAAAACAATCCCTTCCTGTCAAATTTGTGAGACGTGTTGTGTTTAAAGGACTCTTTCCTTCCCAAAGCCGGATGCGTCAAGCTGCTGGACTACTGCGATTTTATCAAACCTCTGGTCTGCAAACGGCCGCCCGCAAGTCTGGCATGCTAAAGGTACTTCCGCCGCATTTACAGCTGATGGAAGAGGCTCTTCCAAAGGTGCCGCGTCAACAAAAAAGCCGTGCGTTAGAATACAAAGCCATTGGCACAGCAAGAAAACGTGTCGCCTTTTTTACTGGCTGTTTAATGGATACCGTTTTTTCCAGCACAAACGAAGCGACCATCCAGCTTTTGCAACTGGCCGGCTGTGACGTTGTCGTCCCTCCTGTTCAGACGTGCTGCGGTGCACTTCATGGTCATAGTGGAGAAAAAGAGCAAGCGAAAGAGCTAGCAAGGCGGAATATTGAAGCATTTGAGGAGATTGAGGCAGATGCCATTGTCATGAATGCGGGCGGATGTGGTGCCTTTTTAAGTGATTATGATCATTTACTAAAGAATGATCCGTCTTTTCAAAAGCGAGGTGAAGCCTTCTCACAGAAAATCACGGATATATCAGACATTCTCGTGGAGCTGGAATTTCACGGCCGTACGCCGCTTGCTTTGCCAGAGCAAGTCATCACCTATCAAGATTCCTGTCATTTGCGGAACGGAATGGGTGTACAGCAAGCGCCAAGGGTGCTCATGAAAGCAATTCAAGGGGTATCATTTAAAGAAATGAAGGATGCCGACCGCTGCTGCGGATCCGCCGGAATTTATAATATCTTGCAGCCACAAATGTCGATGCAAATTTTAGATCATAAAATGACAGAAGCTAGTCAAACAGCTGCGGCTGCTATTGTCACGTCCAATCCAGGCTGCCAGCTGCAAATGGCAGCAGGTATCAAACGTTCAGGACAATCGAACAGCATGCGTGCTGTTCATCTCGTAGATTTATTATTAGAAGCGGTTCAATATGGAAAAGAAGCGTCCAGCACATCAAGCTGAACGCTTTTTTTTCATGCATATCTTCCGGCAATTGGTTGGATAATAGAGGAAAATTGCGGAAGGAGATGGTTCAAGTGCTGAAGAAAAACAACCAACATCAAAAGGACCCAAATTCAGTATTTGAGGCATTGTCACGTTCCTCTGATTTTACAAACGAGTTGTCACGAAGTGAAGGTTTTCTTTATCGAATTTCTTTTTTTCGTTCTTTAATTAATGGGCATCTACTCCATGAACAAATTTTGCCCTGCATGAAAGAATTACATCTCACCCCCACTCTTGAGGAGCTGAAAGAACGAATTCCCATTGAACAGTCTGTCATCACGACCGATCTTCAGGAAGTGGAAAAAGCGCTTCATCAAGGGAATATGGCCATTCGTCTTGAAACGGACTGGGGTAAAGCGCTTCTGATCCCGATTGAAGAAAAGAAAGGCAGACAAGTAGGTCCGCCCGAGATAGAATTTGGCATTATTAGTGCACAGGAAGCATTTGTGGAGGTTTTGGATACCAATTTAAATTTGGTCAGACGGCGGCTGCCGACACCGAACCTGAAAGTGTCAGAAAAGACGGTTGGCACGCTTTCGCAAACAAAAGTAGCGGTGTTATATATTGAAGAGATTGCTAATCCGGCAAACATTGAAACCGTTCTCCAGCGTATTGAAGACATTGATTTTGATCAAATTTTAGATGCAAATTACCTTGCACAGATGCTTTATGATGTGTCCAATACGATCTTTCCGTTGTTTTTAAATACAGAAAGACCCGACCGCGTCTCTTCAGGTTTATCAGAAGGGAAAATTGCCATATTAGTGGATGGCTCGCCTCATGTCTTGCTTGCCCCGACGATTTTACTTGAGTATTTTTCCACTATGGAAGACTACAATATGTCGTGGATTGCGGCTTCTTGCTTTAGACTGTTACGCATATTTGCTGTGATATTTTCCATTTTTGCGACACCTTTATATGTAGCCGTTTTAACGTTTCATTATGAGCTAATTCCAAAAGACTTATTAGAAACCATTGTGTCCTCCCGCTATCTTGTTCCATTTCCTCCAATCATTGAGGCTCTGTTTTTAGAGGTTTCGATTGAATTACTAAGAGAAGCAGGTTCAAGGCTTCCAGCTAAAGTCGGTCAGACGCTCGGGATTGTTGGAGGGATTGTCATTGGACAGGCTGCTGTGGCAGCAGGATTAACAAGTAATATTTTACTCATTATTGTTGCCCTTTCTGCTCTTGCCTCATTTGTCACCCCTATTTACAAAATGGGCAGTGCCATTCGGCTGCTGCGATTTCCATTTCTACTTGCGGCACAGGTGTGGGGCGCATTAGGTATTGCAGTGATGGGATCATTCCTTCTCACCCATTTAATGAAATTAACGTCTATTGGACGTCCGTATCTAGAGCCTATTTTCCCATTGCGTCTAGCTGATTTAAAAGGCAGCTTGATTCGTCCTCAGCTTCGATTTTTGAATAAAAGACCGGAAAATTTACGCCCGGAAAATGAAACCATCCATCGGCAAAAGCCTAAGCAAGGCCGTAAGGGGAAAAATGATTTTTATGAATAAGGAAGTGAAAGCATGAGTTCTTCTTCTGTAAAAGAGAAATTTCAAGTTTCCCCTTTTTTTGTGTTTTTTCTCGTTAATGCCAATCAAGTTGGTGTCGGCATTTTAAACTTTCAAACAAACCTTGTTCGTTCTATGAATAATGATGGATGGATCGCCATTCTGATTTCTGGCTTCAGTGTCAATGTCATGATCTTTCTTATGTACATGATGTTTAAAAAGGCCCCTTCGGATGAATTTGGTGATATCACGCAATATGTATTTGGCAAGTGGGTTGGGCAATTATTCAACATTCTCTATATCTTATATTTTGCTTCTTTGTCGTTGACCGTTCTCGTCCATTATATGGATGTGATCCATGTATGGCTGTTTAAAGAAATTCCTGGTCTATTGTTTGCGTCTGTACTTCTGCTGCTCGTGTATTACATTCATACCGGCGGGTTTAGAACGATTGCTGGATGGGCATTTTTTAGTATTGTACTGACGTATTGGATGACGTTTATTTGTTTTTATGCCATGAAATATAGTCACATTCGTTTCATGTTCCCGATGTTTGATCATACTTTTTCGCAGCTGCTAGTGGGAGTCAAAGATGCTTCATTATCCATGTTTGGTTTTGGCACACTGCTTGTCTATTATCCCTTTATTAAACATGCGCAGACGTCTCAAAAATTTGCTCACATGGGGGCATTATTTACGACATGCTTAAATTTACTCGTCTTTCTCGTCTCCATTGCGTATTACTCAAGTGCTCAGCTTAAATTAACAAAATGGCCGACGTTAACGTTAACAAGTATTGTGAAGCTCCCGTTTATCCAGCGCTTTGAATTTATCGAAGTGTCTCTTTGGCTGCTTTTAATCATTCCGAATATCGCGATTCCACTATGGGCCGCGAGCCGAATGGCAAAACAAGTGCTTCATACAAGCCAGCGCGTCACGTTCATCGCGCTCAGCATCCTCATTCTGGTCATGTTTTCATTTTTTACGGGGGCGACTTCTTTTGAAACCTTTAACCAATGGGTGGAATATAGCGGATACTTTCTTGTATATGGCTTGATTGTCTGTATGGTTATTGGACTGATGCTGAAAAAAAAAGGTGGGTGAAAAAACGAGCATGAAACGTTATATACTCACGGGTCTCATGTTGTTTAGTCTATTCTTAACTAGCTGTGCACAGCCTCGCCTTTTAGATGAATTAAATATCTCTCAGGCGGCAGGATTTGATTTAATCGAAGATGGAGAAATGAAGGGCTTCTTTGTCTTCCCTGTCTTTAAAAGTGAGGAGCAAGGAAGTTATCAAATATTAAGCGCAAGGTCAAATACCATTAGTAATATTCAGTTTCTCGTATCAGAAAAATCACCTTTTCCAGTCGTCATGGGTCAGGTGCTCGTTATTTTAGTCAGTGAAAAATTAGCAAAGGAAGTCGGCATGATCGATTTAATGAATTACATTTATCGTGATCCTATCATTGGTTCACGCCAAGTGTTTGCGATTGTAGGCGGAGAAGTTGAAGATTTACTATATACAAAAATGAATCAAACGAACTTAAATATAGGTGTGTATCTCTCTGATCTGTTGTCCCAAAATATGCGAAATGGCAATCAACCTGTCACTAATCAGCATATTTTCATGAATCAGATGCTGGCAAAAGGAGTCGATGCTTACCTGCCTTACATCAAGAAAACGAGCAACGCCATTAAAGTCACAGGAGTTGCTCTGTTTGATCAGGAAAAAATGGTCGGTCATATCCCTGGAGAAGACACGTTCACATTTAAAGCGATGATTGAAAATCATAAAAATGGTATCTACGAGTTTCAATTGGCTGATCAAGAAAAGACCCATGTCGTCATTGAAAATATAAAATCACATGTGTCCTACCAGGTCAAACCAACGAATAACCTAACAAAAAAGCCTCATATCACGATTGATATCAAGCTGAAGGGCGAATTAAAAGAATTCATGAAGTCCAAGAAAATTGATAAACCGAATATATTGGACCAAGTCGAAAAAGAAGTAGAAAAACGTGTCGTTCAGCAAGGACAAGACCTTGTTCAGTCCTTTAAAAAGCAACATATTGATCCGCTTGGGCTAGGCTTAAAGTATCGATCAAAAGACAAAGCCATGACACCAGAAAAATGGCAGGAAATCTATCCTGATGCGGATGTACAAGTTAAATGCCATATGAAAATTGTGCAAACTGGTGTCAGTCAATAAAGGAGTTGAAAATTATTCAAAAATATCTTCTTTATTGTTCAATATGGTAGACACGTTCGTTTTGACTCTTGGAACGCCATCTTTTTGAAGATAGTCATTTAAAGTGTTCTCTACTTCACTTTTATCTGTGTGAAGGATCTTAGGTGAACATTGTTCCACAAGGACCGGTCTATTCCCTTTAGCACAGTGTGTCATTGTTTCAAGGGCAATTAAACTGAAAGGTCTTCCTTTGTCTAGCCATGTTTTCATTCTATCCCAGGTTGGACAGCTTAAGGCTGCCAGCCTTCCCCAATGAACGTGAAAATGAGTGCAAGTGACCTCCATCCAATTTAATACTTTGTTAGAGTGGAAACGGTACAGACAGATAAAAGCAGCTGTCGGTAATTCTTTTTCACTGATCGATTTCAATTTTTCTATTACATGTTGTAAACCTTCATCTTCTGGCAAACTGCTGGCCGCTGCCCATGAAAGTGGATAAAGAAATTCTTCGTCAGCCTGATTCACCAGTTCCCTTACCCACCCAACGGCAGATGTACCTAAAACATCAGCCACAATTTCTAACATGCGTGATTTCACTTCGATATGCTGAGTCTCATCGAACCGGCTTTGAACAGAGTCTAAGGTCCTTTGCTGATCATGCTGTTTCAGCGAATCAATGACATCATCCTCAAGAAACCACCTAGTAATTGAGAAGTTTATTAAAGACGCCAAATCTTGCCGCACGTCTTGTAATGTGGGGGCTTTATCTTCTTTGGTGACGATGACATCATCCTCTGATTGGAAAGCCTGTCCATCCTCTCCATAAAAATCATCATGCAGTAAAAATTGTTTAGGAGAATGGAGAACGGCTAAGTTATACCATTCAATCGGTCGTAAAGAATTGTTGAGTAGTCTCTTGTGACACGGTTGACATAATTGATAAGGTTGTTTCGGTTCAGCAGTATCTTCTACCACATCCATTGCGTTTTTTTGACAGGCTTCACATAAGACGACTTTTTCCACTCCATTCACTTCCTTTGAATCTAATCTTCGTCCTTTACATCTATATCTTCAGGAATCGGTTCATTTAAAATCTCTTGGACGAGCTCTTTGTATTGTTCAAGCTGCTTCATATGCGTTTGAAACTGTCCTTGATAAATGAGATATGATTCTCCGTCAAATACAAAGCGGATCTTTTTTTGCTGAATTAATTTCTCAACATACGCCTCTGATACTTCTAAGTATTCAGCTGTTTCTTCGATTGTTAAATACATGTTTATGCACCACCCGTTCGTTTCATCTAACAAATTATATCAGATCTGTTGAAAAAAACGGAAGCCGCCTGTTCATATTTTCTTTCCTGATATCATGATAACAAGTGTTCAGCAAGTAGATCGTCTAGGTGCGAGCAAATATGGTATGATAAAGTTTGCTAGATGGGCGTTTTTCGGTTTGACCTTCAGAGAGGTAAGCGGAAAGCAGACTCATGAGAAAAGTAAAACAAGCATAGGCTTTTAAAAGGATGCTTGAAGAAAATTCGTATTTAAAGGCAGAGTGAAATGAATGGGAACCTTGTTTAATGAAATTTTAACTTGGCTGACAAGCCTTGGTTATGTAGGTGTAGCACTAGGTCTGATGATTGAAATCATTCCGAGTGAAATTGTTCTTGCTTATGGCGGATATATGGTGTCGACAGGAACAATCGGTTTTGTTGGAGCTGTTATCGCTGGCGTCATCGGAGGTACGCTCGCACAGTGTTTTATATACTGGATCGGTCTTTATGGCGGAAGACCTTTTTTAACAAAGTACGGAAAATACTTATTCATCCATGAGCATCATATCGCCACTGCAGAGCGCTGGTTTGATCGATATGGCACCGGTGTAGTGTTTACAGCACGCTTTATTCCTGTTGTGCGCCATGCCATCTCCATTCCAGCGGGTATTGCCAAAATGCCTTTTTTGAAATTTGTTCTCTTGACGGGATTAGCTGCCATCCCTTGGTCTATCTTGTTTATTTATCTTGGCATGCAGCTCGGGACAAAATGGGATCACATTCAAAGTGTTGCTCACGCTTATACAACCCCTATTATGGCCATTGCGATCGGCCTGATCGTTCTCTATTTCGTCTTTAAAAAAATTCGTACGAACCGAAAAAGGACAATCTAATGAAAAACGCCTTCCACTGATCTAGTGAAAGGCATTTTTTCTATGAGTGTAAGGATTGTTTTTTCATATATTGGGATAATTCCATAATCATTGCACCCATTCTCTCAAGTGACGGGGCAAGAATCCGGTCAATTCCCTCTTCTTTTAAAGCTTCAGCTGTGACTTTTCCAACAGCTACTGCCAGTACGTGATGCTCAAATAGCGCTTGGAGTTCTTCTTTTCTTCCCCATTTTGCCGCTAGTGTGAAAAAGGCGTGCACCTGAACAGCGGTTGTAAAACAGACGGCGTGGACTTTTCCATCTTTCATTTCTTGAAGTAATGTTTCTGCAGCTTCTGGTTCAGGTGGTGTGTGCTGATAAGGTAAAAGCTGCAATACATCTGCCCCTTTGTCATGTAAAAACTTCATGAGAGCCGGAGCGTTTTCTCCGTGCAGCTGCACCATGACACGTTTGTCTTGAAACTCTTTGCCTTCAAGCTTTGAGATTAGGTCACGCACCGTTCCATCTTCATCAGACACGTCTGGCTGAATTCCGCGTTTTTTGAGTGCAGCATAGGTTTTGTATCCTCTTGAAGCAATCTGTGCATTTGATAGAATGTGCATAAATGCTTCCCCTAAATGAAGCTCTTCTGCACTCTCAATTAATGTATCAGTCCCGATACCCGTTGTTAAAATCACCCAATCGGCGCCTTTTTTCACAAAGGTTTCAATGCCTGGCTTTAACTCCTCTTTGGCTAAAAATACGGTTCCTTGAAGAGAACGAATAACGGCTTGTCCCCCTTGTTTTTCGACAAGTGTACGCATTTCTTCTGTTTTTCTCGTTCCACAAATGGCAATCGTTTTTCCAGCTAAGCCTTTACTCAATTTTATCCCTCTTTTTCTATCACATTTGATATGTATTAAATATAGATTTATTTGGAAGACGTTGCAAGTGTCTACTAAAAAAGAGCTTGACGTTTCGGTGGAATTCGAGTATCTTTTGTAAGTGCAAATTGTAGGAGGTCATTATGGAAAAACAGAATGTTCAAGCTTATCGATTATCAATTGCAGACCCAACACCACTTGGTTTGTTTGGTTTAGCAATGGTGACGCTCGTTGCGTCCTCACAAAAACTAGGAATTACAGATGGCACTTCCCTTATTTTACCTTGGGCTATCTTCCTTGGAGGCATCGCGCAGCTGATCGCGTCCATACAAGATTCAAAGCACCACAATATTTTTGGAGCCACTGCCTTTGGCGCATTCGGTCTTTTTTGGATGGGCGTTGGAACGACTTGGCTCATTCAAGCGGGCGTTTTTGGGAAAACGCTTGCGGGAGCAGCAGATCCAAAACAACTAGGTTTTGCGTTTATCGGGTATTTAATTTTCAGCTTGTTTATGACGATTGGTGCAATGGAAACACATAAAGTATTATTTTTGATTTTCGTCTTTATTGATTTCTTATTCCTTGGTCTTTCCCTAAGCTCATTTGGTGTGATGTACGACGTGACTCATACCATTGCCGGCATTGCTGAATTGATCATTTCCCTACTTTCATTTTATGGTTCAGCAGCAGTTGTGCTCAATACTCATTTTGGCCGTACTGTACTGCCAATTGGACAACCATTTCGTATTTTTACAAAAGCATAAGTAAAAAAAGAACTGCTTTGTGCAGTTCTTTTTTATGTTTATTTTTCTTGTGCTTCTTGGAAGATCTCGCCGATGATTTCATATGAACGCATTCTTTCTTGATGGTCAAACATATCCGAATTAATCATCACTTCGTCTGCTTGAGTGGCTTCAACAAAGGCTTCCAATTCTTTTTTCACCTTTTCTTTATCCCCGATCATTGTCGAACTTAATTGTTCATCCACCATCGCTTTTTCATACGGACTCCAAAGGCCGTCCATACTGTCGACAGGCGCTTTGAGTTTCCCTGGAGTATTTCGAATGAGACTCAAAAATCGCTGATAATGAGAGGTTGCCAAATATTCAGCTCGCTCTGTTTGATGTGCAGCAAAAGCTGTCACACCCACCATGGCATAAGGCTCTTTTAACACATCAGAAGGTCTAAATGACTGTCTATACAACTCTAAAGCAGGAATTGTATTTTTAGGTGAAAAATGTGCGGCAAAGGCAAATGGCAATCCAAGTTCTCCTGCAAGTCTTGCGCTAAAACCGCTTGAACCAAGCAGCCAAATCGGGATGTTTAGACCCTCTCCCGGAACGGCTCTTACATGTTTTTTGACTTGTCCGGTTGGTTTAAAATATTGCCGAAGTTCTTCTAGCTGCTCAGGGAAATCTTCTCCATTATGAAGATTACGTCTAAGCGCCCTTGCCGTTAACTGATCTGTCCCTGGTGCTCTGCCAAGACCTAAATCAATTCTCCCCGGATATAATGTCTCAAGTGTCCCAAATTGTTCAGCAATGACAAGTGAAGAGTGGTTTGGCAGCATAATTCCGCCAGATCCTACTCGAATTTTTTCGGTTCCGCCAGCAATATACCCAATTAAAACGGACGTTGCAGAACTCGCAACACCTTCCATATTATGGTGTTCTGCCAGCCAGTATCTATGATAACCCCACTTCTCCGCCTTTTTTGCTAAATCCATACTATGTTCAAAAGATTCCTTAATGGTGCCGCCTTCTGTTACAGAGGATAAATTTAAAACGGAATAAGCTGTGCGCTGTAAAACTGATTGACTCATAAATGATGTCCCCATTTCTGTCAAAAATCATACTAGTTCCATACTTTCAACACCATAACATAAAATCATCAAACATTTAAATGATTTGATTCGATGATTTTCGAAATGATGATTTTCTAGGTTTTACTTCCAATTTAAAAATTTGCTCATAGAATGAAATATCAATTTTAGGAGATGGGCAATTTGTACAATCAATTCGATCACAAATGTCCCTTTTGCGGTAAATATCATGAACAGCCTCATTACAAAAGATCACGTCATGACCGTCCTCAAAAAAGAGACTGTCCATTTGTTAAACAAAAACACCCAAAACAAAGCGTTCCTCAAGTTAATCACCCTTGTCACATTGCAAAAGGAGAAAATGACCCAAGGCCAAGGCATACGATTGGAAGAAGAGGTCCAGCAGGCCCATCTGGTCCTACGGGTGCCACTGGTGCGACAGGCAGCACGGGACCAACAGGTCCTACTGGAACTACAGGTACCACTGGAGAAACCGGACCTACTGGAGCCACGGGTGTCACTGGAGCTACAGGTATTACTGGTGCAACTGGTATCACTGGTTCGACGGGTATCACTGGTGCAACTGGTATCACTGGTACAACGGGTATCACTGGCGCAACGGGTATCACTGGAGCTACAGGTATTACTGGCGCAACGGGTATCACTGGAGCTACAGGTATTACTGGAACCACGGGTATCACTGGCGCAACTGGTATCACTGGCGCAACGGGTACCACTGGAGAAACCGGACCTACTGGACCGACAGGTATTACTGGAGCCACAGGTATTACTGGCGCAACGGGTATCACTGGAGCTACAGGTATTACTGGCGCAACGGGTACTACTGGTGCAACTGGTATTACTGGTGCAACTGGTATTACTGGCGCAACGGGTATCACTGGAGCTACAGGTATTACTGGCGCAACCGGTATTACTGGAGCTACAGGTATTACTGGAACCACGGGTATCACTGGCGCAACCGGACCTACTGGTGCAACTGGTATTACTGGTGCAACTGGTATTACTGGTGCAACTGGTATTACTGGCGCAACGGGTATCACTGGAGCCACAGGTATTACTGGTGCAACTGGTATTACTGGCGCAACCGGTATCACTGGCGCAACTGGTATCACTGGCGCAACGGGTATCTGGAGCTACAGGTATTACTGGCGCAACCGGTATTACTGGAGCTACAGGTATTACTGGAACCACGGGTATCACTGGCGCAACCGGACCTACTGGTGCAACGGGTATTACTGGTGCAACTGGTATTACTGGCGCAACGGGTATCACTGGAGCCACAGGTATTACTGGCGCAACGGGTATCACTGGAGCTACAGGTATTACTGGCGCAACCGGTATTACTGGAGCTACAGGTATTACTGGAACCACGGGTATCACTGGTGCGACAGGTATTACTGGCGCAACGGGTATCACTGGAGCTACAGGTATTACTGGAACCACGGGTATCACTGGCGCAACCGGACCTACTGGTGCAACGGGTATTACTGGTGCAACTGGTATTACTGGCGCAACGGGTATCACTGGAGCCACAGGTATTACTGGTGCAACTGGTATTACTGGCGCAACCGGTATCACTGGCGCAACTGGTATCACTGGCGCAACGGGTACCACTGGAGAAACCGGACCTACTGGACCGACAGGTATTACTGGTGCAACTGGTATTACTGGCGCAACGGGTACTACTGGTGCAACTGGTATTACTGGCGCAACCGGACCTACTGGTGCAACGGGTATTACTGGAGAAACCGGCCCTACTGGAGCCACGGGTATCACTGGTGCGATAGGTAGCACGGGACCAACAGGTCCTACTGGTTCGACGGGTATCACTGGTACAACGGGTATCACTGGCGCAACGGGTACCACTGGCGCAACCGGACCTACTGGTGCAACGGGTATTACTGGTGCAACTGGTATTACTGGCGCAACGGGTATCACTGGAGCTACAGGTATTACTGGCGCAACCGGTATTACTGGAGCTACAGGTATTACTGGAACCACGGGTATCACTGGAGCTACAGGTATTACTGGCGCAACGGGTATCACTGGAGCTACAGGTATTACTGGAGCTACAGGTATTACTGGAACCACGGGTATCACTGGTGCAACGGGTATCACTGGAGCTACAGGTATTACTGGAGCCACAGGTATTACTGGTGCAACGGGTATTACTGGTGCAACTGGTATTACTGGCGCAACGGGTATCACTGGTGCAACTGGTATCACTGGTACAACGGGTATCACTGGAGCTACAGGTATTACTGGTGCAACTGGTATTACTGGCGCAACGGGTATTACTGGCGCAACGGGTATTACTGGAGAAACCGGACCTACTGGTGCAACGGGTCTCACTGGTGCGATAGGTAGCACGGGACCAACAGGTCCTACTGGAGCCACGGGTATCACTGGCGCAACGGGTACCACTGGAGAAACCGGACCTACTGGACCGACAGGTATTACTGGAGCCACAGGTATTACTGGCGCAACGGGTACTACTGGTGCAACTGGTATTACTGGCGCAACGGGTATCACTGGAGCTACAGGTATTACTGGAACCACGGGTATCACTGGCGCAACCGGACCTACTGGTGCAACGGGTCTCACTGGTGCGATAGGTAGCACGGGACCAACAGGTCCTACTGGTTCGACGGGTATCACTGGTGCAACTGGTATCACTGGTACAACGGGTATCACTGGAGCAACGGGTATCACTGGAGCTACAGGTATTACTGGCGCAACGGGTATCACTGGAGCCACAGGTATTACTGGTGCAACTGGTATTACTGGCGCAACTGGTATTACTGGAGAAACCGGACCTACTGGTGCAACGGGTCTCACTGGTGCGATAGGTAGCACGGGACCAACAGGTCCTACTGGAGCCACGGGTATCACTGGCGCAACGGGTACCACTGGAGAAACCGGACCTACTGGACCGACAGGTATTACTGGAGCCACAGGTATTACTGGCGCAACGGGTATCACTGGAGCTACAGGTATTACTGGCGCAACGGGTACTACTGGTGCAACTGGTATTACTGGCGCAACGGGTATCACTGGAGCTACAGGTATTACTGGCGCAACCGGTATTACTGGAGCTACAGGTATTACTGGAACCACGGGTATCACTGGCGCAACCGGACCTACTGGTGCAACGGGTATTACTGGAGCCACAGGTATTACTGGCGCAACGGGTATCACTGGAGCTACAGGTATTACTGGCGCAACGGGTACTACTGGTGCAACTGGTATTACTGGCGCAACGGGTATCACTGGAGCCACAGGTATTACTGGCGCAACCGGTATTACTGGAGCTACAGGTATTACTGGAACCACGGGTATCACTGGCGCAACCGGACCTACTGGTGCAACGGGTATTACTGGTGCAACTGGTATTACTGGCGCAACGGGTATCACTGGAGCCACAGGTATTACTGGCGCAACGGGTATTACTGGAGAAACCGGCCTTACTGGAGCCACGGGTGTCACTGGCGCAACGGGTATTACTGGTGCAACGGGTACCACTGGAGAAACCGGACCTACTGGACCGACAGGTATTACTGGAGCCACAAACGGGTATTACTGGTGCAACGGGTATACTGGAGAAACCGGACCTACCACAGGTATCACTGGCGCAACGGGTATTACTGGCGCAACCGGTATTACTGGAGAAACCGGACCTACTGGAGCCACAGGTATCACTGGCGCAACGGGTATTACTGGCGCAACGGTATCACTGGAGCTACAGGTATTACTGGAGCCACAGGTATTACTGGTGCAACGGGTATCACTGGAGCTACAGGTATTACTGGAGCCACAGGTATTACTGGTGCAACGGGTATTACTGGAGCTACAGGTATTACTGGCGCAACGGGTACTACTGGTGCAACTGGTATTACTGGCGCAACTGGTATTACTGGAGAAACCGGACCTACTGGTGCAACGGGTCTCACTGGTGCGATAGGTAGCACGGGACCAACAGGTCCTACTGGAGCCACGGGTATCACTGGCGCAACGGGTACCACTGGAGAAACCGGACCTACTGGACCGACAGGTATTACTGGAGCCACAGGTATTACTGGCGCAACGGGTATCACTGGAGAAACCGGACCTACTGGTGCAACGGGTATTACTGGCGCAACGGGTATCACTGGAGCCACAGGTATTACTGGCGCAACGGGTATTACTGGAGAAACCGGCCTTACTGGAGCCACGGGTGTCACTGGCGCAACGGGTATTACTGGTGCAACGGGTACCACTGGAGAAACCGGACCTACTGGACCGACAGGTATTACTGGAGCCACAGGTATTACTGGTGCAACGGGTATCACTGGCGCAACCGGTATTACTGGAGAAACCGGACCTACTGGAGCCACAGGTATCACTGGCGCAACGGGTATTACTGGCGCAACCGGTATCACTGGAGCTACAGGTATTACTGGAGCCACAGGTATTACTGGTGCAACGGGTATCACTGGAGCTACAGGTATTACTGGAGCCACAGGTATTACTGGTGCAACGGGTATTACTGGAGCTACAGGTATTACTGGCGCAACGGGTACTACTGGTGCAACTGGTATTACTGGCGCAACTGGTATTACTGGAGAAACCGGACCTACTGGTGCAACGGGTCTCACTGGTGCGATAGGTAGCACGGGACCAACAGGTCCTACTGGAGCCACGGGTATCACTGGCGCAACGGGTACCACTGGAGAAACCGGACCTACTGGACCGACAGGTATTACTGGAGCCACAGGTATTACTGGCGCAACGGGTATCACTGGAGAAACCGGACCTACTGGTGCAACGGGTATTACTGGTGCAACTGGTATTACTGGCGCAACGGGTATCACTGGAGCTACAGGTATTACTGGCGCAACGGGTACTACTGGTGCAACTGGTATTACTGGCGCAACGGGTATCACTGGAGCTACAGGTATTACTGGCGCAACCGGTATTACTGGAGCTACAGGTATTACTGGAACCACGGGTATCACTGGCGCAACCGGACCTACTGGTGCAACGGGTATTACTGGTGCAACTGGTATTACTGGCGCAACGGGTATCACTGGAGCCACAGGTATTACTGGCGCAACGGGTATTACTGGCGCAACGGGTATCACTGGTGCGACAGGTATTACTGGCGCAACGGGTATTACTGGTGCAACGGGTACCACTGGAGAAACCGGACCTACTGGACCGACAGGTATTACTGGAGCCACAGGTATTACTGGTGCAACGGGTATCACTGGCGCAACCGGTATTACTGGAGAAACCGGACCTACTGGAGCCACAGGTATCACTGGCGCAACGGGTATTACTGGCGCAACCGGTATCACTGGAGCTACAGGTATTACTGGAGCCACAGGTATTACTGGTGCAACGGGTATCACTGGAGCTACAGGTATTACTGGAGCCACAGGTATATTACTGGTGCAACGGGTATTACTGGAGAAACCGGACCTACTGGAGCCACAGGTATTACTGGAGCCACAGGTATTACTGGTGCGACAGGTATTACTGGCGCAACGGGTATCACTGGTGCGACAGGTATTACTGGCGCAACGGGTATTACTGGAGAAACCGGACCTACTGGAGCCACAGGTATTACTGGAGCCACAGGTATTACTGGTGCGACAGGTATTACTGGCGCAACGGGTATCACTGGTGCGACAGGTATTACTGGCGCAACGGGTATTACTGGAGAAACCGGACCTACTGGAGCCACAGGTATTACTGGTGCAACTGGTATTACTGGCGCAACGGGTATTACTGGTGCGACAGGTATTACTGGCGCAACGGGTATCACTGGTGCGACAGGTATTACTGGCGCAACGGGTATTACTGGAGAAACCGGACCTACTGGAGCAACGGGTGTCACTGGAGCTACAGGTATTACTGGAACCACGGGTATCACTGGCGCAACCGGTATCACTGGTGCAACTGGTATTACTGGCGCAACGGGTATTACTGGTGCTACAGGCAGCACGGGACCAACAGGTCCTACTGGTTCGACGGGTATCACTGGAGCTACAGGTATCACTGGTTCGACGGGTATTACTGGTGCAACGGGTATTACTGGCGCAACGGGTATCACTGGAGCTACGGGTATTACTGGAACCACGGGTATCACTGGCGCAACCGGTATCACTGGTGCAACTGGTATTACTGGCGCAACGGGTATTACTGGTGCTACAGGCAGCACGGGACCAACAGGTCCTACTGGTTCGACGGGTATCACTGGAGCTACAGGTATCACTGGTTCGACGGGTATTACTGGTGCAACGGGTATTACTGGCGCAACGGGTATCACTGGAGCTACGGGTATTACTGGTGCAACGGGTATCACTGGCGCAACAGGTATTACTGGTGCGACAGGTATTACTGGCGCAACGGGTATCACTGGTGCGACAGGTATTACTGGCGCAACAGGTATTACTGGTGCGACAGGTATTACTGGCGCAACGGGTATCACTGGTGCAACTGGCCCTACGGGTGCAACAGGTACCAGTTTAACTGCTAATTCGATGTACGCGTCCAATACATCGGGAAGTACAGTACTAGTTGTATTAGGTGGAACGTCAGTTTCTTTACCCAATAATCAAAGTTTAGATGGATTTACAGTAGGTGGTGGAAATACGGTGTTTACTGTACCTGTCTCAGGTCGGTATTTCATCACGTATCAAGTCAATGCAAGTGCAGGACTTCTTGCTGGAACAAGGGTGATTAACAACGGTTCTGCCATTCCTGGATCTATTTTAACGCCCGCTTTATCTGCGTCTAGCTACAACGTATCTCTCATCACAACACTTGTAGCAGGTAACCAACTTTCTCTCCAAATATTCGGATTGATCGCAGCAGTTGTATTACTTGGCGGAGGATCGGTAGGAGCGGCATTAACCATCATACGATTGGAATAAATACAAAAAGCCCATCTCGGGCTTTTTCAGGACGTATACTACCTCTCGCATTCGCTGTCAGTCTTGCGCTTCGGTGCTCGTCCTTCTTAGTTTTCTATTACATTGAAAAGAAGACAAAGGGCTAAAATAAAGATCATTTCAGCCCTTTGTCAACAATCTGGAAAAGCTACTTTAGCCTTTCATTTTTATTTCTTCTATTGCGTTTATACAGGTTTCGATATCATTTGATTGTAAGAGCTGAAAAATGGACTGTATGCTTGAAAACTCTAGATTCCACCATTCCAATGATTGGAGTTTTTCAATTGTGTTAGAAGAAAAACGATATTTCATTAGCTTCTGAGGGTTTCCTGCGGCAATTGCATATGGCGGCACATCTTTTGTGATTACACTATTTGCTCCGATCACTGCTCCGTTCCCTATACATACTCCTGACATAATCGTCGCGCCATACCCAATCCATACGTCGTGCCCTATGTGTACATCTCCCTTCGATTTCGGATGTCCTTTAATGTGGGCAGCTTCCTTGAAAATTTGATTAAACGGATACGTTGTGACCCAATCTGTACGGTGTTCACCGCCAAGGAAAATTTTTACTTCGTTTGCGATGGAACAAAACTTTCCGATGTTTAATGTCGTTCCTTCCCCCCACGTTAGCACTTGGAAATCTGGTCCGGCATAAGAAAAATCACCGATATTGTACAAGTTCAGTTCACTTCTTTGATTCAAATACATAGAAAATCATACCTCCTTAAAAGTGATAGATCTTCGTATGTATATGCTGCTTCACACTTTTACATTATGACTGCACTAGCGCTACAATCTGTTTTTTCTTCCATACGAGCTGATAGTAGCCGTATTGAAGGAGTAAGTTCACAAAGAAAGCCGCAGGATAGCCAATCCAGATGCCCTTGATGCCAAGGGTTGTGTAGTGCGATAGCACATAAGCGACTGGCACTTCTACAAGCCAAATCGAGCAAATACTAAAGATTGTTGGCCATAAAACTGTTCCACTTGCTCTCATCGTGGCTGCGACAATTTGGGCTGTTCCAAAAATAAGATAGCTCCATAATGTAATGACGACTAAACTATAGGCAATGTCGATCGTCTTAGAATCTGTTAAAAAGATAGATAAAATCTGCGGTGCGAAGAGATAAACAATGATAATAATGAATCCGCCTATGGCAAAATTGAGCCCTAACCCGATTTTTATCACATCTTTCAATCGGTTGATATTCCCTGCGCCGATGAATTGTGCTGCAAAGATAGAGACCGCGATGCCAAGACTTACTGCCGGCATCTGCACATAGCTCACAACTTGATTGACAACACCATAGGCAGCAGTCGCCTGTGATCCATAATCATTGACAAAGGAAATAACAGCAATTTCTGATAAAGAAATAAGGATCATATTAATGCTCGATGGAATGCTGAGCTTTAATAATGTTTTTAGTAGATCCCCTTTCATTAAAAAATGCTTTCTAACCGATGCATCGATGCGAAGCGGGTGTTTTGTTTTATATAAGTAGATTTGTAGAATGATAAATGTCACAATTGTTGATATCACAGAAGCATACGCAGCGCCGTATAAACCAAATGCCGGCAGCCCCAGCCAGCCAAATAATAAAATGGGCAGCATTAAAATATTCGTTGCCGTACTAATCATTAAGAAATAAAAAGGCGTTTTTGAATCCCCTGTCCCTCGCAGGAAAGTCGTGTAAACAAAATAAAGAAATAAGATCGGCATTGAGATGAATAGAATTCTGGCATAAGCCGCACTTTCCTCCACGATATTCGCAGGTGTTCCCATGAGATTTAAGATATCTGTTGCAAAAAAACCTCCAATGATTGCTAAAGAAAGTCCGATCAAAAAAGTGAATGAAAGTGTTGTGCCAATAATTTCTTTTAATCTTTGTTCATTTTTTGCTCCATACGCTTGTCCAATAAGGATTGAACTTCCCGATCCAATTCCGATGGAAAAAGAAACGAGTAAAAAGAAAAGCGGAAAGAATGCAGAAATGGCAGCTACTGCATCCTCTCCAATCCATCTGCCGACAAGGACGATGGATACAAGTTGTCCGATTGATTGCAGAATATTGCTAAGCAAAAGCGGGACGAGAAAAATGGACATGGTTTTTACTAAAGATTGATTGTTATCTAACGTCATGATGGTTCTCCTTCTCTATCTAAAGATTCTCAGCTAAAATGCTGACAATGTGGTCTTCTATCTCTTTCCCTTTCTCGTCATCAACAAGATGATTTAATAAAATGGAAAAAGCGACCGTCTTTCCGCTCTTTGTGTCAATATATCCAGAAAGTGTACTGACCGTAGTTAATGAACCTGTTTTTGCACGAACTTTTTCTAGTGTAGCAGGTTCTTTTAATCTGTTCCTTAACGTCCCTCCGACCATTCGGTCACTTGCCCCTGCTAACGGAAGCGCATGTTCATAGGTCTTAAACCATTTTTCCTGTTGAATGTTTGTCAAAAATAAAGTGAATTGGTTTGCAGAGACAAGATTAATAGGTGATATGCCTGATCCATCTCTTAACACAGTAAGTGATGGATCCATGCCAAAAGCAGGAAGCCGTTCATTCATCACGTCCAGCCCATCTTCAAAACTTCCTTTGTTCTTCACCTGCTTGCCAAGCTCCTTTAGCAGAATTTCCGCATGAGTGTTGTTGCTTAATTTCATCATGGGAACAAGCAGCTCTGATAAAGGCATAGATGAATGGGAAGCGATTTTCTTAGCCTTTTTAGGAACGTGTTTTGTTTTGAGTGGTCCTTTCACCTGAATCCCTTCAGCTTTTAGCGCTCGTTTCATTAAGTCTAAAGCATAGGTCGTCGGCTCCCATAATGCTACCCATTGTCTAGATGAACTTGCTTTAAGTGGAATGGTTCCAGTCAATGTAATCTTGTTTGTGCCGTGAGAGCGCTTAAAAGAAATCTTCTTTTCCCCTCCTTCTGGCACGGTTTTTACTTGATTGATAACTTGAGGGACAGAAGTCTTCGGAATCATGTCATAGGTCGCTTTTTGCCCTGCTTTTTTGCCTGGCTTTATTTCGAGAATCACGGTTCCTGCATCATAATCTTGATTCGGCGAAGCTGTGAGAGCAGATATTTGTGCGCCGTAGTATTGATCCTCATCACTCCACGGCAGATCAATGGAATATCTCGTGTCATCAAACCAAGTGTCATCTGCCACAAGCTGCCCGCGAACTGTATGTATTCCAGCCTTTTTGACTTGTTTGGCAAGTTTTGCAAAATCCTCTTCTAATAAAGTCGGATCTCCAGTGCCGCGAAGATAAAGGTTGCCATGTAACGTTTTCTTTTGAATAGAACCATCTATCCAGATGTCTGTCGGGAATGTGTGTGTTTCTCCTAGTATATCAAGAGCGATGGCTGATGTGAGCAGTTTCATATTAGAAGCAGGAGTAAGACGAATATCGGCTTGATGTTCATAAAGAAGAGAGGAGTCAGAAGTATCGCGGACGCTGATGCCGGAGATCGCGCCCTCTAAATCAGGTACTGTTCGTATAAATTCATCTAAAGCTGTCACCCACGGCAGTGAGTCGTCACGAGCTGTAAGTTGATCATCTTTTGCCGAAAAAGGGAGAAATAAAATCGACAGGATGCATATTTGTAAAAACAAGATCTGTGAAAAACGCTTCACCCAATCCCTCCTTTTTTGTCGCACTAATTTTAGAAGAATATGTTCATTATACACAAAAGAACATTTGTTCTCAAAGGTTTTTTAAACAGAAAAGTCAGCTTTCTTTGACGAAAACTGACAAGCTCTTTACCTTTTTTCTGGATTCCAGCCATCGGTTCCGCTAAGAACAGCTTGCACTGTGATTTGACTTGCTTCGTTTTTCGTTAAAATGCTGGACCATTTTACGCGGTTTGTCGAATTGCTTCCTGCCCCTGTCGATCCGTATTCTTTATATCTAGCTGTTCTTTCGTTATCACGGTTATCCCAGTTATGCCATCCATCTGCCTTTATATGATCATCCATTTTTGTATAGAGGAATGTCACAGCAGAATGAGGCCGCCACGGACGTCCTAAATAAACTGATTGAACAGCAGCCGTCCCCTTTTTGAGCGTAGAATCGATGAATACATATCCATACTTTTGAGCTTCTGTTGTGGATGCTGCAGTAATATACCCATTTCCAAGACTTTTTATTTCAGCTCTTTTAAACACGGCTGTAGCTGATCCAAAAATAAAATCGACCGTGCCTTCGATATAGCAGTTTTCATAATATTGCCGGCCTGTACCTGTAGCATAAAGCGTATCTTGATAGCCTAAGACCCGTATTTGTTTGAACGCAGCCCGGTCACCGGACACGTATAGTGCAACCGCCTGACCAGCATGTCTGCCGGCCGTATTTTGAAAGGTGATATTTTCTGCGTAAAAGTCGTTCGCACGAATCATTGTGCTTGAGCTATTTGTTGTGCTACCAGTACTTGCATTTGTATCATTATACGTCAGAATCGTCTTGTGTTGGTCTTCCCCGATAAAGGACACGTAAGGTTTATTTTGCGGAAGCAGGATTTTTTCTTTATACACACCATTTTTAATATAGATCGTTACGCGCTGTTGATTGTTCACTGGAATCGTATCAATGGCAGACTGAACGGTTCGAAACGAGCCATTTCCCTTTTGATCGACCACAAGGACGCGATTTGTTTGATTCTGATGTCCGATTGCTTGAAGTGAAGCTGAGTTCAATAGTAATAAAGACAAGACGACTACAAGCCATACCTTTCCATACTTCATCGTACATCTCCTCCTCTTTGTGAACGTTTTCAATCAAACATTCTTTTTGATCCTATTCATGACACGCACAAAAAAACACCCACTTATAAATGTTATGGATGTTTTTTAGACTTTTCATATTTCATTGCATAAATCCCTTCATTTTCAATCCATTCACAAAATAGAACGTCTCGATAAGAAGAAATGTGCTGCTTTTTTAATTGCTCACTCAGCCATGTTTCATCGAAGCCAGCTTCTTGTAAATCTTTTTTTAAAATTTCACCATCAATAATAAACGTTCTAGGCAATTTGACTTCTTTTCCCTTCACGTTCACATCTTCTGCGGTGGCTGTTGCGTATTTCATTTTCGGAAGAACGCTCACCGATCCATCTGTTTCCAAAATGGCATATTCAATTTCATTCAAGGCAAAATGACCCTTCGCACGAATCAGTGTCTGCAGTTGATTGAGATCAAGCATATTTTTCTTCAAGCGATTGTAGTGAATCTTCCCTTGATCAATGACAAGTGTCGGTCTTCCTTCTAAAAAGGCTCGAATACCTTTAAAGCGCTGTGAAAACCATTCAACTGTATAGATGAGAATGCCCCATACCGCAACAGCAAACAAAATATGCTGAATCTTGACTTCTGGGTCAAAAATGGCGTTTCCGACCATTTCCCCTAAAATCAGCGCAGAAATAAAATCAAATGGCGTGATTTGTGCGAATTGTGTTTTTCCTAATAATTTTGTAATAGAAAATAAGGCGAAAAACCCGATAAACAGTTCAATCAAAATGTTAAAAAACGGCACAAGCTTACCTTCCTTTCTTACTGCATTTATCTACAGCATGTACATGAAAGGAAGGATCTAAACCGGTTATACAAAGGCAGTAAAATCAAAACGTCGTCTTCCTAACCAATATGTCACACGTTTTGACATACCCGTAAATCTAGTGCTTGAACGTTACCTGATGAAAGATAGATTTTCCAATCAGCTCACCCTTCCTTCAGCCAGCACGCTGCCTTTAGTTCGTTCTTTTAGCTGCATCTCCACTAGAGCGGGAAAAAGTGATAGTAAATCAAACCATATCTGAATCATAAAAAGCCATGATCACTATTGGATCATGGCTTTTCTATATCATAAACACCCTTTGTTTGACCTATTTTGGCAGAACCGAACTCCCCATTAAATAACGGTCTACCTCGTGCGCCACTTGTCTGCCTTCATTAATTGCCCAGACAATCAAGCTTTGCCCGCGTCTTGCATCTCCCGCTGCAAATACGCCTTCTACATTTGTTGTATACTCCCCATACTTTGCGTCAATGCGATTGTTTTTGCTGTCCACGCCAAAGTGTTTCACGAGTGGCTGTTCAGTTCCCTCAAAACCAATTGCAATAAAGACTAGCTGAGCCGGCCATACTTTTTCTGTCCCTGGAATCTCATGAAATTCAAACTTCCCATGTTCGTTTTTCACCTTTTCCATTTGAATCGTATGAAGCTCTTTTAATTTTCCATTTTTATCTGCCACAATTTTTGTGGTTTGAATGGAATATTGACGCGGATCTTCCCCGAATTTAGCTTGTGCTTCTTCATAAGCATAATCGAGTGAGAAGACGTAAGGCTGTTCAGGCCACATGTTATCCCCTACACGTGTATCCGGAAGCTTCGGATGCTTCCCGAACTGAACAACACTTTTTGCTTTTTGGCGAAGGGCAGTTGCAACGCAATCCGCACCTGTATCTCCTCCGCCAATGACAATCACGTCTTTTCCTTTTGCATCAATAAAGTTTTTGTCTTTAAATCCTGAATCCAGCATGCTTTTTGTTGCGAGGGTTAAATAATCCATCGCAAGGTGAATCCCTTTAGCTTCCCGGCCTTCAATCAACAGGTCACGCTGCTTTTGTGCACCTGTACACAGGATGACCGCATCAAACTGTTCTTTCAGTTCATCGGCAGTGACATCCACGCCGATTTCTGTGTTCGTTACAAAATCAATGCCTTCTTGTCTCAACAGTTTGACTCTTCGCTCCACTATTTCTTTGTCCAGTTTCATGTTTGGAATGCCGTATGTCAGCAGTCCGCCAAGGCGATCAGACCGTTCGAACACTGTGACGGCGTGACCTGCTTGGTTTAATTGATCAGCACTTGCAAGTCCTGCTGGTCCTGAGCCGACAATGGCAATTTTCCTGCCTGTACGGCTTGAAGGAATTCTCGGTGTGATCCATCCATTTTCAAAGCCTTTATCAATGATCGTGCGTTCGATATTTTTAATTGAAACAGCTGGATCATTGATGGCGACTGTACATGACCCTTCGCAAGGCGCTGGACATACTCTCCCAGTAAATTCAGGGAAATTATTTGTTTTTTGCAGTCTTTCGAGCGCTTCTTTCCATCTCCCGCGATACACAAGGTCGTTCCATTCTGGAATTAAATTGTAGATCGGGCAGCCTGACACGCCGCCTTTGATCTCCATCCCAATTTGACAAAATGGTGTGCCGCAATCCATACATCTAGCGCCCTGCTTCTTCAATACGTCATCTGTATAAGGGGCTGAATATTCTTTCCAGTCATTTTGACGAGTGAGAGGGTCACGTTCATTTGGCTTTTCTCTTTTATAATCCATAAAACCTGTTGCTTTGCCCATTGTCCTCTCCCCTTTCTTAATGAGCGAGGGCTGCTTTTTGCCCGTTTGCCGTTTCTTGATTTTTCGGTTTCGTGTTTGCTTCAAAGGCATACATGACCGCTTCCTCATGACTAAGGCCCGCTTGTTTTTGTTCTTCAATGCTTTGAAGCATCATTTTGTAATTTCTCGGAATGACCTTGATGAATTGATCCTTTTCTTGCGCCCAGTTTTCTAAAAGTGCCGAAGCTTTTGCGCTGTTTGTATAGTGAAGGTGCTCTTGAATCAGCTGTTTCACTTCTTGCTCTTCATCGTGATCTGTGAGTTTTTCAAACATGATCATTTCCATGTTGCACATTCTTTTGAACTGTTTCGCATCGGATGTATGGACATAAGCTACGCCGCCAGACATGCCTGCGCCAAAGTTTTTCCCGACGTCTCCTAAAATGACGACACGTCCGCCAGTCATATATTCACATCCATGATCACCGATTCCTTCAACAACCACCTGCACGCCTGAATTACGAACGGCAAAGCGCTCACCTGCACGCCCGTTAATAAAGGCTTTTCCGCTTGTCGCTCCGTAGAATGCGACGTTTCCGACAATCACATTTTCATGTCCATTTTGTACAAAGTGATCAGATGTTTTGACTGCAATTTTGCCTCCAGAGAGTCCTTTGCCGATATAGTCATTTGAATCACCTGTTAAATAGAGAGACATGCCCTTTGGCACAAAAGCACCGAAGCTTTGTCCTGCGGAACCAGTGAACCTTAGTGTGATCGTATCCTCTGGCAAGCCTTCTTCCCCGTAGCGCTTAGACACTTCACTTCCAGTAATGGTTCCGGCCACACGGTTGATATTGCGAATATTCAATGATAGATCAACCGGTGTTTGATGATTCAGCGCTTCCTGTACATAAGGGAGGATTTCATTCATATCCAGTGATTCATCAATTTTATGATTTTGCGGTGTTCTGAATGTACGAGCTCCTTCTGGCTGATAAAGCAGTGTTTCAAGGTCTAGCTGGCCTGCTTTCCAGTGAGCTTTTGCTCGTTCGCTAACTCCTAGAACATCCGTGCGTCCAATTAATTCATCCATTGATGTAAAGCCAAGTTCCGCTAAGATTTCTCTTACTTCCTCAGCAATAAACATCATGAAATTCACAATGTGGTCAGGATTCCCCATGAATTTTTTGCGAAGCTCTGGATTCTGTGTAGCAACGCCGACTGGGCAAGTATCTAAATGACATGCTCTCATCATCACACAGCCCAATACGACAAGTGGAGCTGTCGCAAAGCCGTATTCTTCTGCTCCTAAAATCGCAGCCATGACCACGTCGCGGCCAGTCATTAACTTTCCGTCCGTTTCAAGAACGACTCTTTCGCGAAGGCCGTTTAACACAAGGGTTTGATGCGCCTCTGCCAAACCGAGTTCCCAAGGAAGTCCTGTGTGTTTAATACTCGTTTTCGGCGAAGCTCCTGTACCGCCGTCGTATCCACTGATGACAATGACATCCGCCGTCCCTTTTGCAACACCTGCTGCAATCGTACCAACACCTGCTTTAGACACAAGCTTGACACTGATGCGGGCATCACGGTTCGCGTTTTTCAAATCATGGATCAGCTGCGCTAAATCCTCGATGGAATAAATATCATGATGCGGCGGTGGTGAAATCAATCCGACGCCTGGTGTAGATCCGCGTACATCGGCGACCCAAGGGTATACTTTATTTCCTGGCAGCTGTCCGCCTTCTCCCGGCTTTGCCCCTTGTGCCATTTTAATTTGCAGTTCATCTGCATTGACTAAATAATGACTCTTTACGCCAAAGCGTCCAGAAGCAATTTGTTTAATCGCACTTCTGCGATCATCGCCACGCTCATCAACTGTAAAGCGAGCAGGATCTTCTCCGCCTTCTCCGCTGTTACTTTTACCGCCAATTCGGTTCATGGCAATGGCAAGTGCTTCGTGCGCTTCTTTACTTAAAGATCCAAATGACATGGCGCCTGTCTTGAATCGGCGCACGATGGATTCAGCAGATTCAACGTCTTCCAAACGAACTGGTTTTTGTTTTGGCTGGAAAGCAAATAAATTTCGAAGGAAGCCGATTCTTTCTTCGTCCGCTGCCTTTGTATATTGCTTAAATAGATCGTAATCTTCATTGCGGCATGCCCACTGAAGCGTATGAATCGTTTTTGGATTAAAGGCATGGTGCTCACCATTTTTTCTCCACTGGAAGTCACTTCCTGATTCGAGTGTTTGGTCAGTCGCTGCCTGATACCCTGCTTCATGACGAAGTTTTGCTTCATGTGCAATGGTCTCAAGGTCAATCCCGCCAAGCTGAGAAGCTGTTCCCGTGAAATACGCCTGAATGACGTCTTCACTAATGCCGACGGCTTCAAAGATTTGCGCTCCTCTGTAGCTTTGCACAGTGGAGATTCCCACTTTAGACATGACTTTGACGACACCTTCGGTTACGCTTTTACCAAACTTTGTGACTGCTTCATCAAAGCTGAAAGAGATCGCTTCTTCTGCAATCAACTGTTTGTACGTTTCATAGACAAGGTAAGGATGGATCGCATCTGCTCCATAGCCAATCAGTGCGGCAAAATGATGAACCTCTCTGACTTCGCCAGATTCAACGATCAGACTAACCTTTGTCCGTAAGCCTTGACGCACAAGATGCTGATGCAGTGCACTTAGCGCCAGAAGTGGTGGAATCGGCACTTTTTCTTCCGTCATTTCACGATCGGAAAGAATTAATAAAGATACACCTTCACGGATCGCTTTTTCCGCCTCTTCAAACATCGCATCCAGCCCGCGCTTTAAATCATCGGTGAAAAGAGTATGAATCGTTTTGCTTTTAAAGGCATTATGAACAATTGTTCTCAAACCGTTAAACTGTCCGCTTGTTAAGACGGGTGTATACAGTTTAATTCGTCGGCATGAATATTCATTCGGATGTAAAATATCTCCTTCAGCACCTAACCACGTCATCGTAGATGTCACAAGCTGCTCACGAATGGCGTCAATCGGCGGGTTCGTCACTTGTGCAAACAGCTGCTTGAAGTAAGAAAACAGAGACTGCGCACGATCTGATAACACAGCAAGCGGAGTGTCGCTTCCCATTGAACCGATTGGGTCCTTGCCTTCTTCTAGTAAAGGAATTAAATACTTTTGAATGTCCTCGTACGTATAATGGAAGGCACGCTGGCGCGTCAATAAATCATCCATTATACTAGAATTTTCTGAATTTTCTTCCGAGCGATTGACGTGCACCATTTCTTCATCAAGCCATTTTTGATAAGGAAGTTCATTGGCAATCGTCGATTTCACTTCTTCGTCAGAAATAATTCGCCCTTCTTCTAAATCAATTAAGAGCATTTTACCTGGCTCAAGACGATCTTTATACTTCACATCCTCTTCATTTGTGTCGATCACACCGACCTCAGAAGAGAAAATGATATGATCATCATTTGTGACATAGTATCTTGCCGGTCTTAATCCGTTTCGGTCTAAGATGGCTCCGATTTGTTTACCATCAGTAAAGGAAATAGCTGTTGGCCCATCCCACGGTTCCATGAGAGAACTATGGTATTCATAAAATGCCCGTTTTTCTTTCGACATGTGCGTGTTTTCAGTCCATGGCTCTGGAATCAGCATCATGGCTGTATGAGCAGGTGTACGGCCTGCAAGCACAAAGAATTCAAAGGCATTGTCTAGAATGGATGAATCACTTCCGTCTGCATTCAGCACTGGCAAAATCTTGTCTAAATCGTCTCCGAAAGCTTCAGATACGAATTGTTGTTCTCTTGCTCTCATCCAATTGATGTTTCCTCTTAGTGTGTTAATTTCACCGTTGTGAATCAAATAGCGGTTTGGATGGGCTCTTTCCCATGTTGGAAATGTATTTGTACTAAATCGTGAATGAACAAGTGAAAATGCAGAAACAAATGTTTCATCCTGAAGATCAAGATAAAAAGCATCGACTTGATCTGATGTTAAAAGCCCCTTGTATACAATGGTTTGACTCGACAGGCTGACAAAGTAAAATTGTTTTTCCTCTGCTGTTCCCCAGTTCTCAGCCTGCTTACGAATGACATATAATTTTCTTTCAAATGACAAACGATCTGTGATCTTGTCGTTTGCCCCGATAAAGACTTGCCTCACAACCGGACAGCTCTTTGCTGCGACAGTACCAATTTTCCCGGCATCAATAGGAACTGTTCTCCAGCCAATTAATGTTTGACCTTCTTGTTTAATGAACCCGTTGATTTTTTGCTCGATGGCTTGGCGCGTTTTCTCGTCATCCTCTTTTGAAAAGAAGACCATTCCTACCCCGTAACGGCCCTTTTCAGGAAGTGCAAAGTCTTTGCAGCTTTTTCTAAAGAAAGCGTCTGGTAGTTGTACCATTAAGCCGGCACCATCACCTGTATACGGATCACTGCCTTGCCCGCCGCGGTGATCAAGCTGGCACAGCATTTGTAATCCCTTTTTGACGATGCTGTGTGTCGCTTCCCCTTTTAAATGAGCGTACAGTCCGATCCCACATGCATCATGTTCAAATTCAGGACGGTAGAGACCTTGTGGTTGTGGTAGTTGATTATAAGTCATCGTTTCTCTCCCCCGTTTAAAAGATCCGTTTTTTCACAGTAATAAAATCTCACAAACTCTGTAACTTATTTTAAGTTTTCAAATTAATATAAACAATATATAATTTAGATGAAAACAATCTCTTTTTGAGATAGATGGGTGTGAAGTGTAAAAATGGAGCTTCGTCAGTTGCGTTATTTTGTAGAAGTCGCAGACCGTGAACACGTGTCAGAAGCGGCTGAAAACTTACATGTTGCCCAATCTGCGATCAGCCGGCAGATTGCGAATTTAGAAGAAGAACTTGGAGTGGCCTTATTCGAACGAGAAGGACGAAATATCAAATTAACGAAGATCGGCAGACAATTTTTAGATCATGTCAGAACGGCACTAAAAGCCATTGATTATGCGAAAGAGCAAATTGATGAATATTTAGATCCGCACAAAGGAACCGTCAATATCGGCTTTCCTACTAGCCTAGCAAGCCAAGTGCTACCTTCTGTTATTTCCGCCTTTAAGCAGGAATACCCAGAGGTCGATTTTTTACTTCGTCAAGGATCCTATAAATTTCTCATTGAAGCTGTAAAAAATCGAGATATTGATCTCGCCTTTTTAGGACCTGTACCGACAAACGATCCTCAAATAGAAGGAAATATTTTGTTTTCAGAAAGCATTTATGCCTTGCTGCCTGTCAGTCACCCCTTTAGCGGACAAAGGAGTATTCATTTAAGTGATTTAAGAAAAGATCATTTCGTGTTATTTCCAGAAGGTTATGTGCTGAGACAAATTGCGGTTGATGCTTGTAAGCAGGCAGGCTATGAGCCAACCATTTCATCTGAAGGAGAAGATTTAGACGCCATTAAAGGTCTCGTATCAGCTGGTATGGGCGTTACCTTATTACCCGAAAGTGCCTTTTATGAAACCACACCGCGCTTTACAGCGAAGATTCCGATCGATTTTCCGCAAGTGAGAAGAACCGTTGGAATTATTGCTTCTAAATCACGAGAAATGTCACCTTCTGCTCATGATTTTTATGTGTTTGTGAAGGATTTCTTTTCTAAAATTGAACAATATAAATAATTTATTAAAACAAGACATTTCATTTGTGGAAATAATCCCTCTTTGTATATGATGGGTTACAGAACAACACACTATATGGAAGAAAGGTATTCGTATGAAATCAATTTTATCGTTTTTAAAGCCGTATCGGCTATCCGTTGTGTCCATTGTGATCCTCACCTTTTTAAGCAGTATGCTCCAGCTATATTTACCGACGCTTACGGCAGATATCGTCGATGTCGGGATCGTCCAAGGAGATATTGCTTACATATGGAAGGTTGGCGGCTGGATGGTGGCTTGTTCTTTACTTGCCATCTTACTCACGATCTGGAAGTCTTACTTGTCATCAAAGACTGCACTTGGCTTCGGGCGTGATATGAGAAGACAGCTGTTTGTGCATGTCGAACAATTTTCACTAGAAGAATTTCAAAGGATCGGGACGTCTTCCTTTATTACAAGATCAACAAATGATGTGAAACAAGTCCAAGATGTCACGATCATGATCTTACAAATGATGACGAGAGCACCACTCATGCTTGTGGGCGGAATTATTTTGGCTGTATCCCGAGATGCTGTCCTGTCTCTCATCTTTTTAGCAGCGCTTCCCCTTCTTGGCGGATTTATCTATTTGGTGTCGAGAAAAGCCATTCCTTTATTCGGTCAGCTTCAGAAAAAAACAGATCGGCTGAATTTAATTATGCGAGAATCTCTTTCAGGCATCCGGGTCATTCGTGCTTTTAACCGTGTAGATGATGAAAAGGAGCGTTTTCAAGAAGCCAACACATCCTACAAGGATACTGGTCTGAGAGTCAACCGTTTAATGGCTTACTTGTTTCCATTTATGCTCATCATCATGAACTTCACAAATATCGGCATTGTCTGGCTAGGTGCAAACCGAATTGATGCCGGAGAGATGGAAGTAGGGAATCTTATTGCCTTTATCCAATATGCGATGATGATTTTAATGGCACTGATTATGCTGTCGATGAGTTTTATTATGGTCCCAAGAGCACAAGCATCAGCTAAACGGATGAATGAAGTGTTAAACATGGAACCGAAAATTCAAGACAATGAAGGAACGGTTACTGACCTGCACGCGCCCGCACAATCCATTCGCTTTGAGGATGTGTCATTTTATTACTCAAATGCTGAAAAGCCGGCAGTTCAAAACATTTCGTTTGAAGCCAAAACTGGCGAAACGACAGCTATTATCGGAAGTACAGGTTCAGGGAAAACCACTCTTCTCCAGCTAATGACGCGCTTCTACGAAGCAACTGAAGGCCGGATTACACTAGATGGTGTAGACATTAGAAAGCTGCCTCAGGAGAAACTAAGAGGCCAGATGGGCTACGTTTCTCAAAAAGCGGTTTTATTTAGTGGAACCATTGCCGATAATGTACGCTTCGGCAGGCAGAATGCAAGCGATGAAGACGTCTGGCAGGCGCTCTGCACGGCGCAGGCAGAAGAATTTGTTTTGCAAAAAGATGGCGGAATCAATGCGGAAATTGACCAGGGCGGATCGAATCTATCTGGCGGTCAAAAGCAGCGTCTGTCTATTGCAAGAGCGCTAGTGAGAAAACCGTCATTCTATCTGTTTGACGATAGTTTCTCAGCACTTGATTACAAAACAGATGCGAAGCTTCGGGCATCATTAGAAGCTGAAAAAGCGCATGCAGCCCTCATCATTGTGGCGCAAAGAATCAGCACAGTGAAGCATAGTGATAAAATCATCGTACTAGATGATGGGAAAATCGCAGGTATCGGAACACATGAACAATTACTGAAGGACAACCTTGTCTATCAAGAGATTGTTGCATCACAGGAAGGTCAGGAGGTGGAGCGAGGATGAGTAAAAAAATGTCTTCCGGCATGGGCCATAAAGGCGGCCACCCTAGAGGACCTGTCGCAAAACCAAAGGAATTTAAGAAAACACTGCTTCGTTTGATTGGCTATTTAAAACCAAGAAAGATTCAATTGATCATTGTCTTCATTGCAGCAGTCGGTTCAACCGTCTTTAACGTCATTAGTCCAAAGCTGCTCGGGGATGCCACCTCTTCCCTGTTTGACAGCTTTACACAAGGAACAGCTGTACAATTTGATGTCATTTCACGAATCTTATGGCTGCTTGTCGTGCTATACGTCGTTGCTGCTCTCTTTTCATTCGTACAGCAATATGTCATGGCGGGTGTCTCCCAACAGACCATTGCTGAATTACGGCAAGAAGCAAATGACAAGCTCACACGTCTCCCCCTTCGGTATTTTGATAAAACAACCCACGGGGACACGCTGAGCCGTGTAATGAATGATATCGATAATATTAATACTTCGCTTCAGCAGGCACTCACCCAAGTGATTACATCTGTTATTACAGTTATTGGGATTGTCGTCATGATGCTATTGATTAGTCCGCTGCTGACCTTGCTTGTTTGTTTAACACTGCCGCTCAGCCTGTTTGCGATTCGCGGCATTACGTCATTTTCTCAAAAGCATTTTAAAGCGCAGCAAAAAGAGCTGGGGATGATCAATGGACATATTAATGAAATGTTCACAGGGCATCAAACGGTTCGTGCGTATGGCTACGAAAAGAAAGCGATCGATACATTTGATCAATTAAACGAACAGCTGTATGAATCATCGAGGAAAGCGCAGTTCATATCCGGTTTAATGATGCCATTGATGACGTTTATCGGGAACCTTGGCTATGTGGCAGTCAGTGTAGCCGGCGGTATTCTTGTGATTAACGGGAATATTCGTGTCGGAGATGTGCAGGCGTTTATCCAATACACGCAGCAAATGTCTCAACCGCTCGTGCAAGCATCAAGCGTCGCCAACTTGGTTCAATCAGCGATTGCTTCTGCTGAAAGGGTGTTTGAAATCCTGGATGAGAAAGAAGAAAGTCCCGAGGAAGATGCAGCAATTGATCTTGAATCACTTTCAGGCGATGTGAGCTTTGAACAAGTTCAATTCGGATATGAAAAAGACCATCCAATTATTAAAGATTTGACTTTAGATGTCAAAGAAGGTCAAACAGTTGCGATTGTCGGGCCAACAGGCGCTGGAAAAACAACCATCATCAATCTTTTAATGCGTTTCTATGAATTAGATCAAGGCTCGATCCGTATCGGCGGCGTCAAAACAACTGATCTCAGCCGTCAGCAAGTACGCGACTTATTTGCAATGGTTCTTCAGGATACGTGGCTTTTTGAAGGGACGATTCATGATAATATTGCCTATGGCAGGCAGAACGTCTCAAAAGAGGATGTCATCAAAGCCGCCAAACATGCTTATGCTAACGACTTCATCCGCACGCTTCCAGACGGATATGACACACTCTTAACAGAAGATGCCGGCAATCTATCCCAAGGTCAGCGCCAGCTGTTAACCATCGCCCGTGCGATTTTATCTGATCCAAAAATCTTAATATTAGATGAAGCGACGAGCAGTGTGGATACACGGACAGAGATGCACATTCAAAAAGCGATGAATGAATTGATGAAAGGCAGAACGAGCTTCGTCATTGCACACAGACTGTCGACGATTAAGGATGCCGACGTTATTCTAGTCATGAAAGATGGCACCATCATTGAAAAAGGAACGCACAGAGAACTCTTAAAACAAAATGGTTTCTATGCAGACTTATATATGAGCCAATTTACGGAGAATCAAGTCGGTTAAATATAAAAAAGGATAGACACGTATCCATGCGGTCTATCCTTTTTTGGTTAATCTAAACGCTTTTTCACTTTTACACTGAGTTTCGTTATATACTCTGCTTCATTTTTAGACAAGAGTGAATGAAGCAAATACTCCTCAAAGACATCTCCATCCAGCGCCATGTCCTCTTTCTCGATTACATCTAACAAGCGCGAATAAGCAGATTCAATCTCTTCATATGATCCTTGATCATACATCACCGCATAAAGGCCCGCAGGTTTTTTAACTGCTTCCGGCGCTTCCATTCGGCAAAACAGCTGATCTGACTGATGATAGTGACGCTGAAGGAACTGCTCTTTTTTTAAGACAGCACCATTTGCGGCAGCCCCTTTTATGCCAATTTCCTTTAGAAAATGTCCAACAATTCGAGATATTTCTTCTACGGATGTATTCATGTCAATCGGGTTCGATGCACTTAATACAACTGGTTCTTCTGGGAGCTCTTGAAACAGCACCTCCCCTATTTTTACAGATGATAGTTCATGCGTCGTCTCCATGACCCGCATAAGAAAAGACTGGATATCTTGAAGTTTTTCAATCTCTTGTTTGACCTTGTCTATTTGTTCTGCTGCTAGGCTTTGGAGCCTTTCGCGGGACGGCTCAGTGAAATATTGTTTTAACTCTTTTATCGGAAATTGCACAGCTCGAAGGGATTGAATCGCTATAAAATGATCAAATTGCTCAAGTGTATAGTAACGGTACCCATTTTCATGAACACCAGCTGGCTTAAATAAATCAATTTTATCGTAATAAAACAAGGTATCTTTCTTTACATCAAATAGCTTGGCAAATTCTCCAGTGAAAAATGTTTTTTGCACATCATTCATCATCATTAAGGCTCCTCTCTTGACTATGGAGTTACTCCACCCTTTATGATAACATGCAGAACACTACTACGCTTGGAAAGGATAAAAACATGAACAACATCACTCAACATGAAGTGACATTAGAACTGGCAAAAAAAGAGGACTTCCCTTCAATGAAAAAAGAGCTACAGAAAGCTTTTACAGCTGGCGTGATCGATGCATTTGGCGATGCGCATGATGGATCGATTCCTCCAGATGAAGTGATTGATGAATCTTTTCAATTGAATGAACACATTGTTTATCATATTATGCTAAATGACGAAAAGGCAGGCGGCGTTGTCATTAAAATCAACCAAGAGACCCAGCACAACTCAGTTGACCTATTATACATCTCTTCATCCTCACACGGAAAAGGCATTGGTCAGGCAGCATGGAAAGCCATCGAGGCGCAATATCCAGAAACGATTGTTTGGGAAGTTGTGACTCCGTATTTTGAAAAACGCAACATTCATTTCTATGTCAATAAGTGCGGCTTTCAAATTGTGGAGTTTTATCATATGAAACATCCAGATCCGAACGCACCTCATGAAACTGATCAAGAAAATCAGCATACTGCACCTGAAGAATTTGAATTTTTTAAGTTTGAGAAAGTGATGAAGAAAACCTGCTCTAGCCAATAAATATCTGCACCAAAAAAACACTACCCCATGAAAAAAGGTAGTGTTTTTTGAATCTCATCTAGCTTCTAATCTGACCGTCACCAGACAGAAGTAACTTCGTTGTTGTGAGTGCTGAAAGCCCCATTGGACCTCTGGCGTGCAGTTTTTGAGTGGAGATACCAATTTCAGCCCCGTATCCAAGTGCACCGCCGTCTGTAAAGCGTGTAGATGCGTTATGATAAACCGCCGCCGCATCGACTTCGTTTAAAAACGTGAGTGCCTGCTCTTCATCCTCTGTCACGATGGCTTCTGAATGTTTTGTACCGTACTTTTCAATATGGTCGATCGCATTCTCGATGGAATCGACTACCTTTACGGCAAGATCAAGACTTAAATATTCATCTGTCCAGTCCACTTCCTCAGCAGGAATGGCATTTGAAAAATGAGACAATGCAGCCTCGTCGCCATGTACGGTGACATGGTGCTCCAGCAGGGCTTCATTCAGCGATGCCGCATTTTCTTTCAGCCAATCGCGATGGATGATTAGCGTCTCAAGTGCATTACATACAGCTGGACGATTCGTTTTTGCATTGATGACAATCTCAATGGCTTTTTTCACATTGGCTGTTTGATCAATAAAGACATGACAGTTTCCTGTTCCTGTTTCAAGAACGGGAATGGTAGATTGTTCAACCACTGTTTTGATTAAAGAAGCTCCGCCTCGCGGAATTAAGACATCAATCCATTCTTTTAGATGAAACATCGCTTGAACCGATGAACGGTCTGTTTGTTCTATCAATTGCACCGCATCACGCGGGATCTTTGTTTGATCCAATGCTTCATGAATCACACTCACAATGGCTTTGTTGGAAGAAATAGCGGAGGAACCGCCTTTTAAAATCACTGCGTTACCTGCTTTAAGGGCAAGCCCTGCTGCATCGACAGTGACATTCGGTCTCGCTTCATAGATCATCCCGATCACGCCGAGCGGTACTCTTCGGCTTTTCACATGCAAGCCATTTTCAAGAGTCCATTCATCCAATATTTCTCCAACAGGATCTGTTAATCTCGTCACAAGCCGCAAGCTTTCGGCAAACTCATGAATTCTTTCTTCATTTAACATTAAACGATCCAAGAGTGCCTCTGAAAAGCCCTTTTCCTTCCCGGCATCTATATCCTTTTGATTCTCTTGCAAGATGAACGTGCTATTTTGTTCTAACGCTTCTGCTAGTTTCAGCAGTGCCTCGTTTTTATCCTCTGTATGAAGTAAACCTAGTTTTTTTGAAACGTACTTTGCTTTTTTTGCTTTTTCTTTGACCGATGTGACAACTTCAGCTGTCAGTGTCATGGAATTCCTCCCTTTTGGTTAGCAAACTGGTATCGATAGATCTAAATGACAAACAAATGCTTCAAGATCGACGACATGCACTACTTCATCCTGCAAGAAGTCACGCTTTTGGATGAGTTCATCTGACGAATAATTCACAATGCCCAGTCCGATTTCTCTTTCATCTTGATCTAAAATACGGACGACATCCCTTTTTTTAAACGAACCCTTCACATTGACAATGCCATCGGAATCGAGGCTTCTCTCACGGTGCATGAGGAGTTCCTGTGTTTTCTCACGAATGACGATCTCGCCTTTTGGTCCAGAATGAAAGGCAATCCACTGCTTCTTGTAATTCAGCGGTGCTAAATTTTCATCAGCAGTAAAATAAGTGCCGTCCTCTGTTCCATTAATGGCTTTGTCTAAAATGTGAGGCGTATCCGCTTTTCCTAAAAAGCCATTGATACCAGCGGCCATTGAAATTTTAAACGCATCGAGCTTTGATTTCATTCCGCCTGTGCCCACACTGCTGCCTGCATCTCCAGCCGCTGCTTCGATGTCTTCTGTGATGTCTGTGACTTCCAGAATTCGCTTCGCATTTGGGTTTGTATGCGGGTTATCTTCATACAAGCCATCAATATCAGATAAAATGGCAAGGAAATTCGCATCAATGAGTCCAGCTACTTTTGCAGACAATGTATCGTTATCTCCGAACTTCAAGCGGTTAATCGTCACTGTATCATTTTCATTGATAATCGGAATAATGCCTCGATCTAATAACACATTCATCGTGTTGCGCACATTTTGATAGCGTGTTTCATCTGAAAAATCACTTCTTGTGATTAAAAGCTGTGAGGCAATATAACCGTGTGATAAAAATAAAGTAGAATATGATTCCATTAAAAGGCCTTGCCCGATTGAGGCAGATGCCTGTTTTTCCGGCAGTGTTTTGGGTCTATCGATAAATCCTAGTTTTCGGTAGCCAGCTGCAACCGCACCAGATGAAACCAAAATGACTTCGTGCCCTTCATCTTTGAGTTTCACAATTTGATTGACGAGGTTTTCTAGTTTTTTTAAACTAATCTCTCCTTGAAAGCTAGTAAGAGAGCTGCTTCCGATTTTTACAACAATTCGTTTTCTCTCTTTATCTGCGTACACCTTATCACTCCTGTACCTGAGCTCTATTTATATAGATACTTTTTGTTTTTGCTGTTTGCTGATCTCTTTTGATCGATTGGTAGCATGTTTGACGGCCTGCTTGATTGCTTCTCCTCCGCCAAAATCATCTAATGCATTCAGTCCTGCAGCTGTTGTTCCATTTGGTGACGTAATTTTCTCTCTCAGAGTAGAAGGGTTTTCCTCTGTTTCTTGCAGCATTTTCGCAGCGCCGAGAAGTGTCTGCGCGCCAATTTGGCGAGACAATTCCTTAGATAAACCTGCTTCTTCTCCTGCTTCTTCGATTCTTTCCATTAAGAAATAAAAATAGGCTGGTCCGCTTCCGGCAATTCCAGTAAAAATATCCATTTGCTCTTCCTGAATGGTATACACTTCGCCCATTTCAGATAAAAGAGCCTGACTCATGCTGATATGGTCGTCTTTCACATAACGTCCAGCACATAAAGCGGTCGCTGAAGCCCCGATCGTACTTGACGTATTCGGCATGACCCTCATCACGGGCTGCCCTTCATGCAACATATCTTCAATATACGATTGCTTCACGCCTGCAAGGACAGACATAATCAGCTGGTCTCTCTGAATATGAGGTTTTAACGATTCAAGTGCTGTTTCAGCATCCTTTGGCTTCATGGCCAGGATCAACATATCCATTTCTTCAAAAGGAAAAGAATCCATTGTGGCTGTTTGTATTCCGTAACGTGTCGTTAGTTCATTCAATCGAAGTTGATTTTGTCTGTTTGTTGCGTAAATTTGGCCTAGCGGCATTTGTCCTGATCGCACAATCCCTGCAATCATTCCTTCCGCCATAGAACCTGCTCCAATGAAAGCAACTTTCTTTTGATCAATGATATTGATCCTCTCCCTTGTTCGCTTTTTGTTCGTGTTTTTCGCACGTTAGTTATCGTAACATGATGAGAAATCGTGTCAAGAAAGAGCCAGCGCTTTTCAAAAGTCCCGAATACGCGTTCAACCGCTTGCTGTATGTATACTGACTGCACTTTTGCAAAACAATAATTTAGATCTAAAGAACTATATGCATTTGCATCATAGTACCCTTTCGTTCGACTGAATTCCCCATTTTATTTTTGGTTTCGGTGACTTCAATTCTATTTTATAGAAAGCGCTATCATTTCTAATGGATTTCTATTTTCCTATATGACGAATGTGCTTGAATCTCCCGATTAGACTATTGACATATTTTAGAAAACATGTCCGTTGAAATGATATTTTACGGGTGATACCGTGAAAGGGAAACTAAGTGAAAAAGGAGCGTTCATAATGAAAGTGAAAGAAAACTATATCAATGTCATTCCAATGAGAGAAATCCGTTCGACCGATGACCTTCTTTTCCCGTTCCCTATTTACAATGAGCTACGTGCGCAGAGTGATATTAGATATGATGAAACAAGAAAGTGCTGGGATCTCTTTCGATATGCGGATATCCAGTCTGTTCTGAAGCAGCCAAAAGTGTTCTCATCACAGCGAGGAAGAAGCACGACAAAAACGAGTATTTTAACGATGGACCCACCAAAGCATACAAAAATGAGAGCACTCGTCAATAAAGCATTCACGCCAAAAGCGATTAAACAATTAGAAGATAACATTAAAGACCTGACACATGACCTGCTGCAACAAGTCAAGGATCAGCGTACGTTTGATATCGCGGAAGATCTAGCAGCTCCCCTGCCTGTCATGATTATTGCTGAGCTTCTCGGCGCAGAGGTAAAGGATAGAGCGTTCATTAAGAAACATTCTGATGCCCTAGTAGCAGGTGCAAAGGATGAATCAAAAGAAGCCCTTCAAGCAGTAGTCGATATGCAGAAACGCGCAGAGGAAGAGCTGTCCACTTATTTTGCTCACTTGATCCAAAAACGAAAAGAATCCCCTGCTGATGACCTGATCTCACTTCTTATTCAAGCAGAAATCGACGGTGAGCGTTTAACCGAGAATGAACTACTTGGTTTTTGTATTCTATTACTTGTTGCTGGTAATGAGACAACGACCAATTTGATTACAAATACAGTAAGACTGCTAACAGAGCAGCCGCATATCGCCGAAGCAGTACGGCAAGATCCTTCTCTTATTCCTCAATTGACCGAGGAAACGTTGCGCTATTACCCGCCTGTTCAAGCCATTGGGCGAATCGCGGCCGAGGATGTTGAGATTGCAGGCTCAAAAATTAAAAAAGGAGACTATCTCATTAATTGGGTCGCTTCAGCAAATCGCGATGAACAGAAATTTGACGATCCAGATACGTTCCGTCTTGACCGGAAATCAAACCCACATATGAGCTTTGGCTTTGGTATTCATTTTTGTCTCGGTGCACCGCTTGCCCGCCTTGAAAGTAACATTGCCCTTGAGGTCTTACTCCAGACGTTTCAAGACATCACCTGTGCGGCAGATCAGCTAAAACCTATTCAAAGCACATTTGTTTTTGGGGTAAAAGAATTTCCTGTACAGGCCATCCGTTTTTAAAAGTCCCTCTTGAGGGGCTTTTTTTCATTTTCTTCAATTCATCATCTCTTTCTTACCTTCCACCCCCGAACATGCTAAAATAAAGTCCATATAAAGTGATAACGGATTTCAGAAAAGGAGCCAAAAATTCATGACCGATTATACAGCAATGAAAGACGGAATATTCAAATCAGTTTGTTCGTTAGATTGCCCAGATCAGTGCGGTCTTTTGATACATAAAGAAAATGGAAAGATCGTAAAAGTGCAGGGAGATCCAGACCACCCCGTCACCCAAGGCAACATATGTAACAAAGTGAGGAATGTCACAGCCCGTTTATATGATGAAAAGCGACTGACCACTCCTTTGAAGCGTGTTGGCCGCAAAGGCGATGGACAATTTGCCCCGATTACGTGGGAAGAAGCCATTGAAACCATTCGGCAAAAATGGACAAAACTGATTGAAGAAAAAGGTCCAGAAAGTATTCTGCCTTACAGCTTTTATGGGAATATGGGCAATCTGAATGCAGAAGGCATGGACCGCCGCTTTTTCTATCGTCTTGGTTCAAGTCAATTAGACCGGACCATCTGTCAGTCAGCAGGAACGACTGGCTATAAATATACAATGGGTGCAAGCATTGGGACAGATCCAGAAGAGACCATTCATACGAAACTATTCATCTTTTGGGGCATCAATGCCGTGTCGACCAATATGCACCAAATCACCCTTGCACAAAAAGCGCGAAAGCAAGGAGCAAAGATTGTCGTGATTGATGTTCACAAGAACCAAACTGGACGGATGGCAGATTGGTTCATTCCGCTTCGACCTGGTACTGACAGTGCACTTGCCCTTGGCATCATGCATGTCCTTTTTAAAGAAGGACTGACAGATGAAGCCTTTTTAGAATCTTATACAACCGGTCATAAGGAGCTACGTGAGCATGTGAAGCAGTATGATCCAGACACTGTTGAGGGCATCACTGGGGTTTCTAAAGAGGATATCCATAAACTTGCAAGAATGTACGCAGAAACATCGCCATCTCTTATTCGTATTGGCAATGGTTTGCAGCACCATGATAATGGCGGGATGAGTATTCGAACCATTTCCTGCCTCCCTGCCCTAACTGGTCAGTGGCTCCACAAGGGCGGCGGTGCGATGAAATCAAACTCTTCTTTTCTCAGCTATAATGAAACAGCTCTTCAGCGGCCGGATTTATTAAAGGAACGCACGCCTAGATCATTTAATATGAATCAGCTGGGCAGTGTGCTGACAAATGCAGCGCCTTCCATTGATTCACTCTTTGTTTACTCGTCTAACCCAGCCGTTGTCGCGCCTGAAGCAAATAAAGTAAGAGAAGGTTTGCTGAGAGATGACTTATTTACAGTCGTTCATGATCTATTTCTGACAGAGACAGCTAAGTATGCAGACATTGTCCTGCCGGCAACATCCGCTTTTGAAAATGAGGATTTCTATACATCATACTGGCACCATTATATTCAAATTCAAGAGCCAGTGATTGAACGCTATGGAGAAAGCAAATCCAATACAGAAGTGTTCCGCTTGTTAGCCCATGCGATGGGCTTTGAAGATGAAGCCTTCCGCGAGACAGATGCGGAACTCATGGAACAAGCCCTTCATCATCCAGAAAATCCGCATTATGAGGACATTTCATACGAGGCATTAAAAGAAAAGAAATGGATCAAAGCAAAACGAGGACCTTTCCAAGACTTAAAGCTCTCTACCCCGAGCGGCAAAATTGAGCTTTATTCTGAACAAATGAAAAAAGACGGATATCCAGCACTGCCAACCTACGTGCCCCTTTATCAGGAAAGCGAATATCCGCTTACCTTTATACCGGGACCAAATCATAATTTCCTTAACTCGACCTTCTCACTTCATGAAAAGCATCAAAAGCTCGAGAAGTTTCCTAAGCTTCACATGAATGAAGTTGATGCAAAGGCAAGAGAGATTGAAGATGGTGACATGGTGCGTGTGCTGAATGACCGCGGAGAATGCGAGCTTGTCGTGTCAGTCGGTCACAATGTATTACCTGGTGTTGTGGTCAGTCAAGGATTATGGGCAGATCAAAAAGGCAAAAAACAGCTAGTCAACGGACTAACACCTGATCGGCTAGCAGATATGGGCGGCGGTGCGACGTTCTTTTCTGGTAGAGTGGAAGTTGAAAAATGATCATAGACAGAAGAAAAGCCAGCAAAAACTGCTGGCTTCAGCGTGTAGACAAACCCTCGCATTCGGTGTCAGTCCTGTGCTCCGGTGCTCACGAATGTCAAATTCGCTCCGCTCCGATGCTCGTCCTTCCTAGACTTCAAAGGTTTTCTATCACGCTGAAAAGAAGACAAAGGGCTAAAATAAAATCATTTTAGCCCTTTATCAACAATCTAAAGCCAGCAAAAACTGCTGGCTTTTTAATGCTTTCTATTGACCAATAAACAACTGGTTGGTCATTACATTCGCACTTCCGTTGCTTTGATAGCCTTCTACAGTAAATGCCGTTTCATACATTTTGCCCATTGGCATCCCTAAGCTTTCCCATTTTTTGAAATGTGCACTGACAGATACCGTTCCACTCGTACGTTTCGATTGACGTACACTCCAATATTGCTTGAAGGTCGCAATTCCAATAATGGAAGGCTGATTGACACGGGTCGACTCATAAATGTCATACGTGCCCCCATCTGCATAAAATGATCCTTTATACGTTCCTGTTGGGCGATATGTGCCCCATGAATCAACAATGTAGTATTCTGCTAGTGGAGATTGTGTCCAGCCATAGACACATAAGTAGGAATTCCCACCTGGGTTAAAGCTTGCGTTGTAATTGATAGAGATGTTGCCAAGCTGATGATGAGTTTTAGTGGAATCAAACTTCTTTCCTTTTCTAAATAAAGCATTATTAATATTGTTCCAGCCTGCACTAAATGCCCCGCCGTTATTAAGTGTCATCGAGGTGTTTCCATGATCCTTCCATAATTCGTAATCATACCCGCTATGTGTACCTACTTCATTATTATAAATCGTTTTCGCATAAGCTGGTACAGCAGTCAGTGTCAACACAAACCCAATACACATCACAAACAACAGCCTCAATCTTTTCAAATTCATTTTCCATCCCTCTCCTTTTTCATTAAAATTGTTCTGCCTTCTCTAAGATGAAGCGAGCTCATCACCTCCTCTCATATCACCATTCTCTGCTAGACGGAACGGTATTGTTCTAACCCGGCATGGATGTCTCTTGTTTGTGTATAGATCTTTTGATACAGATGAAATAGATCAGCATATATACTTGCATGTTGCTGCTCTGGCTCATAGACAGCAGCTTGATGAATAAACTGATCTGCACATGTCTCAAGCGATGGATACCAGCCGCAACCAACGGCGGCCAGCATAGCTGCACCTAAAGCAGGCCCTTGTTCATTGTCTAACTGGATGACCTCAGCCTGAAAAATGTCTGCTTGCATTTGAAGCCATGTCCGGCTTCTTGCACCGCCCCCAATGGAGACAATAGAATCTATGTGTTTTCCTGCTTGCCGGAATAAGGCAATAGATTCATTTAACGAGAAGGTAATCCCTTCTAGCACAGCCCTGACGACATGCGCCCTTTCATGTCGGCTGTCTAAACCAATCAAGCTTCCACGAATGGTAGAATCCGCATGAGGTGTTCTCTCCCCTACTAAATATGGCGTGAAGAGCAATCCATTCGCTCCTGGCGCGACATCAACTGCACCCTCTAAAAGTGATTGGAACGATTCCTCTGGAGCCAGTAAATGTTTTACCCAATTAAGGCTATATCCTGCTGAAAGGGTGACACCCATTGTGTAGAAAGCATCTTTTTTTGCATGATGGAACAAATGCAAGTTTCCTTTAAGCTCTCTTTCATGATCCTCTTCGTAAGAGAGAATGACGCCAGATGTACCAATGCTGCATAACGTGCGGCCAGAGGATAAAATACCAGCACCAATTGCTCCGCAAGCATTGTCTGCCCCGCCAGCAAAGACTTTTGCCCCCTCTTCGATCCCCGTCTCACGTGCAATGTGCGGAAATAGTGTACCAACCTCTTCCTCTGATGAGATCAGCGGCGGACAAATATGAGGAGGAATATCAAATGCCTGACAAATTTCTTCACTCCACGCTTGCTCTCCAATATTTAATAACAAGGTGCCAGCCGCATCAGAATAATCGATATGAACAGAACCTGTTAATCGAAATCTGACATAATCTTTTGGGAGTAAAAACATGTCGATTTGTTGATCAATTTCTGGTTCATGCTCCTTTACCCATAATAATTTTGGCAGTGTGAATCCTTCAAGCGCTTGATTTTTCGTGATCTGTTGGAGCCGTTCCCCCAGTTTTTTTGTAATATGTGTACATTGCGCTGTCGTTCGTGTATCATTCCATAAAATCGCAGGGCGGAGCACCTCGCGGGATTCATTTAAAAGAACAAGACCATGCATCTGTCCAGAAAAGCTGATGCCCTCTACTTTCTTTGAAAGGACAGGCTGTCTTGCCATCAGTTCTTTCATCGCAGCCACTGTCTGCTCAACCCAATCCTCTGGGTTCTGTTCACAATATCCAGGTTTATGTTGAATGAGGCGGTAAGGCTTAGTGGCCTCGCCGCACACCTTTCCATCCTCATCGACTAATATGGCTTTGACTCCGCTCGTTCCAAGATCAATTCCCATCACATACTTCATGTCTTCACTCCTTCAAAACAGGTCCGCTTCTTCAATCAATCTTCTAACAAGTATTGATTTAACCGGGCTTTCAACTGTTCCTCTCTTCCCGATTCGTTTCTGATTAAAGGGTGTTTGAGCGCATACTCTTCTAATGTATGAAAGTTTGCCTTTCCTTCTGAAATGTCACGGCCAATCCCTTCAGAAAAACTGCGATACCGGTGCTTGATCACATCTTCAAACACACGATCTTCTATGAGTCTATGAGCGACCCGCAGTCCCTTTGCGAATGCATCCATACCCGCAATATGGGCATACAAAATATCTTCAAGCTCAAAAGAAGCTCTTCTCACTTTTGCATCAAAATTGAGACCGCCAGTTCCTAGTCCGCCATTTTGCAAAATTTCATACATGGCAAGAGTTGTGGCATATAAATCGGTTGGAAATTCATCCGTGTCCCAGCCAAGCAGCGTATTCCCTTGGTTCGCATCTACAGAACCGAGCAATCCATGTATTCTTGAGACGCGTAATTCATGCTCAAACGTATGACCAGCAAGCGTCGCATGATTGGCCTCGATATTCAATTTAAAATGTGAATCTAGTCCATATTGCTTTAAAAAGGCAATAGATGTCGCTGCATCTGCATCGTATTGATGAGTGGTTGGCTCCTTTGGCTTAGGCTCAATTAAAAATTGGCCAGTGTATCCAATCTCCTTCGCATAATCAACAGCCATATGCAAGAATGACGCCATGTGGTCAAGCTCTCTTTTCATATCAGTATTCAGCAGAGTATCGTATCCTTCTCGTCCTCCCCAGAAAACGTAATTTTCTGCGCCAAGTTCTTTAGCTGTTTCGATGCCTTTTTTCACCTGTGCGGCTGCATAAGCAAAGACATCTGCATGACAAGATGTCGCTGCGCCGTGTACAAACCTAGGATGCTTAAACATATTGGCCGTATTCCACAGCAGCTTGACTCCGCTATCACGCATGTATTCTTTCATTCTTTCTAAAATGATGTCTAATTGCTGATTCGTCTCTTGAAGCGTATCTCCCTCCGGTGCAATGTCACGGTCATGGAAGGAAAAATACGGAACATCCAATAGATCAAACAGTTGAAAGGCTATTTCCAATCTAGCTTTTGCTAAATCCATCCCACTATAGGAGTCCCAGGCCCTCTGCATCGTACCAGTTCCAAACATGTCTGTTCCATCAGCAGTCAATGTATGCCAATAAGCGACTGAGAAGCGCAAATGATCTTTCATAGTTTTTCCGCCAATCACTTCGCTTGGATCATAGTGTTTAAAAGCGAGTGGGTTTTTTGATTGTTTTCCTTCAAATTGTATTTTTCCGATTCCTTCTAAGCTGTGTAACGTTTTCATATTTGAGTTGGCCATCTTTCATTCCTCCTATGAATATCTTTGTAAGTTGATCCAACAAACTAATGTTCAATTGATGATCAATTCACTTTGAATTTTCCACATTTTTTAGTTTTTTAGAAATATTTTCGTTATAATAAAGTTAAAATCATCCTTCTTACAGATTACAGGCGAAGAAAAACAGCTTTTTTCTTCACTTAATCTAAAGACGAAACAAATGGAGTGGATAACATGGATATCGCTGATCAGAACTTTGTGAAAAAAATAAATCAAAAGCTATTATTAAAAGAAATTCTCCAGCATGCGCCAATTTCTAGAGCCAAATTATCTGAACGCACTGGGTTAAATAAATCGACTGTTTCCTCTCAAGTGAGTACATTAATGAAAGAGCAACTCGTCTATGAGATCGGCCAAGGTGAGTCTAGCGGCGGGAGAAGACCGGTTTTACTGATGTTTAATAAACGTGCTGGCTGCTCCATCGGGATTGATGTCGGCGTTGATTATGTCAATGGCATTTTAACCGACCTTGAAGGGTCCATCCTTCAAGAAGAGCAGATCAGGCTCCCATCAAGCGCTCCTGATGTGACCATACGCATATTAACTGAATTAATCCAGCAGTTGATGGCACAAATCCCCTCTTCCCCATATGGGCTCATAGGTATTGGCCTATGTATACCCGGGCTAGTGGATGCCGATCAACAAATCGTGTTTACGCCGCATTCTAAATGGAAAAATGTTGACCTAAAAACAACGCTCCAAGACGCATTCCAAGTACCCGTATTCATTGAAAATGAAGCAAATGCTGGTGCATATGGTGAAAAAATCTTTGGTGCCGCTAAACATTATGATCATTTGATCTATGCCAGCATCGGCACTGGCATTGGAATCGGGATCATTATCAATCATCATTTATACAGAGGTGCATACGGCTTTTCTGGTGAAATGGGACATATGACCATCGACTTTAATGGACCAACTTGCAGCTGCGGAAACCGTGGATGTTGGGAGCTGTATGCATCTGAGAAAGCCTTGTTTCAGTCCCTTCAAACAAATGATCAGCCCATCTCTCACCAAGATGTGGAACAGCTGGCAATGTTAAATGACATGAAAACGCTCAATGCCTTGCGCAACTTTGGTTTTTATCTTGGAGTCGGCCTCACAAACGTCCTGCATACCTTTAACCCGCAAGCGATTATTTTACGAAACAAAGTGATTGAAGCGCAGCCGACGGTTCTACGTGTGATTCAAGAGGAGGTATCCTCAAGGATAGACACTCTATTCAGTTCACATGTCGAGCTGCTTCCTTCGTCATTAGGACACAACGCACCGGTATTAGGGATGACATCTCTCGTCATTGAAGCTTTTCTGCAAGATGCCACCCTCTCACCGTGACAGATTCATAAATAAAAAAGACAGCTCTTACCGTGTTGTCTTTTTTATTTATCTGTTTCCTCATAACGGAAATAGTTGAAATCAGCAGGAAGACGCTCACCACTTGTATCCTGGCACTGCATGCCGACAAATGCCCCTGTAAAAAATCCTCCTCCTCGAATGAAGTCATCAGATAGATGGCTAGATTCAAATATCACATCAATTTCCTTCCAGTCTTTTTGATCAAAAGAATAAGAATAGGTATATGTTTCTTTCTGAACGGTCACTTTTAAATACACATAGGTGACCTCCTCTGGAATGACGATTTTTTGTGTCAATGGCTGAGAAAAGGAAAGGTTTTGACATGCAGATAATTCAAGAATGCGTCCAAGTTCCTCGTCATATGTCACCTGAAGCGCTGTCCAATTTTCCGTATTGTAATAATTCACAAGACCAGCGGCTTGCTGAAAATTCTTTGGAAAGAACAACACAGCTGTCTCTGCTTCAAAATAAAAGCTTTGCCAGCGCCTTGCAACGAAAGCTTGAGTAAACTTAGATGTTAGAGATTCCTGACCGTATAACCTTAAATGCTGAGGTTTTTCCGTTAATGAACCGATCTGTTCAGTAAAAGGAATTCTTAATGTTTGGAAGTGTCTATTTAACGTTGATTCTTTAAACTCATCGACTGTATGGTAGGTAGGAGCAAAAACCTTTTCGTTGATCGCTGGCGCTTCAACCTCCAGCGTTCCTTCTTTTCCGCCCACAACATACGGCCAGCCATCCTTCCATTCAAGCTTTTGAATCGCTGTTTCTCTTCCTAAAGGACACCACCCTCTCTGTTGAAAAATAGATTCCTTGCTTGATTGAATAGGGCGGCCAGTCAGATGGGCGAGATACCATTCATTTGTATGCGTTTGAACAATGGAAGCATGACCGCATTTTTGAAGCGGATGTTCAGGCGTGTGAAAAGCACTTAAAATTGGGTTATCAGGATGAACCTCATAAGGCCCTTCAATCTGCGGGGAACGGGCAATTGTTGCCGCATGCTCGTACCTGGTGCCTCCTTCTGCTGTTAATAAATAATAGTAATCACCGATGTGATAAAGATGCGGTGCTTCTGTCAATTTAATCGGTGTGCCTTTAAAAATGACCTTCCGCTGACCAATGAGTTTCTTTTCCGTCACGCTATATTCCTGCAGAGCAATACCCGCAAAGGAATGGTGCTTTTCCCTATGATCCCACAGCATATTTAAGACGTATTTCTTCCCGCTTTGGTCATGAAATAAAGAGGGATCAAAGCCAGAGCTATTAAGCTTAACCGGTTCACTCCAATCACCGTCAACTTCACTTGCCGTAACCAAATAATTATGACCATCTTTAAATGGACCATCCACTACTTTAATATCTGAATAAATGAGCCAAAACTGACCATCTGCATAGCTTAGGCACGGTGCCCATACTCCGCCAGAATCAGGATTCCCTTTCATGTCCAGCTGCGACGTTTTTTGCAAAGGACGCGCAGCAAGCCGCCAATGGACGAGATCCTTCGAATGATAAATTTGCACCCCTGGAAACCATTCAAATGTAGAGACCGCCATGTAATAATCTTCTCCTACACGGCAAATACTTGGATCTGGGTTAAATCCTTTGAGTACTGGATTGGTAATTTTCATTCAACTTCCTCCTCTTTCACGACCTACATTTTAAAATCGTCCATATGATCGATATATACTTGATCCCTATTCTCAAGCTCCCTCACGACTTTTTGGTGCTCTTCTTCATCTAGGTTATAAAAATTAATATCAATCATCGCTAAAATCAGTAAGCATACAGGAATCACTGTTACCGTGATTAAAATGCCAAGCAATGCTTCTGGCGTCTGTATTTGGTTTGCAACATAGCCAAATCGATCGAGTACAAGCCCCGGAACAATTCCGCCTAATGCCATTCCAAATTTAAAGAAAAATCCAATGACTGCGTAGATCAGTCCGCCCATCCTTTTTCCAGTTTTATATTCGCCATATTCAACAGTCTCAGGAATGAGTGCCCACATGTAAGCACCGGCTGTAATACTCCCAGCAGCAGCAACGAGCCTGAAAATCAGTATTAAAGTGATTTGACTCGGCGGTATCACAAGTAAGGCAAGAAGACCTACGATATTCAGCGATAAAGAATAATTCAGCAGCTTTTTCTTTCCTAACAGCTTGTGCAGCTTCGGAATAAACGGCAGCACCATTAAAGCTGGCAGACTGCCAATGAGTCCATACCATTTCACTAAATCTTCTCTGCCAAGGTTATACGTCACATAATAGATCCCAACAGAGTTGCTGATCGAGTTCACACCAAAAATAATAATAAAGAAAATGCTTAATACAACAAGCGGGCGATTCACTCGTAACTGGACAAAGATATCACTGAATTTAATCTTTTCCTCTGGCTTTTGAAGCGTGACACGTTCATTCGTGCTTTTAAAACAGAAAATCAGTAATGCGCCGCCAAGAACGCCGAGAAAAGCCATCGTCATCTGCCAGCCAAGTGCTGTATTTCCTGTCGTATCACTTAAAAAGGTCGCAAGAAAAGGTACAAAAAAAGCCACAACTAGACCGCCTAGATTGGCAAACACCATACGAACGGACGTAATACTGACAACTTCTTGGTTATTTCTTGTCATTGCAGAAGTTAAAGCACCATAAGGAACGTTGATGAATGTGTATGTAAGCGATAAACCAACATACGTGATGTAGGCATAAATGAGTTTACCCATTTCGGAAAAATCAGGTGTTGTAAAGCAAAGAATGGCAAGTACGACAAAAGGAAACGCACCGAATAACAAATAAGGTCTGAATCTACCAAAACGGCTGTTCGTCCGGTCCACCATTGCACCAATAAATGGATCTGCAAGCGCATCGATGGCGCGAACAACCAAAAACATCGTCCCTGCTGCTGCCGCTGATAAACCGTACACATCTGTATAGAAAAATAATAGATACGTAGAGACAGTTGCATAAATCAAATTACATGCGAAATCCCCTGAAGCATATCCCACTTTTTCAGACATACGAATCTTCTTTAAATTCTCACTAACCATGAGCTTTCTCCCTTCTTCACTTAGCCTCTTCTAACGAACAGATGACGGAGGGCAACAGCAATCAATACAGGGAATATAAAGCGCTTTCAATTTGTTATAAAAATGTAGCTGAACATCTCTTCCTTTCAGCTTAGCCCAAATGCGCAGCAAAACAGTCGAATGACAGAATCATCTCCTTCAATATAAGGATCAATACTTGAAATTCATCTTAGTTTATCGACCAAACAAACTAAGATGAATTCATTTTATAAAATCTGATCTGACTTTTCAATATATTTTGAAAAAATAATCCAAATAATCGATTTCTTGTCATTCGTCTTGTGAAAAGACAAGAAAATGTGAAAGAATTCATTTAAAGGTTGCATTCAAGCTCATCCCATGCTATATTAATCAAGCGATGAGCTGAATTGTGTAAGTCGGGTAACATGTCTCTTTGAGACACACACGAATGTGGCGTGTGGTTATTCCGCCTCAATACGCAAAAGACATCTTCTTAGGAAGATGTCTTTTTTCTTATCCTATTTTTGTTCCATTCTCAACCGGTTCATCTGTCGCTAACAACACCACGTCTTCTTTTGACGGCATGCCTCCTAAGACAAGCACTTCTGATTTGAACCCCGCAATTCTTCTTGGCGGGAAATTAACGACCGCTACGATTTGTTTGCCGGTAAGATTCTCCGCAGTATAACGCTTCGTCAACTGAGCACTAGATTGCTTTACACCGATTTCTTCACCAAAATCAATCTTGAGCTTCAACGCAGGTACTCTTGCCTCTGCAAAAAATTCTGCTTCTATGATCGTCCCAACACGAATGTCTAACGCCAAAAACTGTTCAATATCTGCCATCTGACTCTCTCCCCTTCGTAAAAGGTAACGTCATCTATTGATTATCCATTGTAGCACATTCATTTTGTCATAGAGGAGGTTCAAAAAGCCTATAAAGCGCTAAAATCTCCTTTATAGTTTACATAATAAATTTATTGTCGTGTATTAAATGTTTGCATCCTGAAAATGAATTCAGTAAAATGGCAAATAATCCTACTGTTTCCTCCCGAATATATTGGGGAGGGTTCACACTTGTTTACACTATCAGATATGTGGACGTTTTGCTGGTCGTTTTTTGTCATTCTTCCTATTGTTGCCATCCTGCATCAGCTTGGCCATATTGTGGTCGCGTGGATGTTTGGGGCAAAGGTTTCCTTTGCGCTTGGCAGAGGGAAAAAAGTGTTGAAAGTAGGCGTCGTTGAAATTAGAAGAATCTATTTTCTAGATGCATTTTGCCACTATGAAGAAATGAGGAAAAACAACCGATTGTCGCACATTCTTGTCTACTTAGGCGGTTCATTATGCAACCTGCTCAGTGTTCTCATACTGAATACAATGATCGCCAATGATTTCCTGCCAGAGCACCAATTTTTCTATCAATTTGCTTACTTCTCAGTCTACTATGTATTTTTTGCACTGCTGCCAGTCCAGTATGCAGATCATCATCCGAGTGATGGGCAAGCGATTGTGAACATCATTCGGCACGGTGAACCATGTGACATCATTGACTAACATGATGACTTTCACTGTCAATATGATAATGAATCGTTAAAAAAGGAATACTGAACAGCTTCATTTGATGTACCGCTGTGAGACTTTGATCCGTCTGCGGCTTCATATGAAAGCTTTCTTCCATTGGCAGTTTCATGGTGATAAAAGGCGTATGCAAATACAATCCTTCGTCACCGGTACTGCCTTTTGGACATGCGCTTTTTAATAGAAAATCTTCTTTCTCATTAAAAGGTTTTAAAATAGCTGTCAGCTGAGAATACGGAAGTGGCAGCGCAATATTCATATAACCCGCAGCTGCATCGTAATGAAGAGCATAAAGTGCAAAAAAGACTTGCTCTCCTTTTACATTGTGACGTATCCAAGCCCGAACATTTTCCCTTTCTTCCTTCGGATGTTGAAATCTAGTCAGACGTCCCTTCATCTCATATGGATGACGAGATAACCCCAAATATAGCTGACCTATTTTCTTAAACAGTGGCTGAAGTAAAAAGACGAACGGCCTTACCCACCAATGAAAGCTGACAGCTGCTTTTAATGTAAAAGCCATAGGGTCTTCATAAAATCTGCGAATCACAGGTGAGACCCTATCAGCTGAAAACGTCGTTCCATTTAATTCATCAAGCGAATCGACTAAACCCAGCTTCTCAGGGTTATGCACGCTTTCCTCTTGAAAAGAGATCATTTGAAACCGGCCATGCACTTTCGAAATCGGAAAGTTCTTCTGCTTTAATTGATCCTTCGGCCCTTCAATCAGCCAGCCAATCAAACCCGGCAAAATCACAAAAAAAGCATTGATACTGCCATGAAACCAAATCATCTGATCAATGCTGATGTAGGTCACACGCATCAGCATACCAGCGGAATAAAGAAGTGATAACACGATCGTCCCCATTAAAACTAAGCTAGAAAACACAACAAGTCCTTTTGCCAAAGTCGACCGAAATCTTGTTTTCATACAAAGGATGCCATATATGTAGAGGGCCATCACATAAAGAATGACGCTGAACGTATCAAATAGACGGGAAAAGCTAATCCCCACAGCAATCATCACAGGCGACAGCAAAATCACCCAGCCCGCCGCTTTGTATAAAGCTGTCTCTTTTGCTTGCTGCCTTCCTAATAATCCATAAAAAAACGGGATAAAAAAAGCCGAGTAATGAAAATGAATAGCGGTCAAAAGAACAATGATCGGCGAAAATGTCATCACCTGTATATCTGCTGTGTACAGCCAAAACCACAGACCGCCTAAAGCGAGATACATCCATGCGCCATCAATCATCAGCTCATGAAGCGGAAAGATTCCTCTTTTCAGCAAACGACAAAAGCCAAATAACGCCAATAACATTGTATATAAAAGCCATCCCGATGCAAACCAAGCAGAATGATAGATAAAAGCAGCGGTTACACAAAGAGCTGCTAGTGGAAAGGCTTTCATTAAAAAGTCGATCAGCCTCTCTGGCTTGTGTTTCTTCCCTTCTTTCTCAAAAAAGTGTAAGGCAGCGGGAAGAAAAAATAGAATTGCCATGAGAACAAAAAATTCTGCTACCCGGCCTGTCATGAAACGGGTGGCGATAAAACAAGACATGAAGATCAGACTGGATATCAAATGCCACTTATTCATCATGAGACACCCTTTCTGTAAAACGGCCTTTATATGTAAAAAGAGTACCAAACAGTCGATTTTTCACGTGGACATCAATGGTATATTCACCTGCATGCTCATCGTAGCCTTCCGTTACAGCTGACACACCATAAAGCCATGAAGGCAGCGGACATTCCTTGCCGAACATCAAAAACTTCTGCCGGCCGGATTGGATGTGCAAGAAACCATGCTTTGTTACTGTAAAATGAAGCTCTGACACAAGAAGTCTAGGCTTTCCAAAGTAGTCTAGTACTGTATGACTCTTCTGATCAATGATCATATCAGCATCAAAGTGCCGCTCCTTCTTTGGGAAATAAAACGTTCGATACCAGTGCATCCCTTCCTCCCCCTTATTTGTCACAAAAGGCTCGTTGACAATTTGGAAAGGAATATTTTTCCCTCTCTCGGGGAAAAAACAACGAAACAGTGGACCCATTCTGAAGATCAATCGAATGAGTCTTGAACCGCCGCCTATTTCCTCCATCGTACCTTCGGCAGTAAACGCGCGGTTGTATCTCTCTTTTAGTTTTGGATGCAGTTTATCGTAATCCTTTACTTGATGACGATGAACGACCATGTCTACCTCCCCTTTTTCGTTTGATAGAAAATACATCTACACAATCTTTTAGGTTGATCATACCTGCAATCGACAAAATGAAAAATGCACTCAACACAAGCGGCTCATGAAGCGTCGTTTGCGGGGATAGGATGCCTATACAAAGCATAATGAGAAGAAACAAACTTTGTAAAATGTAGAGATATTTCTTTGATAGTTTGGGAATTAGCCATGATACGCCTAAAAGCGCATAAAACAATCGAAAACTCGTGCTATGATCAAAAGCCGAATGTGAAAAAGGAATGACCGCTTGGCATAGCCAGACGATGGCAAACAGCAAACAAATCCCGTAATGAGCAAGTGTTCTCTCTAGTAATAACCGAGGATGCGTTCCCTTTTCAAGCCACGTCTTTAATGCACCAAAACTAAAGGCTGTCATAAACCCGATCATCGGGCGAAAAAGAATCCGGTCTGCCCATGTCCATCCTTTTCCTTCTTTCGTTTTGTAATCAAATTGAGTTTGAAACACAATGTGGTCGCTTGTTTTCATATACTTCCAGTAGCCGCTGCCTTCTTTGATAAAAGACAATGGGTGTGACGATTTGAAATGAAGTGAGGATGCCCGCTCATTCCGTTCATCCATCATTCTTGTTCGATAAGCTCCTGTCCCTGTGACACTTAAACCAAACCCAAGATGCTTTTCATACAAAAAGGATTGGGGCTGTTCATTTTGAGGTTCATTTAATGAAATGGTTGAAAAGCGCAAATCCCATTGTTCATGAAGCTTTGGATTTTGCGTATATTCCCATACTTTCTCTATCGGTGCATGAATGGTTGTTTCCACATAAACAGGCTTTCTTTTCATCTGCCTCTACTCCTCTATGTGAATTATTTCACATAACAAGCATACCATGTTTCACAAAACTGTCAAATCTTTATTGGTTTTCTGTCAAAGGAATTTGGTCTCCACATTGCCGTCCCCTTCATGATATCGGTTCACTACATAAAAAAGACCTGTCAATGAGACAGATCTTCCAGCGTGTAGACAAACCCTCGCATTCGGTGTCAGTCCTGCGTGCTGGTGCTCACGAATGTCAAATTCGCTCCGCGCCAGTACTCGTCCTTTCTAGACTGCAAAGGTTTTCTATCACGCAGAAAAGAAGACAAAGGGCTAAAATAAAAGTCATTTTAGCCCTTTGTCAACAATCTGAAAGACCTGTCAATGAGACAGATCTTCTTTTTGCTGTACGCCTGCGATATAAAGACGGACCGCATAACTCACACTATCTTCAAGCTGTTCTTTTCGTTGAAATCCCTTTTTATTTGAAATGTCTCCAAAGCCGTGCAGTAAGCTTCTGAGTCCTCTTACTACATGCGTCATTTCATCTTCTTTTACACCAAATCGTGACATGATGGATTGGACAAACTCAGTAAGGCGCTCGGCAGCAACACTCACTTCTTTTTCATTCATCTGTGAAAAGGCGGCTTCATAAAGACCTGGATGTTCACGGACAAATTGAACATATTGTCTTGCAAAGGCTAAAACGGCGACTTCTTTTTCTAGCCCTTCCGTTACTTGAATTCCTTTTTCACAAAGCATTGACAGCCCTCTGACTGAGAGAGCCGCCTGAATCTCATGAAGACCGGATACATGATTATAAAGGGAGGGTGGCCTGATGTTCAGCCGTTTAGACAATGTAGCAATTGTCAAAGCGGAAAAGCCCTCTTCATCAACAAATTCAGCAGCTGTATCCATGATTTTTTCTTGCGTGATACCCATTCTTGGAGACACGATTTACTGCCTCCCTTTCTTTAACTGATGTTGCCTTTTTGTAATAGCAGCTTGAAGCTTTGCATGAGGTTCCATGATAAGATCACCATGTCCTACTGCAAGACAAGATAAGGGAAGTGCCAGCAATTTTTCGGCACTTTTGAGTGCTGTTTCTGCATCCCAAGTGGCAAAAGCCGGGAACGGGAAGGTCAAGCGAAACTCACCCGTTACGAATAAACCGCCTTTTGTCACAAGTGCATCTCCTGCAATGACAACCCCTGACCTTTCATCGTATAAAGAAATGCTTCCAGGTGTATGTCCTGGTGTTGCGATGACTTTAAGTGACCCAATCTCGTCCCCTTCTTCGACAAGCACATCTGGTTTTGTGTGAATGTTTTTTGAAAAACTGCCTTTAATTTTTTGCTGAGGTTCACCAGGAAGCAAGGAAAAATCACCTTCAAAAAGGAGGGCATCGCGTTTTGATAAATAAACGACTGCCTCTGGAAAAGCCTTTTTCACTTCATCTAGTGCACCGATATGATCCATATGACTATGAGTGAGAATAATCTTATCGATTGGCTTGTCTTTTTTGTGCGCAAATTCAATGATCGAGCTTGCTGCCATTTTTAAAGCAGCATCAATTAATATCAGTCCATTTTCTTCCTCAAATACATAGCAATTTACCGGAAATAGACGCGGCATCAATGTGAGCTGGTGCAGGCGATCAAAAGTTGTCAATCTCATCATATGTCCTCCTAAAACTAATGTTGTTAGTTTTATATTAACTAATGATATTAGTTTTAGCAAGCATTTCTTCATCAACCGCAATATAAATATCAATTTGCGCTTCTTTTGGATCTATAGATCTTTCATCATACCATTCAAAGTCGCCTGTATATGTGCGGTAATGGCGCTCATCCCACGCCCAAATCTGCTGCCATGTCTCCAACACAACCTCTTCAATAGGTCCCTTTCTCGTTCGGAATTTTGCGTAGGTCGATGAAGGAACCTCTATGACATGTTCTACCTGCTGATCCACGAATTGCCCAGCAGTAAATAAATAAGAGCCATGCTCATCTTTTTCATAATCTGAATATAATCCTATGACGGGCGCTTGCCCTCCGTGAAGCTGCTGCGCAAAAAATTGTTGCCAGAGTGGAGCAATCTTCCGCTCTTTTGTTTGCTCCATTTCGTTTGTTGTTCGAACAGACAACCCTTTCATCCATTGTTTCTCTAATGTCACGATATCGTACATACATTCTCATCTCCTTTTTTTCTATCATATAAAAAGAAACCTGACAACATTGTGTCAAGTTTCTATTCGTTTGAGAAATTGTTTCAACTGAATGTCAAACGCTTCTTTGACATGCTTCGGGGAAAGAATGTCAACATCTGGACCTAAATGGAATAGGAAACTATTTAACCAATCATCAAGAGGTACGGTAATGGTGGCAAGGTAAGTGCCGTCTGAACAAACATTCAATTCGTTCTCATCTACCCATTCCTTCACTTTCCCCACTGATGCTTCCGTTAACCTGAGCGTGACAGAGCTGACCGACGGTTGTTCTTGCCAAGAATCATTCCAAGGCTTTTCTTCGTTTTTGATTCTTTTCGGTTGAAAATAACCTGAAATGATGACAAGACCCGTCATTCTAGTTAGCTTGAACAGACGAAAAGCTTTTTTTACACAACAGAACGCATACAAATACCAATGCCTCCCTTTTAAAACGAGCGTATAAGGCTCCACTTTGCGTGGAAGTGTTTCACCTTTCGCATTGCGGTAAGTAAACTGAATGTATTGGTGCGCTGACGCAGCTGTATGAATGAGCTGAAGCTTCTTTTCTGCCTGGCTGTCTTTTCCCCAGGAGCTTAAATCAATGAAGACATGATGCTGCTTTTCGTTTTCACACGTATGCGTGGGAATAAGCGATTTGATTTTTTTCAGTACATGTTCGCTTTCTTTAAAGGAATAGGCACTCGTCATGCTTTCGAGGGCTGTTAAAATGACCTCGATGTCATCATCAGTAAATAATTTTTTCTCTAAACGATAGTCCTCAACAAGTGAAATGCCCCCTCCTACTCCTTGCGTTGTCACAACAGGAATCCCAGCTTGATTGATGGTATCAATATCACGATAAATGGTTCTCACGCTCACTTCATGAAGTTCAGCAAGCTCTTTCGCTTGAACTTGCTTCTTGCTAATGAGCAGCATCACAATAGACAAAATGCGATCAATTTTCATGACTTTTCCTCTTTTTCATAAATGTAGGTTTTGATTTGATAAAAAAAGAAAGAATGGTAAAGATAAGTAACAGCCAGCATTCGTTTACATCCCTGCACGTGCAGGAGGAGGTTGCATCATGACACATAACGTGTGGCAGTTGTTCATGATTGGGATCATCATATTGATCTGCATGATCATTCGAATGAATCGAATGAGACGCTATCAGCTTGTACGCCCTATCAGGCTTTTGTTGAGAATGTATCTCTTTGGACTTTCTGCCCTTATTCTCCTATCAGAAGGATGGCAAAATCATAGTATCATCATCTATGCCGCTATTGGTATGCTTTTTGGAAGCAGCCTCGCTGTTCATGCCTATCAGACGATTCGCATGAAAGAAGAAAATGGCCGGCTGTATATGAAAACGAGTAAATGGATTGAAAGCTTCATTTTATGTTTGTTTTTATCTAGATTTGCCTTTAAATTGGTTGAACTGACAAAACATTCAATGACAAAGATCGATGTCATTGAATTGTATCAGCATATAGTGAGTGATGATGCCTTGACCATGCTCAGCTTTTTTCTGCTAGCTGCTTACTATATTGTTTTTTCTTATCACATGATGAAAGCAAATAAAAGATCAACTCATGTGCATCATGCATAAAAACCTTCCTATATGAAAGTAGGAAGGTTTTTTATCAATCGTGCTGTGCATGGTGAATCATCTGTTCAAGCACTTCCATCACATGCTGATCTTCAGGGCTGTAAAAAATCGAGGTCCCTGCTCGTCTAGATTTCACGAGACGAAGGTTTTTTAAAAAGCGCAGCTGATGAGAAACGGTTGATTGCATGAGATTCAGTGTTTCTGCTATATCATTTACCGAGTGTTCACCTTGAGACAGCAGGTGCAGAATTCGAATACGTGTCGGATCAGATAAAGCTTTAAAGGTTTGGGAGACAAGAAATAGACTTTCTTCATCCAGCTCCATCCTTTCCTGTTCTTGATTTGTATTCAGTTCTTCCTTCATTTTTCTTCACCTTTCTTGTCCGTCAAATCACGACTTATTCTATGTATCATCATATACCAAAACGTCCGGCGTGCAAAGAGAGCACACTTTAGAAAAAAGATTTACTCAAATAGCATTGACACTTGGTAGCATTCTTTTTAAAATGAGCATTATTTATTCATTTTTTTAGAGGAGCTGATAGGCAAATTGACTGAAGAGCCAAGACTAAAACGCAGCCTGACTGTCTTTCCACTTGTTGTGATCGGGCTTGCTTATATGGATCCACTTGTCGTATTTGATTCATACGGCATTGTGGCTCAACTGACGAAAGGACACGTTGCTACAGCTTATATATTTACGTTACTTGCATTACTATTGACAGCGCTTAGCTATGGGAATATGGTGAAGGCTTTTCCAAAAGCAGGATCTGCTTATACATACGCGCAAAAAAGTATACATCCTCATGTTGGCTTTCTTGTAGGCTGGACACTTTTACTGGATTATTTATTTTTGCCTATGGTGAATTTTGCGATTGGAAGTGCTTATTTAACCGCAGCCTTTCCTGATGTACCTCATTACATTTGGATCATCATACTTGCTATCGCCATAACGACTGTCAATGTAATCGGTATCCGGCTTACAGCCAACATCACGGCACTATTTGTGACCTTTCAGGTCATTGTCGCCGTCACTTTTGTTGGGTTTATTATGTATGGGCTCACGCAAAATGCAGGCAGCGGAGAATTATTGTCCGCCCGGCCTTTTTATTCGGCGAGCTTAGATCCAGCGCTTATTTTTTCAGGAGCAACCATTTTATGTTTTTCGTTTCTAGGATTTGATGCGATTTCGACCCTTTCTGAGGAAACCATTAAGCCAAAAAAGACGATCCCACTTGCCATCTTTTTAACCGTCGCCATTGGAGGCGTACTGTTTACCTTGACGTCTTATTTTTTGCAGCAAGTATTTCCAAATTTTCAGCAGTTCAAGCATCCCGATGCGGCCTCACTTGAAATTGCGGAATTTGTGGGCGGTGCCTTTCTCCACTCGTTCTTTTTAGCTGGCACAATGGTCGCTGTTATCTCTTCTTCCTTATCGTCACATGCAAGTGCAGCAAGGCTATTATATGCAATGGGTAGAGATGAGTCGTTACCGAAGCGTTTCTTCGGATATATTCATCCGAGATTAAAAACCCCTGTTTTTAATATTTTATTAATTGGCGCTTTCTCCTTAACCGCAGTCGTTGGCGAACTTGAAGTCATTTATTCCTTTATCAGCTTCGGCGCGTTGATTGGATTCACATTAGTGAACTTATCTGTTTTTGCGTACTATTTCATTAGACAAAAACAAAGAGGTGTACTCAATACATTGAGATACGCAGTGATTCCTCTGTGCGGGACGGCCTTTTGTATATGGCTGTTAACGAGCATCAGTACAAATGCATTAATCATTGGTTTGCTTTGGCTAATTATCGGTTTTGTTTATTTCTGCTACAGACTGAAAACAAGACCCGAATTTACATTTGGGTACGATTGATTAAAAGGTTTTCACTTGGTATCTTGTGCAGGATATGGCATAATAAAAAGGCTGTACTTCCCTTTTAAAAGCGGGGCAAAACAGGGGTGAACTGACCTTGAAAAAGAAAAAAACAGGATGTTTTGCCATTTCAGGCTGCTTCACGATTTTTCTGTTTGTTTTCGTATTAGTAGCCATTGTCATGTCCTTTAATCAAAAGGAGTTAAAAAAGCTGCCGATTGATACGGAATCAATTGTTTTGTCGAGATTGGATGATTTCAAACCGCTTGTAGAAACAGAGTTAAGAGATCAAGATTTAGATCAATATACCGCGTTAATCCTCGGTATGATGTATCAAGAATCAAAAGGCAGAGGCGGAGATCCAATGCAGTCCTCTGAATCTCTTGGTTTGAAACGAAATGAAATCAATGACCCTCAGAAAAGCATTAGACAAGGAGTCCATCATTTTTCTACTATGTACAAGCATGGGAAGAAAAAAGGCGTTGATTTGGAAACCATTATCCAAAGCTATAATATGGGAATTGGCTATATTGATTTTGTTGCAAAAAACGGGGGAAAACATTCCGAGAAATTGGCAAAGCAATACTCTAAAAAGCAAGTGAAACGAAACCCAGAAGTCTATACGTGCGGAGGCAACAAAGATAACTTCCGCTACCCATATTGCTTCGGTGACTTCACATATGCTGAAAAAGTTAAAGAAAAAACGAAAACAGTTGAAGAAAAGATGAAATTGGCTTCGTCATCCTCACCATCATCGTAAAAAAAGCACTTCCTAAATGGAAGTGCTTAGATTGTTGACAAAGTGCTAAAATGATGTTTATTTTAGCACTTTGTCTTCTTTTCAGCGTGACTTGAAAACCTTTGAAGTCTAGGAAGGACGAGTACCGGAGCGGAGCGAATTTGACATTCGTGAGCACCGGAGCGCAGACCTGACAACGAATGCGAGGGTTTGTCTACATGCTGAAGCACTTCCTAAATGGAAGTGCTTTTCATTTTATCGCTGTTCTTTTCCGATTTCCGGCAGGATCGTTTTCGCCAAATGCTGATCCATTTCCTCATATTCATCATAATGAATCGTTTCATACAGCTCTTGTCTCGTTTGCATGTCCTTTAGCATTCCTTGCTGCGTCCCCTTCTCCATGATTTCTGTAAATAAACGCTCATACGCTTTTGCAGCGACTCTGAGTGATGACACAGGGTAAATGACCATTTGAAAGCCAAATACAGAAAATTCGTCTGCATGATAATAAGGCGTCTTACCAAACTCCGTCATATTTGCAAGAAGCGGTCCTTTAATATTGTTTGACGCATGCGTGAAGTCCTCTGCTGTGATGAGTGCCTCAGGAAAAATAGCGTCAGCTCCTGCTTCTACGTAAAGATTGGCCCTGCGGATGACATCCTCCATCCCATTTACGGACCTTGCATCGGTTCTCGCAATCACCAAAAGCGTTGGTGCCGCTTGTTTGATGGCTTTGATTTTTGCGACCATTTCTTCTACTGGAACGAGCGATTTTCCGTTTAAATGTCCGCATTTTTTTGGCATTTGCTGATCTTCAATTTGAACAGCTGCCACCTTACTTTCTACCATTTCCTTTGCCGCCCTTGCAGCATTCAATACACCGCCATAGCCAGTATCCATATCGACCAAAAGCGGCAGCTGAGAAGCTCGAATGATTTCCTTCGCTTTTTCAGCCATTTCCGTTGAATGGATCATGCCGAGATCAGGCAATCCTTTGCTGGCACAAAAAGCGGCTCCGGATAAATAGAGCCCTTGGAAGCCCATTTTTTTTGCATAGAGCGCAGACATTCCATCGTGAACGCCTGGAATTTGAAATAAAGCTGATTTGTGCATTTGTTCTTGAAAGGCTGAGGCTAATTCTGCTTGACTTGATTCATCATTCACGATCCACACACTAGTTCCCCCTTATATGACGAATAGGTCCATAAATGCTGGTACGGTTGTTGTTTTTAATTGATTTGGATTTTGACAGAGTGAAACAATTTGATCCACTTGTTTTTGTGGAAATCTCGTCTTCAAATGATAGAGCCATTTCTTTTCAAGCAGAGGAATCCCTTCCTGCCTTCTTCTGCGATGACCAAGTGGATATTCAATTTCGATTCGGTCTGTCATCGTCCCGTCTTTAAAGAAGATCTGCACACTGTTTGCAATGGATCTCTTTTTCGGATCTAAATAATCCGCTGTATATTGTTTATCTTCTTTGATGACCATTTGATCCCGGAGACGATCAATGACCGGATTTTGCGCTGTTTCTTCTTCATAATGGTCAGCTGTGAGCTCACCATAGATCAATCCAATCGCAGTAATATATTGCAAGCAATGATCGCGGTCTGCTGGATTATACAGCGGTCCCTTCTTATCGATAATCCGAATCGCTGATTCATGTGTTGTAATCTCTACTCGGTCAATGTCATCTAATCGACCTTTTACAGCGTCATGCAGGATCATAGCAGCCTCTGCAGCCGTTTGGGCATGAAACTCAGCAGGATAAGCAATTTTGAAAAGCACATTTTCGATGACGTATGATCCTAGCGGCTGAGCAAGTGTGAGAGATTTCCCTTTCATCAGAACATCTTCAAAGCCCCACTTCTCTGCACTAAGCGGCGTTTGATAGCCCATTTCCCCTTTGAGTGTCATCATTGCGAGTCTCACCCCGCGGCTTGTTGCATCACCCGCTGCCCATGATTTCCTTGATCCTGTGTTCGGGGCATGACGGTATGTTCTAAGCGGTGAATTATCAACAAACGCTTGCGATAAAACATGCTGCACATCTTCCTTTGTTCCACCAAGCAATGCACATACAACAGCACTTGTTGCTACTTTGACAAATAGCACATGATCCAAGCCATTGCGATTCAGACAATTTTCTAAAGCCAGCACGCCTTGAATTTCATGTGCTTTGACGATCGCATGTAGTACGTCATTCATCGAAAGCGGCTCTTCTCCGTTTGCAAGCCGTGTTCTGCTGATGTAATCACTTACAGCTAATATTCCGCCTAAGTTATCTGACGGATGTCCCCACTCCTCTGCAAGCCACGTGTCATTATAATCTAACCAGCGAATCATACAGCCTATATCAAAAGCCGCTTGAACAGGATCTAGCACAAAGGAAGTACCTGGAACTCTTGCTCCATTAGGTACAACTGTTCCAGGTACAATCGGTCCAAGATGCTTCGTACATTCAGGAAAATTGAGCGCCAGCATTCCGCAGCCAAGTGTGTCTATGAGCACATAGCGTGCCGTTTCAATGGCTTCTTTACTCGTAATTTCCCCGTCTACTGCATAGGCTGCGATTTCTTCTAATAGCTGATCCGTTTGATTGGCGACTGCTGTTTTATTCATGTTCATTCCCCCATTTTTCCATCATCATCTGAAACTTTTAATCCTCTTGGCCCTAAATAACGGACTCTCGGTCTGAAAATGCGATTATGCAAATGCTGTTCAATGACATGAGCAGCTAATCCACTTGCCCTTGCAGCAAAGAAAATCGGTGTATAAAGTGAAATTGGAATCCCGAGCTCGTAATAAATAGGTGCGGCGTAATAATCAAGGTTCGGATAGAGGTTTTTCTTCTCTTTCATGTATGCCTCTCCTGCTACACACATGTCATAAAGCGCTGTATCTCCCTTTGATTCCGTAAGCGTTTTCAATGATCGTTTTAAAAGAGCGGCTCTTGGGTCCATTTTTCTCATGTATACCCTATGGCCAAAGCCCATCATTTTTTCCTTTGCTGCTAATTTCCGCTCAATCAGCGCAAGGAAGCCTTCCGTTGTTTTCCCTTCGAGAAGCATATGCATGACAGCTTCATTCGCTCCTCCGTGCAAGTCACCTTTTAATGAAGAAATTGCTCCAGTAAAAGCACCATACATATCAGAATGTGTGGATGCGATGACTCTAGCGGCAAACGTTGAATTAGGCAGCTCATGTTCACTATATAATGTGAGTGTTTGGTCAAAAGCGGTGATTTCGTCTTGGGTTGGCGTACGTCCTGTTAGCATGGTTAAAAAGGTTTCAGTGTAGGATTTGGTCTGATCTGGAGAAATAGCGGCGTCTTTTGTGAGAATATGATAGCTTCCAGCGACAATGGCCGGCAGCTGGCCGAGTAATCGAACAGCACGCTTTTGCTGGCATGCTTCTGATCGATCTTGTAATGCATCATCGTACCCACTAAGAGCAGATAGGCATGTTCTCATGGCATCCATCGGATGGGTGGTTTTTGGCAGCTTTGTTAAAATGGTTTGAATGGTTGGATGTAAGTTAGTTTGTGAGGAAATGTCTTGCTGAAATTGGTGATATTCCATCGCATCTGGCAATCTTCCATAAATAAGCAGATAGGCTGTTTCTAAATAGGTCTTTTTTTGTGCCAACTCGATGAGGTCATACCCGCGAATTACAATCTCTTCTTGCTGCACATCTAAGTATGAGATAGACGTTTCGCTTGCCACAATGTCTTCAAGCCCCGGTTTATACTGCAGTTGTTCAGTCATCATATAACCCCCGTTTCGTTCAATTGTTGTTCTCCAAACGAGCAAACGGCCAGAAATGATGTGAGTCTATAGATGGGAAGATACCGTGCAAGTCGGATACCCAATTCCCATTTTATCCAAAGCACTGCATCTTGTAAATAAAAGAACGTATGTCCAGTTGGACATACGTTAGCTGTAGTATGGAGAAATCATCATATACACAATGACGCCAGTGAGACTGACATAAAGCCATAGCGGCATTGTCCAGCGAGCAATTTTACGGTGACGCTCGACTTGCATCTGTGCACCTCTAAACAGCGTAATCAGGGCAAGCGGTACAATGACAGCTGATAAGACGATATGTGTGATTAAAATAAAGAAGTAAATTGGACGGATGATCCCTTCTCCTCCGAAATGGGTATCAGCTGCCATTGAGTGATAGGTCACATACGAAATTAAAAAGACAAGTGTCGTTGAAAATGCAGCAAAGATAAATCGTCGATGCGCTTTAATGTTCTTTTGTTTAATCATGATGAGTGCTGAAAGTAAAAAGATAAACGTAAAGCTGTTCATCACGGCATTAAGTAACGGCAAAAATGTAATATCCAGATGGCTAAATTTATCTGATTTTGGCATTAAAAATAATAAAGCGATTAATCCGTTGATGGCAATTGTTAAAATGATCACAACACCAGTGAAATTTTTCGGTTTCTGATTCTGTTCGTTCATGTTTGAAAACCTCTCTTTATTAGTTCCGACTAAGAGTATGTTATTTAAATTTCTCTATAAAGTCAATGAATTCGCTGTCTTCGTCGAATTTTAGACAAACTTGCAGGTTGCAGGCGTTCTAACGGCTTGAAAGATCCATCCACTTCCTTTAAAATTGGAATTTATGTGATTTTTATCATTGCTGATAGGAAAGGAGTAATGGACTTGTCAATCTTACAGGAAACAGCCAAAGATGTGAAGACGTTAGAGCAAGAATTACAGCAATTGCAGTTCCAAATGTATCGAATGCAAGAAAAGATGAAAGATATTTCGAAAAAAGCAAAAATCATTGGCATCGATCAAGCGAAAGAAGATGAGTGGCTGATCGTCTCTGCCATTGAAAGTGCAGATACATGTAAAATTATGCTCAGCGATTGTGAAAAAGCTTTTCGCGGACAATCTGATTTTTCCTTAATTGCGGAATATCCTGAAGAAGGAAAGATTCATATTGCCGATATTAAAGGTCCGCCAGATAATGGGTATGGCTCCATCTGCATGAAGCATTTAAAAGAAATCGCAAGAGATCAGAACATCCCAGTGATTACTGGCGACCTCGTCAAAAGAGACTGGGATCACGTGGATCGCTTGATTCATTTTTATGAAAAGCATCAATTTGATGTCCAGATCAATTGGAAAGAACAAAGCGGAGAAATTTATTGGGTGGACAGCTAACGACAAAAACCAGCGTGTATCATAAGATATGCGCTGCTTTTTGTCGAAAATGCAAATTTTTCAGAAAAATATGTGTATTTCTGACCAAAAAAAGGTATAATAAAAGCATCAGGCCGCCACCTGATGCTTTCTTCCAAAAAACAATTGTTTACTAGTTAAGTACTTTTACTTTGACTGATTTTACGCCCCAATTTTTCGCTTGGGATTTGCTTGGTACATGTACATCAATTTTGTTACCTTTAATTGCGCCGCCAGTATCTGCTGCGATGGCTTCACCGTAGCCTTCAACATAAACCTTACTTCCTAATGGAATGACATTAGGATCTACTGCAATTACTTTTGCATTTGGGTTTTTGTTTAAGTTTACCCCTGTTGCAGTGATACCTGAGATGCCACCATCATTTGCTGTATAAGCCGTAGCCGTAACAGTCATTTCTTTTTGTACACTCTGACTAGCAGAAGATGATTCTGCTTTAGCTGTTTCCTTTTTAGGAGCAGCTTTTTTCGTTGTTTGCTCTTTTTGGACAGGTTCCTGTTTTTGAACAGGTTCTGAGCTTACCGGAGCCGAGCTTTGGCCAGCAACACTTAGTGTTGAACCAACCATAATTATATCTGAGTTTAAGTTATTCCAAGACTTAATATCGCTAATTGACACATTGAATTTTTGAGCGATTTTCCAGAGGCTGTCCCCCTTCTGGACTTTATACTGCTCCTGAGTTTTCTCTTTTGAAGAGATTGTCAATTTATCACCTACATAGATCATATCAGTAGATAAATTGTTCCAACCCTTTAGGTCCTTTAGAGACACATCATTTTTTTGTGAGATTCCCCAAAGTGTATCACCTTTCTGTACAGTGATTTCCTTTGCAGAAGCTTGCTGCGCTCCAAATGCTGTTGTTGAGATTGCTGCAACAGCAACCAAGGACATAATAGTCTTCTTCATAAAGTAAATCCTCCCTTGTTAGCTTTTTATGGCGGCTAACGAGTGCTATCGTAACATATGTAAATGTCAATTCAATAACAAAACGATATGTTTTAGATTACAGTTCCTTTACATGAAACATCTCTCTCCATTGGTAAATCAGACCACAAAACGGCTTGATTCCCCGCCATATCAAGGTTTTACAAGGATTGAAAATGACCTGATGAAAACGCGTCCAAGTACAGCGAAAAAAATTTATTTTTCTTCTTCAAACTCTTTATTTTTTCTCTTTTTCTATAAATAAACGAATTTCTTCTAAAAAAACATCTCCATATTTCTCTCTTTTTTGAGCGCCAATCCCCTTAATTTGGAGTAATTCATCATCTGTTTTAGGCTCTACAGCTGACATTTCCTTCAATGTTTGATCAGAAAATACAACAAATGGCGGGACGCCTTGCTCTCTAGCTAGCTTCATTCTCAGCGCTCTCAATCGCTCAAATAATGCATCATTTTCTTGAATGGCCTCTGCTTTGATCGCCTGCTTTTTATACACTGTCTCTTGTCCAACTAACACTTTCTTCCCTTTATGGGTCACCTTCAGTGTTGGGTAAGCACCTTCAGACATGTGCAAATACTCTTCTGTAATTAAAAATTCAATGAAGTCACTGATTTGCTGAGCCGAATGTTGTTTCATTAAAGCATATGTAGGGAGACGATCGAAACCTAGCTCTAGCACTTTTTTATTTTTAGAGCCTGCCAATACTTGGGCGATCATCATTTTACCGAATCGCTCATTCATTCTCACTGTACAAGATAACACCATCTGTGCTTCTCTTGTGACCTCTTCACGCTCTCTTTCATCAAGGCAGTTGCTGCATTTACCGCAAGACGAACTAGCTGTTTGATCAAAATAATCCATCACAAATTGCTGCAGACATTGCTCAGTATGACAGTAATCCACCATTTGCCTTAATTTAAGCAGCTCATGCTGGTAGCGCGTCTCATCTTCTATTGACTGCTCAATGAGAAAGCGCTGCACTCTTACACCTTGAGGTGAAAACAGTAAAATGCATTCACTTTCAAGCCCATCTCTGCCGGCACGGCCAGCTTCTTGATAGTAGCTTTCAATATCCCTTGGAATTTGATGATGGATCACAAAACGTACATTCGACTTATTGATTCCCATGCCAAATGCTGATGTGGCGACCATCACCTGGATATCATCATTTAAAAAGAGGTTTTGCTGCTCTTCTCTCGTATGATCATCCAATCCACCATGATAAACACCAGCTTTGATCTTTTGTTTTTTTAGTCGATGATAAATGTTATCCGCTTCTTTACGAGTGGCGGTATAAATAATGCCAGACTCAAGACTGTTTTTCTTCATATATTGTGTGATGAAACGTTCACTGTTTTCTCCTTTGATCACTTGAAAGGACAAATTTTCTCTAGCAAACCCAGTAAAGATGGTTTCTTCTTCGTTGATACCAAGCTGTTCACATATATCTTGATGGACCTTTTTCGTCGCTGTAGCTGTTAATGCGACAATCACCGGTCTTTTTGACAGCTTGTTCAAGCATTCTTGAATGAAGCGATAACTTGGCCTAAAATCATGTCCCCACTCGGATATACAGTGCGCCTCATCAATCGCAATTAAAGGAATCGTTAACCGATCTAACAGCTGAAAAAAACGTTCATTTTGTAAGCGTTCAGGTGTGATATAAAGCAGTTCATATTCCCCTTTTTCGCATTTTTTCAGCCTTTCATTCATTTCAGCTGCGGACAGAGTGCTGTTTAAAAAGGAAGAACGTATGCCCATCTCATTTAACGCATCAACCTGATCCTTCATTAAAGAAATAAGCGGAGATACCACGATCGTTGTACCTTCCATCATTAGTGCAGGGATCTGATAGCAAACTGACTTCCCTCCGCCTGTCGGCATAATGCAGACGGTATCCTTTTGTTTATTTACAATCGCTTCAATGGCTTGTTTCTGTCCTTTTCTAAAGGCATCAAAGCCATAATATTGTTTCAGGAGTGCTTCTGCTTGTTCTAACATCCAATTCCCTCTCTGTCATTTGTTTTGTCCATTTTAACATAGATTCTTGCCTCTACAGGCGATCAGTTGAATTTCGTCTTTTTACAAAATAAAAAGCCATTTTCCGAAATGGAAAATGGCTTGAATCATCCTAGGAAAAGCTGCGGATGCCGTAATCTAAGTAAGAAAGTTTTAAACCACCACTCCTCAAAGTGGGTGTTTGCAGAAACGTTCCTGTCTTCCTCTCTAAAGAGGCATGACATTCCGGCTTCAATATAAAACTCCCTATTACAGCTTAAAGGTTAAAACTTAATTAACATTACGCGCATCGCAACCTTTAAACTATATTACACGAAAGTTTATTAAATTTCAAGAGATCTTTTTTCTATAAAAGACTCGTGTATACAAAAGTTTTGTCCTTGTACACATAAGAAAAAATTATTCTAAAAAAATGTAACTTACACTTATTACCCTATTTTTCATCGTCTATGTCAACATCCTGCTCTTCCTCTAATCGTTCATACGTATCTGAATGCATCTGATCCATTGTTTGTCTATTTGTTAAATCACGCATTTGATCAGAGAAATTACGGTCAAACTCGTTTGGGTCTTGAGTGGTTTCTTCATTTTTCTTCGCATCGATTGAATAGCGTGTATAGGGAACTGCTTTTAAACGTTCATACGGAATGTCTTTCCCTGTTTTCTCACAGACCCCATATGTTCCGTCTTCCATTCGTTTCAGGGCTGCATCAATTTCAGCTTCAAGCTGGCCATCAACTTGGTCCAGTGTTTGTTCGGTCATGCGGTCTAAATAGATGCTCCCATGATCAGCGATATGATTTCCAACACCATTTGAAATCTCGCTGGATTCACTTAGCATAGATTCTTCTTTCTTTTTTGACCCTTTTACATCTTCCTTTAATTGATTCAATCTTTCGTATAAATCAGCTTTTTGTTCTTTCGTTAAGCCCACGGTCAATCACTCCTTTCTTATTACCTTCCCGCTGCAAGGGAATTGAAAACATCAAAAAAGCCGCCGCCTTATTGGCAGCAGCTTTCTTCTCTTACAAGGTACGAAGTGCTTCTTCTAATGGTTTATCTCCTTTAATTAAGTCAAAGGATTTATTTTTCACATTGGATTCTGTTAAGCTTTCCACAAGCACAGTGGCTACGTCCTCTCTTGAAATCTCAATGTTTTGATCATCTGGAATATGCTCCGCTGCTTCGATCTTTCCTGTCTTTTCCTCATGCAGCAAGGCACCAGGACGGACAATGGTATAGGAAAGCCCAGACTGTTTTAGGTGTTCATCTGCTTTTCTTTTTGCCTCATAATAAATTTCCATACTACCTTGCCCTTTTCCCTGGTTTGGATCATCGGCATTATAGGAACTGAGCATCACAAAATGCTGAATGTTTTCTTTTTTTGCTGAGTCAACAAGACGTTTTGCACCTTCTTGATCCACTGCAATCGTCTTATCTGCACCTGTTTTTGAGCCTGAACCAGCTGCAAAGATGACAGCATCTGCTTGTTTCACAGCATCTGTCACATCCTTTTCAAGATCACCGATGACAGGCGCTGCACCTAGTTCTTTTAGCGCATCCACTTGTTTTTCATCTCGAATGAGAGCAAGCGGCTCATGTCCTTTTTCTTTTAAATAACGAATGACGAGTCTACCTGTATGTCCATTTGCTCCAGCAACTAATACTTTCATTGTTCATTCTCCTTTCTGTATCTGTTTCATCTTTATCCTTTTTTGCTATCATTCAAACACCTAAACAAAATAGCCCTTCCCAGAAAATATGGGGAAGGGCTCAAGCAATGTGCGATCTATTAAAAAAGTAGAATGAGAAAAGTGCATGTGATCTATGTAATCGCAAGGTTGATCAGCAAAGATGTTTTGTCAAAATGGCTTGCACATCACTCAAATCCGTCTCTTTTGAAAAATCGAGTTCAAATACTTTTGAGCTTGTGACAAGCAGCATACCTGTGTCCTGATCAAACACGCCAGCTTCTTGAATGGCAAAACTTTCAATTGATCGATACGGCAAGGAGACCCTGACTTTCTTCTTAGAAAATACGCGGTTATCGCCAAAGATCAGTCGTTTATTGGTGAAACAAATTTGGTCGTGACGCAGTCTGTAAACAGCTTCAATTCTTTCCCCTTCAATTAGTAAGGATTCGAATTTCTTATCATTTTGTTTACTGACAGAAAAAATACCCACGTAAACCCCCTCTTCCTCCATCAAATTCCTTTATGAAAAAACGCCCACACGCTCTGTGGATACGTTTTGTTCTCACTTATAGAATACGCTATAAATAGTCGTTATTCCATTACGAATAGATTAAATTTCATTTAACTTTTTCTTTTTGATTCGATGCTCTTTCCTCTACTTATTTAGACAGTTAAAGCAGGAAAAAAGTTTCAGTTCTTTTTGAGAAAAATGGTTGAATTGTGACCAATAAAAAAACAGTGATTTTTTCAAATCACTGTCAGCGTGTAGACAAACCCTCGCATTCTTTGTCAGTCCTTGCGCGCCGGTGCTCACGAATGTGAAATTCGCTCCGCGCCGGTACTCGTCCTTCCTAGGGCTGCAAAGGTTTTCATGTCACGCTGAAAAGAAGACAAAGTGCTAAAATAAAAATCATTTTAGCACTTTGTCAACAATCTGGACTATTCGTCTTTTGGTGTTTCAATGGTTCCCTCGGCATATACATCGGAAATCTGCTCAAGCGTAATTGCCATATCAGCATCTTCGTTATCATGCCAAGCATTTTGTTGATTCTGCTCATCTGTTTGCTTCTTTTTCATCATCATCACCCTTTACTGTTTTTCTTAGTATGAGTGATGATCACCAAAATCATTCAGCAGAAAAGTCTTCGAAATACTCTTTATAATACCCGCCTACTTTACCTGTATTATCAACGACAAACAGGAATTCTTCTGTTTCATTTTTCACTTCATATGTACTTCCAACCGTTAGTGCACGGTCGACCATATATTTTTTCGCATTCGTATGTATACATTTTACTTGTTTTAACGTTTGAGCCGTTTGCCAGTTTTGATGGATCATGATTTAAAAACTCCTTTTTTCATCTATACATTTATTGTAGCCAATTTTTCATGAAATGCAATGAGTGTTATGGATTGCTTTCGTACATGTGGTGTAATATGATGAATGTATACGTTTACATCCATGTGCGTATACTAGATCATTTGCTTCAGGTCCGCTTTTTCACCTAGAACTCGCAGAACAATCCATATCTTTAAGGAGGTTTGTTTATTTATGAGCTCTACAACACTTCAAATTAGTTCAAAACTCGAATATTTTCTCCAAGGGACGAAAAAACTCTACATTAATGGTCAGTTTGTCACAAGTCACGATAACAAAACCTTTTCAACTCCTAACCCAGCCACAGGTGAAACCCTTATTGATGTATATGAAGCAGGTGCAAAAGACATTGATGAGGCAGTAAAAGCAGCCAAAAAAGCCTTTCATGGTCCTTGGCGCTCCATGTCTGCCGCAGAACGCGCCCGGCTCATGTTCAAGCTTGCCGATTTAATGGAAGAAAACCAAGAAGAGCTCGCTCAGCTCGAAACTTTAGATAACGGAAAGCCAATTAATGAAACAACCAATGCAGATATCCCTCTCGCAATCGAGCATATGCGCTATTATGCGGGCTGGACAACCAAAATAAGTGGGCAAACCATTCCTGTCAGCCAAGGATACTTTAATTATACCCGTCATGAGCCTGTTGGCGTTGTTGGACAAATCATACCTTGGAACTTCCCGCTACTTATGGCCATGTGGAAAATGGGTGCTGCACTTGCGACAGGCTGCACCATCGTATTAAAACCAGCAGAACAAACACCCCTCTCTGCGCTTTATTTAGCTGAATTAGTGGATAAAGCCGGCTTCCCAGAAGGTGTGATTAACATCGTACCTGGATTTGGCGAAACAGCCGGGAATGCGTTAACCGATCACCCTGATGTGAATAAGCTTGCCTTCACGGGGTCAACAAGTGTTGGGAAACTCATCATGGAGAAAGCAGCCAAATCCATTAAGAGGGTCACATTAGAACTTGGCGGAAAATCACCAAACATTATTTTACCAGATGCAGATTTAAAGAAAGCCATTCCAGGTGCTTTAAACGGCGTCATGTTTAACCAAGGTCAGGTTTGCTCTGCAGGTTCGAGGGTCTTTGTTCACCGGAGTCAATATGATGAGGTTGTCGATCAAATGGCTGAATATGCGACATCCCTCAAACAAGGAGCCGGTCTTCATCAAGATACGCAAATCGGACCTCTCGTAAGTAAAGAACAGCACGAGCGCGTGTTAGGCTATATTGAAAAAGGTAAATCAGAAGGTGCAACAGCCGTTGTCGGTGGCGATTGCCCTTATGAGGCTGGTTATTTTGTCTCCCCTACTGTTTTTAAAGATGTAGAAGATGACATGACCATCGCAAAAGAAGAAATCTTTGGACCTGTCCTATCTGCGATTCCTTACGATTCCATTGATGAAGTGGTCGAAAGAGCCAACCAGTCTGACTATGGATTAGCCGCAGGACTTTGGACAGAAAACTTAAAGCATGCCCATGATATTGCTGCACGTCTTGAAGCAGGCACGATTTGGGTCAACTGCTATAACGTCTTTGATGCTGCCTCCCCGTTTGGAGGATATAAGCAATCAGGTTTAGGCAGAGAAATGGGTTCGTATGCGTTGAATAATTACACTGAAGTGAAAAGTGTATGGATTAACCTCCAAGATTAATGTACACTCAGCAAAGCCGATGGCAATGTCATCGGCTTTTTTGTGATTGCATGTGGCAAGTAGGCACATGAATACTTTTTTATACGAGCCATTTTCTGAAACCTTTGACCTTTAAATTGTCCCAATATATAACAAGGGATTCAGCGATTTTTGAGAAACCCGAATATCCCGTTCAAATGGTCATACAAGGGTAAAACGGAATATAGCACTGTACTTCCGTCATCTCAATTTAACTCCCTAATTCGATGCGCTGTCACCCGTAAAAAATATGCGGCTTCTTTATAAGCTTTTTAATATGATTCTTAAATCGTTCATTTTTCCATGCACTTAAAACCATTTTATCAATCATTTGGGACAACAGAAAAAATGTGGAGCTTTTGACTGTCCGCCTACATCATATGGTGCTATTTTTTTGTAAGATTATCCTTGGTAGCATCTAGCCCATCATGCCAGGATGACCTGAACGTTTTTTTAACCACCACAATATTCACGTCCGACTGTAAACTGCCTCGCACCGCCCATTCAATGTAGGGGCATATTCAATTTTTCGGTATTCAGAACAGAATCGGTTAATCCTTCGAGGCTTTCGCTTGCTTGATACGAAAGGAAATCGTAAAGCTCAAGAGAACGAAAAGAAATTGAAGAGACAGAGCCAATATAATTCCCGTCAACATCCCCAAATTTAGTGATTGACTAACAGCAATGAGGGCTCCGCCGATTCCTATGCTTAGCCCCGGACTAAATGCATCTGTAAACTGAAGACTGGCAGATATTTCTCCTTCTTCACCTGTTTTCGTGTGTTGCAGTGCAATCGCTCCAGTCGTAGGATGTGCCAAACCGATACCAAACCCAGTGAAAAGCTGTGAAATCACTGCAAATACGATCCCCCCTTCAGGGAGGCTAACAGCGAGAATGACCGCAGCAACTCCAATGATCATAAATCCAATACCAACGGTTACTCGTTTCTTTCGGCCCATCCCATGGTCTTTAGCATCTAACTTTGACTGAAGCCAGGCTGCCGCTGACCAGCTTAATGCACCCGCAGCTACAATTAACCCCGCCATATCTGCAGGAAGCTTTTTCACATCTGTTAAAGCCAGGACAACATAGCTCTCGGTCGCATTATAACTAGCAACAAAGAATCCTCTTGAAGCAATCGTAGCCGGTAAACCTCTTCTTGCACTTAAGGTACCCTCAGGCAGCAGCTTTCGCAAAGGGTGTATCATGATAAACAAGCCCGCTACCAAAAGTACGATTCCTTTCCAATCGGTTATAAAACTTAGCCCAGCCAGAAACATTCCCGTTCCAATAGTCAGTAGCACTGCAAAACCTTCTTTTCGGTTATTCTTGGAAGGGGTAGTTACTCTAACTGAAAATTTACGAAAAGCAGGAAGCGTCAGCATGACAGCCAAACCAATGAAGGGAAGCACAAGCCAAAAAACAACTCTCCAAGATATTTGCTCCGCTATAAGCCCAGCAATATAAGGACCAATTAGTGCAGGTAAAATATATGCGCCGGAAAACAAAGCAAGTATTTTCGTTCTTAGCTTATCGGGATAACCTAAAGTAATGCTGTAATACACACACGTAATGATGCCGCCGCCACCAAAACCTTGAAACACTCTCCCTATAATTAGGGTAATCATATTCACGGAAGTGGCGGCAATCACGATGCCGATCACAAAAAACAGTATCGATATGCCAAACGACGCAAATACGCCGTTTTTGTTAATCCGTGTTCCTATAATCATCGTTCCAAGGATTTGTGCCAAAAGAAAAGAGCTGAATATCCAGCCGTACAAATGGAGCCCATTCAATTTTTGAGCTAAGCTCGGAGCAATCGTAACAACAGCTAAACTTTCAAACGCAACGGTAGTTACAGCAAGAATAATCCCGATGGTCAAAGCTCTGTATTTGGCGTCGAAAACCCCTATTTCTTTAAGTTTTATTTTCATCTTGTAACTCTCCTTTAGAATAAGATTTTAATTGTCGAAGCTATAATTGTTGCAGCAACTATATAGCCTGAAAAGTTAAATATGATGTCCAATTGTGATTCTCCCCTCAATGTGGAGAGAATCACTTCAAGAGAGACTTCTCTTTGGGCTATAGATCTTTTACGTTGTTATACATTACACTAAGAACCCTTCTAAACATTTCAACTTCTTTTTCGGATAACCCCTGTATGGTGTTATTATATGCTTCAATTGAAGGAGCAAGAATTTCATCTTTAATATCTCGTCCTTTAGGAGTTAAATATAAACGCAAAGACCTTCTATCCGTTTCATGAACCACACGATAAATAAATCCCTTCTTTTCAAGCTTAAACAGCATTCGTGCAACATTTGTTTGGTCCTTGTGTAGCCTCTCGGCAAGTTCTTTTTGAGTAATCCCTTCTTTTTCCCATAGGACGATTAGTATTTCCCACTGATCCACTGTGATGTCAAACGGATTGACTACCTTTTGGTAGTAATTATTCAGTTTTAGTGCCGCGCGCTGTACATTAACGCCAATATATTTTTCTAATTTCAAGGTTGCCCTCCTATATAGTAGTTGTGATTATAGTTGTCACGACTATTATATTTCCACCTCTTAGTCATGTCAAGTCACGAATATATTATTCGAACTTCAAAAATGATTCGTTTTTCATTAATTCTGGACAGTCAAAAGTTCTACAATACAAAAAAACAGAATTCTTGCTTGGATTTAATTATTTTCGTTATAGATAAGTGAGGATTTTGCACAAACAGGCAGAAATGGATTGGTGTGAACCTGAAGCACAACTTGATCAAGCGCAACAAGTCAAATGAACACCTTTTTGAGACTTTATTCCATGTAGGCAAATGCTTATGTGGCGCTTTTTTAGTATACATAATTTTATTATTGTCACCAATCTAAAGAACGGGTTGTTTTTTCAGAAAATTCATTTAAAATAAGAAAGATATGTGAGGAAAGAGAGCTGAAGCAATGAATGAAGATTTTATTAACCATTAGTCACTTTGCAGGAAGAACCTTTGCGATTTGGGTCATTTTATTTGCGTGTCTTGGATTTGCCTTTCCTGCCGAATTTTCTAAGATTGGACCTTATATTCCTTTTTTACTCGGTATTATTATGTTTGGGATGGGGCTTACCCTGTCTGCTGAAGATTTTAAAGAGCTGTTTCGAAAACCTCTCTATGTGCTGATTGGGGTTCTGGCGCAGTACACACTCATGCCGCTTATCGCCTTTCTATTAGCTTACGGATTACAGCTTCCTTCTGAAATTGCAGTAGGCGTTATTCTTGTGGGCTGCTGCCCAGGCGGTACAGCATCCAATGTGATGACCTTTTTGGCGAAAGGAAATACGGCATTATCTGTAGCCGTCACCACCATATCGACCCTTCTTGCTCCATTTTTAACACCTGTCTTTATTTTACTCTTTGCAAGATCATGGTTACCTGTATCGCCAGAAGCGCTATTTTTGTCAATTGTACAAGTTGTGTTAATTCCTATTATCTTAGGCATCATCGTTAAATTGTTTTTCAAAAAACAAGTGACCTATGCAGTTCAAGCACTGCCGCTTGTGTCTGTCGCCGGAATTGTAGTGATCATTGCAGCGGTTGTCAGTGCAAATAAAGAGCAGATTCTTCAATCTGGGCTGCTGATATTGGCCGTTGTTATCTTACATAATGGACTTGGTCTTTTATTTGGTTACCTTATTGCAAAGTGGTGCAAAATGGATATCCCTTCTCGTAGAGCCGTCTCGATTGAAGTAGGCATGCAAAACTCTGGACTTGGTGCAACTCTAGCGACAGCACACTTCTCGCCACTTGCAGCCGTACCAAGTGCCATTTTTAGTGTGTGGCATAATTTATCTGGTTCCTGGCTTGCGACGTATTGGTCAAAGAGAGGAAATGCTGAAAATGAAAAGAAAAAAAGCTAGCACCTTAATGGGTGCTAGCTTCAGATTGTAGAGAAACTCATGTTTTTCTACAATCTTTTTTATTTTCATCGTAATGATGATGGATGAGATTTAATGAAAAAGGCCTCCCACACACCTAGCCTAGCTTCGCTAGGTGTGTGGCAATCTTCTTCATGTTTTGACAGGCAGCTGTGAGAAGCACTTGCTCACTCACATTTTGTTTTCCCCTCAACCGGCAGTAGCGAAGCCCATGCAGTTGTTTTGAATCTGCAAAGCTTCGCTCTATTTTTTCTTTTCTTTTTTGATATAGCTCTTTTCCAGAAGCAGACAGACGATTTTGTCTGATCTTTTCTTTATGTTCTTCCCATACATGTCTTGAGATCACTTTTTGATGATTTTTCGACCTTGTACAGCTCTCTAGGAAAGGACACGATACGCATTTTTTAGGGTCTGATTTGTAGAACCGATAACCTTTTCGATCAGTTGTTGTATATAATAGCTTCTCACCATTTGGGCATATGTAGTGATCATGTTCAGAGTCATACTGAAATTTCCACTTCTCAAATAATCCTCTTGTTGGATGAAAGCGTCTATGTGCGATGACACCAAAAATACGGCGATCGGATAAACCTTTACAGATTGGCGTTGTCAAATAACCAGAATCAAGGGCAACCGCTTCTACTTGAAAACCAAATCGGGCGATTTGGTGATCCAATCGATCAAGATACGGAACAGAGTCATGGATATTGCCGGGCGTGACATGGGCATCCGTGATGATATTGTACTTCATATCCGTTGTACGGTGGTCTAGGTAGAAAAAGCCTTCTGGCTTGTTTTCACGATAAAGATAGCCACTTTCAGGATCAGTCGTACTTTGGCGAATGTCTTTTTTCGTTTGCACCTCCTCTTTTACCTTTAAGGGCTTTTTTCCGTGTGCCACCCGATCTTCTTGGACCGCTTCTTCTAATTCATTTATATAGCTTTGGGTATCTTGTTCAATCGTTTTTCTCGTATATTTATGTTTATTGGCATTGGCTTTAAGATGAGTCGAATCAGTAAAAAGAACGCGGCCTCCTACCATATCATGATTGATGGCTTGAAGCACAATTTCATCAAAAATGTCTTGAAAAATCGTTGTATCTTTGAATCGAGTACGACGATTCCAGCTAATGGTCGAGTGGTGGGGAACGGGGTCATTGATGTTCAAACCTAAAAACCATCTATACGCCATGTTATAGTAAATTTCTTTTTCAAGTTGTCTTTCAGAACGGATACCGTACAGGTAACCGATAAACATCATTTTGAACAAAATAAGTGGATCAAGAGAAGGGCGACCTTTATTCTCGCTATAATAATGTACTGATCAATTTTACGAAGCAGGTGATCCTCTTCGACCAGTTGATCTAGCAATACAAATTCGGCTTCGTGCTGAGAAGAATTTCTAGTGTGGAACATGAGAAAAACACCTTCCTTTAGTATGCTTTTCTCTATTATAAAACGGGGGAATGGAAACTTTAAGGGAAAAAATAAAGCTGTCGAGATTTTCTCGACAGCCTGAAGCTAGCACCTTAATGGGTGCTAGCTTTTCAAATTGAAGATTATCCTTCAAGCAATAGCTGCTCTGGATCTTCAAGTAAGTTTTTAATCGTGACAAGGAATCCAACTGCTTCTTTACCATCGACAATCCGGTGGTCGTAAGAAAGAGCTAAATACATCATCGGTCGGTTCTCAAAACGTTCTTCATCAATTGCCACAGGTCGAAGCTGAATTTTGTGCATCCCTAAAATTCCAACTTGAGGGCTGTTTAAAATTGGTGTCGAAAGCAGTGAACCAAATGTTCCGCCGTTTGTGATCGTGAATGATCCACCTTGCAGCTCATTTAGAGACAATTTATTATCTCGTGCTTTTTTCGCAAGATGACCAATTTCCTTTTCAATCCCTGCAAACGACAATCTGTCTGCATCACGGACAACCGGTACGACAAGTCCTTCGTTAGCAGCAACAGCGATGCCGATGTCATAAAATTTCTTCAAGACGAGCTCATCACCTTGAATTTCTGCGTTAAGCAGCGGATATTTCTTCAGTGCTGCTACAACTGCTTTTGTGAAGAAAGACATGAAGCCAAGCTTTACATCATTTTGTTCAAGGAAGGCATCTTTACGGCGTTTTCTTAAGTCCATCACAGCCGTCATATCTACTTCATTAAATGTCGTCAGCATTGCAGCCGTTTGCTGAACCTCAACTAAACGTTTTGCAATCGTTTGTCTGCGGCGCGACATTCTCTCACGTTCAATTGGCTTTCCTGGTTGTTCATTTTGCACCGCAGCATTTGCTTTTGGCGCGGCTTTTGGTGCACTTGCAGGTGCTTCATTCTTTTGATAAGAAGCGACATCCTGCTTTCGTACCCTGCCCAGCGGATCTACGGTTGGAATTTCAGATAAGTCTAGTCCCTTCTCTCTCGCTAGTTTTCTAGCTGCAGGAGAAGCGATAGTTCTGCCATTACCAGATTTCGGCTCTTCTTTCACTGCTTCTTCTTTTTGAGCAGCTGCCGGTTCATCTTTCGGAGCTGGTGCAGACTCTTGCTCAGGTGCTGGAGCTGCGGACTCGCTTCCGCCAGCTTCACCCGCTGCAATTGTTCCGATCACTTCTCCAACTTGTACAGTGTCACCAGAATCTTTCAGCACTTCTTTGAGTACACCAGATTCTTCTGCTGTCAGTTCGACATTGACTTTATCTGTTTCAAGTTCTAACAGGTACTCTCCCTGCTCCACATAATCGCCCGGCTGCTTTAGCCATTGAGCTATCGTTCCTTCCGAGATCGATTCCGCTAATTCAGGTACTTTAATTTCCGCCATTTTTCATTTCCCCCTTAGTTTTTGCGAGTCAAGCTATCAGATACAATTCGTTCTTGTTCTTTTTTATGCACAGTTGGATCACCCTCAGCCGTACTTGAACGTCTTCTTCGGCCGATGTAACGTACTTTTACTTTTTCAGGCGCAATTTCACGTAAATATGGCTCAATGTATCCCCAAGCCCCCATATTTTGTGGCTCTTCTTGCGCCCATACGATTTCTTCTAAGTTTGTTAGTTTTGATAAAATCGCTTTAATATCTTTGGCTGGGAATGGATATAGTTGTTCCACTCTCGCAATGTGAAGCCAATCTTTCTGCTCTTCCATTTGAGTAAAACGATCACTAATATCGATTGATACCTTCCCGCTAGATAGCACGAGTCGAGTTACTTTTTCGTGATCATGCACAAGGCCTGGTTGTTCAAGAACTGGTTGGAACTGTCCATCCGTTAATTCCTGGACTTCAGACAATGTGTTCGGGTTACGAAGCAAACTCTTCGGTGTCATGATGACAAGCGGACGAATCTCTTCACGAAGCAGCATTTTCGCCTGTCTTCTAAGAATGTGGAAGTATTGCGCTGCACTAGTCAAGTTCGCCACTGTCCAGTTATTCTCAGCAGCTGATTGCAGGAATCGCTCTGTTCTTCCACTTGAATGCTCAGGACCTTGTCCTTCATATCCATGAGGCAAGAGCATCACTAGACCTGATTTTTGTCCCCATTTTGCGCGTCCAGCTGAAATAAATTGATCGAAATACACTTGAGCCGCATTTGCGAAGTCTCCAAATTGAGCCTCCCAAATGACTAACGTTTCAGGAGAATAGACATTATAACCATATTCAAACCCGATGACTGAGCCCTCTGACAGTGGACTATTATGAACAGTAAATGATGCGTTTGCATCACTCAGCTCATGAAGAGCAATAAATTCATCTCCAGTTTGACTGTCGTGAAGAACAAGGTTTCTTTGAGCAAAAGTACCGCGCTCTGAATCCTGTCCGGTCATTCGAATTGGCGTACCGTCTTTTAATATAGATGCAAATGCAAGTGCTTCCCCAAGTGACCATTCTACTTTACGGTCATCTGTAAACACTTTTGCACGTTTTTCAAGGATCCGTTTAAGCTTACCAAATACTTGGAAATCGTCCGGCCAGCTGATCAATTCTTCATTCAGCTTTCGTAATACATCAAACTCTACGGATGTATCCACTGCTGGGAAGCCATTTGATACTGGTTCTGGCAGTTCAATTTCTTGAATCGTATGCTCTTTCTTTGAAGGCACCTTTTGATAGGCTTCTTCTATTCTTGTCGCTACAGCCTGCTCGATTTCTTCTCGTTGTTCTTTTGTCAGAAGACCTTCTGTGACAAGTTTATCTGCAAAGATATTCTTGACCGTTTTATGCTTTCTGACTGCATCATATAGCATTGGCTGAGTTGTAGAAGGCTCATCCATTTCGTTATGACCGTATCTGCGGTAACCAATCAAGTCAATTAAGAAATCCTTCTTAAAGCGTTTGCGGTATTCTACAGCTAATTGAACAGCCGCTAAACATGCTTCCGGATCATCTGCATTGACGTGAACAATTGGAATCTCAAACCCTTTTGCAAGGTCACTTGCATATTTCGTCGAACGAGATTCATTGCTTTCCGTTGTGAACCCGATCATATTGTTTGCAATGATATGGATGGTTCCACCAACTTGATAGCCTACAAGTTGACTTAAATTTAATGTTTCTGCCACAATTCCTTCTCCAGGAAATGCCGCATCACCATGAATTAAGATGGATAATGCCTTTTCAACGTCTTGTACTGGATAGCCCTTTTGAGTACGTAATTCCTGAGCAGCACGTGTGCTTCCTTCAATGATTGGATCAATGAATTCCAGGTGACTTGGGTTATTAGCAAGCGTGACTCTCGCACTCTTTGTATCTTCGTCTTTAATTTGACGATCTGCTCCAAGATGGTACTTTACATCACCTGTCCACCCGTAGCTGATGCCAATAGAGCCTTCTGATGGAACAAGCTCTTTATTTGGCGCATGCTGGAATTCTGAGAAAATAATCTCATATGGTTTTCCTAACACATGTGCTAATACATTTAAACGGCCTCTGTGTGCCATTCCAATGTTAATATTTGAAGTCCCTTGTGTAACAGACTCTGAAATAATTTCATCAAGTACTGGGACAAGTGCGTCTAAACCTTCTATCGAGAAGCGCTTTTGCCCAACAAATGTTTTATGAAGAAACTGTTCGAACTGCTCAACTTCTGTTAATCTCTTGAATACAGAAACTAGTTTATCGGCTGGTTTTTTCTTAAATAGTTCACCAGACTCGATTGATTTTGAGAGCCAGTTCCGTTCTTCGAAATCATGTACGTGATCAAACTCAAATGAAATGGTACGCTTATACGTATTTCTCAAATGGTTAATGGCTTCTATGCCGTTTGAAATGTGTTTTGGTGCGTCAGGACTAATAATAGAGATTGGAATATTCTTGACGTCATCTTCTGTTAAACCGTATTCCTTTAAAGGAAACAGCTCTTGTAATTCCTTTTCTTTGCGAAGAGGATTGACGGAAGCATTTAAATGGCCATACGTTCTGATGTCTTCTGCCAGTTTAACGACTGATGCTATCTTTTGGATTTGTTCAGAAGTAACTACGCTATTTTCTTTTTTCCCAATTTCCTCCTTCATTTCACTCGGTGGTGCACCAAGTTCATCAAATATGCCTCTTAGATCTTCATCAACACTAGTAGGATCCTGGACATACTGATCGTAGAGCTCGAGCACATAGCCGAGGTTCGGACCATGAAATTCTTCCCAACTCAACGGTTGTTTCACATCATTTTGAAACATTTTGAACACTACCCCCAACTTTGATCATCAAGTGATTGAACACTATCTCGATATAACTTCCAGAACACAATGACCAAATTTATGTAATAAAACGCTTCCAATAATATTCTACCACTGTTTCGGATTACTTTCTACATTCTTTGTTCAATTAAAGATAAAAAATTCACAGAAAAACAAAAAATTTAAATCATTCCGAAAAATATTTTGAAGAAAGGGGCAAAACCTTATGCCCCAATGCTTTTATGCAGTAATTTCTTCAGTAATGGATATAAAACATCTGGCAATGTATCGACATCTGGTACAAAAATGCTGAACTTGCCATACATATCTTGAATGGTTTTCATCTGCGCTTCTTCGATCGGTGAATTGGATAAAAACACATTGATTACCTCAATGCCTTTTTTCCTCGCCTCAAGAACTGCTTCATGTGTATCGACGATCCCATTTTGTTCGTAGCTGAATGCAGCTGGCTCTCCGTCGGAAAAAACAATGAGAAACTTTTGCTCTTCTCTTCGTTTTAATATCATTTTTGTCATTTGGCGAATTGCATAGCCATCCCGGTTATCCTCTTCTGGTTCAAGAGACATAATGGAAGGACCTGCATCAAATAAAGAATCTTTGAACGACACGACTGTGTTGAAATAGTTCGGCTGACTTGTTTCTGATGCATCGTTTGTATCTTCCCAAAACCCCACAATTTGATGTGGGACTTGAACGGACTTTAAGGCTTCATGAAATAGAACAATGCCTTTTTTCGTCTCGTCCATCTTGTCAAACATGCTGGCAGAACAATCCACTAATAAAGTGAAAACAGCATCAATCTCCGAAGAAGGTGCCTGTTTTTTATAGAAAAGACGCGGATTCGACTCTGTAAAATAACGAATGAGCTTTTTACTCAGACGTCCTGCATGAAGATCTGTTTTTGGCCATGTTTTTTTATGTTCGAGCGTTTTTTGAATCATCTGTTTTAACCGTTTCTGATAAGGCTCAATCTCCTTGGCGTACTGCTTGTATACATCGATTTGTTCTGGCGCGGGAGGATCTGGTGACATCATGACTGGAAACGCATATTTGTTCTCTTTTCCATTCTCATGAGCATCCGCTCCGCTTTCCTCGCCTTCAGCCTCTTCCAGCGCCTCAAGCTTTGAATAATCTTTTCGGTGAGTCTGCTTGGCAGAGCCTTGGACAGTGCCAAGTGCTTGATCTCCGTCATCGCCTTCTCTTGCTGCATCCTTCCCTAGATCACTTTTCCCGCCGTGCTCTAAATCAAATTGAAGGAAGCTTTTTGACGGCGCTTCTGTTTCTCGATGCCACACTTCCATATACTCTTGGTGGATGTCTTCATCGCCCTCTTTTTCCCGGTCGACTTTGATGTCTTCACTTAATTTAGGTTTTCTTTTTAAGTCATGAAACAGCGGTTCTTTTGCCGCTTTTTCATAGTCCAATTCTGGGAAGAAAAAGTACGTATTCAGCATATCTTTATCAAGAAGCTCATCAAAGCCTTCCATTAATTCTTTGACGATGACCGCGATATCTCCGGTTGAACGCGCTTCATATACACGCTCAAGACTTGATTCAATAAATGGAATCATTGGGTTGATCCGCTCGTGAAGAGGCGGAATTTCTTCTAGCGGTGAATCCGCTGTCAGCTTCACATACATTGCACAATAGAGTGCATCCGTTAAAATGCTCCGCTCTTGGTTAATCGTTAATTGCGTCTTAAAATGACGCCGGTACAGTTCTCTTCTTCGTTTAAATACCTTTTTTGTTCCTGGGCGGTCTCGTTTAATCTGCTCTTCAATCCGGATATCTTCAAAGAGCATAAACAATTGTTTACACAGGCCAGGAATGGACATTGTATGAGCATAGCGAATGATTTCCTGAAAGACAGTCAGATCACTATAAACGGTTCCTACTGCACGGAGGAATACATCACTTTTCAGTCCGGCTGTCATGTCTTCTTGTTTACGGTCATCCCAAAAATGACTGATGAAAATTTTCTTTTCAAAAGGATCATAGTAGGACTGCACCCCGTATTCAAGCTCGACATCATCACTTTTTGCTAACGTTTTGGCTAAATCCGTTAATTCCATAAATAAAAATGAATCGATTCTGCTGTCATTAAATTTGATGAATTTCAAAACTCAGAACCTCACTCGAATAATGTTTGGGCAATATTTCTTACCGCTGCTTTTTCCCGGTCATCTTCTAGTTTTTCAACAATCCCTCGTTCAACTGCACGGAGTGGCGGGATGTATTGCGCAAGATCACATGTGTCTAGGAGTGCGCGAATGGATGCTGCTTCTTCACTTACCTGCCCGTTGTGCGCCTGTGTAATGAGGTCTGATGAGAGCTGCACGAATTGATCGATTAAACGTTCATCCTTTAATACAGATTGAGATTGCAGTACATCCTTTAAGATGCCGCCGCCGATATATGGAACGTCAATGACAACAAAACGGTTTTTTAACGCTTCATTTAGAGGCACTGTGCCGACATAGCCTTCGTTGATTGCCGCTATCACGCCAAAGCCTTCATCTGCTCGAACGACCTCTCCTGTAAATGGATTTGTCATCATTTTTCTGTAGTCGAGTACACCGTTTAAAATAGGCAGAGTTTCTGGCTTTGCCATGTTGATTTCATCAATATATAAAAGATGGCCTTTTTTCATTGCTTTCGTTACGGGTCCTTCAATAAATTCAATAGAAGCAACTTGACCATCATTGTGAATGGTTTTATAGCCAATCAAGCTTTCTGCATCAAGATCAACCGAGCAGTTCACACTGTGCATCGGCTGCTGAAAGAAAGCAGATAAAGTTTCTGCTAGTTTTGTTTTACCTGAACCGGTCGGCCCTTTTAAAAGAACGTTTTTGCCGAGTGCTAGTGCAATCATCGCATCTTGTATGATAGACGTGTCCTGTGATTCATAGCCGCCTGTTCCAATAAGCGGACGGAATTCTTCTTCTAGTCCTTTTGCTTTTGCTTCAATCATTGCTTGAATTTCTTCTGGGAGCGATTGTTCGTTAAACATGTATGATTAATTCCTCTCTTCGATCATTTTCCTCACCAAGTATACTAAAAAAACCTTTATGCACTCAATACATAAAGGCTAGACATCTGTTATTTTACCATTTCTTTTGTGATCGCTCCGCATGCGATGCGTTTCCCTGAGTTTCCAGAAGGGTTGCTTAAGTAATCATCTGCTTCTGCATGAATGATAAAGCTTCGCCCATTTTGATCGATTAATTGGTTTGGCCCTCCCTTTAACGTCACATCTGGTACATTCACGACAACATCAATTTGTCCATCTGCCCCAACTTCTAAATTAGGCATATCTCCAGCATGGTGGCCTTTTGGGTTATCAAAGCCATGCTCCCGGTGTGTTGGATTAAAGTGAGCCCCTGCCGTTTCAAAATCTGGCGCTTCACATCTTCCTGTTTCGTGAATATGGAAGCCATGAGGACCTGGCGGCAGATTTTTCGCTTTCACATGTAAATCCAGCCCGTTTTCTGAGGAGTCTCTTACTTCGATACTTCCTATTTTTTGGCCGTTTTCATTGATGAGTGACGTGGTAACTGGTGCTTGTTTAGGCGCTGCAACTTCAATGGTTTCTTCTGTCGTTTCTTTTTTCGGCGGTGCATGACATGCTGTTGCGACAAAGACCAGACACATCATGATCAACCACATTGACTTTTTCATATGACTGCCCCCTTTTGATATCAGTATGGACAACCTGATCAATAGGCAAACAAAAAAAGCCGAAAATCGGCTTTTTTAGAAGAAACGTTTTGCACCTAAGTAGGCTTTTTTCCAATATGAGTTGCTTAAGTTCGAGATCCCCACACCGCTGTCACTTGCATGAAGGAAATCTCCTCCGCCAAGGTATAGCCCCATATGAGATGGACCCGCTTTGTACGTTGTGAAATAAACAAAATCGCCAACTTGAGGTGTGCTCACAGGTTTCATCATACTCCAGTAGCCTGCTGTGCTTAATCTGGATACAGACGAAACTTTATTAATGAGGTAATAAACAAAGCCGCTGCAGTCAAATCCAGATGGTGTATTGCCGCCCCATCTGTAAGGAATGCCTGTCAGCTTTTTCCCTTCTTGGATCATCGTCGTGATTTTTGCATTCATCGGCACATCATTTTTGTTATTGTTGACCGGCGTTGTCGAACCGTTAGACGTAGAACCATTCGACCCTGAAGCTGCACTATTAATTTTGAGAACTTGTCCAATTCTAAGCACATCACTTTTTAAGCTGTTAGCTGTACGGATGGATTGAACCTGCACTTTAAATTGATTCGCAATTTTCCATAAAGAATCGCCTGATTTTACAGTATAAGATGTCGCTTTCCCGTTTGAAGGCGGGTTGCTTGGTTTAGCAGGTGCTTTCGGCTGACTTGGTTTTGATGCAGCCGTCCCTTTTACTTTCAATACTTGATTTGGATAAATCATATCAGATTTTATCCCATTCAATGTTTTGATTTCACCAATCGACATATTGAGCGAATTCGCAATTTTCCAGAGAGAATCCCCTAATTTGACCTTGTATGTACTTGATGATGAACTATTTGAGTTCGTTGTCTTATTGTTTGTGCTGGAATTTGAAGAGGAGTTTGATGACTGGCCCCCGCTTGTCTTCGTGCTTCCAGATACCTTTAGCTTTTGTCCAGGACGAATTAAGTCACTGTTTAAGCTGTTTAGACTTTTCAAACTTGCGACTGACATTTTATGATTTTTTGCAATGAGCCATAAAGAATCTCCAAGCTTTACAGTGTAGCTTGATGTCGTTGAAACATTTGATTTCGTTGCTTTTGATCCAGTTGACGAGCTAGATTTTTTGCTTTTTGCGCCAGGAATTTTCAAGCTTTGTCCTGCAAAAATCATCGTCGTTTTTAGTTGATTAAGAGATTGAAGCTCCGAAATACTTGTATTGTACTGTTCGGCAATCTTCCAAAGTGAGTCACCGCTTTTCACCTTGATCGTCTGTGCTTCTGCCGGTGCAGCAAACACAGCTGAGCCAGCGATCGCTGAAACTGTGAGGCCGGTTACTACTTTTTTCTTCATAGATGAATCTCCGCCTTTCATGATTTCATTCAATAAGACTTATGTACTAGTTTTAAGTTTGGCATTTAATGATTCTGCTTCTCTTGCACTATTTTATCTTTATTTCTATTATATTACTAGACATGTAGACGTTGGGCAATAACAAATAGGCTAAAGCAGTCAACTCAAAATGCTAAAACAAAGCCATATCGTTTCTATCGGCAGTTTGCTTTATTTATAAACATTTTTTAAGGAATTTTTAAGTTGACGTTTAGAAATTTGTCAAAACAAGCACACTGCTAGTTTCATAGTTCTATTCTACATGACAAATTTTTCTGTATCAAATGACTTTTTACTCAATTGCCTGTTTTTTCTCCTTGAATGAACAAAGCATTCTTCCGAATGAAGAATGCAGCGATTCATTTTTATTTCCTTATTTCAGGTTCTTTTACAGTGAGCGGATAAAGGATTCCTTCTTTCGCAAATGACATTTTTCCCGTTTCCTCTGAAACGACGAGAACAAGTGCATCGGTCATACCAGAGAGTCCGATCGCAGCCCTGTGTCTTGTCCCGAGAGAAGGACTGACTTTTTTTGAAGTAAGCGGCAGCACATTTGCCGCAGATACAAGTGTATTTTCTTTGACTAAAAGAGCACCATCATGAAGTGGATTTCCTGGGTAGAAAATACTTTCTATTAATGAAGCACTAATTTTCGCATGAAGATTTGTCCCTTTTTGAATAAAATCCTCGACCTCATCCCGCCTTTGAATCACAATCAGTGCCCCGTGCTTTTGTTTTGATAAATTCTCAATGGCTAACGAAAATTGCGCAAATCCAGGTGTGAATTCTTCCATATACGATTGCAAATAAAACGAGGAAGCCTCTGCATGCATTTCATTAAACTCATCATGTAATGATTCGAGATCACAAAGTAGACATTGCTCAATCTCATCAAGGGAATCGATAATGTCACTTGCCTCCTTCATGATTTTCATCAAGTGTGTTCTCATGCCCACTTTAAATTGGACTTCTTCATTCGTACGATTGATCATTGGACCTTTTCCCTCCTCCTTTTCGTTGTCATAAAATAACAAGTTATGCGCATTCTATTGTTATGGAGGTGACTTAATATGACCATTCAGAAAGTGATTCAATATGCTTGCAGCATTTTAGGTGTTGTCAGTCTTTCCTTTATTTATGCCCAAATGTTTAAAAAAACGAAGCCAACTAAGAAAAATAATCCGACAGAGAATTGATTTTTTTACATAGCATGATATAATCCTCTCGTTATTTCTGTTCAGAGAGGAACTTATGATGAGAGAAACAAATAGCATTCGAGCCAAGGTGACACTATTTTTAACCATTTTAATTCCGATTTTAATCACTCAAGCGGGTCTTTCGCTTATTACGTTTTTAGACACTGTGATGTCTGGAAAAGTGAGTGCAGAAGACCTTGCGGGTGTTGCGATCGGTTCAAGTATTTGGACACCCGTTTATACAGGGCTTGCTGGTATATTAATGGCCGTTACGCCAATTGTCGCTCAGCTGATGGGCGCAGGGCATAAAAAGGATGTTCCCAAGGCTGTCTTTCAGGCGCTTTATTTATCCTTTCTTTTAAGTATCTGTGTGATTGCTATTGGAACAATTAGCATCCCTTACGTATTAGGGGGACTTGGACTTGAGCAATCCGTAGAAGATATTGCGCGGCATTTCTTAAGTTTTCTTGCTTTTGGTATCATCCCGCTGTTTGGTTATTCGGTGCTCAGGTCATTTATTGATGCATTGGGGAAAACACGTGTAACGATGTTCATCACGTTAACAGCACTTCCTATTAACTTTGTTTTAAACTATGTATTTATTTTTGGGAATTTCGGCTTCCCAAAGCTTGGCGGCGCGGGAGCTGGTCTTGCTTCTGCGATGACATATTGGGCGATTTTCATCATGAGTATTTGTATTGTCATGAAAGCAGAACCATTTGCCTCATTTTGTTTGTTTCAAAAACTGCCTCGAATCAATATCTCCCGTATGGGACAAATACTGAAAATCGGTCTTCCTATAGGGTTTGCGATCTTTTTTGAAACGAGTATCTTTGCAGCAGTCACACTATTAATGGGTCACTTTGATACTGTGACGATTGCAAGTCACCAGGCTGCAATGAACTTTGCTTCTATCTTATATATTTTACCGCTCAGTATCTCGATGGCTTTAACGATTGTCGTTGGGTTTGAAGCCGGTGCCAAGCGTTATAAAGACGCGCAAAGCTATAGCTATATCGGAATTGGAACGGCGGTATTATTCTCCTTGTGTACGGCAGCACTCATTTTATTATTTAGACCAGAGATTGCTGGTTTATACACAGCTGAATCGGCTGTTTTACAAATGACACAGCACTTTTTGATTTATGCGATCTTTTTCCAGCTGTCAGATGCTATTGCTGCACCCATTCAAGGGGCACTGCGAGGCTATAAAGATGTGAACTATACGCTCATTGCCGCATTTGTTTCATACTGGGTGATCGGTCTTCCTTCCGGCTATCTGATTGGCACCTATACTTCATTTGGAGCATTTGGCTATTGGATTGGTCTCATTGCCGGACTTGCCGCAGGTGCCATTGTCCTCTTTATCCGTCTCAGATTGATGGAAAAACGATTGCTTCAGCAAGCGCCCAATCACTAAATACGACACAAAAAAAGCAGCTGATCAATGTCAGCTGCTTTTTTATTTAGTCATTCCATTGGTACGTCCAGAAAATTTCTTCATCGAACCATTTTTGAACAACAGGTTCTTTGTTTTTCAGCTTCTGTTCAAGCTCTCTCAGCATGCCTTCTGTTTGCGTTCTATGTGCTCTCAGTGCATTTAATTTGATATCTGCTACATCTGTAATGTCGATCGTAATGTCTGCATTACCCAGCACTTCTTCTCTATTTTTCGTAATGGCCATGCAGTATGTGACAGGACGGTCTTCTTTTTTCTTACGGTAAAGAGCGCGAATAACTGCTTCCCCTGTCGCATCATGATCAGGGTGTACACCGTGTCCAGGATAAAACGTCACAATCAGTGTAGGTTTGACTTCATCAATGATGGTTTCCATCACATCAGCTAAATACTCGTCGTCTTCAAATTCCAATGTTTTATCACGAAGTCCAAGCATACGTAAGTCTGTGATATCCATTTCTTTGCAGGCATTGATTAATTCCTGTTTTCTTAACTCAGGAAGTGTTTCGCGATTGGCATATGTTGGGCTTCCCATATTTCTGCCCATTTCCCCAAGTGTCCCGCATGCATACGTGACTGGGATGCCGCGTTTTCTGCTTTGTGCAATGAGACCTGCAACCCCAAACGATTCATCATCTGGGTGAGGCAGCATCACTAGTACATGTTCATTCATGACTCGTCACCCTTTCTTCTACACCTGAAATGGTGTTTCACTAATTTGTAATGAGATCGCTAGTTTCCCGTCTGGCAAGTGCCCTGCTAACAGCAGGCGGCCATGGTCATCAAACTCATAATCGGTTAATCCTTCTGCATAAATCCAGCCATCTTCTGTTTTCATTCCAACACGGTACGGACCTTGTCCTTTTATTTTCGCCTGTGAATAGACGACTTTCGCATTGCGGATATAGGCAACGACCGTCATATTTTGTTCATTTACATGAGCTGAATAAGAACCAGTGGTCGTTTCAAGATGAACGAAGACTGGACGATTTAAAAACGATTCAAGATGTGCTGTGACATCTTCCGTTTGAATTGGTTTCATGAGTGGTTCCTTCCTTCATTTTGAATTAATTCGCGCAGCTTTTTTGTATGTAAGCTGATCAGCTGCAGCTGATGATCATGCCGAAGCCCACTTTCTAATATTCTCTCTACAGCGAGTACATATTTTTGATGGAATGATTTTCTCGCCCTCGGATGAGTGCGCGCATCGCTTAAATCATCACATATTGCCTCGTGTAAAGAAGACATATCATCGACATCAAGCTGACGATTTTTCCATAAAGATTGATAAGCAGCTGTAAGCTCGGCTGATGACATGTAATCACCTCTACAGTTTTGGTAACAACTTATTATGACATGATCCGCCTTCAAAAAAAAGCAAACTGCTCGTAGGACTTAATGAGAATTCGCTGTTTTTTTCATGCGTAATTGAGAGGTCGTAAACAATAAAATCGCCACCCAGATACAAAGAAACGTCACGATTTTAGCTGAAGATAAATGCTCGTGATACACAAACAATCCCAAAAACAGCGTAATCGTTGGTGCAATGTATTGCAAAATGCCCACTTGATAAAGAGGAATTCTTTTTGCCCCTTCAGAGAATAAAAGAAGCGGCACCGCAGTAAAGACCCCTGCAAAGAATAAGAGACCAAGCGATCCGAAGCTGTTAGGATTCATTGTCACCACAGGTTCTTTTAAGAAGAACAATAAGTACACAAGAGCTGCCGGGGCTAGAAGCAGCGTTTCAATTGTCAAACCAATGGCACTCGTGAAGCTCATTCTTTTTTTAATCAATCCATAAAAACCGAAGCTAAAGGCAAGTAATATTGCAACGACAGGAAATGAACCGTACTGAATCGTAGAAAGAATCACCCCAGCGGCGGCAATTAGAATTGCAACGGTTTGTAATTTATTGAGCCGTTCTTTCAAGAAAATGATCCCTAGTAAAACAGAGACAAGCGGATTAATATAATACCCTAAACTAGCTTCTAGCATAAGATGATGGTTGACTGCCCAAATGTACACATACCAGTTAACCGATATTAAAATAGCAGATAATAGTAATGAAAAAAGTGCTTTACCATCGAGCATGAGACCCTTCACTGTCTGCATTGCCGGCCGGACTTGTTTTAAATACAGAAGAATACCGCACATAAAAACAAATGACCATAAAATTCTGTGCGCTAAAATTTCGCCTGACGAAATATGTTCCATCAGTTTCCAATATAACGGGAATAATCCCCACAATGTAAAAGATGCTGCCGTGTAGAGAACACCTTTTGATTGCTGTTGTTCGTTCAATCTAACCATTCCTTTCTAAACCTATCGTATATTATAGCACGCACTCAAGCGAATGGGCATATACTAATTCAGGGCATTTAGAAAGGATGATTTGCATGTTTGACTGGAACCGATTATTCCCTTTTCAAAAGCAATTTTCAAAAGAAGCCTTAAAGAATTCAGACCCTAAAGACGTCGAGCAGTACGTCAATCAAGTGATGGAAAGTGTATTCGGATCCAATTATCCTGCTCAGTTCCCTTTTCAGGACCCACTCTCTCAACATCAAAAAACGAGAGAAACAGACGTTAAAAAAGAAAAAGAACCCGAAGTGGAAGTGTTCGAAACCACTGATCACGTGTTCGTTAAGATTGAGCTTGCTCGGCCGAGCACAGAAAAAGTAAAAATCAAACATACAGCCAACCTGCTGTTTATTGATCATTTTCCTGAGGAAGGCACGCAGAAGAAAGTCGTCCTCCCTGCAGCTGTCAAAAGAAAAGGAACGAAGGCTTCGTATCAGGACGGTATTTTGGAGATTATGTTTTTAAAGCATGATGATCCGGGGATTTCTGAAATCGATATTCCATTATAAAAAGCCTGCTTTGATATAGAAGCAGGCTTACTCTTTTTCTTAATAGTATGGTGGATATCCTCCGCCATAAGGTGGTGGAACAGGCGGTGGTGGTGGTGGGTAATAGGGACGGGGATAATTAAAAATCGCACTTCCTAAAAATCCGCCAAGCAGTCCGCCGACTAAAGGAGCGCCAAAACCAAAAAACAAAGGGACTCTGGATTCATATGGCGGAATGCCAGGGGCGCCGCCTCGGAAATACGGAGTATGAGGGTACATGCATTTCTCCTCCTTTGTCATGTGCCTAAGATCAGCATATTCATCAGGAGTCAAAACGTTTGGGCAAACCTGAAACTAGGCTTGTTCCTTTTTTTCATGAGATTCTGTATATTCCCCTGCCCACCTAGATACCTCATGAAACACATCATTTAGCGCATTTCCTTTTTCAGTTAAACAATAAATGACCTTAACAGGCGTTTCAGGCAATACAGTTCGCTTTATAATCCCTTCTTGCTCAAGTTCCTTTAAACGCTCTGCGAGCATTTTTTGACTGATAGATGGGATAATGTCCGTCATGTCTTTGAATCGCTTTGGACCATCAAGCAATACATGAATTATGAGACCATTCCACCTTTTGCCTAGCAGTAAAAAAGCTTGCTGAATGTGTGGACATAATTGAAATTCCATAAATTTCAGCCTTTCTTTTCATGATTGTTTGACAAACTAACGGTATACAATTTAAAATATCTCTAGTTACAATAAGTAAGTTTCTCACTTTTTTAGTTATTGTACCATACTATTTGCAAAAACGGGAGGAAATATCCATATGGCGACTGATCAAAAAACGATTGACATTTTAAAACAAAGAGCTTCAGTAAAAGAGTATGATACAACTCATGAAATGACAAAAGAAGAGCTAACAGAGCTACTTGATATCACAACAAAAGCACCATCTGCGTGGAACCTTCAGCATTGGCATTTTACTGTTTTCCACAGTGCTGAATCCAAAGCGAAGTTACTTCCAATCGCTTATAACCAAAAGCAAATCTCACAAGCATCAGCTGTTATTGCTGTACTAGGTGATCTTGAAGCGAATCAAAATGGAGAAAAAATCTATGGTGAGCTGGCAGAACAAGGGTTCATTACTGAGGACATCAAAGAAACATTGATGACTCAAATCAATGGCGCATACCAAAGCGAGCAGTATGCACGTGAAGCTGCGTATTCAAATGCTTCATTAGCTGCTATGCAATTAATGATTGCTGCAAAAGCTATGGGCTATGATACATGTGCAATGGGTGGTTTCAGTAAAGAAGCCTTCATCAAAGAATTCAATGTAAGCGGCCGTTATGAGCCAGTCATGCTGATTTCAGTTGGTAAAGCAGCGAAAGAAGCTCATAAAAGCAATCGTTTCGACATCGAAGAAGTATCTGATTTTCTTTAAAAAATGGCAAGGCCTCAGCTTTCATGCTGGGGCTTTTTTTATTTGGTTTAAATATTATTTCTGCATATTTTCTTTTCGCTTTATCCCTTTTCACCTCCACTTTTTCTCCTTTTTAAGAATGAAAGCGTTATATTAGTATGCTATTCTTCAAAATGATTGTTTTTTCTGAAAATGGTCTTGTGATCTAATCTGACAACTGCTATTATTATGAAATTACAAAAAATTCAGGAGGAAATCATGAATAAAAAATTGATGCTCGCACTACTTATAGCGATTCCATTCATCGGACAGCTCGCACTGCTGCCCTTTGCGAATCGTATCCATCCATTTGTAATAGGCCTGCCTTTTTTCCACTTCTGGCTCTTACTATGGATTGTTCTCACACCAGTCTGTACATTCATCATTTACCGGATGCAACATTCAAATGGAGGAACTGACTAATGCAAGGAAATTTGACAGCTTTATTGATTACAGCAAGTATCATTTTCATCGTCGTGGTCATTGGATTTGCCGCTGGCCGTGATAAATCATCCAGACAGTCAGTAGAGGAATGGTCTGTCGGCGGGAGAAAATTTGGCGGGCTGCTCGTCTGGTTCCTCGTTGGTGCAGATTTATATACAGCTTATACCTTTTTAGGGCTCACTAGTACAGCCTATACAGCTGGAAGTGTCGCTTTTTTCGCTATCCCCTATTCAGTTCTAGCGTATTTTATTGCTTATTTCTTCTTACCAAAGCTATGGGCGGTGGCGAAAAATCACAATCTCACAACGCTCGCTGATTATGCACGTGAGCGCTTTGACAGCAAGCTGTTATCCAGTCTCATTGCAATTATTGGAGTACTTATGCTCATTCCTTATATTTGTCTTCAACTGAGCGGGATTCAAGATACGTTAACTGTCGCTGGAACTAGTTATATTAATGTGAATGCAGTTGTTATTATTTCATTTATTTTAGTCGCACTTTATACATTTTTCAGCGGGATTAAAGGCCCTACATATACAGCCATTATTAAGGATATTCTCGTTTGGGTCATCATGCTGTTTATGGTGGTTTCACTGCCAATCATTCATTTTAACGGCTGGACTCCGATGATGAATACGTTAGCTAAGGAAGCGCCACAGCTTCTGACAATTCCTGACGGGGGTCCTAAAGGCATTTTATGGTTCATTACCGCTTCAGGTGTTTCTGCCCTTGCTTTGTTTATGTGGGCACATGCGGCAACAGGCGTATTTACAGCAAAAAGTGCAGATGCTATCCGTAAAAACAGCATGTTTTTGCCTCTTTATAACATCGTATTGATTTTGGTCATCTTCCTTGGATTTATTGCCTTTTTGGTCTTACCAGAAGATACGAATCCAAGATTTGCACTTCTTCATTTAATTCAAACATCATATGGCGGCGTGATGCAGGGTCTTGCTTATTCAACGATTGCACTGGCTTCCCTTATTCCATGCTCGATCATGGCCATTGGTGCATCGAATTTATTTGCCAATAATTTATATCGTGACTTAATTCATCCGAATGTATCACCTAAAAGATTGACCATCATCACTCGTTCAATGGTGTTTATCGTGATCGGACTGGCTCTTCTATTCGGAATGCTCTTCCCAACAGCACTTGTGACGCTTCAGCTCATTGGTGTTTCAGGGATGGTTCAAATCTTCCCAGCCATTGCGATCAGCTTGTTCTGGAAAAAACAATCGAGAGAAGCAACGATTGCGGGGCTAGTTGTTGGCATCATTGTCACCTTTACAGCCAATATCTCACAAGTCACGTTCGGTCTTTATGAAGGTTTTCTTGGTTTACTAGCAAACGTTGTGGTCATCCTAATCTTAAATCCATTCTTCCAAAAGAAGGTCACATCCAATTCTGTCATGAATGATCTATTTGAAAAAGATCAAGACAAAACAGAAGCGATTGGAAACAACGCGTAAACATAGAAAGAGCAGTCCCCCTAAGAGGACTGCTCTTTCTTTATTTCATTTCTTTTTTCAAGACTTCAATCGCTTTTTTCATTTGAGTATCATTGTTCTTTAGCTTATTTTGGATCTTTGTCATCAGTACTGTCGTTGTATCTCCCGTCAGAATTCCGTCTGCTTTCAGATCGTTGTCTGTTTGGAAGCTTTTGACGATCGTCTGGAAGGCTTGATCGTACTCACCATTTGCTTTTGCTTTGTAGTCAAGCGCTTGAAACATTTTTTGAGCCGCTTTGACTTCATCTCCATTGTCATTCAACTGATACGTTTTTTTCGGGCTTAAGTATGGCAGCTTTGCATAACTTGGGAGCGATGCTTTAACCTGTGGTTCAATTCCTTTTTTGTGAATCCATGAACCATTCGGTGTCAGCCACTTGGCAATGGTTAATTTGACGCTAGAACCATCATTATAGCTTTGTGCATTTTGAACAGTTCCTTTACCAAATGTCTTTTCACCAATAATTTTGATACCTGAAGATTGGTGCAGAGCCGCCGCCATGATTTCTGCAGCGCTGGCTGAGCCACCATTTACAAGGACAACTGCCGGCTGATGAACTTTACGTTCTTTTTCAGCCTTGTACTCTTCTTTCTTCCCTTTTTCTTCAACTTGCATGATGACTTTCCCTTTATCGATAAAGTCATTACTCATTTCAATCGCTTCTGTCATAATGCCGCCTGGATTATCTCTCAGGTCAATGACAAACCCTTTTGCCCCTTTTTTCTCGAGGTCATCAATGGCTTTATCTAACTCTTTTGACGTTGTTTCAGCAAAGGACGTAATTTGAATTTCCCCTATTTTGTCTTTTGTGAGTTTTGCATACACTGTTTCAACTGGAATGGTGTCTCTTGTGATGGTCACATCAACATTTCCCACTCCTTGACGGTTAAGGTGCAGCTTGACATCCGTTCCTTTTTTCCCTCTGATGAGAGAGACTGCTTGATTGACCGACATGCCTTTTGTGCTTTTTCCATCCACCTTTAAAATACGATCATGAGGTTTCAACCCGGCTTTTTCAGCAGGAGAGCCTTTTATCGGTGCGACAATTAAAATTTGTCCATCCTTCTCTTCTACTTGTGCACCAATTCCTTCAAATGATGAAGAAATGGTGTTGTTAAATCCTTCGGCTTCCTCCTGATCCATATATGTAGAGTATGGATCATCAAGTGATGCGATCATTCCTTGAATCGCACCATCTACTAGTTTTTGATCATCCGTTTTTTCGTAATACTCATCTTTTACTTTCGTATACGCAGCCATGAGTTTACTAAACTTCTCATCTCCTGAGACATTGACAGTCCCTTGTTTTGTGATCACAAATGTAATCGCTGAGGACAGTGCCGCTGTCACCAAAATAGCGATGACGATCTTAAATTGTTTTTTCAAAAAAACACCACCTTTATCTCCTTTCATTATTATCAAGGACGATGCATCATCCGTCAACCAAAGGATCGAAGTTCTCTTTGAAAAGATAAGCCATTTGACCTTACATTGCATAATCTTTAAAGAGGAACTTGATAAGGAAAGAAGGGATTTTATGAGTGATTATGTAGAAATGCTTGCCTATTTTGGCGTATCTAGTGCCCATCCTGGTGGAATTGAGTTAACAAAAACGATGCTTGGGCATATAAAATTGACGCCGGATGCGCGCATACTGGATGCGGGATGCGGGACAGGACAAACGGCGGCATATTTAGGCAATATCGGTTATCAGGTGGAGGCGATTGATACACACCCTTTGATGATTGAAAAGGCCAATTTGCGATTTGAGCGAGAAGAACTGCCGATCCGCGCATTGCAAGCATCGATTGAACAGTTGCCATTTCCAGATGAAGCGTTTACTCTTCTGATCAGTGAATCTGTTTTGAGCTTCACCAACCTTCCTGTTGCACTTGCTGAGGTCAAACGCGTGCTTGCCCCTGGAAGTCAACTGATTGCAAATGAAGCAGTATTAAAAGCTCCCCTTACACAGAAGGAGCTTGCCGCCGTTCGAGATTTTTACGGGTTTCACGCACTCTTTTCACTTGAAGAATGGAAGGAGCAGCTAAAAGCAGCAGGATTTCATGACGTTCGCATTCTCTCATTTGATGAACACATGGTACAAGAGGAGCCGACAGAAATGGAATTATCTGAATATATCCCACCTTCTCTTTACGAAACGATGCAAACACACTACGATCTGATTCAAGCGCACCGAAAGCAGCTAAGCCACATTCTATTTGAATGTACCGTATAAAATGAGCGAATCTCCTATATGTTTTGTCCAAACTCTATGAGGTCTCTCGCATAGGATAAGAGTGAATAGAGTTTGTCATAAGGAGGAAAAATATGGAGCGCTATCAAAAGCTTTGTCAGCAGCATATGGGGAAAGTCGCTAGAATCACAGATCATAATGGCAGAGTACATGTCGGACGCATTGAGCGGGTGACAAACCGCAAAGTGTATATTCGTCCAGTCGGCGGTTCTCGCGGCGGCTTTGGCTTTGGTTATTACGGAGGGTATTACGGCTGGGGTGCCGCTTATGGCATCGGGCTTGGTTTCATTACAGGTTTCGCATTAGCAGGATTGTTCTTTTTTTAAAAGAAGAATAAAGAAGGCCCCCCGAATAGCTGGGAGGCCTTTCAGCGTGTAGACAAACCCTCGCATTCGGTGTCAGTCCTGCGCGCTGGTGCTCACGAATGACAAATTCGCTCCGCGCCAGTGCTCGTCCTTCCTAGACTGCAAAGGTTTTCTATCACGCTGAAAAAGAAGACAAAGGGCTAAAATAAAAATCATTTTAGCCCTTTGTCAACAATCTGGAAGGCCCCCGAATAGCTGGGAGGCCTTTTACTTTGATTAAATTTTCTTCACTTTGTTCATGTACTCTTCAAATGTTAAATCGTGATCATGCATCGCTTTTGCTGCTTCTTTTCCAACATAGCGCAGATGCCACGGTTCATATTCATATTTTGTAATGTCTTCTTTTCCTTTTGGATAACGAATGATAAAACCATATTTATAGGCGTTTTTAGCCACCCATTTGCCATCAGGTGTTTCACCAAACTTTTCAGAGATGTCAAAACCGGCACTTTTTGAGGAAATGTCCATTGCAAGGCCTGTTTGGTGCTCACTTTCGCCTGGTAAAGCTACTGCTTCTTGCGCTTTGTCTTTGCCTTTTAACTTGACTTCACTATCAAAAATGACCTTTTGACGGTCATAGGAGCGATAGCCAGATACGGCAGCCAGCTCGAAGTTTTTCTTTTTCGCATCTTTGAATAATGTCTCAAGTGCTTCCGCTGCTTCTTTACGAATATATCGTTTTTCAATATTCTCTGAAAAAGAGAATTCTACTTTTGGTACAACGAGATCAGAAGGTTTATAGGTTCCTGGTAATGCGTATTCTTTGTTGACAAGTGCTAGCACGTTTGCAGGATTTTGAATGGTTTTCAGCCCGCTTACCACTTTGATGTCATTGAAATATTCACTCTTTAACGTCAGCTCTTGATCCGATGAATCTGCTGTATTGTTTGAGTTTTGCTGGGTAGATGAATTTGCTGCGCTCTTTTGTTCGTTTGTTTTGTTCGATTCAGATGTACCGCTTTTTTGATCCAGCAACTGGCAGCCCGATAGTGCGGCTGTCAAACCAAGAATCGATGCGATTGAGAGTATTTTATAGCTTTTCTTCATGACATACCTTCCTTTTGCTCTTCTAAAAAAATAAAGATGCGCTACATCGTAGCACACCCTTTATACTATTATAAAACGGAGTCTAGCGCAATTAAGATCATTTCGTCAAATGTCGTTTGACGCTCTTCAGCCGTTGTTTCTTCTCCTGTGAGAACATGATCACTCACTGTCAGAATGGATAACGCTTTTCGATCAAATTTTGCTGCAAGCGAATATAGAGCGGTTGTTTCCATTTCAATTGCTAGAATTCCGTATTGAGCCATGAGCTCAAGTGGTTTTTCATTGTAAAATTGGTCTGCTGTAAATACATTACCGACACGTACAGCGACATTTTTTGCTTCTGCTGTGTCGTATGCTTTCTTAAGCAGTCCAAAATCAGCGCAAGGTGCGTAATCAATCGGTCCAAACGCCACACGATTCATTTGTGAATCTGTTGAAGATGTCTGAGCTAAAATGACATCACGTACGTTGACATCCCTTTTGATAGCCCCGCAAGATCCGACGCGGATTAAGTTTTGAACATCATAGCTTTGAATGAGTTCATTCACATAAATCGAAATAGAAGGTACGCCCATTCCGGTCCCTTGTACAGAAACGCGCTTTCCTTTGTAGGTCCCAGTATAACCATACATTCCGCGCACTTCGTTATAGCATTCGACATCTTCTAAATATGTATCTGCAATATATTTCGCACGAAGCGGATCGCCTGGCAGCAATACCGTTTCTGCAATTTGTCCTTTTTCTGCTCCAATATGTACACTCATTTTTTTAGCCTCCACTTACGTTTACTATGTGATTTGTCCTATTTAGTATAAACGATTGAGCCCAAAAAAGAAAATACCAGCTGAAGCTCAAGCTGGCATCGAAAATCTCTATTTAACTCATCGTCAACAGTCGCTCACTGCGTTTCCATCCTGCCGGAAAAAGCTGATAATAGCACTTTCCTTTTTTCTTATCATCAATCACAACAATATCGCCTGTTGTCATAAACCGTGCATTGTAATCACTAGGGACTGTATCATGTACATTAAATGTCGAGAATGCTTTTTCCAGAACATCCAGGTGTGTTCTGCCGCCAATCTTTGTCCGGTACACAGGCTGATGCCCGCTTGCAGCGCCATATTCAGGTGTCTGATAAATGGTTAAGTGAAATGCTGAAGGTTTCTTTTGAAAAAATCTCAACGTCAATTGCATTCAAATCCCTCCCCTTTTATATAAAATTGGCTGGGATCTGTCAATTTCCTTCTTCTATTTTTGTCGAATGACAGACAATTTTCCGTCAATCTTTTTACAAATGAGAAATAAAGCAAGTCCTATCGCAAAACCGCCTGCAACATCTGTCAAAAAATGAACGCCGATATACATTCTGCTGATCCCAATCATAAGAACACAGATCCCTGTGATCAAGTAGACGATTTTTTGTCTTTCTTTCAGCCATGGAATCAGTTCAACGAATAGATAAGCTATAAATGGATAGATTGTGGCTGCATTCATCGAATGTCCGCTCGGAAAGCTGTAATACGTTTCATTGACAAGATGATCAAAGGCCGGGCGTTCTCTAGCAAACAGCCCCTTTAGTTCATGATTGATGGTTTTTTCTGTGAGATATAATAGAAAAAGCATCATGATAGAGTAATAGCGCTTATACATGAATAGGACGACACTAAAAATGAGCATGATGGGCACGAGAAGCGCACTAATGCCAAAGTCCGTCAAAGTCAGCATGACATCATTTAAAAAAGGGAGTCTGATGCTCTCAAACCATAAGATGATCTGGTTGTCCAATGCTTGACCCGCTCCAGATACCATGAGCGCAGCTATGGCGCCAAATAAAATCAAAAGAAATAGGATATACACGCGAAAGATTCTCCTCCCTCTCTCTTCAGAATCTCTTCAAAGTATAGTGCCTACCACGCCTCTTCTTCAACTATCATTGTTTTTTTCAGCATATATTCAAACGTAATGTCAGCCAGCTCAAACGTTTCCAGCTCAGCAGGTATGTACCCTCTTTTGACCAGCTCCATGTAGAAGAATTCCGCAATTTCCTCTGTATCGATCACCAAATCTGCTTCTTTCATGACATTCCGCCTCCTTTTTTATGATGTATGAACGACGCCTGTTTTTTATTACAGTTTGTCATAATGGCTCATTCCATACATATAAATGCAATAAACAAAAAGAAAAGGGGTTTGAGGCAATGAAATGGTTCAGCATATTAGATGGAGAAACGTTTGATCAGGTGATGGGCCGTATCTTGAGGGGATGGTTTTATGTGATTGTTTTTTTCTGTGTGCCTTATTTTTTATTCGTGTTAGGACAAGTCTTTCTTTAACCAAAATGCTCGTGTAAACTTTCCAATATAAAATCCATCATGTCCTTGTATTCTGGATCTTCGAAAAATTCGTAGAGAATTTTATAGTCATTATAAATATCAAGAAGCTCATCCACTATAGATACAGCGAGAAATTCTAGTGATGCTTCGCTTTCTTGTTTCTCTTCTAATTGTAATAGAGCCGTTTGCACCATATCTTCTTCCATTTCTTTTGAGGTTTCTCCGACGTAATGCACAAAAAGAAGCTGATGCACGAACTGGTCCATCTCATATTTCCTCAGGACAAGCGTTAAGTCTTCCTCTTCTGTTTCCAGCCACTCTCCGTCCTTTAGCCTTGTGAGTTCGTAAATGACATCTTCCCAGCCATCATCAAGGTATCGCCATATTTCAGTCCGATGACCAATAATTTTAAATAGCTCTTTTCCGTAATCTTTTACATATACAACATCGCCAATGAGGAACTCATATTCAATGTCCAGCTTTTCTGTATCCACAATCACCCCTTCGTACTCATCGTAAAGCTGAAGTGATGTTTCAAAATAAAGCACCTCATTATGATTGACCTCATACAAATAGTGCTGGTCAATTTGATGGACTTTTGTAATCGTTCCGACTGTGCCGTACATGACAACGACGACAATATCCCCTACTTGATATTTTGGTGCTTTCGCCTTCATTCTGTCTCCCCCTTGCCCGACTTTTGGTCTTAACGTATCGTATGCCGGCGCAAGGAATTCTGCATGGGCAACCACACCATGCAAAACGCCATTTTATTTCTCATCAAAAAACCGCTTCTCCCATCTGGAAAAAGCGGTTGTGTGTTATTTTTTTTTGACTTCTACATCATATTGCTCAAACGCTTCGTCAAATGTTGTCATTGAGCTTAAATAATCGCCGTTTAATTCTAAATAGGCACACAGCTCATGATAATCAGTGGACGCTTTCGGGAAGCTGTGATCCTCATAAGCAGCATTTGCAAAATGGCTGATTTCATCTTTCGGTTTTGGATGTCTGTACTTCATTAAATAATGGTAAAACGACTTCACCTGTTTTTCCCTCCGCGACACTCTATTTTGTTGTTATATTATACAGCAATTTGATGACTTGTATAGGCGGAGGTACAACTTATGATGAAAAGTCAAAGTAATTTCGCTTTAATAACCGCTCCATGTTCATTAATTCTTCGTATGAAATTTTTTCTGGAAGTTTTGTCTGATCCACTAAAATTAATTGATCCTCTATCTCTTTGACCGTCTCATCCTTTTGATATGTCATACCGCAGTGCATGCAGGAAATGGACGGTGTTTCGATGATTTCAATGGATTGTGTGCCAGTGATCAGTTCCCAATAGACGGTTGTCTGCTCTGCGTTTGCTTTATTTTCTTCACACCAATCACATGTCAGCAAGGTTATTTCTCCTCCTTTACAGTTTGATCTTTTTTGAGCTGCGCTTGATATTTTTTCTCTTTTAATTCATCTCGTTTTTCACGTTTGTTTTTGAGTGTGTCATGCACAGGATTTGTCTCATATGCTTCTCTTCGTTTCATCCGGCTTAAATTCTCTGGCGTAAACGATTTCGCTTCATCCTCAAAAAGTGCGGTAATACCAATTGCGGGATCTTGTTTCTCTTCATAAATTTCATTAAAATACGCATCTGCCTGGCCTGCGACGTAATGCTCTGGTTCAGGGTAAGAGGTGATGACACCTTCAAAGTTACGAAGAACGACTTTGTCAGGGCTTTGCGATAATAAATAATTTGGCTGCAGGGCGATCTTTCCTCCGCCTCCTGGTGCATCCACAACAAAGCTTGGCACGGCATAGCCGCTCGTATGCCCTCTTAAGCCTTCAATGATCTCAAGGCCTTTTGATACTGGTGTTCTAAAGTGGCCAATTCCTTCAGATAAATCACACTGATAAATATAATAAGGTCTGACCCGTATCATCACGAGATCGTGCATCAGCTTCTTCATAATCGGCACACTGTCGTTAATACCTGCGAGGATGACGGCCTGATTACCAACAGGAACGCCGGCATTTACAAGTCGTTCGCACGCTTCTTTTGCTTCTTTCGTAATTTCAATGCTTGTATTGAAATGGGTATTCAGCCAAACCGGATGATATTTTTTCAAAATTTCGCACAGCTCATCTGTAATGCGCTGCGGAAAGACGACCGGCGCGCGTGTGCCTATGCGAATGATTTCAACATGCGGAATGTCTCGTAAGTTTTTCAAAATGTATTCAAGCACTTGATCATTGATTAAGAGTCCATCTCCGCCGGAAATTAACACATCCCGCACCTCAGGTGTTTCTCTAATATATCCAATGGCAGCATCTAACTGCTTTTTTGGCACGCCCATACCGATCTGGCCGGAAAAACGTCTTCTCGTACAATAGCGGCAATACATGGAGCACTGATTTGTTACAAGAAAGAGCACACGATCTGGGTACCGATGCGTTAACCCCGGGACAGGTGAGTCTTCATCTTCATGCAGTGGGTCTTCCAGGTCATATTTTGTTTTATGAAGCTCCTCTGCAATTGGCACAGATTGCATACGTACTGGACATCTTGGATCGTCTGGATTCATCAATGAGGCATAGTAGGGTGTAATGTTGAGTGGAATGGTTTTGGTGGAGATCTTCACCCCTTCTCTTTCCTCTTCTGTTAAGTTTACGATTTTTTCTAAATCATCAAGCGTCTTAACGGTATGCGTCAACTGCCAAATCCAGTCGTTCCACTTTTCCTCAGGGACATCTTTCCAAAGCTCAATGTCCTTCCAATGACGCGCCGGTTCATATAGTTTTTGATTCATATCCATTCCCCCTATCAGCATTCACCTTATACTATGCAAGTTATGTGCCAACATGGGGAAATGCCCCTATTCTTTATAAAAGGAGCTTTACCCGTGGTATTCAATGGATGGTGATGCCTATATTTCGGCATCTGCATATTTCTTCAGTTTATATTGCAGTGTTTGTCGAGGGATTTTTAAAGCGGCAGCGGTTTTTTTAATATTGCCATGATGCTTGTTTAAAGCTTCTTGAATAAGTGTTTGTTCAAATGAAGAAACCTGACTTTTTAAGGAGGCATCGAGTGTTTCTTCCTCAAGATTCTGCGTACGTAAATGAGCAGGAAGGTATGAAGGTGTGATGTCTTCCGCTTCCTTTGGCATCATCAATACGGCATGCTCAATGGTATGTTTTAATTCTCGAACGTTTCCTGGCCAGTGGTGAGCCATAAACAATTGCTTTGTTTCTTCAGAAAGGCGTTTGACGTTTTTTGAAAACTGCTGATGATAGGTTTGAATGAAATGGCGGGAAAGCAGCGGGATGTCTTGCTTTCTCTCACGAAGTGGCGGGATATGAAAAGATGACACATGCAGTCTATAAAATAAGTCTTCTCTTAATATTTGCTTTTTCACCGCTTCAAATGGGTCCATATTGAGTGCCGTAATGAGTCTTACATCTACTTGAATCGCTTTTGCATCCCCAATGCGACGCACCACGCCATCTTCTAACACACGTAATAATTTCGTCTGCAACGTGATCGGCATCGCTTGCAGCTCATCAAGAAAAAGCGTGCCTCCATCAGCCAATTCAAAGAGCCCCTTGCGATCAATTGCGCCTGTATAGCTCCCTTTGACAGATCCGAATAATAGGCTCTCAAGTAGCGATTCTGGGAGTGCTGCACAGTTTTGCGGAATGAACACTTTGTTTTTCCGGTCAGATTCATGAACGATGGCTTGAACGAGCACTTCTTTCCCTGTCCCTGTTTCCCCGTAGACAACAACTGATGACGGATAAGCAGCAGCTTTTTTTGCCTTTTCAAGCATTTCTTTTAAGAGTGGATCATTTGTTAAAAATGAAGAAAAATCATGCATTTGTTCAGCCCCAGCCGCATCGTGTATTCGTTTTTTTTGATCTAAACGATTAGAAAGGGCTGACAGCTTCGATACATCTTTTGCGACTTCGACCGCACCTATTAACTGACTGTCTTCAATAATAGGCAATGTCGTGTTGACGGTCTCAATTCTTTCGCCGTTTTTATTCAAATAGGTTTGCAGTGAATGATAAATGGGCTTCCCTGTTCTCAAAACATGCATGAGTGTACTTGTTTTTTCTGTTAAAGAGGGATACACATCAAGGATGTACTTGCCAATCACCTCTTCTTTTTGTAAACAGTCAAACTTAGCGGCATTATGATTGTAAAAGATCGTCATTCCTTGATCATCTACAACATGGATGGCTTCATCAATGGCTTCTAAAATTAATTCAAACCAGTCCGCTCTTTCGACAACCTTCCCCATTCTTTCCCCCTCACTTTCAGTGCCGAAAAACCGGCATCTATTGCCGGATTTTCAGCGGCTTGATCATCTTCATCACACGTTCTCCTGTCCTTTCATGTTTCGCTTTTTCCTTGCAACTTCCTGCTTTTTTTGTCAATAGCGTCAAAAAAGCACACCTCTTATGAGGAGTGCTCAGCTTGTAGACAAAGTCTACAAGCTTTTTTGTATAATAAGGGTAATAACACAATTCTGTGGGGGATGAACATGTTATCGAAACGTGAAGAAGAAAGACGAAACCAATTAGAAGTAGTGGCTTTAGATGAATTAGTGCCTGAAGATCATCTTGTGCGAAAAATTGATCAAGCGATTGATTTTGACTTCGTTTATGATCTTGTCAAAGATCATTATAGTTCTGACAATGGTAGACCAAGTGTTGATCCTGTTGTTCTCATTAAAATGGTCTTAATTCAATATCTATTTGGCATTCGCTCCATGCGTCAAACCATTAAAGAAATCGAAACCAATGTGGCTTATCGTTGGTTTATTGGGTATGGGTTTTCCGAGAAAATTCCGCACTTTTCTACCTTCGGTAAAAACTATGTGAGACGCTTCCACGATACAGATTTATTTGAACAAATTTTTTATCGAATCTTAAGAGAAGCGATGAAAAAAGGGCTCGTTGACCCTTCTATCGCCTTCATTGATTCAACTCATGTAAAAGCGAACGCTAATAAGAAAAAACTTGAAAAGAAAATCGTTCGAGTAGAGACGAGAAGTTATCAAAATCAGCTTCATGAGGAGATCAATATTGATCGTGAAGAACATGGAAAAAAGCCTTTACCCCTACAGAATAAAGAAGAAACAAAAGAAATCAAGATCAGTACGACTGACCCAGAGAGTGGCTATTATGTAAAGGATGAACGTGAAAAATCATTTGCTTATTCATTTCATACAGCTTGTGATTCAAAAGGATTTATTTTAGGATCACTGGTCACAGGTGGAAATGTTCATGATAGTCGTATGTTGGATTCACTTGTATCAAAGGTGACAGAGAAAGTCGGAAAACCAAATGTAGTCGCAGTAGATGCTGGATATAAAACACCTTACATTGCTAAGTTTTTAATGGATCAAGAGATAAGACCTGTCATGCCTTACACTCGTCCGAGAACAAAAGCTGGTTACTTGAAAAAGAATGAATATGTGTATGACGCACATTTTGATTGTTACATTTGCCCAAACGGGCAAATCCTCTCTTATCGTACAACGACTAGAGAGGGTTATAAACAATATGCGTCCGTTTCAGAGGTATGTAAGTCCTGCTCGTTGTTAGAGAACTGTACACAAAGTCAAAATCACACCAAACAGATTCACCGACATATTTGGCAGGACTACCTAGATGAAGCAGACCATCTAAGACACACTCAAATGAATAAAAACATCTATGCAAAACGGAAAGAAACAATTGAACGCGTTTTTGCGGATGCAAAAGAAAAGCATGGTATGCGTTGGACGAAACTTCGTGGACTAAAAAAAGTTTCAATGCAAGCGATGCTTACTTTCGCTGCCATGAATCTTAAAAAATTAGCAAACTGGACATGGAAAGAACCATGTCCAGCCTAAGACAACAGATAAATTTTATCAAAATCAGTGAAAACCCCACTTTTACTTGAAGTAAAGGTGGGGTTTGTCTACGGTCTGAGCACACCTCTTATGAGGAGTGCTTTCGCCCTGATGTTTGATAAAGAGACATATCGAATTCTTGCAGCGATTCCATATACAGCGGCACGATCGACTTCCCTTCCTCGAATAACGTAAATTGGGAAGGGTATAAATTAATTGGCTGATGATAAAAAGCAAATCGCTTTACAACCTCAGGGTCAATACGGCAAAAAGTATGATGCATCAGTAAATAGACATCTTGTTTCCATTTAAAGAGCCGCCTGCTTGGCGGATTAAATACTGGTGATACTTGAATCATGCCGCCCTCTTCATACATCTGAAGCCGTTCATTTGAAATCGTATAGATATCCTTAGGATGAAACTGAAAATATTGCACGTCACGCTTTGAAGCAAACCGCCTTTTTTTCTGACCTTCAATATAATAAAACGTTTTCCCATGATCTGCCGTGACAACTGTATAATTAGGTACTACCAGCATGTCTTTCATCTCATATTTCATTGCACATAACGACGGAACCCGAATGGCGCGCCTGTTTTTTTCGTTCACCCAGCACCTTTCAATTTCATGAAGATTCCCACCTGCGATTTGGTAGTAACCCCCTTCCTTTTCAATCACCGTTCCGTCAATGAGATCATACGGCATACTCGAAAACAAATGATGAAAGGAATGAGGCGTTTTATACGTTGTATCAAGTACATCTCTTAATGGAAAAAAAGCAGCAAAATCATTCAGCCTCATCCAAAAAACAGAATCTGCATGATGCCAGTATTTAGGCTCATCAGCCCAATATTGTCCGTATTTTTCATGAATGAGCGGAAGCAACCGCCTTCTGTGCATGACAGAACAATGGTCCACTTGAAAGGACGCATGCTCCAATATTTGGTCTGCTTCACGCACAAAACTCATCGTCTCTACTAATTGCTTATTAACATGCACGACCCGCTGCGAGGAATACACGATATCGATATGAGGCTTCGACTGAAAAACATCCACCATTTTCTGCAAACGATCTTGATGATACACAGTATCATCTGTTAAATAACAAATGAGCTCACCTGTTATACGGGTTAGCGCTTCATTAATAAGCGTCGCATACCGTACGGTTAACAGCCGTTTTGCAGGATGAACCGCGCGTGAATACAGATGAATGCGCTCATCGTCTAAATAGGGCTGGATCTTTTGGATGGTGCCTTGTTCTGAGCCATCATCCATAATCAGAAGCTCCCAATTTGAATACGTTTGTTCCACCATACTCTTTAGCACACGATCAATGAAATCAGGTTTATTGTAGCTTGTTAAAATCACCGATACTTTCATGATCATTATCCTTTTTAATTAGATTAAAAAGCCCCCCAGCTGACGATGTTCACGTAAGGTACATTCACTCTTAGCTGATTTGTCGCGTTTTTAAAGACCGCTACTGTATCAAAGAGCTGCACAACAACTACGTTTTGAAGGACATCTCCATTGACTAAATGAACGCGTGGCACTGGAATGCCAAGTTCAAGCCACGGACGAAGTAATTCTTTGATGTCTGACACACTCTCTTCCTCACTTTCTTCTAATAGACGAAGAAGAAGTAAAATCAAGATGACTTCAAGTACTCCTTCTGCTTCTAGTAATTCTTCGTTCCAATCATTTAATAATTGATCAAATTCCATTCATAATCCCTCTCTCTTCGCATTTAATCTTTACTAGAGTATGAGATTCACTTCATTTAGCCTCAGTATTTGAAAACATTTTTAAAAATGTGTGAAGTGATTAAATGATAAAAAGAACAAGGAATCAGCGCTCTGCTTATACCAAAAAAAATGAACGGCATATACATAGGGGTGAGTTTGAATTGATGAAGAAAGGATGGGAAAAAAATGAGCGACAAGCGTGCCGAATTAAAAAAAGAACTATTGAAAGTGTTTTTCAAACCGCTTACTCGTACATTAACAGTTAATCTTGAAGAAGGAGGCGTACAAATGGAAGAAAAATTAAATGATTTATTAAGTGAAGTGGCAGCCGAGGCATCACCTTCAGATTCTGCTACAACACTTGATGTATCGCAGCCAGCAAGATGGATTTTTGCAAGACTTGTACCAGGAACCATCATTAGCATTGTCACTGACTCAGGAGACTTAATCGGGCCAGTTCAATTCGTATCATTCGATGCGTCAACGGGTGTTGTATTTGTTACACAAGAAAGCTCAGTTACACCAACAGGCTCTGCAACGACTTTATTAGATGTAGATAAAGTTGAAAGTGTTACGTTCACATCTTAATGTGAGAGGGCCATCATGAAGTTTCTTTATATCAGCTCTGGCTACGGCGGAATCTATCACATGTTTGATCAATGGGTAGAAGAGAGCTTCATTGATTCCCCCTTTTCATGTGTAAAGATTGACCGAGAATCTCTACCCGCTCACATGCACAAAATCCGGACATTTTCTCCGGATTTTGTTTTGATGATGATCGGTGATCATGTTCCGAGCGAAGTGCTTCATCAATTCAAACAAGAAAAGATCCCGATTGTTTTGTGGATGACAGAAGATCCCTTTTATACAGATGTATCGGCTGCTTGCACACGTGATGCGCGGCTCATATTAACGATTGATGAAGGAGCTTTGCCACTTTACAAACGATTGGGCATAGGTCACGCCCACTACTTTCCCATTCCGACAAATACACGTATTTTTCAAAAAAACGAATCGCCTGAAGAGATGTGCAGCTATGACATTACACTCATTGGCTACCCTTATCCCAATCGCATGAAAGCCATCGATACACTCTTACAACAGAACAAATGGCGGATTCTCGTTGCAGGTAAGGAATGGCATCGCCTTTTAAATAAGTCACGAAGACATGAGCGAGGTCTCACATTAGTGACCAATTGGCTGAGCCCTCAGCAAATGGCGGACATCTATCAGCAATCAGCGATTGTTCTTAACCCGCACAGACCGGCACAATTTGCCTATAACAAAAACAAAGCCATGATTCAAAATGTAAGCCTGAACAATAGAGCGTTTGATATCGCTGCAGCTGGAAGCTTTCAATTGACGGATCTACAACCACCTCAAATTTTTTCAAGCTTCGCTTTTTATAAAGATGAGGACGATTTGCTAGAAAAGGTTGAATATTATGGATCAAATGCTGAGAAAAGAAAAGCAATCGCACGAAACAATTACGAACAAGTCGTTTCCTGGAATACATTTGAGTCATTTCCACACAGGCTTTATAAGATCGTAAAAAGCGCCCTATGACTGGGCGCTTTTCTCGTTGAAATTCATCTTATACATAACCCTCCGCATCTCGGCGAGCCAATAAGACTTTCTCCGCTTTCTCAAGGTCTTCCTCCTGTTTCACCACGAGTGATTTTTCGGGATCCATGATATACGCTCCAACAGATCCTTCTAAAAGGGAATGAATGCATTCTTTTGCATATGGAACATGAAAAGCATACACTGCTCCATTTAAACGACCATACGTATATGGCTGCTCATGCTTTGGCATGAAAAAGTAATGATTGTCCTTATATAAAGTGGCTTCATTATTCTCATGCAGTGTCCATGTTTCATTTGGGTTTTCTAGCGCCTCTGTAAAAGATGCCATGCAGTCATAGCTCCCTTCTACTAGAAGCTGCAAGCATTTCTCAATATCTTCCGGCTCTCTTAAAGGAGACGATGGATGCAAATATAAAACAATATCAAAGGTCTTCCCCTCACGCTCTAAATAAGCAAGCGCGTGTTTCACCGCTATGAGTGACGGTGTTTGTTCTGTTACATGACTGTCTGGCAGTTCAATCACACGAGCTCCGTAGTGAGAAGAAATGATTTGTGTATTGACATCCTCTGTAGAGACGATGATTTCGTCTAACTCAATCATTTGCAGTAACGGCTGAATGGTCCAATAGATGAGCGGCCGCTCCGCCAATACGCGAATGTGTTCATCATGCTGATCGCGCCTGCTTCTAAAAGCTGGTATCAAGGCTAAAATACGATTTCCCCTATACATGTATTCCCTTCTCCCCTCGCGCACAGCTCTCTTCATTATCTTCCGAGCTGATCGCAGTACTGAAGTGTTCAGGTCTCTCATTTTTCTACTTATTCTCTTATCTCTCCATATTCTATTAAAACGTCAAGCAGATGGTTATAATGTGTTCACCTAATTTAGATAGAAAGTGGTTCTTTTCCTCAAACGGATACCACTCTTTCACATATGATGCAAAGTAGAGAAATGAGAGTTGGGGGATTAGATATGTCCAAAAAGATAGAAACGAGTTTGAAGGCTTTTTTTCGTGACAAAACGATATTAGTTACAGGCGGTACAGGTTCAATCGGACGTCAAATTGTGAAAAAATTAACATCATGCTCTCCAAAAAAGATTATCGTCTTTAGCAAAGATGACAGCAAACAATACATGATGAAAAATGAGTATGGGGATCAGCCAGAAGTTGCCTTCGCTTTAGGCGATGTACGAGATGCAAGCCGCGTGAGACAGCTCGTCAAAGGCGTTGATATCATTTTCCATGCAGCCGCCTTAAAACAAGTACCCACTTGTGAAGACAATCCGTTTGAAGCCGTACAAACAAATATTATCGGCGGGCAGCACATCATTGAAGCCGCAATTGAACATGAAGTCAGTCATGTTGTCAACATCTCCACTGACAAAGCAGTTTCTCCGACAAATGCCATGGGTGCAACAAAATTGATTTCAGAAAAACTATTTTTCCAAGCAAACGAAAGTATTCCGAACCAAAAAACAATGTTTTGCTCTGTGCGTTTTGGCAATGTGCTTGGATCAAGAGGTTCCGTCATTCCCATCATGCTCCAGCAGTTGTTAAATGAAAAACCTTTGACCGTAACTGATCCTCATATGACACGTTTTTTTATGTCCATCGAAGAGGCTGTCTCCCTCACACTTCAAGCAGCCATCATGATGAAAGGCGGCGAAACGTTCATTCTCAAGATGGAGTCATTACAGCTTGCTGATCTCTTAAAAGCGTTTCATGAATATGCTACTCAAATCAATGTCACATCTCCGGAGATTCTCGTTGTCGGGAAAAGACCTGGAGAAAAGCTTCACGAAGAGCTTACATTTCCGCACGAAGCAGATGCACTATTTGAGCATGAACAATTTTATGCCATTTTACCACGACCAAAACTGCACGCTGACTTTCAAAAAGTCGACTTAACCAATTACACATCCAATGAAGCGCCTCTCATTACAAAAGAAAAGCTATTCCGCATCATTGAACAATTACATCACACGCATCATAAAAAATAAAAAATCGTCACACGGAAGCAGATGCTTTCCATGTGACGATTTTTCAATAGATCAATTAAATAGATGTTTCAAATCCCCATAGCCTTCTTTTTCAAGATCATCTTTTGGGATAAACTTCAAAGCGGCCGAGTTAATACAATACCGAAGACCATTTGGTCCTGGTCCATCAGGAAAGACATGCCCTAGATGAGAATCTGCTGTCTTGCTGCGCACCTCTGTCCGCACCATCCCATGGCTCTTATCCACCTTCTCCGCTACTTCCTCATCTTCAAGCGGCTTTGTAAAACTCGGCCATCCGCAATGGGCATCAAACTTATCTAAAGAAGAAAAAAGCGGCTTGCCTGAAATGATATCTACATAAATGCCTTCTTCTTTATGATCCCAGAATTCATTTTGAAATGGCGGCTCAGTGCCATTATTTTGTGTGACTTCATACTGCATTCGGTTTAATTCTTTTAGTCGTTTTTCTTTATCGTTTGTCATGATTTATCACTCCAATGGGACTCAATAAAACCCGCTCTGCCAGAACCGACATGATATCGTTCGTAGTGCATTTTGTTCTTTTTATAATAGTGCTGATGATACTCCTCTGCGGGATAAAAAGGAGCAGCATCTAAAATTTCTGTCACAATTGGCTTTTGGAAAGTGCCGCTTTCGTTCAACTTCTCTTTCGATGCCTCTGCAAGCTTTCTCTGCTCGTCATGATGAACATAAATACCTGTGCGGTAGGACTCTCCTCTATCACCAAATTGCCCGCCATCATCTGTTGGGTCTATTTGTTGCCAATACAGTTCTAATAGCTTTTCATACGGGAAAACATCTGGATCAAACGTGATTTGAACCGCTTCTCTATGTCCCGTTGTATTTGTACATACTTCTTCATAGGTCGGATTCACTGTATGTCCGCCAGTATACCCTGATTCAACTTTGATAATGCCCGGCTGTTCATCAAAAGGTTTAACCATACACCAGAAGCAGCCTCCTGCAAATGTGGCTAATTCTTGTTTTTCAGACATATTAGTGCCCCCTTCATTTAAAAAATGGTATCATCATATTATAACATGATGAAAAATAATGAAAATGATACGACTTGTATACCTAAAATATAAGAAAGCATTTTGTCGTATTTTACAATATAATGGGGGTTTGATGATTGGAACAAAGAAAAAAAATGATGTATGAAATGGATACTTTACTGAGAACCGTATTTAAGCAGATCCGTTATGAGATTAACAGCCTGCTCGAAAACGAATTATCTCGGAATGAATTTCTTATTTTAAATCTGCTTCGTGAGCAAGGTGCAAAAAAAGTAACGGAATTTGCGTCCATTCTAGGGGTGTCAGCAAGCCATATCACAGCTGTGACCGACACACTCGTAGAAAAGGGCTGGATCACCCGTATCCGTTCTAAAGAGGATCGCCGCATCATTAAAATCCACTTAACCGATAAGGGTAAGGAAATTACTGAGCATTTTGAGAAAAAGAAAACAGAATACTTTATGGAGCGATTTGAGTCATTCGACGACGAGGAACTAAAAACAATGATCAAATTATTTAAAAAGCTGGATAAAAGTCAAAAGGATGAAGCATAGAATTTAGCGCATTGGACATGCTACGGATAAAAAGAGGTGGAATCAACCATGACAAGCCCTTATCTTTGTCCAAACTGTAAAACGAACAGAACGCGCTTTAATCTGATTGAGCAGCTTTCAGAACCTGTGAAGCTGGACCCTGCGACCGGAAAAGTTGTCGAAAGATACGATGGAGAGCAGCTTTCTCCTTTTCACATGAGCTATCAAGGTCCTCAAATAAAGGTCCAGTGCGGTGTTTGTGGTCTCATTGAGGATGAAAAAACGTTCATTAAGCTAGCTGAATATCATCAATATTCTTCTCCATCTTAACATGCGGGCCTGACGGAAAACGTCAGGCTTTTTTCTATGCTTCTTTTGCCTATACAGATCGTCTTTTTCATGCATACGCTACAAAAAACACCATCGCATAAGAAAGTAGGGATTGATACATGCAGCAGCTCTTTTATCATAACCATCCATACCGTCCACTCGCTGCGGGCTTCGAGCACCCTCAAAGCAGCCCTTCATCCAAAGCCTTTATTCGGCTCTTTCACGCTGCCCCAGATCTTAGTGAGCTCACTGTTTATGTGAACCGGAATGAGGTTTTGAAAAAAATGCCTTACAGCCAGTTAACAGCTTATATGGAGTGGGATGAGGGAATGTATGAGATAGAAGTGTTCAAGCTAGCTACAGAACAAAGAGTTCTTCATTCTCGTATGATGATTAAACGTGACGAGATTTATACCCTATGTATCACAGGTGCGCATGCAGGTTTTGCGCTGCTGACAGAGCGGCAAGACCCTCTGATTCAACATGAGGACCTATCAGCTCTTACATTTGTCCACCTTTCTCCAGACCTTCCTTCCATTGATATATATGAACGTGATCAAGGGGTGTTAGCTAGGGAGCTTCACTATGTAAACAGCACTCACATTCATCATTTCTCCCCGAATAAATATCATTTTGAATTGAAAGCCGCCGGCACTCAAAGTATACTGCTTGATATCCCAAAAGTTCATCTGCAAGCCAATCGCGCATACCTCATTCTGCTTCATGGATTTGCTAATGGAGAGCCAGAGCTCATGGCGAAGGTGGTCTTGTCTCAGCAAATATAAAAAGAGCCTTTTCCATAAAGGAAAGGCTCTTTACGAGACATCTTCAGCTTTTTCTTGCTTTTGAAAATCAAAAGCAAGAATCATGATACCTAGAAATAATGCACAATAGGCAATATTTAAGTAAAACTGATCGATATTTTCTGCTCTTAAATCAGTGGCAGCTGTCATGCCAAAATACGCAGCAAATAAAAACGACAGTAAACTAAAATATTGATAGACTCGCTTCATGATTTCACTCCTGACTCACTTTCTATTGCTTTGGATGATAATATGAGAACTCAATTTCATCGTTCTGTAGATCAATTTTGTTTGCTTTCACATACATATCATTCGTCAGTGGCATTTCTGAAAGGCGCACTTCAACCGTTTTTTGATCCGGTTTCACATGAACGAATTCTGGCAGTTCATAGAACTGACCCATGTAGCTTAGAACAAAACTAATCGGAATGCTCAATTGTCCAATTGAAAGGCCATCCACTTTCAAAAGCACATCACCATTATCTTCGACAGTTGGCGTAAATGAGACGTTTGCATCAATCGTCGAAGAGAAAGCTTTAATGGCGCCTGTTACTTTCACATCTTGATCAATCGCCACATGAAAGTCTGGCATATCACTAGTCCCTTGATTTTTCAAGTAATCATTGATAAAGCTAGTGAGTGATTCCTTTGAGCTAGATATATTAAAAGAATACTCGCTTTTCAATTCTTTAGTTGAAGCGGATTGACCGCCTGGCAGCAACATCAAAATACCGCAGACAAGTACAATCAATAGATTGATTGCAAGTAAAATAAAAAATAAGCTTTTCCACTTTTTCATACGTTCACCCTATTCCTTCGGCAGTCCTTCTTTTTTCACTTTGGAGAATAAACGATTTGCCATAAGAGAGTACCCCTTTTGGTTTGGGTGGAAATCATCATCTGCCAGTAATTTTTCATCAGAATCTTCTTCAAATAAATCGGCCACATTGATCATATCAGCGTTGCCGTCTTTTTTCAGTTCTTTTTTGGCAACGGCATTCCAGTCTTTGACGACTTCATCAATATCTCTTAGCTCAGTGAGACTGAATTTAAAGGGGTTATACATGCTTACATACATGATCTTCGCATGGTCATTATGTTCTCTCAGTTGAGCAAGAATGGTTTTAAAGCGCTCCTCAAAAGGCCCCTGCTCTTTTTGAAAAGGAGCAAACGTCAAATTGAGCACATTTTGACGAACGACATGCATTAAGTCATTGCCGCCGATCGTAAAGAAAATATAGTCAGCATCTTTCAGGCCGTCTTGAACCTTTTTTTCTTTTAATCTTTTTAATAAATCTACCGTTCTACTGCCTTTAATGGCATAGTTTTTTAATGTGACAGATTGCACGCCGTCCACCGCTTCTAACTTGTCACGGGTCATGCCTGCATATCCTTTTTTTTGTTGATCTCCGATTCCTTCTGTTAAGGAATCTCCAACCGCTGCGATGGTAATATGTTCTTTTACGTCTTGTGTGTCTTCTAGTTTATCCTTTATGCCAGCCTCTTGCGCGGAACATGCAGAAAGAACAAAAGCTAGAGACATCACAATCAAAATCAAACGAGCCTTCAAACGATGATGTCCCTCCTTTTTCTGATTAAAAAAGTGTATCATGTTTTTGCTCATTTGAACATCTTTATGCTAGCTTCGGATCAGCGTTTTGATGTCCTTGATGATGTCATCATATGGTGTGTTTTGTACACCATCATAATTTTTCATCACTTTCCCTTCTTGATCAACTAGGAAAAACAATGACTGATGGATCACTTGGTCTTCATCTTCAGGTTTCTTCACAATGGTTTTAAAGCTTTTCATTGCGAATTTTTCGATCGCAGACTGTGAATAGCCAGTGAGGAAATCCCAATTTTTAAAGGATAAAGGATATGCTTTTGCAAATTCTTTTAGCTTTTTCGGTGAATCTACCTCCGGGTCCACGCTAAAGGAAATGATATGCGCATCCAATTTTTCTTCTTTTAACCGTTTTTGCAGCTCTGTCATATGTGCAGTCATCGGCGGACAGATCGTTTCACAGCTTGTGAAAATAAAATCTGCCACCCATACTTTCCCCTTCAAATCATCCAATGACACCTTTTGCCCATCCTGATTTTCATATTCAAACGGCTGTATTTGATAATTTAGCGCATCTTTGATTTGTCCATTTGAACATGAGACTAAAAGAAGCACGCTTATGGTAATAAGCGCACCAAGTGAGGCTCCCCTTTTTTTAAGCATGGTACGTCCATCCCCTTTTTCAAGTCAATCGGTATAAAAAGTAAAGCCTATTGCGCCTTTTCCAGTGTGACACGAAATAATCGGTGTTGTGTAGGCGATGTCAACAGGTGCTTCAGGTGTATGATCAAGCAGCGCTGATTTAAGCTTTTCAGCGAGTTCTAATGCATCTGCATGCGCTATCCCAATGGCTTGAACTGTTTTTCCTTTCACCGCCTGTACATACTGTTTGGTTAAATAGCGGACAAGAGCAGAATAGCTTCGCACATTCGCTTCTGGCGTGTATACCCCGTCTGTTAAGCTGGCAATTGGTTTGATGTGAAGAAGTGAGCCGATCAGCGCCTTCCCTCTTCCAATTCTTCCACCTTTCACGAGATTTTCTAATGTATCAATTGTGACAAATAGCTTTGTTCCAAGTCGGATTTTATCCATTTCTTTGATGATGTCTTCACGGCTTGCACCATTTTGTGCAAGTTCGGCTGCTTTGGTGACTTGAAACCCTAATCCATATGAAATAAAGTTTGAATCAATCACCGTGATGTTTCCGTCTACCATTTTCGAAGCGCTTTCAGCAGTTTGAACCGTACCACTCATCCCACCCGTTAAATGGATACTAATGACTTCGCTTCCATCTGCCGTCAGCCTTTCATATAATTCGACGAATTGACCGATCGCAGGTTGAGACGTTTTCGGCAATTCCTCAGCAGCCTCCATTTTTTCAATAAATTCATCTGGCTGTATATTTACTCGGTCAATATAATCAACCCCAGAAATGGAGATATTGAGCGGAATCACGTGAATGGAAAGATCATTGATTTTTTCTTGCGGAAGGTCCACAGTTGAATCTGTTACAATTTTAATTTGTTTCACTATCGTCTCATCCTTGCTGTCTTAGTCTTTACTTATGATATTACCTTATTTCGTGCTTACTTGAAAACAACTGTCATGACGTTTTTGAAATTGTCACATTTTCTTCTTTTCATGAAAAAAATCCTTGCCAAGCTGAGCAGCAGCCATTTTAAAACAGCCGCTCACTCCCTTTGACAAAGATTCCTTTTTATGCATTGTGTTTCAGTGTAGGCTCCTGATAGATCTGCTCATATGTGCTCCACTTGACGTTACGTTTCACATCCTCTCTGAAAGAGTACACAGCTCTCTTTCCTTTAGATACATAGACTTTTTTCAAGAAAGCTTCAAGTCTAAAGGTGAGCATGAAACGATACGGCTCATCTCCCTTTAGTACAGGAACTTCTGTTACCTTGATCTGAGCTCCATCCATCCGTCTAAAACATATTGTTTTGAGCAGCACAAACGATCAATCCTCTTTTCCAATGTTCTGTTACGCCTAAATAAATAGGTGGAATAAATCTTGATCTTTATTCACTTCAACATAATGGAATCCTTTTTTATTCATCCGTTCAATGAGCGCCGTATAGTCATCTCTTTCTTTCAATTCGATGCCAACAAGCGCGGGACCTTTGCTTCGGTTATTCTTTTTCGTATATTCAAAACGGGAGATATCATCATTTGGCCCTAATACTTCATCTAAAAATTCCCGAAGCGCACCTGCTCTTTGCGGAAAATTGACAATGAAATAATGTTGAAGCCCTTCATAGATCATCGATCGTTCTTTGATTTCCTGCATTCTGCCAATATCATTATTTCCTCCACTGACAATACAGACAACATTTTTCCCTTTAATCTCCTCGCGATGGGCATCCAGCGCTGCGATCGGAAGTGCGCCTGCCGGCTCTGCTACAATCGCACATTGATTATAAAGCTCTAAAATGGTTGTACATACTTTTCCTTCAGGTACAAGACTAATTTTATCGACAACAGACTGTAGCGATGTAAACGTCTTTTCGCCAATCCGCTGAACCGCTGCTCCGTCTACAAACTTATCAATGGAATCAAGTGTCACAACCTTGCCCTTTTCATGGGAAGCATGGAGTGAAGCTGCGCCAAGCGGTTCGACGGCAATGATTTCGGTTTCTGGGGCGATATTTTTGATATATGTACCAACTCCAGATAACAGACCTCCACCTCCAACACTTGCAAATAAAAAGTGAGGCTCCACTTCGATATCATTTAATATTTCTACAGCAGTCGTTCCTTGTCCTGCCATCACATCCAAATCATCAAACGGATGGATAAACTCGCGCTTCTCTTCATCTCCGCATTTAACTGCTTCATGATATGAATCATCAAACGTATCTCCGGTTAAGATAATTTCAACATATTCTTTTCCGAAAAGCTCCACTTGAGATACTTTTTGTCTTGGTGTCGTAGCAGGCATAAAGATTTTCCCGTGGATACCTAGATATTTACAAGAATAGGCAACACCTTGTGCGTGATTTCCTGCACTTGCGCAGACAATGCCGTTTTCTAGTTTATTTTTTGGAAGCTGACTCATTTTATTAAAAGCGCCTCTTAATTTAAAGGAACGAACTACTTGCAGATCCTCTCTTTTTAAGTAGACATTACATTCATATCGTTCAGAAAGTCGCTCATTTTTTTGAAGAGGTGTATGAATCACTACATCCTTCAAATTTTGATGGGCCTTTAAAATATCTTTCACTTGAATTAGCGTGTTTTCTTTGAGCAACGGTTTCATGTACAAGATCCTTTCTCTTTAACCTTATTTAATTTGTCATTATAACATGAATATTCAAAAAATAAACTGATAGATCATGGATCAAGTATAAATTTCATAAACTTTTTCGTTTTTCTGTACATTTGGTTTTATTGGGTGTTACAATTGAACCAATAAGAACCATAAAGAAAGGAACCACCCGATGACCACACATTCGTTTACGTCTATATATGGAGAACATCAAGAAATGAAGCGTGCCATTCACCTGGCAAAGCAATTCACAAAGCACGAGCAGCCGGTCTTGATCACAGGAGACATTGGCACAGGCAAAACACGATTTGCCCATGAAATTGCTCATGCATCGGCTCCAAACGCTTCACTGACACATCTATATTGCCCCATTTTAGATGAAGATACCTTGCAGAAAGCCTTCACGGAAAAGACCCGTCAAATCCTTTATTTAGACGAAATCGCCGCATTAAGTATTCCTATGCAGCATCAGGTCATTCGTTTTCTGGAAATCTCTCCTGCAACAAAAATCATTGCCACTTCGTCTTTATCAATAGAGGCATTGAGGGTTTCATCTACCTTTTTACCTGAGCTGTTTTATCGGTTAAATGTTTTCCATTTGCCTTTGCCGTCATTAGCAGATCGAAAAACTGACATTCCTGTGTTAACAACTGCTTTCTTTCAGGAGCTGAGCATGGCGCCTGATATTGATCCAAGTGTTTGGGAAACCTTGGAGGAGTATCCGTTTGAAGGAAACGTACAGGAACTCAAAAATATCGTTCATTATGTTGCAGTCATTCTCGAGGGGCAAACGGTATTTTTACACCACCTGCCGCCTTTTGTGTTAACCCCTCTTTCGCCGGAGGTAAAAGGAAAAAAGGAAGATCATCAGCTCACACTAATGGAAAAACAAGAGTTTGTTTTCCTGCTAGAAGCCATTAAATCTCTCAATGAGAAAGGTGAAGCAGCCAGCAGACGCATCTTGTCTGAATTAAGCAAACAAGGCGACATTCCGCTGACCCCTCAGCAGGTGAGGAGCCGATTAGATGATCTTGAGAAAAAAGCATACGTGACGAAAGGAAAAGGCAGGGCCGGCACGAAGATTACACTTGAAGGTCTTTCATTCCTGAAGTCACTTGATGGTTATATACCGGTTCAATAAAAGGAGGACATCCATTGTTTACTGTAAAAGAAGAAATTGCAAACGCCATTACACATGGCATTGGCGTTATTTTATCCATACCAGCCATTGTTTTTCTCGTGTTATTCGCTGTTCAATACGGCACTGTCACAGAGATCATCAGCTTTTCGATATTTGGCGCGTCCATGTTGCTGCTTTATTTAAGCTCGACCTTGCTTCATAGCATTCGGCACAAAAAAACAAAAGATGTATTTGAAATCCTCGACCACTCGGCTATTTATGTATTGATTGCTGGTACCTATACGCCCTTTTTACTAGGACCATTAAAAGGCGCACTCGGCTATACGCTTCTTGCGATTGTATGGGCTCTTGCTGCTGGCGGGATTGTCTTTAAAATCTTTTTCGTCAAACGGTTTATCATTGTGTCCACCCTCGTTTATTTATTAATGGGCTGGATGATTATCATTGCCATTAAACCACTTTACATTCAATTAACGGGCGCAGGATTTGGCCTCTTACTATTAGGCGGTCTTTTGTATTCGGTCGGAACCATCTTTTATATTTGGCGTAAAATCCCTTATCATCATGCGATTTGGCACAGCTTTGTGCTCGGCGGAAGTGCGTCGATATTCTTCTGCATTCTCTTCTATTGTGTGAACATTCCTGCTGCATGAAAAAACCAGCATCCGAAAGTGGATGCTGGTTTTTTTATGCGCGCTTTTGGGCGTAATCGCTCATCATGACAGGTGCTTTAATATGAATATCAACGTTAACAGGCCGCAGCCTTTTCACGACTTTTCCAGCTAATAGACGATCCGTTCCACTTGTTTCAATCGGTACAAGCGGACAATCACAATCTTCAGCAAGTGCCTCTGCCATGTGACGATGTGCTTCTGAAAGCAATACACTCTGCCCCGATAAGATTCTTTCCTTTGCTTCTTCTAACAAGGCATCATCAGATTGATTCTGATGCATAACCGCCATCTTCTTCAGCCATTGTTTTAAAATCGGATATCGAAAAAGATTCGGCTTTGCCATGAAAGCAAATGGCTTCTCAAGGTGACCAATCAATAATGTCGTCGTGGCTGGATTCAGTGCCTGTGTGATATAAATAACGGGTCCATCTGGCAGCTTCTTTTGCTGGTGAATGGTCATGACTGATCCTGACTGGTCAATACATCCCCGGGCAAACCTTTTTGCATGCTCATGAATGAGATGCATTCGTTTCGTATAGGAAATGCGTGGATCAGTTAATTCATGGGCATGCAAATGCCTCAAACTTTTACAAAAGGATACAACAACATAAATCGTTAAAACCCAATAACGAAACAACCGTACTCCTCCTACTCATTTATCCTTTTTTGTCATATACGGCAAATTCATAATTGTAGGGGTTCTTTTCGTCACGATGGCCTTTTTCGCGTGATACAACCGTCCATTCGTTTTCATTGTAATCAGGAAAGTAGCGGTCTCCTTCAAACGCATGGTGAATATGCGTGATATATAGACGATCCGCATATGGCATCATTTCTTCATACAGCTTAGACCCGCCGATGATAAATAACTCTGTCTCGCTTTCCCCAATTGCCAAAATATCGGCAATGGAATGGACAACCTCGCATCCTTCTGCTTCAAAAGAAGAACTTGTTGTCAAAACGATATTTCGGCGGTTAGGTAGCGCTCGTCCAATTGATTCAAACGTTTTTCTGCCCATGACAATCGTATGACCGCCTGTGACCTTCTTAAAATACGCTAAATCAGCTGGTAAATGCCAAGGCATTTGATTATCTTGACCAATGACTCTGTCTTTTCCTGTCGCCACAATCATCGAAATCATACACTGACTTCTCCTTTGATATGCGGATGCGGATCATAGTTCTCAAGTACAAAATCATCGAACGTGAAATCAAAAATGCTCTTCACATCTCTTGTGATGCGAAGCTGTGGAAGCGTGCGTTCCTCGCGCTCTAGCTGCATGTTCACCTGCGGAAGATGATTCTGATAAATATGTGCATCTCCTAGCGTATGAACAAACTCTCCTGGCTCAAGATTTGTGACTTTGGCAATCATCATCGTGAGAAGAGCATATGAAGCAATATTAAATGGCACGCCTAAAAAGATATCTGCCGATCTTTGATAAAGCTGGCAAGAAAGCTTACCGTTTGATACGTAGAATTGAAACAGACAATGACATGGTGGCAGTGCCATTTGATCAATTTCAGCCGGGTTCCAAGCGCTGACGATCAGTCTTCTTGAATTCGGATTATGCTCGATATCGTGGATCAGCTTTGTGATCTGATCCACAGTCTCACCGTCCCCACTAGCCCAAGATCGCCACTGCGCTCCGTATACACGGCCCAGTTCGCCATTTTCATCTGCCCATTCGTTCCAAATACGGACACCATTTTCCTGAAGATATTTGACATTTGTATCACCTTTTAAAAACCACAGTAACTCATGAATAATTGATTTCAGGTGCAATTTCTTTGTTGTTAACAGCGGAAATCCTTCCTGCAAATCAAATCTCATCTGGTAACCGAACGTGCTGATTGTGCCTGTTCCCGTTCTGTCACCTTTTTCATCCCCGTGCTGTAATACATGACGGCATAACTCTTTGTATTGTTTCATTTTTTTCATCCTTTATTTATGTTCTTGTTGTAGTTTACCTTATTTCCGCTTTTGTTTAAACACCAAAAAAACATGCCTGCATAATCATGAGCAGACATGTTTTTCTTTTATACTTGATTCACTCGATCCTGCTCTTCGTCCTTAATATCTTGGTGTGAGTGAGCAATACGGCTAGCTGCTGCTGCGGCAAGCGCGGCGACAAGATCATCAAGGAAGGTATGCACTTCACCTGGACGACCTTCATCTAATTCTCTGATAATACCAAATTTCTCTTTATCTAAATAACCGAAGTTGGTCAAACCGATTGATCCATATACATTGACAATGGAAAGCGGAATAATCTCATCAATTCCATATAGCGGCTCATCTGTTTCAACTAAGTGCTGCAAAGGTTCTGGCAACAGCTTTTTTTCAGCCAGCTGATCAAGGGCAAGTCCTGTTAAAACAGCATGGACAATTTCCCTTTTATTCAACACTTTTTCAACATTTTCAATACAGACACTAAGTGGAAGGTTTGGATGATATTTTTCTTGAAGCTTTAGCACAATGTGTGCAATATCTTCAATTTTCACTCCGCGTTCGTTTAACATTCGTTTTGTAATCTGCACCATTTCGTTCATTGTATACTTTTTCAATTGGCATGACATCTCCTTCTAGTGGCTCATCCAGCTCGGCGGGGTGTTTTTGTCCCAGTAAATATTACCGAGTTCATGATGCGTCTGGAATCCATCTTCTGCTGTATGGTAGTGAAAGTTAAACCAATATCCGCTGTGTGGCGGCTGATCTCTTCTCACATGAAAACGGAGCAAATCTTCTCCAGTCTTCCGGTTGTAGATGTGAAAGATTTTTTCGCCATTTCCGCTTGAAGGCTGATCAGTTAACACAACATCTTGAAATTTTTCGTCATCTTTGAAATTTGTTAAAACATCGGTTAACACTTGTTCAATTTTCGGTTGAATCTCTTCTCTGTACTCGTCTTCAATGACAGGTGTGATTTTACGGCCGAATTTGAGAAAGGATTGATTTTCTGCACTTGATAGAACCTCTTCCTTATATTGCTCAAAGGGGTCTACCTGCTCTTTGCTTGCCTCTTGCGATCGTTCCCAGCTGCGCAATTCATCTGATGTATCATAAACTGCTGTATAAGGCGTTTTATCAGGTGAAGAAAGTTCAGATGGCTTGTCTGTCATCAAAGCCGACGGAGGAGAGACCAAACCAAAGGTTGCAATTGTAAAGAGCGCAACAAGCGTTTTTCTCATCCACATCTTCATGATATCTAATTCCTTCCATAAGTTATCATACTGCTATTCTAGCATATAATGAATTTTCAGTCATTCAATTTGGTCACTGATTTGAGACTTTCTTTTTTATAATAAAACGTTTACAATGACAGTACAGTCAACTAAAATTTGGGAGGAATAGGTATGCTTGAAGGCTTTTTCGTCACAGCTTCCTTGCTGACACTGTTTTATTTTGTCTATATGGAGATTACGGATTAAAAGCCCTTAGAGAGGGCTTTCAGCGTGTAGACAAACCCTCGCATTCGGTGTCAGGTCTGCGCGCTGGTGCTCACGAATGTTCAATTCGCTCCGCGCCAGTGCTCGGCCTTCCTAGACTTCAAAGGTTTTCTATCACGCTGAAAAGAAGACAAAGGGCTAAAATAAAGAACATTTTAGCCCTTTGTCAACAATCTGAAAGCCCTTAGAGAGGGCTTTTTTCTTTCTCGATATATCCATAATGAAATTGGGCTGTTTTTCGTTTGATGACATGAAATTGGTAACAGTCCGCTGTAAATCGTGTGCTTTTCCAATGATCTTTTAACACCACTCTTTTTCTTGCCACCCTTAATGCTTCTTGCACGGCTGCTTCGTGATCAAAGTCGTGCTCTGCCGCATGACGCAGCGGCGCTATACTTGTAGATTCTTGAATCGTTTCCTCAAACATCGGATCAAAATAGACGATATCAAATGAACAGTCAGGATACTTCTTTAGTTGCTCGATACTGTCTCCACTAATAACAGAGATCCGTTTCATCGCTTCATCAGCTTCCTCTATCCCCGTCTCCCATGTATTCAGTCCTTCTCGCACAAGTAATGCCGTAATGGGATTCTTTTCAATACCGACGACCCTTCCATTCCTGCCTATCGCACAGCTTGCAGTTATCGCATCAGACCCTAAGCCAAGTGTGCAATCTAAAAAGGAATCGCCCGGCTTTAGCTGTGCTGCTTCAATTAAGGGATCCTTTTCTTCGCGCAAGAGCCGCTTCACCCTGAACATCGCTGAGCTTGGATGAAAGAAAAACTTTTCACCATTTGGCTGATACCATTCAAATCTTTCTTTCCCGACAACAAGGACATCTCCTCGTTTTATCGCAAGCTGTTTGACAGATTGTTTGCGTCTTTCTACATACTCACCATGTAAATCCTCTGCAAGTGCCTTTGCTGTTCCAATCGTTTGTTCATTTGCTCTAAAGCTTGTTGTAATGAGCATATCGTTCCTCCATCATGATCAAGAAAAAATGCCCTGATCTAGTTACAGGGCATTTCAACACGTGTATTAGCAATGTTTTTCAAATGCAGTTAAGACATTTTTCATGATATCTTCCATTTCGTGACCTTCAATTTCGTCACGTGGGATAAAATGAACGAGTTCATTTCCTTTTAAAAGGGCCATAGAAGGAGATGATGGCTCTTCACCAGTGAAGTATTCTCTCATTTTTGCTGTTGCTTCCCGGTCCTGCCCAGCAAATACTGTGACGATTTTGTCGGGCGCTTTTTCTGCCTTCATCACAGCTTGAGTCGCTGCTGGGCGTGCTAAGCCGGCAGCACAGCCGCATACAGAATTAACAACAACAAATGTTGTTCCTTCAGCTTCTTGCATCGTTTGTTCTACTTCTTCTTCCGTCGTTAGTTCTTGGAATCCTGCACTTGTGAGCTCTTGGCGCATTGGCACAACGAGCTGGCGCATATATTCTTCATATGCCATTGACATAAAAAAGCCCCCTCTAAAATCCTTATGTTGTGAATAAAGGATACTATAGAGAGAGACAATTTTCAAATGTTCTATTTCAGATTAAATTTTCATGATTCCGCCTGTATTGGCTGAGGTCACAAGTTTTGAATATCTGGCAAGATAGCCCGTTTTCACTTTTGGCTCAAAGCCTTTCCAGTTCGCTTTTCGTTTTTCCCATTCTTCCTCTGGAACCTCTACGCTTAAAATGCGCTGCTCAATATCGACGACGACATGGTCACCATTTTCAACAAAGGCAAGCGGGCCGCCCTCAGCTGCTTCAGGAGAGACGTGTCCGATAGACAAGCCACGAGAAGCGCCGGAAAAACGTCCGTCCGTAATTAAAGCAACCTTTGGTCCAAGTCCCATCCCGACAATTTGTGAAGTAGGAGCAAGCATTTCTGGCATACCAGGTCCGCCTTTAGGTCCTTCATAGCGAATGATGACAACATGTCCTGCTTCTACTTTTCTATTAATGATGCCTTCAAGAGCTTCTTCTTGGGATTCAAATACGATTGCAGGTCCTTCGTGACGTGTGATCCCATCTTGTACCCCGCCCGTTTTAATGATGGCTCCATCAGGCGCAAGGTTTCCAAATAAAACGGCTAAACCGCCCTTTTCAGTAAATGGCTTATCGATTGGATAAATGACGTTATAGTCTTTGACCTCATGACCTGCAATGTTCTCACCAAGTGTTTTCGCTGTGACGGTCATTGTATCTAAATGAAGTGCGCCTTCTTTTTTGGACAATTCATTTAGCGCAGCTGTAACGCCGCCTGCTTCATGTAAATCCTCAATATAAACATCCGAAGCTGGAGCAAGTTTTGATAAATGAGGCACACGCTCTGCTACTTCATTGATACGTTCAAGTGAATATTCAACACCTGCTTCATTTGCGATCGCCAGTGTGTGAAGAACTGTATTCGTTGAACCACCAAGTGCCATATCTAATGCAAATGCGTTATCAATTGCTTTTTCAGTCACAATATCACGTGGTTTAATATCCTTTTTAATGAGCTCCATTAGTTGTTTTGCTGACTTTTTCGCAAATTCTCTTCGCTCTGGTGATGTCGCCAAAATCGTTCCATTTCCAGGAAGAGCAATTCCAAGTGCCTCTGCTAAACAGTTCATTGAGTTTGCTGTAAACATACCTGAACAAGATCCGCAGGTCGGACAGCCAAACTGTTCTAATTCATTTAATTCCTCTTCGTTAATTTTACCTGACTGGTAAGCACCGACGCCTTCAAATACAGAAGAAAGAGAAATCTTTCTGCCATCACTTGTTCTACCCGCTTCCATCGGTCCACCGCTGACAAAGACCGTCGGAATATTGACACGCATTGCTGCCATCATCATCCCCGGTGTAATTTTATCGCAGTTAGGAATACAAACCATTCCATCAAACCAGTGAGCAGATACAACGGTTTCGACAGAGTCAGCAATGATTTCACGGCTTGGTAGTGAATATCTCATCCCGATATGACCCATTGCAATTCCATCATCGACCCCAATCGTATTAAATTCAAATGGGACCCCGCCAGCTTCACGAATGGCTTCTTTCACAATCTTTCCGAATTCCTGAAGATGGACATGACCTGGGACAATATCAATATAGGAATTACATACAGCAATAAATGGCTTGCCGAAGTCCTCATCCTTTACCCCCGCTGCTCTTAGTAAGCTTCGGTGAGGTGCTCTGTCAATTCCTTGTTTAATCATATTACTACGAAGTTCTGCCATCTGTTTAAAAAGCCTCCTATACTACAAGTCTTGTTGACTGTATGATTTTGAGTTGATTTTATTTTACAAATTTTCTGTTTATTTAGCCACCGATGAATGACCGATGACCAACATGGCTGCTGAAGCTAGCGCTCAGCAAGGTTCGTGTCATAAAATCTGACCTCCAATATTCTATATTGGTACTACTATATAGAGTTTTTTCGTATATTTCAACAATATTCAAAATAATTTTTCTAAAAAAATTTTTCTGTCTATGATTTTAGAAAAACAAGCTGCCTATCATTGGCAGCTTGCTCATAAGTCTCATCATTCTGATGCATTTTTTCTACTTTCTGTCATTTGCTTCCATACTGAACCTTTCGCTTCTTCTCCGTGCTCAATGCGCTCAATCGCCATTTTCACTTGAAGGCTGACTTCAAATTCAGGGTCTTGCTCAGCTTCTTTTAATGCGTCAAGTGCTGTTTCGTCACCTTCTTCATAAAGAAACATCGCTGCACGCCAGCGAACAAGTTTACTTGGGTCCTTTAATGATTCGATCATTGCTTCTATAGCGTTCGGGTCACCAAGGTCTGAAATGCAGTCTCCAGCGGTTCTGCGGACCGTCACTGTTTTATCTTTAAGCCCCCTATATAAAATAGGCAGAATAGCAGGATCTTCAATCATTCCAGCATTCACAACGGCTTGTCTGCGAATCGATGTTTTAGGGTCCTCCATTGCTTTCATTAAAACAGGTATATCCTTTTGCTCTGGCTGCATTTGCTCTAAATGGGCAAAACGCTTTTTCCAATCTTCCTCGCGCAGCATTTCTTCTGTCACATCATATGCCTTTCGGTTCACCTGTCGATCTACAGCTTCTTGTCCTTCTTTGACTGCCTCTGTTAAGCGGGCTAAACGTTCATCATCATAGGCTGCTTGGAGCTCTTCTGTCACTTCCTGGCCGATATCTGCAAAGTCACCAAAACGAACGCCATGTTCTTTCCACACACGTTCAAATACGACATTGTCTGAACTGCTTCTGAGCTTTAAAATGGCTGCTTGGAAGCGTTCAGGCATGCCAAACCGCTCTTCTCTTTCACCGTCTGTTAATTTGACTTGCATCGGAATCCCATTAAACATTTGGACGAACACTTTGACTTCGCCAAATGTGTCACTCCCAGACTGCGATCCTTCTTGAAGGCCTTCTGTTTCTTGACCAAAGGCTTCTCTGACCTGCTGCAAAATGCCCTGCCAGTCAAACTTTGCATTACGCTCAACCGCTAAGAAATCTGCGACATGATAAACACCTTTTACACCTTCAATGTTCAAAATACGCTTAATCATCTCTGGCGCTTCGTCTTTTTGATCCTTTTTGTAGTTGTTGCTTTTCCCGCCGGCAAGTGCTTCTGTCAAAATGACCTTCATCGTATTTGGACTTGGCGTCGGTTCTATCGCTGTTATTTTCATCTATACATCCTCCTTACACACATAAAGACCCTACTCATCTGTAAGGCCGCATTCTTCTTTCCATGTCTTGATAAATAGGCTCATCAAATCATGCCGCTCCTCAGCAAGCTGCTTTCCAGAACGAGTGTTCATTAAGTCTTTTAATTTGAGCAGTTTTTCTTCCATATGTTTTAGCACGGAGCCCTGCTGTGTGTCCTTTGTATAGTGGGGTTCCCCTTTTGCGCCTGCATAAGTAAACACCCTCGCAATACCGGTTGCTCCTATCGCATCGAGCCGATCTGCGTCTTGAACAATGGCCCCTTCTAACGTTATTGGTCTATTCTGCTTATGTCGATGACGAAAAGACATCGTTGTAATGATGTCCATGATATAACGAATATCTCGCGTATGAACTTCCCAAAAAAGGAGCTGATGCTCAAGCTGCTGTGGTGAAAGCTTCCATTCACTCGACAGTTTTTCATCAATGATATCATGAACAATCGCTACCATTTCAATCACAAAAAGAGAGCCGCCTTCTTGATTTGCAATCTGGCGGGCAAGCTGCCGCACACGATCAATATGAGCCGCATCGTGTCCAGTCGGTTCATATTTCAGCCGATCTGAAACAAAGGAGGCAGCTGCCTCCAATTGTTTTTTCTGCATGACGGTAAGCACCTTATTTGTCCAAAAGAGCGATGATGGAGCTTTCTAATTCTTTTGGTGATGTTTTCGGAGAGAACCGCTCAGTGACTTCTCCGTTTTGATCCACGATAAATTTTGTGAAATTCCATTTCACTGTTTTCGTGCCAAGTACACCTTTTGCCTGACTTGTTAAATGTTTAAAGAGCGGGTGCGCGTTGTCACCATTGACATCTACTTTCGCAAACATAGGGAAGGTCACCCCATAATTCAAAGAACAGAATTCTTGAATGGCTTCTTCTCCTTCTGGTTCTTGGTTCATAAATTGGTTACATGGAAATCCTAAAATTTCAAGGCCCTTTTCATGATATTGATCATATAGCTCCTGCAGTTGTTTAAATTGAGGAGTTAGTCCACATTTGCTTGCTGTGTTGACAATAATGAGTACTTTTCCTTTGTAATCTGCCATTGATTTTTCTTGACCGTTAATGGTCTTGACCTGAATATCATAAATTGACATCTCATAGCCTCCTAGGATTCACTTTTCCCTATCGTAACATGCTTCTTTTATAAAATCGCTTTTTATGCTTCCGGTTAAAAGAGTCCTGTCACACTGCCGTCTTCTAATAAATCCATCTCGAGCGCCGCTGGTTTTTTAGGTAATCCTGGCATTGTCAGAATGCTTCCGGTTAAAGCAACAATAAATCCTGCTCCTACAGATGGTTTTAACTCACGAATCGTAACGGTAAAACCTTTTGGTCTCCCAATTAAAGCTGGATCATCCGAAAGTGAATATTGCGTTTTTGCCATACACACCGGTAAATGTCCCCAGCCGTTTTCCTCGATGGCTGCCAGCTGCTTTCTTGCTTTTGAAGTGAGTGTGATCCCGTCTGCTCCGTAAACCACTTTGGCAACCTTAGATAATTTTTCTTCGATGGAATCATGCTCTTCATACAAATAAGAAAAGCTGTTCTTCTTTTTTTCAATAAGTGTTGCGAGTTCTTCGGCAAGTGCTGTCCCGCCTTCGCCACCTTCTTCCCATACATTCACAGCTTTGACTGGATGGTCATGTGCAAGGCACCAATCTTCTATCGCTTGAATCTCTTCTTTTGTATCAGTGATAAACCTGTTTATTGCGATAATGTACGGAAGACCGAAGGCTTGCACAGTTTCAATATGCTTTTCTAAATTATGTATACCTTTTAATACGGCTTGTGCATTCTCTTCTTTGAGTTCTGCTTTCTTCATTCCGCCATGCATCTTTAATGCTCTGACAGTCGCCACAATGACAACTGCACCAGGCTTGAAATCACCAGCTCTTGTTTTAATGTGCAGGAACTTTTCCGCTCCAAGATCTGCTCCAAATCCAGCTTCTGTTACGACATAATCGGCTAATTTCGCCGCCATTTTAGTTGCAATTAAACTATTACATCCATGCGCAATATTGGCAAAAGGACCACCATGAACGAGGGCCGGAGTTCCTTCAATCGTTTGTACAAGATTCGGTTTGAGTGCGTCTTTTAAAAGTAACGTCAGAACACCTTCATATCCAAGTGCACCAACAGTGACTGGCTCCCCATCTTGATTATAGGCAACAACAATAGAAGAAAGACGTTTTTTCAAGTCGGTTAAGTCTTCTGCTAAACAAAGGATGGCCATCATTTCGGAGGCAACCGTGATGTCAAACCCGTCTTCTCTAGGATACCCATTTACCTGTCCACCAAGTCCGACAACGACCTGTCTTAAAGCACGATCGTTTAAATCAAGCACTCGCTTCCATACAATGCGGCGCGCGTCGATGCCAAGTTCATTTCCGTGATGGATATGGTTATCAATGAACGCAGATAAGGCATTATGTGCAGAAGTAATGGCATGAAAATCTCCTGTGAAATGAAGATTGATTTCTTCCATTGGTAACACCTGTGAATATCCTCCACCTGCTGCACCGCCTTTTATGCCCATTGTAGGACCTAATGAAGGCTCTCGCATTGCAATGATTGCTTTTTTCCCTATTTTTTCGAAGGCTTGACCGAGCCCGACTGTGACGGTGGACTTCCCTTCACCTGCTGGCGTTGGATTGATCGATGTGACAAGGATCACATGTCCTTCTTTTTGTTCTTTTAAACGGTCAAAAATAGTCAAAGATATTTTCGCTTTTGTGAAACCATAGCATTCTAATTCTTCGTCATGTATTTGCAGCTTTGCTGCGATGTCTTGAATAGGTCTCAGCTTTGCCTTTTGGGCGATGTCAATATCTGATAAATGCTTTGTGATCATAAATAAACGGCCTCCTTTTTTTCGAGAAACAGCTTTGTTTTTGCTCTGTTTTTCATTGTAACATAATTGAAACATTGAAATATCGCCAGAAAGTTCCTATAATGAAGTGAAATTAGCTTTGATTCAGGGGGTGGCGAGTTGCCTATTAACATACCAGTTCATCTGCCGGCAAAACAAATACTAGAGAGCGAAAACATTTTCGTCATGGATGAGACAAGGGCATTCAAGCAAGATATCCGTCCTTTGAATATCGTGATCTTAAATTTAATGCCAAAAAAAATACAAACTGAAACGCAGCTGCTAAGAATGCTCGGAAATTCTCCTTTGCAAGTGTACTTTACGTTTTTGATTCCAAGTACGCATACACCGAAGAATACGTCGAGAGAGCATCTAGATGAATTTTATACGACCTTTGAATCGATTCGCCATAAGAAATTTGATGGAATGATCATCACCGGCGCACCAATTGAGCATTTAGCTTTTGAAGAAGTTTCCTATTGGAAAGAGCTGCAGGACATCTTGGACTGGAGTAAAACGAATGTGACGTCTACTCTTCACATTTGCTGGGGTGCACAGGCAGGCCTATATCACCATTATGGTATTGAGAAAATCAAGCTTGCTGAGAAAAAATTTGGTGTATTTGAGCATCTTGTGAAAGAGAAAAAAGAAAGATTAGTCAGAGGTTTCGATGAAGTATACTATGTCCCACATTCGAGGCATACAGATATTAATACAGAACAATTAAAAAACACGCCGAATTTAAAAGTATTGAGTGTCTCTGAAGAAGCGGGTGTTTGTTTAATTGTTTCAGATGATGATAAACAAGTATTTTTAACTGGACATCCTGAATATGATACGGACACATTGAAGCAGGAATATGAAAGAGATTTGTTGAAGGGTGATACAGTCCAAAAACCTGTCCACTATTTTATAGAAGATGGTGACACATTAGTCCCAGTGAATCGATGGAAAGCCCATGCCACTTTACTGTTTATGAATTGGCTCAATTATTATGTTTATCAAGAAACACCATACGTTTGGGAATAAAATAGACTGTAGTCTGATGATAAATGGCCAAAATGTGTTAAAATACAAATGGCTCTGTCTTCCATTATCAATTTAGTCTTGTTGTTTTTTAAAATTAGTTTAATTCTTTCGTAACGAATGATATGCTCTCGCTGTTTATATGTTATCTTTATGTATATGTAGACCTATGAGATTAATAGTTTTCGTACGAAGTTTTGTTGTTGTTGATTACATTTGAGGTGAATATTCTTGAATACCAATAAAAAAATATTAATCTTGACCGCAAATTATGGAAATGGACATATGCAGGTGGCTAAAACACTGTATGATGAGTGCAAATCTCAAGGCTTTGAGCATGTTGTAGTTTCTAATTTGTATCAAGAATCAAATCCCATTGTGTCGGAAGTGACTCAATATTTATACTTGAAGAGCTTTTCCATTGGGAAACAATTTTATCGCTTGTTTTATTACGGTGTAGATAAAATTTACAATAAACGCAAATTTAACATTTATTTAAAAATGGGAAATAAGCGTCTTGATGAACTTATTCAATTACACAATCCGGATATCATTATTATTACATTCCCGATGATTGTTGTTCCTGAATACCGGAACAAAACAGGAAAAGTCATCCCGACATTTAATGTCATGACAGATTTCTGTCTTCATAAGATTTGGGTACATGAAAACATCGACCGGTACTATGTTGCAACCGATTATGTGAAACAAAAATTAGTGGAAATCGGCACACATCCAAGCGATGTCAAAGTGACAGGCATTCCTATTAGACCACAATTTGAAGCAGACGTGCCAAAATCGAAGATTTATAAAAAATATGGATTATCATCAAACAAAAAAGTTCTTCTGATTATGGCCGGTGCTCATGGTGTACTGAAAAATGTCAAGGAATTATGTGAAGCGTTGCTTCTAGACAGTGAAGTACAAATTGTTGTTGTATGCGGAAAGAACGCAGCGCTGAAACAATCACTAAGCGATCTTGAACAAGCACATCCAGATCAATTGAAGGCGCTTGGATATGTGGAACAAATTGATGAATTGTTCAGAGTAACAGATTGTATGATCACAAAACCAGGTGGCATTACTTTAACAGAAGCAACTGCAATCGGCGTCCCAGTCATTCTTTACAAGCCTGTCCCTGGACAAGAAAAGGAAAATGCTCATTTCTTTGAAGATTATGGTGCAGCCATCGTCATCAACAGACATGAAGACATTTTAGAATCTGTGACCAACTTGCTTCAAGATGAAGAAAAGTTAGAAACCATGAAACAAAACATGAAAAATCTTCACTCAAAGCATTCTTCTCAAACCATATTGGAAGATATCGTTGAGCAATCAGATCTCATCACGAATAACAAAACGTATGCTCGCGCATTATCATAAAAAGGTGTCCGTCAATGACGGACACCTTTTTTCTTTATCCTTGATTTCCATTTGTTGTGTACACTTCTTCAAACGGCTGCACGACAACAAATCCGCTTCCGCTAAATTTCATTTGAATAGACTCTCCGCTTCCTCTGCCAATAAAGGTTTTGAATGAAACATCTGTTACAAATTCAGTTTTTAAATCCCCTGACCATGCAACTGTCGCATTTGGATCTGTATAGACAGAGTCACCCGGCTGAACAATCAATGTGAGCGGCTCATAATGACTCGTAATCGCAGCAAGGCCTGGTCCTTCTAATTTGACATTAAATAATCCGCCTGCAATCATCCCCGATACTTTTTTCATCAATTTGATATCCCAGCGGACTGAAGGCTCAAATGCGAGCAAATCATTCCCATTCACAAAAATGGATTCGCCTTGAGCCAAACGAAGAATTGAGATTTTTTTGCCTTGATCTGCCACATATAATTTTCCATCACCTGTTGCCTTCATGAGTGAAGTGCCTTCTCCTGACAGCATTTTTTTGAACATCTTTGAGACGCCATGTTCAAACACGCCCTCACGTTCAAATTTGATTTTGCCTCGGTACGAAACCATGGAACCTGTTTTTGCCCAAATGGTATCAGTCAAATTAATTTCTAAAAGTCTTGGTGTTTCAAGTTCGAAGACCCCTTCTCCCTTATCTTCCTGCTGCGTATTCTGAACAAATTCTTCGAGTGTATAACGATTCATGATAGCACCTCTTTCTGTATTTTTTTTATATACGGACAAACTGTGCATAAAGTTTCAGAAAATGGGGACGGTTTAGCTATTATTGTTATTTGTCAAAAAAAATCAAACATTCTGCTCAAAATTTGGCTCTCCCGCTTGACGCTTTACTTTTAATGGTGTATAGTAGAACCATCATTTAACAACTGTAAAGTCGTTAGGTGATGAAAATTTTTTTTAGTATGCCAAAAGGTATGCTACAGTACTAGGAGGAAAAAGCAATATGCAAAACGGTAAAGTAAAATGGTTCAATAATGAAAAAGGTTTCGGCTTCATTGAAGTTGAAGGCGGAGACGATGTATTCGTTCACTTCACAGCTATCGAAGGTGACGGTTACAAGTCTTTAGAAGAAGGACAAGAAGTTTCTTTTGAAATCGTTGAAGGTAATCGTGGACCTCAAGCTGCAAACGTAACAAAAATCTAATCAACCAAATCAATGATGCAAAATAAAGAGAGGCTTATGCCTCTCTTATTTGATTTTCAGCTGAATTTCAATTGCTAAAATATTTTGCTTCAGTCGTTGTTCAATTTCAGAAATATCTTTTTCGAGAAAAGGTCTTCCCTTCTTTGCTACATCTACAAGTTGCTCTAGATCGCTGTACACCTCTTGAAATGTTCGATGTAATACCGTTTCGAACTCCTTATTATTCATACCGGCCTTCCCCTTTTCCTCTAATATCCGTCACTTAGTCAAAAAGTAACTCAACCAAAACTTTCTATAGTTATATCGGCTCATTTTTCGGAATATGTTCTTTTTTTACACATTCTATCCGTTTTTTTTCAAGAGCGAATGTTTGAGCAGGAAAAACCGGTGCGTCCGTTTATTTTTTGAGCAGAGTCTGACCATATTCTTTTATCTTCTCTCCAACGGTGCATTGCTGTATACAAAAGGAATGGGCGTATTTTTTGCCAAATTCTTTTCGAAAATGCTTCTTAATCAAACAATCTGAACAATACGTGTCTTGAAGATCGGTCAATTCTTGTACTGCTGTTTTTTTATCCACATTATTCAGCTCCGTCTGCTTCTAATTTCAATGTACTTTCGATTGGGACGTCTGCAAGAATCTGTCTTGCAAGCTGATCCGCTTCTGCATTTTGTTTCCGATCGATGGCTTCATAGGTTGGCGTCAGCTTCAGCTCTTTTAAAGCCGCTTCAATTCGATCAAGCCATTTGTTATGTACATCATCATAACAAGGCCATTCTCCTTTTAACTGATTCATGACAACAAGTGAATCTCCTCTAATCGTGACAGAATTTCTGCTTGCCCCAAGGTCTTTTAAAACTTTTACTGCCTCAAATAAAGCCGCATACTCTGCTTCATTATTGGTGCTCCCTTGGAAAGGCTGATTTTTTCTCAATCGATAAGCGTCTTTTCCTAGCTTATAGTAGATGACAACCCCAAGACCAGAGTCACCTGTTTCTTTGTGAAAACTTGCATCAAAATAGACTTGAAGCTGATCCGGTTCAAGCTTTAATTCTTCATTTAGCTTTTCAAGTTCTTTTATAGACCACATAGCCCCTTTTTCATCTTCAAATGACAGAAGTGACTGGGGTTCTTTTTTGTCGATATGTTTTGCTAACCTCAAGGCCTCTTTTAGCTCCAACCAATCTTCTTGGTAAAAAGCAACGGACCCAATTGATTTCACTTTCATTGTGTAGTGTGCTCTTAATTTCATCGATCACATCGCCTTCCCGTGCTTTTAAGGTAAACATACGTTATGCTATAATCAAAAAGTTACATTTTACAATGAGAAAGGAAGTTCATGTCACTTGTTTAATGAAGGTATTTGGATCTTATTTGCGATCATTAATTTTATCATTGTTCTTCTATTTTATAAAGGATTTGGCAAGATGGGCCTTTTTGTCTGGATTGGCTTTGCGACGGTTGCCGCAAATTTACAAGTTGTCAAAACCGTTGAATTATTCGGCTTAACGGCAACACTTGGAAATATTTTATATGGCAGTGTGTTCTTTGCAACGGACGTATTGAATGAAAAATATGGACAAAATGAAGCGAGAAAAGCTGTCTGGATTGGTTTTGCCACCCTTTTAACACTAACTGTTGTCATGCAGGAAGCTTTGCTTTTCCACCCCGCTCCATCTGATATCTCACAATCATCGCTGGAAACCATATTTGGCTTTATGCCAAGGGTTGCACTTGGCAGTCTCGCTGCTTATATCATCAGTCAAATGCTAGATGTTTATGTATATTCGTTTATTCGCCGGATATTTCCTTCCGATGGCGCGCTCTGGGTGCGCAATGCCGGAAGTACGATGATTAGCCAGCTTCTTGATACATTGATTTTCACGACCATTGCCTTTCTTGGCACGTATCCATTTCATGTATGGATAGAAATCTTCATCACGACATATGTCATTAAATTTATCGTCGCTGCAATTGCAACACCTTACGCGTATGCAGCGAAAAAAATGGTTCCGCTTGATGAAAGGGTGAAATGATGTGCCTGCAGAAATATACATTGACGGTGCCAGTGCAGGGAATCCAGGTCCCTCTGGCATCGGCATTTTCATCAAATATGATGGAAAGGCTGAATCCTTTTCCATTCCTCTTGAACCCATGAGCAATCACGAAGCAGAATTTTCTGCTCTGATCGAGGGGATGAAAATATGCGCAGAAAAAGGATTGCGTACCGTTTCATTTCGAACAGATTCACAAGTAGTTGACCGGGCAGCGAATGCAGGATTTGCTAAAAATCAAGCCTTTCAGCACTTTATCAAAGAGATGACCCAGCTTCAAAGCCAGTTTGATTTATTTTTTATTAAATGGATTCCGAGTAAGGAAAATCAAGTAGCAGATCAGCTCGCTAGAAAAGCGATTCACCTATCTAAAGGATGAATCGCTTTTTTTCGGTTATGCTAATGTGTGTGAGGTGATACTGATTGGATAAAGAAAATAAAGGTCGTGTCACAAATGGGACAACCCCACAAGGTGATGCGCAAACAAAAGATAAACAGCCACTATCTCAGCTGGAAAATAGAGCGAAGAAAAGCAATACAAAAAGATGAACCTGTCAGCGTGATAGAAAACCTTTGCAGTCTAGGAAGGCCGAGTACCGGAGCGGAGTGAATTGAACATTCGTGAGCACCGAAGCGCAGACCTGACACCGAATGCGAGGGGTTGTCTACACGCTAAAGAGATCGGCTTTAGCTGATCTCTATTGTACTTAAACGATTCATCATCGGTTCGATTCCTTTGATTTGATGGTGCCTCAGCATAGCAGCAGCACGTTCTTGATTGATGTTCATTTTCGTCTCATCCATTGGACAGCTGAGCGGGACATCACATTTAATCTCTGCCAATAGACGAGAAAGCTTCAAATCTTCTAATCCTGCTTGCATTTTCTTTTGCTGCGTAGCCGTTAGTTCATGGACATTTTCTAACAAACCGTCAATCGTTTCATATGTTTGAATAAATTTTAAAGCAGTTTTTTCTCCGATTCCTTTGACACCTGGATAATTATCACTTGCATCACCCATGAGTGCTTTCATATCGATGAGTGCCTTTGGCGAGATTCCCATTTCCTCTTCAAATAAGGCTTTTGTATAATGCTTATAATTGCCAATTCCTTTTTGCATCAAGGCAACAGTCACTTGTTCATTCAAAATTTGCAGCAAATCTTTGTCACCAGTTAGGACAGTCACGCGTGCTTCTTTTTCGTAAAGCGCAGCAAGTGTACCAATACAATCGTCTGCTTCAAAGCCCTTTAAACCAATGTTCACAATTCCTAGTTCTTCTGTAGCCTCTTTTGCTAAATCGAATTGCGGAATGAGCTCGACAGGCGCCTCTCCTCGATTCGCTTTATAATCTTGAAACAATTCGTTTCGATAGGTTTGGCTTCCCATATCCCAGCAGCACACAATATGAGTTGGCTCAAATGTCTGTACAGCTGTTAATAAGTGCTTCAAATAGCCATTGACTCCATTTGTCGGCACACCGTGGTCATTTATCATAAAATTGCGATGGACAGCCGTTGCATAAAACGATCTGAACAAAAGCGCCATTCCATCTACAAGCAGTACGTGTTTATTCATTCTTATAAACTCCCTTTTTCAAAACAATACTCCTATTCTATCACAGAACGTAAAACTAGACATAAAAAAGGCGCCTTCTTCTTTTAGCAAAGAAGAGGCAGCCCGTTTATTTTTGACCGTATTGCATTTTTTTCGACTCTGCTTCTGCATAGGACGGCATGTCTTTTTGTTTAGGGTCACGCTCATCCTGCTGCTTTGTCTGTTGCTTTTTTTTCATGATCATTCCCCTTTCTCGGTACATTCATTAAGATGACCAAAAAAGAGAAAGTTACTCTTTACTTCTGTTTCTGCTCGACATACTCCCTGACCATATCATTCGTCACAAGCTTACGCAGCGGAACAATACCGCCTCGTGCAAGCTCATTCATCTTCGACGTAATGGCGTTGATCTCGTCTGTTGTAAATGGCTCGTTTTGTTCACATTTGACGACAGCCGTCTCTATTGCTTGTTCTCTTTTCTGTTCAAGCTCAAGAAAGGACTGAATATGAGCATGCTGCTTTTGTGAGTGTGCTGAAATCTCTTCGTGTACGCTCGTCATTTTCTATCAACTGCTTTCTTTTTTATTTAGTCTACCATGAATCAAATGGTTTTCAACTGGTTCTTCCATTCGGTTGTTTGTTCATAAACTTGTTCAATAACCGCCTGCTCTTTGGCATCTGTCGTTAGGCTCGTGATAAATGTTTGTTTTTGTTCACTTAGCTGCTCGAGCGCTTCTGTTTCATATCTTTCCGTAGACGTCTTCACCATCATGTCGTACCTGCTCAGTAATTCTTCTTTTTCTTTATCAGCCCATTTCGTGGTTAACTGATGAAGAATGTCTCGAATCGCTTCAATAAACGCAGCCTTTCCATTCTGTTCAAAGAAAGCTTTCGCTGATTTTTGTTTCTTTAAGAGCGGTTCGAATGGCGTCAGTTCAGCTTCGACTTCAATTTGTTTCAGCTCAGCATTTTTCTCTTCTGGCGGCGACAGTGAGAGAGAAAAGTAAGGGTCTTCTGCACATGCCGCCTGCAATCCTTTCTCCCACTCCTCTTGGAAGTATTGATGAATAAACGATTCCATCCGGATATCAAGTGCCTTTAACTCCTGTACAAATTCAAATTCATAATCCTTTAGTGCCTTCTCAAGTGCTTTTTTCAATTGCTGTCCGAAATTCCCTTGAGATATTCCAGGATAAAAGGCTGTCTTAAACAGATCATTCGCAAATAGTGATAGGCGCTGCACAATATGATAGAGCTGTTCATGTAAGTCCTTTTTCACGCTTTCTGTCACTAGCTTAGATTGTTTAATATGACTCATTTGATCAAGAATTGCTTCATAGGATGCGTTTATCTTTTTCTTTTCCTCTTGCTTCTCATCTTCTGACTGATGCAGCGTCGCATGCAGTTTGTCGACTGTTCTACATAACGTACGTGCTTCAAAATACAACAGCTCGATCGCATCTTTCGTTAATTCTTCCTCTATAAAATAGTCGAGCTGCTTTCTAAACTTTGCGTATTGATTATAAGCTGTCTCTCCCTTTCCTTCGATCTCTTCCTTACTGGACACATGATGAAGGTTTGGGTTTCTTATGCCTTCTTTTGTGAGCTCATTTTTTACATAGTCAAAGACGGTGTCAAGCTCTGCTTGATCCTTTGCGAGATCAGCTGCATTGATAATAAAGAACATTTTATCCATGCTAAATGAATCTTTTACAAGCCCAAGCTTACGTAAAAATGACCGATCTGCCTTCGAAAAAGAGTGCTGGTAGTAAGTTAAATAAAGAAGCGCATCTGCGTCCTTCATATATTGAAAAGCGATCTCTGTATGACGCTTATTCATACTGCTAGCGCCTGGCGTATCAACAATAGTTAGCCCTTTATCTGTTAGAGGTGTACTTAAATAAACCGTCACTTCCTTCACCACACAAGAAACAGCTTCTTCCGCCACATATGGCCTAAGTTCTTGAAGGGTGACATGAAGCGGCGTTTGCTTCGTAATCTGATCACCGAAACGGGTATGTGCTTGTAAAAAATGTTCAACAATGACGCGGTGATCTTGTTCAAGCTGTCTTTTTTTGAGCGTTCGTTTGAGCTTGGATGTAAACGTCTCCCCTTTTTCTTCTGAGATCGGAAATCCTAGGATCTGATTGAGCTCCTCAAATATATCATGTTCTGTTTTGAATACCACTTTGACACTTTCATGCGGGTGATCTTCCGTCGGCCGCGTCAACTTGTTAATGGTTGCCGTTGTTGGTGTGGGAGAGGATGGCAGCACCTTTCTCCCGACGAGGGCATTTGCAAAGGAAGATTTCCCCGAACTAAAAGCCCCAAATAAAGCGAGTGTGAATTCTTTCGCTTGCAGCCGTTTTGTTCGTTTTTCAAAGGACTTTCTTTGAGATTGGAGCGCATCTAATGGCAATAAAATCTGAGAAAGATGTTCAAACTGGTCAATCGACTGTGCCGTCGTGACATGCTGTGACTGACGCATTTGAGGTTGATCAATCTGCTTGTTCGGTTTTTCTTGGTCGCTCTCTTCAGGATGAATGGTCGCTTGATCCTGCTTTAGCTGGTCATGCTGCATTTGTCTCTTTTTCGCATAAAACCAATCTTCTTCGATCTGTTCATCCGTTCCATTTTGCCAAATATCCCATACATGCTGAATATCTCGCTTCATTTGTTCATTTTTTTTGATGCATTGCTCGAGCGTTTGGAGCTCTTTTGCAGACTGAACCCATTTGACTTGCTGCTCTGCTTTATCTTCCATAAGCTTGGCTTTCAGCGACTCCACCATTTGTTCAATCAGTGGCATCGCTTGCTGCTTAGCCTGTCTTCTTAAGGCTTCGCCAGCATCTTTTGCATATTGCAGTACGTATTCATTGGAGAACGTTGCTCCATGATGAATCACACTTTCAAGAAGTGATTCTTGTACAGGTGTTTCAAACGCCATCACTTGATTTAATAACTCTTCACCAAGTTGATGTTTCTTGACTTCTTTTTTTAGTAGCTCAGCAATATGCCAGTCCACTTCTGCCTTCATTCTCGCTTTGACATCTGTTAAGAAGTCAGTTGCGCGTTTTTCTTTTTCCTGCTCAGTTTTATTTTTAGCAAAAAGCAGTCCCACTTTAAAGCCAGATGCTTTTGATTCAATATAGTCGCTTGCGAGTTCTCTCATTTTAAATGGCGTTAGGTTGGCATTTTTCAAAATGCTCTCGACTTCAGTAGATACTTCTTCTTCTAACTGTTTGGCTCCATTTTCAATGAAGTGATTTTTCGCTTCCAATTCATTTACTTCTTTTCTTTTTTCTTGGAGCTGTGACCCAAGCTCCTCACCTTGCAGGTCTTCTTTTAACGAGTCAATGTGTTCTTTTAAGACATGCTCAATTTTCTGCTCCGTATAAGCCCGAAGTGATGCTTTCGGCAACGTCTGTAATTCTTGCAGTTTTTTGATTAAACGAATCATTTCATTTCTTGGATGCGTCTCATCGGTTACAGATGTAAAGTATAGATGATCTTCTTCAATGCCTTCTTTAAGGAGCATGTCAACCACTTGATTTTTGTAGTCTTCAAATGCTGTCTCATGCTCATCATGCCGGTCCACTTGATTCACGATGAAATAAAGATTTGGCACTTTTTCTTTAATGGAGCGAATGAAACGAATGTTTTCTTCAGAATGAACATGGTTGTAGTGAACGACATAAAAAAGAGCATCTGCTTGATGAAGAATAGACGCAGCAGACATAAAGTGGGCATGATCCGTTGAATCAATTCCTGGCGTATCAATCAGTGCCACCTTTTCTTCAAGACCTCTATAGTCACCGCTAATTTCCACCATCTCAATCTGTTCTCCATCCTTACAGAAACGCTGTACTGCTTCTTTATCATAAGAGCCGTTCATTTTTGCAAAACGGCCATCAGAGGTGTGAAGCTGCACTTCACTTTCGCCTTTCCTCACGACGACCAAGTTTGCACTTGTTGGGATTGGGCTCGTTGGCAAAATGTGATCATGAAGCAGATGATTCACAAGTGATGACTTTCCAGCAGAATAGTGACCGGTAAATGCGATATATACTTCTTCTTCTGCTTCCTTTTTGATAATCGATGCAAGTTTGGCAGCGCGCTCATGATCATCCCTTTTGAGAAAGCTTTGATATAAAGCGCCTGTAGTTTGAACGAGCGAATCTCGAATAGACAAGTCTTTCATGACGATAAACCCCTTTGTTTTTAGAAAAGTCAGTTATGTATGTGATACCATTTTACACAAAATAAAGAGAATTTTCTTCTCATCTGAGGAAATAAAAAAAAATCTGCTGCCCGATCAGTCGCAATTGACTGGAATCAGGAAGCAGATTTTTTGGACACACCTTTTAATACGAAGCCAATTAATAGGCTGTATACACACACCGTACCGAGTAAGAATATCATTGTCATGTGATCACCGTCCATCCTTCATGATTGAGAATGCTTATCATTAATGAAAGTGTAGCACAATTGATAATGATTTTCAATATTAATTTAGCAAATACTGATTTAATGCTTTCTCCTCTGCTTGAATTCGTACAGCCATCATCCATGCATTTAAACATGTAAACAAAATGGCAGTCACATACGCTTCAAACAATAGCGGGATCAGCAAAAGCTCAATCGCCACGACGACATAGTTAGGGTGTTTCAACCAGCGATACGGCCCTTTTTTTACAATTATCGCGTTTGGTACGACTAAAATTTTCGTATTCCAGTACGTCCCAAGAGAGCATAATGCCCAGTATCGAATGACCTGTGTAGCCATGAGAAAAAGGAGCAGCACAAGAAAATACCCGGACGGCCCCTTATGTAAAAGCCCTATCTCAACTATAAGTGAGAGAAAAAAAGCTGTATGCATAGCGACCATATAGGGATAATGACTAGCACCAAATTCAATGGCACCTAGTGCTTTTACTTTCTTTTCATTTCTTTTGGCCACAAGCATTTCAATGAGCCTCTGACAAACGAAGAAACCGATGACAAGCCAAATGATCACGACAAGACCTCCTCCCACTTCATAAGCAGCAGCTCTGAGGAAAAGCCCGGACCAAGCGCACCGCAAAGGCCCATCTCCCCCGCTTCAGCTAATTGATGTTTTAGGAAATGCTTGATGACATACAAAACTGTGGCAGAGGACATATTTCCGTGTTGTTTGAGTACTTCTTTTGAAGAAAACAGCTGATCCTCTCGTAAAGATAGACTCTCAACATAGGCATCAATCACTTTTTTTCCTCCAGGATGGGCTAGAAAAACGGACAAGTCTTTAGTTGAATATCCATGCTCTTCTAAAAATTGATCCACCTGCTCTTTTAACCAGCCGGAAATCATAGACGGAATGTCGCGGGAAAAAATAACCCGAAAGCCGTCACTTGTAAAGTCCCAGCCCATCACATCCTCAGAATCTTTCATCGTGACGGATTGCGTGCTTAATACTTTAGGGACCGTTTTTAAATGGGCATATTCAAGAGCAGCTTTTTCTCCAGTTAAAAGAACCGCTGCCGTCCCGTCTCCAAACAAGGAGGTGCCAATTAAATTGCTTTTTGATTGATCTTGCGGCTGAAAAGTTAAACTGCACAGCTCACAGGCAACCACAAGTACCTTTGCTTCTGGAAATGCCCTTATGTATTCATAAGCCCGAGACAGCCCTGCCGCACCGCCCCCACACCCTAAGCCCCAGATCGGTACTCGTTTCGTATAAGGAGAAAAAGGAAGGACGTTCATGAGCTTTGCATCAAGGCTTGGGGTTGATAAGCCGGTACTTGAAATAAAAAACAATGCATCAATCTCTTCAACCGGGACTGTTTTTTTTAGAAACGCCTTCTCTTGAAGACAATGTATGATCGCTTCCTTTGCATGAGTCAATGCCTTTTCCAAATAGATATTGTTTTTCTCTTCAAAAGAGTGGTGCGTCTGATACCATTCAATGGGCTGAACAAATTGCCTGCTCTCAATTTCTCCATTTTGAAAAGCTCTCAGCAGGCGGTCAATATCTTTAAACGATCGTTTAAATTGAGACCTTGCAAATTCGGCAGCGGTTTTCTGATCCACGTGATGCTTCGGGTGACTCGTTCCAACTGAAAGAATATACGCCATCGGCTTCACCTCTTTTTTCGGTTAATATCCCCTATCGAAAAAAGGATATACATGCCAAATCGTCACAATTCAGTCAAAACATTTTCCTCCGTCTAACTTTTTGTCTTGACGACAATTGATAAATATTGGATAATATAGGTGAAAACATGATGTAGTTTTCCTCCTTCACAGGTTCGTTCCAAGCCAAGCGAACCTGCTTTTTTTATCAAAAAAACACCTCTAAAAGAGAAGTGCAGACCGTAGACAAACCCCACCTTTACTTCAAGTAAAAGTGGGGTTTTCACATAATTATAAAGGGTTACGCTGGACATTCAGCATCTACCGTGTCTACATTTAGTTTTCCGATTTTCTCTATCACCTGTTTTACGAGTGAATCTAACATACGAGTATCATGAACATTGCCACCTGTGACCAGTGATCCAAAAATAAATCCTTTTGAATCACAAGCTGTATGAAAGGAATAAGCAAATGACTTTTCACGTTCACCTTTTACATAGTAGCCAATCTCTGATGCAGTTGTACTGACTTTGATCTCTTTTGTTTCTTCTTTATTTTGTAGGGGTAAGAGCTTTTCTCCATGTTTTTCGCGATTGATCGCCTTTATCTCCAATATCCACATGAGCATCCTTTTTTTCAATAAAATCGTCATTATACAACACTTTCATACGGAATCTCCCTTCGCATTAATGGTTAAATCTGATGCTATCTTAGCGTATACATATCAACGTTTCGATCATTATTCAGAATGATTTCATTTAAACATGAATGGATCACCTTTTTTTCTGATCAATACAAATCAATAACCATAAAATTCTAATTTTTTTGATTATTATATATAAAAAGGTGTTTTTTTCCTGTATACTTAATCAATATGAACACCATGAAAAACAGTGAAAAAAGATAGAATCTACTACATGATTCGGCACAAAATTTAATTGACTGGAGTGATTGTAATGAAAAAGGTGTCCAAAAAACAGACACCCTACAACACGATACTTCTCTCGAAGATAATTGGTTTAGTGCTTCTTACACTGTCTCTCTTTTTTATCTGGGATATGTCTAAACCCCATTTGCAGGCGACAAATGGGCAAGCAAAAATTGTTGCCAACAGTGACTTCCGAGACACAAGCATCAGTCTGAAAGCAAAAGATCATTCTACAAGAACATTGGATACACATGTTAAGACCAATCCAAACCAACAGACAACGAATAAAACGGTCTTTTTAACATTTGATGATGGTCCTACTGCTACATCAAATCAGCTGTTAAATGTATTAAAAGCACATCACGTGAAGGCGACATTTTTCATGCTTGGACCGCAAATCCAAGCACACCAAACAGCTGTGAAAAGACTTTATCAAGAAGGACATCAATTAGGGCTTCATGGCATGACGCATGATATAAACCGCTTTTATCAGAACAGTGAGTCTCCCGCAAATGAAATGAGAGAAGCTCAGCGCATTCTTGCTTCGGTTACAGGCGTTTACACCCGTCTTGTGAGAACACCCTATGGCAGTGTTCCAAATTTAACATATCATCAAAAAGTACGTTTAAACCAAAATGGCTTTATTTACTGGGATTGGACGATTGATAGCCTTGACTGGAGATATAAAAACTCACAATATGTTCCAGAGGTATTGAATCAACTGCAAATGTTTGAGAAAACTAAACCATGGGAACCAAAAGTTATTTTAATGCATGATCAACCCTCTACCACAAACTATTTAGATAGCCTGATTACACAGCTAAAAGCAAGGGGCTATACATTTGCAGTCATTAACGAAACAATGCAGCCGGTACAACATTAATAGCGCTAATCACAACAAGCCCGTATCCAAAAGATGCGGGCTTTCAGTGTTTACACAACAGATTTCTTAGGCTCTTCCATCAGGTCCTGCCCGGTTTCTTTTTTAAAAGGAATCATGTGATAAATAATATGAAGCAAAATAGCGGTAAAGCTACCGGCCACGATGCCATTACTTGTTAATAATTTGATTGATTCTGGCAGATGCTCAAACATTTGCGGCACGACGGTGACACCTAAGCCAATCCCCACTGAGCAAGCAACAATCAGTAGGTTTTCCTGTTTGGCAAAATCCACACGCGAGAGCATTTTAATACCGTAGGCAATGACCATCCCAAACATGGCAACCATTGCGCCGCCAAGAACTGACTTTGGAATAATCGTCGTAAATGCAGCAATTTTAGGAAAAAGTCCAAATAACATGAGCAATGCGCCTGTCACAACGATGACTTGATTTTTCTTGACCCCTGTCAACTGGATCAACCCAACGTTTTGCGAGTAGGCTGTGTAAGGAAAAGCATTAAAGATACCACCTAATAACACAGCAATCCCTTCTGCGCGATAGCCTTTCGCTAAGTCCTTCTCTTTTAATAAGCGGTTTGTTAAATCACCTAATGCGAAATAAACACCTGTTGATTCGACTAATGACACAATGGCAACTAACGTCATCGTCATAATGGGTGCAAATTCAAAGGTAGGCATGCCAAAATAAAATGGTTCAATCATGCGGAAAACTTGAGCGTTCGCCACCTCAGCTGTTTCCACTTTCCCCATAAATGCAGCAACGGCTGTCCCAAGGAGAATACCGATTAAAATGGCGATCGCCTTCATAAAGCCTTTTGTGAATCGATAGAGAAGCACAATGATAAACAGCACAAGGAAGGCGAGGCCTAGATTTTCAAAAGAACCATAATCAGCACTTCCTTCTCCCCCTGCCATATTGTTCATCGCTACTGGAATAAGGGTAATGCCAATAATGGTGACGACAGACCCTGTCACGACAGGCGGGAAAAATTTCACAAGCTTCCCAAAGAAAAAGGAAAGCAGAATGATGATACACCCCGAAGCGATAATACTTCCATAGATAGACGAAATCCCGTATTTAGAGCCAATCGCAATCATAGGAGAAACCGCAGTAAATGTACAGCCTAATACAACAGGCAAACCGATACCAAAGAAACGGTTTTTCCAAACTTGAAGGAGCGTTGCAGCCCCGCACATGAAAATATCTGCCGAGATTAAGTAAGTCAGTTGTGCAGGTGTGAGGCCGAGTGCATCTCCCACAATGAGCGGCACAAGAACGGCCCCTGCATACATCGCCAGCACATGCTGAATCCCTAGCGAGAGCGTTTTGGCTTTTTTAGCTGCACTCATGATTGTATCTCTCGTACAAACGTGACTTTTCCTTCCTCAAGTGATTCAATCCGTGCAAGGGATTCGACGCGGTAGCCCATTTGAACAAGTGCATCTCTTCCCGGCTGGAATGACTTTTCAATGACAATGCCAAATCCGGCTACTTTTGCCTTCGCCTGCTTTGCGATTGCGGCAAGTCCTTTAGCGGCTTCACCGTTCGCCAAAAAGTCATCAATGATTAATACACAATCTTTTTCACCGAGATGCGTATTTGAGACAGCGATCGTGCTTTCTACTTTTTTTGTAAAAGAGTACACACTCGCTGTTAATAGGTTTTCTGTTAGTGTTAGTGATTGACGTTTTCGAGCAAAAACAACGGGTACTTGAAGAGCTAGTCCAGCCATCACAGCAGGTGCAATGCCCGAAGATTCGATTGTGATAATTTTTGTAATGCCATCATGCTTGAATAATCTAGCAAACTCTTGCCCGATCTCATGCATTAACACAGGATCAATTTGATGATTTAAAAAGGCATCTACCTTTAACACTTGATTTGACAGAACGATTCCTTCGTTCTCAATTTTTTGACGTAACAATTCCATCATTCTTCCTCCCAGCATATTGGCAAACATTTTCATTTTTCGCATAAAAAAAGCATTGCTGTCCATGAGGAGCAAGCAATGCGAAAACGATCCACGGATCTTCAGCTCAAACAAGAGCTGTTTCATTTGCTCACTCATAGTCGGACGGTATCGGTGTCCGGTAGAAACTTGCGTGCCATCATCACGCGATTATATGAGTGTTATAGTGTTCAAATTATAACAAGATTTCAGACGCTTGGAAAGCACTTTTCTAGAAAAATACCGAACTTAAATAATAGATCAGATCAAAACGTTCGTTTTTAGAATATTCAAGCATCAAAAAAGCACCCTTCTGAGCAAAGGGTGCCTTTTATTTAAGATAAATACAGTTTCGTATATTTATCCGTTAAATAATCGATTAAATATTGTACATTTAATTCCTCACCTGTCGCATCTTGAATGATTTCAGAAGGCTTTTTGCGTTTTCCATGCTGGTGAACATGTGTTGTGAGCCATTCTTTTATCGGTGCAAAAGACCCATTTTGAATTAGCTCATCAAAATTCGGTAAATCTTTGATCATTTGGTGCTTTAGTTGCGCCGCATACATATAACCAAGGGCATATGAAGGGAAATATCCAAAGCTTCCATCAGACCAGTGAACATCCTGCAAGATGCCGAGTGCATCATTAGGAGGCGTAATGCCAAGATATGCTTTATATTTTTCATTCCACAGTGCAGGCAGGTCTTCGACCGCCACCTCTTCATTAAATATCGCTTTTTCAATTTCATAGCGGATGATAATGTGAAGCGGGTATGTGAGTTCATCTGCTTCAATTCGAATGTAAGTCGGCTTCGATTCATTCACTGCATGCACAAAGTCTTCTAAAGAGACATCTTTAAACTGCTCAGGAGACGCTTCTTGAAGCTTTTGATAATACGTTTTCCAGAAGTCTTCATGTCTGCCAATAAAATTCTCAAAGAAAAGAGACTGTGATTCATGGATCCCCATTGATGTGCCATCACATAATAACGTTCCGCTCAGCGCCTCATCAATGTTTTGCTCATAGATGGCATGACCACACTCATGAATCGTGCCAAAGATCGCCATCCGAAAATCATGCTCATCATAACGGGTCGTCACACGAACGTCCCCTCTGCTCAATGTCACAGCAAACGGATGAACTGTTGTATCCAGACGTCCTGCGTCAAAGTCATACCCTAATTCTTTTAAGAAGAAAAGACTCAGTTCCTTTTGTTTGTCGATCGGAAAGCTTTTCGATAAAAATGAAGTATCCGGTTTATGAGGAGAGGCTTCGATTTTTTTCACGAGAGGAACAATGGCATTACGAAGTGCACCAAACTTTTGATCGAGCTGTTCAACCGTCATATCTGGTTCATAGTTATTGAGCAGCACGTCATATGGCGTTTGTTTCACGCCCCAATATTGAATAAAACGCTTGTTAAAATCAATGAGCTGTTTTAAGTATGGTGCAAAGAGTGAAAAGTCTGATTTCTCCCTTGCTTCTACCCAGACATGCTCTGCTTTTGATTGTAAAATGGAGTATTCTTTAAATTCTTCTTTCGGAATTTTGCTGTTTTCATCATACTCTTTTTGTGATAATTCGAGCGCCTTTTGTGTATCTTTTGACAGCTCATCTCGGTGTTTATTTAATGCGTGAAGAAGATCTCTCATTTCATCAGAAGTCTTCATATTAAAAATATCACTTGATAATTGACCGATCGTTTCAGCTCTGAAATCGGCGCTTTTTTTAGGCGCCTGTGTTCTAGAGTCCCAATAAAGTAAATGGAGCGCCTCCGTATAGTGGGCGATTTTTCCTAGTAATTGATAAAACGCTTTCTCTTTTGTTTCAAGACTCATATGTTTGTTCCCCCAATCGATAAAATATGTATGTACGTTTCAAGGCTACTTCAAGAAATGTTCTTTTGTCAATGAAAAAGGGAGGATACACAGATGGTATCCTCCTCTTTTTCTCGTTCGGGTGTTATTTAAGATGTGATAATTGGCTTTACTGGCAGAACGGATTCAATTTTACTTTGAAGCTCTGTATCTTCCTTGCGGTCAAAGTAAATATGAATGGTTCCTGCATCTTGGCTTGTCCGAATCAGTCTTCCAACACCTTGTCGTAATCGCAGCAGCATATACGGAAGGTCGACTTCAGCACGAGCATCCTTTGCTTCATTCCGTTTCGCCTCAAATACCGGATCATGAGGCGGGTAAGGAAGTCCCCAGATGATCACATTTGTTAATGATTGTCCTGGAATATCCAGCCCTTCCCAAAGGTGAACAGAGCATAACACAGATGTCTCATCTGCTTGGAACTTTTGAACAATCGTGCTGATTTCCTCGTCTCCCTCAAAGTACACATGGAAAGGCAGTGATTCATTCGATGCCTCAAGCTGCTTTCTAAAGAAATGAAGTTCATCAAATGAAGGGAACAAAATGAGAGTCCGTCCTCCACTATCTTTCAGCTGAGTGATCACTTGCTGTCCTTTTGTTTCTTGCTCTTGAAGCTGCTGAATCCCGTGGAAATAAATCTTCATTTGTTCATCGTAATCATACGGCGAAGCGACACTCATTGATAAGTAATCTTTAATCCCAAGACTTTCAGCTAAATAATCAAAGGATTGATTTTCAGACAATGTAGCAGAAGAGAAAATGTATGGTCTTTTTTGCGAGAATACCTTTTCACCAAGCACCTCTGCGACAGTCTTTGGCATCACAACAAATGTCGTATCTAATTCCTGCTTTTCAAGCCAGCTAATCGCATTTTTTTGATAAAGCGACAGAGAATACGCCATTTGTTCAATGTACTCTTCCACAACAGACAATTCGTATTGATCGATTGTATACATCTCTGATTCAAATACGAGTGCTTCTCCTATTTTTTCAAGTAAATCACACAATTCACTTGCAGAACGCTTCACCTCATCCACACGTCCAATTTCAAGTCGATGCGAGCCCTTGATTTCTTTGGCATGTGTTTTTAAGAGATAAAAGAACTCATCGTTTGTGGCAAGTGCATCTTCAACGAGCTCGGCAAACTCTTCGCGTATATCGTTTTGAAGCAGGCGCTCTAAAAAGGTTTCGAGCATTGATTGCTTCACTCGGTATGTCAGTGCTTTTTGTGCGGCAAATTCAAGAAGGTGGCCTTCATCAAATACAACGGAGCTATGTTCTGGAAGCAGCGGAAGCTGACCCTCGCGTTTGCGGGATTCCTTCGTCCACACATGCTCCATATAAAAATCATGAGAACAGATGATGAGGTCTGCTGCTTTCCGGTAATGATCTCTTGATAAATTCAGACCACAGCGATGACGCATATCGCACGTCAAGCAGTCCTGAAACGAGTCATAGCCAATGCGTGACCATTCATCATTGGATAGCTCTGGGTACTCTTTTCGATCACCGTACGGATAAAAGTTCTGCATCCCATGTGATTCATGAACAAACGAAGGAAGCGATTCATAAATATCGAGCCACTTCTCATCATCTTCACGCTGCATGGTTTTCTCTAATTTCTTTAAGCATAAATATTGATCATGCGATTTACTTAATCTCGCATCTATTTGAATATCAAGGTGATTGGCAATTTTATAGATATCACCCTCTTGTTTCACTAGCTGTTCAATTAACGTTTCGTCTGCACATGCAATAATCGCAGGTTTCCCTGTATACCTTGCATATGTGACCGCAAATAATAGGTAAACGATGGTTTTGCCTGTGCCTACCCCAGCTTCGGCAAACATCACACTTTTTTCTTTAAAGGCTCTTTCTAGTTGAAAAGCCATGAATATTTGTTCATCTCGAAGATCAAAGCCCTTTTCTGGCAAAATGTCATAGAACACATCACCAATCCAGTTGCCCAGTTCTTCGTAAAAATTATGTTCTTTTGATAATGAAAAAGGCAAACGAGATGCTGTCACCTGCTTCAACCCCCAACTTTTGAATCATTCAGACATTCTATAGTAACATTTATGCTGGGGAATGACAATCTTTTTTACGACCGCAAACGATGTTGATAGGTTTCTTTCATTAAAAATGCATGCTCAGAACGCTCTATGTAAGCCTGAGCAAGCGCTAAATCTTCGATGGCTGCTGTCAGCTGAGCAGATTGTCCACCTTCTTGCCCTTCAATTTCTTGAGCAGTCGAAGCGAGTGCTTTTTGGATTAACTGAAATTGATCATATTGTATCATGGAGACACCTCTTTTTTTAAAATCAAGTTCAGTTTATTCCGTCCCGTGAAGGTTTATACCTTTCTGGGATAAAAAAAGCCACACCTTCTGTAGGAACTGACCCCGTAAGATGAGACAAATAAAAAACACCTTCAAGTTTGAAAATGGATCGTTGTGATCCGAAATAAAACATGGAGGTGTTTTTTCTATGGGGACAAGAGTGAGTTATCCGGTTGAAGTCAAACAGAAGGCTGTAGAAATGAGATTGGCAGGCGTACCTATGAAAGAGATCATGCAGAAATTGAATATCAAGAATAAGACGCAGGTTCAGACATGGGTGAGGTGGCATAAAGCTGGGGATACACACCGGTTCGAACAGCCTGTTGGAAAACAATATACCTATGGAAAGGGTCCCGAGTACTCTTCCGAATTAGAGAGACTGCAGGCAGAAAATCGCTATTTGAGTCAACAGAATGAAGTTTTAAAAAAGTACAACGAATTGGAAAGGAAGTTGATAAGGAAACGTCAATCAAACTGGTAGAAGAATTTCACAAAACGATGACGGTACTGGACATCTGTGTCCATTTAGGCGTCTCACGCGCTTCGTATTATAGATGGAAAAAGAATCTGACTCAGAATCATTCTAAAAGACAACTAGAGAAACAGATCGGCACGTTGTGCCGAAAGCACAAATATCGATATGGTTATCGAAAAATCACAGCCATACTAAAAAGGAGAATGCATATTAACCATAAAACTGTTCAACGTATCATGCAGAAAAACCAGTGGCAATGCCGGGTTAAAATGAAAAAGCGTAAGAAGAATGGGCAGCCCTATGCCGTGGCCGGTAATATACTGGATCGGAACTTTCAGTCTGATCGCCCTCTTGAAAAACTAGTAACGGACATCACGTATTTGCCTTATGGACAGAAACAATTGTACCTTTCCAGTATATTGGATTTATATAATGGAGAAGTGATTGCTTTTACGATTGGTGATAAGCAGGACACAGACTTTATCTTAAACACACTTAATCAGCTCCCAGCACTGCCTGAGAATTGCGTGTTACATAGCGATCAAGGTTCTGTGTATACATCTTACGAGTATCAGAAAGCTGTTCATATAAAAGGCATTACCATGAGCATGTCCCGTAAAGGGACGCCCGCTGATAATGCCTCCATCGAATCGTTTCATTCCTCACTAAAGTCTGAAACGTTCTATCTTAACAGGATTGACCGCACTACGACCAACATCGTAGAACGCACTGTCAAAGAATACATTTATTATTATAACAACATTCGTATTCAAACGAAACTAAACAACCAATCACCGATAAACTATCGGCAATTGGCTGTATAAAGGTGTTTTGATCCCTGTCTCAAAAACGGGGGTCAGTCCCTGTAGGTGTGACATTTTTTATAATTCAGTTGTCTGTTTTCTAGGCGGGCGTTTTCCCCAATATTGGTAATAGTCTGTTTTAATAAAACCATTAAACAATTTTCTCTTTTTCGTTGCTTTTCTACCAAAGCACTCTTCGAACTTTTCATGTGACGTTAAGATGTAAATGGACCATGTGTCTAGGCTTTTAAATGCTTCGCCCATTCCTTGATACATTTTTTCAACAGCTGGTTTATCACTGAGTCGTTCTCCATAAGGCGGATTTCCGACAATCACACCGTAATCTTCTTTTGTTTGAAAGTCTTTCACTTGCATTTGTTTAAACTCAATCAATTCACTTAGTCCCGCTTCTTCTGCATTCATTTTTGCAATGTCTATCATCCGGTGGTCGATATCACTTGCAATAATGTGGAGCGGCTGATCATAGTTTGCTTTTTCTTCCACTTCGTGACGCGCTTTGTTCCATACATCTTCACCAATCCACTCCCATGACTCGGACGCAAATTCCCGGTTAAATCCTGGGGCAATGTTTTGTCCAATCATGGCCGCTTCAATAGCGATTGTTCCTGATCCGCAGAAAGGATCAACAAACGGACGGTCAGGTGTCCAGTTCGTTAATAGCACGAGTGCAGCCGCAAGGGTTTCTTTAATAGGTGCTCCGCCTTGATCCATGCGGTACCCTCGTTTATGAAGACCTACACCAGATGTATCAAGTGTGAGCACAGCTTTATCTTTTAAAAGAGCAACCTCAATTTTATACTCAGGTCCTGTTTCTTCAAGCCATTCAGACTGTATGTTGTAAGTGGATATGAGCTTTTGCGCGATCGCCTTTTTGACGATACGCTGGCAATCCGGCACACTGGCAAGCTGTGATTTCACAGATTTACCGATGACTGGGAACGTGCTGTTTTTCGGTAAAAAAGCGGCCCAGTCAATCGCCTTTGTGCGTTCAAACAGCTCATCGAATGTTTTTGCCGAAAATTCAGCAACTTGTACCTTTATGCGGTCTGCTGTACGCAGCCAAAGGTTCGCACGGCAAATCGCAAGAGCGTCTCCTTCGAAAATCACTTTTCCGTTGTCTACTGTGCAGTCATAGCCAAGGTCTCTTACTTCTTTTGCAACAATCGCTTCAATTCCCATTGGAGCCGTTGCGATAAGTGTATAGGTTTTCATTGATTTATCACCTGTTTTCTCGTCCTTTTATGTATTCCAAGATAAAAGCTCTCCATATGTTGAAATAGGAGAGCTTTGTTTTCATCATGTTTATCATAACGGATATAACGTTCTGTAAGCCATGTTTTGTTCCATTGTACTGCAAACGGCAAATGCCTCGTACTCAGGTGGTAATCATCTATCTACAGAATTCTCTGTCCTTCTCTCCGTTTGGTTCCTTTGAGAAAGTTCCCCTACCAAGTTTGGGTTTCTCGCTCGAGGGGTTTACCGCGTTCCACTCTCACCATTTCTAGTGAGACTTCGTCACTGTGGCACTTTCAAGGATACTTTGCCATATCCTAAAAGGACGTAGGCATTTTTCCTGCCGTCAGCCTTTCCCAGGCTGCCCTGGCTTATTTTTTCGCCAGGCACGAACACTACGGGCATCTCAGCACCGTGCGAGCATGGACTTTCCTCTGCAATGTCTAAAAGCATTGCAGCGATTACCCGAACGTTAATCAACAAGCGTTATTATAAACGACAATGACATCAGGCACAAGCTTTTTTCAGTAAGGCTCAATCATAAAGTTTGCTGCCGAAAACGTGTTTCTCAAGGTTAGATAGTCTTTTTAAAATATCAGAGTTTGTTGTATTAGACTGTGCAGGCTGTCTTTTCCCTTGCTCAACGGCTTCTTCAAGCTGTTTAGACAAGTGGAGGTTTTCTTGTTGAAGCTTTTCGATTTCTTGGTTGAAGGTCTCATAGTCTTTAATGACCATATCTAGAAATTTATCGACTTCTTCTTGTTTGTATCCTCTGACACCTGTTTTAAATTCTTTTTCTAAAATTTCTTTTGCAGAAAGCTTTACTTTATCAGCAAGCATCTTTTTCACCTCATATCGTGAATTCATAGTATATTTTTTCAGAAATACGTGACGTTGTCAAATTTTCTCTTGCTTTTAGTCAAAAAACGGATCTTCCGCCTCAACTTGCGCTCTCAAATCATCCATTGTGATGTACATAATGGGGTAATCGGTATAGTTTTCCGCTTCTTTGATCATGTACTTTGGTGAGCCATCATGCTCCGGATCATAAAGGACGAGGAGTCCATCTGTTTTTTCAATAAAAAAACGGTTCTTTTGTTTAAATTGTGCCGGACTTTCATACGGTCTATGCGTGACACTTTCTACAAAATCGGCCTGTGCAAGAATTCCTTCATATAACTCTTTGTTTTGTTCATTCCAGCGCTCTTCCTGTTCATAAAATGGCGTAATGACAGCAAGTTTTAACGCTGGATACTCCTCTTGAAGCTCAAATACCACTTCAGCTGTCCAGATTTCTGCCCCAAGCTGGCCTGATATGAGAACCCATTCCAGGCCTTCTTCAATCAGGGCTGTCAGCCTTTTTTGAAGCTCCGCTTTTATGTATTGAAGTGCAGGCTCGTCTTGTTTGAATATCCCAAGCTCAAATGGCTTGTACCCTGTGACAGCAATAATTTTCATTTTTTCACCTGCTTTAAAAAAAAGGGACTTATAAAAGTCCCATTCCACTTTATCTGTTACAGCAAGGTCCACCGCAGTTAAAGTGTTGATGTGTTGCTGGGTCCACCTGAGAAAACGTATGCGGGAAGTAGTGAACATGTTTGAAATTTTGATGGTGAACATTTGTCACATGTTGCGGATGGATATGCGGCACAATTGTTGTTGAATCACTGTGTGTACAGCAATGATTCGTCGGATGAACAATTGGCTGTGTAACATTTGGTTGGCAATGATGATGATGGTACATGTAGCATTCCCCTCTCCTTAATTTTCTTACATTAACAATGTATGAATTAAGAGGTGTACATGTACTAATGCATTAACCTATTTTAAAAGTTTGCAAGGAAAACATCCTTATAGTTTGAAAACACAAATGCGACCAAAATGACAACAAGAAAAAACAAGTAGAAAAGACCCTTATACATGCTCTACGCTCCTCATTCAATATCTAACGTTATTTTACAGGATTCATGACTTTTCTACAATAAAAGTGCTAAACAATTTTTATTTTCGGCCGAGAGCCGAACGTTGTCATGTTTTGCGCTTTCCCGGGCAATAATGTTTATTGCCCAGCTTTTCTCAAAAGTCGTTTTTTTCGCTTTTCAAGTTCTTCTATGTCTCGCTGACTTAACGATGAGAATGATAATAAAGATTCAGTGATGGATAGAGCAGAGCTTGCATCTTTTTCTCGATGTTCTTTATACTTCGCAAGCTCTATACCCGCTTTTAATGCTAAATGGAGATCGCTTGATTCAAATAATCCCCCCCATATTTGAACCGCTTCATCCCACTCGTTTTGTCGTTTATATTGCAAGGAAAGATCATAAGACGCCTGATTCGCATGCTCAAAATCAGCATCCGTTAATTCTTGCAAATGCTTCGTTGCTTCCTGTACATCACGATGAGCAAGATGCCACCTAGCGAGCGCATACTTCTCATTGTATTCCTTTACCGCATCCTCAGATAGTATTTTTTTGGATAGATGGATGTAGAGGCTGATTAACGATAAGACATCTAGTTCATTATGAGTCAAGATTCCTTCAATCAGCTTTGGGTTTTGTTCCTTTAAAAAATGAAAATAAATCATCGGTGCCAAAAACCCCGGCGTGTCGTTTTCACGCTGCACGTGCAGCTCTTCTTTTTCCACAACGGATAGCGCCATTCGTTCATATTTATGCTTCCACAATCGTCTTGATCCGTGCAATAGATCAAAATGGCCGAATTCAGGAAGTGCAGGGATTTGATCTCGTAAAAGTGTATGTCTCGTTTTCACTTGCGGCCAATCGAACGATTTACCATTATATGTAACTAACGATTCTACATTTACTTCAGCCAGAAAGCTTTTGTAAAGAGCCGCTTCATTTCCTGGATTGGTGAGCAGGTGTTGTTTCACCACCACTTTGCCTGAAAAGACACGTGCGTGTCCAAGCAAGAAAATCATATTTCCTGTACCGCCAGATAATCCTGTTGTTTCAGTATCAAAGAAAAACAGCTCGTGCGGCTCGTACCCTTTAGCCGATAGCGAATGCTGGATGCCGCTTTCGTTCCATGCCTCGATGATCTTCGGCAGTTCCGCAAACGAATAGCGTCCATGCTGATCATCTAATGAATAGGTGACTTCCCGAACCAGACAAAAGGAATCCTCAAAATGATAAGGAGACACACCTAATGCTTCCCATTCTTTTAAAAATGGGATATTTTCTGAAGTTACAGGCTGAGGTTGTCCTTCCGATGTTTTCTGCCGGTTTTCATGTGTCTGATTGTGTGATAGATGCTTTTTCATTCTGTTTAATTTCCCTTTTAAAGACATGAGCAGGTGTCCCCTCCTTTCCTTAAAATACGGACATCAATTCAACGATGCTGCTTTTTCCGTTGACTTCTTTCATTTCCATGCCAATGCAGGATGGACAGCCATTTTCACAGCGGCACCGCTCAATGAGCTGAATGGCTGCGCCTGCTATTTCATCGAAACGAGCTTGTACTTCCTTACTTAAGCCAATGCCGCCAGGATAATGGTCATATAAAAAGACCGTCGGTTTTCCGGTATGTGCCGCTTTAATTTGTGAAACCACATGAATATCAGAACGGTCACACATCACAAAAGCAGGTACAATGTGCTGAAGAACATTTGCGATGCCTAGCAGCAGCTGTTCAAGTGTCTTCTCTTCAAATCTCCGCTCTGCCTCGTGTAATTCAAACCAAGCCGCACTCGTATGAATTTCTTCTTCCGGTAAGTGAATCGGTCCAGACCCGATATTTTCACCGGTACTTAGTCGGATTTTAATGTACATATATACAAAACAAAGAGAATATAAGAACATCAATGACAAAATAAAAGAACCCTCCTCATTCGGCAGGTTCTTTTTTGGTTAGCTCTAAGTACAATTCAGCTTTTTTGTACTCTTCCGGGTGCTCTTTTTTGTAAAGCCCTAGAAGGTGTTCTATTAATTCCCTGTGTCCTTTGAAGTGAGAAGTTGCCACAATTGCATCAGCAATATTTTTTGTTTTCTCTTGAAGCCTGGTATGATAGGGTATCATCTTATCAAACTCTTTCGGTCTACCTTTCCCCAAAATAAATCACCTCTATTATTAGATTATATTACTCTTTTGTGTTTAAGTAAATACAATAATAAGTTAAAAAAAATCGCCCTTTTAAGAAGGGCTGATTTCATGAACCTGTCATGCCTCTTGAAGCAACGTTGATTTTTAAATCTTGTAGCTTTACGCTGCTTCCCGTCATGCCTCTTGAAGCTAAATCTTGTTTTACTTCTTCTGTTTTTACGTTGCTTCCCGTCATACCTCTACTTTGAGTAGAAAAACCAACGGAAAACAAGACTGCTCCTGCTAAAATAAAACACGCCAATTTTTTCAAACAAAACACGTCCTCTTCTTTTATTTTAGAATGTGTTTTTTGGCATTAATCAGAACATCATAGAAATAAATACTTGTTTTAAAATCCTTACGCTGCTTATAAAATTCAGCTATGTCTAAGGCAATTGCCTCAACATCTACATACGCCTGATTCTGTTCAAGCCTTTTCACACATTCTCTTACTTTTCCATTATCACCTAAAACATACAAAGAATGCAACGTGTTAAATTTTAATAGAAAGATTCCGTTTTCTCTTTCCGAAGCCAATGTGAACCCCAGTTGCAACCATTTTAAAGCTGCTTTTGAATCACCCAATTTAAAGTAACTCCTAACAGCTTCATAGACACCGTGAAGATATGCAAACGGTGCATTTTCTCTCAGCTCTTTGCTTTGTAGGGACTTCTCAATAAACTTAACAGCTTCTTTTAATTCATCTTTTTTGATGTGCAGGTACCCTAGATTAAAAACAGAAATACTAAATAGAATATCATCACCAAGAGATCGAGACATCTCCGAACAATTTAGAAGCGTTTCTTGAGCCAGGTCATACCTAAATTGATCTATGTAATTGAGCCCTAAAGCAATATTGCAAGTGATTTGTCGTCGGCTATAGTCATCGTATTTGTTATATATCTCAACGGCTTTCTCTAGGTGATTCTCTGATAAAAATGTTGATTGCATATGATAATAAGTTGTACCCATTCTATAGTGAAATTCCGCAATCTCTATCTCATCTTGAATGAAGCCTAGTTTCTTTTCAGCAATTTTAAAAAGTTCGATTGCTCTAAAATTATTTGATTTAAAGGCTTCATGAACACCGTTAAATAAATAATAGTAGAAAGACAGCATCCCATTTACTTCCGAATCACCTGCAGCACGCATAAAACTGTCGCTGTTATTTTCTGTAGACTCAAGAAGAATTCTATACCTTGATTCTATTAACTGACAGTACAAAATAACCTGCTCATCAGGATCTGCACAGGGCATCAGTTGGTCGACTTCGCTTTTTAAGCCTATTGCTTTTTTTATCTCCCCTCTCATTATGGATTGATACCAGTTATTCAAATGGAACACTAATTCTCCTGTTTCAATTTTTGACAAGTAAAATCTCCCCTTCTTTGGAATACAACTGTATAAGACAAATTGTATTATTTTAAACAACCTTAAGACATAGGTACAAAGTCCTTTTTTCGCAAAATTCGTCAAATTCTCCCATGCGTAATTAAATACTTCCTGATTATTGTAAATCATTTTTGTATATAAGTAAATACATAATTAGAAGATTGCACTTGAAATATTTATACAAGTTGTGTTTATAATCGAACATACATTCTTTTATAGGAGGGTACGGTGTGACCGATCTTGAAAGGAAACTTTACCGAATCATCTACAACATGAGCAGATTCAGAAAGAATCCCTCGATGGATGACCTTAAAAGGAAAACGGGTAAAGATGAACCAACGATTCGTAAGGCGGTTAAAAACCTTATCACAAGAAAAGATTTAGAATGGAATAAAGAGAAGAAAGAATGGAGGTTTAAATAAAAAAACCCTTCCAGTGGAGGGGTCATGTTTATTTAACTATTTTCTTTTGAATATTTGTTAATCAGCGTTTCGCTAATTCTGCTTACGATATAGATCGCGACTGCTAAAATCAACATCAATGGAAACATACTTAAGCGATCATCTGCAACATAAACAATTATCCCCACAACTACAGCCACTGCGATTGCCGTTAAAAAATGCTTCACCGCCATCTCACCCCTTTGTTTAAATCATATACATTTTATTACATATAAGCTGGCATTAAAAGACTTTTTTATCTATAATGATATATGAATTACATTTTTTCCAGAAAGAGGGTTATTATGAAAATCTTCAAATCTTTGGTTCTTGTCGGTTTGTCTTTGGTTTTAATGATTTCTGTAAGCGCTCCTGTATCTGCTCAACAAAACGAAGAGATCTCTAAAAAACGAGTAAACTATCAACCTTTTCAATTCTCTACAAATGAAAACATTTTAAATTCGGAAATAACCACTTTAGCAAAATGGGACGGTCAATTTACTTCAACTTACACTATACCAGCTTATGTAGTTGCATCAGCTGCATCCTCCGGTATGTACCATATTACGAGATATTTAACCGCAACTTTTCAACTTGGTCCAGCTGCAGCAGTTGCATTTACTGGAATGGTAACCGGTTATGTAGCATCAAAAGGTGATATAAAATTAAAGTCAGTACAAAAATACAGATGGATTAAGAGATACACCAAAGCAGAGTATCAAGCAACAACAAAAATATATGTTAAAGGTAAGTACAAAACGACTAAAACAAAAAAGTGGATTTCAGAAGTAGACACTAACATTGACAGTGTTAATTAAATCCTAAACAAAAAAAGCCCCTCCATTTTGGAAGGGCTTTTCATTTATTTCTGCTTTGATTTTAACTTTGTTGATACTTTTAATATCTCAACATATTTAGATGCAGCTGTGATATAAAGACCTGATTTCAGTTTATACATTTTTGACCCGTTGACCGTAACGGTCTTATCAATCGTAAATGCTTCACCCGGCTTTACTTTTTTGTGTTTTGCTGACCAATTCGGCTTATCATAGACCCATAGCCACCCATCAGCATTCGGCTTCACTACGGCCATTTTAACGCCTTTTGACGTCGTTTCCTTTTTAGGCTTTGTTTTAGTTGAAGAAGATACCTTTTTTAAACCGACGGCCGCCGCAATTCCTTCTGCATGTCCCTCGGCCAATAGGTTCAGGAACGAATCTTGTTTCAGCAACGCAGCATCTTTTTCCCGATCAATAAAAAGGTTCTCTGTCAAAATTGCTGGCATTTTTGTTTCTCTTAACACGGCCAGATTTTCCGACTTTTTCCCGCGGTCTACTGCTTTTTCTTTGATCTTTTTATAAATGGAATCATGTACGATCTTTTGCTGCTTGCCAGTGCTGGATGCTGCTGATAGTTTATCAAAACGAAACGTCTCAAAACCCGTTCCTCCGCCAGCGTTGATGTGGATAGATGCAAAATAATCAGCGCCCCAATTATTTGCTAGTCTTGCTCTTTGGGACAGATCAATATAAACATCAGTTGATCGTGTGAGCTTAACTGATGCCCCATAGAGCTTTTCGAGAATCACTTTAGTTTTCTTGGCAATGGTAAGTACAAGGTCTTTTTCTTTCAACCCGTTTGCTACTGCGCCTGGATCGTGCCCGCCGTGTCCCGGATCAATCATAATTTTCTTTGTCATATTAATTCTCTCCAATCATTTTTTGGATAGAAAAAGGCCGCCTAGGGCAGCCCTTTACTTCGTTAATCCTTTTTGTTTTAGTACTTCCTTTTGTTGCTTACCTTTATCGGTCACATAGTTGTTTTTGAACCATGTGATAAGCGTCATAACCGTTGTAAAGAGTGTTGAGACAGCTACATATAAAACATCTGCTAAATTGTTTACTGATTCTTCATCCAATGGTAAAGGTGTCTTTCCGAACATCACTAAAAACTGATTAATCAAAGCCACTAAAAGAAGCACCGTGCGGATCACAGTGCCTTTGTCAAAGTTTTTCATATAAATTCCTCTTTTCGTCTTATTTTTGGTTTCTTTCGATACGATCTAGTTTTTCAATGACAACGTCATATTTCTCACTGAATTTTTCTAGCACATGGTTTTGAGCATCTATTTGCTCAATAAGTTTGTTTTCACGCTCTTTTGTTGTGTTGAGCACATAAAACAGCACCCAACAAAACAACACCGCAAACGGTCCTTGTGTCATTAAATACTGCGCCAAATCCATTTCCATTTCACTCACCTACTCCCTCATTTTGTCCACCTCCTTTCGAAGGCAAAATAAAAAGCACCTGTTAAGATGCTGTTGTTCCTAAATCCGCAGAAGCAGCTGGCTTATCAAACGAAACGCCTGTGATCTGCTCAAATTCTTCTTTTGTGATTACCTTTAAAGAGACATACTCTCTCATTATTTCAAGAGTGTAAACGCCCCAATCCCAAAATACTTTGATGTCGGCTGCCGTTGGATAAATCATGATGACCCACCCCTCTGAATCTGCGATACCTGCAATGTGAGTAATGCCATTTGTTTTTTAAGTGTGGGTATATCATTGGGCAAAGGGGGGTTAGGCTGCAAGCTCTCTATATACTCTTCGGATGCTGATTCAAACCACTCTCTCTTGTCCGCATCATATTCAGGAAGGTATAAACCCTTTTTCGGCCGTACATCCGTAGCATTTTTCGGCATCTCTTCATAATCACTTATGACATCTTCACCTTGATATTTAAAATTCTCGTCAAAGTAATAAATGTGCATGATGCTTCCCTCCTTTACCACAACGGAATAGATTCATTTATCTCAATTCTCTTCACCTTGGAATTATCATTTGCGTTGAGACCGTCAAATTTTAATGATCCATCTTTCGCAAGCGTCAAACGTGCCGACCCGTACGATCCAACCGTGGCACCCCCAAATACGGTTTCCCCTGACGGTTTTTGAGCAAAACGGGCAATGACTGTATCGTTCGCCGGGACTCCCTCAAACGATCCCCGAAGAAGTAAGTCATTTTGGCGTATAGAGAATTGGAGAGGATTTCCCGTAAATTGTTTTACTGTTCCAGCGACTAACGTTACTTGGTTCCATGTGCTGCTTAAATCTTTTTCAGTTAGCAATCGATTCCAGCCACTCCATACGTTATTGTTAAGGTAATTTGTATAAATATTGTTGATATAATCTGTTGCATATACCCATCCAAACGTACCCTTTCCATTTGTCGCATCTGTAATGTGGAAGAAACCTCTGAAAGAACGGTTGTTAGGTAAATCTTTTGATTTTGCTATTGCGTAAAAAGAGCCCATCCCTAGACCGTTATCAATCACGGCATCCAAAATGCTAACTGATGTGTCTTTAATTGAAATCAACGGCAAGCCCGTATCGGTCGTGATTTTCTTTTGTTGAAAACCCGCCACAAGGTCTTTCATCTTTTTCGCAGCTGTATCTGCTTTATCTTGAGCGCCGGCGGGTGTCTCTGCATGTTCATCCGTATATTTTTTAGCTACTGCAAGTGCTGCGGCTACTTTAGCTTTTGCACCTTCTTTTGTTTCGATCTTTTCCAAGTCCTCAAACTTGGCTCTCAAATCATCAATCGTTTTTATAGACTCTTCGTAAAGATCATTTATCTTTGATTTTAAAGCTTCGAATTCGTCCACATAGTATTCTGTGACCGGGATAATATCCTGATCAATGAGGGACTTCGAAATGTTAAAAGAAAACTGGTGCACAGACATAGATTGATCATTTGCATAGTACAAATTTAGCTCAGCTTGTACTGTGCCGTAGTGCTTGACCTCTTTGTCTGACAAAACGTACTCGGCGTGACCGTTCACTCGATCAATAATATTTATGTCTCGAATGAATCGGCTGCCGTCAGACATAACTAATACAAGTTTTCCTGTGACAGCTGCTAGAGGCAAAGGGACTCCATCTTTCGTGAGTTTGAATATCAATCGTGCTGTCTGACGATCTTGCGTCCAAAAATTTATGCTGGTTGATACGCTTGAACTGGTATACGCGTTTACATCAAAATCAATTGGTCCGTTCTTATGAATCATTTGTTATCACCTCTCTCATGTTACATTCTCGATTGTTTTAATTGGATCGACACTATTATCCTTCAAGCTGCCTTCTGCGCCAGCTCCTTTAAGCCTGTTCCCAAAATGCTGAATTCTTGAGCATTTGCTAGTCATATACATCGCGTATCTGCATTTTTTTCCACGCACTTTATTGAATCTTGCTGCCGAATCTGTGACTCCATCCATGAAGATAATTCCGTAATACGGGTTTGATGAAGAGGTTCTTTTACCTGCATTCTGAATATCGCTGAAATCAACGTTTATGTCCTCAGAATCTCCTGAAACGGAAATTCCTGAATAGCCAACTTCCCGCAAGGATGTGTTTGTGACATCAATATTCTTACACCCTAATTCTACGCGTACACCGTTCCCCTCGATGTCTCGTCCAATGCTTGATTCGACTTTGCCATTACTGCAGCGAGTTAAGAGCACCCCATGATGCTTGATGTCTCTAAATTGATTGCGAGACACCAAAAAGCCATCCACATCTGATAAATGGATAGCGTGCTTGACCTTTACGCCATTGATTTTATTGTCGGAAACATCCACGTCGTCAATTTTTTGAATCCCTTTACGGCCATATACCTGAATGGCATGACGCTTTTTGATATTGGTGAAAGTGTTATCTTTGACTGAAAGACGCTTTACCTTGTTGACCCTGTTCGTAGGATTGCCGTTCGCGTCTTGTGTGTAGACCGACTCAACCCTTGGAAGCATGAGCCTCACTCCAGATGCACAATTCTTAAATCGGTTTCGGCTTATTAAAACGTCTTCCCATTTGTTTCCTGATATTGCGTACTCGGTCGTATCTTCAAAATCGTTGTTTTCTATATGAATATCAGAATACCAATAGCCATCAGTGCTGGTGTGTGAATCTATTCCGCGAGCATATCCCCCTAGATTCTCTGATCTGCTGAAATAACAATCTCTAACGGTAACATGCTTGCTGACAGTTTGATCATAAGCACCAAAGGCGCCAAAGTTGCCCGCCGATCTCATTAAGTCCAACTGAATTGCAGCAGAAAACCATCTGTCGCCTTTATAATCAGCGAACCCTTTAAACCATACATTCTCTATTAATACGTGTTTATTACCTGCACAGTCAAAGGCATGACCGCCGCACACATCTTTGATCGTGATGTCACGGATGATGATACGCTCAGCATGAGCGAATCCCAAAACTGAACATTGTTCCTTGATCTCTCCCCCCGCGCTGTCAAACACCCCTTGACCGTCGATCAGTAGGTTTCCGTGGCCGTTATAACCTTTTGTCTGGTCTTCTTTATCCCCATTTACAAGCATTGACCCTACAAATCCGCGTCTAATAACTGCGCCAGCTTGTAAGGTTAAGTGAGTGTTTTTATAGATACGTGCTGTCTCCATTAATTTGTATTTTCCAGGAGGAACAACAATGTGCACAGGATATAATTTTGCAAGACTAAGAGCTGCCTTGAATCCTGCGGTAAAACTTCCGTACTTTTTAATAAATCTTTTTAGATTCAGGGAAACGGCAGCTGCTTCTATTTCTTCTTCAAGTAGTTGAAAGTCATAGTCTAATCTGTCTTTTGCTGTGGGATGAATACTTGCATCCCTGGCAACCCGAATATCAACAACTTCTTTTACATCTTTTCCGTCATGATTCAACACTAAATTAATCAGCCTTGACCACAAGTTATCAATTCTATTTGCGACGGAAAATAACCCGTGCATAATCTGATTAGACGTGTGCGCTTTTTTATTGTCTTTATGCGATTGTAATTCACTGGCGTTCTTATTAAGCTCATTCTCAACCGTTTGCATGTCGCCGCGTAATTGCGATTCATAGACTGAATTTCTTGTCGTATCGTAATCCTTTTTGAGCCGGACCAATATGTTCACTCCTTTCATTTCCAAAAGAAAAAACGCTCCTAATTGAGCGTTCTCATCAACTGATCTATATATCTTTTTTGCTGCTTAATCTGCCGCGCCTGGCTTACTTGATAGTCCTGAATATCTTTTCGGAAGTTTGCGAAAGTCATTTTAGGGCTGTCGTATGGGTTGAGAGGATTATAAGAGACAGACACTAACCTTACATCGTCCTCAAACGTGATCCCATTTGCCGTATCAGCAATGACATGTATGGTGTCACCCTTCCAAAAATCCTCTTCTATGCCTTGTAGTGCTGGCTCATAGATATACTGATACTCTGCCTCGACGACCACATCAGGATACGGGTTTACATGCTTTTTCAAAGCAGATACCATGTTGCTTGCTTTTTTTACTGTGTCATCTCTTATCGGCTCACCCCAGCGCGGCTTACCCTCGATCAAAAATTTATCTTCGGCAGGATGAATGTATAGGATTGGCTCGAATTCGTATTCAGGCTCTTTCTCCTTTTCATCCTCGTTCGTTTTTGTATCAGTTGATTTAGTCTCACTTTTCTTAGCTTTCTTTTCTGCACCGTAACCCCATGCGCGAGTTGACGTGTTTTGATCATTGATCTTCAACTTAAAGCCTGGCATATTGTATCGGCTGTCAAAAGTGTAATCTACTACTCTTCCCATCTTTTTATATACATAGATGACGTAGTTGTTTACATCAAGCTCTATCTCATAGTCATCAACAATCTGATCCATTAATTCGATTCTATTCTTTTCGCCGAAGCCGTCTTGATCAACGGTATCAAATGCTGATTCTTTTTCTTTCAGGACATACTGAAAAGGTGTATCCGCAAGTGCAATGTCTAGCGCTTCTTTAATGTTGAGTTTCTTTGACGTTTTTTCCTCGACCCTGCTATTTACAAGAAGAACAGTGTACACATGATTGGCCGTTACCTTTTTCTGCAGCACGTTTTTTCTGCTTTGATCAAGTTCGATATCTGTAATGTAATATTTTTGATGGTTGTAAACTTTTTCATCCAGGTACAGTATGTTCCCTGTAACAAGTAAATCAAATTCAGTTCCGTTATCCTCAGTCCGCAATAGGGTAAAGGTGAAACTCTTCTTACCTGTTGTATCGTCTTGAAGCTCCAACACAGCGCCGACGATTTCCACAAGCTCTTTGCCGTCTTTGGTTGAGACATGCAGCTGCCTAAAATCAATATCAGAAGGTAGCCCGTCATTTAACTCTACATCCTTGCCCTGATACTCTTTACTTGGATAAGAAGGTTTAGTTGGTGTTTCAGGTTCGCTTGGTTCTTCTGGAACATCGGGAACGGTTTCGCCATCGTACTTAGTCAGATTGTATTTTTCAATGATGCTGTTGAGTTTTGACGGGTAATGTATATCAGTAGCGTACCCAGCTTTTGAAACTGCTGCAGTAGCTTTTTTGTAATCTTTTTCACCGACCACTGCCTTGTAACGACTCAAACGGGTGTATAGGCTTCCAAGATCTGCTAAACTCTCTGCGTATGATGGATACTTTCTAAACTTAGCTTGTATCCTTGTAACGTTCCCCTTCTTATCTTGCTCACTTGTCCACATAAGAACATATTTACCGTTATATGTCCCTTTAATTCCAAACAAATTATTTGCTTGTTTAGAAAGACCACTCGTCCCAAAACCACTTTCTAAGCACCCTTGAGCAATGACAAGGCTTGCAAGAACGTTGTATTTTTTGTAAACCTTTTGCGCTCCCGGTGCCAGTTTTTTGATAAAATCAGCCGCAGCCATGACATCCCCCTTTTACGGAAAATAAAATCTTGTATCGAATACAATTTCAAAGTCATTTGTATTCTGTATCTCAAAGTCATTCATACCTTTATCTAAGGATGGCAGCCTTCCCGACGTTTTCAATCTTTTATTACCGACAACGGTATACTGTTTCAGGTTTCTAACCTGCTGGGACTTTTTCAGTTCGGCTTCTATTTTCAATCTTTCGTTATTCGTGTGATTGATAATCGTTATGTTTTTTCCCTTTGCGTTAAGCAGCACATTGTAATCATGCTGCAGTGGATTAATTGGTACGCCGGGATTGAAAACACTAAACCGTTTTTTGTTTTTAAATCGGTACTGCAGATCGTCGCGCCTTTGGATACCCATTCCTGAAAACCATCTCTCGCCGGAAAAATTCTGAGCGCTTAAAGACGTGCCTTTTGACTCTGCTAACCCTGTGATATTGTTAAAATCCACTTGGAAGGATACCTGGTTTTTTTGCTTGTCTTTTGGGATCGTAAACCCTCCATCACACGTAACCGCAAAACGCCTCCCAGGAAGAAGATCACATGAGATGTAATACCAGGAGGGCTGAACAACCAAGTTATAAAACTCATGTCTATACTGATAAAAGTTTGCCGCGATTTTAGCATCAAGCAATATCTCAACCTTGATAGACCTTTCCTTGTACACTATGTCTCGCGGATGTTGGGTTGATACAAGACCGTTAAACCTGGTCAACTGTACAAGCTCCCTGTCAGTGCTCGGCGCGTCAGGTGCAAAGCTGAGCAACTTAAAATAGGGCAGTAACCCCGACAAAGGTTGCTCCCCCATTCCGTCTCTGAAATCAAAATACAGATCCATTATCTTTTCAGCCCTCCTTTATATGCATTCTGTTCGTACTTTTGAGCGCTCTTTTTATCTAGTATGGATGTATCCCCTTGATTAAAAATGATGTCTGCTAAATGCTCACCGCCAATGATGACGGGTGCAGGATGGATTTTGATTGTTTGTCCTGCCGCACTTATGCTTTCATTGCTCGTTTGTAAATTGTTTGATAGAAGACTAATAAGAGCATCTAGCTTTTGGTTTAGAATAGGCGTATCAATTTCGTTTTTTACAGTCAATTCGGCGCGCATCGTGTTTATTTCATCTGCTGCCCCCTGGATGTTAAACGCCATTCTATTAATTTCAGATTTAAAGGACGTCATAGCACCTTGCGCCATTGCTGCTGTGCTCTTTTTCACGTCCTGCGCCTTTTCTCCAAGCCCAATGATAAACCCATCGCCAAAGTTCACACCTTCTGCAATGGTCTTCTTTGCAGGTGATTTTGATTGTATGGAATCTTTCAGCGAACGTATTGCAACTTTACCGATAGCCCAAGCAGCTTTCCATATCGTACCTCCGGTGCCGCCCATGCTACGAATACCGTTAGCAAAACCTTTAGAAAAATCAGCACCTGTGCCAGTTGTTTTCACGCTTGATAAGCCTTGTTTTCCTGATTGTGCTACGGTACTACCTGAATTACTGGCGTTTCCGACTTGGCTACGGATTCCCGATGCAAATTGAACGCCTGCTTTTTGTCCGCCTCCGCCGTCGGTGGTTTTGGCAAGCTGGGCTGTTGCTGTCGCACTAACGGAAGAGGCTGCAGACGTATTGGCACCCTTTGTGCTTGTTATTCCCGCACTGTGGCTCTTTCCTTTTGTTGCACCTGCTTGAGTAGCTTGGGTCGTATTTTTATTAAGATTGGATAATGCCGTTTGGTTTACGCTGCTTGCTGCCGTGCTTGTGCTACCTTTTGTTGAGCTTATACCTGCACTGAATGATTGGCCCTTTTGTGAACCGGATGTTTTAGCTCCTGCATTGCCTTCACTTAGCTTTTGCCTAAGTGCTTGCTGCAGAACTGTACCACTGTTAGATACGTTAACTTTTGATGAAGTAATACCTTCACTAAACGATTGACCTTTTTCTTGTCCTGCAATTCTAGGAATGCCGTTTTCCTCTCGCAGTTTTTGATCAAGCGACTGCTTAAGGATCGTTCCACTTGCTAACGTGTTAGGCGTAGCAGCTGTTAAGCCGTCTGCAAATTCATCGCCCATTTTCTTTCCTGATTCACGGGCAGATGTTGCGCGGTTGAATTCGTTTTCTATCTTTTCAATCGCTTCATTTGCTTTGCTCGCAGACTCTTCTGTAGAACGGCCTAATCCCTCGTTAAACTCTATGAGCGCTTGTTTCGTTTTTTCTAATGCTTCTTCTTTGCTGTCTCCAAGTTTTTGCAAGAATGCTACTTGCTTTTCGGCCCATCGTTCTTGGTACTTTGCTTCACTTTCTTCCATTTCAACAAAAATCCCCATTGAATTACTGGAATACTCTTTTTGCTTTTCAAGGGCTTTTCCTGTTTCCAAGTCCAGCAGTTTTCCGTCTTGAGCCATTTGATCAAATAACGCTTTTGAATTGTTTTTATACGCTTCTAGGTTCTTAGCAAGATCCCTTTGGTAATCGGCATTAGCTTTTGCTTTTAATGCTTTATATCTTTCAGCATGTTTTGCATCTTTCACAATAGCTTCATCCAAGACTTTAATCGTATTGTCTCGATCTTCTTTTGCTGCCTTCTGACCTTCTTTATATAGCTCTGTGATTTGATCATTGTAGCTTTTAGCATTTTTAAAAGAGAGCTTGTTTTGGCTCTCAGAAACCCTCTGTTGAATAGCTAATGCGTCTTTTTGATTGGCCGCAAATTTACTCGTCTCTTGTTGATAGAATGAAATGATACTTTCAAATCGTTTCTTTTGAGAAGCATTCATGTTTGATGATAATAAACCTGTTTCATCCTTCAATTTTTCCAGTTCGCGCATTTTCTCTCTTGCTTTTTGAACATCCTTGTCAATGTTACCAACTAATTGATCTGTCCATTCTTCTCCGATTTTCTTCGTCTCTTTCTCCTGGTCTTCAAAGAGACCCTTGAGAACCGCGATAGCCTCGGTTTTAAATCCTTCCAACTCTTTAATCAAAGATGAAGACATTTCTTGATAAGTGGACAATAGATTGCTCGCCATCTTCTCGGCTTCTTTTCCTGAAACCTGCGTCAGTTGGAAAAGTTGTGATGTAGCTTTTTCTCGAAGATTCACGTATGACCCTGCAGCTTTTTGTGTCGCTTTAGAAACACCCTCGCCATATAGAAGCGCTGATTCTTTTGCTTCTTCTTGTTGTTTCTTTTGGTTTTTAAGCTGCTCATTATACGCATATGTCGCTACGGCAATGCCACCTAATAAAGCCGTTCCACCGACTATTGCAAGCCCCACTGGACCCGTAAATGCTAAGAGCGCACCGATACCCATTGTCAGCGTTGCGACTGCTGTTGTGGCACCCAATACACCCGTAGCAAACAGTGCAGTTTTAGCAACCGTTTGGGCTGTGGCAGAATCCATTTTGTTAAACATGGAAACGATGTCTGCCCCTTTATCAGCTAGACTGCCAAGCGCAGGAAGTAAACTTTTTGTCAGTTTGATTTTTGCACCTTCAACCGCAGAATTAAAAGCGATAATACTTCCTCTTGCATTATCAAGCATGGTGTCTGCCATATCTTGAGCAGCACCATCTGATTCTTTTAGCGCCTTCGTGTTCTCTTTTAATGCCTTGCTGCCTTTTTGTAAGAGAATAGCCCAATGTTTATAAGACTCAGCGCCTACAATGGTTTTAAGAGTGGCGGCTTGCTGCTCTTTCGTCATGCCTTTCATGCCCTTTTCCATTTCTGCAACGACTTCCGGCATGCTTTTCATATCTCCGGCCGCATCAAAAAACGCGAAGCCTAAGTTATCAATTACCTTCTGAGCTTTTTTTGCAGGTGTTGCCAGACGAATCAATGATGTACCAAACGCTTGACCTGCGATAGAACCTTGTAAACCTGCATCACCAAACGCCATGACTGCGGCCGCTGATTCTTCTAATCCCCAACCTAGAGAATTGGCGTTAGGCGCAAGGAACTTCATAGCCTCTCCCATTTGTTCTACGTTGGTGTTTGCGTTAGCAGCACCGTATGCAATTACATCCGATGCGTGACCTGCTTCCTCAGCTTTCAAGGCAAAAGCCTGCATCATATTAGAGGAAATGTCGGCGGCGGCAGCTAAATCTAGTTGACCTGCAGCTGCTAAATTCAACATACCTGGCATGGCTGCGTAAATATCGTTTGCTTTAAATCCAGCCATAGCCAGGAAACTTTGTGCGTCTGCTGCTTGACTAGCAGTAAAAACTGATGTTGCCCCAAGATCCATTGCTTGTTTTTCTAGCTTTTTTATTTCTTGGGCTGTACCACCTGAAATAGCTTGGACCTTACTCATTTGCTTTTCAAAGTCCATACCCACTTGTACTGCATCTTTTAGTGGGAGGGCCAAGCCAGCAAAAGCAACACCCGTAGTCATTGCTACCGAAGCACCCGTACTTCTCATTTTGTTGCCAACTGTATTCATTCTTTGGCCCATTTTATAAAGCGATGAGGATGTTCTTTTTATCTCAGCTTCCATCCTCTGAATTTTGTTGGTCGTTTGTGTTAACGCGTTTTGCGTTTTATTCATTTCAGCTGTTGCATAGTTCAGTCGGCGGGCTAGGGTTTGCGTTGATTCAGCATCCTTTCCCTTCTTGATGGCTGAATCTGCATACGCTCTTTCAAGCGCTTTGACCTTCATTTTATGCTGGTCTAATTGCTGTGAAAGGGTTCTTACTTTCGTCTGTGATGTTTTCAGTTCATTGCCCCACACACCAACAGCAGTCTTATTTTTTTCAAACTCAGACTTTATGTTCTTCATTTGAGTTGAAATTGCTTTCATTTCCCCGTTAAATTGGGACGAATTTGAATACAGCTTTACTTTAATGTCTTTGCTCAATCCCTCACCACCTTTTACAGTCCAGGTATCTGATCAATGTATAAAGGTTTATCCGATGCTGTAGCGTTCTTACTTGGCTTTTCCTTGCTCGCTTCTTTCCTGCGTGCAAGGCGTTTTAGGTGATAGACAATGTCCATTTCGTCTATCTGATTTTGAGTAAAGCCAATGTCCTCTAATGCGTTATACATATCTAAGACAGCATCGGACAAACTTACTCCCCCGGCTCTGCTTCCTCTGCAGTTTCAGGATTCAGGATCTTGCTCGCTTCAACGATATTTCCGATGACATAGTTTGCAGTTGCGTAGATTGTTCTAGTTAAAAGTCGTGAATCAATGCCTTGTTCAAATTCTTCTGCAGTGAATTTGTTTCCGAAGACTTCGCAGATAAACTCTGATTGTGCGCTTGTATAAAGTCTTTCAGGATCATTTGATTCAAAGTCTTCTGTTACTTCTACCGCGGTTCTAAACAAAGCACCTGTGATAAAGCTAGGTGTCGAGAACTTCTTTTTTTTACCGTTTAAATGCAAAGTGATTGTCATTGCTTCCATGTGTTATTTCCTCCCGATTACAAAATAAAAAAAAGAGCGTTATTAAACGCCCTTTCCAAGGTCTGCTGAACTTGTGGAATCCTCTGTTTCTTTTCCTTTGGCGAATGATGCGCCGTCATATACAACTTGTTTAAACCATTCTTCCGGATCAAAGCCTTCGTCGAATTCAGCTTGAGCCTTCCAACGGTTTTTCCCTTTCTTATTTTGAAGCGTCATGAAACCTGCTTTAAACTTTGGTGTTTCAGGATCGGCTTTCCCTTCGGTAGTTTTGTGTTCATTGCCCAGCAATTCAGGAAGCCCCTTCAAGAACCAATAATATCTGTGCCCGCCTGTGGATGTTTTCGCTCTAAACCCGAAAGCCAAGAAAACCGCCTTATCATCAGAACTGGCAAAAGAAATCCCATTTTCGACCTTGTGACCGAAAATCTTATTTTGTACCTCAATAGGTAAATCCGCTAGTTCAGCCTCAAGGTCAATGTCACCCATGTTGTTAAATGAATCATAGACACCATTATCAGCCCAAAATTTAGATTGCTCTGATTTAGGGTCGACTTTTACGTTTACAGCTCCTGGTATTCTTGAAGGCTTAGCGTATTCAAGCCCTTTTTCATCATCCTGAATAAGCTCAGCGTAATGAAACATATCTAATCCGTAGATTGTTTTCCCCATCTGTTTTCCTCCTAGAAAAATGTTTTGACGTACCTCATGCCTCTGTGAAAGATCTTTGTATCTGTTTCGTAAAGATCCACTGAATCATATCTTCCGTAACCTAAATCTTTCATAAGACGATCTATTTCTTTCGCTATTTCTGTTTCGTCTTTCCGTGTGTCTGCTTTTGAAAATATGCTTAGTTGGAACCGTACCTCACTTGCTGCGGAATGGTTGTCTCTGTACTCTTGATCCCTATTTGTAATCTCTGAAAACACAACCCTTGGGAATGCGGCCACATCATCGGCCACTAGGTTATGAAAACCACCCGTGACAAGCTGCTTTAACTCTTTGTTTTTTATTAACGCTGCACTCAATTCCTTCTTCGCATCAAGACTCATTTAATAGGCGCCGTGATAATTCTTTCCATGATCTTCACAGCTTGTCCCTCCCCTTCGATTCCGGCTTTCTCGATGAATGGATGCGGCGGCATTTTGGATGTGCCCCATTCCAGGAATCTACCACGATAAGCAACTTTTTTATTCGGTCCCACAGTTACAAACAGTTCACCATCTCTGGATTCTCTTGCAGCTGAAACGGTGATGTTATCGACCATGTGAGGCTGATTTTTTGAACTCTTATTCACATTACGTTTTTGATACTCTGCTATTACCTCACCGCCAGCTTTAAGGGCAACCTTTTCAGCTTTTTCGACGTCGTCACCGATTTTATTAAAAAATCTTGTTAGATCTTCGAATCCATCAATATCCATATCAGCCATTTATGCCAACCTCACTGCATGTGACTTCAAGTTGCTTCTTTTTATTTTCGACGTCGTTGAAATCCATTACGTCGAAAGTGCGATATGTTGGCTCTCCTGCGTCATCGGTTCCCGTTTGATGAAGGATTCGCATGTCTTGTGTAACGTCTTCTCTGTATCTTATTGTTATTTTCTTTGGTGACTTGACGCCTAACGCGCCTGCAACAAGCGTGTCTGACTTTGAGCCGGAAAATCCTTCGATTGAACCCCATGTCTCAAAAACATTTTCATAAGATTCATTCCATTTCAGTTCGTCATCCTGTACCCTTTTCTTTACTTGAAAGGTTAAGCGACGATTCAACTCGCTTATCTTCTTCATCCTCTTCTGCCTCCACATAGCGAAGTTGGGTTAGTTGATCCCGAATAGTAAAAGGGATGGATGAGCCGGAAACGCCTGACTCATACACCCCTCGATTTTCGTACCAATGAGCAACAAGCATGCCTGTTACAAGCGCATACTGTGCATTTCCTTCCACATAACGTCCTATACCATTTTTGATATATCCCTTTGCTGCAGTAATTAAGGATTTAAGCAAGGCGTCATCTTGATCGGTATCAATTTTTAAATATTCATCTTTCAGCATTTTTAAATCCATAGAAGACCGCCTACTTATTCAGTATTTTCTTTACCCTCAAGCTCATTGACTCTCGTCTGTAACTCGGTGATCAAGTCTTTTACTGCAGAATTAAGATTCTCCCACATCACACTGCCAGTGCCTATAGTACGAGAGTTAACAGATTTATCTGCTAAATGGTCGTTTTTAATAGACCCCGTTTCAATTACTGCGGGATCGCCTTTGTCACCTTTTGGGCCTTGCTCTCCTGGATCGCCTTTTTCTCCTTTCGGACCTTGAGGGCCTTGTTCACCAGGATCACCCTTTAACCCCTTCACATAAAGAGGATTTTCTTCGCTATTGTCTTTCACCGTAACTGCTGTGATAGGTTTACCATCAGGGCCCGCCTCTGCAGACGTGAATACTCCATTACTTTCGTTTAGGTAATCTTTTGCCATGTTAGATCAATTCCTTTCAATTATTATTCTTTGCTCAGTTTGCTTTGCAGCTCTTTTATTTCGTCTTCCATTCCTTTGAGTCTAGTTTCAATAGACGAATTAAGATGCTCCGGCATGATACTTCCTGTCCCGATGTTTGCCGACCGGACAGCTTTTTCAGCCAGCATTTCATGAGTAACGCTTCCTGGTGCAGCTGATCCGCCGCCACCTAGACTAACTTCCTGACCATCTTTGACGATTTTTCCTCCTGCAAATTCTAAAACACCACCAATGACAGTTCGATCCCCGCCATCAGTGGTGTAGTTTTTTGTCACTCGCATGACCCTTCACCTCTTTTTTATTTACTCGCTTATTGACAACTGGCCGTATACTACCGCTTCTTTATCCCAAGCCACAACGTCTTCACGTTCAATTGCTCGTACTTTTGTTGTGTTTGTTTCAAATGATCCTGCAGCAAGATTCGTATAGTCGATAGACTGTTGCTGACGATCAAATAAAACGATAGCCTCTTTTAAATCTCCAATGATTACAGGTGCTTTCCCCTCTTTGGTTTTGAGAACCCTGTTTGAAATCACTACTACAGGACGACCGAATAGCATTTTGTTTGTCGGGTCCGTAGGTACATCTTTCATTAGATATTTGCCGTCCGCATCTTTCAATTGATCAAAGTAATTAAACCCATCTTGGTTTGTCATGATGATTGCTCCAGCAGAAATGGCAGGGTCAAGTGTAACGTTTAAAGTCTTTTTAATATCGTCAAAACCTTTAAATTTCACCTTTTTCAAGCCTTCAAGAATAGCCAGAATAAGAGCGTTTCTTGTTGCGACTGATTTTTTAACAAACCATTTTGCAACATATGACATAATCGCTTGATCAGTATCTTGCAACAATGTATTTGAAAGTGGCAATAGTCCTGCGTAATCAGTGATACTGTATGACAGCTTCGTAAACTTAGGTTGATCTGTTTCAGGAATTTCCCCCATTTCCTCGATGTCTAGGAATGGTGTCATGTCTGCATTTTTTTCAAGCATACGACTACCTGATCGTGTTGCTACCGGCTCGACCGTGATATATTGCTCAAGTTGATGTAATTGCTCCCGCTTTAACTCTTTAATGGTTCTTGAAATATCTTCAGGAATCAGGATCCCGCCGTCTTCCTCGTTTTTCCCTGACATTGCCCTGAACTCAGGATTTTCTAGAAATTCACGTTCTTCATGTGTTAAGGATTTACCACGAAGAGACTTCATGAACAATTGGGTGAATTTCTTTTGGCGTTCTTCTTTATCTCCTTCGGCTCCTTTTCGTCCCTCCGGGTTGCGTTCTTGCTCCGGCACAAAATTTTCACCGCCAGGTAAATCAGGCACGTTCAGCGAGCGTCCTTCTACCATCAGATCAATTTGATTTTTCAGCTCTTTCACTTCATCAAGAAGCTGGCGCGCCTCCTCTGTTTTTCCTTCTGCTAGTGCTTTATCTGCTTCTTCTTTCTTTCGCGTAAACTGCTGACGTAATTCAATTTCTTTTTTAGACATTTTTATTTTTCCTCCTCATAGAACGCAAAAAAGCCTTATTCGGGAAGATCAAGGCTTAAAAGTTCCAATTCAATTTTTAAAGTTTCATCTGTTGGCGTGCTTCGTTGTTCTTTCATTTCTTCTACTTTCTCTAAACTGCGGGCACCTACCACAGCTTCGGTGTCACTGTACGCAGGTGTCGTTACAAGAGAAATGTCATAAATGCGGTGAATGCTGTTTATTCTTCGTTCGTATATGTCTTCATCTTCATTTATGCGCCACTCATCAGGTTCTTCGCCGTTATAATCCAACGAAAAGGCAAAAGAACATTGATTAATAACGCCGCTGCGTATATTCTCCATGAGATCGCGCGCATATGACGTGTCTGACGGTTTAAATCTGAATTTAAGACCTATGCCATCTATTTCTAGTTCAAGCCGTCCTGACTCACCTGAAACAGTGTTTCTTGCTAAAGGAAAGTCTTGTCTGTGATTGAAAAGCGCAATTACGTTTGATAGATCGGTAGATTCTAAAGCGTTCCTACTTATGATCTCCTTGAACCACCCCAAACGTTCGGACCACTTTTCAAACTTCAAAGCATAACCTTCCACATATTCAGCTTGTCCCTCACCGTCGGAACGGATCTCAATTGGCGACGTCAGCAGCCGCACTTCTTTTTCCTTACTCATTCTCGCTGTCACCTCCCTTCATGGCCGCACCAGCTTTAAGCCTCTGGTATTCTTCCATAAAGTCGAGAAACACATAATTCAAGCTAGAAAGATATTTCTCGCCATGTTCGATAGGGTTTCTTTCAATCAAGTCACGAATCTCATTTTTATTTAAAAGACCCGCTTCACTCATGGTCTTAAAATACTCTGCTTGAGTTTTACTGTCGCCGCGCAGCTCACTATCAACATTGAATTTTACATAATGACCGGCTTTTTGGTCGTTGTCAGTAAACAACTTAATATTTAATTCCTGTTCAAAATTCACGATCCACGGTTGCAATGTGTTTTTTACGTATTCCAGGGATTGATGCTCAATGTTTGAAAATGTGGCTTTATCAAGCTCATTGAGTTTATGCAACGGAACTTTATAAATCATTGAAATTTGTGCTTTATTGAATTTCATAGATTCTACAAACTGCGCTTCTTCCAACGGCATGGCAATAGATTGATATTCTAGTCCATTATCAATAATCGCTATGTTTTCACCCTGGTTGACCCGCAGCCATTCTTTACGGACGTTCTCTTTTGGTTTTTCATCCAAAAAAGAGGGTACTTTTAGAATGCCTCGCGGCGTGGCTTCGTTTTTATATAGTTTTGCGTTATATTTTGTCGCAGCTGCTTGAGCGCCTATGTGCTCTCGTATTACACCAATAGGCGACTTACCGTGTATACCATCCGTTGATAGACCTTTAAAGTGCAGCACTTGGTAATCATTAAGTTCCATCGTCCTTCCGTTAACGGTGGTTTGGTACCATAGCCTCCCTGAGTCGGGATGGATGTATGCTTTTGTTGCATCCGACCGCAACGGGTATAGATTTTCAGGGAAACCGTGAGCCCCAAACTCAATCATCGAATAGGCATTCCCCCATGTGAGTACATGCGTCATCATCAGCTTTTTCCACACATAAGCAGTCATGTACGGGTTTGGCCTTGCGTAGATCATATAGGCTGATGGATGATTAGGGTTTCTGTTGACTCCTTGACTCTCTTTTTTAAAAGTGTGTATCGGTAGCTTTGCAATGTCATCAGACAATACGTTGACACATGCGAAAATGTCAGGCTGCTCAAATGAATTACTTTCACTGACTCTTTCACCACTGGCCGTTTCTCTACCTCCGAATAGATTGATCAACTGACTGAAACCGTCTATTGTTGTTGAGCTGGATCGTTTTTCAAAAAACTTATCTATAAACATTTATTTCACCTCTCTTTCTGCCGCGCGTGATTTGACAGCAAGTAGGCATAAAACATAAAAAATACACCCGTCAGAAATAGACCGATGTTCGTATTTACCCGATACGCTGCCAGCAGAATAAAGATGCACCCTCCAATAAACAGCAAGTCGTTTAATAATAATTTCAGATAAACAATAATTTTTTTCACTCTCTCACATCCTAAAAACTGAAATTTCCTGAAAAGTGTTCGTTTAAGTCAACGTTTGCACCCATATCGTGATACATGGCCCTAGCAAAAGCATTCATCATCGCTGCAGCTGGATCTATTCTTTGTGGTGACTTCGCTTTGTCTAGCATGATGTTTTCTTGTGCGTCTTGCTTAATAATCGCATTGTTAAATGCAAATGTGAGCAATGGATCGTTTGCATGAATGACTTTACCCTCATACACCTTTTGCCTAAAGTCCTTTGTAGGTAATGATAGATGCTGAATTCTCTGCGGTAACTCAACCATATTAAATCCCTTACCCTCAAGCCGTTGTGCAAGGTGCAGCGCATTCCATTTGTCGTAAGCAGCTTCAATGACCCTTAATTTGTTGACGTGAGCAAATTCAATAATCCACCTTTCGACAAATTGATAATCAACCGCTTCCCCTGGTGTGAATGTCATCCAACCTTGATCACGCCATAAATCATAAGGCACTTTATCAGTAGCCATCTTCTCCTTGGCTCGTTCTTCGGGGATGAAGGAATGCTGACCAACATAATAAAAACCATCAAGAACGCCAACCCATCCGACAGAAGTCAAATCTGTAGTCATAGATAAATCTAAGCCAAGATAGATCGCCATTTCTTTGAGATCGGACATTTCTCCAAAACAAGCACGCCATTTCGACATTTTCATATAGCCGTTGTCCTGTTGATCGACCCATCCATTCATGTTTTTTGTAAGGAAACTTCTCATCTTTTCAGGCACATCTAATGCAACTTTTAACGCTGCCCTTAGTGATTCCATCCCCTCCGGGTAAGTTGCTACAATCGGGTTTGCCTTAATCCAATTCGACTCTTCCTTTATATCGTCCTCGGGATCAAGCTCACAGATCATAACAAAATAATCATCGTTTTTAATTTCAATGTCGGGATCAAGAATCTTGGAAACATATTGATACTCTTTAAAACACGGCCCGTTCAAGTTGAAACCTGCAGTAGTAATGATAATCATCAAAGGGCTACGACGGGCGACCATACCGCTGTCAATAACATCATATATTTCACTTGTTTCATGAGACATATATTCGTCGACTATCCCTAGTGATGGGTTTTTTCCGTCTCCAACCTTTCGGGCTTCACGGGATAACGGTTTGATAATTGAATTTGTTGCGTATTTTGTGACCTGCCCGTTAGCATCGGTGTATTTCCCCTCTAAAATCGGTGCGTGCTGTAGTTGTTCAAGGATTGCTTGATAGACTTCGTCTGACTGCTCCCTTGACCAACCAGCAATAAACACACGATGTTTTTCTTTAGTGGGAAAGATTTCATATGAAGCCATGATAGCCAGCAATTGTGATTTTGCGTTTTTTCTCGCTAACTGGATGTAAGCCTTTCTAAAACGCCTGGCACCATTGACCTTTTTGTAAAATCCATAGATATTAGCAGCCATGAATAGCTGAAAGTCTGTAAGTTCAATCGGCTGACCTGCCAATATGCCTTCCACATGGTTAAACTGCTTGGCCCATTCATAAAAATCAAGGACTGCTTCGGCGTCAAAATAATACAGACAATCCTCGTCGGCTAACCGCTCTACGTCTCTGGTAAATCTTTGAACAGCTTGCCTGTGCTTCCTCCCAGCTTTTATTTCCCCTGTTTGGATGTTTTCGCAATATGACCATACGCGCTCAATTAAAAGCTCCGCTGTCATCTCTTTCATTACATGCGCCCTCCAAAGCGTTCTTCCTCTTTTGACTTCGGCTTGTCATCCTTTTTAGGGATCACAAGTTTACAGCGAGAGGAAATGGTTAATCCTAGATCACTTGATGCTTGTCTGCATTGTTTAAACAGTTTGTCTTGATTTATTAGAAGATCACCATAGGCAGGATTCGCAATTTCAAATTTTTCACCATCTGAATTTTCGGTAAGTGCTGTAATCGGCGTATCTAATATGATTTCTGTTATTTGTAAATATTGTTTTCGAGCAAACAAAAAACGGGCAAGCGCATCTACATCTAAATTTGTCATAATTCCGATGTTTTTGAGCTCGTCCGCTATCTTTTTGAATTCTCTTTTTAAGTCTTTTGGTAAATAAGAAGGAGCTTTCACTTTGTCATCTGGTGCCTTAATTTCCTGCTCTCTTCTTTCTGCAATCTCTTTCTTGGTAAGGTTTTTCTTCCCTTTCACTAGCAACAAGTCAACTGGTTGTCTCGGCCTTGCCATCCCCTCACCTCCTTCCGAATTTTCATTTAGGGAATTTCTCGCGATGTTGAGGGAGACGCGGTCTACAGCAAATCCTTTCTAGGGATTTAACCCTGGGGGGTGCCTTCAACTTCAATGCGAAGCTGATTCATGTCTCTTTCTAAATCTGCTCGTATTGAATCTATTTTCTTATAATGTTGATCAAGTAGACTTTTGTTCCTCGTCATTCGAATAGCATTATATAGCCTACTGATTTTACTTTGCTGCTTTCTGATTTCCGCATTTGTATAGTAGGATGTGTACTCAGCTTTACACCTCGGACAAACTAGAAGATGTTGTTTAATCCCTTCGCCAATCTTTCTAATCCTAGAACAACTTTTAATAATGAATGTTGTTCCACATTGATCACACACGCATGTTTGATTAACCATTCCCAAACCCTCCATCTTCTTTAGCGGTCTTCCTACTGTGACAGGACGCACACAGTGGCTGCCAGTTAGAAGAATCCCAGAATAGTTTTTTTCCTCCCTTATGTGGCTTGATGTGGTCCACCACTGTAGCAACAATACGCTTACCTTGTAACATGCAAGACTGACACAAAGGATGCTTTACTAGATAACCTTCACGCGCTTTACGCCATCGGCTATTATACCCACGGCGAGATGATGATTCACGGAACAGATCATATAAAGGCTTCGATGTCTTATGCTGCTGGCAATATCCTTCACGCGTTAGTTGAGGGCAACCAGGTTCATTGCAGGGTTTCAGTGACTTCTTCATTGATTGCTACTCCTTGGACGTCTAATACCTCAGCATCTAAACCGCCATCAAGAATCATAATGCCAGTTTGAGCTGCTTTTTTAGCTACTTCTCTAAGCGCATCTTTTGCATCCTTGCTTAATAGACAATCCGTTTTAAGAACTAAAATTTTCATTTGATTTCCTCCTCATTGATATGAATTACATCAATGGCATTTTCCTTCAACCATTGAAATTCATAGCTGTTGATTATTGGATTTCGATAATAGCCCGGCAGTAAAATTAAAATTGTTTCGCTAGGATTCACCCCGTCCAGCAATGCAGGGTCCCTAGAAACATAGTGAGGGTATTTATATTGTGGGAATTTCTTTTTCACATGTCGCCATAGTGCTCTTGCGTGACGAGTGTTTGCCCCTACGATGAAAGTCCTTGTGCGTTGTTTTGAACAACCTTTTAAGATTAAGAGTTCTACCACAGATAACTCCTCCATATAAAAAGCACCGCCCTATTGGACAGTGCTATCATTCACGTTTTTTCAAGGACGAAGGTAAATGCCTCGTTCTTTATCCCAAACTAGATCATCTTTTGTCGGCAGCTCATCCATTGCTTCTCCGCGTTTATACTCAATCCTTTTTTCAATTGGTTTCTTACCCTTATTCCCAAGTGTCCGCAGATTAATATAAGTAGAGCCAACTGTATCAAATCCGCCCGTTTTCCAATTGAAATCTATATCAATCCGTCCTTCCAATGGCTCACCATTGTGAATCACTTCAGGAACTGAATGTATATCTTTCAATGTGATTTGTAGCAAAGGAGGTTCCGATACAGTTGTTGCTTGTTCGGTGCCGTGTTCAGTTCTTTTTCGTTCTTCGTACGGAACATATTCCCCAGATACCACGGACCATCTTGGGTCAACAAAGAACCCAGATACCGTAACGCCCTTATCTCTTAATATAGTGATAGTTGTCTCCTGTACGCCTTCTTCAACCAACACAGTATTTAAAAAGGTACTTCTTTTAGCGGCAGATTCCCCGGTAATCCGTACATTTGGATACTCTTTTGTATACATATTAACCATTGAATCCTTGACGACAATCGGTAATTCTTTAATTGCAGCCAGATGCGCAAGCGCTTTTGTCTTGCCGATTCGTCTTGTCCTAGCAGTGATAACGATCAAAGTCTTCTTAGTTAACGCTTCATCAAGTTGGTCATAGATGCTTCTGTAAGTTAAGTCTAAAAACATATTCAACACTCTCCTCATAATAAAAAGCACCCATCCATTGGAAAGGCGCTTCACATGTATTTCACTCGTTTAGAATAATTTAATTTCTACACCTTGCACTAAGGCATAGATAAAATCTTTCTCTGTCGGATAATTCTTTTCAACGATTTTTGTCAAAGAAATCAAATCGTTGGTGTCAATAGGTAAAAGTCTGTTGACCCCATCTTTTTTTGAATAAACAATAATGTTCTTATTTGTCATTCTCTTTTCTCCTTACTCATTGGTATAATATTCCTATATGTTTAGATAGGAGGTGAAAATATGAGTGATATTAAGTCAGATATTCAAAATACATTTAATGAAATGATGATCATTAGTAAAGCGCTGCAAGATTTAAAGCAAGAAAGTATTAGTCTAAATAACATAAAAAGTGAAAGGTTTGGTATTCTTTTTTTAGGTGAGAAATTTAATACAATTAATTCAGCTGAGCTTCGAGAAGTATTAGCCCGTCATTACAATCTTGACCTTCCTCATGAGGCTTTGTTAGTTGCTATTCCACAATTATGTAAACATAACAACATGCAAATTAGAGCATTAAAAAATCTGCAAAATCTTAATAAACTAGATGAGGAACCTTCTATATATCAAATAGAACTATTTTGACTAGCAATATATTTTAGATTAGCTGCTTGATTTGCTAACGGTGACAAACCTAGAACAGATCTTGCTTTGTTAATTGAGATATTTCCAGAATTAATATCATTCAAAAGCTGTTCAGCTTGCATCCGTTCATCATCAACCTCTGTTGCCGCAGGGGTTGTTTTATTTTGCTTGTCGCTCATACTTGTTACCTCCTGTCATTTATTCCACAAATTCAATCGGCAAGACCATTCGCCAGCATATCAATTATGCGCTCTTGCGCTTCCTTGAAAGACATATCCTCGGCATCAAAGAATGTATACTCTGATTTAATCATATTGCCCTTGTGTTTAATTTCAGCATTCACAACGACATAAGGAACACGCTTAAACGGTATGAGTAAATCTGCTCCTCGATATAACTCCTCAACTTCTTCTTTCATGTGTCGCTCCATAGAGATTACAGTTACTTCTACCACAGCTAACACCTCCATATAAAAAGCGACCTCCACAATGGAAGCCGCTCTCAATTTATCGCATAATACAATATTACAACCTTTTTCACGTCATGCTGCGCCAACATTACGCCAAAAACACGCCACTTTTACGCCAAAATTCAGCCAAAATAAAAAACACCTCTAAACGGGTGCTTTAAATACAACTTCATTGAGAGCATAAGCGAGATCAAGAAATGTCTTTCCTTTCAGGCGTGTATATGATCTTTCACTCATGCCAATTTCATTATAAACCTGGTAATCGAAAACAGGTTCTTGCTGCATGTAACGTTTTATGATTATCTGTCTCTCATTATACGGAAGACGATTGACAGCCTTTTGCACTCTCTCAAGATATACATTTCGTTTCTGTTCCCACTCAATACGTTTAATGGCCGTACTCTCAGTAGATGAATGAAAAGCGTTCGTCACAGCTGGAGGGACGATACTAAACCCGGCCGTTATTTTAGGCAGCATATCGTCCGGGACCTGGAGAAGATACAAACGATAGTTGTCGAGTATACTTTCAACTCTTTTTCTCGTTTCCTTTTTGTCTATTACAGGCGGTTCACCCAACATCAGCGTATCTCCTTTCTCCCGATCTCAATTCCTCTACCTTTCGAGCGATCTTTTTTCTTGCCCTCTCTATATGTTTTTGGACTGACCCTTTTGCTATACCATGAAGTGCGGCACATTTACTGAAAGATAGGTTATGACCAACAACAGTTATATAAATCTCTTTCTCCTTATCCGTCAGCGTAGACATGGCATACTCGAGTAAATCCAGTTCATTTTCGTTTACTGCTAGCGGGTCAGATTCGGGAACGTGGTATGTTGAATATAGGAAGTCAAGGACTTCTATTGTTGTGAATATTGTGCGTTCATAATAGGAACGGCGATCCATGCCACGTCTTGCACTTGGTTGCCTTTGTGTTTCCATCCACTCTATCGCATATTCTAGGTCAAAAATCATTGAACGGTACGTTTTCATTTCCCCTTCGTCTGTAGATGCTGCCAAACTCCTTTTAGTTTCTTTCAACGCTGCTTTATATTCCTTGATTAAATCTTTCAAAATACCACCCCCTTTTATTTGCTTTTAAATGCCCCGCCACGCCCTCTTTTATATGTTGTGCGATAAATACCCATAAGCTCTCTTAACTCTCTTTCTGAAAGCTCCTGCGTGTGATTTCGGGTACGTTTGTCCTTAGGGACGTCAGTTCTTTTCGTTGACATAGATTTATAACCCGCTTTTAGAAAAGCAGCTCTCAACGTTTTCATTTTGCTTTCTCCTTTTCTGAAAATAAAAAAGGGACACCAATCACACAGCGATTTTTGCTGTCATGATCAGTGTCCCCCGGCTTTCCGGTAGAACGGTTATATTTACTCGAATAACTCGCCTTCGTTGAAATTAACACGAGTTACCTTGTTGTCATGTGTAACGATCTTTGTTTCCCCGTGCGACGGCAGCGGTGAAAATCTCGCTTTACCATCAGATATAACGAGAACAATAGGTCCTTTTCTTGTTAAAGTCTCAATATCTATAATTTTACTTGGAATGTCTTGTAATCTCAAGTCTTTCATTGCCTCCTTAATTTATATACATGACCGCTAAAGCTGACAACGATCCAAACATGATATAAAAGATAAGTAGACGATTTCTCATTCTGCTACCTCCAATCCTTTCACATGCACCATTGATTTGAGGTACGGATGGTCTTGTAATTCCTGTAAACTATCATGAAATCCATTTGCGACACCTTCACCATTTAGGCTGACTAAAGCGTACTTATATCCGAACATTTCCCCGAAATATAGCTTTGCAACTAGGTATAGGCCCATGCTTGTATTGCCATGAAAATCTTCTAGAATGTCTCCAATGCTCAACAGCTTCATTTCTTCACCTTCCTGATATCATTAACATTATCTGATTTTGTGATTATCAAATATCATTTGAATAGACATTAATACTAAGTAATTGAGTTCATGCATGCTTTTCGCATGAGCAATTCTTCTAATTGTCCCAATTTCAAAATCAATAAATTCATAGCCTTTTCTGTCACTTTTTGATATGAGCCGATCTATCTTTCTTTTTAATCGAATCAGTTCCTTATCTTCTTTGGTTTCGGTATGTTCCACTATTTCACCCTCTGAATTCGTTGTTCTCTGGTCACATCATCGATATTCATTTGGTGATCAGCCTCCCGCACAACTGCGGCGAATGATTCGATACCCGTATCCCAAAGGCCATGACGCTCTATGATTTCGGAAAATTCCTCTACATCATGCTCTCGAATGCCCCAACTGTCAGGGTCATCGGCGGGCCCGTACACAGTGATCCAATTCCTCGGATCTTTCGGGTCAGGTTCTTCAGTTTTGGTACGTGTAAAATGACAAAGTTCATGATCGACCAGGGCGGCACGCTGTTTCTTGTTCATTGCCTTCCAGGATTCCTTATTTACGAATACAAAAAGCATGTAATCAGTCATATGGCGTTCAAAGGCCGTGCATTTTTTCGCTTTCCCCGCCCATTTGCTGCTTCCTTCTCGAATATAAAACCCAATGTGCCCAATCGCATCTTTTAAATGTGGGTGGTGTTCATCAATTAAACTTTTAGCCAGCTGCCGCACCTCGTGTGATTCTTCAAAACCTACAAAAACCATTTTTATTTTCCCCTTTCAATCAATTGTTTTTTGAATATTTCGTCTAATTCATCTAGTGATAGCTCATACAACTGCCGACCATCAGGCGTTTTAAAATATCCCATTTTAAGCAGCTGCGCTTTGATTTCATCCTTTTTTCGCTCAAGATAAAGGGCCTTCATTAATTCATTCACATCAAGCCCCCCTTTAGTAATTCTCGGGCCATGTAATGAAAATGATGATAGATATAGTTTCCGGTCGCACTTGGATTAATAAAAACCGTTGAGAAATTGTAACGAACCTCAAATGTTTTCAAGCTACCAAGCAGCGATTTAGGTTCATATTTTGAACGATATTTTCCGTTGAGTATCTTTTGATACCCTTCCAGATCTTCCACAAGAAGAGTGAAAGGGTTTTTTGATGCACGAATCAATTCATTTTCAAACCTGGAACGATCCTTAATGGATTGAACAAGCTCATCAACTCCGTTTTTCCTTTCGATAGCAGCATTTAAATACATGTCTCTATTGATCCCGTATGCCTCATTTTTTGGAATCATTGCGGAATAGTCGCCCGTCTTCATGGCTTTGAATTTGATGGATACATTCTTTTTACGAAGATAGTCAAGAACATGTTGATTCTTCTGTTCTCTCGTATCCACAATAATGATCATGCTGCCTAAAATTTCTTTTAACTCTGTATCTGAATAGTTGTAATGAATAATAGTCATGATTTACTCCCCTTAAAATAAGACATTGCCCTCTCATAAATTTCTAAAGAGTGTTTGTCCGTCTCCTCACTTTCAAAATTCGAAACGGAAGTGTCAAGGTCTCTCCATCCGTTCTCCCAAAATAAAACGAGCAATCTCGCGACTTTTGTCGCCGCATCCCAATCATGATTGAACCAGTCATCTATTTTTGTATTTAAGTCTTGAGCGATGCCCATGTAATAATTAATGATTTTATCTATTGTCTGTTTCACATTATGTTCATGATCCGAGTATTCGCCTTTCAAATATCGAATAATTCGTCTTTTGTAAGACTGAACAAATTCCACAAGTTCTTGATAGACGTTTTCGGGATTCTCAATATAAAGATCGTTTCCATCAAGAACCAAACGAGCGCCCAACATTTCTAAGTCTGCACAAATTTGTTTCGGGTGCATTTTTCCCACCTCTATTTAAAAAGGGTTAATGTTTTTATTAACCCAAATCATTCATTAACTCTTAAAAACGTTGATATATAAGGCTTTATAAAAGAAACGGTTAATGAGTTAACGAATTAACCGCGAAATCTATTAAACTCCTTATATATATATATATTATTATTTTTATTTATTTATTTTCATAAGAAAGGAACATATATATTTAATTAACTCATTAACCCATAACCCTAAAAACCATGATTATAAATCTTTGGAAATGCTTTGTTATATAAGGTTTCATAGCTTTTTTCTAATAGCTGCTTTATCTTCTTTTGGCTGATTAACTTTATTAACCCCTTTAGCTTCTTCATTAACCCCTGAAAGTAAATTATGTCCAGCGTACTGATTTAAAGTAAGACCTTTAAAATAAACTTTATTTTTTGCTCCATTTTCTTTTTTAAAGCCCCTTACTTCTAACTGGCGATAAAAGGAACGATTCTTCAAGTCTATTTCATCATTCTGAAAACACCATTTTTTATAGTTTTCGTATAGGATTTTAGCTTCTATACTGGCATCCTCATGTATAGTACAATTTTCATTTAAGAAAGGTCCTAAAATATCCATGTCTTCACGATAACCTTGTGTAGCATTTCTAATCGCTTTTGGATCTTTCAATCCTTCCTTCTGCCACTTCAAGCATCCGTCCACAATCCATCGGAGTATTCCCGGCATTTCTCTTTTTAATTTTTCAGGAAGATCAGCATCAATCTTCTCTTCCGGTATAGTTACTGTAAAAGGAACCAGTTTAATTCTGCGCCAAATCCCATTGTCGCCGCCTTTGATAATTGGCTTATGGTTTGTCGTAAAAAACACTTTAAATTCCGGTGTAAATTCAAAGTATTCTTGGCGGAGAAAACGAGCAGACATCTTCTCTCCACCAGTTATTTGCTTTACAAGTGCCTCTGACAGCTGCTGGCCCTCTTCACTCTCGACAGCCGAAACAAATCGCGCACCATCCAGACGAGCTACATCATTGTTGATTCCTGATTCATTTTTCTTCTTCAAGAAAGTATCACTATTCGTCTGACGGGCGTAATCTCCAAGAATATCCTGAATCACATTAATAAAAGTTGATTTACCATTCCGACCATTTCCGAAAAGGAAGAACATAATTTGTTCCTTTGTAACACCTGTTAGTGAATATCCAATTGCCTTCTGTAGATATTCTATTAATTCATGATCGGGATCTCCGGCTGTTGTCAGAAAGATACTCTCAAGAAAATTGATCCAGTTTGGACAATCAGAATCTTTTTCATAAGGGATGTGTGACATTTTTGTTAGCAGCAAATTTCTATCATGTGGTCTCAACTCTCCTGTTTTAAGGTTAATGACTCCATTATCGCAATTGAAAAGAAACTTAAAGCTATCAAAATCTTTTTTCTTAACCGATACCATCGGTCGCACATCCAGTATGCTATTTATTCGAATTGAACGCCTTTCACATTTCTTTGCCCAATCATAAAGCTGCTTTTTTCGAATTTTGTCTTCTGCGGCCTCAGCCTCTCCATACAGTGCCCGCAACGTCTTAGCGGTAATGGCTTCAATTTTACGTTTGCTATCTTCTTCCCATCGCTTTCCGTCCCAAATCAGCCATTCAAGCTCGTTACAATATCGGATATTCTTTCCGTGATAATAGGCGATACGTTCAGCATTACCCAGTTCGGTTAAATGAAACACAGGCGGAGTATCAATAATTTCTTCGGTATCCTCAACTTGAGAATTATGAGGACGGGAAATATATACCTCGTACGGTTGCTCCTGATGTTCTTCCATCAAATCAGAAATTGTTTTATGAGTAGAATAAACGGCAGCGGCAATGGTCATTTCTCCATATGTAGCGCCATCGGATGAATGTTGTCGATTCCATTTCTCACGATACAAGCCCGATTCCCGAAACATCGAATCCATTTTTGAGGTGTCTTTATCGGTCCAAAACGCCAGATGGTTACACAAGGCCATATCTGTAGCAGAATGATCCTCGTTAATCAAATGACCGTTAAACAAATCTTGAATGCTCTTTCCGTTCTTGCTATTGAACATCCTTTCCCATATCTCTTTATTAGAAAGATTATTCATATCACGGGATGAAGCAGCAGGCGGGCTAGATGGTTTCGTTTCTTCTTTTTTGTCCTTCAAATATTTATTAAAGAGCTCCTTGAGCTTGTCCGATCGTTCTTCAATTGCCCCGATCCCGAGACTGTTTCCTGTAAAGGTAAAATAGCGCCCGTGTCGATATACTTCTAATCCAAGTTCGGGATTTTTTCTTCCTGTGCCCTGGCCTCGTAATGGAAGTTTACCTTTTGTAATAATGTGGACACCTTTACCACTTGGTGAAAATTCGGTATAGCTGCCAACACTCTCAACGATCTCTTGAGCGAATGGCGACAAAACTCCATCCTCAACACAATGGTCAATATCTATGCCAATGAACGGATCATCTTTTGAAAACATGAAGCCGATCCCGTCGTAGTCTCGATTATTATAAAATTTTAAAATGGTCGGAAATGTTGACCAGGTTCTTTTATTACTGGATTGGGCCATGCTGCCGTCAATCTGATACGGCACTTTTGTTTTCTTGCCGTCACGTTCTTCGGAACGCCATAATATCCATTGAGGGGCGTTTTTGAGCTCTTGCGGTATGTTTTTAAAATCGTACATGTAATAACTCCCCTTTAAAGACGAGGGAGCTATACACTCCCTCAATTGTGTTTTCTATGATCAAAAAGGTATATCGTCGTCACTGATATTAATTGGGTCAGCTTCCGGGGTCGACGCTTCGGACGGCTTAAACGCTTTTACTTCCGGATATTTCTTCCCGTTGTGTTCTCGCTCCCCCACAACGAGACGAACCGGTTTATTTAAGAAAGCATTCGCCCATTCGATATGATCTTTGAATTTCATTCCGTTGGGAAAACCTGCGGCTTTTGATGCCTGGTGAAATCTCCACATAGCGTTTTCTGTAACCGTGAAGTTATCATATAAAATTTTCTGCCCTTGGCATGGCTGCTCAACATCCGAACGAATTTCATAATCTACAACAAGTCGCTTATTTCCTGACGCTGCTGTTTTTTCTTCAAAATGCATTACTGTTGCTTCGTATTCTCCTGGTTTAATTGGTTCAAATGAATCGCCTTTACTGTGGTCTACTGTAAACATATTTAATTCCTCCAAATTTTTTATTTACCGTTCAATACGGTTACTAGGTTTTTAGTGACTTGATCTAATACATGCGGATCGCTGGTGTCTTCATTTCGCAAATCATAAATTGCACTGTCTATTCCACTATTCAACCTATCAATCTCTGAAATTAACCAGGGTACATCTGATATATTTGCACGTTCTCTAATCGCCTCGAGCTTTGTATCATTTTTCAACCTGCTCACCTCCTAAGACGCCGTTTAATCTATCAAGTGCGGCGGATGCCAATTTAATATTCCATTGATCAAGTTTTTTATTGGCTTTGATCTGAAATTCCTCAATCATTTGAACTGCCTGCTCGTTACCTTCGATCAACGTTTTAATGTGGGTGATTAAGCCGATTCTTTCTGTTTCTTCCTCTGCTTTTACATCAATGCCAAGTTCTAACCATTGATAAAGTTTACGGCCAACTTCAGGATTTAACTTTATTGAGGAGCCTTCAAACATTCGTGTATTGTCCTTAGACGTTTCAGCCATATGATCAATACTAATAGTGAAATTAAGCATGAATTCATATTCCATTTCTTCTTTTTGTACTGGCTTGGTCCCAACCTTACGAGGGGCCATTTTCCCGTTATTATCGGCTTCGACAACATACTCCGTTTTTGTTCTCAATGTTGCCAGGATATGAACATCATTTTGCGTCAATGTTTTGATTAGCTTGGTTGTTTCCGGCGCAAGTTTACCCCAATTTTGAAAAGAGTTGCCGGACATGCTGCCATGTGTTTCAACTATTCCGCCTTCCCCCTGCCAGTTGTGGGAAAGTGAATCAATTACAACCACCTCGGCCCCTGCGTTCTTAATTGCTTCAACGGCCATTTGATAACGTTCGGTTGTGTAAGGTGGCGTAAAATCAATATGCTTAAAGCTGCCTATACGGATTTCATCAAATTGTAAATTAGCATATAATTTCGCTCGGCGGTGCTCGGTATCAACGACACCGATCTTAGACCAAATTTCCTCTTCGCTTGCGTTTGGATATGCTTCCTTCATCATTCCGTAAGCTACTAGCAGCGCTCCTGCTGTTTTACCGGAACCACTCGGACCTATAAATCCCACAATTGCTTTTTCCTTTTGACGCTGTGCGTCTGTTACTTGAAACATAGCTTATACCTCCACTTTGAAGTTGATTGAGGCAGGTTCTACCTCTACCCCTGGGACGGCTTGTCCGTTTTCGTCAATTACCACTTTATTGCCGTCAATTTCTTTAATAGACAAAGTTTTTTTGAAGTCGCCCCATTTAATGTCTTCCTTTATTAGTTCATTCAGGCCAGCTTTTTTTACATGCTCGAGAAGTTGATCCTCATCGACTGCCTTTGGCTGCTCTTTAATTGCACGGCTTTTAGATTTCCCGTAAGGCGTCGAAAGAGTTTTTGCCTTCGGGTCTTCCTGCAGCTGCTTTGTATGATAGACACCCACCAAATTTTCAAAGAATGCTAGATTGTCCTCAATCGGTTTCAGTTCCTTGCTTTCCCATTCTTCAATACGCTGCTTTTCTGTAGCTGCCAGTGCTTTGATTTCTTTTTCCTGCGCCTTGAGAGCAGCAATTTTACGAAAAGCCCAATTTAGACTGTTCATATCATTAATCTCAAATTGTGGACGGTTCCCCGGCTGTTCACTAATTTCATTAAGTTCAAAGTCCTGCAAAGGATTCATATGTGCACCTTCCTCTATTTGATTTTGTTGATGTTTCCATTTAAAATGGAGTTGCTTTTTGTTTTATAAGTCCACATTGCCGTGTGGGCTTTTTTATTCATCTTCTTCCTCGGTGTCCTCGCCATGATCTTGATCATACTGTTGATACTCTTTCGGATAGCCATTGCGAAGTATTTCAGTAATGACTGGATGCTCAAGATTCATATTTTCGACCTCTTTATAGTTGAGACATTTAAACCTTTACCTAAAAATTGAGTTGCAATTTCATGTAGCTGCACAACTTGTTCAGGCCGATGCATTCGTTTAAGTTCCTCGCAATTTGAAACAATTGATCCTGCAATCTCTATACATCCGTCAAAATCTTGATCTGTGATAGCATCGCTTAGCAACTCATCAACAAGAAAGTGAATTGATTTAATCAATCTTTCAGCCTTGTCACGATCAGTTTTTAAAAAATGATTTAGATTCATATCTGTACCGCCTTTCTTTTCGTGAAGAAAATAGCATTCGCATTTGGACCGTATTTTTGCCGGAAAGCTTCACGACCTTTTTTCTGAACTTCACGCAGGGACATAACTGGTGTCGTAGCTGCGGTGTATGGGTCCCACCCTTTAACAGTCACACGGTATTGTAGATTTTTATAACTAACACCGTTTGATTCAGCTAACTTGACAAGATCCTCTGAGAATTTACGACGCTTGGTTCTTGGAGAAAATTCATTTAATCTCTTCGCATGTTCGTGCGGATCTATCTTTGGCGTTGTAGCCGCCTTTTCGCTATTCCACCCTAACCTCAATCTTCCAGTAAATACGGATCTCGAGACGCCATTTTTTTCAGCAATCTTTCCCCATTTACTCCATTCCACTCTGCCTCTTTCTCGGTTTTGATGCTTAACTGGCTCGGTTAATGCTCGCTGTTTACTCCAACCTAGCCTACGTATTCGACCGATGAGTGTATCCTTACATATCCCGTTTGCCTCGGCTTGTGTAAACTCTTCTGGTGTAATGTAAAAATCGTATGGGTTATACATTTTCGTTACTCCTTTCAGGCATATTTTTCAATTTAAGAAAAATCGCATGTGCTATGACTAAATCATTTGCATTTCCGTTAATAAAATATGGCTTTGATAATTTGCATATCCTTGAAATCTCAGAGCCTTTGCACATTTTGCTTGCGAAGATAAGCCTCTTAAATTCCACGAAATCACTTCGCTCTCAATAGATTTTGAAAACTAACATATTAAGGATGAGTTTTGTATTTACTTAAATACATAAATGTGGTATTATTTCTTTGTTGGTTGATCTTGATTTTGTAAAATTTTCTCAATCGTTGTTTCCCATAACACCGTGATTGGCTTTGTTCCTTCTCCCCATTGGTTAAGGATCTCTAATGCCGATGAAGGATCAACTTTTGAAAGCTCACTTAATTTGACGGGTAGGTAGGCATTTTTATTAACTACGTCGAAATCAATAGGCAAACCAGTCAAAATAATCACCTCCTTTAAGACATAAGACAAAAAGTCTTAAAAAACACTAAAAAAAATTATGAAACTGTGTCATAATAAGATTCATAAAACAAATACTCGACTGACACACCGTAAAGTTTGGCTAGTTTTAACTTGTTTTTCTTAGACGGTTGACGGTACCCCTTCTCCCAAGTGCTTACGGTTGTTTGATGCACCCCAAGTAGCTCAGCAAGTTTAAACTGACTGAAACCTGCTTTAGATCTTAAAAGTACGAGTTTTTCATTTATCACATGAACCACCCCCTTTAAGACAATATGTCTTATTTATTTGGTGATTCCTATTATATAAGACAAATAGTCTTAAAATCAACTGGTTTTTTACATAAACTCATAAATATTTTTCTTTTATGTACTTAAACCCTTGTCTGACAAGGGTTAAGGAGGTCTATAAATTGGAGCTTAAGGACAAAATTAAAACACTGAGAAAAGAACATAAGATGAATCAGGCTGACCTTGCAGAAGCGCTCGGCGTTCACCAAACTTATGTTTCTGCTATAGAGAGAGGAAAACAAAAACCCGGAAGAGATACACTTATTAAACTGTCTAAGATTTTTGATGTCACTATTGACTATCTGACCGGAACGGATACCAACGATAAGCCTAAGTACAGTGAGTCAGAAAAACAATTTGTGTCTGAATACACAAAGCTGTTTCCGTCTGAACTTTCTATGAAAGTAAGTGAAGTCGTTGAAAATTACAAAGCAGATACGGATGAGGCCGTTCTAACCAAAGAAGAAGCTGAGGAAGCAATTAAATATATAAAATATCTGCTATCACAGAGAGAACAAAAATAGCTCCTTGTATTTCAAAGGGCTTTTTTTTAAGGAGGATTTACATTGAAAGCTGCTCTTTATTACAGGGTATCTACCCCAGGACAAGCCACAGAAGATAAATACAGCTTAAGATCTCAAAAAGAAGAACTGACTAAATACGCAGCGTCCCAAGGATGGACTGTGGTAGGTGAATTCCAGGACGTCGGCAGCGGCGGTAAGTTAGAGAAAAAAGGACTTAACCAATTGCTAGACTTTGTAGAAGAAGGCAACTGCGAAGTCGTCTTATGTATAGATCAAGATCGGCTCAGCAGATTAGATTCTCTTGGCTGGGAATTTTTGAAATCCACCCTTCGCGAGAATCGCGTTAAAATAGCTGAGCCTGGCTTCATTACAGATCTGGACAATGAAGATGATGAATTTATCAGTGACTTGAAAAACTTAATTGCACGAAGGGAAAAAAAGAAAATTGTCCTTAAGATGATGAGAGGCAAAAGACAAAGAACGAGAGAGGGAAAAGGATGGGGCAAAACGTATTGGGAATACAATTACGATAAAGCCACAGGTACTTACTCGATAAATGAGGACTGGGCTTGGGTCATTCCCTTCATAGATAAGCTATACACTGAGAAGAATTACAGTTATAGAGAAATTGCAATCGAGTTGAATAAAATAAGCCTTACACCAACAGGGAAGGAATGGAACATTGTTCTAGTTAGTACAAGACTTAGAAGCAAAGCCTTTCACGGCGTACTTGAAAAAAATTTTAAAAACGAAGGAGCGATAAGAGCTGAAAAACTTGTCTATCCTCCCCTTCGCACTTTAGAAACGTACGAGAAGATTTGCAAGATAAGAAAAGAAAAATTCAAACGAAAAAAAGTAGAATACCACCATTTCTTAAGAAAGGTAAATTTCAAGTGCGCCGAATGCCAAAAAAAACTAAGTGTAGTTCATTCTAAAAACAGCTATGAAACAGAAGGATATTTTTATCTTGCACATAACAGACACTATGATTGCAGGGTATCAATCAACAGTATAAGATTTGATAAAAATATAACTAAAGCTATAAAAGAAATTTTAAAGAGCGAAAGCATGGCGAAAAAATACGTCAAAATTGATCATACTCAGAAAGATCTTGAAGACATGGAAAAGCAGGTAAAAGCAGAAAGAAAGAATTTAACGAAGGTTTCAGAGAAAAAGGATCTGCTACTGCCTCTCTACCTAGAGGGAAAATTTCCAAAAGAGCAGTTAGACAAACAATACACGATGCTTGAAGCACAAGAAGAGCACCATAAAAAACAAGTCCGTTCACTCGAAGAGAAGTTACATCTTATAAAATCCAAAATGTTCAACTATAATCTAATCACTTCTTATCTTTCAGTTGCTGAAAGATTTGAAAGTTTATTAACTGTAGAAGAACAAACGGAAATGATTTCTACCCTTTTTCCGAAAGGTGTAGTTTATGAAAATGAGATACTTTTAGAGGGCTATCTATCTGACAATATTCCAATCGAGATCGCCATACCTATAGATCCTGATCCATTTAACGTTAAAAACAAATGGGATCGCGACCCTCTTGGCCGATACAATAGAATTCAAACTTACATGAATGAGCATCCTAACTTGACTCAAAAACAGATAGCAGAGGCCTTAGACATGGCCCCAAGCACAATCGTAAGATTAAGAAATAAATTCGGAGAGTATAAAAACTATACCAAAGTGATTAACCATGACCCTAAAGGCAAAGCCGAAATTCTAAAAGAATACTATTCAAAAAATCCAGGTGCTTCACTAAGAAAGACGGCTAGAGATACGGGTATTTCAACCACTACAATAAGTAGGATTAGCAAAGACTATGGACTTTAGATGTTCCATAGTTTCCTTTTGTTTGAATGCATATTTATTTTTTTAAAAATCGTCGGCATTGCGTTGACGGTCACATCACCGTAGTGAACAGATACAGCTTCCTTCTCTGTCGTCTGATCGATTTCAAGCACCTTAAGTTGGACGGCTAAATTCGCATCTGTATAGTATTCTACATCTACTTGTTTCACATAAGCCTTCAGATGCTCGTAATCTAGCTTTTCCACTTGATACTGAACCCCTTCGTGTAAATAAATGGCTTCATCATGAAGCAGCGTCATCGCACTGAAACGGTCCATCTCTCCAATAATCCGAACATTTGCCACATCTGATTGATCCACAATCACGACATTTTCCTGGCTTGCAGATCGAAGGCTGATGCCATGTGCCGGGAACGATTGATCTGACCAATAATACCGATTCCCGCTAAAATGGAGAACGCCTTCCTCATGTAAGTATTGCAAAATCTCTTCTACGTCCATACCGCCAAACTGTTCATCCTCCCGAAACGGAAGCTCGTAGGATGCACATTTTAAATGATCCACTAAGATAATGAGGTTTTCAGGGTTAATTCTGGCAGCTTCAGGTGGTCTATTAAAGAAATATTCAGGGTGTCTGACAATATATTGATCAAGAGGTGCGGAGCTTGCCACCATAATAATAAGTGCTTCCTCATGACGCCTTCCAGCACGGCCAGCCTGCTGCCATGTACTCGCTACACTGCCAGGATACCCAGTCATGATACAGACCTTTAGCTGACCTATATCCACACCTAATTCTAGTGCGTTCGTACTGACGACACCTAGAATGTCTCCTTCTCTTAATCCTTTTTCAATGACGCGCCGCTCTTTTGGTAAATAGCCTCCGCGATATCCACGAATTGATTTTGGGCCGATCTCTTTTTTCACTAGCTCTTGAATATGACTTAAAATCACTTCAACTCTTACTCTGCTTCTAGCAAAAACAATCGTTTGGATTTTTTCCTTTAAAAAAGTTTTAGCCAGTTGATTAACGACAGTGGCGGCACTTTGTCTAATATTTAGTGGTTTATTCACAACTGGCGGATTGTAAAACACAAAATTCTTTTTACCGCTAGGTGCCCCGTTTCGCTCAATCAAATGCATCTTACTTCCCGTTAGCTGCTGCGCAAGCTCTTTTGGATTCGCAATCGTTGCGGACGTACAAATGAAAATCGGATCACTTCCATAAAATGCACAAATTCGTTTTAACCTGCGAATGACATTGGCCACATGACTGCCAAATACGCCACGATATGTATGAAGCTCATCAATGACAATATACTTCAAATTCTCAAACAAGCTGACCCATTTCGTATGATGAGGCAAAATGGCTGAATGCAGCATATCCGGGTTTGTGATGACAATATGTCCTGCTTGTCTGACTCGCTGCCGAATGGCGGGTGAGGTATCCCCGTCATATGTTTCACTATGAATCGGAACATCCATCTCGTGGATGATCTCGTTAAGTTCACTCTTTTGATCTTGTGCGAGCGCTTTTGTTGGGAATAAATAAAGGGAGCGGCTTGTCTGATCTTCTACGATCGACTGAAGGACAGGCAGATTGTAGCAAAGTGTTTTACCTGAAGCTGTTGGTGTGACAGTTACCACATGCTCCGCGTCCATCACACGTTCAAAGGCTTCCTTTTGATGAATGTAGAGTTCGCTCACGCCTCGTTTCTCAAGCGCCTTTTTCAGCTTTTCGTGCACTCTTTCAGGTACCGGAGAGGTCTGTGCAGGCTTCGCTTCGATTTCATGCCAATGTTCTACCTGTTTGTCTTTTTTTAATTCTTTTATGAGTTCGTTCATTGTTTTCTTTTTCATATCGCATCACCTCTCTTACATAGTGTACCGAATATTTGTTTGCATGACTAGGCGGCAATTTTTTGATGCGCAGCTTATGAGCAAATACTTTGAAGTGTTGTAACAGTATCTATTACACTTCTATAGTGAAATGATTTTATCAAGGAAGAAGATGATGAGAGTGAAAAATGAATTTAAGCCTTTATTTGAACCATTTACGTTTCCAGGAGGTGCGTCTATTAATGGCCGGTTAGTCGTTGCGCCAATGACACACTTCGGTTCTCACGAGGATGGCACTATTTCTAAAGAGGAAATTGATTTCATTACAGCTAGATCTAGTGATATGGGCATGGTGATCACAGCATGTGCGAACGTGACTCCAGATGGTAAGGCATTTGAAGGACAGCCTTCTATCGCAAGAGATGAAGATATACCCGGCCTGAAAAAACTAGCTTCTGCGATTCAGGCAAAGGGAACAAAAGCCATCATTCAAATTCATCACGGCGGCTCTCAGGCTCTCCCTCACTTAGTTCCAAATGGTGATGTGGTTGCGCCAAGTGATGTGTTTAAAGATGGAAAGCAGATTGCACGCGCTTTAAAAGAAGAGGAAATTGTTCATATCATTGACTCTTTTAAAGAAGCGGCAAGACGAGCGGTCGAAGCAGGATTTGACGGCGTGGAAATCCACGGTGCAAACGGTTATCTATTACAGCAATTTTACTCTCCGCATAGCAACCAGCGGACAGATCAGTGGGGAGGAAATGAAGAAAAGCGTCTAGCTTTCCCTATCGCTGTTGTGGATGCAGTGAAAGAAGCAATTGAAAAGCATGCGAAAAAACCGTTTATCTTTGGATATCGATTATCCCCTGAAGAACCAGAAACGCCTGGTTTAACGATGACAGAGACGTTTACCTTAGTCGATGTTCTTAAAACTAAAAACCTTGATTATTTGCATATCTCTTTAATGGAGATTGACTCTAAAGCAAGACGCGGTGCAGATACGGATAAGACGCGTATGGAGCTGCTAAAAGATCGCTGCGGCGATAACCTTCCGCTCATCGGTGTAGGCAGCGTCATTACAGCCGAAGATGCACTAAGTGCCTATAACCAAGGAATTCCGCTTATCGCTGTCGCACGTGAGCTAATCGTCGACCCAGATTGGGCAAAGAAGATTAAAGAAGGCAGAGAAAGCGAGATTGAAACTGTTATTAAACGCAGCCAAAAAGATCAATATTTGATTCCAGAAGGATTGTGGTCTGTTATGGAAGCAAGTCAAGGCTGGGTTCCGATGGAAGATTAATGTCATCAAAAAAACTACCCTCATGCGATTGGGTAGTTTTTTTGTGTCCTGATTATTTCAATTTAACGGTAAAAAGCTTAGATGTCTGTTTTTCAACAGATCCCTTTGATTCTTTATCGAGATGCTCGATCAAGTCACCATTCATAATGACAATCGGTGTCACTGTGCTTGCAGCTTTCTCTTCAATCAGTTCTAAATCACACGTAATGAGAGGGTCACCGATCTTCACTTTATCTCCCTCTTTGATGTGCGCTTCAAATCCTTCACCATTTAATCCCACTGTTTCAAGTCCGATATGAATCAGAAGCTCAAGCCCTGAGAGTGTTCGAATGCCAATTGCATGTTTTGTATGGAAGAGCTGAATGATTTCACCCTCTACTGGTGACACAATCGTGCCACTATTTGGTTTGACTGCTACGCCGTCTCCCATCATCTTTTGAGAGAAAACAGGGTCTGGTACATCCGTCATATCCATTAACTCTCCATCAGCTGGAGAATAAATGATTTCTTCCTTTACATCATCTTGGTTTTTCCCGAAACCGAATAATTTTTTCAGCAATGTCAATTGCTCCCTTCAAGCTTTGCTTCTAGATCTATTCCGTGTATGAAACGCTGCACTCATACACCTTGCTTCATTCAACACTATTTAATCATAATTTTTTCCTCTCATCAATTGATAACCGCCTGAGTCCTTTCTGCATAGGCTGTAGATGAGAGGTGATTCAAATGGAACATGAAGGCGAAAAGAAACATGAATTGCTGGCAAATGAAGATATTCTCTATGAAGCGATTGAACAATTTTTCGCATCCTCCCCGTTTCATGAGATATTAAATAGTGCGGAGGCGCTCATGACCACATCGCATTCACTTGCATCGATTACGACCGATGTGACAGAGGATGAGCAGTTTGTGTATATCGCAATCCAATTTCCAGACCATTTTGTCGAAGGCGATATCGCACTAGAAGTAAAAGCCCAATATTTACACTTATCCGTGCAGGAAACAATTAAAACGGATACAACTTCCTCGTATTCGAGCTTTACAAAAACCATTTTAATGCCGGCAAAAATAGATGAAACGAACATGAAAAGCGTGTGGAAAGATCAAACGCTTCGTGTGACGGCACCAAAGCAAAGAGCCCAATAGATCCTTCTATTGGGTTTTAACTATGCTTTAAAAATGCTCGTAAATCCTTTCGCTAATGAGCCTACTTGATTCATCGTACTCATCATTTGCCCAGCTGTATCAAACATTTTGTTAAAGTCGAATTGTCCATTCGTTTTTTTGAATTGCGATAGCACACTTTTAAATTGAGATGATTGCTGTTTTTGCGGTCTGGGCAAAGGATAAGGGTTCATAGGCTGCTGCATGGGCATCATGCCTGGTGGCTGCATCTGGGGTTGATTGATCGCTTCGGGCGGCTGATAAGGCGGCACATTTTCTTGGTATCCATAAGGCGGCTGATAGACAGCAGGTGATGCCTGGCTCATGCCACCTTGATGTGGCGGCATGAAATATTCTGGAGGCTGCGGAGGCTGCTGCTGCATTTCTGGATACGGAAATGGCCCTTGATTGAATGGATTGAATTCATACAGCTGCTGGTTTGAATAAGGGATCATATATCTCGCTCCTCTCGCTCTCAACACATAGTCTTGTCACTCATATATTATGATGAAAAGCAGAAGATGTGCCTAAAGCAGCCATAAGAAAAACGCAGCGATGTCTTCAGCTGCGCTTGTTGATTTCTTCTATTAAAAGGTTCAGTGTGTAAATCACTGACTCAACTAAATTTTTCACACGGGGTGCATGCTGTTTGCCAAAATAAGATTGCAGGACAACCTCTTTCCCATTTTCTTTGACGGCTTCAAGCTGTTCTTCGTGTAAATATCTAGGTTTCGCCAGATGAATAAACGAGATCGCAGCAGTGAGCCACTCTTCCATTTTCTGATCAAATGTCTCAACGGCCGGCTGAATTTCTGTGTGAAAATCATATACGGGGTATTCCTCTTCAGCCTTTCCCTTTTGGTACTGCTCATACGCCTCTTCGATCCATATTCTCAGCTCTTGTGTATGTTCAAGTAATGTTTGATTATCCAAAGTGTTCACCTCTATGAACCATCCTATCAAACGTTTACTTATTGCTCAAATAGAAAGCTACCCTGCGTGGTATGCCGGTCTTGCCGCCAGTTGATACTCAGCTGCGTGAATCTTCACTTCACAGTCCTTTACTTTTGATTCAAGCCGGTCTATCATTTGTTCTTGCTCCTCTATGGCTGCACGTGTTGTTTCGTTCACAGCAAGAGACAGCTCTTCTTCCACCGCATCAATTTTTCGCTCGATTTCCTCTAATAACTGCAAAATGGATTCTTTTGATACAAATTCGCTCATCATCAGATTCCTCCTTTATCGTCTCTCGTTACATTCTCTTTTCTTTCACACCCTCCTTCACACATGACAAAACTAGAAGCAAATCGCCAATCTAAGTGTAGATGAGCGCTATTTCTTCCTTTTCGACATCTGCTTGTCCTTCTTTGTATGATTGCGTCCGATTGTGTAAATTCTAAGGACAAAGGAGGTAGATTTCATGAAAAAGCAGCCAGCACCAAAAGAGCAAAAGCCAAAAGGGAAAGAAAACAGTACAGATCAGCTTGATAAAAAGCTCGGCGGTCCTAATCGACCATCCACGTAAAAAAAGCAGGTACCCCCTGCTTTTTATTTATGCAAAAAATAGTGCTCTAATGAGAAAAGAAAACGAAGCTGTCTTTTTTTATGAAAATACCAGTTGGTCAGCTCAATTTGTTTTGGCAACGTCTCTGCATCAAACAAAGATGGGCTCAATTTCTTTTGAAACCAATCTTCTCTTTGATCGTCTAATGAATGTGTCATCACTGGATAAACAGTACGAAGAAAAGGTGTTGACCTTCTAGCGATCCCTAAAAACGGCTCAAAATCAAACCGTGATCCGGTATGCGGAACAGTATTCAAAAAATGATAAAAATCCGAAAATAAATCGGCCCGAAATAATAGTTTCGCTAGTTTTTTCCCTAATGAAATACGCTCCTTTACGTGGGAAAACTTCCGTATGGTTAACCCGTACAAATGCCCGTCCACCGTTGGAAAAACAACGGTTTGAAAATGTCCCCACTCGCTAAACAGATATTGAATCGAGTGAAAAACATTCTTTTTCAGAAGAGGATTTTGTATAATAGGAGATTGTATAGTATATTGTTCATTTATGATGAGTGCATAAAGCAGGCGCTCTCTGTCACGCTTTAGCCAAAAACGTTCCCACTCAGTGCTCATAAAACGAGATACAGAAAAATACGGAAGCAGATGGAACAAGGGTTTGCCGCACCGCTTAGACCATTCATACAAAAGAAGCTGCGGGTAAGCATCCGAAAAGATCAGCCAATTCGCTCTTTCATATGCTGTGAAAAAAAGGTGCCCCTCTTGATCTGTTAAACCTGGATGGAAGAGCTCGCCCTTTAAATCCGTCATAGACCATCCAGCATTTCTCGAGACAAAGGAAGCAAGCAGCGACCATTTCATCTCTGGATGACGGTCATAAAAGCGCTTATAAGCATTTGTCCTCGTCAGGTTGTCTTTATTTTTCACTTTCGTTTCACGCAATATATGCTGAGTGATGATGTGCTCTTCTTGTGACAACATAGGTATCTCTCCAATACAAAATGCATTAAAAGGAGGCTGAAACTTGATGATTCGGTATCCAAACGGAAAATCGTATCAGCCCATTCAACCAATTGAGACAAAAAAAAGAATCAGCGGCGAATCCTCTTATAGTAACCGCGGGATGACGCTTGAGGCTGACTTAAATGAAACCAACCAGTACTATTTGGTCAACGGGATCGCAGTCATTCATAAAAAGCCTACCCCCGTTCAAATTGTGAATGTGGATTATCCAAAAAGAAGCGCTGCTGTGATCAAAGAAGCCTATTTTAAACAATCATCCACAACAGACTATAATGGAGTGTACAAAGGGCGCTATATCGATTTTGAAGCAAAGGAAACCAAAAGCACTACCTCGTTTCCGCTCAAAAATTTTCATGACCATCAAATTGAGCATATGAAACAGGTTGAAAAGCAAGGCGGTATTTGTTTCGTTATTATATCCGCATTTGGCTCCGTTTATTATTTGCCCGCTTCAGATCTCTTTTTCTTCTGGGAGCGGCAGAAGCTAAACGGCCGGAAATCCATTAGTAAAGACGAATTAATGGAAGCAGGCCACTTAATGACACTTGGATATTCGCCAAGAATTGATTATATTAAAGTAGTGGAGACACTTCATTTTTCGGATGAAAGTGAGTAGCAATAACGTTCGAAAAAGGTTTAACACGAAAGGTTGAGATGTGATGTCTGATCAATTTACAAGTCGTGAACAGCGACGTAAAGCAAGTCAAGAAAACAATAAGAAGCAAAAGAACAAAAAAGGCAAAAAGAAAGCAGGCCTATTTAAAAAAATATTTTTATCTTTACTTGTGATCGGTCTTCTTTGTGTAGTGGCCGGAATCACAACTTTTGCCGTTTTTGCATCGAGCGCTCCTTCAATTGATGATAGTAAGCTCAAAACACCGTATTCTTCAAAGCTTTATGACATAGACAAGAAAGTGTTTGCAGAAGTCGGTGCGGAAAAAAGAACGTATGTCTCGATTAAAGATATACCCGATGTGGTAAAAGAAGCATTTATCGCAACGGAAGATGCACGTTTTTATAAACACCACGGGATTGACCCAATCCGTATTGGCGGTGCCCTTGTCGCAAACGTCGAGGACGGTTTTGGAGCTGAAGGTGGAAGTACAATTACACAGCAAGTTGTGAAAAACACTCTACTTAACAATCAAAAAACGTTAAAACGTAAAGTACAGGAAGTATGGCTCTCGATTCAACTTGAGCAAAAGTACTCTAAAGATGAAATTTTAGAAATGTATTTAAACCGCATTTTCTTCTCACCTTATGCTTACGGTGTTGGGAAAGCGGCTGAACAATTTTTCGGCGTGACAGATTTAAATAAACTAACGGTTGCACAGGCTGCCACACTTGCAGGTATGCCGCAGAGTCCTTCTGCTTATAACCCAGTGAAAAATCCTGAGGCAGCGGAAAAACGCCGCAATATCGTGTTAGGGCTTATGAAAAAACAAGGCTATATTTCAGAGAAAGACTATGATGTTGCAAAAGCAACCCCTGTCAGCAAAACTGTCATCCCTGCTGATAAATATAAGAAGCAAAACTCAAGTAAGTATTCTGCTTACATTGAAGAAGTCATGGAAGAAGTACAGAAAAAAGCCAAAGTAGATGTATCTACAGATGGATTAAAAATCTATACTTCACTCGATCGAAAAGCACAGGATCACCTAGATGATATTATCAATGGGGATTCAGTTGGATTTACGAAAGGTATGCAGGCGGGTGTTACCTTGCTTGATACGAAAAATGGTGAGATCCGAGCTATTGGCGGTGGACGTGATGTACCAGCCGGCGGCTTTAACTATGCGACTGATGCAAAACGCCAGCCAGGTTCAACAATCAAACCAATTTTAGATTACGGTCCAGTCATTGAAAACAAAAAATGGTCAACGTATCAGCAAATTGATGATGCACCGTATACGTACTCAAACGGTACACCAATTAATAACTTTGACAGAAGACATTTAGGGAAAATGTCGATGAGAAGTGCTTTGGCACAATCACGAAACATCCCTGCCCTAAAAGCTTTCCAAGAAGCTGGGACAGACAATGCCGTTCAATTCGCCAATAATTTAGGTATGGACTTACCGTCTGACATTCCTGAGTCTTACTCAATCGGTGGATTTGACGATGGCGTGTCCTCTCTAAAAATGGCTGGGGCCTTTAGTGCATTCGGTAATAATGGATATTATAACGAACCGCATGCTGTCAAGTCTGTTGAATTTAATGACGGTACAAAGCTGGACCTTACGCCAGATTCCAAAGCGGCTATGAGTGATTACACAGCCTTTATGGTCACAGATATGCTGAAAACTGCTGTCCAATCTGGAACTGGTACACTTGCACAAGTACCGAACGTTCAAGTAGCTGGTAAAACAGGTACAACGAACTTTACACAAGATGATATCAATAAATACAATATTCCTTCGGGCGGTGCGAAAGATTCGTGGTTTGTTGGTTATACGCCGCAATATACAGCAGCCGTTTGGACTGGGATCGGTAACTCAAAAGATGCGGACGGCAAAATGTGGCTCACAGATTATGAACAGCGTGTTGCCAAACTCGTCTTCCAGCGATTAATTTCTCAAATTGATGATGGAAGCGGCTCATTTGAAAAACCAGACAGTGTCGTTGAAGCTACGGTTGAAAAAGGATCAGATCCAGCTAAATTAGCAGGACCAAATACACCTAGTGAGAAGAAGACAACAGAATACTTTGTCAAAGGTACGGTTCCGACAAAAGTGTCTGACACATATGAGAAAAAAGAAGCCGATAAGCCTTCTGACTTAAAAGCAGTGTATGATGAAGAGAAAAAATCCATCACACTGACTTGGGGCTATGATGACGACGCAGATGCTACATTTAATGTAAAACAAGCGGTTGATAACGGCGGCTATAAAGAGATTCAAAACAGTTCTGCTAAAGAAGCCGTCATCTCTGGTGTAAAACCTGGCTCTACTTATAAATTCCAAGTGACAGCCACTGTAGAGGATGTCACAAGTAAAGCAGCTTCTACTTTCCTCACCATCAAGGATGATGAAGATGAGGAAGAAAAAGCAGATGATGAGAACAAAGAAGAAGAACCGCAGCAGCCTGATGACGAGCAGACAGACCAGACTGACGATAACAAAAATAAACCCCCAGGCACTGATGAGCAAAAGCCAGATGATAAAAAAGATCCAGACAAAGATAAGGATCAGGATCAAGGCGGAAATACGGAAAACGGAAATAATGGTTCTTCCGATGATGGCTCAGACAGTACAAATGGGAACGGCAACTCACAAACTGACAATAAAGATAAAAAGAAAGATGATGCGAAAACGAACTCTCAAAACTCAAGTTCGCAATCAACTTCTCCTAATCGAAAAGAAAATGAATAATGAAAAAGCACTTGCCTATATGGCAAGTGCTCAGGCTGTCGAGAAAATCTCGACAGCTTTATTTTTCCCCTTAAAGTTTCCATTCCCCCGTTTTATAATAGAGAAAAGCATACTAAAGGAAGGTGTTTTTCTCATGTTCCACACTAGAAATTCTTCTCAGCACGAAGCCGAATTTGTATTGCTAGATCAACTGGTCGAAGAGGATCACCTGCTTCGTAAAATTGATCAGTACATTGATTTTTCATTTATCGTAGATAAAGTAAAACCGTATTATAGCGAGAATAAAGGTCGCCCTTCTCTTGATCCACTTATTTTGTTCAAAATGATGTTTATCGGTTACCTGTACGGTATCCGTTCTGAAAGACAACTTGAAAAAGAAATTTACTATAACATGGCGTATAGATGGTTTTTAGGTTTGAACATCAATGACCCCGTTCCCCACCACTCGACCATTAGCTGGAATCGTCGTACTCGATTCAAAAATACAACGATTTTTCAAGACATTTTTGATGAAATTGTGCTTCAAGCCATCAATCATGATATGGTAGGAGGCCGCGTTCTTTTTACTGATTCGACTCATCTTAAAGCCAATGCCAATAAACATAAATATACGAGAAAAACGATTGAACAAGATACTCAGAACTATATAAATGATTTAGAAGAAGCGATCCAAGAAGATCGGGTGGCACACGGAAAAAAGCCCTTAAAGGTAAAAGAGGAGGTGAAAACGGAAAAAGACATTCGTCAAAGTACGACTGACCATGAAAGTGGCTATCTTTATCGTGAAAACAAGCCAGAAGGCTTTTTCTACCTAGACCACCGTACAACGGATATGAAGTACAATATCATCACGGATGCCCATGTCACGCCCGGCAATATCCATGACTCTGTTCCGTATCTTGATCGATTGGATCACCAAATCGCCCGATTTGGTTTTCAAGTAGAAGCTGTTGCCCTTGATTCTGGTTATTTGACTACCCCAATCTGTAAAGGTTTATCCGATCGCCATATTTTTGGTGTCATCGCACATAGACGCTTTCATCCAACAAGAGGATTATTTGAGAAGTGGAAATTTCAGTATGATTCTGAACATGATCACTACATATGCCCAAATGGCGAGAAGCTATTATATACAACAACTGATCGAAAAGGTTATCGATTCTACAAATCAGACCCTAAAAAATGCGTATCGTGTCCTTTCCTTGAGAGCTGTACAAGATCGAAAAATCATCAAAAAGTGATCTCAAGACATGTATGGGAGGAACACAAAGAAAAGATCAGACAAAATCGTCTGTCTGCTTCTGGAAAAGAGCTATATCAAAAAAGAAAAGAAAAAATAGAGCGAAGCTTTGCAGATTCAAAACAACTGCATGGGCTTCGCTACTGCCGGTTGAGGGGAAAACAAAATGTGAGTGAGCAAGTGCTTCTCACAGCTGCCTGTCAAAACATGAAGAAGATTGCCACACACCTAGCGAAGCTAGGCTAGGTGTGTGGGAGGCCTTTTTCATTAAATCTCATCCATCATCATTACGATGAAAATAAAAAAGATTGTAGAAAAACATGAGTTTCTCTACAATCTGAGCACTTGCCTATATGGCAAGTGCTTTTTTTAACGGGTTTGTCTAATCTTTTTAAGTGCTTCATATTTTCCATACTGCTTTTTTAGTTCTGTGTATAGCTCGTCCAGTTGAATGAAGCAGTGATATTGAGTCGGTTTTAGCAAAATGAACTCTAAACGTTCTGTCCAATTAATAGGAGCAACAGGAAATATCTCTTTCTTAATATGTTCCCAATCAAGCGTTTGCAGTCTCTCCCCTTTGATCCAGTAAAACATCGCAATCATACTGACAATCCCTTGCAGCATATCATCTTCTTCACACCGGGACTTTCTTGTTTGAAAACGAGGAAGCATTTTTTCTTTTAATTCATTCCACAGTTCGAACATCACAGGAACAAATTCTTCTGTTTTCTGCCATGGAAGTTCATCTGTTAAAGGTTCTGATGATAGATCATATGCGAGTGGATGATCTCTAAGTATGTCTACTCGATCGCCTTTCATCTCTACATTTTTCCCTTTTAGTTTTTCGATATATGAGGTAAAAACTGCTGCCCCGCTCATGCCAGCTTCACCAATCCTTTTTTCAGCCTCTTCTGCCCTTCTCTACACATATCAAGAAGCGGACAAGACTCGCACTGCGGACGTTGCGCCTTGCAGTGATATCTACCAAAAAAGATCAGGCGGTGATGCGTCACAGACCAATCTTCTTCTGGCACTTTTTTCATTAAGGTTTGTTCTACTTCGAGAACAGAATCCTTCCATCGGCAGATTCCCAGTCGCTTGCTGACACGTTCTACATGTGTATCCACTGCAATTGCCGGCACCCCAAAAGCGACTGAAACGACGACATTTGCTGTTTTCCGGCCCACCCCAGGAAGCTTCACAAGCTCGTCCCGATCCTTTGGTACTTCGCCGCCATATTCTTCAATCAGCATTTTGCTCAACTTTTGAATGTTTTTGGCTTTATTTCGATAAAGGCCAATCGAACGAATATCTTGCTGCAATTCTTCAAGCGGTACACTTAAATAGTCTTCTGGTGTTTGATATTTTTGAAATAACGTTTTGGTCACTTTGTTGACAAGCACGTCTGTACACTGCGCAGAGAGTGCTACAGCGATCACAAGTTCAAATGGATTCGAATGAACAAGTTCACACTCAGCCTCTGGAAACATATCTCCTATAATATCTAAACATTCATTGATTTGTTTTTTTGATAACATGACTTCTCCTTTATTGGTTATTGTTCCAGCCAATTATAAAAAGGAACTTGTCGCTTATATGTTGACGTCTCTTCTTTTGAAGGTGGCGTTTTTTGCTGAGAACGGAAATGCTGACTATGCTCTTTTGCTTCTTCCGCTGTTTTCAGCCCTTTCTTTTTCCACTCAAACAGAATTCGGTCGATATAACGGAAATTTAATTTTCCTGATAAAACCGCTTCTCTTAATGCTAGGCGAATCATTTCAGCATCATGATGATCTTGATCCATCCAGATCGAGAGTGTTTCTCCTTCAAGAGGAGAGAGCGGTCTGCCAAATTCATCTTCAAATAAAGCATATAAAGACTTTTCAGCCTGTACGTGAAGTTTTTGACCTTCCTTCGCTTGTTTTGCCTCTAAAAAGTCATACAGCACGCCCCATAAAGGCTCAACTGAGTAACGGTCATGCTGAATACCAGACCCATCTTCAAACGGCTGAATCGAAATAAATCCTTTTTGAATTAAATGCTGAACCATATACGCACACTCTTCAGCTGAAATGGTCATGCCATGGGATAGCTCTTCAAATGTTTGAAAGAACACACCTTGTTCTTCATTCATTTTAATCTTAAGCATCACCATCATTTGTGATTCATTCAGTCCTAACTGCTCATAATGAGCAATCAGCAAATTAGGCAAACTGGTCAAACCCATTTGCTGCATATTAATAAATTGCTGCCTATTCATCGGATACACCTCTTCACTTTAAGTATATCACGTTTTATTTCACGTGCTCCTTCAAAAAACGTTTGAAAAAGCCTCCATATGTTGGAGGCTTTCACGTCTTAAGGATATAAACGGTTTAATAATCTTGGGAAAGGAATGGTTTCACGCACATGCGGCGCTCCACTAATCCAAGCAACTGTACGTTCAAGTCCAAGACCAAAACCTGAATGCGGTACAGAACCATATTGTCTTAATTCTGTGTACCATTTGTATGTTTCTTGATCTAGCCCATGTTCTTTCAATCTTGCTTCAAGCAGCTCTAGATCATGGACACGTTCAGAACCGCCAATGATCTCTCCGTAGCCTTCTGGTGCAATCAAGTCTGCACAAAGAACGACATCATCACGATCTGGTGCAGGCTGCATGTAAAATGGTTTTAATGATGTTGGATAATGAGTGATAAACACCGGTTTATCGTAGCTTTCAGCGATCGCTGTTTCGTGAGGCGCGCCGAAGTCATCTCCCCATTCAATATCGTCAAATCCTTTTTCTTGCAAGAATTTAATTGCTTCATCGTAAGTGATGCGCGGGAATGGTGCTTTGATATTTTCTAATTTTGCTGTATCACGGCCTAGTGTATGCAGTTCCACTTTACAGTTTTCAAGTACACTTTGAACCACATGAGTCACATAATTTTCTTGATACTCAAGGTTTTCATTAAATTCGACAAAAGCCATCTCAGGCTCGATCATCCAAAACTCAATTAAATGACGTTTTGTTTTAGATTTTTCTGCTCTGAATGTTGGTCCGAATGAGAATACTTTTCCGAGTGCCATTGCCGCAGCTTCCATGTAAAGCTGTCCACTTTGAGAAAGGTACGCATCTTCATCAAAATATTTCATCGCAAACAGCTCCGTTGTGCCCTCAGGTGCACTTCCAGTTAAAATTGGCGGATCTACTTTCACAAAACCTTCTTGATGGAAGAACTCATATGTAGCACGAATGATTTCGTTACGAATTTTCATAATGGCATGCTGCTTTTTAGAACGAAGCCATAAATGACGGTGATCCATTAAGAATTCTGTTCCATGCTCTTTTGGTGTAATCGGGTAGTCAGTTGCTTCGTGAATCACTTCAATGGATTTCACTTGCAATTCAAAACCAAGAGGTGAACGCTCGTCTTTTGTCACTTGTCCTGTCACATAGACAGATGTTTCTTGAGTGACTGATTTCGCAAGCTTAAAGACTTCCTCTTCCACTTCTGCTTTTACTACGACTCCTTGAATAAAGCCTGTCCCGTCACGCAGCTGCAAGAATGCAATTTTACCGCTTGAACGTTTATTGGCAATCCATGCGCCGATGGTTACATCTTCATCGACATGTTTGAACACTTGATTAATCGTTGTTTTCAACATAATTCCCTCCAAAGCCAGAAAGAAACTCACCTTTTCGATAGGTGTGATTCTTTTTTCATACATTTTATTATAACCGTTCTAAATCAGCATGGTCAACGCAAGACAGGAGAAACTATGGTGTTACATTTTTTTCCACGTGTCCTGTCGAGAAGTCGACATAGCTAAAGCTGTATTGATTGTTTTCATTTAAGTACGTCACTTCCCAAAGGAGTACGTCACCTTCTCTTGCTAATTGAACGTCCTTTAGCCTTGAGACCGTGTTCTCCTTTTGAACGGCTTGTACTGCTTGATTTGAGGTAATGCCTTCTTTTGCTTTTTTTGCAATCACTTTTGCTTTTTTGCTGGCAGGTACCCAAACATAGGTTGTTTCGTCTTGTTTGTTTTTCCCTTCAACAATAAATTGTTTTTCTTTTCCGACAAAGGTTTCTACTTGCTCCACTTGTACGATGTTTGCTTGTTTTTTTGCTCGTTCAATCGCCGCCTCATGACCTTGTTCTTTTTGCCCCATGGCAATCTGATAAATCCACGTAAAGCTGATGATGCCAATGAGCAAAACGAGAGCCACTACGGATGAAATGATCCAAACTATTTTTTTCATGTCAAGCTTCCCCTATGTGCGATATATTGTAAATATCGCTTGATTTTGATCTTCTTGATCTAATGCCAATCCAAACATGAGATCTTCTCTTTTAAGCGTTCTGTTCAATAAGTCAACAATTTTATACAGGTCCTCTGAATGCTTAATGTGAACAGTTGAAAGTACCTCTATTTTACTTTCCACTTCTAATTCCTCCTCGGTACGTAAATATTGTTAGTCATACTTTTCGGCGCGGGAACCGATACTATTTTTACAACGGAACACAAAAAGCCGTTACGATAAATTAACTCCAAACCCACACCAGCTAAAGGCCGCTTATGACAGCGGCTTTTCGTTGTTGAGTTTCTCTATATACGCCTCAAGTGATTCTTTTGACATCTCGTGGACCGGCGCATGAGGGAGTGATTCTAAAAATAGCTTTCCATATGACGCGGTTTTCACTCGGCGGTCTAAAATGAGCAATGTCCCTATGTCTTTTTCAGAGCGCAGCAAGCGTCCTGCACCTTGTTTAAAGGTTAACACAGCTTCTGGGAGAGCAACGGCTTTAAACGGGTTCTTCCCCTGTTTTTTAGCGGCATCACATTTTGCTTCAATGAGCGGTGAATCAGGCGGCCGAAACGGGAGACGTACCATAATGACTGTTGTCAGCTCTGATCCAGGAAAATCGACACCTTCCCAAAAACTACCCGTACCAAGTAAAATCGCATGTTTTGCTAATTTGAACATCTTCGTTAATTTAACAGGGCTACCGCCCGTCAGACCTTGAGCAAAAAGGGCGGCTTGCATCCCTTCTGTTTTCAGTGCATCATATACTGCTTTTAACATCTCATGTGAATTAAATAACACCAATATCTTCGCTTGTTGTTGCTTTTCCATCATCTTAATGTACCGTACTGATTGCTTTACATAGTCGCGCTCATCACGATTCGTAATCGGCGGCATATCAGCTGGTACGATTACCTTGAGCTGTTTTTCAAGTTCAAACGGTGACTCAATCTGTACAAGATGCGGATAAAAATCCTGCAGACCAAATCGTTCTAAGCAATAATCAAAGCGACCATTGATTGTGAGTGTCCCTGATGTGAGGACAACACTTTTTTTGTTCATAAAAAATCGATCCGCTAAAAGCTCTCCAGTATCTAGCGGCTGTGCATGCATAAAGACAGCATTTTTGGCACCCTTTGCATCGATCTCAATCCAAACCGTTTCATCGTTTTTCGGTTCAAAAATGAATCGGTACAGCGTACTGCAAAATGTATGCATAAACGACATCACTTGATCGTATTCCTCTGCTTCAAACGCAAAGTGCTCTGTCAGCTGATCACTTTTTTGAAGAAGCTCGTTTTTTTGCTGTTCATATAGCTTTTCACAAGCAATTAACAAGGAACAAAGCTTACTTGCCGTCTCTTTAATCCGTTTCCACTGCGCATGCTTCGACTGATGACGGACTCTATGAATGAGACGATTGATGTCTGCTTTTGGTTTTGTCCTTTTGACAAAAGAATGAACGGTACTAAAGAAGGCGTCACTTTCCAGTTGAAGCTGATTGAGATACTCATCCATTTCGATAAAGGTGTCCGTCTGTAAGCCGGCACCGTGAAATCTCTTTTTGAGCTTCTTTAACAGACCACCCTGCATGGAGCCAAGCTGCGTTAATTTCGCATGAAGCTGAATATACGACGCACTATCCCCTAGCGTTTCATTGGCTGTTTTCTCAAATTGATGAGCCTCGTCAATCACATATACGTCAGCATGCTGAAAGATAGATGATGCTTCCGTTTGTGATAAGAGCAGGCGATGATTCGTTAAAATTAAATCGGCTGTTTTGGCCCTTCTTTTCGCACGTTCATAAAAGCAGTATTCTTTAAAGCGGCGCTTTTTCGATGTAAACGGCATGTGCACACACGAAATTCGGTCTTTTATATTGGCAGCTCCCGACGGTAAATTTAGTTCAGATAAATCACCCGTTTCTGTCACAAGGAGCCACATTAATATTTGCGCCTTCGTTAAGACCACATCATAGTTATCATCTTCCTCATGTAGCACATGCTCAAACTTATCTAAACAAATATAATGCGCCCGACCTTTGAATACACAGGCTGCTGGATCAAATGGAAGCAATTGATTTAAAATCGGCACATCACGCTGAAGCATTTGCTGCTGCAAAAGAATGGAATATGTACTAATAATGACAGGTTTTCCTGATTTCTTTGCTTCTAATGCAGCTGGTATGAGGTATGCGAGCGTTTTTCCAATACCTGGTGCCGCTTCAATTAAAGCATAAGCTCTTTCATGAAACACATCTCTCACTTTATTCATCATCTTGAGCTGGCCTTCTCTTACTTCATAGCCTTCCACTGTTTGGGGAAGCTTCTTTTTGATCTCCTCAAACAGTTGTTCATCGTCTTCACCTACTGAATCTGTCGTATCCTTTTCAGAATTGGTGACATCTTTTACAGCAAAAGAGCCGACTTCTACCAAAGAATCTTCGCGTCTAGCATCACTCGTTTCAAGCTGCTGAATTAAAAGTCCTATATCACTTAAGAGATAAGAGGATAATCTGCGCAGCTGCTTTAGCACATTTGGAGGTGTATGTGTTAATTGATGTAGTAAGGTTAAAAATAACATGGCAGTAACTTCCGCATCACTATCCGCCCTGTGCGGGTGGTCATGTGGAAGCATGAGCTCTTCGCTTAATTCAGTGAGCTTATAGCCTTCAAGCTCTGGATAAAGAATTCTAGAAATTTCAACTGTATCAATCGCTAGCACATCCAGCTCATTTTTCCCGCATGCTTTTAGTTCATCATTTAAAAAATTCAAGTCAAAATGAACATTGTGCGCAACAAAATAAGCGCCTTGAATGAGATCATACACCTCTTGGGCAATGTCCTCAAAAAACACTGCATCGTCTACCATATGCTGCTGAATGCCTGTCAGCTGTTCAATAAATCCAGGGATTGCTTTTCCCGGGTTCACATATTTTGAATACCGTTCGACAATTTGTCCATTTTCAATGACCACCGCAGCAATTTGAATGATTTTATCACCCTTTTTAGGTGAATTTCCGGTGGTTTCAATATCAACGACAACAAACCTTTGATCGGCCATAAAATGGACACCTCAATTCCTCGTTCCACTCGAAGTGAAACACGCTCTGGGCAAAAATAGCTGAAACAGAACAGCTCCTTTTCTTAAACTGTTCTGTTTCATTGCAGCATGTGTTATAAAATCGTTCTCGCTGGCTCTTGCCCAATCATTTGTTCAATTTGATTTTCTTTATTTAACACGACCACTTTTGGTGTATGTGTCTTTGCTTCTTCTTCTGAAAGCATCCCATAAGCGATAATGATCACTTCATCACCCGGCTGAACCAATCTTGCTGCTGCGCCATTTAGACAAATGACACCGCTCTTTCTTTCACCGGGAATAATATATGTTTCAAGTCTCGCGCCATTATGATTATTGACAATCTGTACTTTCTCATTTGCCATCATACCTGCCGCATCAAGTAAATCTTCGTCAATGGTGATGCTTCCTACATAATGTAAGTTTGCTTCTGTTACTGTCGCTTTATGAAGTTTAGAAGTCATAAAGGTTCTATACATGCTTTTCACCGCTTTCAGGAACATGGAATATCACATTATCAATCAGTCTTGCCCGTGAGAATTTCACCGCAATCGCAATGATGACCTGACCTGCTAACTGCTGAAGCGGCTCAAGCTCTGGATAGGAGTAAATCTCAATATAATCAATTTCCCCGCTCGTTTGAAGAATTTCTTCTTCTACCAACTGATAAATGCGACTGACGTCACGTTCACCTTTTTCAACCGCTGACTGTCCTTTTTTCAATGCGCGGTACAAAGCAGGAGCTTCTTGTCTTTCTTTATCAGACAAGTACACATTTCTTGAACTTTTCGCTAAACCGTCTTCTTCCCTAACTGTCGGCACTGAGACAAGATGAAGATCAAAGAAGAAATCCTTGATCATCGCATCGATCACAGCGACTTGCTGTGCATCCTTTAAACCAAAGTATACATTTGTTGGTGCTACAAGATGAAATAGCTTTGTAAGCACAGTCACAACGCCGTCGAAATGTCCTGGGCGTTTTTTCCCGCATAAGACATCAGTCCGCTTTTGAACCGTCATCGTGATTGATGGTTCATTTGGATACATTTCTTTCACATCAGGTGTAAATAAAATATCTACCCCTGCTTCTTCTGCAAGGCGCTGATCTCTTTCCATATCCCTTGGATAGGATTCAAAGTCTTCGTTCGGTCCAAACTGCAAAGGATTGACAAAGATGCTCATTACCACAATGTCATTTTGATCCCTTGCTTCTTTCGCAAGCGTCAGATGTCCTTCATGAAGAAAGCCCATCGTTGGGACAAAGCCGATGGAATGCTGTTTTTCTTGATGCAGTTTGATCAATTCCTTCAACTCGTGAATATGGGTGACAATGTTCATTTTTTGATACCCCCATATAAACCATCAAGGACTTCTTCTTTGATATGAAATGTATGCTTGTCTTCTGGAAATGTGTATGCTTTTACTTCTTTCGTATATTGAATAAGCGCTTCTTCTAATACAGTATCAATTTGCGCGTATTGTTTCACAAACTTAGGTGTTCTAGACACCCCGTATCCTACCACATCATGGTAAACGAGAACTTGTCCGTCTGCCTCAGCCCCTGCACCAATCCCGATCACAGGAATTTTCAGCATGTCGGTAATTCGTGTTGTCAGTTCACCAGGTACGCATTCAAGCACAAGTGCAATCGCACCAGCTTCCTCACATTTCAAGCTGTCTTCAATCAATTTCTGCGCACTTTCGTGGTCTTTTCCTTGCACTTTATACCCGCCAAGTACTCCAACTGACTGAGGTGTGAGGCCTAAATGACTGACGACAGGAATCCCGCCTCTTGTGAGAGCTTGAATGGATTCAAAAACTCCTTCTCCGCCTTCTAGCTTTAAGGCATCCGCACCGCTTTCTTGCATGATGCGTGCTGCGTTTTTCAATGTTTCTGCTAATGAATAATGGTAAGACATAAATGGCATATCCGTCACAATAAATGTGTCTTTTGCGCCTCTTTTCACTGCTTTTGTGTGATGAATCATGTCATCGATCGTGACTTGTACTGTCGAATCGAGTCCAAGTACAACCATCCCAAGTGAATCACCGACTAAGATCATGTCGACTTCCGCTTTTTCTGCTTGCTTTGCAGATGGATAGTCGTATGCTGTCAGCATTACAATCGGTTCATTTTGTTCTTTCATTTTGAAAAAATCTAGCTTTGTCTTCATTTGTTCCTCCTCATTCTGGAGAGGAAATGGCTTGCCTCACATCACATGTTTTGAACTCTCATGCGCGGCGAATCATCCCTCTGTCCAAGTCCCTTAGGATCAAGGCAGAAATTTATCAAATTTTTGTTTCTAACAGGTACAGCTCTTTTTCAGATACTGTCCACACGAAGTATATCAAAAATGTGCCGGGTGTTCCACTTAAGTTGACTTGATCTCGATGTCTGCGGAGTAGATTTTTTGGATCCCTTCCTCCGTTTCAAGCAATAAAACACCTTCTTCATTGATTCCGAGCGCTTTTCCAGTGTATTGCCCATTGACGGTGCGGGCTACAATATGCTGACCAATCGTCATCGCAAACGATTCCCATAATTGTTTAATGGGCGCAAATCCATGCTTCATATAATCAGCATACCTTTTTTCAAATGTGGACATGATCTGTTGGATGAGCGCAGCACGGTCCACTTTTTCATTCAGTTCCATTCGCAGGCTCGTGGCGACATCCTTTAGTTCATCCGGAAAGTCATCTGCCGTTTGGTTCACATTTATGCCCGGTCCAATAATCACCGCATGAACCTGGTCCGCCTCTGCTTTTAATTCAGTCAAAATGCCAACAACTTTTTTCCCTTTTAACAAAATATCATTTGGCCATTTAATAGAGGGACTGAGTCCTGTTTGCTCTGCAATGGCTTCTGCGATGGCTACAGATGCCAAAAGCGTCATCTGCGGCGCTTTGTGCAGCGGAATTTCAGGGCGTAGAATGAGACTCATCGAAATGCCTGTCCCATTTGGTGAATGCCACGTTCTTTGAAGGCGGCCTTTCCCGTTTGTCTGATGATCACTGACCACGATCGTGCCGTGGGGCGCACCTTCATTTACAAGATCATGGGCAATCAGCTGGGTGGAGGCGACTTCTTTCTGAAAATAAATGTGCCTGCCAAAGCTCTCTGTTTCTAGACCAAACAGAATTTCGTCCTCACTGATTTTGTCCGGTTTACGTAGCAGGCGATATCCCTTTCTTCTGACGGCTTCTACCTCATACCCCTCTTTTCTGAGGTCCTCTATATGCTTCCAGACAGCCGTTCGAGAACAGCCAAGCTCATCACAAATTTGCTGACTCGAGACAAAATCCTGGCTAGATGCTGTAAATAGTTCAATTAATCGTTTTCTAATTGCTGATCGCATGCTGTAAGCCACTCCTCTATGGCTTCTTTTCGGTTTTCTAAATGATTTTGCAGAACGCCTTTTTTCACCAAATCAAGCTCTTCTGCGATCCATTTTCCTGATGTCTTTTGCCGAAAGGCCATTAAATCTTTTCCTGAAACAGCGAGGTCTTGAAGCGTTTTAATCGGCAGTGCATCATAAGAACGCTTCGCTGCCTCCAGCTCGTCAAAGAAAATGCGGCGCTCATGTATTAGCTGTGAGATCTTCAAGCTAGATAAGAGTACGTGTTCACCAGCCTCAAACATCTTCTCCGCATCCCAGTCACAATCGACGTATTGACTAATAGCCACAGCGTCTTTCAAAAGCTTTGTTGACAGCTTCCATTCTTTTAAGAAGAGCACAGCCTCCGCTTCATCTAAGCCAAGCAAATGGATGACAGCCCCCCATACTTCTTCCAGTCCATCCAGTAAATAATACGGAAATGACTGAAAGGATTCTTGCAGACAATCCTTTTTGAGACCCGGCAATTCTTCATACAATTTGGTAGAAATGAGCACTTTGATCGCCCGCTCACAATAACGGCCTTTTAAAAGCTTTTCCATTTCAATCTTTTTACGTTCAACGGATATGTTAGCAAGGAGGTGCTTATCTTTTTCCATTGCTTCAGCCGTTTCTGCAGCGAGCTCAAAGCCAAGCTGGCTTAAAAAACGGACCGCTCTCATCATACGAAGCGCATCTTCCTGAAAGCGGCACGCAGGATCTCCTACGGTTTGAATTCGTTTCCGCTCAATATCCTGTTTGCCTCCTACATGGTCAATGATCTCCCCATTTATATCCATGGCCATCGCATTGATCGTTAAATCTCTTCTTAAAAGATCTTCCTTCAAGGATGTGATAAACGCCACTTCTTTCGGTCTGCGAAAATCTTCATATTCTGATTCAGTTCGAAACGTCGTCACCTCATAACTGATCCCATCATGTAACACAATGACAGTGCCATGCTCTTTGCCAACATCAACTGTTTTTTCAAACAAAGACTCGACCATATCAGGCGTTGCATCGGTTGCTATATCGATATCTCCGATTTCCCTGCCTAAAAGGACATCTCTCACTGCTCCGCCGACAAAGTAAGCCTGATGCCCATGTTCGTGCAGTGTATGTAAAATAGGGATCGCATGTGTGAATGGTTCATTCATGTTCATCATCACCTTCGATCAATTCTAGGTAAAGCTCTTCATATTCACTCACTATTTTTTCAGAAGAGAAATGGGCTTGAACGCTAGACTGGGCCGCCGCTGACACTTGCTCATGAAGCGCTTTGTCTTTGAGTAACGACACCGCATGATTTGCTGCCCCGTCTATATCACCGAGCGGGACAAGAAATCCTGTCTCTCCATGTGCAATGACCTCTGGTATTCCGCCAACATCTGTTGCAATACAAGGGACACCGCAGGCCATTGCTTCAAGAAGTACAAGCCCAAAGCTCTCCTTCTCAGAAAGCAGCAGCTTCAAATCACTAATTGAATAAAGCTCCTCTACCTTCTCTTGCTTTCCTAAAAACAACACACGATCAGTTAGTTCCAGCTTTTTCACAAGATCACATACGACCGACTTTTCAGGACCATCACCAATCAGCAGCAGCTTTGCATGCACCTGGTCAGAAATCTTTTTAAAGACATGAATCACGTCATACACCCGCTTTACCTTTCGGAAGTTCGATACATGGATGATGACCTTTTCGTCCTGCATGAGACCATAATGTTTCTTCAGCACTTCATGATCTTCACGCAAATACACACGCTCATCGACGAAATTATGGATCGTATCAATTTTTTTATCCGGTTTAATCAGATCATACGTCTGTGCAGCTAATGAATGTGACACAGCTGTTACCCGGTCTGATGATTCGATGGCAAACCGAATCACTTCCTTTAAAGATGGATCATAGCCTAAAACCGTAATATCCGTCCCATGAAGCGTGGTAACGACTTTCACTGTGTGTCCCGTCATTTGCTTCGCTAAGTACGCACAGACGGCGTGAGGCACCGCATAATGCGCGTGAATAATATCAAGCTTCTCTCGTTTTGCGACTTCTGCCAATTTACTTGCTAATGCAAGGTCATAAGGCGGATATTGGAAAACAGCGTATTGATTGACATTCACCTCATGAAAATAAATATTCGGATACACTTTATTGAGCCTAAACGGAATACTTGAGGTAATGAAATGAACATCGTGCCCTTTTTCAGCTAAACGTTTTCCAAGTTCCGTCGCAATAATGCCCGAGCCGCCGACACTTGGATAACAAGTGATTCCGACCTTCAGTTTTTTCATAATTCCCCCCCAAGTAAGTCGTCATCGATCAAAAGTGGTTTCTTTGTGATAAACCCTTCTGCATAAGCTTTATTGACTTCCCTTCCATACATAGACTCTCTCATTTTGACAAAATCAATATAGCCGTTCACAAGAGGTGTCTCAACCGAATTCGCCGATTTCACAAATTGGCTTTGATACGCATGCAAGCTATCAATTTTTTGGTGCATTTCCTCAGAAATATCAATCACAAAATCTGGACGATGATGGCCGTTTATCATGTAATAATACATCTGACTTATTTTATGCGCTGGCTGCTTGTATGAATCTTCAAATTTATGTATTCCTGCCGAAAAAGCAGCCTCTTCTACAAGTGAACCCGCATGACCATGATCTGGATGCCGATCTTGGTGATGCGGAGCAAAAATTAGCTTCGGTTTGTATGTACGAATCACGCCCGCAATGTCCTTCATTGCTTCTTGATTTAAATAAAGCCCTCTGTCTGGCAGTGTAAGCTGGATTCGCGTTGACACGCCTAAAATGGCGGCAGCCGCTTTTGCTTCCTCTTTACGGCTCTCTACCGTTCCATTCGAGGATAATTCAGCCTGGGTCAAGTCGCAAATTCCGACACGCGCCCCTTTTTTTACGTATTTTGCAATCGTTCCGCCCATACCGATCTCTACATCATCGCTATGGGCTCCGAATGCAAGGATATCAAGTCGTTTCATTTGTTCCTCCGTTTTTTGCTACATCTCGAAAATCAAACGTACCTTTATTTAAATTCCTGACTAAAATTTCAGCGGTCCCCATATTGGTGGCAAGTGGAATGGTATACACATCGCAAAGCCGAATGAGTGCAGATACATCTGGTTCATGCGGCTGCGCGGTAAGCGGGTCTCTAAAAAAGAGTACAAGGTCCATTGCATTATCAGCAATTAAAGCACCAATCTGCTGATCTCCTCCAAGCGGCCCTGACTGGAAACGATGAATGGGAAGCCCCGTCGCTTCTTTCACTCTCAAACCTGTTGTCCCTGTTGCGTAAAGTGTATGATTTGCCAATATATCACGGTACGCAATGGCAAATTGGATCATGTCACTTTTTTTCTTATCGTGAGCGATTAAAGCAATGTTCATCAGGAATCCACTCCTTATTAGTCGATGATATTTTCTAAACCATAGACGAGCTGATCAATGTGCATAACCTGTTCAACTGAAAGCTTTACACCTGACATAAATGAGGCACGATTATAAGAATCATGACGAATGGTGAGCGTCTGTCCGTCCATTCCAAACAGTACTTCTTGATGTGCGATCATACCCGGAAGTCTTACGCTGTGCAGACGGATACCGTCATAATCTGCGCCTCGTGCACCTTCGATTAATTCTTTTTCTTCTGGATGTCCTTGCTTTTTGCTTTCTCTGACTTCTGCAATCATTTCAGCTGTTTTAAGCCCAGTACCGCTCGGAGCATCTAGTTTTTTATCATGATGAAGCTCAATGATTTCAACGTCAGGAAAGTAATTCGCTGCCATTTTGGCAAACTTCATCATTAAGACCGCACCGACAGCAAAGTTTGGCGCAATAATACAGCCTATGCCCTTTTCTTCTGTTAATTGCTGTAGCTCTTTCAGGTCAGCTTCAGAAAAACCAGTGGTTCCGACAACTGGACGCACGCCATGTTCAAGCGCCTTTTTTGTATGTACTTTCCCGATTTCTGGTGTCGTCAAATCAATTAATACATCAGGTGCTGTCTCTGAAAGACACACATCAATATCTGTATAAATCGGCGCCTCAGATGTCGTATGAATCACATCAGATAATTTTTTTCCTTCGTGCGCGTGATCAAGGGCTGCCACAAGCTCAAAATGGCTCGTTTCTTCTGCCAGCTTCACAGCTTCTATCCCCATTCTTCCTCTTGCTCCAGCGATTACTACTTTGATGGTTTGGTTCGTCATCGTCTCTACTTCCCCTCTTTTTTCGTCCAGCGGTCTTTGTCTCTTGTATTGAATTTATGCATCACACGATCATGTGCTTCCTCTAGTGATATATCTAGTGAATTAGCGAGACATGTTAACACAAACAAAACATCACCAATTTCTTCTTCCATGCTTTTTTCTGTTTCCGTTGTTTTTTTCGGCTTTTCTCCATAGTAATGGTTGACCTCTCTTGCTAGCTCACCTAATTCTTCTGTCAGACGGGCCATCATGGCAAGCGGGCTGAAATAGCCTTCTTTAAATTGTCCTATGTAATCATCTACTTCTTGCTGCACGTGACGCAGCGTTTTTTCATTCGTCATGAAGCTCATCCTCCTATCCATCTCTTACATGTTAGCGAAATCATAAATATTTGACAAATGTTTAAAACTCAGTTTGCTTGTTTCTCTCCCATACCATATAATATTATCGCTGTCTAAGCAAAAAAAGGAGTGGTCTCTTGCTAAAAGAAATTCGTCTTAAAAATATCGTCTTTATTTTAATAGGATCTGCGATTTTTTCTTTCGGTCTTGTTCATTTTAATATGCAGAACAACTTGGCGGAAGGCGGATTTACAGGTATTACACTGCTTTTATATTTTCTATTCCACATTGACCCATCCATTTCAAACCTTGTCTTAAACATTCCGATCTTTTTTATCGGCTGGAAAATGCTCGGCAGAACCATGTTTACTTATACAATTGTAGGGACCGTCAGTCTTTCTGTCTTTCTTGCCATTTTCCAGCGCTTTCAAATACATATGCCTCTCCAGCACGATTTGGCCCTAGCCGCGCTCTTTGCTGGTGTGTTTATCGGAACAGGCCTCGGGATCATCTTTAAGTTCGGCGGTACTACCGGCGGTGTGGACATCATCGCAAGACTCATCAACAAGCATTATCAGGTAGCTATGGGACGAACAATGTTCATCTTCGACGCTTGCGTCATTACGATTTCTCTTACTTATTTAAATTACAAAGAAGCCATGTATACACTCGTCGCAGTATTTGTTGCTGCGAAAGTCATTGACTTCATGCAAGAAGGCGCTTACGCAGCCAAAGGCGCCATGATCATATCTGAAAAAGATGACATCATTCAAAAGAAAATCACAGAGGAAATGGAGCGGGGTGTCACCATTTTAAAAGGGGTCGGTTCCTATACAAAACAGGAGCGCAACGTTCTTTATTGCGTCGTCCCAAAAAACGAGCTTGTCCATCTCAAAAGCGTCGTGACCTCAGTCGATCCTCATGCGTTTGTATCCGTCAGTGACGTGCATGATGTGCTTGGTGAAGGCTTCACATTAGATGAACACAAAAAGCCGCTCAATCCGCATTAAAAAAAGAAGCCCAAAAATGGTGCTTCTTTTTTTATGATTTCGGATAATCAACTTGTCGCTTTTGCTTCTTCTCTTTTTCAGCACGGTATTTCCGAAATCCAACATACGTTAACGTTAATAAAATGATGCTTCCTGTTGTTAAAATGACCCATAAAAGCGATGGGTCAGCCTCATCTTGATCAACGTGGGCAAACACACTCGATAAATCCTCTTCAAGCTTCGTGAGGCGCTCAAGCTTTGTCCCACTTGATGCTTTTAAAAATTCACCTTGCTCAATCACTTCCATATGCTGCTTAATCGTTTGCAGCTTTTCAGGCGAAACATCAATGGTTAAACTCGGATAGATCATATCGTATAAAGAAACCAGCTCATTCCAAGTTTCATAAAACGTCGTTGACTCCGGATCCTTCACTTCTTTTTTCAACGTAGGAAAAGACCCCATAATGGGCTTCTCCAGCGAACCCCAAAGAGGCTCAGAGTCTGACTGGATCGCATCGAGCAGCATTCTAAACTGAGAGGCATAACGAAGCTTTTCGCGCTCATTCAATTCTTCCTGCGGCAGCCCTTTTATGATATCTTGATAGCCAACTGTAATTTGCCGAATCTGCGTATTTGTCAGCGTTCCGCGCCAATTCTCAGCTTTAAATGTCTTTTCAACATACAATGCGACCTGTAACGCCTCATCATATTTGGCTTGTCTCGTTAATTGAAAGATTGAATCTGATAGTTCCGTTAATTCTTGCAGCACACTAGCGGCTGTTTCCTCGCCTTTGGCAACAGATGGCTGTAATACGAGAAAAAATAATAGAATCATCGCGATTGGCTTTCGTTTCATGCAAGTCCCTCCTAGCCTTTCTCCATACAGCGTATGAAGAAAAGGACAAGGTTAGACCAAGATTGTTAAGGGAGTTCGAGCTTGATCGATTTTTTCGATAGGACGAGATAATATGAAACAAGAAGAACGGCAATGCTTAACCAAAACGTGACGTAGCCGATCTCGTTTGTATAGGCAGACAGCATAGAATAACGAGGCATCATACCAAATACATAATCAATCACATCGTTATGTAAAATCCATATGCCAGCTACCACCAAATGACGCATTTTAAAACGATAATACGGTGCAAACAATACGGCTTGAACCGCCATCGCAAAGTGGGACCCAATCAGCATGTACCCTTCCCACGGAAAATCATCCACAGATAAAAGGACAAAGATATTCATTCCTACAGCCCATAACCCATACTTAATTAAGGTCACGAGGGCAAGTGCTTCAAAATAAGGAGCGTTTCGTTTCATCAAAAACGCAAGTAGAACAAATAAAAAGAAAAAGCTTGCCGTTGGACTGTCTGGAACAAAAGCTAAAAAGATAGCCGGCGTCTCTACAAGCTGTGGAATATACCAATAGTAGCCGTACACAGTGCCAAGGAAATTGATCATCAAGACTAGCACAAGCATATAGCGCGTGGCTAGCAGATATTGAATCCATCTCATACGTCTCTTCACTCACGATCTATTAAAATCAGAAAAAAGCTGACAGCGCCAGCTTTTTCTCTTTTGAGTATATCCTTGTACTTGCATTTAAACAACTGAATTATTTAGATTTGACCTCAGATAAATATTTAGACAGCTTTTCAAGTTCTTCATCGCTGCCTTTAAAGATACCCTTAGGCATGTTGCCTTTACCTTCAACAGCGATTTTAGCGATCTCCTCAGGTGCAAGACCATTGTCAACAAGTGACGGTCCGGCTGCTCCGCCCTGCATGTTATCCCCGTGACAGGAGATACATGTCTGCTCCTGATAAATTTTATACTCTTCCGCTGAGGTATCAATCTCTGCTTCTTTCTTAATTTCACCTTGTTTTGCCGCTGCTTCCCAATCATGAGTAGCAACAGACTCCCACGTTAAATATGTTGCTGCGCCGACTGCAAGGATCATCATCCCCACTGCAACCGGTCTTCTATACGGTCTGCGTTCAGGACCAGAATCAAGAAATGGTGCCAGCAACAGTGCACCAAACGCAATCCCAGGCATAATCATCGCACCAACTACCGTATAGCCACCTGCAGCAAATTCATATTTTAATAACTGGTACAAGAATAAGAAATACCAGTCTGGCAGCGGAATATAGCCGGTATCTGTTGGATCAGCCATCCGCTCAAGCGGAGGTGCATGAACCACAGTTAGGACAAGAAATCCAATTAAAAAAACGGCACCTACAAGCCATTCCTTTAAAAGAAAGTTCGGCCAAAAGGCTTCTGTTTTTCCCGGATATTCGGAATAGTCTTTAGGTATGTTAGGTTTTCTTTCTGCCGGAATTCTAGAGTCTCCGACAAACTTCATCCCTTTTCCCCTATGCAAAGTCATCCCCTCCTCATTGAACATTCATCAAACGCAAATTTTTTATAGCGGTCCAGAAATTCCTTGCTTACGAATCATAATAAAGTGGGCAGCCATCAGCCCAAATAATGCCGCTGGCAAGAAAAAGACATGGATAGCGAAAAATCTCGTCAGCGTTTGTGCCCCTACAATGTCAGGATGACCTGCAAGCAGCGTTTTGATCTCTTTACCAATGAAAGGCGTCGCTTCTGCAATTTGAAGACCAACCTTCGTTGCAAATAGCGCCTTCATATCCCATGGCAAGAGATAACCTGTAAAACCAAGTCCAAGCATCACAAAGAAAATGAGCACACCAACAATCCAGTTGAGCTCTCTAGGCTTTTTATACGCCCCTTGGAAAAAGACCCTTAGCGTATGTAAAAACATCATGACAATAACTAAACTCGCACCCCAGTGGTGCATCCCTCTGACAATCTGACCAAATGCCACTTCATTTTGTAAATAATAGACAGATTCCCAGGCGTTTTTAATATCCGGCACGTAATACATCGTTAAAAACATGCCCGAAAGGACTTGAATGACTGTCACAAAAAACGTTAAACCGCCAAAACAGTACACAAAAGCGGAGAAATGATGTGCTGGATTGACATGCTCTGGCACCTCATGATCCGCAATATCTCTCCATATTGGTGTAATGTCTAGCCGCTCATCTACCCAATCATAAATCTTGTTAAGCATCGTTACCCTTCCCCTTTCGGCACAGCTTTTCCAAGATAGAGGTATCCGTCCTTCACTTGCTGCTTATAATGGTCAAGCGGTGCAAGTGGCGGAGTTCCGGGTACGTTTGTACCATCCTTGTCGTACAGCCCATAGTGGCATGGGCAGAAAAATTTGTTTGGATTTTTTGGATCACTGTTCCAGTTCACTGTACATCCTAAATGTTTACAGATAGGCGATAAAGCGACAATTTCATCCCCTTCTTTGTACACCCATGCTGACCTAGATTCCTTTGACTCATACCATGCATCTACTTGATCAATTTTAAAGTCAAAGCGCTTCGGTTCCTTCGTCAGTTCATCTACACTGACAACTTGAACCATATCCTGATCCTCTGTTCCTTTTAGCACAGGGTCAAGCGCAAAGCGAACCATAGGCATGAGCATTCCAGCGGCCATAAATCCCCCCACGCCGGTCAACGTGTAATTCAAAAATTGACGTCTGGACACTCCATGTCTCTTCTCGCTCATTTTTTTCTCCCCCCCTCAGGTCGTCAGCTACTTTATAACTGAATTAGAAAAAATTTCATAAAACTAGGACACCCTCATAATATATCAATCTATTCACAAGGTCAACATCCTAAAAAGCTATGTACAATGCAAATGTAAGGGTTTTTATGAAGGGTTCCACTTTTGTAACAAAAAGTTCAAAATTTGTTCTACACTGTCTTGAACAATTTTTTGCTTTAATTCTACCTTTAAATGCTCAAGTGGAACTGGCTTTAACAAAAATAGTGATTCACTAACCGCCGCATGCTCTTTCCATTGGTGATCAGATGAGATCAACACAACATGCTGAAAATGATCTTCTAGCGACTGCTTCATCGTGAAGATGTCTTCTAGTTTTCGGTCATTGGCTTCTACATATGTATGTGGTGGAAAAAGAAAGACCCGCCCTTTCAGCTGTCTTTCAAGTTCCTCTGTTACAAGAATGGTAAACTCCCCTAAAGATACGGTTTGTTTGATTTGATTCACATCTATTCCAACTAATGGAATGATAGCGGTATCAATGTAATCTCTAGATTGCAAAAAGCGATCTGCATCCTCCGCTTGAAACTTCATCAATTTCCCCTCTTTCATGACATAAGCCCTGCCTGGATAGGGCAAGGCTTATTCGTTCAGTTTATGACAATAGGCTTAATTCTCTTGCTAACTTATTAAATGTTTCTTGATCATGACGGTCAAGTGCTTCATCTATCTCTTTCATAAGCCGTTCTTTTTGGAAAGTTGCAATCGAGTGTTCAAGCACTTTCTCCGCCAGATCCTTATCTTTTTCGTTCTCAGAAAGATCCTTTGGAATATGAGGATTTGTTTCAAGCACAGCTGCATATTCCGGCGAACGATAAGCAGAACGGAAATTCAATTGAATAAACAAATCTTGCTGTTTATTCAAACGAATATCATGGAATGACTTTTCAGCATCTGTCGTCATGATATTCTCTTTATAAAATCTAAAGGGAACTTCATCAACACAGTGTGTTGACATAATGATTCCCCTTGGGCAAAATTCTGCTTGCTCTACAAAATGAACCTTTTCCATCAAAGAGTCGTGACTCATTAAATAATTTAATATCCAAACACACTCTCTTCGCTTTAACTGATAATGGTTTAAAAACCACCGGATGAATTCCTTCTTTTCATTGACAGAAACAGGGGTCTGCATGTTATTCCCTCCTCTATCGTAAATTAAATTGCTATACATGAATTATTCAACAAACCAGTTCTTCATTCCTGCAAACTATAAGGAAATTTCGTCTTCAATTCTTAAAATCGTTTCTTCGATTTCTTCATTCGTGCCATCTTTCTGAAGAACTTTGCGTAATAACGGCAATGCTTCTTTTTGTCTGCCTTCTTCTAAAAGGAACGATGCGTATTCATATAAAAAGTCACGTTCTTCATCAAAATCAGGCAGAGCCAGCTTGAAGTACTCAGCTGCTTCTTTGTATTCTTCTCGTCCAACAGATGCAGATGCAGCATACCAATTCCATTTTGGATCATCTTCCCCAAAGCTTTTAACCTCTTTTATGACATCCAGAATTTCATCAAAAAGCTCTTCATTTAAATAGATCGCGAGCAATGTTTGAATCGCTTCAATATATCCTGGATCAAGAGCAAGTGCTTCTTGAAGTAGCTTTTTCGCATCTTCTGAATCCCCATTTTTCAAGTCAATCTTTGCACCATATAAATATAATTCTTTGTTATACTCATCAATTTTAATACCCTCTTTTACTACCTCTAAAGCCTCGTGATATAGTCCTTCTTCCTCATAACTTTTCGCTAAAGGCATGTATAGAGACGAATAAGATGGATCAATATCTTTTAGTTCTGAAAGCTGCTGAATGGCTGTTTTCGTTCGGCCAGCCCTCATCGCTGTAAATCCGTAGCCGAAAAGTGTATTCGGATCTGTTTGACCTTTCACTGCCTTTTCGTACCATTCAAGCGCATCTTCAAATTCTCCAGCTGTGCTGAGTGATTCAGCGAGCCTCTGATAAACATTGACGCCGCCAACCTCATGTTGTTGATCTGCGACCTTGTAGAAATAGTCGGCCGCTTTCTTTGAAAGACCTTGAGAAAAATACAATTCACCTAACGCAAAATCAATAATGGCTTCATTCGGAAGCAACTCTTTTGCTTTTAAGAGCTTTTGTTCACTGACTTCAAATAGTCCTTGCATTTGATACAAATCTGCCATTAACAGTAGGCTCTCTGGATAGGCATCATCATCTTCAGGAATCGTCTCTAATACCGAAATCGCCTTTTCTTCTTCATCAGAGTCAATCAGCAGTTCTGCATAAAAACATGTTAACCCTGTTTCCTCTGGATATAAATCATGTAAATCACTGATGAGATTTCTCGCTTTATCGATATCTCCCCAATCATAATATAACTGAGCTGCCTGCGCCTTTTCTTCATCATGCAAATGCTTTTCTGCCTGAGCAAGTGTTTGAAGTCCTTTTTCAGTCTCACCCGCCTCAACTAATTTTATGGCTTCTTGTAATGAACTATTCAAATCAAACCGTTCCTTTCTGTTTTCCAAAAACCTAAACTATTGTTACTTCATATCATAATCGACAGGTACTCATCCAGCAAATATGTTGCACTTTTAAAATGAACCCATTTTTGTGTTTTAAAGACTGGTTTTCATTTCATCCTTTACGAAACGGAAGTTTTGTAAACTGAAAACACCTGAAATTCATTTTTTGATCAGATAAAATGATTTTTTTCCAGGTTTCATCTTGAGACAAGCTATGCTATATTCCTTACAAATATGCAAAAGGAAAGAAAAAGCCTGAGGACATCCTCAGACTGTTTTGGTTAAGTATTCAATGTGTTCAAAGAAATTCGGGTATGAGACGCGTACAGCATCTGTATCTTCAATCTCAACCGCTTGCTTTGTGATACATGCGGCAATCCCAAGCATCATACCGATTCGGTGATCTCCGTAACTTGACACGACAGCGCCGCCTTGAAGCGTGGTTTTACCATGAATCTTCATACCATCATCTGTTGCTTCAATATCAGCACCGAGTTTTTTAAGTTCTGACACGACTGTATCAATTCGATTGGTCTCTTTTACTTTTAACTCAGCAGCATCTTTAATGATCGTTGTTCCCTCTGCTTGTGTCGCTAGAAGCGCTATAATTGGAATCTCGTCGATAAGTCTTGAAATCATATCACCAGAAATTTCGATGCCTTTTAATGAAGAGGTAGAGATCGTTAAATCGCCATATGGCTCTCCGCCTTTTGCATCTACTTCATTGATCTCAAGATTCGCACCCATTTGTTTCAGAACATCAATAATACCCGTTCTTGTTTTGTTTAGCCCGACATTTTTTAAGACAATTCGGCTGTTAGGAACAATAGATCCAGCAACAAGGAAAAATGCAGCTGAGGAGATGTCTCCAGGAACAAATATATCTGTTGCTTTTAATGTTTGACCGCCTACAATGGAAACACTTTGTTCATCTTCGTCTAGTTTCACACCAAACATAGAGAGCATTCTTTCTGTATGATCTCTTGATTTATGCGGTTCAGTTAATGTTGTTGTTCCTTCTGCTTGAAGACCTGCTAAAAGGACAGCGGACTTAATTTGGGCGCTTGCCACCGGAGACTCATATGAGACACCTTTTAAATGGCCGCCACGAATAGAAAGCGGCGTATACTCGCCGTTTGCTCTGCCATCTATTTTCGCTCCTAGTTGTTTAAGTGGGCCTGTTACTCGCTGCATTGGTCTTTTAGCAATACTCTCATCACCGATCAGTGTACTGTGAAACTCACAACCAGCTAATATTCCCATCATTAATCGAATGGTTGTACCAGAATTCCCGACATCGAGGACGTCAGACGGCTCCTTGAGCTCTTTCAGCCCCTTCCCACGGATCACAACATCTGTCCCTTTTTGTTCAATTTCAACGCCCATTTTTCTAAAACAATCAATCGTACTTAAACAGTCAGCTCCAGGGAGAAAGTTTTTCACCACTGTCGTCCCATCAGCAATTGCTCCAAACATCACTGATCGATGAGAAATGGATTTATCACCTGGAATATGAATGACTCCATTCATAGGAGCATGTTTATGAATTTTCATCTTTGTCACCTCAGTCAGCATAAAATGTATCGTAATTCGCTCTATTTTTTATACAGATCTCTGCACGTTTACGGTCGTCTTCTGTTTGAAAACTAATGCGTAAAATCCCATTAATGTCTTCCCGCGTTTCAATAATACGGATATTCGTAATACTGATGCTCTCATTTGCTAAATGTCCTGTAATCTCCGAAATGACCCCAGGGTGATCTGGAACGTCCACATAAAGGTCATAAAAAGCAGGAATGGCACCTTTTTTCCTCAGAGGAAGTCCATCACGATATTCCTTTGCCTCTTGAAAATAAGAGAACAAGCCTTCAGCGTCTTCTTGCTGTACAAAGGTCTCAATGCGGTCGATCTCTTTTTTCCATTCATGGAACCGGTCTAAAATCTTGTTTTTGTTGTGCAGAAGGATATCTCGCCACATTGCAGGGTTGCTTGACGCAATACGTGTAATGTCACGAAAGCCTCCAGCAGCAAACCGTTTGACAAGTGGGAATTGTTCTTCAAAATGATGTGCTTGATGCACAAGGCTGGCTGCAACAATATGAGGGAAATGACTAATCACACTTGTTACACCATCATGTTCTTCTGGGGTCATCTCAATGAAATGAGCATTTGTCCCCTTTAACAAGCCCTTCAAACGATCAACAGCCTCTCGGTTTGTTTCCTTTGCCGGCGTTAAAATGTAGAACGCATTTTCAAATAAAAAGTCTTTCGCTGCTATAACACCTGACTTGTGAGAGCCTGCCATTGGATGTCCACCAATAAATTGATAGTGCTTAGGAAGCGTTTTTTCAGCAAAATCGACGACCTTTTGCTTTGTGCTGCCAACATCGGTAATTGTGAGCTCTCTCTCAATTCCAGAGTTTGCAATATCACGAAGCATCTTGACTGTTTGCTGAACTGGTGTTGCCAAAATAATAGTCGCAGATTCAGCCAAACCTGCCGCAAATGAATCAGCTGCTAAATCAATGATACCCAGCTTTGTTGCTGCAACCATTTGTTCTTTGGACACATCGTATCCAATAATTTTTTTATGAGGATACTCTTTTTTAATCGACAGTGCGATGGAACCTCCAATTAAACCAAGTCCAGCGATTAATATTGTTTCATTTGCATCATTCATGTTCATCACCTGTTTTTTCGCGAAAATTAAAAAAGCCATTTCAACAGCTTATATGTATGAGGTTGGTACAATGAAAGCCATATCCTGTAAAAGGATATGACTTTATGGTTATGCTACGCACGAATGCCTTGCATTAAATCAGCAAGTGTACTTAGAATTTCTGCATTTTGCTCCATTGTTCCGACCGTAATACGTAAAGACGTTGGAAAACCAAGTGCTTTACCAGAACGAACAATGTAGCCTTTTTTCAATAATGCATTGAATAATTCATCTGCATCTCTTTTAAAATCAATCAGCACGAAGTTTGTTTGAGACGGATAAATAAATAGTCCAAAACGGTCAGCAAATTCTTGATATTGCTTGAGACCTGCTCCATTTTTTTGTCTGCATGATTGAATGAAGTCCTGATCTTTTATCGCTGCACGAGCTGCTGCCTGAGCGATACGACTCGTATTAAACGGCTCTCTCGCTGGTTCAATCGCAGTAATCAACTCTTCTGATGCAATGCCATAGCCTACTCGAAGCGCGGCCAGTCCATACGCTTTAGAAAACGTACGGAGTACGATAACATTTTGATAGTTGTGTAATAAAGATAAGCTGTTCGGAAAGTCTTCCGCACGAACGTATTCGACATATGCTTCATCTAGTACTACAAGCACATGAGCTGGTACTTGATCTAAAAACGCCACAAGCTCAGATTCTGACAAATGATTTCCCGTCGGGTTATTCGGGTTGCATACCCAGACGACCTTCGTGTTCTCATCAATCGCATCCAGCATGCCCTTCAGATCGTGAGCTCCTCCGTCTAAAAGCGGCACCTCTCGAATCTCTGCCCGCTCAATGATTGCATTGTGACGATATTGCGGAAAAGACGGAGCTGGGATGACGGTATTTGTATGTTGGTCAAGGAATGCCCTAGCAATAATTTGCACAAGTTCATCTGAGCCATTCCCGAATATTAATTGTTTTTCATTTACTTGAAGAAACTCAGCAAGCTCTGTCCTTAAACTTGCGCTGTATCCATCTGGATAAATCGCTAAATGTTCAAGCTCAGCTTGTATCGCCTCTCTTGCATGTGCGGAACATCCAAAAGGGTTTTCATTTGAAGCCAATTTCACAATTTTGTCTAATTGATATTCTTTTTTGACCTCTTCAATTGGTTTCCCAGGTTGATACGGTTTTAGTTGTTTTAATTGATCTTTGATTTGCAAAAGTTTCACCTCATTTGAATGAATAGAGGGGACTAAATGTTTTTGCATAGGTTTCAAATTCTCTTAAAGCGTCTTGACGAGTATCACTTGCTAACAATTGATGCTGAAGTTCTTCAATTTTTTTCACAAGTGCACTTCCTACAACGACGCCGTCACTCAGTTTATTCATTGAGTCTACCTGCTCTCTTGTTGAGATGCCAAAACCGACCGCAACCGGTATGTGACTCAGCTGTTTCACTTGTTGAATAAAATCAGTAATCGATTCGTCAAAGGTTTGTCTGACACCTGTTACACCAAGAGATGAAACACAATACACAAAACCTTCTGCCTGCTCTACTATATTTACTAATCGTTCCTTACTGGTTGGTGCAACGAGCGAAATATATGAAATGTCATATGTTTGACAGTTCTTTTGCAGCTCACTGCTTTCTTCAAAAGGCAAGTCGGGTGTTAAGAGTCCCGAAATATGATTTTTGCGCAGTAAAGCGAAAAAGTATTCTGTGTCTAATTGTAACACAGGATTATAATACGTAAATAGAATTACAGGAATTTTTACACCGTTTTTTTTCATCTTCCCTGCTAATTCTATCGCTTTTACGATATTCATGCCATGATTTAGAGCTCTTTTGGAGGCTCTTTGAATGACAGGACCGTCTGCTAGCGGATCGGAATAAGGAACACCTAGCTCAATCGCATGTGCACCGGCTGCTTGAAGGGACAAAGCTAAATCGATCGTGATTTCTTCTGACGGATCCCCTGCCGTAATAAATGGGATGAATAATTTCTCGCCTTGCTCTAATTGAAATGTGATCATTTGATTTTGCCCTCACTTTCAAGCACATTCATTAATGTATGCACATCCTTATCTCCTCTTCCTGACAGGCAGACAAGGATGATTTCATCTTCACTCATCGTCCTGCTCATCTCAAACGCCTTGGCTAAAGCGTGTGCTGATTCAATCGCTGGTAGGATTCCTTCCTTTTCTGTCAGCAGCTTTAGTGCATCCAATGCTTCTTGATCTGTAGCACTCACATATTGAACCCGGCCGCTTGCATGTAAATATGCGTGCTCTGGTCCGATCCCGGGATAATCTAAACCAGCTGAAATGGAATAGGGCTCAATAATCTGACCAAATTCGTCTTGGATTAAATAGGTCATAGATCCATGAATGACCCCTTTTGTCCCCTTCGTAATGGTTGCTGCATGAAGCGGGGTATCGATTCCTTTTCCAGCGGCTTCTACACCAATCAAATCAATTTCATCATCCAAAAACGCTCGGTACATTCCAATCGCATTACTTCCGCCGCCGACACAAGCAATGACTTTATGTGGGAGCCTGCCTTCTTTTTTAAGCATCTGCTCTTTTGCTTCATCACCAATCATCCGCTGGAACTCACTGACGATTTGGGGATATGGATGAGGTCCTACAACTGAACCGATCATATAGAAATGATCACTACAGTGCTGGACCCAATAACGGATCGCTTCGTTCGTTGCATCTTTTAATGTGCCGTTTCCGCTTGTGACAGGTATGACTTCAGCGCCAAGTAGTTTCATTCGGAATACATTGAGAGATTGTCTCTCCACATCCTCTTTTCCCATAAATACCGTGCACGATAATCCAAACTTGGCGGCCACCGTTGCAGCTGCTACTCCGTGCTGTCCAGCGCCTGTTTCCGCGATGATGTTTGATTTCCCCATTTTTTTTGCAAGCAGTGCCTGACCAAGTGCATTGTTGATCTTATGAGCACCTGTATGGTTTAAATCTTCTCTTTTTAAATAGATTTTTGCGCCGCCGAGGTATGCAGATAATTGATCAGCATATGTCAGCGCAGTCGGTCTGCCTGAATAGTTTTGCAATAGAGAAAGATATTCTTGCTTAAAAGCTGGGTCTTCTTTTAATTCGTTAAATGCTTGTTCTATTTCTTTGAGTGGCTGCATGAGCGTCTCGGGAACAAATTTCCCTCCGAATTCTCCATATCTGCCAAGCTCATTTGGATATGCGTACATCGTTTAACATCCTTTCTTCGAGCGCTTTGATCATAGCGCTGCTTTTCTTCCCGTTTTCTTCTATGCCGCTTGAAAGATCGATCGCTTTTGGGCCATAGGCAAGAAGCTCTGGCAGTGTTTCTGGTGTTATTCCGCCTGCAATGATGCATGTCTTCTCCAGTCGTTTCGCTTGCTGATTGTATACAGGTACCGCTTCCCATGTAAAAGCTGTGCCAGAACCGCCTCTCATCCCTTTTACATTCGCATCAATGAGAAAACCATCGACAAACGGCGCAAATGCCGTCATTTGATCAAGTGTTTCTTTTATATCACGATCGTAATGAAAGACTTTCCACACTACCGCCCCTGTTTGTTGTTTTATTTCTTTTGCATCCTCCCGTGTTTCATCTCCATGCAGCTGCACGATATCTAAAGGAATATGCTTTGTGATGTCGCACACTTTTTGGATTTTTTCATTTACAAATACACCAGTAATCTTTTTCCTGCACTGCGAATCGGTGAGCCATTGTTTCACTTGATCTGGATCGACTTGTCTTTTACTTGGAGCAAAAATAAATCCGATCGCATCTGCTTGAGATTGCGCAATGCATTCTACATCTTCTAGTGAGACCGCCCCGCAATATTTTAAAAAAGGCTTCATCGTGGTCATTCTCCAAATAACGTCTGAACGGCTTTTTCTTGTGAGGGTTCTCTCATTAATGATTCACCTACAAGGACAGCACTCGCTCCATGTTTTTTGACAAAGGTTAGATCATCAAATGTCTGAATACCGCTTTCACTTACTAGTAAGACATCCTTTGGAACAAGTGGTGCAATCTCTTTTGTTTGCTCAACTGTTGTTTTAAATGTCTTTAAATTTCGGTTATTCACGCCAATGATTTCGGGGGTGAATAGGTTTAAGATATGTTCCAGTGTATCTGCTGCATGAACTTCAACAAGAATATCTAGTCCTTTTTCCTTCGCTTCAGCATAGAATTCATACAGCTGTTGCGGTTCAAGTACTTCTCCAATTAATAAAATGGCATCTGCACCGATACGTCTTGACTCTTCTATTTGTATGGAATCGATGATAAAGTCTTTTCTTAAAATTGGACGTGCGACGTGTTCTTTAATTAATGAAAGATACTCGTTCTTCCCTTGAAAATATGGTTCATCTGTTAAGACTGATAAGCAATCAGCATTCGATTTTTCGTATGCTTTTGCTGTTTGCAAAGGATCAAAATTCGGCTGAATGATTCCTTTAGAAGGAGATGCCTTTTTCACCTCAGCAATCAGCCCAATCGAGCGGTGAGGGTTCATGAGTGCTTCTTTAAATGATCGTCTTTCAAAGTGTCCATCATGAGGTAACTGCAACGTTTGGATATGTTCTTTTTTGCGTGCAATGATTTGATTAAGCATAGATCTCATCCTCTTTCTTTTTTTGTTTTAAACGAGCCAATTGTTCTTTGGCTGCACCGTTTTTAATCGTTTCTAACGCTTTTAATGTTCCTGCCATGAGGCTTTCTGACTTGCCTGCGATATATAAAGCCGCGCCTGCATTCAGAGCTGTAATATGAAGCGGCGCCCCTTCTGTTTGATGATTCAATATATTCTGAATCAATTTCGCGCTCTCTTCCGGTGATTGGACCTGAATATCTGATAAGTATCCTTTTTCCAGTCCAAAGTCTTCTGGGTTTAGCGTATATTCTGTCATGGCACCTTTTTTGAGTTCAATCACATATGAATTGGCTGTAATCGTTAATTCATCCAGCCCGTCTTCCCCGCATACAAACAGGACATGCTCTGGCTCTAATGGAGCAAGGGCTTCCGCCATTAATTTTGCCTTTTCCTTTGCATACACACCGATGATTTGCTTTTTGGCTTGCATCGGGTGACAAAGCGGTCCTAATAGATTAAATACCGTCCTGAAACCAAGCTGCTTGCGGACTGCTGCTACTTGTTTCATAGATGAATGGTACAGTGGTGCAAATAAAAAGCCCATGTTTTTTTCTTGTATTTGCCTTCTTGTTTCTTCTGGAGTGGATTGAATGTGAATCCCAAGACACTCTAGCACGTCGGCACTTCCGCTTTTAGAAGAGACTGAGCGATTTCCGTGTTTTGCGATTTTAGCACCAGCGGCAGAAGCTACAATAGCAGCTGCAGTTGATATATTAAATGTGGAGAGTCCATCGCCTCCTGTGCCGCATGTGTCAACGACATCAAGCGATCTTTCCGCTGGTTCTGATTTTTGACGCATGGCCCTCACGAAGCCTGTCATTTCTTCAGCGGTTTCTCCTCTATGCGCTAAAATCGATAGACTTGCAGCGACTTCAGCATCTGTTAAAGAGCCGCTCATCATATCATACATTAGTCTATGTGCTTCATTTTCTGATAGGAAGCCTCCGTTAACAAGAGCTGATAGTCGCTGATTCATCCTGCACACTCTCCTTTTCTGAGAAAATATGTTCAGCAAGCTGAATGGCCCTCAGAAGCGCTCCTGCCTTGTTACACGTCTCTTCCCATTCATTTTCTGGAACAGAATCTGCGACAATGCCAGCGCCTGCTTGTATGGAAGCGGTCTGATCTTTGACGCTCATGGTGCGAATGGTAATACAAGAGTCGATATTACCATCGAATCCAATATAGGCAATACAGCCGCCATACGTTTCCCTTGGCTCAGGCTCCATTTGATTTAATAATTGCATCGCTCTTATTTTCGGTGCCCCTGTTAATGTGCCTGCTGGAAATGCGGACATGAGTGCATCAACTGGGTGTGTATCCTGCTTTAACTTCCCTGTCACAATGGAGATGATGTGCATAACATGTGAAAAGTTCACAACTTTTGTAAAGGTCGGTACGGACACGCTGCCATATTCTGCTACGCGGCCGACATCATTTCTGGCTAGATCTACTAACATGTAATGTTCTGCTTTTTCTTTCTCATCTTCTAGCAGCTCTCTTGCCAGTGCGGCGTCCTCTTCTTTTGTTGCTCCTCTTTTTCTAGTGCCTGCAATTGGATGAATTTCTAGGTGCCCATTTTTGGCATGAATTAATCGTTCTGGTGAGCTTCCGACTAAATCACGGTCTTTTAATTTCATAAAATACATGTATGGAGATGGATTCACAATGCGAAGCACACGGTATAATTCAAATGAACTCACTGACACTGGGATATCAAAGCGCTGTGAGAGTACGCCTTGAAAAATATCACCCGCTCGAATGTATTCTTTGATTTTTTCTACGTCCTTTAGAAATTGTGTTTTTTCATAGGTTGATGTCACATGTTCAAAGGACGGTGATTCGTTCATATTCCCTGATAAAATCAGTTCTTTCATATCGACCTTTGTATGGAGCTTGTGAATCATCTGTTCAAGCCGCTTTTGATTTTCTTTGTAAGCTCGTATTTTTTCGTCTTCTGTTTCATTTCCGGTTAGCTGGGTGTATTGGATAAAATGAACATGATTCGTTTCATGATCAAAGGCAATCATCGTTTGGCAGACAAATAGAGTACAATTGTCTGTCGTTGGTGCGCTTAGGTGAGGCCTGACAGAGGGTTCAATGCTTGGAATAAGATCGTAACTTAAGTACCCAACTGCCCCGCCTGTAAACGGGATGTCAACATCCGGTGTCTTGATTTGATATTGCTCTTTCATCCAGTCTAATAAGTCTTTCAGTTCTTGTTTTTTCATGACCTCCTGCCCAGCAGCGTCACGTGCAATATATTCGTTTTGGTCATCGTGTAAGGTTAAAAAAGGATGTAATCCGATGAAGGAATATCTCGACCAGCTAGAAGACTCATCTTTGCTTTCTAGTAGATACACAATATCTGCCTTGAGTTTTTCGACAATTTGAATCGGTGAGAGCGTATCAACTGTAATGGTTTCAACAATTGGAATCGTTTTGTGGGACTCACTGTCCCTTAAAAATTGGGTCAAATTTGATTGGGAATTCATAAGCACACTCCTTAAATGGGATTAAGGAGAATGAGGGGACATATAGAGGGTTTGTATGAGTATACGAAATAAGCCTAAAAGAGGGGTGCTCTTTTAGGCAGTATGATGAAATAGACGTATCGTATCTCTGCTCAACTCTACTCATCTCAACTACCCTAGTCTCATTCTCATCTTCTCTAAACTTGCAATGCCGTTTACACCTGTGTGTAAACTTCGGCTGTTCATATCGTATTATAATTCCTTGTTTTTTGTCAACTGTAAATCAGGGCGAAGCGTCACAGCTTCTTCCAAGTACACATGTTGCACATCTTCCTGCTTTGTGTCTGTTTGGACCGTCATTAAAACGCGAATACAATGCTTTAGACCGCCTTGAATGTCCAGCTCCTGCATACAAGTAACAGGCACATACGTCCACCCTTCAAACTGACGAAGGGCTTTTGCCGGAAAAACGGAGTGAATATCTTGTGTAGCTGAAATTAAGATCTGCACGACACGTTCTGGATCTACTTGATTTCTTGAAATAATCGCTTCTAGCAGCTGTTTCGTTTTATTTAACACTTCTGTTTCTGTATCTTCTGTCACAGTTGTAGCCCCACGTATCCCGCGAAACATCATAGACATCCCTCCTCCCGTTTCCATTCTTCGAGCCATTGATGCAGATCATCTTTTGTGAAAGACTGCAAGACAGCCTCCCCAACCTGCTTTAATAAAACAAATTGAACGGTTCCGCCTCTTGCCTTTTTATCACCAATCATCCGGTCAACAAATGTTTTCGTGGAAATATCTTGAGTGACTTGTACCGGAAATCCGAGTTCTTTCATCCACTCTTTTAGTTCCGTCCGATTGAGGCTGAGTCCCAGCTTCTTTTCGCTCACATATAGCGCAAACTGCATGCCGATTGCAATAGCATCTCCGTGCGTAATAACGCCGTATCCATACTCTGCTTCAATGGCATGCCCAAGTGTATGACCTAAATTCAAAAATGCACGCACGCCTTGTTCTCTTTCGTCTTTTTGAACAATCGACGCTTTGACCTCAATCCCTTGATACAGCATATGTGCCAGCTCGCTCTTTGAACATTCCGCCAAAGAACGAATAGACATCAGTTCTGATAAAAAGTCTTCACTTGAAATGAGGGCGTGTTTGATGACCTCAGCAAAGCCTGACCTCATTTCAGTTTGAGATAGAGTCTCAAGCATGCTCGTATCATAGATCACGGCTTTCGGCTGATGAAACGCACCGATTAAATTCTTACCGAGCGGGTGGTTAATCCCCGTTTTCCCGCCAACTGCACTGTCATGCGCCAGTAGTGTCGTCGGTACTTGAATAAAATCAATGCCTCTCATATAACTAGCAGCAACAAAGCCAGCCAAATCGCCAATTACGCCGCCTCCAAGCGCAATGATGCACGAGGAGCGATCCAGCTGAAACTGAATAGCCTTCGTATGAATATGCTCAAACTCAGCAAAAGATTTCGACTGCTCTCCGCTTGGCACAACCACTTTATGCACAGACCACTTCTGCTTAAGTAATCGAACCATTTCATCGCCGTAAATGGCATCAACCGCTGTATCTGTCACGATTAAGAGCTTCGTATAGGAATGCCCCGTGGAAGTCATCAAGTCGACGATATTGCATTTAATCCCATCACCGATGTATACAGGATAAGTGGCTGAAGACGTCTTAACTTCCAGTGTTTTCATTAAAATTCCCTCTGAAGCTGGCGCATTTTTTCAACATTTTCTTTAATGCGGTCAATTTGATCAAGGCCAAACTGCTCCACTACAGCATTGGCGATTTCCCAAGCCACAACTGCTTCTGCGACAACACTTGCGGCAGGAACAGCACAGCTATCAGAACGCTCAATGCTTGCGGAGAAAGGTTCTTTTGTTTCAATGTCAACGCTTTGAAGCGGTTTGTAAAGCGTTGGGATTGGTTTCATGACCCCTCTTACGACAATTGGCATACCAGTTGACATTCCGCCTTCAAGACCACCTAAGCGATTTGTTTTTCTCGTATAGCCCTTTTCTTCATCCCAGATGATTTCATCATGGACCTCACTACCATTTTTAGAAGCCGCCTCGAAGCCAATACCAAATTCGACCCCTTTAAAAGCATTGATACTCAGAACAGCACCTGCAAGCTTGCTGTCTAATTTGCGGTCATAGTGAACATAGCTTCCGACTCCAACCGGCATTCCTTCAACGATGACTTCCACAATACCGCCAATTGAATCACCGTTTTTCTTCGCTTCATCAATGGCATCCATCATTTTTTGGCCTGCTTCACTGTCGTAGCAGCGAACAGGTGACTCTTCCGTTACCTTTTGCAAATCTTCAATCGATTCATATGCCGTATGAGCTGCTTTCACTCCGCCAATTTCAAGAACGTGGCCAGCTACCTTGATTCCTAAATGAGCCAAGATTTGTTTAGCGACTGCGCCTGCTGCTACGCGAACGGTTGTCTCACGGGCTGATGAACGCTCTAATACGTTTCGCATATCACGATGTCCATATTTAATCGCACCATTTAAATCCGCATGTCCTGGTCTAGGGCGTGAAATTTGACGCTTCATTTCACTCTCTTCTTCTTCTGTGATCGGCTCTGCCCCCATCACCTTTGTCCAATGCTTCCAGTCGTTGTTTTCAACGACAAGTGCAATAGGAGAACCTAATGTTTTCCCGTGGCGAACACCACTTAACACTTTTGCTTGGTCTTTTTCAATCTGCATTCTTCTGCCGCGGCCGTGGCCTTTTTGTCTTCTAGCCAATTCATAGTTGATGTCATCCTGCTCTATGTAAAGTCCCGCTGGAACGCCTTCAATAATTGTGGTCAATTGTGGACCATGTGATTCACCTGCTGTTAAGTATCTCATGACTCGATCTCCCTTCATCGCATTAACGCTTTTAAGTAAAACTATGATAACACACTTACTACTAAAAAGTCAGCTACAACCCCTTCTTTTGATAAAAGAAAGTATCGGCAGATGTCAGTCCAAACTTTTCTGGGTGAAAAATTTGTTCAGTTGAACCAACAAATAATACGCCATTTGGTTTTAAACTGCTGCTCATTTTCATGTAAATCTCTTCTTTTGCCTCTTCTGTAAAGTAGATAAGGACATTTCGGCACACGATAAGATCCAGCTGTTTTTCATAAGGATCTGCTAACAGGTTGTGTTTTTTAAATTGTATGTGCTTTCGCACCTCATCCTTCACAGTGTAAAATGAAGAATCTTCTTTTGTGAAATATTTTTGCTTGATTTGATCTGGTACCTCTTGCAGTGATCGTTCATGATATCTTCCTTTTTGAGCTGATTGCAGCACTTTATCATCAATATCAGTTGCAATAATTTGGAAGTCCTTCACAAGCGGATGGCTTGATAGAAGCATTGAGAGTGTATACGGCTCCTCTCCTGTCGAACATGCTGCACTCCATATTTTTAGGGTCCCGCTGTTTTTCAAAAGCAGCGGAAGAATTTTTTGATCAAGCACTTCCCAGCGCTGATAGTTTCGGTAAAATTCTGACACATTGATCGTCATTCGATCCATCGTCTCGTCTAATAGTGCTCTATCCTTTTCAAGGGCAGCCGCGAACGCTTCAAAATCTCTATATCCTTTTTTATCATAAAGTGACGTTAATCTTCGTTTCATTTGTGCTTCTTTATATAAATTCAGATCCACCCCAGTTAGTTTTTTCCATTTCCCGACAAATACTTGATATTGATCCATCAAAGTCCTCTCCTGTCTCATCTATCTTTGTCCTAGTATAGCTGTTTTTATCGAAAATTTGTATCATCTCATGCGAAATTTCGTGTAGAAATATTCATATAAAAAAAGCCAAAGTGCTCATTTGATGAACACCTTGGCTTAAATTTTAATAAATCCAGCTTGAGATGGTTTGATCCCAGTTTGTGAGTTCTTCTTGTTTGAAGAATAAGTTGATTTCTCTTTCAGCACTTTCTGGTGAGTCTGAGCCATGGATAATGTTTTTTCCAACCGTCAATCCATAGTCTCCTCTTATTGTGCCCGGAAGCGCTTCCTTCGGGTTTGTTTTGCCGATAATCTGTCTTGTGACATCTACTACCTGCTCACCTTGCCATACCATTGCAAATACTGGTCCTGACGTAATAAAGTCAACCAATTCCCCGAAGAATGGTTTTTCTTTATGTTCTCCGTAATGTGTTTCTGCTACTTCTTTTGGAATACTCATTAGTTTTGCACCAACAAGCTGAAGCCCTTTTTTTTCGAATCTTGACACAATTTCACCGATTAATTGTCTTTCCACACCATCAGGTTTGACCATAAGAAATGTTTTGTCCATATACGTTCTCCACCCCGTCGTTTATGTATGTATAGGCTTACATTGTTACAAAGTGATCGTATCATTTTTTTATATAATAATCAATTTTTGACAAAAAATTTCACAAAAAAACCAATCAACAATATGTTGATTAGAATTTTCGTTTTCCAATATATTTGGCAATGGAAGCGAGTGACGTTTTCGCTCGTCCTCGAGGAAGTTTGTCTAGCTGTTCGAATGCCTTTTTCAAATACATTTCACTCACTCGAATCGAGCGGTCGATCGCATCTGTTTGTTTGAGGTGTTCAATCACAGGCTTTAGCTGCATTTCTGTTGTTTCACTATTAATCAGCTTTAATTGTCCTTCGAGTGTAGGATTCTTCAGTGCATATAAGACCGGGAGTGTGACATTTCCTTGTAAAAGGTCTCCTCCAACAGGCTTACCAAGCTCTTCTTCAGTTGATGTGAAATCAAGCACATCATCAATGATCTGATAGGACATACCGACATAGTAGCCAAACCAGTAAAGGGCTTTATGTGTTTTCTCATCTGTACCTGCTGCTATCGCACCTAACTGACAGCTGCCTGCAATGAGCAAGGCTGTTTTTCGTTTGATTCTTCTTAAATATGTACGCAGGTTTTGATCCATATTGTATTTGTCTTTCACTTGCTCGATTTCACCAAGACAGAGCTCGACGACCATCTTTGACAAAATTTCATGCGCCATTGGTTGATTAATCTTTGTCATATACTCAAGAGATCTTGCAAACATATAATCCCCTGTGTACATGGCAATTCGATTGTCCCATTTTGCCTTAATCGTTGGCTTGCCTCTTCTCAGCTCTGCATCATCAATGACATCATCGTGAACGAGCGATGCCATATGAATGAGCTCAAGCGCAACGGCAACATATTTAATTTTATTAATGTCATAGTCGCCAAACATACCTGAAAGGAGAACAAAAACGGGGCGGATTCGTTTTCCGCCCGCTTGCAGCAAATGAAGACCCGCTTCACTTAATAATGCATAATCAGAGCGAACTGTTTGTTCAAGCTCTTTTTCAATAATATCGATATCATGATTTAAAAAAGAGATCATTGCTTTTAGTTTCATTATTTTCACCCAAATATCGTTTATTCAAAGTTTCTTTCCGATATGTGTTGCTGCTACACCGCCCGTAAATGGATGATACGAGACATCAGACAGACCCGCCTCTTCGAAAAGAGCCGCCAGTTCTTTCATGCCAGGGAACGATTTGGCTGATTCTTGGAGCCATGAATACTCCTGATAGCTTTTGGCAAACAGTTTACCAAAGAGCGGCATGATGTATTTGAAATAGACATAGTAGCCTTGTTTAAACCCAATCATTTCAGGTTGTGATGTCTCTAGACAGACAACCATTCCACCAGGCTTCACGACTCTTGTCATTTCTTTTAGCACTGTTAAGTAATCAGGGACGTTCCGTAGGCCAAAACCGATCGTTACATAATCAAATGTGTTATCCTCAAAAGGAAGCTCCATCGCATTGCCGTGAAGCAATTCAATTTGATTATAGCCCCCAGTCTTCACCTTCGTTTCTCCAACACTTAACATATTTTTACTAAAATCAAGGCCTTTGACTTCACCTTTTTCGCCTACAGCATCAGCAAGCGCAATGGTCCAATCGGCTGTTCCGCAGCATACGTCTAATGCTTTGGCTCCTTTTTGAACATTCATCAGTTTCATTGTTTTATCGCGCCACTTTTTATGCTGCTTAAAGCTGATGACGGAGTTCATTTGATCATAGTTTTTATAAATTTTTTCAAATACACCGTGTACTCGCTGTTCTTTTGATTGCTGCATGACTTACCCTTCTTCCACTTTCTGATGATACGCAGGTTCATTTTTCATATGATCCAGGCGATTTAATAGCTCTTTTTGAACGACCGGAGATGAAACAAGATGCTCCTTGATTGATCGTTTGGCCTTTTCATAGCCTTCATTCTCAAAGTTGTCAAAACATGTATAGGCGTCCGTATAGCTATCGTTCAAAAAAAGTTTTAAATGTTTGTCATCTTCTGCTTGTTTCATGAAACGCTTATAAACAAGGAAACGACTTGCAATCTCATTCCAATGCGTTAATTGAAAATGCTCTGAAACCCTTTGGAATAACGCAGACTCAACCGTTGCTACACTTTTGTAAAAGTGCGCCGCATCTTGAATGGATCGATCATACAGTCTAATTTTATGTTCATTAATTTCTTTGATCGCCGTTGCGAGCGTGCGAATCATGTAGATGTCTTTCATGTCAGAGAGAAGAGAATAATAGAGACCGCTGAAATAGTCTCCTGCCAGGATCGTCAGCTGACGATTTTTGAATTCGTCTTGTTTGATCGCTGCAGCAGTTGTGACTTCGTCATGGGTATCAAGGGCAATTTGCACAAGCATCGCCGTTAAAATATAATTTTCTTTTTTCTCTGCATCAATTTGAGCTTCATCAAACATTGCATGAAAAAGAAGGAGCTTATCTTCATCGATGAGTGGCGCACGTAAATGTTTCGCCAAATAAGGATGAGAAAGCTTTTTATTTAATTTTATATTTAGATTAGATAAAATTCCGTAGATGTCTTGCAAAGATATCACCCTTGTCCCAAAAATTACAGTTTCATATGTAGCCCTGCACATTGTATAGAGATTTATTATACCATATCAGCTCTCACTTTTATGCTATCAAGTGCATTCAAGTATTTATTTCTTTGCTTCGCTTTGAATTTCCCCGAAGCTTGTTTGAATGACAGCATCGCCTCTTACTTTGATCGCTGACGTATGCTCAGTAAATTGTGCAATGATGACTTCACCTTTATCGAGCTTTTCGGAATGGTGAAATCTTGTATCAGAGCCTCTAGTTAAGCCGATGACATTTACACCATTTTCATTGGCTTTAATCACTACAAAATCAGATGCTTTATTTTCACTCAATCTGTTCACCTTCCATCTATTGAATTAGTCGTTTTTAATAAAGGAAAGCACTTCTGCTCTTGCTGCTGCATCATTTGCAAATGTACCGCGTACTGCTGAAGTCACTGTTTTTGCGCCTGGCTTTTTCACTCCGCGCATCGTCATACACATATGCTCTGCTTCAACGACAATCATCACGCCATGCGGATTGAGTGTTTCCACCATACTATCTGCAATGGTTGATGTGATGCGTTCCTGAAGCTGCGGGCGTTTGGCAACAGCCTCTACAGCTCTTGCAAGCTTGCTAAGTCCTGTCACTTTTCCGCCGCGCGGAATATAAGCGACATGAGCTTTTCCGTAAAAAGGTACAAGGTGGTGTTCACACATTGAATGGAAAGCAATATCTTTTACAAGAACGAGTTCTTCGTGGTCTTCACCAAAAATGGTTTTAAAATGTTCTTTTGGATCTTCATTTAATCCCGAGAACACTTCTTCATACATTTTTGCTACTCGTTTAGGGGTATCAAGAAGTCCTTCACGATCTGGATCTTCTCCGATGGCTTTTAATATATCGCGTACTGCGTGTTCGATTAGTTCTTTATTTATTTCACTCATGTATTATATCCTCCAAAGGCGATTACATTTCAATCAGATTCTAGCACACTTCAGATCCTAAAAGCAAAGGAGAGCGTTCTAAACGAACCTTTTGATTCAAAAGGAAAAGCCCCTTATGAAAGGGGCTTTTCTAGACCAGTGTGAAACTGTATATGTATAACTCCTACAATAGGATCATTACACATAACGATTATTTACCTGCCACCGCGTCTTTAAGTGCTTTACCTGGTTTGAAAGCAGGTACTTTGCTTGCAGGGATTTCGATCTCTGCACCAGTTTGTGGGTTACGTCCTTTACGAGCTGAACGCTCACGTACTTCAAAGTTACCAAAACCGATAAGTTGGATTTTGTCACCATTTTTAAGTGCATCTAAAATTGTATCAAAAACAGAATCAACTGCTTTTGTCGCGTCTTTTTTAGATAACTCGCTTGCTTCAGCAACCGCGTTAATAAGTTCTGTCTTGTTCATGCCTTTCACCTCCTCCCAAAAATATGCATTCAGTAGATTGTTATCATTTCTTCACAATTCATCTTCTTTCTATACACTTTTTTCGAAAAAAAGAGCGACTAGAAAGCGGTATACATGGCTTTTCATTAGAAAACAACTCTTTGAAGGAATGTTTGTCCAACAAAGTGAAGATTTTCTGTAAGTAGATTAACACATATGAAATACCATATCAAGCATTTTAAAGGGAAGAATCCTTATTCGTCAAGGATTAAGGGCACTTTTACGAACGAATATTCCTAATTTCAGCCTGAATCTGACTAATCTTTATACAATTGTCTTTTTATGACTCATTCCTTACGCAAAAAAAGACCCCTGTCAATGAGAGGTCTCACATGCTATAGAATAATCGCGATCAAACCACCTGATCCTTCGTTGATGATTCTTTCAAGTGTTTCTTTCAGTTTATATCTTGCATTTTCTGGCATCAGCGACAGCTTAGCTTGAATGCCTTCTCTGACAAGGGAGCTGAGTGAGCGCCCAAATATATCTGAATTCCAAATCGAAAGCGGATCATCTTCAAAGTCTTGCATTAAGTAGCGGACGAGCTCTTCACTTTGTTTCTCTGTTCCGATAATCGGTGCAAATTCACTTTCTACATCTACCTTAATCATATGAATCGATGGTGCAACCGCCTTTAGTCTTACGCCGAATCTCGATCCCTGTCTTATGATTTCTGGCTCATCTAAACTCATATCTGACAAGGCCGGGGCCGCAATTCCGTATCCCGTCTGCTTCACCATTTTTAAGGCGTCTGATACTTGATCATATTCTGTCTTCGCATGCGCAAAATCTTGCATGAGCTCTAGGAGATGGTCTTTCCCTCTAATTTCTACACCAACCACTTCTTTTAGAATATGGTCATATAGATCATCTGGGGCGTACAGGTCAATCTCCGCAATCCCTTGACCCATTTCAATCCCTGCTAAGCCCGCTCTTTCAATAAAGTCAAATTCACTGAACTGGCCAACAACACGGTCAACATCTCTTAATCTTTTAATATCCTTTACGGTTTCCTTCACTGAGTCCTGATAGCTTTCTCTCAGCCAATGATCTTCTTTCAGCACCATGACCCAGCTTGGAAGGTTGACATTCACCTCTAGGACTGGGAATTCATATAATGCTTCACGAAGCACACTAAGGACGTCTTGCTCTCTCATACTTTCTACACTCATGGAGAGTACTGGAATATCATATTTTTGGCTCAGTTCCTGCCGCAGCGCCTCTGTTTCAGGATGATAGGGTCTCACAGAGTTGATCACCATAATAAACGGCTTTCCAACCTCTTTGAGTTCATCAATCACACGTTCTTCAGATTCAATATAATCATGTCTTGGAATTTCTCCAATAGAACCATCCGTTGTAATCACAACACCAATGGTAGAATGCTCTTGAATGACCTTGCGTGTGCCAATTTCCGCTGCTTCATGGAACGGGATTGGCTCTTCATACCACGGCGTGTTGATCATTCTTGGACCATTTTCATCTTCATATCCGCGCGCACCAGGGACTGTGTATCCTACACAATCGACAAGCCTGATGTTGACATCAAGACCGTCACTCACATGAATCGATGCCGCTTGATTCGGTACAAATTTTGGCTCAGTGGTCATAATGGTTTTTCCTGCTGCGCTTTGCGGCAATTCATCCTGTGCTCTTGCACGATCTGCCTCATTATTGATATTCGGGAGCACCACGAGCTCCATAAACTTTTTAATAAACGTAGATTTCCCTGTACGAACAGCGCCAACGACTCCTAAATATATATCGCCTCCTGTTCGTTCAGCGATATCCTTGAAAATATCGACTTTTTCCAAGTGATCCCCTCCCGGACTTGCTATCCTCGTTTTCAAATAAAATACTCTATTCTTCAATCAAACTTGCTTGAAAGGTGTCTGGACAATATATGTGTATGACGTTGTCCTATTTGAATATGACACCTTTTTTGTTTTGAGAGTATGTTTAGCCATAAAAAAACCTTTCTCCTCATTTATATGCAGAGGAAAAAGGTTCATTCTTGTTTATGACGTCTTTTTTTCTAAAAAGTCAGGCTCACCTTTTTTGTTGATGGTATATGGGACAGAAAACGCGGGTACAAACGGGGTTTCCTGCCAATAGACATCTTGAATGTTTTCACCTGGTTTCAGCTTTCGTTTCGTATTCTTCAAAATATGAGCAAAGTCACTGCGGTAGTCCACATAGATTTCGCCATTTGATGAAATCAGTAATGGGAGGGAATTCCCTGTCACCGGGCTCATGACCGTAGGCGGCGATTTTAAGCCTAGCTTTTTTTCATTTAACGTATATAAATTGTTTGATACTACTTTGCCGTATGGCGGATATGTATGTTCATCTTGATATATTTTGATTCTAAGCCGTAATTCACTGATGGTTTGCGTCATTTTGACATCAAGCAGTTTCACAGTTGGTTTTTTTTCGACGTCTGTGAGGACATACATATATTCCCCCCCGCCTTCAAAAGATGTCGACGGTACATCGTGTAAATATCTTGGTGACAAGCGCTTAAAGTCGATGACGTACTTTTGATAAACCGGCGTGTCTGCTTCTTTCGTTTCAATCGGCAAAAGACCATTTGTTGCTTTTTGAAATTCCTCAATTGCTGTCTGAACGCTTTGCAGCTGCTCTTCATATGGCACACGGTTTTCAGTTTTGCGATTTTCTGGATACAGACATCCTGTTAGTAAAATAAGTGCTAACAACGTGACACTGACTTTTGCTTTGATCATCACATTCTTCCTTTTTCTTTATTCATTGACCGGCCCGCTAAATACAACTAAAAACACAATGATACCTGATATCAGCATCAAGCTGTATGCGACGGTCGAGGCTGTTATTTTAAGAAACCGGCTCTTCAGCTTAAATCGACTGAAATAAATGGTTACTACAGCTAAAAACATGAGCCCCATTGAACCAAGTGCAAACCACATCTTGATTAAAGCAAAACTCATCGTGCCTGTCCCCCTTTAAAACGAACAAATTGTAAGCGTTTATATTTCATTCTAAACCAAAAATAAGGTAAATATCAATCATTTTTCCAATCATTCAGAAAAAAGCACATAAAAAAAACTGAAGCAAAGAGGGGGACTCTGCTTCAGTCATTAGGTCGACTATTTTTCCTCATTCTGTAGAGGCAAAGCTCTATTCAAACTTCATTGCTATGTTATGCAGGTCTTCCCCTTCTTGCATCCTCTACATGCCTAAGTTCAGTCTTCCATTTATTTTGTTTGATTCTCAAACATGTTCACAAGGTCTTCCATTTCATGTGTTTTCACACGTGCCATCAATGATTCGACCGCATCGTCGACCTTTTTCCCTTCAAACAGGACGTGGTAAAGCGCCTCTGTAATCGGCATGCTGACCTTGTATTCTTTGGAGAGCTGATAAGCGCCTTTTGTTGTACGGACGCCTTCGACAACCATCCCCATTTTTTCAAGCACTTCTTCAAGCTTATACCCTTTACCAAGCAGATTTCCGCAGCGCCAGTTACGTGAATGAACACTTGTACATGTCACGATCAAATCTCCAACGCCCGTTAAGCCGGCAAATGTCAGAGGATTCCCTCCCATTTTTGTACCGAGACGTGCGATTTCAGCGAGTCCTCTAGTGATGAGCGCCGCTTTCGCATTGTCACCATACCCAAGCCCGTCTGTGATCCCTGCCGCAAGAGCAATGATATTTTTCAGTGCGCCGCCAATTTCTACACCAATCACATCAGGGTTTGTGTATACTCTAAAGTTGTTGTTCATGAACAAATCTTGAACAAATTGAGCGGCTTCAATATTTTCTGATGAGACAGTGACAGTTGTCGGATGACGCAAGCCTACTTCCTCAGCGTGGCTCGGTCCTGATAAGACGACGACAGCTTCTCTTTTCTCATCTGGGACTTCTTGTTCAATCATTTGAGATATTCTAAGAAGTGTATCTGGTTCAATCCCTTTACTGACATGGACAAACGGTACTTTCGATGTGATCAGCTCATTTGCCTGCTTCAACACTTCACGAATGGCCTTTGTTGGCACAGCGACAATAATAGCGTCTGTCCCCTCTAACGCCTGCTTCATGTCTGTCGTCGCCTGGATAGACGCTGGCAGTGCGACATTTGGCAAGTAATCATGATTTTCATGTTTCTCATTGATTTGGTCAATGAGCTCTTGTCTATGTCCCCACATGTGTACATCATGATGATTATCAGCTAATACAAGAGCAAGAGCTGTTCCCCAGCTTCCTGCTCCAAGTACTGAAATTTTCTTCATTCTGCTCACCCTTTTTATTTTCTAGCTCTCGCAAATATTTTAATCGGTGTTCCTTCAAAACCAAACGCATCTCGAATGCGGTTTTCTAGGAAACGTTCATAGGAAAAGTGCATAAGCTCTGGATCGTTTACAAACACAACAAAGGACGGAGGCTTAATTGCCACCTGTGTCGCATAATAAATCTTCAGGCGCTGTCCATTATGAGTCGGCGTTGGATTCATGGCTACTGCATCCATGATGATATCGTTCAAAATATTCGTTTGAACGCGCATCGCATGATTTTCACTAGCTGTAATAATGGACGGCATTAACGTATGAATTCTCTTTTTCGTGAGAGCAGACATAAACAAGACAGGTGCATAATCTAAGAATTGAAAATGCTCACGAATGTTTTGCTCAAATTCCTTCATCGTACGCTCATCTTTTTCAACAGCGTCCCATTTGTTCACAACGATCACAACGGCTTTACCAGCTTCGTGTGCATAGCCTGCAATACGTTTATCCTGCTCAATAATGCCTTCTTCACCGTCTAGAACAACAGCGACAACATCAGAACGATCAATGGCTTTTAATGCACGAAGCACACTGTATTTCTCTGTTGTTTCGTATACTTTTCCTTTTTTTCTCATACCTGCTGTATCAACAATGACAAAATCACGCTGATTGTACGTAAACATCGTATCGACAGCATCTCTTGTTGTACCAGCGATGTTGCTGACAATGACGCGGTCTTCTCCGAGCATCGCATTCACTAAAGAAGATTTCCCTACATTCGGGCGACCGATTAAGCAGAACTGGACAACTTGTTCGTCATACTGCGTATCTGGTAAGTTCTTAAAGTGTTCTGCAACAGCATCAAGTAGATCACCAAGACCTAATCCGTGCGTTCCAGAAATCGGATATGGCTCGCCAAACCCTAGTGCATAAAAGTCATACACGTCACTTCTCATTTCAGGGTTGTCCAGTTTATTGACAGCAAGTACAACTGGCTTTTTCGTGCGATATAAAATTTTTGCGACTTCTTCATCCGCTGATGTCACACCATCTCGGCCATTCACCATAAAGATAATGACATCCGCTTCATCCATTGCAATTTCTGCTTGATGGCGAATTTGCGCTAAAAATGGCTCATCTCCAATATCAATTCCACCAGTATCTATTAAGTTAAAGTCATAATTTAACCATTCAGCAGAGCTATAAATACGATCTCTTGTTACACCAGGTGTGTCTTCTACAATCGATATTCTTTCGCCTGCGATTCGATTAAAAATTGTAGATTTTCCAACGTTGGGCCTTCCAACAATGGCTACGACAGGTTTACCCATAGTACCCTTCCTTTCAATCCAGCCGCGATTCAATATGTTCATCATCATGTTTCAACCGGGATTTAAAATTTTCATTCAGTTTTATGAAATAAACCCTTCAAACATGAAGGGTTCAACTTATATATTATATCAATTTTTAATCAGACCACAATGAATAACTTAAAAATGTTTGACAATCAAGTAAAGATCTTCTCCAATTCCGTGTGCAATTCCATCTAAAATGGCCTCTAAATTCATGGCGTACATGTCGAGTTCTTCTTTATTTTCACAGAAAAAAACGGCTGTTCCGCCCATGACCCGCTCTTTATTTGTTGTAGCCACAGCGAGTATAAATTGTTCAATGGTGTTCGCCATGCCCTATTACCTCACTTTCTTTTTTATGAACTCTGTCGGCATTCTGATGGCATTTTCTAAAATGGGTACTTCTTCTAATACACGGACAGCGAGATCTTCACGATACCATTGCGGTAAAATGAACACGCCAAGTGTGCCGTTATTCAAATCACGCTTTGCGAGCGGACAGAGTGATGGTTCACCAGAGTCGCGATACACACCAAGTACATTGGATAAATCAAATAAAATGGCTTGCCGCTGCCCAAGGTTGGCAATCGTTGTGGCTGCGTTGAAATTTTTCGGTGTCAAAATAAAGCCCATCCCATGCTCTAATATGAGCTTTTGCTTTTCGGGCAGTCCGATATTCATGATGTAAATATCGTTCACATACAGCCCTGCCCCATCAAAGCGAAGCTCTCCTTTTTGTATGTTGACAATATCCTTTAATTGGCTGCCAGACATTAATAGCTTTGCCAAGAAAAAACAAAGAATGCCGACCACTGTCCCAATAACGAGCGAGAAGAAAATACAGGCTGTGGTCGTAATCAGTGCCGTGAGAATCGCAATATAATTTCGGCTTTCAAAGGCGATAGCAATGCCTTCTATATATGTACTGCCTCTTGAGACTAGCTCATATGAATCCATTTGAGTTAACGTATTTCTTTCCATATTGCGGACATCTCGGAATTGCGTGGCCGCCAGCGTGAGAAAGGTAATCGCCGTAAATTCCTCCTGAATGAGTGCAGGCATAATGATCGCACCAAGTCCTGAAGCGATAAAACCAAGCGCAATGTGAATCACTTGTCCATGAATATACGTAGGGTATTGCCGGTAATCTGTTCTTAACATATAAAGCCTGGCCGCCATCCCAAAGATGACACCAATAATCACAGGAAACGTATAATCCGTCATGTTGATTTTGCAGCCCCTTTTACTGGTTTTCTTGATGAACGGGCGTTCAAGAGCTTTTCAAGCTGATCGACCCCTAATAGGAAGATGGACCCTTGAACAACAAGGGACAGAAAAGAGAGATCTCCAATGACAATCGATGATGTCAGGCGGTGAATTGTGAGCGCATAAAGGGCTTCGCCAAGACATACAGCCATCATCCATAGGGTGACTCGTTCTGTAAAATGATGTCCATATGTCAAAGACATCAAGATCAGCAAGGCAAATACGACCCAATCCACTTTTATTAGCGTGAACCAAACCGGATCATATAATGCAAAAATCATAAAAAAGGCATATGCGCTCACCATAGAACCTAATTGTATGATTCTCATTATTTGATGCCCAGACCGGAATATAACGAAACCCGCACATGCATATAAAAAGGTCATCAAGTATCCTGCATTTAGGCTCATATCAAATATGGATATCATGAAATGACTACATATAATATGGACAAGGACAAAGACGCCTAGCACATTGCGCCATGAGCTTTTTTCCATAATAAATGTCACGATAATCCAAACGAACCATATGGACCAATAATAGTACAAAGCCTCCAACGTCTCATCACCTCAATTACATTATGGGAAAATCCCCAATTTTTAAACGTAAGGGATCGCTTTGGGCATTGTATGAAATAAACAAGAGGTGACACCCTAATGGTTGAGGAGGGATGTATGATGGGAAAAGATAGACAGGAAAAACGCTTAAAGGCATCAAAAAGAGTGGAATCTGACCGTGATCAATCCATTCATTATAAAGGGGCAACAGCATTAGAAGGTCCAGATAGTGCGCGAAAAAGAAATCAATAAAAAAAAGCATGTGATGACCACATGCCTTAGATGTTTAAGGGCTAAACTTGCTTTTAGTCCTTTTTCTTATTTGATCTTAAACTATAGTACGTTGTGTCGATGCCTCTTTCTTTGAGCCAATGACTTGTTTCACCTGAAATGACAAGTTGGGTTTGTCTCAGCTCTTCAATGGTCTTCACGCCAAGAACTGTCATCATCATCTTCACATCTTCTTGAAGATCTATGATATTCGCGATGAGACCGCTCTCCCCTCCGTCAGTCAGTGATTTTAAGAAAAAGCCAGCTAGACCAGCAGCGGATGCGCCAAGAGCAATTGATTTTGTTACGTCAAGGGCGTCTTGTATACCTCCGGAGGCTAAAACCGTTTGATCTGGAAAACTTGTATGTACTTCAGCAAGACTCGCTGCAGTTGGAATCCCCCATTGATCAAAATAATAAAGTGCTTTTTGGCGGCGAAGATTTTCGATCTTAGAAAAGTTCGTACCACCAAATCCGCCTACATCAACGGCCGCAACCCCAGCATGAAATAACTTTTTGGCCGTTTCCTTGCTCATGCCAAATCCAACTTCTTTTACGACAACAGGCACACCAACTGATTCATTGATGGCTGTGATGCGCTCAAGCGCCCCCCTGAAATCACGGTCTCCTTCAGGCATGACAATCTCTTGAATCACATTTAAATGAATCTGGAGCATATTGGCCTCCAGCATCTCAACGGCTTCCTTCGCTTGCTTCATCGTTGCCTCACTGCCTAAGTTCGCAAAGACAATTCCATCTGGATTCACTTTACGAACAACTTCATACGTACGTCTTTCTTCTTTATCTTTCAGTGCAGCCATTTGCGATCCAACTGCCACCGGAATATTGGTTTCCTTCGCTGCGATCGATAATGAGCGATTAATCTCATAGGTCGATTTTCCGCCTCCGCCAGTCATTGCATTGATAAAAATTGGCGAACCGAAAGTCAGTCCGCCAATTGTTGAATGTGTATCAATTTGTGATGTTGCAAGATCTGGTAAACTGGCGTGAACGAAGGAAACATCTTTTAAACCTGTTGCTGCATGCTGTCCAGTGGACAAGGCATGTTCAATATGCTGCTTCTTTCTTTCTGCTCGCGTCAATTTTGATCACCAAATTATTTTAATTTATTGAGCTTATCTCCGATCAGGTCACCAAGCTGGAACCCACTTGTGTTTTCTTCTTTCGCCTGATATTGACGATAATTCTCTTCGATTTGTTTTTCAGGATTTTCTTCTAAATCACGGATGCTTAGTGAAATGCGTTCTTCATCTTCATTCACATCAAGCACTTTTACTTTCACAGTCTGCCCTTCTTCAAGGACTTCATGCGGCGTACCGATATGTTTATGAGAGATTTGGGAAATATGCACAAGTCCTTCGACGCCTGGCAGAATTTCAACAAATGCACCAAAGCTCACTAGACGTTGAACAGTTCCTTCAAGCACATCACCTTGTTTTACCTTTTCGCCAATCTGGCTCCAAGGTCCTGGTAATGTTTCTTTAATAGATAGTGAGATACGTTCGTTATCACGATCAACAGCAAGTACTTTGACCTGGACTTCCTGGCCTTCTTCCACTACGTCAGATGGCTTTTCAACATGCGCATGGGATAGTTGAGAAATGTGAACCAATCCATCAATGCCGCCAATGTCTACAAATGCACCAAAATCAGTAAGGCGTTGCACTTTACCATCAATCACACTGCCTACCTCAAGCTTTTGCAGGAAGTCTTGCTTTTTGTCTAATTGCTCTTGCTCCACTACTGCACGGTGAGAGAGAATCACACGATTTTTTTCGCGGTCAAGTTCGACCACGACAAGTGAGAGTGTTTTACCTTTGTAGTCTGAAAAGTCCTCAACATAGTGCGCTTCTACAAGAGATGCAGGAATAAATCCACGCACACCAATGTCTACGACAAGACCACCTTTTACAACGTCTTTTACTTCAGCTTCAAATACTTCTTTTGTTTCAAACTTTTTCTCTAGGTCTTCCCAAGCGCGGTCTGCATCAACAGCACGTTTCGATAAAATCAAAGCATCGTCTTCGACTTTTGTTACTTTAAGCTCTAATTCGTCGCCATCTTTCACGACATCTGATGCTTTTTCAACGTGAAGACTTGATAATTCACTGATTGGGATGATCCCAGGTTGTTTCACATTGACGATATCTACATTGACATGCTTGTCCTCAACTTTAGAAACAATCCCTTTCACTACATCTCCAACCTCTGGTACCTGAACATCGATTTGATTCATTTCCTCTGTCATTTCGATAACCTCCTTGGTCCAAACCTACACAGCTTAGTTAAAACGACTGGGTGAATATGTGTCTTAAGCATGATGATTGCCAGCCGAGTATGTATTATAGAAACATTCAAATCAACAGAATTGCTTGAATGATCAATAAAAATAGTATTAGTATAAACTTCTAATAAAAGACCTTGTTTGTCAAGAGATAAACCTCTAACTTATAAAAGTTTTCTAAAATTTCTTACAGTTTCTCCACACGGTCTGCTGCATCTAAAATTTTACCTGCTACCTCTTGAATGGTAAGAGAAGTGGTGTCAATCTCAATGGCGTCATCCGCTTTCTTTAGCGGCGAAACTTCGCGCTCAGAGTCAAGCTTGTCACGTCTTGCAATCTCTTCGATCAGCTGATCGTAATTGACATCGTAGCCTTTTTTCTGATTCTCTTCAAAACGGCGTTTTGCTCTTTCTTCTACAGATGCAAGCAAGAAAATTTTCACTTCGGCATCTGGAAGAACGTGCGTACCTATGTCTCTTCCGTCCATCACGACACCGCCTTTTTTACCAAGCTCTTGCTGCCTGCGGACCATTTCTTCCCGAACAGCTCTGTGCTTTGCGACAACCGATACTTGGTTGCTCACTCGGTCAGTGCGAATCTCCTCTGTCACATCGGTATTGTCTAGATGAACTTTTTGACCCTCGTCTGTTGAGACAAGTTCAATCACCGTTTTTTTCAGTAATGCATCAAGTGCTTGCTCGTCTTCAAGATCTACACCATGATGAAGTGCCGCAAGCGTAATCGCACGGTACATGGCACCTGTATCGATATAAATATATGATTTTTTTGCTGCGACAATTTTTGCCACAGTGCTTTTTCCTGCTGCAGCAGGACCGTCAATTGCGATAGATAATTTCTTTTTCATAATACCTCTCCTTGATTGAATCTCCCTTATGAATTGTAACACGATCACCGGTCAAACGGGGGAATTTTCTATCAATCCTTCTGCTTAAACGTCTCGATCCAATCTTCAATGCTCATGTTATTTACACCCTCGTATTGCACGACTTTTGACAAAAATAGTTCTCCTTTTGTCAAATGAAGTGTGATCTGAACGGCTAATAATAAGACAAGCTGAATGAGCACCGCTTTCAATAACCATCTTTCCATTGTCTTCATACAAAAAGCCTCCACGCTAGATTCTATTACCTCTAGTATGGAAGCTTTTAACATCCTTTATTCTTATGCTTTTTTTACACGTGTTAAAAGCTGCTGCTGGAAGCAGTACTTCATAATGTGCTGCTGCTGATCATTTGTGATCTCAGAAAACTCCATGATCGCTCTTGTTTTGCCAGTCTGCTCATCTTGATAAACTCGGCTCATCTCTGCAACCGCTTTAATTTTAACAGGCTCTTTCAGCGGAAGTTCAAACTCTGTGATCACTTCTCCGTATTCTTTCAATGAGACACCTTCAGGAACAGCAATTGCTAAGCCGCCAGCACTCATATTGACAATAAACGTGTCAAAGGATTCTTCACCTGTTTGCGTGATCGCGGCCTTGACCATTGTATCGACTCTCAGGTATTCTCTACGCTGAAGCCGAATCATTTCTTCTTTTGGCGGAATGGAAATGACGATCATCGGAATATCTTCTTTCCTCTTGCCAATGACTTCGCTTGTGCATTTGTATGGAATTTGATTTTCATCGAAAAAGAAAACGGTGATTTCTGTTTGCTGGTTTAAATAGATCGTGCGTCCCGTTTCTTTATCAGCTGGATAATTAATGCAAATATAATCGTTATTATTTTCCAAAACTTTCGATTTTGCAGTTTTCACTTCTTTGTTCTCATTGACATATTCAATTGTGATTGCATCCCCTATTTGTAACATTCCTCATCACTCTTTTCATCTGTGAAATCATATCCTCTCCTATATTAAACCATGTATAAAACAAAAGGAAAAGGCTTATTCGCCTTTTCCTCGCTTCCTTTTCTATAGGTCTTTATATATAGGTTCTGCGTTTTTTAGTTTATCTACTCGTTCTTCTTTTCCAGTATCCGCATTAATGAACATTCGGTACGTATCATTTTTTATCGTTCCAAGGAACTCATAGCATAAAACTTCCTCTGACATATCGTTTTGAACAATCGCTACATGAGTATCTTCGATTTTCACATGCTGATTGAGCGTTTTCTTCGCTTCTTTTTGCGAGATTTTAGGTGCTTTGATGTCTCTTGTTTTATGATTCGTTAAATAGTCTTTCGCTGAAAATCCAACCACTTCACCATCGTCTAGTGCGACCTTCATGCGTATACTATCTGGATACAGCAGTACATTTTTTTGAAGAGGTACATAGGTAAATACACCGATATTATCAAATTGCGCACTCTCATCTAAATGGAATGACTCTGCATCAAATCCTTGCTTCTTTAAGAAGCTGAGTGCTTTTTCTGATGCTTGATTTAAACTGATTTTCTGTTTTTTCACATCTCGATTTTGAAGAAGGTAGACTGGATGTCCTCCTTTTTCAGTTAAGTCTAAATAGAAATTCGCTTTACTATCAGGATCTGACATCGATAAGCTGTACACATCTCGATTGGTTTTGCTTCCGCTTTTTCTCACCTTAAAATGCTGATTATGATCAGGCGCGAATTGCTGGGCAATGCGTATCGCTTCTTTCTTTGAAATCTTTTTACCCTTTAAATGATTGTAGCCGCGTGTTTCTGCTTCTGTGGACACATTTGTCGGTCCGAGATCGACATCTGCAAATGCATCTGCATTTCTCTCGACTGTTTTCAACCCGTCAATGATGGTGTTATCATTCTTTCGGTCACCATCAGCAAGTGCCATTTCAACATCCATCCATTTTAAATTTTTGTTGAGGACGAGATGCTGCACTTGTCTCAGTTCGTTTTGGATATCAGATGCTTGTTGATATAAGGACGAAATGGTTTTGTGCGTATTTTTGTTTAATGGTTCATCTGATAAGGATTTGACTGATGATTTGTAGCTAAAGTCTCCGACATTCGCCAAAAATTCTTCCGTTTTGTTAAAAGGCATTAATGTGAGCGGAAGCTGACTCACATTGTTATGTGCTTCTGATGACATTCTCCATACATCTGCAAGTGCCGGTGAAATCGACGATTGGCTGTTCATCGCAAGCGTTGCCCCAAGTTTGTCGTGCAGCTGATCCACTTGGTACGTTAAATCGTGGAAGGCCCTCTGATAGTTGTTCTCTGCGTGCAGCAGCACTGCGTCTTTTTCTTGATGCTCTTTATAGCCCCAATAACCTGTTGAGATGACAGCAATTCCTAAAATGGCAATCAATATTCCTCTGATCATTTATTTACACCTCTTTCTATTCGCAGAAAATATGTTTCCCAATTCGTTTAATTTGTGGTCTTCCCCAAATCCATGGACTTGTTGCTGTATCAGGATTAAAGTAATAGACGGCGCTCTCAGACGGGTCCCAGCCGTTAATGGCATCAAACACAGCCTTTTTTGCAGTTTCATTTGGTGACATATAAAATTGACCATCCGCCACAGCTGTAAACGCAAGCGGTTCAAAAATAACTCCTGCGATTGTATTTGGAAAAGTCGGGTTGTTCAAACGGTTTAAGATGACGGCAGCGATCGCCACCTGTCCTTCATACGGCTCGCCCCTTGCTTCGCTATAAACCGCTTGTGATAAGAGCTGAATATCATTACTAGAAAAACCACCTGGCATGTTGGCTGCCGTTTGTTTCGGTGTTTGATTAGCTTGCTGATTGCCTGACTGTTTCGCAGACTTTCCAGATGCTCCGCTTTGACTTTTTTGATTCTCTTTTGCACCTTGAGCAGTCTTTTTTTGTGAGCTTCTTTTCGCAGGAGCTTTTGTTTGCTGATCAAGAGGTTTCCCGCCATAATGGGTAAACTCATTCCCCTTTTGCAGCTGCTGCTGAACAAAGTCTTTATAGTATTTTGTCTTTTGAACTAATAGGCTTTTTGTTTGTTTACCTACAAGCCCGTCGACCTTTTTTACACCATATTGGCTTTGAAAGTTGCGAACGGCCCAGTACGTCCCCCAGCCATATACACCATCAATTTTGCCATTGTAAAAGCCATTGTATTGGAGCCGTGCTTGCAGCTCGACTACATCTTCTCCTGTCGCACCACGCTGGATGACTTGACTGGTGAAGGCTTCACTTTTTTCAGTTGTCATCAGTGAGGTTGCGAGTAGAACGATTGAGAAGATAAGGACGATTTGTTTCATGAAACGAGCTTTGTCCATATTTGATCCTCCTGTACTTTTGATGTTTGAATATATATTTCTTCCAATCCCTATTTTTATACATTCATCACAGGAGAGAAATGGATGAAAAGACAAAAAAACGCCCTATCAACGGAACTGACCCCATAAGATGAGACAAATAAAAAACACCTTCAAGTTTGAAAATGGATCGTTGTGATCCGAAATAAAACATGGAGGTGTTTTTTCTATGGGGACAAGAGTGAGTTATCCGGTTGAAGTCAAACAGAAGGCTGTAGAAATGAGATTGGCAGGCGTACCTATGAAAGAGATCATGCAGAAATTGAATATCAAGAATAAGACGCAGGTTCAGACATGGGTGAGGTGGCATAAGGCTGGGGATACACACCGGTTCGAACAGCCTGTTGGAAAACAATATACCTACGGAAAGGGTCCCGAGTACTCTTCCGAATTAGAGAGACTGCAGGCAGAAAATCGCTATTTGAGTCAACAGAATGAAGTTTTAAAAAAGTACAACGAATTGGAAAGGAAGTTGATAAGGAAACGTCAATCAAACTGGTAGAAGAATTTCACAAAACGATGACGGTACAGGACATCTGTGTCCATTTAGGCGTCTCACGCGCTTCGTATTATAGATGGAAAAAGAATCTGACTCAGAATCATTCTAAAAGACAACTAGAGAAACAGATCGGCACGTTGTGCCGAGAGAACAAGTATCGATATGGATACCGAAAAATCACAGCCATACTAAAAAGGAGAATGCGTATTAACCATAAAACTGTTCAACGTATCATGCAGAAAAACCAGTGGCAATGCCGGGTTAAAATGAAAAAGCGTAAGAAGAATGGGCAGCCCTATGCCGTGGCCGGTAATATACTGGATCGGAACTTTCAGTCTGATCGCCCTCTTGAAAAACTAGTAACGGACATCACGTATTTGCCTTATGGACAGAAACAATTGTACCTTTCCAGTATATTGGATTTATATAATGGAGAAGTGATTGCTTTTACGATTGGTGATAAGCAGGACACAGACTTTATCTTAAACACACTTAATCAGCTCCCAGCACTGCCTGAGAATTGCGTGTTACATAGCGATCAAGGTTCTGTGTATACATCTTACGAGTATCAGAAAGCTGTTCATATAAAAGGCATTACCATGAGCATGTCCCGTAAAGGGACGCCCGCTGATAATGCCTCCATCGAATCGTTTCATTCCTCACTAAAGTCTGAAACGTTCTATCTTAACAGGATTGACCGCACTACGACCAGCATCGTAGAACGCACTGTCAAAGAATACATTTATTATTATAACAACATTCGTATTCAAACGAAACTAAACAACCAATCACCGATAAACTATCGGCAATTGGCTGTATAAAGGTGTTTTGATCCCTGTCTCAAAAACGGGGGTCAGTCCCAACTTGATAAGACGTTTTCTACATTAAATTTTGCACCATTTTCACTGAACGAGCTTTTTTTGCTTTTCGCAGGCCAAACCACCACAAAAAAATCATGAATGGCAGCATGATATATCCCCAATTTTTCATTCCTAACAATATGAAATCATATAGGCCGTGAAAAAGCACAGGAAGCGTTAAAGAAAGGATCAGCCATTTGTACTGCTCCTTTTTATCAGAGAAGCGGGCTTTGCCGATATAAAATCCCATCACAACACCGAATAAAGCATGACTTGAGACGGGTAATAAAGCACGGGTGAATGCATATTCAACTCCGTGACCGACCAAATAAAGAATATTTTCAAGTGTTGCGAAACCAAGTGAAACACTGGTTCCATATACAATTCCATCATAGTGTTCGTCAAATTGGGCATGCGCATAGACGCTGACCATTAAAATAAACCATTTTAAAGATTCCTCTAAGAAGCCCGACGTCACAAATGAAATCAAGATAGGGTTCGTTGTGATATGCTCCTCTTGAAGGACATATTGAATAAACATGGTTGGAAACACAAGTATAACACCTAGCATAAAAGATCTGATGACCATGTGTACCGGCTCATTGTCGTACTGATCTTTCAAATAAAAATAACTTAAAAGTGCGATGCCGGGAGCTAAACCTGCTGAGATAATTGCGATCATAACCAGACCTCTTTCCCTACATTATCCTTCATTATCGTACCATGATTTACCCTTTTTTTATATGACTCGAGCCCATTTTTATGAAAATATCCTTCTATATAATCCCATTTTATATCAAAAAGAACCGAATCCCTTAGAAGGATCCAGTTCTTTTTTTATCCGTTCATTCTTTTGTTGATTTCTTCTGCAATTAGCTCCCCATGAAATCTCCCGTTTTCAATGAAAATTTCATTGGCATTATTTCCAGCTGCAATCACTCCTGCGATGAAAATACCTTCTACGTTTGTCTCCATCGTCTGTTCATCAAATGCTGGTCGGCCTGATTCTTGATCAATTGTCACACCCATTTTTTCTAAGAAAGAATGATCTGGATGATAGCCTGTCATGGCAAAAACATAATCACTTTTCACTCGCTCCGTTTGCTCTTGTTGGTTAGTAAAAATCACTTCTTCTTCTGTAATTTCCTTCACCTGCGCTCCAAACTCCATTCGAATCGTCCCATTCCGCACAAGTGCTTCAAACTCTGGCAAAATCCAAGGTTTGATGCTAGATGAATATTCAGTTCCTCGATAAAGTACAGTGACTCTACTTCCGCATTTCACAAGTTCTAGCGCAGCATCGACACTTGAGTTTTTCCCGCCGATCACCGTTACATCTTTATCAAAGTATGGGTGTCCTTCTTTAAAATAATGATACACATGTGGAAGGTCTTCCCCTTTGACATTCATATAGTTTGGATGGTCATAGTAGCCAGTAGCAATCACGACATAATCACATACATAGTCGTCTTTTGATGTGCTCACGGTAAAATGACCGTCTTTTTTCGTCACAGCGTTCACTTTTTCAAAGGCATGTACACGCAGGCTTTTTCGTCTGACTACTTCTCGATAATAAGAAAGTGCCTGGATACGAACGGGCTTGCGATTTTCAGTAATAAACGCGACATCACCAATCTCAAGCTTTTCACTTGAACTGAAAAAGGTTTGATGTGTTGGGTAATGATAAATACTGTTGACGACATTCCCCTTTTCAATGACAAGTGCATCAATTCCAATTTGCTTGAATGCGATGGCAGCTGATAACCCGCATGGGCCGCCTCCTATTATGATCGCTTTTTCTTGTTTCATTTGTTCCACTCCTGTCGTTTCAATGCAATAACAATTGCTAGCTGTTTCATGAGTTGTTCCATTCCATAAAAAAAATCTCCTATTTAAGGATAGGAGATTTTAAGGCACGATGCAAATGAGCCGCTTAAATCCAGCCTCTGAATCGAGAAGCTTCAGCCATTTTACGTACGCCGACCATATATGCTGCAAGACGCATATCGATGCGGCGATTTTGCGCCATTTCATAAATATTATTAAATGATTTCACCATCATATCTTCTAAACGAGTTTCGACTTCCTCTTCAGTCCAGTAGAACCCTTGGTTATTCTGCACCCATTCAAAGTAAGAAACCGTTACACCACCCGCACTCGCAAGTACGTCTGGGACAAGCAGTACTCCACGATCTGAAAGAATTTTTGTTCCTTCAAGTGTCGTTGGACCATTCGCTGCTTCTACGACAATTTTAGCTTTAATGTTTGCCGCATTATCTTCAGTGATTTGGTTCTCAATGGCTGCAGGTACTAAGATATCACAATCGAGCTCAAGCAGCTCTTGGTTTGTGATGGTATCGTTAAATAATTTAGTAACCGTTCCAAAGCTGTCACGTCTGTCAAGCAAGTAGTCAATATCAAGACCATCTTCATCGTATAACCCGCCGTAAGCATCTGAAATCCCTACGATTTTCGCTCCGGCATCATACATGAATTTAGCCAAGTAGCTTCCTGCATTTCCGAATCCCTGTACGACAACACGTGCCCCGTTAATGTCAATTCCTTTTTTCTTCGCCGCTTCTTTGATGCAGATCGTCACACCTTTTGCTGTTGCAGTATCACGTCCGTGTGATCCTCCAAGAACAATTGGTTTTCCGGTAATAAATCCTGGCGAGTTAAATTCATCCATTCTAGAATATTCGTCCATCATCCATGCCATAATTTGAGAGTTTGTAAACACATCTGGTGCTGGTACATCTTTCGTTGGACCAACGATTTGACTGATTGCACGCACATAGCCGCGGCTTAGTTTTTCAAGCTCTCTAAATGACATTTCTCTTGGATCACAGATAATACCGCCTTTTCCTCCGCCATAAGGAAGATCCACAATACCACATTTTAAACTCATCCAAATTGAAAGCGCTTTTACTTCTTTTTCAGTAACGTTCGGGTGGAAACGAATACCGCCTTTTGTCGGTCCGACAGCATCATTGTGCTGCGCGCGGTAACCAGTGAAAATTTTCACTGATCCATCATCCATTCGTACTGGAATTTTCACAGTTAATAGACGAATTGGCTCCTTCAGCAATTCATACACTTCTTGCGGATACCCTAATTTGTCTAGCGCTTTATGTATGACGGTTTGAGTTGACTTTAAAACATCTAGCTTATCTTCTGCGTTATGAGCGGCGTTTTGATCGGCTGCCATTAAAATAAACCCCCTAGAAATCTTTCATGATCTACTGCTCCCTTTCAAGCAATAGTATACACCTTCGTACTGGTAAAGCAAAGGTAAAAAAACGTTTTTTATCAAAATAAAATATCAGCGTTTATAAATATAAAAAGGATATAAAAAAATACTGTTGTTTCATCACAACAGTATTAAATATAATAGAAAAAAGTGATTAAAAATACATTTGAATCGTTTTCACTGCATCATCTTGCATGATCACTTTTCCGTATTCTTTTAGCCGATGAATCGTTAATGTCGTAGGTGAACCGAACTCCGCTAAAATGGAAATAACCGTATCAGCAGACAGTTCTTCAAAATCATCTAGGCTGAGAAAATATTGACCTTCATAATGGTAAACTGTACCCCCTAAAAGTCCAATACGACTTAAACTATGGGACAGTTGAATCACATCTTCAAACGAGGCAAATTGATAGAGCACATGATGACTCTCGTCGAGCTTGACTTGCATCTCAATGTAATCTTCATCAAACTCATCATCATCATCAGCATCCTGCTGACTCTTTGTGACAATGACGACCATCCCCTGCGCCTGAAGTGAAAATACTTCAACAGCAATCGGTCCACTCGCTTCAAAACCGAGCTCCTGATTCGCTTCGTTCATCATGTCTTTAAACAGCTGATGGACTTTGAACGAATCTTTCCAAAGGTCTTCTTTCGTAAGACCCCGGTCTGTCAGGTCATCTAGTGTGAGAAAAATTTTGATTTTATTATAATTCAGACGCTCCAGTCGCATAACGTTCCCTCCTGCCTCTTCTAAACACACATCATACTGTAGTATATGAGATGATGAGTCATAGGTTCTTAATTTTGTATTCAGTTTACACTGTGTCAAGACGGAAGACAAGCATGAAGCTATGCTTACGGTGACTTTTATGGAAAATATTGAGGGCGCAGCAAGTCATCGCGTTTTGACAGGCATTAAATAGATCAGATGCGTTTCCGGTTCTGCCCCGAGACGCATTGGAATCTTTGTTGTTCCATAGCCATTACTAATGAGAAAAAATGCGCCTTTGACCTGACCTGTTCTTCCTTTTTCATACGGACCAAATTTCCCAATTCGAATCTGACCTCCATGCGTATGACCACTCAGAACAAGGTCGATCCCCTCATCTTCACTCATTAAATGATGTACATCTGGGTTGTGTGATAAGAGAATATTTACGTCATCTTTCACAAACTCAGGTCGTATCGCTTCATAATCCGCCTTTTCAAGCCGAATATCATCGATGCCTCCAATTTTGATTGACTGGCCTTCGAAATCCCACACAGCTGTTTCATTTTGCAGAGTCGTCACATCGTAAGCATGAAGAATCTCTTTAAGCTTTTGCTGGTGCAGCTCGTGATCATTATTTCCCCAAACAAAATAAACGGGCGCAATTCTTGATAAACGTTTCACATTTTCTTCAATTCTGGCGTAGGGTACACCTTTTTCTGCTAAGTCCCCGCCTATCATAATGACATCCGGTTTTTCTTGTGTGACCTCAGCTAATAATGAGTCACTAATCAGCCGCCGGTGTGTATCAGAAATAAAGAAAATCACTGCTGGTCGATCTGATTGAAGTGCTTCTATTGTAAAGTAATGCTTTTTGATGTTGTTTTGTTTTGCCGTTTTCACCATTTTTGCCGTTACACACACACCTGTTGTAACAGCCGCAATGGCGGCAGTAAATCCGATGGCATATTTCATCATAAATGGCTCCCTTGCATATGTGTCGTTCATAAGACGCTTGAATGAAAAAAGACGTTTCAACTATTAAAACGTCTTTTTACACATTTATTTACTTTCATAATAGAGATTAATGTCATATTGCTGCTGCATATAGCGAAAAACCGCTTCACGCTCTTTCCACTGGTCTGATTGCGGCCATAAGTCTGTGCTTTTTTGTATAATCTCACATCTGAGGCGATGATATTCATCCTCAGCCTTTTCTTCTTTTTTCTTATAATAATAAGAAGCATAAAAAGCAAACACCTCAGCCATTATCCAAAATAGAAAGACCTCATGACCGAGCAGCGTTGCAATCATCGCTTCCGGCTGAAGCGAGCCTCCCTTATTTGCCGTTATCACAAAATAAAACAAAAGAATCGCCAGCGACAAAAGGGCTGTCCATTGCCATCTTTTGCACTGCTTGGCAAAGCCCTCATATTTGTGCTTTCTTTTGATCAACGTTTCCATCATTTTCTGTGTCGGCTGATCCATATAGCGGCTGATTGCGTGCAAAGTCATCACATACACCCTGTCCCTTTTTTCTACATATGTATGTGCTTTTTCATTCGTTCATGTCAGGTAATTAGTTTTCCAGTGGAATGTTGAGTACTTGACCACTGTATACACTGTTCCCATTTAAATGATTATAAGCTTTTATTTTCTCTTCACCCGATCGGCTTTTGTAATATTTCATCGAGATTCGATACAGGTTTTCCTCTGGTCCAACAGTATGCTGCACGACACGAACTGGCTTTTCTTCCTGCTTCTTTTTCTCTTCGGCTTCTTTTCGTTTTTTCTCTTCTTGCTGTTTTTGGAGGGCTAGCTGCTGCTGTTCACGCTTTTTCGCAGCTGCGGCTTTTTCACGCTCTTGTTTCTCTTTAGCAGCTTTTTCTTTTTTCTTCTGCTCTGCTTTTTCTTTTGATCGCTTCTTTTCTTTTTCTTCATCTTTCTTTTTCTTCTCTTCATCAGACGCATCCGCTTTATCAGCGTTTGCGTCATTTTTTGTTTTGTCTAGTGCTGACGGAACTGGGTCTGTGTCAGCACTTGAGGTTTTATCAATGTATACACCCTGATTGTTATTATCGTTAATTTCCTTTGAAGTGTAGTAGATCAATAGAAAGAAAACAGTGATGACGATGATAGGAAAGATAATAGCCAATGTCGTAAACAAAGGATTGCGCACTTTTTTCGTACGCTGCTTCTTATATTCATGAAAGTCTTCTCGCGTAGGAAAGTGAGAGTCATCAGAAGGATGTACTTTTTCTTCAAGAATTTCCTCTACATTGTCGTCATGGTTGTTTGTCAGCTGCTCCTTCTTTCTCTGCATTCTCGACATTTCTTCCATGTTCATCCCTCCCCTTATATTTCAAACGAATTTGACAAGCAAAGACTAAGTCAATGACAAAATGTGTCATGACAGGAACAAATAAATTCCCCGTCCACTCGTATAAAAGTCCTAAAAAAATACTAATGGAAACCACGAGGATAAACAAGAGTATTTTTGATAAATAGCGAAAGTGAAGAAGCGCAAACACGATGCTGGCAATCTCAAGCCCAAATTGCTGTTGAACAATTCCGCGAAATAGTATTTCCTCTGAAAAGGCAATGAGAAGTGCTAACCAAACAATATGCGGGATGCTTCGGTTTTTGAACATCTTTTCATTTAAACCGCCATCATCATACATATGAGCGGGAAACACCTTCATGACAATTGCATCTATAATAATGACGAGCAATGCACCGCCAATTCCATATGTTAGAATGCGCATATCCTGAATCTGCCAAAGGGCTGTAAAATCCGTCCATTGATCGAACATAAATATGCCTAGTAAAAAAGAAACGATAAGCATGAGCAGCTGCGTGAAATACAACTGTTCTACGACTTGTCGATCGGTTAATTTTTCAATGATTCGGCGATGTTGTTCAATCAATGCTGCGCCTCTTTTGTCAGATGAAACATGCGATCCAGCACAGTCTTCCAGTGTTTCATTTCATTCAGCTCCAATGATTGTTCTTTTTTTTCATAATCAGACAGGTTCAGTCCGCAAGAAGAGCAGCAATCATCAGAGGACGCGCGCTCTGTTTGATCAAGCTGTTCGTGAAAGTATGATAACAGAGATTGTCTAAAGCAGTCATGATCCATGACCCGCTCTTTAAATTGCCACACTTTTCTCAGCTTTTCTGTTTGCCTGTCCTGCAATTTTTCTTTTAGATTCATCAGAATTGCCGGGCGCTGTTCGGACACATGCATCATGTAATAGTGCGTCAGCATTCTTGCACGCGTCTCCTGAAGCCCTGTTTCCATCAATCGTGCACGTAATTTTTTTTCATCATTTGTCTGCATTTGAGTCAGTTGTGCTAAATAGAAATCAATTTCTGGTTCGTCAAATCCTTCTGCTTGGATCAAGTGTAGCTGAATATCTGCATCCTCTTCTGTATATAAAAGAATGCTCACACTATTTTTCCCGTCCCTTCCCGCTCTTCCAATCTCTTGCATAAATGCTTCAATCGATTGCGGAGGGCTCATATGAATGACAAATCGGATATTTGCTTTATCAATTCCCATGCCAAAAGCACTCGTACAGCAAATGAGATCAAGCTGACCGCTGATAAATTGCTGCTGAATGAGCATACGGTCTCCTGCATCCATTCCGCCATGATAAAACTCAACACGCTGATTGGTTTTTTGTTTCATACAGAGAGCAAGCTCTTCTGTCATTTGCCGGGTCGGGCAATAAATAATGCCTGGTCCTTGCAGGAAATCCGCAAGCTCAATAGCCCGTTTCTCTTTTGCTTCTTTCGTTTCGTGCATTTCTTTGACTAAGGCAATGTTCGGGCGGTTGACGGAATGAATATGAAAGTCTGGATGCTGCAATCTTAGCGTTTGCACAGTATCTTTTAGCGTTTGTTTCGTTGCTGTAGCTGTAAGAGCTAAAGCCACAGGATGACCTAACGCTTCTCTCCATTCTCCAAGCTTCGAATATTCAGGACGGAAATCATGCCCCCATTCTGATATACAATGCGCTTCATCGACGACAAACAGACCAATACGCATCGATTTGAGCTGTTCAAGCAGCACTTCTGACATTAATGCCTCAGGTGCGACGAATAGAAATTTATATGATGGCAAATGCCGAATGATATGTCGCCTCTCCTGAAAAGACAATGTGCTATTAAGCGCCGCCACTCGTTTTTCTCCGCGCATTTTCATTCGTTCGACTTGGTCCTCCATAAGCGATAAAAGCGGCGAAATAATCAGAACCAACCCGTCTGTCATATAACCGGGAATTTGATAGCAAAGCGACTTTCCTCCACCAGTAGGCAGCATGGCAACCGTATCTTTTTGATGCAGTACACTTCGAATAATGTCCTCTTGACCTGCTTTAAATGTGTCGTGGCCAAAGTATCGCATGAGCGTCTGATGAAGCTTATCCATTTGCTTTCACCATCCTTGTCAGTGCCAATCGTATTTGAAAATAAGTAAATGGATGCTCGAGCTTTTCTTTAATCAGCTTCATTTTATTTGTTTGCAGCTCTCTGGCTACAGCAAGGATCTCCCGCTGCTCTTTTATACTCACATAGGGATCTATTGAAAAGCTTGGCTCATGTATCGACAGCTCCACGATATGATCTTCAATCGTTGCCTTTTTTAATGAACGAATGTGAGCAATTTGCTCAATATCAAATCCTTTTTGGACAAGCTCAAGTGTTTTGTGAGTAGAAGTTGTTAACACGCGTTTAAATTCAAGGTCACCTACGAGCTGCTGCAAAATCGGCGACTCACCTTTTTGGGCAGATTGAATAAAATAATGGAGTACATTCCAAAAAAGCAAGTACACATACCACACATCCTCTTTCATCCACTCCGCCATTTGCTGATACGTACGCCCGATTCGTTCATGTGAGGTCAATGAGTAAACAAAAATCAGTGCCTCTTGATGACTTAGGCTCATTAGGAGTTTTTCTAGTTCATGATGCAGCTCTTCTGAAAGCTTGCTTTTCTGCTGATGCTGTTTCAAAAAAGATTTCGTCCAGCTTTGAACCGAGACATCTCTTTGTATTGGAACATATTGATGTGATCCAGCCATATGGTGAGAAAGCACTTGTACAAGTAAAGAGAGCCTCATCCATAGCATCTTTGCTTTATCATGATATTTTGCACCATGAAAATAAGCAGGCATCGGTTTTTCAGAAAAATGCTGGTGTAGCATTCGCTGCCCTGCTTCAGTGATACTCAGTGTCTCATCGGTTTTTCTAATATAGTGCTTCTCTTCAAGCTTTAAAGCAGAACGATTCAGCTGATCCCTCGTAAACCCCGGGTAACAGCCGAAGTACCTGGAAAGCTCAAACAAGCTGGCATCCTGTATGGTTTGAGATGATTTTTTTCCTTTAAAAAGATGGTAGACAGCACTAATGGAGCGTTCGCCGTTCAATTTATATACGCTGTCCATTAACATGACATCCAAATAATGAAGAGTCATTCATCAAAGCACCTGTCTTCCTGACAAAATTCGAATATTTTCTCCCTTTATTTTAACAGATTTCATACAAGAAGAAATGTTTAAACTCAATTTATAGGGGAAAGTTATGAACAAACCCTTATGTGATAAGCATTCTCAATCACTTTACAGTTGAAATGTGAATTTAAAATCATTACAATAAGGTTTGAGGAAATTGTTTTTTATCGGTGAAACTAAAAAGGTTAAACCATGTGTTCCATCGAACTATTTGGGAGGTATTTTTTTAACATGGCAAAATATACAATTGTAGACAAAGACACATGTATTGCTTGCGGCGCATGCGGTGCAGCTGCTCCAGACATTTATGATTATGATGATGAAGGCATTGCATTTGTTACGCTTGACGACAACCAAGGGACTGTAGAAGTTCCAGAAGTACTTGAAGAAGATATGCTTGATGCATTTGAAGGATGTCCAACTGACTCAATCAAGGTTGCGGACGAATCTTTCGAAGGTGATCCACTTAAGCATGAATAGTATAAAAGCCCCTTAAGCAGGGGCTTTTTTTATATTAACTATTTTGAAGTCGGCGTTTATTTTCAAACCATGGACGCATTTTCACAAAAATGAAGCTAAATACGATGGTAATGATGATTCCTTTAATAAAGTTAAAAGGTAAAATCCCTGCTGTAATGGTCGTCTTGAGCGCATGATCTGATAGCTCAGGTGCGTTTAAAAACCATGTGTAAGCTGGCAGGAATAAGAAGTAATTTAAAATACTCATCATCACAGTCATAAGTAATGTACCCATGATCATTGACCAAGCCATTCCTTTTGCTGATTTAATTTTTTTGAACATAAAGGCGACTGGCAAGATGAATAGTGTGCCTGCAATGAAGTTCGCGACTTGCCCAACTGGAACGCCGGACATACTGCCTTGAATGAGATAATGCAGAACATTTTTTAATGCCTCAACGGCAATTCCTGCACCTGGCCCATAAATTAAAATCGCAATAATCGCTGGGATATCGCTGAAATCAATTTTCAAATACGCTGGAAGCCCTGGGAAAGGGAAATCCAATAAAATTAACACAAACGAAATACTGCTAAGCATACTGGTGACGACTAAACGTTTTACTTTACTTTGATTCAATATTCTCTCTCCTTTTCGATCAAATCTTTCGAAAAGAGGATTGTTCAATTTCAGCCACAAAAAAACCGCTCATGAAAACAGGAGCGGGGAATTTAGGCTAGACAAATAAACGTGTGAAAAACCAAGTTTTCAACGTTTACGAACCTCCATCTTCTCCCATCCAGACTATACTGTCGGCTTCGGAATCACACCGAATCCTGCCAAAAAAGGCTCGCGGGCTTAGAGACTATGCTCATCACCGCCGGTAGGGAATTGCACCCTGCCCCGAAGATTGATCATTATTCAATTCGACATCATTATATATGATATATGAGCATTTGTACAGATAAAAATCCTGAGCAATTTGATCAGTTTTAAGAAAACGTAAAAAACTTAAAAATTATAATGACAAATACGAAAAAATTGGTTATCTTTTGTTTAAAGGTGTCCATTCTTTATAAAGACACCAAGAAATGTTCGTGTTTTCTTTTTCGCTTTACTGCTTTAATTTGATTGACACAGTGAAAAGGAATATGGTAAATTATCAGATATTTATGACGTTTATTTTAGGAGGAAATCTTACGATGTTTCGAGTATTAGTCTCAGATAAGATGAGCAATGATGGTCTTTTACCACTTTTAGAATCAGATTTTGTTGAAATTGTCCAAAAAAATGTAACAGAAGCAGAAGATGAATTACACACATTTGATGCCTTACTAGTCAGAAGTGCTACGAAAGTGACCAAAGAGCTTTATGAAAAAATGACTTCATTAAAAATTGTCGGCCGTGCCGGTGTGGGAGTAGACAATATTGATATTGATGAAGCAACCAAACATGGCGTCATTGTGATCAATGCACCAAACGGTAATACGATCTCCACAGCTGAGCATACTTTTGCGATGATCTCTTCACTCATGCGTCATATTCCACAAGCCAACATTTCTGTGAAATCAAAAGAATGGAACAGAGGTGCATATGTTGGTGCTGAGCTTTATGGAAAATCTCTTGGGATTGTTGGACTTGGCAGAATCGGAAGCGAAATCGCCCAACGCGCAAGAGCATTTGGCATGACAGTCAACGTATTTGACCCATTTCTGACAAAGGAACGTGCAGAAAAAATCGGTGTTAACGCCAAATCACTTGATGAAGTACTCGAAGTATCAGATATTATCACTGTACATACCCCGTTAACAAAAGAAACAAGAGGACTTCTCAATAAAGAAACAATTGCAAAAACGAAAAAAGGCGTTCGCCTAGTGAACTGTGCACGCGGTGGTATTATTGACGAGCGTGACCTTCTTGAAGCGCTTGAAAGCGGCCATGTTGCAGGAGCTGCACTCGATGTATTTGAAGTAGAACCTCCTACTGATAATCCGCTTGTAGACCATCCGCTCGTCATTGCGACTCCGCATCTTGGCGCATCGACGAAGGAAGCACAATTAAATGTAGCGGCGCAAGTATCTGAAGAAGTACTTCAATTTGCAAAAGGACTCCCTGTTATGTCATCTATTAATCTACCAGCGATGACAAAAGACGAGTTCAAAAAAATTCAGCCTTATCATCAGTTTGCAGGGAAGCTCGGACGTCTTGTCTCTCAATCAATGAGAGAACCGGTAAAAGAAGTAGGCATCTCTTACGAAGGCTCTATTTCAAAACTCGAAACATCCTTTATTACAAAAAGTCTTCTGTCAGGCTTTTTAAAAGAGCGTGTTGATTCGACCGTAAATGAAGTCAATGCTGGAATGGTGGCAAAAGAACGCGGCATTAGCTTTAGTGAAAAGATTTCTTCTAGCGAATCTGGTTACGAAAACAGCATTTCTATTGAAGTCAAAGGCGAAATTTCAACCTTTACTCTAAAAGCAACCTATATCCCGCATTTAGGAGAACGCGTTGTTTCCATTAATGGATTTAATATTGATTTTTATCCAGATGGACACCTTGTCTACATCCAGCATACTGATGCACCTGGTGTAATTGGAAAGGTTGGACAAATTTTAGGCGATCATGATGTTAACATTGCGACAATGCAGGTAGGACGTAAAGAAAAAGGCGGCGAAGCCATCATGATGCTTTCTTTCGACAAGCATCTCGAGGACGAAATTGTCAAAGAATTAACCGAAGTGCAAGATATACTTTCTGTCCGTCTGATCGACCTATAAAAAATCATGATAAACCTCATGCACATGCATGAGGTTTATTTTTTTGAAACCATTAAACGATCTCCCGTTCGGATGAGATGAGTGGTCAGCTCATTCATCTGCTTCAATTGTTCCACAGTCATCTCATGCGCCTTTGCAATCGACCAAAGGGTATCTCCTTGTTTAATGAGATATGTATTGTTCTCTTGTCCGTTTACATGTAGAGCCGGCTCTTGGAAGCGATCCACTGCAATGATTGTGAGTGGATCTACCGCATCTTCTTTGCTGACTGACCAATGACCCCTGTGCACCTCAAAATGCAAATGAGTGCCTCTAGACGCCCCTGTGTTGCCGATAATGCCGATCGGCTGTCCTGCTTCTACATGGTCATCCTTTTTAACAAAACGCTCGTGTAAATGTGCATAGACGGTTTCATATCCATTTGGATGCTGAATAAACACAACCTCGCCATATGTAGCAGATACATACGAACGCGAGACCACACCTTCACTTGCAGCAAAGATGGATTCTCCTTCTGGCGCAGCTATATCTAATCCCATGTGCGAGCCGCCTCTTGTCCCAAACAAATCTGTGACTTCTCCTTTTATCGGCTCCACCCATTCGCTTGTTTCCTGTGCATGAGCAACAGGCGAAAAGATCATCAAAAAACAGCTGGCACATATGAAGCAATACCTTTTCATCAGTGACTCCCCTTCTTTGAGGTTCTTTTTATGACAGCTTAGTATACAGCAAGGAAGCTATTTTCTATACATCAAAAAAGAACGCAATTTCTCGCGTCCTTTAACGGTCTTTTATGACAACTGGATTCGGCAGAGCCGGCACCTCTATCGGTTCTTCTAATTCATACGGACCAACTTGATCTGTTCCCGCCTGTTGAATGGTGACCTCTGTAAAACCAAAATCTTTCGCTGAGAGCAGCAGACCTTCAATGAGTAAAATATGATCATTTGAGTCCGATAATTGCGCTGATGCTCCAAACGTAATGGTCACATGTTTTCCTTTAGACGTCACTTCTTTAATCGGTTCGTCTTTAATTAGTGGATCAAGTCCTGCATCGCTTGTACGCTTCATAGCTTCTACCGCATCTTCATACGATGAATAATGCGTTTTTGAAGGCACCAAAAAAGTCCCGCTCTTATTCTCTAAAACATAATAAGCGTGCTTTGTTTGTTTTTCAATCGATATTGTTCCAGCGCGTCCATTTGCTCCTAATTGAAGGTGAGACCCTTTGGCTGTCTTGACTTGCACCTGCTTATACCTGCTCCATTTTAGCGTTTCTTTTACCATATCTTTAAACCGGTTGGCTTCTTTTAACGTATCAAGGGACAAATCACTTTTTAATTGAAAAATAAGTGTATCTCCTTTTTCGCGAAGGTCCACCATATCCATATAAGATTGAAGAGGTTTTGTCATTTCAGGCAGCTGCACCTGCTCATATGTGTTCACCATATCCTGCAAATGATCATACTCATCCTCTTTTTCAATGCTAATTGGAACCACTTGAGAGGTTGATTCATCTATGTATGCGATGGTCATATACTTTTGCTGCTGCTTACGAGACACAACGTGTGAGGGCCCATCTGTCTGTTTGACCGCCTCTAATGTGGCGTTCACCTGACTTTTGTCAGCACTTGAATCCATTTTCATTTGCTGATGATGATCTTGAGCAGCCTGCTGAAATAAATGAGGAGAAATTAAAAACGCCATAAATAAAACCACAACGGTTGCGACCGCTGGACCGATCCATTTGGCACTTTTCTTTTTCTGCCCGCTTGCCATCAGCATCTGCTGGTATATTTGCTTAGATGAACGGTTGTCCTCCACCTTTGGAAGCTGACTTAGTAACACCTTGATTCGTTCTTCGCTCCAATCGGACCTGTTCGTTTTCATTCACTAGCTCCTCCTTCAAAAGCTCCATATGTTTTCGGAGCACTTTCAGGCCTCGGTGCTGCGTTGTTTTGACTTTGCTTTCCGAGAACTTTAGCGCCTTTGCCGTCTCCATGATTGAGTAGCCCTGGATAAATCTTAAAATGATGACAGCTCGTTGATCAATCGTGCACTGATCAAGTGCGGCATAGATTTCTTTTACATTTTCATCTTGTACAGCCAGTTCGTCTGGGAGCAAGTCTGGGTCCTTAACATCCTGCTTATCCCAATCAAACGTGCCGAGTACCCGTTGTCTAATGGTTTGCTGTTTGCGAAACCAATCAATTGCCACATGCCTTGCAATTGAAAACAGCCATGTTTTCTCGCTGCTTCTTCCTTCAAAAGTTTTATATGAGTGAAGTACCCGGATGTAAACCTCCTGAACGAGATCCTCTGCCTGATTTTTATCTTTAACCATATAAAATAAAAACTGGTACAAATCTTGATGGTACGAATCATATATTTTTTGAAAGGTTTCATGCATAGGAAACCCCTCCGTTCACTTATTTTTGTCGAGTGACTCTTACAAAACGTTACATTACAACTTTATGACAAATATATTACAAGTTCGACAATTTGGAAAGGGCTTTTTGTTTAACTTCTCCTTAAAAATATGAAAATAAAAAAACACTTCTTTTTCTTTCGAAAAGAAGTGTTTCTCATGTAACAAGATTCTTCGTCAGGATTAGACGAGTTCCTGCTTTTTTCTCGGAATATAAAAGGTAAAGTGTGTACCTGTACCCGCTTTGCTATGTGCATGAATGGAACCTTGATGTGCTTCTACGATGTTCTTCACAATCGCAAGGCCAAGTCCAGTACCAGAACGCCCTCTTGTTCTTGCCTTATCCGCTTTATAGAAACGTTCGAAAATAAATGGCAGATCCTCTTCTGGGATTCCGCTTCCTGAATCTTTCACATCCATTTTCAAACCGCTTTCCACCGATTGAACCGAAAAGTGAACCTCTCCGCCCTCTGGTGTATGACGAATCGCGTTATCAATGAGATTCGTAAACACCTGTTCAATCTTATCCGGATCGAGTACAAAGTACGGTTCATCCACTTGAATGTCATATGTGAGATCAACTTGCTTTTCTTTTGCTATGCCAAGAAACTTGCGGTAAATCTTCTCGGTCAGCTCTTCTGTATCTGTTGATTCAAGATTAAGTGTAATATGGCCAGCTTCCATTCTCGCTAGGTCTAGAAGATCGTTCACAAGACGTCCCATCCGAAGTGATTCGTCGTAAATAATTTGCGCAATCTCTTTCTTTTCCTCTTCTGAGCCAGCAATATCATCTACAATCGCCTCACTATATCCTTGCAGCATAGCAATTGGAGTACGAAGTTCATGACTGACATTGGCAATGAAGTCTTTTCTCAGCTTATCAAGTCTTCGTTCCTCTGTCATATCACGAAGGACCGCAACTGCTCCCCTAACGTCCTGCTGATTATAAAGCGGAGACATGAGAAGAACCCAAGTACGTCCTTGCAATGTGACTTCAATCATTTGCTCTTTTTCCGTACTGACGGCTGTATGAAATAGTTCTCTCGCTTCTGGAGGCAGTTCATCTCCATCTTTGATCTTCATATTTTGCTCGTAATACCATGCCTGCAAGAATCGTTCTGCAGGAGGATTCGTCATGAGGATCGTTCCATCAATATTGATGGTGATCACACCATCGGCCATACTGCTTAAAATATTGGACAAATGTTCTTTTTCTTGATTTAAGGCTGTGATATGAAACTTAAGCTGCTTGCCCATTTGATTAAAGGCGATGGCCAGTTCTCCAATTTCATCTTGCGTTAATATAGGAATCTTTGTATCAAATTTCCCTTTCGCCAGATCCTGCGCTCCCTCTTTCATCTTTCTAAGAGGATAGGTGACACGTGTTGATAAGAAGAACGCGAAAATAGTGGTCAGAACAATGGCAATTCCGGCTGCTAGGAAGATATAACGCGTCGTATGTTTTGTTGTTTGCTCTACAGCGAGTAATGATTGAGAAAGAAAGACCATGCCTTTTTTTCCGTTTGCCTCAAATGGAACACCGACGACAATTCGTTCATCTTTATGATTGCCTGCATTTGGTTCTGCACGTTTACTGATTTTTTTACGATCTTTTAGTGCTTGATTCAAATCACCGTCTGCTTCAATTTGTTTCTTTGTAATCGCAGGAAGCTTCCCGTCTTTTTCAGACGAATACCACTCTAGCCCGTCCTCTTGGATAATCGCAATACTCGTCAATTTGTCAGCAAGCTCTGATGTAATCGACCTTGCGAGCGATTGATCGTCGTGGCTTTCTAAAATGACCGCCACTTTATTTGCCATTTGCGTTAAATCTGACTTTGCTTCTTCTACATGGTAATTTTCAATAAACTCTAAAAGAAGCACGGTTAAAATAGATAAAACGATTAGGACGAGGAAGAGAATGGTTAACCATAGCTTTCCAACGACACTTTTCCACAGTTTCATTCAGCGCCGACCTCAAATTTGTACCCGACACCCCATACCGTCACGATTTTTTTCGCAGCTTCTGGTGACACTTTATTCAGCTTTTCACGAAGTCGTTTGACGTGAGTATCGACTGTTCTCAAGTCTCCAAAGAATTCATACTGCCATACTTCTTTTAACAGCTTCTCTCTGTCATAAACCTTATCCGGTGTTTTCGCAAGGAAATATAAAAGCTCATATTCCTTCGGCGTGAGACTGACTTCTTTGCCATCAGCTGTCACTCTATGCGCGTCGTGGTCAATTGAAAGATGAGAAAACACAAGTACATCTTTTGTTGTTGTCCCAGTATTGAGATAAGACGTTTGAGAAGACCTTCTGAGCAATGCCTTCACACGTAAAACAACTTCACGTGGGCTAAAAGGTTTGACAATGTAGTCATCCGTACCTGCTTCAAACCCTTGCACGCGGTTGGCTTCTTCTCCTTTTGCCGTCAGCATAATGATTGGAGTCGCTTTTTTGTCTCGAATTTGATTACACACTTCGATCCCATCTGTGCCAGGCATCATTAAATCGAGCAAAATGAGGTCATAATCTGTTTGGAGTCCTTTTTGAATAGCCTCATCTCCATTTTCAGCTTCATCGATTTCATAATTTTCACGTTCTAAATACATTTTTAAAAGGCGGCGAATTCTTGCCTCATCATCTACGACTAATATTTTCGTTTGAGTTGTGTGTTCCATTAGACAATCCTCCTGCTTTCTCCGTTGTTACATTCATTTTAACAAAAAGCCGAATCGATTCATAAAAAGTTGGCCTTTTTCATGTGATTACGCGTAAGAATGAAGCCCTGCAATCACAAGATTGACAAAGATGAGATTAAACATAATGATGGCGAATCCGATGACAGCTAACCAAGCGGACTTTTCGCCATGCCAGCCCCTGGATAAGCGAAGATGAAGGTAGGCTGCATAAAAGAGAAACGTAATCAAAGCCCATACTTCCTTCGGGTCCCAGCCCCAGAACCGAGTCCATGCAATTTGTGCCCAAATCATTGCAAAAATGAGCCCGCCTAACGCAAATACAGGGAAACCAATGGAAACAGCTCTGTATCCAATTTCATCGACTAAATCTAGGTTCACTTGTTTCACGAGCGGTTGAAGCAGAGCGCTCAGTCGTTTGCGAATGATCAAGCGAATCAGTCCATACAAAATCAGCCCCGTGCCGAATGACCATAACACCGTATTGACCTTTCTTCCTGAAAAAACAGGTGGCAAATCAACAAACGGTTCCAAACGATCTTGCGTCACAAGCTCTCCTTTATGAGGTCCAACTAGAGCTGGCAGCTCATAGACCATCACACTTTCCTCTTTATTTTTATCGACCCAATTAAATTTTGCTTCGTATCCTGTCATTCTAAAGATGGACGTGACTGCGATAAATGCAAGTGTAACAACAATCATAAACATGACGAGCTCCAAACCAAATGTCTTCTTCCCTGACTTTGTTTGATCGACATGCTTTAATAAGAAGATGACACCTGCCACAAAGCTGATCGCTAAAATGGCTTGCCCTAGTGCTGCTGTTGTCACGTGAATATAAAGCCAATTACTTTGTAATGAAGGAATTAGCGGTGATATATCAGACGGGAACATACTTGCATAGGCAATAATCAATAAAGCGATTGGAAGTGTAAATAAACCAAGTACCGACACTTGATACACAAAATATAAAATGATGAATGCGAGCACAAGCATCATGCCAAAAGCCGTTGTGAATTCAAACAAGTTACTGACTGGTGCATGACCAGACGCCATCCACCTTGAAATAAAGTAGCCAAATTGACTTAAAAAACCGATGATGGTGAGCGTAATGCCGATAAGTGCCGCCTTATTCCTGCGCGGTCCATCAACTTTCTTTTTTCCTTTAATGGCACCACCAAAAAAAGGAACTGCCGCTAAATACAATAGAAAAGCTGCAAATAACAGGTTTTCACTGACTGCTGCCATCTAATCCTTCCCCCTTGCTTTTGCTGATACTTGTTGTATCAGGCAGTTCTTTTTGATCAACTGGCTGTTTGATGCCACTGTCACTTAGTAACACGTCAAGATCAGACTTTAAACCAAACCAGTTTTTGTTTGTGTGTCCTGCCACAAATACTTTTCCATCCTTTGCAGACAGCCAAATTCTTCTATGCTGCCAATACATCCCCTGCACGACACCAATCATGAAGATGATCCCGCCTACGATGAGTACCCCAAGAGTTAAATCTTTTCTCACCGTCAATCCCGTGACGTTTTTCGTTTCCACTCGATCAAACTTCATTTTATAGAGGTTATTATCAGAGCCCTCTACTGTCTCTTGAATCGCCACAAAGCTTTTTTCACCTTTAGGCTTTTCAGGAGAAACCATTTCAAACACGAAAGCAGGATTATTTGGATTCCTTGTTTTCGTACTCGGTGTTCCATCATCGTCAAAATAAAAATCAGGGAGATAGCTCATCACTTTGACTTTGTAACCGCTACCAAGATCATATTCTGACTTAGGCTCCAGCAAATTAATCTTCACTGTTCCGAAAGATTTTTCTGTATCTTTACGAATCAGCTGAAAGACCATTTGATCGAGTTCATTTTGTTTAAAATCCACTTGATATAGTGAGAATTGATCAAACTTGAGCGGTTCGTTCACTTTAATATCGTGTTCTGATACCTGCTTCAGCTTGGGCTTTTCACCAAACACAACTTCCCCTTCACGTTTGTATAAAGTGGCATCGGTTTTATAACTTTTCACTACTTGACCGTCGCCAGCTCTTTCAATCGCATTCTCAAACACTTCTTTTTCATTTCCAGTTTCATAGCGGTCAATTGAAAACGCATTATTTTTCAAAAAATATTGACCATCTGTGCCTGGAATTGGGGCAGTTTCACCCTCTCTTACCCACAGCGTTTCATCCACATACATGCCTGGGACAAACCGGAGCATTGATCCAATGAGAAAAATGATTAGTCCAATGTGATTGACGTAAGGGCCCCAGCGTGAGAAGCGGCCTTTTTCCGCTAAAATATGTCCGTTTTCTTCTCGCACGCGGTAACGCTTTTGTTTCATTGCTTTCTTGATGCCTTCATATGTATGCTGATCTAACGTTTTATCTGTCTCACTGAACAGACGCTGTCTTCTCATAAAGCCTTCTTTTTTGATAACCCCTTGGTTTTTGAGTGCTCGATAAAGAGGAATAACCCGATCGAGACTGCAAATGACAAGGGAGATTCCGATGGATGCAACTAAAGCTAAAAACCACCAAGAATTATAAAGATCATGGAATCCAAGTGTGTAATACAGCTTGCCAAACGACCCATATTGCTCTTCATAATAGGTGGAAGCAGATGCACCTGGCGGAATAAATCGCTCCTGCGGAAAAATCGTTCCTAATGAGGAAGCAAGCAGTGTGATGACAATCAGCCACACACCCACCTTAACGGAAGAAAAAAAGTTCCATACTTTATCAACAATCGTTTTGTTGTATGTTTGCGAGCGTCTCGCACTGCCGTCATATCTCATATCAAGCAGCTTTGAAGAGTTTTTCTCTTTAGCCGCAATAGGATTCCCGCAAGATTCACATAAAACAGTACCGATTGGATTAATATGTCCACACTCGCATTTTACCTCTTTCATTCTATGACCCCTTTGGTTTAATCAAATTCATATAATCATAGATTTGACGTTCTGTCATGGTTCCCTTTATGACTTTGATTACCTTGCCTTCAGGATTAACTAAAAATGTGGTTGGCAGCGGCGTAATATCATATGCCTCTGTTACTTGACGATCTTTGTCCATGGCAATAGGAAAATTCACGCCATAGGATTCCATAAAATTTTTCACGGCAATCTTGGATTCTGCAACATTGACAGCAACAATTTCCACACCGCGATCCTTGAACACTTCATATTGATTTGCCATGTAAGGAAATTCTTGTTTACACGGACCACACCATGTCCCCCAAAAATTAAGAAAGACGCCTTTGCCTTTTAAGTCCTTTAGTTCAATCCGTTCCCCATCCACAGATTGAAGGACAAAGTTTGGCGCAATAGATCCTTCTTTGACCCGATCCTGTTTGGCAAATACTGAGTTATACATGGTATAACATAGTGCAGCAAGCATCACGAGGAGAATGCCCGTCCGTATGAAAAACCGTCTTTTTTTCATCTGAAGTACCCCTTCCCCATAGACATTCAGGTAAATTATAGCATTCTCCTTCTTTTGATGCTTCTTCATTTTTTGAAGTTTATGTGAAAATTAAAAAGCGCTTTTCCCGTGATCTGCAATTGCTCTCAGGCGCTTTACTTCATGCGGTGTTAATTCTCTGCGGTCTCCTGGTCTCATGCCTTCAATATGAAGGAACGCATATTGCTCTCTTTTTAGCTTTAACACATCATGACCGATCGCTTCAAACATGCGGCGCACTTGTCTGTTTCTGCCTTCATGAATGGTTAATTGAACAATAGATGTCTGCTTTCGTTTATCGATAGAAAGCATCTTGGCACGAGCACGTGCAGTCTTTTTATGATCTAACATAATCCCTTTTTCTAGCTTTCTAAGCAATTCCTTTGATGGGATGCCTTTTAGCTTCGCTGCATATGTTTTATCAATTTCGTATTTCGGATGCATGAGCTTATGGGCAAATTCCCCGTCATTTGTAATTAAAATCAAACCGCTCGTATCATAATCTAACCGGCCGATTGGATAAAGGCGCTGCGGGATGTCATCAAAGAAATCTGTGACAACCTTACGTCCTTTATCATCCTCGGCAGCTGAAATGACGCCGCGCGGTTTATAAAGCATAAAGTAAACCGGTTCTTCTCTTTCAAGCTTTAATCCGTTGACTTCAATTTTATCTGAAGAGCCCACTTTTACTCCGAGCTCTGTCACTGTTTGACCATTAACGGTAACTCGTCCTTCTTTAATTAATTCTTCTGCCTTTCGTCTAGAAGCGACGCCGGCATGTGCAATTACTTTCTGTAAACGTTCCATTTTGTCTTTCACCTCATGTACTATCTTACTTGCTTGACTTAAAACAAACAAGCATTCGTGGAAAAATAAGCGATTCGTCTGTTTAATTTCAGCTAAAAAGCAATTTCCCATCCATTGAAAGACAAAAAAGCGCCTCTTTAGGCGCCGCTAAATAATAAACTGACGATGATGACAGATGCAATGATTCCAATGAGGTCCGCTAACAGACCTACTTTCAGCGCATCTCCCATTTTTTTAATACCGACTGCCCCAAAATAGACTGTTAAAATGTAGAGAGTGGTATCAGTTGACCCTTGCATGACAGCTGCGAGCTGTCCGATAAAAGAATCTGGTCCATATGTCGCAATGAGGTCTGATGTCATCCCGAGTGCAGCTGTGCCAGATATCGGACGAATAAACGCAAGCGGCACCACTTCTGCCGGGAAGCCGATCGCTGTAAACACGGGTTTTAACAGTCCCATGACAAAATCAAGCGCACCAGACGCGCGGAATATCGTAATGGCCACGAGCATGCCGACTAAATAAGGAATGATTGAAAAGGCAATTTGAATACCTTCTTTCCCGCCCTCGACAAATGTTTCATAGGTCGGTACCTTTTTAATGGTTCCCGCAATTAAAATTCCTGCGATGATCAGTGGGATCAAAGCAAGTGACAGCCAGTTAATAAATGACACGAGATCACCCCCGCCTGCTTCTGCGATAGTGGAAATAGCGATCAATGAGAATGGCACCAATGCCTGAAATGAGTGTCGCCAAAATGGTTGGCCCTACAATGTCTGTTGGCTGATCTGCACCATAGGTCATTCTAATTGCAATGACGGTTGTTGGCACGAGTGTGATAGAGGATGTGTTAACCGCTAAAAATGTAATCATGGACCGGCTTGCTTCATTTTTCCCGCCGTTTAATGCTTTCATCTGCTCCATCGCCTTAATCCCAAGCGGTGTAGCGGCATTCCCGAGCCCAAAGAAATTCGCCATCAGATTCGACAAAATATATCCCATCGCGGGATGGTTAGGCGGAATATCCGGAAATAGCTTTGAAATAAAGGGACGGCACAATTTACTAAAGAAATTTAACAGACCAGCCTCTTCTGCAATCTTCATCAGTCCGAGCCAAAAAACGAGGACACTAATCAAACCAATTGAAATGGTCACTGCTTCTTTTGAGCCCTTAAATACAGCTTCGTTTACTTCCTCCATCGTTCCGTTGAACATCGCATACACAAGACCGATGACAGTGAGGAATACCCAAATTAGATTGACCATGAAGATCCGCCTATAGATGTCTGAAAGACAGACTTAAACATTTCTTGGAAGCTTTTTTGAGGCATTCGATTTCGTTTATTTTCATAAAAAATCGGTACTTGCTCGATCACCTGACCATCTAATAAAAACGTCATTTGCCCTACAACATCCGGGATGGCTTCGGCGTTTTTTTTCCACTTCTTTTGAGGAGTAAGCATTTTCGTTTCAATTTCTACTAGTTTTTTCTCATCTTCATTTAAAAAATAGTCCACATCACGTTTGATAAATGCCTTTTTTTCGTAAAAGGTTCCTTTTAATGAAGCGAGTCTTCCTTTTTCAGCAAGTTCGTATGTTTTATAGTGATCAAATGCATATTCAAACATAGAGATATGATCCTTCCAATCATCTGGCGCATTAATGGTCACAGCGATCAGCGCCGCATCCCCTTTTGCCGCAGTAGAGACAAGTGTCCGTTTTGCAAGCTTCGTATACCCCGTTTTCCCACCAGTTGAATATTTGTATAATCCGGTGACTAGCTTGTTTTTATTTTTCCAATAGCCTTCCATCGTTTTCGCTTTATAGAAAGTCGTGCCCGCAATTTTTTGATATTGTTTATGCTCCATGGCGTATTTTGTTAAGATAGCCATGTCATAGGCTGATGAATAATGATGTTTATGATCATCGAGTCCATGCGGATTTTGAAAATTCGTATTCTCCATTCCTAGTTCAGATGCTTTTTGATTCATCATAAAAATAAATCCTTCTAAGCTGCCGCCCACATGCTCTGCAATGGCAACAGCTGCATCATTTCCAGAACGCAGCATAAGTCCGTATGTCAAGTCTTCTAGGCTCACCTTCTGCCCTTCTTTTAAATAAATCGATGAGCCCTCTGCTTGAATCGCGCGCTTTGATACTTTGACGGTGTCTTTCATTTTTCCTGATTCAATGGCTAATACTGCCGTCATAATTTTCGTAATACTGGCGATTCTTCTTTTTTCATGCTCGTCCTTTCCAAATAGGACTCTGCCTGACTGTCCATCTATTAAAATGGCGCTTCTTGCACTCACCGATAATGACATATCTGCTTTGGCATGTGAGGAAAAAGGCAGTAAGAGTGTAAATAGAAGAAGGACTGCTGTTCCAATTTTTAAATAGGGCATGTTCATTCACGTCCTTGTCCGTTTTGTACAAGTGTATGCGCGGCTGAAAAAGTTATGATGCCTCGTCCATAAAAAAAAGCGTCTCTATAATGCAGAGACGCTTTTTCCTCTTGCTTATACCATTTTCATTTGCTGATGAGATGTCGTATATTCTAGCTCTTCTCTCATCGCTAAAAAATCTTTTTCTAATGAAGAAAATAATCGTTTGATCTCAGCGGATACTTCATGGTGGAAAACAATGCTGCTCTTTCCTGTATATGCGGAACGGCTGTCTTCATACCATGTATCCTTTTTCGGCGTGAAAAACTCTTCAATACATTGATGATAAATACGGTGAAGCGTCTGCTGCGCGGCTTGCTGCGGGAATGTCTGTTGCTGGCTGATTTTCCTGCAAATTGCCGCTGCATCCTCGCTGTACACTGCAAGCTTCCGTAATGTATTCAATATGTCACAATAATAGGCTTCCGCTTCAGGGTTTAATCGTTTCATACTTGATAAGGTAGCTTCGTTCAGAAAACCATTCATTTCAGTTGCAACCTTTGATAAAAAGACGCCTGCTTGATCAACTTGAGCCTTTACATTCATATGTGCCATTTGTTTTGTGTTTACCTTCCCCTCATGGCTTTATGACCATTTTATCTGACATCAATAGATGTTAGACCTAAAATCTTTTTTATATTTTACCATACATTTTTCATTCTTTTGAACTATTTTATCTCTTCAAATGTTTGATTGAAGTTTTCAAAAAATAGATCAGCTTCTTCTTGTACACCATCTGCTTCCACATTCTCTGGAAGCGGCGGTAATTCATCCAATGCCTTTAAGCCAAACTGCTCTAAAAAGGTAGGTGTTGTCCCATAAAGAATTGCTCGCCCAGGGCCATCGGCACGTCCAACTTCACAGAGCAGCGCTTTGGCTACTAAACTATGAAGCACCCGCTCTGATTTGACTCCTCTGATTTCTTCTACCTCACTGCGTGTGATCGGCTGTTTATAAGAAACGATTGCGAGTACTTCAAGTGCTGCTTGAGACAAACCTTTGGATGGGGTCTCGACTAATTTTTTCAAATAAATGCTGTATTCCTTTTTCGTCAGCAGCATATAAGAATCTGCATATTCAATGAGCTCAATTCCTCGTTCTTGTTTTTGATATTCTTCCTTTACGGCAGACATCATGTCGAGTAACGCTGCCTCTTCTACTTCAAGAACAGACATGAGCTGTTTTTTTGTTAAACCTTCGTCACCTGCTGCATAAAGCAGCGCTTCTATGATGGCTTTCCAATTCACGATATCAAGCGTCATGAATCGTTTCACTCCCTATTATATAAATGTCTTCAAAGTTTCCTTCCTGCTCTAACATGATTTGATGACTTTTCATCAATTCAAGAACAGCAAGAAACGTCACGACAAGGTGCTCCTTTTGATCATGTTGAAATAGAGTCATGAAATTGGTCCGCTTTTTCGTTTTTCTTAAATGTTTCATAATCTCATTCATTCTGTCTTCAATCGGGGTTTCTTGTCTTGTAATCCTAGATGGTGCTGGTTTCGTTATTTTTTTTCGGTTCAATACCTTTTGGAACGCACCTAACATATCATACACCGTGACATGCAGGTTTGTGTCCTTCGCTTCCGATTCTTTTGCAAATTCGCTTAAATCACTCGGAGGTTTTGTAAAGGCATTTTGCCTTTCTTCCTCGCGTTCCTTTAGTTCTTGTGCTGCATCTTTATACTTTCGGTATTCAATCAGTTTGCCAATCAGCTCTTCTCGAGGGTCCTCTTCCTCTTCAAGCAGGTCTTCATCAAATAGCTCTTCCTCTTGTTTCGGAAGGAGCATTCTGCTTTTAATACTCAGGAGGGTTGCAGCCATCACCAAATATTCACTTGCCACATCAAGTTCAAGCTCCCTCATGGTATGCACATATAATAAATACTGCTCCGTAATTTTAGCAACGGGAATATCATAAATATCAATTTCCAACCGGTTGATTAAATGTAAAAGCAAGTCCAAAGGACCTTCAAACGAATCTATTTTCACCTGATATTCCAGCATTTTTTCTCACCATTTCTACTGTCTTCTAAGTACCGTTTCACCGGCTAACCTTTAGTATAAGACAGGATAAAGCTCTCGTCCAATATAATTTCGACCATGATGTCCTAGGCGAAATAAGAAAAACAGTGGTTTCGCCCATACCACTCAGGGCATTTATACATAGAATACCATTGTAAACAGAACTGATAAAAAAGGAGGCCGTATCATTATGGGAGATGGCTATAACTTTGGCGGAGGTTTCGCGCTTATTGTCGTGCTTTTCATCTTGCTGATCATCGTTGGCGCGGCTTGGGTTTATTAAAGAAACAGAGCGTCCTTTCAAGAAGGGCGCTCTTTCTTCTTTTCTTTTCAATATGTTAGACTGAGAGTGGAAAAGGAGATGACCACTGTGTATCCTGAAGCGTACGTGGCTTTTTTACATGAATTTCATACGACAAGAGATTATTTTGAGTGTCATGAAATTCTTGAGGAGTATTGGAAGGAAGACCCGCCTGAGCAGCGCAAAGAATATTGGGTTGGCTTCATTCAGCTTGCCGTTGCTTTGTATCATCAAAGACGGGGAAATGGAAAAGGTGCAAAACGGCTCATTTCAAATAGCCTCCACTTGCTGGAAGCAAACCGGCCCGTATTATCGAACCTCGGTCTGGATGATGAGGCGTTTCTCAAACTTCTGAGAACGCTGAAGAAGAAAATGGCTGAAGACATGCCCTACGAAAGTGTGATGCTCCCGATTAAAGATGAAGCGCTCCTGTCTCTATGCCAAGAAACGGCTCAAAAAGAAGGACTGATCTTTGGTCAGGAGAGCAACTTATCCCACACATTTTTGATCGAAAAACATAGACTGCGTGACCGGACAGATGTATTGCTTGAACGAAAAAAGCAAATCGAACGTAAAAAAAGCAGAGGACTGTAGCCTCTGCTTTTACATGTGTGATATTTAGTTTGTTTCGCTGTGACACTTATGAAAGAAGCCTTGCGTTAATTCATTTGGAATGAGTGTTTTGGTTTTGAATACCTCTTCCACGGCTAAAACCATTTCCTTGCCGATTCCTTGATCTCGATGGGATGGATTCACACTAATATGCTCGATTTGTACTTGGTCGTCTGTTTTCAACACACCAATAGCACCTACAATATCCTCGCCATCTTTCCAAAGGAACAGCTGCCGATTTTCATCCATTTCATATGACTTCATCGTCTGCTGAAGCTGTTTGACGTCTTTCTCACCCGGCATGAAGGAGAGTAGCCCCATGGCAATTTTTTCAAAAGACCTCTTATAACGAATTAACATATATACCCCTCAATATTCAAATTATCCTTATGTCCAGCAAATGTCTCACGAATCATTTGCTCATCACACATTATAAACATTTTTATACCGTTTTTAAACTCTTTTTCACTAAATTAACGAAAGGTACGGTTGAGATTCGCCATTTCAATGGCAGCTGCAGCCGATTCGCTGCCTTTATTTCCAGCTTTTGTACCGGCTCTTTCGATAGCTTGTTCAATGGATTCTGTTGTTAGTACACCAAAGATAATCGGTACCCCTGTTGACATGGCACTTTGAGCAATTCCTTTAGCGGCTTCATTACAAACATAATCGTAGTGAGTTGTTGCGCCCCGGATTACAGTTCCAAGTGTAATGACGGCATCGTATTTCTCTGTTTCAGCGAGTTTTTTTGCCATGTACGGAATTTCAAAAGCACCCGGTACCCACACGACATCAATATCGTCACCGTTTGCTCCGTGTCTGAGCAATGTATCTTCTGCTCCATCAAGCAGTTTACTTGTAATAAAGTCATTAAATCTTGCGACGACAATTGCAAATTTTAGTCCTTCTGCTACTACATGCCCTTGTATTGTATTCATATGTTGATCATCCTTTTTTGTGATTTTTATTTTGTTTCGATCGTTGCTGTTTCTTTATTATTTAAATAGGTCTGCAATGCTTCTATTGTCAGCATTTTTAAACCGTGCTGTTTTTGGATCTCTTTTAGTTCTGGAACGCGCGCCATTGAGCCATCTACATTCATAATTTCACATATGACACCCGCTGGCTCTGAACCTGCCAGTTTCGCAAGATCTACTGCCGCCTCCGTATGACCTGGTCTTTCTAGTACACCGCCTTCTTTTGCAATGAGCGGAAATACATGACCTGGGCGGGCAAATTCTTCTGGTGTTGCGTCTTTATTTAACATGGCTAGCATAGTCGTAGAGCGCTCAAAAGCACTAATACCAGTCGTCGTTTTTACATGATCAATGCTCACTGTAAATGCTGTATGGTGAGCATCTGTATTTTCTTCTACCATTGGATGCAGGTTCAGGTGTTTGGCAATCGACGCATGGACCGGTGTACAAATGAGGCCTCTTCCATGTAAAGCCATAAAGTTAATCACTTCAGGCGTGGCATGCTCAGCAAGTGCCACAAAATCTCCTTCGTTTTCTCTGTCTTCATCATCCACAACGATAATGATTTCTCCTTCTTTTAGAGCATTTACTGCTTCTTCTACTGAATGATACATACAATCGCCTCCTAGAATCCGTGCTCTTTTAAAAATGATGGGGTCAATCGGGATGGCTGCTTTTCGCCTTGTTCTTTTGTTAAAAAGCGATAAATATATTTACCGATCATGTCACACTCTATATTCACGATCTCTCCCATAGATTTAGTCGGGAAAATAGTTCCTTCAAGCGTATGGGGAATAATAGAGACTGTGACGTGTGAATCTTGCAAATCGAAAATGGTTAAGCTGACACCATCTATTGCGATCGAACCCTTTTGCGTGAGCATATCTGTGAGGGTCTTTTCCATCTCTAAATCATAGTAAATGGCATTACTTTTCTTTTCTATTCGGGTAATGACTGCTGTCCCGTCAACATGTCCTGAGACAAAATGACCGCCGAATCGTCCATTCGAGGACATGGCCCGCTCTAAATTCACTGGACTGCCTGATGTCAGCTGATCCAGTGATGTCGCTTTGACCGTCTCTGGCATCACATCTGCTGCGAACTGTGCTTTTGTAAAGCTTGTGACTGTAAGACATACACCATTGATCGCAATACTGTCTCCAAGGTGAACATCTTCTAGCACACGGCTGCACTGAATGACAATTTCCATGGCATCTGCTGACTTTTTGCTTAATGACTGAACGGTGCCTACTTCTTCAATTATCCCCGTAAACATGTGATCCTCCCTTTCTTTTCATTTGTATTTCTCACTTTATAAAAAAGCGATGTTAGGGACATGTGATCGATTGAGCACCTTCGTCGCTTTTTATGGTCCATACAAGGTAGATGAGGGATCACCTAATAAACACTGCATGCCGGTCTATTAATTACATGTACATACAGAAAGCCCCGGAAAAAATTCCGGGGCTGTGGCTTTTTTGCATCAGAAATAAAACTATGATCAACAAATATTTTTTGTTCATAGCTTTCTTTATCCTTCTCCCATCCAGACTTTCACTGTCGGCTTCAGCTTTTCACTGAATCAACCGTTAATAAATTAACGGGTCACGGGCTGTAAAGCATTTGCTTTATTACCGTCGGTCGGGATTTTCACCCTGCCCCGAAGGATACAATCGATATTTAGCTGTCCTTGGGGCTATTATAGCGATCCTTGTTGTCAAATGCAACAATCAAGATTTCTCACAAAAAAGCCTCCTTATAGGAAAGGAGACTTGTTAATTAACGACTTTTACTACTTTTATAAGACCATCTATTCTCTTTTCATTACTAAAGTAGGCTTTAATACGATCACCTTTCTTCAAGTCGGCCACATCATCTTCGAATTTCTTTCCACTAAAAATGATTTTTGTGCCGTTTTTTGCTTGACCGTAATATTCATCTCCGTCAATTTTCGTAATGGTATATTCATAGATGGTATAATCTTTATCATTATTTGTTAAGCTTTCACCAATGGCTGTTGGCACATCTTCAATTTTCATGCCATTCATGTATAAATAACCTGCACCTAAACAAAGCAGTAAAACAAATAAGATGGCCATTTTCAATTTAATTTTCCCCATATTTAGAACCTCCATCATCTGCACTTCGCCTATTTGTATGTTTTATTCCTTCTTTTGATGAAATAAAACCAAAAAAGCTGATTCCCATTAATGGTTACTTATATAACGATTGAGATGGACCTTTGGTTCCACCTTTTCATCATTACATATGATACGAATATGCGTTCTTTATTAAGGGGGTCTCTTTCCTCTTTATCAGTTAGCAAGGTACACATCATTAATGATCATCTTTTTTCGAGTGCGAATAAATCTTCCTCTAACAATTGCGATCTCTGAACAGCGATGTTCCGGCTGTCACGAACCCCTTGATTATAATAATAGCTTCCAAGGTTTTTTGTGATAAATTCTAGTATATTGATGGCTGCTAATTCACCAATTTCTTCTTCTCGTTCTTCGGCAAAATAACGCTGAATGGCAATCATCATTTGATTTTTTTCTTCTTTTGTTAATGGTTTCAAATTATCTCCTGCTTTCTTTCAGCATGACCACGGTTTTTAGATTTGTACTGACAATGTGGCGACACCCACAAATACGAATGTTTGTTCTCTTATCATATCACAAAATCGAATTTTGTCCATCACTCTTATAGTAGGAGGATGCCATAGCATGTTGTCATTATTTTAATATGGAAAGTATCGTCGCTACAGAATGATCTACAAATGAACGCTCTGGACGAGATTTCATGAGGACGGTCAGTCCAATGAAAGAAACGACCAGTGTTTGTGCTAAAGCTTTAGCATTCAGGCTTCTTTTGAGCTCACCCGAGCGAATACCTTGAACAATTCTTTCTTCGAAAATGACGGAAAGATACATCTGATGCTCTCTTGTAAGAATTTCAAATTTCTCTTCGTGTGGCGCAAGTTCCACTATTGTATTGATGCAAAAACACCCTTTACTCGGACCATCTCTATACTCCTCTTCTACTAAATCTGCAAATAATGCATGAAATGCTTCCTTGACAGAAAGATTGTTTTGAAGTTTTGTTCGAATATGGGCAGCATGCTGCTTTGTGTATTTGCGTAATGCGGCCTCAAATAATTCCTCTTTATCTCCAAACGCTGAGTATAAACTTGGCCGCTGTATTCCCATTTTTTCAGTCAAATCACTTAATGTAGTGGCCCTATACCCCTTTTCCCAAAAAAGCACCATTGCCTCATCCAACGCTTTTTCCTTGTCAAATTCCCGTTGTCGAACCATCAGCAATTCCTCATTTCAACATTAAAATTTCTTCACAAAGTCAGGCATCTATTTTTTGATATTATTCTCTATTTGATTACCAATCGGTATATTATAATTTTATTTTATCGACGTATGATTGTCAAATTGCCTTCCTCTTTCAAGATGAAAGTATTGACTTTAAAATGTTTTGTTGGTTATCCTTAACAGGAATCATAATATACCGATCAGTATATTATACTTTTTAGTACAAAAGGAGACGACGACATGCATGGTGAAAGAAAAAATCACTTCCATAGAACATCTTGATTTGGAAACGACTCATTTACAAAACAAACCGAAACAAGCGATGACTCGCTATATGGCTCTGCTTTTTGCGTCAGCCTGCGGGATGGCAGTTGCAAACATATACTTTGCACAACCGTTATTAGACTCCCTCGCATCCGAGTTTGGCATCACCTATTCATCCATTGGCATCGTCATTACGATTACTCAGCTTTGTTATGCACTAGGACTGCTACTGATCGTACCACTTGGTGATCTGTTCAATCAAAGGCGGCTCATCATGACTCAGATGCTTGTATCCGTATTATCTCTGATTCTAGTCGGCATCGCCCCTACTGCCACCGTCCTGTTCATAGGGCTGGCTGCCGTCGGCATGCTTGCTGTGGTCACTCAGGTACTCGTAGCGTTCGCAGCGACATGGGCTGCTCCTGAAGAACGAGGCCGTATCGTGGGCTTGGTTCAAAGTGGCATTGTGATTGGTATTCTTCTCGCACGAACGTTTGCTGGTGTACTAACTGATCTCGCCGGCTGGAGGTCAGTCTATCTCGTGTCTGCCGTTATGATGCTCATCATAACCGCCGTGTTATACCGGTATCTCCCACGCACTGCCAGCAAGAGAGCGTCTATATCCTATATGAAGCTGCTTGCTTCAATGTTTACATTGTTCAGACAAGAACGAATTCTTCGCATCCGAGGCATACTGGGTTTACTGATCTTTATCGTGTTTGGCACGTTGTGGACTTCGCTCGTGCTGCCTCTCAGCAGCTCGCCATACAATCTTTCACATACGGCGATTGGTGCATTTGGTCTTGCCGGAGTTGCTGGTGCATTAGGCGCTGCTCGGGCTGGAGGCCTTGCTGATCGAGGCTTAGGACAATTAACAACTTGTATAGCCCTTGTCCTATTACTTGTTTCATGGTTTTTTATCTTTTTCACTGAATATTCACTTATTTTATTAATCATCGGTATTATTATTCTTGACCTATCTGTGCAGGCTGTACATGTGACCAACCAAAGTATGATTTTCACAGTGCTGCCTGAGGCGAGAAGCCGGCTCACTGCTGCTTATATGATTTTTTACTCCATCGGCAGTGCGACTGGTTCCATTGCTTCCACTAGCATATACGCAAACAATGGCTGGAGCGGAGTATGTTTATTTGGCGCCTCTATTAGCGCCATTGCCCTTTTATATTGGTTCATCACCTACCGCCTCACGGAACAAATAACCGTAAAATCAGATTGATAATAAAAAAACACCGCGTTTAAGCGGTGTTTTGGATTAAGCATCGAAAACTTCGACTTTTTCCATTCCTTGGCCTTGTTCCATATCTAGAACAGCCTCGATACCAGATGTTACTTTGCCAAAAACAGTGTGAACACCGTTTAAGTGCGGCTGCGGGTCATGGACGATAAAGAATTGGCTACCGCCCGTGTCTTTACCAGCATGCGCCATTGATAATGAACCTCTTTCGTGTTGATGTGGATTCCCTTCTGTTTCACATTTAATTGTGTAACCAGGACCACCAGTTCCATTACCGTTTGGATCGCCACCTTGGCTTACGAAGCCTGGGATAACGCGGTGGAATTTCAATCCATCGTAGAAGCCTTCATTCGCTAATTTTTCAAAGTTTGCTACTGTACCTGGAGCAGCCTCTGGGTAAAGTTCAAACTCAAGTTTCTTACCATTCGTTAGTTGTATGTATCCTTTTTTCGCCATTTTTCACATTCTCCTTTCAGGTTAAACAACGCTCATTATAGCACATTTTCGGTCATGTTAAACATCCCCTGCTCTTGATTGTGATTTACCTCTTTTCTTAGGATTGATACAATAGAAGAGCTTGATCCTTTTTTCCTATTAAATTGGTGACAGAATGAGCAACATGTCTTTATTTTTTGGAAAAGGAAAACATCTTAAAAAGAAAATTGAAACGTCGAATCGATTTGTTACGTCTATATGATGGAGTACATTTCTTTACGTGTACTCAAAAGATGAGTTTCTCTTGAAAGAGGAACCCTTTCGACTTGAAGGAGGTCAACATGTTTAAAAAATCAATGCTTAGTATGATGGCAGCGCTCCTTTTCCTCATTGGTGCGCCAAAAGTCAGCTTAGCGGATGCAGCTGTCGGCGATGTCATCGTCACACTTGGGCAAGACTTAACTCCGGCTGATCGCCAGAAGGTGCTTGACGAGTTGAATCCACCTGAAAATGCGACAAAAATTGAAGTAACCAATAAAGAAGAGCATGAATATTTAGGAAAGTATATCCCTCGTTCTTCTATCGGGACGAGAGCATTATCATCTTCATCTATCACCATTGAAAAATCAGGTACTGGTCTGACTGTGGATACACATAACATCAAGACCATTACAGATGAGATGTATTTAAATGCTTTAATGACAGCCGGTGTCAAGGATGCCAAAGTTGTTGTGACTGCACCGTTTGAAGTTTCTGGTACAGCCGCACTGACGGGTTTATTAAAAGCCTATGAAGTGTCTAGCGACAAAGCCATTCCAGAAGATGTGAAGCAGGTAGCAAACGAAGAGCTTGTGACAACGTCTAAATTGGGTGACTCCATCGGGAAAGACAATGCTTCTGCCCTTATCGCAAAAATCAAGGATGACATTGCGAAAAATGGTGTCCCTAAAACAACAAAAGAAGTAGAAGAAAAAGTGGATCAGGCTGCTTCTGATTTAAACTTAAATCTAACGCAAGATCAAAAGGATCAGCTTATTTCTCTATTCGATAAAATGAAGAACATCAATATCGATTGGAACCAGGTAGGATCTCAAATCGATAAAGCAAAAGACAAGATTACGAAATTCATAGAATCAGATGAAGGGAAAAACCTACTTCAAAAGATTTGGGATTTCTTTGTCTCCATTTGGAACGCGATCGTCTCTGTATTTACTGGAGGAAAATAAGTCATTATAAAAAGCTGCCTGATGTACAGGCAGCTTTTTTTACGTAGATGATTTCACTTTTGATTGATACGGTAAATCAAGTTTGACAATATCCGCATATGTTTCACGTTCAACCACAAGCTGCGCTTCCCCGTCTTCTACAAATACAACAGCCGGGCGCGGGATGCGGTTATAGTTATTTGACATACTGTAGCCGTAAGCTCCGGTACAAAAGACAGCTAATAAATCTCCTTGTGATAACTCTGGCAGATCGATATCCCAAATAAGCATATCTCCGCTTTCACAGCATTTCCCTGCAATAGAAACTGTTTGATTGTGCGATTGGCTCATTTTGTTGGCACTTGCCGCTTCATATTTCGCTTGATATAAAGCTGGACGAATGTTGTCACTCATTCCCCCATCTACCGCAACATAATCGCGAATGCCAGGTACGTGTTTTGATGAACCGATCGTATAAAGCGTTGTCCCTGCGTCACCAACAAGAGAGCGGCCTGGCTCAATCCAAATCTCCGGCATATCAAACTCATAGCGTGTCACGTTCTCTTTTACAGCTTGGATAATTTTCTCGACGTATTCTGTCGCAGGAAGTGGTTCATCTTCTTCTGTATAACGGATGCCAAAGCCGCCGCCTAAGTTTAACACGGTCGAAATAAAACCAAATGATTCTCTCCATTCATCCAGCTTCAAAAAGATCTTGTCTGCTGCAAGGACAAAACCAGCTGTATCAAATATTTGTGAACCAATATGGCAATGAACGCCTAACAGCTCGATCACTTCTGATCCAAGTACTTGTTTCACCGCTTCATCTGCTTGTCCATTGTGAAGGTCAAAGCCAAATTTGGAATCCTCTTGGCCTGTTGTAATGTAATCATGCGTATGCGCTTCGACACCTGGTGTGATACGCAGCAGCACTTTCACCTGTTTTGACAGCTCTTGACCAAGCTCTTCAATGAGCTTCATTTCGTAAAAATTATCTACAACGATACAGCCGATCTCGTGCTCTAACGCCATTTTTAATTCATCTCTACTTTTATTGTTGCCATGGAAATGAATTTTTTCTACCGGAAACCCAGCGCAAATGGCTGTGTGAAGCTCCCCGCCTGATACGACATCAAGAGATAATCCTTCTTCCTTGGCAAGCTGAAACATCGCGATGGAGGAAAATGCTTTACTCGCATATGCTACCTGCGCTTTTAACTCTTCTTCTATAAATGCTTTTTGAAAGCTTTTTGCACGCTCCCGTATTAAAGCCACATCATATACATAAAGTGGTGTCCCATACGTTTCAGCTAAAGAAACGGCATCAACACCACCAATTTCTAAATGACCGAGTTCATTTTGTCTGCAAGTGCCGTGTAAATACAATGTCATTCCCTCTTTCTCCGCCTCGGCTGAAAAAAGACAGCTGCGTGAGCTGCCTTTTTGCCGTTTCTCAAAGTTAAAAATACAATATCACAATCTTCAGCCACTTTCAATGAGCGTTAAGAATTTGGCGGAATTTTTGATCTGTTTTGAGGGTGAACAATGCTTGGCCTTACTTTTGAGCCAGGAACAGACGTCCGAATCAGCACTTGCCACAAAGCCTTCCCATTAAAAGGAATAAATGGCCACATATAAGGCGTCTGCAATGAACGAATGGATGTTAAGTAGATGAGTAACAACGTAAAACCAATGATGAGTCCATTCAGCTTAAAGATCGCCACGAGCGCTAATATGATGAGTCGTACAATCTTATTGGCGACACTCAGCTCATAGCTTGGGGTTGTAAATGTACCAATTGCCGCTAGTGAGACGTATAAAATAACCTCTGGTGTAAATAAACCGACATCAATGGCAATTTGCCCAATTAAAACAGCCGCAATCAGCCCCATGGCGGTCGACAATGCAGTTGGCGTATGAATCGCAGCCATCCTTAAAAATTCCACCCCAAAATCAGCTAGAAATACTTGTAAAATCACTGGAATATGGGACGGTTTGTTAAAGCCAATATAGCTTAAATGATCTGGCAGAAGACTTGGTTCAAGGATAAACAGAAACCAAATTGGTAAAAGAAACGTTGAACATAAAATGCCTAAAAAGCGTACCCATCTTAGGAACGTACCAACTGCGGGTGCTTGGCGATATTCTTCTGCATGTTGAACGTGATGAAAAATGGTGGTTGGCGTAATGATGACACTAGGAGATGTATCCGTAATGATGATGACATGCCCTTCTAGTATATGGTTAGCGGCGACATCTGGACGCTCGGTGTAACGTACAAGGGGAAAGGGATTGTATCCTTGTTTAATAATGAATTCTTCAATTGTTTTATCAGACATCGTCAGCCCGTCGACTTTGATTCCTGACACTTCTTTCTCTATGATATCGACAAGATCTGGGTCCGCAATATCTTCAATGTAGCAAACACATACATCTGCTTTCGAACGTTCGCCTACTTTGAGCATTTTGTATCTCAGTTTTTCATCTCGCACCCGTCTTCGTATGAGTGCTGTATTGACAATAATGTTTTCAACAAAACCGTCTCTTGCGCCCCGGACAACCTTTTCTGTATCCGGCTCCTCTGGCATTCTGCCAGGATAGCTTCTGACATCAATGATAAATGCGTAGTTTTCACCTTCAACTACAACTGCCACAAGGCCCGACAGCACTTGATCTACCGCTTCATCAAGTGTTTCAACCTTTGAGACCTGCTGATTGACAAGACGATTCTCAATCACACGGGCCATGTCATCTGATTCAGGTTCATTGTCATTGATTTCAACTAGCTCTTTTAATAAGTAGATGACATACTGTGTGTCACACAGTCCATTTACATAGTAAAGTTGGATTTCCTGATCGTGTATATAAATTTTCCGCACGCCAAGGTCAAAGCTGAGACCCATTCCGACATTTTCTTTAAAGTAATCTTCATTTTTCTTCGGATCTCGGTACACGTTTACCGTGTCTTTCTTCATGGAAACCACTCCTTTCTAAAATTAATTCAACTGCTTTCATTGTGATCGGAGATCCTTTGCTCAGATCATCTTTCCGCCCCATTTTGCCAATATCTCCAATTCCAACAACAAACGGAAGATCAAGCGAGTCAAGACAATACACGGTATCTCCGCTCATTTTATGAGGCTCCATTTCGGGAAGACCATGCTTGTCGACACCGTATTCTGTCAGTTCACCCTCCCGGTCAATGGAAACATGAACCTTTGTCCATTCAGCTTGATGCGTTTTGGATGCAACGGCGATCGCCCCAATGACTTCAATTTCAGGATGACGCGCCACATGCTTCATCGCTATCTCCCCTGTTCCTTCACCTGTCAGGCCAGAATCATCAAACATGACAAACACTGGATCATTCGGCGCTTTTAAAATCATCTGCACAAGTTCAGGTCCTGTTCGTTTGCTTGGATTTCCTTTTGAGCTGGAAATACATCGCCCACCGACATTTTTAGCAGCAAGCTCAATGGTTTTGGCAGCATATATATCTCCGTCTGTCACTAAAATGACTTTCCGTCTTTGCCCCATATTAGGTTATCCTTTCGGTTTAAAGATAAGAGCGATAATAAATGAGAATAAAATTGCAGCTGAAATTCCAGCAGAAGTTAATTCAAAAATACCGATCCCGATTCCGATGAACCCGTGTACATCTGCCTGATGCATCGCCCCATGAAGCAAGCTATGACCAAAGCTGACGATTGGTACGGTTGCGCCCGCACCTGCAAATTCAATAAATTTATCATAAATACCGAATCCGTCTAAGATGGTACCCGCCACAACAAAGGTGGTCATGACATGTGCAGGCGTAAGTTTGAGTACGTCTAGTAAAAGCTGGCCAATGACGCAGATAAGTCCGCCTGCAACAAAAGCGATAAGATAATCCATTAGCTCTCTCCTCCTGCACGCTCAAATACGACACCGTGCGCAATGGTTGGAATGGTCTCTTTTTGCTGGACCATCATTGGACTTAGAAGCGCTCCGGTTGCCACAACGAGTACTCTTTGCAGATTCCCTGCTTTCATTTCTTGAAAAATGTGACTAAATGTCACAACAGCTGAACAAGCACAGCCGCTCCCACCAGCGAATACATTTTGATCGGGTGTATAGATGATTAAACCGCAATCATCATGCTTCCTCCCAAGCTGAATGCCTTCTTCCTTCAGAAGATCCTTTAAAATTGGTGAACCAATACCAGATAAATCCCCTGTTAAAATCAGATCGTAATCGTCCACCGTTCTTCCGAGGTCTTCTAAATGCTGCTTGATGGTATCTGCCGCTGCCGGAGCCATGGCCGATCCCATGTCAAATGGATCTGTAATTCCAAGATCCATCACCCTGCCTACTGTAGCGCTTGTAATTTGAATTGGAGAGGGCTCTTGGCTAATAATAACGGCCCCGCTCCCAGTGACGGTACTTGTGGCTGTATCTGGTTTTTGTCCCCCGTATTCTGTTGGATTACGAAATTGGCGTTCTGCCGTTGCATTATGACTGCTTGTCGCTGCAATAGCTCTATTGGCAAAACCGCCATCAATGAGTGCTGACGCAATGGCGACCGATTCCATTGAGGTTGAGCATGCCCCAAACAAACATAGAAACGGGATTTTCAGTTCTCTCGCCACATAGTTTGCTGTGACGTTTTGATTGAGTAAATCTCCTGCCAGCAATAGATCAATATCGCTTTTTTGCAAATTTGCTTTTGATAAAGCACTGGATATCGCATCTTCCATCAGTTTTCTTTCAGCCATTTCCCAGTTCTTTTGATCACAATGGATTTCGTCATACGTTTTATCAATTAAATGACCAATCGGTCCTTCTTTTTCTTTCGGCCCTGCAGCTGTTCCCTCTGCATTGACGTAAAGCTTGTGCTCAAAAACCCAAGATTGTTTACCTGTTAGTTTCACGTTTCATTCCTCCTACGAAAACATCTTTTCCAAGACGTATCGAATGATCCCTACGACATATGCCGAAACGACACCAAATACAATGACGTTCCCAGCAAGCTTAAACATATTGGTGGCAACCCCTAAAACAAGCCCTTCACTTCTATGCTCAAGGGCAGCACTTGTCATACTGTTTGCAAATCCTGTCACCGGAACAGCCGATCCCGCTCCGGCAAACTGGCCGATTCTATCATAAATACCGATACCAGTTAATATAGAAGAAATTAAAATGAGGGTCGCCACTGTTGGGTTCCCTGCTGTTTTTTCATTAAAATCAAAAAAGTGAATATAGAAATTTTGCAGCCCCTCGCCTATGGCACAGATCAATCCACCAACAAGAAAAGCCTTGATGCAGTTGAGGACATAAGGAGGTTTGGGCTGATACGTTTTCACCTTAGATGGATAGTTCTCTTTTAAACTCGACACGGTTGTTCCCTCCAAATTTTTAAATATAAATCAGCCAATGGAATAGTGAACCAAATACTTTGCCTAAGACAATGGCCATGAGAAGCAAAACAATTTTCCCGTCCATTCCAATTCTTTTCGTTAATATAGGAAGTACATTTAATACTTCAGTCAGCGCAGCTGCAAGCATGCCGACGAAAATGCCAGCCAAAAGACCGATCGGGAGCGCCAGCCATTTGGATAAATGCAAATGCACCTCGCTCAAGGTTGCCCAGCCGCCAACGACCGCCCCGGTGATAACAGCTGCCTCGTATCCTTGTATGAAGCGCTGCGTTTTCGTTAATTGCATTAAACGAGGGATGATGCCAAGCACTGTGAGAAATGCCACAAACCCTGCACCTACTGTTAAACCTCCGCCAAGTCCAACTAACGCGACAAAAAGCCACTTACCGATCATGGATATCTTTCATTGTCTCTTTATTTTCTTTAAGGGCGACATAATGATCGAGATCGAGCTGATATTTAAACATCTCCACTTCAAGCGGACTTGGTTCTTCATTTAAACGCTTTTTAAATACATGATTGAAAAATAAAATCATGCCAAAGCCTAGACCGAAGCTATATGGAATTTGCAATAAATAAGGATGCTCAACCGTTTTTCCTGTGATCATTTCATATAGGCGGATATGAACGAGCCGCATACTGACATCCTCGTGGAAATTCATAATGGCAAGCGCCGCTCCGACAAATAATAGGAGCCACACGAACACAAATAAAACGGGAGAAAGCTGGCGTTTGCCTGTATCAATTTCAACAATGGCTTCAGCGCCTCCGACGGTTTGAATGTCGATGTCTGGCCATGTTTTTTTGATCGTTTTGACCACATGCATGATATCAAGAACGGCGATGTGACGATCCTTTTTACTGACATGATATATCGGCATCTTGCTAAGCTTTTGCACAGCAAACTCATCACCAGTGATTTGGGCGATATCTTCTAAATAAATGAGCTGATCATTACCGGTCTTAATGCGATGGCGCAGCCGAAGAAAGATTTGTCCGTCCATCCAAGTCACTTCCTATACGATGGGTTAAAAATAGTATGTGGTGAAAAATGGTTCTCATACCGAGAGAACTTGATTTACCGGTAATTACCACACGAAAAAAGCCAGCCGAATTGGCTAGCTCTCTTTTTGATCCATTTGCATTTGGATTTGTTTTAAAATTTTCTTTTCAAGCCGCGAGACTTGTACTTGTGAAATGCCGAGTCTCTCCGCTACCTCAGATTGTGTTTGGTCTTTATAATATCTTAAGTACACAATGAGTTTTTCTCGTTCTTCTAATTCCTTGATCGCTTCTTTCAGCGCGATTTTATCAAACCATCTTTCTTCTGAATGATCGGCAATTTGATCAAGTAATGTAATCGGGTCCCCGTCATTTTCATACACCGTTTCATGAATCGACGACGGCGTTCGGACCGCTTCTTGGGCGAGGACGACATCCTCTGGTGTGATATCTAGATATTCGGCTATTTCCAGGACGGTCGGCATTCTTCCGTGAGACTTAGACAATTCATCTCTTGCCCGCCGGATTTTATTACCAAGTTCCTTTAGTGACCGGCTGACTTTGACTGTTCCATCATCTCGAATGAATCGCTGGATTTCACCAATGATCATTGGGACAGCATAGGTCGAAAACTTCACATCATATGACAAATCAAATTTATCAACAGATTTTAGCAGTCCAATACAGCCAATTTGAAACAAATCATCTGGTTCATATCCTCTATTTAAAAAGCGCTGAACAACGGACCAAACAAGACGCATGTTTTTTTCTACGAGGAGGTCTCTTGCTTGCTGATCACCGTCTTGGCTTTTTTTGATGAGCTCTTTGACTTCATCATTTGACAGCTGGGCTTTTTTTGCTTGCTTTTTTACCTCCACATCCATATGAGCAGCTCCTTTAATTACAAAGCGCTTTGCTTTTTGATAGATGCTTTGTTAAACGGATGGTTGTGCCCATTTCTGGAGATGAGTCTATCATGACATCATCCATAAAATTCTCCATAATGGTAAAACCCATTCCAGAGCGTTCTAAGTCTGGTTTTGTCGTGAAAAGCGGCTGTCTTGCTTCCTCAAGATCTGTAATGCCCATTCCTTCGTCACGAATGGTGAGGTACACAACATGATCATCAAGTGTGACTTCGATATGCACCTTGCCATCTGGATTTCCATCATAGCCATGGATAATGGAGTTTGTCACCGCCTCTGACACAACGGTTTTGATTTCTGTTAATTCATCTAATGTCGGATCAAGCTGAGCGATAAACGCCGCGACTGTCACCCTCGCAAAGGATTCATTTTGACTTAATGCAGAGAAGGTCAGGTTCATTTCATTCCTCATGATGCCACCCCCAATGTTTGCAATGCCGTTTGCTCTGAAGGCTCCATACGGATGATTTTAAATAAGCCAGACATATCAAATAACCGGTTCACTGCTGGCGAAATAGCACAGACGACCATTTCTCCGCCAAGCTGCTTAATTTCTTTATATCTTCCTAAAATCACTCCGAGACCTGAGCTGTCCATAAACGTTAAATCAGCCAAATTGAGCACAATGTGGCGAATGTCCTCTGTTTCCAAATAATTCGTCACCTTTTGTCTCAATGTTTCTGCGGAGTGATGATCGAGCTCTCCTGTTAATCGAATGCAAAGTACGCTCTCTTTTACTTGAAAATCAATATCAAGGCTCATCTTTTTATTCCTCCTTGCTCTAATTTCGGATAAAGATTGTTTCTCTTTTTTATCAAGTAAATCCTTCACCATGACAAAACTAGTGACCATTCGTCACATTTAGATGTTCTTTTCTTCTTTCTCATAGCAAAAAGACTGCCTGTTTCAGCAGCCTTCTCCTTTTTATTTCCATTTTACAAATTCAGCCATCGCTCGTTTGAAGAATGTCCAAACGCCCGCTTTTTCCATTCCTTCTTTGGCTTGAACAGGGCTTTCATGCAACACTTTTCCGTCTTTTTTCAAGACAATGGTTCCAAGTTCCGTTCCTTTTGAGAATGGGGCCGTAACATCCTGAGACAGTTTGATTTCTTTTTTAATCTGATCCACATTTTCGCCTTTTTTCGTTAAAAGGGAGATTGGTTCAGAGGTGACAAGCTTAATGTTTTTCTTTATCCCTTTGCTTACCTTGATTTCGGCTACATCTTGTCCTCGTTTGTAAAGCGGGTGTGTGGTGTATTGACTAAATGCATAGTCTAACATTTTGACCACTTGAGCGTTTCTGTCTTTTGGTGTACTTGCGCCGAAGACAACTGCAATGACGCGCATGTTTCCTTTTTTAGCGGATGCGGTCAAACAGTATTTGGCTTCTCCTGTAAAACCTGTTTTCAACCCATCGACACCTGGATAAAATTTAATCAATCGGTTCGTATTCACAAGCCAGAATTTTTTATCCGTGTTTTGACGGAGATAGTCTTCGTAGACACCTGTGAATTTGGTGATTTGTTCATATTTCAACAGCTCTTTTGCCATTTTTGCCATATCATGAGCTGTACTGTAATGGTCTTTTTCAGGAAGTCCTGTTGGGTTTTGAAAGACCGTAGAGGTGAGACCGAGTTCTTTTGCCTTTTTGTTCATTTGCTCGACAAACTGTTCTTCAGATCCGGCAATATGCTCTGCCATGGCAACTGAAGCATCATTTCCAGATGCAATCGCAATGCCTTTCAGCATTTCTTTCACGGTCATTTCTTCTCCAGGTTCAAGGAAGATTTGTGACCCTCCCATTGAAGCTGCATAGTCACTTGTTCTTACCTTGTCAGTCATTTTCAGTTTTCCTTGATCAATGGCTTCCATGATGAGAAGCATCGTCATGATTTTGGTCATACTTGCGGGTGCCAGCTTTTCATCGCTGTTTTTGTTGTAAAGCACTTTTCCCGTGTCACGTTCTATTAAGATGGCTGATTTGGCTTCGTGCACCAATTCTGATGTTTGTTTTTCTTCTTGTTTTTCAATCTTTTCTTTTGCTATCGCTGATGGTGAAACCATTGAGATAATGATCATTAAAATAAACAATGCACATATATGACGTTTCAAGTGGCAGACCTCCATTATCGTAATCCTTTCTATTTTTTCCTCATCGAGGCTGTTTTATTCAGAGATCATATGATTGACATAAAAAAAGCCTTCTGTCGATAAACAGAAGGCTTCTTAAAACATGCTATGAGAGTTGTTTGACAATGTCTTTTACTAAATCAAGGAAACTCGCTTTCACTTTTTCGGTTACTTCAATGACTTCATCATGAGACAGCGGCTGATCTAAAATACCTGATGCCGCATTAGAAATACAAGAAATACCTAGCACTTTGATTCCTGCATGACGCGCAACAATCACCTCTGGGACCGTCGACATGCCTACAGCATCTGCGCCAAGTGTTCTGAGGAAACGAACTTCAGCCGGTGTTTCATATGAAGGACCTGTCATCCCTGCATAAACACCCTGCTGTACAGATATGCCTAAGCGCTGAGCTGTTTCTTCTGCAAGTGCCAGCAAATCTTTATCGTATGGGGCAGACATATCAGGAAAACGAACGCCTTGACTGTCATTTGGTCCAATTAATGGATTGGTCCCCATCATATTGATATGATCTGTAATCAGCATGAGATCGCCTGGATGGAATGAAGTATTCACACCGCCGGCTGCATTTGTCACAATGCATGTCCCAATGCCAATTTCTTTCATCACACGGACTGGAAACGTCACTTGCTTCATATCATATCCTTCATAGAAGTGAAAACGTCCTTGCATCGCACATACGACAGTGCCTTTCAGCGTCCCGATGACGAGCTGTCCTGCATGACCTTCTACTGTTGAAACAGGAAATCCAGGAATATCTTCATATTTCAATTTGATTGGATTTTCAATCTCATCTGCTAAAATGCCAAGTCCTGAACCTAAGATCAATCCAACTGTTGGTACGTATGTCGATGCTTGTTTAATGTATGCCGCCGCTTCTGAAAACTGTGCTCCCACGAGATTTCCCCCTATTTGAGTTTAGATAAAAAGCTTGTGCCGTATTTTGGCATCGTTGTCTTGAAATTGTCTGCGACCGTTGCTCCAAGATCAGCAAAGGTTTTTGAAGTTGGCAGTTCATTTGCTCCTTGATGCTTTTTGCTGTAAGCAATGAGCGGAACATATTCTCTTGTATGATCTGTTCCGTGATGAACCGGGTCATTTCCATGATCTGCTGTAATGACAAGAAGATCATCCTCTTTTAACAGGTCAAATACTTCAGGAAGACGGGCGTCAAATTCCTCTAGTGCTTTTCCGTAACCCTCTGGATCTCTTCTATGTCCGTAAAGGGCGTCAAAGTCAACAAGGTTTAAAAAGCTGAGTCCCGTAAAGTCTGTTTTAAGTGTATCGACCAGCTTGTCCATTCCGTCCATGTTCGATTTTGTTCTGAGAGAAGAGGTGATTCCTTCTCCATCATAAATATCAGAGATTTTGCCGATCGCAATCACATCGAGCCCATCATCTTTCAGCTCATTCATGACTGTACGGTCAAATGGTTTTAGAGCATAGTCATGACGGTTTGGTGTTCTGACAAATGCCCGAGGCTCCCCGACAAATGGACGAGCGATAACGCGGCCAACCATATATTTTTCATCTAATGTGAGCTCACGTGCAATTTCACAAATACGATAAAGTTCATCTAATGGCACCACTTCTTCGTGCGCAGCAATTTGCAACACAGAATCCGCAGATGTATAAACGATTAGATCGCCTGTTTTCATGTGCTCTTCGCCAAGCTCGTCTAAAATTTCAGTACCAGACGCAGGTTTATTTCCAATAATGCCTCTGCCTGTTTTTTCTTTTAGTTCATTTAGTAGTTCATCTGGGAATCCGTCTGGAAAAACTCTGAACGGTGTGTCTATGTAAAGACCCATGATTTCCCAGTGTCCTGTCATTGTGTCTTTACCATTTGATGCCTCTTGCATTTTTCCATAATACGCAAGCGGTTTTTCATCCGCTGGAATTCCTTTGATTTCTTTAATATGACTCAGCCCAAGCTTCGCCATATTCGGCATATGAAGCCCGTTCATTTTTTCAGCAATATGTCCTAGTGTATCTGCACCTACATCATTAAATTCAGCAGCATCAGGTGCTTCCCCAATTCCTACTGAATCCATTACGACGAGGAAAATGCGTTTATACTGATAATCAGGCATTAAAAAGCGCCTCCTTCAATATTCTTGTCTTTTAACCTTTCAAAAAGAGAGGTCTGACATCTCAAGTATAAACCGTTTACAAGCCGGTTGACAACTATAAACGGTGCAAACATGAAAAAGCATGACACACGTTCACCGTGTCATGCTTTACTTATGCCCTTGGATGGAATTTGTGATACACATCTTTCAGTCTTGTTTTCGTCACATGTGTATAAATTTGTGTTGTCGAGATATCGGCATGTCCGAGCATCTCCTGCACAGCTCTTAGGTCTGCACCGTTTTCAAGCAGATGTGTTGCAAATGAATGCCTGAGTGTATGGGGGGTGAGTTCTTTTTGAATCCCTGCTTCAAGAGCTCTTTTTTTCAGATTCTTCCAGAAGCCTTGCCGCGACATTTTTTTCCCGTGATGATTGAGAAATAAGGCATCTGCCGGCTGTTTTTTTAGCAGCTTGCTTCTTCCCTTTTCGAGATATTCTTCAATCGCACTTGCGCAAGCTTCACCGATTGGCACAATCCGCTCTTTTCTTCCTTTTCCAAAACAACGGATAAAGCCCATTGTGAGGTGAACATCAGCAAGGGTCAGGTCCAGCATTTCACTGACGCGAATGCCTGTTGCATATAAGAGCTCGAGCATCGCTTTGTCGCGGTAGTCAAATGGAGTGTGCTGATTTGGTGTATCAAGCAGCTTTTCGACTTCCTCTAGTGATAGAACTTTCGGTAATTTCCGCTCTGTTTTTTGCGTTTCAATGTTCCATGACGGATCATCTGTTGTCACTTTTTCCCGGAGCAGAAATTGGTGGAAGGAACGGATCGAGGAGAGATGCCGTACTGACGTTTTGCTCGATTTCCCTTCCTCTTTTAGCTGTTTTAAATAATGAATGATATGCAGGCGAGTGACATCTTTTATATTTGTCAGCTGCTCATGTGTCATTAAAAAAGACAAGTAGTTCTGTAAATCTCGTTTATAAGAAACAATGGTATTTTCAGAGAGTCCTCTCTCTACTGTCATAAAATGAATAAAGTCGGATAATTGATCGTTCAATGATTTCTACTCCCCGTTTTGATAAAAATAAATCAATCGGTCTTGCCAGTTGTCTTGATTCGGCTGATCCATTTCCATCACTTTAATTGCTGCACCCTCTGGTTTATCATAACGATGGTAGCTTTCATATTCTGAATTTATCCATATCATAGCATAATAGAACAGGACGGTAAAACCAGTGAACAAGATAAATACCTTCATCACTTCACCTGTTGTTTTGAGCCATTTTCGCATGATTCTCATGTCCTTTCTCAGCTTCTCATTACTTCAGCATATGCCAGGTGGGACAAGGAATATACAGCGAAAATGCAAAAAACCTCTTCATCTTAAATGAAAAGGTTCCAATTCGGATTATTTGCCGGATTCATCATCATGACACCGGTGGCAAATGCCATGGAATGTCAATCTATGATCCTTAATTTTAAATTTCCAGTCACGTTCAATAATCTCTTCAACGTCTTCTAATAAATCATCTTCTATCTCATCGACTGTCCCGCATTCCATGCAGACAAGATGGTGATGGAAGTGGGCGGCTCCTTCTTTGCGAAGATCATATCGCGAAACGCCGTCTCCAAAGTTAATTTTATCAACAACTTTCAGTTCAGTTAGCAATTCTAACGTCCGATAAACAGTAGCAAGACCAATTTCAGGAGACTTCTCTTTTACGAGGAGGTATACATCTTCTGCACTTAAATGGTCTTCTTCATTCTCAAGCAGTACTCTGACTGTTGCTTCACGCTGTGGCGTGAGCTTATAGCTGGAAGAATGAAGCTGTTTCTTAATTCGATCAATCCGATTTTCCATTGACTTTCCCTCCTACGCCACATTACTTGATCATTATATCAAATGATGTGCTGGGAGCCAACTATAATCATTTTAAATTAATAAATAAATTGATTATTATTTAATAATAATTATAAATTTATGAGAAAAGAACACCTGCCAGCTTTTTCATGAGCATGAAGGAGACATACGATTCAAAAAAGGACGAAAGTGCAGCAAGCGCTAAGATCATCAGAAGAACAGATGCATAACGGGCGAACCACTGAACAGGTGCTTGACTGATGGTTTTTTTCATGAACAGCTGCCCAATGAGACGAATGGAAAACGCAATCGCACATGTCCCAATCACTAAATAGGCTGGAATAAGCAATATGTTTTGCGGAAGAACCGATACGAACGAAAGGAAGAAACCACTCAGCCCCATTTGATTCACTAGAAAACCAACTGTAAACCCAACGACAATTCCTTTTAAAAAGATCATGAGAAAGATGAGCGGCAGGCCAATGATAGATATTCCTAGTATCCACATAAGACCTAAATATTTCATATGATGCAAAAAGCTTTGCAAAAACATTTCTTTTGATTCTGCTGCTTTCTCATTTGTCAGCTGACCAAAAAATTGATTTAAATAATAGAATAAATCCTCTTTCTGACTAATTGTCATACTATTGACGATGATGGCCCCAAAAATCACGCCCATTAAAAAGAGTACAGAGACAAACAAATAAATCGATAGATGGTCTTTTACGTGCTGAAGAAGATGTTCCTTCCAAGACTTTTTCCGCATGCGTCTTCCTCCCAAATAGTAAAGGTTACTAGATTCTATGAGAGAGATTACGAAACATGACAGTTTTATTGAAAGAAAAAAGAGAAAGCAGCCTAAACACTGCTCTCTCTTCTCATTTATCGTGCCGCTTTTTGTACGTTCACAAGCCCGGCACCATAGTAAAAAGGATCTCCAAGCTGTTTAGCCGTTTTTGAAAGTCTCTCGCGTACTTCATCGTTTGTCAGATTCGGATGTTTTGATAGAATGACAGCCGCAGCTCCTGCTACATGCGGTGATGCCATGGATGTTCCGCTCTTGTAGCCATATTCATTATGGGGAATAGTGCTGAGCGTTGAAACGCCTGGTGCTGAAACTTCCACTTCTTCACCTACAGATGAATCAAAAGCTCTTTGTTTTCTTTGGTCAACAGACGCAACCGCTATCACTGAGCTGTATTTAGCTGGATAGTCAACCGTGTTGAGAGAGCCATAACTTCCTGCATTCCCAGCAGAAGCCACAATGAGAATACCCTTGTCATATGCTCGATCTACCGCTTCTTTCAGCGCTTCAGATTCACTTGCTCCTCCCATACTAATATTGATGACATCCATGTCATTCTCAATGGCCCATTCAATTCCTTTAATAATCCAGCTATAGTAGCCATCACCATTTTCATCTGCCACCTTGACCGCATAGATAGAAGCTTTTGGTGCAACACCAACGACACCTACCTTATTATCTAACGCTGCAATTGTGCCCGCCACATGCGTCCCGTGTTCATGCGGGTCAACAAGCGGATCTGACTCTGTTGGAACAAAGCTGACTCCGCCGGTGACATGTAGATCTTCATGTTTGCCATCAATGCCGCTGTCAAGAACGGCTACTTTGACATTTTGTCCAGCGTATCCCCGTTTATGTACCTTTTGTGCTTTGATGTTTTTGATGCCATATGGGATCGTTTGACCGCTTGTTTTTGCCTTTTGGTCCTCCTCAATGAAGGTCACTTCTTTTGCCTGATTTAGTTTCTTTTTCGATGCCTCATTTAAGGAAACTTTCATCATATCTATCTGCTCTATGGATTCTTTTACATGTCCACCAGCTTCTTCAACAAGCTGTTTTTGTGTATGATCTTGAACGGAAGAAGAAAAGCCGATCATGTACTCTTTTTTCGCTTGCTCCTTTGCAGAAATATGTGAGGCGCCGAACGTGACCGATGCCAGCATCATACTTGCCATACAAAGCCCTGCTCCAATTGACTTGACGTTCACAATACTCACTCTCCCTTTCATCTTTTTGTCATTTAACTACATTTTTAGACAAAAAGAAACGACCGTTTGTCCTATTTTTTAAAATTTTTCCATTTATTTGAACTATTTGTCACAAAAAAGCAAAATAAAAATGCTTATGATCCTCTTGATAGTGATCATAAGCATTCCTTCTTTTATGTTTTTTCATCATGTGCTGCAAGGCTTCTTGTTTTGTTTTTGTCTTTCTTTCATGTGTACTAAAGTGCGCCATGTTTCCTCTCGACAGTTCCGGGTTTCGGCTGTGCTGCCTTTCAATATGTTCTCGTTTTTTCTTTGCATTGCTTTTTCCCATTTGGCAAAACCCCTTTCGTTGACGTTATGATACACGATGCGACATAAAAAAGATAGACGTCTACACGCCTATCTCAGCGTGTAGACAAACCCTCGCATTCGGTGTCAGTCCTGCGTGCTGGTGCTCACGAATGTCAAATTCGCTCCGCTCCAGTACTCGTCCTTCCTAGACTTCAAAGGTTTTCTATCACGCTGAAAAGAAGACAAAGGGCTAAAATAAAGATCATTTTAGCCCTTTGTCAACAATCTGAGATAGACGTCTACACGCCTATCTTTCTGTTTTCACCATATCAAGATGGGGAATTCCATCTTCATCATAACAATCTGAAACGGCCTTAAAACCAAAGGATTCGTAAAACGATTTCAGGTAGGCCTGCGCCTGAATTTTGACACTTGTTTCACCTAAGTCATTCAGCTTTTTCAAAGCCTTGCTGAGAAGGATTTTTCCATAGCCTTTTTTTCGGCCTGCCTGCGTCACAAGAACACGGCCAATGGACGCCTCTTCGTACATGATTCCGCTTTGAAAAATTCGGCAATAAGCCACAATCGTGCCGTCCTCTTTTGCCATCAGATGAAAGGCTTCTTGATCCCGGTGATCAATTTCAGGGTAAGGGCATGTTTGTTCAACAACAAACACATTGACTCTTTCCATTAAGATCAGGTAAAGATCCTCTTTTGTCAATTGTTCAAACGTTTCACATGTCCAGTTAACTTGATTCATGATTGATATCCACCTTACCGTACACTCCGCCGCCGCCAGCGATCAGTTCGACTTCACCTTTTCTTGCTTTGATGATGTAATTGGCTGTTTTTTCTGGCAGGACAGCTTTTAGTTCTTGTTCTGTTGCTTGATGAAGGATATTCATCTCTGTGTGGAACACGGCTTTTAGCTTCTCCAGCGTTTTGGCTCCAACACCCGGAATAAATTGAAGCGGAAGCTGATGAACATAAGGAGGTCTTGTTCCTTTGTCACTCTCCTGGTCAGCAAGCTCCTTTAAACGCTCACTCACTCCTTTTGTCATCCGGGTATGTCCGCATGCGTGACACTTTTCTTGATCTAGCGCGCGAGGTCTTAATCCGCACTTCTCGCAGGTTGTATGATAGTACTTCCCAAGCCGCGGGGCGAGCCCATAATTTCCTGTGATGGCTCTCCCCTCTTTCCCTTCAAGGGCTAGTTTAAATTCGGCAAAAGAGGCATGATCCATGCGGATTTTTGTATATTCTCGCGCGATTTTCCCTAAGGAATGAGCGTCTGAATTCGTTAAAAAGGGATAACGGTTCAGTTCGCTTAACTGGGACGCCATTGACGTATCGCAGCTAAGTCCTAGTTCAACAGCATCAATGAGGTCCGGATCGAACACTTCCGTTAAAGACGTGCTGACTCCTTTGCCAAATAAGCTTTTATGCGGGGTGAAAATATGAGCAGGAATAAATAAGCCTCCTAGCTCCTTGACCTTATGCTGAAGTATTTTCCCATCCACATAGAGGCGCTGTGAACTCAAATGCACATTTTTCATATGTAGCGCGAGCCATGCGGAGAACTCAGTCATTTTGCGCAGTGTGGGCATAAATGCAAGCACGTGAATCGGACCTTTTGAATGGTTATCGTTAATTTCTAATTCACTGCCTAAAAGCAGCACGGTCTGTTCAAATGATAGACCGCCATCACTTAGTTCAGTGTATTTGCCTTCCTCTACACCTTCTATTAATTCTTCTAGGACTTCTGGAGATTGTGCATCAATCACACCAATCATCCCCATCCCTTTACTTTGCGTTGCTTCAATGAGAATTTGGTCAATTGTCAGTGACCTTGCACCTGTAATTTTAACAGCTCTGCCTGTTCTTGTTCTGCCAATATGAATATGGATGTCTGCAAAAAACTCCCTCATTTTGTTGACTTAAGTACCTCTTGCAGTTGTAAGTACTGAATGGCATAGGCTGTTTTTGCATCATAAATATGCTGCTTTTCAATGAGGTGCAAGGCTTCTTCTAATGAAACTTCCATCACTTCAACGAATTCATCTTCATCCAGCTCTCTTTTTTCTTCAAGCGGAACTAGCTGATCTGCAAGATACATGTGGACGATTTCATCTGCAAAACCTGGTGATGTATAAAAGGCTGTCAGCTTTTGAAGCTTCTGAGTGGTGTATCCTGTTTCTTCTTCTAATTCTCGCAGTGCTGTATGTGCCGGCTCTTCCCCTGGCTCTAATTTACCAGCCGGAATTTCAACGATGGCTCTCTCTAGTGCTTTACGGTATTGCTTGACCAAGATGATTTTATTTTCGTCTGTCCGAGCAATGACGGCTACTGCACCAGGATGTTTGATGATTTCGCGTTTGCCTTGTTTTCCATTTGGCAATTGTACATCTTCAAGAACCAAATCAATGATTTTTCCGTTGTATAATTCTTTAGTCGATAATGTTTTTTCTTCAAAGTCCTTCAATTTTGTCAGCTCCTCGTTCTACTTTCACTTTTTACTTCATTCATTTTAACATAGATGATTTAAGAGAAGCGAAATGCGGACGCTTGCTTCAATGCGCCATTTGAAGTCACCTAGCTTGAATTCCAGATTTTTTTCACTTAATGTGAAGGAATAGGAGTGTGATGGAATTGAAAAAAAGACGAATTGGTACATCGGATCTTTTGGTGAGCGAAGCGGCTCTAGGATGTATGTCCCTAGGAACAGAAAAAGGAAAAGCGCTCTCTTTATTAGATGAAGCCATTGATCTTGGAATTAACTATTTGGATACAGCCGATTTATATGATTTTGGGACAAATGAGGAAATTGTCGGGGAAGCGATTAAAAACAGGCGGCAAGATTTAATTTTGGCCACAAAAGGCGGCAACCGCTTTGAAAAAGGCAAATCTGGCTGGGACTGGGACCCTTCAAAGGCATACATAAAAGAAGCCGTAAAACAAAGCCTCAAGCGGCTGCAAACAGATTATATTGATTTATACCAATTGCACGGAGGCACGATCAATGATCCTATCGATGAGACGATTGAGGCTTTTGAAGAATTAGTGGAAGAAGGCGTTATTCGCTATTATGGCATCTCTTCTATCCGTCCAAACGTCATTAAAGAATACGCCAAAAAATCAAACATCGTCAGTGTAATGATGCAATATAGTTTACTCGACCGCCGTCCAGAGGAATGGTTCTCTCTTCTTGAAGAACAAGGCATTAGTGTCGTGGCAAGAGGACCTTTAGCAAAAGGGCTTTTAACCGAAAAACCACTTTCGCAAGCAAGTGCCTCGATTCAAAAAAACGGCTATCTTCAATATTCATTTGACGAGCTTCAGCAAGTCATTCCTTCTTTAAAGAAAGTCGCTTATGACCTATCACTCACAGAGCTGTCCATTCAATATTTGCTTAAGAATTCTGCGGTTAGTTCCGTTGTTTTTGGCGCAAGCTCGGTGGAACAGTTAAAAGAAAATGCGGCAGCGGCCAATGCACGTTCTTTAAGTGACCAAGAAGCAAAAGCATTGACTTACTATACAAAACCATCTGTGTACGAGGCGCACCGGTTTAAATGAGATAAAAAGAGATCACCTGATGTGATCTCTGATGATTGTAGAGAAACTCAAGTTTTTCTACAATTTTTCTATTTTATCGTATGTATGATGAGTAAACTCTTTTTCATATTTAACAGGTAAAAGCAATCCTAAAGATAAAGCGACTCCAGCCATTGTTTTTCTCACTTTCATGTAAATCATCTCCATTCCTAAATATTGTAATACACCGTCATTACAAGTAGTACGACGACCTTCTTTCAAAAGGGTCTTAAAAACTATATTTGTTATAAAAAGGGATTTAAATGAAGTAAGAATCGAAGAAGTCGGGAGCACTTGTGTGTTGATCAATCTCAATGATGACATAAAAAAAGAAGCATCAGTGCTCCCTTTTTTAGCTTTTATATTTTCTCCAGTCCAAATGACTTTCATCTAGCAACTCGGAGAAGCTTTTGTTTTTTTCTTTTTCTTTCTGCTGCCGAAGGAGGTCTTGTCGTTTTTGTTCTTCTCTTTTTTCTGTCTCGGCGGCCAGATTCTGCTTCATTTGAAGGAGCTGCTGTTTGAGATCCTCGTTTATGCCGTCCTTTAATTTCGCTTGATCATTGTTCTTTTTCATTGTGCCTCTCTCCTTTTGCCTCTAAGTGTATCATCCGTTTTATTTCCTGAGCAAGAGTCACGCCATTCTCCCAACATGTGGTATGATCATCATAGGAAAAACCTCGGAAAGGAAGAATCAGCTAGATGAAAAAATGGATCGCCATACTTGCCTTCATATTATGTCCGCTCGTTGCAATCGGCATTTTTTTCACCAATAAAATGATGTATATTCGAAAATTAACAGATGAAGAGCTCATCAAGCGAGAATCAGATGAAGGTCATTATCATCATGAAGAGTTTCAACAGCTTAACAAAGAGAAAGTGTGTATTCCTTCAGCATTTGGTTATGAGCTTCATGGCTATTTTGTGCCGCACTCACATCCGCATACAACACGCACTATCGTACTTTGTCATGGCGTCACAGTCAGTTTAATAAATTCCGTTAAGTATATGAAATCATTCCAAAAGCTTGGGTGGAATGTGATGCTTTATGATCATAGACGACATGGAATGAGTGGCGGAAAAACCACGAGTTATGGATACTACGAAAAAGAAGATTTAGCGCAGGTCGTGAAGTGGCTTAGACAAAGACTCGGGGAAAATGCCATTATCGGTATACATGGAGAATCAATGGGGGCAGTCACGACTTTGTTATATGCCGCAAAGCCGGAAGCAAGCGCCAATTTTTACATAGCTGACTGTCCTTTTGCTTCTTTTGAGGATCAGCTTCTCTATCGATTAAAAACAGATTTTCGTCTTTCAGGGCAATGGATTCTTCCACTAAGTGATCGAGTGTTAAAATGGCGGGATGGATACAGCATTCGGCAAGTGTCACCGTTTGATGTGATCGATCAGGTGAGAGAACCTGTGCTTTTTATCCATAGTCTTCATGATGACTATATTCCATGCGAGCAGAGTCAGCAGCTATATGCTCGAAAAAAAGGTGATAAACAGCTATTTATAGCGCCGCACGGGGCACACGCGATGTCTTTTAGTGAAAATAAAGAAGCTTACGAACAAGAAGTTCAAGCATTCCTTCAACCATTTGAATCAAATGAAGATAAAAGAGGAGATTGAACAGCGGTTCGTCTCCTCTTTTTGAGCTAACTTATGCGATAGTCACCACTGTTGTATGGTGTCTGCCCGCCAGTTCCATATGACTCTCTTCCGATTGCTGCTGACTCATGACCGATAATCCTGCAGTTGCTGCCAATAAAAGAACTATCAAACTCGTTTTCATATAAATGACCCCCATTTTGAATTTTTGATATGGCTTGAATCTTCCGTTCGTAAAACCGTGTCGATGCTTCATACAGTCCAAGCTCATTGTAATAATGAGCCGCATCAAGTGCCAATTCCTCAATGTCTGGGTATAAGCGCTTGTCCTCGAGTAGGTCTAATGTATCGTCTATGATCGTTATTTCTGCATCAACGTATAATGCTTTTAAGAACTGAAATTTGCAGATGTAAATTTCATCTTCTAATTCACAGGCTTTCATAATACCTTTTTGATAGAGGGTTAACGACTCTTCTATTTGTTTTTGTTTAAACAGGATTTGGGTGAGCATAAATAGTGGGTCTAGAGAGCGATTAAGATGGGTTAAATTCTCCTTTTCAAACACTTCAAGAGAGTCTTTCAGATAACGGCTTGCTTCCGCAAGATCGTTCATTTGGTAATAACAGTTACCTAAGTTGAAAAGGGCCGAACCTATGACTCGAGGGTTTCCAATCGAGCGTGCTCGATTTAGAGCATTTTTAAAGTAGGGCAATGCATGTTCATAGCATTTCAAATCATCATAGTTTGCACCGATGACAAATTCACAGTGGATGATTCTCAGCGTGTACGTTCTGTAGGCAGAGTACGTATTTAACGCTTGCAAGGCATAGTGCATCGAAAAGTGGGTTTGTTTCATGTGGTAGTATATTTCAGCTAATTTAAAGTAAAATTCTGCTCTTTCTATATCATCTGATATGAGATTGAGCTTTTTTTCTGCTGAACGGTAATAGGCAATGGCACTTAAATAGTTTTGCTGTTCAAACTCAAACATTCCTGTGAAAAAATGAACATAGTATTCAAGCATGTCCGTTAATTTCGTTTGCGAATGTTCGATCGTTTCTAACAGGTTTTTAATTTCTTCATCATTTGAGGCTTTCTTTGCCGGTTCAAAATATTCAAGCATCACCTTATGGCGAAAATCCATCAGCTGGTAAAACAGCAACAAGTTTTGATCCTGCTCCATCTCCAGAATTTCCTGCTCGATCTCGGCCTTCAGCTTCTCTGCTTTCATGACATGAAATCCGCAAATCTGCCTATACCATTCGTTTATTTTAATTCCAACCTGAGGCGATGACAGCTTGAGCTTCAATTCACTTTAGCACCTCCCTTCTCATATACGATACATGTTGTATTCTATCATATTTCCTCGAATGGAAGAAATATGAAATGTCATTTTTCGCAAAGTTTTCGGTATCCCGCAATAACCGCTTCCATTGCCTATTTTCCGGCATTTATATCCACGATTTTTTCATTTCTATTTTTCTCATTTTGTCGAATTGGTTGTTATAAAACAGTTTTTTTGCGTTGCAAAAGATCATTTTTCAGATTAGACGTTCCCTGTTGTTTAATGAGATGATGAAGGCATGAAAAAAACCCTTTTGTCAAAAAGGGCTTTTATAATACATCTGTTACCTGTTCCATATTCTCTTTGATCCAATTGACAGCTAATTCGAGCGTTGGGAATTCTTCCGTTTCAAATGTGACTTCATCCTGAAGAAGCCAAACATCCTTTTTCACCGAATCCATTCCACCTATTGACCAGTGCAAAAGGGTATAGGGATGATTGTTATTTAAAAACGACACCCATGTTTTATTTTGTGCCGTGTTTTGTATCACGCTAAGCTTCTGATCCACTACGTTTCCACCTTACTTTACAAGTATGCCCATTCTTGGACTGAGTATTTGCTGAGGACTTTTCAGCATCAATGTATTAGCTTTTTCATTAAAATCGATGGTCATTTCCTCATCAAAGAATACCTTCTGTGCAATGTGTATATATAGTTTTAAATGTTGGCTATTATTAAGTTGTTCCCATTCACCTGTTCTTTCACTTGTTAACCAAAGCATTGGTACGCCACTCACTGCACAGCCACAACCTTCTGAATCGTAGCGAAGCAGTAATTCCTTAGTTTCGTTTCCTGTTTGCTGTTTTTCTATATATGTTTTAGCCTGTTCTGTGATGTGAATATACATGGCGAACATCCTTTTTAAATTGATGCTTACATTGTAACACATAAAACACCATAAAACATGACACACGACTAAATCCGAAAGTCATATTCTTTGAAATACACGCTCTTCTCACTATGATTATATCTATCTATTGGCTCTTTTTCCTTCTTGTTTTTTAGAATTATACTTATGACGCTACCAATTTTAAAAAAGAATAAACAGGAGGTTTTAGATCGTGAAAAAAAGATTATCTCTCTGCTTCATCGGGGCACTGATATTGATGTTGAGTTTCGCTGTGCCAAACATGAAAGCGGCATCTGTCCTCGATGAAGTACGAGAAAGCTATGCGACTTATACGGGATCTGGTTACTCAGGGGGCGCCGCATTATTAGATCCTATTCCATCTGACATGAAAATTACGGCTTTAAATCCCCATGACTATAACTATAAAGGGATAAATGCGGCACTTGCAGGGGCTTACCTTGAAGTAAAGGGTCCAAAAGGAAAAACCGTTGTGTATGTAACCGATAAATATCCAGAAGGAGCGAAAGGAGCTCTTGATCTTTCTCATAATGCCTTTGCCAAAATCGGTAATATGGCAGATGGGAAAATCCCAATTAGTTGGAAAATTGTAAAAGCACCGATTAGCGGAAATGTAGTTTACAGAATAAAAGAAGGTAGCAGTAAGTGGTGGGCTGCGATTCAAGTGCGCAATCATAAATATCCGATTATGAAAATGGAATATTACAAAGATGGACAATGGGTGAACATGGAAAAGACAGACTACAACCATTTCCTTGGATTTAATATGGGGTCTAAATCTCTTCCTGTTCGAATCACAGATATCCGCGGGGTCATCGTAAAGGATAAATTACCCGCTCTTCCATCTACTGCTGCTTCACAGGCCTATACTGTAAAGGGCAATGTTCAGCTTCCTAATTAACGAGGAAAAGAGGTAGCTTATTTAAGAGCTTCCTCTCCTCCTTCTCTATCCCAGCGATATGCCTCATTTTCTATTACTTTTATGATTTCATTCTTTCCTGCCATATAGCTTTGTATATCTTCCCGATACTGATTTGCTAATTGTTCCTTGACAGACGCATACGCTACAGCTCGTTCTGGATGGGCCCTTAAGTAATCTCGAAACAATAAATGCCTTTTCACATCAGGATGATTTCTCTCATAAATATGGACATGATGCGTACGATTCAAGCCACCCTTTTGAAAAAAACGTCTCCCTTTTATGCCATTTTCACCGAGCGCTTGATATCCAAGATGTTCAAAACTCTCTCTTTTTCTATCGATCTCTTTTAGATGACTTACTTCTATTAAGATATCAATAATGGGTTTGGCAACAAGTCCTTCAACTGACGTACTACCAATATGATGTCCTTCTATCCAGCTCTTTTGAATGATTTGCTTGAGTCGCTGCTTTTCTTGATGGAATTCTTCATGCCATTCTTTTTTGAATTCGACAACCTCAACCTTTCGCCTCGGTGTCCATTTCATTTTTGATAAGGTGAGCTCTTTTGCAACATGAATTACATTTGTTTCAAGAAATCCTAATTTTTCGTATAGCCTTTTTGCAGGGGTGTTTTTTTGCCCTGTGGTCAGTTCTATAGGGACATTTTTCTCCATAATTGTAGACATAAGTCTTGTTCCAATACCCTGCTTTAGCGCTTTGGGATGCACAGCCAATCGACTAATGATCAAATAATCTTTCTGCTCTTCATAAGAGGCAACACCTAGTAAGATTCCCTTTTGCTCAAAACCAATAAATTGCTCTTTTGCTTTCATTACATCTTGAATGGTCTCTTTTAATGGCGGAAGATCGGCATAGCCAATTTGTTCAGCTTCTTGTTGGTATGCAGCTAGTTGAATATGTAAGATCTGCTTTGCTACATCTCCTATTGTTTGATCTAAATTGACAATCATTGCATTGCCTCTAATTTTTTCACAAATAAAACACGATCTTCATTTATTCCATCATAGTCTGAAAACACGGAGATTCCTTCTACAGTTTTATCCCCTTTTTCAATTTGAAAGCCCAATTTTGCATGATAGGCAATTGATACTTTATTTACAGGTGCTGTTACCGCTTTAATGGTTGTTCTTCCTTCCTGTTTTGCCACATCATAAAAGGCTTGATATAGGATTTTTCCTATCTTTAATTTCCGATGGTCTGGATGTACACCTACAAAATGAATGTAGGCTTCATCTGAATGAGATTGTGATAGAAAACCGACTAAAAAGCCAATCAGTTCACCTTTTTCAACGACGACAAAACTTGTTTGCTGAAAATGTTCAAAAAATAACTTCGGCAATTTTGCGCGTAAATCTCTACCTCCCCACCAGCTTTGGATGACGGATGTGACGGCGTAAAAATCTGACGGCTTCACTTGACGTATCATGATGACCTCGCCCCTTTTCATTTTTAGCTTGCCGCTCTCTTTTTTCACAAAAAACTGTTGTTTCAATAGTCTACCTGTCCGATTTATTGTTTGTAAAGATCACGTGTCAGCCTTTTTCCTTTCAGCTTTGTTGATTTCGTTCTTTCGCGGTCATCTCCTTTTAAATCTTCACACTTATTTCAAAAAGTTCACTTTTTGTGCGAAAGTTTCATTCTTTTGGTATGTTAAGATGGTTCATATAGGAAATGTAACAAATGTTTATTGGAGATGATGATATTGGTTTGGATTGTTACTTCACTTGTTGTGTTTAGTCTTTTAAAGCTTCTTGTCACTTCGCTGCCTTCTGGTGTTGTGGAACGCCTTTTTAGTCGTTATGCAGTGCATGCAAAAGTAACAAGTGATCAAACAACGATCATGTTTGAAGATCGTCCGCTCGATGATCAGCAAGCATCTGAAATTATTCAACATTTTAATGATGCGATCTTTATTGAACGCTATTATATTTATCCTGGTGATGAAGAACGCTTTCTTCGTCCGCAGGAAGGGCCTGCGCCGCTTACTATGCAAACAAAGCTCGGCAAGCATGATGTGACCCTTTATCTGTATCATTACGATGACCACGTGGATGTGGTGCGGCAATTTACTCATAAGCCTAAGAAAAAACTGACGGCCTATCGTTTGCGTTCTGAGCCGCTCCAAACATCTTACAATTTAGCACATGCTTAAAATATGTTGTATCAAATGAGACGAAGTGGAAGACACTTCGTCTTTTTTGTATGGTTTTACACTCTTTTCTTTGAATGATTTACCAGTATCAATTTCGCCTCCTGACGGTTACAATAATAACGGAACATACGTTCCAAGAGGTGAACATAATGAATGAACGAGCCATTCTGCTTGTGGATATGCAATCGTTTTATGCGTCAGTCGAAAAAGTGGAGGCTCCCCACTTGAAGAATGTGCCGCTCATCGTCTCTGGAGATCCTGAGCGGCGGAGCGGAGTCGTACTTGCCGCCTGCCCGCTCGCTAAAAAACGGGGCGTCCAAAATGCATCCAGATTATGGGAAGCGCAGGAGAAATGCCCTGAAGCTGTCGTCGTACGCCCTCGTATGCAGCGCTATCTTGATATCTCTGTCATGATCACAGAGCTGCTTGAACAATACACAGATCTTGTCGAACCATATTCAATTGATGAACAATTTCTCGATATTACAGGCAGCCTGACACTACTCGGTTCTCCCCGTGAGATCGCTCAAAATATACAAACAACCATTATGAACCAGACGGGTATTTACGCACGTGTTGGCATCGGTCCTAATAAAGTGCTCGCTAAAATGGCCTGTGACCATTTTGCTAAAAAAAACACATCTGGCATCTATGAACTTCGCGCAGACAGTGTTGCGGCTGATTTATGGCCGCTTCCGATTGGAAAATTATTTGGCGTTGGTAAACGAATGGAGCGCCATTTAAAACGAATGGGTATCAGTACCATTGGGACGCTTGCTGCTTATCCGTTAGACCGGCTTAAAAAACGCTGGGGAATCAACGGAGAGCTTTTGCAGCGAACAGCTTTAGGACATGATCCCTCTCCGGTCACCGTTCACACACATAATGAGCAAAAAGCGGTGGGACATCATATGACTCTCCCCCATGATTATGCGTCTTTTGAGGATATCAAAGTCGCTCTTCTTGAATTGAGCGAAGAGGTGGCAAGACGTGCACGCTTTAAGCATTATCTTGGGCAAACAGTGTCTGTTGGCGTGAGAGGCGCTGATTTTTCTCACCCGACCGGATTTCATAGACAAATCAAGCTTCATTCACCTACACAGTACGGGACAGATATTGCAGAGGCAGCCATTCAGCTATGCCAGCAGCACTGGGATGGTCAGCCCATTCGCAGTGTCGGTATTACTCTCTCACAGCTGCAGTCTGACAGCCAGTATCAGCTAACTTTATTTGATCATCATGTTCAAAAAGACAAACTCAGCAAAGTATTTGATGCGATCCACATAAAGTATGGACCTGCTGCCCTGCTGCACGCTTCGTCACTGACAAGCGCAGGGCAGGCGTATCATCGCGCCGAAAAAATTGGCGGACATTACAAATAACGGAGGCGAACAGCCATGAATCCCAATAAATTAACACCTGGATACAACCTCATGTGGGAATCAAGCCGAATGATGCTTCCAGAGCACCGGGAGCAGCTGCTTGCTCAAAAACGGCAGAAAAAAAAATACACCCCTCCCCCGCTGAGCACCGATCAACTGGAAGAAATGAATTTTTTGATCACACAGTCGATTACTGAGGATCAAGCGATTTGCGTGACATATGCCGCAGCAGGTAGAAAAGAGCAGTTTTGGGGCTGGGTCAAAGCCATTCATTATGAAACGCAGCGCATAAAAATCGTCAATGATGAAGATGTTCTCAACCTGTCCTTGCAGCAAATCGTCGCGATCGACCTTGATTAAATGGGGTCAAATGACCGCGCGAATCAGTGGCATAAAAGCACCAGCAGAAAAAAGCACGCGTCTCCAAATACGAGCCAATCAAACTTCTCTGCCATATGGCGGATGTCCCCTCCATCAAATTGTGTATTTAATTTGCACAATTTTTCATGTATGATTGGAACATCTTACAAACTCAGGGGAGAAACAGCATGAAAAATAACTTACGTACGCTACATCCGCTTAGTTGGACGATCATCATCGGCACCATATTTGGCCGAATGGCGACGTCCATGAGCATTCCTTTTTTGGCCGTTTATTTAACACAAGTCAAAGGCGCCTCAGCTTCTTCTGCTGGATTAATCATTGCCGTTAGCTCTCTGATTGGGATCGTTGCGAGTTTTTACGGTGGATATATTTCTGATCGTATCGGAAGAAAAAAGGTCATGCTTCTATCAATCTTCGGTTGGACACTTGTCTTTGTTGGCTTTGCATTTGCAGATGCCATTTGGGTCTTCTTTATCATGAACGCTTTAAACGGACTGTGCCGGGCACTGTTTGAACCAACATCTAAGGCGCTCTTATCTGATGTCACCCCGTCAAGTATTCGGTTGTTTGTGTTTAATTTACGATATACAGCCATTAACATAGGGGTCATCTTCGGTCCGCTGCTTGGCTTATATCTCGGGTCATCGAAAACAACCTTTCCATTTCTCGTCGCTGCCTTCATTTATTTGTTATACGGATTAACGCTGGCCTGGCAATTTCAGAAACATCCAGTTGCTGCTCCAGAAAACACGAAACAAATTGGGGTCAAAAAAGCCCTTTCCATTATCCAAAAAGATACGGTCTTTAGCATTATCCTCATCGGCGTTACCTTATGTTCGTTCGGGTATTCGCATTTGAGCTCAACGCTGCCTCAATATTTATCCGCTTCGCCTATGATTGAGGATGGTCCGAAACTGTTTGGATACCTTTTATCTTTAAATGCAGTTGTTGTCATTGTCGTACAATATCCGCTCATCATGATCGCCAAACGCTACTCCACCATTTTGTCGCTCACCACTGGGAATATTCTTCTTGCGGGCAGTTTGTTTGCCATTGCTTTTTCACAGAGTCTCGGCATGCTTGCTTTCATCATTGTCGTGTTTACAATTGGAGAGGTTCTGCTGTTTGCGATGATGGATCTATTTGTAGACAATGTGGCAAAGCCAGAAGTAAAGGGATCGTACTTTGGCGCGATGGGATTTTCTCAGCTCGGCAGCGTCATCGGACCATTTGTCGGCGGACTGTGCATTGACTATTTTGGCGCAGCCCATCCCTTCTCCATTTTTTCAGTCTTGTCGATTATCACCATCGCAGGTGTTCCGTTCTTACTCATTGGATACTACCGCCTGAAAAAGCGATCCGCAGCTGCCATCGCTGTGAAAGTCAGTGGAGATCATTAAAAAAACCGCTCTCGTTTGAGCGGTTTTTCTTTATACTCGGCGGATAGCAATCTCTTCCACCTTATGCTGATCACCTTTTTTCAAAATGAGATCAGCTCGATATTTTGTCGGTAAAATATTTTGATATAAATTAGGGCGATTGACGGTATTCCAAATTGTGCTTGCCATGTGATCTGCCTCTTCATCCGTCAAATCTTTGTATTGATGAAAGAAGGATTCAGGATCTTGGAAAGCTGTTTCCCTCAGCAAACGGAACCGTTCTTTATACCATGATTGAATTTGCGTTTCAGCAGCATCTACATAAATCGAAAAATCAAAGAAATCTGATACAAACACACGCGGTTCATCCTTCAGATCATCCAGCGCTGGGGATTGCAGCACATTGATTCCTTCAATAATAACAATATCGGCATCCTCCACCGTTTCATACACACCATCAAGCCGGTCATAGGTCAGATGCGAATATACCGGGGCATGCACAGTTTGTTTACCTGATTTTAATTCGTTTAAAAAAGACAACAAGGCTTTGACATCGTAGCTTTCTGGGAAGCCTTTCTTTTCCATGAGTCCTCGATCCTTTAATTCTTTTTGAGGATACAAAAAGCCATCGGTTGTCACAAGACTCACTTTCAGTCCATCTCCAAGCCTCGATAAAAGCGTTTCGATGATACGGGCCGTTGTGCTTTTCCCGACAGCCACACTTCCAGCAATCCCAATGAGAAAAGGAATTTTCGCATGATGCGGGTAGTTTAAAAAGGCATTCACATGCTGATTTTTTTGTTTTTCTGCAAAGACATGCAATGTCAGAAAACGAATAAGTGGTATGTAAATATCCTGAACTTCTTCAAGCGATAAATAGTCATTTAATCCTTGAAGTGCTCTTGCTTCCTCTTCTGAAACAGATACCGGCATATATTCTCCAAGAGCAGACCAAGCCTCTCTTGTATGACGTGTATATAAAGTATTAAAATCTAGTCGCGTGTCACTCAAAGTCTTTCCCACCAATCTTCACTAAACTCGTAACCAAAAAGACGATAATCCGATTGTAGCTTAAAATGAAGGCGCTGTCTTTATTTTTCCACTAAAGTTTGCTTCTTTTGCGAAAAAAAGCATTAAAAAAAGGAAAATGAGGGTAAATAAGAGTATTCAGTTCGATAGATAGAAGGGAGCACACCAAATGAAATATGTGATCATTGGCGGAGATGCAGCAGGAATGAGCTGTGCTATGCAAATATATCGAGAGGATCCAGATGCACATATTGTCGCTTTTGAAAAAGGAGAGATTTTCTCATATGGACAGTGCGGCCTCCCCTACTTGATCGGCGGTCTCATTGATCACCACAGCAAGCTGATTGCACGCAGCGCTGAAACATTTCGCGACAAATACGGAATTGATGCTCGATGCTTACACGAAGTGACCTCCATTGATCCAAAACAAAAAACGGTGTCAGGTCATCATACGAAAACAAAAGAACCCTTTACCGAAAGCTATGACCGCCTCTTAATTGCGACAGGAGCAAGCCCTGTTAAACTGGATTTAAACAATCAGCCGCTAGAAGGCGTACACGTATTAAAAACCATTCCGCATGCGCTGTCCATTTTAGACCACTTAAAACAAGATATCACACATGTCACGATCATTGGCGGTGGATATATCGGCTTAGAGATGGCTGAAAATTTAAAAGCGCTGGGAAAAAAGGTACATATCATTCAGCGGGGTTCAACACTTGGTCCGGGCTTTGACCCCGATATGGCAAAGCACCTGAAAGAAGAGGCGGGTGCCCAAGGCATTCACGTGACACTCGGGGAAACCGTGCAGACATTAGAGGGCGAATCACATGTCACAGCTGTTCAAACAGACAAACAAACCATAAAAACAGATATGGTCATCATGGCCATCGGCGTCACCCCGCAAACCTCTTTTTTAGACAAAACAGGAATCAAACGTCTTTCAAATGGCGCCATTGTTGTAAATGAATACATGCAAACCAATGTAAAAGACATCTATGCTGCCGGGGATTGCGCAGCCACTTATCACCGCATCAAACAATCACTTGATTATATCCCGCTCGGCACAACGGCGAATAAACAAGGAAGAATCGCTGGTTTTCATATGACGGGAACAAACCGGGCGTTTCAAGGCGTGACTGGAACAGCAGTGATGAAATTTATGAGCGTGACAGCGGGACGAACGGGCTTATCAGAAAAGGAGGCACAAGCAGCTGACATTCCTTTTTCCTCCATCACCATTGACAGTACGGATCACGCTGGATATTATCCAGATGCGCAGAAAATGAAAATCAAACTGATTTACAGAAGTGATGACTACACCTTGCTCGGTGCCCAAATCATCGGAAGAAACGGTGTAGATAAACGGATCGATGTGATGGCAACTGCTCTTTACCAACAGCTAACCATGGCAGATCTTGAAGATTTAGATATTAGCTATGCACCGCCTTTTAACAGTGTGTGGGACCCGCTTCAGCAAGCAGCAAGGCGGAGATAAAAAGACGGTCACAATGGCAGCTTACTTCAAAAAAAAGAAACCAGTTCACAACCGGTTTCTTTTTTGTTATTTTTTCATCATCGCTTTGCGTGCTACTTTTTCAAATAAAAATGGGAATAATTGATACAATTTACTGCCAGCGTTCATCCATCCAGGCAGATTAATCTCTCTTTTTTTCGTCATCATAGCGGATACGACCTTCCCAGCCACCTTGTCCGCACTAAGCATCATGAATTCCACATTCTTCACATATTCACCGCTGCGATCGGCGATGGTAAAGAAGTCAGTGGCAATCGGGCCTGGATTCACTGTGGTGACGTGAATGCCGATGTCTGACAGCTCCATTCTGAGGCTGTTTGAAAAGCCAAGGACGGCATGCTTGGATGCGGAATAAATGGCTGATTTCGGGGTGGCAATCTTTCCTGCCTGAGAGGCAATATTGATAATATGTCCATGTCCTCTTTGTTTCATCTCTGGAATGACCTTTTTCGTGCAAGCGATTAAACCAAACACGTTTACTTCAAACATCGACACCATTTCCTCAATGGACGCATCTTCAACGAGATCGAACGCACCGAAACCGGCATTGTTAACCAAAATATCAACAGCCCCCACTTCTTCATATGCGCGATCAATGTCCTCAAGGTGACTGACATCTAGCTCCACGATGTGACACACCCCGCCAGCACTCATAATCTTTTCTTTTACACCCGTCAGCTTTTCAATTCGTCTTGCTGAAATCATGATCTCTGCGCCTTCTTCTGCTGCCAAATACGCCATTTTTTCACCAATGCCACCAGATGCGCCAGTAATCCATATTCTCTTTCCTGTTAATCGCCCCATGCGTTTCACTCCTTAGTTTGCCCTGTAGTAGAGAATTCCATCTTTTTGCACTTCTTCAATTTGTCCAGCCTCTAAGAGGACATCAAGCTGCCCTACTGTCTCTGACATCGTTAAAAACAAGGCCTCTTCATACAGCACTGGAAATAGCTTGCGGCAAAGATGAAAGGCAGTCATTTCTTTTCGTTTAAGCAGCTGATACATCGTATTTGCCCGCTTTTCTTGTTTCTTAAATCTTTCTTCGATCAATTCATGATGAGACGTGATGAGCTGCCCGTGTCCTGGATAAATCGTCTTGATCGGCAGATGAAGTAATCGATTGAGTGATGCTTTATATTGAAGCAGCGATTTTTGGCGCTCCTCCCCTTCATACGGCGCTTCCATTAACGGGTTTGAAGAAATAGTCGTCAAAAGTAGGTCTCCACCAATGAAATGGCCCGTTGTTTCATCTAGAAAGGAAAGATGAGATTGTGCATGTCCCGGTGTTTCCATCACAAAGAAGTGTTCATGCCCTTTCAATCGATCGCCTTCTTTGATGACGTCATCTACATGTGCAGTACAAGAATATGTATAAGATTGCTTCACGATTCTTTCACACTCACCTCGGCGAAGCGGCACACCTAACTGCTGAAAAAATCGTTCCATAAAAGCAATTTGACGCTCTTTAAACACAGGGTCCTGGCTAATATACGGCTCATTTAACTCATGTCCGATCACACGGACATGAGGTTTCATCAAATTTAAAAGACCGACATGATCTGCATGATGATGGGTCAACACCACTTGATCAATATCGTCAATTGATAAACGATGCTCATGTAATTGCGTGACAAAGGCGTGCTCCGCCTCTTCTGTCATCGGCCCGCAGTCCACTAAGGTCAAAGCTTCTCCTTTTAAAATATATGCATGTACATCCCCAACAGCAAAAGGGGTCGGGATAGATAATTGAATGATGTCTTCTTTCACTTTTTTATGTCATCTCCTGCTTTTTGACTCATGATTCATTGTCACTTCGTCTTCTTTATTCATTGTATCCTGCAAAGGGCAGACTGTCATGCGGTTTAGGCGGTCAATTTTTTTATCTGTCCCTATTGACACAAACTTGTCCATCGTTGCATAATGAACAACAAATATAAAATGCGTGATGACAAGGATTAGTAAGCAAAATAATGATGCAAGAGAGTGAGGTCCACCGGCTGTAAGACCTCACCATCCTCTTATTTGCTGAACCTGCCCTTTGAGCTGTTAGGCAAACCTAAACGTTTCCCGCGTTAAGGGACTAGAGCTGAGTATGCATATTTGCATGCTAATTGAGGGTGGTACCGCGAAAAACCTTTCGTCCTTTTCAGGCGAGAGGTTTTTTTATTTTCTACAAGGAGGAGCGGCTTATGAGTAAAATTGGATTTATTGGTGCAGGCTCAATGGCAGAGTCGATGATGAAAGGTTTATTAAAAAGCGGCATCATGTCAAACGAAGATATTATTGTTACAAACAAAACGAATGAAAAACGTCTAGAAGAATTAAAGGTGCGTTATGGGGTCAAAACGGATTTCTCTCGTTCTTTTATTTATGAAGAAGCGGATATTCTCGTATTTGCTTTAAAACCGAAAGATGCTGAAAGCGGGATATCTGAAGTTCGGCCTCATTTACAAGGGCAGCTGATCATTTCGATTTTAGCGGGCATCTCTATTGAAACGATTCAACACTATGCTGGCGAGAAGACTGCGGTGGTTCGCGCGATGCCAAATACATCAGCCGCCATTCAGCAATCAGCAACAGGCATTTCTGTCAGTCAAGAAGTGACAGAGGATCAAAAGAATAAAGCAATCGAGCTGTTTGAAACGATCGGTCATGTGACGGTATTAGATGAATCACAGCTAAATGCTGTTACAGCTATTGCAGGAAGCGGTCCAGCCTTCATTTATCATTTGATTGAAGGAATGGAGCGAGGCGCTTCGGAACTTGGGATGGACCAAGCAACAGCGAAGCTGCTCATCTGCCAAATGATTGCGGGCGCCGCAAACATGCTTCAAAGCAGCGGTAAAGAACCTGCTGAACTGCGCAAAGAAATCACAAGTGAAGGCGGAACGACAGAAGCCGGCCTGAACACACTTGCTGCCTATCAATTTGAAGAAGCCGTTGTCGATTGTGTCAAAACCGCAACAAAACGTGCAGCAGAATTAAACGAAATGTTTTCAGCAAGCACGTATAAATGATAGAGAAAAGTACCTGTTTTGATGACAGGTGCTTTTTATTTTTATCTAATGAGTGATTTTTCACAAATAATTAACAAATATTAACAAGGAATATATTACCTTATGTAGAATTACTTATATGTACCACAAAATGAGGAAGAGGAGTGTTTTAAATGAAATTAGTTAAGGTTCTTACTGGATCCGCATTGTCACTCGCTTTACTTTTTTCCGCAGCACCGGCATTTGCTACAAGTGCACATACTAATGCAGAGGATGTCCGTGTTACAAGTGATTTTAAAGCTCAACTTTACACATGGGATATTACCAACTCTACTGGTATTTTTGCCAATTCGTTCGAACAAGATGGGATTAAATGGTACCTAAAAGGCATCACTAAAAATTCTGATGGAACTTGGACAGCTCATTATGAGGGTAGACGAGTATAATCCTAATTGGGAGCCTACGGCTCCCCTTACTATTTTAAAGTAATAAAACATTCTTCCCCCCCTTCTTCTTTTCTCATTAACCTTCATTTACTCTACATCCTTCACTCAAAAGCACATAAGCTTTCAAAGACTCTAGAAACCTCATACATAAACAAGACTTACTTTTTCTCTAACAAAGCATGAATCGCTGATTCTAGTAATTCTGGCAAAATGCCGAATGAGAACGGGATGTGCAGCCGCTCTGTCCATTTGTGCGGGTCCTTTCCTAATGGACCCACGTTAATAACTGGAACGTAAAGTGCTCCCTTTTCTCCTTCTGGTAAAGAATAGCCTTTTTGGTAAAGCGGCATATTGGTCGTGTAATGACCTACTTCCTGTTTTTCGAGCTGTAAGTAACTTAAATCAGATAATCCCGGGAAATATTTCACTTCTTCTATTTCAAGTCCATAACTCTTCTTTGCCTCTATTTGAATCCTCTTTAAGGTTGCTTGGATATGCGGATCTTCCGTTGAGGAAACCGCTGGATAAAATGGTGGACTATAAAATAGAACAATGAGCGGCCCATCTTCCTTACAAAGCGTCGTCAGCTCAGAGACGATTTTGGTTGAAAAATCACGATCTCCAAGCTCACCTCGATTGGCGAACGCATAGTTTACAATGCGTTCAACCTCCTGTTTACCTGAGCGTTCAGCAGCTTTTTGATACAGCTCATGATACGTGAGAACGGTAATCCTCGTATCAATCGGTGTAAAAGGTTTAAAGCGCTGAAATTCTGCTGTTTTTTGTTTAATATCAGCTTCGATTTGGTCTGCTGCTTGTTTCGCCGTGTCATAAAGAAGTCCGTGCAGTTCTTCACTTGAACGATTCTTCATCAGCACATTAAATAAAGAAACAGCTGTGTGAGGTGTTTGAACGGAATAGGCTTCTTTTAAATCCTTTTGCATTAAGTTGGTTGGGGGCGGCGTGACTTCACCATCTACTTCCTCACAATAATCACTATTCAGCTCTAACAGCCGATTTAATGCAGATACCATAAAATTCGCATTTAAGCCTGAGAACGGCTCTCCTACATGTGTTTCAATTCCTTTGCAGAAAAATCCGGCCAGCACCTTCCCTATACTGCCTGTATACATATAATAATGTTCATCACCTGGATACTTTTCAAACATAGGCTCACTGTTTAAGCACGCGGTATAGTCAAGGTCATGCTTTTCCTTAAGCTCCTTTAGTTTTGGAACAGCTTCAAGCATTCCTTGAGAATTCACTTCTTCATCCGGGACTGTGACGAGTAGGACATTTCCATCAAATGTCTCTGCCATCGCTCTTTCCAGCATGGACAGCTGTACCGTAAGACCTGCCTTCATATCCATGGCACCTCTTCCAAATAACCAGTCACCTGAAGCTAGATCTTCTCTTGCTCTTTTTGGGAGAAGCGCACTTTTTTGAGAAAATGATGCCATTAACTCTTCAGGCTTGCATGCCATGTTTTGAAATTCACCGTAATCTTCTGTATCGACGACATCGAAATGACTAAGCAGCAAAACGGTACGAGAAAGCGAACTGCGCTTTACAAGCGCCGTTAAATAATACCGGCCATCTTTCATCGGATGCAAAGCCAAATGATCAGGATTCTGCTTGTAATAAGGCCGCTCCCTCAGTAAATAATATAAATATTCAGCTAACGCCACTTCTCCAGTTGTACCCGATATGCTTTCATACTGCATAAGAGCTGTGAGCAGTTCCTTTCGTTCACTCTCTGTTTGCCATTTCATTCGTTCTCCCCCTTTGCTTTCTCTATTTCTCCATTATACAAAAACGTGTATAAAAGCTATATTCTTTGAGCACCTTTTATGACGAAAGTTTGAATGGCTGTTATAATCGGCTATACAATTCTATGAGGAGGCGAAGGTATTTGGAAACAAAACTCTTTTCACCTTGGACATTAAAAGGTGTTACGCTGAAAAACCGCATCGTAATGTCCCCGATGTGTATGTATTCATCCTATGATCGTGATGGGAAATTACAGCCTTTCCACTTTACACATTATATTTCCCGTGCCCAAGGTCAAGCTGGCCTGATCATGGTGGAGGCAAGTGCCGTTTCCCCCGAGGGAAGAATTAGTGATCAAGACCTCGGCATTTGGAGTGATGAGCACATTGAAGGCTTCGCTTCATTAAACGAACAAATCAAAGCATACGGAACCAAGACAGCCATCCAGCTGGCTCATGCAGGACGTAAAGCTGAACTAGATGGTGACATCCTGGCACCATCTAGCCTTCCATTTGATGAACAGTCTAAAATCCCTACCCAGATGTCCGTCGATCAAATCAAAGATACCGTTCAGGCGTTTCAGGATGCAGCTGTCCGGGCAAAAAAAGCCGGCTTTGACATCATTGAAATTCATGGGGCGCATGGCTATTTGATTAATGAATTTCTTTCACCGCTGGCAAATCACCGAACAGATGATTATGGCGGTTCACCAGAGAACCGTTATCGTTTCTTAAGAGAAGTCGTCGATGCAGTCAATGAAGTATGGAACGGACCATTATTTGTCCGTGTGTCTGCCTCTGACTACACGACAAAAGGACTTGATATTGCCGATTACATTGGCATTGCTACATGGCTGAAGGAACAAGGTGTCGACTTAATCGATGTCAGCTCAGGCGCTGTCGTACAGGCAAAAATCAGCACATTCCCTGGCTACCAAGTCACCTTCGCAGAAAAAATCAAAGCAGGTGCCGGTATCCAAACAGGTGCTGTCGGTCTGATCACATCTGGTGTACAGGCAGAGGAGATTTTACGAAATCAGCGTGCAGACTTAATTTTTATAGGCAGAGAATTTTTACGGGATCCATACTTTCCAAAAACAGCTGCCCAAGAGCTTCGTACATCCATCGAAGGCCCGCGTCAATATGACCGCGCTTGGTAAAAATGCATAGGAAAAAGGTGTCTATTTTTTGAAATAGGCATCTTTTTTGTTTTTAAGAGAAACATATCTGCCTTTTGTGCCGTCTTTTAGCTAAAGAACCACTTAGAGGAGATGGAAGAATGAACTCGGCAATGATTGAAAGAATGTATCATATAGATGGACATCATTTTTATACAAAACATCGTCAGGGCAAAAGGCAAGCCACCATTATCTTTGAAGCAGGCTACGGCATTTCGGGTGATACGTGGTCGAATATGGCCCGTGATATTGATCCTGAGCTTGGGGTTTTCTTATATGATCGATTAGGAAATGGAAAAAGCAGTGACAGTAGTGAAGGAAGAACATTGCATGATCTTGCAGATGATTTAGATGCACTGCTAGAAGAAGCCAATATTCAGCCGCCCTTTCTCATTGTGGCTCACTCATTTGGCTCTCTTGTCAGCCGGTTATGGGCAAGCCGCAGAGGAGATGAGGTCATTGGCATGGTGCTGTTAGACCCGGCAAGTGAGGAGCAAGAACAGGTCATCCTGCCGCTTTTATCAAAGGAAGAACGCTCTTCATATATGGCGCAATTTACAGCAGAATGTACGCATGAGGACTTTCAGCAAATGCTCAGCACAATAAAAGAGGAACAAACCCATTATGGGATGATGCCGCTTCTTGTCATTTCATCAGGTAAGAGCCGATTGTTTCATCCAGCGCACGAGGCTTGGCTCAGACTTCATAAACGGATGCTGTCGTTGTCATCCCAAAGCGGATGGATTCAAGCGCAGAACAGCTCGCACTATATTCATCATGATGAACCGCATATTGTGCAGCTTGCAATCTATGATGTATGGTGCGCAGCCAAACAACCTGTTTCCTATTATCAAACAGCCAATTAAAAACAAAAACTCCTTGACTAGTTTTGCGTCAAGGAGTTTTTTTCTTTATGCCGTTGGAGCTGACTGGCTTTTTTTAGACAGCAGCTTTTCAATGCTGACAAGCTGAACACATAATGTAAAGATGTCAATCGCTTGCTCTAGTTCTTCAAGTGATGGGAACGTTGGCGCAATGCGAATGTTACGATCAAGCGGGTCTTTTCCATAAGGATAAGTCGCGCCTGCACCTGTCATGGTCACACCAGCTTCTTTTGCCTTTTGCACAACAGCTTTTGCACAATGATCGAGCGTATTTAAACTAATAAAATATCCGCCATTTGGCTTGTGCCATTCTGCAATGTCCTTCCCGCCAAGTGTTTCATCAAGAATAGAAAGAACGAGGTCAAACTTTGGCTTAATGATCGCAGCATGTTTTCTCATATGTTCCTTCAAGCCATCTGGATTCTTGAAGAAACGAAGGTGTCTTAATTGATTGATTTTGTCTGGTCCAATCGTTTGAATCGATAATTGTTTTTGAGTAAAGCTCACATTATCCGGGCTAGATGCCATGAGTGCAATACCTGAGCCTGGGAATGTAATTTTAGAAGTAGACGCAAACATAAACACACGATTTGGATGCCCTGCTTCCTCTACTGCTTGAAAAATATCTTTTAACGTATCAGGCGTATCAGTTAGGTGATGGACTGCGTATGCATCATCCCAAAAAATGCGGAAGTCGTCTGCTTTTGTTTTCATCGAAGCAAGGCGGTCAACCACCTCATCTGAATACGTAATGCCATCTGGGTTGCTATATTTTGGTACACACCAAATGCCTTTAATCGCTTCATCCTCTGCGACCAATTTTTCGACCTGATCCATATCAGGTCCATCAGCTTTCATATCTACCGTGATCATCTCTATGTTAAATAGCTCACAAATGGAAAAGTGACGATCATATCCTGGGCTTGGTGCAAGGAATTTTACCTTTGGCAGCTTTCCCCAAGGTGTTTTGCTGTCATATACGCCGTGGGTCATGGCACGGGCAATGGTATCATGCATCATATTAAGGCTGGAATTACCGCCGATGATGATTTGTTCTGGCTTCAGATTGAGTACATCTGCAAAAAATGTCTTCGTTTCAGGAAGTCCTGTCAAACCGCCATAGTTACGCACATCTGTGCCATCTTCAGCCGTCATCGCATCCTTTGATGTCACAACATCGAGCATGCCCATAGACAAATCGAGCTGTTTTGGTGAAGGTTTTCCTCTAGACATGTCTAAGTGTAAGTTTTTACTTTTATACGTTTCGTATTCATTTTGTAGTGCTGCATATAGGTCATTTAATTCTGCTTCACTTAACGCTGTAAAACCGCTCATCTTTGATTGTGCCTCCCGTATTCTTCATAGTTTCATTCGTCATTTGTTTTTTCTTCACCATTTTACCACTACCTGAAAAAGAGAGTCATTATAAATATCAAAAAAATCACACAACTTTTTTTGACGATTCATCCAATTTTTACAGGGTGCGGTCAATGGAATAAGAAGAGAAATCCTGCGCAGCTTCTGTCAGCGGGAATATATCGCGGGCCTCTTTCAATAGTTGTTTTAGTGCCTCTTCTCCTTGGTAACGTGCACTAATATGGGTCAAAATTAATCTTTTTGCGCTTGCTTCCTGCGCTGTTTTCGCTGCTTGTTCTGTTGTGCTGTGATAATAATTGTAGGCTAGATCAGCATCTTCTTTACCGAATGTTGCTTCATGGACTAACACATCCGCATCCTTGGCAAGCCTTGTTATATTCTCGCATAAACGGGTATCTCCTGAAAATGCAACGATTCTCCCTTTTTTAGGGGGTTCCAAATAATCGGTTCCATCAATGATTCTTCCATCTTCGAGTGTCACGGTTTCCCCATTTTTTAACTTCTGATACAAAGGTCCAGGTTTTACACCGATTTCTTTTAGGTCTTCGGCTTTTAATGCACCTGGTACATCTTTTTCCACTACCCGATAGCCGTAAGCTGGAATACCGTGAGATACTCGTCTTGCTTCTACTTGAAAGGTATCATCTTCAAATACGATCCCTTCATCTATCTCTATAATATGCAGCGGATATGTCAAATGCGTTTGTGTAGCTGAAAGTGTTGCGCTCACAAACGCTTTGATGCCCTTAGGTCCATAGATCGTTAGTTCATCCTCTCCGCCTTGGAAGGATCTGCTGCCGAGCAGTCCTGGGAGACCGTATACATGATCACCATGCATATGAGTGATAAATATTTTCTCAATTTTTCTCGGTTTAATCGTTGTATGTAATATTTGATGCTGCGTCGCTTCTCCGCAATCAAAAAGCCACACTGCTTTTCTTTCTTCTAAAAGCTTTAGCGCAGTGCAAGTGACGTTTCTAGTTTTCGCAGGAATGCCTGCACCAGTTCCTAAAAAGAGCAGTTCCATTACTTTTCCTCCTAAAGCCGGTATACAATATCTTTATTCATATAGAATACATGAAGACAAGGTAAATGTGAATTCAGCGGAATTTTCGAAAAAAGTCAAACGAGAGCAGAAAAAGTCGAATCAAATGTTTGCTTTACGAACAATGAACCTTTAAAATAAAGAAAATGTACATACATTCTCGGTTTTTACAACAATGCTACGAATAAAGTGAGGTACTTTTCGTGAATACAGAAACTAACAATCCAAAAGCAGTCATTGTCATTTTTGGCGCAACAGGAGATCTTGCCAAACGCAAGCTCTACCCTTCTATACATAGACTTTATCATAGCGGAAAACTTGGCGATCAATTCGCCGTGGTCGGTGTTGGACGCCGTCCGTGGTCTCATGAGGATCTAAGAGCTGTGGTGAAAGAATCTGTTTCTTCTGATGATGCAGAAGCGAAAATAGAGGAATTCAGTTCACATTTTTATTATCACGACTTTGACGTATCAAGCCCTGCTTCCTATCAATCGCTTAACACACTTCTAGCAGGCCTTGAAGATACGTACAGTATCCCAAACAACCGGATGTTCTATTTAGCGATGGCACCGGAATTCTTCGGAACGATTGCAAAGTTCCTAAAAAGTGAAGGTGTATCAAAAACAACTGGCTGGTCAAGACTTGTCATCGAAAAACCATTTGGTCATGACTTGCCAAGTGCGAAAAAGTTAAATGAAGAAATTCGAGATGCATTCTCTGAAGATCAAATTTATCGTATTGACCACTATCTCGGTAAACAAATGGTTCAAAACATTGAGGTCATCCGTTTTGCAAATGCCATCTTTGAACCACTTTGGACAAACCGATATATCTCAAACATTCAAATTACATCTAGTGAATCATTAGGGGTTGAAGACCGGGCCCGCTATTACGAAAGTTCAGGTGCACTAAGAGACATGGTCCAAAACCATATGCTTCAAATGGTTGCACTTTTAGCAATGGAGCCGCCAATTAAGCTGAATACCGAGGAAATCCGTAGTGAAAAACGGAAAGCATTACGCGCTCTTCGTCCTTTCTCTAAAGATGAGGTCGATCAATTCTTTGTCCGCGGACAGTATGATGCTGGTACGGTTGATGGCGGCATGGTTCCTTCGTATCTTGAAGAGCAAAATGTTGACCCGAACTCAAACACGGAAACATTCGTTGCAGGGAAACTGCTCATTGATAACTTTAGATGGGCCGGCGTGCCATTTTACATTCGTACTGGAAAACGTTTAGAAAAGAAATCTACTCAAATTGTTGTTCAATTTAAAGACATTCCAATGAACCTGTACTATGGTAACGGAAATTCCATGCATCCAAACTTACTCGTCATTCACATTCAGCCAGATGAAGGCATTACCCTTCACCTGAACGCTCGCAAGCTTGATGGCGGTACATTTGCAAAGCCGATTAAGCTCGACTACCAAACAAACTATAACGACATCATGAACACACCAGAAGCCTATGAAAAGCTGATTCATGACTGCTTGCTAGGCGATGCTACGAACTTTGCTCACTGGGATGAAGTGGCGCTTTCTTGGAACTTTGTGGATCCGATTTCTGAGAAATGGGCAGAAAACAAAACATTAAAACCAAATTATCCTGCTGGTTCTATGGGACCGGAAGAAGCAGATCAGCTTCTAGAAAAAGATGGGTATCATTGGTGGAATATATAAAATAATATAAAAAAGAGCAGTCTCCCTTGGGGGTTCTGCTCTTTTTTTAACGTCCTGTTTTCGTAATTTCAACTGTTGAAAAGTCGAACTTATCATAGCGGTGATGACTAAAGGAGTACTCAAACGGCCGGCCTGTGTTTAAATAAGCAACCTGTTCGACCTCTAGCACAGGATCCGTTGGGTCACAGCCTAAATATTGCTGGTCAAGCTCATCTGATTTAGCCGCTCTAATTTTCTTATGCGCTCCTGCCACTTTTAATTTCAAATCATTTGATATGTAGCCATAGATTGATCCCAATAGAACCTCTTCATCTATTCCCTTAATGAGATTGACGGGCATAAACGTTTTTTCTAATACATATGGCTCCTCGTCCACAAGACGAAGACGGATGATGTCATAAATGGGTGTGGTGGAGTCTATGGATAGGTGGGCTGCCACCTCTTTGCTTGGAAAATGGACATCAAAGTGAATGATTTGAGTCGTGACGTTTTTATCCGCCATGACTTTTGTGAACCCTTTATTTTCATGTCCTGACACATTGATTGCCCCTTGATTGAGCGCTGCCTTCACAATAAATGTACCGTGTCCTCTTTTTCTAAAGAGCAGACCTTCTGCTACGAGAAGATCGAGCGCACGCTTCATCGTCATTCGGCTGCATTGAAATTCAGCGGCAAGCGAGTTTTCATCTGGAATGGGTTGATCTTCTGGATAATATGCTGTTCCTATTCGTTTTCTGATTTCTTCTGAAATGAGTTCGTACTTTTTCATCTCACACCACCAACTGACTTGTTTTTTCATAGCTTCCTCTCATTCTACACTAAGCCTAGTGAGCTTAAAAGGTACGAGCCATTTTTGTTTCATCCACTTACCGTCACATAAGAAAAATACTTGCCCTTTTCAAGGAAAGAGCAAGTATTTTGATTAAAAACCGTTATTTTCTGATACCGATTGAAACCAGTATCCGCTTTTCTTAATCGTACGTTTTCCGTCTTCTTGAAGATCAACTGAGACAAATCCATAGCGATTCTTATAGGCATTCGACCATGACCAATTATCCATAAACGTCCACAGATGATAGCCTTTTACATTACTTCCTTCTTGAATGGCTTGATGCACCCATTTAAGATGCTCAGAAATAAAGTCAATGCGGTAATCGTCATGAATCATTCCTTCTTCATCCTTAAACCGCTCTTCTCCTTCGACACCCATTCCATTTTCAGAAATAAAGCATTCAATATTATCATAGTCTGTTTGGACTTTTTTCAATATATCATAAATGCCTTTTTCATAGATTTCCCAACCGCGATACACATTCATTTTTCTTCCCGGCATGTCAAACGCATCAAAATAATGATTTGGCATAAATGGTGCATTTGGATGCGGCATATGCTCTTTCGCTTTCACTCTTCTTGGCTGATAATAGTTGATTCCAAGGAGGTCGACGGTATTCTCTTGAATGAGCTCAAGGTCTCCTTCTTGCATACTAGGCATAAAGCCTTCTTTCTTTAACACCTCTACTAGTTTCTCTGGGAAATGCCCCTTCACCGCAGGATCTAGGAAGGAACGGTTAAAGAAAGCATCCGCCATCTCAGCTGCTTCTAAATCGCGCGGATTCTGGCTTCTCGGATAAGATGGGGTAAGATTGAGGATGATGCCAATCTTCCCGCCTTGCTGCAGTTTTTTATAAGCCGCAATCGCCTTCGCATTTGATAAAAGTTCATGATAACCGACCTGTACAGCCTTTTGGAAATCCACTTCATTTGGATAATGAAAGCTATACATATATCCGCCTTCTACAGGAACGATCGGTTCATTATGGGTAAACCATTTTTTCACCCGATCGCCAAATAATTGAAAGCATAATTCCGCATAGCTCACATAATCATCTACTACCTGTCTGTTGACCCAGCCGCCTTTTTCCTGTAGCGCCATTGGCATATCGAAATGGTACAGGTTCACAAACGGCTCAATATCATGTGCAATCAGTTCGTTGATCACATCATTGTAAAAAGATACTGCTTCTTCATTGACCGCACCTTTCCCTTCAGGCAAAAGACGTGACCAGGAAATGGATAACCGGAATGAATTGTGCCCAATTTCTTTCATCAGACGAATATCCTCTTTATATTTTCGGTAAAATTGGGATGTCACGTTCGGTCCTACGCCATCAAAAAAACGAGTCGGCTCTTGCTCAAACCAATGATCCCAAATATTCGGTCCTTTTCCATCACCAGGGACGCTGCCTTCTGTTTGCGTGGCAGAGGCAGAAGATCCCCACCAGAAACCTTCTGGAAATGTATATGATTGCTTGTTATTTTCCATCGACATGTATTGAGTCTCCTTCACCTTTGATGTTGGTTGTTTTTGTTTTTTCCGTTGTGGTTATTTTTTCATTTTTCACATTCATACGGTCAATAAATTTCAGGAACGGGAACCAAATGACAAACACGATCATCAGGTTAAACAGCTGAAGCAGGCCGCCCGCCAGTGAATTGGTTGCCATTATTCCGCTAATAAAGATCGGCACCGTCCAGGGAATATTCACGCCAGTCGGCGGTGGTACAATACCTGATGCCATCGCAAAATAAGAAATACATGTAATAACCATTGGCGCCAAAATCCATGGAATGAGAATAAGCGGGTTCATGACAATCGGTAAACCGAAGATAATCGGTTCATTGACGTTAAATAATCCCGGTCCTAAGCCGAGCTTTGCTACTTGTTTTAATTGCTTACTTTTCAGGAAAATTAAAATCGTAAACACAACAGCCAGCGTCATACCGGTTCCGCCCATGCCAACCGTATAAATTTCGATAAACTGCTTACTGATGATATTCGGAACCTCACCAGTTTTTGTATAGCTCTCTAGGTTTTGAATGGACAACGTATTCCAAATGGGGTCCATGACAGAGTTGATAATAATTTGGCCGTGAAGCCCAAAGAACCAAAGAATTTGTATAAAGAAAATAGCGATCAAGGTCGGAATGATACCGCTTCCAAGTCCGACAAGCGGTGCCTGAATCGCATGATAAATCAAGTCATGCATATTTGTTTTGAAGCCTTGTGTAATGATGATATTGATCAGTAAAAAGGCTGTGAGTGTCAAAGTAGCCGGGATCAGTGCAGCAAAAGACTTAGCAACAGCTGGCGGAACCCCCTGCGGCATATTGATGACAAATTTCTTTTGGACAAAATAACGATAAATTTCAGCAGACAAAAAGCCTGTGATCATTCCAAGGAACATCCCCTTTGCTCCTAAACGATCGACTGGTATTACGCCTGCAATAGATGCACCGCCTTCTTGTTCTAGTAGAAATGGCGTCAGAAGTAAGAAAGAGGCTAATGCAATCACGCCGCCAAATACAGCTTCCACATCATAGCTTTTCGATAAATAGTAGCCAATCCCAAATACAACAAACACACTCATAATGCTGATGGTCGCACTTGGCGCGATATTCAGTGCAGACTGGACGCCTTCCAGTGCGGTTTGACTCATGATTTTATCTAAAAATGGCAAATTCATTAGCACAACCATAATAGAACCAAAAATGGTGAGTGGGAACGCAAGCATAAAGGCATCCCGTAATACGCCTAAATAGCGGTTGTTGTTCAGTCTCCCAGCAATTGGAACCAAAATAGCACTTATTTTATCAAACATTGGTTTCCCCCCCTTGTTTACACCTTTTATTGTTTAAGCGTTTGGAAAATTGGCAGGAGCTCTCCCACAAGCTCCTTGATCGTAATAGTCGACATTAAGTGGTCTTCGGCGTGCATGAGCAATAAGGAGAAAGACGTTTTCTCCCCGCCTGCCTCTTGCTGCACGAGTTGAAAATGGATGCCATGTGCATGACGTAAATCTTCTTCTGCTTCTTTCATGAGACCAAATGCCTCATCTTCTTGACCTTCTCGAAATTGTTTAAGAGATTGAAGCAATTTGCTGCGTGCATTACCGCTGTGTAAGATCAATTGGAAACTGACTTGTTCCTCCGTGAGCCCTTCGAGTGTTTTCTTTTCCATTCTTTACGATTCCTCCATCAATGTAACGGCTTGTTCGTACGCTTTTTGTCCATCGGCAAGCCCGTACGCCTGCATATCGATGACCTCTACTGCAATTCCATATTTTGTTGCTTCTTTTTGAAGATCCCCTTTTAAAAAGCTCATTTGCGGTCCAATTAACACAACATCCGCATTCGCCATTTCTTTTTTTGCTTGATCTTGCCCAACTGCCCAAATTTCTGCCTCGTCCCCTATTGAGTCGGCATGAGCCTTCATCTTTGTAACTAGTAAACTCGTAGACATTCCTGAACTGCATGCTAATAAAATACGTTTCATTTCTCTCACCCCATTGTTGTAATAAAAGCGCTTCCATTTAATATTATATATTTTTATTTTTAAATGTCTAGACATTTCATTTTATTTGTCTGTATTTTATATAAAAAAAGAGCGTTTGTGTGTGTACGCTCTTTTTCTTTCTTCTTATCCTTTTCCTGCTTGGAAGCCAGGATATTTTGTCATGCCACCGTCCACATAAAGTGTCAAGCCTGTGACATAGCTTGCCTCTTTTGATGCCAGCCAGACAGCACATGCTGCCACTTCTTCCGGCTTTCCAATATAGCCAATGGGGATCAGTTCAATCACGCCTTTTTTCAATGCGGGATCATCGAATTTTTCCTTATTGATCGGGGTATCGATGGCGCCTGGTGCAATACTGTTTACACGGATTTTTTTAGGGGCATATTCTAGTGCCAGCGTTTCTGTCAGCAGCTTGGCGCCCCCTTTACTTGCTGCATAATGTACGAAATGAGGCCAAGGGATTTGCTGGTGAACCGACGACATATTGATGATCGATCCTTCTATTCCGTGATCTGTCATATACTTCAATGCATCACGGCAGCCGAGAAACATACCTGTTAAATTGGTCGACATGACTTTGTTCCAATTATCCAGCGTCATTTCTGTGGAAGGCACTTCGTTTTCAATGCCTGCGTTATTGATCACGACATCAAGGCTTCCGTACGTATGAACGGCTTTATCAATCATTGCCTGCATATCCTCTTCCTTTGAGACATCTCCCTTGATTTTCACAGCCTGTCCGCCATTTTTTTGAATATCCGCAATGGTGTCATCTGGATTTTCTTGATCTGAGAAATAATTGATCACCACATTGGCTTTTTCTTGTCCAAACCGGCGCGCCATCGCTTGACCTATTCCTGTACCAGCTCCTGTAATCAGGACTGTTTTCCCTTCTAAATCTGGATACATTCGTTTACCCTCCTATTTTGTAAAGCCTAGCAGCACGCCGCCTGCAATGATCATCAAGCAGCCTGCAATGACAAAGCTTGTTCTGGATGCTTTCTCTTTTAATAAGTAAATGCCGCCTAATGTTGAGATGACTATCCCTGTCTGTGACATCGAAAAACTTACGGCAACACCAATGAGCGGAATAGCCAAAAGAAGTCCGAGATTTCCTGTCGACCACACAAGGCCGGCAATGATATTTTTAAACGTATATTTACTAAACGGGTTCTGCTTAAGACTAATCGCCAAGGATGAAAGCAGCATGCCGACCGATTGCGGAACGAGCGCAGACCAGCCATCAATATGAAACCATCTCAAAATGACAACATATCCGACATAACCAACCGTTGAGATGAGCAGAATCATGATTCCTTTTTTGAAATTGCCACCGTTCCCGCCACCATTCTTTTTTTGGCCGAGCGATGTCAGCACAACACCTGCAATAATCAGTAAAATAGCACAAGAACCAATGAGTATGACCGTCATCGTTTGCCATTCTTTGAAGACCATGACGCCAAATAAAGTAGTGCTCACAAGCTGCATGCCCGTTGACAAAGGAACCGCCTTCGAGACTCCGAGAAACGCAACACTTGAAAGCTGATTCATTTGTCCAATGCTCCAAAAGATGCCTGAAATCACAGAAACCGCAAAAATAAGCGGTGTCAGCTCTGGCATTTTGATGAAGAAGGCTGCAATTGAAAATATAAATGCGCCAAGCGTAATACCAAGGGTTTGCTGGTAAGCATTCCCGCCAAGTTTGACACTGATGAGAACAATACTTCCCCAAAATATCGCTGGGAGAAGTGCATATAAGATGCCCACTTCGATCCCTACTTTCTTTTCTTTTTTACATAGCATCCCTCTTTTTCGCATTTTTAGCCGAAAGATGCAAACACAAAAAAACCTTACCAAAGGGTAAGGTTTTTCAGTCGTTCTTTGTTTATTTCATCCATTCCGTATGGAAGATGCCTTCTTTATCTGTGCGCTCATACGTATGGGCACCGAAATAGTCACGCTGCGCTTGAATTAAGTTCGCTGGCAGGACAGCTGTGCGATAGCTATCAAAGTAAGCAAGTGCACTTGACAATGAAGGAACAGGAACTCCTTGCTCCACTGCAAGCGAAATGACTTTACGAAGAGATGATTGATAGCTTTGAGCAATATCCTTAAAGTAAGGATCAAGCAATAGGTTTTTCAGTTCAGGGTTACGGTCATACGCTTCTTTAATCTGTTGTAAGAAGGCTGCACGAATGATACATCCACCGCGGAAGATCATTGCAATTTCACCGTATTTTAAATCCCAGTTATACTCATCAGATGCTGCTTTCATTTGCGCAAAACCTTGTGCATACGAGCAGATTTTACTCATGAATAGAGCTTTTCTAACCGCTTCGATCAGCTCTTGTTTATTCTCTGCTGATTGCGCTGGCTTAGGACCTTCGATTAATTGACTTGCTTCAACACGCTCATCTTTCATTGCTGAAATATAGCGCGCGAAAACAGACTCAGTAATGATTGGAAGCGGAACACCTAGATCAAGAGAACTTTGGCTCGTCCATTTTCCAGTTCCTTTTTGTCCAGCTTTATCTAAGATGACATCCACAAGCGGCTGGTTTGTTTCTTCATCCACTTTTGTGAAAATATCAGCTGTAATTTCGATTAAATAGCTGTCAAGCTCGCCTTTATTCCATTCTGAGAATACTTCATGAAGCTCCTCTGCTGACAATCCAGCCACATGCTTCAAGATAAAGTATGATTCAGAAATCAACTGCATGTCTCCGTACTCGATGCCATTATGGACCATTTTGACATAATGTCCTGCTCCATCTGGGCCGATATACGTTGTACATGGCTCGCCATCTACTTTCGCAGAGATCGCTTCTAAAATTGGTTTCACTAGCTCATGCGCTTCTTTTTGACCGCCAGGCATGATCGATGGACCTTTTAGTGCACCTTCTTCACCGCCGGAAACACCTGTACCAATGAAGTGGATACCACTTTCCGCAAGCTCTTGATTACGTCTTTGCGTATCCTTGTAATATGTATTTCCACCATCAATTAAGATGTCACCTTTCTCTAGGTGAGGAAGTAATGATTGAATGGTTGCATCCGTTGCTGCACCAGCTTTTACCATTAAAAGAATTTTACGCGGTGTTTCAAGCGACTGAACAAATTCTTCGATGCTGTATGTGCCTACAACGTTTTTCCCTTTTGATTCTTGAAGAAATTCTTCCGTTTTGCTGCTAGATCTGTTATAAACGGACACGGAGAACCCGCGGCTTTCAATATTAAGGGCAAGGTTTTTCCCCATAACGGCTAGTCCAACCACACCGATTTGTTGTTTTGACATAATTCTGACGTCCCTTCTAACACACTATATTGATTACTGCTGAAATGATGTACCCTTTGAAATTACCACAACACCACCTCTTTTATCAAGTTTTCAGGCTAGTCATTTCCTTTTTCGTCCTGAAAAAAGTCTTTATTAAAACTTGTTCCACTTGTTTTGCTCTCTTTTTCCTTGATGGTCATCCCTCTTTGAACGACTGATTTTCCATACTTTTCTTTCAGTCCTTCTAAAATAGTTTGAAGAGGCTCTTCTTTTGCATCTTCTGTATAGGAAAATAAATCAAGCTGTTTAACAGCTGCTTTTCGTTCTACAAGGTCTGTCCCCGTCACACCCAAGAGCCTCACCGGCTGGTCATTCCAATGTTTAAGGAATAACTGCCTTGCTGCCTCAAATAAGTCTTCCTTCCGATCCGTCGGATTCGTGAGGGTGACACTTCGCGTGATATTTTTCCAGCTTGCGTACCGAATCATGATGAGCAGCCGATTGGCCATCACTTCTTTTCTCCTTAACCTTGCACTCACAGATTGTGACAACTTATCAATTAACGCGACAAGTTCATCTGGATCGTCAGAATCATGAGGAAGGGTTGACGAATTACCGACGGATTTAAATTCGTATATCCTTTCTGGGTCCACGATGCCGTCATGTTCACCATTCGCCTTTTGCTTTAATCTCGGTCCATTGATGCCCAGTAATTCCTTTAGTGTATACTCATTTGCTTTCGCTAAATCTTCAATGGTATGAATGCCAATCGTTTTCAATTTATCTGCCGTTTTTTGTCCAACTCCGTGCATGTCACCCGCTGGCAGCGGCCATAGCATTTGGGGTACATCTCGTTTACGCAAAATGGTGATGCCCATTGGTTTTTTCCAATTAGACGCCATTTTCGCTAAAAATTTATTCGGTGCAATGCCAATACTTGAAGGAAGCATGAGCTCCTCTACAAGCCTCGTTTGAATATCATGAGCCGTTTTCACCGCATGCTCGGCATATGGCGTATGCGTTAAATCAATATAGCCCTCGTCAATGGATACAGGCTCGACTAAATCGCTGTATTCTCTTAGTATCGTAAACATCTCTTGTGAGGAGCTTCGGTACCGGTCAAAGTTTGGTGTACGGACAATCAGCCCCGGACAAAGCCGCTTCGCTTCCCATAACGGCATCGGGGGCTTTACACCTAGCGCTCTTGCCTCGTAGCTACACGTCACCACAATCCCTTTACGCTCTTTCGCATTTCCGCTAATGGCTAAAGGTTTCCCTCTCAAAGAAGGATCATACGCCATTTCTACATTCGCATAGAACGCATTCATGTCTATATGAAAAATAATATTTGACATTGGCATAACCCCATTTTCTTAAATCCCTATATTTTGATCAGAAGTTCCGAATCGATCAAATATGATGAATCTCTTTTATGCTCAATTATACATTGATTTATTTCATCTTTCCTCAAAAAAACCTTCTCTAAAAAAGAGAAGGTTTCAGATTGTTGACAAAGGGCTAAAATGATTTTTATTTTAGCCCTTTGTCTTCTTTTCAGCGTGAATTGAAAACCCTTGAAGTCTAGGAAGATTGAGCACTGGAGCGGAGCGAATTTAACATTCGTGAGCACCAGCGCGCAGATCTGACAACGAATGCGAGGGTTTGTCTACACGCTAAAACCTTCTCTAAAAAAGAGAAGGTTTCACGAATTACACTTTTTCTTCAAGCATACCATTTTGATATTGAATAGCCTCGTATGTTAACACTTCATTTTTATTGTCATTCAAATGTTTCACAACCGGAGTAGGCTGCTGATTAAAATTCATACTCAAGCTTTGATTGGAATAGTGGCCAGCTGGATCAATATAATACTTGTAATCAATAACTCTTTCCACATCAATGTCTGCATAAGCAATTCCCTCTGTTTCAGCTGGAACCATATCACTGATCGGTTCTCCATCTGGACCGTAAATGCACGTATGCCCACTCTTAAATGTTTCAAAGTAATCTCTTTGCTCCTGCGTTAAACAAATCATCTCTTTCATTTCTTCCGTATAGATAGAAGAAGTCATCAGCACAAAAGTTTGTGTCGCGATGGCATAATATCTACTTGAAATTTCATCATCAAAATAACCTGGCCAGGACGCTACATGAACCTGTTCATTTTGAGCATTCATCGCCATCAGATCTAGTGGCACTTGATGCTCCCAGCACATCAATCCGCCAAGGTTGCCAATTTCAGTTTGAAAAACTGGCATCATGCTTCCACTTCCATCTCCCCAAATCAGTCTTTCTGCTACAGAAGCTCTCATTTTCCGATGTTTTCCTATTAAATCCCCATTTGGGTTAAACCAAAGTTGAGCTAAATAGAGAGAGCCGCCATCTTTTTCACTGCATGATATACAAACGTACGTTTCATTCCTTTTTGCTGCCTCGCTTATTTTTTGAATAGCTAAGCTAGGGATTTCGACTGCATTTTTATATAATTCGTGATAGAACTTTCTTGTATATTCTGGATGACCAATAAAAGCAAACCAAGGATAACCAGGTAAAAATGCTTCTGGGAATGCTACAAGTTTTGCACCATTTGAAGCTGCCTCGTCGATCAGTTCACATGATTTCTGAACGGTTGCCTCCAAATTTAAGTAGACAGGTGCTGCTTGTACCGCAGCTGCTCGAAACTTCGGGTAAATACTTGTCATATTCAAAACCTCCATTTCTTCTATTCCCCCTCATTATAAGATAGGAATTATGAAGTTTGGATGACAAATACTATTTTATACAAAATAAGGATTTATACTCGGTAGAGAAAACACGTGGTCCTGTTAGACATTTCACAATGTGTATAGTACACTGTGAGTAATGAAATGGATGTGATAATCATGATTATTGATACATTCAATGAAGTCTTTTTCCTTGTTGAATTCTTTACGATTATTCTTCCAGCGCTGACGGCCATCGGTATTGCGTTTTTATTAAAAGACTGCCGTATGAACGAACACCTCGGTGGACATCGTTTGGAAGAGTTGGACGCATCTTTATTGAATCGAACAGACTTTCTGTTTATCATATATGATCGCATTACAACTTGGATTAGTAAAGTCATTCGAATGAAACGATCATCAAACGATGATGAAGACCATTCGCTTCCTCTCTCTAATTAATTTTTTAAAAAATGAGGAGGAAACGAATTGAAACGTTTATTAACGATTTGTACGACTTTATGTTTAATGATGATTGCCTCACCTGCTTTTGCAGCGAGTGGGCAAACGAATACGAGCTCTGATGGGTTTTTCCATCATTATTTTGTCCAGCCTTTTTCTGAGCTGATCATTTGGCTTGCGAACTTCTTCCATGATGATTATGGTTTATCGATTATGTTCGTGACCTTGATCGTCCGTCTGCTGATTTTCCCTCTTTTTGCGAACCAATTTAAGAAGCAAAGAGTCATGCAGGAGAAAATGGCACTAGTAAAGCCTCAAATTGATGAAATTCAAAGCAAATTGAAGAAAACGAAAGAACCTGAAAAACAAAAAGAACTACAAATGGAAATGATGAAAGTATACAAAGAGAACAATGTGAACCCGCTGGCAATGGGCTGTCTGCCTATGCTGATTCAAATTCCAATTGTTCTTGGCTTTTACTCAGCGATCCGCTCAACACCTGAGATCGCAACACATTCGTTCCTATGGTTTAACTTAGGACAAACCGATCTATTGGTCGCGATCTTTGCAGGCGCTATGTATTTCTTGCAATTTTATGTTACGCAAAGGTTTGCGAAGCAATCAGGCACCCAGACAGAGGCTGCGCTGAAACAAGCCAAAGTGATGGGCATGATTTTCCCAATCATGATGCTGTTTATTTCAATCAATGCACCCGCTGCCCTTCCTTTATACTGGATGACAAGCGGATTATTACTCACAATCCAAACCATTATTTTAAATGTCATGTACCAAAAATCAAAATCAAAAGCTGAGGCAAACGACCAAGCTAGCCCAGCTGCTGAATAAAAATAATCCCCTTATCATCAGATAAGGGGATCCAGATTGTTGACAAAGGGCTAAAATGATCTTGATTTTAGCCCTTTGTCTTCTTTTCAGCGTGATAGAAAACCTTTGCAGTCTAGGAAGGGCGAGTACCGGAGCGGAGCGAATTTGACATTCGTGAGCACCGGCGCACAGGACTGACAACGAATGCGAGGGTTTGTCTACATGCTGAATCCCCTTATCATCAGATAAGGGGATCTTCTTTATGCCAATTCTTCTTTTAACCGCGCTGGCAATTGATCGAGATCCTCAATTCTCCCAAGGAACTTATTCGGGTCCACTTGTAAAATCATCTTGTTCTCTCTCTCCACAACGCCGAAGAAATATTCAGAGGCTTTCGTGTTCATATGAAATGGCTTGATCTCGCTTAGCTCGATATCGATAATATCTTTTGCATCCGAGACAAGACAGCCTACCATTTGTCCGTTTAATTCAAATAGCAACACCTTGGATTGTTCACTCACATCAAGAGGCTTTCCGTGAAGCATCACGCCTGTGTCACTGACTGGAATGACCTCTCCCCTTAAAGACATGAGTCCTTTTATTTCTTTAGGAAGGTTCGATACTTCTTGTAAATAAGGGACCTTCTCAATCGAACGAATATGCTCTACACTAATGCCAAAATCCTCTTGCCCCACTTGGAAAATAATGATCTTTTGCGTGCTCACAGAGTCTCCTGCCTTTACGATGGATTTGTCGTTTCTTCGATAATGGCGAGAACCATTTCAGCTGTTTTGACTAATTCTTCAATCGGCATTTTCTCATTTTTCGTATGAATATCTTCATATCCAACAGCTAAGTTGACAGTTGGGACGCCGTTTCCTGCAATGACGTTTGCATCACTGCCACCGCCGCTCGTCTGTAGTTCTGATGGACGGCCAATTTTCGCAGCCGCTTTTTTCGCCACTTCTACGACTTGATCGCCGTGAGAGAATTTGAAGCCTGGATACATGATGACAATGTGTACATCGGCACTTCCGCCCATTTCTTTAGCGGTTTTTTCAAAGGCTTCTTTCATCTTCGCTACTTGTGCTTCCATTTTTGCAGGTTCTAAAGAGCGTGCTTCCGCAAGGATATCGACTTGATCGCACACAATATTCGTTTGCGTTCCGCCTTCAAAACGACCGATATTCGCCGTTGTTTCTTCATCAATTCGGCCAAGCGGCATACTAGCAATGGCTTTTGATGCAATGGTAATCGCAGACACACCTTTTTCAGGCGCGACACCTGCGTGAGCTGTTTTCCCGTAAATGGTTGCGCGTACTTTTGCCTGTGTTGGCGCTGCAACGATAATGGTTCCGACCTTGCCATCTGAATCAAGGGCATAGCCATATGCCGCTGTCATCAACTTCGGATCTAACGCTTTTGCTCCGACAAGTCCTGATTCCTCACCTGCTGTGATAACAAATTCAATCGTTCCATGCGGTAAATTCTTCTCTTTCAGCACACGGATTGCTTCAAACATTGCCGCAAGTCCTGTCTTATCGTCAGCACCAAGAATGGTTGTTCCATCTGTTTTCACATAGCCGTCTTCAATGACTGGTTTTACGCCATTGCCCGGAACAACTGTATCCATATGAGACGTGAAATAGATGGTATCAGCCTCTTGATTGCCTTCCAGTGTACAGATGAGGTTGCCTGCACCGTGGCCTGTTTTCGCTTTTGAGTCGTCTTCCACCACTTTTAGTCCAAGCTGTGAGAATTTTTCTTTTAAGACTTCCACAATTTTCTCTTCGTGTTTTGTTTCCGAATCAATCTGAACTAGTTCTAAAAATTCGTCTAGTAAACGTTTTTCATTGATCATGATGATGCTCCTCCTCTTATAGCGGCATGTTGCCATGCTTTTTTAACGGTCTATCTTCTTCCTTCCTGCGAAGCAAATCAAATGAGCGAATCAATCGCTCTCTCGTTTCAGCCGGCATGAAAATATCGTCTATTAGCCCTGCCTGAGCCGCTTTGAATACACTTGGCTCCGTTTCAACCTTGCGCGAAGCAGGATGAACGATTTCGTCAGCGAACGTTTTCCCCATGACATCAATTTCTGCCGCTGGCCATGCATAAACAAAATCAGCGCCTAATCCCTTGCTATTCATTGCGACATACGCACCGCCATACGCCTTTCTTAAAATCACCGTGATTTTTGGAACGGTCGCTTCAGCGTACGCATATAAAAGCTTTGCGCCGTGACGGATAATTCCCGCATGCTCGGCTTTCTCACCTGGTAAAAAGCCAGGGACGTCTACAAGTGTTAAGAGCGGAATATGAAACGCATCGCAAAATCGAATAAACCTGGCCGCTTTATCAGCAGCATCAAGGTCAAGGCTTCCTGCCAGCACCTTTGGCTGATTGGCAACTATACCAATTGAAGCCCCTTGTAATCTGGCAAACCCTGTGACGATATTTTTTGAGAAACAAGGCTGCGTCTCAAAGAATGAGTCTGAATCGATGATCGCTGTCACCACTTGTTTGACGTCATAGGTGCGTGATGGATCCTTCGGCAAGATGTTGCCTGGATCAGCTGCGTCTTGCTTACTCGTTTCAGCGTCCATGACAGTCTGTTGTTTCGTTGGTATGTACGTTAAAAGTGTTCGAACCGCTTTTAACACGTCTTTCTCATCTTTGCCAGTATAGTGTACATTCCCGCTTGTCTGATGCTGAACACTTGCACCGCCAAGACGGTCAGGACAGACCGTTTCTCCTGTTGCCTTTTCTATGACTTTCGGACCTGTTAAAAACATATGAGCTGTCTGTTCTGTCATGAACACAAAATCAGTCAAGGCAGGAGAATAGACTGCTCCTCCAGCACAAGAGCCTAAAATAACGGATATTTGCGGGATTTGACCTGAGTACAGCACATTCCGTTTAAAAATCTGTCCGTATCCTTCTAATGATACCACACCCTCTTGAATTCTCGCACCACCTGAGTCTTTTAGACCGATGACCGGCATCTCATTTTTAGCTGCGAGATCCATTAGAGAAGCAATTTTTTTGGCATGTATTTCGCCTAAAGACCCTCCATGCACTGTTGCATCTTGTGCATAAACACATACCGGCTTTCCATGAATGAGTCCAGTTCCAGTGACGACGCCATCACCGACATGCTCTGACATGCGGCCTGTTGCAAATCCTTGAATTTCCATGAAACTGCCCCCGTCAAGAAGTTCATGTAACCGCTGACGAACCGTTAGTTTCCCTTTGTTCCGGTGCGCAGCTGCACGTTTCACGCCGCCACCCATGAATGCTTTTTCGCGCCATTTAGCCAAGTCATTGAACGATTCATTCATTGCCATGTTCCTCTCCTTTCAAGGGCTCGCACAATTCGAATAACACACCGGACGTTTCTTTCGGTGAAATAAATGCAATCCGCTTCCCGCTCGCGCCTATCTGTGCTGATTGTTGGAGAAGCTCCACGCCAAGATGATCAAGACGGTTAAGGTCCGCCTGTATGTCACCTGATTTTAGCGCAATATGATGGAGTCCCTCTCCTCTTTTTGTTAAAAAGGTATGTAGTTTGCTGCTGCCGGACATCGGTTCAATTAATTCAATGTGCACATGATCAAGTGAAACGAAGGACGCTTTAATCTCCTGCTCAGGAATCTCTTGTATGTCTGAAAAATGCCAGTTAAACAGCTGTTGAAGAATTCGAGATGTGTTTTTTATAGAAAAGACCGCAATGGCAATATGGTCGATTTGATTCATCCGTTCACTTCCTTTGTTGATCACTTGTCGCATTTGAAAAAACGAGCTAGAATAAAGAAAGGTGCGTTCGTCGCAAAAAATCTTCGATTATAGGGGTGCGATATGTCTCAGAAAATGATGAAATTCATGGTATTGCTCATGATTAGCCTGTTGCTAATATCTTCACTTTTAGCAGGAGCCGCAACCTTTTTATAAGGTTTCAATAAAAGCAGACAAGCAGGTGATTCGTTCAATCAACGAATGGCCTGTTTGTCTTTGGCAAGCTTTTCAAATGAATCGGTTGATGTTGTAATCCAAACTTTTGTCCCAACCGGAAGCTGGTCAAATAGAAGCTCTACATCTTGATTATGCAGTCTCACACAGCCTGCCGTGATAAATTTCCCTATCGATGTTTCGTCACTCGTCCCATGAATTCCGTATATTCTACCATCTGTTCCTCGTGCATCAAATCCGATCCATCTTCTGCCAAGAGGGTTATTCTTCGCACCGCCTTCGATATTCTTTTTTCTGTAATAGGGATCTTTCGCTTTGATCATAATGGTAAATTCCCCTTCTGGCGTTAAATCTGAAGTTTTCCCTGTAGAAGCAGGATATATTTTTTGGATTTGTCCTTGATCAATATAGGCAAGTTCATTGGTTTGTTTATTAATAATGACATAAGGGTCTCCTGGAAGCGGGTTTTGTCCGAGCGGCCAGATAGGTGAAAGGGACATGGTCAATACGGTATAAAATAAAAGACGCATAGGCTCCTCCTTTTTCATTAGATTGACCAATGAAGGAGGAACTCATGCGTCTCTATTCTTTCATCCCTTTAAAATAGCTTTTCAGTACTAAATATTGTTCCATTTCTCCGAGGAAATGAAACAGTGCAGCTCTTGCCTCAAACTCTTCTCTTGTTTGCGGCAGCGGGAGCTTATCGAACTCTTCTTTCATATCAATGAGGCGCCTTAAAAACTTATGCGCCGTGTTCCCTGGGTGAATATGTTCGCGTAAGTCTCTAATGTATTCTGCAATGATTTGTCCATGCTCTGTTGTAATGGAAATGGATGTGATCTTCGGAAGCACACGCTCGATGATTTCGAATTGCTTTTGCCTCATATTGAAATAATGATAATACAGGTTTTCATGTCTTAAGACATGGTTTTCAACATCACGATATGCAAGAGCTTTTGCTTCTTTAATCAATTGATGTGTCTCTGGTATCTCTTTGCCTGTCCAGTCTTGTTTCCCTGTCATTAAGTATTGTTCGATTTCCTCAAAAATTTTTGCAAAGTTGGCTTCAATCTGTTCGCTGTAGCGTTTGAGCTTTTTATCGACACTTGGCATATACAGGTTCATGATAAGTGCCACGCCAACACCAATCGTAATCAGCAGCAGCTCATTCCAGATGAGGTGAAGGGTAATCCCGCCCGACATGTATAAATGGAGGATGATGACTGAACTTGTGACAATCCCTTCTTTAATGCGGAGCAATACGGTTGTCGGAATAAAGACAAGCAGCATCAGACCAATCACAAAAGGATGATACCCAATCAGATCGAAAAATAGATAAGAAAATAAAATGGCAAGACTGCATGCGGCAAAGCGGGCGCCTGATGCTAGAAGCGACCGTTTCTTTGTCACCTGAATACACAGAATCGTAATAATCCCGGCAGCGGAATAATTTTGAAGGCCAAGCAGTTGCGCAATATAAATGGCGATCGCTGTTCCTAATGCTGTTTTCAGCGTTCGGTAGCCGATTTTAAACATGATGTGAGTCACTCTTTTCTGTCTTGTTTCTATTCACTAATTGTGAAATGATGAACTTTTTTACTTTCCCCATTATAATCAAAAAAAGAAGGAGATGTTAAGTCTCCCTCTCTTTTTTCTTTATAATATTTTTTGTAAGAAGTCTTTCGCGCGTTGTGACGACGGTGATTCAAAGAATTGCACAGGGTTTGCATCCTCTACAATTTTCCCATCGTCCATAAAGATCACGCGGTCAGCCACTTCTTTTGCAAAGCCCATTTCATGTGTGACGATCACAAGTGTCATACCAGATTGAGCCAGCTCTTTCATGACCTCTAGCACTTCCTTGACCATTTCTGGATCTAGTGCAGATGTTGGTTCGTCAAACAGCATGATGTCTGGTGTCATCGCAAGCGCACGTGCAATTGCGACACGCTGCTTTTGACCACCTGACAAGCGGTTCGGAAAATCATCTTTTTTCTCTAAAAGCCCTACTTTTTTCAGCAGATCTTCAGCTTGTTTGATGCTGTCTTCCTTCGATTGATTCTTCACATTCATTGGCGCATATGTGATATTTTCCAGCACCGTTTTATGCGGGAACAGGTGAAAATGCTGAAACACCATTCCGATGTTCTCACGCACTTTGAGTGCATTGGTTTTTGGGTTTGTGATTTCGGTATCCTGAATCGTAATAACACCAGAAGTCGGTTTTTCAAGCAAGTTGATGCAGCGAAGAAACGTCGATTTTCCTGAACCAGATGGTCCAATGACTGCGACAACTTCCCCTTCTTTAATGGTGGTGTCGATCCCTTTTAATACTTCATTTTTGCCAAAAGATTTTGTGAGTTTCTCTATGTTAATCATTTGATTTTAACTTCCTTTCCACCGATTTGCCGACAAAGGTGAGAACAAGCACGATGACATAATAGATGAGACCCGCAAAAATAAGCGGTTCAAGATAATTATACGTGACGGCACCTGCTTGATAGGCTCGTCTCATGACATCTCCCAGTCCAATGACTGTCACAATAGCTGATTCTTTTGTCAGTGTAATCGTTTCGTTCACAAGTGCAGGTGAAATATTTTTAAATGCCTGCGGAAGCAATAAGTCCTTCATCATTTTAGCATAAGGGATGCCTAAAGCAACGGCTGCTTCTTTTTGACCTTTATCAATGGCATTAATACCAGCACGAATAATTTCAGATACGTAAGCCGCAGAGTTTAGTGAAAATGCCGCTACAGCAGCCCAGTATTGATCGATTTGAAACCCGAGTAGCTGAGGCAGACCGAAATAAATAATGAGCAATTGAAGCACAAGCGGTGTGCCTCTGAAGATGGATGTATAAAAATCTGCAAGCCAAATGAGCGGCTTAAATACACTAATTTTGCAAAGCGTTAATAAAATCCCTAAAATAAATCCAAGAAAAAGTGATACCACTACAATAGAAAGTGTGACCTTAAGCCCTTCTAAAATAAAGGGCATCTGAGGTATTACATCTTTAAAATCTAACATGACAGTCTCCTTTTTTATGCCTTCATACGAAATCAAATAATAAAACAGGAAAAAAGTTCAACATGAGTTGAACTTTTCAGCGCTTTCTACTGAATTTTCATGAATGACGCTGATCCTTTTCCTGACTTATTTTTCATCAGCAAACCATTTTTTAATTAATTTATCAAGTTCGCCATTGTCTTGCATTTCTTTTAATGATTTATTAAATTTAGCTGTTAAGTCGCTATTTTTCTTGAATGCAATGGCTGAACCTTCGTTTGAACTATTCAATCCAAATGCTTGGAAGTCTTTTTCTTTTTTCAAATAACCAGCAGCTACTTTATCTTCAATAATGGCTGCATCAAAACGACCTGCTTTGATTTCTTGAATGATATCAGAGATTTTATTACGGTCTTCCACTTTTAAGTTATATTTCTTTTGCAAACCGTTTGCTTCATCCTGCTGGATTGAACCTAATTGAACGCCGACTGTTTTATCTTTTAAGTCTTTTTCTGTTTTCATTCCGCTAGATTTCTTTGAGACAACTAAGTTTTTAGCATTGTAATAAACATCAGAGAAATCTAATTGTTTTTTACGTTTTTCTGTAGGGGTCATGCCTGCAAGGACAATATCAGCTTTATTTGTTTTAAGGGCGGATACAAGGCTTGCGAAATCCATATCTTGAATTTCTAGCTTGTAGCCGTTCTTTTTCGCTAGTGCTGTTGCAAGATCAACATCAAAACCGACAATTTTATCTCCATCTTTTGATTCAAATGGCGGATAATCTGCTGATGTCGCCATAACGAGTGTTTTGTCATCTCCTGATGCGTTTGAATTATTAGAAGAAGTTCCGCAAGCTGCGAGTGCAGCTGCAAGACCAGCTGTCATAAGTAATAATAACCACTTTTTCATAAGATAATGCCTCCCAGTATTTAAAATCATGTATTGTTTTGAATATTTATTCACTATAATGTATTTTAAACACTTTCTTTTTAAGATGCAATAGTATTTTGCTAAAATTATTTTGATTCAATGGTCTTATAAAACAAAAAGCAGACCGATCTAAAGACCGGACTGCTTTATATGTCATCATTCAAACGTCACATGTTAAATTTCTTTGCAATGCTCATCGAATGCAGCTTGAAGCTTTGACACGACTTCCATTGGTTCGTGCCCTTCAATTTCATGACGTTCGACCATTTTAATGATCTTTCCATCTTTTAATAATGCAAAGGATGGTGAAGATGGCGGGAAGCCTTCAAAGTATTCACGGGCTCTTGCCGTTGCCTCTTTGTCTTGTCCAGCAAACACTGTCAGCAATTGATCTGGACGCTTATCATAATGAACAGAATAGCCTGCAGCTGGTCTTGCAATACCGCCAGCACATCCGCATACTGAATTCACCATCACAAGTGCCGTGCCTTCTTTAGACAGGGCTTCATCCACTTCTTCAGCTGATGTAAGCTCATTATAGCCAGCCTGTTTGATCTCTTCTCTCGCTTGTTTCACAATATCATTCATAAATAAATTAAAATCAATATTCATTGTCCGTCCACTCCTTTAGCATGCCAAAACCATTTTAACAACATCATATCAAGGAAAACGCCTGCGGGCAAATGTGTTGTCTTTTCATTCCACACTTTTCTGAACATCGTTTATACGCCGCGAAATTGGGGAAAAGTGATGATAAAGAGATGAAAGGGAGAACTGCGTGATGGCACAATTCAAAAAAGCGATGCTCATTTATAATGGAAATGCTGGACAAAAAAACATGGAAAAAGTTCTCGGACAAACAGTACCTCTTCTTTCTCTACATATTGATGAACTCATTCTTAAACCAACAAAGCAGCCAAATGATGCTTATGAATTCTGTCGCACAATTGATGAGACGATAGAATTACTGATCATATTAGGCGGAGATGGAACCGTGCATGAATGCATGAATGGCATCGGTGGTTTAGAAAAAAGGCCAGCTGTAGCGATATTACCAGGCGGGACATGCAATGACTTTTCTAGAACGCTTGGTATTCCGCAACAAATGCAGAAAGCCGCTCAAATGATTGTAGACGGCGTAGAAAAAAAGGTCGACTTAATCAAAGCAGGAGATCGATACTTGTTAAACTTTTGGGGAATTGGGCTGATTGCAGACACATCCAACAATATTAATGACAAGGAAAAAGCTGTACTCGGCAAAATCAGCTACTTCACAAGTGCCCTGCGCACCTTACAGCAAACAGATCCTTTTCATGTACGAATTGAAACAGAGGAGGAGACCTGGGAAGAAGAGGCCGTCATCGTTCTTGTCATGAATGGACATTTCATCGGGACAAATAAAATTGATTTGCCGAGTGCAACGATTGATGATGGGAAAGCAGAAATCTTAATATGCAGAAATACGAGTTTCTCTGCTCTAAAAGAAATCTTTTCTATGAACCGGGAAGAGCTGGAGGATTTCACCGGAGACCTCTCCCTCATTCAAGCATCCAATATTCAGATCCACACAAAAGAGGAAATGGATGCTGATACAGATGGCGAAGTGTACATGACAGCCCCAGCTTCTTTAGAAGTGTTAAAACAACATTTGACCTTTATTGTTCCAGCAAAATAAAGAAAACGCCCGAGATTATGGAACTGACCCCGTAAGATGAGACAAATAAAAAACACCTTCAAGTTTGAAAATGGATCGTTGTGATCCGAAATAAAACATGGAGGTGTTTTTTCTATGGGGACAAGAGTGAGTTATCCGGTTGAAGTCAAACAGAAGGCTGTAGAAATGAGATTGGCAGGCGTACCTATGAAAGAGATCATGCAGAAATTGAATATCAAGAATAAGACGCAGGTTCAGACATGGGTGAGGTGGCATAAAGCTGGGGATACACACCGGTTCGAACAGCCTGTTGGAAAACAATATACCTATGGAAAGGGTCCCGAGTACTCTTCCGAATTAGAGAGACTGCAGGCAGAAAATCGCTATTTGAGTCAACAGAATGAAGTTTTAAAAAAGTACAACGAATTGGAAAGGAAGTTGATAAGGAAACGTCAATCAAACTGGTAGAAGAATTTCACAAAACGATGACGGTACTGGACATCTGTGTCCATTTAGGCGTCTCACGCGCTTCGTATTATAGATGGAAAAAGAATCTGACTCAGAATCATTCTAAAAGACAACTAGAGAAACAGATCGGCACGTTGTGCCGAAAGCACAAATATCGATATGGTTATCGAAAAATCACAGCCATACTAAAAAGGAGAATGCATATTAACCATAAAACTGTTCAACGTATCATGCAGAAAAACCAGTGGCAATGCCGGGTTAAAATGAAAAAGCGTAAGAAGAATGGGCAGCCCTATGCCGTGGCCGGTAATATACTGGATCGGAACTTTCAGTCTGATCGCCCTCTTGAAAAACTAGTAACGGACATCACGTATTTGCCTTATGGACAGAAACAATTGTACCTTTCCAGTATATTGGATTTATATAATGGAGAAGTGATTGCTTTTACGATTGGTGATAAGCAGGACACAGACTTTATCTTAAACACACTTAATCAGCTCCCAGCACTGCCTGAGAATTGCGTGTTACATAGCGATCAAGGTTCTGTGTATACATCTTACGAGTATCAGAAAGCTGTTCATATAAAAGGCATTACCATGAGCATGTCCCGTAAAGGGACGCCCGCTGATAATGCCTCCATCGAATCGTTTCATTCCTCACTAAAGTCTGAAACGTTCTATCTTAACAGGATTGACCGCACTACGACCAACATCGTAGAACGCACTGTCAAAGAATACATTTATTATTATAACAACATTCGTATTCAAACGAAACTAAACAACCAATCACCGATAAACTATCGGCAATTGGCTGTATAAAGGTGTTTTGATCCCTGTCTCAAAAACGGGGGTCAGTCCCTATTCTTTTTCGGGCGTTTTTTTGATATAGCGTCTGTATAAATATTCAAGTGCATAGCCAAGCAGCGTCCCGGCAAGAAGAGAAATTCCTAAGAGGCTATTCGCTGCTCCTTTAAATCCACTGACAATCAGCAAGCAATACAAAACTTGAATAATTGAAACGATTGATATGATCAGTAGTAATCTTTCAGGATGATTGCGTGATTTAGAAATATACCGAAGAAAAGCGAACGCAATTGCTGTGATAAACATGAGTCCAATCGTTAAAAATGCAAAAAAGTCTAGTCCAGACATACCATCGCTCCTTTCTCATCATGTGGAAATCCCCCTCTCCTTAGCGGGAGGGGGACATTCTTGTTTTAGTAAACTGATGTCTGCTCGTCAATGCCTTCAAGGATTTGTTTAATCCGTTGAAGGAATCTGCCACATACAAGACCATCAAGAACTCTGTGATCTAATGAGAGACAAAGGTTGACCATGTCTCTTGCTGCAATCATACCATTTACAATCACCGGACGCTTCACGATCGATTCTACTTGTAAAATCGCCGCTTGCGGATAATTAATGATTCCCATAGATTGTACAGAACCAAATGATCCCGTGTTGTTTACAGTAAAGGTGCCACCTTCCATGTCACTTTGCTTCAGCGTACCTTGTCTCACCTTGGAAGCAAGCTCATGAATTTCCTTGGCGATGCCTTTAATCGTTTTTTCATCTGCATCCTTAATCACTGGAACAAAAAGAGCGTCATCAGTCGCAACAGCAATCGAGACATTGATCGCTTTCTTTTGCACAATTTTATCTCCAGCCCACATGCTGTTCATTTCTGGGAATTCCTTCAAGCCTTGAGCCACTGCTTTGACAAAGAACGCAAAGAACGTCAAATTAAAGCCTTCTTTTGCTTTAAATTGGTCCTTGAGCTGATTTCTTCTAGTCACAAGGTTTGTCACATCGACTTCCATCATCGTCCATGCATGCGGAATTTCATGTTTGCTTCTCAGCATATTTGCCGCAATCGCCTGCCTGATTGGCGTGACTGGCAGTTCAACATCACCAGGCATTGTAGAGATGGAAGGCGCCGCTTTTGATTTTGATGACTGCACAGGCTCTGGCTTGACCGCCTGTTCAGTGACAGGTGCTGTCTTCTCTTGCATGCCGCCCTTTTCAATGAGCTGAAGTAAATCTTTTCTTGTGATTCGTCCGCCTGCTCCCGTTCCTTGCACTGCCGCTAAATCAATGCTGTGCTCATCTGCTAAACGAAGGACTGCTGGAGAGTAGCGTTTCTTTTGACTTTGATTCTCTTTTGTTTGATCTGCTTCAGGTGCTTCACTTTGCTCAGGTGCGGCTTCTTCTTTCGCACTTTGCTGCGAGCTGCCTTCTACTTCAATTTCACAGAACACTTCTCCTACTTGCAGTGTATCGCCTTCTTCAGCTGATAGCTTTGTTATCGTTCCTGTAAAAGATGACGGGACTTCTGCGTTCACTTTATCCGTCATGACTTCCGCAATTGGATCGTATTTATTCACATGATCGCCAGGTGAAACGAGCCATTTGCTGATGGTTCCTTCTGTTACACTTTCACCTAACTGAGGCATTTTCATTTGTTCAATTGCCACTTGAAACCCTCCTCGTTCTTAAAATGCCGCTAGCTCTCTCATTTCAGCTTCTACCTTATCTGGGTTGACCATGAAGAATTTTTCCATCGTCGGTGCATAAGGCATTGCCGGGATTTCTGGTCCGGCTAGACGTTTGATTGGTGCGTCTAAATCAAATAAGCAATGCTCTGATATGATCGCCGCTACCTCACTCATGATGCTACCTTCTTTTGTATCTTCCGTTAGAAGAAGCACTTTGCCTGTTTTTGATGCCGCTTCAATAATGGCTTCCTGATCAAGCGGGTACACTGTTCTCAAATCGAGAATATGCGCAGAAATGCCGTCTTTCGCAAGGCGGTCTGCTGCTTGCAATGCAAAATGGACGCAGAGGCCATATGTAATGACCGTGATATCATCGCCTTCACGTTTCACATCTGCTTTTCCAATAGGGAGTGTGTAATCCTCTTCAGGTACTTCTCCTTTAATCAGACGGTAGGCACGTTTGTGTTCAAAGAACAATACAGGATCTGGATCACGCACCGCAGCTTTTAAAAGACCTTTTACATCATAAGGCGTAGAAGGCATGACAATCTTCAAACCAGGCTGGTTGGCAAAAATCGCTTCAACTGATTGTGAATGATAAAGCGCCCCGTGAACTCCGCCCCCATAAGGTGCGCGGATGACCATTGGACAGCTCCAATCGTTATTTGAGCGGTATCTAATTTTCGCAGCCTCTGAAATGATTTGGTTAATAGCAGGCATGATAAAATCCGCAAATTGCATTTCAGCAATTGGGCGCATTCCATACATCGCTGCTCCAATCCCTACACCAGCAATGGCTGATTCTGCAAGAGGTGTATCCATGACGCGCGCTTCTCCGAATTGCTCATAAAGACCCGCTGTCGCTTTAAATACGCCGCCCTTTTTCCCGACATCCTCTCCGAGCACAAACACTTTCGGATCTCGCTCCATTTCTTCTTTCATCGCCAGTGTAATGGCGTCTATATATGACATAACAGGCATTTTTCTTCCCCCTTACTCCGCATACACGTAACGAAGTGCGCTTTCAGCATCAGCATAAGCAGCGTTTTCCGCTTCATCAGTGGCTTCGTTTACGATTTGCATGATTTCTTTTGTCATCTCTTCTTTCATTTCTGAAGTCATGATGTTTCCTTCGGTTAAATACGTTTCATATTGGATGAGCGGATCTTTCTTTCTCGCTTCGAGCACTTCTTCTTTTTCTCGATAGCTTGAATCATCGTCATCACTTGAATGCGCAGTTAAACGGTAAGAGATCGTTTCAATCAACGTTGGTCCTTCGCCTTTTGCTGCACGGTCTCTCGCTTCTTTGACAGCGGCATATACTTCAAGCGGATCATTGCCATCAACGGTTACGCCAGGCATTCCGTATCCAATCGCACGATCTGAAATTCGTTCACATGCTACTTGTTTGTCATACGGTACGGAAATCGCGTACTTATTGTTTTCACACATGAAAATAACAGGCAGCTTATGCACAGCAGCGAAGTTAGCGCCTTCGTGGAAATCACCTTGGTTTGAAGAGCCCTCACCGAACGTGACAAAGCTGACAAAGTTTTTCTGATCTAGACGTCCAGCAAGTGCGATGCCAACTGCATGAGGAACCTGCGTTGTAACAGGTGAAGATCCTGTCACAATTCGATTTGATTTCTGTCCAAAATGCCCTGGCATCTGTCTTCCGCCTGAGCTTGGATCGTCTTGTTTTGCGAAACCTGACATCATTAAATCTTTTGCTGTCATCCCAAATGCGAGGACAACCCCCATATCACGGTAGTAAGGCAAGACGTAATCCTCTTCTCTATTGAGAGCGAAAGCAGCACCGACTTGCTGCGCTTCCTGCCCTTGACAAGAAATGACGAATGGAATTTTACCAGAACGGTTTAAAAGCCACATCCGTTCATCAATTTTTCTTGCTAGAAGCATTGTTCTGTATATATCAATTGCTTGTTCATCTGATAATCCTAATTCATGATGACGCATGTTACTCATCTTATTTCCCTCCTTGATTAAAAATGGATCGCTTTCCCGTCAACAGCAAGGGCAGCCTCGCCAATCGCCTCTGATAAGGTTGGGTGCGGGTGAATTGTTTGCCCGACTTCCCACGGCGTTGCATCAAGTACTTTGGCTAATCCAGCTTCAGATATCATATCTGTGACATGAGGACCAATCATATGAATCCCTAAAATATCATCTGTCTTTTGATCAGCAATGATTTTGACGAATCCATCTGACTCGCCGTACACAAGTGCTTTTCCGATCGCCATAAATGGAAATTTCCCCATTTTGACTTCGAAGCCTTGCTCTTTTGCCGCCTGTTCAGTGAGTCCAACGCTAGCGGTTTCCGGGTGAGAGTAAACACATTTAGAAACGAGTGTTTCATCGAGCGGCTTCGGATCTTGCCCAGCCATATGCTCCACAGCAATCATGCCTTCGTGTGAAGCCACATGTGCCAGCTGAAGCCCGCCAATGACATCTCCTATTGCATAAATATGCGATTCTTTCGTTTGATAATGTTCATTCACGACAATGCCTTGTTTTTCTGTTTGGATGTCCGTGTTTTCAAGACCAATGCCTTCAATATTTGGTACTCTGCCGACTGATAGAAGAAGCTTTTCCGCTTCAAACGTCTGAATGTCTCCATCCTTTTCTGCTTGAATCGTCACGAGATTCTCCTGCTTTTTGACGGTATCTGGCAGTACTTTCGCATTTGTCACAAAGGTGATGCCTTTTTTAGATAAAAGCTTTTCCATTTCTTTAGAAATGTCATGATCCTCTGTTGGCAATATGCGGTCTGCAAATTCAATCACTGTCACCTTCACACCAAAATCATTGAGCATAGAAGCCCACTCGATTCCGATTACCCCGCCACCGACAATGAGCATCGACTGCGGAAGCTCTGGCAGTTCTAGTGCATCATCTGATGTTAGAATATGCGTCCCATCTGCTTCAAGTCCAGGCAGCACACGCGGTCTTGAACCTGTCGCAACGATGACCTGCTTTGGAATAAGCATTTCATTTTCATCTCCATTTGCCATTTCTACGGAGATGGTTCCTGGCATAGGCGAAAAGATAGATGGACCAAGAATACGGCCGATCCCTTCATAAACATCTATTTTCCCTTGTTTCATTAAGTGTTTAACGCCGCCTGCTAGCTTCTCTACAATCTCTGCTTTTCTTTTCTGCACATTGGCAAATTGCAAGGCGATGCCATTTGCCTCAACGCCAAAATCAGCAGCACGTTTGACGGTTTGATAGACTTCAGCACTTCTAAGCAGCGCTTTAGACGGAATGCATCCTTTATGGAGACAAGTACCGCCAAGCTTTTCTTTTTCTACAACTGCTGTTTTCAATCCAAGCTGTGAGGCACGGATGGCCGCTACGTAGCCGCCTGTGCCTCCACCAAGAATGACGAGGTCATATTCAGTTGCCATGACTTGTCACTCCTTTCTTCATCCGTTGATCATTTGGGTATTCTTTCGGAGATTCTTCTTCTTTTAAAATACGAAGTGCACCTTCTGCTAAGGATTGCAGTTCATTTTCACCTGGATACACGACAACATCTGAAATCCAGTCAATGTGACCTCTAATACTTGATGTAATTTGTTTGCTGTACGCAAGTCCGCCTGTTAACACAATGACGTCAACTGCGCCTTTTAAGACAGCACTAGCCGCACCGATTTCCTTGGCAATTTGATAGCACATCGCTTCATAAATCAGCGCCGCCCGTTCATCGCCTGCTTCAATCATGCGCTCAACTTTCACAGCATCTGTCGTACCAAGGTAGCCCGCAAGACCACCCTCACCAATAATGCGTTTCAGCATTTCCTCTTGGCTGTACTCACCAGAAAAGCAAAGATTGACGAGGTCACCTGTTGGCAAGGTCCCCGCTCGCTCTGGGCTGAAAGGTCCTTCGCCATGCAGTCCGTTATTGACATCAATGACTTTACCTTTTTCATGGACACCAATGGTGATGCCGCCGCCCATATGTGTAATAATCATGTTCAAATCTTCGTAGCGCTTCCCAAAAGATGCAGCTGTTTTTCTTGCGACTGCTTTTTGGTTTAATGCATGGAAGATGCTTTTTCTTTCAATCGTTGGCAGCCCTGAAATACGAGCAATTGGTTTTAGCTCATCCACTACAACTGGATCGACAATAAAAGCTGGGATGTTCAAACCAAGTGCAATTTCTCGTGCAATGATACCGCCGAGATTTGATGCATGCTGGCCAGCATATCCTTCTTTCAGGTCTTGCACCATTTGCTCATTGACTTCATATGTGCCACCTTCAATCGGACGAAGAAGACCGCCGCGCGCACAAACTGCATCAAACTTTGAGATGTTCATCCCTTGTTCATGCAGCGTCTTCAGGATTGTTTCTTGACGAAATGAAAACTGATCAATGATATGAGGGAATTGTTTTAACTCCTCATCTGTATGTCTGAGTGTCGTTTCAAAAATAGATCGTTCATTGTGAAACACACCGATTTTTGTTGAAGTAGAGCCAGGATTAATTGTGAGAATACGCCATTCTTTTGTCAGCAAAAACAAAACCTCCGTTTCAACTCATTCTTCAAATTAGCGACGACTTAAAATATGTTGGCCATTTTGCAGGAATTGACTTCTTGATTTGCGCATTCTTTCAATTCGCTCCTCCGCCAATCGGTCTGCCGCTTTATAAGTTGGAATGGCATCACGGTTTGAAATTTCAATCACGCGTTCAATGTTTTGGTAAATACCTTCTACCTTTTTCATCGCACGATCTGCATTATAGCCATAAAGCTCATCAGCAACGTTAATCACGCCGCCTGCATTGATCACATAATCAGGTGCATACACAATGCCCATTTCATGAATCAGATCGCCGTGATGCGTTTCTCTCAGCTGGTTATTCGCTGCACCTGCGATAACCTTTGCTTTCAGCTTAGGAATCGTTACATCATTAATCGTTGCACCAAGTGCACAAGGGGCATAAATATCACATGCTTGATCATAAATATCGTCAGGATCTACAGCTTTTGCGCCAAAGTCTTCTACAGCTCGTTTTACAGAGTCTTTGTTGATATCTGTGACAATCAGCTGTGCGCCTTCTTCATTCAGATGTTTACACAAATTGTAGGCCACATTCCCAACACCTTGGACAGCAATCGTTTTCCCTTCTAGTGAATCGGTACCGAATGCAGCTTTGGCAGCGGCTTTCATCCCTTTATATACACCGTAAGCCGTAACAGGAGACGGGTTTCCGGATGAACCAAATGCAGGAGAAATACCTGTCACAAAGTCTGTTTCTTCATGAATCAGATCCATGTCTTCTACCGTTGTACCGACATCCTCCGCTGTGATATAGCGGCCATTTAATCCTTGTATGTAGCGGCCAAACGCACGGAACATTTCTTCGTTTTTATCTTTTCTCGGGTCACCGATGATGACTGTTTTCCCGCCGCCAAGATTCAGGCCTGCTGCTGCGTTTTTATAAGTCATCCCTCTTGCTAGACGAAGTGCATCTTCGATTGCTGCTTCTTCGTTTTCATACGTCCACATTCTTGTCCCGCCTAGTGCTGGGCCAAGTGTTGTATCATGAATGGCAATAATCGCTTTTAAGCCAGATTGTTCATCCTGACAAAATACTAGCTGCTCATAATCGTATCGTTCCATATATTTAAAAAGTTCCATTGTTTATTCCTCCTATGACTTTCGCTTAATTTGATGTACAGATGGCAAGTGCAATTGAATAAAGCTTACTTTCGGCTGTATCCGACCGGCTTGTTAAAGCAATCGGTGCCTTCGCTCCTGCCACCACAGCTCCCACCTTTGCATGTGCAAAGTAAATGAGAGATTTATAAAGAATGTTCCCTGCTTCAATTGTTGGTACAAGCAAAATATCTGCATGACCGGCGACATCACTCGTAATATTTTTATGAGAAGCTGCTGTTTGAGAAATGGCATTGTCTAAAGCAAGCGGCCCGTCAATGAGGCAACCAGAAATTTGACCTCGCCTATTCATTTGCGCCAAGCTTGCCGCTGTCAAAGTGGAATCCATTGCCGGGTTCACGACCTCTACCGCAGATAACACGGCCACCTTTGGCATGTCGTTGCCAACAGCTTGTGCTACTTGAACAGCATTGATCGTAATCTCTTTGAACATGTTTAAATCGGGCGCGATGTTCATCGCAGAATCCGTGACATAAATAAAACGATCAAAGCCCGGCACTTCGAATGCCGCGACATGTGATAGAACACTCGCCGTCCGCAACCCGTACTCTTTATTCAGTACCGCTTTTAAAAGAACGGCTGTCGTGACATGCCCCTTCATCAATATATCTGCATGCTTCTCACTCACTGCCTGCACAGCAATTTTGGCTGATTCTTCAGGAGAATCCGAATGAATAATATCTATCCAGTCTTCATTGATCTCATGCTGTTTCACCAGCTCCTTCAGGTTACGTTTGTTTCCAACCAGCAGGAAGCGAGCGACCTTTCGTTCAATTGCCATCTTGATGGCATGAAGCACTTCTTCGTCTTCTGCATGAGCCACAGCAGCAGTTTTATTCTGCAGCTGGGCGGCTTTCATAATCAGATCGTCAAGCTTCATATATGCCCACCTTTCCTTATGCTCGGGTTCATGGTTTTCATATGCAAGTTCTGTGCCAGCTTGAAACGCAGCGAAATAAGGCATTTCGCATGAAATGTATGCAACTTTTTGCAGGTAACGTGCATTTTATTGCATGCTATCTTTTGCAAGTTGATATTTATCCATTTTATAGTAAAGATTTCGAATGCTAATCCCTAACGTTTTCGCTGTTTTCGTGCGGTTGAATTGATGCTTTTCAAGGGTTTGTTTAATCAGCTGCGCTTCAAACGCTTCAACAGCATCCGAAAGGGTTTCTCCCTCAAATTGACTGACAGCCAGTTCCTGCTGCTCTTTTTCTTCCTGCTCTTCTGATTCCATGAAGGAAATATGATCTTCATCGATCCATTCTTCTTGCGGATTCAAAAAGATCATGGCTCGTCCAAGGACATTTTCCAGTTCTCTTACGTTCCCAGGCCAGCTGTAGGATCGAAGTCTATCGAGCGCACCTTCCGTTAAGCCGCTCACATTTCGACCATAGTCTAAATTGATTTTCTGAATAAGCCGTTTGCTCAAGGAGTCAATATCTTCAAGTCGCTGCCTTAGTGGCGGAATCGAAATCGGATATCTGTTCATCCGATAATATAAGTCCTCTCTGAACTTTCCTTCCGACATCGCTTTTTCAATATTGACATTTGTTGCGGTAATCACACGCACGTCAACTGGTATCGCTTTTGTTCCGCCTACTCTAACAATTTCTTTCTCCTGCATCACGCGTAATAATTTCGCTTGTGTACTTGGCGTCATTTCACCAATTTCATCTAAAAAGATACTGCCGTGATTCGCTTCTTCAAACAGCCCTTTCTTCCCGCCGCGCCTTGCACCAGAAAATGCGCCTTCCTCGTAGCCAAAAAGCTCTGACTCTAAGAGGGATTCTGATAAGGCCGCACAGTTGACTCTTACGAAGCGATTATATTTTCGGTCACTTTCATTGTGTATAGCGTGCGCAAATAGCTCTTTCCCAGTACCTGATTCTCCCCTGAGTAAAATAGTGGCTGGTGTTTTAGCCCCTAGCTTTGCCTGCTCAAGCGCCACAAGCATTTGCTCACTTTCTCCAATAATGTCTTCAAAAGTGTACTTTGCCTCAAGTGTCCGGATGAGCTGTCTTGCTTTATTTAATTCATTCGTGAGTGATTGAATTTCTGATACGTCATGAATGACGCCGACACTGCCTTTTAAAATACCATCAACAATCACTGGCGCTACGTTGACGATCACATCCTTCTTATTAGGTCCGACTTTCATTCTGACGCCTCGAACCGGCCTTCTTGTTTCAAGCACCTTCAAATGCATGCTTTCCCCTTCAGAAATATCCGCACCCGCAGGCTTGCCCACAACCTCTTTGTCTGTTAATCCCGTCATTTTCGTATAAGCTCGGTTAATTAAAATTCCTTTCCCCTGCTCATCTACGACGGATATCGCTTCATCTGATGATTGAATGATAGCCTCAAGCATCGTGCGCACTTCTTTGAGGTTTGTGACTTCTTCTGCAAGCTCCACTGCATCTGTAATATCTTTAAAAATGGATAGAGCGCCTAGCATTCTTCCTGCGTCATCAATAATCGGCAAACGCGTTGTGACAATTTGTATTTGCTGATTCAGAAATTGTTTTTGATGAAATTCTGGCTCCCTCGACCTTAAAATATCGGGGAGTTTTGTATTTGGGATCACTTCACGTATGTGCCGACCAATCGCATCTTTTTGCGAACGTCCAACCATTTTGGCAGCCGATCGATTAAACAGAACGATTTCCTCATCCATATTAATAAAAATCATGCCATCGTTCGTTGCATTAAAAATGCGGTCATGTTTATAGGTTTGTTCTTTTAATATTTGAATGAGCTGATGCTTTTCTGACATTAATTCTGATATGACGTATGCCATTGAACTTGGAACAATGACAGACTGCTCTGTTTTTTCTTCTATCAGTTCTTTGAGCACAGCTGAACTGCCCGTTGTTTCAATGATGATATCAATGTCATCTTTTATGTATTCTTTCCAATCCGTTGTCGTATCAATTCCATTCTTTTTCGCTTCTACCATCCCCGGTGCCCCAAGATCAAGGTCGGCGATTGCAACGATTTGAATCATATTTGTTTTCAGCAGTGTTTCAAGCAATGCTGATCCACCCTGTCCTGCACCGACAATCAAGACTCTCTGCATCCCGTTACCCCTTTATATGAAAAAATTTGCACACCATATTTTTCCGTTGCAAAAAATTGCACAACTCTTATATTACCACGTTTTCCTTTCTTGACAAAATATTTTTTGAATTAGACAATGGAAGCAAATGACGTTTAAGGGGACATTTGATGGGGAGAATACTTGCATTAGTCATTATTTTAATACCTGGCGCGCTTGCTGCACTTGGGATTAAGCTGCTGCGTGACACTGTTTTCGGTATCATCATTGCACCATTTCCATTTTTATGGCTGCAAGGAATTGCAGGGTTGTTTTTTTTAGGGGGAGGTCTTTACGTAGTCGCTGGCTTTATTTTATATCGAGACCGCAAACGAAATAAAGTGACCACCCGCTTTAAACAGAGATAAACATGAAAAAAGACCCGCTATTGATCGCAGGTCTTTATTTCATTTCTTCTCTTATTTTGACGGCTCTATCAGGGAAATCAGTGAAGATTCCGTCGACACCTAAGGAAAACATGTTTTTCATTTGTTTTTCACTGTTTACTGTAAATGGCCTGATGACTTGCTGGGCGGCATGGAGAGCCGATACAACTTCTTTTGTTACCCCTGCGCCTTTTATATTCGGATGATAACCTCTTGCAGGTACTGTTTTTATGTACATCTCTGGCTGATGAATGACATCCATTGTGAGAACAGCAAGCTCAACATGGGGCATCAGCTTGTGAAAAAGAGCTAAACTGCCGTGATGAAACGATGAGACAAGTACACGATCTTCTATTTGAAAGTGTTCAATTTGCTCCTTTACTTTCTCTTCAATACCAGGATATCGATAAATGGAGTTTTTCAGTTCAATATTGATGATGAGTGATGATTGCTGCGTCACGAGCTCCAATACTTCCTCCAAAAGAGGAATGGATACAGCACCGGTTTCTTCATAAAAAGAATGACTCGCATCTCCTGCTTTTAACTCTTCATATGTATAGTCTTTCACTAAGCCTTTCATATTCGTTGTTCTGTTCAGCTTCTCATCGTGAATGACAGCAAGCCTGCCATCTTTCGTCAGCTGAACATCCAGCTCAATTCCGTCAGCTCCAGAATGGAGTGCATGCTCAAAGGCTATCATGGTATTTTCAGGGTAGATTCCTTTAAAACCTCTGTGTGCAAAAATTTTCGTCATATGTCACCTCTAAGTATGATGCTTCCTTTCATTATGACGTGTCTCTTTTCATTTTTCCAGTTTGAGCACATAAAAAAACCTCTTCTGATTCGTACGAAGAGGTTCTGTATAAATTCGATCACGTAATCGCTCTGATGGCTTGCTCTGTCGTCTCGGCGTCAAGAGCAAAAAGGGAAGAAACAACTGCGACTGCTGTAACGACGGTTAAACCTAACAACAACTTTTTCATAAGATAACCTCCACTTTCTTTTGAAGTATTTGTGCATCGAATTTCTTTTCAAGAAAACGAATGGCATTTTGATAGTCATTTCGTTCCTTGAAGTATTTCGATATTTGTTCAGACAAATCCTCAAGCTCCACATATAATCTATTTTTTTCTATGTAGTCTAATTTTTCAGAGAATACGTCTGCTGCTCCACTATTTTCGCACATTAAATCTAAAATTTCAAATTTTACTATATATTCATTATTTTGGATGTCGCAGCTATACTGAATGCCCTCTTTAATATATTCCTTCGCCTCTTGATTTCCTAGATGAACCAAGGCATTTGCCAGAACATATAAAGATTGGATGTAATAATGGCTATTGTCACGGTGCATTTGAATGCCCATCCCTTTTTTGGCATATTGTGCGCTTTTTTCGTAATCATGCTTCGCATAATAGAGAACGGCTAAATTGTGATAGCATTTCCCAATCAGCACTTCATTGTTAATGCGTTTACTTTTCTCAAGTGCTTCTTGGTATTTTTCCTCTGCTTCGTCAAATTGGATCAAATCGATACAATTACTTGCATGTAAAATCAAGCTGTCAATCGCCTGCGCTGTATACTCTTCATGCGCTTTGAACGTATCGATGGCTTTTTTGATATGATTAATGGAGATGAAGTTTTGTTTCAGTTCGTAATAGATTGAAGCAACCTTATGATGAAAAGTTCCTACTTCAAGGTCCTCATTCACACGTTTTAGTCGTTGTTCTGCAATTTTGTAAAAGCTGATGGCTTCATCATACTTTTTCACATATGCAGCATATTGGCCTTTGTAAAAGTAAAAATAAAAATTAATAATGTCATCTACTTTCTCATCAAGCGTTCCGACACTCTTCATAATGTGATTGGCTTTTTCAATATTTCCAAGTAACATTTCATGTCGGCCATTAACAAGCTGATAATAAAGGAGAACTTCGCGGTCTTCATCTGTATTTTTTAGCAAATTCTGAATTTTCTCTTTATAGATAGCAGATTTTTCTAGGTCATTTTGAGAAATGACCCTCGTCCACTTGCTAATTTCGTTCGCTACCTCAGCAGAGTGGATTTTCAGCTTTCCCATAACCTCACCCTCTTCTTTTCATTATTATAGCATAGTAAAAGAATGTGAAAATTATTAAATTCGACAATGGGAATATTCAGTTCAAATGGCACAATCTCTAAGAAGCCAGTGACTTTAAAACGCCAACCAATCAGGTCAATAGAAATAGAACTTTCGATCTCATTTGCTTTATTTACCAAATCCATCAGACCTTTTCCTCTCATCCTTTTTCTTACGAATGAGCGTTTCCTTCTTCTATTTTGAAGACCAAACAATTGATTGGCGTAGCTGATTACCACTAATTTATGTCATACCCATTTCTTTCATGCTTTATTTTTCATTTTATTCTGAAAATAAATCAAGCTGAGTTGTCAAACTTAATCAAAATATTTCAACCTGTAAATATGTAATCCTTTTTCCTAGAAAACACCCAAAAAAGTATTTTTCAGGAAATTTATTTTTAGTTATTCATTTTCTTTTTTTGAAATTTTAAAATGACTCTATCCAATAATCTCTCGTAGAGCTCAATTTTTCTAATTATTTTATGATAAGTTATTAACAAGGTATTAATAATTAATATACTTACCATTAAAATTGTTCCAATATCTATTAGAGTAACGATTTTAATATCCACATACTCCAGAATTAGTCCATACCTATTTGTCCAAACTTCTATTATCTCTTTATTGGTTATGATACTACCTAATATCCCAAGTAGCGCTACAATAATTGATGTAAATTGAAATTTTAGTATCTTCTTTCCTGACTCAATTTCAGAATATATTTTTAAATATTCTACTTCTTCTAATGGAGTTCCATTTTTTTCATTTGCCCAGTTATATATTGATTCCTCATATGATTTAATCTCATTTATCATTTCATCAATTTGGGGCGAATTATGCGCAAATGTAGCTTGATTATCAGGATCCATAAATAAAATATCTCTTTTCGAATTCCAATCTCTATAAAATTTAAGGAACCAAAACATGATAGAAAAATGGAAAGTGTTTGTAAAGAGCACCATAATCAAAGATATCCATTCTATACCTCCTACATAAATTCCAAACTTGTCAATCATCAGAATTATTATCCAATAAAGAACAAAACCAATAAAAAACAGATAAAAAAGTAATTGAGCCAAGAAGGATGACAAATTTTTAGACGGCAAAAAATTTTTTTTCAATTTTAACAATAAGTTTTCTTTGATATTTCTCCAATTAAACATTGTGTTTCACCTCGAGATGAATTAATTATGAGGAAATTCCTGTTTTAAAGAAACTTCATGAGCAAATAAAAAATATTATAATTTCACTAAAAAATTTATACGTTATTAATTTTTAAAAAGCACTCTTTTAGGAAGACTAGAACATACTAGCTACCGAAAAAAGTGCTTTATTTTTAAATTTTATTCAATATATGCCTTAAGTTAAATTAGAACCTTTCACTTCCCAAAATCAGCTTGCTCTATGCTCCAAGCGCAGACGATCAGCTACCATTGCGATAAATTCAGAATTGGTTGGTTTTGCTTTAGACATGCTGACTGTATAACCAAAGAGTGAGGAAATGGAATCGATGTTTCCTCTGCTCCAAGCCACTTCAATCGCATGACGAATCGCTCGTTCTACTCTGCTCGCGGTCGTGTTAAATTTCTTCGCGATGTCTGGATACAACACTTTTGTGATGCTTCCGAGAAGCTCGATGTCATTGTACACCATTGAAATGGCCTCTCTTAAGTATAAGTAACCTTTAATATGAGCCGGGACGCCAATCTCATGAATAATCGTTGTAATGCTCGCATCTAAGTTTCTGCGTTTCGGTTCAGGTTTGTTTCGAAGGACACTGTTTTGGATAGATGAAGATCGATGGGTGACTTGTGTGCCGTTTCCACTGACTTGACGAATATGACCGACTAGGTTTTCCATATCAAATGGCTTTAAGATGAAATAAGATGCGCCCAAATCAACTGCTTTTTTCGTGACATCTTCTTGTCCAAACGCCGTTAGCATAATCACACTTGGTTGTTTGGTCATGTCATTGTTTTCACGGAGGCGTTCCAGTACAGCAAGGCCATCTAAATGAGGCATGATAATATCTAAGAGGAGAACGTCGGGCTCTTTATCTTTAAATAATGTCAGACATTCCTGGCCATTATACGCCACGCCAAGCACTTCCATATCTTCCTGTCCCTCAATATACTCTGTCAAAAGGCCAACAAGCTCTCGATTGTCATCAGCTACACACACTTTAATTTTCTCCACGTTCTTTCCTCCCCAATGTCGATTCCTTTAGTCTTTTGTATTTCTCTTCTGAGTGTTCAATTCGACAAAACCATGCTATCCCCTTTAAAAAACTTTAATTTTCCGAATAATAGAGCATTATCTAGCTTTTTCTACGTTTTTCTTAACGAATCGACGATTATTGCAATTTGACAACATACCATTTTCCATTTTGTCGAAAAATCTCTTTTTCCTCATTTTATAACATGATGGCAGAGAAAGAAAGGGGAGAAAAAAACTGCCGGAAGATTCGCGGCAGTTTGATGATCAGCTTGCTTTTTTGTTTTTTTGATAAAGATCGATGCCTGCTTCTGACAGCATCCATTCAATGTGTACGCCGTAGCCGCTTGTCGGGTCATTGACGAAAACGTGAGTGACCGCACCGATGACTTTTCCGTTTTGGATGATAGGGCTTCCACTCATACCTTGGACGATACCGCCCGTTTTACTTAAAAGACGCTCATCTGTTACCTTCAATACCATCCCTTTTGTTGCCGGGAATTTCTGCGGAGTCGTGCTGACGATTTTAATATCAAACTTTTCCACTTTATCATGATCCACAACGGTTAAAATTTCTGCTGGACCTTCTTTTACTTCATTTGATAAAGCAACTGGAAGTGGTTTGTCTGATACATGATTTTCAAGCTTTTCGGTTAACGTACCAAAGATACCAAATGGGCTGTTGCGGGAGATATCCCCGATCGTTTTTCGTTCGGAAGAGAATCTCGCCAATTTTTCTCCAGGATTGCCACCTGTGCCTTTTTCAATCGATGTTACGGTTGATCTGACAATTTCACCATTGTCGACAACAATTGGTTTTTTTGTATCCATGTCAGAAATGACATGCCCTAGGGCACCATATTTTTTAGAAGATGGTTCAAAGAAGGTCATCGTGCCAATTCCTGCTGCGGAATCTCGAATGTAAAGACCAATTAGATAGGTGCCTTCACTTGCATCTTTTGCGGGTGTTAATGTTGTTTGAAAGGTTTTATGGTCTCTTTTTATGAGTAAACGAAGCGTTTCACCTGTTTTCCCTGCTTTCTGGATAAATGGGGTGAGGTCATTCATTTTCTCCATCTTTTGACCATTGATTTCAATGATCATATCCCCTGATTGAATGCCTGCGGCTTCGCCTGGTGATTTTTTGCCGTCTGCTGTTGTGATTTGATGGAAACCTACAACAAGAACTCCTACAGAGTGGAGCTTGACGCCAATGGATTGTCCTCCAGGAACGACTTTTAATTCAGGGAGAACGTCGACTTTTGTTTTCTTAATAGGGAATCCTTTAAAATCATAAACAATTTCGGCTTTTCCCGCCTTTTGTCCTGTTACTTCAAGCTGATTCTTTTTCTCTGAAAGACTAAAGGCTTGTGAAGAAGCATTGGCTGACGCTTCTATTGATGTGTCAATTGAGTGCTTCTGTTTTTCAAATACAGCAACATTTGTTGGAATGCTGATGTATTCCTTCACTATGCTCATAAACCCTGTACTGATTAAAGAAACAAGGAGAATCACACCAATGGCTTTTCTCATCTTTTCGGGCATTCATTTTTCACTCTCCTCGCTCCTTACCCACACCAGAACACTCATGTTTTGGCTACATCTTTACTTTTGCCTTCTTCGCTTTGATTTATAACCGGTAGCTATAGAAAATGATTGGATAAATTGATAAAAGAAAAAGACGATTTCGTGGGTATATACAGCGATTTTGACACAATATAAAAAAGGCAGCTGATTTTTCAGCTACCCTGTTGTTTTGACATCATTTGCTTGATGCAGCAATTCTTTTGCGTGCTGTTTTGTCAGCTCAGTGACTTCCACACCCGCAATCATTCTGCCAATTTCACTCACTTTTTCTTCATGACTTAATGGTTTGACGCTTGTCAGTGTTCTGCCTGCTTTAGAGCGTTTAGAAATGAAGAGGTGCGTGTCAGCCATTGCTGCTACTTGCGGGAGGTGCGTAATGCAGAGCACTTGTGAGCCAGCCGCCACTTTGTAGATTTTTTCGGCAATCGCCTGTGCAACTCTGCCGCTTACGCCCGTATCGACCTCATCGAAAATAATGGAAGTGACTTCTTGTTTGGCTGAGAAGATACTTTTCACGGCGAGCATAACACGTGAAATTTCTCCACCCGAGGCAACTTTTGATAAAGATTTCATCGGTTCGCCAGGATTAGTAGAAATCACAAATTGAGCTTGGTCGATTCCGTTTTTTCCAAGCTGGACGGGCTTTCCATCTAGCAGCGGATTATCCGTGCTGCTAAAAGGCGCATACCGAATGGAAAAGGATGTATCAAACGTTGACTTCTCCATATACAAATCCTTTAGTTCTGTTTGAATTTGCTTCGCTAGCTTTTTGGCCCATTTTTTACGAAGCTCCGAAACGTTAAGTGCTTCAAGCAGAGCGTCACGGCTCATTGCATCCAGTTTGTTTTTAAGCGTCTGCAGGTGACTGTCTCGATTTTGAATTTGATCGATTTCTTCTTCAATCTTCGCCGCATACTCCAAAATTTCCTCAACCGTTGTCCCGTACTTTCGTTTTAACTGCTTCATTTCATTCAGCCTAGACTCAATAAAATCAAGTCGTGCTGGGTCGAACTCTAATTGATCCAGCATGTTTCGGATTTGGAACGTCGAATCCTCTAATAAATAGTAAGAGTTCGACACTTGTTCGGATAGCTTTTTCAGATCGTCGTTGATCTCAGAAACCTGCTCGAGCTCGCTTGATGACATACCAACCCAATCAAGTCCCCCCTGCTCATTGCGCAAGGCATTATAGGCGTTTTGGAGTGAGGAAAAGATTTTTTCGTAGTTGCTGATCTGATGGCGCTCTTCTTGAAGCTTCTCATCTTCTCCCGGCTCTAATTGTGCCGCTTCAATCTCTTCTAGCTGAAATTGCAGTAAATCTAACCGGTGCACCATTTCCTGCTCATTCTCAGAGAGCTGTTTTAGCTTTTGGGCTGTCTTTGTATATTGCTCATATGCTTCTTGATACTGTGACAAAGCAGGTGCAATTTCTTCTGCTCCAAATTGATCGAGTAAATGCAGATGATTTTCATCCTCCATCAATAACTGGTTATCGTGCTGTCCATGTATATCGAGCAAAAGGCGTCCTACTTCGCGTAAAAGTGAGATTGTAACGAGCTTGCCATTGATACGGCAAATGCTTTTCCCGTTATTGTTAATATCACGGCGAAGAATCATCATTTCATCCGTTGCGTCAATTCCCTGATCTTCGCATAAAGCAAATACAGGATGGTCAGCTGCTGGTACAAGAAAAAGCCCCTCCAGCTCAGCCTTTTTCTCACCATAACGAACAAATTCAGACGACCCTCTACCTCCCACAAGAAGTGAGACAGCGTCAATCATGATAGATTTCCCTGCACCTGTTTCCCCTGTTAGGACTGTGAGTCCTTTTTCAAATGAAACCGTTAACTCTTCAATGATTGCAAAGTTTTTAATGGTTAGTTCTGCTAACACTCATTTGACACCTCTTTTTGTAAACCTGATTCTTTATAGAAGCTCTAAAATTTTGCTTGAAACTGTTTCCGTATCATCTGGAGTGCGGCAAATGATCAAAATGGTGTCATCTCCGCAAATGGTTCCCATGATTTCTTCCCAATCTAAATTATCCATTAAAGCCCCAATCGCCTGTGCATTACCCGGCATGGTTTTGAGGACAATTAAATGACTGGCAGCATCCATTTTAATAAATGCATCCATTAAGGATCGCTTTAGTTTAGACAGCGGATTAAACCGCTGATCCGCAGGAAGGCTGTATTTATATGTTCCATTGTTCGTTGGCACTTTCACTAAATGCAATTCTTTAATATCTCTTGAAACAGTCGCTTGTGTAATGTTATATCCATCGGCTTTTAAAATATCGACTAGTTCATCTTGTGTTTCAATCTCTTGGCTCGCGATGATTTCTCTAATCTTGATATGCCTTTGACCTTTAGTCATTTTTGACCCCCCTAGGCGTTTGATCTCAGTTTGTCTTTACGTTCTATGTTATATGAATCACAGTTTAAAAAACAAGCGTTACGTGAGAAACGGCCAATTCTCATCTTTTGACCATGTAAAAAGGAATAATAGCGAGCTATTATTCCTTCAGCGTGTAGACAAACCCTCGCATTCGGTGTCAGGTCTGCGCTTCGGTGCTCACGAATGTTAAATTCGCTCCTCTCCGATGCTCGTCCTTCCTAGACTTCAAAGGTTTTCTATCACGCTGTAAAGAAGACAAAGGGCTAAAATAAAGATCATTTTAGCCCTTTGCCAACAATCTAAAAGGAATAATAGCGAGCTATTATTCCTTTTGTTTCAACCTCATGTGTCAGCCGGCTCAGGACTGTTTTTCTTTTCTTTCAATACAGAATGGGCTTCCTTGACGATCTTTTCAAGCTCTGAAATCGGTAGTGCCGCATTCTCTTCTCGATCGGGATGAAGCATTAAATGGAGAAGGAACTCAATATTCCCGTCTCCGCCAGTAATAGGCGAAAATGATACATCCTTCACATCATAGCCTTCTTTTGCAGCAAATTGATTCATCTCTTCCAGTACACCAAGGTGGACCGATGGATCTCGCACGATGCCTTTTTTCCCAACAAGCTCTCTGCCTGCTTCAAATTGAGGCTTGACGAGTGCAATACAGTCTCCGCCTGGGACAAGAATGTGCTTTAAAGCCGGCAGGATAAGCTTAAGTGAAATAAAAGAGACATCAATTGACGCCACTTCTGGCAATCCTTCAGTAAAATCTGCTGGGACGGAATGACGGAAATTGGTGCGCTCCATGACGATGACCCTGTCATCCTGCCTTAATTTCCACGCAAGCTGATTGTAGCCAACATCAACAGCATATGATTTGACCGCTCCATTTTGAAGCGCACAATCTGTAAATCCACCTGTTGATGAACCGATATCAATTAGCAATTTTCCTTCAACGGTTAAGTCGAATTCTTTTAGCGCTTTTTCCAGCTTTAATCCGCCGCGGCTCACATATTTCAGAGGGTTCCCTTTCACAGTGAGCGGTGTATCACGAGCGATTTTCTCTCCTGGTTTATCCAAACGGTTTTCATTTGAGTAAACGATCCCAGCCATAATGGCACGCTTTGCTTTCTCTCTCGTTTCCATTAGTCCTTGTTCAACTAATAAAACGTCAAGTCGTTCTTTCTTTGATGTCATGATCCAATTCCTTTTCTTGGTGCTGCGGGAAGCAGGTCACGTAAAGTGTCAGCAACCTGTGCTTTCGTCAAACCAATTTCTTCAAGCAGGGCATCAACACTTCCATGCTCAATAAATTCATCTGGAATGCCCATACGTTCTACTTTAATATGAGATGCTTTCTTATCGTGTATATATTCTAAAACGCTGCTGCCAAATCCGCCTTGGAGCACAGCTTCTTCAATCGTTAAAATCGGAATACCTTCAGAAAAAATGTCATTTAACATCGCTTCATCAAGAGGCTTAATAAAACGAGCATTGACAACACGAACCGATTTCCCTTCTTTTTGAAGTTCTTCTGCTGCTTGGAGTGCCATTTTAATCGTCGTACCAAATGTTAAAATCACGGCATCCTTCCCTGGACGAAGAATCTCCCAGGACCCAATTGGAATGGTTTTCAGCTGTTCATCCATTTTGACACCAAGCCCATTACCGCGCGGGAAGCGCATAGCAATAGGACCGTCATCGTACTGAATAGCTGTATTGACCATGTGCTGTCCTTCATTTTCATCTTTTGGCATCATGAGTACCATATTCGGCATATGACGCATAAAGGCAATATCAAACACACCTTGATGGGTTTCTCCATCTGCACCGACAAGTCCAGCACGGTCAATGCCAATAAATACGTTAAGGTTCTGACGACAAATATCATGTAGCACTTGGTCATAGGCTCTTTGTAGGAACGTTGAATAAATCGCTAAAAATGGCTTCATGTCCTGCGTCGCAAGCCCAGCTGCCATTGTGGCTGCATGCTGCTCAGCAATTCCTACATCAAACATCCGCTCTGGAAATTCCTTCGCAAAGCCTTCAAGCTTTGAACCAACAGGCATCGCAGGCGTGATCGCAACAATCCGCTCATCTTCCCGTGCCAGCTTTCTGACCGTTTCACTAACGAGACCACTCCAAGACGGAGCTGCTGCTGCCGGTTTTACAAAATCCCCTGTATCAATTTTGTATGGACCCGTACCGTGCCAAGTCCCGACTTTATCGGATTCTGCCGGCTGATAGCCTTTTCCTTTTTTCGTGATGACATGCAGAAGAACAGGACCTTTTGTTTTCTTTGCATATTCAAGATTTTCAAAAAGATCTTCATACGAATGTCCGTCGACAGGACCTAAGTAGGTAAATCCCATTTCCTCAAAAAACATGCCAGATACAAGTAAATATTTGAGGCTGTCTTTGATACGCTCTGCTGTGGCAGCAAGCTTACCACCAACAGCTGGAATGCGCTTGAATAAATATTCAAGCTCGTCTTTTACCCATTGGTATTTGCCAGCTGTACGTAATCTGCCAAGCATTGTGTGAATCGCACCGACGTTTGGTGCAATACTCATTTCATTGTCGTTTAATATGACAATCATATCTTTCTTTTCATCACCGATATGATTCAAAGCTTCTAGCGCCATACCTCCGGTTAGTGCACCATCTCCGATAATCGGCAGGATATATTCATCTGTCCCTTTGATATCACGCGCTGCCGCCATACCCATCGCGCCAGATAACGAGGTTGAACTGTGACCTGTCTCCCACACATCATGCTCGCTTTCATTTCGTTTAGGAAAACCGCAAAGCCCTTTATATTGACGAAGTGTATCAAACTCCGATCCTCTTCCCGTTAACAGCTTATGAACGTAAGACTGATGTCCAACATCCCAGAGGAATTTGTCTTTTGGGCTGTCAAATACTTTATGAAGCGCAACAGTCAGTTCAACGACTCCCAGGTTCGGACCGATATGCCCACCAGAGTTAGCTAAGGACTCAATTAAAAACATGCGAATGTCAGCACTAAGCTCCTCTAATTCTGCATTTGACATTCCTTTTAGAAACGTTGGATTTTTTATTGATAAAAGATCCAATTAGGATCAACTCGCTTTCAACAAAATTTCTATATACATCTATAATGCCTTATTCCTTTGAAAACCAATAGGGAATAAGAGTTGTCTCATCATAATAAACTGTTTACAGTTTACCACAATTGCTCGAGGACCCTCAAATCTAGGCTGTTTTTAATGATCTCTTGAGGCAATTAGATCACATAAATCATGCAGCAATTGCTGCTCTAATTGAAGATTTGAGACAATTTCTTTTGCACGTGTGATGTGCTCATGCAGCTTTTCTTTTGCTCCTGAAAGCGTTAATAAAGAAGGATATGTCGACTTTTCATTTGCTGTATCAGAGCCGACCCGTTTTCCGATTTTTTCTTCGCTTCCTTCGAGATCTAAAATATCATCACGGATTTGAAACGCAATGCCAATATGATAGCTGAATTCCCTTAGCTTTTCGATATCGTCATCTGATGCTCCTGCCAGCATTGCACCTGCTGCGACACTGAATGTGAGAAGCTTTCCTGTTTTACGGGCGTGAATGGATTCTAGTTCAGCAAGCGATACTTGTTTTTGCTCTGCTTCCATGTCGTCAAATTGACCGCCAACCATTCCTAGTGCACCTGCTGACTTTACAAGCTCATCCACAATTCTGAGCTTTTTGTCAGCTGAGACGCCGCTAGACAGCTGAGATGTAATCAGGCGGAAGCTTTCTGTTAAAAGGGCATCACCTGCAAGAACCGCTGTTGCTTCTCCGTACACTTTATGATTCGTCGGTTTTCCTCTGCGAAGGTCATCGTCGTCCATGCAAGGAAGGTCGTCATGTATCAATGAATACGTATGAATCATCTCAACCGCACAGCCGACAGGTATACCGTCTTCTTCGTTTTTACCGTAGGCATTTAGAAGAGCAAGAACGAGAACAGGTCGAAGCCTTTTCCCGCCCGCTTTAAGAGAATAGAGCATAGAAGATTTCAGGTCTTCAGGAATCGTCAATTCCTGAACATATGTAAATAAATAATCTTCAATGGCCTGTTTTCGTGTTGTTAAAAATTCATTTAAATTACTTGTCACCAGCATCGGCCTCCTTCACTGAGAAGGGAGCTAGCTCACCGTCCTCTTTTAAAATGAAATCCATTTGCTTTTCAACATGCTGTAATTTTTCATGACAAAGCTTCGAAAGGGTCATCCCTTCTTGGAAATAATGAATGGCCTGCTCAAGTGGTACATCTCCTTCTTCGAGCTTTCCCACAATCTCCTCAAGACCTTTCATCGCCTCTTCAAATGTCATTTGTTCTTCTTTTGGTTTATTGGATTCTGTCATGTTGATTGCCCCTCCTTCTCAATAACCTCACAAATCAGACGTCCATCCTTCATCGTGATGGTCAGCTGATCCTTCGGCTCTACTTGGTTCACACTTTTTATTAGTTCTTCTTCTTTATAGGCTAAGCTGTAGCCTCTTTCCATCACTTGAAGTGGATTTAATGCATTTAGTTTACCAAGAACCGATTGGAACTGCGAATGAATTGTTTTCATTTGCACATTCATACTGCGAACGAGCTGTTCTGTTTCATTGGCGTGGCGTTTTTTAGCTTGAAGCAGCTGCTCTTTAGGGTGAAGCGGCTTCAGCCTGTATGTCTGGCGGTCTAGCTGACTGCGTTTTAGCTCAATTTGCCTCGATAGCTGTTTTTGAAAACGGTCAAATACCAAATCGAATTGCTGCTCTTTTTGCTCCTGTAATCGTTTTGGAAAACGGAAGGCATAAGAGGATTGCAGCGCCACAAGACGATCCTTCGCTTGTGAGGTTCGATTCTTTACCGCTCTTGTTAGCCGTATATCGATTGATTTGATTCGTTCAATTAAATCGGTCGTGCTTGGAACAGCAAGTTCGGCTGCTCCTGTTGGTGTGGGTGCTCTCATATCTGCAGTGAAATCACTGATCGTAAAGTCTGTTTCGTGTCCAACTGCAGATATGATTGGAATGTCTGATGCGAAGATGGCTCTTGCGACAGCTTCTTCATTAAAAGCCCAAAGCTCTTCAATCGAACCGCCTCCTCTTCCGACAATCAAGACATCACAGAGCTGTTTTTCATTCGCTTCCTTAATTCGCTCTACGATGGAACGGGTCGCATGCTCACCTTGAACGAGCGCCGGAAGCACAATGATTTTGGCCTGCTGATAGCGCCGATTAATGGTCGTAATGACATCTCGAACAGCCGCTCCTGTTGGAGACGTAATGACACCAACAACCTCTGGATATTCAGGGATTGGCTTTTTATAGCGCGCATCAAATAAGCCTTCACTTGCTAGCTTTTTCTTCAGCTCTTCATAAGCGAGATGAAGAGCACCAACACCATCAGGCTGCATTTCTTTTGCATATAATTGATAGTTGCCGCTTGGTTCATAGACTTGAATTCCGCCGCGTACAAACACCTTCATTCCACTCTTAGGTGAAAAAGGCAGCTTCGCTGCAGAGCGCTGAAACATGACAGCTTGCATGCGTGCGTTTTCGTCTTTTAAGGTGAAGTACACATGTCCTCTTGAATGAATCTTGACATTGGATAGCTCACCTTTGATCCAAATATCTTCTAAATGCGGATCAACATCAAATTTTCTTTTTATGTATTTTGTAAGGGCTGTGACCGTCACAAAGGCTTTTTCACTCATGACGTATTCCTCCTCTTCAAAAACGCACATTCATCCACCAGCAGCATGCAGGTGGATGAATGGATAAAGCTTATGCTAATGTACGTTTTGCTGATTTAACCGTATTATGTGCAAGCATCGTAATCGTCATTGGACCGACTCCGCCAGGGACTGGTGTGATATAAGAAGCTTTTTCTTTTGCCTCTTCAAAATCAACATCTCCAACAAGCTTTCCAGTATCCAAACGATTGACTCCTACATCGATCACAATAGCGCCTTCTTTAATTTGGTCAGCTTTAATAAAGTTTGCTCGACCGACGGCAACAACTAAAATATCCGCTTTCAACGTATGTTCTGAAATATTCGTTGTTCTTGAATGGCAATAAGTAACCGTTGCGTTTTCGTTTAACAGCAATTGTCCTACTGGTTTACCGACAATATTGCTGCGTCCGACAACAACGACTTCTTTTCCAGAAAGACTGACGCCCGTTTTATTTAGTAATTCAACAATGCCTGCTGGTGTGCATGGAAGGAATGTGTCTTCCCCAAGGAGCATTTTCCCGATATTCAATGGATGGAAACCATCAACATCTTTTTCAGGTGAAATACGTTCAATCACGGCTTTTTCAGAAATATGTTTTGGCAGTGGAAGCTGAACAAGAATCCCGTGGAATTGATCGTTCGCATTGTACTGATCAATCAGCTGAAGCAATGCTTCTTCTGTTAAAGAAGCATCTAAATGATCTAGCTGGAAATGCATCCCCATTGCTTCTGCTGCTTTTTTCTTCCCGCGTACGTAAGAAAGTGAAGCCGGATCATCACCGATTAGAATAACGGCAAGACCAGGTGTGACACCTTTTTGTTTTAGCTCTTCTACTTCTTTTGCTAATTGCTCACGCTTTTCTTTTGCTGTTTCTTTCCCATCGATGATTGTTGCTGTCATGTCGAATCCTCCTATTGCTGCTTTAGGTCGTTTTTAATGTTTGAAAGTACTCCATTTACAAATTTCGATGCTTTATCGTCACCGAATAATTTGGCCAGTTCAATCGCTTCATTCATTGAGACACTAACCGGGATATCTTCTTGATACACCATCTCGTACACAGACAGCCTTAAAATGGCTCTGTCTACGTTTGCAATACGATCGAGTTTCCAATTCACTAAATGCTGTGAAATCATGTCATCGAGCTTGTCCTTTTGTTCAAGCACACCGAAAACCAGCTCCTCAAAAAAAGGATCTGATTCTTGTTCATCCAGCGCATGTGTAATGGCCTCTTTCGGATCAATATTGCTCACATCAATTTGAAATAATGTTTGTAGCGCCTTTTCTCTTGCAGTTCTTCTTTTCATTATTTACTCCTTTAACCACTTTATCCGCTTGTCGTTAAGCCATACAGAGATCATAACATATTTTGACCATGGTCGCACCAAGATCCATGCGAGCTGTCACGAAAAACGAATCAATTCACGTGTGAGATCATTATTATTCGGAAATGACCCAAAAATGGGCTTTAAAAAACCAAAGAGGCAATGCCTCCTTGGTTTCACTTGAACTCTTTTTTTATATTTCTTGATCTACTTCAGCCTCAGATGCTTTAGTATCAAATTGAATACCAACGACATGAATATTGATTTCATTAATCGTTAAAGCAGTCATGTTCAAAAGAGTTTGACGGATATTTTCTTGTACAGCAGTGGATACCTTTGGAATGGATAGGCCAAATTCAACCACACAATATACATCGATTGTGATGCCTTCATCAGAGACATCTACTTTCACACCTTTACGGTGATTTTTCTTACCAAAGCGTTCTGCTACATCAGCAGCGAAATTGCCGCGCATTTCGGCAATGCCTTCGACTTCTGAAGCGGCGATCCCAGCAATGACCTCAATCACTTCTGGTGCAATTTGCACTTTTCCCAATTGATCTTCATCAAGGTTCATTTCAAGCAAATTGTTATCTGACACGAACATTCACCTCCGAAAGCTGTGATTATTTCATGATTTGGTATGTTTCTAAAAACTTCGTATTAAAATTACCACTCACAAATGTTTCATGCTCAAGCAATCTTAGATGGAATGGGATCGTTGTGTAGACTCCTTCAATGACGAACTCTTGAAGCGAGCGTTTCATTCTCGCAATCGCTTCTTCTCTCGTCTTACCATATGTGATCACCTTTGCAATCATACTATCGTAATATGGCGGAATTACATAGCCCGGATAAGCGGCAGAATCAACACGTACTCCTAGACCGCCTGGCGGAAGATACATTTTAATTTCACCAGCTGAAGGCATGAAGTTTTTCTCTGGGTTCTCTGCATTAATACGGCATTCGATTGCCCATCCTTCATATACGACATCCTCTTGTGTAAGAGAAAGCTTCTCACCTGATGCGACTTTAATTTGTTCTTTGATCAAGTCAACACCTGTGACCATTTCTGTTACAGGATGCTCTACTTGAATACGGGTATTCATTTCCATGAAGTAGAACTTCTCTTCATTATAATCATAAATGAATTCGACTGTTCCAGCACCAGTGTATTCAACAGCTTCTGCAGCTTTTACGGCTGCTTCACCCATTTGCTCACGGATGTCTGCATTCAGCGCTGGTGATGGCGTTTCTTCAAGAAGCTTTTGCATTCTTCTTTGAATCGAGCAATCACGCTCTCCTAAATGAATGGTATTGCCATGCTGATCTGCAAGCACTTGGATTTCCACGTGTCTAAAGTCTTCAATGAACTTTTCTAAATAGACGCCAGGGTTACCAAAGTTTTGCGCTGCTTCCTGCTGCGTGATGGTGACACCGTTAATGAGCTCTTCTTCGGTACGAGCCACACGGATTCCTTTACCACCGCCGCCGGCAGTTGCTTTTATAATCACAGGATACCCAATACTTGCTGCTGTTGAAACAGCATCATCAAGATCTTTTACAATTCCTTGAGAACCAGGAACAATCGGAACGCCAGCATCTTTCATTGTTTCCCTTGCGACATCTTTCGTTCCCATTTTGGAAATCGCTGATGCAGTTGGCCCAACAAAGATGACATTGCATTCCTCGCAAAGCTCTGCGAAGTCTGCATTTTCAGCAAGGAAGCCGTATCCTGGATGGATGGCATCTGTCCCTGTTAATTTGGCTACACTGACAATATTCGTGACATTTAAATAACTATCTTTTGAAGCAGTCGGTCCGATGCAATATGCTTCATCAGCCATTTGAACATGAAGCGCATCGCGATCCGCTTCAGAAAATACCGCAACTGTTTCAATTCCAAGCTCTTTACAAGCGCGGATAATTCTAACTGCGATTTCTCCTCTGTTTGCAATTAATAGCTTTTTAATCATGATCGTACTCCTTACTCTGCTTTCACTAGAAAGAGGGGTTGTCCGAATTCTACAAGCTGACCGTTCTCAGCTAATACTTCGACGATTTCACCTTTTACTTCTGCTTCGATTTCATTAAACAGTTTCATCGCTTCTACGATGCACACAACTGTGTTTTCCTTCACCTTAGAACCTGATGTCACATATGGATCTGCTTCTGGTGAAGATGAAGCATAAAATGTGCCAACCATTGGGGATGTGATTTTATGCAGATTTTCAGACGCAGCTACCTCTTGTGCAGGGGCTTCGGTCTGAGCTGGAGCTTGTGCTTTAGGAGCTTGTTGAGCTGGAGCTGCTTGGACAGGAGCCACTGGTGCCGCTACTTGCTGAACGACTTCTTTATTTTTCTTTAGTTTGATTTTTGCACCTTCGTTTTCGTACGTAAATTCATCAATTGTTGATTCGTCAATTAATTTAATCAGTTCATGAATTTCTTCAATTTTTAACATGGATTTGCACCCCTATGTATGGATTTATCTTTTTCTTATAGGCTAGTACTAAAAGTACATACTATAACCATCTTACAGGAGGATTTCAATGAATTCAACTAATATTGTGGCGAAGCGCTTTGCGAGAGCACCTTGAAGAGGGCGCCAAACCGCATCAAAAAACGCCCTTTACGGCAAAGGGCGCCTGTTCATTTTTTATTCATTGGAGGGCTCAAAAGTGACCGCTACGTTATCAAGACCTCTCATTTCTTTTGTGACCATATCAATAATATCGGCCGCTTGGGACTTTGATTTTTTGTCAGAACGAACTGTGATGCTCACTTTATCTCCCTCTGCACTCACTAGCGCATCTTTATAACCTTTTGTTTTAATTAAGGTTTCGAGCTGACGCTCCGTTCCTTCTGCTTCACTAAGCGCTGTCATTTGGTCATAAGCTTCGCTTTTTTCTTGTGCTGTTGCATCATCACTGGATACGATTTCGTTGAACTCTTCACGCTGTTTGCTTCGTTTATCTTCAAGCTCTAATCTGTATGTTGTAAAAAGCTCATCGTCTGTTTGCTCTGACACAGCCTTTCCTTCTTCACCGCTTGTTTCGATATCCTCTTGTTTACCATTTGTTTCTTTGTCAGTGGACTTCTCATCAGCGCCTTTTTCCGTTCCTTTTTCCGTTCCTTTGTCCATTCCTTTTTCTGGTTCAGTCTTTTTCTCTTCCGTTCCTTTTGATTTCATCTCTTCTACTGTCACTGCATTTTCACCTTGTGGAGACATGATATAGTACACACTTAAGACGACAACTAAACTTAGCATCGTTAATAGCCAAACCGTTTGTTTTTTTAACATCATTCCGAATCCTCCTTGATTTTTTTAGGGGCAACAGCCACTCTATGGCTCGGTACGTCAAGCACTCGTGTAACCGCTTCAATGATGGTTTTCTTTATTTGAACGTTGTCTACTCCTTGAGCAACAACGAGGACACCTCGAATATCTGGTTTTTTCGTTTGCACCACGACTGGCGTTTCTTCATTGCCATTTTTGATGATGACGATTTCTTCTTCTTTTGTTTGATCGGTGACACTTCGCACGCCGCCTTCTTTATCTGTTTCTTCGGTCGTTGTGCTTTTATTGGATTTGTTTTTTTCAAACACTTTTAAAGAAGTTGCGTCTACATTGACCACAATCGATACATCCTCAACGCCAATAATGGTCTCTAAAATTTCTTTCAGCTGATTTTCGTATTCTTGCTCCACATCTTCAATCGAATTCTTTGATTTACTTGACGATGCCGGCTTGAATACCTCCTGCTCTTGTGAGGTTGTTTTTTTAGAAGCAGGAACAGCAGCTTGTTCTTTGCTTGATGGCGGTGACAAGATCTGACTGACTAACATGAAAGATACGCCGATGATGAATACAAGCAGCAAGTAATGGTGCTTCGTTAATTTTGGTTTCCCTTCACCTTTTTCAGGCGGCTGCAAGAATGATTTCAGCTTTTGTTTCCAGTCCTTGTTATTCATGATCTGCTGCGTCACCTCCCTCAATGTTCAGCGCAATGTGCTCAGGACTCGTATTCCAAACATCAGCAAGCGTCTCTTTCACCCTCTTGATCTCTTTGCTAGAAGATCCAGCGCTTTCCTCCTTTTGCCTGGAGAGATCAATGTCCACCTTTGCCACCGTTTCTACAGCATCACCTGTGAGCGGGGAAAGAACTGCTTTGATGCGAAATTGATCCGCCTCCATATTCTGATCCAGGTGCTCTTCATCTGCCAGCACTTCTACGTGTTTCATTTCATAGCTCTCCTTCTCCAGTGGCTCCTTTGCGCTTTTTTCTAGTTGGACAGCCATTTGCTTTAAAATATATGCACGCTGAGAGGCTTGTATTTCTTTTTTTTCTAAATTCATCTGATTTTTTATTTCTTCTGACTGTGCTTCTTCCTTTCCCTTTATCAATTCTGAGAAAATTTGGTCAGGGTCTGCCCGAAATAAAGCAAAAATCGGATTGAGCATCACCACAATCAACAGGAGGCTGACGACCATTTTGGCATATTTTTGCATGCTTGAATTGGGAAGTAGAAGATCAATGACAATCGCAAATAAGATAAAGAGAATAATACTTGTGATCCATTCCGTGAGAAAACTCAAAAGGTGTCCCTCCTTACTTCATCATCATGGTCAGGTTGCCAGCAGTAATAATGACGGTAATGCTTAAAAAGAACATGAGCGACACGACAGCAAGTGCAGCAAAGATATAAAGCACACTTTTAGAAATGACATCAAGGCAGCTGATAATCGGTCCGCCTCCTAATGGTTGAAGAACGGCTGCGGCAAGCTTATATATAAGGGCTAGCGAGAGCACTTTAATCGCAGGGAAAGCGGCAATTGAAATGAGAATAGCGACGCCAACAAGTCCGACCGTATTTTTAAGTAATACAGAGGCACTGATGACGGTATCCGTCGCATCTGTAAACATTCTGCCAAGGACGGGGATGAAATTTCCGGTAATAAATTTGGCTGTACGAAGTGCGATACCATCCGTAACCGCAGCAGATGCACCTTGCACAGAAATGACGCCAAGAAAGACAGTTAAAAAAACGGCTAACCCGCCTATCGCCGCATTTCTTAACAGCTGGGCAAGCTGGGTAACCTTGTATTGTTCAGTCAGCGTACTGACAATGCTCAATATCGCTGATAAAAAAATAAGCGGAAGAACGACATATTGAATAAAAACGCCGCTCGTATTCATTAAAAATAAAATAACGGGATGAAAGAATCCGGCTGAGACAAGCCCGCCTGATGAAGCAATCAGTGCTAATAACAGAGGAATAAGAGCAAGAATAAAACTGGTCATCGTTTGAATGGCTTCTGTTGCATAAGAAATCGCCACATGAAAGCTGTTGAGTGCAATAATGATCAGCACCATATAAACAAGTGCGTATGCGACTTTACTGACAGTGCTTTGTTCAAATGCATTCTGCAAAAGCTGTAAAAGCGAACAAAAGATGGTGAGTAAAATCAGTGTGCCAAGGAGCTTTCCGTTTGCGATGACCTCGTGAAAAAGATAATGAACAAAGGCTTTCAGCCATGTCTGGGGAGACAGCTCTTTATCGCCATCAATCATTTCCTTCACTGTTCCTTTTTGGCTTTCTGGCAGAAAGCCGCCATACTCGTCCAATATGGTTTCCCAAAAGTCACTGATGGAATGAAGCTCAAGTGCATCAGCCTGTCCAGTCGCCACTTCTTCTGCTGCTGGTGCTTCATTTGATAAAGGCTCTTTTTCTTCTGCGCCTGCGTGCGGAGCGATCAGCCAGAAGAAAAGCATCAGTCCCATAACAGCTGTCACCCGTTTCATTGTCATCACCTCTTTTCAATTAAGTCATGGACGGGATCATACCTAAGATGGTCTCAATGATGACTGTTAAAATGGGGACTGCCATGACCAAGATGAGAATTTTGCCGCCAAGCTCTATTTTTGATGCAATGGCGCCTTGTCCAGCATCTTTTGTCAGCTGGGCGCCGAATTCCGCAATATAGGCAATGCCAATAATTTTTAAAATGGTTTCAACATAATTCATATTGACGCCGGCACTTGCCGCAATTTTTTCTATCATCGAGATAATGGCATAGATTTGATCTATTAAATAAAGAAAGATCACACACCCTGTAAATACAACAAGCATAAAGGCGAAGGTTGGCTTTTGTTCTTTGACAATTAATGCTAAAAAAGTAGCGATTAAACCAAGTCCAACAATTTGTATGATGTCGATTTGTAAGCCCTCCCCTATCCTTGGAATAGAAATACGGCTTTAATCTTTTTAAACAAATCATCTACAATGGTTGCCACCATAAACAAAATGTAGATAAACCCAAGCAGTGTGACCCACTGAGCGTACTCCTTTTTCCCCATTTGATCTAAAATCGTATGGAGGAATGCCACAACGATGCCTACTCCCGCAATTTGAAAAATGACGTTTACATCAACGCCCATGCTCTCGACTCCCTTCCTCTCACATCAATAAAAGAATCAGTAGTAATCCGCTTAAAAATCCGAGGCTTCTGACCATTTTTTCATTTTTGGCTTGGGCGATTTCAGCTTCCTTCTCCTCCGATTCCAAATGACCTAAAGCAAGCTTGATATATTTTTGCTGAGACGTGACATCATGCTGGCCAAGTGTTTCTCCAAAGTGCCTCAGTGCCTCATATTCGCCTTTTTTCAAGACGGTTTTTTTCCAAACATCCTCAAGACTCTCATTCCATGCATGCCGTGCAGAAAAGGTTCCAACTTTCAGCTTTTCTGCAAATTGTTCAAATAACCAATTCACAGGAGGACCTACTTGCGACGCAATTTGCTCTGCTGCACGCGCTAGCGGTGTTTGACCATACATAATTTCAGCTTCAAGAGACTGGAGCGCAAACCGGAGCTGCCGAATTTGTTTCGGCCGGTCGCTATATCGTTTGGCAAACTCGAACCCTCCCCAAGTCGTAGCCGCGACAATCAAGATAGCGCCAATGAGCTTTAACATACGTCCACTCCCCGCCTCCATTTCATCTCTTGTCCGTCTTGGTCATATATCCGCCCGATCGTGCCGGGACCGTCCTTGCGATTTAATTCAACATATCGTTCAAACACTCGAAGCTCCCATAACGGCTTCAATGATGGGCGTTTATACACATCTTCAAGTGAATAGCCATGAACGGAAACGATAATGGTGACCCCAGCATGAATCGCTTCTAATAGTGCCTGCACATCCTCGCTTTTTCCGATTTCATCGACAATCATGACCTCTGGACTCATAGACCGAATCATCATCATCAACCCCTCAGCCTTTGGACACGCATCGAGCACATCCACTCGGTGTCCAAACTGGTGCTGCGGCACCCCTCTTATACACCCAGCGATTTCTGAACGCTCATCTATAATGCCTGTTTTTTTAGGAGGAATTGCTTTTGTGCCTGTACTAGCCAGTCTTGCTATATCCCGCAATAATGTTGTTTTCCCTGTTTGCGGTGGACCGATGATCAGTGTATTGCACCAGTGCTCGTCATATAAATAGGGAAGAAAGGGAAGCGCAATCCCGACTTTTTCTTTTGCGATGCGGATATTAAATGAAGAGATATCTCTTAATCCTTTGACAATGCCGTTTTCAACGATCACCTTTCCTGCAAGTCCCACCCGGTGTCCGCCTGAGATGGTGATGTAGCCTTGCTTTAGCTCCTCTTCAAGTGTGTACATACTATAATTGCTCAGCCTGCCTAATAGCTGAGACGCATCTTCTCCTGTTGTGTGATAAGAAAGAAAGCGCGGTTTTCCTCTTTGCATTAATTCAATAGGACGATCCGTGCGAATGCGGATTTCTTCTATTTGATCCCATTCTGCTTCTTTTAGCAGTCTAAGTTCTTGTCCAATCGAGTGCGGGAGAATATCCAACAAACTCCGCAACGAATTCCCCTCCTTTTTTTCTTCTCTAAAATGTATGATGGGAGCCGTTAATTATGCCAAGCCGTTTCACTTATAGATCCCAACAAGAATAAATACGACACCAATGAAAATAAAGACGAGCTTGGCATAGGATAACTGCCCTGCGATTTGATAGATTCCAATCGTCATCGTGATAATAAAAATGAGCGGCCCAATGATCGCCAATATACTATTGATGACAACCGCTTTTCGAACGTCATTTGTGACTAAAATGAGGATGGCGGCCGTCAGTTCAATCGCTGCCGATAAAAACCTCATGCCTGCCATCGCAGCGACTGATGGATGTAGACCTGGGAGAAATTGTTTCATATAGAACCTCCAGCTTTTTTTACACTATATGCTTGTCTAGCTGGAAGTAGTCTTGTTTTTCAGGAAGGAAAAGAGATGAATGAGAGAATTGAGAGAAGGCCTGCCTTTTGGGGAGTCTTACATGTTTTACAATAAAAAAAGACTGTAAACACGAGGTTTACAGTCTTTCTTCATTCATTACGCTCTTGACACGTATGAACCGTCTGATGTATTAATGACTAGTTTATCTCCTTGGTTCACAAAGAAAGGAACGTTGACGATTAAACCAGTTTCTGTTTTTGCAGGTTTTGATCCGCCTGATGTTGTGTCACCTTTAATACCAGGCTCTGTTTCTACTACTTCTAGTTCTACCGTGTTTGGAAGTTCTACTCCAAGTGTTTCAGCACCGTACATCACAATTTGAACCGACATATTTTCTAGCAAATATTTCAGCTCATCTTTAATTTGTGTTTCACTTAGTTCAAGCTGCTCATAAGAACTTGTATCCATGAAGACATGCTGATCGCCATTTGCGTACAAGTATTGCATTGTTTTTGTTTCGATTTGAGCTTTCGCTACTTTTTCGCCTGCACGGAATGTTTTTTCTTGAATAGCACCAGTACGTAGGTTACGCAGTTTCGAACGAACAAACGCTGCGCCTTTCCCTGGCTTTACGTGTTGGAAATCCACTACACGCCAAATACCGCCGTCCACTTCAATTGTCAGGCCTGTACGAAAATCGTTTACTGAAATCATTTTGTCATCCTCCTACATTTCACCATCATAATATGATAAGTTCTTTCGGTGAGTGGGTCAATCGTTTATTGCCGTCAGCTGTCAGGACAATATCATCCTCAATTCTCACGCCGCCGACATCCGGCAAGTAAATTCCCGGCTCAACTGTCACGACCATTCCTTTTTCTAAGACGACCTCTGATCGTGAGGAAAGGCCTGGCGCTTCATGTACTTCCATCCCTAGCCCGTGGCCAGTTGAATGCCCGAAGTATTGACCATAGCCATACTTTTCAATGATGTCACGTGTGATGCGATCAGCTTCTTTTCCTGTTAAGCCTGGCTTGATTCTATCCACACCAGCGTTTTCTGCTTCTAATACGATATGATAAATTTCCTTTAGCTTATCGCTCGGTGTGCCAACAGCAATCGTTCTTGTCATATCAGAACAATACCCTTTATAGTAAGCACCGAAATCGAGTGTGACTAAATCACCAGATTCAATCACCTTTTCACTCGCTCTTCCGTGCGGCAGGCTTGAACGAACACCTGAGGCGACAATCATATCGAATGAAGATCCTTCAGCGCCTTCTTTTCTCATGAAAAATTCAAGCTCGTTCATGACAGCAATTTCCGTCAAGCCCGGCTTGATGTAAGTGAGAATATGATCAAAGGCGTGATCTGCAATCTTCGCAGCTTCCTCTAATATCTTAATCTCTTCACTAGACTTAATCAAGCGCAACTTTTCAACTGATTCTGAGACCGGAACAAGCTCAATATCACCTGCTTTACCTGCATACTGCTGGTAAGTGGCAAATGTCATATGGTTTTGTTCAAACCCAAGGCGTTTGATCCCAAATTCCTTTGCCGTTTGAGCTGCTGTTTCTACGATGTTTCCTTTATGTTCAATAATGTCGAAGCCTTTTACTTGGTCCTTCGCTTGCTCTGTATAACGGAAATCCGTGATAAAAGCTGCCCGGTCCTTTGAAACAACGGCGAGACCGGCTGAGCCAGTAAAGCTGGTCATGTACTGTAAATTAAAGCTGCTCGTAATGACTAGACCATCGATCTCTAATTCAGATAAAAGTGTTCTTAACTTTTCAAGTTTCATGATACTGCTCCCCCTTCACTCACTAAATAACGAATCGCCAATTTATACCCTTCTAAACCAAGACCAACGATTTGCCCTTGGCATACTGGAGCAAGTACAGAATGATGGCGGAATTCCTCTCTCTTATGAACGTTTGAGATATGTACTTCAACAACGGATAAAGAAATACTTGCAATGGCATCTCTTAGGGCATAGCTGTAGTGTGTAAAAGCCCCCGGGTTAAACACGACTCCATCGTACTGATCTTCTGCCTCGTGGAGCGCATCAATCAAATCTCCTTCGTGATTCGATTGAAAGAACGTTAACTGGATATTGGCTCTTTCTGCAAACTGGAACAAATCCGTTTCTAAATCTGTCAGCGTCTTACTTCCGTAAACAGCCGGCTCTCTTTTGCCAAGCCTATTTAAATTGGGCCCATTCAGCACAAGAAAATGAGGCATACAACCACTCCTTCACCCTAATTCAATCTATATCGAGATCTGTTTCTTTTTTCTTAGAAACCTTTCGTTTCCAAAAATATTTTATCATATGAATAGGTGATTTACACTTTATTCTGTCTTTTTCCCGAGTGCCCTCGCAAGCTTTTGACTCGTTAATTCATTATATTCAAACGAAATACTGTACCCGACAAACATGCCGTATAAAATATATAGACAAAATGTCGTGACGATGGTGCTTTGCTGCAAATCCTGGACTTGCTTTACATCTGGGAAAATGGGATTAAATACGTAAAAAACGAGCAGCCATAAAATTGCGCCATATATCAGCCCCATCCAATAGCCTTTGATCCGTTTCAAAAGCCCATAATAAATAAAGGCTGCTCCGATCGATAAAACCCCTAAAAGTACAATACTGATAAAAGTACCAAGTCCGCCCTTTTTCCACTCTCCGAGCACAAAAGGCTGAAGGAGCATATTGGGACTCACCTCTGAGAAATGAAACATATGGGTCAGAAACCCGATAAAGCCCCAAAAAACACCGCCAACAAAGCCTGTCGCAGCTGCTCTTGCCAACAGCGATGACGTTTGTACAGCCTGATTTTTTTCTTCTTGGTTTTTCTTTTCATCACGTTTCATTTGTGAACACCTCCAGCAAGTAGTATGTCCAAAATGTCATGAATAAAAAGGATTCCATCCGTGAGTGTAAAATTTTTATAACAGGGTATACTGGCTAAAAAGAGGTAGATAGAATTCTAGTAGATAATCGACCTGTGAGCTAGTGATTTCCCCTCATTTCCTGTACAATAAAGGTATAAGGAAAAGCATGTAAATTACAGGAAACAGGCAGGTTGATGAAATATGTCCAATCAAACAAAACCTCCAGCATATGGAGGGCAGGCAGTTGTCGAAGGTGTCATGTTCGGAGGTAAAAAGAACTATGTGACAGCGATTCGGCGAAAGGATCAGTCCATTGAGTTTTTGAAGCTTCCCCGGACCTCCAATAAACGAACCGCCTTTCTCAAGAAAATCCCCTTTGTCAGGGGTGTTGCTGCACTTGTTGAAGCAAGCGCAAATGGCAGTAAGCACTTAAACTTCTCCAGCGAGCGCTATGACTTAGATCCTTCAGAAGATCATACTCTTGAAAAAGAACAAAAAAGCTCGAAATTATCTATGATTTTCGGCATTGCTGTGATCGGAGTTCTCTCTCTTCTCTTTAGTAAATTTGTCTTTACCCTAGTACCTGTCTTTTTAGCTGAACTTGTGCGGCCCGTCTTTTCAGGGAATTTCGCACAAATTGCAGTGGAAACATTCTTTAAGCTGGTCCTGTTATTAGGCTATATTTACTTTATTTCCATGACCCCTTTAATTAAAAGGGTATTTCAATATCATGGCGCAGAACATAAAGTCATAAACTGCTATGAACAGAATCTTGACATCACAGTGGAAAATGTCCAAAAACAATCACGGCTTCATTATCGATGCGGTAGCAGCTTTATTTTATTCACTGTCATTGTCGGAATGTTCGTCTATTTACTCGTACCGACAGATCCTTTATGGGTGAGAATTCTGAATCGCTTGGCGCTCATTCCGGTTGTTCTCGGCATTTCATTTGAAGTGCTTCAGCTTACGAACAAACTCCGAGAAGTGCCTGTGCTGAAAGTGCTTGGCTATCCTGGTCTTTGGCTACAATTGCTCACAACAAAAGAACCCTCTGACGATCAAGTCGAGGTAGCCATTGCAAGTTTTAATGAACTTCTTCGTTTAGAGGAAGCGTCTGAGAAACAAGCGTCAGATTCTGCTCATCAAGTGATCTAACTTATAAATCCGGTAAATTCCTTCGGAGGTGGACAGTTATGAATCGCCGAGTACATCCTGCTTTTACCATTATTTTCGCTTTAGGTATTTTGGGATTTGTGTATTTACTCACAACGAATCCAGGCAGACTTTTTACAATGCTGCTATCAGTTGTGATCATTGGAGCGGTTATGTTCTTCCTATTTAGATGGCTGATGAATCGAAGAACTGGAACAGAAGGCAATCTTTATCGTAAAGCAGTCAAACAATCGAAACGTCGCTACCAGCAGCCTAAACCAAAAACGAAAAGCCAGATGAAAAATCGGGTCACTCATTTGCGAAGCGTGCCGACTGACCACAAGTCTAAGCCCGTCCTTCTCAAAAAGAAAAGCCAAACACAGTTAACTGTGATTGAAGGCAAGAAAAACAAAAAGAAGAATCGCGCTTTGTTTTAAAATGTCCAGCTTTTTAAAAATTGCTCGGCCTTCTGTCTGCCTAGATCGACGAGCGCCTTTTTCTTTTCTGTCATTAGCTGAAAATCTGTGGCAATGACGTGTTCTACAGGAATAAAAATAACATGACGTTCGTGTTTTGTGGCAATGTGTCTTTCGTCATGAGCTCCACGCATCGTTTCAAAAAGAGCGCCAAACAGTTCAAACGCATTGCGGATGGAGTGTTGAGGGCGTTCTTTTTCGTTTGGGGTTAATGTGACACCGACGAATGGTCTTTTTTTCTCTTCGGCAAACAACCAAATTGGAAAATTGCTAAGCACGCCTCCATCCACAATGGTACAAATGCCTTTTGATGACTTTAGTTTGACAGGCTCGAAAAAATACGGCAGACTGCAACTCATCCGGATTGCCCTTGCAACAGAAAAGCGCTCTGAATTTAAGCCGTATGAAGGAAGGTCGTCTGGTAGAACGAGGATTTTCCCATTTGTTAAATCAGAGGCAACAATTTTCAGCGAATCTTTTTTGAGATCCCCAAATACGGTGACCCCCTTTCGTTTCAACACATCTGTCAGCCATTTTTCCAGCCGGTCGCCTTTGTACAGACCGAGGCGCCAGTAAATGGAGACCCACCTAAGCATTTTAAACGGAATGAATTGACATCTCCTATCAAGCAAGTGATGTTCATCCATTTCATCTAAAAGCTCCCGAATCTCCTGACTTGTAAAGCCTGCTGCGATGAGTGAAGCAATGATCGCTCCAGCACTTGTACCAGCAAGGCGGACAAATTGAAATCCTCTTGCTTCAAGCGCTTCATAGGCACCCGCAAGTGCTGCCCCTTTAATGCCTCCACCTGAGAACACACCATCTATCTTCATCAAGGAGCCCCCTTTGATATCACGCTATTAATAGTGTAAGAGCATATGCTTTCAATTAGAACTTTAATCAAAAAGGACACCCTCAGCATGGGTGTCCTTTTTCTTAAGATTCTTGATTTGTTTGTTCGTTTTTCTTTTGAATCGCTTTCAGCTGAACAGATCGCTCGTCGTTTTCTTCAAAGAATTGAACGAGATCGCCGATGCGGTCAATGCTGTTCCAGCTGAGATGATGTTCAATGCCTTCTACATCATCATAAATTTTCTCTTCATCTACACCAATGATTCTTAAAAATTGCTCTAGCAGTTCATGTCTGTATACGAGACGTTTTCCAATTTTTTTGCCTTTCGGGGTTAAAATTAGACCACGATACTTCTCATAAATGAGGTATTCATCTTTATCTAGCTTCTGAACCATTTTTGTTACAGAGGAGGGATGGACAGCGAGTGCTTCTGCAATATCAGAGACTCTAGCATATCCTTTTTCTTCTATCAGCATATATATTTGTTCAATGTAATCTTCCATACTAGGTGTAGTCATAAAACCCCTCCATAATGCACCTTTACTTAATAATCATAACAATTCTACACCATCGCCCATTAAAAAACAAGGAGTGTCCTTTGTCCTAACGCTTGTAATTCCACTCGTCTGAGGCATATTTCGTTTTGGCAAGATGGTGGACAAATGCTAACTCTTCATCTGTCAGCTCATAAGGTATAAGCTCAATATTTAATCCTTTTTCAAATCCTCGTTTAAACGCCACACGCGCATCGTCTATTGTACAAGTTCGGTCTGAGATTTCATTGATGGCGACCGCTTTGTTTTTAAAGCTTCTCTGCATCCGCTCTCTCACACGGTCGTTTGGATATAGAAATAAATCGAACAGTTTGTCCTCATCAAGGTCAATTAAGATGGAGCCGTGCTGGAGGATCACTCCTTTTTGTCTCGTTTGAGCACTGCCTGCTACCTTTCTGCCTTCTACGACAAGCTCGTACCAGGAAGGGGCATCAAAGCATACAGACGATCTTGGATTTTTTAAGCTTTCTTTTTCTTTATCTGTTCGAGGAATGGCAAAATACGCATCGAGTCCCAGTTCTTTAAAGCCCTCTAAAATGCCTTCTGAAATGACGCGGTACGCCTCTGTCACCGTCTCCGGCATTTCTGGATGTTCTTCTGACACAATGACGCTGTAGGTCAGCTCCTGATCATGAAGAACCCCCCGCCCTCCAGTCGGTCTGCGGACAAACCCAAGGCCATAGCGCTCGACTGCTTCCATGTTGATTTCTTTTTCAACATGCTGAAAATACCCAACAGACAATGTCGCAGGATTCCATCCATAAAAGCGGATGACAGGCGGGATAAGCTTCTCACTATGCCAATAAAGCAAGGCTTCATCCATTGCCATGTTAAAGGCAGGGTCTTGATTTCCTGTATCAATGAAACACCATTTCTCTTTTTGCATATAAAAATCCCTTCTCTTTTACGTAGTCAATGTTAGATGATGGTCATGGCCACCGATATTCTCTCTTCATCAGTCTATCAAATAGGGAACGAATTGAAAATAATTCTTACCATTTATGATGACAAGTTTCTTTTGCTTTACTATAATAGTATTTGTCTAAAACGTACCATCAGACAGGCCACTGTGCTGATGCTCAAGAAGGAGTCGAGTTGTATTGTCAATGTTCAACTATATCGTCCTCTCACTTTGTGGACTTTTCGTTCTTTATTCTGTCGGCAGCTACATTTATCAGCAGCGCATTATGAAAACGCTGACGGAAGAAGAATTTATTAAAGGTTACCGCAAAGCTCAACTCATTGATGTGAGAGAGCCAAACGAGTTTGATGGCGGACATATTTTAGGGGCAAGAAACATCCCCCTTTCCCAGCTAAAACAGCGCAAAAATGAAATTCGTCCTGACAAGCCTGTTTATCTCTATTGCCAAAACAATTTGAGAAGCGGAAAAGCAGCGCAAACTTTACGTAAAAACGGCTGTCGTGAGATTTATAATTTAAAAGGCGGCTTTAAAAAATGGGGCGGCCGCATCAAAACGAAGAACTAACAAAAAAGACTCTGGGAGCATGATCCCCCTGAGTCTTTTTTCTTTATCTTTCAAAAACGAGAACTGGATTTCGCGCGGCCTTTGTTTCGTCCATTCGTTTGACAACCGTCGTATGCGGCGCTTCCTGTACCACTTCTGGATTCTCTTCTGCTTCTTTGGCAATCTGAATCATCGCTTCGATGAAGGCATCAAGAGTTTCTTTTGATTCTGTTTCAGTTGGTTCAATCATGATACATTCCTCTACATTGAGCGGGAAGTAGATCGTTGGCGGATGATAGCCAAAATCAAGTAATCGTTTGGCAATATCCAGTGTACGCACACCTAATTTTTTCTGACGTTTACCTGAAAGGACAAATTCATGCTTACAGTGACGGTCAAATGGCAAATCGAAATGAGTACTTAAGCGGCGCATCATATAGTTCGCATTTAACACGGCATTATCAGTTACAGCCTTTAAGCCGTCTGGACCCATAGAGCGAATATACGCATATGCTCTGACGTTAATGCCGAAGTTACCATAGAACGGCTTCACGCGGCCAATTGATTCTGGTCGATCATCATCGAAGTAAAAGCGGCCTTCTTTCTTCACAAGCACCGGCTTTGGCAAGTACGGGATCAAATCTTTTTTTACGCCTACAGGACCTGAACCAGGGCCTCCGCCTCCATGTGGACCTGTAAAGGTTTTATGAAGATTTAAGTGAACAACGTCAAAGCCCATATCCCCCGGTCTTGCTCTGCTCAAAACGGCATTCAAGTTGGCTCCGTCATAATAAAGTTTGCCACCAGCTCCGTGAACGACTTCAGCCATTTCTAAAATATTTTCTTCGAATAGGCCGAGTGTATTCGGATTCGTCAGCATTAAAGCCGCAGTTTCTTCATTGACAACACGGCGCAGATCCTCTAAATCAACAAGCCCATTCTCATCAGATGCGACGGTAATGGTTTCAAATCCAGCCACTGTCGCAGATGCTGGGTTCGTTCCATGGGCAGAATCCGGCACAATGACTTTTGTTCGCTTAAGATCTCCTCTTGCTTCATGGTACGCACGGATCATCATGAGTCCTGTCCATTCTCCGTGTGCTCCTGCCGCAGGTTGTAATGTCACAGCATCCATCCCCGTAATTTCTTCAAGATGATCACCTAGGTCATACAGCAATTCTAATGCTCCCTGCACAGTGTCTGCCTCTTGTAGTGGATGGACTTGCGCGAAGCCTGCAAGACGTGCAACCTTTTCATTAATCTTTGGATTATATTTCATCGTACAAGAGCCAAGAGGATAAAATCCGGAATCGACCCCATGATTGCGTCTTGATAATGCTGTATAATGACGCATGATATCAAGCTCAGATACTTCAGGAAGCTCAGCATCCTCATGGCGGATGTACGCCTCATCAAATAAGGACGGGATCTCCTGTTCAGGTACATCTAAATCAGGCAGGCTATAACCAATTCTTCCTTCTTTGGATAATTCAAAAATAAGCGGCTGATCTTGTTTATTCATGGCGATCCCCCAATTCCTTCATGAACGTATCAATTTCTTCTTTCGTTCTTAGCTCTGTCACGGCGACAAGCATGTGATGTTGAAGCTCTGGGTAGTCTCTCCCTAAGTCATAGCCGCCGATGATTCCTTTTTCAAGCAAACGTTTATTGGCTTCTTTCACAGGTTCTTGTAATTTGATGACAAATTCATTGAAATGGGCCCCTTCTACATCAGCAAGCAGTCCATATGCTTTTGCCTGCGTCTTCGCATAGTGGGCTTTTTGTACGTTTTGATACGCAATGTCTTTGATGCCTGTTTTTCCGAGTGCTGTCATGGCAACGGAAGCGGCTAATGCATTTAATGCCTGATTCGAACAAATATTGGACGTCGCTTTATCTCTCCGAATATGCTGCTCACGCGCTTGAAGGGTTAGTACAAACCCACGAACACCATTTTCGTCTTCTGTCTGCCCGACTAAACGACCTGGCACTTTTCGCATCAACTTTTTCGTCACAGCAAAATATCCGCAATGCGGCCCGCCAAACGCTGCTGGAATACCAAACGGCTGTGCATCACCAACGACAATGTCTGCTCCAAGTTTTCCTGGCGGCGTCAGTAACCCGAGTGCAAGTGGATTACTAGAGACAACGAACAGACTTTTCCCTTGATGGGCAATAGGTTCAATGTCTTTTAATGGTTCGACGACACCAAAAAAGTTTGGATATTGCACAAGAACTGCTGCTGTATCTTCGCAGACAGCTTTTTCTAATGCTGCTAGGTCCGTCTGCCCTTTTTTCGCAGGCACTTCAACAACTTCGATGTGCTGTCCTTTGGCATATGTTTTTAGCACGGCTCTTGCTTCAGGGTGAACCGTTTCAGAAACAACCACTTTTTTCTTTTTTGTATGCCCAGCAGCTAGCATTGCCGCTTCAGCTAATGCTGTCCCGCCATCATACATCGAGGAGTTAGCAAGATCCATACCTGTCAGCTCAGCAATCATTGTTTGAAATTCAAAAATGGCTTGTAGTTCACCTTGCGAAATCTCCGGCTGATAAGGTGTGTATGCTGTATAAAATTCAGAACGTGAGATGACATGATCCACAATGACAGGCTGGTAATGATCATATACACCGGCACCAAGAAACGATGCATAGGAGACCGTATCTTTATTCTTTGCAGCTAATCGGGATAATTCCCTTACAAGCTCTGTTTCAGATGCGGCTGCTTTAATGTTGTATGCTCCTTTAAATCTCACTTTTTCTGGGATATCTGAAAAAAGCTCATCAATCGACTGAACGCCGATGACATCCAGCATTTCTTTTTGATCTTGCTCGGTTTGCGGCAAATACCTATGCTTCATCCTCTATTCCCCCTCGTTATTTGGCTCTTTTATAAAATGGTGTTGCGACGATTTTCGCTTTTAGACGTTTTTTGCGAACTTGTACTTCTATCTCTGTTCCAAGCTGCGCCTGAGAAGATTCAATTAAAGCAAGCCCGACATTTTTCTTTAATGTTGGGGACTGTGTGCCCGTTGTGACTACCCCAATCTGCTTTTCTCCTGAAAAGACCGGATAGTCTGTGCGCGGAATCCCTTTATCTATCATTTCAATGCCGACAAGCTTTCGCTTCGGCCCTTCTTCTTTTTGCTTCTTGAGCGCTTCTTTGCCAATAAAATTGGCTTCTTTATCCGTTTTGACAGCAAAGCCAATCCCGCCTTCTAATGGAGAGATATCCTTTGATAGCTCCTGCCCATAAAGCGGAAGTCTTGCTTCAAATCTCAAGGTGTCACGTGCACCGAGCCCGCACGGTATTAATCCTTTTGGTGCGCCTGCTTTTAATAAAGCCGACCAAATGTGGACCGCATCTTCTGACTGGCAATAGATTTCAAAGCCGTCTTCTCCTGTGTAGCCAGTTCTTGAAACAAGCACCTCTTTTTGAGCAACCTCAGCTCTTGATAAAAATGTAAATGGCTTGAGCGATGTCACTTCTTCATCCGCCACATCTTTCATGATGTCAGCGGCAAGAGGTCCTTGAAGGGCTAGCAAGGCGATTTGATCAGAGACATTTTGGATCAATACGTCGTTCTCACCTTGATGCTGAAGCAGCCACTCCACATCTTTTTCGATATTTGATGCATTAATGACAAGCAAATAATCGTTCTTTTCTTTTTGGTAGACGAGCAGATCATCCACTGTCCCGCCATCTTCATAGCACATGGCTGTATATAGTGCCTTGCCGTCTGTCAGCTTAGACACATCATTGGTTAATAACCTTTGTAAAAAAGGAAGGGCATCTTGACCTTTGATTTCCACCTCACCCATGTGAGACACATCAAAAAGCCCTGCCTTTGTTCGAACAGCTTCGTGCTCTTCTTTAATGGAAGAAAATTGGACAGGTAATTCCCAGCCCCCGAAGTCAATGGTTTTTGCGCCAAACGTTTCATACGCATGAAAAAGCGGTGTTCGTTTCAACATCAATCGTTTCCCCCTTTTTTCTTTCAGTGCAGATCACAAGCTGAATTTTCAGAAAAAAATCACAGCAAAAAAGGACAGAGCGCTCCCTTTTATCAAAAAGAAGTCTCTGTCCTTGCACCTGAAAGTTTACAGCACAACATCATTGTGCGTTTTCCCCTTTGGTGGTTTGCTAAAAACGATGAGCAAACACTCTCCAGAGTTGCGTCCGGTAAGAGTACTTTTGCCTGAGAGATTCACTGAAACAATTCAGCTTGCTCCTTCGGCGCCTGCCAGTGCTAAATAACCGCCAAGTCTCTCCCCATACCATCATCCGCTCATATTCTTCACATTTATTGGACATACTATCAAAATGGGTGACTTATTTGCTAGATCACTTACCAACATCCTACCATTAGAAACGGATGAAGAGCAACAGAAAAATCATTAACATTTTTTAAACAACCATTCATTATCGTTCGCTTTTATTCAAATATCTAGTCTTTTCAAGACCTCTTAAAAAATGAAGCGTTTAAATACAGAACAATTTTATCCTCAACCTACTAGAAAGGCAGGCGACCACATTGAATATTCAAACGATTTTTGATCAGGATTGGGCAAGTGAATTTCAGCAGCGGCTTGTAGCAGACGGCCCCTGGGCGAACTGGGAAATGTACCGTTTAGCGACGCAGGTCCAAAAAGTCACAGCCATTGATTCATTTGAAGGACTGCAAGCTCCTGCCCATCTGCCTGCATTCACGCCTTTAAAACATCAGCTAGAAGTAGCCAGAAGAGTCGTAGAAGAGATGAACGGAAAAGCCATTTTAGCAGATGAAGTGGGACTTGGAAAAACCGTAGAAGCAGGACTTATTATCAAAGAATACATGATTCGTGGACTTGCCAAAAAAATTCTCATACTCGTCCCCGCCTCCCTTGTATCTCAATGGGTACAGGAGCTGCGGACGAAATTTTATATTGATGCTGTCGAACAAAAAAAGAGCTATGTATGGGAGCAGTGTGACGTCGTGGTTTCCTCCATTGATACAGCCAAAAGACAGCCGCATCGAGACACCATTTTATCAATTGCCTATGATATGGTCATTATTGATGAAGCACATAAACTGAAAAACAATAAAACGAAAAACTATGAATTTGTGAGAAATCTAAATAAGAAATTCTGCTTGCTGCTGACAGCGACGCCTATCCAAAACCGTATCGGAGAAATATTTAATCTTGTCTCCCTACTGAAGCCAGGTCACCTAGGGAATGAACATCAGTTTAAAGATGTCTTTGCCAAAAAGGATTTACAGTTAGAAGACCATGACCGTTTAAAACAGCTTGTGAATAAAGTGATGATTCGTAACCGAAGGCAAGACACGGGCATCGAGTGGACAAAACGGCATGTCAAAACGATTTCCATTGATTTCTCTTCGACGGAACAAGCATTATATGATGAAATCTGCAAGCTGAAAGAGAACCCGTCTTATACTAAACACATGTTTTCCATCATGACCTTGGAACGAGAATGCTGTTCAAGCCGCGAGGCGGTCTATATGACAATTAAAAAGATGCAGGAAGATGAAAAACATATCCTTGGTTCCTCTGCTATAGCGCAAATTATGGAGAAAATCAATCAAGTGCAGCAAAACACAAAGGCGCTTGAAGTCGTCAAGCTTATTCAGCAGTTAAATGAAAAGGTCATTATTTTCACCGAATACCGCGCGACACAAATTTATTTACAATGGTTTCTTCAGCAAAATGGCATCAGCTCCGTTCCTTTTCGGGGCGGCTTTAAGCGGGGCAAAAAGGATTGGATGAAAGATTTATTTAGAGAACGGGCACAAGTGTTAATTGCGACAGAAGCCGGCGGCGAAGGAATCAACCTTCAGTTTTGTAACCAAATCATCAACTACGATCTTCCGTGGAACCCGATGCGTTTAGAACAGCGGATTGGACGTATCCATCGCCTTGGACAACAGCGAGATGTCCACATTTACAATATGTCCACAAACGGTACCGTTGAGGAACACATCTTAAAGCTTTTATATGAAAAAATTCAGCTGTTTGAAAACGTCATTGGCGATCTAGATGATATTTTAACGCGAATCGATATCAAAGATGCCGAAACCCAACTGCATCAGATTCTCTTTCAGCACGAATCAGACGGTGACATGAAAAAGAAATTAACTCAGTTTGCTTCTTATTTAACACAAGCAAAAACACCGCTTTTAGAAAAAAGACAGCAAGGCTCATAAAGGAGAGTTGATCAATGAAGCAGCGTGACATACATACCTTTCTACTCCGTTTCTTTCAGGCAAATCAATGCGACATACTAGAAGAAAGTGCAGGACATATGACCGTACAACTGACCATCGATATGGATAAATTGATTATGAACCGCCCTTTTTATTGGCACTGGCTTGAAAAAACTGGTGGTGTTCCGGAGCCGCGGCAATTGACCCTCATCACCGATCAAAAAAGAGTGGAGGATACCATTGAGGGTGAATTTATCCACTTCGGCTCCCCTCGTTTATTTCAAATTTTTGAAGCTGTCAAACAGCAGGGCCGATTTATCCGTCTCTATGAACGAGTCACTCCGCTCACGAACAACCAGATCGCACTCGAGCCTTGGCTTGGTCTCAATGTGAAAATTTCTTATCTCGCAGATCGAAAGAAGGATAAGCTTTTATCACTAGGACTTCATCTAATACGCGGAGAAGTCGTTGAACAATTTCAAGAAAAGCTGGAAACCCGTGAGCTGTCATCTCAAATTCCCGATTATTGCTTTACGATGAGTACAATGATCAAGCCAGAAAGCGGAGTCAAACGGCTCTACAGTCTAATGGAGCGTTACGCCCATGATGAACCAGACGATTGGGCGGTGAGAGCTGTTCAAAAATGGCAAGAAGACACTGAACTTTTAAACCAATTTTATGAAGGGACTTCAGACACGTCTGTAGAATATGAAATAGAAAGACAAGCACTCAAAACTTTATATGAACCAAAAATCAGTCTAACGATTGAAAATGGCGGACTTTTTTACTTACAGCACAAAAGAGGAGGTTGACCCATAGGTCCCCTTCCTTTCATGTGACGTACAATTTTCGATCAGCCAAAAGCAACGTTTGTCTGTTTGTATTGGGCGGAAAAATGACGCAAGCAAACTATGAGGTCTTACCACCTATGTCTTTCCATTTCATGCGTTAAGTGCCTGAAATACATGATTCAGTATTTTAGGAGGGTATTTGTATGGAAAAGAAAACGAACATATTAGACAGTGAATGGGTTCAATTATTACTTGAAGCTCGTAAAGCAGGGCTAACAGTTGAAGAAGTCCGTCAATTCCTCAAATCAAGTGAAAAGTCCTCTGAGTCTCACCCTCTGGTAAGAAGTCATTCTATCAAACCTTTCTGAATGTGCTATAATATCGAAAGGAAGGTGATGACATTGATTGGCCAGCGTATTAAACAATACCGCAATGAAAAAGGCTACTCACTATCAGAACTGGCCGAAAAGGCTGGGGTAGCGAAGTCTTATTTAAGCTCAATAGAAAGAAACTTGCAAACAAACCCCTCCATTCAATTTCTTGAAAAAGTCTCCGCTGTTCTGGACGTCTCGGTTCATACACTGTTACACGAAAAAGATGAAACCGAATACGATGGTCAATTAGATAGTGAATGGGAAAAACTAGTTCGAGATGCAATGACATCAGGGGTTTCGAAGAAGCAATTTCGTGAATTTTTAGATTATCAAATCTGGAAAAAAAAGCAAAGAGAGGAGTAAAGCGCACATTTTAGCGCATACTCCTCCAATTGCTATGCAGAACTTGATATCAGTCTAAAGACTGGCTTTATTTTTTATCTTCGCTGTGTGCTTTTTCGTTTTCTTTCACGTAGCCTTTTTCATCCGTATGCTTTTTGGGATTGATCGTTAAACCATTCCACTGAGTCGCTTCGAAGGAAAGATCAATTTGAATCGCATCGCCTTGGTATTTATTTTGGATATAGTGACCAGCTTTATCCTTCGTCTGGTCATTGACAAATTCAATGATCATTTCCATTTTATCGTAATCAAACGGGTTCTTTGGTATGCCGTCATACTCTGGAGCCACTGTTCCATCAACAGTTGCTACATTAATCTTCCCACTTTCATGTAAAAACTTCTCATCAACGGCATGACGAAGCTTTTCAAATGCGGTCTGATCCTGTTTTACCGTTAGTTGATGCAAGTCAAGCAGGTTTGCAGCGTCTAAGATAATATTTTTCGGATAACCATTTCCACCTTCGGCTCCAACCGTCAGAACACTCACCTGAAACTGGCCAAGAAATTCTTCAGCTGTATTCTTACCGCCATTTTTCGCGGAAGATCCGTCTTGAAACTGGCTGTAATCAAGACTCATCAGCACTTGATTGATCGCAAGTGATCCTTTATTTTCAAAATTAAATTCTTTCTTGATGCGGTCACCAGGTTTTAAGTTCGAAAGGTTGATGGCGCCGGAGTTCTCTTTTGCAGATAAATCCAGCTCTCCTGTCGAGTAGACCGCATTTGCCGTTTCTACATCGTTAAACGCCGCCCATGTCCCCCCACCGATTAATGCCAGGCCTAAAGCCCCTGATAATACACCTAAACGAATTGATCTTTTCTTTGTCATGAATGAACCCCCTAATAAATTTGTTTTATTGAAACCTAATTAGGTTACAAACGAAAATTTAAGCTTGTTCCTCTGACATATGTAAATCAGCCGTGTGTCTTCGGTGTTTTGCAGCGCCCACAAAATGAAGAGTCGAATAAACGAGCAGCATCACACCTGGTATAATGAGCAACAACGCAGTTCCAGCCGAAGTCCCTGCATACGAAAGAAGCTTTCCTGCATATGGAATGGTCACACCCGTATACTGCGCAGCCACCTGATCCGCTTTTACTAGCGTGCCGTCCTGATACATATTGTGGTCACCTTTCGTCTCAAAGGCTTTATTTGGTCCCTTTCCTTTCACCCCAACAATTCGGTGGGTCACATAAGACTTGTCCTGTTTCGTTTGAAACGTGATAATATCCCCTTTTTTAAGTGCCTCTGGTGAAGTCACTTCTTTTACGACAATGAGTGAGCCAGTCGAAAATTCTGGTTCCATTGAGCCAGATAATACTTGCTTGAATTGATAACCGAAAATTTGAGGATCTCCCCCAGTAGTTCTTGATGACAATACGACAATAATACATGCAATCATCACCGTGAACACCACTACATAAAGAATACTTCCAGACATTTTCATCCATTTTTTCATGACCTCTTCTCCCCTTCGCCTATCACTGTTTCATTTAGAAGACAGCTCCATTTAGGATACATTTTCTTGACACTTTGCGAGCTGCATATGTTTAGACCATATAAATGCATCTTCAGATCCTTCAAAACCTTTAGGATAATAGATTTTAAACGCATAAATTCCATTCGTTTTTGCTTTATCTGTCGTGACAGTCGTTGTTTCTTGAGAAAGAAGGGACTGTATAGAGCCTTTTTCGAGAATATGACCATCTTGTAACGGCTTCTGCTCACTTTCCATTTTATGTAATTCCCATTTCCATTCAGAGTGTGCAATAGGTTGTCCACTATTTTTTAGTGTCATGCTCAGCTTTTGAGGCGCGCAGACTGTTCCTTTGATCATCGTTTGATCAATGAGTTCCAAATGACTTCTATCCCATTTGGAAGGCTGACAATTCTGGTCCGTCTGTTCAAAATTTTCGCATGTTTTCATGACAAAGTTTGAGTGCTCAACATCGTTAAAAGAAGCATTCGTTGTTGAGATCAAGAGAGACGTGAAAATCAAACAAATGGCACAAAAGAGTACAAAGAGCGACTGTTTCATTCATTCTCCAACTCCTTGAACGATTGTTCTCTAATAAGAACGATTACATACAGTATAAGGAAATACCTATAAAACCCAAAACGTCAAATTAGTCCATTTTGTTCTTAAACAAGAACTATTGCGAGAAAATTCTTCCATTTTCTCATTCTTTTGCCGTATTCAATATTTTTTTGTGTGACATTTGTACTTCTTAAAAATTTACATAAAAGTACAGCATTTGGTCAGAATAATAGCAGGTGAGGTGATGTGAAGTGAAATATGGAAAGATGATAATCATGCTCAGTTTACTGTTGGGTCCTATGTTACAAGACGCCAATCCTGCGGATGCGAGAGGTTTCACTTCCGCCGCAGATCAATGGGAAATACGGGCAGTCAAAGAAGCAAAGAAACGATATCCACTAACGCAAGTCTTATTCAAACAAAAAGTATGGGACCGTCATCGTGAGAAGGAATCTGTGAAACAGTATCATATTACGTTAAAAGACCACACCAAAGAATTTGGGGTATTTGTCACTATTTCTTATAACCCTTACTCAAACAAGGTCAATAAAGTGATTGTTGTGGAAGAATACAGCTAAAGGGGCATAAAAAAACCGCCTGCTGGCGGCTTTTTACTTTTGTCGATGTCGCTTACGTTTTTTTAGCATCATTGAAAACCCAAACGGCAGAACCCCAAATAAACGCTGTGAAAATGGCGGTTTCGTTTCCATTTTCTCTTGTTTATGTTCCTTCCGTTCGTCACGTGGTGTATTCATATATTTAATGATTTCCTGTGTCATATATTTTACATAGTCATTGGTTTTCAAGCACATTCACCTCTTCTTTCTTCAAGTGTTACCAGGAAGAGGATCATTTTATACACTGGCTATTCAGGGTTTGCCCATTTCATGATTTCACGGGTCTTCCAATCCAGCACGAGTTCCCGCTCATCTGATAAACCATCCTTCGTTTTCACACTGACTAACATGTGGATACGCTTTTTCTTTTGATCGCATGTTATCTTCTTTAATGTCACGCGGCCATCTTCAGTGTCAATAGGGGTTTGCTGCTTTTCACACAAACGATGGAATGTACGGGCAGCTTCACTCGCCCCCACTCTGAAAAGCTGCTGTTTTTTATAAAACGAAATCGTCAGCTCTGCACTTCTCAGCTCTTTTTGAAACCCCATCGTCATTGCCCCTAGGATCAAGAGAAAAAATAGAATCGCAGCCAGTACATGCGGATAGATAAATCCTCCTTCCCTTTTCACGATGCAGGAACCACCCCTTTATATATGAAAAAAACGGCTTCATACACCTTACCAGACTCATCTGTGACTTTAAGGATAGCTCTATGCTGATTTGTTCTCACGCGAAATTCTTTCACCTTTTGCAATAAAGGGAGATGGCCTGCTTGATCCATTCGCTTCCGAAGCATCTCTTGATATGGCTCAATCGTTACCACTCGCCCTTGATCAGACACATACTCTAACGCTTTACCTCCTTGCACCGATCGAACAGCCGTTGCTCGGCTTAATTCCTCATCTAATTGCAGAACAGTCTGTTTCCACTCCATTTGTGAAAATCGGTTAATCTCCTCAAAAGGATGAGCTTTCGAAGCTGTTGATAAGATCAGTACACAGCCAAAAGAAAGGAACAAAAATAGCTGCAATTGCCATAAAGCCTGGACAAGGGTAAAACCTTGTTCACCGTTCAGCAACCTGGTGAAAGCATATGGTCTGCTTTTTTTGTAAGTTGTATGATACACATCCCTTCTCTTTACTCCAATTGAATACATATGTGATGTCGCCTCGCTTCTTTTTGACAGAAGATTTTGTACCCTCTATGAACGATTCATTCATCTGTTCATGCAAAATTTGGTAAGCCTCAAGTTTGGCTCTTACTTCATTTTTCCCTATCATGATTTTTTCATAGGCCGGCATCAGCACAAGGGCTGCAAATAGGAAGATATGACAAGCAAACAGCGCTTCAATCGTACTAAACCCTCTATTGCTTTTGAACATGGATTCGCCCGCTTCCTAAATAGATCGTGAGCTTATACGTTTGACTGCCAAATTGAATGATGAGAGACCCGCCGCTGCTTGGATGTCCGTTAACATTAAAATAGATACCTTGTGGAAATGTAGATGCCTTAATGCGTCCCTTTTGTTGCTGAAAAGAAGCAATGACTTCGCCATCCTTTTGATCGATTACCTGATACGATACATGTGGCGGATAGAATTCAACATATACACGTGTTTTTTTGACAAATGCAGTATTAGCAGCCAATTGAAAATCTTGTTTCATGATGTTCACTTGTTTTTTGGCTTCAGCGTCTTCTATTAAATTTGGGATTTTCACTCCTATGATCGACAATAGAATCGATAGAACCAGTAAGATCATTAGCTGTTCTATGAGGGTAAAACCCTTTTCATGAAAAATTAATTTATTCATGCTTCACATGGCCGTTTTGAATGACAATCGCTTTTCCATTAGGACACGTTAATCCCTTTTTGACATAGCCTTCTTTTTCTAATTCAGCTAAAGAAGGTGTCTTGCCATCGTGCTCTAATTCATATGCCATCACCTGAGTGCTCACCATTGATTTAAGCCCTTCACAGCCCTTTGCTTGAATCGTTTGGTGGTGACGAGTAATATTCGGAATGGTAATAAGTAAAAGAATCGAAATCACAAGCATGACAATTAACATTTCTAACAGAGTAAATCCTTTATCATTCATATCTTTGCCCTCCTCCTTACACTTGCTCCATCAGTTGATACATTGGTAAAAGAATAGATAAATACACAACGAGTATAAGAATGGCCGTCAGACCATAGATAACCGGCTGCAGCCACGATATCCATTTTTCAATTTTCAGCTCTGCATTCTCTAATAGAAATTGACTGTACGTGTACATTTCTCTTGCAAGCATCCCGCTCGCTTCACCATGCTCGATGACGGCTGCAAAATGTTTTTCAAAAAAAGAAGACAGGCTCACTTGATGTGCCATGCTCTCTCCTTTTCTTAACTCTTCAATCATCTGTTCTGATATTTCTTGAAGAAAGGGTAAGTAGCTTTGCTGCTTAAAAGCTAGCAAGCTCTCGTACATCGATAATCCAGCCTGAAGCAGTCCGCTTAACTGTAGAGAGAAAAGATACGTATGCATCAGCCGCATTCCTTTATATAAAAAAGGAAACCTGCTGATCACCCTCAGCTTCTCAAGGGTAGATTTTTTCCTAAAAAAGAAAGCATAGTATCCAGTCAGACAGATACACACACAGCCGATAAGGAGGAGAGATACATGCAGCAATTGAAAAAGTCCAAACATACCTTGAATTAGCCATGACATTCGGGTATCCATCGAGGAGTACAAGAGAGAAAATTGAGGAATGATCATTTGCTGAACGAGTATGAGCACGATCAAAACCGTAAAGATGAGGAAAATCGGGTAACGTAACATGCGTTTAAACGTATCTACCTGTTTAATTTTTTTCTCTAAAAACCGTGCGCTTTGTTCAAGTGCTTTTGCTAGACTTCCATGCTTTTCGGAGAAACTTAAAATGGCAATGACTTCCCGCTGAAAATGGAGTCTTTCTAGCACCACATAAAAAGGCTCCCCTTCGAGCAGCCACTGAATGCCTGGTGTCAATTGTTGCTGCTGCTTATTCGACAACTGGATATTCACCATCGTTAATGCCTCAATCAATGTATATCCAGCCTGAATCAATTGAGCAAGTTTTGATAGACATTCCGCTTGATCCTTTTTAGACCACACTTTAGAGGCTTGCTTCTTCATAAACCCAGCGATGATAGGTGTTTTTCGATAAATAGCCAAGTGCCACTCCTTTACGAATTAATCTTTGCAGTGTTTCATATGACGAGTGAGCATATTCTCCTTTAGCCTCCTTGATACACTCACCAAGCTCCTTTCCGAACAGCAGTTCAAATACATTTGTTCGTCTGACCGGTCGATTTAATTTACAGTAAAGCTGGCATATTTCTCCGCAAAAAGGACAGGTGAGCTCGATTAATCGCTGCGCAGCAATCGCCACCATCGTTTGTTCGAGTTCATTCATCGTGACACCAAATTCAAGCATACGATAAAGGGCTCCTTTTGCATTTTTCGCATGGAGTGTACTCATCACTAAATGGCCTGTTAGTGCTGCTCTAATTGCCGTTCGGGCCGTTTCAGCATCTCTTATTTCTCCTAGCACAATCATATCTGGATCATGTCTTAAAATAGCGCGTAATCCTGCGGCATATGTGATGCCGGCTTTTTCATTTACTTGAACCTGCAGCACTTCTTCATTTCTCGTTTCCACAGGATCTTCAAGTGTAATAATATTTCGGTTGAAATTCTTTTTTGCAAACTGGATCAATGAATAAAGGGTTGTTGTTTTCCCTGAATTGGTTGGACCGGTAAATAAAATGAGCCCATGCGAATGATTCAAAAATGATAATAACCTGGTGGAGGCTTTCGGAAATAGTGACAGATGTTTTATTTTCGGAACATGATCCTGCGGCAATATTCTAATCACTAAACTCTCATCATTTACAGTTGGTAGGGTAGACATTCGAATAAACACCTGGCCGCTTCTTAGCATCACAGCTAGTGACCCATTTTGCGGCCTCCTTTTTTCTCCAATATCCATGGATGATAAAAATTTAAAATGAGCAATGAGCCGCTCGCCGCTTTTTTTATCAATGGTTCGCTGCTGAATTAAATCTGAGTCTACGCGGAAAGATACCGACGCTTCCTTTTCTTTTGGAACAATGTGCACATCAGATGCTCTCATGCGGCATGCTTCTTCTAGCAGCTCTTGTCCCAAATATTCAATCCCATACAAATGGTTCACTCCCTTCTCTGACTATATTGTAAGTCGGAGGAACCTGTCTGACAAAAGAGCAATTTATCATTTTAACGCCTAATCAATTGAAAAAACCATCAGCTTGCGATGGAAAACGTGGTTTTTTAAAAAAGTGCATATAAAAAAACCTGACTTTTACAAGTGCAGGTTTTTTGGTCATGTGGCTTCTTGCGGCTGTTCTTCAAAAATACGAAATCCTCTTTTCCCCAAGGCTTTTGCAAGGCTATGTTCTGTATTTACTTTTGAGAAATCAATGCCGAGTTTCACAACGGTTTGAGCAATTTCTGGGCGGATGCCTGAAATAATCGTCTCAATGCCTAGAAGCTTCGCACTATCCACCACTTTAAACAGCTGATAAGCAACCATCGTATCAACGATCGGTACGCCTGATATATCAATAAACAAATGCGTTAGACGCAGTCTTGAAGCCTGTTCTAGCACGGATTCCAAAATAATTTTGGCCCGGTACGTATCAATCTCTCCGATGAGCGGCAAAATTCCGATTTCCTTTGAAACTGGAATAACAGGAGCACTCAGTTCCTGAATCATCTCTCTTTGTGCATTTAGCTGACTCAGTGTCACGCGGTCGTATTCTTCTGATAAACGCTCGATCATATCATCAAACGTGGAATGAAAATGCTGATTCCACCCGCATACATCTTGGAGCGTCACTTCAAGCTCGGTTTCTAGTATGAATTTCTCGATTCTGGAACAGAAAATCTGACGAAATATCTTAAATTGTCCAATGATTTCATATAAAGGCACCTCGTGAACGGCTCGATCACGTGCGATATCAACAGACCACTTTTTCAAATGATTTTCTACTTTGTCTGACAGTGTCACAAGTGTTGCTGCAATGGTTTGAATAAACGCTGTGTTCTGTTCCTTCAGCTTCATTTCCGTTTCCTCTGAAGCATGTTTGGAATATAATGAGCCTTCTTCAGTTCTTGTTTTCAGCCATTCTTCGGTCATGACAGGGGCTTCTTTTAGGATAAATTCATATAATTGCTTCGATTTTTCATTTTTCATTTACTTCTCCCGCTCCTTTTTCACTTAAAACTAGTGACATACAACTTTTATGTATAAATGACCGCAGATGGTGAACAATATCATTACACGTTTGATATTGGGCTATAGCCAAGTGGTAAGGCAATGGACTTTGACTCCGTGATCGTTGGTTCGAACCCAGCTAGCCCAGTTCAGCACAAAAACGAAGATGGCTGAAGCATGTTTCAGCTGATCTTCGTTTTTATTAGGAAACTGATTGATGAATCGCTTTCTTTTTTGATATTTTCATGAGTTCTCCGGGATTATAGCCTACTACTAATTTATTTCCATCAATGATAATTGGTCTCCGGAGCAGTTTTGGTTTTTCAATAAGAAGCTGAAGAACCTCGTTTACTTTTAAATCATTAATATTTAAATTTAAGCTTTTAAAAGCCTGGCTTCGTGTGGCTAAAATTTCATCCATTCCTTCTGTTGTTAAGGAAAGAATCTTTTTTAATTCATCTAGGGTTGGCGTTTCTCTGAAAAGGTGACGCTCTTTAAAATCAATTTGATTCGCCTTTAGCCAATGTTTTGTTTTTCGGCAAGACGTGCAGCTCGGGTACGAATAAAAAGTAATGTCACTCATTAGTCTTCCTCCTTAGGTCGTTAACCTTTTCTCTTATGGAATAAGTACCCTCATGTATTTCGGCATAAACACGTTTTGATCACTTTTTCAAAAAAATTTTTTCTACTCGTAAAATAAATGTTCACACGTTGTCAAAAATGTAAATGTTTACATAACAAGTGGTGATCAGCTATAATATGAATCAAAGGGGTTTTTTTAAGGGGAGGGAAAGAAATGAATCGCATGTTCCGCGTGCTTGGCTTTTGGACGGGTATTTTTGCTGTCATGTTCTATTTAGGGCATATGAAAGATGCATCGTTGCTGTTCTTCGGTCAAACCGTTCTTTTTGTATTTTTATCCTACTTGAATTTATCCGAAAGAATGTATATTTACATTTTCGGAGCGTACTTGACGATTTTCTTTGCCGGATTTACATATTATTCGATTTTCATCATGGTTCCCGGTACCGGACATTAATTGAAAAAAGCATCTCAATAAAAAGAGATGCTTTTTTCATACGTTTAAAGAGAAAAGCCATTGATAAATGGATTTTGTTCCTGCTCCGTGAGTACAGTGGTTTCTCCGCCATGTCCACTTAAAACAAGAGTTGATTCTGGTAAAGACAATAATTTATTATGAATTGATTGAAGCAGCACTTCTTGACTGCCCCCTACTAAATCTGTTCTCCCGATGCCGCCTTCAAATAACGTGTCACCAGAAATCACAAATCCTTCTTCCGCCGAATAGTAAGATACACTGCCTGGTGAATGCCCAGGAGTGTGGAACATCTCTAATGTAAACGATCCAATTTGAAGAGTTCCTTCTGACGTAATTAATTTTTCAGCTTCTTTGACCGTAATTCCATTTCCAATCAATCGAGCTGAACCGTTTAATTCAGCGTTCGTGAGCCATTCTTTTTCATTCTCGTGTACATAGAGTGGCACTCCCCACTCTGCGCGCACCTCATCTGCGGCACCGATATGATCAAAATGAGCATGTGTCAGTAAGACAGCAAGCGGTGTGAGCTGTTTTTCTTTTACATAGGAAATCAGCTTTTGTGCTTCACCGCCTGGATCAAAGATTAAACATTCTCCGTGCTCATTTTTCCAAATATACGCATTCGCTTGTACATAGCCTAGTGGCATTCTTCTCCAATTCATTTTCATCACCTACTTTATTCATTCTTTTTTATTATGAAGGCTACACAATAAAAATTCAAACAATCGTCAACTGGAATCTACTCGACAAGCTTTATGAAAACGGTTAAAATGAAAAGAAAGGAAATCAAGGGGATTGATGACAAAGGGGGACTTTCACATGATGCTCGTCATTATTTTTGGTCTAGTCACGATTTTAGCTGCACTCGGGATCTATCGCTCACTTAAAAAAGTGAACGTACTTGCCATCGCTTTTGCTGGCGCAACATTTTTGGTTTTTGGCTGGTTTACTGTCATGACCATCATCTATAGCGGTTATCCAACTGCACATTAAAAGCCTGCATTTAGCAGGCTTTTAGATTATTGACAAAGGGCTAAAATGATCTTGATTTTAGCCCTTTGTCTTCTTTTTTTATTGATTCAAGTGCTTATTCACGCTTTCTATTTTGCTTGTAAGCGTTGTGGTTTGATCCCGCCTGTCATCAATGCGAATATTGGTCGCTACGCGGTGCAATCCCTTTTCAAAAGGTGCTTCATGAATGCGCTGAATGACTTCAAATAAAACGGATAATTCACCTTCAATTAACGTATTCATTGGTGTTAATTGATAATTAATTTTCCCTTCTTTTTGAAAGCCTTCTAAAATTCTTTGTACATCTGCTACATAAGCACTGACACTTGGTGTTTCCGTGCCTATTGGAATGATAGTGACATCTGCTATGGCCATGTTTATTGCCCCTTTCCACTCAAATCCTCATGTTTTCTCGTCCTCATTGTAACCTATTCGCAATCCATCATGCCATGCTCACGTTGCATTTAAAGAAGGTTTGTCCCGTTCTATCGTCAAATCCGCCCTCTCTACCTTCCCAATCTTTGTGAATAGCAGCAGGCATATCCCTGACACAGCTTCAATGATGCCGCCAGCCGCAATGACATACCCTGACCCAAATAGTGTTGCCATATAGCCGCCAATGAGAGCGCCTAACGGGATCATGAAGAAGGAGATCATATTGATAATTGCATACACTTGCGGCTGATCCTCTGCTTTTACTGACAATTGAATCATTGTATGTTCAGGCACGTTGACTGCACTGATGGCGGCACCTAATGCAAAAGCTGATATAAATACAAGTGGTAAAAATGCGTTCATGCCTGTTATAAAGAACGAGATTCCATCAACAATCCCAGCACCTATAAACAGCAGCCCATACCGGTTCACTTTTACCTTTGTCAAAACAAACCCCATCAAGAATGCACCTAGTGCCGTTGTGACTTTAATAAATGAATAGATAACTGGTCCACTATGTAAATCCTCTGTTAAATAAATAACAGACAATGCTTCCCATGGTGCGGCAGCAAAGTTCGAGCAAACACAAAAAATCGCCAATGGGAACAAAATATGGTGCCTTCTAACAAGTGAAAATCCCCGAATCAATCTTTTGCCGTATGATAACCCTTTTTTGGCTTTATCAATGATGATTTCTGTTTCATATGTAATGATTAATACGAGTAAAGCAGACAAGAGATAAAGAGGAATAATCACAAGCATTGTATATCCTACCCCTACAAACGCAATCATGACACCACAAACCGTGACCGTCACAAGCCTGACTACATGACTTGCTGATTGAATAGTTGCATTCGCTTTTTGTATGAGGTCCTCATGGACAAGCTTTGGAATAATTGATACAGACGCCGGTTCGTAGGAGCCACCAGTTGCCGAATGAAGCAGCATACAGCCAATAACAAGTGCTAATGGCGTGAAACCATAAAAGTAACTGACCACAATCACAAGGATTATCGCTCCTCTTGTTAAATCAGCAAAACACATCCAAAATTTCAATTGATGCGGCTTCATCATTGGGGTAATTAGCGGCCCAACAATGGCTTGCGGAACAAAGCTGACCGCAATAAAAAAGGCTGTTCCAATTGCCCCTTTTCCGCCTAGTACTAAAAGCCACAAGATGGTGTTGAAAGATAAACTATCAGCTGTTATTTTGCACATTTTAGAAATAAATAAGTAAGTGAAATTCCTTTTCCACAGGCTTTGAGCACTCAATGATCGACATCTCCCTAAAACATATCCTTTTTTTTACATCCATATCTTTCACAATAGCTCACAAGGTGGCCTTCGTCAATTGCCCTAACATTATTTTTATTGACAATAAGAAATTACTTCATGTTCAAATGTAAAAAGCACCTGACAGGTGCTTTTTAACACTTACATGCTTCCCATAACAACCGCTTTGTTTTCTCATAGATGGTGTCAAATTGATTCATGGAAAGAGGATTTTTTCCTAGGCCAAGCTCGACTGTATAGCCCTCATTGTGACATTGATAAATAAACCAATCGCGATAGCCTGCATAGCTGTCAAGATATTGAATCGGTTTATAGCCGCTTACTTGTTCGAATCGTTTGACCGTTTCTTTTGAGATGGCTGGTTCATGACCAAGAAAGCCCCAGTATATCTCTTCTCCTTGTGTATGGAGAGCAACAAGCCTGTCAAAGCGTTTTCGTAACGCTAGATTTGCCATCGCTTTCGCTTCTGGTTCTGTTAGCGGCTGATACCCAGGAAAGCCTCGATTGGACGGAGCCTTAGTCTCATGACGGTAGTATTCGATCTCCCAATAAGCAGGAAATTGATTGTTCAAATCCACCCCTCGTATATTTGCTTTCCACTCCTGATAATCAGCATATCCATCATATAGCGGTGTGAATTCTTCACTGCTCAGACCAAGTGACTCTGGTCCATTTCGTACGAGGTCCACACCATCTGGATTCACCATTGGTACGATAGAGAGAGCTGTGGTTCGCAGAATATGAACGGCTTCATGATGCCTTGCTTGCACCGGGTCAGATGCAGCCAAACACAGCGATTTCAGCCATTTTATTAAAACAGACGTCGTGATCCATTCATTTGCATGAAAAGAGGCATTCAAATGAATAGAATGTAAATGCTGAACAGGCTCTGTTCGGATTTCATAAATAGGTGTATCAAGCACTGAATGACCTATGATGCTCATTTGAAGAAAAGGAAATGCGGCTTTCAAGTGGCTCAGCTCTTCTTCTAATTGAGCACTATCATATTCAAAGGTTCCATTGATCCAATCATCGGATTGCTGCAGCCTGTAAGGCGCAATAAATTTCTGCAGCTCACCTATGGAAGAAAATGAATGGATACCTTCCGGAAGTCGATATCCCGGTAAAAGGAGGTACTCATTGCTGATTTGATTGGATAAATGGAAAGCTGCATTTCCTATCCCTAACTGCTTTGCTACATGATCCTTTTCCTCTCCATCTAGCTGCCATTCAATTTTCCCAAACGACGTTGTCTTCATTTACATCCCTCCTCTCATACTATATGAGCCGGCAGACAAAAAAAGAAAACCTCTGCATTTAAAAATAACAGAGGTTTTCTCGTATGTTAGGACGCCTTTTTCAGCTGCGTTTCATCTTCTTTTTTGGATGGAGAATGGTCCGGGCTATTCCGGCCATAAAATCTAAGGAGATCCCCATAGATGATTTGATCAGAGAATTGGAGCTCTTGCTTTGCCTTCTCTTCATAAGACTGACACACAGTCTCATCATCTCTTGGCTCACCCGTTTTTTTATTGTAGCAAACACCATCTGTGAAAACACTGTCCTTCGTAATAAAACTGCCATCACGAAGCACGGTAAAATCATTCGTATCTTTCGATAAAAGATCATGGCCAAATTGAATTTGTTTACTTGTATCAATTCCTAATAGATTGAGTACAGTTGGGCGGAGATCGACCTGACCACCTACCGTATCAATTTCTTTTGGATGTTGATCCGTGATCCCTGGAATGTGTACAACAAACGGGACTTTTTGAAGCTGTACTTCTTCAAATGGCGTAATCTCTTTATTTAAAAATTGCCCCATAGCTTCGTTATGGTTTTCTGAAATTCCATAGTGATCCCCATATAAAACAAAGATGGAATTTTCGTACAAACCTGTTTCCTTCATTTTTTCAAAGAAAATCTTCAGCGCCTCATCTTGATATCGCACTGTAGGAAAGAACTTGTTTAGCGTTTTGCTCTTAGAATCATATTCATCAATGAGCTTATCTTCTTCATCTAGATCAAAAGGAAAGTGATTCGTTAATGTAATCAATCTCGTATAGAAAGGCTGCGGGATCGATTTCATCAATTCCGCTGACTGTTCGAAGAATGGACCATCTTTCAGCCCCCAGCCAACTGAATTTTCTTCATTTACATCAAATGATTTAATATCAAAAAACTTATCGTAGCCAAAGCTATCGTAGATCAGGTCACGGTTCCAGAAACTTTTGTTATTCGCATGAATGACAGAAGAATGGTACCCCTCATCCTTTAACAGCTCAGGTGTGGCTGTAAACTCATTGCTTGGATTTGTGAAGAACACAGCTCCTCTTCCAAGTGGATAGAGAGAGTTATCAACAATAAACTCTGAGTCAGATGTTTTCCCTTGACCTGTTTGATGATAGAAATTAGTAAAGTTGTAGCTTTTCTTGATTAATTTGTTTAAAAACGGGGTGATTTCTTTCCCGTTTAGTTTTTCATTGATCACGAAACTTTGTGTAGATTCAAGTGAGACAAGAATGACATTTCGTCCTTTTGCTTGACCAAACGTCTTTTCATTACGGTCGGTTTGATTTGCACTTACATAGTTTTCAATTTCTGTTAAGCTATTGCTGTCAGCAAGGGCTCGTTGAGCAGACTGTTTCGATTGCAGCACTCCATCATAAATATGGAAATTATATAAGCTAAGATTTTTCACCAGCATCTCACGGTCAAAAGAGCGAGTGAGCAGTTCTGGTCTCTCTGTTTCAGCCAAACCAAGGTTAAAGAAGAAAGTCGCTGCCACAAATAAATAATAGGCTACTCGTTCTTTTCGTGAAATGGTGATATCCGTTCTAAAGGAAGGCTGCTTTTTATAGAGCCACATTAAAATGATGATATCCACGAACATCAATAAATCGACTGGTTCAATTAAAGAGGTAATACTTGACCCGAGGTCACCCATATTGTTTGTTTGAAATAGGACGGGGATGGTTAAAAAGTCACTATAGAATCGGTAAAACACAATGTTAGCTAACAAAATAAATGTCAGAATAAAACTCGTCACGATGATATATCGATTGCGATTTTTTTCTTTCATAAATAAACCGATACCGAAGATAAACAAGATAAAGCTAAGTGGATTAATAAACAGGATAAACTCCTGCATGAAATTTTCTATTTTAATATTGAAGCTAGATTTATAGATAACATAGGTTTTGACCCACATGAGCAATGTCGCAATCAGTAAAAATGAAATCGCCTTTAATCTTTTCTTTCGCATTGTAACCTCCTTATGCTAAGCGAGCACTCAAGCTAGGGATACACCCTAATTATTGGTGCTTCTTCAAAAATAACTAAACTATATCTTATCCTGTATGTGCTGGAAAATCAATGTCTTTTTCCTCATGACAAACTTATGAATATGCTAAACATTTCATTTCATGCCCATCTATCGCTTTTTTTAATAAAAATGACATCATGATGACTTTTTTGTTTAAGACGACCATTTGTTTTTTGCCATCCATGCACCGCCGATGACTCCTGCATCGTTTCCGAGAGAGGCAATCACGACTTCGACATCATCAGCGCAAGGCGGAAATGCGTGATGCTTAACAACGCGTTCTACTTTACTGCGAAGGAGCTCACCTGCTTTTGAAACACCACCGCCAATCACAATTTTTGTTGGGTTTAACGCACTGGCAAGATTCGCTAACACAAGCCCAAGATGAGTCGTCACTTCTTCTACGACACGCATGGCAAGATCATCTCCACTTTCAGCAGCCTTAAACACATCCTTTGCAGTCAGCGAAGTGAGCGTGCCAAGTGAAGATGTATGCTGGTCTGTTACTAATTTATCCTTTGCAAGACGGACGATGCCAGTCGCAGATGCAATGGTTTCAATACAGCCTGTTCTCCCGCAATTACAAGGTGCTCCTTGGAATGGAACGGCACAAATATGGCCAATTTCTCCGCCAGCCCCTGTCTCACCTTGAACAACTTCACCATTTACAATAATGCCGCCGCCAACACCTGTGCCAAGTGTGACCATCAGGATGTTTTTTGCCCCATCGCCTGCACCCTTCCACATTTCACCGAGTGCAGCAATATTCGCATCATTTTCGATGACAGATGGAAGTCCTGTCTCTGCCTCTAGGTGATCTTTGAGTGGATAGTTTGTCCAGCCGAGATTCGTTGTTTTATAGACAATCCCAGATACTTTATCTACAGGCCCAGGTGCACCCATTCCAATCCCAATCAGCGCTGATTTGGGCATACTGATTTCGACTAGTTTGTGGTCAATTGATTTGGCAATATCGACTGTGATCGTCTGCCCTGATTTATCCGTAGGAATCTCCCACTTATGCTGAATTTCACCATATAAGTTAATGAACGCAAGCTTAATTGTCGTACCGCCAAGATCAACTCCTACAAACCAATCCCCGATCATATGCCCCCCACCTTCACATTGTTTTTCGATTTAATTTGGCTAGTTCCATTTGAAGAATCGTCATTGCGTTTGACCATTGTGTCCGGTCAATAATGCCCGATGTATACATTTCCTTCAGTTCATCTGCCATAAAATCTAATTCCACTTCACGATCTCCGAAATACACATAATTTCCAAATCTCATGAGCAGCTGCTGTACATCATATAACGTTTTCATTGTTTCCACCATTTCTTCTCATCAACAGATAGGATAAGCGTATTCATAAATGCGCTTTCAGTCAAGTCATTCAATGTGTTTGCGTGTTTTCAATATATTGTTTCAGCTTTAAAAATTGATCATTTTTTGGATCTTGGTCTAACCCTTTTTCTATTAGATCCTCTGCTTTCGCTGTCTCTCCTTTTTCTACGTACAACAACGATAAATGATACAGTTTATTTGGATCATCTGGATTTTTTTTAAGCGACTTTTGTAAAAATCCAATCGCTTTGTCAAGGTGGCCGAGCTGCGCTTCCGATAGAGCATATATATGGAGAGCCTCAGCTGATGCATCCTTTTGATGTACATATTCCTCTAAACGTTTACTTGCTTCGTTATAGTTCTTGTCATCAAATAAACTTGCTGCCTCACTTACTGCTGCCGCTTCCTTTTGATCGTCTGAATGAAACCCTGTATACAATCCAAAACCACCAATCAACAGTAGAACAACACTAGCAAGAAACATTTTGACAGGCTGCACTTGTTTAGGGAGCCGGACAGCTAAAGCCGCTAAAAAACCGCCAACCAGACCGCCAAGGTGCCCTGCGTTATCAATACCTGATACGGTAAAGCCGATCCCTAAATTGATGAGGATGATCACAATAATATTTGTCCCCATCGTCCGGAAGAAGAGCTTGCGGTTGGAAATTGCCAAATATAATAGTGCACCTAAGCATCCAAAGATCGCGCCTGATGCACCGGCTGCGATGGCCGTATTAAAGACAAAGCTCGCTATGGAACCAAAAATGCCGGAAATGAAATAGATGAGCAAAAATCTCCATGAGCCATAAATTTTCTCAACAGCCGCTCCGACAGACCAAAGAGCAAATGTATTAAAGAGTAAGTGCGTCAAGCCAATGTGCAAAAACATTGGTGTAATCAGGCGCCACCATTCTCCATCTAAGATCAGCCCATTATTTTTAGCACCAAACGCTGTCAAAGTTGCCGTATTGGTACTTCCGCCAAATAGTTCAAGTAAAAGAAACATCACCACTTGAACAGCGATGAACAGGTAGGTGAAAATCGGTCTGCCATTTTGAAAAACGGCCCGTTCTCGTTCACGCTGCTTTTCCTGATCATCAAATGCTTGAAGTACGCTCACTTTAAGCTGGATGACATCTTCAGCTGTGTCTCTTTTTGCCTCTTCTACATCCACTGTCAGCGATGTATTGAGCCATTTTTGCAACTCGTTAACGTCGTGTTGAAGAGTGTCTGCATTCAGTAATACAGGTGTAACTGTCACCTTTTGCTTTTTTTGCGGTTGACCGTTTAGGTCCTCCCAATCATCTACAGGGTAGTCAGCTGTAAATTGGAGCTGCAAGAGATGAAGAGAACGTTTACGCATGGCCTCTCTCAGCTGATCCATCCGATACGTCTGCTCTTCAATTTCTCGAACGATCTCCTGTTTAAAATTGACATCTTTTCTATATAGACGGATGAGATCATACCCTGAGTTTCGTGGTGCTTCAAAAAATATTTCATCTTCTGGATACGGACTTTGAATCATCTCGTACCCTTTTTGTCTTAATTCATCAACAACTCGCCAAAATAAACTATCTATGACATTCATTCATTCGCGCTCCATTTTTTACATTATTATAACAAGAATTGTTCTGATCCGCATTTCTGAACAAAAAAATCCCGGCGTCTGCGGGATTAGAATGCTTGGCGAATAAATTTCGTCCGAAAATACGGGACTTTCATCAGCCACTTAATAAAAAAGTGACGCACTTGATTTTGACCTAAGATCAAATTCATCAGCCGATAACGATTTTGCACGAGAACGAATGCAAACAATGTGAACACAATGCTCCAAATCATTTTATTCATCATATTCCCTCCTATGTTCGTATCGTGGCTTAAATAGGATGTGTTTATGCATGAAGCATCATTTTTATCGCTTACAATACTCTCTGCTTTCACACTCTAATCCCTTGTTCTTTTGATTGAATATAATAGACCTCTTCACACTCTGGTTGATCATAAAAAACGTCAAATTGATGATGGTCGATTAAATCCTTGAACGTATGAGGCAGCTTATAATTCCGCTCTACCTCTTCCATCTTGTGAGGGAAGTAACTGTCATATGGATTTGGTGTATGAACATATACAGCGTCTAAACCAGAGTCATGTTCGTGAATACAAATCCATGTTTGGTATGGCTTTTCAAAGCCTTCAAGCTGTTTTAGCAGCCTATGATATAAAGCAATATGAGCTTTGATATGCTCTCTTCTTATTTTCAAGCTATTTTCCCCGACTCCAAAAAAATCAAGGTGTGTATGCCAAAAATAAAACCATGAATCCTGATCGAGTTTTAGGTCACAAGTATTCACTTCCTCCCACATATTACGGAAGTATCTTTTCTTTCCACGAAATTTTTTCAAAACGGACCTCCTATCAGCTAAAATGCCATGACCTTATGAAACAACAAAAAGCCCGTTCTTTGGACAATCAGCGGACTTTTACTTTTGATATAACGTGCCTTTTTCACTGACAATCATAGACACCGGTATGTCGTGCGCTTCAGACGGCACATGCCTGATTTGCTGTAAAGACAGACAAAGTGCAATGGTTACCCCGTGATAGTCAGCTAAGTAGCGGTCATAATAGCCGCCCCCAAATCCAATCCGGTAGCCTTTTTGATCGAAGCATACCCCAGGCACAATGATTAAATCAATGGTTTCTTTATGTACAGCTGTTGATACTTGAGGGTCTGGTTCCAATAGCCCAAAGTAGCTGGTTGTCATCTTTGTTTCGAGTGTATATTCATAAAACATCATCTCTTTTGTTTTCGGAAAACAGGTAGGGATACATACTGTTTTTCCTTCTTCCCACGCTTTTTCAATTAGAGGCATTGTCGGTATCTCTTTTCCTCTAGACATCGTCAAAGCAATCGTTTTCGCCTGTTTCCATGCTGGCAGCTGCAATAAGTGTTCATGAAGTAAAGCCGTGCTGCGCTCAAATTCTTCAGCGCTTATTTGATCAAGCTTGGCTAATGTTTGAAGGCGAAGCTCCTTTTTCATACAGATCATCTCCCATCATAAAAAAACAGCAGGAAAATTCCCTGCTGCTTACTTTGTTTCACGATGTACAGTTTGTTTTTTATCACGTGAGCAATACTTTTTGAATTCAACGCGATCTGGATTGTTTCGCTTATTCTTTTTAGTAATATAGTTACGCTCACCGCATTCAGTGCAAGCTAGAGTAATATTTACGCGCATATTTTTCCCTCCAAACTAAAATCAATTCACATTCAGACCTAACTATAATACCACTTCTAGCTTAGGAATGCTAGAATGTTTTTTCACCAATTTCAATTTGAGTGCATTCACTTACATATCGCATGCTTATGTCATGAAAAATCGTCTGCTCCCCTATAAAACCTTATTCTTTGTCGTACTGTATACATGAGACTCCTCTTCTCCCCGCCGCTTTCATTTATTTTGACAGCGAAGCAAGGTTTTCATACCCGTTTTACATATAAAAAGAAAAAAGATGAAAAAAAGGTGATTTTCTTCAGCAATTCCTTTTGAAACTAGCTTTTTTATGGTATAAAAAAGAAGGGTCGAAAACTGTCTGAAACAATCTTGGAAGCCTTTTATGGCTTTCAGCATTAAAATATGAATAAAAGGTGATGAAACATGGAAATTGCAATTATCGGTTTGCTTGTTGTCAGTATTGTACTGATCGCATTCTCATATTTTCAAAGAGAGCCGATTAAAGAAGTCGAGCAGGAACTTGAAACACTTCAACTATCTGCAATGCAAGAAATCTATAAACTGAAAAAGAAAATGAAAGTGCTTGAAGAAGAATTACTTGAAACAAACATCGTCGTCCGCAAGCATTCAGAAATTGATCCATCCATCGCAAGACAGATCATTTCAAAGCACCAAAATGGCATGTCTCCTGAGGCCATTGCGCGCGCTGAGCATGTATCTGTAGAAGATGTCAACATGATCATTAAAGACAACGAGAGGGTGCTTGTATGACGAAAAAAAGCATCCAAACGTTTGCAGCAGGTATGATTCTTGCAACTGGGGTTCTTGCGATTGTCTTTTTCCTCACTGGGAAAGACGAGGCAGCAGCTGATACAACAACAAAAGAAACCCTCGCACAGAAAGTAACAGACACTGACGTGAAAAACTATTTAGACTCCAAAAAAGAAGTCACTGTCAGCCGCGAAACGTACCAGCAGCTTCTTGACTATAAGGAAAAAGCGCTGAAGGCAAATGAAGACGGAGATTCTAAGAGTGATCAACAAAAAGAGGACAAGCCTAAAGGCAAATCGATCAAATTTGTGATTAAAAACGGTATGAGTACAAGTGATGTTTCAGACATGCTTGAAAAGGACGGCATTATCAACTCGTCTAAAGACTTTAATGATTACGTAATTGACGCCGGCTACCATAAAGAAATTCGTGCAGGCAAGTTCAATTTAAAAACAGGAATGACGTTCAAACAGATTGTCAAAGCCTTAACAAAATAACAACAAAAACCCCCTGACGGCACTGACCTTCAGGGGGTTTTTCTTATCCAAATCGACCAGATATATAATCATTCGTTCTTTGATCGTTTGGCTCAGAAAACATCACATTCGTATCATTGACCTCAACAAGCTCCCCCATTAAGAAGAAGGCCGTTCGGTCTGATACCCGAGCCGCTTGCTGCATGTTATGCGTCACAATGGCAATCGTATATTTCTCTTTCAATTTCATAATCAATTCTTCAATCTTTAATGTTGAGACAGGATCAAGCGCTGATGTTGGTTCATCCATTAATAAGATGTCTGGGCTTGTAGCAATGGCTCTTGCGATACAAAGACGCTGCTGCTGACCGCCGGAAAGGCCTAGAGCGGGAGCACTTAATCGATCTTTCACTTCATCCCATAGGGCAACATCTCGAAGCGCTTTTTCCGCGATTTCTTTCAATTGCTGCTTGCTTTTTACTCCGTGAATTCTTGGTCCGTAAACGACATTATCAAAGATAGACTGAGGGAATGGATTTCCTTTTTGAAACACCATGCCGACATTTTTACGCAACTCCACTAAATCAACACGGCCTTTTAAAATGTTGTCATCTTTATACATCATATCCCCGGTGATTTTCACACCTGGCACTGTTTTGACCATAAGATTTAACGTTTTAATAAACGTTGACTTCCCGCAGCCGGATGGGCCGATAATCGCTGTGACTTCATGTTCTCTAATCGCTAAGTCAATATGCTTCAATGCATGATGCTGTCCATACCAAAGATTCATATCATTCACTCGAAACACTTCTTTTTTTGCTGCTTTAGTTGCTACTGCATTCATCAAATCCACCCGCCTTATCCAAATCGACCATTGATATAGTCTTCTGTTTTTTGCTGCGCAGGACGTGTAAAGATACGTTCTGTAGCATCATATTCTACTAGATCTCCGTTTAAGAAAAAGGCTGTACGATCTGATACACGGAGCGCTTGCTGCATGTTGTGTGTCACAATGACGATTGAATAATCATTTTTTAATTCGCCTAATAGCTCTTCAATTTTCGCATTTGAGATGGGGTCTAGGGCAGAAGCCGGTTCATCTAATAACAAGACACTAGGTTTCATCGCAAGTGTACGTGCAATACAAAGGCGCTGCTGCTGACCGCCTGACAATGACAAAGCAGATCGGTGCAGACGATCTTTGACCTCATCCCATAGAGCCGCCTTTGTTAAGCTTTCCTCAACCGCATCATCAAGCACAGATTTTCTTTTTTCCCCAGCATACTTTAACGCATGGGTGATGTTATTGTAGATCGATTTAGGAAATGGATTTGGTTTTTGGAAGACCATGCCGATTTCTCTTCTTAAATTCACCACATTAATACGGTCATCCAAAATATTTAATCCTTCGTACATGATCGCCCCTTCACTTCTCGCACCTGGAATTAAGTCGTTCATACGGTTAATACTGCGTAAAAAGGTAGACTTCCCGCAGCCGGATGGACCGATTAATGCGGTGATCGCATTCTTCTCAATCTCGAATGAAATGTGATTGACCGCTCTTTTTTCACCATAATAAATGCTTAAATCCTGCACCTGTAAAATCTGTTCCGCTTGAAGTGGAGCCTTTTTCGCTGCAATCTCTTTTTTTTCTGCTAGCATTTGAACCATATCCCCTTCACACCTCTCTCACATTATTTTGACGTAAGCTTTTTATGAATAAATGAACCAAGCCATCTAGCTGCTAAATTGAACAATAAGACTGAAAGCACAAGTACAGCTGATGCACCATTTGCAATGGCTTCTGCATCTGGAATGATTCCTTGTGTATTGACGTTCCATATATGAACGGCTAATGTTTCTGCCGGTCTAAACACATTCAGCGGTGACGTATCAGAAAAAGGACTCCAGTTTGTGAAATCAAGGCGCGGTGTGGAGAGACCTGCTGTAAAAAGAAGAGCAGCCGCCTCACCAAAGACTCTTCCTGATGCTAAAATCGCACCAGTGATAATAGACGGAAGCGCACCTGGAATAAGGACCGTTTTGACTGTGTGCCACTTCGTTACACCAAGCGCTAGTGATGCTTCCTTTTGATCCTTCGGTACAGAGCGCAGCGCATCTTCTGTCACCCTGACCATCACCGGCAAGTTAAACACAGTGAGCGCAAGAGCTCCTCCAATGATCGTATAGCCCCAGCCTGTTAAATTCACAAACATGAGTAAACCAAACATACCAATGACGATAGACGGAAGTGAAGACAGCACTTCAATACATGTACGAATAAAATCTGTGACTTTGTTTTGAGGTGCGTACTCTGCCATATACACTCCGCCGCCGACGCCAAGCGGTACTGTAATCAGCATCGTAATAAACAAAATATAAAACGAGTTAAACAGCTGATCCCTGATGCCGCCGCCAGAGCCAATCGCACTTGAGCGGGTTGTCAAAAAGTCGAAATTTAATTCTTTTGCACCGTTGAAAATGATATAAGAAAACAAACCAACGAGAATCGCCGTAATAATGGCAGCACATAATCCAAATATAAATGTGGCAAAACGATCGGTCATTTTACTATTCATTAAATTTTCCTCCTAGACGACAAGTATCTGATAATGAGTATGAACATAAATGATACAACTAGAAGGACAAGTCCCATTGACCAAAGTGTATTGTTCTCAACACTTCCATACGTTGTGTGACCCATGTTTAACGTAATAATGGTTGTTAATGTACCAGCTGTATCCATAATGCTCTCTGGTAAATTACGCGTGTTTCCAATGACCATCTGTACAGCAAGGGCTTCTCCAAATGCTCTAGCCATGCCAAGAACGACCGCTGTCATTAATGTTGGCAGTGCTGCTGGCACAAGCACACGTCTAATCGTTTGCCATCTTGTTGCGCCTAATGCGTACGATCCCTCACGTAAACTTTTTGGTAGTGAACCCATTGCATCAGTCGCAATGGATGTAACGGTTGGCAGGATCATAATAGACAGGACAATCGTTCCTGCTAGCACGCTATGCCCTGAGCCGCTTGACTTGAAGTGTCCGATAAACGGCACCAATACTGTAAGACCTATGAATCCGTAAACAACGGATGGAATCCCTACAAGCAATTCAATGACTGGCTGGAGGATTTTACGTCCCCAAGCAGGTGCAATTTCTGTCATAAAGATTGCGCCTGCGATGCCTAGCGGCGCTGCAATGAGTGCCGATAGGAGCGTGACGGCGATTGATCCGAAGATAAAAGGAAATGCGCCGTACTGCGGGTTTTCTGCTGTTGGGTTCCAATTGATACTGGTTAAGAACTCAATTGGGCTTACACCATTTACAATGAAAGATTGTAAACCCTTAATGCCAAGGAAGATGGTAATGGCGATTGATACAGCAATCATTAAGAATGCGCAGAATCTCACCAAAATACTTCCTCTTACTTCATCCATTTGCCTATTTTTCTTCGAGCTGATCAGTCGATCGCTCGCTTCTGTATGTTCTATCTGCTTCATCTTTTTCTACACTCCTATGAATGTCATAAAAGGAAAAGTGAAAAGCTCCACTTTTCCTTCATCAGCAATTCAAGACCTCTTACTTATCTGTTTGTTTGCCTGTTGCGTCTCTTTCTACTTTCATATTAGAAACTGAGATGTAGCCTTGGTCTTTGACGATTTCTTTTTGTACTTCATCACTCATAAGGTAATCTAAGAATTGTTTTGCTAGACCATCTGGCTCACCTTTTGTATAAGAATGCTCGTATGCCCAAATTGTATATTTACCGCTTTCTACATTGCTTTCTTCCGGTTTCACACCATCAATGCTAAGCGGTGTAATTTTGTCATCTGTTAAATAAGAGAATGCTAGGTATCCAATCGCACCTGGTGTTTCTGCAATCAGTTTTTTCACTGTGTTTGAAGAATCTTCTGTGATTCCTTCTGCAGGTGTTGCACCATCAAGTGCATATTTCACAAATGTTGCACGAGTTCCTGAAGAGTCAGGTCTGTTCACAAGAGTGATTTTTTGGTCTTTCCCGCCAAGCTCTTTCCAGTTTTTGGTTTTACCAGTGAAGATTTTTTTCAATTCGTCCTTTGTGATGTCTTTGACACCCACTTCAGGGTTTACAGCTGCGGCCATTCCAACAACTGCTACTTTGTGGTCTGTTAAAGCTTTTGCGTCGATTCCGTCTTTCTCTTCTGCGAATACATCTGAGTTACCAATTTGTACAGATCCTTCTGACACTTGAGAAAGTCCTGTTCCTGAACCGCCGGCTTGTACTTGAATATCGGCTTTTGGATGTTTATCCATGAATTTTTCTGCTGCCGCAAGAACTAAAGGCTGCATCGCAGATGATCCTGAGATGGTAATGGAACCTGATGCCTCATCTTTGTTTGAAGCATTTCCTTTACTGTCTTTTGAATCTCCGCTTGAGCTGCTGTTTCCGCATGCTGTGACGAATGCTAACAATGCGATAGTAAGGAAAGTAAGCAGCCATAATTTGTTCTTTTTCATTTCAAGAATACCCCCTGAATAATTTGTCCTACGAGTAATACATTAAAGGTTCTTTATTAATTTCGTTTAAATGGAATGTTAAGGTTTTGTAAATGTCGAAGTTTTGTAGAGATCTTGCGATGTTTTTTATGTATTTTGTCAATTTATCTCGAAAATTTTGAAGAAAACGTAAAAAAACGCCCACAAAAAGTGAGCGTTTTTACCTAGAAAAGGTCTAGTCATTTGTTTCTGCTTCATTTTCAATTTTATTTTTGTTCTTCGCTTGAGTATCATTGCTTTCCTGTTTTGATTTTAGCTCAAAGTATTTGTCTAATACTTGTTCACCGATATCATTTGTAATTGGATAGCGCTGATTGTAGTCTTGATACACCCATGGTACAACGACGGAAATAGCCACTTCTGGATTATCAGCAGGCGCATACGCCACAAGTGTTGTGTTGTATGTTGGTGTGCCGCGTTTGCTTTTAATTGGGCCGTCATAGAATGATTGAGCGGTTCCTGTTTTGCCAGCTGGGTTATACTTTTTGTTGCCAAAGTTCGAGTAGGCTGTCCCTCTTGGGTTCTGCATGACAAGCTTGAACCCTTGCTGAACACGCTTGATCTCATCACTTGTCATGTCTAGTTTATTCAATACGTCTGGTTTGACGGATTCTGTTACAGCACCAATGCCGCGCTGCGGATCTGGCTCTCTCACTTCTTTCACAAGCTGCGGACGTAAACGATATCCGCCATTTGCAACCGTTGAAACGTATTGCGCCATTTGCAGCGGTGTAAACGTATCATACTGTCCAATTGCATAGTCAAGCAGGAGACCAGATTGTGTAGACGTTCCCCGGTAGCCTGTCGCTTCGTTTGGCAGGTCAATCCCTGTTTTGACACCAAGACCAAATTTACTAAAATTATAACGGAATGTATCAAAAGCTTTCGGATCGATTGGGAGCGGCTGGTTCTTACGATACTCCCCTTTTCCAACGGCAATCGCTGTTTTAAACATATACACGTTAGATGAACGCTCGAGTGCCGTTAAATCATTAATGAGTCCCATATTTTGATAGGATTTCTTAGGCGGTGACTGCGCGATATATAGCGGTTCATCGTACTGGGTACTTCCAATGTGAATCACGCCTGTTTTATAGCCTGTCAGTACAGTGGCCCCTTTTACGGCTGAGCCCATCGCATAGGATGATGTCATTGTTCCTAATGCATAGTCATCAAATTTGTATTTTCCGTTTTTGTTTGAAATCTGTTTCCCCGAAACGGAGAGAACTTCTCCATTTCTCGGGTCCATCATGACAACAAAGGCACGATCGAGAAGCTCTGTCCCGCCTCTTTGTTTCGCACTTCTCAAGTTCTTTTCAATGATTTTTTCAACCGCTTTTTGCAGCTGAATATCAATGGTGAGCACAAGGTCTTTCCCGCTCTTTCCTTCTGTTAGCACTTTAGAGCTTGTCACATTGCCCTCTTTATCAGTTGTACTCTGCTCTTTTTCCTTTTGGCCTTGCAGGACATCTTCATATTGATATTCTAGATAGCTTTTTCCTACACGGTCATTTCGGCTGTAGCCGAGCGATAAATAATGTTCAAGAAGTGACTGCGGAAGTCCTTCATCACTTGAGGACACACTGCCGAGCATACTGCGAAGCAGTCCTTTATAAGGATAGCTGCGTGACCAGTCTGTTGTCACATCCACACCTGGCAGCTCGTCCAAATGCTCAGAGACGTAAGCAATTTCGCTTGGCTTCACATCATCATTTTTAATGAATTGAGGCGTAAGTGCATAGCCTGCATCCATTTGTCTTTTAATCGCAAGCACTTGTAAGTCTTTTTTCGTCAGTTGATTTAATTCCTTGTCCGTGATGCGTTTCAGCTGAAGCTCATATAATTTATCATCAGCGATCTTATCGTCACCCTTTAATTCCGATTCCTTTTGAACAAGCTTTTTCGCTTCGTTCGGATGCGTTAAGATCCAGAAATCTTTTTTGTCACGATCTGTGATTTTTTTCGTACTCACATGAATCATATCCGCTAATTTTGTAGCCACTTTGAGCCGCTCTTCTTGTGAAGTCGTCGAGGTTCTCGTATATGTAATGGCATTTAGCGCTTTATTGCTGACAATCGTATTATAGTTTCGATCGTAAATTTTCCCGCGCGGAGCAGCTGAGCTGACATTTACATCCTCTTGTTTTTCTGCCTGCTTTTTATAATCTTCTCCATTGACAATTTGTACAAATCCGAGTCTTACAACAACACCTGTAAAAATAATAAACGCAGCTAAAAATAGTAAATTCAGCCGGATTGGAAGTGTTTTGCGCCCTTCCTTCGCGTCTTTTTTGTTTTTCTTGTTTCTCATCACATCACCTTTTCTATCAAGAAAGAAATGGCACCCCTTTTTGTGTATAAAAGGTGCCATCATCATTTTAGCGGTTTTTCTATTATTTATCTAGAAATTTGATGTTCCATTGGTAAGAAATTTTACCTTTCTCCCTTAATAAGGTTCGTCTGAGAAACTGGCTTTTGACCGTCTGCCTCTTTCATATCAGCAGTTTTTTCTTTCAAATGAATATCTTTTACAAAGAAATAAATGAGGGTATGTCCCGCTCCAAGCACAACAAGAGATGCAGGTATCCCGAGCTCATCACCAAGTAAAGTGACAGACAGAAGAAACAACACAATGGAACAAATACGGCCAGCATTTAAAAACAGCTCTCTGACCACAATATATTCAATTCGGGCTTTCCTTGCATACCTTGCATGACCGATGACATCGTATGTTAAGGATACATATGGAACAAGCAGAAGCGGATATCCTATCGCGATGGCTACCGCATACATGAGAAGTGATACATAGGACAAGTGAAAGACGATTAAGAACAAGGCACCGTATAAAATCAGCCCGCCAAGCATAATGGCTTTCTTACGCCATTTTTTCTTAATCAAACGCGTAGCGAAGAAATAAGCGAAAAAGGCAACACCTGAGTTCACCAAACCAAATGTCCCAAGAGCAAGTTCACTGTTTGTTGCGATAAACACAAAGACACTGATTAAGAAGACAAAGACCCCTTCACGAAGCCCTTGAAAAAAGTGAGCTGTTGTAATCTTACGCCAATTCTCGTCGGCATGGCGTTCTTTCCATATTTGCTTGATGATAAATTTTCCTTTTGACTGCCTTCTCTTAAGGAAAAAACTCATCACAACCGCTAATGAAAACAAAATTAGCGATAAAGTAAAAATCACTGTATAGCCCGTATCATCTGTTAATTGAGAAATGACAATACCCGCGATCAGTGGACCGATCATGCCAGCTGTAGAGGTGAGGACTCCTAGAAATCCATTAAAGAAATCTCTTGTTTCAGGCTCGGTGATCTCAAAGGTAAGTACGTTAAAAGCAAGCCAGTAAAAACCATAGCCGACCCCAAGGACACTCCCTAATAAAACAAGCCGCGCGGCCGCGTGCTCTCCTGCTATTAAGACAATTAAGTAAAAAGCGGCTAAGAAGATCACGCCGAAACGAAGGACAAACGCCCGGTCTATTTTTTTAGCGAGCCGGCCTGCGAATAAAAATGTAATGGGCTGAAGCACAACAATAGCCAGATTGTAAATCGCAAGATCCGTGAATTTCCCCGACTGTTTCCATAAATACACGTTTACAAACGTATTTGATAGCGCAATGGCAAGTGCATATAATCCGCCAATCGTGAGGAGGAGCATTAAATCTCTTGTAACATCCATGTCCCCGAACATTTTCTTTAATCTGCTCATATATTTCATTCTCCTTTTCTACACAATAGTCTGTCTCATCAAAAGGCAGATATGTAAAAAAAGGAGGGAAAATATAAAAAGACCTGCTTCTCTAAAGAGCAGGTCTTTTCAAATCAAATAATTTATTTAGCTTCGCTGTAAAGGCGAGCCACTTCATCCCAGTTCACAACATTCCAGAAAGCTGAAATGTAATCAGGACGACGGTTTTGGTAGTTTAGGTAGTAAGCATGCTCCCAAACGTCAAGTCCTAGAATTGGTGTTTTTCCTTCAGTTAAAGGAGAATCTTGGTTTGGCGTGCTTGTGATTTCAAGTTTGCCATTGTTCACAACAAGCCATGCCCAACCAGAACCAAAGCGTCCTGCAGCTGCTGCAGCGAAATCAGATTTGAATTTTTCAAATCCGCCTAATTCTTTTTCGATTGCATCTGCAAGTTCACCAGTTGGTGCGCCGCCACCGTTTGGTGAAAGAAGCGTCCAGAATAATGAGTGGTTAGCATGTCCTCCGCCATTGTTACGTACAGCTGTACGGATGTTTTCTGGTACAGAGTTTAGGTTAGCCACTAGCTCTTCGATTGATTGATCTTCAAGAGCTGATACACCCTCGATTGCTTTGTTTAAGTTTGTTACGTATGTGTTGTGATGTTTTGTGTGGTGAATCGTCATTGTTTCCTTGTCGATATGTGGTTCTAATGCATCGTAAGCATATGGTAATTCTGGAAGTTTAAAAGCCATGGTTAAATTCCTCCTTAGAAATGTATGTACTGAAATGCTTCCTTAGGTCGTAAGCAAGCAATTCACCCTACTCAAAGAGTATCAAAAGAATTGGCTTGTTTCAATGTTATTGCTCATGATCTGAAACATTTCAGTGTTTATTTTGTATTTAGCCCTTTAGAAAAAGTTTTAAACGCCCTTTTTCTATTTATCGAAGGACATAAAATAAAAAGATGCCCAGCATCAGCGCTTGAATCAATCCTTTGGCAAATACACCTGATATGAATCCGATTAACGAGCCTAATCCTACTTTCACACTTGTCTTCACATCTTTTTGATGAACAAGGAGCTCTGCTATAACACTTCCGATAAATGGACCAATGATAATTCCTGCAATCGGAATCACAAAAGGACCGACTAATAACCCAATGGTGCTTCCCCAAATAGCTGCACGGCTGCCGCCAAAACGCTTGACCCCAATCAGGTTTGAGACATAATCTGCCGCAAATAATACTGCGGTAAATACGGCTTGAATGAGCCAAAACGTCAGTGTCAGCGGCTCGAAGCTGAAAAAGAAACCATATAGAATAAATCCGAGAACCATAAAAACCACGCTAGGGATAATAGGATAAACAAGTCCAACAAATGCAATGATAAATGCACAAATGATCAGAATCCAATACAGCACGTCCAAGTCACAGCCGCCTCCTTTTTATTTGCTGTATACATTATGCCTCATTCACACTATCTTAACCAGCAATGAAGGCCATACTTGTACTTGTTAGATAGACATTGATACAATATGAGAAATAGAAAAGAATGTAGGAAGTGAATTGATTGAACGTATTTAAACTATTGTTAAAAGGCATTTATTCACCAAAAGATATTGCTAAAGCACGGTTTACAGGGATTGGCAAAGCGATTTTATTCATTTTTATCCTTTCGATCATCGCAGCAGTTCCTCAGGGTTATCATATGAGTCAAGAGATCTCGAATGCGATGTCAGGATTTCAGCATGTGATCAAAAAAGATTTACCTGATTTCTCAATCGAAAAAGGAAAGCTTCAAGCGGATCAAAGTGAACCGATAGAAAAAGAAGAAAACGGCATTACGATCATTTTTGATCCTGCTGAAAAAATAAAAGCAAGTGAGCTTGAATCAAAGCAAACAGCCATCGCATTATTAAAAGAAAAAGCTGTGATTGCCATTGATGGTCAAATGACAGATATCCCGTATCAGCTGCTTGGTGGGACGCTGACAAAAGACGAACTCGCCCGCGTTACAAATCAGAATCAAGCGATTATTATCCCAGTCATCTGTGTGCTGCTATATCTATCAACTGCGGCTCTCATGTTCATTAGCGCAACTTTCCTTGCGATGCTTGGTACATTTATTAAACGCATGCAGCAAAAAGAGCTGTCCTTCCAAATGCTATGGAAGCTCTCTGCTTACTCACTCACATTAACAACAGTCTTTTTCGCCATCATGAGTGCATTAAACACGCCTGTTGCGAATTCATTTTTATTAAATTGGGTCATTAACTTTATCTTCTTATACCTTGTCGTAAAGGAAATACCCGCTAAACATAAACCACTTGTCAAAAATTAATTTAGTATATGAAAGCTCCCCCAACTTGGAGGAGCTTTTTATGTATGTGCGTGCTCTATGATTCATCCGGATGAATGATCGCAAACAAATAATGATCTTCCCACACGCCATTAATCTTCACTTTTTTACGATTGAGTCCCTCATTTTCAAAACCTGTCTTTTCAAGCACACGAATGGAGCCTATATTACTCGGCTTTACTCCAGCTTCAATACGATGCAGGTGCAGCTCATCAAAGGCATAATCGATGATTAAACGAATGGCCTCTGTCATATACCCTTTCCCGCCATGCTTTTCATCAAGTACATACCCTAGCCAAGCTCCTTCTACCGGACCTCTTACGACAGAACTTAATGAGATTGTCCCAATTAAGGCATCTGTTTCATTTAAGAAAATACCGTGCATGTAGGCTTCATCCCGTGCGCATCTTTCCACACTGCGCTGAATTCGTTCAATTTGACGAGATATCGTGAAAAAATCATCTTTGACCAAAGGTGTAAATTGCTGAAAATATGAGCGATTCTCAAGTTCAAGTGCGAGTAGTGATTGTGCATCATTTTCTGTTAGCGTTCTCACATATATATGCTGACTTATTTTCTTCATAAACTCTCCCCCCTGCTTTTATTTTATCATAATCGTGATAGAAGCTTGAAAAAGCACCACCGAGCGTAAATTCAATACAAGACTCACTAGAACTAACTAGAACCTCCCTTTCCAGCTTTTCTCCTCATGTTGGTTCTATCATTTCGGGACATGCATAGACTGAAGTAAACTCTTAAAAGCGGTGAGTGAAATGCGGCGTATTATTTTTTTGCTAATCAGTTTGTTTGTCCTCTTTATTATCTTTTTTGATTTAAAAAATGGCACCATTCCCGTTGAAGAAGGTCCAGCTGTCCCTGCAAATGCCTTTCAAACACCTGAGAAAAAAGCATATAAGAAGGTCACAGTGAAACAAGGTGAAACTGTCGTCTCTATCGTCCATACAAGCAAGCCACTTGATGAAGTCATTGAGGATTTTGAAGAGCTGAATCAAGGCGTCAAAGCAAACGAAATTCGGGCAGGCAGCACATATAAGTTTCCGGTATATAAGAGATAAAACGTTAATTCCTTGTCATTCATACAGAGAGACTGTTACAATATGAACTGTAAAACAAGACGTACATGGCAAATGATTGCTTGTACACTAAGGAGCGATTGACAAGTGAGTGAAGTCACACATCGTACTAAAACGCGTCCCGTCAAAGTGGGACCTTTAACTATAGGTGGAAATAATGAGGTTGTCATTCAAAGTATGGCAACAACCAAAACACATGATGTCGAAGCGACAGTAGCTGAAATTAAGCGTCTTGAAGAAGCAGGCTGTCAAATCGTGCGTGTCGCATGCCCAGACGAGCGTGCAGCAAATGCGATTGCAGACATAAAAAAACAAATCAACATCCCGCTTGTTGTCGATATTCATTTTGACTACAAGCTTGCACTGAAAGCGATTGAAGCAGGTGCAGACAAAATTCGAATCAACCCAGGAAACATCGGAAGACGAGAAAAAGTCGAAGCGGTTGTAAAAGCAGCAAAAGAAAAAGGCATTCCAATCCGTATTGGGGTAAACGCTGGTTCATTAGAGAAAAAAATTCTTGATAAATACGGCTACCCAACAGCAGATGGTATGGTCGAAAGTGCACTGCACCACATTAAAATTCTAGAAGATCTAGATTTTCATGATATCATCGTCAGCATGAAAGCATCTGATGTAAACCTAGCTATTGAGGCGTACGAAAAAGCAGCAAAAGCATTTGACTACCCTCTTCACCTTGGAATTACAGAATCAGGTACATTATTTGCAGGTACGGTTAAAAGTGCAGCTGGTCTCGGCGCTATCTTGAATATGGGGATTGGGAATACACTCCGCATTTCATTAAGTGCTGATCCAGTTGAGGAAGTAAAAGTAGCACGTGAACTGTTGAAATCATTTGGTCTTGCAGCAAATGCAGCCACACTGATCTCTTGCCCAACTTGTGGACGAATTGAAATTGACCTCATTAGCATTGCAAATGAAGTCGAAGAATATATCTCCACGATTAAAGCACCGATTAAAGTAGCTGTTCTTGGCTGTGCTGTAAACGGTCCAGGTGAAGCGCGTGAAGCTGATATCGGAATTGCCGGAGCTAGAGGCGAAGGCCTATTGTTCCGCAAAGGTGAAATTGTTCGTAAAGTGCCAGAAGAAACAATGGTCGAAGAACTGAAAAAAGAAATCGATAAAATTGCTGAAGAGCATTATGCAAAAATGGAAGCTGAAAAAGCAAAAGCCAACGCATAACAAAAAACGCCTGACGTCACTGTCAGGCGTTTTTCTGTTCTTGTTAAAAGAACGGGGTGATAAATATGCCAAGGATGACGGAAACAATTCCGATCCCGATTGACCATGCGCCAAGCGCATGTGCTCCTTTTCTTCTTGCAATATAACCAACGACGATTGCCGCTACTCCTAATAGCACCGGCAAGACAAATAACGAGATAATCGCAATCGCGAGTGCTGTATAGCCTATCCCCTTACTGCCTGAATCGTCACCTACTTGGTCACGTTCTCGTCTGTCTACTCGATCTCTTGAAGCCTGATATGGCTCTGCAATTTCAGCAGCTGTTTCCTCTAGATAGCCATCATCATTACTAAAGTGTGTGTCGATTTCACGATCATTTCTTCTGAAATCTTCGTCTCTTTCCATGATCAATTCCCCCTTTTGGTTAATAGAAAGGAGCTTTTTTAGTATGAGCAAAAATGTCTGTTTCATGTTTGCTAAAACTTGCTGGAATTGTGAATTGATTATGTTACACTTTAAGAGTATAAAAATGAGGAGTGTGGGCATGTTACGTTTAGGAATTGATATAGATGGCACAGTGACGGCGCAGGACACCTTTGTTCCCTATTTAAATGAGTCGTTCCAACGTGCCATGACACTAGATGATATGACAGAATATGATTTGACGAAGCTTTTAAATATTTCTCAAGAAGAGTTTTGGGGCTGGATGAATCAGCATGAGCCTATTATATATAAACAGGCAAAGCCTGCTAAGGACGCAAAAGAGATTCTTGATCAAATGAAACATCAACACAGGCTAATCTATATTACAGCGAGAAGGCAGCATCATGCGGATATCACCTACGAGTGGTTTCACAAACATCACGTGCACTATGATGACATTGAGCTGGTTGGCGGTCATCATAAGCTCGAAGCTGTTCAAAAGCACAAGATTGATGTGTTTTTCGAGGATCATCATGGGAATGCCACAATGATTGCAAAAGAGGCTGACATCCCGGTTATTCTTTTTAACTCCCCATATAATCAAATGCCCATTGATGACAGGATTATACGCGTCAACAACTGGCAGGAAGCATCTCAATGGATCAAACAATACGAGCAGCGTTTGGAAACTGCTTATTAATGTAGAAAAGCCGATACTCAAATGTATCGGCTCAGATTATTGACAAAGGGCTAAAATGATCATTATTTTAGCCCTTTGTCTTCTTTTCAGCGTGATAGAAAACCTTTAAAGTCTAGGAAGGACGGCTACTTTTGCGGAGCGAATTTGACATTCGTGAGCACCAGAGCGCAGGACTGCGGGCGAGTGCGAGGGTTTGTCTACATGCTGAAACCGATACGCTTAATGTATCGGCTTTTTGGATGGAACAAGCTGACCTTCTTTCATGAGAAAATGGTACAGTGCTCCCTTCATGCCTGCCTGATTCAAGTAGTAGCACGTTTCCAGCTTCACCTGAATGTTCTTCCACGCATGCAGTGTATGTAAATGTTTCTCAATGTTTGACAGCAAATCCTGTCTTGCACTTACGCCGCCGCCAATGAGAATTTTCTCTGGATTAAGGACAGTTGCTACATTGTAAATGCCAATGGCGATTCGCTTGTACCACTGATCCACTAGCTTTTCAATGGACGGATCATGCTTTGCCTTTTCAAAAATGTCTTGACCGTCTATTTGAGTACTTTGCGGAATTCCTTGCTTTTCTTTATAGCTGCGAATTAAACCAGCCGTTGAAGCACTGCTGTTAAGTGTTGTAAATTGTCCATTTTCTGTCTCTGTCAGCATCATGCCAAATTCACCGCCGCGAAAGGAAGCCCCTCGCACAAGCTGACCGCCAGCGAAAATACCACCGCCAACACCTGTGCCAAGCGTCATACAAATAAAGCTGTCACACTCTTTCGCATGGCCACTATATTTTTCTGCAAGAGCTGCACAGTTCGCATCATTTTCGACTTCAACACGAAGAAATGTTTTCGCTTCTAAAAGTGTTTTTATATTTTGACCATTTAAGGCGATGATGGCACCTGCAAATTCTGTATAACCTGTTTCACTGTCCACAAAGCCTGGAAGACTAATCGCGATTCCGCTAACATCCGACGTTCTCTGATATTGCTTGACCACATCCGCCATCGCTTCTAAAAACGGTTCAAGCTGCCGGCAGTTCGTTTCATAGTCACCGCTCGTGACAATCTCCCCATCCTGATCCATTAATCCATGTTTTGTTCTCGTCCCGCCTACATCGAACACGACATAATAAGCCACTTTTGACCCCTCCCTTTACTCCAAAAGACGCAAAATGCTTTAGTACCTTGTTCTCATTTTAATGAAACAGCCGCCCTTTGTAAAACGTTTTCAAAAAGACTCATAAAAAAACCAGCTCTGCGGCTGGTTTTTTTATGAGTCTATGAGTGAACTTCCTTCGGTTCGCAAGAAGGACACGTTCCGTATATTTCGAATTTATGTCCGCTAATGTGATAATCCTCTAGATCGGCGTCTAACTTGTCCATAGGGCAGGCATCGATCTCCTTTGTTTTACCGCATGTCAGACAAATAAAATGATGGTGGTGATGAGAAAAAGAGCATTTAAAACGAAAAAGCTTCTCCCCTGACAATTCCGTTGTTTCTAATATACCTAAGTCTTCATATAGCGACAGGTTTCGATAAATCGTATCAAAGCTAAGACCCGGGTAGTCTTCACTTAGTGCCGTCAGCACATTTTTAGCAGTCAAATATTTATCAGAATCAGAAAACAGTTGAAGCATGTCTTCACGTTTGCTTGTATACTTGTAGCCTTTTTCCTTTAATAAATCAAGCGCTTCTTGTACGTTCATGATGATTCCCCCTTTTGAATTTTCCAATAAAAATACATCCGATTAAAATCAAAATGGACAGCATCACAATGGTTCCGCCTGGCGCTAAATCTAGATAATAGCTTAAGATCAATCCCGCCAATACAGACAATTCACCGAACAAGATCGAAAGGAAGATTGCCTGTTTGAACCCTTTGGCAATGCGGATACTTGCCGCAACAGGAAGTGTCATGAGCGCAGAGACAAGTAGTGTACCTACGATACGCATCGATGCCGCAATGACAAGTGCAACAACTAAGATAAAAATAAAATGAATCCATTTCGCTGAAATACCAGAAGCCTTTGCATGCTCTTCATCAAAAGAAAGTAAAAACAATTCTTTATATAAAAGCACGACAACTAACACTACAACGAGTGAGATCCCAACAACAATCCAAAGATCTAATCTCGACACCGCACTGACACTTCCGAACAAATAACTAAACAAATCTGTATTAAAGCCATTCGCTAGTGAAATGAAGATGACGGAAATCCCGATACCGCCTGATAAAATAATAGGTATCGCAAGTTCCTGATAATGCTTATACACGGAACGCAGGCGTTCAATAAATAACGAACCGGCAACAGAAAACGCCATCCCTAAGTACAGCGGGCTCACCCCTGTCAAAAGGCCAAACTTTTTATCAAGGAATAAACTTGCTGCAATACCCGCAAGTGATACGTGACTGAGGGCATCTGCAATCAGCGAGAGTCTTCTCACGACGATAAATACACCAAGCAAGGGCGCAATAAAACCGATCAGCATTCCTGCGATAAACGCATTTTGTAAAAATTCATAATGAAAAAATGGAAATAGCATTATTCATGTCCCCCATGATGGTGATGATCGTGATGAATCACTTGAATGTCATGTCCGTAAAATTGAGATAACGCCTGATCATCCATTGAATCAAACGTTGCTGCATCTCCGTGGAAATGAAGTGTCTGATTTAAACAAGCCACATGGGTGACTTTATCAGAAACGGTGCCAACGTCGTGTGTGACGAGAATTAAAGACATTCCTTTTTCTTTGTTCAATGTTTCGAGCAGCCGATAAAAGCCCTCAACTGTCCGCTGGTCTACCCCAACCGTTGGTTCATCTAAAATAAGCAGCTTTGGCTGACTGACGAGCGCACGGGCAATAAAGGTACGCTGCTGCTGACCACCTGAAAGTTCCCCGATGTTTTGGTGCTTTAAATCTTGTATCCCAACTGAGCGAATGGCATCCTCAACTTGCCACTTGTCCTGCTTGCTCATTCGTTTGAATAAACCTATTTTCGCCGTCAATCCACTTGCGACGACCTCGTAAACAGAAGCAGGGAAACCTGTATTAAAACTATTCGCCTTTTGAGAAACAAATCCAATTTGATCCCAGTCTCTAAATTTTGAAGCAGGCGTGCCAAATAGTTTTAATTCACCTTGCTGTGGTTTAATGAGCCCAAGCAGGCATTTTAATAAGGTTGTTTTACCAGATCCATTCGGTCCAACAAGTGCTAGAAAGTTCCCTTCCTCTACTGTTAAATGAATGTGATCTATGACATTTCGCTGTCCATACGAGTACGAAATGTCCTTCATTTCAATAATTGGCTTTGCCATGAATCTTTCCACCTTTAATCAATATAAAAAGAATGATTACGATTTATACAACAAAAAGAAAATGGCTTTTGCCATTTTCTCTGTCCATACATACATTTCATTATATAAAAGAAAGATTAAAAAGTAAAATAAAAGCTAATGAATGGCTGTTTTGAACTTACCGCCTTTTGTTTCATGCGTATCCATAATCGTAATAAATGCTTGACTATCAATTTCAAATACAATGGATTTTAGCTTTGTGATTTCAAGTCTTGTGACAACGGCGTAGATGACATCTTTTTCTTCATCTGTATAACCGCCTTTCCCTCTCAGCTTTGTCGTTCCCCTGCCAAGTCGATGAAGAATCGCATCTGAAATCTCATCATAATAATCTGACACGATAATGACAGCTTTTGTTTCATCAAGCCCTTGAATGACAGCATCAATTGTTTTCATTGCCAAATAATATGTCATAACAGAATACATAGCCTGCTCTGGTCCGAAGACAAAGCCTGCCCAAATAAAAATGAACACATTGACGATCATGACAAACTCACCGACGGAGAATGGAATTTTTTTCGTTAGCAGAATGCCTAAGATCTCTGTTCCATCCATTGAACCTCCATTACGAATGACAAGTCCAACACCAAAACCAAGTAATAGCCCGCCAAATACAGTGGCTAAGATCGGCTGATTTGTAAATGCCTCTACATGATGAAGTGAAGATTCAATCACGGCTAAGCTGACAATCCCAATTACTGTGGAAACCAGAAAGGTTTTCCCAATATGTTTGTATCCTGATATCATAAATGGAATATTCAAAATGACAACAATCGTCGCAAAATTGATGAATGGGTTATCTGTAAAGAGATAATCCAAAATAAGCGAAATGCCGATGATGCCTCCATCGATAATATTGTTTGGCACTAAAAATAATTCAATGCTGACTGCTGCGCATGTAGCCCCTACCAGAATTAGGAAAATTCTAAATATAAAATGAGGCACTGATTCCTTTCTATGCTGTTTACTATTTGCCATACGGTCTCCCCTCTACACATCTTAAATTTTCAATGAACATTTTATTCACTTTACTATTTTATCATTTCACAGGGTAAAATAAAATTTTTTGCACATTTTCCGTTTTCGCCCATACATTGTTACAGAGGGGAGGAATGGAATTGATTTTAATTCAAAAAATTGTCCTGCAACGGCTCAATCAGATCACAGCAAATGATCTGTTAAGGTATGCGAAGCAGTATGGTGTCAGTTTAACGTCAAATCAAGCTGCTGAGGTGGCCAAACTCATGAATGGGAAAAACGTCAATATTTTTAATGATGCAGAGCGTAGCCGGCTTCTTAAGCAAGTAGAAGCGATTACATCTAAACAGACAGCTCAGACTGTCAATGATCTGTTTAATCAGTTTACAAGTTAAGCAAAAAAGGGCCGCATTTAGCGGCACCTCATGATGTTGTATGCTTTTTACTGATCTTTAATTTTATCTAGTAAGCCTTCGTCAAATTGCTTTTCTTTTAGCATCGCAATTTCGAATTTGTAAGGTGGCTTTTTGTTCTTTTTATCTTCACCTACATAAGGCGTTTCTAAGATTTTGGGCACATCTTGAAGCTGCGGATGATGCACAATATTGTTCAGTGCATCGAAGCCAATTTCACCAAAGCCGATATTTTCATGTCGGTCTTTTCTTGCGCCTTGTACGTTTTTACTGTCATTAATATGAAGAACCTTGATTCGGTCAATACCGACGATTCGATCAAATTCTTCTAACACCCCATCGAAGTCAGTCACAATCGGGTAACCAGCATCGTGTGTGTGACACGTATCAAAGCAGACAGAAAGTGCTTCGTTATGTGTCACTCCGTCGATAATTTGGGCAAGCTCTTCAAAGCTTCTTCCGCACTCTGATCCTTTGCCAGCCATTGTTTCAAGTGCAATTTGAACCTTTTGCCCTTTTACGATGACTTCGTTTAAACCTTCGATGATTTTTTGGATTCCTGCTTCTGGTCCTGCTCCGACATGTGCACCTGGGTGGAGAACAATCTGCCTCGCACCTAGCGCTTCTGTACGTTCAATCTCAGAGCGAAGGAAGTCCACACCAAGCTCAAACGTCGCTGGATTGACGGTGTTCCCAATATTAATAATATACGGTGCATGTACGACGATATCTGTCATACCATGCTCTTTCATATGCGCTTGTCCAGCTTCAATATTGAGATCTTCAATTTTTTTACGGCGCGTATTTTGCGGTGCACCAGTATAAATCATAAACGTATTCGAACCATAAGAGGCAGCTTCTTGACTCGCTGCAAGAAGCATATGTTTTCCGCTCATGGATACATGTGAACCAATCTTCAACAATGTTTCCCCCTACTTTCCATTACGCTTTGACTTTCTACGTTCCTGTCTTTTGATTTTGTCCATCTCACGTGTCATTTTCTTTTTATATCCAGGTTTGACGGCTTTCGGTTTTCTCACAAGACGCTTTGCTTTTTCCTTAATTTCATTAGGTGCTTTTTTACGTCTTTGACGCTTCAAGCGGTCATCTGCATCTCGCCATTCGCCATGAACAATGGTTTTGTTTTCAAACACAACGCCCATTTTCTCGATTTGAATGAGTGCATCCTCATCAGCAAGCTCATAAATAGTCATCGCAATTCCAGATGAACCAGCTCGAGCTGTTCTACCAACACGGTGAACATAAAAATCAAGATCAGATGGAAGTTCATAGTTGATCACATGGCTGACGCCTTTAATATCAATTCCGCGGGCTGCAAGATCAGATGCCACAATATAAGTGAACTCTAAATCATCAATTTGTTTCATCACTTTTTTACGTTCGCGCGGCGTTAATCCGCCATGAAGCACTCCAACTTTCATTCCTTTTTCTTGTAGGAATGATGCGATTTCATCGACGGTTGTTTTTGTATTGGCAAAAATGATACCTAAATAAGGCTGTACATTCGTCACCATTTCATGGAGCAATTTTAGCTTGTCACGCTGTTTAGATGGGACTAAAATATGCTGAATGTTTTCAGCTGTAATTCGTTTTGGTTCAACATGGGCATATTTTGGATTGTCCATATATTTTTTCAGGAACGGCTTTAGTTTTTCTGGAATCGTTGCTGAGAACACAAGCATTTGCAGCTGTTCTGGCATTTGTGAACCAATACGGTCCACATCTTCTAAAAATCCCATATCCAGCATTAAATCCGCTTCATCAATGACAAGAGATGTCGCTTTGTAAACGTTCAGCGCCTGCTCATGAATGAGGTCAGCAATACGTCCAGGTGTGCCGACAACCAAATGCGGCTGGTTTTTTAGCTTTTGAATGGATTTCTGCTTGTCCGTTCCACCAATGTAAAGCTTTGCTTTAATCTCTTCTTCTGGAGAGGCCTTCTTTAAGATTGTTTGGGCTTCTTTGAAAATTTGATTGGCTAATTCTCTTGTAGGTGCAGTAATCACAACTTGTACTTGCTCTTTGCTTGGATCAATTGAATGAATAAGCGGCAATAAGTACGCGTGGGTTTTTCCTGTTCCTGTTTGTGATTGACCAATCACGCTTTCTCCTTTTAACACAGCAGGGATGATTCTTTTTTGAATATCAGTTGGCTCATAAAAGCCCAGTTCATGAATAGCATCTATAATAAAAGACTTTAATTCATATGTCGTAAATTTTGTTTCGTTCATGTTTTCACTCCTTAAGGCAATGCCTTTTTGCTCATCTCCTCATTATAGCTGATTTTCAGCAAAAAAACCATGTCCGCTTTTCTTACAGGAAACCAATTGATGCTTCCTTGCATAACCTATGAAGAGAAAGAGAATGCAGTAAGGGAGGTACAAGTATGTTAGGGCAAAGGCCTATGGGCGATTTTCAGCCGCACCGTCCCTCACGCCGGCATCTTGGAAATGGCGGACAGCCCGGAATTTTTCAAAGGAGGCAGCAGGCTCCTATCGAACAGCCTTTTCAAGGGCAAGGCAATCAATTTCAGCAAATGATGCCTCGCTCCCCGTCTGTACAGGGAGGCGGTGTACGCGGAATGGGCGGAATTCCAGGAGGCGAAAGCCGTGCACTAGGCGGCGGAGCAGGAATGAAAGGCATGCTCGCTAAATTTCTTCCTGGCGCAGGGGGAGCAGGGGTTTCTGGAGGTGGTGCGGGATTACAAGGAATCCAGAGCTTTGCAAATCCTGCAACCCTTTCAAGCATGTTGGGAAATGTTCAAAAGGTGCTCGGAATGGCGCAGCAATTTACGCCAATGATTCAGCAATACGGTCCTTTAGTCAGAAATTTGCCTGCGATGATTAAGCTGTACAGCCAGCTTGGCAGTGCAGATGATGATGAAACAAGTACAGATGAAGAACCTAAAGAAATTGGCGAGGAAACAGAAGTGCAAAAAGAAGTTGCATCAGGAGATGATGAAATAGAAGAAAACGAAGAACCAGAGGACATCCTCGTCAAAAAAGCAGCTCCTCACACATCACCTGCTCCTGAAGCAAAACCGAAAAAAAGACCTGGCAGCTCTGTTCCAAAACTATATGTCTAGTGATCTTTTAACGGCGAAGTGTCCCCTGCGTATAACAATCTTTGATATATACGCTTACTTTGGCTATAATGGAAGCTAGAGAATGATAAAAAGCCGTTTTTTCACGGCTTTTTATATTGTTCTTCTCTAGCAGCACTTCCCTACAGGAGGACGAATAAATGAATGTAATTAAAATTTCGCCGCGTGGCTATTGCTATGGCGTTGTAGATGCAATGGTCATTGCTAAAAATGCCGCACTTGATAAAAACTTGCCACGCCCAATTTATATATTAGGTATGATTGTGCACAACAAGCACGTGACAGATGCCTTCGAAGAAGATGGGATCTACACACTGGACGGACCAAACCGCTTAGACATTTTAAAGCAGGTTGAAAGCGGAACAGTTATTTTCACTGCTCACGGCGTTTCACCTGAGGTTCGTCAAATTGCAGAAGAAAAAGGTCTTGTCGCCATTGATGCAACCTGTCCCGATGTAACGAAAACACATGAACTCATTTCAGAGAAAACAGCCGTTGGGTATGACATTATTTATATCGGAAAAAAAGGTCATCCTGAGCCAGAGGGAGCTGTCGGAGTAGCCCCTGACAAGGTGCATCTTGTCGAATCAGAAGCGGACATTGAGGCGCTCGATTTAACATCAGATAAATTGCTTATCACCAATCAGACGACGATGTCTCAGTGGGATGTCCACGATCTGATGGAGCTCATAAAAGAGAAATATCCTCACGTCGAGTACCACCAAGAAATTTGTCTTGCGACACAAGTACGTCAGGAAGCTGTATCTCAGCAAGCTGGTCAAGCCGATCTTACCATTGTTGTCGGCGATCCAAAAAGTAATAACTCCAATCGTCTGGCACAAGTGTCAATGGAGATTGCTGGAACGCAGGCTTACCGTATTGGTGACCTAAGTGAGCTCAAGCTGGAGTGGCTGCAAGGTGTAAATACCGTTGCCATTACTGCTGGCGCTTCTACACCAACCCCTATTACAAAAGAAGTTATCCGTTTCTTAGAAAACTACGAGCCGGATGATGAATCAACTTGGAAAATTGAACGATCGGTTCCTCTTTCGAAAATACTACCACGCGTGAAAACAAAGAAATAAAAAAACGTCAGAGCTTCTATGCTCTGACGTTTTTTATTTACATAAATTGAAATGGATTTGTGTTTGATTCAGAAACAAAGAGCTGTACATCATACTTTTTCTCTGAACATAACGATTGAAGCTTCGCCTTTACGCCCTCTTTCATAATCTTTTCTGCATAATGCCCTGGGTCCACTACGTTCAGCCCGAGCATCATAGCATCATGGGCGACATGGAAATAAAGATCCCCTGTTACATACACATCAGCACCCATTCTTTTTGCTTGGTGAATGTATTTATTTCCGTCTCCGCCAAGCACAGCTACTTTTTTCACAACAGCGTCCTGATCGCCTACAAAGCGAGCACCATTTACATCCAGCTTCGTCTTCACAAATCGCGCGAAGTCCCCAAGGGTCATAGGCTCTCTTAGCTCCCCTATACGGCCAAGCCCTTTTTGAATAGGAGGAAGGTCTGTCGTGTGTACACTATAAGCGACTTCTTCATAAGGATGTGCATTGATCATTTCACGAATCACTTGTTTTTCAATACTTGCCGGAAAAATGGTTTCAATCCGTACTTCTTTCACAAATTCCAATTGACCGGTCTTACCAATGAACGGGTCCGCATCTTCTGATGGCAAAAAGCTGCCTGTCCCTTCATTTGAAAATACGCAATGGCTGTAGTTGCCAATATGGCCGGCGCCCGCATTTCCTAAAGCTGTACGGATGGCTTCCTCAAATTCCTGCGGGACATAGAGGGCAAGCTGTTTGATTTGATCTTCATATGTCGAGACTAACACTCTTGTTTCTTCAAGCTCTAAAGCCTCAGCAAGCAAGTCATTAACTCCTCCATCAGCCACATCTAAATTCGTATGTGCCACATATACTGCAATATCATGTTTGATGCATTTCTCAATGATCCGTCCAGCTGGCTGATCTGTCGCCACATGTTTTAACGGACGGAAGATCGGCGGATGGTGAGCAATAATGAGATCCACATTTTTTCCGATCGCCTCATCTACCACATTCTCTAGTACATCTAAGGTGATCATGACATTGTTTACCTTTTTATTTAACGTCCCAATTTGGAGACCGATTTTGTCACCTTCCATGGCATATGCCTTTGGTGAAAATTGTTCAAATAATTGGATGATTTCATGTCCGTTTACTGTTTTAGCCAACAGTCAAAACCTCCTTTAGAATCTTTATTTTTACTTGCAGCTCTTCAAGGCGATCCTTGTTCTCTTCTGTTCGCGCTGCCTGCTGGATTTGACTTTCTATCTTCTCCATATGCTGAAGTTCTTGCATCCACTTGCGCCGGAAGACATCATTTTGCTCTTTCGCAAGAAACGGACCAACTAGCATGCCTGTTTCAATTGACATCCCTTCATAGGCTTTATCTTTGTCGCCTTTTTCGGCGATCATAATTTCGTATATTTTGCCATCCTCTTCTAAAATGACTTCATCCATCAATTCATACCCCTCTTGATAGAGCCATAAACGAATGTGGTGAGCATGGATATTTGGCTGAAGAATAAGCCTTTCATGGCCTGTGAGCTTATGCTTGCCGTCATTTAAAATGCTTGCGATGAGTGCTCCGCCCATACCTGCAATCGTTACAGCATTCACTTCGCCCTTTTCAATGGCTTCAAGACCATTTCCTTTTCTGACCGAAATCTTGTCATCTAATTCAAGTCTATGTACTTGCTGCTTCGCTGATTGAAGCGGTCCTTCTGTAATTTCACCAGCAATTGCTTTTACTGCTTTTTGATGCAGGATCGCATAGCACGGCAAATAGGCATGATCTGAGCCGATATCAGCAAAGACAGCCTCATGTGGTAAAAAGTCTGCGACTCTTTTTAATCGTTTTGATAAATTCATTTCATTCATACGTATCACTACTTTTCTTTTATGTTCATTCTTGTCTATCTTATATAAATTAAAAGTCGTTTTCAAATGAAAAAAAGCTCTTCTGATGAAAAAGAGCTTTTTGTGTAAGATTATTTAATTTTAGACACCCATTCCGCCATTTCATCGAGCTTTTCATTTGGAATCAGCCCGCCTGGCATCCCATTGCCGCCTTCTTGAATTTTCTTCTTGATGTCGGCCACTTCAAGCTTGTCTCCAACACCTTTTAATGCAGGACCTGCACCGCCTTCATAGTTTTCCCCGTGACAACTCAGACAGTTTTGTTTATACAATTCTTCCGGCGTCGCATTTGCTGTTTCTTCTTGCTTTTGCTCCTCGCCTCCAGAGGCGATTTTGTCTTCATCTTTCAGCCCCTTCATTGATAAGAAAAAAGTGAGTCCAATCCCTAAAATGGCAATCAATAAAAATGGTATAAGTGGATTCCGTTTCATTTCTTTCATCCTCCCCTTTGTGAAAACCCCTTTAAGACTATACAAACAATTCTAATTCTACTTTAATTTTACAAAAAGTAAACGAATTATGATACAAAACTTTGGTCAAGTTCACAGATTAGACAAAAATGATGCAAAGATGAGAAATGAAGCCTTCAGCACATTTTGATGTATTTTTTATACATCTTTTCTCTAAGAACGTTGCAAATTCATTATTTATTCAGTAAAATATAATCAGATTGAAAAAAGCGTTTTCATTCTTGATGAAGAAAGAACGGATCTCTTTCAAGATCCGTCCAGTTTCTACTCTAAGAAGTCTTTTAATCGTTTACTTCTGCTTGGGTGTCTTAATTTACGCAGAGCTTTCGCTTCAATTTGGCGGATACGCTCTCTTGTGACGCCGAACACCTTTCCAACCTCTTCTAACGTACGTGTTCTTCCGTCATCTAGTCCGAAACGTAGTCTCAGTACATTTTCTTCACGGTCCGTTAACGTGTCTAATACATCTTCAAGCTGCTCTTTCAACAATTCGTATGCAGCATGGTCAGATGGAGATGTCGCCTCTTGGTCTTCAATAAAATCACCAAGGTGCGAGTCATCTTCTTCACCAATAGGTGTTTCTAAAGATACAGGCTCTTGCGCAATTTTAAGAATTTCTCTAACCTTTTCTGGCGTTAAATCCATGTCTTCAGCAATTTCTTCTGGCGTTGGTTCTCTGCCTAGGTCTTGCAGAAGTTGTCTTTGAACACGGATCAATTTATTAATGGTTTCCACCATATGAACCGGGATCCTGATTGTTCTTGCCTGATCGGCAATCGCACGCGTGATCGCCTGTCTAATCCACCAAGTCGCATATGTTGAGAATTTGTATCCTTTGCGGTAATCAAACTTCTCAACTGCCTTCATAAGACCCATGTTTCCTTCTTGAATCAAGTCTAGAAACAGCATACCACGACCGACGTAGCGTTTCGCGATGCTGACAACGAGACGAAGGTTTGCTTCCGCTAATCTTCTTTTTGATTCCTCATCGCCTTCTTCGATCTTTTGAGCATACGTAATTTCTTCTTTAGCAGATAACAAATTGACGCGTCCGATTTCTTTTAAGTACATACGAACAGGATCATTAATTTTGACACCTGGTGGTACGCTTAAATCATTCAGGTCAAATTCTTCTTCTGCTTTAGCCAGCTGCTGAACATTTGGGTCTTCTGTCTCTTCGTTTTCACTAATGAGCTCTACACCCTGTTCGCCTAAGTATTCATAGTATTCATCCATTTGGTCTGATTCAATTTCAAAGCTAGACATACGCTCTGCAATTTCTTCGTATGTTAAAACGCCCCGTTTTTTACCCGTTTCAGTGAGCTTATCTCTCACCTGTTCAAAGGTTAATTCAGTTTCGGTTTCGTGGGCTTGTTTATCAGCCATTATGGATCCCTCCTTCCAAAGCTTGCAACGAATTCTAAAGTAACTTGCGATTTGCTTCCGCCCTGCTTTTCTCTCTTTATCAAACAGATGAGCAAATAGGAATAAAATAAATAATGATGAAGGCAAGATGCTTGCGGTCTTATGCTCCTCCCGTAAAGGATTCATTGCCAGCCGTAAGTCTTGTCATAAATATTAGACGTATTACTTCAGCGAACGGTTCAACTGAATAATTTCTTTTGCAAGTGTTGCCGCTTTGAAGAAATCTTTTTGCCTCTCCGCTTCTGCACGTTCTAGTTCTTTTTCCTTTATCATTGACAAATTCCGATGATTCAACACTTTTTTTACATAATCACTTAATTCAGCTTCACTTAGTTCGTCTCCAACTTGAATCATGAATATATCCGTCAGAAGTTGATTGATGATATCATCTTCTATACGGTTCATCAGGTGCTGCGGCGTTGGTTCTTTGCCTTCTTCATACAAAGCATAAATGTACGTGGCCAGCGCCCTGTGAGAATCTATATTAAATTCAATCCCTACTCTGTCAAGTACTTTTCGGATCACGTCATCGCTTTTTAACATATGAGCAAGCAGCATTCGCTCTGCATTTTCATATGCTGGCCTCAGACGCTTTCTTCGTACCTGTGTTGACAGATGTGCACGCCGTTTTTCAAGCCCGTTTTCTTCCTGCGTGCTTTTGGCTTCTTGACGCTGCTGTTTTTCAAACAGCTCCAGTTGTTCCTTTAATGAATCAAGTGAGATCGAGAACTCTCCAGCAAGCTGTTTCATGTAAATCTCTTGTTCCAAGGAACCGTTTAATCGGCTAATTTCTCGGAGTACCTGCTTCATATAAGTAAGCCGGTCTCCTTCATCAGATAAATTCTTTCCCCTACGGAAAAAGTTCATCTTAAAAGTCATTAATGTCACACTTGCATCTATGATGTCATTCCTAAATTTCTCGCCACCATATTTACGAATGTAATCATCTGGATCAAGTCCATCTGGTATCATGGCAACGCGAACTTTACATCCTCTTTTTCCAAGCAAATCTGAAGCTTTCATGGTGGCTTCATAACCGGCCGTGTCAGAGTCATAGCAAAGGATGATCTCTTCTACGTTCCGTCTGAGAAGTTTTACGTGCTCTTCTGTTAGAGACGTACCCATTGTTGCAACACTTTCGCCGACACCTGATGTGACAGCTGAGATGACGTCAGCAAATCCTTCGAAAAGAACCGCCCGTTCGCGTTTTCGAATATGCATACGCGCGTCATGAAAGTGATAAAGCAGCTTACTTTTATGAAAAAGTGGCGTTTCAGGACTATTCATATACTTAGGCTGCTGATCACCAAGCGATCTTCCGGAAAAAGCGACGACTGTCCCATGATGATCATGAATGGGAAACATCACACGATCCCTAAAGCGGTCAAAAAAGCCTGTTCCGTTTTCACGTTGAATCAAAAGACCGGCCTTCTCCATCATCGCAGGATCAAACCCTCGTTTTTCTAAAAACTTGGTCACGAAATCCCAAGAGTCAAGAGCATATCCGATCTCAAACTTGGCAATTGTTTCATCTGTAAAGCCTCTCGCCCGTAAATAATCGAGTGCGTTTTGACCTTCCTTTGTATTTACCAGCAAATGGTGGTAAAATTTCTTAAGAAGCTCATGCGCTTCAATCATTTTATGATCTGCAGTGCCCTCTTGCTGTGAGGAGCTGATCTGAGCATTTGCTACATGATCAGGCAAATCAATATGGTACTTATCAGCAACATGTGAAACGGCTTCAATAAATGAGTAGCCTTCCATTTGTCTGAGGAACGAAAATACATTACCTCCTGCACCACAGCCAAAACAATGGAAGATTTGCTTATCTGCTGAAACAGAGAATGAAGGAGTATTTTCACCATGGAATGGACAAAGACCGAAGTAATTTCGACCTTGCTTTCTAAGCTGTACGTATTCTCCAATCACTTCGACAATGTCTGCGTTTTTTTGGATTTGCTCCAAAAGTTCATCTGGTATACGTTTGCTCATCCTAATAACACTCCGTCGTACATTATTCGCCTTTTAATTCAAAAATCCTTCATGATTCGACAGGATTTTTTGTAGTTGCGTAATAAATCGCTTTTTATCCTCTTCTAAAAGCTTTTTGGGACCTTTTCCATATACACCTTTTCTTCGCTGTTTACTGGAAACATGTCTGCGTTCCAAATCAAAATCAATTGTTTCGTTCGTGTACATCCGTCCTCTTTCAGACAGTACAATGACCTGTCTTGGAAGCAGTAATGAGGCAAGACCAATGTCTTGGGTGACGACAATATCATGCGCGGCAGCTGAGTTCGCAATGACTAAATCCGCTGCTTCCTTATGTGTATCTACAAACCGCCAATCTTCAAGTGGAGATCTTTTGGTTTGAAAATGCTCATATGAAGCAATGAATGTCACAGGTATTTGAAATTGAGATGCGACAGAAAGGATTTCGTCTTTTACAGGACAAGCATCTGCATCGACATAAATCGTCCTCTCTTGTTTATGTTCATTCAGGTGACTAATTCTCCATCCCTCCACCTTATTCCTGCTTTAGAGAAGCAAAAAGACCATACTTTTCCCCCATATAGCAAACAACAGTAAAACTCATTTTGTCGAAAAGTTATGTTCAGAATCACTTGACTTCTGCCAATATTAGTTTATTCGTTCTTGACTTAACTTAAACCTAAAATCAATCATTTTATCACAATTTTTTATTATAATACAAATGCAGCAAATATGCCATTGTTTTTGTTTACCCGTTTCCCACCATAGGAAAAACCCAGGAGGAGCATCCTGAGTTTATTCGGAACCTCTTTTGGTCAGCATTTGATGAATGACATTTGCCGTTTCTTCAACTGCTTTATTCGATACATCAACAACTTGACAGTTAATGCGGTCCACCACTTTTTCAAAATACTCTAGCTCTTCTTTAATCCGTTCAATGTTCGCATAAATCGCGCGATCATTTAAACCTAGAGATTTCAAACGCTCTTTACGAATATGATTTAGTTTGTCTGGACTGATTTTCAGACCGATACATTTCTTTGGATCAACTGAAAATAACTCCTCTGGCGGATCTACTTCAGGAACAATTGGAACGTTTGCTACCTTCAGCCGTTTATGCGCCAAGTATTGAGATAGTGGTGTCTTAGATGTGCGTGATACACCGATGAGCACAATATCAGCCTTTAGAATGCCTCTTGGGTCTCTGCCGTCATCATACTTCACTGCGAACTCAATGGCTTCAACCTTTTTAAAATAGTCCTCATCTAATTGACGTACACGCCCCGGCTCATGTTTCGCTTCATTTCCATAAGCAGTCTCCATTTTATCGATTAGTGGTCCGATGATGTCATAATAAACGACTCCGTTTGCTTCTGCTTCATCAATTAAGAATTGACGCATTTCTGGCACAACAAGAGTAAAGCAGACGATTCCGTTATCTGCTTTCGCCAGTGAAATGACTTCTTTAATCGTACCGACATCTTCTACATATGGGATTCTTCTGATATTTGAATGGTCTGATGAGCCGCCATCAAATTGGCTAAGTGCCGCTTTGACTACGAGCTCTGCCGTTTCTCCTACTGAATCTGATACCACAAAAATTACGCGATTACTCATAACATCCCCTCGCAGTCTTCTGTAATTAGATTATTTCATTCTCCGATAAGTTAACAAGTATTTTCGTCATGTTTGTTTTCGTAATTCTGCCGACCACTTCAAAGCCTTTATCCGTATCTTTTATAACAGGAAGTGCGTCTATCTGCTTTTCAATCAAGTGCTTCGCCACACCCATAATGAAATCTTCCTTGCGGCAAACGGTGATGTTCGGCATTCTTGTCATAATAATATGGACAGGAATAGATGGAAGCTCCTGTTTTCCAATACTTGCGCGAAGGAGGTCTTTCCTTGACAACACGCCTGTTAAAATAGAGTGATCGTCCACAACGAATAATGTGCCCACATCTTCTAAAAACATCGTACAAATCGCATCATAAACTGAAACATTCTCATGTATCACCACTGGAATGGATTGAAAATCTTTCACTTGAAGTTTTTTCAGCTTATCTGCTAGAAGCTGCGTACCTGTTTTCCCTGTGAAAAAGTAGCCGACCCTTGGTCTTGCTTCTAAAAAGCCTGACATCGTTAATATGGCTAAATCCGGTCTGAGGGTCGCCCTAGTTAAGTTCAGCCGATCGGCGATATGCTCTCCAGTGATCGGACCATTCTCTTTGACAATCTGTAAAATCTGCTCTTGCCGTTTATTTAACTCGATTGTACTCACCACCTTTAAATAGAGAGAGCGAATCTTTACTTTATGTATATCATTTTCATAACTCATCATATTATAGCGCATCTTTGTCCGAATGAAACAAAAATCCACTCAAAAACCGTGAATTAAATGAGTAAAAAACGATTGCCCTTCAAAAAAGGCAACCGTTCTTAGGTATTTATTTTACAATTAAATTGTTCATATTCGCAAATGATTGAATGACTTTTGCTAGTTTGACCATTTGCGCCAAACGATTTCGCTTCAGCTTTTCATCATCTGCATGAACCATTGTGTGATCGAAATAATGAACAATCGGTGTTTTTAACGTATCAAGCGCCTCAAGTGCTGCGCTGTATTGCCCTGCTGCTACATATTCATTGACAGCTGTCTCTACTTGCTGATACGCCTCATATAGCTTTTGCTCATGCTCATTTTCAAACAGCTCAGGCTGAATTTCTGCGTCTTCCCCTTTTTTACTGATTGAAATGACGCGTCCTAATGCTTCTGCTGTTTCTTTGAAGCTCTCTTGTTTCACGCTCTCTTCAAGAACAGCTGCTTTTTTCACGACTGCATAAGGTTCAATATTTTCAACATCCAGTACTGCATCGACAACATCATGACGGATATGTTCTGCTTGGAGGACATATTTTAAACGGTGTGTTAAAAATTCAATGAGAGCCGTTTCATGTGCTGCTTCTACTTGAGCAAGTGCCAAAAGCTCTTTGAATGAAATGTTCCAATGACGATCAAGCAGAATTTGAACGATACCGCTCGCTTGTCTTCTTAGTCCATAAGGATCTTGAGAGCCCGTTGGAATGACATCAATTGAGAAGAAGGAACAAATAGAATCCAGCTTATCGGCTACTGCCACAATCGCACCAATTAAAGTGGAAGGCGCCTCATCACCAGCAAAGCGCGGCATATAGTGCTCATTGATGCTCTTTGCCACTTCTTCATGTTCGCCAAGTGCTTTTGCATATTTCTCGCCCATGATTCCTTGTAATTCTGGGAATTCATAGACCATTTGAGTCACAAGGTCAAACTTCGAAATACTTGCAGCTCTTGCCACACGCTCTGACGTTTCGTCATCTGCACCGACATGCGCTGCTAGACGCGTCGCAATGTCTGTCACTCTCTTTAGCTTGTCGCCAATTGTGCCAAGTTTCTCATGGAATACAACCTTATCAAGCTTCTTAATATTGTCTTCAATGACTAGTTTTTCGTCTTCTTTATAGAAGAAGGCAGCATCTGATAAACGTGCACGAAGTACTTTTTCGTTCCCTCTTGCGACATTTTCAAGCGCCTCACTGTTTCCATTTCTCACCGTTATGAAGTGAGGCAATAATTCCCCTTGCTCATTTTTCACAGGGAAATAGCGCTGATGCTCTTTCATTGTAGTTACCAATACTTCTTCCGGCAATGCAAGGAATTCTTCTTCAAAGGAACCAGATAGTACCGTTGGGTATTCTACAAGATTGTTGACCTCTTCTAGAAGCTCAGGATCAACAGGAATCACCCAACCTTTTTCTGAAGATAGAGCATTTAGCTGCTCGGTAATGGATTGTTTTCTTTTATCTGAATCTACAATGACAAATTGATCGCGCAATGTTTGCTCATAAGAAGCAGGCGAGTCGATGATGGCTGCCTTACCAAGGAAACGGTGTCCTCTTGTCTCGCGGCCGCTTTTCACCCCAGCAATGTGAGCAGGTACAATCTCCTCTCCAAATAAACAAACAATCCATTTAATCGGACGGATGTAGCGTAAATCCTTGCTCCCCCATCTCATGTTCTTTGGAAAACTTAATGAAGCGGCGATCTCACCTAATGCTGGCAGAAGGTCTTTGACTTGCTTTCCTTCTTGAAACTTCTGGACATGGACATAATCCACTCCTTTGATCTCTTTAAAATAGAGATCATCTGTTGAAGCACCTTGTCCCCGGGCAAAGCCTTCCGCTGCTTTTGTCCAATTGCCTTCCGCATCTTGCGCGATCTTTTTAGCCGGACCTTTTGCTTCTTCTTTGATGTCTTCTTGTTTTTCTGCGACACCTTTCACAAGTACAGCAAGACGTCTTGGTGAGTTAAATAGAGCAACATCTTCAAATGAAATGTTTTGCGCTTCAAACCACGCTTTTACTTTCTCGCCTAGCTGCTTTGTGCTTTCTGGCATGAAACGAGCCGGCATCTCTTCTAAGCCGATTTCGAGTAATACATCTTGTTTATTCATGAGAAGCCCCCTCCTCTTTTAGCATAGGGAATCCCAATTTTTCTCGTTCTTCATAATATGTTTTGGCTACTTTTCTTGCTAACTGGCGCACTCTTCCGATATAACCAGTTCGCTCAGTAACAGAAATTGCGCCCTTTGCATCGAGCAGGTTAAACGTATGAGAGCATTTGAGCACATAATCGTATGCCGGATGAACAAGCCCTTTGTCCATTTGGCTATGCGCTTCTTTCTCATAGGTTGTAAATAAATCAAACAGCATGTCAGTATTAGATGTTTCAAATGTATAAACAGAGTGCTCATATTCAGCCATTAAGAATAAATCTCTCACCGTGAATCCGTCTGTCCATTCAAGATCGAAGACATTTTCTTTGTCTTGGATGTAGGAAGCAAGACGTTCAATACCGTATGTGATTTCTACGGAAACGGGCACACATTCTAAGCCGCCGACTTGCTGGAAATACGTGAATTGGGTGATTTCCATCCCATCAAGCCATACTTCCCAGCCTAGCCCTGCACAGCCCAGAGATGGGTTTTCCCAGTTGTCTTCTACAAAACGAATATCATGTTTCAGCGGGTCAATACCAAGCGCTTTCAAAGATTCAAGATACAGTTCTTGAATATTGTCAGGTGACGGCTTAATGATCACTTGGAATTGATGATGCTGATACAATCTATTTGGGTTTTCTCCATATCTGCCATCAGCCGGGCGTCTTGAAGGCTCTACATACGCTACCTTCCATGGCTCTGGACCAATGCTTCTGAGGAACGTGTATGGACTCATCGTTCCGGCACCTTTTTCTGTGTCATACGCCTGCATTAATACGCAGCCTTCATTTGACCAATGCTTTTGCAACGTCAAAATCATGTCTTGAATATTCAATGATCGCACCTCCATCTTTTCTACACCATCCGCTATGTATGGCGGGTGGGTCTAGAACCCCGCAAAAGAACACAAAAACTCCCGTCTCTATGCTCGCAAGGCTCCTTGCAAACATAGGGACGAGAGTTTTTCCCGCGGTTCCACCCTATTTGCTGGTATCGTAGCATCCAGCCGCTTTGTTTTACGTTGCTCAAGAATGCCTTTCGTTACGCCTCCATCCTTAGCTCACACCGCCCTAAGGTCGCTTTTATGGATTCTGCGCAAGTACTTCTTTCTGTCAATGCAACATATTTTATCTTAGATGATCTTACAAAAAGTCATGGAAGATGTCAACTTTTGTTTTCCCCACCCATGAGCTTTTTCATGGATTCCATCTGATTCATGAATTTTTTTGATTTCAAATAAAGGCCTGAATACTCTTCATAGTAGTGATCGAGCACTTGACGAATTTCTTGTTTTGTCTGCGGTTTCACATCAACCTGACCGAGCCTTGATAAATCAAAATAATGAAATAAACGGAGCAGCCTTGCAGCTGCTGGAGATAAGGGCAGTTTATACGGATCTTTAGAAAAGCAATTTTGGCAAATAAAGCCGTTGTCTCTAATCGAGAAATGAAACTGCCCTTCTTTTTGACCACAGTGGACACATTGATCCAGTTCAGGCTTCATTCCCATCACTGATAACATTTTGACCTCTACGATAAATAAGATAATATCAGCATCTGTGCCTTCATTCAAATGACGCAAAGATTGAAGCAGGAGCTCAAACAAATAAGGGTTTGGCTTTTTTTCTTCTGTGCCTTTATCGAGTAACTCTGTCATATATGCGGCATATGCGGTCAAGAATAAATCTTCCCGAATGGTTCGCATACTTTCAATCATTTCGCCTTGCTGGAGCGTTCCAAGTCCTGTTGATGATTGGATCAGGAAGGTTCCGTATAAAAACGGCTGGCTTATGGCTGACAGGCGGCTGTTTGATTTTTTTGCGCCTCTTGCCATCACACCAATTTTCCCATGTTCTCTAGTGAGCAGCGTGACAATTTTGTTTGTTTCGCCATAATCTGTTGTTCTAAGGACGATTCCTTCACTTTTAATGAGCATTTGTCTACACTCCGAGCATTGGAGGGGTCAAGAATTATAAGATTGGAAAATCAAATCGTGCTATCTCTTCTTCAAGTATATCGGGTCTTTCCAGGTTCTCCTTTTCTAACTCTTTGAAAAGCAGATACGTGTCAACGCTTCCTGTTTGTGAAAATACGTTCCATGTAAAATTCAACATAAAAACCCCACCTTTCTTTATTAGAAGCAGCAACGCTACATCCAACATATTAATTATATCTTGACCAAGCTACCTCCATTTCATGATAAACAATTTTTACTAATCGAACCGCACCATTGTCAGATTTTATGACAACAGCAACGATTTTTTAATATTCGTCTTCTCTAAATCCGAAATCACGAAGGTGAGTGGATTTATTACGCCAGTCCTTTTGAACCTTTACCCAAAGCTCCAGATACACTTTTGAACCGAGAAGTGCTTCAATATCTCTGCGCGCTTTTTGTCCCACTTCTTTTAATAAGCTGCCTCGTTTCCCAATAACAATCCCTTTTTGTGAATCACGTTCTACGACAATGGTCGCCGCCACATGGATCTTACCATTTTCATCTGGCTTAATGGATTCAATCGCCACTGCAATACTGTGCGGGATCTCTTCTCTTGTTAAATGCAGCACTTTTTCACGAATTAATTCAGAAATAATAAACCGCTCTGGATGATCTGTTACTTGATCTGCTGGATAAAATTGCGGGCCCTCAGGAAGATAACCTTCAACCTGCTGAAGAAGCGTGTCAATGTTGTTTCCTTCAAGAGCTGAAATTGGCACAATTTCCTTAAATGGATAACGTGTGCGGTATTCATCAATTAAAAGGAACAGCTCATCTGGGTGAATTTGGTCGATTTTATTGACGACTAGGAATACCGGTGTAGATGTTTGCTTGAGTCGTTCAATGATGAATTCATCACCCTTGCCATAGCCTTCCTTTGCATTGATCATAAACAAGATCAGGTCGACTTCCTTCAGTGTATTTGTAGCCACTTTCATCATAAAATCACCAAGCTTATGCTTAGGTTTATGAATCCCTGGTGTATCGATAAAGATCGTTTGTGACGTGTTTGTTGTTAAGACACCTTGCACTTTGTTTCGTGTCGTTTGGGGCTTATCACTCATGATGGCGATCTTTTGTCCAATCACACGATTAAGAAAGGTTGATTTTCCTACATTTGGTCTTCCAATAATGGATACAAATCCTGATTTGAAGCTTTCGTTAGTCATTTAAATCCTCCGGTGAAAATGCGCCTGGCAATAGTTCGTTTACTGTTGTTTCGTATATTTGTCCTTTTAAGTTCGTTAGAATCACTGGCATGTCAGGTGCACATAGCTCTGAAATAACCTGTCTGCATGCGCCGCACGGCGAAACAGGCCGGTCTGTATCAGCTACTACCGCTAGCATTTGAAACGATGTGATGCCTTCTGAATAGGCTTTAAAAAGTGCTGTTCTTTCCGCACAATTACACATACCATATGCTGCATTTTCAATGTTGCAGCCGCCATACACTTTTCCATCGTTCGACAACAATGCTGCACCGACTTTGAATTTTGAATAGGGTACATATGCAAAATCTCTTGCTTTAACTGCTTCTGAAATCAACTCTTGTTTGTTCATTCCTAGTTCCCACTTTCAGAAGAAATGGACCCACTGTCACATTTATATTTTACATAATTCACGTGACATTTTCACGCCCATTTCTAAAAATGTTAATAAATAGTAATATTGTTCTATTGCATGATCTTCGGTAAGAAGATGATCAACCCAATCATAACCGAAATCGCGGCGTAAACGCAAACAGCGCCTGCTGCGGCGTCTTTCGCTTTCTCAGCAAGCGGGTGCCTCTCTTCTGTCATCAGGTCCACTGTATGTTCAATGGCTGTATTGACAAGTTCAAGCGCAAACATCCCCCCGCATAAAAGCAAAACGATCATCCATTCGAATGGTTCAATGTGAAACCAAAAGCCGCAGGTCACCACGATGATGGCTGCGACTGTGTGAAATCGAAAATTCCGTTCATTCAAGAAAGTTCGCCATATTCCTCTAAATGCATAATAAAAACTCCGAAAAAAACGGGCAAGCGGCCTTCTTTTCTTACGAAGATCTTGAAAGGCCATAATCATCCAAGATCTTTGTCTGTTTGGCGAACATTTCTTTTTCATCTTCCTCTGTCATATGATCAAACCCGAGCAAATGCAGGAATCCATGAATGGCGAGAAATCCAAGCTCTCTCATAAAGGAATGTCCATATTCCTCTGCCTGCTCTTTCGTACGGTCCACACTAATGATGATGTCACCGAGTACAGGCGGAATATCATCAGCACCAATGATTTCAATTTCCCCTTCTCCTTCTTCTTCGAGTGCAAAGGAGATCACATCCGTTGGTGCGTCTTTTCCGCGGTATTCTTTATTAATTTGATGAATCTCTTCATTCGAGACGATCGTCACTGATACCTCCGCTTGATCTTTGACCTCAAGGGAATCAGCAGCGAACTGAAGAAGCTTTTCCACTTCTTCAAGCTGCTCTTTTGATACTTGTCCTGTTTCATCTATTAAATCGATTAACAATGTCATTTACTTCACCTTCTGCTTCGGGGCATCTGGATATTCAATCCGAGAATGGAAAATCCCCTTTAATGTTGTACAAATCGTTTGACTAATAATATTTAACTCTTTAAATGTCAGATCACATTCGCTGAATTGCCCATCCTGCATTTTATCGGAAATAATGCCTTTGACGAGCTTTTCGATCCGCTCTGGATTTGGATTATGCATCGATCGTACCGCTGCTTCCACGCTATCCGCTACTGAAATAATCGCCGCTTCTTTTGATTGCGGTTTTGGCCCAGGATAACGGAATTCTTCTTCTGTCACCTGATCATCACGCTCTTTTGCCTTATAGTAAAAGAACTTTAACAGCGACTTCCCGTGGTGCTGTTCGGCAATATCGACAAGCTCTTCAGGAAACTTTTTTTCTCTCAGCATATCAGCTCCATCTGTCGTATGGGCAATAATGATATTTTTACTTAGCTGAGGAGAAAGCTTGTCATGCGGATTATCAATGTTCATTTGGTTTTCGATAAAGTATTGCGGTCTTTTCGTTTTCCCAATGTCATGATAATAAGCGCCAACCCTTGCTAAAAGACCGTTTGCTCCGACTGCTTCACATGCAGCATCTGCTAAATTTGCCACCATGACACTATGATGATATGTACCTGGTGTCTCTGTTAAAATCTTTTTAAGGAGCGGATGGTTTGGGTTAGATAGTTCAATCAGCTTCATTGTTGAAAGAATGCCGAACATACTCTCAAACACTGGCATTAGACCAATGACCAAAATAGATGATGCAAACCCTGATACAATCGCCATCATAAGGTTCACACCGATTTCAAGTCCTGATGGTGAGGAGTTTTGAATCAGCGTTATGGATAGAACCACAAGGACATTCACCAAAGCGACCGAAAGCCCTGCCTGCAATATTTTTGAACGCGCATTATGCTTTCTCAAAAATAAAATGCCCGCCATCCCGCTCACAAGGTAATAAGCGCAGATCACATAGTTAAAGACGCCGGTTACTCCTTGATTAAACATCATACTGCCGCAAAGAGCAAATACAAGACCAGAGAAGATCGCTAGCCGCTCATTGATAAGCAGCTTGATCAGCATCGTGCCAAGCGCCACTGGCACCACATAACCTATCGTCGTATACTTCGTTTCCTGAAAGAGACTGAATACTTCCATGATAACTAAAATAATGGTAAAAATGAGCGAGTAGAGAAGCAACGACTTATTCTTATGAACAAGCGATTTTTTCCTCGATTCAAGTGAATGAATAATCGCTGCTAAGAATAGACCAATCAATATCATAAGACCGCTTACAGGCTTAATCAAATTGGAGCTATTTAAGAGCCCTGTCAGTTCTAATTTACGATACACTTCTCGGTCGATAAGTTCTCCTTCTTCGACTAAGATTTGCCCTTGCTTAATTTGAACCGGCTGAATATTATCAGCGGCTTCTTGCCTTTTCTTCTCTGTCGCCACTGGATCAAATACATAGTTTGGAATGATCGCAAATTCACCGATTTCTTTCGCTGCATTTAAGTATTTGGATGGAATTGAGTTATTTTCAAGCTCTGTTTTCACTTGTTTTTTCTCATCTTGTAATTTCGCTGCTGTGATTTCTTTACTCATCAGTGAATTCACCACTGTGATGATGGAATCCTTAGTAAAAGAGAGATTTTCGTCACTTGCCTGAAGCAGTGCTTTGATGGATTGGTCTGAAACAGCCTCCTGCATATCTGATGTGAGTTTTTCTTTGACACGCTTGACCATTTCTTTATCTGATGGCGGATTTTCTTTTTCATCAGCTGCTTTCTTCTCTTCTTTAATGGCTTCGAAAAGGGAGGAGATGAGGTCAACACGATTGTCAGAATACGCTTTTTTGAGTGTATATTGATCCTCTACTTGATCTGTTGCTTCTTGCTTCTTTTCTTCTGTCGCTTCTTGATCATCGACGGTTGATGGAGAATAGATGGTCTGTTCGCTCACTGAAAATAAATCTAAGTCGAGCGATTCAGGCTTTACATGGAAGAAGAGCACCACGAATAGAATGGCTGCTAAACCAGCGTATAGCAAAACATTTAAATAACGTGAGCGCTCCATTTTCTGAGGTTCTTTTTTAGACAGCAGTCTTTTGCGCTTACTGTCTTTCTGATTCTTTCTCAAGGAAAGTACCTCCTTTTTTACTTTAAACCACGATCGAAACAAAATGACCCGATGAAGACGATCGGGTCACTAAGGTCATTTTTGCTTTTCGTATGCTCCGATGATCTTTGCCACAAGCGGGTGTCTGACCACATCTGTCTGGTCTAGCTCAATAAATGAGATGCCCTTGATCTCTGCAAGCATGTCCTTTGCAGCTGCAAGGCCAGACTGCATGCCCTTCGGTAGGTCAATCTGTGTAATATCTCCTGTAATGACCATTTTAGAGCCAAACCCAAGTCTCGTCAAAAACATTTTCATTTGGGCAGGCGTTGTATTCTGCGCTTCATCTAAAATAACAAATGCATCATCGAGTGTCCGTCCTCTCATATAGGCAAGAGGCGCTATTTCAATCACACCGCGCTCGATTAAACGTTCCGTATGATCACTGCCAAGCACATCATGCAAGGCATCATATAGTGGTCTTAAATAAGGATCTACTTTTTCCTTTAGATCACCTGGTAAAAAGCCAAGACTTTCTCCTGCTTCAACAGCTGGTCTTGTCAGGATAATCCGTTTCACATGTCCATTTTTCAGTGCATGTACCGCGTTGACGACTGCCAAATACGTCTTCCCTGTTCCAGCTGGTCCAATTCCAAAGACCAAGTCATCTTTTTTCATTGCCGCAGCATATTCCCGCTGGCCAATGGTTTTTACCCTGATTGACTTTCCTTTTGCATTTTTCGTAATTTCATCTTCATACATATTTTCAAAATAATTGAGCTTGTCTTTTTGCGCCATTTTAATGGCATAGACGACATCCCGTTCAGAAATCTCAATTCCTTTTTGGATGAGATGTAAGAGAGATGTAATCAGACGGCTCGCTGTTTCTCTTGATGCTTCCTGACCAGAAACATACACCTTTTCTCCGCGCGTAATAATGGAGACATTCAGCTCGTTTTCCATCAGTTTCAGATAAGCATCTTGATTTCCAAATAAAGCAATCGCTTCGTTTGGGCTATCTAATTTTTGTTGAATTTCAAGTAAATGTTCTGTCATTCTCTAGTCTCCCTGAACAATAGGTGTTGGTTGAACAATATCTTCTATTACTTGGTAAAGGATGATTAACTTAACTTTACCATTCCCTGTTGCCTCGTGCAAAACTTTTTCACTTTTCACCTCTCCTGTTTGACCTAGCTTCTCTTCTAATTCTTTTTTACCCATTTTAATCCCTGCTTGAACCGCTTCTTTATTTGTGTATGTCCGGTTTATTTTTTCGCTTTCGCGTGTCGTTTCTTTTTCATAGGAAAATGGGAGCTGGAAGTTTAAGAAATGGAGTGGGTGAACTTCAGTTTCTGTTTTTGGCTGCTTAAAATCATCCTTTTTAAAGGAAAAGCCCCAAAATGGCATTGAACCTCCAAATGCGGAGAGCTTGTGCTTTGTCTTCATTTTACCCGTAAAGACATCAAAAGATGTTCGAAGAGGGACAGAAACTTCAGAACGATACCACGTTTCACCATAAATTTTCGCTTTAGCACCAACCGTTTTTTGCTGGTCTTCGCTGCCGATGAGGCCAGAGACGAGCATTTGTCCTTTCTTCACATGTTCATCAACTGCGGCAAGCGGCTCCCCTTTTTCCACATACATTCTCGTGATGACCGCCTTCTTCTTGGCCACAATATGCTGAGGACTCGTATATTTCTCTTTTTCCGGCTCATTTTTTTCCACAACTTTCATTTGAAATGTTGTACCGTTTAGTTCAACGCCAACCCATGTTATGCTTTGAATATTGGCGGTCAGTGATTTTTGAATTTTTTCAGGTGTTCCCATTAGAAACTGAAAACGGCCTTTTTGCACACCAATCTCGTCTAAATGCTTTCTCATCTGATGTTCAGTTTCTGGATTGGCTCCTTTAATATCAATTTTCCACACCATGTTTGAAAGTGCCAATATCGTCACTAGAAAGAACACAATCCCAAGGGTAAACCCAATATTCTTCCTTGACCATAGGAGAAGGAACGGAAATCCCTTCTTTTGATGAAATGAACATTTTACGTCATGATGTCTTTGTACTTTTCTGAAGGCATGTACATCTGATAAGCGAATAAATAAGCGCACGCTGTCTTGACGGCGGCTCACTTGAAACATTGTGATCCCCTGTCTCGTGCACTCATTGATGAGCCGCTCAATGCCGTTTCCCTTGATTTCCACTTCCACTCTGCCAATAAAATAGGCGAACCATTTATTCTTCACACTTCTCCCCTCCGTCAGTTAAGAATCAATATAACGGACCTCATCGATTTTCCCTTCTAATAAGATCTCTTCTGGCAAAATCGTTTTAATCACAAAATCTTTCCCTGAAATAATGCATTGCCCTTGTTTGAGCATCAGCCTTACCTCTTGATCACTGAAAAGCAAAAGCCCTTTATGGTTCTCTATGTAAATGTGGAGTCTGCCAACCATCGTAATACGGGGAAGATCCATCATGACGTCTGGAGGGATTTCAAGTGTTCTTGTCAGCCATACTTTAAGTCGATTTTTTCTTTTTCCCATTCAATTAGAACCCCTTCCCGCCCCATGTGTATGAGATCAAACTGAAAGATGGTGAGACTGATGAGAAAGTCTCTATATCATCCTATTCCTCAGCGGTTCAGATCATGCTAATGAATCCCGCAAAACAGCCGTTTCAGCATTTTTACTGCGAGAAATCTCCATCAGGTCAAACAAAAAAAGCCCCTTTATATGGGACTTTTTTGTTTATCTGTTATATGGCCGTTTCATCGTTCTGTGCGGCTTTTTCGCGCGTGGCTCTCCAAATACTTCTCCAAGGATCATCCCCCGAACAATTGTATCTTGGTTGAGCTTCTCAATGATCTTTGGCTTCACTTCGGCAGAAGCAGCCTTTGGCCTTGTCAGTTCTCTTTCAAGCGATTGGAATTCTCTATTCAGCTCGCTTTTTCTTTCTTCCATTTCGGCAAGTGTAGCGGTATAGCGGTCCTGTAAGGATTGAGATGTTTTTTTCTTCATCCCGCCATGATCATGTACATCGCCGAAATCGTCCATCTGATCCGTCACGACTGGATCTGGACTTGTTTGTTTTGTTTGCTTTTGGGGCATCTGCTTACGCTGAGGAGCTGGCTTGTTTTGCTGATTCTTTTGTTCGTTCTCCTCTTGTTTGCCGATTTTCCCAAAGACAGCAGAGATGATACCGATGATAATCGCAATTAGTAACGGATTTTCAAATAGAATGTCCATTGGGCTCCCTCCTTAAAGCGTGAAAGGATGCTTATTTGTTTTCATTATCAGATGGACCTTTTGTCATTTTACCAAATGAATCTCTCATGTCCGTATCAGCATCGATATTCTTAATATTCATGTAGTCCATGACTCCAATATTACCTTCACGTAATGCTTCAGCCATGGCAAGTGGTACTTCAGCCTCTGCTTCTACAACTTTCGCGCGCATTTCTTCAACTCTTGCACGCATTTCTTGCTCCTGGGCAACAGCCATTGCGCGGCGTTCTTCCGCTTTTGCCTGTGCAATGTTTTTATCTGCTTCTGCTTGGTCTGTTTGCAGAATTGCCCCGATGTTCTTACCGATATCCACATCTGCAATATCAATCGAGAGAATTTCAAACGCAGTACCTGAATCTAATCCTTTACCAAGAACCGTTTGAGAAATCATATCTGGGTTTTCTAGAACCTTTTTATGATTATTTGATGAACCGATTGTAGAGACAATCCCTTCACCTACACGAGCAATGATTGTTTCTTCCCCTGCACCACCGACAAGTCGTTCGATGTTTGCACGAACTGTAATACGTGCTTTTGCTTTTACTTCAATCCCGTCCATTGCCACACCAGAGATAAATGGTGTTTCAATGACTTTAGGGTTTACACTCATTTGTACAGCTTCAAGTACGTCACGGCCTGCTAGGTCGATCGCTGCACAGCGTGCAAAGTTCAATTCGATATTCGCACGTTGAGCCGCGATCAATGCATTTACAACACGGTCAACGTTACCACCTGCAAGGTAGTGACTTTCTAATTGGTTAATCGTCACATCAAGACCTGCTTTATGTGCTTTGATGAGCGGGTTGACCACTCGGTTTGGAATGACGCGGCGAAGTCTCATTCCTACAAGTGTAAAAATGCTTACCTTTACGCCAGCCGCTAGGGCAGAAATCCACAGCATCACCGGTACAAAGGTGAAGAAGATCGATAGAACGATCAGACCTGCTGCGATAATCACAAATAATAGTAAAGTAGATGGATCCATTTTATTCCTCCTATAAAATCAGTTATCTATACTTTCCTCACGACAATGCGTGAGCCTTCCGCTTTCACAATTTTTACTTGTTCATCCTTATCGATGAATGCACCTTCTGATACAACATCAATGCGCTCATCTCCAAATACTATTGTACCTGACGGACGAAGTGCGGTTGCTGTCACCGCGATTTGCCCAACAAGATCTTCTCTTGTTTCATTTGAGACATAACCGCTTTCCTTATTGGTTGAATCGGTTAAAATGAACTTTTTGAAAAATTTCATACGTTTCCCCAACACCTTTGTCAATATAATAACTGCTATGATTGAAACAGCAGTGGCAATCAAGATGGAAATCGCCATTTCTGTAAAGCTTCCAGCTGCTAAAAATAAGCTGACAACCACACAGATCAGTCCAATGACACCTACGATTCCCCCCGGCAAAAACAATTCCAGAATCATGAGTAATATCCCTGCTAAAAACAGGAACAACGTCTCATATCCTGCAAAACCAGCCACGAGATGACCATAAAAGAATAAAAGAAGCGCTGTCACTCCCATCGTGCCTGGAATCCCAAAACCAGGAGAATAGAGCTCAACAATTAACCCTAAGCTTGCGATGGATAAAAGGATTGGAATGACGATTGGGTGCGTGAGAAAGCGCGCAACCTTTTCAGCAAAGCTCACTTCATCGTATTGAACAGAAGCGTCGGCTAACTTCAGCTTCTGAAGCAAGTCATCCATATTTTTCGCTTCCCCTTCTGCATAACCGAATTGAAGCGCACGGTCTGTGTTGAAGGTGAGCAATTCTCCTTTTGGTGCACCAGCCTCTTTTGCGTCTATATCGACATCTGCCATTGCAAGTGCATACTTTGGATCACGCCCCTTCTTTTCGGCAGCGTCACTCATTTCAGCAAGCCATAGCGATTCAGATTTTTGGTCGGCAGCATTGCCTTCTCCATCAATGATCGCAGCAGCCCCCATCTTTCCATTTGGGGTCATATAAATATCGTCGGCATTTAGTGCAAGGAATGCCCCAGCAGAAAGCGCTCTATGATTCACAAACGCTGTCACAGGAATATCAGACGCACGAATGGTATCTGCGATCTCAAGCGCCGCATCGACTGCACCACCTGGTGTATTGATGTCTAGAATGATATGTTTCGCTCGTTCGGACTTTGCCTGCTCAAATGATCGTTCAATAAATTGAGAAAGTCCTTTTTCTACTGTATCTTCAATTGGGATAACATGAACTTTTTGATCTACTGATTTCGCGGTCAATTGAACCCCTAATAATAAGCATATTATAAAACAACTGAAGAGAGCAATAGAAATTTTTATTTTTTTCATCTATTTGGTGATCCCTCCTCTCTATCTTCCATTTTACCGTTCCTTTACATACGTTACAAATGTATCATAGGTTTCATTTTTATATGACAGAATGATGAAGGTATAAAAAAAGTACCCTTCTAACAATAGAAGGATACTTTTTTATTGAGACAGCTGTTCGCTGACAAGTCTGTTAATGACAGCTCCATCAGCTTTACCTTTTACTTTTGGCATAATAGCGCTCATGACTTTACCCATATCAGTCTTCGATGATGCACCTGTTTCAGCGATCGTTTCTTTCACGATCGTTTGCAGTTCTTCTTCAGAAAGCTGTTCAGGTAAATAAACGTCTAAGATGTCAATCTCTTTTTGAACTTTATCTACTAAATCTAAGCGATTAGCTTTCGAAAATTCATGGAGGGAGTCTTTACGTTGCTTAATCTCGCGGGAAAGGACGGTTAGTTCCTCATCGCCGGTCAAACTGTCTTTCTTAAGCTTAATTGCTTCATTTTGGAGCGAAGCCTTAACCATCCGAATGACAACAAGCTTGTCTTTCTCACGGTTTTTCATAAAAAGCTTCATATCAGAATTTAATTGCTCAAGAAGACTCATAAAATCCACCCTCTTTAGAATTTACGTTTTCTAGCAGCTTCAGACTTTTTCTTGCGCTTTACGCTAGGCTTTTCATAAAATTCACGCTTTCTTGCTTCTTGCAATGTTCCAGTTTTGGATACACTGCGTTTAAAGCGACGAAGAGCATCTTCAAGCGATTCGTTTTTTCTAACGACCGTTTTTGACATTCTCTTTCCCTCCCTCCGAATACACCAATCGACTGCATTAAAAAAAGATATACATGCAAAACATGTACCTAGATATTATAATATAAGCCTAGTGTGAGGTCAACTAAGTGATTTGGAAATATATTTTCGTCATGAGCAGGTAGACAAGTCCATATATTCATTGGTAAGAGGAGGACTTTTCTATGATGGCGATCATTTATTTTTGTGCACTTATTTTCATTTTTTTATGGTCAATGGGTTTGCTGAGAAAAGGATTAATGGCGCTTGCGTCGTCTCGCATTGAGAAATCACTTCTTCTCTTTACAGATCATCCGGTAAAAGCATTCTTAGTCAGCATCGTATTTACAGGGATTCTTCAAAGCAGTTCAGCGTTTATGGTCATCGTGATTGGCTTTGTCAGTACAGGTATTCTCTCTTTTAAAAAATCCATTCCAATGATTCTTGGTACCAATATTGGCTCTACGTTTACAACAGAATTTATCGCCATTAAAATGGATGTTTTCATGTGGGTCTTAATTCTAGCTGGTCTCATATGCATGATGTTAGGCAGAAAATCTTTTAGGCATGCAGGAAAAAGTATATTTGGACTCGGGATGATCTTTTTTTGTATTCAAGGCTTTTCTAAAATTGCAGGTATGATGACAAGTCAGCCTGAGACACTGCGCTTTCTCGAAATGATGCAGCATTCTGACTGGACGGCGCTGCTTTCTGGCACTATTTTCACAGCGATTGTTCATTCGAGCTCCGTCTGTATCGGCATTTTAATGGGATTTATGAATGAAGGAACGGTTGGGCTTCAAGAAGGCATCAGCTTTGTGTTAGGGTCCAATATTGGGACTTGTATTACAGCCGTAATGGCTGCCATATCTGGCGGCTATGCAGCACGTCAAACGGCTTATGCACACGTTTTGTTTAATGTGCTCGGAGTGCTTTTATGTCTCCCATTTCTCGCCATGATGACAGAATTCGTCGCTCTTCTTGCAAACGCTCCAGCCCAGCAAATTGCGCACTTCAGCCTGCTGTTTAATGTGGCAAGCTCTTTGCTTTTCTTCCCATTCATCCGTCCATTTCACACATTGATTTTATGTCTGTTACCGAATCAATCAAAATAAAACACCGGCTTGCCCTTTTGGCAGCCGGTGTTTTATTGATTATGAGGTCATTCTCACTTTGTCTGTTTGTACTTCATCGCTTATACGAACGAATTGTCCTTCGTTATAAGGATAACCCGCTTTCGTAATTTTCACTTTGACCAAACGGCCGATCATGTCCTCTGTTCCTTCAAAAACAACCTTCATATAGTTATCTGTATAGCCCACATAAAGATTGTGCTTCCCTTCTTGTTCTTTGAAGGATTCTTCCGGAATAATCTCTAGGACATCTCCTTCATAAGCTGATGCGTATTCTTTCGCAAGCTGGTCAGAAAGAGCGATCAAGCGGTGGACACGTTCGTTTTTCACATTTTCATCCACTTGATCTTCCATTCTTGCAGCTGGCGTACCTGTACGTTTGCTGTAAGGGAATACGTGCAGTTCAGAGAATTGATGGTCTTTGACAAAATTGTATGTTTCCAAAAACTCTTCTTCTGTTTCTCCAGGGAATCCTACAATCACATCAGAGGTGACAGCAAGACCTGGCAATGCTTTTTTCAGCTTTGTTAAACGCTCTGCAAAGAATTCCATCGTATATTTACGGCGCATTCTTTTCAGCACTGTATTAGAGCCAGATTGAAGCGGGATGTGAAGGTGTCTGACAATCTTATCTGACTGATCAAGCACTTCTATCACTTCATCTGTAATTTGACTTGCTTCGATAGATGAAATACGAATTCGTTTTAAGCCGCTGACACGTTTATCTAATTCTTTCAGAAGCTTTGCAAAGTTATAATCCTTTAAGTCTTCTCCGTATCCGCCTGTGTGAATACCTGTTAATACAATTTCTTTATAGCCGGCATCCACAAGTTGCTGCGCTTGGTTGATGACCTCTTCTGGATCACGAGAACGAAGAAGTCCGCGAGCCCAAGGAATAATGCAGAATGTACAGAAATTGTTACAGCCTTCTTGGATTTTTAATGACGCACGTGTTCTGTCTGTAAAAGCAGGAACATCGAGTTCTTCAAACACACGTGCTTTCATAATATTGCCAACCCCATTAATCGGCTGTCTTTCTCTGCGATATTCTTCAATGTAACCGAGTAATTTATGTCTGTCTTGTGTTCCCACGACAATATCAACACCAGGAATCGCCATGATTTCTGCTGGAGATGTTTGCGCATAACAGCCTGTTACACAAATGACACCATCCGGGTTATGACGAATGGCTCTTCTAATGACTTGGCGGCTTTTTTTATCGCCAGTATTCGTGACCGTACATGTATTAATGACATATACGTCTGCTTTTGATTCGTACTCTTTTCTTTCATAGCCTGCTTCTTTAAACAGCTGCCAGATCGCTTCTGTTTCATAGTGATTGACCTTACAGCCAAGTGTATGGAACGCTACTGTTCCCATCATGATTCACCTCTTAATAACTCTGTTTGATAAGATATAGCAGAAAGCGCGTAAAGAGGAGCTGTTTCTGTTCTTAAAATGCGTGGTCCGAGCCCGCAAATGACTGCACCAAGCGTTTCAAGCGCTTCAATCTCCTTTTCTGCCAAACCGCCTTCAGGGCCAAAAACCACTAGCAAGGTTTGTCCGCCTTTCATCTGTTGGAGCACAGTTTGAAAGCGGCTTTGCTCTCCTTCTTTCGATGATTCTTCGTATGCAACGACACATTTATCGAATTCACCAGCTAATTGAGTCAGCTCTTTAAATGTTGATACTGGATCAACACGAGGAATGATATTCCGGTAGGACTGTTCAGCCGCTTCTTTCGCGATTTTCTCCCAGCGCTCTCGTTTTTTATGTGACTTCTTTTGGTCAAGTTTTGTAATAGAACGAGCCGCTTGAAACGGGATAAATGCGCTTGCGCCAAGCTCTGTGCCTTTTTGGATAATCAGCTCAAGCTTATCTCCTTTTGGGAGACCGCTCGCAATTGTTACTCTTACCGGAAGCTCTCTGTCCTGATTTGTCCAGCCTTCAACGTGACAAATGACTTCTTCCTTTGTTATTGTATCAATTTTACTGAGCGCTTCAAAGCCGTCTGTCGTTAAGCAAAGGATTTCCTGCCCTGCTTTCATGCGCATGACATTGGAAAGGTGATGTACATCTTCACCATTGATGACGATAGATCCCTTTGCGATCACTTCTTCTTTCGTGAGGTCGATAAAATATCGTTGCATACGTGTCCTGACACCTACTCGCTTTATTTTTTCGCTATAATGCTGACCCAATCTTCCATTGACAGCACTTCAACAATGTCAAAACCTGCTTCTTCTAATGCTGTTTTGACTTGTAATTTCTTTTGTCCAATGATGCCTGATGTAATGAAATAGCCATCTTTCTTCAATAAGTCATAGGCTTGATCTGTAAAGCGCAAAATCACTTCTGCGAGAATGTTGGCGACGATCACATCTCGTTCACCTGAAATCCCATCAAGTAAGTTGTTTTGCTTGACCGTCACTTGTTCGCTTACACCATTTAGCTCAATGTTTTGCTTTGCACTTTCAACCGCAACGGTGTCGAGATCAAAGGCTTGAATGTCCTTTGCACCAACCATCGCTGCTGCCACACTTAAAATCCCAGAGCCTGTTCCAACATCAATCACCGTATCGTTTTCCTTCACATAGCGCTCAAGCGCCTGAATACAAAGAACGGTTGTTGGATGTGTCCCTGTTCCAAATGCCATTCCTGGGTCCATTTCAATAATCAGTTCATCAGAATGAACCGGTGTATATTCTTCCCATGTTGGAACGATGGTGAATTTTTCAGAGATTTTCACAGGGTGATAGTATTTCTTCCATGCGGTGGCCCATTCTTCTTCATTTACTTCACAGATAGACAGCGTATTTCGTCCAAGGTCAATATCGTATAGAAGAAGATTGTTGATGGCTTCTTTGATCTCATCTACCGTTTCCATTAAAAAGCTGTTCATTGGAAGATAGGCTTTGACGATGACCCCTTCTTCAGGATAGTCATTCGGATCGAGCTGGTAGATCTCACCGTATACATTTTCACGTTCCTTGACTAAATCAAGCGGGTCCTCAATCACGACACCACTCGCACCTGCTTCATGCAAAATATTGGTGATTGGTTCCACCGCTTCATTTGTTGTATGGACGCTAATTTCTGACCACTTCAATACTACCAACTCCTTATCCGTCTTACTCGCCTTTAAATGCGCGTTTTACCTTATCGAAGAAGCTCATTTCTTGTTCGTCCGGTTTATTTCCGCTCACTTCAGCAAATTTTCTAATGATATCTTTTTGATTGTCCGTTAAATTTGTTGGTGTGACGACTCGTACAACGATATGCTGATCGCCTTGGCCATAGCCGCGTACATTTTTCACACCTTTTCCTTTGAGTCTAAACTTTGTGCCAGTTTGCGTGCCAGCAGGGACTTTTAATTTCACTTTACCGTGTAGTGTCGGCACTTCAATTTCGTCACCTAATGCAGCCTGTGCAAAGGTTAACGGCATTTCGCAGTAAATATCATCTCCGTCACGTTCAAAGAATTCATGCGAACGCACATGGAACACAACAAATAGATCGCCTGGAGGTCCTCCATTTACACCTGGTTCCCCTTGACCAGACACTCTGAGTTGCTGACCATCGTCAACACCAGCTGGGATCGTCACATTGATTTTCTTACGCTTACGCACTTTACCAGAGCCGCCGCATGTAGAACATTTGTGATCGATTTGTTTTCCTGTTCCGCTACAGTAGTTACATACTCTGCGGTTGACCACTTTACCAAACGGAGTTGACTGCTCAACATTTAATTGACCAGAGCCGCCGCAATGTGAACAAGTCTTCGCTTCTGTCCCAGGCTTTGCCCCTGAACCATGACATGTTTCACATGATTCCTCGCGAGGGATTTCAATCGTTGCTTCTTTCCCAAATGCTGCTTCTTCAAATGAAAGCGTCATTGTATATTGCAAGTCTGCTCCTTGACGCGGTGCATTTGGATCTCTTCTTCTGGCTCCACCGCCAAAAATACTAGAGAAGATGTCATCAAAGCCGCCGAAGCCGCCAAAGTCTCCTCCTCCGCCAAAACCGCCGCCGCCAAAGCCTTGGTTTGGATCGGTATGACCGAACTGGTCATATTGCGAACGTTTTTGATCGTCAGAAAGGGTTTCATAGGCTTCTTTTACTTCTTTGAATTTCTCATCTGAGCCAGCTTCTTTATTAATATCAGGGTGATACTTTTTTGAAAGCTTGCGGTATGCCTTTTTGATCTCGTCTTTTGAGGCGCTCTTACTCACGCCAAGCACTTCATAGTAATCACGCTTACTCATCTCTTCACACTCCCGATTTTCTCACATAAGTACGATTGTATCATTTTGATTTGACCTTTTTCAATTGCTTTCATCGTTGGAAAGAAAAAAAGTCAAAGCCAAGAGATCCTGACTTTGACTTTCTGACGAGTACGTTTCAGCAGTCTTTTTCAAAAGTAAAGGTGATTATTTTTTCTCTTGATCGTCGTTTACTTCTTCGTATTCTGCATCCACTACATTGTCATCTGCTTTTTGAGCACCTTCAGCGCCTTCTTGCTGAGCTTGTGCCTGTTTTGCAGCTTCTTCATAGAGCTTTGTCGTTAGTTCTTGAACGATTGTTTGCAGCTCATCTTTTTTCGCTTTGATGTCTTCAAGCTCGCCTTTTTCGATCGCAGCCTTTAGTGCATCTTTCGCATCGTTTGCTTTTTTCACTTGCTCTTCATCGATTTTGCCTTCTAGATCTTTTAATGTTTTTTCAGTTGTAAACACTAATTGATCTGCTTCATTGCGCACTTCGATTTCTTCTTTTTTCTTCGCATCTGCTTCAGCATTTTCTTCTGCTTCTTTGACCATTTTTTCGATCTCATCATCAGAAAGACCTGAAGAAGATTTGATTGTGATGTTTTGCTCTTTGCCTGTACCCATATCTTTCGCACGTACGTTGACAATACCGTTTTTATCGATATCAAAAGATACTTCGATTTGTGGTACGCCGCGTGGTGCTGGCGGAATATCAGTCAATTGGAAACGACCTAATGTTTTGTTGTCTGCTGCCATTGGGCGCTCACCTTGCAGGACATGGATGTCTACCGCTGTTTGGTTGTCAGCAGCCGTTGAAAATACTTGAGATTTGCTTGTTGGAATTGTTGTATTACGTTCAATCAGCTTTGTGAATACGCCGCCCATTGTTTCAATTCCTAAAGAAAGTGGTGTTACGTCAAGTAGAACAACGTCTTTGACATCTCCTGTGATGACTCCACCTTGAATCGCTGCACCAAGAGCAACCACTTCATCAGGGTTTACACCTTTATGAGGCTCTTTGCCTGTTTCTTTTTTGATTGCTTCTTGTACTGCAGGAATACGAGTTGATCCACCAACAAGGATGACTTTATCAATCTCGTTAGCAGATAAACCAGCATCTTTCAATGATTGACGTACAGGTGTCATTGTACGCTCTACAAGATCTGCAGAAAGCTCTTCGAATTTAGCACGTGTTAGCGTTAATTCAAGGTGAAGAGGACCTGCATCTCCTGCTGTGATAAATGGCAGTGAGATTTGTGAAGAAGATACACCAGAAAGATCTTTTTTCGCTTTTTCAGCAGCATCTTTTAAACGCTGAAGCGCCATTTTATCTTTTGAAAGGTCAATGCCATTTTCTTTTTTGAATTCAGCTACTAAGTGATCAATGATCACTTGGTCAAAATCGTCTCCACCTAGACGGTTGTCCCCAGCAGTTGAGCGTACTTCAAAGACGCCGTCTCCAAGCTCAAGGACTGATACGTCAAATGTACCGCCGCCAAGGTCGTATACAAGGATCGTTTGATCTTCATCTGTTTTATCTAAACCATAAGCAAGTGCAGCTGCTGTTGGTTCGTTGATGATACGTTCTACTTCAAGACCAGCAATTTTACCAGCATCTTTTGTAGCTTGACGTTCTGCATCGTTGAAGTAAGCAGGAACTGTGATAACAGCTTTTGTTACTTCTTCGCCAAGGTAGCCTTCAGCGTAAGATTTAAGATGTTGAAGAATGATTGCAGAGATTTCCTGCGGTGTATAGTTCTTGCCTTCAACTTCTACTTTATAATCTGTACCCATATGTCTTTTAACAGACATGATTGTGTTCGGGTTTGTAATTGATTGGCGTTTCGCTACTTCACCCACTTGGCGCTCTCCATTTTTAAAAGCGACAACAGATGGTGTTGTACGTGCTCCTTCAGCGTTTGCAATGACTTTTGGCTCTCCGCCTTCAAGTACTGCAACACATGAGTTTGTTGTTCCTAAGTCAATCCCAATGATTTTACTCATAATCGATGACCTCCCATTATGTAGTTATTGATTTACTTTTACCATTGATGGACGAATAACTCGGTCTTTGAGTTTATAGCCCTTTTGCAATTCTTCTACTACGATGTTTGAATCGAAGTTTTCATCTTCAACTTGCATGACGGCTTGATGAAGGTTTGGATCGAACTCTTTGCCGACAGCTTCAATTGGTTCAACGCCTTCATTTTTCAACGCTTCTACCAGCTGGCGGTAAACCATTTGCATTCCTTCTAACAAGCTTTTCGCCTGCTCATTGTCTGGATCAATTCCAAGTGCTCTTTCAAAGTTGTCAAGAGCTGGGAGAAGATCACTGACAACATGTTGAGAACGATATTTTTGCACGGTCTCCACTTCAGTTCGAGCACGGCGTTTATAGTTTTCAAAATCTGCTTGAACACGCAGAATCTTGTTTTCTTTTTCATCTAGAAGTTGCTGCAATTCATCGATTTTCTCTTGGAAGGCAGACTGTTCATCATGCGCTACTTCCTCAGTATCTGCTTGAACTGCTTCTTCTTGTGCTTCAACCTCTGCTTCTTGCTCAGGTGTCTGTTTTTCTTCTGACATTGTGTTCACCTCCCTCAAAAGATTCAAGAATACGAAGGGGCTGTGCCCCTATCTTTTTATCACCCTACTCATCATACAAATTGGAAAGTGCGTTTGACAAGTCTTTTGATACATGATGCAAAAGACTAACGACTCGCCCGTAATCCATGCGGGTTGGTCCGATGACGGCAATGGAGCCAAGTGATTTTTGATCAATCGAATAAGTCGCTGTGATCAAACTGCAGTTCTCCATTGCTTCTAAATTGTTTTCCGAACCGATTTTAATGGTGATACCTTGCTGATTTGGATGAAACAGCTGCATGACATCATTCTTTTGCTCAATCAGCATCATGAGTGAGCGAATGCGGTCGATGTCATGAAACTCAGGCTGATTCAACATATTAATCTTCCCGCCAAAGAAAAGTTTTGATTCATTTTGTGTCGATGTAAATGTGTTGCCAAGCGCATCTAAAATGTGATCATAATCTTTTAAATGTGTGCGCAGAAGCATGACCACTTCTTTATACATCCTGTCCTTCAACTGGTCCATTGGAACGCCGGCTAAGCGGCTATTCAAAATATTCATCAGCTTCTCAATATCGGAGACATCGAGATGCTCAGAGAAGGTAATGGTTTTGTTTTCAACATGTCCGCTGTCTGTAATCATGATTGCTACTGCTTTGTTTGGCTGAACGGGGACAAGCTGAATTTGCTTTAATCGATTTTCACTCAGCTTTGGACCAAGCACGATCGATGTATAGTTTGTGAGATCTGATAAAATTTCCGCCGATTTTTGAACTGTTTTTTCCAGCTCAAAAATTTTCTCCTGAAAAGCCGACTGGATAAGCACAAGATCTTTAGACGACAGTTTTCGCGGAGAGAGCAAATGATCTACATAATAACGATATCCCTTTTCTGAAGGAATTCTTCCTGATGAAGAATGAGTCTTTTCGATAAAACCAAGTTCCTCCAAATCAGCCATTTCGTTTCTAATCGTTGCAGAGCTGAATGTGATGTCCTCTTTTTTAGAAAGAGTCCTTGACCCAACTGGCTGCGCCGAACGAATAAAGTCATTAATGATGACTTGCAGAATCAAAAGCTGACGATTTGTTAACATCATCATCACCCCTGTTAGCACTCTCTTTCAACGAGTGCTAATTGTATAAACAAAATTACCAAACTCAAATTAAAATGTCAATTATAACTCACCGAGAAACGCTTGAAATACTTCATTTCCTAACAATTTCCCTTTTCTTGTTAAACGAATTCCAATGTCATCTTTTACAATGAGACCTTTTTCTTCTAATTCTTCAAGAACCGAGGGAAAGAGAGCTTCTGGTGAAGCACCATATTTGGCTTGGAAGTCCGCACTTTTCACCCCTTCGATTTTTCGGAGGCCTAAAAACATTTCTTCTTCTATCTGCTCTGTTTTTGTGACTTGATGAGTTTCTTTATATGGGAACCCAGTTTGCTCAATCAGTTCCAAGTAATGCTTCACTGGTCCTGCGTTCACATTTCGGATGCCATCTACATACCCGTGTGCCCCTGCACCGAAACCGAAGTAGTCTTCATTGCTCCAATAGGTCAGGTTATGCTGGCTTTCAAAGCCAGGTTTGGCGTAATTGCTGATTTCGTATTGATGTAATCCATGGCGCTCCATTTCATCCATCACAAGCTCATACATTTCAGCCTCACGTTCTTGAGGCGGTAAATGCAGTTTTCCTTTTTGCATTAAGTTGTAAAACACCGTTTTCGGCTCCACAATCAGTGAGTAGACAGAATAATGCTCTGCTCCTAATGAGAAAGCTGTCTCAAGTGAATTCATCACATGATGCTTTTCTTGATGCGGCAAGCCAAACATGAGGTCAAGGCTTATGTTGTCAAATCCAACATCTCTTGCTCGCTCGAAAGACGTGAGAACATCTTTCTTTTGATGAACTCGTCCGATTTTTTTGAGTAAATCATCTTCAAAGGTTTGAACGCCAAAACTTAGCCGATTGACACCGGCTTCTTTTAACACATGCAGCTTCTCGAGTGATAATTCATCTGGATTCGCTTCAACTGCAAATTCAACCAGTTTTTTTGCCGGCTTTAACACACGGTGAATACTGTTCATAAGCTGGTCTAGCTGGCTGACGGTCAATGATGTCGGAGTTCCCCCGCCAATAAAGATCGTCTTTAGCTCTTGCTCGCCCTTTTGCTCGATCGTGTGCTGCATCTCTTTTTCAAGAGCCGCTAAGTATTCATCGACTGGCTGCGTTTTAATGAAAAATTTATTGAAATCACAATAGTGGCAAATGTGCTCACAAAATGGAATGTGAATGTATGCTGCTTTCATTTGATGACACCTTCTTTACAGGTAAAGAGCCGCAGTTTATCGCTGCGGCACCTTTGTTTGTTTTCGACTATAAACGCCAAGGCTGACATTGTAAAGCAGGTTGCCTTGAGGAGGTTGTTATTTTTTCGGTGTGCTGTCGTCCATCTTCAGCACAGCCATAAATGCTTCTTGCGGGACTTCAACAGAGCCCACTTGTTTCATGCGCTTTTTCCCTTCTTTTTGCTTCTCAAGAAGCTTTCTTTTCCGGGAAATGTCTCCGCCATAACATTTAGCAAGTACGTTTTTACGCATTGCTTTAATGGTAGAACGAGCCACGATTTTTTGTCCAATCGCTGCTTGAACTGGTACTTCAAAATGCTGGCGTGGAATGAGTTCTTTCAGCTTTTCTACGATGATCTTGCCTCGTTCATAGGCGTAATCGCGGTGAACAATAAAGGAAAGGGCATCGATTTTTTCACCATTCAGCATGATGTCCATTTTCACTAGAGTAGACGGACGATAGCCAATCAACTCATAATCAAAGGACGCATAGCCTTTTGTGTTGGACTTGAGCATATCAAAGAATTCATACACGATCTCCGCCAAAGGAATTTCGTACACAATGCTCACTCGGTTTGCATCAAGGTATTGCATATCAATGAAATGTCCGCGCTTTCCTTGGCAAAGCTCCATGACAGAGCCTACATAGTCATTCGGCACCATCATTGTTGCTTTCACGTATGGTTCTTCAATTTTCTCAATCTTTTGCGGATCAGGTAGATTGGATGGGTTATCGACGATGATTTTTTCTCCGTCTGTCATATACACATCGTAAATAACACTTGGTGCTGTTGTAATGAGATCGATTTTAAATTCACGTTCAATCCGTTCTTGGATGATTTCCATATGAAGCATTCCAAGAAAGCCGCAGCGGAAACCGAAGCCAAGTGCTTGGGACGTCTCTGCCTCATATTGAAGTGAAGAATCATTTAATTCAAGCTTTTCTAGTGCTTCACGTAAATCGTTATATTTCGCTGTGTCAATCGGATAAAGACCGCAGTAAACCATTGGGTTCAGCTTTCTGTATCCTGGCAGTGCTTCTTTCGCTGGGTTCACCGCACTTGTGATCGTATCCCCCACACGTGTATCGCCAACATTTTTAATTGCTGCTGTTAAGTAGCCAACATCTCCAACAGTGAGTTCATCTGTCGGCATGGCTTTTGGTGTGAATACGCCGACTTCAAGTACTTCAAATTCTTTGCCCGTCGCCATCATTTTGATTTTCTGACCTGGTTTGACGGTTCCTTCCACAATTCGTATGTACGCAATAACGCCGCGATACGCATCGTAGAGAGAATCAAATATAAGAGCTTGAAGCGGTGCTTCTGGGTCTCCAGCAGGTGCTGGCACCTTTTCGACGATTTGTTCTAAAATATCTTCGATCCCAATACCCGCCTTAGCAGAGGTGAGAACAGCTTCAGACGCATCCAACCCGATGACATCTTCAATTTCTCCTCTTACACGCTCAGGCTCTGCACTTGGCAGATCGATTTTATTGATAATCGGAAGAATTTCTAAGTTGTTATCAAGAGCTAAATAAACATTCGCAAGTGTCTGTGCTTCAATTCCTTGTGCTGCATCTACTACGAGAATCGCACCTTCACAGGCAGCAAGGCTTCGAGAAACCTCATAGGTGAAGTCGACATGCCCTGGTGTATCAATCAGGTGCATAATATATTCTTCTCCATCCTTCGCCTTATATTTCAGCTGGACAGAGTTTAATTTAATCGTTATGCCGCGTTCACGCTCTAAGTCCATGGAATCAAGTAATTGTTCTTTCATTTCTCGCTGCGTAATCGCCGCTGTTTTTTCTAAAATACGGTCGGCCAATGTGGATTTCCCATGGTCAATATGGGCGATAATGGAGAAATTTCGAATTCTTGATTGCCGTTCTAATCGTTTTTCTTTATCTGTCACAATCTATCACTCCTACTATAAAACGCGGGTTGCGCTAGGTTAGATTATATCAATAGGGCTGTAAAGATTCAATCGAAATCAAGAAAAGCCGCTCATTGATTAGCGGCTTTAGTCATATGGTGTTGATTTGTTTATTTCCCATTCACCCAATCATAAAGAGAACGAGCTGCATGTGTCATGCCATCAGACAACGCCTTCCCTGCCTTGGAGAAAGCATTAAAGCTCTCTATTTCCTCAAGCTGCTTTTGTTTTTCGGCAAGATCCTTTTCTGTAACAGCTGTTCCTAAGATAGAGGCTTCTCGTTCTTCGTCATCGTTCATTTGGATGGAGAAAGCGCCTTTTAATTGCGGGTCATGGTAACCCTTCATTTGCAGCATGCCATTATTTGCCTGCTGCATTCCTAAAAAGACGCCAAATAGCAAGACCAGTCCTAAAATAATGGTTTTTCCAATAAATGATCCCATGCACCGTCACCACCTTAAGAGCGTTTTTTCTCATCCTTTGCTTTGCCGTCTACTTTTTCCGCATCCCAGAATATATCACTGAAGACATCAGCTGCTGCATTGGATGCATTTTTCAATTCTTCCATATTATTATCCACTCCGCCAAATTCTAAAAGAAGGGCTTTGTCGGATAAATCTTGATTATAAATTCCATTATCACCAATTTCGCCTTTGGCAAACACACCGACACTGAGCCCTTTATATTTTTTCTCCATCAAATGGTGGAACTCCGTCGCCAGCTTAAGGTTTTTCTCATAGCTTTGGTTCTTCTTCCCCACAACAAACGCAATTCTCGCATATTTCTTTCCTTTGATCTCGACAGTGGTGTCTTTCTTTCTTCTTGAATCACGGTGGATATCAATTAAATATTCGAGGTCATCATTTTTCGCTAAGGCTTCTTTTACGACCAGTCTTGATTCATTATAAGACTGGGGATACTTTAACCCTTTTTGGAGAAGCCGTTTTTCAACTTCTGTTTTGTCAACCGTATTCCCGATTCCTTGCTGATCAAGCGCCTTTCCGAACATGTCGCCGACAAGGGTGACATTCACTTTTGAGTGCCTTGCATTGTTTGGATTCGTTTCTCCTTTTAAAAATGGTAAATATGATTCCGTATTATGTGTATGGTAAATGTACACAGCTTTTCGTTTTCCTGTCGACCGGTCCGGCTCTTTCGCAGGCTTTTTTGGTACATCTTTGTCGAGCTTGTCCAGCTCTGCCAAATTTGCTTCTTTTTCATCTTGAATGACTTCACTTGGTGGCGGCGATTCCATTGGCATGTTGGTATAGTCTGTTCCTTCACCCGCTAAGATGATTTTTGTATCAAAATGTTTAAAGCCTGGAAGTTCTCTCCCTAGAAAACTACGCGGGTCTTCTAAATTGATACTGGTCGCAAGCTTGAGTGACAGTCCAGAGAAATGAAACCCTTTTTGATCTTTCGGGACGGCTAAGGCGAAATATTGGTTTTCCATGCCCATTAATGTGGCGAAAAACGCCCCGGAAAGCTCATCTGCTACACCATATAGCGAGGCTTGTGGCCTCAGCTCAGGCTTTAAAGATGTCAACGCCCCTGACATCACAAACACTACAACAAGCGAGGCTATAAATAAGAAAATGCTTTTGACTACTTTTGTTCCATTAATCGCAACGACCAACTGTCGAGGACGGCGGGGTCTTTTTTTCATGATTTACTCCCTCCAGCACGCTTTCTAGTAATTACACTATGAGCGAGCTAGAGAAAGTAGAACCGATTAATGATTATAAGAACCCATGTTATCTTGAGAGATTTTTTGATGAAGCGCTGTGTTTAATCCATTGGCGAGCACGTTTGCCATATCATCAATGAATGTATCCACTTCCTTAGGCGTGACCATGAGATTTTGCCCTAGCGGCGCAAGCACTTCATGAATCAGCTGCCGTTTCTCTTCTTCTGGAAGAGTTCCTACGATACCTAAGAATGATTGACGCGTTTCTTCATCTGGTAAGTCTTCTTCGTTTAGTACTTTTTTCTTCCCAAACGTCAAACCAGCCGGCACAAGAGAGCGGGACGGCCTGTCATCTTTCAGTTCTCTACCAAAATGCTTTAAGACATAATCAATTGTGTCACTTGCAATGGTGACTGCATCTACCACTGTCGGAACGCCAATCGCAATCACTGGAATTCCCAACGTTTCTTTGCTTAATTCTTTTCGCTTATTCCCTACACCTGAACCGGGATGGATACCTGTATCAGAGATTTGAATCGTGGTATTCACCCGTTCCACTGCACGAGCAGCAAGGGCATCGATTGCAATGACAAAATCGGGTTTGGACCGCTCGATCACGCCTTGTATAATGTCGCTTGTTTCAATACCAGTCAGTCCCATCACTCCCGGTGATAAAGAAGACACTGGGCGGTAGCCTTCCTGTACATTTTCCGGCTGTAATTCAAAAAGATGCCGGGTCACAAGCAGACTTTCAACCGTGAGCGGACCTAGCGCATCTGGCGTGACATTCCAGTTTCCTAGTCCTACTACAAGACAGCTCGCATCAGTCTGAATGCCTCGATCTTTTAAAAACTGAGCAAAATGATGGGCAAAGACTTCGACAACTTTTTCCTGCATCTCAGAATCTTTCTCCCGAATGCCCTGTGCCTCAAGTGTCAAGTATGTTCCTGCCTTTTTGCTGGTCAGCGCCTCCCCTTCTTTCGTGATCTCCACCGTGCGTATACGGATGCCATGCTCCTCTTTTTCCTTTTCGACAATCCCTTGAATTCCATCCTTTTTGACAACATTCGGATCGTTCTCTTGTTCTAGTATCTCTTTTGTTTCAACAGCCAAGTCTGTCCGAATTTGATAAGCACTTAAATCAAGTTTCTGTTTCTCCATAAAAAGACTCCTTCCACCAAGTAATTAACAGTAGTCTTTCCATCTCTTGAAAGAAACATTCGAGCGCTTCATCAATGAAAAATACTTTACATTTATATTGCATTCTAAAGGTGTGTTTGATAGAATACAACTTGTTCTATTGTGAAGATTTAACCTTAAGACAATTGTGTTTAGGTTGTATCTTAGGAGGTGAAACACATGCCAAATATTAAATCAGCGATCAAACGTACAAAAACGAATAACGAACGCCGTGCACACAACGTAACAATCAAGTCTGCGATGCGCACTGCGATTAAACAAGTTGAAGTTTCTGTAGCTAACAACGATGCTGAGCAAGCAAAAGCTGCTCTTTCTTCTGCTGCAAAACGCATTGACAAAGCCGTTAAAACTGGTCTTGTACACAAAAACGCAGCTGCGCGTTACAAGTCAAGACTTGCTAAACAAGTAAACGGACTTTCTGCATAATGCTTGCAACGCCTCAGTAATGAGGCAACTGTTTAACTGTACGTCCGTCCTGACCGGCTCAGCCATTAGGACAGACTGACAATTATACATCTAAACAAAAACGACCCTCTTTTTAGAAGGTCGTTTTTTTATGTTCAAGCGCCTAATAGGCGAAGCAGAAACAATTCTAGCAATAGCTGCTTGTCCTTTTTACCCGTTTTCATTTCATAATCGATCGTTGATAGCTCTTTGACAATCTGCTTCAGCTCTTCTTCTGAAAACAGCCTTGCCTGATCCATAGCAAGTTTGACGCGGAATGGGTGGACTTTTAGATTTGAAGCAATTTGTTTTTGCCCATATCCTTGCTGAGCGAAATACTTCGTCTGCAAAATCAAACGAAATTGAGTGGATATAAGTGCTAATATTTTAATGGGTTCCTCATTTTGTTTCAGCAAATCATAAAACATCTGCATGGCCTGAGAGCGGCGTCTGTTGACAATTTGGTTAATTAATTCGAAAATATTCTGCTCTAAGCTTCTTGCAACGAGCTGATTGACATCCGTTAATTCAATTTCTTCTCGCTCTCCAATATATGTACTTAGCTTCCTGACCTCTTGAAACAATGAGGATAGGCTCCCGCCGCACAGCATCACAAGCTGCTCAGCCGCTTCAGATGTCATCGTCTTTCCTTCTGTTTTCACCAGTGTAATGGTGAAATCCGTTGTTTCTTTTGGGTTTAACTCTTTTGCCTCAACCATAGCCGCTTTCTTTTTTAACAATTTGGTGATTTTCTTCCGTTCATCCAGCTTTTCATATGGTGCTAATAAGACGAGAATGGTATAAGGCGCCGGTTTTTCTAAATAAGCTTCTAACAGAGAAAGCTCATGCTCAATCTTCTCTTTTTTCTTTTCCGCTGTAAGAAAATAAGGGTTCTTGATCAAAACGAGACGCCTTTCTCCCATGAACGGAAAGGTTTCTGCATCTGTCACAGCCTGTTCAAGCGGCACCTCTTCCATATCAAAGACGGAGAAATTAAAATCCTTTGTCTCTTCGTCTACTACAGCTTGTCTTAATTTAGCTGCTGTTTCTTGCAGTAAATACGTTTCTTTTCCATATAAGCAATAAACGGGATGGATATCCCCTCTTTTTAAATTGTTCCAAACCTCAAAGACCATAAATTGAATCCCTCTCTTTCACTTCCTCCTCTATCCTAAAGTGTGCGAAGACATTAGTAAAGAGGAAGCTGAAAGTACCGCCTCCTCATTTATAGTAAACGTCTGGTGCAAGCTCCCGGGTCAGCTTGCTTCAGACGATATTCATAAAATGATCATGAAAATGGAAAACGGTTACTTTACGTTCTAGCAATTCCAAATGAGTTCAAGTATACTAAAATTAGCCAGGAGGGATGAAAATGAATGAATTTGAAAAAAATGTTCAAAGCAAGCGAAATGATGCGATCGACTCAGCTGTTGGTTTTATCGTCACATTCGGATTTTTCGCCTCAATGTTTATTTTGGCAACCATTATACACCTCGTTGGATCTTAACTTCATGATTGCTACATGACTGCCGTTTTGGCAGTTTTTTTTATTGATTTTGTAAGATATCATATGGAGGATGCGTGTAAAACGTTCCTTTCTCCTCAAGAAATTCAAAGGTCACACTCCCATCTCGATCTGTGCGGTACACCTTCGTTTGATGATCCTTTAGTTTTTTCAAGACTTCCTGATGAGGATGCTGATAACGATTGCGTTCACCAGCCGAAATGAGTGCATGCGACGGCTCCAGATGCCGAAGCCACTCATCACTTGTTGACCCTTTGCTCCCATGATGCCCAACCTTTAAGACATCTGCTCGCAGGTGAGGATAGGCTTCTATAATATCTCGTTCCCCTTCATGTTCAAGGTCTCCAGTGAACAGAAAGCGTTTCCCGCCAAGAGTAAAAGCTAGAACAAGTGAATCATTGTTCTTACTTGTCACCGTGTCTTGCGAAGGGTGAAGAACCTCAAATATATGCTCTCCAACTTGGAGCTGATCTCCTCTTTCTAATTCATCAATTATAATCCCTTTTTCAGCTGCTTCTTTTAGCAGCTTTGCATCCTCTGGACTTCGGGCAAAACCTTTTGGTATGGCCAGCCGCTTTACCTTATTTCGCTTGATTAGACGAACTGCCTCTCCCATGTGGTCTTGATCTGCATGCGTGAGAATCAACACATCAAGTTTTGCTATACCTTTTGAATGGAAAAACGGGATTAGTGTTTGATCACCGATCGTAGACACTTTACGTCTTTTTTTCCATGGTTCATCATCAAAAGAAAGTCTGCCACCTGTGTCCACAAGTAGATGTCCCTTTTGGTAAGGGAGCTGAATAAACAAACTATCCCCTTGTCCGACATCCAGCATCGTGACCTCCCCTTTTTGGAGAAAATTCGGGGTGAAATAGTGTGCACTCAAGACACCAATGAGTAATATAATCGGCACGGCATAAGATTTCACGGACATTTTGCACTCCATCACAAATAGCAAAAAAACAATGGCGCTCACTTCAAGCAGAATATGCCACCAAGTCGATTTCATAAAAATCAAGTTGAACCCATCAAAAACTGCCATATATGCTGACAACTGATGACTTAACTGGATGACCGAATCAAGCAGCTGGAACAACACTTGTCCAAGCGGAAGAGAAATGATAGACAAAAGATAAAAGAGTAAGGACAGAGGCAGGACAACTGTTGTATAAAAAGGGACAAATATCATATTCAATGGGATGCTCAGCAAAGAAAATTGCTGAAAATGATATAAAAGAACAGGAAGCGAGGCAAGCTGTGCAACAAAGGAGATAAGGAATAACTGCATCACTGCGCTTTTCGCTTGTGATAAGATTCTGGTCGATAACAAAATAAAAAACGTTACCATGAATGAAAGCTGAAATCCGATCTCGAATAGATATAAAGGATGAATCGCTAATAAGAATAAAAACGTTGCGCTTAATACGACAGCAGAAGGCTGTTTCATTTCTTTTGGAAGGCTTGTCATCACTAAATAGATTCCTGCCATGAGGCAAGCTCTTAAAACTGATGGTGCAGCACCTGTCAAACAAGCATAAACAGGCAGAAAGCATAATAGAAGAAGACGCGCTGTCTCTCTTGTCACACCGGCACGAAGCAGACACCAAAATAAACAGGCAAGAAGCGTTTGCACATGCAGCCCTGAGATCGCTAACAGATGAATAATGCCGAGCATTTGATAGTCTCTTAGCGTGTCAGGATCAATCAATTCTCGGTCTCCAAAAATAAGAGCCTGTAAAATACCTACAGAGTTTTTCGGCACATGATCTTCTAAAAATTTTAAGCCCTTTTGCCTCATCATTTGAAGATAATAGGAAGGACGATCATTTTTTGTACAGCCTTTGATTGACTGCGGTAAGAAAATAGCGCGAATGCCTTTTGATTTTAGAAATTGATCGTATTGAAACCCGTTAGGAATGGTTGCGTGTTTAGGCGCCCGAACTTCACCTGTCATATGACAGCTCATACCTGGCTCTACGTCTTTTAACGTCTCTTTTTCACGCTCTGTTTGAATGGTATAGAAAGCGGCTAACCGGTCATCTTCTGTTGACACAGTTGCCGAAAAACGATTGCCATCTGTTTTCGGAATCGTTTCAATCACAACAGAGCCGGAAAAGAATTTTTCTTGAACAGGTTGATCCGTTTCAAAAAACTCATGAACCATAAAAATAAGAGTATAGACGGCTCCACATAGGCTGATCATGAGAAAGAGTTTGGGGATTTTTTTCAGTAGGCTGAGAAGTAAGATGATGAGAAGAAAGAGAAGGAAGTACATATGAAGATGATATGCAGCCAGAGCAATTCCAACAGCTGCTGAAATTGCCCCAAACGGCAAATAATTAAACATAGGAAGTAAATAATTGATTCGCCTTCTCATGCATATTGCGAATTTCTGATTCACTAAGTCCTGATTCACTTAGTTTGCCAATTAGATCTGCAACAAAGGCTAATTTTTCTTGATTTTTTAAGTCGATGATCATTTCATCGAGTTCAACTTGTTCCGTTTGAACACCTGCCTGCTCAAATAAATCAATGGCATATGGGTGATTTTTATAATCCTTTGCATAGTAAACGGTTCGAATACCTGCTTGAATAATGGCTTTACAGCACTGCAAACAAGGAAAATGTGTGACATATATTTCAGCATCGGCTGTAGGTGCACCAAATTTGGCACATTGTAAAATAGCATTCATTTCCGCATGGATGGTGCGAACGCAGTGATGATCAATGACATAGCATCCCACATCTGCACAATGGACATCACCAGCAATTGAGCCATTATATCCCCCTGCAATGATACGCTTGTCTCTGACGATGGTCGCCCCAACAGCTAACCGCTCACAGGTGCTTCGTAAAGCAAGCAAATGGCTTTGCGCCATAAAATATTGATTCCATGAAATTCTTTCCACGAGCTGATCCCTCCAGAATGATGGTTGGTATTAAGTGTACATGCCTTCCTTCTATACCGTCAATTCTACTTAACGGTCAATTCATTTTTCAGCCGTTCAATGGTCTTCTCCCCAAAACCTGAAATGTTCCGCAAATCTTCAATTTGTTGAAATTCTCCGTGTTCCTCTCTGTACGTAATGATAGCTTCTGCTTTAGCTGGCCCTATTCCATTAATGGTTTGCAATTCCGCTGCATCAGCCTGATTCACATTGACACCTTGACTCTTTTCATTACCCGATGGAGCATCTACACCTGCTGTTTGTGCCTCTCTCTCTGCTTGTCCCTGCTTCCGGACATAAATCATCATACTGTCTTCTAATTTTGCTGCTTGATTAATTTCTTTCGTGTCTGCTTTACTAGTAAAGCCTCCTGCTCTTCGAATGGCTTCTTCTACCCGTGCATCAGATTGAAACGTATACACACCTGGCTTTTTTACAGCCCCTTTGACTTCCACAAAAATGGAGGATGATTCATTATCGGTTTTTTCTTGTTTGTCTTCTAATGTGACTTGTTTGTCTTGATCGCCCTTCAATACACTTGGCTCTCTAGCGCTCTCCTTATTTCCTGCCAAAAGGAAGAAAGTGATGATGATCGCGCCCATGAGCCCAGCTCCGATATAAAGACTGTATTTTTTCAATGGAATGAGTCGCTTCACGTGCTCACGCTTCTTTCAATCATATTTTTCTATTGCACAACATACTGTTTAGAAGATAACAGATCCTATGCGCCTAAGGAGGGAGAACGTTTGAATATCGGGATAATCGGTACAGGAAACATGGGTACCATACTTACTGAGGCATTTATTGAATCAAAGGCAGTCAATCCCTCATCCATCACCATTACAAACCGGACCATAGAAAAAGCGTTCAATATAAAAAAGAACCACCCAGAGCTTGAAGTAACAAAACAGCTTACAGGAGCTGTCATGGATAAAGATTTCATCTTTGTTTGTGTCAAGCCGCTTGATATTTATCCTCTTTTAAAAGAGCTAAGCCCTCTTTTAAAAGAGCACCAAACCATTGTCATCATTACAAGTCCAGTTCATCCTGAACAGCTTCAGGATATCGTTCCTTGTCAAACCGCCAGGCTGATTCCAAGCATTACGAACCGCGCTTTATCAGGTGCGTCACTTTTAACATTTGGATCGTCATGCAATGTCGCGACGAAAACAGCACTAAGACAGTTAGCTTCCTGCATTTCAACACCCATTGAAATTCATCATTCGATTACAAGAGCGGCGTCAGATATCGTCAGTTGCGGACCTGCCTTTATCAGCTTTCTCGTTCAGAAAATGATTGAAGCAGCCGTTGAAGAAACAGATATTTCTAAAGAAGAAGCCACCACCTTATCAGAAGATATGCTTGTAGGGCTTGGCCGTTTGATTGAAAAAAGAGTCTATACCCTTCCGACACTGCAAGACAAAGTATGTGTAAAAGGCGGCGTCACGGGTGAAGGAATTAAAGCACTTGAAGCAGGTGTTCAAGATATGTTTCATCGCCTTTTTCAAAACACCCATGAAAAATTCGATGAAGATCTTGAAGCAGTTGCGCATCAATATCCACCAAGTGTGTTTACTGATGATCGCAGAAATTAATCAACTCTGCAACAAGCGAAAAAAGGGTTTTAAAAAACCATCGTTCCATTAAACGATGGTTTTTGGTTTCTTAGCTGAAATGAAATATCTTTCGGCGAATTCCCTGGGCGCTTCATTTGTAAAATCAGCGGTCACTTCTATTTGTTCAAAGCCAGCGGACTCAAGGAACGCCGCATAGGTCTCAAATGGAAATGTACGCTGTTCATGTGTCTCATCATAACGCTGATACACGTCTCCGTCCTTTACAAAAAAGCTTAAATCGTGAATGACTGAATACATGTCATCCCCTTTATCACTCTGCCAAATATAGCTGATTTCTTCATCTTGATCGGCATAAGTCGAACCTGGGAATACCTCTTCCATTTTATAAGGAGTATGAACATCAAAGAGTAAAACCCCATCTGCCTCTAAAAGCTGAAACATGTTTTTAAAGGTTTTTTTGACGTCATTTTCGTTTTTTAAGTAATTCAAGGAATCACAGCATATAACCGCCGCTTGAAAGACTTGCTCAAAACCCGTCAGCTCTCTCATATCTTGATGTAAAAATTGAATGGACTGCTTTTTCGCCTGTGCTTTTTGCTGCGCGAAAGCCAGCATTTCTTCACTGAGGTCAATTCCAGTGACTGCGTAACCCTTTTCAGCTAACCGAAGAGAAATCTCTCCAGTTCCACAGCCCACATCAATAATGGCAGCATTCGGTTTGATATTCAGCTGGATCCACTGAACCCATTCATCATAAGGTGCATGTGTCATGAGCTCGTCATACACACCTGCAAACCCTTGATAAATCATGAGTTAATGCCAAGTGAAAGCGTTTCTCTCGGCGCATCTCCCCATAGCTTCTCTAGGTTGTAGTATCCTCTTTCTTCTTTGTGGAACACATGAGCAATGACATCACCAAGATCAATCAATACCCATCTTGCTTCATCAAAGCCCTCCATCTTCTTCACTTCGATTCCACTTTCCTCTGCAAGATGTTTTACTTCTCTTGCAATGGCCTGCACTTGTTTATCAGAGTTCCCGTGACAAATGAGAAAATAATCGGCAACAAGTGAGATTCCTTGCATATTAAGGGCAATAATATCCTCAGCCCGTTTATCATCGCACGCTCCTGCCGCGACGTTTAAAATTGATGATGAATCCATCCAAATTCCTCCTTAATTGTTCTTATGCACAAGTGAGTTGTAAGTCGCTAGCGTATCTGGGTAGACTGGCTGGTTCTTTTTCAATAAAAAGCTGATCGTGTTTTTTATTGACTGAATCAGTGCACTATCCAAATCTTGCTCTGCTAACTCTCTTACTTCTTCAACACCAGGGAAATGACGTCCTGGTTCGATATAATCAGCGACATAAATGACCTTTTCAAGTAATGTCATGTTTGGTCTGCCTGATGTATGAAATTCAATGGCCGTTAAAATATCTTGGTCGTTAATGCCTGCTTCCTTTTTAACCAAATAGGCACCAACCGGGGCATGCCAAAGCTCGGGCGAATATTCCAGCAATAGAGGGTTCATCTGTTCCTGCTGGATAATCCCCTTCATTTCATCCTTTGGTCTAAATTTCGCATAATCATGAAAAATAGCGGCGATCTCTGCTTTTTTCACATCTGCACCGAACCGTTCCGCTAATGAAATGGCCGTCTCCATAACCCCGAGTGTATGTGTATATCTATGCTCTGTTAACTGCTCTTTGACACAGCTTAATGCTTCTTCACGATTCATATAAGTGATGCTCCTTTATATAACGCTCAACAGCTTTCGGTATCAAATAATCGACAGGTTTTTCCTGCATGATTCGCTGCCTAATCAATGTCGATGATACATCAAAAGCTGGAACATCTGCAAATAAAAGAGGATATGTCGTATTTCGGGTATAACCCGGTCTTTTCATCCCAATAAAAGTAATCATCTGAAGCAAATCATCTATCCGATGCCATTTTGGCAAATACTCGACCATGTCCGCTCCAATCATAAAAAAGAACTCATCATCAGGATGACGCTTCTTTAAAAGCTCCACCGTATCTACTGTATAAGATGGACCCTCTCGCTCCATTTCAATGAGCTCCAATCGAAAATGTGGATTTGACTGGATCGCCGCATCCACCATTTTCACCCGGTGACGACTATCTGCTCGCTTCCGGTCTGTTTTATGAGGAGGCTTGTGATTTGGGATAAACCAAATTTCATCAAGCCCTACTTGAAAACGCACCTCATTTGCCATCAGCAAATGCCCATTATGAGGAGGATCAAACGTACCGCCGAACAACCCTATTTTTTTCATATCACATCCACCTTTACGGCAGCTTAATTTGTTTATTTTCCTTTGATTCTTTATAAAGGACAATCACATTTCCGATTGTTTGAACAAGTTCAGCTTTTGCACCTTTGACAAGTGCTTTCGCAACTTCCGTTTTGTCCTCGTCGCAGTTTTGTAATATGCTGACCTTTAACAATTCTCTTACTTCAAGCGCCTCGGAAATTTGCTTGATCATATTGTCATTTACCCCGCCTTTTCCTACTTGAAAAATAGGTGATAAATGATGTGCTTTTGCACGTAAAAAACGTTTTTGTTTCCCTTTTAACATGGTGTTCCTCCTAATTTCTGTATCACAATTGACTTCATTTTTCTTGCGTCAGGCGTGATGCCTGTCCACAGTTCAAAGGCTCTAGCTGCTTGTCCAACAAACATGCCGACACCATCTACTGTTTTCAAACCTAACCCAGCTGCTTCTCTGAGCAGTTTTGTTTCTATTGGATTATACACAATATCACAAACAACCGCTGTTTTTTTTGCGTTTACTAAAGAAATCGGGGTTTCTTCAACATTCGGGTGCATACCAATTGAGGTTGTATGGATGATGACATCATATTCCCCAAGCTGCTCTTCCGCCGTCTTTAATGTAATGGCACTAGAAGTGAAGTTCCCATCTGCACTTTCAATTAAAGCCTCCGCTTTTTCAATGGTACGATTGGTGATATCAAAGCTTTTCGGTGCATAGTCAGCAATTGTCGTATAAATCGCATTTGCCGCTCCGCCAGCACCAATCATTAGAAATGACAGCTCTGATAATGGCTGATTCAAGGCTTCAAGCAATGAATGAAGAAAGCCCTCTCCATCTGTGTTGTACCCGACGAACCGACCTCCTTCAAGCCGCACCGTATTGACAGCACGCAGGCGTTCAGCTGTCACATCAATTTTGTCCAGGTACTGCATGATGTCTACCTTGTGCGGAACAGTGACGTTAAAGCCGCTGATTCCTAAGGCTTTCATACCGCTAATCGCATCTTTCAGGTCATCATTTTCTACTTGAAAGCCATGATAATGTCCATCAATTCCAGCATCCTTTAATGCTGCATTATGAATATCCGGAGACATTGAATGGCCAACAGGGTTACCGATTACTCCGTATAAAGGTTTCAAGGTCTCTCCCCCTCTGAACATTTAAATTAACGAACGTCTCATAAACACATGCACGCCTTTTGGCGCATAGACTTTGATTTGCTTGCCTGCATCATTTGCCGTGATCCACCCTAAGCCTGAGAAGACGATATCCATTTTCGGCTGATCAATGGTAAAGGTATGCGGAACGAGTGGAGGAAAATCTTCCATCCCCTCTTTTGATGGCGGTGATAGCAGTTCTCCGGCATGTTTTTCATATAAATCATCTGCGTTCTCTAACTTTGTTCTGTGTATGTTCAGCTCATTTGGCATATAGCAGACAAATGACGTTCTGCCGCCTTTTACATAATCAAATCGAGCCAGCCCGCCAAAATAAAGCGTTTGAGCTTCATTTAATTGGAACGTTCTCGGTTTCAATTCCTTTTTCGGTGTTAAGATCTTCAAGTCATTTTTGCTGACATAGTGCGCCATCTGATGACGGTTGATAATGCCCGGTGTATCAAATAGAGCAGATCCGTCATCAAGCGGAATTTCAATGGCATCAAGTGTTGTACCTGGATATTGGGATGTGGTGATCACATTCTCTTCGCCAGATACTTCTTTGATGATTCGATTGATAAATGTGGATTTCCCAACATTCGTACAGCCGACGACATAGACATTTCTTCCCTCGCGATAATGATCGATCGCTTCCATTACCTCAGGTACGCCCTGACCTCTGCTTGCACTGATTAAGAACACATCGATCGGGTTCAATCCGTTTTCTTTCGCTTCCCGTTTCATCCAATGAATCAAACGATCTTTTTTCACGGATTTCGGTAAAATATCTACTTTGTTGCCGACGAGTAAAATCGGGTTACCACCGACAATACGACTCAGCCCATTAATCCAGCTTCCGTTAAAGTCAAAAATATCAACGACCTTGACAATCAGAGAATCTGTCTCTCCGATGCTGTGCAATATATTTAAAAAGTCGTCTTCTGTTAAAGAAACATCTTGTATTTCATTGTAGTTCTTTAACCTAAAACAGCGCTGACAGATCACATCTTCTTTCAATAGAGATGCTGCCGGCGCATATCCTAATTGATCTTTATCTTCCGTCTGAATGGCTACACCGCAGCCAATACAAACAACCTTTTCCATTATTACTCTTCCTCCCACTGAATGTGGCCCTTACGCTTTAAGGCTCCTAAAATTCTGCGTTCAATCTGCCTGTTAAACTTAGTGAAAAATCCGTCTGAGGCAGCAACAGGGACGACCAAAATCGTATGGAAGCCGTGACGATTCCCGCCTAGAACATCGGTCATGAGCTGATCCCCAATGACCACCACATCTTCTTTTTTCAATTGCATATCAGCGACGGCCTTATTAAAAGCTCTTCCCATCGGCTTTTTCGCTTTATAAATAAACGGGATATGAACTGGTTCAGAAAAAAGCTTGACCCTTTTTTCATTATTATTCGATACAATCGTCACTTGTATCCCGTGATCCTTCATTTCTTGAAACCATTCAATTAAGCGGGGCGTCGCACTTGGACGATCCCATTCTACTAGTGTGTTATCTAAATCGGTAATAATTCCTTTTACATTTCGTTCTTTTAGTTTTTGCGGTGAAATGTGGAAAATGCTTTTCACAAATTCATCCGGTAAGAAATACTTCTTTAGCACAATTTGCACCCTTTCTTCCATTGGTTTTTCAGCGATTGTGTCGAATCAAATCACAATTTGTCTGTCTATCGAATACAATGAAAAAGTTTTCGACATATGATGAGGACCTTCAACAGGTGTGGATAATTTTACACACATTATCCACCTATATTTCATCACGCTTTCATTCAATTATAAACACTCTACCCACAAGTTATCCACTTCACCATGTGGATAACAGAACGATTGTTCTTGTTTCCCATTCATGGTAGATTAAAGGTACTTCAGAGACATTCGATCAACCTATGATGATATGTCTTTTCCTCAAGTTTTATGCCAACTTTTTCGGGGGAGGTGTTTTTCCCATCATATGGGTTTCTAGTATGAAAAAGCTGTCAGATGATTTACTTATAGAATCGTATTATAAAGCAAATGAAATGAACTTAAATCGCGACTTCATTGAATTAATTGAGACAGAAATGAAAAGACGTTCGCTCGGGCATATGCTCTCTGTTTCCTCTTAATTCCATATCACAGGAACCATGCCTCCCGAGCACTCTCCTTTTTTAAACTCAGGTGACTGATATTATATCACTTGCGCTATAGGCTTACTACTATTTTCCGTAAAAAACACCCCTTCTCAAGTAAAGAAGAGGTGTCTTATTTGCAAGGCTGTTCATTCCAAAACCATAACCCTCCACCTACGACCAAAATGACCACAAGGAACACAACAAGAAAAGCGTAACCGATTCCTGCTCCTTGAGCTGGATAAGGCGAACACGCAGGGTAAGGATAAGGGCATCCCCACATATCAGTTACCTCCTTCTAGGAAGATATACTGTTAGACTATGCTAAATGGATGGTCTTGTTTAGGCAGATGGCCATCATTTAAAAATGTTTGATGACATCACTCTCTTTGATTTCGTTATAAATGATTCTTGCCCCTTTTGGCGTCATATGATTGCCAGAAGGGTCGATCAAACCTGATTGAATCAGCGCATTGTCACTATCTTCACCAGCTTCTCGGATGAACGCTTTCCAGTTGTCGACAAGTGGTACTTGCTGATCCTTGGAAATTTCTCTCGTGATGTCATTATAGGAATTTTGCCAAGCTCTTGCACCGCCTCTCTCAGCAAAATAAGATGACTTATACCTAGAGTAATAATACAAGCCCTTTTTTCCGCCTTCTACAACAGGTACACAAGTCATGAGAATCGGGGCAATGCCTGCTTTTCTACTTTCAGAAATGAAGTAGGTTACATTTTCTTTAAATCTTTTTTTCGTCACTCGGGGATGTTTCCCGTCTAAAATCGCCGCATCATTCGTACCGAACATGATGAGGACGTAAGTTGGTTTCTGCTTTAAAATATCCTGCTCAAAGCGAAGCTTCGCATCTTCAGTCGTCTGCCCGCCAATCCCTGCGTTCTTCACTTGAATTTGACCGCGCTCGACGTTTTTCATGAGATTCACCCATTTTTCAGATGTTGGATAATCTCGGAAGTCCCAGTTTGATCCCTTTGTATTGCTGTCGCCAAATGCAATGATACTTTCTTGTTCTGGCTTTGAGCACCCAGCAGCGACACAAAGCAGGATGAAAAGGACAACATATTTCTTCACAACATTCACCTCCAAAAGCCCTCTTCATATAGTAAACGACAAGACTTTTGGTTTCAATGAATGACTGTTTTTGACGAATACTTCCTATTGCAGTTGAACTGGTACATACGCTTTGTCATGATGCAGCAGTTCGCTCACTTTGACAAATTCATATCCTCGATCCTTTAATTCAGGTATCACTTGTTTCAGTGCTTCGACCGTCTGCTTCCGGTTTCCCCCACCATCATGCAAAAGAATGATATCGCCGCCTTGAATATGATCAATAATGCGGCTCGCAATTTTATGCGCGCCTGGTCTTGACCAGTCCTTCGGATCTTGCGTAAAGGACCACATGACCACATCATATCCTTGCTTTGACAAAATGCGGAAAGATTTCATCGTCAAGCGGCCGCCAGGAGGACGAAATAATAAGGGCCCGCCAGGCTGGAGTGAAGCAATATGAGCCGCTGATTCTTTTAGCTCCTGCTTGATCTCCTTTGATGATAACAGGTCAAAATACGTATGGTTCATTGTGTGATTGCCAAGCTCATTTCCTTCGTCCACAATCCGTTCTGCGATCCTTGGATATGCGTGAACCCGGCTTCCTACGACAAAAAAGCTGGCATTTACTTGATGCTGCTTCAGCACATCCAATATTTGATTCGTGTAAACTGGATGAGGTCCATCATCAAAGGTGATCGCAATCTTCTTCCGTTCCTCTCTCATGTCCCAAAACGCTCGTCCCGTTTTTTCCAGGTCGATTCTTTTTAATGTTCGTGCCTCTATTTCATTAGGAACAAAAACGCATAATACCAATACACACATAAAGATATGCAACCCTTTCATCAGACCGCCTCCACAGAACATCATTACAGATTAAATTGCCCGCTTTCTGATGAATTCATTCAAGGTTCATGATCATACCTGCTCCTCCCTGACTTCATTTTTCACATAAAAAAAGCCGGCCATATGGGCCCGCTTTTTGTTTCACGTTTGGTTTCTCTCTTCAACTGTCGAACGTTGCTTAGAATTCATACAGACACTCTCCTTCTTGAATTTGATTTTGAGCCCATAATAATTTCTGATAATACTGGTTGGACTTCTGGTATTGTTGAGAGGCTTCTAAGGCTGTCGCAATTTCTAGTGAGATATCCTCTATATAAGAGTATAGGCTAAGTTTTTCCAAATAATCAATGGTTTTTTGCAGTTGTTTTTCATTCATTCCTTGAACATATAAAGCATCTAGATACTCAAACATATGACAGAACAGCTGGTCTTCATGCTTCTTTGCAGCTAATTTTCCATCTTCTAATATGCGGCGTGCTGCTTCTTGTTCATTTTGTCTAAAAAGCAGTTTTGCGAGCGTATAGAGCGTATGTGGAAGCGTGGGAAGCTGCTCTTTACAGGCAATATCAGCCGATTCCGTTAAATAGCGTTGTGCTTCCTCAAGGTAGCCCAGCTCCCCATAACATTTTCCTAAATTATAAAGCGCTGAACTGTATATCCGCGGGTGATCAATTTGTGATGCGAGCTGTTTTGCCTTTTTTAAATGAGGCAGTGCCCGATCTTTTCGTTTTAAGTCTTGGTAGTTTCCTGAGATCACAAACAGGCACTGAATGATGCGAATAGAATAAGCATCATGCTGATCGTATATTTCTAGCGCCTTTAAAATATGATGCATTGAGACATGCGTTTGCTTCATAATATAGTAGGCTTCTGCTACTTTAAAATGAAACTCAGCCTGCTCAATATCATCAAATACCATAGACAGCTGTTTTTCTGCCACTCGGTAATATTTGACGGCTTCTAAATATTCTTTTTGACTAAACTCATGCATGCCACGAAAAAATGCATGGTAATAATGCAGCATATCAGATAACTCATGATTGGAGTTTTCGATTTTATCGACAAGATTAGATACTGAGAAAGGTTGATATTTTGAAGGGTGTATATAGTCAAGCATGATCTGGTGCCGAAAACACATGAGCTGATAATAAATCAGTAAATGCTGGTCCTCTTCCATCCGTTCAATTTCCGCTTCTACTTCTGCTTTCAGGATTTCCGCATCTGGAACACTGAACTGCCGTATCATTCGATACCATTCATTAATTTTCATACCTACATGTGAAGAAAGAACCTTCCCCATGTTCCGAAAAAACCCCTTCCTTTTCGGTCTAATATTACATATTTTAGCACGCTTCTTGACCGCCAAGCACCGCAAAGAAACCGCAAACATATGAGAAGGGCAGCAAAAACAGACGAACAGAAGCCCATTTTTTTCGAAAAAGATGATTTTTTCATCGTACAGACACAGACAATCCCCCCTTCACATACATTTGAGGATATAGGCAGTGGCCTAAACATGGTGGAGGTGAAAATCGTGGCAGGAGTATTTACAGCGATGGGATTGATGGTCAAAGAATTAGTGTTCTTAGTGTCCTATGTCAAAAATAATGCCTTTCCACAGCCCCTTTCGGGAGATGATGAAAAAAAATACTTAGCCCTTATGGCACAGGGCGATGAACACGCAAGAAATATGCTGATTGAACATAACCTTCGGCTCGTCGCCCATATTGTCAAGAAATTTGAAAATACAGGGGAAGACGCTGAAGACCTCATCTCCATCGGGACGATCGGACTCATTAAAGCCATCGAAAGCTATTCCTCTGGAAAAGGAACAAAGCTGGCAACGTATGCGGCACGGTGTATTGAAAATGAAATTCTGATGCATTTACGCGCGCTCAAAAAAACAAAAAAGGATGTCTCCTTGCATGACCCCATTGGTCAGGATAAAGAAGGCAATGAAATTTCTTTAATTGATGTCTTAAAATCCGAAAATGAAGATGTGATTGATACGATTCAGCTCAACATGGAGCTTGAAAAAGTAAAGGAGTATATCGACATTCTCGACGGCCGAGAAAAAGAAGTGATCGTCGGCCGGTTCGGCCTTGATTTAAAGAAAGAAAAAACGCAGCGGGAAATAGCGAAGGAGCTCGGGATATCGCGGAGCTATGTGTCCCGGATTGAGAAGCGGGCGCTGATGAAGATGTTTCATGAGTTTTACCGGGCGGAGAAGGAGAAACGGAAGCGGGAGAAGGGGAAGTGAAACAAACTCTTTCCAACTTCTAATAACAAACAGACCTGATTAGGTCTGTTTTATTTTGGCACTCAGCTACTGTCTCTCTTCATTTCTTTACATAATAGCTACCCTTTTAAATGATTTCGATGTCCTTCTTGTTAATGAAAAACAAATGGTTATTATCGTCTTTTCTAGGATAATGGTCAACTAAATATTTTCTCAAGGTATTTAATTCATCCATATCAATCATTTTTGACTCAATTGCATTTTCCCAAATTACAATTAATGTTTCATCGTCTATTATCTCTAGCACTTGAGGAACAAATTTTTTATTTTCTCGTCATTTATAACATCCATTCTGTAGGTAAGCAGGAGAAGTCCTCGATAGTTCAAATGAAGTTGTGTTAAAAGAGTATTTAGATCCAAAAACAAAACTTTTCTTTAAATAAACTTAAAGATGCATCCGATGATAAGATTAAGAAATTCTTCAAAACATTACATGGAGGGGAAAATAATTACAATAAAAACCTACTTGGATTTAAGTTCATATTTGCAATTATAGAAGATTAAATTATTTACGAGTTAACCAGAAAGAAAATTAGGGGGAAGTTATGCGAAAAAGACTATTATTCTCAATTTGCTTATCATTATTTGTACTTTTAGTTGGGTGTAATTCAACTAAAACAGCAGATGAAACTGCTGAAAAACCACAGGAAAAAACTTCTCATAAAAAAGAAACAAAAGAAGATAAAACTAGCACAAGTTATATAAATGAAGAAACAGGAGAAATATTAGATTTAATAAAAACCCAAGAAAATATAGACCCACAAAACTTGGGTCCTCTTCAAATAGAATTTGAAGGCGTAAATTTGTCTAAACTGTCTAAAATTCCAGATGATCGCTTAGATGATTATCAAACAATGACAGAAATTCCGTTGAAGGATCCCTTTAATGTTATTTCAATTAAATATTCAATTGAAAACAAAGGTAAAGATATAATAAATTTTGTAGGTATTAGTCATCTAATCTTAGATACAAAAGAACAGATTAAAGTGAATAGTAACGATCTTCGTACTGATCAATTAGAGACGAAAATTTATGGGCATGCAAAAAAAGAAGTTGAAATTGATGTTCCTATTCAGTCTGATGCTTCAAAAATTAAAAGTATCAGACTTGTTTTAGAATCACCATTAGACGAAAATTTTAGTAATGTTGCCGAAACAAAAGAATTAATAGTTGATTTAAAATAAATGCTCATTAAGAGTATTTATTTTTTACCCACATACAGAACGAATGTTCTTATTTTAAAGGAGTTGCTTTAGTTGGAACGTATTTTACCAAAAAACACAACACACTTAGATGACTGGATCGAAGCATTCTATCATCAAATCAACATAACAAATCCATCCGAACTTGATCTATTAGACATCGCATACCGCTCCAATTTAAAAGTCGAATTCTTAAACATCAGCAGCCGGTACTATGCTGGAACTATTATCATCGATAATCGCCTCAGTCCTCAAGAACAATGGCAAGATTTTGGTCATGAACTTTGTCATGCGCTTAGACATGAAGGAAATCAACTGATTATGCCCCCACTGTTTAGAGAGCTGCAGGAAATGCAGGCGAAGCGTTTTGCATATAAGTTTTGTATTCCGACATTTATGTTGAAAAATATACAGTTTACTCCAGAAAATTACCTAATTAAAGATATATCAACTATTTTTAGGGTTACACAGCCATTTGTTGTTAACAGACTGAAATTAAACTATAGTATATCTTTATCGTAAAAAAATGTCTTTTTTTGTCGAATCAATTCACTTAATGCTTTTTTTGTTTATAATGGATTTTGATTGGGAAAAATTTCATTAATTCAGGAGGAGAAAATGTCTTACTTCCAAACATCCAGTCCTAATATCCTAGAAAATTCATTTCTTAGAGACCCGCAAATACAGGCATACAAAAAATTACAAGAACACTTTAATTCTGAAGACAAAAATGAGCATGCTATTGTAGTATTACCTACTGGAACAGGCAAAACGGGTTTAATGGGGATTGCCCCATATAATATTTCAAATGGTAAAGTATTAATTATTACTCCTCAAACAGTGATTAGAGACTCAGTACTAGGATCGTTAGATCCACTATTCTCAAAAAATTTCTGGTTATTTACGAGAGTGTTTGAATCATATACTGAATTACCCGCTGTGATTGAGTATGATAGGTCATTAACTGACGAAGTTTTAGAAAAAGCTGATATTGTTATTCTAAACATTCATAAGTTACAACAACGATTAAGATCAACTCTTCTTAAACGCGTACCTGAGGATTTCTTTGACTTTATAATCATTGATGAAGCTCATCATTCTGAAGCTAAGACTTGGAAAGATGCTATTGATTATTTTAAAAAAGCAAAAGTTCTAAAAGTAACTGGGACACCCTTTCGAAGTGATGGAAAGAAAATCAAAGGAAAAGAAGTTTTTAACTATAGTTTAGGTAAAGCAATGGCCAAAGGTTATGTAAAGAGTCTTGAAAAAATAGATTACATACCTGAGACAATTTATCTAACAATAGATAAGAATAGTGATGTGGTTTACACTCTTGAAGAAATTAGAGATTTAGGTATAAAAGATGAGGATTGGATTTTAAGATCCGTTGCTTTATCGCCTGAAACTAATAATAGTATTATTGCACAATCTCTTAAATATTTAGATGAAAAAAAACAAAAAACTGGCAACCCTCATAAAATTATAGCGGTCGCTTGTAGTATATGGCATGCTGAACAAATAAAAAACTCATATCAACAAAAAGGATATAATTGCTCAATTGTTCATAGTGGTATGGAAAAAATTGAAAGAGAAAAAGAGTTCGATAAAATCAACAATCATAAAGTGGATGTAGTAATTAACGTAGCTATGTTAGGTGAAGGTTACGATCATAAATTTTTATCAATAGCCGCAATATTTAGACCTTTTAAAACCTTGTTACCTTATGCTCAATTTATAGGTAGAGTCCTAAGATCAATTTCAGAAGATGATGTAGTAAATAAAGTAAGCATTGAAGATAATATTGCTGTTGCTATACATCATAAAGAACTTGGTTTAGATTCTTTATGGGATTTTTATAAAAAAGAAATTAGAAAAAAAGAAATTATTAAAGAAATTAACAGAGATTACCCTATTGAACCAACAGACCGATCTCCCAAAGACGTTTCATTTGGCTTTTTGGAAGAGTCTGATGAGTTTAAAACCACAAAAGATACATATATTGACAGCGAACTTTTTAAGTTAAGAAAAGAGAAAATGGCAGAAGAAAAACAGAAAATAAATGAACTTCAAAATATGTTAAATATATCAGAAGAACAAGCAAAGTCTCTTTATTTGCAATCTCAATCAGAATTGGAGAAAGAAAAGTTACTAAGACCAGACTTAACTTTAAAAAGCAAAAAACAAGAAATTGACCAACTTGTAAGAGAAGAAGTGATCCCGCAGTTAATGATTGATTTTAATCTCGAATTGCAAGGTACTGAGCTTATACAACATAAATTCCTGCTACCTAATAAATACAAGTTCCTTTACAGAAACTCTGAAAATAACGGTGCTTTACTGGGACAATATTTTAATATATCATTGAGAGACTATATCGGCGAAATTCGAAATAAATGGGAGATCGATGAATACGACCATGCAATCAAGCAGGTATATGAATTGGATAAACACGCGCGTAAAGTTATGAGTAGTCATTTAAAATAAGAGGTGTATAAATTGAATATAATAGAACAACTATACGATGAAATTCACAGTCCAAAGATAACCCCACATGATCTATTGAGAAATGTTAAATTAGACAATTATCTTTCTATTGATTTTAAATATCAGGACAATTTTTTAATAGCAACTTCAACATGTTTAGTTGACAATAAAATAGCTACTTTCACATACTCATTTCAAAATGACAAATTAATTAGTCTAAGATCCATCTACGATGGAGAAGAAAACGAAGTTTATAATAGGGATGAAGAAATTCAAAGATATTATAAAAAAGCAAAAAACCTAATTTATTCTGAATCTACTGCTGTAGTATAAAAGCCATTTTTGGCTTTTTTTATTTGCCCCCCCTCTTGACATTAATAATGAAATTCTGATGCATTTACGCGCACTCAAAAAGACAAAAAGGATGTCTCCTTACACGACCCAATCGGTCAGGATAAAGAAGGCAACGAAATTTCATTAATTGACGTCTTAAAATCAGAAAATGAAGACGTGATCGATACCATCCAGCTCAACATGGAGCTTGAAAAAGTAAAGGAGTATATCGACATTCTCGACGGCCGGGAAAAAGAAGTGATCGTCGGCCGATTTGGCCTTGATTTAAAGAAAGAAAAAACGCAGCGGGAAATAGCGAAGGAGCTCGGGATATCGCGGAGCTATGTGTCCCGGATTGAGAAGCGGGCGCTGATGAAGATGTTTCATGAGTTTTACCGGGCGGAGAAGGAGAAACGGAAGCGGGAGAAGGGGAAGTGAACTTTTTCCAACTACTAATAAAAACAGACCTTGTTGGGTCTGTTTTTATTTGAACATCACAATATAGACCACATACACAAAAGAAAACTATGTCATGTTTTATCCTCATTTATTTCACTATGCTGTTTTCTTTTAAGAAACGCTCAAAAAGCTTATGACCTTCCTCCTCAATTTGGTCATCTTCAATCAGATATTCTCCAATCAATAACCCTAGATCATTCCATTTCTCATATTCCTTTAAAAGCGTTACCCCATAACTTTTTTGATCAAAAAACAAGAGCCATCTCCCTGTTTCTAAACTCTTAAAAAATACGCCTTCATAATCAAAACCATGTTCATAATATCCTACATGTAAATGCATAGTATCATCTAAACTATATAATTTTTCTTCTGTACTCACTTTCATCTTGCGCCCCTAACTTTTCATATCCTTCTGAAAATCAATATCCCTCAACTCGACCCATTCAACAAAATCAGGAACCGTTTTTGTCGTCAAAAAATGATGAACGATTTGATATGCTTGATCCCGATTAATATAGCTGCACGACGGCACATACAATGGGGCTCCTGCGACCAAATGCTCGATCGTTTCAATTTTTTCTCCCTTTTTAAAAGGAACCAAAAAATTTGGATACCTCATGATCAAGAAACCATACGGTTCCGTATAAAAGAAAACTAGACTTTCACTTTCCCAATCTCCCTCAATCTCAATGGAAGATTCCCCATTTCCTTGTTTCCAATACTCTTCATCTTCTTGAAAGAAGATTCTTTTCAAGAATTCTTCTTCTGGATTTTCTACTGGAGCTCCTGTGGGGCCGTAGTATAAAAACATCCATATCTCTCCTTCATACCTATATCAGCTTGTTAACCAACTGTTCTATTTCCTTCAAATTGATAAAAAGCTTGTGGTTCTTCGTTTAATTTTAGCCAGTTATATAGCTTGGGGTTTAGCTTTTGAAAAGTTTGCTTGCTGACCCATTTTACTTCTTCAATATCATGATCCGGATCGAGAATACTCATTTGTCCTCCGGTGATTTCGGCAAAGAAGGTGATCATCAGCGCATGATGCTTTTTGTCTTGAAAGTATGCTTCTCGAACCGAATGAAGTTCATTTACTTTGCAAACATACCCTGTCTCTTCTTTCACCTCGCGGACCACGGCTTGATGCAGGTGTTCTCCTTTTTCTACAGCACCACCAGGAACTTCCCAATATCCCTTTACATTTTTGACCATTAACATATTTTCTTCCTCATCATAAATAATAGCTGATACTACGTCTACTCGTTTCAAATGAATCCCCCTCAATCATTCTCTGTTCACATCTATTGTCGAATAAATAGCACGAACTGTTCATTTCAATACATTCATTATACTGTATCCTTGACAAGGTAATGGATAAGGAAGCAAAAGAGCAGATAGGAGGCCATAGCATGTGGATCATCATCATTTTACTTATTGTCCTCATTGGGTTTACTGGGAATATCGTTTCTGTATTAAGACAAATGAAAGAGTCAAACGAGAAAATCATACAACTGTTAGAACATCAAAAACCGAAAAAATAAAAACTTCTCTCATTTAGAGGGAAGTTTTTTAGGGAAAGCAATTAGAGAATTCTTACCGTTTTTCATGAAGCAACATATATCTGATTCGACGAATATAATGCAGAGCAATATGAACGAGACATAAAATGAGCCCGATCATCGCAAGAATATAAATGGGCAGCATCAAACCAGGTACATAATTGACGATAAAACCCAAACAAAACGCTGTCAGCATATATAGGCTGATCAACCTCATCAATACCATCCGAAGCCCTCCCTTTCCACACTCATTTTAACATCATTTCCCTTTATTTTCATAATTGGCTTTAAAAAAAGATGCGAATCCACTAAGATTCGCATGATCATTACGTATTCAATTCACCTTTCTTCGCCCGGGCTTCCTTCCACTGCTCAAGCTCTGAAACTGTTAATAATTGATATCCTTGTTTGGTTAATTCCTTGATAATCGTGACAGCTGCGTTTGCCGAGGTGTCATAGATGTCGTGCATTAAGACGGTTTCTCCGCTAGACGCATGTGTGAGAATGTAGCTCGCGACGTACTGGCTGTTGCGATGTTTCCAGTCTTCAGGATCTACGTCCCAAAGCGTGACTTTCATGTTGACAGCCGCGTTAATTTGCCCGTTTGTTCCTCCATATGGCGGTCTAAAGTGAGTCGGTGTGAACCCGCCAGCTTTTTCAATGATTTGTTGGGTCTCTTCTACTTGTTTGACGGCTTGTTTTAATGGCAGTCTTGTGAGTAAAGGATGGCTATAGGAATGATTTCCGATTTCATTCCCACCCTTTCTGATCTCACCTAGCATATCGGGGTAATATTGAACCCTGCTGCCTAATACAAAAAATGTCGCATGTCCTTTGTTTTCTTTTAAAGCTGTTAAAATTTTTGAAGTCGTTGATGGATTTGGTCCATCGTCAAATGTCAGGGCAATGGCTTTTTGATTTGGGTTGAATGCTGACTGTTTTGGCAGTTTTACGATTTTTCTTTTTGGAATCGGTTCTTTTTTCTCGTTTTTGTTCTTTTCTTTATTGATATATTCTGGTTTTAACATTCCTTTAAGCACTGTTTTTTTAATCGCCAGCACTTGAGGGCCTTGTTCGCTTGGTGCGATTTGCCCTGCTGGAAAGTAAAATTCAATAAAACGATCCTTGATGGAAAAATATTGATAATGCTCTGCCGCAGGAGACGTTCCTTGTTTGAGCAAATGCTCATTTTCAGCAAGAGAGCGATCTTTTTTTAATTCATCAAATGTCATATGTGACAGTTTTTGCAGATTTTCTTTCTTTGATAAAAATAAATCATCTATTGATAAAAAATGCTGTTTCTTGAAATCAAAATTGAACAACTTCGTTTGATGTTCGCCTTTTACTCCGCCTTTCAATTCATATGTATTGAATTTAATCGCAACGGTTTGCTTGGCATAATGAATAATCTCGTAATCTATATTTAATTCGTATCGATTCTCTTCATCGACATCGCTCGCTTCGCTAAATGATGTTTTGAATTTGTCTAGCGCTGTTTCTGCAAATCTTTTCATCTCTTGATCTAGCTTTTTTTGATGAAACACCGGATAGTTGACTGCATATCTCATGTATCTCCCGTCATTCACGAGGGTGACTATTTCCACTTCTTTATAGCTCGCATCTTGTTCTACTTTCTTCTTCTCCGTCCCACTTGCCTGCTGATTATGATAAAATGCAGCAATTCCGATGATGATTGCAAGTCCGCATAGGACGAGACTGATTTTCCATTTCATTGACACAATAATTCCCCTCTCGTGATGGCGTCATGCCTTGATGACGTGTGTTTGTAGGATAGACTTTGCGTGAACCCAATTTAGTTTTCAAAAAACAAACTTGTCACATTTTAGACACAATTTAAAAGAGGAATAGAAAAAGGGCTTGATTTCTCAGCCCTAACATTATTTTTGCATATATAGTTGAAATAATTTCGTTTCTTCATCAATCGAACTCGCTCGATCAAAAGCCGCTCTGACCGTCTTTGTATTGTTTAAGCGCTCATAAAGCAAGGTCAATACAAAGATAAATGCCGCATCTCCATCAATGTAATCATCCGGCGCTATATAGGACATGGCACCTGCTTCTAAGAAGGCATCTGCTAATTTTTTCTCACCTAGTGTGCAACCTGTAGAAATAACGTGAACCCCTTTTAATGAAGCATACTGCTTGATTTCATCCGCTCCAAAAGCATCTCCTCTAGGCTCTCCATCTTCGTATACATCTTCCCCTAATTCTGGCATGAGAAATGCTCCTTCTTCCCCATGAAACGATAGAAGAATGTAATCGATTTCTCCTCTATTTTTTCCAGATAACACATTGATCAGGTCATTTGGTCTTCCGATCCATTGCATATCGACTTTTACGCCGAAGTTTTCAAGTGCTGCACGCAGCGCAAAAGATTCCAGCTCACTATTTGGTCCTGCTGCTAACATGATGCGTATGGTCTGTTGATCCACTTTTATCTCCTCCAGACTATCATAAAAATAAAACCATTTTTTCCTCATCTACATATGTATGATCAGGCCATTTTAGTGCTTTTTCTTCAAGTGCGTATGACTCAAATCCAATAGAGCGATACAAGCGTTTGGCTGAGTGATTGGTCGTCACGACTGATAAATACATTTGCTCGATGTTTTGTCGTTTTCCTGCGAATGAAAGAACTTCCATTATCAAGGCCTTGCCTACTCCTTTTCCGCGGGCATTCGCTGTAACATACATCGCTGCCACATTCGCTCGGTGCTTTAATTTCTGTAAGTTTTTTTGGATGAGTGTGACCATCCCCACAAGCTTCCCTTGATCAAAGGCGCCAAAGGTCCACGTAAATTGTACGGAAGCAAAACGAGCTGCGTATTTTTCTATTGTACCGATTTGCTCTTCTTCATAACTCATCGCAAAGTCCTCTGGATGTAATCGTAGTGCTTCTAGTCTCAACGCGGCATATTCTTCAGCATCATCTGGAATTAACAATCGAATATTCAGAACATCGCCCCCAACAGAATGATTGATACTTCCAATTTTATCTTGAAAGGAGATTTTGATCAAAATTTTTCTCCTGAAAATAAAAAGGCATCCCATAAAAGGATGCCCCCTTCATTACCACTTACAGCGTTTCACTGGACGGCAGCAAGGGTTTTTTATATCACTGCCGCAATCGTATTCTTTCACGATATACTCGTTATGAGTCGACTCAGTGACAGGATAGTAGTTTTCAATTCTTTTGATGTTTTTATTGACGTTTGTGATATGCGTTGGATGAATTTTTCTAATGGTTTGTTCATTCGTTCTTGTGTTGACAATTTGACGTGTGGGGAAAACAACCGTTTCATCTCCTCCATGGTTTCCTCTGCGAGGCCCAAAGAAAAAATCATCTAATCGATTCCGGCTCATCTCAACACCCCTTCAATTTGTCTTTCACTTACACTCTATCGTATGTAAGAAACGTCATTCGTGATTAGATACTTGTCTATTTTTTAAAAAATCCACTATTCATCTCGTTTTCTCTTTCTTTACAAAAGGTCATTTTTAACATATTATACAAATGATATCTTGCGCAGAAAGGACATCTATGAAAACAAAACATAAACTCTTTTTATTCATGATATTTATTGTCATCATTATTGCTCTTCCAATGCTATCACCTATGATCTTCACAAATTCAACCGAAAAAGGCGCTATCCGGAAATCAATTTACCAAAAAGGATACCCTTACCAAAGCTATTTTGCTATTTTGAAAAAAACGAAGTACAAAGATCCTGAGTATGGCCAGCTTTATGATGTTTACTGGCAGGCTTGGAAAAGTGAAACAGGGATGACACCTTCTGTCTGCTATTCGAAAAAGGTCGAGGAAAATGAATACAAGGTTAGCTGCGGTACCGCCCCATAACCTTCCCACTCATTATCAAACACGAGGTGAACGATATGATCAATACGACACAACCAATCGAACGAAACAAGCTAGACATTGCACTTGAACTGACTCAAATGCATTTGAATCGATATGAAACGAATCATCCTGATCAGCTGAGTGAGGTTTATGCAAAATATTATGCGCTGCTTGAAGTGCTGGATTTATCTTCTTATGATCAATTGATTGATTTATTGCCAGATGAGCTAAAACAGACGCTTGAGTAAAAAACCCACTATCCACATGGGATAGAGGGTTTTCTTTATACTCGTGCTGCCATATCGGTTTCGATTTGCTCTAAGCTTCTTCCTTTTGTTTCAACTAGTACAAAGCGGGTGAACAATAGTCCGATTAAGCAGATGACACCAAATGAGGAGAAAATGACCCCAAAGCTGAATTTATCTGCCAGAATAGGGAACACGAGTCCAACGGCTAACGATCCCGTCCAGTTAAAGGCAGATGAAATACCTGCGCCGATACCTCTGACAGAAAGCGGGAAGATTTCGCCGATGATGATCCACGTGATCGGTGCCCATGAGAAGGCGTAGCACAAGATAAAGCAGCAAAGTGAAATCAATGTCACCCAGTTTAAAATCCCTTCACTCACGCCAAGTGCACCTAATGCGGCTGGTGCAAAGAAAGAAAGGGCCATGCCCGTTCCCCCTACGGTGAGAATCGTTCGGCGGTCGAACCGGTCAACAAATTGTAAAAAGATCACGGTGGTGACGACAAAAATGACACCGACAATGACTGTAAAACCTGCGGCAACCTGAGGTGCAAGCCCTACATTCCGAGCAATACTCGTTGCATAATACACAATGGAGTTCGCCCCTTGAATTTGCTGAAGGGTCGCCATCCCAACCCCTATGAAAAGAGCCATTCTGAATTTCTTTTGGAACAATTCGCGAATACCAGAGCGTTCTTCTTTCGCGACTTCTAAAATTTCCTGCATCTCTGCTTCAATTTCCTCATCAGAAGAGCGCAGTGATCCTAATACTTCCCGTGCTTTATGAGCCATTCCGTGTTTAATTAAATATCTCGGAGATTCAGGAAGCTTCAGCATACCAATATAAAGTACGATGGCAAATAAAGCGGCACTACCGAGCATCCAGCGCCAGCTGTCTGGAACAGGTTCAAACACAAATGCAACAATATAGCTCAGCAATAGTCCACTTACGATCATGAGCTGATTGAGCCCAGACAATTTCCCGCGGATTTTAGCAGGAGCAATTTCAGACATGTATGCCGGCACCAAAGATGAGGCTGTTCCTACAGCTGTCCCTAAAAAGATACGTGCAATGGTTAATGAGATCTCTTCTGGTGCGATAGCTGATCCGATCGCTCCGACAAAAAAGATAACGGATGAGACCAAAATAAGCTTTCTGCGGCCAAATTTATCCCCTAACAGACCGCTTAAAATGGAACCGATAATCGCCCCGCCCATTAATGAAGAGACGACAATTCCAAGCCATAATGGGCTGAGCTGAAATTCTTGCTGAATATGTCCTTCTGCCCCTGCAATAATCCCAATATCATATCCGAATAAGATGCCTGCAAAGGACCCGAAAAAGAAGATAAATTTGCTTGACACTTTTTTCTCCAAGTGGATGACCCCCTCACTTAATTAACCGCTTTCATTTCATCCCGTGCTTCTACTGCACTCAGTAGAAGACCTTTCACCCTTCTATAAAACCACATACTCTGCACTCACAAGCTTTGCAAAATGAACAATTTGATCAACCGTTAAATTGAGGGATACGACTGTATGATGACCCCCGCCTTGCTTAATCCATGCTTTGACGCCGTCCTGAAAATTCGGCTTGATTTTCCAGAGCACACGTGCAACCGGTAAATGAGGTGCTGCTTCCTCCGGCTCAAAGGCTTCGACTTCTTGTATGAGCCATTTGAAATGAGTCCCAAAATCAGCAATAGAAACAACAACACCTTCCCCGGCTTTTCCATCAAACACAAGGCGAGCTGGATCTTCCCTGTTTCCGATTCCAAGCGGAGATACGACAATGACAGGTTTCGTATGGGCGAGCGCCGGATCTACTTCTAACATATGAGATTGCAGCACTGCTTCCTGTCCAGAGGTCATTTCATACGTGTAGTCCTCCATAAAACCAGTGGATTGATGATGACTCATCACTTTTAATAACCGGTCCAGCGCAGCCGTTTTCCAATCGCCTTCCCCGGCAAAGCCATACCCTTTTGCCATCAGCCGCTGTACCGCAAGTCCTGGCAGCTGCTTCATTCCATGTAAATCTTCAAAGTTCGTCGTAAAGGCATTGTAGCCGCCTTCATCTAAAAAACGTTGGATGGCAATCTCATATCGGGCTTGCTCCTTGACACTTTTTTCCCAATCTTCAACTGAATACGTTCCATAATCCACATCATATTGCGTTAAATATTCCGCAAATAATGCATCTACCTCTGCTTCTTCTACTGCATTCACATATTCGACGAGATCGCCTATGCCAAAGTAATCAACGGTCCATCCTAGTTGAATCTGGGCTTCGATTTTATCACCTTCTGTGACAGCCACATGACGCATGTTGTCACCAAACCTTGCCACTTTAATCTGAAAGCTTTCATGATAGGCAGCTGCCACGTCCATCCATTCAGCGATTTGCTGCTGCACATCCGGCTTAGACCAATGACCGGCAACAATTTGGTTTTGTTTATTTAAACGTGCATTGATATAGCCATATTCTCTGTCTCCATGGGCAGATTGATGAAGATTCATATAGTCCATATCGATCGTGTCCCACGGAATCTTTTCATAATACTGTGTGACAAGATGCAAAAGAGGCTTCTGCAAAAGATTGGTCCCGCGTATCCACATTTTTGCCGGTGAAAATGTATGCATCCACGTCATGACGCCGACAACCTCATCACGATAATTGACCTCTTTCATCAGCTTTGTGATTTGATCCGCACTGACAGCTAGCTCCTGAAGGATCACTGGATAAGGAAGTAAACCGCTCTCATTTAAGGCATCCGTCATTTTTTGTGCATCTGCTTTTACTTTCTGCAGTGCTTCATCTCCGTATAAATGCTGTGATCCGACAATAAACCAGCATTCTTTATGTTGACTTGTTAACATAGATATCCCTCTTTTCTTTATCTTGAAGGTTTTTGTCCGTAATACGCATGTTCTCCGTGTTTTCTTAAGTAATGTTTATCTAAAATTCGCTGCGGAAGAGGTTCTGCGTATTCATTTAATTGCTTTGCGAACAAATTCATTTTGGCGACTTCATCTAAAATCACACTGTTTGTGACCGCACTTTTTGCATCTTTCCCCCACGTAAATGGGCCGTGGCCTTGAAGCAATACACCCGGCACCGCCATCACATCTAAGTTTCTTTTCTCAAACGTTTCGATGATCAGCCGGCCCGTTTCTACCTCATAACCACGATTCACTTCTTCGTCTGTCAGAAATCGAGCACACGGAACAGCGCCGTAAAATGTATCGGCATGTGTTGTGCCCATTGCCTGTAAATCGAGACCTGCCTGCGCCCAAACAGTTGCCCACATGGAATGGCTATGTGATATACCGCCAATTTCCTCAAAGTGTTTGTAAAGGACAGCATGTGTGGCAGTATCTGATGAAGGGCTGTATTCCCCTTCCACTACTTCACCGTCAAAGTCGACCACAACCATGTCTTTTGCTGATAATTGCTCATACGCTATCCCGCTAGGCTTAATAACGAATAGACCGCTGTCACGATCACACGCACTGACATTACCCCATGTGAATTTCACAAGTCCGTATTTCGGCAAATCTAAATTGGCTTCGTATACTTCTTCTTTTAAGCGTTCTAACATACGGTTGTCACTCCTTTCTTTGACATCAGATATGCTACTGCCGCCTCTTCAATCGGAAGGCCGTCTTGATAGCGCTTTAAAAATTCGCCAAAGCCTTTGACATCAAGCGGATCGGGTTCTATCAGTTCTTCTGATGTATGGGCAAACACTTGATGCGTGAGAAATTCAGCCAATGTTTGCTTTTGATGATGGACCATATAGGAAGCAAGGACAGCCATTCCAAACGCACCGCCTTCTCCCGCAGTAGAAACGACTGATACAGGTGTATCAAGCGCTGCTGCCACCATTTTTTGACCAACGAGCGGTGTTTTAAATAACCCTCCATGCCCTAATAACCGATCAATCGCAACATGTTCATGTTCTTTTAAACGGTCCATCCCTATTTTCATTGCGCCAAAAGCAGAAAAAAGATGGGTACGCATGAAGTTAGCCAGATTAAAGCGGCTTTCAGCTGATCTGACAAAAAGAGGTCTTCCTTCTGGCAGTCTTGTAATATTTTCACCAGAATAATAGCCATAGCTTAAGAGCCCGCCGCCATCTCGATCTGCTTCTAACGCCTGCTGCAATAAAGCTTCGTATACCTTTTCTGACGACACTTGCATGCCTAGTGCGTCAAATGCCTCTCTGAAGATATTCATCCAAGCATTTAAGTCACTTGTACAGTTGTTCGCATGAACCATTGCAACTGGCAGTCCGTCCGGCGTTGTGACCATATCCACTTCTGGATACACACCCTTTAGCTCCTGCTCTAGCACAATCATGGCAAAAACAGATGTCCCAACTGAAATGTTCCCTGTCCGTTTTTCTACACTGTTTGTTGCCACCATGCCCGTTCCGGCGTCACCTTCCGGGGGGCAAAATGGAATCCCTGGCTGTAAGTGTTTGCCTTGATCTAAAATGGCTGCTCCTGCTGCCGTTAACACGCCAGCCTCCTCGCCTGCTAAATAAACTCGCGGCAGAAGGTGACGGAGCTTCCACGGATAGCCTTTTTCTGCGATCAAGTCTTCAAATTGATGAAGCATTTCTTCATTGTAATCTTTCGTTTGTTCATCAATTGGGAACATGCCAGATGCATCTCCAATGCCAATGACCTGCTTTCCTGTTAAAAGCCAGTGAATGTATCCTGATAGAGTGGTCATATATTCTAAACGGGAAAGATGTTTTTCCTCTTCTAATATGGCTTGATACAAATGGGCAATGCTCCATCTTTCTGGAATATGAAATTGGAAGACATTCGTCAGTTTTTGACTCGCCTCAATGGTTGTTGCGTTCCGCCATGTGCGAAACGGAACGAGTACCTCTCCTGTATGATCACATGCCACATAGCCATGCATCATAGCTGATACCCCAATTGAGCCAATGGTTTGAATCGTCACGCCATACCTTTGCTCGACTTGCTCTTTCATCTCTCGGTACGCTACTTGAAGACCTGTAATGATATCAATTAAATTGTACGTCCAAATTCCTTCCTGGAGAGAACTTTCCCATTCAAATGCACCTTGGGCAATTGGCTGAAACGCTTCATCTATTAAAATAGCTTTAATTCGTGTTGAACCAAATTCAATGCCTAAAGATGTCCGTCCTTCTTTTAAGGCTTTGGTCGTCTCTTCATGATTCATTCTGCGTTCACCTCCATGATTGATAGCGATTTCAATTTTAGTTTTCTAGATTCATTGATTCTCTGTGCACATTCACAATATAATATTTGTACGTACATATGTCAATAATAAATATAGTTGTACATACACAATATGACAAAAACCTGCACTTTTCTAAAGCTGAAACGTCAGAAAGGGAAAGCGCCTGTTTTTGATTCGACAACCATGTTAAAATATGTCCATACAATTTCTTCTCAATCCGAGTAGATGATCAACTGAGAAAGAAGTGAAACGATGAAAAAGAAGTACCAGATCATTATCGATGATATAAAAAGCAAAATACTTACAGGGGATTACCGGATCGGGGAACGTATTCCAACTGAATCAAGCCTGCAGGAGATGTATCAAGTGAGCAGGCATACAGTTCGAAAGGCCATCTTAGAATTGTCGAGCGAAGGTTTTTTGCGAAGTGAGAAAGGTTCAGGCACATTTGTGACCAATCAATATCAAACAAAGCCTGCGGGACATGCGCATATGAAAACGATTGGGGTTATCACGACATACATATCCGATTACATTTTCCCTTCCATCATTCGAGGCATTGAAAGCCGATTAAACGAAGAGAACTATTCGTTGTTACTGGCGAGTACAAATAATGATGTAGAACAGGAGAAAAAAGCGCTTGAAATGATGCTGTCCTTTGGTGTGGACGGACTCATTGTCGAGCCGACGAAAAGTAATTTATATAATCCGAACATCTCGTACTACTTATCTTTTAAAGAACAGGATGTACCGCTCATTATGATCAATGCCTATTATGAGCAGTTAGAGGTTCCTTTTCTCTGTTTGGATGATGTGAAATCTAGCTATTTAGCCACAAAAGAGCTGATCACCTCGGGACATCAGCAAATCGGGCTCATTTCAAAAACAGATGATTTACAGGGAAAGTACCGAATGAAAGGCTATATTCAAGCGCTCGGCGAAGCCAAGCTTAATTTTCTGCCTGAGCACGTCCTCTTTTTCGATACAGAATCGAAGCAGCATTTGGGGGATGATATTAAAACTTTCTTATTAAAGCATCAGCATGAGCTGACTGCCCTTGTTTGCTATAACGATGAGGTTGGATTAGAAGTTGCCAATGTATGCAGTGACATCGGTCTGTCCATTCCAGAGGATCTTTCCATTATTGGACAGGACAATTCGTATATTGCCCAGAAAAATGCCAATGTGAAGCTAACAACACTGACCCACCCTCAGGAGCAAATGGGCAGGGATGCAGCAGACTGGATGATTAAAAAGGTGCAAGGGAAGAAGAATCTCCCTCATCAAACCTTTTACGAACCTGAATTGGTTCCAGGTGAAACGATCAAACAAATGAATGCAAGAAAAAAATGAGCCCTTTTTGGAGAAGGCTCATTTTTTATATGATTAGATCTCTTCTTTAGGGGTAGGCACTGCGCATACGCCATCTGCACATGCTGCTTCAAATGAATTGGCAGCCTCTTTCTCAGCTTGAGCTGCTTCTTCTGTCCAAGCCGTTTCAAGTGCACGCAGGAAGGTATCGGCTGGTTGTGCACCTGCCACTGAATATTTGCCATTGATCAAGAAAAACGGAACAGCATTGATACCAAGCTGTCTCGCTTCTTGTTCGTCTTTTCGGACATGATCTGCAAACTCTTCGCCGCCTAGAACTTGCTGTACTTCCTGCAAATCAAGACCCGCTTTTTCTGCAATATCTAAAAGGGTTTGACGATCACCAACATGCTTTCCATCTGTGAAATATGCTTGAAACAGCTCTCCCATGACGAAATCGCCTTTTCCCATTTGACCAGCATATTGCGCCAGCTGGTGGGCATCAAAGGTGTTAGTCAACACGAGTGGATCAAATTGAAAATCGATTCCTTTCTCTTTGCCGGCCTGCTTCACCTGCTCATTCATCGCCATGGCCTGGCTGCGGCTCATCCCATATTTTTTGACGAGCATATCATGGACATCATAATCGACCTGAGCAGGTGCATGTGGATCAAGCTCAAAGCTCTTAAACTCGATTTCTACCTGTTCCTTTTGAGGGAATTGTCCAAGCGCTGTTTCTAGTTGTTTTTTTCCTATATAACAAAAAGGACAGGCAATATCTGACCAGATTTGTACTTTCATGTTCATCTTCCTTCCGTGTTTACGCTTTTTCTTTAACGATGTAACAATTATAGTTACAACAAATCAGTTATGTCAAGATTCTGATCTTGATTCAAATGAAAAAGCCTCTCCTTCTAAGAAAGGAAAGGCTTTGAAAATGACTATTCTAAATTTGCATGGTGACCGTACATTGTATGTGTGTCGAGCTCTTTCATTTCCATTAACCGCAAAAGGATCGCATCGTATGTCAGAAGAAGCGACTGCTCAAATAGCGAGCCCATTGGCTGAATGGTATGATGGCTTCCTTCCTGTTGATCCTTCGGCGCACCTGACAGTAAGATGACTTGATCCGATTGATCAGCTAGAGGTGACTCAGCAGAAAGCGTGAAAGCTGCCACTTTTCCGCCAATTGCTTTTGCTTTTTTTGCAAGGACAAGCAAAGTCTCTGTACGGCCAGATCCGCTCCCGACAATCAAGAGATCTTCTTCTGTAAAGGAAGGAGTATTGGTTTCACCGATCACATAAGCCTTGACGCCAATATGAGTGAGTCTCATGGCAAATGATTTTCCCATCAAACCAGACCTGCCAGCCCCTGCCACAAAGACCTTTCTTGCAGTTAAAATGCTTGAGACAAGCCGCTCTGCTTGTTCGTCTTGAATAGCAGGCGAGTGCTCAGAAAGCTCATTTAAAATGGCTTTCACATAGTCACTGGTCTTCATGATTGTGCGATCAGCTGCTTCATTTGTGCGGCCACTTCTGCTTTATTATCTTGGCTTGCGATACCGCCGCCGACAATGATCAAATCAGGATTTAATTTCACGACTTCAGGTAACGTATCAAGCTTAATTCCGCCTGCAATCGCTGTTTTCGCTTGTTTGACGACTTGTTTAATGGTCATAAGGTCAGCAAATGAGTTTTGTCCAACCGCTTGCAGGTCATAGCCTGTGTGTACACAAATATAATCGACTCCTAGCTCATCCAGCTCTTTTGCACGACCTGCGATATCTTTGATGCCAATCATATCCACTAAAATCTGTTTCCCTCTTGCTTTCGCTTCTTTCACCGCTCCTTGAATGGACATATCTTCTGCCGCTGCAAGAATGGTCACGATATCAGCTCCAGCTTCGGATGCCTGCTGCACTTCATAACCGGCAGCATCCATAATTTTCAGATCGGCGAGTACACGTAAGTTTGGAAATGCCTGTTTGACTTCTTTGACGGCACGCAAGCCTTCGTTGATCACAACAGGTGTTCCAATTTCGACTACATCAATAGATCCTTCTACTTCTTTGATCAGCTCAATCGCTTCTGGTATATTCACTAAATCTAACGCTAATTGTAATTTCATGAACGTTCACTCCCGTTTTTTCATCTCATCTTCAAGAGCTCCGTGAATAGGGCTTCTTGAACGATGAAATGAGTATAACAACAGGATGGAAGCAATCCAAGTACGCACTTTTTTTTTACATACTATACTTTTTCGCATATGGTTACAAAAAAGATACTGTCTTTCGACCAGTATCTTTTGCATGTATTACTATTTATCATCTTTTAAAAAATTGCTGTCGAGATACTGTTTTCCCCAATCATACATCGACTCTAAAATCGGCATTAAGCTTTCTCCTAGTTCTGTGAGTGAATACTCAACCTTTGGCGGAACGACAGGATAAACCTCCCGATGCACAATATGATCTTCCTCTAATTCTCTTAGCTGATTGACAAGCATTCTTTGCGTAATCCCAGGCATTAACGACTTTAACTCACCAAATCGTTTTGTCCCTTCTCTGCCAAGGTGCCATAAAATCAGCATTTTCCACTTACCGCCGATAATATTCAGCGTCAGCTCTTTTTCGCAATTGAACACTTTATTTTCCATACGTGATGACAACGACATACACTCCTTTGGTTCAAACCATTTACGCTTTATCATATACTGCGGCAAATTAGATTGTCGAGCATACGGTCTTCGTTATTGATTCTGTTTATTCACAAAAGACATGACAGCCTTTGTCATTTCTTGCGCTTCTTTTGGCGCCCTGTCTGATCCAAACCATTTATTCAAGTCACTGTGGCTCAGCGAATGAACCCGAAAAACAAACCGCGAGCCTTTATCATGATTCAGTTTTTCTGCAAATCGGTACACCTCTGGATTTTCCCAGCCCGTGACCAAATAAACAGGTGGTACATTCGCTTGATTCATATAAGTGACAGGTGATGCCTTTGTCCAGTTCTTCTCCTGCTTGCCAAATACTTTTTTATACGATGGAATAGCTTGTATAAATTGATTGATGTTTAACGGCCCATCTAAAATCACGATGGAATTGATCGTTTTTGGCAACAGTCCCACACGCTTTAAGTAAGTCGAATCTGTGGCCACCAGTGCCGTCAAATGACCGCCCGCTGAGTGACCCATAACATTGATTTTTGATGAGTCAATTTGATACTCATCTGCATGATCCTTGACCCATTTGATGGCGTTTGCCGTATCATCTGCCATCTGCTCATAGTTGGCATCAGGGTGAAGCCTGTAATTCATCGAAACAAACACATACCCTTGACCAGTAAAATAATCCGCCTTTGAAGCGACTCTATTCTTATCTCCGCCTGTCCAGCCGCCGCCATGGAGATAGATCATGACTGGATGCTTCTTCTTTTTGTCTTCATCTTTTCCCTTTGGCATATACATATCGAGTGTTTGCTGTTTGTTTTGTGTGTCTGCATAATGGATGTTTGTCGTTGGCTTAGGCTGGTTTAAACGGAACACAAAGAATGCGCATACCAATAAGCCAGCGATGACTGCTGCAAATAAAAGCCACTTCATCATTCGATTCAATGTCATTGCACCTTTCTATGTTGGGATGGGGAAGCATGATTCGCACATATGTAGAGAGACTAGCCCGATTCATTTGAAACGACTTGTATGACTTGAACCGTTTCACAATAAAAAGAAAAATACTGTTCTTCATAATCTTCGACAAAGTAATTCAAATTTTCCCAGCCTCTATCCAAAAACTGAATGTCCAATAAAATATAGTCATCATTTGTTAACTCCAAATCTCTGATTTAAACAGAAGAGACGTTGGTAAATTTCACATGAATGTCTGCTTGTAGATTCGGGGATTCATATGGGATGTGCAGAACAATACAGTTGATCAAGTCGTAATGTTCATTATACTCTTTAAAGTAGTGAAATTCATTGATTTGCTTTAGAAGACTGATATCGAAATCAGGGATTTGCTTCTGGATTTTTTCATTTAAAAACCATGTCATTGTTTGGCCTCCAAGAGGTTATTGTATAAGTGCAATGATTCGTTTTCTTGTTTCTTCATGGTATTGAACATAGGAATGCAATAAAGGATACGATTCAAGGATATGTTGATACGATTTGATTTGAGGAGTTTGCTCTTCAAATGACTGACGCAGCACGTTTAACTGTTTTTTCGGTATTCGTTTATGATCGATCACATAACTTAAGCTGCCTGCAACAAGTGTAAAAAACATATAAAAATCTCCTGAGCATATCGCAGTTTCTTCTTCAAAAGAGACGATTTCATCTGGATAAGCCGAATCTAATAAGTATTGATAACGTTGTTTTAAATCATCGAATAAATCTTGTTTATCACGACTGATTTTCATGGATCTTTCCCCATTCTCTGAATGTTTTTAATTCTTATTTAGACGCTAATGAGATCTTCCTATACACTGCAAATAAATTCCTGTGAGTCGAAACATACGTTTTTCGCTTCTATCGCGAGTAACATACAATTTATGTTAAATAGAAAGTTTGCATTTGCATCAAATTCCTCAAGTAGTTCATTTTTAAGGTTCCCTATCCCTTGAGGATGGTAACTGCATTCGAAAATTTGCCAATTCATCTCTTCTTGTATCAATTCTTCAAATCTATCATTACCTTCACCCCCATTATAATAAAAACTTGCCACATTCATAAATCGCAATTCATGATGCCGAGCATCATTTATTTCAGTTATACTAATGCTTATGACTAATTCTTTACGAAAAAAATCAAATGAGAATGCCAGTACATCACAGACACCATCTAAATAATCGATCCATTTCTCTATACTGCTAAACAACTCATTCACTCCCCTAACGTATTCCCCTATTTTTTCAGGATGAACTCTATTCTTATCTTGTCACGGAGTTTGTAAATATTCTTCAAATGAAATAAAGTCCGCTTTTTTTCGAAATTTGCTTAAGATATTCTGATCTCCTGTAAAAATAACATCTGTCGAATCAAAAAATCCGATTTCAAACACAGCTTGAGGAATAACGGGTGTATAATTCACGTTCCAATATCGTTCATTATCTTCAATTTGAGGTATTGAACTGATATTCAAATGATCTACATGACGAGGCAATGCGGTCAAAACAGCGAAAATAAAAGAATAAGAATAGTCATGTAAGAATTTTTTGAAATGTTCACCCTTCAGAAATAAAAAATCCGTATAATCTGGCATGACTTCTGAATGGGATTGATTTTGCCGATCATGAAGCATTGTGAGTGTCACATCACTTATGACCCAATGATACTCTTCTACGTTTAAATTGATTTTCTTCATTAATTCATTTACTTCGAATAAATTTTTCTCATTTGCTAATACGATTCTCATTACTTGCTCCACCTCATCAATTTAAAACATCAGACGAAACTAAAAATATTCTACAGTATCAAAATCAGAACATGTAGATATATGTAACATTTATTATTTATTTTTATAATTTCGAATCAGTTCTTTTTTAAAATCATCAGGAAGTTTTTGATTCGGAAATACAACTGAAATCCAACCTAATACAATCTCATCTAAAGTTCTCCACGTTTTTACCAATTGTTTATTCATTTGTTCTAATTGATGAATCGCTAGTACTCCTATCTCATAACCTCTTTCGCCATAAATGACCCATTTCGCAGAAGGGGAAACCCATATCACACGTGAAGCAATATCCATTATGCTATCATTTACACTCTCTATCGGATAATCCGTTAAGAGATCGAGGTAATCACTTGGCGTGAGGTTTAATGGGATTTTCACCCAAGGATAATAACCAAAATCACGATAATAATCATCCATGCTCTTCTGCTCATCTAATACAGCCATGAGTATATAGTCATCATGATGATTCAAAGCTAAACCTTTTAACATGTCCCAGCTACCATCTGATAACAACCAATGGAATTCTTCGAATAAATAATGAGGGGTTTTCGTTTTCAACACTTGATCAGGGAATGTCTTTGTACTGTGAACGAGCGAATGAACAAACGATAGAACATGTTCAAATTCTTTTGGATCGGATATAAACAAATGTTTCACTATATGCTCCTTTCATATCTTCGGATAAGTCTATCATTAGTCATTGATACTCCATTTCACCGCTTGTAGCATTATGCATAATTAGAAAGCATTTGAGTGAAATAGTCATTGAATGTTTTTTGATCCTTCAATAATCCTTCAAACCAATTTGCTAAAACAGGGTGATCCATTGGTTTCCATCCTTCTTTAAATAACCTATTTTTCACAGAATCTTTTGTTGATACCATTCCTATGATACAAATTTCCATATCTCTATCTGCCCAAATCGCCCACTGCAAAGAATGTGATAACCAGATCACTATGTATGAATTCGTTATGATATCATCCGCTATTGACTCTTTTGGGTGCGTCCATAGTGCATTTACATAATCCTCACCTGAAATGTCCACACTCGCTTTCAGCCAATTATAATAACCAAATTCCTTCAAATAATAATCAGTTGGATCTGGTTGAAGGACTGCAGTCAAAAATTCTCTATCTTGAGTAACAGTTGATAACTCTTTTATGGTTGGTAAAATATCATCACTCAATGCCCAATCAAACTCTTGAAACAAAAAACAATCAAATGTCTTACGGAAGACTTGTTGTGGCAGCTCTTTATTTGTGTCAAACACAAGATCTACTAAATTCTGATAGAAGTTGAATTCTTTTTCTGAACGAATAAATAAGTCTTCAAGCCGTTTCAAACAATTACCTCCACTCTTGTTGAGCTAGTAGTTTTTTAATTTTTCCTCTATATCTTCTTTTAATGTTTGAATTTCAATTGACACCTAATCATTTCGATTATAGAAAATGGACGGATTGATTCCATCTGCTATCATTCCCGGCAGCCACGCTTCTATAAAATCGTCTAAATCAATCATTTCTGGCTTTGATTTTCCCCATGGTTCAACCGCACAATAAGCAGCATGTTCCTTTGTCGGCCAAAAATGAAGCTGCGGTACACGATGTTCATCCTCTGACATCACCCATCCATTCTCATTTCTTAATGACCAAACCTCCTCAAAATCAACAATCTTTTTGATGAAATAGTCATAACGTTTTTTCGCAGGTAATTGGATGGTGGTTTCTAATTCTTTCGGATGCATGGACAAGCGTCACTCCTTTTATTTAGATTGAGCCTTAACCATAAGAATATATCAAGCTGATATATAGGAACTATTGGTACTTTTCTATCCAGTCATTCAAATCATCTGCACAATGCAAGTAAGAATGAGGTGAATCTTTCAAATCAATTCCACTCAAAAGAATCAACATATCCCAAACTTGATCATCGTCTATTTCTGGATCGTCTGCAGAAACGTAAATTTCAGCCCAATCAGACACTTGTTCTCTTGTAATCGTCCCCTTTAAGACTTTTCGTATTTTATTTAAACAGTCTAGCATTTTTGGTTCGTCCATTCATTACATCCTTCCTTTCTCAAAACTTACTTCACGCTGTAAACTGCCTATATTTCATATTTGATAATATCCTCCATTGACATCCCTTTAAAATATAAAGAAAGAATGCTTTTAATAGTGTATTCGCTAAGTATACCAATCGGGTTAAATATCATTTTAGCCGTTGTTGGATCAGCAATCTCTAAGTCCATAACAGGTGCAATGGAACCTTCTTTTCCCTCGCTCACGTAATAATTTGCATCTCGGTATTCCACGAATTTCAGATTTTGTAGATCCTCTTCTTTTATAAAATCTTGATTTATTTTTGTGATGACTTTCCATGAACCATTTAAAAAGCCTGTCAAACCTGAGTTTGCAACAAATAATCCATTCTCTTTTTTCATCAATTGTTTTAACTCACTTTTTTCTATTCTTTCATCAACAAACAAATCATAGTATTGGATTAAAATATTATCATATTGATTTTTTCCCTCACCTGAAATGATTAAAGCGTAGCTCATTTTTCCAATGTCCTCTAATGGGAGTTCAATAATAGCTCCTGGTTCTATTTTAGATAAAGTTTTTGCTTTTTTAGTTGTTACTTTAATATCCGTTACTTCTTTCTCATTTAAATCATCAAAATAGTGACTGCCTCCATTGTTTAAGACCGTCATGATTGTCAAAAGCATCTCATCAATCGTTGGCTTTCTCTCCAAATGTTCCTCAGTCATTTCATAGAATTGTTCGATCGCTTCTTCAAAAATATCTAGTCCGTCATCACCGATCATGATGGTCTTTTTCTTATGTTCTTCTTCCCAAAAACCCATTTAGAATACACTCCTTATATATTGCATTTTTTATTTCATCAAGTGTTATGTATGCTATTTTCATTTTGCTTTATCACGATAAACGTATACTTGTATAAACTGTTTTATTTGCACGTTTGAAAAGTGCCACTTCATGATCCGTTAACCATTTAAGCTCTCTCATATGATAAGAAATTTCTTCTAAGTAGGTATCGGTTTCAGCAATTAATTTTTTATCTAAGATATTTCGTTTATTATCTTCAACTACAAGATAAAGAGTAAACTGATTTAAATCTAATTCGATAAGTGGGTGAGCTTTCTTTTTTTTATCGGGACTTAGTTTTGTTTTCCCTTTAATCTCCGCTTTATATTCCTTCTCTTTCATTATCTTAAATGTCGCTTTGACTAGCTGACTGTCCCATTTTTTTAGTTCACACAGATAGAGCATCCCATTTTCCAAAGTCTCTGCTAAGATTTTTTTCTTATTTATTGCATTTTCAAATTCACTGTAACAAAAGGGTACTTCTAGCTCATACGTATTTTTAAAAAATAACATGTTAGGTTCTTCTTTTGAGGTACTAATTAATTTGTAGTCTTTAAAAGATCCACATATCAAAACAATAGCCTCACAATCTTTCGTTTGAAATTTCTTTTCTAATTCGTATAAAAACATTTCAGTCATACAAAGGGATTGACTAGCTAAAATTCCACGATCGTCATCTGACATTAATTGTATATTTTTCAAATACACTTCTTATAAGCCTCCTAATAAAATTTTAATCACCTTATCCTTGAATGTTTGCTTATATTATTCCTTTGCTTTCTTTACTGCAAATGCTCTACTTTATCTTGTTCCCATTGAAGCACCATTTCTCTTCTTTTTAGACCGGTTGAAAAAATCCTAGCTGCTTAGAAATTGAAGAATTTCTGTTGCTTCTTCATAAAGTTCATCAATTAATGGTAAAATCATTCCCCGCAAATCTGCTTCATTTTCAAATTCTATTAAATCTCCTTTTTTGCTCATGAGATTATTGGATACACAAATCCAAATATCAAGATGGTCTATACAATAACCTTGATCACCATCTTCACCATCATGAAACTCTTCGCCATTTAGATAATCTACTGAAAAATATATGGATGAATGATATCCTTCTGTAAAACAATCTGAGACTTGAATTTCTCTCCCTCTATATTTTTTCCCATATACGAATCTTCCAAATTCAGCATTGATTGTTAAACCTAAATCTTTAAATTTTGCTTGTTTTTCTTTCACTAGATTCAGTGCGATATTTGTTGTTTCTTTTTCGATATCTGCGATAGATTCTTTGGTCAGCGTGTTTAATTTAACTTTCTCCAACTTTTCCTCCATTATAAAACCCTCCCTAATTCCTATAGAGGGTTTTATATTTAATACTAAAAGTAATTCATGATATTCTTACTACTACATTAGTTTACTTCTATATAGCTCATTTTCTACCAAAATATAAAGATATCCTCCAACTACTTTGTAAGTAGGATCACACTGTGAGGGATCAATTCCATCTAAAAATAATTTCATTATAAACGTTTCATCGTCAACTATTTTAAAAGCATACTGTTTATTTTCCATATTATTAAATAACAAAATTTGACTCTCAGAAACATATAGTTGGTCACAGTACCTGTATTCTTTTCTATCTAGGTGGTACATTTTCTTTTTTTGACATGATTGATTTTCAGGGTTTAAATCGTAAGAAAAAGTTGAAATAACAATTGTTTGCTCTTCTTCATAGCTAGTGTATAGTTCTGAACCTAGAGTTTGTATTGAAGAGCATTCATACATTATCCCTTTAAATTCTTCCTCAAATAACATTTCTCCTATAATTAAGTTAATACAGTAAATTCCTTTACCCTTAGGATTTAATTCATCAAATATCCCCTCTTCTGACATACCAATCCATAATAATCCATTTTCATCCAGATGAAATGTATTAACACCTAGTAAAAATGAACATATTTCTACCATATTATTTTGTTTTAAATCTAAAAAATTTATTTTACATATATAATCTTGTTCAAACACAATGACAATGGTATCGTTTATTTCTTGTATTAAATAAATATAGCTATCAGAATCAAGTTCATTTAATGATTTATTCATTATAATAATATGATCCTTGACTACTTGAAGTATTAGTTGATCATCAATAAGAAATACCTTATATATTTTCTCATCTCTTCCAACATTAAAATAAATTAGATCTTCTTTTGGAAAATCAATTACTTTCTCTGTAGTTATTTTACTTATCAATAATCTCAACTCCTAATATGGAAAGCTTGTTCTTAAAGTACCATCTTTTTGGACTACCACTCTAACTCTCTTTGTTTTTTTTCCTTTCCCATTGACACCAACATATTTTTTATAAGTTTTCTCATAAACTGTTGAGCCAGGTTTATTCCCAGCTCTAGCCTTTCCCGTCTTCAAGGTATCCCGTGTAGTTCTTTTTAATGTTTTATTACTTCTAAATTTTCCCTTATTTTTCTTTTTAGATTTTGCAGAATGACCTGATTTGATATGATCCCAATCAACACTTTTTACTTTTCGTTTCCCGCTACTTTTCGTAAAATTATAAGCCCTTTTCGCTCCCTTTAATTTTCCACCACCCAAAAATCCTGATACGGTTGCAGCCGCTACACCTTTCCAATCTTTCCCTGATTTATGTGCTTTGTATCCATCATATACCGCAAATTTAGAAATTACTTATTGAATACGACGACGCCATATGGATTGTAAAACAGATCATCTTCAGGATAAAAATCGTATTCAATAAGATCTAACTTTATCTGCTGACCTTCAGCATTGATAACCTTTTCTTTTAAAGCTTCTCTTTTTTCTTGAATAGATTTGTTTATCCAGTTTAAAAAGTACCGCTCTGTTTCTTCAGCATGAAACCCTTCAAACATCATTTCAGGCTCTCCAAATTGTTGAAAACCACTGGTGACATACACAACATCACTTTCTTGAACAATAGAAGTCATATATTGATAAGGATTGAAATCTTCTATTAAACTTTGCCATGTCTTCTTCATAAAAGAACGGCCTGATGATTCAACTTTTATCGCCATGCCATCAATCTTTAGTAAAGCCGTAGTCAATTGTACAAGAGCGTTTAGTTCTTCTAAGGATTCAGTCATTCCAATGATATACAAGCATGTTTGATGCGTATCTATTTGTTTAAGTTCTTCTGAATTGAATTGTTCATTTGGAAGGAAAGTCTCGCTTAATTGATCAATATGATCCACTACTTCAAGGTCGTAATCAGTTCCAGTTCGTTTATGTATGATTCGATCATTCACGAATATATAATCATTCAATTCTTCTAGTTCTTTTAAATGATGTGACCAAAATCCTGGAATTGCGATAACTGTTTCAGGCATAACATTCACTCCTTTTATTTAGATTGAGGTTTAACCATAAGAATATAGCAAGCTGATATACTAGGAACTATTGGTACTTTTCTATCCAGTCATTCAAATCATCTACAGAATGCAAGTAAGAATGAGGTGTATCTTTCAAATCAATTCCACTCAAAAGAATTAACATATCCCAAACTTGATCATCGTCTATTTTTGGATCGTCTGCAGAAACGTAAATTTCAGCCCAATCAGATACTTTTTCTATTGTGATCGTCCCCTTCAAAATATCTTAAACTTATAGATGTTCATCAACTTGTTGTTTATTTAACCGAAAAACAAAATGTGCCTTATAGTACATACTACAAAGCACATTTCCAATAACACTATCAAGTCATTTAAATTTCTTCAAAATGAAAATTTATATTTCACATAGTATTTTTGCATTTAAAATAATTCTGTTTTAACAATCTAAAAAAAACTATTTTTACGATCTTTTAAAATTTTGGGTTTGTTTTTTTCAATTTCTAACAACAAACTTTCACCATAAATAATAATTTGATGTTGAACTGGATCCCCCAGTACCCCCCATTCCAAATCCGCTTTAAAGAAAAAACGATAATCTCCATCAGGATAAGGTGGAATAAGCCAGTCTCCGAAATCATCTAATTCCATCGGCATATGTGGTGAAAAAGAATAACCGGAGTGTTGCCATTCCAAAGCGTAAATTCGTTCATTAAAATCAGTGCATTTTTTAAAAAAAGTTAAAATATCACATTCGAATTCCTCTAGTTCATTTAAATTATACTTTGTATTTCGATCACTCATTTTAATATAAAACCTTTTGTATGGTTTTGGAGGTTTTATTTTTACTAATTTACTACCAGGATTCCATTTAATTTTTTTATGAACAATATTCCATAACTCTTCATTTTTTTTATCGGTTAAGATATCCCAGTTCATTTCTTCACCTTATTCTTTTAAATGACTTATAATGATTTTTAGTATAATACATCTTCCCATTACTTCCATACACAATTCTCTCATTACCTCTATTTATATCTTTAATCTTTGGTTTTACATCATATTCTCTATATGTTGTGTTTCCAGGTAGCTTCCAATATCTTTTTTTCTTAGGTTTGTTGCGATATGTGCGACCACCTTTATATCCTTTCGGTGCTGCTCCTCCTTTAGAGGAAATATGTTTTGCTACTTTTTTAACATGCGCCGGTGCCTTATGCACTCTCTTAAGACGATACGCCTTATAAGCTATTTTTGCACCTTTAACCACAGCGCTTCCGACTAAACCTATTGCTGCAGCTTTAGCTACACCCCGCCAGCCTTTACCTGATTTATAAGCTTTGTATCCATCATATACCGCAAATCCTGCATTCACAACATACCATACCCAATGGCCGTCTGGGTCCACATTCATGACTGGGTTGTTGTTTCCATAGGTATATCCGTTTTGATCTAGTGCATCTCCATCGCTTCCTGGGTCTGGGTCAAGTGATAGGAATACGCCATTTTTCGGTTCATAGTAGCGGGCGATTAAATAGTAAAGTCCTGTTTCTTCGTCGAAGCGGTAGCCAGCATAGCGATATGGGTTTTCTTTTACTTCTTCATCTTCTTTTACCTTTGTTGGAACGCCCCATATATCGTATTCGTACTCAGCAACGATTTTTCCTGCACTATTTGTGATGGCAATGACATCACCGTGTGCATTGTAGTGATAGAAATATTTTTTCTCGTTTTGTGTGAATGCAAGGAGTTGTCCACTCTCACCGTATGTGTATGCTTTTGTGACTTCGTTGTCCCCATCTGTTTCATATAAAACATTTAGGCTGTCGCCGTCATAAAAATAATTGGTGACTTTTCCATTCACTGTTTTTTGAATTCTATATCCACGCTCATCATATTTATAAGTGACAAATGGCTTGTCTTCGCCTTTTTTCGTGATGGCCGTTATGTTATCTTCTGCATCCCATTCATAAAGGAATTGCCTGTCAGACGTTCTATTGCCATTTTTATCATAAGTCAATGTCTCATCATTTACCTTTGTCAGCTGGTTCATGATGTTGAATGATGCATTGTTTGTTTTCTTATTGCCATTTTTTTCAGTCGTTACTGTTTTTCTGTTTCCAAACCCATCATATGTGTACTCAATAACCGTGCCATCTGGATGAGTTTCTTTGATCAATTGATCTAATTTTCCATATTCATAACGAATCTTCCCGTTGCTTCCTTGATCAAGCGTTATTCTGTTTCCATTTTGATCATATTCGTAAGCTTCGTTTAAGATTGTCGTGCCTTGGCTTGTTCCAATGTGCAAATCATTGATTAAGTTGCGCTCATCATAAGCAAAGCTAGCACCACTGCCGTTACCTGTAATAAAGGACTGGACATTTCCATTTTCATCATAATCAAACGAATACGTAGAACTCGAATCCTTCATCTGCGTCATTTGATCAAGCTTATTGTAACTGAATTGGTTCGTTCCTTTTTGATTTCCGTGTGTCCACTCAAAGGATTTCAGTTTATCTGAATTGGCTGGATACGTCCAAGTTTGGCTACTGCCACGCTCTGTTAACTTTGTGATGCGGTTTTGTTGGTCAAATGTTCGATTTTTGGTTGTGTTTTGTTCTTTGTTGACAACCGTTGTTTCGTTCCCATTTTTATCATAGCTAAAGTGATATTTTTCTGTTCCATTGTATGACTTTGATTTCACTCGGTCTGTTCCATCATACGTGAGAGACACTTCATGTCCATTAGCAGAAATGGTTTTGATTAAGTTGCTATTCGCATCATATTCACTTTTTAACACATTTCCTAATGGATCAATGGTTTTTGTCAATTTGCCCATTAGGTCGTATTCAAATTGATACGTCTGATCTGAATCAGCACGAATGGTTTTCGACCGTTCATTGCCCTCTTTATCGTAGGTTCTCACAATAGATGTCCCGTTAGATAAAGTGATTTTCTTCAGCTGATCAGCCTGGTCATATTCAAATGTTGTTTTTTCGCCTTTCGCATCTGTTTCAGAAAGATTTTTGCCCGTTTCGTCGTAGGCAGATTGAGATGAGTAACCAAGCTCATCCTCTTCTTTAACTGCATAGTTCCCTTTCTCGTCGTAAGTGGTTTTCGTTAACAGACTACCTTCTACTAGACGGATATCATCAAACCAAACCGTTCCAGTCGCGCTTTTTTGGAAAACAATCTGAACGTCGACTTTTTTCAATGGTTTTGTTTTTGGTATGACAACCGCTGCTCGGTTCCACTCTTGTGTACCGGTTGGGAATTTCGCATTAAACGTTCCTGTTGTGCCATCTGTATACGTAACGGACGCTTGAAGTGAGTAGTCATTTTCATTTGAGACTTTGACATTTTCAGCCTTAGACATCCCAGTCAATGTGACATACACAGATTGATCATTTGCACTTTGTTCAATCGGTACAGATTGTTTATAGATGACATTTGCTTGAGATGAAGAGGTTCTTGTCATTTTTAACGAAACGTCATCGTTAAAGCCTTCTTCATTATCTAATGAACCACCTGTTCCGCTCCAGCTTGTTGTTTTATCCGTAAAGGAATTATTTTTGACTGGATTATAACTTGATGAAACTTCGCCTTTTTCTAGCTGAATCTCATCGAACCAAGCTTTTCCTTTTCCAGCCTTATCTCGATGATCCACTTCCATATAGATCACAGCTTTGCCTGCATGAGATGGCGTCGTAAACGTGACTTGGCGTTTTGTCCAATCGTTTTTGCCTGATAATGTGCTGTAGCCATTGCTGATCCATTGAATTCGTTTGTTGTTTGTATCTCTTAAATCGATGTTAAAAAATGCTCTTGCTTTTGTTAGCTCTGTCTTTATTTTTCCACTCAGTGTATAAGTCGTATTTGGCTCTAGTATTACTTCTTGAGTAGCAGAAGAATAGCCAAGTTCGGTTCCTTCCGTTGTGGATTGTGAACTGATCTCTAACACTCGATTACCAGATAACGCACCACTTTTCCCAGCTATTTGCGCTAATTTCCCGTCATCCTTAGATGCTGTAAGCTTCCAGCCAGTTAGCGTATCTTCAAAACTGCCATTTTTTAATATACTCGCACCTGCAGCAAGTTCTTTACTCGTTTGTACCAAATTCCCGTACGAGTCATAAATACTTGCTGAAGACATATTTCCACTTTGATCCGTTTCAGATACAGCATCTAATCCATCGTAGGCGATATCTGTAATATCTCCTTCTGTATCTTTCACTTTAGTGACATCATTATTTTTGTTATACTCGTAGGTTTCTGTCCCGTAAGCATCTTTCGCCTGAATGACGTTGCCATTTTTGTCATACGAATAGCTTTCTGTAGCTTTTCCTTTCTCTACATCATTTGGGTCAGTTTCTTCTACGATTTGGTTGCCTTCATATTTCGTTTTAGTGGTGATTTTAAGCCCTTCCGCATCATCTACAACTTGAATTGGATTGGCTGCTTCGTTATACGTATACTGTATTTTCCGGCCGTTTGGCTGCGTCAGCATGAGTGTCTTTTTAGATAAATCATATGCGTACTCAAAGGTTTCTTTTTTTGCATTGATCGCTTTGACTAAACGGTGATTTTCATATTGGTATTCTGTAAAAACAGGCTGATCTTCTGTGCTGTTTTGAGAGAATTGTTTAATCAATCTGCCTTCTTTGTCGTATTCATATGAGATACTCGTTCCATCTGAATCAATGACTTTCATTAGGAAGCCTGCATCATACTCATATGAAAGCTTTTTTCCTTTTGGTCCTTGAACCGAGATGATATGACCATCTTCATCATATTCCATTGTTATTTTTCGGCCAGATGCATCTTCTATTGATGTGAGCTGATTGTTTTCGTTATATTTGTATGTCGTTGTATTTTTATGTCCATCTACAACCTTGGCGATTTTCCCACCGTTTTTACTAAAGTGCGCAAAGGTTTGATCCTTCGTTTTTAACATGTATTCATCTTTCGATTCCGTTAATTCAAGGAAAATACCTGTTGGTGGTTGATACGTACCATCTGCTTTTTTTGTAAAAACATGAGTTGTGGCATCCTCATCAAGATAGATGGCACCTTCTTTTGTTGGCGTGATGCTTGTTTCTACATCTGCGTACCACCCTTGACCAAACAGATGGTCAGCTGCATCTAAACTGTTGTATGTGCGACCAATTCCAAGTCCCGGTCCTCTACCATCAATCGACATTTCTTCTTCACTGACAATGACATTACCAGTTGCACCATTAAGCTGGCCGTCTGGTATATCAATAATCGACCAGTAATCCTCTGTTCCAAGAAATTCGGCACCTTCATGGAATGTCGGGTTAAAGGCTGGTGTCGGAATGGTTTCTCCATTTGCATCGTAGGCGGAAAGAGTAAAGGAGTAGTTCTTGCGTCCTTTATAATTTCCATTCGCATTTTCATATACTGGTGATGGGTCTAGCGATAATTCTCCGCCCTTACCATCTGTATGAAGCACATATTTCCCACTTTTAACTTCAGTAGGAGTCGGCCAAATATTCTTGTTTTGTGTTGTCCAGTGATCGACATCACCAACATCAAATGATTGATATGCCTTACCATTATAGATGTTAATTTTATACCCTTTTGCATTTTTCACTTTGTCCCAATGTAAATTGATATAACCCGTTTGGCTCTCTTTCGTATTCGTATAAGCATATCCAGATAAAGCTTTCGGTCTAGATAAATCAGGTAAAGTTGGTCCAGCTGGCGGTGAAGCAATAGCTTCTCCATCTTTATTGTAGGCAATCACTCTGAAGGAATAATGTTTTTGAGCCGCATCTCCTCCAGCATTTTTGTAAGTCGCACCAGGATGAATTGGAAGCTCCGCCCCTTTGCCATCTTGGAGGTGCAATGCATATTTACCTGCTTTGATCTCAGCAACTGTCGGCCATACTTTTTTCCCTTTTGTTGACCATGATGTTTGATTCCCAAGATCCAATGTCTCGTAGCTTTTCCCATTAAACATTTGTAATTTATAACCGGTCGCACCGGAAACTGAATTCCAAGAAAGATCAAAGTAACCTGTTGCGTTGTTATTATTGAAGCCTTTTGTACTAGGTGCTTTCGCTCTAGCTACATTTGGCACGACAGGTTTTACTTTTGCTGACATTGCGCCTTCACCTTGGTCAAAAATTGCACTTACAGCTACCCAATAATTTTTACTTGTCGCATAATTGCCGCCTGAGTTTTTGTAAACTGGAGAAGGATCAACTGCTAATTCAGTGCCACCTTTTCCATCTAAATGAAGTTTATATTTTTTAGCTGCAATCTCGCTTGCTGTCGGCCATATATTTTTTCCTTTTGTACTCCATGATGCTACATTTCCAACTGAAATGGCTTCATACTCTTTTCCGTTATATAGCCATACTTTATAGCCTTTAGCACCAGACACCTTTTTCCAACTTAAATTGAAGTAACCTGTTCCATTTCCATTACTAAAACCTTTTACAGTTGGTGCATTTGCCTGTGGAATGGTATACGTTACTTCAATGACTGGTTTTTTGGTTGAGTTTGTTGATGAGATCAGTTTTTTCCAATGGTCTTGTTTATTTCCATTCGCATGTAATTTAAATCCATAGTTGGCTGTCCCACTATTCCAAGCTTTGATGGTCGATGTCACATCATAGCTCGCCCATTGTCCTTTATATACATTGGCTTTGCCGATGTTTTTGGAGCTTGGTTTATTGTTCCATGTTAGTTTTGTATGGTCATAGTTGGCATTCACTGTATCCAGCCAAAGACCAGTAGCCTTCGTCCCGTAATATGAATGAGCAACATATGTTTTAAGCGTCGCTTTTGTTACATTCATATTTTGAATCGGCTTGAATGAATTAAACTTCATAAACGCATAGTTTGTACCAGTTGTTTTATCGTAATAACCTGTTTTGAGTACATAACTTTTAAGTTTAGCATCCCATTTTTGCGTAGAGGATGAATAATTTGTTGTTGGGTACTTACTCATGATAAATGTGTCTGCTGACACAGATAAAGAAGTCGAAGGATCGATAGACACAGGATAAACTCGTTCAGGATCTTTGAGCCATTTTTCATCTGCTGTCACACGAAGTAAATAACCATCGTCTTCTTTTTCTAATTTAAAGCTCACATCTTCTGAGCGAGCCACTTCACCTGACTTTTCATCTAAATTAGAATCCGTCATAAACGGTTTAGGGACTTGAAAAATGGTCCGTTTTTTCTGATCATAAAATGTAATAGAACCGTCTTCCACAATTTCCCCAGTTAGATCAGTCTTTATTTTAAATGTAAATGAATTGTAACCATCATATTGATTGAGTACAATATCTTCTTTGTTGTTTTCATTAAAGGTAAATGATCGTAAATCTATATTTGGAAATACCTCTTCATATGTAAGCTCGTTGGTGTTCTCTTTAAATTGTGCAGAGGTATCTTTGGAATTGATTTCTGATTTGTTTTTCCCTGAAGCGTTTAAAATTGAAAATTCAATTTGATGCTTCTTGTGTTCAAATGTTGCATATAGTCCTTGTTTCATTTGCTTTTGAAAAGTTGTTTCTAATTTCGCATTTTCTGTTTCTATTTCTTTTTTCGAGATCGTCTTTAATTCTGGAGAGATGTCCTCCCACTCAGCATCTGGGGTCTCTTTTATATGAATTGGATCAGGATATACCTCTTGTGTAAATACACCCTCTCCTTCATAAAAAAGCTTGCTGTTTTCTGTTCTTTCTGAAAGAACTTCTCCATCCTTTCCAATTTCATTTTCGTCAATACCTGCCATTTCCAGAGCTTTTGAATTATCTAATTCTTCTAAGCTGTTATGACTTGATTTTGTATTTTTGTCATGTCCTTCTGCAAAAATATCAGTAGGAAACATTGATAAAATCATCACAAACGCTAGTAGTGCTGCAATATTTCTTTTCCAATTTACTTTTCTTTTTAGGTTCATATTAATCTCCTTATCATATATTTGTAACATTTGTAACATTACGCCATATATAATAATACATTCGAAATGATACTTCAATATATTTCTATAAATATATCATTCTTTCAAACTAAACCATATATCATCAACTTATCAATATATATCCTTTTTCACATAAAAAAGCACCCTAAACGGATGCTTCAATCAAATGATATTTTTTCAAAATGCGATAGGTGATGTCTTTTGCTTCTATTCCGGTGCCTTCGATATTTGTGGCGAAGATGTAGGTTTTGTTTTCATGTTTGATAAAGCCTACGTACCAGCCGATGCCTGATCCCGAGCCTGTTTTTCCGTATAGGGTGGCGTATTTCTCTTCTTCTTGCACCATCATTCGTTTAACTGTTCTCATGTTCTTTAGGTCAAATGGAAGAGTCTCTTCATATAGCTGTTTGAGGAAACGAACTTGTTCGATTGGGGAAATTCGCAGGGTACTGCTTAACCAAAATTGATCGATTCCGCCAGATATGTCTTCGTTCCCATAATGAATGGCTTTGACCCAATGATTCATGCGTTTTTCTCCAATGTCACGCGCCATGGCTTGATAGTACCAGACGACTGAATCTCTCATCACAGATCCTAATGTATGATCCCTATTCCAGCTGTCAATCTCTCTTTTTACACCATCCCAATATTTGATGTCGTATTCATCTCTCACTGCGCCCGTTTGGAGTCCGATTAAGGCATTTGCTACCTTAAATGTCGATTGGGGCGCAAAGCGCTCTTTCGCTCTTTTTTTGTTATACACCCATGGGGACTTTTCTTTTACTTCTTGAATCACAAACGTGCCTTCCCGATTTTTAAAGAATTCATCTACTGACCACGCTGGTGATCTTGCTTCAGTTGATGACGACTGGCTGATACAAAGTGCCATCAGCACGATGCCAGAAAACAACCATTTTATATACTTTTTCTTCAAGACAACCGCTCCTTTTCTCATGATTTTCATGATTGTAGCATGCTTAAGCGATGGGACATAAGGTACGCTTGTCCTCTTTTCTTTCAAATAAAAAAAGCCGGTTTATCCGGCTTTTTGCTGTATATTAGCTCTCTTTTTTCTCTTGAATGGCCTGGTTCGCGATTTTTGATATCGTCATATCGTCCATTGGCGGGTTATGGAGCCCGGCACGAATATCTCGATAGTAACGCTGCAGTGGACAGTCTAGACTTAAGCTTTTCGCGCCGACTAAACGCATAGCTTTATCGACAACTTGCAAACTATGATTAACGACGGTATGCTTCACAGCACCAAATTCATTGATTAACAGCTCTCTTTTCTCTGGCTGTTCATACAATGTGGTCGTTGAGTAGATGACGTGGCGTGCTTGCTTTAATAGTAAGTCGATTTCACCAATCAGTGTTTGGACATTTGGCAGGTCACTAATTGTGCCGTTAATGCTGTTCGGTGAATGGGTGATGGCATATTGAACAGCATAGTCTCTTGCTGCTTGTGCAATGCCTAAATAGCAGGACGGAATATGAGCGATCCAAGGATTTAGCATACCGCCCCGCGGCCCTTTTTGCACCTCCACAAGCATGTCATCTGAAACCTTCACCTGATCTAAGATTAAATCATGACTTTCAGTTCCTCTCATGCCCACAACATTCCACGTTTCTTCTATTGAAATACCTTCTGTCTCACGATGAATTAAGAAGAAGCCTATTGCCTCTTTTTCCTCGATCCATACGCCGACTAAAAAGTATGTAAGTGCCGGTGACATCGTTGTGAAAATTTTACGTCCATTGATGATCCACTCATTACCTGATCTAGTGGCTGTTGTCCCAGGCTTCCCGCCTCTTGTTGGACTGCCTGTCTGCGCCTCGCTCACGGCACGGTTGACAAGGGCGCCCTTCTTCACTTCTTCCGCAAAGAATTGCAGCTGCTGCTCATTCCATTGTTTCTTTTCGTAAATTTCGCCTACAACCCCTTGGTGCCAGCCGATTGATAAGGCAGTCGCTCCGTCCATACTGCCGAGCGTCTCTTGAAACAGAACCATATCCTTCACAGATTGACCTCCGCCTCCGTATTCAGCAGGAAGAGACAACGTCGTATAGCCCATCTCTACTAATGATTCAATATTTTTTTCAGGAAAATAAGCGCCTTCATCATGTTCTTTTGCCGTTTGTTCGATCGTTTCACGAAGAGATTCTAGTTGATTGAGCCATGTTTTTTGAAAATCGGTATCGACAAATAATGCTTTAGACAAAACGTATCCAACTCCTCTATATCTCACAATCTATCATATCTGATTTTTCCAATCGGAATAAATAAAACACACTTTACTTATAGGATTTAATGTGTTAAATTTTATCAATATTAAGTACATATGTCAAAGGAACGTGATGCTTTTATGATTTCAGCTACTAATCTACATAAATCTTATGGGCAGACCCATGTGTTAAAAGGAATTGATTTTACCGTACAAGAAGGTGAAGTGGTCGCCATTATTGGACCGAGCGGATCAGGAAAAACAACACTTCTTCGCAGCTTAAACAGCCTCGATATTCCAGACAAAGGTGAGCTGACGGTTGGTGAAGCCACGATTCAATTTGAACGATATCATAAAAAAGATCTGCTAAAACTCAGGCAGCAATCCTCCATGGTGTTTCAGCATTATCACTTGTTTCAGAATAAACGAGCACTTGAAAATATTACAGAAGGATTGATCGTGTCTCAAAACATGTCTAAAAAAGAAGCAGAAAAGGTCGGAGAGCAATTTTTAACGCGAATTGGACTGCTTCATAAAAAGGATGCATTTCCGAGTGAATTATCCGGTGGTCAGCAGCAGCGAATTGGCATAGCCCGTGCACTTGCGATGAACCCTTCAGTGCTTTTGTTTGATGAACCTACGTCGGCACTGGACCCAGAGATGGTAGGAGAAATTCTTGAAATGATCAAAGATATTGCGAGCCAAGGGATGACAATGGTCATTGTGACGCATGAAATTTCTTTTGCAAAGGACGTGGCGGATACGGTGATCTTTATGGCAGATGGCGAAATCGTTGAAAAAGGCTCACCAGAAGACGTCCTATTGAAGCCACAGCATGAACGAACGAAACAATTTTTATCAAGAATTCATCGCGGCATGTGGCAAGAATCGGAGAAAGACAAATGAAACAAAAGACAGCATTCATAACGGCCGGTGTCCTTCTGTTTCTTCTCTCTCTGCTGGGCTGTAGCAGTGTGAAAACCACGACAGATGATGGTAGAAAAATTGTAAAAGTCGCACTGAGTGCAGAGGTCAATCCACCCTTTTTAGCAACAAATGAACGAAACGAACCGATTGGCTATAACATTGATTATTTAAATGAAGTGGAAAAAAGACTTCCTCACGTACATTTTGATTACATTTTTGGCGAGGAAGAATCGAATTTAATTGGTGTAGGCGCAGGGAAGTTTGAAATGGCGGCTAATTGGTTTTTTAGTAATCCTGAACGTGAAAAGCGTTTCCTTTACCCTAAGGTCCCGTATGGTTATTCGATGACAGGTTTAATTGTGAATGAATCAGACAAGGAGATTCGATCGCTTGATGATATGACATCTAAAAAACTGGCCCCTGTCAGCCCTAGCGGAGGCTTGCGTTCGATATTAAATCAATATAATAAAGAGCATGATCCGGATATTCCGTTGACGACTATTGAAAGTCCTTCAAATGAACTCAACTTAAAGCGTGTTGAAACCGGACGGTCCGATGCAGCATTTATGAACATTTCAACCTTTGATACCATTCAAAAGCATTTAAACCTAAAGGTCAAAGTTGGCGGCATTGTGTCAAAGGAGCCTATCTATCTTGTCTTACAGCCAAGCGAGAAGCAGCTTGCAGAAGATTTGGACCGGATCACCCAAGAGATGATTGATGATGGAACACTGCCTAAGCTAGCGAAAAAGTGGTTTGGGGTTGATTTCTTTCAAGATATTGATGACATCTCAGAGCAAGGCGATCAAAATGAAGAAAGGAAGGAAGCGTCATGACGTTTACAGCTGGAGATTGGTTGCGCATTTTTTTACAGGTGCTTGAACGCCTGCCACTCACTTTTTTCATTATTATCGTGTCATTGTTTTTTGCCATCATCATCGGCTTGCTATTTGCATGTATTCGTATCAAACAAATCCCAGTACTGAAGCAATTGGCTGTTATTTATTTATCTTTTACACGGAGTACGCCTTTAATTGTTCAGCTTTTCTTGATTTATTTTGGCCTGCCTCAGCTTTTGCTTGTGGCAGGGATTCAAATCAATCATTGGGATCGTGTGCTATTTGTAATGATGACGTTTTCTTTACATACGGGCGCTTATTTATCTGAAGTCTTTCGCAGTGCGTATTCATCTGTCGGGAAGGATCAGCTCGAGGCCGCCTACATTGTTGGGATGACAGATACACAGGCGTTGATTAGGATCATTATCCCGCAGGCCTTCCTCATTGCACTGCCGAACCTCGGAAATTACACCATTGATCTCGTGAAAGACACAGCGATTGCCTTTACAATCGGACTCATTGATATCATGGGACAGGTGAAGATCATTTTAGGAAATAACTACGGAATCGGTATGTTTGAGGTGTATGTGATCATTGCGATTGTGTATTGGCTCATTTGTATGAGTATTGAACTGATCACCATGCTGCTTGAAAGGAAATTTGTAAAAGGCCGCACCAGCCTGTCACGTTAAGGAGGCGATTTGATGCAAACCATTGATATTCCATTTGCGATTGACCAAGTACCTCATATTTTAAAAGGCGTTCCTTTTACTTTATTGATTGCACTCGTTTCCATGACTGTAAGCCTGATGATTGGATCTGTTTTTGCTTTCATTCGTCTCTTTCGCATTCCTGTACTCAGGCAGCTTGTGACGCTTTATGTCTCCTTTTTTAGAGGAACACCTCTTATTGTTCAGTTGTTCGCTTTCTTTTATGGACTTCCTTTTGTTCTAACCAAAGTGAACGATACATTCGGGCTGACCTTTCATCCAGATATGGTCTCCCCATTAGCTGTTGCCCTTATTACATTCAGCCTCCATTCAGCCGCCCATTTAACAGAGGTTGTTCGGAGTGCACTTCTTGCGGTAGACAAAGGGCAGCTTGAAGCAGCAAAAATTGTGGGGATGACGACACGCCAAGCAATGATGCGCATTATTTTGCCACAGGCATTTGTGGTTGCCTTACCGAATCTAGGAAATCAGCTCATTCAGTTATTAAAAGCTACATCTCTTTCGTTTACAATTGGTGTACTTGAAATTATGGGTATTTCCCGGATTATTGCAAATGATGGCTATCAGTTTTTAGAAACATACCTCGTATCTGCGTTGATCTATTGGCTGCTTAGCATTTTCTTTGAACTCGCTTTTGCTTTGTTAGAGAAACGAGTCAGCATGTACGGAAGATCTCTTGGACGATAAAAAAGTCGATCAGGCACGAGAACCTGATCGACTTTTTTTGATCCATTTATTCACCTTTTTTTAAGTATGTTAAAGGAAATTGTCCTGCTCTTTCCATTGATTGATCACTATGAATAGAAAAGAGAATGGCTTTTACCATTCCCCTTCGTTGTCTTACTATTCAGCACTAACTAAAATTTTCACTTGATCTTTTTCATTGATTAATGCATGGAAACCATCTTCGATCACATCATCCAACTTGATTTTCTTTGTGACGAGCGTATCAGCAGAGAAATAGCCTTTTCTCATTAAGTTTAATACAGATGGGAATACGTCTCTGTAGCCGATAATTCCTTTGACTGTACGTTCTTTAATGACAATGTCATTTGGCATAATTTCTGCGCCTTTTTCCCAAATACTCACAATGACTGTTTCACCTGAAATTCTAGTTGATTGGATTGCTTGCTTCAATACAACAGGTACACCTGTCACTTCAAAAGAAACATTGACGCCACCGTTTGTACGGCGTGCAATTTCTTGAACAACATCTTCATATTGAGAAGGATCAACAATGATCGCTCCAAGCTCTTTCGCTTTTTCTTGGCGTTCTTTAGATAATTCTACTGCGTAAATATCAGTAGCACCAGCTGCTTTTAATGCTTCAATAACAAGCAAGCCAATTGGTCCGCAACCAAACACAGCCGCTGTATCGCCAGCTTGTACTTTACTAGAACGAACCGCATATAAAGCAACTGCTGAAGGCTCTACAAGTGCCCCTTGCTCATATGAAATTTCGTCTGGTAATAAATGAAGTAATTCTTCATCGACAGATACATATTCAGAGAATCCACCGCCGCCTCCGGCAAGTCCTAAAAAGCCCATGTTTTCATCTAAGTTGTAAGCACCTTGATGTCCGTGAGTTGCAAAAATAGGCTCAACAACCACTCGATCGCCTACTTTGTAATTGCTGACGTCTTCTCCTACTTCAACAACCTCACCAGAAAATTCATGTCCCAGTGTAATAGGAGCTTTTTCTTTTGTCAGTGGATGAGGTTCATTCACTGGAATGAAGATAGGTCCTCCTAGATATTCATGTAAATCACTACCACAAATGCCGCACCATTTTACTTTAAGTTTCACTTTTCCTGGAGCAACTTTTGGTTCATCAATTTCCTCTAGTCGAATGTCCTTTTGATCGTGCCAGCGTAGTGCTTTCATGTGTAAGACTCCTTTTCTCATCAATTTCATTAACTTACTTAAATAATCATAACATAATTTTTTTAATTTTCTAAGTAGGATGCACTATCTTTTTGCCAGTCAATGAACGAAAGATGACAAAACATAGCAATAAACAGACAAGAAACATACATACACACCCGGTGACAACGGAGGTTCGGATTGATAAAACATGTGCAAGTCCACCAGAGACACCTGTCAGCATGATCGTCAGAATAGCTTCAATCAAAGCATAAAAACTGGCTACCCTCCCCATCACCTCTACCGGGATATTCGTTTGATAGAAAGTCATAAAACCTGTGTTCGCAAATGCTAAAAAGAATGCTAATATAAAAAATCCAACAGCGGCTGCAAACAATGTGCTGGAAAAAGCATAAATGAGATAGCCACATGCCACAAACAAACTGCCAACCCCTAGCATGATCGAAACAGGCAGCTTCTCCACAATCACCGAATTGAGACCTGCCCCTGCGATAATGCCTGCCCCAGCTATACTCACAAGAAGACCATATTGTGTATCAGTTAACAGCAACACTTCTTTTGCAAAGGCTGTTTCAAGAGAGTCAATGGCAGTAGGAAGTACCGTGATAGCGGCACTAAATAATAAATACACCGCCATAATTTGGCGTGATGTCAAACTAAACCGAAGAACAAGCTTCGCATCCTCTTTTAACATCGAAAGAGAAAAGCGCTTTTGGTCAGCATCTTGTTTGAGCAAATTCGGTAAGCACATCGTTAACAGAGCAGATACCAACAAGCAGATCGCATTTATATAAATTGAAAAAACAGGTGTACCGATTAAAAAAAGCAAACCTGCTGCAGCGGGTCCAAGTAAAAATCCACCCGATTGTAATAATGAGCGAATGGCATTAAACCGTTTTCGGTTATTCGCCGGGATCAATCCTGTCATATAGACCATCGAAGCTGGATGAAACATCGCTTGTGCCATTTGAATAAGGAACACCATCACATACAGGGTAAGCAGATGTCCTGAAAATAACACAAAGGGTATACATGCGATCAGGATAGCCCGGCTGATATCTAAGCTGATCATCACTTTCCGCTGATTCAGCCTGTCAATCAAACTGCCAGACCAGCTGTTTGTCAAAAGAGCCGCAGCCGGTCTCAGCATATAGACGGCTGTTACAGCCAGCACAGAGCCCGTTTCTTGAAAAATAAGCAGATGGAGAGCAATCATATAAATCCATTCTCCTATGTTCGCAATTCCGATGGCTCCAAGCAGCAAACTCATATCCCGCCAATGTTTTTTCATCACTTTTCCCCCTATTTGTCATAAAAAAATCCCGCCCCCAAGACATTTCTGTCTTGAGGACGGGATTTACTCCGCGTTGCCACCTCAGTTTATTCATCTGTTGCCAGATGAACCTTAGCAGGTCATCATGAACCCATCTCTGTAACGGGAGAATGTCGCTGCACCACCATCCGAAGGAATCCGGTGAAGAGCTAAGAGGCTTGGTTCCATCATGCTGCCCGGCTCCTTCTCAGCTTCACGGAGTTCTCTGTGCGGGACGGCTCATGATGTACTCTTCTCTATTTGCGCTGTGTCTTTATTTCATCACGATCTTCAGCTGAATTGTTACATATTGTACAGCGCCTTGATCAAAGCGTCAATGTTTTTTTCGAGTTAATCAGCATAGATCATCTTTCTCGTCATGCCGCCATCAACGACTAAATCTGTGCCGGTCACAAATTGATTATCCTCATCGGTTAAATAAAAGCAAGCCTTCACAATATCCTTTGGTGTGCCGACTCGATTGGAAAGATGCTGCTTGTGGTCGATCTCTCGAAGATTCTCCTCATCCTTCGTTTCAATCCATCCAGGTGAAATGCTATTCACTGTGATATGATCCGGACTAAAAGAAGCCGCTAAGGCATGAGTCAGCGCCGATATTCCACCTTTTGATGCAGCATATGCTTCTGTGTTTGGCTCTGACATGGTTGCTCGGGTGGATGAAATGTTCACAATAGAACCGCCTTTTGGATTCTCTTTTATATAACGTGCTGCTTCTCTTGCACATAAAAAAGTTCCTCTTAGATTCGTCTGTAACACACGATCCCACTCATCGACCGTTAATTCATAAGGCGATACTGTACACATGACACCAGCATTATTAATGAGAATATCAATCGTTTTACAGCGCTCCACCGCAAACGACATTAAGTGTTGAATATCCGTTTCTTGCGTCACATCTGTTTTCTTAAAATAAGCTTCTAACGATTCTTTTTTTAGCTCTTTCTCCAATCGCTTCCCCTTCTCTTCATCTATATCTGCAAGCACCACTCGCGCTCCTTCTTTTGCATAGCCCCAGGCGATCATTTCACCAATTCCATTGGCTGCGCCTGTGATGACGACGGTTTTATTGTGAAAGTTCATCGTTTATCCAATCCTTTCTCCATCAGATGTTGTCGTCTATCATACCACTCATATGTAGACGATACCTAGCTACATGAAACATAAAAGAACACCCTCCAAGTGATAATGTCATGAGGAAGGTGTTCCTAGGGAATTCATTGATCATTCTATTTTTCTATATGGTGATTTTAAAAAGCAGCCTTTAAAATATCTAAGTAGTCGGCTTTCGTAACGGTACGAACATTGCTGGATGTAGAGCCGTTTTGTTCTGCTAATTCAGCCATTTTTTCAAAATCCTCTTCTTTAATATAAGATAAGTCTTTTAGTGCTGGAATACCTAAATTTTTTGTGAATATATACATGCCATCAATTAATTTTTGAATCGCCACATCATCTGAATCCGTTTTATCTGCAAAGCTCATTATTTTGGCAAGCTCTGCGTGTAATACCTTGTTTTCAACTGCATTGAATTGCATAACATAAGGCAAAAATACCGCGTTTGCGATACCATGAGGTGTATCATAAAGACTACCAAGTGCTTCTGCTAAGCAATGAACGGCTGCGACATCGGCTGAACCGAAGCATAAGCCAGCAAGTAAGCTCCCTTCCTGCATTTTGTATCTCGCTTCTAAATCAGAGCCATTTTCATATGCCTTGGGTAAGTATTTCACAATTGTCTCCATTGCACTTGCACCCATTGCTTTTGAAATAGGATTTGTTACTTTACAAGAATAGCCTTCAATAGCATGTACCAATGCATCTACACCTGTTGCGGCTGTTATGCCTTTTGGCACCGTCAATGTAAGAGCAGGATCTAAAATCGCAATGGTTGGCCGAAGCAAGGCATGTTTTAATGTGATTTTTTTATGTGAAGCAGCTAACGTAATGACAGATGAACGGGTCACCTCAGAGCCAGTACCAGCCGTTGTTGGGATACAAATTAATGGAGATAGATTAGCATACGCCTTCTTCCCTGATATATAATCTTCAGGAATGCCGCCATTTGGACCTAATAAAGCAATCGCTTTCGCCGTATCCATTGGACTTCCGCCACCAATCGCAATGACCGCTGATGCTTGTTCTTTTCTAAAGAGCTCTGCACCAGCTAGACATTCATTATCTCTAGGGTTTGGAGATACTTGATCAAATATAAAAACGGAATAACCGGCTTCCTGCAAATACGCTTCAATAGGCTGAACTAGCCCTGCGTTTCTCACACCAGCATCTGTCACAATCATCACTGTGGCGCCCGGCAATACAATATCCTCTACTATAGATCCAATTTCTTTTGATTGACCAGTCCCCATCATCATTTTTGTTTGGCAATGATATTCAAAATTCATCATGATTTTTCTACTCCTTCATTTAAGTTTGTTGAGTGAGCCGTTTGTTTTTCTGCTCCCCACCACTCTATTTCTTTTAAACCTGGAATGCTAGATGCATAAAAGACAGGATTTTTGCCTAACAGCCTTTGTTGAATATAATCATCTAAAGCGGCAAAAGCATATTTGCCTAGGATAGCAATTGCAATCAAATTGACAATTGCCATAATGGCCATCGACAAGTCGGCCAACGTCAATACTGAATAGTTATTGTATACAAAAGCCCTCTATAGCTATATAGAGGGGCTTAAGCTTTCTAAAAGATAAAAGTAATTTCATGGAAAGAGATTAATAGGATCGGATATTTTTCAAACCAATCACCATAAAAATAATCGTAAAAGCAGCTAAAACTGTGATGTCTAATAATAAGATAGTGTGATTAACAGTACCGCTCATCATCTCACCAAAACCAGACATCATCCATGTTTGCGGTATAGCCAACGAGATCTTCTTCATCATGTCTGGAACGATATCTAATGGCCAATAAATACCGCCTAGCATGCAAGTTCCTACAATGATAATTGCACTAAATACTTCAGCTTGCTTTTTTGTATGAGATAAGGTTGCAATCATAAAACCTAAACTCACAACAAGACCAATAACGAATGATCCAAACACTAAAATAAGCATAAAGTTGCCTAAGTATACATTGAAGAATAGTGATAATATGGTCAGAAGGACACCCAGTTGTATCCATCCAAGAAGAAAATAAGCTATGAAATAGCCCAATAGCACAGATATTTTCTGGATGGGACTTGAAAGTAATCTTTGCCATGTATAATCTTTATATTCCAAATGGATAGATGACGCTGAGCTTGAGATCGCAAACATCATAAACATAATAGTAAAGCCAAGCGGTATTAAATTTGGCTGCTGGGTTGCCTCACCATCTTGATTTTTTTCAACCAATGAAATGGTGCCAGATTCATTTAACTCGTTTAAAGCATTGGTGAGAGAAACACTTTTCTGCTCTTTTACACCCTGATTGATTTGATAAATGATGGACGCTGTCTCTTTTAAATAGGGAGATAAGACTGCATATTCCTCAGTTTTCTTATAAACTGTCACATCAAAAATCTCTTTGTTTTCTTTTAAATGGCTCTTTAATTGTCTTGCGACTTTAACTGACGCAACTGCCTTTTCATCATAAACTAAATCTTTTGCTTCGCTTTCAGTCGTCTTTATCCAATGAAATTTAGTGTTCTTTTCAAGGATATGAAAAATTTCTTGATTCAGTTTACCATCACTATGCTCTTGAATAAAAGCAACTATAGGTTTCTTTGTATCAGATGCCGTACTTCCAAAAATAAAACTAAATACGATTGGCATAACAAATAAAAAAATGAGCGTCAATGGGGACTTTAATGTTTCTTTTAGCTTTAAAGCAATAATGGCTGATATTTTATGCATAGCGATGCTTCCTTTCAAAAGACATTCTAATTAAAGCAGTGATGAAGAAAACTAGTCCCATCCCGCAGCTTAGTATAAACCCGCTTTGAATTTCACTAAAATCAGCACCTGCCATACTTTTCAAAAACATTTGAAGTGCAAGAGAATTAGGCAAGAAATAGCTTATGTTGATCAACCATTGTGGAAATAAGTATAAGGGAACCATACTTCCACCTAAAGCAGCTAACACTTGAGTGCCTAAAATCCCCACACTGTTAAACGTTTTTTCCCTTTTGATAAAAGAACCAATCAGCACCCCGAAACCCGCAGCATTTAATATAAAACTACATCCGATCATAACAACAGTAAAAGGCTCTCCCCAGTTCACCTTAAAGACAAAGCTAGTAAATAAAATAATGACCGCAAGTTGAATCATACTCATCAAAACAATACCCAATAACTTTCCAACGATGTAACTAGTATTGCTTAATTTTGATACAACTAACCTTTTATAAACCTCTTCCTCTTTTTCCTCTATCATACTTCCAACTAAGAAAACAACAGTCATTAATAAAAAAAGCACACCCATCCCGCCCGCGTAGTATTGGAAAGACGTAATCGGCTGGCTGTTGATATGGATATTCCTTTCGTTCACCAGTTCCTTCTTTAGTTGATGAGAAACGATTTCCACTTTTTCACCTTGATTTAACGGCATCAGAATACGATTCATATGATAATTTTGAAAGAATTGTAGAACCACATTTTCTAAGACCATTTCTTGTAAGGCTGAATTTGGTCCTTTCAAAATATTCAATTGCACATGATGGTGATTTAATAGGCTTTTTTCAAAATTCGGCTTGATGATGATTCCCACTTTGATTTCTCTATTATTTAAATCTTTCTCTAGCTGATCTTTCGAGATGACCTTCACATCAATGATGTCACTGAGCCCACTATTAGACAATGTCGATAGAAACATTTTACTTGTAGCGGACTTATCTTGATCTGTAACTCCTACACGAAATGAATTGATGCTGACTTCACTTTCTTGCTTCATATTCTCTCCAAATGCTGCACCTAAAATAGCAATCAATATAATAGGCATAAAAAAAAGTGTAAAAAAGCTTTTCTTATCTCTAAAAAACAATAATAGATCTTTTAGTACAACCCAGATGCTCATGTGTTCACCTCTAAACAGTCTAATCCCTCAAATTTTTACTAGTTAAATACAAAAAGACATTTTCTAAATTTGGTTCTACGATTTCTGCTGAAATAATTTGAATATTTAATGCGGTCACACCTTGAATGAGATGGCTTAATAATTGCTGAGGATGTTGATCAAATATTTTCATTTGATTTCCTTGAACGACGATTTCCTTTAAAGGGTCGACTTCATGTATGAATTGACGCACTCGATCTATATCATTTTGTCCATGTTCATATTTAATGGTCAAAACAATTTCTCTTTGATTTCCGACAAGCTCACTTAATTCATGCTGATCCCCTAAAGCGATGATAGACCCATGATCCATAATAGCCATTCTTTCACATAAAAATTCGACTTCTTCCATGTAATGACTAGTATATATAATGGTCATTCCTTCTCCATTTAATGTCTTAACTGTTTCTAATATATGATTTCTAGATTGGGGATCTATGCCTACAGTTGGCTCATCCATGATTAATAGTTTAGGTTGATGTAATATCGCACAGCCGATATTCACTCTTCTTTTCATTCCTCCAGAGAATACTTTTACTTGATCATTTGCTCTATCTTTAAGACCAATTAGCTCAAGTGTTTCTTGTACTCTGCTTTTCAACTCTTTTCCTTTGAGTCCATACATTTTCCCCCAAAACATTAAATTTTCTTTTGCTGTCAATTGTAAATATAAAGCGATCTCTTGCGGAACAATTCCTATCATTTGCTGCGCTTTTTTTGTTTCTTTTTTTAAATCTATACCTTCAATCGTTATGGTGCCGCTTGTGGCATGAATCAGCCCTGTCAAGATGCCAATCAATGTGGATTTTCCCGCACCATTCGGACCTAATAGTCCAAAAGATTCTCCTTTTTTTAAGTGAAAGGTTATCCCTTTTAATACCTGTTTATCTTTATAATATTTCTTGATGTTGTGTACGTTTAGCAATCAATACCTCTCCCTAGTCATTTAAAATCAATTAAATCATCTGGTATGAACTTCAACTATAGAATAATTTTTCCAATTTATATATTTTAACATGAGATGTATTGCAAGAGAATAGTACAGGTCATTTTAAAATAGAACACAAAAAAACTTACAGGATACACTCTCCCGTAAGTTTTTTCGATTATTCTCATTGATTCATTATTTAGAAATCATCCCATGCGGGTCAATGACAAATTTCTTCGCTACACCTGAATCAAAGTCGCTGTATCCTTGAGGGGCTTGATCAAGGTTAATGACGGTCGCATTCACCGCTTTGGCGATTTGTGCTCTTCCGCTTAAAATGGATTTCATTAGACTGCGGTGATATTGCATGACAGGGGTTTGGCCTGTCACAAAGGTATGGGCTTTTGCCCAGCCGAGTCCAATTCGCACTTTCAGTGATCCAACTTTTGCATCAGCATCCACTGCACCTGGGTCTTCTGTGACGTAAAGCCCTGGGATTCCAAGTTTACCGCCAACTTTGGTAATATCCATAATTGTATTTAAAACGGTTGCAGGCGCTTCTCCTTGATCTCCATGACCTGAAGCCTCAAAGCCGACACAATCGACGGCACAGTCTACTTCTGGCTCTCCTAAGATATTGGTGATTTGTTCGCCGATTCGATCATGTTTTCTTAAATTGATCGTCTCACAGCCAAAGCTTCTGGCCTGCTCCAGCCTTTGTTCATTCAAATCACCGACAATGACCGTAGAAGCGCCAAGAAGCTGAGCGGAATGCGCTGCGGCAAGACCTACTGGCCCTGCACCGGCTATATATACAGTTGAACCAGGCTTTACTCCAGCCGTATAAGCACCGTGAAAACCTGTCGGGAAAATATCGGAAAGCATCGTCAGATCAAGTATTTTTTCCATCGCTTGATCTTTGTCTGGAAATTTCAGCAGCTGAAAATCTGCATACGGCACCATGACGTACTCGGATTGGCCGCCAACCCATCCGCCCATATCGACATATCCATAGGCAGAACCTGGACGGTCCGGGTTTACATTTAAGCACACATGGGTTTTTTGTTCCTTACACATGACGCATCGTCCGCAAGCAATATTAAAGGGAACAGACACAAGGTCTCCTTTTTGAATAAACTCCACATCTCGTCCAACCTCAACGACTTCACCTGTAATTTCATGACCAAGGACTAGTCCTGCAGGCGCAGTCGTACGACCTCTCACCATGTGCTGGTCACTTCCGCAAATATTCGTCGTCACTACTTTTAAAATGACGCCATGCTCACATTTGCGCCCCACATTGGCTTTCGGTACACCCGGGCCATCTCTTAAAATCAAATCAGGGTATCCAATATCCTCAACTGCTACATTTCCTGCTCCTTTATAAACGACACCTTTGTTTCCCGACATGTTTTCATTCCTCCCTTTTTGTTTAAAAATGAAGTCTCTACAATTTTCTCTATTTATGAAGCAATTCCCTGCTCCAAATGGCACAATTGATAAAAAAAAAGCGAAAAATGTCTATCACGGAGAGAAAAATGTATCTTCCAGTCAAATAAAAAAGAAAATATTGAAAAAAAAGCTAAACTTTTGAAGAACGGTGTCGATATAAGAAATAAGCCAGACAGGTATCCTTAATCGACAAACAAATTCCTTATATATACTATCATTCCTTACACACCTGGCTGGCGCCTACATCATATACAAAAGTCTCTTCGATGAAGAGACTTTTTTTAATTCGTTCAAACATGATTCAAATACACGCAAAGAAGCTCCTCTCACAAAGAGCCTCTTTTAGAATGCTTGTTCATTACCTGGGAAATATTTTCATCATTTTAACGCTTTGATACAGATGTATGTATCATAGTGATAAACCGAAACTTCTCTGAAGTGATACGCTGAAAATAGGCGGCTAATCTCTTGTTCACTATACGATGAAAAAGATTGTGACCGCTTTTGTTCCTTCATCAGTTCCTGCTGTTGGAAAGATAAGAATACTTCTCCATCCACTTGAAGAACACGGTACACTTCCTTCATGACTTGCTCAATATCCTTCAAGTAATAAATGGTCTGCACCGTAAATAATTTATTGAATGATCTGTCTTCAAAAGGTAAATGCTCGGCTTTACCAAGAGTCACGACGGCTTTATCCTGTTCCACAAGCTTCTTATGTTTTCTTTTTGCATATTTGATCATATGACGAGAGGCATCCACTCCATATACTTTACCGCGATCAAGTTTCTCTGCTACCTTCGATAATGTCATGCCTCTTCCAGTACCGATTTCTAAAATCCGGTCATTTTCTTGTATATTTAAGAGTTGAATCGTCCATTCATTGATATTATGATGATTTTTTTCCATATAGCGGGCAACCCATTTTGAGAACAAGCCTTTTGGTTCCCTCATTTGTTTTCCAATCCAGCTTTGAATCAATGTTAACACCTGCTTTGCACCAGTAAATAAAACTATTTACGAATTTTCTTACTTTTCATATCGGCTCACGCCTAACAAATTTTAAGACCTAGTCCTAATTATTTGTTATTGATTAGACGGCATCTTTTCAGAAAATGTTTCGCAGAACTTTAAAAAATTTAATCCGAATAGGCGTTTTCATTAATTGTGCTCAGATTGATTTCGTTTTCTGCATGAGCTGCATATTTTATGAATGTATCTTGATTAGATAAAGGTGGTGCTAGATTATGGGCTTTGGTGGAGGTTATGCTGGAGGCTGCGGTGGTTACGGTGGCGGTTTTGCAGGCGGATTCGCTTTGCTTGTTGTACTGTTCATTTTGTTGATCATCATCGGTGCAAGTTGGATTTGCTAATGTAAAAGGAGCAGGAAACGATAACGTTTCCTGCTCCTTTTCTTTAATACCAATAAGCTCGGTACTGATACATATATTGTCTGAGCATTTCCTCTTGCTCTCTTTGCATTCGGTACGGATTACCGTATCCATGCTTTAAGGAATGCGGAATGGATGTATACCCGTGCCCCACTGACGGAAACCTCATATATGGTGACATCGACATTCGTTGATCACCTCACAATCTCCTTTTACGGATATCATATGTGCAGATGATCAATGTGGAGCGTGTCTAAACCTGATCCTTCTCCATAGTATAACAATTAAGCATTGCAAGCATCATAAACATGTCAATCTCCTCCTTTTCGCATTTTTCTTTTCGTATTTTAGTTCATATACTCTAGTTGTTTCTGCTTCATTTCTTCATAAAATGTTTCGACTTGTTGTTCATAAAGAACTGTTTCAATGTCTTTGTATTTTCGTCGGATCGTCAATGTGATAAAAAATAAATGGATTGTCATATACGCTCACCTCCCTTCAGTTCGCAGCACGCGAAATAACCCGCAGATCTTCTTTGTCAGTTGACCTGCGGGCACACAAAAATGCAGATCAAAAGACAGTGTCTTCCAACCTGCAATGGATGATACGTAAAATCCTCGTTTACTTTAACAGTTTTGAAGCGTGTGCACCGTATAAGGTAAAGGAAGGACACGAGCTCTTCCACAGGCTGATGACATGATGAAATTATTTGTTGATTTGATGACAATAGAAACGAATAACATATTCTTCAGCCTCCTTTACGTTTTTAATTACTTTGTTAGTATATCCAGCAAGCACCATTTTGTAAACCTGTTTTTAGTAAAAAAGATGATTTTTGTGTGTTTGACTAAATTTCTACATTTATTCTTGTCCGATTGTCCAATACAATCAAAAAAGCCTCCTCACGTAAATGAGGAGACTTTTCGAATTAATCTTCATCTAGTTCTTGCAGTTTCTTTTGAAAAAAGATCGCGCGTCTCACACAAAGAAAAGCTGCTAATAAGAAAACACAATCAATTCCCATCATCAGCATTTTTGGAGATGCTTCGATGTGTTGGTTTGGTATGATCGTACCAATATATAAAAAGGTGCTGACAGCAAGCAAAATAAAAGCGTACTGCTTGTAATCTGTCACTAAACCACTCCACTTTTTCTTCACTTGAATCACCTTCCTGTTTAACATGTCTATTGATAGCTTAACATAGTAAAAGAAAGGTAGTGGCATGTAAATCTATCCATTCACTAGTGCGTTTAGTCCCTGCTTCATATCATTCAGTAAATCATCCACATCTTCAATCCCGACGGATATACGAATTAACCCATCAGTGATGCCAAGCTCCTCGCGGCGGTCTTTTGGAATGGACGCATGAGTCATTCGAGCAGGAACAGAGATTAAGCTTTCAACCGCTCCAAGGCTTTCTGCGATCGTAAACAGCTTAAGCTGACTTAAAAACACATCGACATGTTCTTCTTTTCCAATGTCAAAAGAGATCATGCCGCCGTAGCCTGATGCTTGCGTTTTTGCAAGTTCATGTCCAGGGTGAGCATCAAGACCTGGGTAATAAACACGTGTGACTGCTGGATGTTGTTCTAAAAACTCAGCGATTTTCTGTGCATTTTGCTGATGTGCTTCCATTCTTAGTCCAAGCGTTTTGATTCCTCTCATGAGAAGCCATGAATCCTGCGGTCCAAGAATTCCACCAGTAGAATTTTGAACAAAATGCAGTTCTTCCCCAAGCTCTTCCGTCGCTGTTACAACTAGCCCGCCTACGACATCACTGTGGCCGCCTAAATATTTAGTGGCACTATGCAGGACAATGTCCGCCCCATATTCAATTGGCCTTTGGAAATAAGGTGTGAAAAATGTATTATCAACAATCATTAAGATGTTGGCTTCTTTTGTCAATTGGCCGATCGCTTTGAGATCAGTCATTTTCAGTAAAGGATTGGTTGGTGATTCAATGTAAACCGCTTTTGTTTCAGGTAAAATCGCCTTTTTCACTGCTTCAGGATCACTTGTGTCAACAAAGGTCGCTTGAATGCCAATACGGTTGAGTACCTTTGTGATGACGCGGTACGTTCCGCCGTATACGTCATCTGTCAGGACAATATGATCTCCGCTGTTAAACAGCATCATCACTGCCGTAATGGCAGCCATTCCTGAACCAAATGCGTAGCCGTTTGCTCCTCCTTCAAGGTCACGAATGACGGTTTCTAGTGCCGTTCTTGTTGGATTCGCAGTTCTTGAATATTCATATCCTGTATGTTCGCCTGCTTTCGGCTGCTTATATGTGCTCACTTGGTATATAGGTACAGACACAGCGCCCGTTTTTTCATCACCAGTTGTTCCACTGTGTATCATCATTGTTTTTGGTTTCATTTTATTTTCCTCCCTCATAAATGCCTTTACTTAAATACCGTTCACTGCTGTCAGGAAAAATGGTGACGATGACTGTCCCAGGTGCTGCCTTCTTCGCTTCTTCTAAAGCGGCAAATAACGCGGCACCCGAAGAACTCCCGATGAGAACGCCTTCTTTTTCAGCAGCTTCTTTCACCATTTGGAAAGCATCATCATCACTGACGGTATATATCTCATCGAATAAAGCAGATTCCATATAATCTGGGATAAATTCAAGGCCGATTCCTTCCGTTCTATGCGGACCCGGATCTCCTCCATTTAAAATCGATCCTTCAGGTTCGACAACAACTGTTTTTAACGCAGGATGCTGCTCTTTTAAATAGGCAGCACACCCTTGAAAAGTCCCGCCAGATCCCGCTCCTGCCACGAATACATCGATGTTTCCTTGCAGGTCGGACCATAATTCTGGACCAAGCGTTTTATAGTAAGTCAATGGATTTACTTGGTTTTTAAATTGTAAAACGCAATAGGCATTGTCAAGGCTTGCCTCTAGTTCAAGGGCTCGATCAATCGCACCCTTCATGCCCTCTTTTCTTGGTGTATGAATAATGTCTGCACCGAGCGCCTTCATGAGCTGTTGTTTTTCTTGACTAAAATGTTCTGGTACGCAAAAAATGGTCCGCAATTGATGCTTTCTTGCACTGAGGGCAAGCCCAATTCCTGTGTTTCCAGCAGTTGCTTCAATGATGGTTCCGCCAGGGCGCAATTTGCCAGATGCCAATGCTTCTCTTATGAGCATATCACCTAAACGATCTTTAATACTTCCACCCGGATTCATCATTTCAAGCTTTGCATATACCTCTACACCTTCCGGGATGCCGATTCCTGACAGTTTTAAAAGCGGTGTGCGGCCAATTAATTCTGTAATATCCTGTATGACAGCCATATGATTCCCTTCCTTTGTATGGAAAAGAAGGGGGAATCCCCTTCTTTTATTGAGTTTGCTTTATCATACGCAAGACAAGGTCGGTTGAGTGAATCGCTGCTTGCTCAAGAAATTGATCAAATGAGACATTGGATTCTTTCCCTGCAATATCAGATAGCGCTCGAACGACAACAAATGGCGTTCCAAAGAGCTGGCAAACTTGTGCAACGGCTGCGGCTTCCATTTCCACCGCATATAGCTCTGGAAACTTCTCTCTCACAAACGCTACACGACCCGGATCATTCATAAACGAATCTCCAGTTGCAATCGTACCTTTTGCCACTTGAATATGATCGATCTCTAAAGCCGATTCCTCTGCCAGCTTCACAAGCTTTTCGTCTGCAACAAAAGCAGCTGGCAATCCTGGTACTTGTCCGTATTCGTAATTAAAGATCGTGACATCCACATCATGATGTCTAACATCAGTAGAGATGACAATATCCCCTACATTTAATGTGTGATGGAAACCGCCAGCTGATCCTGTATTGATCACATAATCCGGCTGAAAGCGGTCAAGCAGAAGTGTTGTGCTAACCGCTGCATTCACTTTTCCAATCCCTGATTTTAATAAAATCACTTCTTTATCTTCATAAACACCTGTTGTGAATTCACACCCAGCGATGTTTTCTTGTGTAGCATTCTTTAGTTGATCTCTTAATATCGTCACTTCTTCTTCCATTGCACCTATGACTGCGATTTTCAAATCAAAACATCCTTTCATTCCCTTTTCTTCGCTTCTACGATCCAAACAAAATCATTCATTTGATGAAAGGACGTACTAAAACCTTCTTCTTCAAAGATTTGCTTTAGCACATCGATGGATGGATAATATTCCGTTTCTAAATCCTCAGCAAGCTGATCGAATCCTGCCGCCTTCGCTTTGTCAATTTCAGCTTGGTGTGCTGCTTGATTTTGAAACATTGTATCAGCAAAGACTATTTTACCATCTGAGTGAAGGATGTTGCTATAGGTGTGAATGGCTTGTTTTTTTTCTTCGTCCGTTAGATGGTGGAAAGCATATGAACTGACAATTGTATCAGGCTCAAATGGCGCCGCTGGAAATGATAAAAAATCCCCATCATGAAACACATCGGGTATACCCTTTTGAAGAGCCGCTTTCTTCATGGCGTCTGATGGTTCAACGCCAAATACGTTCTTATCAGCTGCGAGCAGTGCCGCTGTTAAATTCCCCGTGCCGCTTCCAAACTCAAGAACATCTTGACCTGCACGCAGAACAATTTCTTTTAAAATAACCGGATACCGGCGAAACACTTCTTCATACTGCTCATCATGACCACTTACCGTGTCGTCATAAGAGTCAGCCCAATGATCAAATAAAGAAAGAAACTCACGTCCCATTTTCTTTCCCTCCACTTTATCTATTTATTCCTATGCGTATAGTATGTTTTAATTCGTCGAACAGTTCCTATCCTACCACATCTTCAGTTTCTTTCCTACTAAAAAATACTGGGAGGGGTAGAAAAATATTTGCTCTTTTAAAGGAGAGAGATTAAGATGAATGAAGAGTATGGAGAGGTGAATCAAATGGATTTTCAGTTGGATTTTCTAAAGGATAAAATTGAATTCTTTGAAGCATCGTCTTTAAAAGAACTTGAACAAAAGATCCAAAAACAAATTGAACATAATCAGGCAATTCTGCTGACCGTTCATTCTGTCAGTCATCAAACGACTGTGATCGATGACCGGATTTTGTATACAGCGGTTGTTCATTTTAAGGCGAATATCTAAAAAAGATAGCATGACTGCTATCTTCAGGCTGTCGAGAAAATCTCGACAGCTTTATTTTTTCCCTTAAAGTTTCCATTCCCCCGTTTTATAATAGAGAAAAGCATACTAAAGGAAGGTGTTTTTCTCATGTTCCACACTAGAAATTCTTCTCAGCACGAAGCCGAATTTGTATTGCTAGATCAACTGGTCGAAGAGGATCACCTGCTTCGTAAAATTGATCAGTACATTGATTTTTCATTTATTGTAGATAAAGTAAAACCGTATTATAGCGAGAATAAAGGTCGCCCTTCTCTTGATCCACTTATTTTGTTCAAAATGATGTTTATCGGTTACCTGTACGGTATCCGTTCTGAAAGACAACTTGAAAAAGAAATTTACTATAACATGGCGTATAGATGGTTTTTAGGTTTGAACATCAATGACCCCGTTCCCCACCACTCGACCATTAGCTGGAATCGTCGTACTCGATTCAAAGATACAACGATTTTTCAAGACATTTTTGATGAAATTGTGCTTCAAGCCATCAATCATGATATGGTAGGAGGCCGCGTTCTTTTTACTGATTCGACTCATCTTAAAGCCAATGCCAATAAACATAAATATACGAGAAAAACGATTGAACAAGATACCCAAAGCTATATAAATGAATTAGAAGAAGCGGTCCAAGAAGATCGGGTGGCACACGGAAAAAAGCCCTTAAAGGTAAAAGAGGAGGTGCAAACGAAAAAAGACATTCGCCAAAGTACGACTGATCCTGAAAGTGGCTATCTTTATCGTGAAAACAAGCCAGAAGGCTTTTTCTACCTAGACCACCGTACAACGGATATGAAGTACAATATCATCACGGATGCCCATGTCACGCCCGGCAATATCCATGACTCTGTTCCGTATCTTGATCGATTGGATCACCAAATCGCCCGATTTGGTTTTCAAGTAGAAGCGGTTGCCCTTGATTCTGGTTATTTGACAACGCCAATCTGTAAAGGTTTATCCGATCGCCGTATTTTTGGTGTCATCGCACATAGACGCTTTCATCCAACAAGAGGATTATTTGAGAAGTGGAAATTTCAGTATGACTCTGAACATGATCACTACATATGCCCAAATGGTGAGAAACTATTATATACAACAACTGATCGAAAAGGTTATCGGTTCTACAAATCAGACCCTAAAAAATGCGTATCGTGTCCTTTCCTAGAGAGCTGTACAAGGTCGAAAAATCATCAAAAAGTGATCTCAAGACATGTATGGGAAGAACATAAAGAAAAGATCAGACAAAATCGTCTGTCTGCTTCTGGAAAAGAGCTATATAAAAAAAGAAAAGAAAAAATAGAGCGAAGCTTTGCAGATTCAAAACAACTGCATGGGCTTCGCTACTGCCGGTTGAGGGGAAAACAAAATGTGAGTGAGCAAGTGCTTCTCACAGCTGCCTGTCAAAACATGAAGAAGATTGCCACACACCTAGCGAAGCTAGGCTAGGTGTGTGGGAGGCCTTTTTCATTAAATCTCATCCATCATCATTACGATGAAAATAAAAAAGATTGTAGAAAAACATGAGTTTCTCTACAATCTGAAGATAGCATGACTGCTATCTTTTTTATGTTTATTTTAATTTTTCAACCTTTACAGGTTTCCAGCCTTTTTCATCTACCCATGTGATTTCCACGCGGTAGCGTTCGCCTGTTGATTTGTCACGGATGGTTCCCTTTGCATCTTGAGGGCCTCCGTTATTTCCTAACCAAATAACTGTCATTTGATCTTCTGAAATTCCCGTCGCATAGGACATGGCTTTCATCATTTCTTTCCAGTCTTTTGAGTTAGAATCATAGGTTGCTGTATGTGAACCGGATTGCTCTGTTCCTACAGGCTCCCAGTCATCGCTTTCGTATGTTTTGTCTACGTCACTCGTTTTGCCGCCATCTGTTTCTTTGGCATCTTTTAACGCATCTTTATTAGGCTCTTTTTCATCATCTGACTTCTTCGTATCGTCGTCTTGATCAGATGAGTCATCTTTTGTTGCATCTGAATCATCGGATGTGTCTTTCTTTTGATCTTTCACATCTTCATCTGATTTTTGTTTGTTTTCACTTGTTGCAGGCGCCGTTTTAGATGGTTCTTTCGCAACATCTGTGTCTTTCGGTTTATTAAAAATTAATAAACTCGTTGCGACAACCAAAATAAGCACCACAACGATACCAATTAATATGTTAAGCACCATATTGGCCTTTCTGCGCTTATCACGATGTTCAAATCGAGAATTTCTACTCAAAATCTCTGCACTCCTTTGCCTCTGTTCCCTAAGTCGTTACTATTCTAACATGACATGAAGGAATGTTCTATGTCTGTTTTTTTTCAATTTCGTTGACCTTTTTTACAATATCATAAAACGCATCATTTGTCTTAGCCCGGCCACTTGCCTCATCAAGGTGAACAACGACTAGGGCGTATTTTGGTTTTTCCACCGGAAAGTATCCAGCAAACCATTTATGATAAAGCGGATTCCCCTTTTTATCTTTACTGCCGGTTTGGGCAGTGCCTGATTTCCCCGCCACATCAAATGGAAGGTCTTGAAACCTTCTTCCTGTTCCTTTGTCAGATGTCACCACCTGCCTTAAGTACTTTTGCAGCTTTTGAGCTGTATAGCGGTCAATACTGCCCCCTTCTGGTCGTTTGTTTTGAAAGGTTAACATCGTTGTTCCGTTTTGATACAGCACTTTTTCAGCGATTTTCACTTCTTTTCGTTCTCCGCCTCTCGCAATCGACGCCATCATATTGGCCATTTGCAAAGGAGTCGTTTTGACATTTTTTTGTCCTATTGCGGTTTGAGCAATGGCTTTTTTGACATGCTTGTCTCTTTTATCCCCCCACACATTGCCGGTTTCTTCACGATCAAACTGTTTGAAATGCTGCTTATGATAGACATCCCCTTCCCAGCCAGCTCGATCAATGAGTCCAAGCTTTGCAGCCGTCTTTTCAATGATTTGATCATCTGTTTGGATCAGCTTGTCAGCAAGTGTTGCAAAGGTATAATTACAGCTCTGCGAAAAGCTCTCAGACAGATTCAGCACTTCCTGCGTTCCTTCTGGCTCTCCATATAAATTCTTTTGACAGTCATACATCGTTTGTGGCTGGTCGAGGTTTTTTTCGATTGCTGCGGCAAGTACAGCGGTTTTAAAGACAGAGCCTGGTGCCATGGCAGTCAGCATGTAATTTCTTGCTTCATGCCGGTTTTTGCTTGTGACGTTTGGCGTACTTGCCATCGCCAGCACACTGCTGCTTTCAATGTCGAGCAGAACGGCCCCGCCTTTTTCGACGCCTTGGTCTTTCAGAACTTTCTCCATTTCAGCTTGCATGTTTTCATCAATTGTTGTTTGAACTTGAAGAGGATAAAATGAATGAGCCTCTGCTGTATATTTGACGTCCATCCCAAACAAAGGGTTTCCCCTTCCGTCCACATGATATAACAATTTTGTGTCTTGCTCGGGTAATAGAAATTCGTCAAAGGTACTTTCCAGCCCAAAAGTGCCGATTTCTGTACGGATGGAAAGCTCTTTTTTGTCAGGATAACGCTTTCTGAGTAATTCTGGATTTTCACTCGTGAAGCCTAATGTGTGGAGGGCAAGTCTTTTTTTGTCCTTCTCTTTCATATATACGCCGTACACACCTGAATATTTCATATCATTGATGTCTTTCAGCTTTTTTTTCGTGATGTCATCTTTGAGAATGAGAGGTTTTTTGGTTTCTGTCAGCTGTTTTTTGAGTTCATCTTCTTCCATCTCAAGAATAGAGGCGGTTTGTTTTAAATGAGGAAGATCATATTGCAGGAAAGGAAATAAGATCACTGCAGGCTGTTCTTTTGTGAGAAGCGCCTCGCCGTTTCGATCTAAAAATTCACCGCGGCCATCTGAAATGACCACTTCTTCTGTACGCTGTTTGACACTTTCTTGTATTAAATTGATATCAAGTTTTGAAAAAGATTCTGTGAAAAACAGTTGAATTTCTGCCAGTCTGATGAGAAGACCAAGCAGCAGCATAAAAATAACAGCACCTGTCCATTGAATTCTACGTTTTTTGCGCATAAAAACACCTCGTCCCTATTGTGGACGAGGTGTTTATCGTATAAACGTAATTATGAAATTTTTACAATTTGGACGAACATTTCTCCGCCAGGTGTTTGAACGGTTACTTTGTCGTCTACTTGTTTGCCTAACAGGCTTTTTGCAATTGGTGAATCGTTTGAAATCTTTCCTTCGAACGGATCAGCTTCTGCACTTCCGACGATTGTGTAAGACTCTTCTTCTCCGTCTGGTAATTCAACGAAAGTGACTGTTTTACCAAGTGAGACAATATTTGAGTTTCCTTCATCTTCGATAATTTTGGCATTGCGAATCATATTATCAAGCGTAGTGATACGCCCTTCTACAAACGCTTGCTCTTCTTTAGCAGAATCATATTCCGAGTTTTCAGAGAGGTCTCCAAAGCTTCTAGCAATTTTAATTCGCTCTACAACCTCTTTACGTTTAACCGTTTTCAAATGTTCAAGCTCTTCTTCTAATTTCCGTTTTCCTTCTTCTGTCATTGGAAATACTTTCTCTTGTGCCATGAATCATTCACTCCTTCTATTAATCCTCATCATACATACTTTCTGCACGTGAGTGACGACTGAAATATACAAGAATGAGGACTTCTTCATGCCCTCATTCCTTCTGTCCCATATTTGTAAAAGTCCATCTTACATGGCGTCCCTTTTAGATGCAACTATTATGCCTTTTTTCAGACAGAACCACTCTCAGTGGCCCAAAGATGATCTATCTTCATCGCACAAACTGTGGAAAGGCACAGGAAGCTCCTGTACCTCGTTCGCCATTTCGATCATATGTAGAAGAATAGCTTATCCATTCTCCATCTTCCCAATACATAATATGGTCAGTGTACGATATGTCTATGCTATATTATTACATAATTGCTTTTTGATCAAGAATTGTTTGAAAATTTGTGATGATTTGTTTGTCGTTTTTTTAATATACTTTTACAAAATCGAAACCACTTCAATATTCAGCTTGAAAACGACATTTTTCTACATCTATTTCACATCATTGTTTTCCTATCATATCAAATCTTTCATTCAAAGTGTTACTTCTTAAAATATTTAAGCAGCTTCTACTTTTAGAAACAAGTGAAATATTGGTATTTACTCTCTTTATGATGATGTTGAAAAAGGGCTAAAATGGTTTTTATTTTAGCTCTTTGTCTTCTTTTCAGCGTGATAGAAAACCTTTGCACTCTAGGAAGGACGAGCACAGAAGCGGAGCGAATTTAATATTCGTGAGCATCGGCGCACAGGACTGACACCGAATGCGAGGGTTTGTCTACACGCTGGATGATGTTGAAAAGACCTTTACAATGTAAAGGTCTTTTCAACATCAGTTACTCTGCTCGGCTTTGAAGAATCGTTTGAATTTTTGTCACCATTAAGTCAATCGCCACATGGTTTTGGCCGCCTTCTGGGATGATGATGTCAGCGTATCGCTTCGTCGGTTCAATGAATTGATTATGCATTGGTCTGACAACAGATACATACTGTTCAATCACAGAATCGATTGAACGGCCTCTTTCTTTCGTATCGCGTAAAATGCGGCGAATGATGCGTAGATCTGCATCTGTATCGACATACAGTTTAATATCCATTAAGTCTCTTAGGCGTTCGTCTTCTAGTGCAAAGATGCCTTCAACGATGATAACATCCTTTGGTTCAACATGGACAGTCTCTTCTGAACGTGTGTTGAGCTTGAAATCATATATTGGTTTTTCAATGGATTCGTACCTTAAGAGCTGTTCCAAATGCTCAAACATCAGGTCATTGTCGAATGCGAGCGGATGATCATAGTTCGTAAGCAGACGCTCTTCAAATGGCATATGACTTTGATTTTTGTAATATAAATCTTGCTGAAGCATGAGGATGGAATGGCCTTTAAATTTTTCATAGATTGAATTGGTGACGCTCGTTTTACCTGAACCCGAGCCGCCAGCAATTCCAATGACAACTGGTTTACTCCTCATGTGCCTGTTATTTCCCCTTTCTCATCATGTTGCTAGGGTATACTTTTTGATCGAGCTTGAATTTGACGATTTGCAGCGGATGACGAGCGGCATCTAGTTCATTGCCTTTTTCATCCCAAATCGTCTCAATTTTGCATGTGAAATTCTCAATTTCTGGTCCGAAAAATTCGACTTCGTCACCAGCTTTAAAGAAGTTACGCTGCTGCAATGTGACGATTTGTTCTTTTTCATCATAATGAAGAACGAGACCAGCGAAATCAAATGTCGTTTTCTTTCCATGAATGCCAAACATTTGTTCATCCGTACCTGGTACACCTTCGAAAAAGGCTGGTGCTGTATCGCGGTTTGCACATTTATCTAATTCATCTAACCATTCCTGCTCAATGACAAAATTGTCTGGGTCCGCACAATAGGCGTCAATGACTTTGCGATACACACTCACGACAGTTGCTACATAATGAATTGATTTCATCCGTCCTTCGATTTTTAAGCTGTCAATTCCCATTTCGATCATTTGAGGAATAGATTCGACAAGCTTTAAATCTTTTGGACTCATCGCAAATGGTGCGTCTTCCTCTCCAAATAATGGCGCTTCCTCAGAACCTTCTAGTTTATAAAGATCATAATCCCAGCGGCAGGACTGGCAGCAGCCCCCGCGGTTAGAATCTCTTGCCGTCATATGGTTACTGAGCACGCAGCGGCCAGAGTAAGCAATACACATCGCACCGTGAATGAACGTTTCAATTTCAATATCGACCTTTTCTTTCATTTCTCTAATTTCCAGCGCACTTGTCTCGCGAGCAAGCACCACACGCTCAAGCCCTTCTTCCTTCCAAAACTGAACAGCTTTCCAGTTCGAAAGAGATTGCTGTGTGCTTAAATGGACTTCAAGCTTCGGTGCGACACGTTTACACGTTTCAATGATCAGCGGGTCAGCCACAATAATGCCCGCTACTCCAGCGCCTTCAATCCCTTGAAGGTATTCCTCCAGCCCGTCCATGTTTTCGTTGTGGGCAAAGATATTCGTCGTCACATAAATTCGTGCACCGTATTTGTTTGCAAATGCGACACCTTCAGCCATTTCTTCAATTGAAAAGTTATCGGCATTTGAGCGAAGCCCAAATTCTTTTCCGCCAATAAAGACCGCGTCTGCTCCGTAATGTACAGCAATTTTCAGCTTTTCCAAGTTTCCTGCTGGTGCAAGCAGTTCTGGTTTTTTTGTAATGACACGTTTCCCGTCAATCATTTCAGAAATACCGTCTTTCAATAGTGCCATTTCCTCTGCCTCCTCTTATATTAATAAACCGTTTCTTTAAAGAAGAACCCTGTATCAATTGAACGATTCACTGGCTGAATCTCTTCAATCCGCTTCACCCAGTCCTCTTTCTGATCTTCATACGCGTCTTTGTCAGTCGCTAATAAATCAATTGCTTTTCTATATAGAGACGTCACCTCTGTCATATAAGAAAGTGACTTTAAAATTCCGTCAATTTTAAAGGAGTCAATGCCTGCATCAACAAATTCCTCTAATTCGTCAATCATACACACATCATTTGGACTCATAATATGAGTGCCGTTTGCATCCTCGAAAATAGGGTATTTGTTTTGACGCTCTTGATCATGAAGGAATAGTCCTTCCTCCATATTTCTGCCTTCGACGTCCATTTGTTTGCCCTGATATTCAAAGTAGTTGCCAATGAGCGTACGTTTTGATTGAAACATACATGTCATGCCATGGACTTGAATTTCGATTTCCACCTCGGCATTTTCTTTGATGTCAATGACACTGTCCATATTCAGTTCTTTGGCAAGAACAGCACGCGTTGCACCTTTTCTGCCCCAGTAGTTACAAGTGTAATAGTTTGTCCCAGTCGTTTCTGTACTCCAGTGGAGATTCAGGCTTACCCCTGTTTCTTTGGCGGCCATGATCACTGCTGGGTCTCCAAAAACGACGCCATCTACGTTTAATGCGTCGAGAAAGGTTAAGTAATCTCCAAGCAGTTGCACACGATCATTATGAAAAATCGCATTCATCGCCACATACACTTTTTTGTGATGCGCATGTGCAAGCTCAACCGTCTGTTTCACATCTTCTCTTGAAAACTCGCCTGCAAGACGAATACCGTATGTTTGTTCGCCTATTAAGAATGCATCAGCTCCCGCCTCGATTAATGGCAGTACATCTGACACCTTGCTTGGCGTCACAAGCAATTCTGGTTTTTTCATAATTGGTCACCTCTTTTTGTACTAATGGCGATCCCGTCTCCCACTGGAATAATGCACGTTTGGAAATCAGGGTTTGACATAAGCCATTGATTGTATCGATCAATTTTTCCAATTAATTGTTTTTTTCGTTTATCTTCAATTTCTTCTTCATAGTTCGTTGCCACTAAGCCTTTGAATAATACGTTGTCTGTAATAATCATTCCGTCATGAGCAAGCATCGGTTCAAACAGCTCAAAAAAACGTTTGTACTGCCCTTTTGCGGCATCAATAAAGATCACATCATAGGGCGCCATCGTTTGGACTGTTTTAGCCGATTCCATGGCATCACCAAAGAACACGTGTATTCTTTCTTTTAACTTTAATTCCTCAATGTTCCGTGTCGCTTCTTCATAGCGTTTCGCATTTCGCTCAATCGTAAAAATTTCAGCAGCTGGTAAAGCTGTCGCCATTCGAATGGCGGAGTAGCCTATCGCTGTCCCAACCTCAAGAATTTTCTTCGGCTTTTTCATCGACAGCAGCTGCAGTAAAAGTTCAATGCTCACCTTTTCCATAATTGGCACATGATGCTCTTTTGCATATGCCTCTAATTGAGCGATTGCATCAGGACTTGGGTGAATTAAATGTTCAATATAATCATTCATTTGATCATCTTCGATAGTCATTATTTGTCTAGCTCCTTCATGACCTGAAAAAGAAGAGTCCTGCCTGTTGCAGCTCTCTTTCTCGTCAATCTTTCGTTCATCTAAGTAAAACAACCCGATATATTTTACCACAAAGAAGTGGTAATTGCGAACCTATAAATTGGATATTCCAACGAAAAAAACTGCAGGCAATCTTGTATTGTCTACAGTCTTTTTCGATTCACATGTACATTAATTGCTGCCTGTGATGTATTTGGCTTTCGCTTTGTTGTGCTCATTTAACGTTTTTGTAAAGACGACTTCTCCATTTTTCTTCGCAAGGAAGTACACATAATCTGTTTTATCTGGATGCAGTGCGGCTTTCCATGAAGATTCGCCAGCATTTGCAATAGGTCCAGGCGGCAGCCCCTTGTTGTTATACGTATTATAAGGAGATTTCACCTTAAGGTCTTTGTAATAAACACGGGATTTATGCTCACCTAGTGCATAGAGAACGGTTGGATCGGTTTGAAGCGGCATGTCCTTTTTCAACCGGTTATAAAATACACTGGAGATTTTAGCGCGATCCGTCTTTTCTGTTGCTTCCATTTCAATCAGTGATGCCATCGTTAACACATCATGTATGGACATGTTTCTCTTTTTCATGCCTTTTTCATACGTTTTCACGTATTGATCTGTTTGTTTAATCATCGTTTCAATGATCGTTTCGAGTGATTCATCCTCACGATAAAATGGATACGTCGCAGGGAATAAATAACCTTCTAACGGATGTTTCACCTGTTTGCCATTTACCTGTGAAGTCACCGTTTTCGGATATTTTTTCATTAACGTTTGAATAAACGCAGGATCATCCAGCTTCGCTTCCACTTCTTTCGCTGAAAAATTCGTCTGATTTGCAATAACTACCGCAATATCAGACAGCTGTTTTCCTTCTGGAATCACAAGCTGAAAGGCGTAGTCTGTCCCTCCAGATGTCAGCTTTTGAATCAGCGTGTCTGCGTCCATCGTTTGTTTCAAATGAAAGTATCCTGCTTTAAAGCCGGACGCATTTTTGTATTTTGCATAATAAGTGAAAATCGTGTCATTCGAAATGAGCCCATTTTCTTTTAAAATGCCCGCAATCTCACGGACAGATGTCCCATTAGGAATATGAATATTAATCGTTTGTTTGCTTTTTTGATCGACCGGTCCAAGTGCTGATTTAACATATAAAAAGCCTGATAATGCTGCAATGATGATGACAGCAAGAACAGATAACAGGACGATCCCCATTTTCCTTTTGAAAAATGGTCGTTTCTTTTGTTCTGAAAACATGCATGGCCCTCCTCACATCTCGCTTTTATAGTACATGATTCGACGGAGTTCGGCAATTACTTGCTCATGCATGTCATGACAGAACTTGACATAATACGGCTAAACCAATGCCGCCACCGCTCCCAATAGCAGCCATGACATAGCTTCCATTCGGTAAGGTGCGCGCTTCATAAAATAGTCTCACCATCATCGCAGCGCCCGATGCGCTATATGGATGCCCAAGACAAAGTGCACCGCCTCTTTTATTGATTCGGTCATAAGGAATATCCAGCGTACGAGCAATCAGCGCTATTTTCAGAGCAAAAGCTTCATTGATTTCAAACAGTGCAACATCTTCTGCCTTGATTTTCTCTTGATCTAGAAGTTTCTTCATCGCATCAATCGGCGCAGCAGCTGGAAAATTGGGATGCATTGCCGCAACAGCACTTCCGGCATATCGCAGCATTGGCTGAAACCCATTTGCCTCCGCTAGCACTCTTTCCATCACAACGACCGCTGCTGCACCATCTGCTTCTTTGCAGCTATTGGCGGCAGTCACAGATCCTTTTCCCGGTGAAAATACAGGCTTTGCCCGCTGGATCAGTTTCGCCATCGGCCTTATTTTCGCGGCTGCTTCATCTATGCTCAGTCCGTCAATCGAAACGATTTCTTCAGAATATGTACCACGTTTGATTGCGTCTATACTTCTTTCCCAGCTTAATTGCGCATAGTCATCTTGTTCTTTTCTTGTGACAGAAAATCTCGAAGCGGTCAGCTCTGCTGCTTCTCCCATAGCCGGATCTCCTATCCATTCCGGTGAAAAGCGTGCTCTTTCTTTCATTGGTGATCTGGAAATGCTCTCAGTTCCGCCAGCGATATACATTGAACCTTCCCCTGATTGAACCATGACGCAAGCTGTTCGGATTGCTTCTAGACCTGAAGCACACTGCCTATCAACCGTCATACCGGGTACTCCTAAAGAAAGCCCTGCTTCTAATGAGGACAGACGAGCCATATTCCCGCCGCCTCCTACAACATTTCCTAATATGATGTCGTCCGGTGTCATCCCTTTAGACAAATACTGAATAAGGGGCGCGGCTAATTGCTCTGGACGATAATCCTTCAGCATCCCGTTTTCATCACCGAAGGGTGTCCGTTTTGCTTGTACAATTACTGCTTGCATGACAATTGTTCCTCCGCCCACTTTTTCATGCTGACACGTGCTATTTTTCCGCCGGATGTTTCAATTATTTGATCAATGACAAGCCATTTTTTAGGCACCTTGTAGGCCGCCAGTTTTTCTTTGACAGCTTGCCGAATCCTCTTTGTGTGCTGTCCTTCTTCAATAATGGCAACAGGGATTTCACCCCAATATGGGTCAGGAACGCCAACTACAACCGATCGCTTCACCTCTGGCTGTTCATTTAGCACACGCTCAATTTCCTCTGGAAAAATATTCAGCCCTCCATAGACGATCATGCCATTTTCACGTCCGCTCATATATAAATAGCCGTCTTCATCCAGCCAGCCCATATCATAAACTGTTATCCACTCTTCCGGCGGTTTCACTTCATGTAAGTAGCCTGCAAAAGACATTGGGCTCTTCACATAAATTCTTCCTATCTCATTTGGCTGGCAGACAGTTTGATCAGCTCGCCTCACTTCAATTTGAATGGGAGAGAAAGACTGTCCGACAGAAGAAGGTTTTTGCAAAAAGTCATTTGAAGATAAGTAGGAAACAAAGCTTAACTCTGATGTGCCGTAAAAATCAAAAAATGTCACATGCGGATAGTTGGTCACGAGTTGTTTCTTTGAAGGAATGCCCCAATCTGCTCCAGATGATATGACAAGAAGCGGATTATCTCTCTCAAAAGCGTCTATTTCCAGCAACGATTCTGTCATTGTCGGAACAGTATACATCACAGTAATGTCTCCTGTCTGTAAGGCTTTCTTCGCTTTCACTGGCGTAAATTTTTCTAAAAGCGTCACTGTGCCGCCAAAGTATAATGTACTGATGGCACCATATAAAAAGTGAGAGGATAAGAGTGTACCTGTTATAAGAACATGATCTTGATGAGTGATTCCAAATGTGCCAGCTGTCGTTCGAAAGCTTTCGATCCATGACTGCTGACGCCTGATAAAGGCTTTAGGTGAACCCGTTGATCCTGACGTAAATCCCATATAAAAGATAGGGTCGTTCTCGCTGACGCATTTGTTAGATGGACCTTGTGTGATGAGGCTCATTTTTTCCTTCCATTTAGATAAAGAAAGAACATGCATGTCTTCGCTGTACTTTTCAAATCTATTTAAATATCGATCCTCGATAATGACGAGAGCTGCCTCACTTAACAAAAGCTTTTCTACACATTCTTCATGGCTCCATCTCGGATCAAGCGGGATAGCTGTCCACCCTGCAGAAGCAGCGCCAGCAAATATTTGGAGAAAAGAAGCACCATTTGATAATAAAAAAGCGACTCTTTTTTGCTCATGAGCCGTTTGTTGTAACCATTGCGCTGATAGCCGGACACGCTCATACCAATCTTGATAAGTGATCCTTTCTTGTCCATCAACGATGGCGATATGATCTGGGTTCATTTCTGCATGTAATGTATAGCTTTCCGTTATTCTGTTCAAACTGCACGCCTCCCTTTATGCACATCCCTTTTTCGATATGACATTGCCGCAATGATTTTCACCGTGAGAACGGCACATATGCCCGCTTTGATGAGATCACCTGGAATATAAATCAGGCTAAGAAGAGCTGCCTGAGTGACCTTGATATCCATCATCATCGCTTGAAAAGGAATGCCGCATAGATACAAAATTCCGATACTGCATACCGCATAGATCATAAAAAGACGCAGAGTGGTTATTTTTTTCAGTCGGTTGATCCACAAACTAATCATGAAGGCAGCCACTGGATAAGCAAGTAAAAATCCACCGCTTGGTCCAAAAAAGACCCCTACCCCGCCTCTGCCCCCTGACAAAAGAGGTGCGCCTGCTACCACAACCAAGAGAAACAGAAGCAAACTGATCAGTGCCTGTTTTGGCTTTAACAGCCCCCCAGCAAGCAACAGACCTGCCGTTTGCAATGTGATGGGTACAGGTGTAAACGTAAGTAAAATCGGCGGGATCAATCCTAACATACCGATAACCGCAGTCATTAGCGCCATTTGCATCATATCTTGAATTTTCAATTTCCATACCCCTCACTCAATACATTGTTAAAAATAGAGTAAAAGGTACAGTTTATTATGTCAACATAAAATAAAATAAAGTTAACATATTGATCGCAAAAAAAGACCTGTGAAGAAAGATCACTAAGATCCGTTCACAGGCTTTTTATTCGTTCTATTCTTCGTCTTCTTCTTGATCTAAGAACGTATTTAACGTTTCTTCAATCATGTCCCACTCTTCATCCGTTTCAATAGGCTCTAGCTCGCCATCTTCACCGTTTTCGTTCGGCGTGAAGCTTGATGCATGAATTTCAATTTCTTCATTGTCTTGCTCAGAAATTGGGTAGTAAAGAACATATGATTTGTTAAAATGGTCGCTTTCAAAAGTAAATAGTACTTCGCAAAGCTGTTCATTTCCATTATCATCAACGATTGTAATTTGCTTTTCTCCGTGTTCCATTTGATTCACCTCATTTTAATTTAAGCTGTCTAAGTACCCTTGCAGGATCATAACAGCCGCCATTTTATCAATGACTTTTTTACGCTTTTGTCTGCTCACATCTGCAGAAATGAGCATTTTTTCCGCTGCCATTGTCGACAGGCGCTCGTCCCAAAGCACAACAGGAACATTGTACGTGTTTTCTAACACTTTCGCAAATGATTGGCTGGCTTCGCCTCTAGGACCGACCGTACCGTTCATATTTTTTGGAAAACCAAGTACAATTTTATCCGTTCCATATTGCGAGACGATTTCGGACAGGCGGCTGAGACCGAAGTCTCCGCCTGCTTCATCAATTTTAATTGTTTCAATCCCTTGCGCTGTCCAGCCCATTTCATCACTGATCGCAACACCAAGGGTTTTCGTGCCTAAATCTAAGCCTAAAATTCTCATGTTTTACGCCTCTTTATGTGTCTCTAAGTACGATTTAACCAATTCCTCAATTAATTCGTCTCGTTCTAGTTTACGAATTAGGTTGCGAGCATCCTGATGTCTTGGAATATAAGCAGGGTCGCCTGACAGCAAGTATCCGACAATTTGATTGATCGGGTTGTATCCTTTTTCTTGGAGTGCGTCATATACTGTAATGAGCACTTCATTCACATTGGTTTCAGCTGAATCATCAGAGAAGTTAAACTTCATTGTCTTATCAAATGAACTCACTGCTTCTTGCACCTCTCTTCCAACATTCTACTAGCAAGCTTTTTTCTAACCGCTCATCTAATACCATTATTCTACACTACATCGCCTGATTATAAAACGGATTTGACAGATTCTTCGACAATTGCCAGTGCTTCTTCTAGCTTTTCCGGTTGTTTTCCGCCTGCTTGTGCCATGTCTGGGCGTCCGCCTCCGCCTCCGCCGCAGATTTCAGCTGCCTGTTTCACAAGTTTCCCTGCATGCAGACCTTTTTCGATGACGTCTTTTGTCACTCCTGCTGAAATGTTTACTTTTCCGTTTTGAACGGCTCCGAGCACAATGACAGCTGATCCTAATTTGGCTTTTAAGTCATCAACCATTGTTCTTAAATGGTTCATGTCTTTCGCGTTTACTTTTTCAGTTAACACTTTTACTCCGCCGATTTCTGTCACTTTCTCTAAAATAGAGCCTGCTTCAGCCTGGCTTAATTTTGCAAGAAGAGATTCGTTTTCTCTTTGAACCTCTTTTAAATCTGCCTGCAATGAAGCGATACGTTTTGGTACATCCTTCGTATTTGACTTCAGCTCACTCGCTGCCTGCTCTAAAATCGTCAGCTGGTCATTTAATTCTTCGTATGCCCCTTTACCAGTCACCGCCTCAATCCGGCGTGTTCCAGCACCAATACCCGATTCAGATGCAATTTTAAACAACCCGATTTCCGCAGTATTTTGCACATGACAGCCGCCGCATAGCTCGATGCTGTAATCGCCTACTTGGACAACTCGGACAATATCACCATACTTCTCGCCAAAGAGCGCCATTGCACCCATTTCTTTTGCTTCAGCAATCGGCTTCAGGTCAATAGCAACAGAGATGCCTTCCCAGATCTTTTCGTTCACCATTTTTTCAATCTGAGACAATTCTTCTTTTGTGACTTGTCCAAAGTGAGAGAAGTCAAAGCGAAGTCTATTTTCATTCACCAATGATCCTGCCTGGTTCACGTGGCTGCCCAAAACGTCTTTTAGCGCCTGATGCAAAAGATGTGTCGCTGTATGGTTTTTCACAATGCCTTTTCGAAGAGCTGATTCCACTTCCGCAGTGACTTCAAGTCCTTTTTTGGCTGTACCGCTTACGACTACTCCCTCATGAACATGCTGACCATTTGGCGCCTTTTTCACATCTTTGATGTCAATGTTCACTTCAGCGCTTTTCAATGTCCCTTTATCAGCCACTTGTCCGCCGCTTTCCGCATAGAAAGGTGTTTCATCTAACAAAATTTGCACTGTATCGCCTTCATGTGCTTCTGTAACAATTTCACCATTTTGAAGCAATTCGACAATATGGGCATCTGCCGTTAGATTTTCGTAGCCAACAAATGTGCTTTCTACTTTAATATCTCCTAAAGCGCCGCCTTGAACCTGCATACTGCCGACATCTTGTCTCGCATTTCTTGCACGTTCACGCTGCTTCTCCATCTCAGCCTGGAAGCCTTCTCGATCCACTGTCATATTCTCATCTTCTGCATATTCTTCTGTGAGCTCGACAGGGAATCCATACGTATCATACAGCTTAAATACATCTTCACCTGAAATCTGCGTGCTGCCTTTGTCTCTTTCTTTTTTGATGACTTCTGACAAAATAGCTAAGCCTTCGTTCAGTGTTTCATGGAAGCGTTCTTCTTCATTCTTGATGACTTTCGCAATAAATTCTTCTTTCGCTTGTACATCTGGGTAGAAATCCTTCATGATTTCCGCCACAACTGGAACTAGGTCAAACATAAACGGGCGATGGATGTGAATGGTTTTTGCATAACGCACGGCACGGCGAAGCAAACGTCTTAACACATACCCGCGGCCTTCATTGGAAGGAAGCGCTCCATCACTTACAGCAAAGGCAACCGTTCGGATGTGGTCCGCAATGACTTTGAATGCTGTATCCTTTTCCTTTGTCTCGCCATAGCTTTCTCCAGAAATGGTCTCAACTGCACGAATAATTGGCATGAATAGATCTGTATCAAAATTCGTTGGCACGTTTTGAATGACAGATACCATTCGTTCAAGCCCCATCCCTGTATCAATGTTTTTCTTCGGAAGCGGCGTGTATGACCCATCTGGATTATGGTTAAATTCAGAGAACACTAGGTTCCACACTTCTAGATAACGCTCATTTTCTCCGCCGGGATATAATTCTGGATCGTTCATGTCGTGACCGTATGATTCACCGCGGTCATAGAAAATTTCGGTATTCGGTCCACTTGGGCCCTCGCCAATATCCCAGAAGTTGCCTTCAAGGCGAATAATACGTTCTTCTGGTACACCAATTTTATCTCTCCATAGTACATACGCTTCTTCGTCCTCTGGATGGACAGTGACAGATAACAAATTCGGGTCAAAACCAATCCACTCGTCACTTGTAAGGAACTCCCACGCCCATTCGATCGCTTCTTCTTTAAAATAATCACCAATAGAGAAGTTGCCGAGCATTTCAAAGAACGTATGATGGCGTGCCGTTTTTCCTACGTTTTCAATATCATTTGTACGTATCGATTTTTGCGCGTTGCAAATACGCGGATTTTCAGGTACAACGCGGCCATCAAAGTATTTCTTTAATGTTGCCACGCCGCTGTTGATCCACAAAAGTGTCGGATCATCATGCGGTACGAGTGATGCACTCGGTTCTACAGCATGTCCTTTTTCTTTAAAAAAGTCTAAAAACATTTGGCGTACTTGAGCTGAAGTTAAAGTTTTCATTCAAAAATCCTCCCTTATCATTCATCAATCTCCACACAAACGAAAAAACACCCCGCCCTATGCAAGCACAAAACGACTTACACAGGGACGAGATGCTCTCGCGGTACCACCCTGATTATAGACCTATTCGTCTATCACCTTCACATCCGATAACGCCGGAAGAGAGCGGCAGTGTTTATCTGCACTCGGGACTAGCTTCCGTTAAAGGTCTGATAAGGCTTTTCTCAGCAAAACAAAGCCTCTCTCTGCAACAGCTTTTTAACGTACTCGGGTCCGTCATTGAATTCAGTATGTAGTATGAATCGAAATTATTATAGACAACTCGGCTCCTCTTGTCAATGAACGCTTCGTCTCATGAGAATATATTGCACAATGATCACTCTGATTATAGCGGCAGTTGGTACGGCTAAAATCATGCCAATTAAACCAAATAACTCTCCTCCTGCAATTAAGACAAGCATAATGACGACAGGATGCATATGAAGGCTTCTCCCTACGATGATCGGGCTGAGGATGTTGCTTTCTAAAAATTGCAGCACCGCTACTGTAATCAGCACAATCATAACCGATTTAACCGAGATGGTAAACGCAATAAAGACAGCGGGAACCGCACCGATAATCGGTCCAAAATACGGAATGACATTCGTTGCACCAATCAGCATACCTAGGACAAGCGGATACGGGATATGAAACAGCCAAAGCACAATGGCTGCTGCCCCCCCAATTAATGAACAGACAAGTATTTGCCCTCTAATATAATTACCAAGTGATTCATCAACTGCCTTCACAAACGCATGTCCCCTCTTCCGAAAAGATGGCGGCGTCAAATACCATGCAGCCCGCTTCATCGTATTCATGTCCTTCACCATATAAAAAACAAGAAAAGGAATGAGTGCTGCAATTAATGCGTAATCAAGTAATACTTTACAGCTAAGAATCATCCGCTCCGCGCCGTTAGCTGCATATGTCTCCGATTGAACAATTAAGCGATCCAAACGGTCGTGAAGTCCGTCAGGCCAATGGCTTGTATGATGATGAATATGTGATAAAGCGCCATTATACGTTTCAGCAAGCACAGGAATTTGTTCTGACAACTCATTTAACTGCTTGATCATGACAGGCGCTCCTTTATAAACCGCAAGCCCAATCCCGCCAAAAAACAGTACATAAATCAATAAGAGACTAACAGTCCTTGGTAAGCCCCCCGCGTGCAATTTTTCCACTATCGGATAAAGCAGATAAGAAATAAAAATGGCAATGAGAAGCGGAATTAGAACCGCCTTGAACAACAAAAAAATAGGCATCCATAACTCGTCGAGCTGCAGTAAAATGAACAAGGATGCAAGGACAAGCAGGACCCCTGCGGCATATATCAGAAATTGGACCGGACGTTTCTTCACCTTTTTCACCTCTTTTCTTATTGTTTATCCATCTTCTGTAATTATCCATGTAAATAAAATTTGTCCTAACTTTGTTAAAAATGAATACACATGAAACATACAGCTCCATCCAAAGTCACTAAAATGTCTACACTGAATATTCCATCATGTACAAGAGGAGGTTCTTCATGATCACATTCGAAGAAGTCAACAAGCATTATGGCCAGTTCCATGTACTGAAAGACATTAACCTACATATTCAAAAAGGTGAGGTTGTCGTGATCATCGGTCCTTCAGGATCAGGTAAAAGCACGATGCTCAGATGCATCAATCGTCTTGAAAGCATTGATGAGGGAAAGGTACTCGTCAACGAAGTGCCTGTTCAGCATCCGAAGACCAACATCAATCTTGTCAGGCAAAATATTGGGATGGTGTTTCAGCATTTTCACCTCTACCCTCATAAGACGGTGCTTGAAAACATTATGCTTGCGCCAATGAAGGTGAAAAAGGTGAGCAAGGAAGAAGCGAGGGAAACAGCCGAATTTTATTTAAATAAAGTCGGTATTCCTGATAAAGCGGACGCCTACCCTTCAAGACTCTCAGGCGGACAGCAGCAGCGTGTTGCCATTGCAAGAGGGCTTGCGATGAAACCAGAAGTCATGCTGTTCGACGAACCGACATCCGCACTTGACCCAGAGATGATTGGAGAGGTACTAGATGTGATGAAGCAGCTCGCCCGAGAAGGAATGACCATGGTTGTCGTCACTCATGAGATGGGATTTGCCAGAGAAGTCGCCGACCGTATTGTCTTTATTGATGAAGGCAGAGTTCTTGAAGAGTCAACACCGGCTGCATTTTATGAGAAACCGCGTGAGAAACGCGCTCAGCTCTTTTTAAGCCGTATTTTAAATCACTAGGGGGAATGATTTGATGAAAAAAATGAAACGCTTTGGCCTACTACTCTTTATGACTTGCTGTATTGCTGCATTGGCTGCTTGCGGATCTGCTGAAAAAGGCTCGACTGATGCAAAAAAAGGAAGCTCTTTAGAAACCATTCAGAAAGACAAAAAAATCATATTCGGGGTCAAGAATGATACACGTCTCTTCGGTCTCAAAAATCCTAGCAGTGGAGATATCGAAGGGTTTGATATCGATATTGCAAAAGCTATTGCAAATGAAATGCTCGGTGATGAAGGAAAAGCAGAATTCAAAGAAGTGACATCAAAAACGAGAATTCCACTACTGCAAAAAGGAGATATTCATGCGATCGTCGCAACCATGACGATTACCGAAGAGCGTAAAAAAGAAGTCAATTTCTCAGATGTTTACTTTGAAGCAGGACAATCACTGCTTGTGAAAAAAGGAAGCGACATTCAATCGATTGATGATCTTAAAAAAGGGACGAAAGTGCTTGCAGTGAAAGGATCTACTTCTTCTCAAAATATCCGCGAGAAAGCACCTAAAGCGTCTGTATTAGAATTTGAGAACTATCAGGAGGCTTTTACAGCTTTAAAATCAAACCAAGGGCAAGTGCTGACAACCGATAATGCGATCTTATTTGGTATGGCAGATGAGGATTCAAATTACGAAGTCGTCGGCGGCACCTTTACAGATGAGCCTTATGGTATTGCTGTGAAAAAAGGTGATCAGAAATTAACAGCTGCGATCAATAAAGCCCTAAAAACCTTAAAAGACAATGGAGAGTATGACAAGATTCATCAAAAATGGATCAAAGAATAACCGTTTGACTTGTGAAGAATGATTCTCTCAGGGTGAGCCGCTCATTGGCTCACCTGTTGATAGGAAGGAAGTGAACTGATTGCTACGGTTTTCCATTCTTATTGAAAATTTTCATCTTTATGTAGAAGGCTTCAAATATACCGTTGGTGCAAGTGTCATTGCTTTGATTGGAAGCTTTTTGATCGGTACACTCATTGCCATTATGAGAATTGCGCCACTTAGGCCGCTCAACTTATTAGGAACGGCTTACGTGGAATTTGTTCGGAATATTCCGTTATTATTGATTACATTTGTCTTCTTCTTTGGATTACCCGTGCTAGGCATTGTAGCAGATGGCTTCACCGCTGGCACAATTGCCCTTGCCATTTATACCTCTGCCTTTATTGCTGAAGCCATTCGCGCAGGGATACAAGCTGTACCGCTTGGACAAATGGAAGCAGCCCGTGCTTCAGGTCTATCCTATGGCGGGACGATGCGGTATATCATTCTGCCGCAAGCAATTAAAATTGTCATTCCCCCTCTTGGGAATCAATTTATTAACCTTGTCAAAAACTCCTCTATTTTAGGTGTTATTGCAGGGTTTGACCTTATGTATCAAGGAGACCTCATCGCTTCTAGAACATTTGTGACATTTGATGTCTACATCTTTGTTGCCATGTTCTATCTGCTATTAACGATTCCGCTCAGTTTAGGCGTTGGTTATTTAGAAAAAAGATTAGCAAGAAGCCACTAGAAAGGAGGAAACATCATGGATTTTCTAGGTGCCTACCAGCCTGATCATCTCGCCTTTTTACTTGAAGGATTTGCTGTCACCTTAAAAGTGGCTTTTATCTCCATCATTTTGAGCTTTCTCATTGGATTAGTCATTGGCACATTACGGTTCGCTCAAATTCCAGTTTTATCAAAGATCGTTGCAGTCGTCGTCGAAACCATTCGAAACCTGCCGCTCTTATTGATCATCTTTTTCACATATTTTGCACTGCCCGAAATCGGCATTAAGCTGAGCATTACAGCCTCAGCTATTGCAGCTTTAACCGTATTTGAATCAGCAATGCTGTCAGAAATTATTCGAAGCGGTTTAAAATCAATTGATAAGGGACAGATCGAAGCAGCCAGGTCTTCTGGTTTAACCTATATCCAAACGTTAAAAATGATTATTATGCCGCAGGCTTTACGCCGAATGGTACCGCCGATTGTCAGTCAATTTATTTCTCTTTTAAAAGATACATCGCTTGCCGTTGTGATTGCCCTTCCAGAACTATTGCATCACGCTCAAATATTAAACGGTCAGAGCCAATCTTACTTACTGCCCATTTTCTTATTAGCGGCAATGATGTATTTTGTCGTCAATTTCAGCTTATCATTACTGGCGCGCCGATTAGAATATAGGCAGGCATAAAAAAGACATCCGCTTTTGGCGGATGTCTCAGCGTGTAGGCAAACCCTCGCATTCGGTGTCAGGTCTGCGCTCCAGTACTCACGAATGTCAAATTCGCTCCGTTCCGATGCTCGCCCTTCCTAGACTTCAAAGGTTTTATATCACGCTGAAAATGAAAACAAAGGGCTAAAATGAAGGTCATTTTAGCCCTTTGCCAACAATTATTTGCTTACATCATTCTCATAACGCGTTTTCTTAGCTTTTTCATATCCCGCTTTGATGGCATATCATATCGGCTTGCAAAGTGATATGCGAGTGCACCTGCACCAAGCGTTAATAGTGAAGAAGTCATTTTGCCCATTCGAAATTCCCCCTTAACACTTATAGTTGAATTGAACGTTCATCATCACTAAACAGATCATCTAAGCTGCTTAGTGTTCCGTCTTCTTCCACTTGGTGTGTAGATATTTTGCCTTTTGACAGCGTCAATTCAATAAAACAGCCCCAGCAATAATATTGATTGACCCCAATTTTTCCGATGTCTTTACATTTGCAATTTGGGCAAATGAGCATAATCAGCACCTCTTTACGTTCGGTTTAGAACAAGTGCTTCCTTTTGAACGTTGATCAAGGTTCCGGCAGCCTGAAGCTGTTTTCGAATCCCTGATAGCTCTGTAAAGAAGCCGTCCGAGAGTTCATATGCTACGATTGTGCCCGAATTTGTGCAAAAGTATACATCTTCTAAAATGCCTAAATTTTCACCGTCAGGCGACTGCATCATTTTCTTTTTCAATTTCGAAAATAAGAAGGATGGGGCGGAGGATTCCATGCCTATTCCCTCCTGGCAGCTCACATATAAGCCTTTGTCTGTCAGCTGATCCCCAGCCGAGAATGGAACGAGTGCACAGTCTTTCTTTTTCCCATCTAACACATATCCTCCGCAGTTGCCTCCGGCTAATAAACAAATATCTTTTATCGAACCAAGTGAATGAGACGTTTCACCTGTATAGATTGACATTCCTTCAAGCTCTCGACATGTTCTCAAAATGTGCTCAACCACCTTTTGCGGAACAGTCTTATCGTGTGCGTTTGCGTCAAGACTCATACGAAGAAATGGCTTCCATGAACGAAATATGAGGATTTCTTTTCATGCTAAAAAAGCTCCCATCTGGAAGCCTTTTATTCATGCATAAAATCAAATGGAGTGATTCCCTCCATACCGATATTTGCATCATGCACGCTAAACGGCAGTTCTTTTTGAAGTGCTGCAAGCTCCGCATCCATAACCTCTTCGGTTTGCACGAGCCGCATCGTTAAGGACGTTTGTCTGAGCGAATCCTCATTGTTTTTCACGCCCCACTCCAGTGCTGATTCCTCGCCGCACAGAATTAAAAACTTTTTACTTCGTGTAATGGCTGTGTACAGCAGATTTCGCCGAAGCATTCTATAGTAGCTTCTCACGACTGGAAGCACAACGATGGGGAATTCACTGCCTTGTGATTTGTGGATCGAACAGCAATAGGCATGTGTAAATTGATGAAAATCCTTTTTTGTAAAGGTGATTTCATTCCCATCAAAGGAGATCACAGCCATGTCTTCTTTTTCCGTGTTTTCTTTCGCATAGAAAATCGAGACAATCTCGCCAATATCACCGTTAAAAATATTGTTCTCTGGCTGATTCACTAGCTGAAGCACTTTATCACCGGTCCGGTACACGACATCACCAAATGGGATTTCTCTGCCCTTTGGTTTTTTAGGATTCAAAATGTGCTGCAGCATTTTATTGAGCTCATTAATGCCTGCTTTTCCTTTATACATGGGCGCAAGCACTTGAATGTCTTTAGCTGAATAGCCTTTTTGAGCAGCATTGCTGACGACCTTCTCAATCACTTCTTTCATTTGATCAACTGAGCATTTTATGAAAGATCGATCCTTTGAACGTGCGGTAATATCCTTTGGCAGGACGCCATTTTTCATATCATGTGCAAGTTCAACAATGCTGGAGCCGTCTGCCTGACGGTAAATATCTGTCAGGGTAACAGCTGGCACAGCTTGTGATGCAAGCAAGTCTCTTAACACTTGGCCTGGTCCGACTGACGGAAGCTGATGTTCATCCCCCACCATGATCACTTGGATATGATCAGGAATGGCTTTAAACAAATGATTCGCAAGCCAAATATCTAGCATACTTGATTCATCAATGATGACAAGCTTTCCTTCAATCGGCTGTTCTTCATCATGCGAGAATCCCTCTGACCCGTTCCAACCAAGCAGCCGGTGAATCGTCACAGCTGGAAGCCCTGTTGATTCTGTCATCCGTTTAGCTGCTCGTCCAGTTGGCGCCGCAAGCACAAATGGAAAGGATTCATCTTTTTTGTAATCACTCGGATCAAGAGATACCCCGTGAAGATCGCTGTAAAGCTCAACAATCCCTTTAATGACTGTTGTCTTCCCAGTCCCAGGTCCGCCTGTTAAAAGCAGCATTGGGGACATGAGCGCCTTTTGAATCGCTTCCTTTTGTGTCGGTGCATACTGGACGCCCAGCCGTTCCTCGAGCTCACCAAGAGCTAGCAGAAATTCTGATTCAGGGAATTGATCTGCATATTCCGTTTGGGAGACGATTTTTTGTATACGTTTGGCGACACTTTGCTCGGCATAAAATAAGGACGGATGATAGCAGCGCTCATCTTCAATGATCATCTCTTTCCCTTCGCCAAGTGCAATGATCTGATTGGCGACGTCCATTTCCGTCACTTTGTACTCATTGCCTGTCTGATTGAGCAGTTTTCGGGTTTCGACGATCAAATCCTTTGTTTGTATGTACGTATGACCGTCCTGAAGGCTGGCTGTCTCCACTGTATAAAGCAAGGCTGCACGGATTCGCTCTGGGTCATTTCCTGAGATGCCGGTTCTAGCGCCAAGTTCATCCGCCTTAATAAATCCGATCCCTTCGACATCCTTGACGAGCTGATACGGGTTTTCTTCAATCTTCTGCAGCGTCTCACTCTCGTACACTTGATAAATCTTCATGCTGAGCTGCGGACCAAAGCCGTATTGATTCAGGCTGATCATGATTTGTTCCAGTCCTTGATGCTCCTGGAGCGCTGCGGCCAGCTTATCTGCCTTCTTTTTTGATAAGCGCGGAACGTCATACAAAACCGCTGGGTCACGCATAATTTTATGAAGCGTCTGGGTGCCAAGCTGCCCTACAATTTCTTCCGCCGTCTTTTTCCCTATCCCTTCGAATAAATCACTTGAGAGATAATGAATGATTCCTTGCTTTGTTGTCGGTACTTCCTTTTGAAAATGAGTGGCCTGAAACTGTTCACCAAATTTCGGATGGCTTGTGACTTTGCCATAGAAGGTGTAAGTTTCTTCCTCATGAAGTGCTGGGAAGTAGCCTGTGACAGATGCTGTTTTTTCCTCTAAGTTTTCCGATGTTTCAATGACTTTCACCTTTAACACCGAGTATAAATTACTTTCATTATGGAAAATAACGGCTTGAACTGTCCCTTTTAAAAACGGTTCGTCCTCAAGCTTCATTTGATCTGGATGTTCCTGCACAGGTCTTCCCTCCTTCCGTCTATTCTGCTTCTTGAATCAGCTTTTGCGCATGTAGTGCCAGCATATGGTCAGGCTGCACGTCAATGGCTTTTCCTAGCATCTCAAGTGCTGCGTCTTTTTTCTCTAAGTATGCATACGCAACCCCTAAATTATAAAAGGCATCTGCATGCTGCGGATCACGCACGATCACCTCGGTAAAGGTCGTCACCGCTTCTTCCAGCAATTGTTCATTAGCTAAGCACATGCCAAATTGAAATCTTGCTTCATTATCATCTTCATTCAGTTCGATGGCACGCTGAAGATAAGGCATCGCAAGCTTCGGCTGCTCTAATTTGATGAGCGTTTGCCCCAGCATATAAAATAAATCACTATTTTCCATCCCAGCTTGTAGTGCTTGTTCAAAATAGTCTTTTGCTTTCATAAAGTCTTCTTTTAATGTGTATACATTTCCTGCCCCGTAATAGGCTGCAGCTGCGGCGTGATCAAGTTCTATTGCTTTTTGAAAGAAGTTTAACGCACGTTCAAATTCATTAATGCTTGAAAGCAAGTTCGCAAAGTTAATATATGGAACCGGGTCTTTCGGGCTTTCTTCAATGGCTTTCGTAAAAGCTTCTGCTGCTTTTTCGATGTTCCCCTGATTTAAGGCTTCTATGCCGATTTCGTTATGATTCATTCGCTCTCTCATCCTTTCATTAAAAAACCTCAACAGCGACGTTGAGGTTTTGAAAACATGTTACACGTACGACAGCTTTTGGCCGACCTTAAAGACATCGTCAATTGTTCCGCCGCCGAGACATTCGTCGCCATCATAAAAGACAACCGCTTGTCCTGGTGTGACAGCACGAACGGGTTCATCAAAGATGACCATCGCTTCTTGCTCACCTGTCATTTTCACCTTCACATGGTGATCTTCTTGACGGTATCTGAATTTAGCTGTGCAGGTTAATTCACCGTTTTCACCGACAATATGAGGACGAGTCCAGCTGATATTGACGGCTGAAATGCTTTCAGAATATAAAAGTGGATTATGGAAGCCTTGTTCGACAAACAGGATATTTTGTTCCAAGTCTTTTCCAACGACAAACCAAGGATCACCGCTACCGCCAATGCCAAGACCTTGGCGCTGACCGATCGTGTAATACATCAGTCCATCGTGCTCCCCTTTGACTTCTCCGTCCATCGTCTGCATCACGCCAGGCTGTGCAGGCAAATATTGACCGAGGAACGTTTTAAAGTTTCTTTCTCCAATAAAGCAAATACCCGTTGAATCTTTTTTCGTTGCTGTTGCGAGCTCTGCTTCTTTTGCCAATTCACGAACCCTTTTTTTCTCTAGATCACCGATTGGAAACATGACTTTATCAAGCTGTTCCTGAGTCAGCTGATTTAAGAAATACGTTTGGTCTTTGTTGGCATCAAGACCTCTTAGCATTTTGACTTCATCGCCAGTTCTGTCGACGCGCGCATAGTGACCTGTTGCTAAATAATCCGCACCGAGTGACAATGCGTGCTCAAGGAACGCTTTGAACTTAATTTCTTTGTTACACATGACATCAGGGTTTGGCGTTCTGCCCGCTTTATATTCATCAAGGAAATATTGAAACACTTTGTCCCAATATTGCTTCTCGAAATTCACTGCATAATAAGGGATTCCAATTTGGTTACATACGCGGATGACATCCTCATAGTCCTCCGTTGCTGTACATACACCATTTTCATCTGTGTCATCCCAGTTTTTCATAAATATGCCGATTACATCATAGCCTTGCTCCTTTAGCATAAGAGCAGCAACTGATGAATCGACTCCTCCGGACATACCGACCACAACTCTTGTGTCTTCTGGTCTTTTTGTCATCTTCATCAACTCCATTTTCAATGAAACAGCATGTGCGTTTCGTTCTTCAGGTGCCTGGCTGTTTCATTTTTCACACACGAACAAAAGAGGAACGTTTATTTGGCTAAGCGTTTGACAACAGCTACTATCTTGCGCGCCGCCTGCTTCACATGATCCTCTTCATTCCCAAGACCGAAGCTTATTCTGACTGAGGACGTCAGCTTGTCTGCTTCTTCGCCATACATGGCGCTTAACACGTGCGAAGGAAGGACGGATCCAGCCGTACATGCAGATCCACTTGAAACAGCAATTCCTTCCATATCTAAATTCACAAGTAACGATTCGATAGAAACGCCCGGGAAATGAACATTTAAAATGTGCGGCAATGTCTCTTCCGGGTGCCCATTGATAGAGAAAGTAAGTGATTCCTCTTCGAATACTTGTAGCATGATTTCTTTGAGCTTACCATAATGCATGGCTTTTTCTCTTCTATTTTGCTTCGTTAATTGAACAGCTTCTGCAAGTCCGACGATCCCTGCCACATTTTCAGTGCCAGCACGGCGTTTTCTTTCTTGTTCTCCTCCGAAAATTTGCGGAGAAAGTTTCACGCCTTCGTTTACATATAAAAAGCCCGTTCCCATTGGACCATTTAGCTTATGGCCAGAAGCAGATAAGAGATCAATATGAAGGTCTGCTACATCGATTGGCATTGTTCCAAACGCCTGCACGGCGTCTGTATGAAAATGAGCAGTGTGATTGTGTAAAAGCTCGCCAATGTCTTTGATTGGCTGAATCACACCTGTTTCATTATTGCCGTACATGATGGTCACAAGAATCGTATCATCTCTTAGTGCTTGTTTTAGTTGTTCAAGATGAATCAATCCAGTTTCATCCACATCTAAATATGTCACGTCAAATCCTAGCTTCTCTAGGCGTTCACATGTGTGCAGCACCGCATGATGCTCTGTTTTTGCTGTGATGATATGTTTTCCTTCATGCTGTCTTGCCATGGCCACACCTGTAATCGCCAGGTTGTCCGCCTCTGTTCCTCCACTTGTGAGGATGATCTCCTGTGGTTTACAGTGTAATTCTCCTGCAATCACTTCTCTTGCTTCATCGAGCCACTTTCTTGCCTCGCGCCCATATGAATGAATACTAGAGGGATTGCCAAATATCTCTGTAAAGTAAGGCATCATCTTGTCCACAATACGCTGATCCATCGGCGTTGTGGCTGCATGATCTAAATAGATACGTTCCATTCCCGGTACACCTCTGATCTAAATATAGAACATATACGCCTCTTGATCCTCGTCATCTTGATAGCTTGCCAAGTCTTCAAGAGTTGTATTGTCCAGTACGTCTTTTACTGCATCACGAATCCGAATCCAAAGTGCACGCTTTGCTGGTTCCTCGTTTTCAATGACTTCGACAGGACTAATCGGTCCTTCTAATACACGAATAATATCACCGGCTGTGATCTCGTTTGGTTCATGTGCAAGAACATAGCCGCCATATGCACCGCGAATACTTTTCACAAGACGAGCATTCCGAAGTGGTGATACAAGCTGCTCTAAATAATGCTCAGACAAATTATTGTTTTGAGCGATTGATTTTAATGATGTAGGGCCTTCGCCATGTTTTTTGGCTAATTCGATCATGATCGTCAGACCATATCTGCCTTTAGTAGAAATTTTCAAGTTAAACACCTCTGCGTTTTCTATTTCTATGTCATCAATTATTTTTCTGATTTCATATACGCTTATATAGACCAAAAGCAATTATATCATACTTTCAGCCAACTTTCATTTGCCGGTTCTGAGCGCGATAAGAGGACGCATCCCTTTTCTATTTGAAGAAATTTCGGTACTCTATACAAACAAGACATTGCTTTAGGAGAGATAATCATGAAACCTTTAGCGTACCGGATGCGCCCAAGTCATATTGAAGACATCATTGGGCAGGAGCATCTCGTTGGAGAAGGTCAAATTATTAGACGAATGGTCGAGGCAAAACATTTATCCTCGATGATTTTATACGGACCGCCGGGCATCGGAAAAACATCGATTGCGACGGCGATCGCTGGCAGTACAAGCATTGCGTTTCGGACGTTGAATGCGGTCATTCATAACAAAAAGGATATGGAAGCTGTCGCCGCTGAAGCGAAAATGAGCGGCCAGGTCATCCTCATTTTAGACGAGGTTCACAGGCTTGATAAAGGAAAGCAGGATTTTCTTCTTCCTTATTTAGAAAATGGCATGATCATTTTAATTGGCGCAACGACGGCTAACCCCTATCATGCGATCAACCCTGCCATTCGAAGCCGGACACAAATATTTGAGCTAAAACCGCTTGAAACAGAGCAAATCAAGGCTGCATTAACAAGAGCGTTACAGGATGAACATCGCGGACTTGGCGGGTATGAGGTGGCAGTAGACGATGAAGCGATGAATCATTTTGCCAATGGATGCGGCGGAGACGTACGCTCTGCTTTAAATGCGTTAGAACTAGCTGTTTTATCGACAAAAGCAGATGAGGCTGGGCATATTATGATTACTCTTGCCGCAGCAGAAGAATGTTTACAAAAAAAGAGCTTCTCACATGATAAGAATGGTGATGCTCATTATGATGTCCTCTCGGCTTTTCAAAAATCCATTAGAGGATCTGACGCAGATGCGGCGCTGCATTACCTTGCCAGACTGATTGAAGCAGGAGACCTTGAAAGCATTTCAAGGAGATTACTCGTGATGGCTTACGAAGATATTGGCTTAGCTAGTCCGCAGGCAGGCCCTCGTGTGTTAAGCGCTGTTCAAACAGCAGAAAGAGTCGGCTTCCCGGAAGCCCGAATTCCGCTGGCTAACGCAGTCATTGAACTGTGTCTTTCTCCTAAGTCCAACTCAGCATATAAGGCGATCGATGCGGCACTTGGTGACATTCGTTCAGGGAAAATTGGTGAAATCCCTGTTCATTTAAAGGATGCTCACTACAAAGGAGCTACAGCACTCGGCAGAGGTGTCGATTACTTATACCCACACGATTATGAAAACGGCTGGGTGAAGCAGCAGTACTTACCTGATCCGCTGAAAAACAAGCAATACTATGAACCGAAGCAAACAGGTAAATTTGAAGGCGCACTGAAACAGGTATATGAGAACTTAAAACGCCAAAAATAAAAAAAGCCCCCTGCCTATTAGCAGGTGGGCTGTTTATTTATCTTTCACACGTGTAATTGGAATATCTTTCAAAAGCTGCATAATGACATGACCACCCATGATCAATCCTGCAACAGACGGGACAAATGCATTGGATGATGGCGGCATTTGTGCCTTGCGAATCTTCGCTTCATCATTTCCAACTTCTTTTCTGACATCTTCGCGAATCACAATCGGACTTTCATCAGAGAAGATGACTTCAATCCCTTTACGAATCCCTTCTTTGCGTAGACGCGTTCTCACGACTTTTGCAATTGGGTCGGTATGTGTTTTTGAAATGTCATCAATTTTGAAGCGGGTCGGATCTGTTTTGTTTGCTGCTCCCATACTTGAAATGATGTTCACATTGCGTTTCAGACACTCTTTCATTAAATGAATTTTATAGTGAATCGTATCTGACGCATCGATGACATAATCAAGCGGATATTCAAAAAATTGCTCATATGTTTCCTCTGTATAAAACATCTTGAGTGCAACAACTTCACATTCTGGATTAATATCAGCGATTCTCGCCTGCATTAAGTCAACCTTTGGCTGACCAACTGTTGAAAGCAATGCTGGCAGCTGACGATTTACATTTGTAATATCAATATCATCTTTATCAACAAGAACAATACGGCCAACACCTGAACGAGCGAGTGCCTCAACTGCAAATGAACCAACGCCGCCCACACCAAGCACTGCCACTGTACTGTTTTTTAATATATCTAAGCCTTCCTTGCCAATGGCAAGCTCGTTTCTTGAAAACTGATGTAACAAGTGCCTCACTCCACCTTTATTTAAAATGAATCGAAAGAATCATATCATATTCAACCTTCTTCGTCATCCTTCTGAAAAAGAAAAAAACACAAAAAAGTCCCGACAACGCCGCCAGCTTTTCCTTCGTTTTGAACCCCGCACCATGCAGGTGGGTGCTTTCTTCCTGACTTTATAAGTCCTCTAAAGAGGCATTTATGCAGAAAGGAAAGGCAAGCTCCCGTATAAAAAAATGTTCGGTCAAAACTAGGTAACCATCGTACGTATCAGGACTTTATTTATTGATTGAAGAAAGCATATCATAGGCATGCCGCTTTTTCAAGCGTTTACATGCCTATATCCATGCGTCTATTTTACTGTTTTACTTTTGTTTTAATGGCTAAACTTAGCTCTTCAAGCTGCGCTTCGCTCACATGGCCTGGAGCATCTGTTAACACGCAGCTCGCACTTGCCGTTTTCGGGAACGCAATCGTGTCTCTTAGGTTAGAGCGGCCGGCAAGCAGCATCACTAAGCGGTCAAGACCAAGCGCGATTCCGCCATGCGGAGGAACACCGTGCTTAAAAGCATCTAGAAGGAAGCCGAATTGTTCATAAGCCTCTTCTTTTGAAAACCCAAGTAAGCTAAACATTTTTTCTTGAATGTCCTTTTCGAAAATACGAATCGAACCTCCGCCAAGCTCATAGCCATTCAGGACAAGATCGTATGCCTGTGCCTTCATGTCTTCTGGGCTTGTCTCAATTAATTCAAGATCGTCGCGTACTGGCATTGTGAAAGGATGATGGGCAGCATAGAAGCGGCCTTCTTCTTCATCTTTTTCAAGCAGCGGCCAATCAACAATCCATAAGAAGTTGAATACAGACTCATCGATGAGTTCAAGCTCTTTGCCGAGTTTTAGGCGAAGGGCGCCAAGTGCGTCATGGACAACAGACGTCTTATCTGCAACAAAGAGTAAAAGGTCGCCTTCTTCGACTTGAAGCTGCTCTTTTAATTCTGCTTGCTTTGCTTCGTCAAAGAATTTAGCAATCGGCCCTTTTAATTCTGTCCCTTCTGCTTTAAGCCAAGCTAGACCTTTTGCACCGTAGTTCGCAGCAAATGCACCAAGGGCATCAATGTCTTTTCTTGAGTAGTTCGCTGCAGCCCCTTTGACATTGATGGCTTTCACAGCTCCACCATTTTTTACAGCTCCGCTAAAGACTTTGAAATCAGAGTCTTTTACCGTGTCTGAAATGTTGACAAGCTTCATCTCAAAACGTGTATCTGGTTTATCAGAACCATAAGAGTTCATCGCTTCATCATAAGTCATGCGAGGTAATGGCAATGTCAAATCTACGCCTTTGACATCTTTCATCACCTTTGCCATCATCTCTTCAGCAAGCGTCATAATGTCCTCTTGACTCATAAAGGACATTTCGATATCGACTTGTGTGAATTCCGGCTGACGGTCAGCACGCAAGTCTTCATCTCTAAAGCAGCGGGCAATTTGATAGTATCGATCCATTCCTGAGACCATCAGCAATTGTTTAAATAATTGCGGGGACTGAGGCAAGGCATAGAACTCTCCTTCGTGTACACGGCTTGGAACAAGATAGTCACGTGCACCCTCTGGCGTACTTTTAGTTAAAATCGGTGTTTCAATATCTAGAAAGCCGTTGTCATCTAAGAAATGGCGGAATGCTTTTGTGACTTCATGTCGCATTTTCATCGTTTCAAACATAGCAGGACGGCGAAGGTCTAAGTAACGGTATTTTAAGCGCACATCTTCTGATACCTCGTCCGCTTGATCTGAAATAACAAAAGGAGGGGTCTTCGCTTCATTTAACACGCTGACCGTTTCGACTTGTATTTCAATTTTCCCTGTTTTTAGATTTGGATTGATCGTTGCTTCTTCTCTTGCGACAACCGTTCCTTTAATATCAAGGACATATTCATTACGAATCGATTCTGCTGTCTCGAGTGCCTCTTTTGAAAGGTCTGGATTGAAAACAGCTTGTACAATTCCTGTACGGTCACGCAGATCAATAAAGATTAGTCCGCCAAGGTCACGTCTTTTTTGAACCCACCCTTTTAATACAACGGTTTGACCGATTTGGTCTTCTGTTACTTCTCCACAATAAAAAGTTCTACCAAACACAAACATTCCACTCCTTCTTTACGCCTTCTTGTGGGCCTTCATCATTTGAATCAGCTCATCAAGCTTCACTTCAATTTGTTCACCCGTTGTCGTATCTTTTACATTCACAATGTGCTGCGCCAGCTCATCTTCACCAAGGACTGCAATAAACTTGGCTTTTAATCGATCAGCCGCTTTAAATTGTCCTTTTAATTTCTTCCCTGTATAGTCCATTTCGCTTGAAATGCCTTCTTTTCTCAGACGATTTAATAATGAAACAGCGTAATCTTTCGCATCATCACCGAGTGCAGCAATGTATAAATCAATGCCATCTTGCAGTGGAAGATCAATCCCTTCAGCATCGATTGCTGATAGGAAACGCTCAATACTCATAGCAAAACCGATTCCTGGTGATTCAGGACCGCCAATTCCTTCAACAAGTCCATCATATCGGCCTCCGCCGGCTAATGTGGTAATCGCACCAAAGCCTTCAGCATTACTCATGATCTCAAATGCCGTGTGATTGTAGTAATCAAGGCCGCGCACTAAGTTCGGATCGACGACATATTCAACGCCTATATCTGTTAAGTATTGTTTGACCTTTTCAAAATAAGTCCGTGATTCATCATTTAAGTAATCTTGAATGGATGGAGCCGTTGCCATCAATTCGTGGTCACGATCCTTTTTACAATCAAGAATTCGCAGCGGATTTTGATGTAAACGGGTTTGACAGTCATGACAGAATTCATCGATTCTTGGCTCAAAGTGCTCAACAAGTGCCTTGCGGTAGTCTGCACGGCTCTCTTTGTCACCAAGGCTGTTAATGACGAGCTTTAAGTTTGAAAGACCTGCTTTCTCATAAACACTCATCGCAAGGGAAATAACTTCTGCATCAATGGCTGGATCCTTTGAACCGATCGCTTCAATCCCAAACTGATAAAATTGACGATATCTTCCCGTTTGCGGACGTTCATAGCGGAACATTGGCCCAATGTAATACAGCTTTGTTGGCTGCGCCGGCTGTGCAAATAATTTATTTTCAACATAAGAACGTACGGTTGATGCCGTTCCCTCTGGACGAAGGGTGATGCTGCGCCCCTTTTTATCTTCAAATGTATACATCTCTTTTTGAACGATATCGGTTGATTCGCCTACTCCCCGTGCAAACAGCTCTGTATGCTCAAAAATCGGTGTGCGGATTTCTTTGTATTGAAAGGCCGCACATGTATCTCTTGCAATTTGTTCAACATACTGCCAGCGTTCTGACTCTCCAGGTAAAATATCCTGTGTGCCTCTTGGAATATTAAAACTCATTTTTCGTCCTCCTACGACCATCATTCATTTTTTTATGTGGACATATAAAAAACCCCCGCCTCTACTATGTGTATAGTAGGGACGAGAGTTATACCCGTGGTGCCACCCTAGTTGGAACATGATCTAGCCATGTTCCCGCTCAAATCCTTAACGCAGATTCACGTTCTCCGCCTATTGACTCATTTTTAGAGCGTTCAGCAGGAAACCTACAGAGTGTTCTTTCGTGATAAATGCCATGCGGATTCGCTTTCAGCCTAAGGCGATTCCTCTCTGCTCACGCAATTTACCCTACTATTCTCTATCATCAGTTCCACATTTTAAATTTTCAAGTGTGTTGATTTATATTATAATAAGGTCGGTGCTGCCACTCTGTCAACCCTTGCCGGGCCTCTTTTTCTTTTCCAGCTCTTCTTTTGACGTACATCCGTATTCAGATGCGGTTTCTTCAAGGAAGCCTGGTTGATCCATTTCGTCGTGCTGCCAGCGATCGATATCACGATGTCCATTATATTGCACTCGTCCTAATTTTCTACTTAATCTCATGTTTGTACATCCTTTTATCACGTTTTTATTTAGTATAAACAGATTGATTCATTTTTATTAGGGAAACTGCAAGGAATTAGTCCATTACATAACGAATTTACATTCATCGGTTTTACAAGGGAGGGGAAAACATCGTTTTGAAACTAAAAAAACACAATCAAATGATGATGCTGCTTACCTGTTTTGTTCTCATTGCAAGTACTTTGCCTATGACACATGCTACAGCACAAACTGATCAAGCTGTGGTCGCTACAGATGAAATCAATGTGAGAACGGGCCCTGGCTTAAGCTATGGAATCGCAGCTGTTGTGAAGCGCGGAGAAAGCTATCCCATTCTCACGAAACAAGGAGAATGGGTGCAGATCGGGCTATCGAACGGTCAAAAAGGGTGGGTCGTCTCATGGCTGATTACGACATCATCTGGCGGCCAAAACTCCGCTAAGCCAAAGACGCAAAATCAAAGCTCAGCAGGCAGCGGTTCCATTACATCGACAGCCTCTGATCTTCGCATACGGACAGGCCCTGGGACTTCCTATCAAGTCGTCGGAACTTTCCCGCAAGGCGCTTCCGCTAAAAAGCTGCAGACAAGCGGCGAATGGACAAAAATTTCGTATAAACAAGCAGTAGGCTGGGTTCACTCTGATTATGTGTCAGGCGGCCAAAAAGCTGCTCAATCAAGCTCTGGCGAGTCCTCTCGCTCTAAACAGACAGGCACAGTTGGCGTATCGAGCTTGAATGTAAGGCAATCGGCGGCACCAAATGCACAAGTCGTCGCTTCACTTGCCCGCAACACACAGATCACCATTTTGCGCGAGCAGAACGGCTGGTATGAAATTGAGGCAAAAGGTGTGAAAGGCTGGGCAGCAAGCTATTACATCGTCACAAGCAATGGAGCGAGTTCGGCTGGTGAAAAGAATCCATCTTCTTCGGCTTCCCAAAAGAAAGCGTACATTGTCTACGATGGCACCAACATTCGAAAAAGTGCTTCTACCTCTGCTCAGATTGCAGAAAGAGCCACAAAAGGCGCTGCCTATCAAATTGTTCGCACGCAAGGTGACTGGTACGAGGTGACGTTATCAAACGGCGGAACTGGTTATGTAGCAAGCTGGGTCGTTCAAACGAATAAAAATAGCAGCGAGGCACCAAGACCACAGCAGGATTCTTCATCAGGAACTGGTTCTTTAAAAGGAAAAACGATTGTTCTTGATCCAGGTCATGGCGGAAAAGACAGCGGCACGATTGGAGCAGATGGTGCGTTTGAGAAGAACATTACCATCAAAACCGCCAATTTACTGGCAGGAAAATTAAGGGCTTCTGGTGCAAATGTCTATTTAACAAGAAGTGAAGATACTTTTATCAGCCTTCAATCGAGGGTTGCAACATCTCATTACAGAAATGCAGATGCATTTATTAGTCTTCATTATGATAGTTTTATGGACCCAAGTGTCAGAGGAAGTACGGCATATTATTATCAAGCAGCAAAAGACCAGCAATTAGCGACAAACGTTCATACAGAAGTCGCTAAACGCTCTCAAATCCCTGATAAGGGTGTCAAATTCGGAGATTATTTCGTGTTAAGAGAAAACAAACGTCCTTCTCTTTTATATGAACTCGGCTATTTAAGCAATCCTCAGGAGGAAGCCATCATTTATAGCGCCTCTTACCAAGAACGAGTCACAGAAGGAATGACAGAAGGATTAAAACAATATTTCCGCTAGAAAAAAGAGGCCACTGCGCCTCTTTTTTGTTTGATCGCAAAAGAAAAAGACTCTAAACAAACTCCTGCAAGAGTTTATCTACAGTCTAAAGTGAATCTATTCTTTGCTATCCATCCAGATAGTGACAGGCCCTGAATTGGTCAATGACACATCCATCATCGCGCCAAAGCGGCCAGTTTCTACATGAATACCTTTTTCTCTAAGGGCTTTATTGAAACTTTCGTAAAGGGCGTTCGCAGCATCTGGCTTGGCTGCTTTCATAAAATTTGGCCTTCTGCCCTTTCTCGTATCACCATAAAGAGTAAACTGAGACACAGACAGCACGCTTCCTTTTACATCCAATAACGAATGATTCATTTTCCCGTTTTCATCCTCAAAAATACGTAAATGTGCAAGCTTATCAGCTAAATAATGCACATCTTCTTCTGTATCTTCGTGTGTGACACCAACGAGTACCATATATCCTTCATTGATGGCACCTGTGATCTCTTCTTCTACCTTCACAGATGCACTTGTCACACGCTGCACAACAAGCCTCATAGACGATATACTTCCTTTCTAATTCATGAATCGGCGAACAGAGTAGATGTCTTTGATTTGTTTAATGCGTTCTACCACTTTGTGCAAATGGTTAATGTTTTGGATAAAGATCGCCATATGGATCGTCGCCACTTTGTTACGGTCAGACTTACCAGAAACCGACGAGATGTTCGTTTTGGTTTCGTTGACTGCTTGAAGCACCTCATTGAGTAAGCCGCGTCTATCATATCCTAGTATTTCAATTTCCACATTGTATTCTTTACGGTTTCGAGCAGGCTGTTCGTGCTCCCACTCTACCGGAATTAACCGTTCTTGCGCTTCTCCTGTCTTCACGTTCGGACAGTCATCACGGTGAACAGATACGCCTCGGCCTTTCGTAATAAAACCAACAATGCTATCACCTGGAACAGGGTTACAGCACTTAGATAAGCGGACAAGCAGGTTATCTATCCCTTTGACTCTTACACCTGCTTCTCGTTTCTTCCCGTGATATGTCTTTGGCTCTACTGTCACTTCTTGAACCGTTTTTTCTTGTTCTTCTTGATCTCTTTGTTTTCTTTCTTTTTCAGTTAAACGATTGGCGACTTGGAGTGCAGTAATTCCGTTATAACCAACCGCTGCATACATATCCTCTTCGTTTGAAAAATTAAATTTGTCAGCCACTTTTTGCAGGTTTTCAGCTGTCAGGATGTCTTTGACATCAAACTCAAGGTTTTTGATTTCTTTCTCCACGAGTTCTCGGCCTTTTTCGACATTTTCTTCACGGCGCTGTTTTTTGAAAAACTGTCTGATCTTGTGCTTCGCTTGGGAGGTTTGGGCAAGTTTGACCCAATCCTGACTTGGCCCATAGCTGTGCTTTGATGTCAGAATTTCAATAATGTCACCTGTTTTCAATTTATGATCGAGCGTGACCATCTTTCCGTTGACCTTCGCACCGATCGTTTTGTTCCCAATTTCCGAGTGAATCCGGTAAGAGAAGTCAATCGGCACGGAACCCGATGGCAGTTCAATGACGTCTCCTTTTGGAGTAAAGACAAACACCATATCAGAGAAGAGATCGATCTTTAACGATTCCATAAACTCTTCTGCATCTGTCGATTCATTTTGGAATTCAAGGATTTCTCTAAACCAAGAGAGCTTCTTCTGGAAGACAGCTTCCTCCGTTGATTCTGCTGACTCTTTTCCTTCTTTGTATGCCCAGTGCGCAGCAATTCCGTACTCTGCAATTTCATGCATTTCCACTGTTCGGATTTGAACTTCAAGCGGGTCACCTTTTGGCCCAATCACTGTTGTATGAAGCGATTGGTACATGTTCGGCTTTGGCATTGCAATATAATCCTTAAACCTGCCTGGCATCGGCTTCCAGCATGTATGGATAATCCCGAGCACGGCATAGCAGTCTTTAATGCTGTCAACCAAAATACGAACGGCCAGCAGATCATAAATTTCATTAAACTGCTTATTTTGCAGGACCATTTTGCGATAAATACTATAAATATGCTTTGGTCTTCCGGAAAATTCAGCCTTGATGTTTACCTCTGACACACGATCTTTTACTTCATTGACAACCTCATCCAAGTATTCCTCACGTTCCGCTCGTTTGCGCTTCATGAGATTCACGATCCGGTAATATTGCTGCGGATTTAAGTAACGGAGCGCTGTATCTTCAAGCTCCCACTTAATCTTTGAAATCCCTAATCTGTGCGCAAGCGGTGCAAAGATTTCAAGAGTTTCATTTGAAATTCTACGTTGCTTTTCCTGAGGAAGATGTTTGAGCGTTCTCATATTGTGCAGACGGTCTGCCAGTTTAATCAAGATGACGCGTATATCCTGCGCCATTGCCACAAACATTTTTCGATGGTTTTCGGCCTGCTGTTCTTCTTGTGATTTATATTTAATCTTCCCGAGCTTTGTTACACCATCAACAAGCATCGCAACTTCTTCGTTAAAATACTCTTTTAAATCCTGTAATGTCACATCTGTATCCTCGACAACATCGTGCAGGAAACCGCCTGCAATGGTCGATGGGTCCATTTCAAGGTCAACAAGAATCCCCGCCACTTGAATTGGATGGATAATATAAGGCTCACCAGATTTCCGGTATTGCTCCTTATGTGCATTTTCAGCATATTCATATGCTCGCTCTATAAATTGAATATGTTCAGCGGACAGGTATTCTCTTGCCTTGTCAATGACCTGCTGCGCCGTTAAAACTTGTTCGTTCGCCATGGAATCACCTTTTTAAATGAAAACTGTATTGTAGTTTATTATCAAGAAAAATTCGATAGATGTAAAGAGAAGAAGTCCGCTAAAAGATTTTTGATAGGAAAAAAGCACCCTTCTTACCGAGTGCTTTTTTCGTAAAACTCCATTAGTATTGCATTAACGTCAAGATGTCGTAACCGTCAAGCTTCTTTCTGCCGTCCAGATACGTCAGCTCAATCAAGAATGCAATTCCTGCCACAACGCCGCCCAATTCCTCTACAAGCTTGATGGACGCTTCAATTGTTCCACCAGTCGCAAGTAAGTCATCTGTAATCAATACACGTTGACCAGGACGAATCGCATCTTTATGAATCGTTAATACATCTTTCCCATATTCTAAGCCGTATTCGACTTTAACGACTTCACGAGGAAGCTTTCCTTCTTTACGAACCGGTGCAAAACCTACACCAAGTGCGTATGCTACAGGGCAGCCAATAATGAATCCACGCGCTTCAGGTCCAACAATGAGATCAATGTCTCTTTCCTTCGCGTATTCAACGATTTGATCCGTTGCATAACGGTACACTTCGCCTTTATCCATTAACGTTGTAATATCTTTAAATTGTACACCTTCCTTTGGGTAGTCAGGTACAACTGTCACATATTGTTTTAAATCCATCTTTTCCTTTTCCTCCTCGTACGTCAAAGCACAGGTGAGACTTCGCTCATCATGCTATTCAGCCATTCCTTCAGCTCTTTGGCTGAGGAATATGTTAGTGTTTGATCGAGTTCCATCAATCGTTGTTTTGCTGTATAGGATGCTGATGCTGTTAAATCTTTTTTAGGGGCATCACGTACTATTGACAGCACACCATTCTCTATTTTAACAAAACCAAGTTCAAAAAACACCTTTGTCATAAAAATCATTGTATCTTTTGTCCAGCCCCTATGTTTCGCAAGCTCCATTCCTTGTTCCTTGAGAGGGAAACTTCCTCGTTTTAACAAGAATCCATAAAACCATTTGAATTGATCACGGCTAGGGAAAGCGGACATGAAATGATCTTCTTTTCTTTGGAAAACCGTATAAACTCTAGCTGGCTTTTGGTTTTCTAACAGCTGCCTTAGCAAGTGTTCATCTGCAGGAACATCTGCAAAGACGACATACTTGCCTTCTACATCGAATGTTGAAACATTTTCTGCATGGACATGATGAATCGGGATATTGACATCCTGTTTTGTTTCTTCGTCAAAACAGACCACCACATATTTTTCTGGATCAAGCGTGGAGATGGTCTTTTCCCAATCCTTTTTGCCGCGCAAATCAAACAGCTGCCATTCATCTACTCGGGCATCTTTTAGCATGAGCTGTGGTTTCTTCCGGTTATTCCATTCATTGATGGACATTTCACCAATGACGGAAATGCGGCTACCTGTGACAACTTCTTCTTTTAATTGACCTTGATGAAAACCGACACAGTCAAGCAGCTTATCTTCATCTTTCAGAGACATTTTAATATGATTCTGATTTGCTCCAATTGTTCGGATTTCTTCAAGTCTCACATCTTCAATCATGATGAACGGCTTTGGATTCTGCATGCCAAATGGTGACAGCATCCCCACTTCTTCAATCGCTTCAACCGTCAATTCGTCTACCTTGCATACAGCATCAACCCGCTGAATCGGAATAAAATCTTCTTCTGTCAACGTTTCATTCGCATATTGATTTAATCTTTCCCTTAGTAAAGGAACATCATCCGCCCGAAGTGTCATACCCGCAGCCATCGGGTGCCCGCCAAAATGCGGCAGAATGTCGCGGCATTTGCTTAAATGGAAAAATAGATCGAAGCCAGGAATACTCCGCGCTGATCCTTTTGCCATTTGCGTCTCTTCATCTATTCCAAGCACAATCGCCGGACGAGAAAATTTATCCGTCAATTTAGAGGCAACAATTCCGACAACACCCGGATTCCAGCCAGCTTTCGCTACAACGATTGCAGACTGGTCATCACCTGTCTCTTCCACCATTTGAATGGCTTCTTCTGTGATCGTACTCACAATTTTTTGACGTTCTTTATTCAGTTCTTGTACAAAACGAGCGAGTTCTTCTGCTTCATCCTTATCCTCTGTCATGAGAAGATGAACAGCTGGATCGGCCTGTTCAATTCGCCCTACAGCATTCAGCCTTGGCGCAATTTGAAAGCCGACCGTTTCCTCATTTGCTTCTTCAAGAGTAGCACCTGCTTCTTTTAATAACGCCTTCAGCCCCGGTCTATTCGACTGCCTAAGCTGCATAAGCCCTTTTTTAGCGAGCCATCTATTCTCATCATGAAGCGGCACAAGATCCGCTATTGTCCCAATTGCCGCAAGATCTAACAGCTGAGTTGGCAGCTTTCCAAGAAGAGCATGCGCCACTTTAAACGCTACGCCTACACCGGCAAGTTCTTTAAACGGATACTCACATCCCGGCTGCTTAGGATGGACAATCGCAAGTGCCTCAGGAAGCTCCTCACTTGGTTCATGATGATCTGTAATGATCAGGTCTAACCCTATTTCTTTTGCAATACGTGCTTCATTTACAGCTGCAATGCCTGTATCGACGGTGATGACAAGCGATGCGCCTTGCTCTTTGATATATCGAAAAGCCTGTTCATTAGGCCCATAGCCTTCTTTAAATCGATCTGGAATATAAAAGTCTACTTTCGCAGACAACTCTTTTAATGTATGTAAAAGCACAGACGTACTTGTCACACCATCCGCATCATAGTCTCCGAAGATCACAATCGATTCCTGCTCTTCGATCGCTTTGTTGATGCGCTCTACTGCTTCTTTCATTCCTTTTAATAGAAATGGATCATGAAATTCGGCTTTTTGATCAAATAAAAAAGACCTCGCTTCTTCTACTTCTTCGAGTCCTCTTTTTACAAGAAGCGATGCAGTCAGCGCTGAAATATTCAGATTTTCAGAGAGTGATTTCACTTTTTCTTCGCTTGGATGTTCATATTCCCAGCGCATTTTGGATAATAACATAAATTCACCCCTCAACCACACTATTATACTAGAGTGGCCTGAGGGGTTTCAATTTTTATTTTATGAAATTGTGCTGGAAGATTATTTTTCCTTCCGGTCAAATGATGCTGGCTGTTCTTTTAAAGGCGTCACATTCGGTTTCTTTTGAACGTCTTTGTCGACCTTTTTATTCGAAACAACAGGTGCAGGTGCGGCTGCACGCTCAGCTTTTAAAGCCTTTAGTTCACGTTTTAGTTTCACAATTTGGAAGATCCCTGCAAAAGCCACAATGAGTCCGCCCATGAGCACAGAACCAATAATGACAAGAATCAGCGGCCATTCAGCCGATCCAAATAAGTAGTCAACTTGCACTGGCCGCACATTGATCACGGCAAATACTGAGACAATTAATACGAAAATAAATGCGAGTATGATGGTCCATTGTTGTTTGTTCATCTACATATCCCCCAAGCTTTTTCTTTTATTCTTCCCTTTTTATTGTCCTTTTTAAACACAGAAAGAAATGAGCGGAAGAAAATCTATCAGCATGGGCATGAATTAGCTGCTGAGTTTTTCATTAATGAGGTTCTTTATTTCTTGTCTTAGCTCCAGAAATAACAAGGGTATCCCCTTCTTCAATGACCGTTTCAGGTCCTGGATTTCACATTTTCTCATATGATTTTCTCACGATAGCGATGACTGTTACTTGATCATATTGGCGGACACTCAGGTCACCGATGGTTTGCTGAACAGCTGGTGCATTCTTTTCAATCTTAAACCATTCAATCATCAGTTCATCAATGGCTACTTCTACAGTTTCAAACGCTTTCGGCTTATATACCATGCCGCCTAAGATTGCTGCAATTTGACTTGCTTCTTCATCGTTTAGCAAGATACCAGAAATAGATTCTTCATGATCGTCCTCTTGAAAATGATACATTTCTCTCCTGCCGTCATCGTGTGTAATGATGGCAAGCTTCTCATTATTTTTTGTGATCATTTCGGCTTTGTGACCGATACCTGGCAGTTCAGTTTCCCGAACCTTCATAACAGCCCCTTCAATGAATAAAGCTAAATGCCTCAAACGGACACTTGCTTTCTATACTGGTCTAAACGTATGTCATTATAGCAAAAGACCATTTCAAGATCAATGATACCCGATTTTTTTTTCGAATCGTCTTATTTCCGGAAAAACTAAAGAAAAAAGACTGCCGCTTGGGCAGTCTCACTCAATTAAATATCTTGCTCAGTATCAATCTTCGCCGGTTTTTTCATCTCGCGGCCTTTCCACATGAGCCAAATTTGCGCTGCGATATATAGAGATGAGTACACCCCTGTTAACAGACCGACAAGTAAGGCGATGGAGAAGTTTGTAATTGACGCTGATCCAAAGATAAGCAGTGCGATCACAACGACAAGTACGGTTAATACCGTGTTGACAGATCGCGTAAAGGTTTGCTGTAAACTTAAGTTCACAATGTACGATAGATCTTCAATCGTTTTTGGTTTGCGCTTCTTCATTTGTTCACGAACCCTGTCAAAGGTGACGATCGTGTCGTTGATCGAATATCCGATGACTGTGAGGATCGCCGCAATGAAGGTGACATCCACCTCTAAACGCGTAATACTAAAGAAGGCCACGATAAAGAATGCGTCATACAGCAGTGAAATAATCGCTGCAATGGCCATTTTATATTCAAATCGAACGGAGACATATAAAATGATCCCGATTGAAGCAATGATGACAGCATATAATGCATTTCGGGCAAGTTCTTTCCCAACAGTCGGAGACACTGTACTTACGTTCGGCTCCGTTCCGTATTTATCTTTGAAGTAATCTTTCACTTCAGCAATCTTTTCTTTGTTCGGCACACCGACAAATCTCGCTGCTGCCTGATTTTCTTTTTGACCCGATAACACGACACTGTCTGTCTCAAGGTCCAGCTTTTTAAAGTCTTGCTCGACTTGTTCAGTTGACAGCTTGTGATCACTTTGGATATCAATTCTAGTTCCACTTGTAAAGTCAATTCCCGCATTCAGCTTGAAGATGGAAAGAACGATGATTCCCGCAATGGTGATAGTAGCTGAGAAAATCATAAATCCTTTACGTTTGCTGACGAAATCCCACTTATCAAATGGCGTTTTTGGCTCGGTGGTTTCTGTTGTTTCATGAATGTTCATAATGTCTTTTTGACGAACACCAAACCAGCCTTTTCTTCGGTCAAGATAGCGACTTTCAACAAGAAGACCGAGAAGGAATCTTGATAGGAAGACAGCTGTGATAAAGCTAGTTAAAATCGATAGGATGAGCATCGTTGCAAATCCTTTTACCGAGCTTGTCCCGAAAAAGAACAGCACGCCGCCGGCAATAATACTTGTTAAGTTTGCATCAAAGATGGTTGCAAATGATCGGCGGTTCCCTGATCTGAAAGCAGAACGGACTGATTTGCCGAGCTTGAGCTCTTCTTTGATCCGCTCATAAGTAATAATGTTGGCATCAACAGCCATCCCTACCCCTAGAATCAATGCCGCAATTCCAGGCAGCGTCATGACTGCACCCATCCAGTCAAACACTTGAAGCGTAATGTAAATATAAGCTGAAAGTGTGATGACAGCGATAAGACCAGGTAATCGGTAATAAAGCAGCATGAATAAGAAGATAAATGCGATTCCTACAATTCCTGCGAACACTGTTTCGTCCAGTGCTTGTTCACCAAACTGTGCACTCACAGATGTTGAATATTTTTCTGTTAATTTCACTGGCAATGCCCCGGCATTTAAAATACTTGCAAGGTCCTTTGCCTCTTGAACAGTAAATTTCCCTTCAATTTGCACGTCACTGCTGTTAATTTCTTGATTCACATTCGGCGCAGAGACATATTTGTGGTTTGATTTTGAGACTTCTTTTTTGAAGGAATCTCCTTTGTGGTAATCAAGCCAAATGACAAGCTGGTTATTCGGCGCCATCGCCGCTACTTTTCTTGTGACGTCACCAAATTTTTTCGCATCCTTTAGTTTAACCGTCACAATTGGCTCATTCGTTTGACTGAATGTTTGTTTTGCACTGTTTTCGACCAGGTCAGCCCCGTTAAGGAGTTCTTTATCATTCGTATCTCTGAAGGATAGCTGTGCTTCAGTGGAAAGAATCTCCCTAGCTCTGTTTTGATCTTTTACTCCCGCAAGCTGCACGCGGATACGATTGTTGCCTTCAATCGAGATGTTCGGCTCACTTACACCTAGCACATTGGCTCTTCGGTTTAAAGCCTCCACTGTACTGACGAGGACACTATTTGTGATTTTATCCTCTTTTTTCACTGGATGTACATCATATAGGACTTCAAATCCACCCTGCAAATCCAGCCCTAGCGTCATATCTTTCGCAACAGGCTTTGTTAGTAAGCCTACGCCAGTTCCGATTAACAGAACCACTAAGAAAAACGCAAGAATGCGCCCTTTTTTCATTATGTATTTCCTCCTTAAACACCTGAATCCATTAAGATGGCTTATTTCAACAGTTCATCTAGCATATTCTTGCCATCTTCACTGTCCAAAAAAGCAGACGTTTTAAACGACTGAACGGTTGCATAGTTCATAAATTCGCCAATTTTCACAGATAAAATATCTGCAACCATTTCATGAATCGGATACTCTTGTTTTTTCTTCCACTTCTTATTCTCTAAGTATGACCATAATTCCTCTAAATCTACATCTTTATAGCCCAAAACGATGAATTCTTCAAGCTTACTGAACAGAAAAGGCTTTAAATGGTCTTTGTAAATTGCAGCCGGATGTTGTGTCAATGGGATGCTCCCCCTTTTCAGTTTTTATCGAGAGACTTGTCATGCTTGGACGATATACACGCATATCTTATTGTATATGATTCTATGTCGTTTGAGAAGGCAGGTGATCTTTGATTTGACGAAGCAAACGTTTTTAAAAGGGACAATTATTTTAATTTTAGCAGGTTTTATCACGAGAATATTGGGTTTTGTCAATCGAATTGTCATTGCAAGGTTCATTGGCGAAGAAGGAGTCGGGCTTTATATGATGGCTGCTCCTACCTTTTTTCTCGCTGTGACGCTCACACAATTCGGACTGCCTGTCGCTATTAGCAAGCTTGTCGCAGAAGCAGAATCCCGGGGTGACAAACAGAAAACAAAACGTATTCTTGTCATGTCCCTTGCGATAACAGGGACACTCAGCCTGATATTCACGCCGCTCTTTTTATGGTTTGCACCCATCATGGCAGAAAATATGCTGACAGATCCTAGAACGGTCTATCCACTGCTTGCCATTACGCCCGTTGTCCCAGTCATCGCCATTTCCAGTGTGCTAAGAGGGTATTTTCAAGGCAGACAGCAAATGAGCCCGCTTGCCATATCTCAAGTACTGGAACAGGTTGCAAGAATTTCTCTAGTGGCAGTATGTACAACAGCTTTCCTTCCTTATGGGATTGAATATGCGGCAGCAGGTGCGATGATTTCATCTGTTATTGGAGAGATGATTTCACTTGCTTATTTACTGATTGCCTTTCGTTATAAAAAGACCATTCGTATTCGAAAACGATTTTTTAAGGCGATTCATGACGGTAAGGACACGTTTAAGCAATTGATGAGTATTGCCCTGCCAACAACAGGCAGCCGTTTTATCGGGAATATTTCGTGGTTTTTAGAACCGATAGTTGTCGCGCAAAGTCTTGCCATTGCTGGATATGCGGCTGTCGAGGCAACAAGACAGTACGGAGAGTTGACTGGTCTTGCGCTAACCCTTTTGACACTGCCTAGCTTTATTACGTATTCTCTCTCCACTGCACTGGTCCCAGCGATCAGTGAAGGAATGGAGCAGAACAAACGCAAAACGGTCGAATACAGGCTGAAGCAGGCGATGCGTCTTTGTCTACTCAGCGGAGGTATTTCCTGTATTATTCTTTTCGTTTACGCAGAAGATTTAACGCTCTTTATGTATGGTTCATCGCATGCGGCTATTTATGTAAAATTCATGGCACCATTTTTCCTTCTATATTATTTTCAAGGGCCGCTTCAAGCCGTCTTGCAAGCACTCAATTTAGCTGGTGCGGCGATGACAAATAGTCTGATAGGTGCTGTTGTGAAAACAGGAATGATTTTTGTCCTTGCTTCACAGCCGGGCTTTGGCATTATGGGGGCAGCACTTGCAATATTAATCGGCATCGTCCTTGTCACGCTGCTTCATGCGGCAACTGTCGGTAAAGTACTGCCTATTCATTTACCAATGAAGGAATATGGGATATGCGTTCTTGTGATCATCGGCACTGGGGCTGTCAGCCTTTGGCTGAAATCTCAAGTAAATGGGCTCTTTTCTGCCCCGATTGAGCTTGTGATACTGATCTTTGTTACGTGCGCGCTGTATGTCATTCTATTAATCTGTCTAGGGCTAGTGAAGCGAGAAGAGCTTCGCCGTATCCCGTTTATAGGGAAACTGCTTTAGCTCATGTCTTCTTGATCACTTCATCTTTCAAATCAATATAAAATGTCTTTTGATTAAAGCTACAGTAGGAAATCTGATCAATTTCATGATAGCCCCTTTTGGCAATCTCATCTTTCAGCCACTGTTCATTTTGATTAATTTGCTTCAAATGATCGTGCTGTACAACGCCATCAGCAATAAGTGGCAGCTCAAGCGCTCCGTGTGTGTGCTTGTTTTCTTTTTCAACGACCGCAAGCTTTCCAGATGGCTCTAAAATGGCGTAAGACACATCCTGAATGCTATCGATGTTGTTTTCTCTTAATTGAATGAGCAGGTCATCAAAATTGTATCGCTGTTTTCTCATCGCACCCTCGTCGATTTTCCCATTGATAATGAGCAGGGCCGGTTTACCGTCAAGAAAGCGCCGGACACCTTGGAATTTCAATGAGAGGTAGGCGAGTGTGATTTGAATGAAGGTTAACAGCAGGATCGGCCATACCGTATGTAACATGTGATCCTCGACTTCTTCTATGGCGAGAACCGCAATTTCTGCGATCATCATAAAAATGACAAGATCTAAAATACTCAATTCGCCAATTTCTCTCTTGCCCATTAACCGAAAAATAAACCAAATAAGAAAATATAAAATGATTGTTCTCATGGAGATAATCAAGATGTCCTGCATGTGATGTAAACCCTCCTTCTCTAACATAGCTTGTGTCAAAACCCTTTATTTATGTAGAAAAGAAAGCCTCTGTTTTTATCGTGAGAAACATGTCTATTTTTTCTTCATAGTGAATACATTTTAGTAAAAGACAAGCTTCGGTCAATTGGAGAGGAGACGAATCACATGCAGGAAACGAAACAAATCGGAAAAGGGATTTTATCCGGCTTAATGGCCATTTTTATCGTGATGATTGCCACAAGCTTACTTGTATCGCTCATGCTTACCTTCACAAGTATGCAGGAATCATCGTTTAAATGGATGATTATGATTTTGTCCTTTGTGGCGCTTTTATTAGGGGGGATCATTTCTGGAGGAAAAGCAAAGGAGCGCGGCTGGCTCATTGGTGCGATCACTTCTATGATCTTTTCTCTCACTGTATTTTTGTTTCAATATTTAGGGTTTGGAGAAACCTTTTCACCAGAGCAGTTCATCTATCATGGGGCATTTCTAGGAATTTGTATGCTCGGCGGAATGATTGGCGTCAATCTTCGAGGCAAATAAAAAAAGAGCGGATATATCGCTCTTTTTTTTATGGCTATGTATCGGAGGATTAGCCTTTGTCAGCTAGTTCTCTAATAGCACGTCGATCGAAAGTTAAACGGTTGTTTTCGCTTGTTTTGATGACCACTTTTGATTCATCAATGTAGTCGATTTCACCGTGTAAACCACCGATTGTGACGATTTTATCGCCTTTTGATAAAGATTGCTGCATCTGACGCACAGCTTTTTGTTGCTTTTGCTGTGGACGGATTAATAAGAAGTAAAGCACAGCAAACATGACAACAATCATAATGATTGAACCCATACCACCATCCATTCTATTTCACCCCTTTCTAAAGCATTGTAAAGCCTTTTCGTTTATGCGTTAAAAGTTTTTCGCATTCGGTTCGTTAAAGCCGTAACGCTCAAAAAACTCTTCTTTAAAATCACCTAAACGATCCTCACGGATAGCTTCTCTCACTTGCTCCATTAATTTTAACAGAAAATGAAGATTATGATAAGTTGTTAATCGAATTCCGAACGTTTCATTTGTTTTGATTAAATGTCTAATATAAGCGCGTGTGTAGTTTTTACATGTGTAGCAGTCACAGTTTTCATCGATTGGTCTGAAATCACGCTCATATTTTGCATTTTTCACAACAAGACGTCCTTCGCTTGTCATCAACGTACCGTTTCTGGCAATTCGCGTTGGCAGCACGCAGTCAAACATATCTACACCGCGAATGGCACCGTCAATTAAGGAATCTGGTGAGCCGACACCCATTAAGTACCTTGGCTTGTCTGTTGGTAACAATGGCGTTGTGAACTCGAGTACACGGTTCATCACATCTTTTGGTTCACCAACAGATAAGCCTCCGATGGCGTAGCCTGGGAAATCAAGTGAAACCAGATCTTGTGCACTTTGTTTGCGAAGCTCTTCGTATTCTCCGCCTTGGACAATTCCAAACAGTCCTTGATCCTCTGGACGCTGATGCGCTTCTAGACAGCGTTCTGCCCATCTGCTTGTCCGCTCTACAGATCGTTTCATATAATCGTATTCTGCTGGATATGGTGGGCATTCATCAAATGCCATCATAATATCAGAGCCAAGCGCATTTTGGATGTCCATGGCCTTCTCAGGAGAAAGGAACAGCTTATCTCCATTTAAATGATTACGGAAGTGGACGCCTTCTTCTTCAATTTTTCTAAATTCACTCAAAGAGAATACTTGGAATCCGCCTGAATCGGTCAAAATCGCTCGATCCCAGTTCATAAATTTGTGCAGGCCGCCTGCTTCTTTCACAATGTCATGACCTGGACGAAGCCATAGGTGATACGTATTGCTTAAGATGATGCCTGCTTCCATTGCCTTTAATTCTTCAGGCGCCATCGTTTTGACTGTAGCCAGTGTACCTACCGGCATAAATACAGGTGTGTCAAAGGAGCCGTGCGGTGTATGAACGCGCCCTAGTCGTGCACCTGTTTGTTTGCATGATTTAATGAACTCATAACGTATCGGTAATTGCGACAAAAATGAGCCCTCCTGTCTTTGTTGTATGATGTTATTGAATCAGCATGGCATCGCCAAAGCTGAAGAATCGGTATTCCTCTTTTACAGCCTCATTGTACGCTTTTAGGACATGCTCTCGTCCAGCTAATGCGCTGACAAGCATGATTAACGAGGATTTGGGCAGATGGAAATTCGTGATCATACCATCAATTGCCTTGAATGTATAGCCTGGGTAAATAAAGATTGACGTCCAGCCGCTTGACGCTTTGAATTCGCCATCATGCGCACTTGCAATGGTTTCTAGCGTTCTCGTTGACGTTGTCCCCACTGAAATAATCCGCCCGCCTTCCTTGCGAACGCGATTAAGCTCTGCCGCTGTTTCTTCATTCATTTCGTAAAACTCTGCGTGCATTTCGTGTTCTTCAATACGATCTGCACTGACCGGACGAAAAGTACCAAGCCCCACGTGCAGTGTAATGAATGCGATGTGCACACCTTTTGCTTTCAGCGCATCCAGCAGCTCGTTTGTAAAGTGAAGACCAGCAGTTGGAGCAGCAGCGGAGCCAACCTCTTTCGAATACACCGTTTGATAGCGTTCACGATCGTCAAGCTGCTCTTTAATATAAGGAGGCAGCGGCATCTCACCGAGGGATTCAAGTACTTCATAAAAAATGCCGGTATACTGAAACTCAACTTTTCTGCCGCCATGTTCTAATTCTTCTGTACATACCGCTTGAAGCCGTCCATCACCAAAGGTGATAACTGTTCCTTTTTTCACCCGTTTGGCTGGTTTTACAAGTGTTTCCCATTTATCGCCTTCCTCTTGTTTTAAGAGAAGAAGTTCAACTTTTGCACCTGTATCCTCTTTCATTCCAAACAAACGTGCCGGCAAAACGCGCGTATTATTTAAAACGAGACAATCACCCGTTTGAAAATAATCGGTGATTTGTGAGAATGTATCGTGTGTCACCTCACCCGTTTGTTTGTTTAAGACCATCAGTCTTGATGCATCTCGTTTTTCAAGCGGTACTTGTGCAATCAATCTTTCTGGTAAATCAAAATCAAATAGTTCTAGCTTCATTTCCTTCACCTATTCTGTAGTTAACTAGTTAACGTTATTTCATCCGTCCAAAGATATTAAGTAATATCGTGAGCACGATGCTAATGACAATGCATGTGATCACAGGAAAAAAGAACGTCACATTTCCTTTTTTCACAAAAATATCACCTGGAAGCTTACCAACCAATTGAAATACTAATCCTGCGGCAAAAAGGACACCACCTAAAATCATCAATATTTTAGGGAATTCAGTCACGAATCGGAACCTCCATTTGAAAATGTTCATACGCTTCTCTTGTGACGACCCGTCCTCTTGGTGTTCTTTGCAGGAAACCAATTTGCAGTAAATACGGTTCGTACACATCTTCAATCGTATGTGATTCTTCTCCAATTGTCGCTGAGATCGTATCAAGCCCAACAGGACCGCCTCTAAATTTTTCAATCATACTTAAAAGCAGCTTATGATCGATATGATCAAGACCAAGCTTGTCGACTTGAAGGCGCTCAAGGGCATCTTCCGCAATGTCCTCGGTAATCGCATGATTCCCAAGCACCTGCGCAAAATCTCTTACTCTTCTGAGCAGACGGTTGGCAACCCTCGGCGTACCGCGGGAACGTCTTGCAATCTCTTCGGCTGAGCGAAGATCGATCCCAATCTCGAACAGCTCGGCTGTTCTTGAAACAATGTGAGCCAAATCTCTTTGCTCATAGTATTCCAATCTTGCATGTACCCCAAACCTGTCACGAAGCGGCGCTGTTAAAAGCCCGACGCGGGTCGTGGCACCTACAAGGGTAAATGGCGGTAAATCAAGCCGTACAGAGCGTGCTGTATCTCCTTTGCCAATGACGATATCTAAACAAAAATCCTCCATGGCCGGATAAAGCACTTCCTCAATTGAGCGCTGCAAGCGATGAATTTCATCTATAAACAACACATCACCTGGCTCAAGAGACGTTAAAATCGCCGCCAAATCACCAGGACGTTCAATCGCTGGTCCAGATGTTGTACGCAGCTGAACATTCATTTCATTGGCAATAATCGACGCAAGCGTTGTTTTCCCGAGTCCAGGCGGTCCGTATAAAAGGACATGATCGAGTGTTTCCTGCCTCATCCGGGCAGCCTCAATAAACACGCTGAGGTTATCCTTTACTTTTTGCTGACCGATATATTGGCTAAGTGTCTGTGGCCGCAGACTTTGCTCAATGGCTGATTCATGGTTGTCTGCTTCAGTTGAGACGAGCCGTTCATCCATGAGACATCACCCTATTTCAACATTTTTTGTAAAGCTTTTTTCACATATTGATCGGTTGTGAGATTCTTTTCTTCTTTTAACAATGGAAGAACTTTTTTAATTTCGCGATCACCGTATCCGAGAACACTTAAGGCTTCAAGCGCTTCGTCTAATGCCGTTTGCTGCGTTTCGACCTGAATATGGTCCTCGTGATTAAATAGGTTGCCAATCATTTCGGGCACGACATCAGCTAGCTTTCCTTTTAGGTCGAGAATGATTTGGCGAGCTGTCTTTTTGCCAACACCAGGGAACTTAATCAGGAACGCTTCATCTTCACGTTCTATCGCTGAAATGACAGCGCCTGGATCACCGGAAGCAAGAATCGCTAGAGCCCCCTTCGGCCCAATCCCTGTGACATTTAACAGTTTTGTGAACAGCGCTTTTTCTTCTCGTGTTTGAAATCCATATAACGAAAAAGCGTCTTCCTTTATGTAATGATACGTATAAATCGTTTCTTGTTTATTTATTTGATAGATAAACGGGTTTGGGCTATAGACTTGATATCCCACTCCGCCGTTTTCTATGACAACATATTGCGGGCACACATAATCAATGGTCCCTTTTACAAACTCTATCACCGTTTTCACCTCTTTGACTGTTCTTCATTGTAACATAAATCGAGAAGAAAACCGCAATAAAAGTTAACATACGTTCGCTCAATGCATTTTTACGATGACACTACGAAAAACAGCTTGCGGCCTTCACACCAGCAAGCTGTTATACGCTTTAAAACGATATTTCATTTCGGTAAGGCTTCATGACTTCAAGCACATGCTCAAATTCATCCTTTGTTCGAAAAGGAATGCCTTGCTGAAGCTGCTCCTCCACATGACTTTCTAAACGGGACGTATCAATTTGAAAAAAGAGATGAATGGGCTCCGCCCAGCTGTCAGGCCTTCCATGAAACGTAGAAATCACACCGTCCTCTGATAATCCGATATATCCATTTGCTTTACTTAATGGAGAGATATCATCAATTTGCTTTCTAAAAAGCGCAAAATCCTCTTTCTGCTCTACTAGCGTCCAGCCTTTATACTGCGACCAGAATGTGTCTTTGTCTTCTAATGATGCCCGGTGTCTTTCAATACTCACATCTCCGTCTAGATAGACTTTTTCAAGCTGCACGGTGATCGAGTTTGACTGCTTTTGCAAGTGTTCTTTTCCTTCCATATCCGCAGCGAAAAAAAGCACACTTGTCATGATAAGTCCTGTAACGAAACATTTCATCTTCACTTTCACTATTTACACCTCTTTAGAACATGAGATCGATGCATGACATATGTAGTTTGACCCATTTTTCTAAACATTAACCAAATCGATGACATGAATATATGGGAAGAGTCTTTCGTTGTATCCTTCATTCGTAAATGGTATGTTTTATACAATCCATTGCTTTATCGAATGCTCGGTTTTTTCATCATTCGTTTTTCAGCCGCATAAACTGAAACCAAAGAAGGTGAAGTCAATGTCAGAAGTCAAAAGATTAGCCGAATCGATTCAGTATCATGAGGATAAACGTCTTCATAAGCTTGCCTTTAAACCGGCAGAGCTTGAGCTGTGCGGCAAAGGAAGAAGTGCCTATGTCTTTTCATACAAAAAAGACGGCAAGAAAATGGCGCTAAAAGTCTTTTTCCCTTCTTATCAGCATATTTCCCGCAAAGAAGCCGCTATTTATGAAAAGCTCTCTGGTTCGTCTTACTACCCTGAGATTTATGAATCTGGGGATCAGTATATTTTAATGGAATATATTAAAGGATATACATTCTATGAATGCCTCACAAAGGGGATTCCTATTAAAAAACAAATGATTGAGCAAGTCGATGATGCGCTAGAAGAAGCACGCGAGAAAGGATTGAATCCTTCTGATATCCATCTGAGGAATCTGATCTTAACAAAGGAAGGACAGGTCAGGGTCATCGATGTTGCCCGTTTCACACAAACAAAAGCTTGCCATCAGTGGGATGATTTAAAAGCCGCTTACGCTTATTATCAAAAACCTTTTTTCCCGAAAAAAGCACCGCGTCTATGGCTTGAAGTGATTGCTTATTTATATAAAAAGAACTGGCTGTCCCGCGGTCAGCTTAATAATCGGAATGATTTCTCTGCATAATGAAAGCCGCTCTCACTGAGCGGCTTTAGATTGTTGACAAAGTGCTAAAATGATGTTTATTTTAGCACTTTGTCTTCTTTTCAGCGTGATAGAAAGCCTTTGCAGTCTAGGAAGGACGAGCACTGGCGCGGAGCGAATTGAACATTCGTGAGCACCAGCGCGCAGACCTGACACCGAATGCGAGGGTTTGTCTACACGCTGAAGCCGCTCTCACTGAGCGGTTTTTCTGTGTCAATCTGTTTCAACATGGATGCTATTCACATTTAATAAGTTAATGATTTCGTTATTCAGCTTAAACCAATGATTGGCTTCTTCAATTTTCTTATACACATCATAGGTAGCTGGACGTTTTAGCTCGAAATCAAGCACTTCCCCATTGTTCATATGAAATGTTACCTTAAATACTTTCATCATAAGATCACCTTCCACTCTCTCTTGTTAGCTTGCCAAATAGATCGGCTCTTTTCATTCATTCTCTACTCAACTCGTTTCCCCTCCTTCTTTCCTGTCAAACACAAGAAGTTTAAATTTTGTTTAAATTCAAACAACATCTCTATCCCTCTTCTTTGCAAAGAAGTATATTATTTTAAAAAGGAGGTTTTCTTTATGAAACGGAAAAAGAAACGAACATCTCCAGAAAGACAAACAGTCGTGTTTCATTTAACAGATGCCCTCATTCCGAGTCTGGATATGATAGGGGTTGCATTAAAGGCATTTTTCCACCTCTTAAGAAAAGCCTTATCCGCGATCTGATAACCCCCCGCACAACATGCGTGCGAGGTTCTTTTTTAGGATGAATATATTTGACTTCCTTGGCTGATAAACTCCTTCGCCTTCTTCTCCATCTCTTTTTTCACTTCTTCTGATTGATTGCGAATATCATGGGAAATTTTCATGCTGCAAAACTTCGGTCCGCACATCGAGCAAAAATGGGCAGTCTTAGCGCCTTCAGCAGGCAATGTTTCATCATGGAACGCCATCGCTCTTTCTGGATCAAGTGACAGGTTGAATTGGTCCCGCCATCTAAATTCAAACCTTGCTTTCGATAAAGCATCATCGCGCTTTTGAGCAGCAGGATGTCCTTTTGCTAGATCAGCAGCATGTGCAGCAATTTTATAGGCAATCACACCTTCTCTTACATCTTCTTTGTTCGGCAGACCTAAATGCTCTTTTGGCGTCACATAGCATAGCATCGCTGTCCCATACCAGCCGATCATAGCTGCGCCGATAGCAGATGTAATATGATCATATCCCGGAGCAATATCTGTTGTAAGAGGTCCTAATGTATAAAATGGTGCCTCTTTGCAAATCTCCATTTGTTTGTCTACATTCTCTTTGATTTTATCCATTGGAACATGTCCAGGCCCTTCAATCATCACCTGTACATCATGTTTCCAAGCGATCTCTGTCAATTCACCTAACGTTTCCAGCTCTGCAAACTGCGCTTCATCATTGGCATCAGCTATTGATCCTGGTCTGAGTCCGTCTCCAAGTGAAAAAGCAATATCATACGTTTTCATAATCTCACAAATGTCTTCGAAGTGGGTATAAAGGAAATTTTCTTGATGATGGGCAAGACACCATCTTGCCATAATGGCACCGCCTCTTGAAACAATTCCGGTCACCCGATCGACTGTCAGCGGAATATACCTTAACCGCACTCCCGCATGAATCGTGAAGTAGTCTACTCCTTGCTCTGCTTGTTCAATTAACGTGTCTCTGTACACGTCCCACGTCAAATCTTCTGCCACGCCATTCACTTTTTCAAGCGCCTGATAAATGGGAACGGTGCCTACTGGGACTGGACAATTGCGTATGATCCATTCTCTTGTTGTATGAATGTCCTTTCCTGTAGACAGATCCATCATGGTGTCTGCACCCCATCTGATGGCCCAAGTCATTTTTTCAATTTCTTCATCAATGGATGATGTCACAGCTGAATTACCAATGTTCGCATTGATTTTGACATGAAAATGCCTTCCGATAATCATCGGTTCACTTTCAGGATGGTTAATATTCGCTGGAATGACCGCTCTTCCGCTGGCTACTTCCTCTCTCACGATCTCAGGGCTTAGCCCTTCTCTTAACGCGATGAACTCCATTTCAGGCGTCACAATACCTTTTTTTGCATAATGCATTTGCGTCACACAGGCACCTTTTTTTGCGCGAAGCGGCTCATGATGAAAATCAGTAAGAACATGATGATGTGACGCTTTCTCTTTGGAGCGATATCCGTTATCTTCAGGTTTTACATGACGTCCTTCATAGCTTTCTGTATCCTCTCTTTCTTCGATCCATGCCGCTCTCAGACGATGAAGCCCCTTTGTAACATCGATATGAGCACGCTCATCGGTGTAAGGTCCACTCGTATCGTACACACGAATCGGTTCATTTTGAATATTTCCTGCCTGCGTCACCGTTTGTGAGAGGGCAATCTCTCTTTTTGGCACTAAGATGTCAGGTCTTGACCCTTTCTCATACACCTTTCGGCTGCCTTCAAAGCTTGATAATAAGGATTGAGTTGTTGGGATATTTTTCTTTTCTTTCATTTGCTGTTCTCTCCTTCTCTTCTTGTCACCGGACAGGATGGAATCAGCACCAGCAAAAAAAACCAGGCTCTATGAACAGAACCTGGTTTCGTCGTTAGAAATAAACATGAATGTCATTCATATGACACATGTATCATCTTCAACTTCCCCACGCTGGTACGAGCCAGATCAGGTCCAAAGGGTTAAGAAGCATACACTTCTCTCTCAGCCCAGCCGCGGGCACCCCTAGTCACATTTATTCATTTCCACAACAGTGTAGCATAGAGATGACATGAAAAAAAGAAGTTTTAGGAAAATAGTTCCTTTCCACTACAAAAGAGATAAAGCCAGCTTGATATACACCTTTATATACATCATCTATCCCAAACATTTAGATAAAATCTGAAATAACCATTGATCCTTTTCTCCTATTATGTATAATTAATCTAAACGGAGAATTTTTATACAAACTTTTTCAAAGGAAGTTCTAGTCGATTGCAAACATTTCTCACATTTATCGTCATAGGATTCTCAATTGCTCTGCCAGTTGGAGCGATCACGGTTGAAATGACAAAACAGGGATTAAAAAACGGCTTCTTTCATGGTTTAACTGTAGGAGCAGGCGGTATGACCATCGATCTCCTACTAATCTTGGCTTTATATGCTGGATTTGCTCAGTTTTTATCACTGCCATTTGTCCAAATCCCGCTCTGGCTGATCGGAGCTATATTCTTAATGATTCTCGCATACGATTCCATTAAACATGCGGATCAAGACATCCATTTAGCTGGCGAAAAAGTCAATAAATCTTTCGCAAAAACGTACAGAAACGGCTTGCTTGTTGCGGTGTCTCCTGGAAACCTTGTGTTCTGGGTTTCTGTATTCGGAGCTGTACTGGCAGATGCATATACAAAAACAGATTCATCTGAATTTATGCTGGCATCAGGCGGTATTTTGGCAGGGATTCTCCTTCATGACATCGGTCTTCTCACCCTTATATCCTTAACAAGAAAAGTGATGAATCGAACGATGATCAAATGGACATCCATTATTGCTGGTATTTTATTACTTGGATTTGGCTGTTATTTCTTTTACGAATTTTATATAGGCATTAAGGTTTATTTTTAAGAAAAGGCTAAAGTTCTTGAGGAACTTTAGCCTTTTTTATTCTTCAACCTATCGAGTCATGCCTGTTTGACCTGTTTCAAATTGTGTTCTTCTCATATCTCTAAAGCGTGTGAAAGCACCCTCGTCTTTAATCACTTGGACAGCTCTTCCATCCGCATAACGAGTCGCTGCTTCTTCCACTTGTGATACGCCTTCTGACGTTAGACGTCCATCTGATTTAATGGCAATATACACACTTTCATCAGTTACCATCACCTGTGAGTCTGCAACGTGGTTCATTTTATTGACGCGATTGGCGATTTTTCTTGAACGCTGCACGTTCTCTTGTTTATCGTAGCCAGAGAACGACATTTGGTTATGATAGTTCATATCTCCATGACTGTAGCGTCCATCTCCACCTGCGAGAGGCGTTCGATCATCAGCTTGAGGACGGGTTCGATAATCAACATTCGTTGTATTCCCACCGTTCATTCCCTCCATGAGCTCTGAAACTGGCCCTTGATGATCTTGGTTATTGTCATCCGCACGGTTATTCGAATGATATCCGACTGGCTGACCTGATTGATTATGTCGTGTATCTACACCTGCATTGTCATTTGCACCACATGCCGTTAATCCAATAGGAAGAAGCACTAATGCGATCGTTTTTTGCCATTTTTGTCTCAAACGAAAAACCCCCTGTACAAATTCAATCTCGAGCGCGAAACAGGCTCTGTTTTAGCATGTACAGTTTGGGAAAAAATCAAGCTGTCAGTTATAAACAAAAAAAGGAACGATTGAGATCGCTCCTTCTGTCATTACTCTTCTTCGTCTTCCTCTGGTCTTGCAAAAACAGATTGACCTGGATATGGCTGCATATAAGGCTGAGCTGGATAAGCCCCCATTTGGCCATAAGGTACAGGATTCGGGTAATGTCCTGGCCACGGCTGATGCTGCTTCATGCCATCATCACATCCGCAGTCTTCCTTGCCGTAAGCTTCATTTGAAACATTTGGATAAAAGCCTTGATTCACGTTCGCATTGACATTTGCGTTGGCATTGGCATTTGGATGCATATGGTGGTGCCAGTGATGCCCGTCGTTTGCATGATGTTCATAATGTTCTCCGTAATAAGCTGGCGCTTGATACGCAGGATAATATGGCTGCGCTGGGTATGGATATGGCATCATGTGATGATGGTGATAATAAGGCTGGATAGGATAACAAAGACCTGACCCTGGTAAAATTGGCGATGCTGGCACCATTTGCTGCGGATATGGATACATTGCCGGCATGTAATGACCATGACCATAATAAGGATCATATGCGTCATGATGCTGGTGATGGTGATGATGTTCCTTATTCTCAGCCATTCCCCCTACCGCTGCGCCTCCTACATTCGGCATTTGCGGGAAATTAGGAAGGTTTGGGTAATTGCTGTGTTCCATATCTTTTCCCTCCTCCTTTTGATGCGGAATATGAATAAACGGATCATACCCCTTTGCCACATCATCTTTTAAATGACCTTTATTTTCATCATAAAAATGGTCTTTGTTATCTTGATAGTTCTTATTTTCATGATGGAAATGGTCCTTGTTATCTTTATGCTCCTTATTCTCATAATGAACATGATCTTTATGATCCTTTTTGTCATGAGCGTGATCTTTCTTTTCATGAACGTGATCTTTTTTCTCATGATGTTCTTTTTTGGGAGGAGGCGTGAATGGCTGGTACAGATTGGTCTGATAATAGTTCACATCGACTTGCGGAAAAGCTGGCTGCTCGATCTTTGGCACTGGCGGTACATAAGGTACAGGTTCGTTTGGCTTTTCTTTCGGCTTCGTATCTTGCACTTGCACGACATCTTTTGGCTTTTCTTTCACATACGGATGTTCTTTCGGCTTTGGCATTTCTTTTGCTTTCTGATGATCTGTTTTTACAGGAACACCACTAGATGGAATCTTGATCTTCATACCCGGCATGATCAAATCTGGATTACTGAGCTGTGAATTTAGTTTTTTCAATTCTTGAAAGTCGACTCCGTATTTCTTTGAAATTTTCCAAAGGGAGTCTCCTTTTTGCACAATATGAATTTTCAACGTTTTCCCCTCCTATGCAAAACGTGAACGTAACGGTTATGTCAGAAGTACAATATGTTTCACCATAAATTTATGCCTATTTACAAGCCAATATGATAAAAACTTGTTTTCTGATAGGAGGGGCTGATTCATTATTTAATGGCGAGCATTTTATTCAGTGCAAGTAAAGCGTCTTTTGTCGTGTCTTCATTGACTTGAATCAAACCGACCGGATTACCTTTCTCTAAGCTTTCTAGTGACCATAACAAATGAGGGAGATCGATCCGATTCATCGTCAAACATGGACACATATCCGGATTGAGGGATTCGATTTGTTTATCTGGATGCTGATCTATGATCCGCTTAACCAAATTCATCTCTGTTCCAATCGCCCACTTGCTTCCTGCTGGTGCTTCCTTGATCGTATCAATAATAAATTTCGTTGAACCGGCAAGATCAGAAGCCGTGACGACTTCATGCGTGCACTCTGGATGGACAAGAATTTGAATGTCACGGTCTCTTTTTCTCGTTTCTTCAATATTTCGCACCGTAAATTTCTCATGGACAGAGCAATGGCCTTTCCATAAAATCATCTTGATGCGGGAAAGCGGCTGATCGGTGATGAGCCTTTCTTCTATTTGATCCCAGACAGCCATTTCTTCAAGTGAAATGCCTAAATCAAAGGCCGTATTACGCCCTAAATGCTGATCAGGGAGAAACAGAATCCTCTCTTTTTGTGTGAGCGCCCACTCCAGCACTTTTTTAGCGTTTGATGATGTCACAGTGGCCCCGCCATGCTTTCCGACAAATGCTTTAATATCAGCTGTTGAGTTGACATACGTAAGTGGAAGAATTGTCTCCCCAAACAGATCAGTGAGCTGCTCCCATGCTCTATCCGTTTGTTTCATGTTTGCCATATCTGCCATTGAACAGCCTGCTCTCATATCTGGCAATAGAACCTTTTGATTCTTGTTTGACAGCATGTCTGCCGTTTCAGCCATGAAGTGAACACCGCAGAACACAATGTACTCCGCTTCCTTGTTGTCCGCGGCTATTTGTGCGAGCTGCAATGAATCTCCTGTTGCATCTGCAAATTGGATGACTTCATCCTTTTGATAATGATGCCCCGGTATAAAAAGCTTTGATCCAAAGGCTCGTTTAATGTCTAACACACGCTGCTTCATCTCCTCAACAGATCGGTGTTTATATTCTTCTGGCATCATGGCTGCATGTTGATTCGCGAGTACATCAAGCAGTGACATGAGTTGTTCCCCCTTTATGACTGAATTCCATATTCATACTAAAATCAAATGCTGGAGCAGAATGTGTCAGAAAACCAAGTGAAATAAGGTCGACACCTGTCCCTCTGTAACTTGGCAATGTCTCTAGCGTGATACCTCCTGAAGCCTCGGTCAGAATTGTCTCAGGCGTCATTTGTTTAAAACGTTTGACTTCGTCTGGAGAGCAGTTGTCAAACATGATGACATCGGCTTTTGCATCAATGGCTTCCTTTAGCTGCGTTTCTGATTCAATTTCTACTTCAATTTTCACCATATGACCGGCATATGCTCTTGCTTTCTCTACTGCTTCACGAATAGAGCCGCATGCGGCGATATGATTATCTTTAATCATTACCCCATCTGATAAGCCGAAGCGATGATTCTTTCCCCCACCTGTCTTCACAGCGTATTTCTCTAACATACGCAAGCCGGGCGTCGTTTTTCTCGTATCACAAATCGTAATCGACGGGTCCGCTAATCGCTGCACTGCTTCATGTGTTAAAGTAGCGATACCTGTCATGCGCTGCAAGACATTCAAAATGACCCGTTCTCCTTTTAATAAGTCGCTGACTGGTCCTTTTATTTTCGCCAGCACTGCCCCTGAATGAATCCAATCACCTTCTTCAAAAAACAACTCAGCCTGAATCTGTTCATTCAGCAGGCGGTACCCTATGTCAATGACTTGAGAACCTGCCAATACACCCGATTGTTTTGCGATGATATAGGCTGTTCCTTTCTTTTCTCCAAAAATGCCATCAGCAGATACATCTCCAAAGCCAATATCTTCTGTGAAAAAATGAGTCAGCATTTGTTTTAACTGTAAACGTTCCATTTGGCACCGATCCTTTCATTTTTCATCATGTAAACGCGGCCTTTTTCATGGACAATCTGCATGCCCCTCCACAAAGCATCATTCCGCTTTGGATAATCCATTCGATAATGACCGCCTCTGCTTTCTGTACGAAGTAATGCAGACTTCACTAGGCAAATCGCTAATGTCCATTGATTACTTAATTCGATCTGTTGGCTTGTGATATTCTTCACATTCACTTGCTGATAAGGGACTTGCTGTAATGTTTGAAGCAAGGTCTTTAGCCCTTTTTCTTCTCTTACAATTGCGGCATATGTCGTCATCCATTGTCTCAACTGATCCTCTGAAATCTCTGGCACGGACCATACTTCTTGAATAGAGAAAGAAGGGATTGTTTTTTTCTTTTTAGGTATTTGTTCAATTCTCCGTGCCGCTTTGTTTCCTAAAACGAGACCTTCCAAGAGAGAATTACTCGCCAATCGATTCGCTCCGTGTAAGCCTGTATAGGCTGCTTCTCCGATAGCAAAAAGAGATGGAAGCGTCGTTTCACCATATTCATTCACGCAGATTCCGCCCATTAAAAAATGCATACCAGGGGAAACTGGGAGCCTGCCGCTTGCCATATCGACACCTGCCCGCTCACACATTGCAGCAATAGCTGGAAAACGAACTGAGAAATGTGGAATTTCGCTGATATTGAGATACAGATCATGACCTAATTGCTGCTCATGAAAAATAGCTCTAGCGACAATATCTCTAGGCGCTAAATCAGCTTGTGGGTGAATGCCTTTCATGATCCTCCTGCCTGTTTCATCTTCTAAATAAGCTCCCTCTCCTCGGACTGCCTCTGAAACGAGACCGACTGCTTTTCCAGCGATCGTCAAGAGGGTGGGATGGAATTGAACAAATTCGAGATCAGCTAATTGTGCTCCGGCTCGATAAGCCATCATCAGTCCGTCTCCTGTTATAGAAGGGTCATTTGTGTTTGTTTCATATAGGGAGCCGCAGCCGCCCGTGGATAAAACAACGGCATCTGCGGTCATAGTATGTACGCGATCTTTCTCGTCTTTCCAGACCACTCCTATGCAGGTTCCTTCGTGAACGAGCAGATCAACGACATGGGAATTTTCATATAAATGAATATGTGAGCCAAGCTGATTTTTTAAATACTGCACGAGGGTTTTACCTGTTTGGTCTCCTCCTGCATGCAAAATGCGATGAGTCGTATGCGCCCCCTCTTTACCTAATTGCGGCACGCCCGTCTCCGTTTGATCAAATGGACAGCCTTCTTCTACGAGCTGCTCCACCATATGCTTTCCAAGACTTACGATCTCTTGTACCGCCCTTTCATCATTGTGATCACAGCCGGCAGCTAATGTGTCTTGTACATGCTGATGAACAGAATCCTGTGCTGAAAAGGCAGCAGCGATTCCTCCTTGTGCAAGCATGGAATTACTAGAGGAAAATTGTTTTTTTGTCATCATGATGACTTGGCAGCTTGCTGAAATGGTTTTTGCAAAGGAAAGCGCTGCAATGCCTGATCCCACCACAATGATTTTTTTGATTGATGACACCATCGCCCCTCCTGTCATTTACACCTGTCTTGACACATATCATTACACAACACTACAATAAATACAAGAAAAAATTTTCTCATAGGAGATGGATGGATTGGTTTATTTAGATTACGCAGCTTCTACACCTGTTTCGGAGGAGGCACTGCATGTATTTCAGCAGCTAAGTAAAGATTGCTACGGGAATGCAAGTAGTCTACATGATGCAGGTGGAAGAGCAAATGACATACTGACTTACAGCAGACAATCAATCGCTGCCATTCTTGAGGGCGAACCAGAGGACATCTACTTTACAAGCGGTGGAACGGAATCCAATCTTCTTGCGATTCAATCGATGGCAAATGGTCTGCCAGCAGACAGGCAGCATGTCATCACAACTTCTGTAGAGCATCCTTCTGTTCATCATGCGGTTAAGAGCTTAGAGCGTCTTGGCGCGAAGGTTACGATCATTGAACCGAATCAAGATGGGATCATCACTCAGGACATTCTCAAAGATGCATTATTGCCTGAAACAGGATTAGTATCTATCCAGCATGCTAATTCAGAAACAGGGATTATCCAGCCGCTCGCTGAATTAGCACCCATTTTAAAAGAAAGGCACATTCTTTTTCATACAGATGCCGTGCAAACATTCGGAAAGGTTCGTGTGTCCATCAAGGAGCTTGGGGTTGATGCTGTATCCATATCGAGCCATAAAGTGTATGCACCTAAGGGCGCTGGTGCTGTCTATATGGGTGCTCATGTTCCTTGGAAGCCACTATATTCAGGTGCAGTTCAGGAAAATGGCTTCCGCCCTGGAACAGTGAACGTTCCATGCATCGGTGCTTTTGCTGCTGCGAGCGAACAATTGATACTTAAGCTAGATGAGCAAAAGCGGCAAAATGAGCAGCTTCGTGATTATTTTCATCAGCAGCTGAAAATGAGACAGCTTCCTGTTCGTACACTTCAGAACAATGGCAATCGCCCTATGTTGCCTCATATTATTGGTTGTTTTTTTGAAGGGTTTGAAGGACAATATGTAATGTTAGCATGTAACCGGCATGGGATTTGTATATCGACTGGAAGCGCATGTGCTTCTGGTTATCACCATCCTTCCCCGGCTGTGAAGGCATTGCACGTATCAGATCGTGATGCTCTTCAATTCATTCGACTATCATTTGGATCGAAGTCGTCAAAAGAGGACATCGATCAGCTTTTGCATACATTTGAACAATTGCAAAAGGAGAAGAAAGGGGCATAAGACGTGGAGCAAGAGAGGAAACTCATTGGCGAAGAGAGAAGAAACGCCATTTTAGAGTGGTTGAAAGAAACAGATACACCGCTCACCGGAAGCTTTTTGGCTAAAAAGGCGGCTGTCTCTCGACAAGTCATTGTACAAGATATCTCACTATTGAAAGCAAAAAACGAACCCATTATTGCCACAAGTCAAGGCTATGTGTATATGGCATCTCAGCATGCGCCAGAAAGAGAAATTGAACAAATCATCGCCTGCAAGCATGATCCTGTTCGTACAGAAGAGGAACTGACCTTAATTGTAGACTTTGGTGTGACGGTAAAAGATGTGATTATAGAGCACCCTGTTTACGGTGAACTAACGGCCTCTATTCGCGTCAGCACCCGCAAGCAAGTAGCTGATTTCGTTCATCACATTTCTAACACGGGCGCCTCCTACTTGTCAGAACTAACAGACGGCGTGCATTTACATACACTCACTTCTTACAGTCAAAAGCAGCTTGACCAAGCCATCCAAGCGCTCGATGATGCTGGCTTTTTAATTAAAGACTAAAAAAATAGTGTCCCTTATAGGACACTATTTTTCATTCGTTAGTTCATATGTTTGGTAGCTGCCGAGCAATTTGACTTCACAGCCAATCGCTTCTAATTCCTGAATCGCACCAGGGACAAGGACATCATCCATTTCTTTTTCTATATCTATAATAAATAAATAGTGTCCAAGACCAGTTTTTGTTGGACGAGATTCAATTTTTGACAAGTTGAGATTTCGCCAAGAAAAGGCAGATAACACGCGGTGCAATGCACCTGATTGGTCATCCTTTGGCAGACTGACGACAATGGTCGTTTTTGGCTTCGATGAGAACCCTGCATTCATTGGGAACGATGCTTTAGGATCTTTATGTAAAATAACAAAGCGTGTATGATTGTGCGGATAATCATGAATGTCTTTTTTTGCAATCGTTAAACCATACGTTTGTGCGGCAATTTCATTCGCAATGGCCCCAGCAGCCTCATCCGGATGCTCACTGATATATTTCGCTGCATAACCTGTTGATTCAACTGGACGATGCGGAATATCTGGGTACTGCTTTTTCAGAAATTGATGACACTGGGCAATCGCATGCGGATGTGATTGGATCACATCTAATGTCTCCCAGCTTTCCGCTCTTGATGGGTGGACAAGCAAATGCTGCCGAATTGGTGCTGTCATTTCACCAACAATGGACAGCGCTTCTTCATGAATTAAATAATCAATCGTTAAGTTCACAGATCCTTCGAGTGCATTTTCAAGTGGAACGACCGCCAAATCGACTTCGCCTTTTGACACAGCATCCATACATTGCGGAATCGTTGCATAGGCACGCTGCACTGCATCTGCTGGAAAGCAAGAGCATACGGCCAAATGAGTAAATGTTGCCTCTGGTCCAAAATAACCTACAGTTAATTGCTTCATCTGCTATGATCTCTCCTTTTACGCCCCAGAACCTAGAATTTCAACTTTTTCGACAAATTCAAGTTTTCTTAATTGATTCATGACTGTATTGATATCATCTGCCATACCAGCCGTGCTAATGGATAGGGTGACATTTGCTCTTCCTTGCAGCGGAATCGTTTGGTGAATGGATAACACATTACAGCCAGAGTCAGCCACAATTTGAAGCAGTCTTGACAGAGCCCCAGACCGATCCTCAAGGTGGAAAAACAATGTGATGATCTGCTCTTTCACCATCGTATAAAATGGAAAAACAGCATCTCTGTATTTATAAAAAGCACTGCGACTTAAATCCGCTTGTTGAACAGCATCAGCAACTGAATCCGCTTTTTTGCGATCGAGAAGCTTTTTAACTTCAAGCGTTTTTCGCATCGCATCTGGAAGGACATCCTCTCTTACTAAATAGAACGTTTCTTCTTTCACCTGTTTTCTCCCCTTTTAAAAACGGGAGAGCCCATGGACTGGACCCTCCTTTTGATCAATCAATAAATTCAAATTCAAATTCAAGCAGACGAATGATGTCGCCGTCTTGTGCACCACGCTCACGTAAGGCATCATCGACGCCCATTCCGCGCAGTTGTCTAGAGAATCGTTTCACGGACTCATCTCTTGAGAAATCTGTCATCTTAAACAGTCGCTCAAGTGCTTTACCCGTTATGACAAATGTACCATCAGGATCTCTTGTGATCTCAAATGGTGCATCTCCCTCATCAAACCTGTACATCACGCGGTTATCAGACAGTTCCTCTTCATTATAAAGCGGGAATTCCGGTGTTGTTTCAAGCTGATTGGCGATTTCAAATAAAAGCTCACGAAGCCCTTCTCTTGTGATCGCACTAATTGGAAACACTTTATAGTCATCCGTTAATTTTTCTTTAAATGCCGCTAGATTGTCAGCTGCATCTGGCATGTCCATTTTGTTCGCTACAATGATTTGTGGACGCTCAGTCAATCTCATATTGTATTGCTCAAGCTCTTCATTAATCGTCACATAATCTTCGTACGGGTCACGTCCTTCAAGTGCTGACATATCAATCACATGGACAATGACACGTGTCCGCTCAATGTGGCGTAAAAATTGATGACCTAAGCCAACGCCTTCGTGCGCGCCTTCGATCAGTCCTGGCAGATCCGCCATGACGAAGCTTCGGTTATCATCTGTTTCGACAACTCCTAGGTTCGGCACAAGCGTAGTGAAATGATAATCCGCAATTTTCGGTTTCGCAGAAGAGACAATTGAAAGCAGCGTTGACTTCCCGACACTTGGGAAACCAACAAGCCCAACATCTGCAAGTACTTTTAATTCTAAGATGACGTCACGCTCTTTACCTGGCTCGCCATTTTCAGAAAGCTGTGGCGCAGGGTTTGCCGGTGTTGCAAAACGTGAATTTCCTCGTCCGCCTCGTCCGCCTTTTGCAATGACTGCCCGCTGTCCATGCTCTGTTAAGTCTGCGAGTACTTGTTCCGTCTCTGCATCCGTCACAACTGTACCGGGCGGAACTTTGACAATCATTTCTTCCGCATTTCGACCATGCTGGTTTTTACTCATTCCGTGCTCGCCGCGATCCGCCTTAAAATGGCGTTTGTAACGAAAGTCCATCAATGTTCTAAGTCCCTCGTCTACTTCAAATACAACATCTGCACCATTTCCACCATCGCCGCCAGCCGGTCCACCTTTTGGCACATATTTTTCACGACGAAACGCCACCATACCGTTTCCGCCGTCACCGCCTTTAACATACACTTTAACCTGATCTACAAACATAACTTCCTCCGTTTCTCTGCATCACATATCTCATTCTTGCCTCAAACAAAGCTCGATCATGGACTCATGACTTGTCACATGAAATTGAACTACACTCATACATGGATAGTTTGCGTCATGAAACGCATTTAACGCATCCAAACTTGTTAATTTTCCTTTGAAATCAAAATATAAGACCACATCATTCTCTTCATGATCTGTTTGGAACGTGACCGTTAAATGATTTTCAGTTTTTTGGCAAACTGATTGATCGAATATCGAAAACAACTCCTGTGATACCGTTAGCAGCTGCGATTCATATGCTGATAAGTCTCGGGTTTCACCAAGCACTTCGTATTCTAAGGTGATAAAATGCGACTCCCAATTAAATGTTAGAAAGTAATAGGCCAATTGGGGAATTTTTAAATTTGAGAGTTTGGATTCATGCTGTGCTTCAATGACCATTTCTTCTATAATTTCAAACACACGGTCATATTTTTCTAATGTCAAGTTGCCCTTGATCAGCTGCAATTTATTCATCCAGTCATGTCTTGAACGACTGAGCAGATAGATCAATTCATTTGTTAATGCAACGTGAGTTAATTTTTCGTTTTGTTTACTTGATATCTCTTCCATTATCGCACTCCCAATCGTTTGGTCTCTCTTTTAGGAGTCTTATCATCACTATGTCTCCCTGAATTATAACAGAGAAGACAGCATAGAAAAACACTAGTTATGTGAGGAAAGGTTGTTTTTTCTGATCTATAGGAGAAAATGAGGCAAAGTCAGCAAACGTTCTTTGATATTGATGGAGTGCATCTCTTTTTCATCTTCGATACTACTTGTAAAAAGTGAAAAAAACTCCAGTCAATGACCGGAGTTTTTAGCAATTATTGTGCCGCAGGATATACGCTCACTTTTTTACGGTCACGACCGAAACGTTCGAATTTAACTGTTCCGTCGATTTTAGCGAAAAGAGTGTCGTCGCCTCCGCGTCCAACGTTTTCACCTGGATAGATTTTCGTTCCACGTTGACGATAAAGGATAGAACCACCAGTTACGAATTGACCATCAGCACGTTTAGCGCCTAAACGTTTAGACTCAGAGTCACGTCCGTTCTTTGTAGAACCTACCCCTTTTTTAGATGCGAAAAATTGAAGATCTAATCTAAGCATGAAGTTCACCTCCTATTTTTTTGTAGATATTCTCACATAATCGTGATAATCTCGTTCGATTGTTTCTAAGGAAACGACCATGCCTTCTAAAAGCAGCTGGGCTTTTTCAAAGGATACTGGATCTGTATCAGCTGGCAATTCAAAAGAGAAATAGCCGCCTTCCTCGCCAATATCGAGCAGAGGGTCCAATCCTGCCAGTGCAATAATTGAATTGACTGAGCCGAAAACAACAGCAGATACTCCTGCACAAACGAGATCCTGACCTTTTTCAGCAAACTCGGCATGTCCAGTCATCTGAAAAGACGTAATGCTTTCATCTGCTGCCGACCGAGTAATGGTTGCTTTGATCATATCACTCACACGCCTTAAGCGTTGATTTTTTCGATAACAACTTTAGTGTAAGGTTGACGATGACCTTGTTTCTTGTGGTTGTTTTTCTTCGGTTTGTACTTGAACACAGTAATTTTCTTACCGCGACCTTGTTTTTCAACTTTAGCCGTTACTGTTGCTCCAGCAACTGAAGGGTTACCCACTTTGACAGTGTCTCCGCCGACAAACAATACGTTTTCAAAAGTTACTGTTTCACCTGCTTCAGCAGCTAGTTTTTCAACATAAACAGTTTGACCTTCTTCAACTTTTACTTGTTTACCACCAGTTTCGATAATTGCGTACATCTCTGCACCTCCTAATAAACTCAGACTCGCCGAATACAGGGGGCCTTAGGCTCTTTACACCTGCTTCGCGCGGTTGTAGCACGGGTGCTACATATCCATAACATTAAAAAATATATCAAATTAGACGCAGAATGTCAACGTATTTTCATCACTAGTACGGCAAAAGAAGCTCTTCCATTGAGGAGGTGGTTCTTCGATCTGAAAAATACGCATGAAGCAGTTCATTTTCGTCAAGCTGGCTCATTTTCACTCCATCTCTTTCAATAATAATCGGATGCTTACAGCCTCTTTGGAATCGCGCCATTACTTCATATACTTTTTCCTCAGCGCTCGCTCTCAGCGGAATCAGCTTTTCTACCTTTTGCTCTTTTTTACCGTAATAGCGTTCTAGTAAAAAACGAACCCTGACATAATGCCGCTGCCGGTGCTCCATCACGAGTGAATAGGCTAAAAAAGTGAGCAGCACCCAGCCGTTAAATTGAAGCGGCGCAAACAAAAGTAATCCACCTGTCAATAGAATGAAAAAGACAAGGGAGCCTTTTATGGCAAGGGCATGTGCACGTTGGAACGGGTAATATGCTGATAAGAGCAAAAAGAATAATTTTCCGCCATCTAGCGGCCAAATCGGCAAAAGATTCACAAGGAAAATCGCCATATTATAAAAAGTGAACATTGTAAAAATGTCGTGTGAAATAAAAGAAGCTTCCATGAAAAACCATGCCATAAGCTGGAGCGGTACATGCTGGAGCGGCCCGCATAAAATGACCGCCAGCTCTTCCTTTAGCGGGCGGTTCCCATGCTCTTCTACTTCTACCGCTCCGCCAAACGGGAGTAGAAAAATCCGCCGAATGCGCCAATGATAATAGCAAGCAGCCGCTGCATGTCCAAGCTCATGGACAAAGACGATAATGAGCAGACAAAGCAGCGGCTTGATTTGACCAGAGAGAATCGCAAACGCCATTACAATCCACAGCAGCGGATGAATGTGAATTTTCGTCAGCATGATCAGCCATCTATTCAAAGGTCATCACCTGAATAGGATCGATAAACTGTTCATTTTGCTTAATGGCAAAGTAATATGTGCCCTTTCCTTGATCATCAAGTGAGATCTGGCCAATTTTCTCACCCTTATCGACAAAATCGTATAAGGCCACATTGGCTTTCTTTAATTGACCGTACCAGCTATAGCTGTTATCCGCATGCTGCACGACCACTGTCAGCCCTGTGTCACTTTTCTTTTTCACTTCTACTACATAGCCTTCCTTCATACTGTCAATCGCTTCAGCCGATGTTTCGACTTTGACACCTGCTCCATTTTGCGTAAAGGATTCCTGCACTTTTCCAGAAGCAGGTACGGCCAGTTCTTGGTTCGCTTGTACATCTTTTTGGTCTTCCTTTTTGTCTGTTAAAAAGGCAAGGGGGTTTCCAACTGTTTTCTCAAACCAGCGATTGGCAGCAGCAAATTGAAAATCTTGCTCAAAGGTCTGCGTAATGATCGGCTTCAGCTGCTGAAACGGCCCTGCCTGACCTTTAAATGAAATGGCTGCAATCAAGACAAGGGATGCAGATAATAAACACTTCAGCACAAAGGCATTGGGGTTAAATAGCGGATGCTGATATTTCTTCGGCTGATGAGACGACGATTCAAAGGAAGACGACCCTGAATGCTTTTCTTCCTCTGTCAGCATGACCCATGGAGGGATATCTTCTTTTTTCTTAAAAGTCGTCTTCTTAGATGGAGCAGCTGACTGCTTCGTTTTGCGGCGCTGCGCGATTTTCTTTCGGTACTCGTCCACTCTTTTCATGAGATCACCCTTTACATACAAACAGTTTGTACATTTTATGTGGCGACCTCATCTGATATGCAACAAAAAGACCGATTCTGATCGAATCGGTCTTAGATTGTTGACAAAGGGCTAAAATGATGTTTATTTTAGCCCTTTGTCTTCTTTTCAGCGTGATAGAAAACCTTTGAAGTCTAGGAAGGGCGAGCACTGGCGCAGAGCGAATTGAACATTCGTGAGCACCAGCGCGCAGACCTGACAACGAATGCGAGGGTTTGTCTACACGCTGAAACCGATTCTGATCGAATCGGTCTCATCTTACCTGAATGCTTATTAAGCTCTTACACCAAAAAATGCTTTCAGCTTAGCAAACATTCCTTTGTTTTCATCTTCAAATGATTGAAGTGGAACAGATTCGCCTAGTACGCGGCGGGCGATATTACGATATGCAATCGAGACTTTATTTTTAGCATCCATGACAATCGGTTCACCATTGTTTGAAGCCTTAATCACGTCGTCATCATCAGCGACAATGCCAAGAAGATCAATCGATAAGTGATGGACAACTTCATCCACATCCATTGAATCGCCACTTTTCGCCATGTGTGTACGAATACGGTTGACTATCAAACGAGGTGGTTCGATATCTTCTTGTTCTAACAAGCCGATGATACGGTCGGCATCTCTCACAGCTGAGATCTCAGGCGTCGTCACGACAATTGCCTTATCTGCACCAGATACAGCATTTTTAAAGCCTTGCTCAATTCCAGCAGGGCAATCAATGACGACATAATCAAAGTCTTGTTTCAATGATTGAATTAATTCTTTGATCTGCTCTGGTTCTACAGCCGTTTTATCGCTTGTTTGAGCAGCGGGTAAAAGATACAAAAGATCCTCGAAACGCTTATCTTTTACAAGCGCTTGGTGAATTTTACATCTTCCTTCTACTACGTCGACTAGATCATAAATAATGCGGTTCTCAAGCCCCATCACGACATCTAAATTCCGAAGGCCAATATCGGTATCAACTAGACACACCTTTTTCCCTTGAATTGCTAGTGCTGTGCCTAAGTTTGCAGATGTTGTTGTTTTGCCAACGCCGCCTTTTCCTGAGGTAATCACAATAGCCTCGCCCAATTTCACATTCCTCCCTCAAGCCTTGTCAGATTAGGTCTTATATGAGCCAATTGCTGCAGGCGTTCAATGATCATGTTGCCATCTATATCTAAATAAGCACATTCCATTTCATTTCCATCTTCTTTTTGATCTGGTGCACGGTTAAACACTTGTGCGATGCGAAGCTGTGTTGGAATCATACGAGATGCCGCAATGACAGCTTGTTTATTCCCATTACATCCAGCATGTGCCACGCCTTTTAAAGCGCCGAGCACAAAAATATTCCCCCCTGCACGAATCGTTCCGCCAGGATTGACATCTCCTATTAATAAGAGATCTCCTTCAACATACAGTACCTGTCCAGAGCGCACAATTTTGGCTACAGAGGTAATTTCGGCCTCTGCTTTTAATCGTCTCGCCTCTTCAGTTGACATGACGTCACTTTCAATAGAGTGAATGACGAGATGTTCATTTTCAGAGACTGCTTCAGTCAAACGCATTTCCTGATCCTCTGTTAAATACCGAAAACCAAGCTTAATATGCACATTAACCTTATGACCTTCCCTTCCATCTGTATATTGCTCAAGTAAAAGAACCTCTCGCAAGCCAGAAAGAAGGTCATCAAACGAACAGTCATCATTTAACTGTAATGTTAATCCGTTTTTTGTACCTTTTATCGTCACATATTGCTGTTTTTGAGTTTTCAAGATGCTCACCTCAACAACATACTCATTTCGCCGTATTTGGACAAACTCCTGCTTTTATTCGTCGATCAGTCCTTGTTTCATATTGATGAAAAAGAGCCTAAGCGGCACAACAAGTATGAGAGACGCAGCAGTATTTAAAAGAATCGTTGGAATAAAGCGTTCGATGACATACGTATTAAACGGCATAATACCTGGTTGAATTGTCGCTTGAACGCCGTATACATAAAACTCCATCACGGAAACAGCAATAATCGACAGAAAGACGACCACTAACATATTCGTTTGCAAAACTTTAAAGGCTTTCGCTAGCAAATAGCAGAGCGCTCCAAAGCCAAACATATGAACACCAAGTATGCCTGTATACGAAATATCATATAAAAGTCCAAAGATAAAACCGAAAATCACACCATATTTTTGATTCACAAAAGCCGTCATAAATACAAGTGCGAGTAAGATGAAATGAGGAGCTAAAATTTGATTGTCTGTAACAAATGGGAGCTTCACTAGATCGACAAAAATACTGTCAAATACGAAGATAAACAACATGACGAAAGCAAGAAGGACACGTCTCACGAGCCTTCCTCCTTCGTCAATTCAGATGCATCTGCCGTACTTGAGCTGCGGTTCACCACAATCACGCGGTCTAAATTGTTGAGTTCAGCCGCTGGTTCTACATAAATGATTTTTGTCAGGCCGTAATGATCTGGCTCGATTTCACTCACCTTACCAATCGTCAAGCCTTGAGGGAATACGCCCCCTGCTCCAGATGTTTCAACAAGATCTCCTTTTTTGACATCTCCATCTGCATCAGATTTCAGAATATTCATTGTCAGCATTTTTTTCTTACTGTCGTAGCCGTTAATAATTCCGTTGAGTTCTTCTTTGCCCTTTTTCGCAAAAATTTTCGTTGAAATTCTATTATTTTGGTCAGTAGAGCTTAGCAACCTTACAGTCGAAGTAAAATTGTTGAGCTTATCACTTTCAATTTTCCCAATTAACGCACCACTCTCATTTGTGACCGCCATATCTTTGTCAACGCCTTGTTTTTTCCCTTTATCAATCATGACAAAGCTATCCCAAAGGGACGGGTTTCTAGCGATAACCGTTGATAGAATTGGCGTATAATCACGAATAGAGTTCACATAACCGAGCTGCTTGCGAAGCTTTTTGTTCTCATCTTCTAGTTCTTGAAGCTTCGCCTCATATTGGGTTTGTCCATCAAGTTTTTTTCGAAGACGTTCGTTTTCATCGTATGTGTTCTTTAAATCTTGTACGTTCCCATAAATACCGGCGATAAATTGTGATGGTTTATGAAAGACACCTTGAAAAAAGCCTGTCGTATCCCCCACTAATTTTTCCGGCCATGAAGCACCTCTGCCGCTTTTCACTGAAAAACCAATCATGGCCACCAGTACGATGACACAGACAAGGAGCAACATTAATCTTTTATTCATAAAAAACTGCGGCATGTCTTACACCTCTTTATTTACGCCCGATTATCGATTATCTTTTGATTTTCCTTTGAACAAATGAATATGCTCTAGTGCTTTTCCTGTTCCGATTGCCACACAGTCAAGCGGGTCTTCAGCAATAATGACTGGCATCTTCGTTTCATCACTAATGACTTTGTCAAGATTACGAAGCAATGCACCGCCGCCAGTTAAGACGATTCCACGGTCCATAATATCTGCTGCCAGCTCAGGCGGAGTTTTTTCAAGTGTCATTTTCACCGCATCAACAATTGTTTCCACTGTATCGCGAAGCGCTTTTGCAATCTCATCTGCTGTAATCGAGATTGTTTTTGGCAGACCAGTTAAAAGGTCACGGCCCCGAATATCCATTTCATCATGTACATCAGGCTGCGCAGAACCGATTTCCATTTTAATAGCTTCTGACGTACGATCACCGATCATCAGGTTATACGTTTTACGGATGTAGCTACTGATCGCATCATCCATTTCATCTCCTGCCACGCGGATTGATTGTGATGTCACAATACCGCCAAGAGAAATAATGGCTACCTCTGTTGTACCGCCGCCAATGTCAACAACCATACTTCCTGTTGGCTCCCATACAGGCAGGTTAGCACCAATCGCCGCAGCAAATGGCTCTTCAATCGGGTATGCGTCACGTGCACCAGCTTGTCTTGTTGCATCAATAACTGCACGCTCTTCTACAGCTGTAATACCAGATGGTACACATACCATCACGTAAGGTTTACGAGCAAAAAGCCCTTTGCCTTTTAATGCTTGATTAATGTAATATTTCATCATTGTTGCTGTCGTCTCGTAATCTGCAATAACTCCGTCTTTCATTGGGCGAAGTGCCACAATATTACCAGGTGTACGGCCAATCATGTTTCTCGCGTCATTTCCAACCGCCACTATAGACTTCGTATCAGTTTCCAAAGCTACGACCGAAGGTTCTCTTACAACAATGCCTTTCCCTTTAATAAAAACAAGCGTATTCGCTGTTCCAAGATCTATTCCAAGGTCTTTTGTACCAATTCCAAACATATGTATGTATCTTCCTTTCTTAAACCAAAATTCCCTTTAGGGAAAAACTCATAAACTCTATTATATCGTAAAACATTGAAAAAAAAAGTGTTACAAATACCCTTTTTCCTTCAAACTCACAAATTTTTGATCACCTATGACCAGATGATCAAGCAGCTGTATTCCAATCAGCTTTCCACATTCAAAAAGTCGTTGTGTAACTTCAATATCTTCCCTGCTGGGCGTCGGATCTCCAGATGGATGGTTGTGCACACATATAAATGAAGCGGCCGAACGTTTAAAGGCCTCTTTGAAAATTTCACGCGGGTGAACGATGGATGAGTTCAGACTTCCAATAAACACAGTATGTTTATGAAGAACTTGATTTTTAGTATTCAGATATAAACAAACAAAATTCTCCTGTTGTAAAAACCTCATATCTTCCATCACAAAATTCGCTCCGTCTTCTGGTGTGCGGATCACATAGCGGTTATCCGTCGTTTGATGGTGTAATCTAGTGCCGAGTTCTAAAGCAGCTAAAAGAGAAATCGCCTTCGCCTTTCCAACTCCTCGAATCTTCGACATTTCTTCAATTGAGGCCTCTTTTACAGAGCGAAGACCGCCAAATGTTTGCAGAAGTCTTGCAGAAATTTGGAGAACTGATTCTTTTTTTGTGCCTGTTCTTAGAAGGATCGCAACAAGTTCATGATTTGACAAACTGCTGGGCCCGTATTTGATAAATCGTTCTCTCGGTTTTTCATCATGAGGGAGATGCTTTAGCAGCATAGGGAAATCGTTCAGGGTGACCACTCCTTTTAGAATTCCTTCCTGTCTTCAAAAAGGGGTGATTCCAAAGGTTTCAAGCACTCTGACTATTTTCGCAATAGGTAGACCGACAACGGAAAAATAATCACCATCTATTTTTTGAACAAACAGTGCGCCTTTCCCTTGAATGCCATAGCTTCCCGCTTTATCAAGGGGTTCACCCGTATCAATATAGCGGTCTATTTCATTTTGAGTCAGCGTCCAAAATGTCACTTCTGTCTGTTCATAAAATGTTTCTTTTCTATTCTCTGACTGAACCGTGACACCCGTCAAGACTTGATGTGTCTTTCCTGATAATAATTGAAGCATAAAAGCCGCTTCTTTCTTATCTTTTGGTTTCCCAAGACATTTGCCGTCAATTGCAACAATTGTATCTGCACCAATGACCACAGCTTTGGGATTTAATCTTTGAATATCATTTGCTTTTTGTTCTGCCAACCATTGGACGTTCTCAGCAGGGGAAAGGTTTCGATTTATTTCTTCTTTTAAATGACTTGCTTGAATGTCATAAGAAAACCCTGCTAGATCAAGCAATTCTTTTCTTCTAGGTGATTGCGATGCGAGAATCAATTGGTTCATGTTTGTTCATCCTTTCAGGGTTTAGCCTAAGAAGTAAGATACCCATTCATCCTAGCAAATGTACATCTTACCGACAATTTACGAAAATTCATTTTTCATGTACCTTCATCATTATGTTGGATGCAAAAGAAAAAAACTAGTCATTTTTTGACTAGTTTCGTTTCTTAAAAAATGATTTTACGTATTTAATTGATCAAGCAATGCCTGCTGAGATTTCCAGCCGTTTTCAGCGGTTGGGTCATTTAATAGCTGCACAGCTTTCAGCAAACTGCTTTTAGCCGGTGCATCCTCTGTTTTGGCACTTTCAAGCTCAGAAATTAGCTGCGTGACTTCCTTTTGATCCACTTCATCACCTGCAATTACTTTGGATGATAATACAGATGCCTTTTCTATTAAACTAGTCAGCTCATCCGGTACTTGAAATGAGAGCTCCTTTCCTCCCCACGCCTCAAAGTGCTGATCAATCAATTTCTTCCCTACAGCGCTTGTCATCCCCTGCTCTGTCGCAAGCCCGGCAATGACATAATATCCATCATCCATGGAAATCTTTTTCCCTGCATACCCTGCATCTTTTAAACTGCCAACTAAGTCATCTGCTCCTTTTTCAGAAGAGAATTTCCCAGCCTGTACAACAAAGGTTGATAAACTGCCAGAGGCACTTTTTTCATCTTTGTTCTCTTTTGATTCATCTGTAGTACCTGCATTCGGTGCATCCCCGCCGGCTTTCATCGATGATTGATTTCCAGAATCAGATGCCGAGACACTGATATCTCCACCTGAAGGATTTGGTGTACCATCTTGGCTTAAACTAAGCGCAAACACCCCAAGGCCTGTCCCAAGAACGACCGCAAACACAATCGTTGTCATCACTCTCTTGAAGGGACCGCGATTTTTACCGAACTTCTGATCAAAGGAGCTTTTTTTCTTTTGATAAGGTGTGACGACTTTTGGATCAGAATGATAAATATGATCAGCAGCATCATCCCACTGGAAATCTTCTTCTTTCGGTTTAGACGAATCTTCCTGAGAAGCCGCTGTCTCCTGTTCCGAATGTCTCTTTTCCTCCCAATTCGAAAACGTCACTTGATCCTCTTGCTGTTTTGGCGGCTGATGATCATCTTCATGTACCATTTCTTCCTTGCCATTAATATTGACCTTTAGACCTTGTTTTTTTGCCTGCCTCTTTTTCACTGTCATTCCCCGCTTTCTGACATGTTTGTAAGAAAGACCTTTCTGTCCAATGAATCAGCGCGAATTTAACCCGTCCTTCTTTCTGTTTCACACTTTACCATAGCAGTAAAAAAAAAGAACAAGACTTTTGTCGGCAGGGCAAAAAAGTGTTCGCCAATTTTTTCACCCCTTCGACTAGCCAAATAAAAACAAGACAGGAGCACCACAGAGATACAGCAAAAAAGAAATAGTGATCGAAGGAACAAAAGGGAATGGCTCGTTTACTCGAAAGGAAAAGACCCTTGCATAAACCATTCCAGCGATACATGAGAGAAAAAGCATGAGAAGGAACGGCTTGAAGCCAAAGCAAAACGCAAGCACACTGAATAGCTTCATATCAGCTCCGCCCATACTATTCGGCTTAAAATAATCTAAACTAGAAAACAAAAGAATGCAAAAAATCAGAGAAGCCGCCCCTTCCCACCAAATAAGAAGCGGTTCCAACGTGCGGTATATGACGAAAAGAGGGAAAAAGAAGAGAAACAGCTCGTTCGGTACCCTCATATAGAGAAGATCACTCACGACAGCAATCACGAATAAACTACAAAGAATCACAAGAAAAAGACCTTCAAACGAAAAACCAGCGATCCTATAAATGAACAAAAAAAGACCGCCTGTCAGCAGCTCAACCATTGGATATAGCTTAGACAGCCGAATGCCGCAATGTTTACAAGACCCCTTCCATACAGCATAAGAAACGAGTGGGATCATCTCATGCAGGGATAGCGGCTGTTTACAGGCTGTGCAGTGAGATCGAGGGAAGAGAATAGATCGCTTCACTGGCAGTCTTTCGCCAACGAGATGAAAGAACGACCCCATCGTGATGCCTGCAAAAAACAGAAAAATCTCAATCATATGTGGTGCTCCTTCCGGTAATAAGATAGACTGGATTTTACCATGATCCTACCCACTAAAGCATCTAGTGAAAATTTGATTTTCCCCCTCTTCTACATATAAAAAGAAAAAGACGCAGGAGGCATCAAAGCCATTTGCGTCTTTTCGTTACCCGATCATACGATTTCGTATATCTGAAATAAAATAAAGAGAGCCTGTCACAAGGATCACCGCTGAAGGATCATCACTCTTTTTCTGAATCCATTCAATCACTGCACGAGGGTCATCATCATACGATTTTGCCTCTAACTGACTGCACGCATAAAGCTTTTCCGCTGATTCAGCTCTTGAAAAATCAAATGAAACAAAATGGATAGAGGAACTAACTGTTTCAAGCTTTTGAATCATTTGCTTGTACGGCTTATCTTTTAAAGCACTAAAACAGACATGTACTTGTTTACTAGAAAAATGGGCTTGCACGGTTTCAATTAAACGGTCGATTCCTTCTTCATTATGAGCGCCGTCTATATACACTGGTGGATGATCTTTGACTTTTTCAAATCGCCCAGCCCAAACAGCATGCCGAATACCTTCATATACCTGCTCTTCTGTCACGCTAATATAGCCTTCTTGCTCCAGCCATTCAATGAGTAGAACAGCAAGGGAAGCATTTTGCTGTTGATGCGTTCCGATTAACCCTGTTTCAAGCTCCGGATACTGCCTTTTTGATGTGCTTAACGTAAATTGTTCTCCTGTTTCTGTTGGCTGCTGATGACTGAAGGTACAAGTATCCTGTAATGAAATGCATTCCGTCTTCGTTTCTTTTGCGATGTTTTGAATGACCGCAAGTGCTTCCGGTTGATGAACTGCGGTGATGATCGGAATACCCTCTTTGATAATGCCCGCTTTTTCAGATGCAATTTGTTCAAGTGTGTCACCTAGAATCGCCATATGATCATGACCAATCGACGTAATCGCTGTTAAGATAGGTACGGCAACATTTGTTGAATCAAGTCTTCCACCAAGTCCTGTCTCTAATAGGACAAAGTCTACTTGCTGCACATCGGCAAAATAAGCAAATGCACATGCGGTAATGATTTCAAACTCTGTTGCTGCGCCAAGCTCTGTTTGATCTAACTCATCAACAAAAGGCTTGATTTTATTCACCAAACTCAGCCATTCTTCATCCTGTATAGGTGCTCCGTTCACGCTGATTCGTTCATTGAACGTTAAAATAAACGGGGAGGTGAAGGTGCCGACTGAATAGCCTGCTGCCTGTAAAACGGAACGAGTAAACGCAATCGTTGAACCTTTTCCATTTGTACCTGCAACATGTACCGCTTTTATGCGTTGTTCCGGATGGCTTAGTTTGTTCATCAGCCACTTCATTCTTTCAAGACCCGGTTTTACACCAAAGGCCAGTCTACTGTGAATCCACTCAATGGCTTCATGATAGGTTGTAAACAATGTCATCTCTCATTTCATCCGAAATTTTCAAAAAAGACGACTCCATTTTGTTAGGAGCCGTCTTTTCAACCTTATGCTTTCAGCTCTTCAATACGCTTTTGAACAGCTTCGCGTTTTGCGACATAGTCACGTTCTTTCGCACGCTCTTCTTCTACGACACTTTCAGGCGCTTTTTTCATAAAGCCTTCGTTGCCAAGCTTTTTCTGGACGCGCTCTACTTCTTTTGTCAGCTTATCAAGTTCTTTTTGCAGACGAGCGATTTCCTCATCTAAGTTGATTAAGCCTTCAAGCGGCAGAATGAGCTCTGCTCCAGAAATAACAGCCGTCATCGCTTTATCACTAGCTGGAACATCTGTACCAATTTCAAGTACACTTGGGTTCGTAAAGCGTTCAATATATGAACGGTTTTTCTCTAAGCGTTCCTGCACATCAGATGTAGAAGCTTTAATGTAAAGCTCCACCTGTTTGCTCATTGGCGTATTCACTTCACTGCGGATGTTACGAACAGAGCGGATGAGTTCCACAAGCAGTTTCATATCAGCAGACGCTTGTTCGTTTGAAAGCTCCGGTTTCACCTTAGGCCAAGACGCTACAGTAATCGATTCACCTTCGTGCGGAAGATGCTGCCAGATTTCTTCTGTTAAGAATGGCATGAACGGATGAAGAAGTCTCATCGTCTGATCTAATACGTACGCAAGGATCGAACGAGTCGTTTTCTTCGCTGCTTCATCTTCTCCATAAAGCGGAAGCTTCGCCATCTCAATGTACCAATCACAGAAATCATCCCAAATGAAGTTGTATAAATGTCTGCCCACTTCACCAAATTCATACTTGTCAGCTAGCTGTGTGACACTTTCAATCGTTTCATTTAAGCGAGTTAAAATCCATTGGTCAGCAACTGATTTTTCTCCAGTTAAATCAAGCTCATCATACGTTAAGCCATCCATGTTCATTAAAGCAAAACGTGATGCGTTCCAAATTTTGTTCGCAAAGTTCCAAGTGGATTCAACCTTTTCAAAGCTAAAGCGAAGATCCTGACCTGGTGAGCTTCCAGTTGCTAAGAAATATCTTAATGAATCTGCACCGTACTTGTCGATGACCTCCATTGGATCAATTCCGTTACCTAGCGACTTACTCATTTTCCGTCCTTGCTCGTCACGGATCAGCCCATGAATCAGAACGTCTTTAAACGGTTTTTCTCCTGTGAATTCAAGACCTTGGAAGATCATGCGAGAGACCCAGAAGAAAATGATGTCATAGCCTGTAACAAGCAGGTTTGTTGGATAGTAGCGCTTGAAGTCTTCACTATCTGCATCCGGCCAGCCCATTGTAGAGAAAGGCCAAAGCGCTGAACTAAACCATGTATCAAGCACATCGTTATCCTGTTCCCAGTTCTCTAAATCTTCTGGTGCTTCCAGTCCAACATATACTTCTTTCGTTTCTTTATGATACCAAGCTGGTATGCGGTGTCCCCACCATAGCTGACGAGAAATACACCAGTCACGGATATTTTCCATCCAGTGTAAATACGTCTTTTCAAAGCGGTCTGGAACAAATTGAACTTGGTCGTCCCCATTTTGAAGGTTGATGGCTTCGTCTGCCAGCGGCTGCATTTTTACAAACCATTGAGTAGATAAATAAGGTTCAACGACAGCTCCGCTTCGCTCACTATGACCAACTGAATGCATATGGTCCTCAATTTTGAACAAAATACCCTCTTCTTGCAAATCTTTAACAAGCTGTTTACGGCATTCAAAGCGGTCCATTCCTTTGTATTGCAGTGCATTTGCATTCATTGTGCCATCTTCATTCATGACAAGAATACGCTCTAGATCATGGCGATTTCCAAGCTCAAAGTCATTCGGGTCATGAGCAGGTGTAATTTTCACAGCTCCTGAGCCAAATTCCATATCGACATAGTCATCAGCAACGATTGGAATCTCGCGTCCTGTAATTGGCAAGACCACCGTTTTTCCAATCAAATGCTGATAACGTTCGTCATCAGGGTGCACGGCAACGGCTGTATCTCCGAGCATTGTTTCAGGTCTTGTCGTCGCAATTTCAATTGAACCCGCGCCATCTGAAAGTGGGTATCTTAAGTGATAAAACGCGCCTTGAACATCTTTATAAATGACTTCAATATCAGAAAGTGCCGTTTTCGTCGCTGGATCCCAGTTAATGATGTACTCTCCACGATAGATAAGCCCTTTTTCATACAATTGAACAAACACTTGGCGTACCGCTTTATTCAGACCTTCATCTAATGTAAAACGTTCACGTGAGTAATCAAGACCAAGTCCCATTTTCGCCCACTGACTGCGAATAAAGTCCGCATATTCTTCTTTCCATTTCCACGTTTCTTCCACAAATTTCTCCCGGCCAAGGTCATAACGGCTTACGCCTTCTTCGCGAAGCTTTGCCTCAACCTTTGCTTGGGTCGCAATACCGGCATGATCCATTCCTGGAAGCCATAGAACGTCATAGCCCTGCATCCGCTTCATACGTGTCACGATGTCTTGAAGTGTAGAATCCCACGCATGCCCAAGGTGCAGTTTTCCTGTCACGTTTGGTGGAGGAATGACGACTGTATATGGATCTTTCGTTTTGTCATTTTGTGCTTCAAAGAATTTTCCTTCAAGCCAGTACGTATAGCGGTCTTTTTCAATCGCATTTGGGTCGTACTTTGTTGGCATTTCTTGATTATTTGTTTCCATTTATGTAACCTCCACATTTTTTCGGCTGATGAAACATAAAAAAAGCCTTTTCATCCTTATAAAAGGACGAAAAAGCTTTTTCGCGGTACCACCTTTTTTCATGGAACACATAGACGTGTCCCATACACTCTAAAGGATAACGGGGTTCTCCCGAATTTCTCTACTTGTTCATTCAAGAAATTAAGCTCACAGGCGACCTTCCAAACAAGTACATCCTAGGAAACCTTTCAGCTCATGGTCTCCCTCTCTTTAGGGTCTTGCTTGTACTCTTCCTGATCCACGCTTACGATATATCACGTTCATCAGCACATACTCATCTTTTATTTATATTACTAAATGCCTTTTGTTTTCGTCAATCATCTTTTCCGCTTTTCTTCTTCTTTATACAAATTGGGCAAGCACCCTTTGCCTTTTTGCCCATATGATAATAACAAAATAAAGAAGGAGGGCGTTTGCTTTGAAAAAGATCAATCCTTACACACTTCCCCCCTGGCTGAGACAAATTCGGGCAGTGGCCTCCCAAGTCGTTCTCCCGATTGCGATATTTCAAGGGTTTCGTACGATCATTTTCCCCACAACATTTGACGTCCTCATCCTAGGTATTCTCATTTTTCTCGCCTGCGCCTTTCACCTTGATTGGTTTTAAAGACTCGCGCTTATGTACCGGCCAATATGAACACAAAATAACCTCGTCATTCCGCTGATGACGAGGCACTTTGTTCTTCTTCAAGCCGTCTAGCCTGCTCAATCTCGTGAATTTTCATGACGGTCGGCTCTGAGTTTTTCATCTGCCAATACGCTCTTAACAGCTGTTGGCAGCTTTCCATCTCATCCTGCCCGCCTGCTTCATAGGTTTTAACTGTATCAAACAGACCTTGCGGATAAGCAAGGTAACTAAGAAACAAATGAAGCTCTTCCTCCCGAAGAGGATTTCCTTTTTGGTACGTATAAAACAAGGAAGTGCATTCAGGACAAGACGTGGGATAGGTTTTGAATGTCCGAAAGTAAAAGGTCAGAAGGTCATAAATGGGGGCGGCTTTTTTAGACCGCTCAAAATTGGTGAAATGTCCTGTACCCACATCATTATACAAAAAGTGATGAATCGACAGCTGCCCATGATTTAACACAACACGAGTTGTTTCTTTATCTTTCATTTCTTCATGCCAATCTTCTAGTCGTTCAAGGGCAAATTCGCTGGCAGACATCGCCTCTGAAAAATACATCGCAGCAGCCAGTTCAAATGGCGACATATACCAAGTCTGCTCTGCCCGCTCTATGAATCGTTCATACATGTCTTTCTCTGTTTCCCATTTGGTCTTGATTTGTGTGTAGTGCGCTTCGATCTCTTGCTCTGATATATCCATCATCACTTCAGTCCGCTTATGAAGTCTTGCAATCTCTTGAAATAAATATTCATGTTTATCGTCCTGCTCTTCTCTCTTTTCATTCGTCAGCCAAGGCATGAGATAGTATGCGTACTGGCTTTCACGATGACTTGAGAAAAAAGAACCGCTCTTCGTCCGATAAATCGGCACAAAAGAGCGATAGCCCTTTGATTCTAGTTCAAGCATTTGCTCTGTAAACTGCATATGTCGACTGGCTTTTACTCGCTTTAAGGCAAATACGCCCTGCTTTGTATACACTTTGACGACAGCAGGACTGACGGGTTCAATGTATTCCGCCTCAAGCCCGTATTCATATAGGACAGATTGGATCTCATCCACGTTCACTCACCACATTTTCTTGATCGGTTATCTCTTGTTAGGCATTGCTTTTTTGATATTCAGGAATATAAAGAATCTGCCCTTCTTCAAGCTCCGCATCCATCGATAATGAGTTTGTGCGAAGGAGCTGCTGCACATTCAACTGATATCTCTCACAAATACGATCGACCGTATCTTCTTGCTGAACTATACATATTTTCATGCGAGAAAAATCTTCCTCCTCCTGCTTAGCAAACAGCTTTGTTAAATAAAGAGAGTTTTCACTGCCAGACGTTTCTCTCACGTCTTCTTCAAACTCCTCTTCTTCTTGAGCTGACTCATATACTTTTGGTGCTTCTCGTTCATATAACCGTCCGAGCTGGTACGTATCATCCTGCGCCTCTTCCTCTTCCACGTGATAAGCGGGTGATTCAAATACTGGATACGGCTGAACCGTTTCTTCCAGCTCTTCAGCTGCTTCGGGATCTTTTCTCACTTCCACCTCAAAGAATGTATCCTCCCGTTTCTCTTCTTCTAAGAGCTTAGGCGGTTCAAAAAATGGTGGTTCTTGCACCTGAGCTTCAGGTAAGGAGCGATAACCAAGCGCCACTTCTTCTTGGCTCTCCGTTTCCTCCCGTTCTTCCGATTCTTCCAGTTCTTCGGTTTCTTCTTCCCTACTCACCAGCTCTATCTCAATTTCTTCTTCCTGCTTTTCTTCTTCGGTGCGCGTGTCATGCTGTAATACAGCCTGATCCTCATCAATCTCACGTTCATAGTTTTGTAGCTCTTCTTGCTCTTCATCTTCTGGCTGCAGCTGATAATCGTAGGTCACGTCGCCATATTCTTCTTCAGAACGATGAACAAATTCATACGGCTCCTCTACAGGCGCTTGAGGCGTTTCCTCGTCTAAAAGACCCTCAATCGCTAGATCAGCTTGAATGGTCAGCAAACGATTTTCTGTCAGCTGGTAATCAAACGCATCAATAAACACAAACACATCATTTAAATGACTGATTTTGTTTTTAGGAATAGTGATATCGACTGGGAATTGATGCAGAAGCTCCGCCGTCCCGTCTTCTCTGACCTTCACCTCATCAGCTTCTCTGTATGATGCATAGGAACTCAATTCACCCAATAGCTCCTCTTGATTTATGTTGTATTCTCCTGTTAGCTCGAGTGAACCTCTAATCGAAACATAATCATTCACTTCTTGAACGAGAATGTCAGGATCGAGAGAAATAGACAGCAGCTCACTGACTTCCTGTCCGCTTTTGAAATAGATTGATTCTTCTACTGAAAACTGTAATCGATTGTTTTGAGACAAGTCGGTGTCCTCCTTTCATCTAATCCTTCAAAATAAAATTAGATGTCAATACAGATGTATGTGAGAGGCAGTGAAAATATGATTGGTTTTCAGCAACACAAAAAAGCCGATATGTCTCCATATCGGCGCAGCGTGTAGTCAAACCCTCGCATTCGTTGTCAGTCCTGTGCGCAGGTGCTCACGAATATCAATTCGCTCCTGTGCTCGACCTTCCTAGACTTCAAAGGTTTTCAATTCACGCCGAAAAGAAGACACAAGGCTGAAAACAAGCCTTGTGTCATGATCAAAAGCCGATATGTCTCCATATCAGCTTTCGTTTATCGACGTAGTTTTTGAAATACTTTTTCCACTGTCTCAATCGTATATTCGATGTCTTCATCTGTGTGAGCTGTTGACAGGAATAGTCCTTCGAATTGAGAAGGGGGAAGGAAGATGCCGTGGTCGGCCATTTCCTTGTAAAATTCAGCAAATAAAGCGAGATCAGCTGTTTTGGCTTTGTCATAATTGACCACTTCTTCATTTGTAAAGAAGAATCCAATCATCGAACCCGCACGGTTAAACGTTAATGGAATTCCGTGTGTTTTCGCCGCGTTTGAAATGCCTTCTTCCAGCCGGTCTCCTTTTCGTCTAAACTCTTCATAAGACTCAGGTGTCAGCTGTTTTAAGGTTTCTAAGCCTGCTGTCATCGCAAGTGGGTTACCAGATAACGTTCCTGCTTGATAAATTGGACCGCTTGGCGCAATTTGTCTCATAATATCCGCTCTTCCGCCATAAGCGCCAACCGGGAGGCCGCCACCAATCACTTTACCAAGACACGTCAGATCAGGTGTGATGCCAAAATAACCTTGCGCGCAGTGATAGTCCACACGGAAGCCGGTCATGACCTCATCAAAAATGAGTAAAGCTCCGTATTGCTCTGTGATGTCTCTCAGCCCTTGTAAGAAACCGTCTTGCGGAGGGACAACCCCCATATTTCCTGCAACCGGCTCGACAATGACACCTGCAATATCGTCTCCAAACTCCTGAAATGCAACTTGAATGCTTTCTAAATCATTGTAAGGCACTGTGATCGTATTGCTTGCAGTCCCTTCAGGTACACCTGGGCTATCTGGAAGCCCAAGCGTTGCGACGCCTGAACCTGCTTTAATGAGCAAGGAATCGCCGTGGCCATGATAGCAGCCTTCAAATTTCACAATTTTATTTCTGCCTGTAAAGCCACGAGCTAGACGAAGCGCACTCATAGTTGCCTCTGTACCAGAGCTGACCATACGAATGACTTCGATAGAAGGTACCCGCTCTGATACAAGCTTAGCTAATTCATTTTCAACTAATGTGGAAGCACCAAAGCTTGTCCCCTTTTCTGCCACTCGCTGAATGCTTTCAACCACACGGTCATTCGTATGCCCTAAAATAAGTGGTCCCCATGATAAGACATAATCGATGTATTCATTTCCATCAATATCATAGATTTTGGCGCCTTTGCCTCGCTCCATAAAAATCGGGTCTGTGTTCACTGATTTAAATGCACGCACAGGGCTGTTGACACCGCCAGGCATTAAATGCTGCGCTTCTTCAAATGCTTGCTTTGATTTTTCATAGCTACGTCCCATTTCAACGTCCTCCTGTCTATCCGTTCTTTATTCTGAGAGCCATTTTGCTGCATCTTTTGCATGATACGTAATGATGAGTTCTGCTCCTGCACGTTTCATGCTTGTCAGCATTTCAAGAACAAGCTCTTTTTCAGAAATCCACCCATTTTGAGCAGCGGCTTTGACCATTGCATATTCTCCGCTCACATTGTATGCAACAACTGGGAGTGTAAATTCATTTTTGACATCACGCATAATATCTAAATAAGAAAGAGATGGTTTCACAATGAGGAAGTCAGCTCCCTCTTCTACGTCAGACTGCGCTTCTCTTAGTGCCTCTAAACGGTTTGCAGGGTCCATTTGGTATGTTTTACGATCTCCAAACTGCGGTGTGCTATGCGCTGCGTCACGAAACGGACCGTAAAACGCACTTGCATATTTCACAGCATATGACATGACAGGTACATGAATAAAGCCAGCTTTATCAAGCGCCTCACGAATGGCCACAACAAATCCATCCATCATATTTGAAGGAGCAATGATATCTGCACCTGCGCGCGCTTGGCTAACAGCTGTTTTCGCTAAAAGCTGAAGAGATTCATCATTTAAAATTTCACCATCTTCAACAATCCCGCAATGTCCATGATCTGTATATTGGCATAAGCAAGTGTCTGCAATGACCACAAGCTCTGGGAAATGCTTTTTGATCTCAAGCGTCGCTCTTTGCACAATGCCATGATCGTGATACGCCTCACTGCCCACATGGTCTTTATGATCTGGAACACCAAATACAATAATTGATTTGATGCCAAGATCAACAAGCTCTTGGACTTCTTCTTTTACAAGGTCCACTGAAATGTGATAAACACCCGGCATTGAAGGGACTTCTTTTCGGACATTTTCTCCCTCTACAAAAAAGATCGGATAAATGAAATCAGATGGTCTTAAAAAGGTTTCTCTGACTAATTCTCTCATTCCTGCACTTGTCCGCAGTCTGCGGTGTCTGTTAAATTTCATCATTGGTTCAACTTCCTTTCAGATAAACGGCACATCAATTCAAGCATTCCGTCTATCGTATAAGTATCTGGGGTTTCAGAAGAAATCCCGTATTGAAGCAGTGCCTCTTTTGTCAGAGGACCGATCGTCACAAAACAGGTGTCAGAAGCAGCTAGCTTCGCTGCATCTGCCTCCATGGCATGCATAAATGAATGGACAGTGGATGAGCTCGTAAATGTAATAAAATCAAATGATTGCTTCGTCATTGCCGTTTTGAGAGCGGCAATTCCTTCCTCATCCTTGACCGTTTCATATAAAATCCATTCCTTTACTTCTATGCCAAGTGGAACAAGCGTTTTCTTCACGACATCTCGAGACAGGTGTCCTTTTGCTACAAACACACGCTCTCCCAGACGCACATGGTCAAGCAGCGCATCTGCGAGCTCTTCCGCTATGAATCGTTCTGGTACTACATCCACCTTCAAGCCGTGCTGCTCAAGATAGGCAGAGGTTTTCTCACCTACCGCAGCCACTTTCAAATGGGATAAACTCTTATGTAAATGATGGTCTTCTATGTAGCTCAGAAAAAAAGACGCGCCATTTACACTCGTGAAAACAAGCCATTGGCTATTTTCTAAGTCCTTTAAAAAGGCCTGCGCTTTTTCATTTGTGAGCGTAGGCTCAAATCGAATAAGAGAGGTTAAAACAGCATGGCCGTTCAGCTCTTCAATCTTCTGCTGAAACACACCCGCTTGACGTTCATTTCGAGTGACAAGCACCGTCTGTCCGTGAAGCGATTGCCCTATGGTCATTGGGAGGACAGATCCTTTTTCACCTTGTCGATTAAATCCTTTGCTCCCTTATCAGCCATCTGCTTCGCACATGCTGTTCCAATTGCTTCAGGGTCAGTGCCTGATACAGTTTCTCGAATAATCGTGTGTCCGTCAGCAGATGCCACAAGACCCGTCAGTTCAATTTCATCACGCTCATTCATCGTTGCATAGCCAGCGATCGGCACCTGACAACTGCCATCCATTTGTTTGAGGTAGGCTCTTTCTGCGAGAACCGTTTTCTTTGTGTATTCATTCGTAAATTGAGCGAGAAGCTGCAATAGCTCTTCATCATCTCCGCGGCACTCAATTGCCAAAGCGCCTTGACCAACTGCGGGCAGGCAAGTCTCAGGAGATAAAAATTCAGACACGACCTCTTTGCTCCATCCCATTCTGGACAGACCGGCAGCCGCTAGAATAATGGCATCATATTCTTCATTTTTCAGCTTTTCCAATCGTGTATCAATGTTTCCTCGAATCCATTTAATGTTCAGATCTGGTCTTTCCTGAAGAAGCTGGGCACTGCGCCGTAAGCTGCTCGTTCCCACAATAGCACCCTTCGGCAGCTCATGAAGACGCAGATGATCCTTCGAAATTAGAGCGTCCCTTACATCTTCACGCTCAGGAATACAGCCAATGACTAATCCTGCAGGAAGAGCAGCCGGCATATCCTTCATACTGTGAACTGCCATATCGATGTCGTGATTCAGCATCGCCTGTTCAATTTCTTTGACAAACAGTCCTTTTCCGCCAACCTTTGATAAGGTCACATCTAAAATTTGATCACCCTTTGTCACAATCTCTTTTATTTCAAAAGAATAAGAAGGGTTTAGTTCAGACAGCTTTTGAATGACCCATTTTGTTTGTGTAATTGCAAGCTTACTTCTTCTAGAACCTACTTTAATTGTACGCAATTCGTCTTCCTCCCGACAATGCCCTTAAGACTCATCATTATTTATTGAAACCAATGAAAGGTTGATAAGCTACCAAGCAGAAAATAATTGATCATCAGCACAAAGAATGAACCGACATTCCACAGTGCCACGACTTTGCCCTGCATATTTCTCACCAATCTGATATATAAGTAAACACCATATAAAAACAGCATAATAAACGAACCAAGCACCTTTGTATCTGTCCAGTACAACGTATCATACGAAATATATGCCCAAATGATGCCAAGAATCAAACTAAGTAAGAGCATCGGCACGCCAATAATGTTTAATACGTATGCCATATGATCAAGCTTCGATAAATCTTCAATTCTCAGAAGCCATTTTCCCCATTTTTTCTTTTTCAGCAAACGATATTGAAAGAGATAGAGTAGAGAGAAAGCAAATGAAAGTGAAAAGGCACCGTATGATAAAATCGCCATCGTAATATGAATCACAAGCAATTCACTCGTCAGCTTCCCAGTTAGTTCTGCTGAGTGGAGATCAGATGGTGTAAAGGTGTGAATCGCCATCAAGGAAAAACCGATGACATTTGTAAAAAAGACGATAAATTCAACACGCAATATTTTTGTGAGAACAAGTGAAAGTGTCACAAGCACCCACGTATAAAAATATAACCCCTCTGCTACATTCAACACAGGGAATCGGTCTGTTTCCATCATAATATAGAACATGTAGACTGTTTGCAGCAGCCAGACAATAGAAAGCAACCAGAAAGCCATTTTTCCAGCCTTCCGGTTGTGTTGAAGAAAATCTATGAAATAGAACAAGACACTTAGTGCATAGATCAAGGTCGTCGCTTCGCCTAGTCTCGCTACAATGGATTCCATCATCGCTTAATCACTCACTGGCAACTGTAGCAAAGCCTTGTGCCATATTTGGTTTAAACAGCTGAAATGACCCTTGCTCCACCTGTATCGGCTCCGCCTTTTGCTCTTCATCTTCAACCTGTAAATCAAAGATTTCTTTGAACAGTAAAAGTTTTTCTTCTGCATTCGGCTCCGCGGCAATTTCTTTTGCCTTTAAGATAGGATCTTTCAGCATTTGATTGATAATGCTTTTCGTATGTTTATTTAATAGCTTCATTTCACGATGTGTGAGATTCGGAAGCTTTCGCTCAATACTCTGCATCGTATCCGCTTGAATCGTCAGCGCCTTTTCTCTAAGTGCAGAAATGACAGGAACCACACCAAGCGTATTCAGCCATTGCTTAAATTCCACAATTTCTGCTTCAATGAGGAGCTCAACCTGCTCAGCCACCGCACGACGCTCTTTTAAGTTAGCTGCAACGATGCCCTCAAGGTCATCAATGTCATACAAAAAAGCACCTTCTACTTCAGAAATGGCTGGATCTAAATCACGAGGGACCGCAATATCCACCATAAATAGAGGTCTGCCCTTCCGCTTTTTATTCGCACTTTCGACCATTTCTTTTGTAATGACAAATTGTTTCGCACCAGTGGAACTAATTAAAATGTCAGCTTCGGATAATGTTTTTTCCAATTGGTTTAAGCTTTTAGGCTCTCCTGAAAAACGGCCTGCCAATTCTTTTGCTTTCTCATACGTTCGATTGATAACCGTTACTTGACCAATCCCTTGACCTTGAAGGTTTTGAGCCGCTAGTTCGCCCATTTTACCCGCACCAAGAATCAGGACATGTTTATCAGAAAGACGTCCAAAGATTTTTTTCGCAAGCTCGACAGCTGCATAGCTGACAGACACGGCATTAGACGCAATGTCTGTTTCCGCATGAGAGCGTTTTGCAACGGTGACCGCCTGTTTGAATAAATAATTGAAAACGGTACCAATGGTCTTCTCCTCTTGAGCTACTTTAAAGCTAGAGCGCACTTGACCAAGTATTTGTGTTTCGCCAATCACCATGGAATCAAGTCCACAGGCCACACGGAATAAATGCTCGACCGCTCCATCATTTTCATAGAACTTCAAATATGGCGAGACATCTTCCTTTTCTAAACCGAACCAATCAGCTAAAAATCTTTTTATATAAAACCGTCCAGTATGAAGCTGATCTACCACTGCGTAGATCTCTGTTCGATTACATGTTGAGATGACGATATTCTCTAGAATGCTTTTTTCTTCTTTAAGCTTGGACATCGCTGTTCCGAGCTCGCTCGGTTCAAAGCTCAGCTGTTCCCGTATCTCAACAGGGGCTGTTTTATAATCTAAACCCACAACAAGAATATGCATAACTTCAGCTTGCACCCCCAACGCCCTGTCTAATTTATAATAATTACAATATAGAATTTATTATTTATAGTGATTATAACATATATTCATTTTTAACTGGATGAAAATTGTGAACAGATTTCAAAAATGTTGTGATATAGTAGAAAAATGTTCGACACCCATTATGCCATATCATCACTTCAAGCAATTTACCAGATTTGGCGCGTGCGGACAAATGATCTGCTTAAAAGAAGGTGACATCTTTGAAGAAGAAATCCATTTTGCTGCCGCTCACTTTGCTGGCTGTAGCGCTATATGCCATTCTCTCAGGAGGTCAATTTGACATTTGGAAGGATCAAGAGAAATGGTATACACTCGTACTGCTTTTTGGCCTTGCTTTCTTATATCAAGGAAAGAAGGAGCAAGAAAGCGCTCATGTGTTTATCGGTATGCTGATGACGGGCCTTTCGCTACACTTTATTCTTCAGCCAAAATTGGACTACTGGCCAGACACATTTACGATGATCGTATTCATCGTTGGACTTGCTCTTTTTGTGAAATCATCTCAGAAAAAAGAATATCGTATTGAAAGTGTTGTTCTCATTGCACTCGGTCTGTTCCTTTATTTCTTTCAGCAAATTACAAAACAGCTAAGTTCCCTTTCGATCCCTACTTCCGGTTTTGAATTGTACTGGCCTTATGTACTGATTGCTGTTAGTCTCCTCTTATTATTTTTAAAAAGGAAATAACTTATACAATAAAAAGGCATCTGCTCATGACAGATGCCTTTTTTTAGTTATTAATCTTCGCAAGGATGGCATTCCAGGCTTCGTCTTTTCCCTTTTTTGTTTCAGAAGAGAATAGGACTAGTTCATCTGATGGGGCAATGTCGAGTGTCTGTTTGACGACTTTCGCATGTTTTTCCCATTTGCCTTTTGGAATTTTGTCCGCCTTTGTTGCGATGACGATCACAGGAACTCCGTAATATTTCAGGAATTCATACATGTTCACATCATCTACTGATGGCTTATGACGCAGGTCCACAATTTGGACGACTGCTTTTAATTCTTCACGCATTGTAATATACGTTTCGATCATTCTACCCCAGGCTTCACGCTCTGTCTTTGATACTTTAGCAAAGCCGTAACCTGGAACGTCCACAAAATGGAGCATATCATTGATGATGTAGAAATTAAGCGTTTGAGTCTTACCTGGTTTAGAAGACGTACGTGCTAAATTTTTACGATTAATCAATGAGTTGATGAACGAGGACTTCCCAACATTTGATCGTCCAGCAAGAGCGATTTCAGGCAGTCCCCCGCTCGGGTACTGCTCTGGTTTTACCGCACTGATGACGATATCTGATTTTGTTACTTTCATCTTCCCTCTCCTACCAACGCTTTCTCAAGCACCTCATCTAAATGCGAGACTGGAATAAAGGTTAGTCCTTCTCTCACACTTTCAGGAATATCATCAATATCCTTCTCATTGTCCTTTGGAAGAATAATGGTTTTCAGTCCTGCGCGATGTGCGCCTAATGCTTTTTCTTTTAGTCCGCCAATTGGAAGCACTCTTCCTCTTAACGTAATCTCTCCTGTCATACCAACCTCTTTTGACACAGGTCGTCCTGTGAGGGCTGATACAAGAGCCGTCGCAATGGTGATACCAGCTGATGGCCCGTCCTTTGGAACCGCACCCTCTGGAACATGGATATGAATATCATGCTTTTCATTAAAATTAGGATCAATGTTCAGTTCATCTGCTTTGGAACGAATATAACTGAATGCCGCCTGTGCAGATTCTCTCATGACATCACCAAGCTTACCTGTTAACAACAGCTTGCCTTTACCCGGAGAAAGTGATACCTCAATTGACAAGGTGTCTCCGCCAACAGTGGTATACGCAAGTCCTGTGACAACTCCCACTTGGTCTGTCGTTTCAGCCTGACCATAACGGTAAAGTCTTTTTCCGAGAAATTCAGATAAGTTCTTTTCTGTCACCGTGATGCGTTTGCGGTCTTCAGCCACAATCGCTCTTGCCGCTTTACGGCATATCGCCGCAAGCTGACGCTCTAATCCACGAACACCAGCTTCTCTTGTGTAATAGCGAATCGTATCATAAATCGCTGTTTCACGAAGCTGCAAGTTCCCTTTCTTTAATCCGTGCTCCTTTAGCTGCTTCGGCAGAAGATGATCTTTCACAATTTCTGCTTTTTCAACCTCTGTATACCCTGCAATCGTGATAATCTCCATTCTATCACGAAGTGGACCTGGAATGGTTGCTAAATTGTTGGCAGTGGCAATAAATAACACCTGAGACAAATCAAATGTTTCTTCAATATAGTGATCGCTAAAGTTATGATTTTGCTCTGGGTCTAAGACTTCGAGCATCGCAGAAGATGGATCACCTCTAAAATCAGAGGACATTTTATCAATTTCATCTAAAAGGAAGACCGGATTCATCGTTCCTGCCTTGCTCATTCCGCGAATGATACGGCCTGGCATCGCACCTACATACGTTCTTCTATGTCCACGAATCTCGGATTCATCACGCACACCGCCAAGGGAGATACGGATAAACTTTCGGTCAAGTGATTTGGCAATCGATTTGGCAAGTGATGTTTTCCCTACTCCAGGAGGTCCTGCTAAGCAAAGAATCGGTCCTTTTAATGAATTGGTCAGCTTCTGTACAGCAAGATATTCAAGCACCCGTTCTTTGACCTTTTCCAGCCCGTGATGCTCATCATCTAAAATTTCACTTGCAAGCTTTAAATCTAGACGATCTTCTGTATAGATGCCCCACGGGAGACCGATCAGCCAATCAATATAATTTCGAATCACAGAGCTCTCAGCAGAGCTTGAAGGAATTTTTTCATAACGGTTCAATTCTTTGAGCGCCGTTTCACGAACAGAATCCGGCATGCTCGACTCTTCGATTTTAGACATTAAAGAACTGACTTCCCCAGTTTTCCCTTCTTTGTCTCCAAGCTCTTTTTGAATGGCTTTCATTTGTTCACGTAAATAATATTCTTTTTGCGTCCGTTCCATTGAACGTTTCACGCGCTGCCCGATTTTCTTTTCAATCTCAAGTACTTCTTTTTCATTGTGAATTAAGCTGATGACCCGGTTCAGCCGTTTTTTGACATCCACTGTTTCCAGTACTTCTTGTTTGTCCTTTAGTTTGAGCGGCAGGTGAGAAGCAACGATATCTGCCATTCTCCCCGGTTCCTCAATATCCGTCACTGTTGCATATGTTTCAGCTGAGATTTTTTTTGAAATTTTTATGTATTGATCAAAGTGATCTAACAATGTACGCATGAGTGCTTCTGCTTCTGCGTCCTTTAATTCTTCTTCTGCTAATTCTTTAATGTCGACAGACGTATAGTCCTCGAGCTCGACATATGATTCGATCTGTGCTCGATTTAAGCCTTCAACGAGTACACGAATCGTTCCATTTGGCAGCTTCAGCATTTGTTTAATTTTTGTGTAGGTGCCGACTTTGAAAATTTCCTCTTCACCTGGTTCATCTATTGAAATTTCCCGCTGTGTTGCTAGAAAAATCATATGATCGTTCATCATCGCCTGTTCTAATGCTTGAACAGACTTTTCGCGTCCAACGTCCAAATGCAAGACCATTGTTGGATAAACAAGCAAACCTCGCAATGGAAGGAGCGGAACATTCTTTTTGATTTCATCTGCCATGTTGATTGACACCTCCGTCACTAGTATGAATCATTATAATATACCTGTTTCAGTCTTGTACAATGTAAAAGACTTAAGAAATGTTGATCTTACCGTAGTATACCCTTTCTTTTTATCTTGAAAAAGAAAAAAAGATCTATTTCACTAAAAAATCCCCATATGTGATGGGGATTAAACAGATTTTCTTTTCATTTCATCTTCTAGTCCATCTTTCTTCTCGTCTGGCGGGTTAACCAGACACTGATCCAGCACTTCTTGGAAGTGCTTCACAGGCACAATGGTGACCCCTTCAATCTCTTTTAAGATTGACTGTTGGTTGTCATAAGGAATAATGACGGTTGTGGCACCAGCCTGCTTCGCTGCCTTAATCTTCGGTATCACACCACCGATCGGCTTCACCTGACCTTGCAATCCGATTTCACCCGTCATGGCTGTTAGATGATCAATCGGGATTTGATGTATGGCTGAGAAGATTGCGGTCGCCATGGCAATCCCAGCAGACGGCCCATCAATAGGGGCACCGCCTGGAAAATTAATATGGATGTCATATTCATTTGTCCGAATACCTAAATTTCGTAGCACAGTTAATACATTTTCGACTGACCCTTTGGCCATACTTTTTCGTCTAATGGATTTCGATTGATTGCCAATACTTTCTTCTTCTGCAATGCCTGTAATGTTGATACTGCCTTTTTCAAGCGCCTTACAGATGTTCACTTCAATCTCAAGCAAGGCACCGCTGTTTGGTCCATAAACGGCCAGTCCATTGACTACCCCCACTTTTGGCTTTTCCGGTACTTTTTGTTCATATCTTGGTGTCAGCTGGCTTGAATGAATGACCCATTCTACATCTTCGATTGTGATGTCTTTTCGGTTTTCCGTGACCGCCATGCCAGCGGCAATCTGCACCATGTTGACCGCTTCACGTCCATTTTTCACATAGGAGGTTAACAGGTTAAGCCCTTCATCACTTAATTCCTTTTGAATTTTTTGGACAGCCTTGGCAGCGACGATTTTCAGTTCATGCTGGTCAAGGTCTTTAAAGAAAATTTCCAGACATCTTGACCGGATCGCTGGTGGAATTTCGTCAGGTGTTCTTGTCGTGGCACCAATCAATCGAAAATCAGCCGGAAGTCCATTTTGGAAAATATCATGAATGTGATTCGGGATTTGGGTATTTTCTTCACTGTAGTAGGCACTGTCTAAAAAGACTTTCCGATCTTCCAGCACTTTGAGCATTTTGTTCATTTGAATCGGATGCAGCTCGCCAATTTCATCGATAAACAGAACCCCGCCATGAGCATGTGTGACGGCTCCTTGTTTTGGCTGCGGAATGCCTGCCTGTCCCATTGCCCCTGCCCCTTGGTAAATTGGGTCATGCACGGAACCAATAAGCGGGTCTGCAATGCCTCGTTCATCGAATCTCGCGGTTGTGGCATCGAGCTCTACAAAGACCGCATCTTTTTTAAACGGTGAATCAGCGTGACGCTTTGCTTCTTCCATCACAAGACGGGCAGCGGCTGTTTTACCGACTCCCGGTGGTCCGTAGACGATGACATGCTGTGGGTTCGGCCCGCATAGTGCCGCTTTTAGTGCACGAATGCCGTCTTCCTGCCCCACAATATCCTGAAACCCCTTTGGCCGGACTCTCTCTGATAAAGGTTCACTCAGCTTGATTGATCGCATCTTTCTGAGTGCTTCCATTTCTTTCTTTGACTCTTTGTCTATCGTCACCTTTTGTGTGCGCTGATTTCGCAGTAAGTTCCAAAAGTACAGCCCGATGACGATACCAAAGAACAGCTGTATGAATAATACGATTCCTGTCCAGCTCAATCGGTGCTCCCTCCTTCATCTTTCGTATGTATTGGTTTCTGTCTGCTAGTATTTCCTAGAGCTGGACGGAATAAACACCACTTCATCGATAAATAAAAAACTCCTGAATCAAAAAGATTCAGGAGTGAGACTACTCTTATGCAGATGTTTTCGTATCTTTATTGACAACTGTGCCGTCCTTTAACACAAGACGCGGCGACTCGCCATCAGCAACTGTTGCACCAGTGATGACACATTTTTCAATATCATCACGTGATGGAAGGTCAAACATCACATCAAGCATGATGCCTTCAATAATTGAACGTAGACCACGAGCTCCTGTTTTACGCTCAATTGCTTTTTTCGCAATTTCGCTAAGAGCATCTTCTTCAAATTCTAGCTCTACATCATCAAGCTCAAGCATTTTTGTATACTGCTTAACGAGTGCATTTTTAGGCTTCGTCAAGATCTCTACAAGTGCTTTTTCATCTAACGGCTCTAGGCTTGCAATAACCGGTAGACGACCGATGAATTCTGGGATTAAACCGAAGCGAAGCAAGTCTTCTGGGAGTACTTTTGATAGAAGAACTTCTTTTTCAAGATCTTCGATTTTATTTTCCGCACCGAATCCAATGACTTTTTGACCAAGGCGGCGTTTGATGATTTGCTCAATGCCGTCAAAGGCTCCACCACAAATAAAGAGGATATTTGTTGTATCGATTTGAATGAATTCTTGATGAGGATGCTTACGTCCACCTTGAGGCGGTACACTAGCGACAGTTCCTTCAAGAATTTTCAATAGTGCTTGCTGAACACCTTCCCCAGATACATCACGAGTGATAGAAGGGTTTTCTGATTTTCTTGCTACTTTATCGATCTCATCGATGTAGATAATGCCTTTTTCCGCTTTTTCTACATCATAATCGGCTGCTTGGATCAGCTTTAGTAAAATATTCTCTACGTCTTCACCAACATAACCTGCTTCAGTTAGTGATGTTGCATCTGCAATCGCAAATGGCACATTTAAAATACGAGCAAGCGTTTGAGCAAGTAATGTTTTACCGCTTCCTGTTGGCCCAATCATAGAGATATTACTTTTCGAAAGCTCAACATCATCAATCTTGCTGTTGGAATTGATCCGTTTGTAGTGATTATAAACCGCTACAGCTAAGGATTTCTTCGCATTTTCTTGGCCGATGACATATTCATCAAGAATCTCCCGAACTTCATGAGGCTTCGGAACATCCTTGAATTCAACTTCTTCCTCAGTGCCGAGCTCTTCTTCAACTATTTCCGTGCAAAGCTCGATACATTCATCACATATATATACGCCAGGTCCTGCGACCAGTTTACGCACTTGATCTTGCGTTTTTCCGCAAAACGAGCATTTTAATTGACCTTTTTCCTCGTTGAATTTAAACATTCTTTCACCCCTTATTCTTCTTCACTTGCCTGTAGCTAACAGTCAGCTACCTTTCTGGGTCCAGTATGTATGCATTTTACCATACTTTCCTAAAAGACGGTAATGATGTGTTTCTAACACTGCACATCGAGATATGTATAACAGAAAGATGCGACTTACACTATCGTTTCCAAAAGAAGCGATGATAAGTCAAAAATTGTACAAAACAAGGCACGAGTCACTCGCGCCCTGTTTTATTATTATGCACCATATTAACGGTTTTCTACAAGAAAATCAATTGCTTTACGAACTTTTAAATCTTCTTTCATTGCGTCAGTAGATCCGATCGCTTGTTTGATATTTTCAATTGGCATGTTGTATGCTTCAGCCATTTTTGAAAGCTCTTCTTCTACTTCTTCATCAGACACTTGTAAGTTTTCTGCAGCAGCAATTGCTTCAAGTGTTAGGTTAGATTTTACGCGTTTAGCAGCATCTTCTTTCATTTGCTCTTTCAGCGCATTTTCATCTTGTCCTGAGAATTGGAAGTAAAGCTCGAGGTTCATTCCTTGCATTTGAAGGCGTTGTTCGAATTCTTTCATCATACGGTCTAGCTCTGTGTCAACCATCGCTTGTGGGATGTCAACTTCCGCATTTTCAGAAGCTTTCTCAACTAGCTCTTCACGAAGTTTACCTTCTGCTTCGTTTTCTTTCGCTTCTTCAAGACGTTTCTTTGTTTTTTCAGTTAGTTCAGCAAGAGTTTCTACTTCTTCATCAACATCTTTCGCGAACTCATCGTCAAGTGCTGGAAGTTCTTTTGCTTTGATTTCGTGAATTTTCACTTTGAATACAGCTGGTTTACCTGCAAGGTCTTCAGCATGGTATTCTTCTGGGAAAGTGACTTCTACGTCTTTTTCAGCTCCAGTTTCAAGACCAACTAACTGTTCTTCAAAACCAGGGATGAATGAATTAGAACCTACTTCAAGAGAGTAGTTCTCAGCTTTTCCGCCTTCAAATGCTTCTCCATCAACGAATCCTTCGAAATCAAGAACAACTGTATCGCCGTTTTCGATTGCGCCTTCTTCTTTGACAACAAGCTCAGCTTGACGGTTTTGCATGCCTTTTAACTCTTCTTGTACATCTTCATCAGTGACAGTAGCGTCGTCTTTTTCTACGTTAAGACCTTTGTAGTCACCAAGTTTCACTTCAGGCTTCACTGTTACTTTTGCAGTGAAGATTAAGCTTTCGCCTTTTTCGATTTTCTCAACATCGATTTCAGGGCGGTCAACTGGCTCGATACCAGCTTCGTCGATTGCTTTTGGATACTCAACTGGAAGAAGAATATCTAATGCATCTTGATAAAGAGATTCTACACCAAAACGCTGTTCGAAAAGACCACGTGGTACTTTCCCTTTACGGAATCCAGGGATCGATACTTGCTTGACAACTTTCTTAAACGCATCATCAAGTGCTTTGTTAAATGTTTCAGCATCAACTTCTACAGTTAAGATGCCTTCGTTACCTTCTTGTTTTTCCCATTTTACTGACATGTGTGTTTCCCTCCAAAAATCTATTCAGATTGTGCGTTGTTACATTCTAAAGCATCATAAAGACTTCGTCCAATTAAAAACCACGCACGCCGCTAAAGAAGCGGTATTATGTATACAACATTTGACTTGATTATACATATCGTCTTTCAACCATTGGAATCGACAACTGCACGATATATGCACAAATACAACCATTATATTATAACATAACAAGTCCGTCTTTCAACTAAATCGACAAATTACAAATAAGAAATTTCTTCAATATCTTTCAGCATTGTGCAAGCTTCTCTCAGCTCTCGTTCATCAAATTCATACAATAGATGCAATTCTTCGAGGTCAATCTCGATCCCATGCATTTCATAGCCGACTTTATGAAGTGCTGCTGCCCAAAGATTCGGATCTGTGTATTTAGGAAGAAACGGATATAGCACAAATAAGTGCCGGCGCCATAACTCTTCCACGCCTTGATAAAGGGTTGGGTTCTCATTGCCTAGTGTGTCATCGAGCTTACGAAGGACTTGCTGAAGCAGCGGCATTTGCTCTGGTTTAACAGCCTCAGAAGGAACAAGCGTTAAAGAATCACCGAATTTCGTCACATGAACCGGCTTTGCCACATCATGATCTGACAGAAGCTGCAGAATCAATGATTTGACCAAAGGGTTTCCATCAGGCTTTTGTAGGATCGTATTTAATAGACCCATGTGCGGCGTGATGTTTCGGTCTTTCAGCGAATGGATGAACTGCACCTGCTCTTCTGGCCGCTCGAGCATATCATCTATATTGATTTCACTGCCGACCTCCTCATCTTCATCTAAAATCTGTTCAGGCGATTCGATCATTTTTCTACTAAATTCGAGCAGTTTGTAAAAATGCTCTGCGCTTTCTGCTGGAAGGTGGTTTTCCTCAAGTACTGCCTCAATTGTCCGCTTCACTTCTTCATATTCTTTCAGCTGAATTAAGATTGTCATATACACTTGAAGCACGGTGAAGTAATGACCATATCCCTCATTCAGCATCTTTTCACACACACGTTTTGCATCCTGCAGCTCGCCCAGCTCCAGAAAACAAATCGCCATACCGAGATGAATATCGGATTCTTCATCGTCATCATAAGATTTTGCTTCTGAAAACAAGTGAAGCGCCTCTTGATACTGTTTATCTTTTAATGCTGCCATTCCTTTTTCAATCAGTCTTTCTTTCAGACCAGGAAACAAAATGACATTATCTTTCTTCTTGTCATGTTTCATGCTTACTTTCCTTTCGGGCGCATATTTTTTATCAGTTTACCAACGAAGGTTAGTAAACACAAGTAACGAGAGGTTTTCATGCAAAAAAGAAGCCGTCACACCTCGGGTGCGGGTGGACGGCTTCTTGTTGTTTACGCACGCAGCCAGCTGCTGCGCTTATCTTCAAATGCTTGAATGTCATCTTCTAGTAGTAAAGTTAATGAGATCTCATCATAGCCATTCAGGAGCATTTCTCTCCAGTGAGGATCCACATCAAAAGGAGTGATATTCCCTTCGTGATCTTCTATTTGCTGTTTTTCAAGATCAACCGTCATCTCATACCCTTTGTTCTCATATGACGCAGCGAATGTTTTCCACACATCATAATCAAGACGAATCGGAAGCATCCCATTTTTAAAACAGTTTTGGTGAAAAATATCTGCGAATGATGGTGCGATGACAATTTTGAAACCATAGTCATCAAGTGCCCAAGGGGCATGTTCCCTTGATGATCCGCAGCCAAAGTTTTCTCCTGCGATCAAAATGGATGAACCTTCATAAATCGGCTGATTCAGTTCGAAATCAGGATTTGGGCTGCCATCGGCTAAATACCGCCAGTCGAAAAAGGCAAACCGGCCATATCCTGTTCGTTCAATTCTTTTCAAAAATTGCTTCGGAATAATTTGATCTGTATCTACGTTGATACGGTTAAGCACAGCGGCTTTTCCTTTGTGTGTGACTAAAGGCTCCATTTATGACAACTCCTTACACGACTGTTTTCTCTTGATTAAACTTCCTGACATCGACAAATCGGCCATGTATTGCAGCCATTGCAGCCATTGCCGGGCTGACAAGATGCGTTCTCGCACCTTTTCCTTGACGGCCCTCAAAGTTACGGTTTGATGTGGATGCGCAGCGTTCACCTTCTGGTACCACATCGTTATTCATGCTTAGACACATACTGCAGCCAGATTCTCTCCATTCAAATCCAGCTTCAAGGAAGATTTCATGAAGACCTTCTTCTTCTGCTTGCAATTTGACGCTTTGAGAGCCAGGCACGACAATCGCTCTGACATGTTCAGCTACCTTTTGTCCTTCTATCATAGAAGCTGCTTGGCGTAAGTCAGTCATTCTTGAGTTCGTACATGAGCCAATAAACACATGCTCAATCGTAATATCTTCAATACGCTGATGCGGATGAACACCCATGTATTCGTACGCACGAATCGCTTCTTTTTGGTCATCCTCTTGCGCAAAATCTTCAGGTCCTGGGATGGATGCATCTACAGGCAGCACCATTCCTGGGTTAATTCCCCATGTGACCATTGGTGAAATCTCATTCCCATCTAAAACAATCGTTTTATCATAGGTTGCACCCGGATCTGTTTTAAGTTCTTCCCATTCTTTAATCGCTGCTTCGAAGTCTTCTCCCCGCGGTGCATATTTGCGGCCGCGGCAATATTCAAAGGTGACTTCATCAGGTGCAATCAATCCTGCTCTTGCGCCTGCTTCAATCGACATATTACAAACGGTCATACGTTCATCCATCGTCATGTTTCTGAATACTTCCCCTGTGTATTCAATGACATAACCTGATCCGAACTTCACGCCATGCGCACCAATGACTGCTAAAATGACATCTTTGGCCGTTACCCCTTTTTGTAGCTTTCCGTCTACTCTAATTTCTAATGTTTTCGGACGCTGCTGCCAAAGTGTTTGTGTGGAAAGTACATGTTCAACCTCACTTGTACCGATTCCAAAAGCAAGTGCGCCAAATGCGCCATGAGTGGATGTATGACTATCTCCGCAAACGATTGTTTTTCCTGGAAGTGTCAAACCAAGCTCTGGTCCAACGACATGGACAATTCCTTGGTCTACACTGTGAAGGTCAGCTAGACGGACACCAAATTCAGCACAGTTACGCTCTAGAGCACTCACTTGTTTTTTAGCAACCTCATCTTTGATCACAAATCGATTCACAGTCGGGATGTTGTGATCCATTGTTGCAAACGTATTTTGAGGTCTTCTCACCTTGCGCCCTTTTTGTCTTAATCCTTCAAACGCTTGAGGTGATGTGACTTCATGCACCAAGTGCAGATCAATATACAAAAGGTCTGGTTTCCCCTCGCCGCTTTTGACAACGTGCTGATCCCATATTTTTTCGATGATTGTTCGAGGCATAACCCTTTTCCTCCCTCTACCTAATTCCACAAGATTCTATTTATACAATTGTTTTCACGCGCTGCTTAAGTGCGTCTACAACTGCATGAGTGATGTATTCAGTTGTTTGATACGTTCCCTCTTTTGTCGATAAATCCTTTGTTCTTTTGCCAGAGGCAAGAACAACTTCCACAGCTTCTTCTATGGCAGCCGCTTCTTCTTCTAACGCAAAGGATGTTCTAAGCAAGCTTGCTGCCGACAAAATAGTTGCCAGAGGGTTTGCGACGTTTTGCCCCGCAATATCGGGTGCTGATCCATGAATCGGCTCATATAAATGGAGGCCGGTGCTTGATAGACTAGCAGATGGTAGCATACCGAGTGATCCAGTAATCATTGAAGCCTCGTCACTTAAAATGTCACCAAACATATTCTCTGTCACAATGACATCAAATTGTGCAGGCTTATAAATCAGCTGCATGGCGGCATTATCAACGAGCATGTGCTCAAATTCAACGTCTGGATATTGAGAAGCCACTTCTTCTACCGCATCCCGCCATAGTTTACTAGAAGCCAGAACATTCGCTTTATCCACAGACGTTACTTTTTTCCGTCTCGTTAACGCCATGGCGAATGCTTCTTTTAGTACACGGACAATCTCTTCCTTTGTATAAAGAAGCGTATCAACCGCAGCTTCTTTTCCTTCTTCATCTGTGTAGCGCTCGCTTGGTTCACCAAAATAGAGACCGCCTGTTAATTCACGAACGATGACAAAATCGACTCCGTTAATGTGAGCCTGTTTTAACGGTGACGCCTCGCTTAAGCTATCGAACACTTTAACAGGACGGATGTTGGCAAATAAGTCCAATTGTTTACGAATGGCGAGCAAGCCTTTTTCCGGACGAAGCTCTGGTGGGTTTTGATCCCATTTTGGTCCGCCGACTGCTCCTAATAAAATCGCATCTGCGCTCTTGCATACATCAACCGTTTCTGTTGGGAGCGGATTGTTTTTTTCATCTATTGCGATACCGCCAATGAGCGCCGTTTCGAATTCGAATTCGTGCCTAAATTGTGCCGCTGTCTCTTTGAGGACAGCGACCGCTGATGTCACAACTTCCGGTCCGATTCCATCGCCGGGCAAAAGTGCAATTTTCTTTTTCATGAGGACCTACCTCCTTTCCTATGAGATCGCGTGATGTTTCTCAATTTCAATGAGATTTGATTTAAAGATTAAATGCCTGTTTACTGCATTGACGTAGGCTTTCGCTGATGCTTCCAGCACATCTTGCGCCACACCGCGTCCTGCTGTTTCTTTTCCTTCTATTGAAACAGTCACATATACTTCGGCTAGTGCATCTCTGCCTTTTCCATTTGATTGAATACGGTAGTCTAGCAAATGAATTCTTTCCTCCATACAGCGCTCCAGCGTGTTGTACACAGCTTCTACACTGCCTGCGCCTGTAGCTGCTTCTTGAATGACTTCTTGCGTTTCTTGATTTTTCAAAGAGACCGTTGCTGTCGGCATCTGTTCTGTTCCATAATGCACTTGAAGACTTTCAAATTCGTAGCCAATTTTTCGGTCTGCTACTTTTTCTTCCAATATAATAGAAATCAAATCATCATCTGTGATTTCTTTTTTCTTCTCTGTCAAGTTCTTGAAGGTTTCAAAGAACTTATTGATTTCTTCTTCTGTTAGTTTAAAACCTAGCGTTTTCATGCGGTCTTTAAACGCATGTCTTCCGGAGTGTTTCCCAAGGACAAGTACGTCTGTTGTCACACCGACAAGCTCTGGAGAAATGATTTCATAGGTTGTTTTTTCTTTGAGGAAACCATCTTGGTGGATACCTGATTCGTGTGCAAAAGCGTTGTTGCCAACGACTGCTTTATTACGCGGTACAATCATTCCTGAGTATTTGCTCACTACATCACTTGTACGCTTAATTTCATTCAATTGAATCGTTGATTCGACCTTGTAGAAGTCTTTTCGAATATGAAGAGCGACTGCAATTTCTTCTAATGCGGCATTTCCTGCACGTTCTCCAATTCCGTTAACAGCCGTTTCAATTTGATTTGCTCCATTTTCAATGGCTGCAAGTGAGTTTGCTACAGCCATTCCTAGATCATCATGACAGTGAGCAGACAAGTTGACACGGTCGATATTTGGAACGTGTTCCTTCATATATTTAAAAATATTGCCATACTCTTTTGGCGCTAGATATCCAACTGTATCTGGCAAGTTAATGACACTCGCTCCAGCGTCGATGACCTTCTCTACAATTTCTGCTAAGAAAGCAAGATCTGTACGGCACGCATCTTCTGCTGACCACTGGACAACTGGAAAACGTTCTTTCGCGTATTTCACCATGGAGACAGCCTGTTCTACGACTTCTTCACGTGTTTTCTTTAGTTTATGCTCCAAGTGAATATCAGAAGTAGCAATAAAGATATGAATTCTTGGTTCCACTCCATCTTTTAATGCTTCCCATGCAGCATCAATGTCACCTTTTACACATCTCGCAAGACCAGCAACTGAACAGTTTTTGATCGTTCTAGCAATTTCTTGTACGCCTAAGAAATCCCCTCGGGATGAAGCGGGAAAACCCGCTTCAATGATATTAACCCCAAGGCGCTCAAGCTGCTTTGCAATGATTAGCTTTTCTTGTGCATTTAAGTTCACTCCTGGTGATTGTTCTCCATCTCGAAGTGTTGTGTCAAAAAAATTAATTTTCCGCACCGACGCTCACCGCTTCCTTTTTCTTTCCTTGTTTGACGAAAGGCATCATTTCACGAAGCTTTCTTCCGATGATTTCAATTTGGTGCTCATTTTCATTAGCATTGATCGCATTGAAACGTGGACGATTCACTTGGTTTTCAACAATCCATTCTTTTGCAAATGTTCCGTTTTGGATATCAGTCAAGACAGCTTTCATCGATTCTTTTACGTTTGCATCCACAACGCGTGGTCCTGATACGAAATCACCCCATTGTGCTGTATCAGAGATCGAATATCTCATGCCTTCTAATCCTTCTTCGTACATAAGATCAACGATCAGTTTCAGTTCATGTAGACACTCGAAGTATGCAAGCTCTGGCTGATAACCTGCTTCTGTTAATGTTTCAAATCCTGCTTTTACTAGTGAAGTAAGACCCCCGCAAAGGACTGCTTGCTCACCGAATAGATCCGTTTCCGTTTCTTCTTTAAATGTTGTTTCAAGAACGCCCGCTCTTGCTCCGCCGATTGCTTTTGCATAAGCAAGTGCTTTGTCTTTCGCTTGACCAGATACATCTTGATAGATAGCAAATAGTGCAGGTACACCAGCGCCTTGCTCATATGTTCTTCTCACAAGATGTCCCGGACCTTTTGGAGCCACAAGATACACATCTACGTCACTAGGAGGAACAATTTGATGGAAGTGAACGTTGAATCCGTGTGCGAAAACAAGTGAGTTGCCTGCTTCTAATTGATCTTTGATTTCTTCGTCATATACTTTCTTTTGCTGCTCATCTGGTAGTAGTACCATCACGACATCTGCTTGTGCTACTGCTTCTTTTACTGTGAATACTTGATGGCCGTCTTCTTGTGCTTTTGTATAAGATCCGCCTTTTCTCACGCCGACGATGACATCTACGCCGCTCTCTTTTAAGTTCAATGCATGTGCATGACCTTGTGATCCATATCCAATGATGGCAACCTTTTGACCATTTAATACGTTTTCTTGAATATCACCGTTATAATATACTTTTACCATTTGACTCTCTCCTTTTGTTTAGACAATTGAAATTGTTTTATTTTGTTGCGGCTTTTGCTGATTATCTCTCGCAAAGGCCGTGGTGCCAGTTCTGGCGACTTCTTTAATGCCGTATGGCTTAAGTAATTCAATGAGTGCTTCAATTTTTGAAGACTCACCTGTCACCTGAATGACGACACTCTCTCTGCTCACATCTACAATAGAAGCTCTAAACGGTTCAATGACCCCTGTGATCTCCATTCTAGATGCTGGTGCAGAAACGACTTTTATCAAAGCCAGCTCTCGCTGGACGATTGATTGGTTTGTAATGTCTGTTACTTTGAGAACATCAATTTGTTTGTTCAACTGTTTTGTCAGCTGTTCGATGTCTTTCTCTTGGTCTACATGGACGACGAACGTGATGCGTGATACATCTTGAATCTCAGAATGGCCGACCGTAATGCTTTCAATGTTGTAGTGTCGTTTGGTAAAAAGGCCAGTGATTCGGTTCAGTACGCCTGATCGATTTAATACAGTCAACACAATAATTCTTTTCAAGGTTTCACCCCCACCATCTCATGAAGTCCTTTCCCCGGTGCTACCATCGGGAATACTTTTTCATCTCTCGCTACATTGACATCGATGAAAACAGGCTCTCTAGAGGTTAGCGCTTCTTCAAGCTTTTCTTTCGCCTCTTCGTCTGTTGAGATTCTGATTCCTTTAATGCCATAAGCTTCAGATAATTTAACGAAGTCTGGCTGCTCTGAAAATTTAGAATATGAGTAGCGTTCTTCGTAGAAAATTTCTTGCCATTGTCTTACCATCCCAAGGCTGTGATTATTTAGAACAATCACTTTCACTGGAAGGTTCAGCTCACGGATAACGGCAAGTTCTTGCAAGGTCATTTGGAAACCTCCGTCTCCTAAAATCGCGACAACCGTTGACTCTTGATCAGCTAGCTGAGCGCCAATGGCTGCCGGTAAACCGAAGCCCATCGTACCGAGGCCGCCAGATGTGACCCACTTATCTGCATTTTCAAACGGGTAGAACTGCGCTGCCCACATTTGATGCTGTCCAACATCAGTTGCCACAATGGCTTCACCTTTTGTGAATTGATGAATGTATTCAATCAGCTTTTGAGGTTTAAAGCCCTCTGCTTCGTTTTCAACGTACCAGAGTGGATATTCTTCCTTCCACTGATCTAGTTGGTTTTTCCATTCGTCTGACTCTCCTTGCTTCCCGTCTTGCTTAATCAACTCTTCGAGGACTAGCTTACTGTCTCCAACAACCGGGATATGGGTATGAATGTTCTTGCCAATTTCTGCTGGGTCGATATCGATATGTGCTACCTTCGCATGTTTCGCAAAGTGATTGAGATTGCCAGTTACCCTGTCATCGAATCTCGCACCGATTGAAATGAGCAAATCACATTGATGAAGAGCCATGTTCGCCGCATATGTGCCATGCATACCAGCCATCCCTAGGAAAAGAGGATGCTTTGCCGGAAAGCCGCCAAGTCCTAGCAGTGTATGAGCGACTGGGATTTGCTGCTGCTCTACATACTGCCTTAATTCTTCAGATGCTTTGCCATGAAGAATGCCAGCTCCTGCTAGAATGACCGGTTTCTTCGCTCTACTGACAGCTTCTACTAATTTGCGAATTTGTAAATAGTTCGGCTCCACTTTTGGCTGATAACCAGGTAAATCGATTGGCTGATCGTATTCAAACGTTCCTTCAATACCTGCCACATCTTTTGGAATATCAATCAAGACTGGACCAGGTCTCCCTGTCGTTGCGATGTGGAACGCTTCTTTAATGACACCTGGTAATTCCTCTGGATTTCTCACCTGATAGCTGTGCTTTGTGATAGGCATTGTGATGCCGAGCACATCTGCTTCCTGGAAAGCGTCTGATCCAATAACTGAGGTTGCCACCTGTCCTGTGAAGACAACAAGAGGAAGTGAATCAATCATTGCATCTGCAATTCCTGTGACAAGGTTTGTCGCTCCAGGCCCTGATGTTGCAATGACAACACCCGGCTTGCCAGATACTCTAGCGTATCCTTCTGCCGCATGAATCGCTCCCTGTTCATGTCTTGGCAGGACATGAAATAAACCAGAATCATAAATTTTATCGTAGATCGGTAAAACCGCTCCGCCTGGATATCCGAAAATGACTTCTACTTTTTCTCTTTTAAGTGCTTCAATTAGCATGAGTGCACCGTTCATCGTTTGTGGTGCTTTAGATGTTTCCGTCTCCACTTGTACATTTGTCCCCATTTGTTTTCCTCCTCTTTGTCTTGCTTCAGTCAAGTTTTTTCACCCTTTTCTATTCAAGATCGTGATTTTAACCATATAAAAAAGCCTTCTCACCCCACAATGACACTACTTTTCACTAGGTCAAAGGGGCGAAAAAGCTTTGTTTTTCGCGGTACCACCCTTGTTCACGGCAACATCTGCTGCCGTCTCATGGACATCTTTCATCCATTTTGGTAACGAGTGAGCAATGTCACTCGGTCTGCCCTACTATCAATTCAAGCAGACACTCAGAGGTGAGTTCATTTTAGAAAGTAACACCGGTTTCCAGCTACCACCGGCTCTCTGTAGATACTGACTCTAAAACTACTAGTCCTCTTCAACGTTTATCGATATCTATTTAGCTTGCGTGAATGTTTTCATCTGTAAAAACGACTTTTTCTCCCTCTTCAACTACTCGCTTGCGGAATTGTTCAAGAAGTTTGTTTGTGTGGATCCCAGGTTTTCCTTCACCGATTGTACGGCCGTCAACCTTTACAACGGCGATCACTTCGGCTGCGGTTCCTGTTAGAAAAGCTTCTTCTGCTGTATACACATCGTGCCTTGTGAATGGTTCTTCTTTCACTTCGTAGCCTAAGTCTTCTGCAATCTCCATGATGGCATTTCTTGTGATGCCTTCAAGAGCGCCGATATAACCTGGCGGTGTATAGAGCTTACCTTTTTTATAAATAAACACATTGTCTGCAGAACCTTCTGCCACGTACCCTTGATCGTTCAGCATCAGCGCTTCACTCACACCGGCCATATGGGCTTCGATTCGGACAAGGATGTTATTCAAATAATTTAATGATTTCACTTTTGGACTCAGTACATCGGGACGATTTCGTCTCGTCGGTACCGTCACAATGTCAATCCCTGTTTCATATAGGTGCTTTGGAAAGATGGCCAGCGGCTCTACAATGATCACTGTGTTGGCTCTCCCGCAGTTGTTTGGATCTAAACCAAGATCACCAGCTCCTCTTGAGACAACAAGACGGATATAGGCATCCTTTAGGCCGTTCCTTTCAACTGTATGAATCATTTTTTCCGTGAGTTCCTCAAGTGAATATGGAATGTTCAGCATAATCGATCTGGCGGAATCATACAGGCGGTCTAAATGTTCTTTCATTCGAAAGATATTTCCGTTATACACGCGTATCCCTTCGAACACACCGTCACCGTATAAGAAGCCATGATCATAAACTGAAATCTTCGCATCCTCTTTTTTCACGAGTTCATCGTTTAAAAAGATCCACTGTTCCTTTTGGTCTTCCATTTTCAGTGAGCACCCTCTCTTTCAAACAAAAAGTAGTTGAATTTTCAGACATTTTATATTGAAGCGTCTCACGCTTGCTCTGCGTGTTTGTTTAGCTTTTGTTGAACCCATCTTACGCCGCTTTCCATACAGTGTCAACAGCATTTTTAAAATTATTAGACAATTTAGACTAATCAAAATTAAATGTATACGCTTACACCTTTGCTAGACAAGGAATGAAAAAACTTAAAATTTTTTGTATTTTTTCTTCAATTTATTTACTTTACCTGAACGCTTTTCATTTGAGAAAACGTTTGTCATATTTTTTCACATCTTTTTTAATGTATACTGGTAGATTCCAACGCTTTTGATTTTCTTTCGTCATGCCTTTCTAAAGCGTTTTCCTATGAATTTATGATAGAATGAGAGCATCTTATAGAAGGAGGGCAATACATGGCTAACATCAGAGGTTATATCGGAACGTATACAAAGGGAGACAGTAAAGGCATTTATACTTTTACATTAAATACAGACAAACAGCAGATTGAGAAAGTAGAAGTAGCTGCTGAACTTGAAAATCCTACATATTTAACCGTCTCAGATTCTCAAAAATTTGTGTATGCTGTTGTGAAAGAAGGATCACAGGGCGGCGTAGCTGCTTATCAAATCGATGCAGAAACCGGCACACTTCGTTTCATCAACCAAGAACTTGCCGAAGGCGCTTCTCCTTGTCACGTCAGCGTGGACAGTCAAACAAAAACAGCTTTTACAGCAAACTATCATAAAGGAACAGCAGAGATGTATGAAATCGATTCTGAAAATGGCTCAGTAATCCGCACGCTGTCACAGGCGCAGCATGAAGGAACTGGCCCTAATGAAGATCGTCAGGAAAAACCGCACACTCACTTTATGGGTCTGACACCAGATGAACAATTTGCAGTGGCTGTTGACCTTGGGACAGATGGCATTTATACGTATAAGAAAGAAGACGGCAAACTTGAGCTAGCTCATACATTTGAAACAAAACCAGGCACCGGGCCTCGTCATATCACATTCCATCCAACGAAACCTGTGGCATATGTGATGACAGAGCTAAGCTCAGAGGTGATTGTGCTTCGTTACTTTGAAGATGGTCATTTCGAAGAGATCCAAACGATCGCAACCATTCCAAGCGACTTTGCAGAGAACAATCAAGGCAGTGCCATTCACGTCTCTTCAGACGGCCAATTTGTTTATGCAGGAAATCGCGGACATGACAGCATTGCGATTTTTAAAGCAGACGCTGAAGGCCAATTAAGTCTTGTCGAGATTGCTTCATCTGAAGGAAACTGGCCTAGAGACTTTGTGCTTGATCCAACTGAAGAATTCCTCGTCGGTTCAAACCAAGAATCTAGCAACCTAGTGTTATACAAACGCGACAAAGAAACAGGACGACTTACTGTCTTACAATCAGACATCTCAGTCCCTCATCCAGTTTGCGTGAAATTTTTAGGATAATGAAAAAAAGCCTCCAGCTGTGGAGGCTTCATATTGTTGACAAAGGGCTAAAATGATCTTGATTTTAGCCCTTTGTCTTCTTTTCAGCGTGATAGAAAACCTTTGAAGTCTAGGAAGGACGAGTACTGGCGCGGAGCGAATTTGACATTCGTGAGCACCAGCACGCAGGACTGACACCGAATGCGAGGGTTTGTCTACACGCTGAAGCCTCCAACTGTGGAGGCTTTTCTTTATGCAGACGGCATCCCGCCATCTTCAAGTTTTTGATCAATCAGAGACGTATCGGTTTTTTCACCGAACCATTTTGACAGCCTGTCCTTCGCTTTTCCTTTCACATCATCATCAATGTAGACCGCTACTTGAATCAGAGCAAATGTGATCGCGCCTAAATCATCTGTATAGCCGACACCAATCAATGTATCGGGAATAAGGTCAATTGGAAGGATAAAGTATCCAAGCGCCCCAATAATAAGGGTTTTTGCTTTGACAGGTACTTCAGGTTTTTGCAATGTATAGTAAAGTAATAGCACAGCATAGACAAGAGAGACACCAGCTTTTTGTGCCGTTCTTTTTAACTTTTTCCAAAAGGCTTGATCATTAAAATGCTTTTTCGAACGCTTCAATAGTTCTTTTTTCTCAGAACGATTCATCATATCGCCTCCATTTACAGCATAGCCCTTTTCCCTTCTTTATACAAGATATCCGCCGATTCAACAAACAAAAAGCAGCAGAAAGCTGCTGCATTCTACTGCTCTTTGTAAAACTTTTCGATTGCCTTATCGATGTACACCCATCCTTTATAAGACACGTGAATCGTATCTTTAAAGAAGTAAGGATCGTACTCATGCTTAGTCAAATCTGCGACTTCATACCCGTTATCACGTATTTGACGATTGATTTTCTCATAATACTCTGTACGTCCCTCTTTTGGAAAACCGGTATAATCATACCATTTTCCGTTGACAGGAATCGTCACAAACAAAGGCTTTGCCCCTGCCTGTTTTAAAATATCCAGCATGATTTGAAAATCTTTGTATTCTGGTGATTCCGCATAAGAGTGGTCTTCACGAGAATCTTTCATCTTTTTCATAATCGGTTTCAGCTTGCGCTCAAACAGTTTTTGATTAATATAAAACGGGTTGTCCCCTGCTCTTTTCGCACCAAAAACGCTCGCTTCTTTCTCAAGCTCAGTCCATGTTTTTCCTTTGACTGACGGAGACGGTTGAAGCTTACGTTCATGCCCCGATCCAATTGTATAGTACATGTCTTTCTTTTGAAGCATGCCATAATACATTTTTGCAATAGGAGAAATCGCGCCATAAGCGAATTTGTTCCCAGAAAGCTCTGCTTTAAAAAGCTCTGTGATGACCATGTCGTTCTTCACTGCTTTAAACGTCATGATTCTCTTGATCAGTTCTTTTTTCACAGTTGGATCAATTTCTTTATTATAAGCGAGATTCAGCGCTTGAAGCGCTGAATAGTTCGGTGCAAAGTGATTTTCGTCAGATCCCCATTTTACAAACCACTGCGGGGACACGATAAATACAAGCTTCTTCCCTTTTAACTCATCCATATGAGCAGCAAAGTTCATCGCATGAATTAATGATTGCGATCCACCTTTTCCAATAAGATAAGGTGTAAACCCTTGAGGATTCTCATGAAAGAAATTCGAAGGGTGATATGGATCAAAACGTGACAGTTCAGAAGATCCATAGATCGGCAAATAAGTTGGATCTTTTAGCATTTCGTCTTGTAAATAAAGCCCTTGAAACATCCCCGGATCTAATTCTGTGGCTGACTTTTGTAATTTGTCTTTTTGGATCAGATGTGAGAGCCATGCATTTGGTACAAGAAGAACACCAATGAATAGAACAGCCGCTAAAATAAGCGGCCCAAAAAAACGCTTTTTCATTACTTCATCTCTGCCAGCTGCTCAGCAATGTGATTCGGTGTATCCCACACATCACGATCAAACTCTGTAATCGGAACAGTAATTCCAAGTTGACTTTCGATGGCCATAAGCAGTTCTACTGTACCAAATGAATCGAGAAGACCCTCGTCAAAAATTGCAATCTCTGGATTTTCTTTCACAACGTCGTCCTGACAAACCTCTGCAATAATACCGTATACTTGATTTTTAAATTCCATAATTTTCTACTCCCTTAATCATTAATGATGAAATGGTTTTCCTGAAAAAATATAAAATCCGAAACAAATCACATGGAATGTAATAATGATCGACACAACCATTGTGACCTTATTATCCGGCCACCACTTGTGTTTTTTATTCCATTTCTCGAATAAATTGTAACCGGACATCACAACTGCGTGATATAGTCCGTAAATAATATATTGAAGTGCTAGACCATGCCAAGCACCCATCAATAGAAAGAGGACAAAGTACCCAATATTTGATACAGCCATACGGTTCTTGATCCACTTCTTTTTTGTCATAAAGAACACAAATCTCATAAACACGTAGTCTCTGAACCAGAAGGACAGGGACATGTGCCAGCGATTCCAGAAGTCTTTAATGTTCCGGCTGATAAACGGTTTGTTAAAGTTTTCTGGTGATTTAATGCCCATCATATAACTCACACCAACAGCAAATGCTGTATAGCCAGCAAAGTCAAAGAACAAATACATACTGTACGCATACATATACGTTAACTGTTGAACAAAGTGACTGCTGCTAATGTGATGAATATTCATCAGAATATACGTGTGAATCAGATAACCAATAATGAACTTATATAAGAAGCCGATAAAAATTTTATGCATACCGGCGTATAGAAGATCACTGTACGCTTCCTTTTCAGGCGGCGTATCCATATCCTTTTCAAACCGGCGGTAACGATCAATCGGACCTGATGAAATCGTCGGGAAAAAGACAATGAAATAGACCAAACGGTGAATCGGAATTTTCTTCTTAATCAAGCCGTCTCTTGTCTCGATAATTAACTGAACACCTTTAAATGTTAAGTACGAGATCCCTAAAAAGCTCAGCCAGTTCATTGGCGGCGGTTGATGCGGCTGATGAGTTAAAAAGAACGGTAAAACCTTTGATAGTACAAGCGGCAAAATCGATGCCACCACTGCCATATAGAAGACAGACGCTTGATTTGCTTTCAACCGGTACGAAAGGTACAAGCGGATGATCAAGACTTGCCACACTGTAAACAAGAAGAGCAGCAGCGCGCCATGTGCATCCTTTGAGAAAATAAGCGCGAGTGCCACAACCGTTGCAAACATGTTGTAGCCCTGCATTCTTTTGCCGCGAAGACCAAGAATGATCGTCGGCAAAAGAAGAACAGCAATTAGAATGAAGAAAAAGAATGAACTAAACGGAATCATAGAAGAACCTCTTTCGCGATTCTTTTACGGTCAACCTTCCCGTTTGGCGTCATGTACAGCTGCTCAAGATAAATAAACTTTCTTGGAATCATGTACGCAGGCAGTGAATCCGCCATTTCTTTCTTAATTGCACTTGTCAGCTGATATTCCTTTTCAAAAGAATGTGCTGCTGGAACAATGGCTGCAATTAAGTATTCCACATGACCGTTTGGCTGGAATGGCACAATCACACAAGCATTGACATACGTTGTCTCGCTCACATGATATTCAATTTCTTCAAGCTCCATTCGGTATCCGTGCAGCTTAATTTGATAGTCCAGACGACCGTGGCACGTAATCAAACCATCCTGCGCCACACCTGCATCTCCTGTGCGGTAAGCAGGGCGTCCTTCGTATTCAAAGAACACTTTATCCGTTAAGGCTTGTTCACCTAAGTAGCCTCTCGTGACGCTTGGCCCCACGATGACAATTTCCCCTTTTTCACCATCAGGAAGGGTCTTGCCTTCTTCATCTAAAATGACGATATCTGTATCCGGTTTGGCATAGCCGACTGGTAAAGAATCGTGCTGATCAAGAATGGCCTGCGTGACTTCAATCGATGTGATCGCAACAGTTGCTTCAGTCGGACCATACGTATTAAAGACCTGCGCTTTTGGAAAACGCTCAAGGAGTGCACTTGCTACAGATACAGGAAGTGCCTCTCCGCAGAACATGAAAACTTTCAGCTCTGGTAAAAGCTCCCCTGTAAAGGAAGGGTCCATTAAGCACATTTGCACAAATGAAGGTGTTGATGTCCACACTTCAACGTCAGATTGACCAAGTGCTGCAAACATATCCTTCGGCTTATTCACTAGATCTTTCACTAAACAGTAAAGCGTGCCGCCTGATTGAAGCGCTGGATACAAATCCATCACTGATAAGTCAAAAGAAAAGGGTGCTTGGTTTAAGAACGTGCGTCCCTCACCAATTGGGAAGTCTCGGCACATCCACTCTGTAAAGCTTTCTAAATTATTGGCTGTTACCTGAACGCCTTTCGGTTTTCCGGTACTGCCAGACGTATAAATGATGTAAAAAACATCATCTTGTTGAACCCACTGCGAGGATGGCGGTGCTTCTTTTTCAAGAGCTAAAAGCGATGCCGCACTTTTCACTTCAATGTGTTCTTCTACATCTAGTACATTCTGCTCATTTGCACAAATCAACAGACTGGCTTTTGAGCTTTCAATAATTGAGACGATACGCTCAGCAGGGATTGAGATGTCGACCGGAATGTATGGTCTACCTGATTTCACACTGCCTAAGAATGAAATCAGCATCTCTGGCTCCATATGACCGTATACAATGACAGGTGCACTGCCAGTTGCGACTGCATCGATGGCACCAGCCATTTGGTCTGATAGATGCCAAAGCTCATCATATGTGATCGAAGCATGTTGAGAAACAAATGCTGGCTGTGTTGGTTTCGTTTGTTGGTATTCATGAATCGTGTGTAATAGTTTCATAGTTTAATCTCCAATTAAAAATCGTTGTAAATGAATGATCCCGTATTTGCTGTATGGAATCCGTAAATAAAAAACAATAATAGCAAAATAAGTAAGTAAAAACTTGTATATCCTATCCATTTTACAGACTTATTTTCCGATAGTTTTTTGAATAGCATATTGATAACCTCTTTTCTTTTGACACTTATAGAGACGCATGAATCATTCAAAGAGTTTCATATCAAAACATAAAATTTTTAAGAAATTATGAAAGAAAGATGTCGAATCGATAAACGTGTCTCTAGGCAAAGCTGTCTTATTGTAACAAAGATTTAATGTATTTGAAATGAAATTCCAGCTTAAATTTGCCTTAAAATTGGTGAAAGCTGTCGAATAAACGCAAAAGCCACCTAGTTTGCCTAGATGGCTTTGATTTCAATTACTTCTTATATTTATTGACTTCGAACATGAGAATGTTTTTGAACACCACATAATCCTTTTTACTTTCAAAGGGACCTTTATTGTTGTCATGCTCATCAATTTCATAAAACCCTGGTCCTTCTCCGGCATCACGCTTTTTGTACCAGGATAGGAAAGCGTTGACTTCTTTCATGGAGAGGTCATACTACTTCAGCAAAGTGTTGACCAATAGATTGTATTTAAAGCTTTATCACTCACTACTTTTTTCCTATTCATTACATTTTTTTATATTGTTATGGTAAGAAGATTGTTATTCAGGATCATTCAAATGGTCACGATTTTGGAGAAGGTGGCGTCGGAAATCAACCTTCACACCACAATGTAAGACCTGAAAACAACACACGCAATGGTAAAGTTGAAGGTGTAGAAGACCATTATTATTTTGAAAGAAGAAACAATAAATAACCCAAACGAGGAGTTTCCAAATGATTAGAGAAGAAAAATTTATGAACCCACAAGCGATGACTCAAATTTTTGGGGAGATCCCACAATTTAAAAATGCAGAGATCATGAATGTTGATTTAAACAGAGATGGTCCTACCCTATTTATAAGACTAATGACAAAAGACTCCGTGAAGAATAAACCTAAACGTTGGGGGAATTTTGATGTTGTCTACGTTGAATTATCATTCATTGGTGTAACGGATTTAAAAATTAATCACTTAGGAAATAATAATATAATTGATCATTTTGAGATTAGCACAACAGAGAATGAAGGGTTATTAAAAATAAACTGTAAGAATCAAATGCAAATCGAAACCATATTTGATTGGGCGAGAGTTGAACAAATTTCTCCGGGGCTAATTGGTTCTTAAAATCGTTTCGCAGATTATATAGATAACAACACAGTATTAGACCTAAATGAAAGTGGCTTCTTTTCATTAATAGAAGCCACTTTCATAAAACATCTCATTATACACTTCACTATATCTATGAATATACTGAATTTATGAACAATAAAAAGAACCCCTGATTCCATGGGTTTCTCGTCATTCCATAATAAGAAAATCCGTCACAAGGCAAGCAGGTTCTCCATTTTCATCCAGCCCCCAAAAGCTTGGGTACATCCCGTCACCGAAGCCTGTTGTAAACATGGCAATGTCCATCTTGTCATGAAAACGGGCGACGAGCCAGTCCCATGTGTGCTTGTAGTTTTGCTCAAGCGCTTCTGCAAATTCCTCATAAAAATAAAAATCATTGTCCTCTTTATATCGCTTATCCTCATAAGCTTGTAAATATAGTGCTGCCTCCGCATCCATGAAACAACCCATTCCCGTATTCACACCGTAACCGAAAAACTCGTTTTCTTTTAGATGTTTGAGCTCCTGCCCTGCTCGTGTGGCAAGCTCCCATTCTATTGCTTGCTCGTTTGTAAACTTGATCATTGCATAGGCGACGCGTTCGTCACCACTTTCTAATCGCTTTACTACAAGTAGAATAGGATATTTCCCCAGAGCCACCTTCCTCGTAAAAGACTGGTCCCCTTCTGAAACAAAAGGATCACATGCAACGATATGACCGCTCGTGATCTCGATATGGCCTAACTGTTTAGCAAATAATTGATCACCTTCTGAGCTGCTTTTTTTCTCTCCATTTTCAAAAATTAAGTTTGTTGGATCAATTTTGTACAAGGGATCATTCCTTTCATTATTTTTCTAAGACGTTTGAGATTATGTATTTTTCTCTGTTTTGTCTTTTATTCCTGTTTTATTTTCTCTCTTTTAATCCGTCAATAAAAAATCTTTAAAAAGACAAGCTTCATCACCATTCTCATCTCAGCTTCTTGTATCCTCATAACGTTTCTCTAATGACTCTTCAAGTTCATCATATATGTCATCTTCACCGTTTTGACTTTGTTCAGAAAGTATATATTTCAAAGCATGATCATCCATAGAACATCCATTTCCAGTATCAATTCCATACCCTGAAAAGAATTCCCCCTGTAAATCGCTTTCTATCTGCCCATTTGATAATGCAGGATCCTACTTAACACTACTTTTGCTGCTAAACTTTATGATTGCATATGCAATACGTTCATCTTCATTCTCAAAACGAATAATATTTAATTATCCTTTTGCGGTGTCTTTTTCATTAGTTAAATATAAATGGAAGGTTCATTAAAAAACGCCCTTCCATTTGAGGGGCTGTGTTATTATCTATTTTCTTTGGAATATTTTTTTATCAATGATTCGCTAATCCTGATTACGATATAGATCGAAACCGCTAAAATCAGCATCAACGGAAACATACTTAAACGATCATCTGCAACATAAACAATGATCCCCACAATGACAGCCACTACGATTGCCGTTAAAAAATGCTTCACCGCCATCTCACCCCTTTGTATAAATCATATACATTTTATTACACAAAAGGTTCAATTGAAATAATTTCCACAAAATCAGATATACGCAAGTCTAGATTGATTTCGACCACAAGCAGAAGTGGGTTTTTGTTTCGCTCTATAAGTGGGTTGCTCCCCTCCCTTATATTGTTCGTATAATCTCTATATGCTAAAATTAACTAAAATACCTAGATAATGGATCAATCAGGAGGTCATTCAGTGACACAGCAAAGCAAACCATCCAAAATGTTATTAATTACTTTACCCGGCGCTATTATTGCCCTTGTGATGATCTTAGGGAAAATTGATACACCTGTAACAAATGTTTTATTTTATATTGTGGCTTTTAGTGTTATGGGTTTAGTGGTTTCGAGCTTAGTGAAAGACTACAGAAAAAAGAAAAGTTAAACTCTTCGTCTAGGAAGCTGTCGTTTATGCAGCTCCCTTTCTTTTTGTATACACTTTTAACATTCTAATTTAAAGCAAAAGCTAAACTTAAATTTCAAAACAAAAAAGCCTGAAATCCTTTTATATCAAGGATTTCAGGCTTTTTTCTTAGTACGTCCCAGGAGAGATTCGAACTCCCGACCGACGCCTTAGAAGGGCGTTGCTCTATCCAGCTGAGCTACTGGGACATGTTGTTATGTAGTGTTCTGTTGGTGAGTACCTCACCGACAAGATTTATTATATTACTATTGTTCTTCAAAGTCAACGGTTTTTCGAAAGTTTTTTCACAAGGGGCAAATGCTGCACCCTTATGAAATACCTTCCAATGTGACAGTGTTTTCGAGGTCTTGTATGACCTGACCTTCGTCTGTGAAAAACTGTACGTTTGCTTCGCTTCCATCTAGTGTCAGTATAGCGTAGCTGCGCTCTTTACGCACTCTTGGCAGGTGCACGCTGCCTGGGTTAATGAGTAGTTTTCCTCTTAGCAGCTCACTGCCTGGGATGTGCGAGTGGCCAAAGCAGATGATGTCTGCGCCTAGCTCTTCTGCACGGTAGTAGACTTGAAGCAAGGATTGTTTGATGCCATGCAGATGTCCGTGAGTGAGAAATAGTTTTCCGCCTCCATCAAGTGAAAGCAGGAGCTCTTCTTCAAAATCGCCCATAAAATCACAATTTCCTTTGACGACTTTGTATCCTTCGAGGGCTGGGTGGTTCGTTTCGAGTTCTGAATCTCCGCAGTGAATCATCATGTCGACTTCAGCCGCATGCCGTTTGGCAATGGTTTGAAGTTCGTCTGTGAGTCCATGACTGTCACTAATGATGAGTATCTTCATGGCTTCATTCCCCCTTATTCATTTGCGTCTAGCAGTGATGAAAGCTTTTGAAGCGCGACCGCTCGATGGCTGATCTTGTTTTTCTCTTCTGGTGATAATTCGGCCATCGTCTGGTCTTTGACGATGAAAATCGGGTCGTATCCGAAGCCATTTTCGCCGATTGGTTCCTGTGCGATAAAACCTTCTACTGATCCTTCTACCGTCTTTGTTTCTTTACCTGGTATGCTGACAGCCAGGGCACATCTGAATCTAGCTGTGCGGTCTTCTTTTTCAATGCCTTGAAGTTCGCTCAGCACTTTTTCTACATTCTCAGCATCGTTTTTATGTTCACCAGCGTATCTGGCTGAATAGACGCCAGGTTTTCCGCCAAGATAGTCAATCGACAAACCGGAATCGTCTGCAATGACCATTTCACCCGCTTTGGCTTGAATCGCCTCGGCTTTGATAATGGCATTTTCTTCGAAGGTATGTCCTGTTTCTTCAATTTCTTCAGTAAAGCCGATGTCTGCTAGTGTTTTGACCGTGAATCCTATTGGCTCAAGAATGGCTTTGAATTCTTTCGCTTTGCCCGCATTGTGCGTTGCAATGATGGCTGTTTTCATCCTGATCAAACCCTTCTTTTTATTCGATGACTTCTCCTGTCACTGCTTTTTGCTTTTCGATTAATTCTTTGATGCCCTTTTCGGCTAAATCAAGCAGTCCGTTTAGCTGTTCTCTTGAGAATGTCGCTTCTTCGCCTGTGCCTTGAAGTTCAACAAAGCGTCCAGCGCCTGTCATGATAACATTCATATCTACTTCAGCTGAAGAATCTTCTTCATAATTTAAATCTAACAGAAGACCTTGCTGAGAATCAATTCCGACGGATATCGCCGCTAAATAATCAGTGATCGGGTTTTGTTTGATGACTCCTTCTGCTCGAAGCTTTTGAATCGCAAGTGTCATGGCAACAAAAGCACCTGTAATGGATGCTGTGCGTGTACCGCCGTCTGCTTGAATGACATCACAGTCAATCCAAATCGTGCGTTCGCCAAGTTTTTCTAAGTCAACGACTGCACGGAGTGCTCGTCCAATTAATCGCTGAATTTCCATTGTACGTCCTGTCACTTTTCCTTTAGATGATTCTCTAATGGTTCTTTGAGCGGTTGCTCTTGGAAGCATGCTATATTCTGCTGTAATCCAGCCTTTTCCTTCTCCTCTTAAAAAAGGAGGTACGCGGTCTTCGATGGATGCGTTACAAATCACCTTCGTATTGCCCGCTGAGATTAAGACAGAGCCTTCTGGATGCGTAATGTAGCCTGCCTCTATTTTAATTTTTCTTAATTCGTCATAGTGTCTTTCATCTAATCTCATGATTTACCTCCGTTACAATATACATTCCGCGCGGGTGCCAGCGGGGTTCTCCTACTAACTTTGACAACCTCGGCTCGTTCTAATCGCTTGGAATAAAAAAGAGGCAGCGAATATGCATGCCTCTTTTTCTCCATTATATCAATGTGTGCCGTTAAAAACTACCTGTATTCACTTGTTCTGGTCTTGAAACCGGCTTTGTCAGCTCTGTTCCTTTTTCGTTCACAAGCTCAGCCTTGCCGTTTACCTTAACGGAGACGCTTTTGACGTCCGGTAGCTCTGTTAATGTGAGCACAATGCTATCAAGAACTTTTTGTGAAATGACCTTTTTCTTTTCATCTGCGCTGCCGAAAATGGATTCGTTGAAATCAAGTGTCACATGTCCGTCTTTTACTTTCGGGATATCATTCAGCTTTACATCTTGATCAAAGTCTGTGAGCAAATGGCTTTTTTTGCTCGGTCCAGAGACGAGCTCATCAATAGCTGCTGTAATCGGATCATCCTCGTCTTTTGGCGTTCTTTTGGTGACAGGAACATAGTACGTCTGTTCATCAGATTCAGCTAAGTAATAAACCGTCACTGGCTTTGTCGATGTCATATCAGCGGCAGCCTCGTGCTGAATATTAATACCGTCTTCTCTGCTTAAATCATCTGAAATCGGTGTACCGTTCACAGGCATTTCTTTTAGTTCATGACCATTCATTTTCAATTTGACTTTGGCGACAGAATCAAACTGCGTTAACGTCCAAGTGACAGATTGCAGGATTCGCTGTTCATCTTCTTTTTTATAGTTTTTGAATTCATTTGAAAAATCCACTACGGCCGTTCCGTCTTTAATATCGACAGATACGCTCGTGTCGGCCGGCAAAACAGCCCGGAATCCATTTGGCATGAGGTTAGAAATCGGTCCTCCGTCCACAAGGTATTCAAGGGTTTGTTTGGCACTTCCTTCATTTTTCGGCAGTGGCATGGATTGAGAGACGACATACCCGTTTTTATCAATTAAATATAATTCTCTCATGACTGTATCTGCCTTCTTCTCTTCTTTTCCTTCTTTGGCTGTTTGTTTATCTTCTTTATTTTCTTTCACATACGTGACGTTTTGTGGCGGGTCAATCTCTGTTTTCGCTTGGTCTGTTTGAAACAATCCGCATCCTGACAAAAGCATGGCTGACGCGATACACGTCACAGCTGCTGTAGATCCTTTTTTCAGCATACTTCACCCTCCTCTAGTAGTTTGTACTACTATGTATACGAGCTCCCTCTGCGGATTAGACCCTTTTCATAAAAAAATAACCCACCTCAAGAAGAAGCGGGTTATTGCTGATAGACGTGTTCGAGTGATACGGTTTCGACCTTCCCTGGCAGGTAGCCAAACCAGTCACGAGCGATGTTTTCAAAATTTTGCTGCTGCCCTGTTGTATAAAATGTATGGACAGGTGCTTCCTTAGAAGTGTTTAACAGTCCTTTATAGGAAAGAATTGTACTCGCTTCCCTAGCTGTCTCATCCCCTGATGAAATGATGCTCACATCACTGCCCATAAAGCGCTGAATCGACTCTTTTAAAATCGGATAGTGTGTACAGCCAAGAATGAGTGTATCAATTCCTGTTTCTTTCATCGGTTCAAGTGAATCTTTCACCACTTCATCTGCTGTCTGATCTAAAAACGTCCCGCTTTCCACAAAGGGAACAAGCAGCGGACATGCCAGACTTTGAACCGCTAGTCCTGCTTTTAGGGATAGCAAAGCTTCTTTGTATGCCTCGCTTTTGATCGTATTGGCTGTACCAATGACACCAATCTGCTGATTGTTTGTCACCTTGATGGCTGTGCGGGCGCCGGGCTGAATCACGCCAATGACCGGAATATCAAGCGTTGCTTTGATTTCATTTAGTGCGATCGCCGTCGCTGTGTTGCATGCGATGACGAGCATTTTAATATGGTGATGTCTTAATAAGTAGTGTGCCATTTCCCAAGTATATTGAAGAACTTCTTCTTCTTTCCGCGGGCCATACGGGCACCGTTTTGTATCGCCTACGTAAATGATTTTTTCTTTTGGCAGTTGTCTCATGATTTCCTTTGCAACGGTTAAACCGCCGACGCCGGAATCAATGACGCCGATTGGTTGATCCAACAAAATCGCCTCATTTTCTTTTCATTTGCTGCTGTAGTTTCGTTAAGGATTGATTGAAAACGATGGCTTCTTCTTCTGAGAAAGCCCCTAGAAGTTCACTGACGTATTCTTGGCGTTTAACAATCACTTCTTGAATGATCCGCTCGCCTTCAGGCAATAAATGAATGCGAACCACGCGGCGGTCAGAAGGATCTTTTACTCGTTCGACAAGTTCACTTTTTTCCATTCGATCAATTAAGTCGGTGGTTGTACTGCAAGCCAAATACATCTTTTGTGATAGCTCACCTATTGTCATATCTCCGAATTCATAAAGCCACTGAAGCCCTACAAATTGGGGAGGTGTAATCGTATATTGATTCAGGATTTCTCTGCCTTTTTGCTTAATAATTGCAGCAATATGGCGCAATGATTTTTCAATCTCTGCTACATGGTCGAACTCATTCGTTTCCATTTCATTGATACCTCACTATAGCATCTCACTTTGATTAAAACGTACATTCCTATTTTCCTCGTTTTTCAGAGAAAATGCAAGAAGAGACTCATGGAAACCATATAGAAATAACCGGTTCCTCCCTTGTATGGAAGGAAAACCGGCTGACTTTAGAGCTCTAGCTCACCCATACGCAGAAGCTCGACTACGGCCTGTGAACGACCTTTGACTCCTAGCTTTTGCATGGCATTCGAAATATGATTTCGAACAGTCTTTTCGCTAATAAAAAGCTCGCTTGCAATTTCTTTTGTTGTTTTATCTTGGACGAGCAATTCGAATACTTCTCTTTCTCTTTTGGTTAATAGCGGCTTGGATTGAAACTCTTTCTCCTTCAAGTATTGTAACCCTCCTTGCTAAGGTGAGAGCTCTAGTCTCTATAGAATGGGATTCTGTATAGTCGAGATATCATATGCCGGTTGCTCGAGGTAGGTGACGTTAAAATCGAGAATTCCCGCATATGAGCGTCCATTTTGTGCGCTTTTATCCGCACAAAAAAGGACGAGTCTCCTACCTGAGACATCGTCCTTTTCATACACCTATTTAAAAGATAGAAATGGCACCTGTCAACAAAGCGATCAATGTTGTAAAAAGGGCAGTTAACACGGTCCACAGCAGTGCATATTTTTGCAAATCACCAATATCTTTGTTCAGCATACTGACAAGAAGCAGCGTTGAAGCCACGAGAGGGCTCAGCAAGTGAACAGGCTGTCCTATAATAGAGGCACGTGCAATCTCCACCGGATCAATCCCGTATGCTGCACCGGCTTCAGCCAAGATTGGCAGCACCCCGAAATAATAAGCATCATTTGAAAGAACAAATGTAAATGGCATACTCGTCAAAGCAACAATCAGCGGAAAAAATGAGCTGTAGGAATCTGGAATCATGTAAATGACCAAATGAGCAATGGACTCCACCATTTTTGTCCCCGAAAAAATGCCTGTGAAAATTCCTGCTGCAAACACAAGGGTAATGACCGTTAAGGCATTTCCTGCATGCGACAAAATTCTCTCGCGCTGATCTTCAACCTTTGGATAGTTGATCATGAGAGCGATGACAAATCCAATTAAAAAGAGAACTGGAATCGGTACAATATCTAAAACAAGTGTCGCCATCACCGCAATCGTCAAGAAGAAGTTCACCCAAATGAGGTTGGGTCTTTTCATGTCTTCTACTCCATCTTCGATTGACGCTGCCAATTCAGGGGAGATCGAGGCCTCTTCTTTGTACTGAATCTCTGCAACCCCAATTCGTTTCCGCTCTTTTTTTCCAAGCACATACGCAGTAAAAAGAATAAAAAGACCGCCTCCAACCATTGTTGGAATTAATGGAATAAAAAATTCACCAGCATCTAATCCAAGCGCCGCGATGGCACGGGTAGCCGGACCGCCCCAAGGCGTCATTCCGCTCATAATTCCTAAAGACAATAATGAAATCGTTCCTAAAATTAATGGGTTCATCCCAATTCTTAAGAAAAGTGGTAGCATTGCTGATACGGTAATCATATACGTTGTTGTTCCATCACCATCTAAAGCAACAAGCATAGACAAAATCGCTACCCCAAAAGCAATTTTGACAGGATCACCTTTTACAATACGTAAAATGAGTTTAATCAGAGGATCAAATAATCCAGCATCCAGCATGACACCAAAGAATAAAATGGCAAATAACAATAAAGCAGCTGATGGTGCAACAGTTTTCAGTCCATCAAGCATCATGTCCCCTAATCCTTTGTTAAAGCCACCGATCAATGCAAATATGATAGGTACAACGGTTAGAGCCACCACCGGATGCATACGTTTTGTCATAATGAGAAATGTAAATGTCAAGACCATCAAGATCCCTAAAATAGCTAGCACTTTATATCCCTCCATCCTCTTCTTTACATGATCTGCAAGCACCCCCTTGCACTTGCGATCTATATGTTAGCGCTTTCTATTTCAAGGATATAATAGCTTTTTTCATAATGAAAATATTGATTTTTTCGTATATTCTATAAATTTTTTTTATAATCAGCCTTGCTGACTTCTTAAAAACTCAATGAATGCTTTCACAACAGATAAATGAAGGGAGTCTGGCTGGTACATTAGCCATGTATCTCTTAAAACGGGCTGTCCATCTTTATACGAAAGACCTTTTACAAATAGCTCATCACTTGGTCTGAGGCAAATTTCTGGGACAATGGCATAGCCTAAACCATGCTTGACCATCTCTTTTGATGTATCCTGGCGGTCTGTCTCCATCGTCACAAGTGGAGGCATGGTGAACGTTTCCTGCCACCATCTGTTAATCAATCGTTTTAATGAACTATCTGTATGATAGTCAATGAGCGGCAGATTTGGGAGGTCTTTCAGCTGGATTTCTGATTTTGAAATGATACAAAGCCGCTCTTTATCGAGCAAAAACCGCTCTCCATTCCAGTCGTAATCCCCTCTTAAAATCCCTAAATGGACACTCGATGTGCCTAATAAATCCATGACTTTCGTGCTCCAGCCTGTATTCACCATGAATTGAACATGTGGATACTGCTTAGAAAATTCTCTTAAAATTTCTGGGAGCTTATACTGAGCAAAGTTACTTGAGACCCCTAACCGGATTGTCCCTTTGACCTTTTTTTGCATATTCAGCATGCCATCTTTCGTTTGCTGAAGCTGTTTGAGCATGTCATTTGCGTATGCAGCCAAGTACTCGCCTTCTGACGTAAATTCAATCCCTCGTTTTCTTTTAAAGAAAAGCTTCATATCGAACTCTTCTTCAAGCTGCTTCAACCGATAGCTTAAGGCAGGCTGAGAGACAAATAATTTTTCTGCCGCCTTTGTGATGTTCTTTTCTTCATAAAGCACCTTTAAAAACCGCCAGTCTTTCTCATCCATTGTGTGCCCTCCTTTTTCACTAGTTATAAAAAAATTTTATTGATTCATCTTAAAATAATGTATTTAACTTATTTCTTATTATACTTTACCATTTTGATTAGATAAACAGTTCATTAAAAAATTGAGGGTGAGAGTAATGAGAAAAGTTCCAATCACAATCATGCGAGGCGGTACAAGTAAAGGGGTATTCATTCAAGCAAACAATGCACCATTTGAACACGATGAGCTCGAGGCATTTCTACTAGACATTATGGGCAGCCCTGACCGGTTGCAGGTCGATGGAATCGGCGGCGGTAATTCTTTAACAAGTAAAGTGGCCATTATCGATAAAGCCACACGTCCAGATGTGGATGTGAACTATACGTTTGCACAAGTCAGCATCAATGAGAGATATGTCGACTTTAAAGGGAACTGCGGGAATATCTCATCAGCGGTTGGACCTTACGCCATCATTAAAGGACTTGTTCAAGCGGTTGAGCCCATTACGACTGTACGTATCCTCAATACCAACACAAATAAAGTCATTGTAGCAGAGGTCGAAGTCGAAAATGGAGAAGTAAAATTTGAGGGACAGGCAGAAATTCCAGGAGTAAAAGGGACAGGTTCTCCCATTTATTTATCTTTTGAAAATCCTGAAGGCGCTGTGACAGGTAAAACCTTTCCGACAGGGAACCGCATGGATACGATTCAGACAAAATTCGGAGAGATTCCGATCTCGATCGTTGATATTGCAAATCCCATTGCCTTTGTCCGTGCGAAGGATTTTCATTTAAATGGAACTGAATTGCCTGAAGAGTTTACAGACGAATTACTGGATGATTTAGAAGAGATTCGTTCCATCGCTGCCGAAATGTGTCACTTTGCACCAAAAGACATGGCGACATTACAGTCTCCAGCTGTTCCGAAGCTTGCGATCATTAGCGAGCCTGCTGATTATGTGGATACAAACGGAGTGATGAGACGAGCAGCCGATATGGATATCGTCGTACGCATGCTATCGATGCAAAGACCACACCAAGCGCTTGCCATTACCGGCTCTGTCTGCGTGTCAGCCAGCTGTTTTATGGAACATACGCTTCCTGCACAGCTTTATGATGGACAACATGATACGCTTCGAATTGGGCATCCTGCCGGGATAATGCAAACGGACATTGACGTGTCTCAAAACAGAGTCAAAGTCATTCGAACCGCAAGAGAAATTCTAGACGGGGTTGTCTTTACGAAACAAGATTATATTGTGCAGCCTCATATTAAAAGAGAAGCCTAAAGCAGACGAGAACATCGTCTGCTTAGATTGTTGACAAAGTGCTAAAATGATTTTTATTTTAGCACTTTGTCTTCTTTTCAGCGTGATAGAAAACCTTTGAAGTCTAGGAAGGGCAGCTACTTTTGCGGAGCGAATTGAACATTCACGAGCACCAGCGCGCAGACCTGCGGGCGAATGCGAGGGTTTGTCTACACGCTGAGCAGACGAGAACATCGTCTGCTTTTTTTAATGTTGAAGCGGGGCATCAATATCTCCGGCAGAATGAGCTTTGATCTGTCCTTTATCATCTTTTAGCTGAAGATGACCAAAGCGGTTAACGCCGCAGCAAATGCCTTCTTCCCATGTTTGTTTTTCACGATCTAACGAAATGCGAAGCGGCTTGTTGAGACGATATAACCGTTTGTTATAAAGGGCAGTGAGTGCTTCAAACCCTTCATTCTGCCAGCGTGTATGGTATTTTTCAAAAGCCGCTGCCAGGTCTTTCACTAGCTGATCGGCTTTCGCCTCTGTCAGCTCTGATAAGCAAATGGTTTTGTACGGGACATGCTCCGGCTTCGTCTCTACATTGATGCCAACACCGATATAAATGGCGCTGCGGTCTGCTTCAATTAATGTGCCGGATACCTTTGCTTCATTAATGAGGATATCATTCGGCCATTTGATCGCCAGTTGATCGTTCGCTCTTATGAGTGGTTTCAGCACATCATAGATTGCTAGTGCTGTCAGCGGGGCGATCGTTGACTGGGTGGAGAGTTCTTCTGGCGGTAAGACTGTCATGGTTACCGCCACATTCCCTAAAGTTGTTTCCCACGGCCTGCCGAGTCTGCCTCTTCCTGCTGTCTGCTGGTGTGCATAGACAGCAAATGAAGGCTTTTCTCCTTGCTGCATAAGCCTTTTTGCTTCATTATTTGTACTATCAATGGTGTCATATTGAAAAATCTTCATATGTTCTCCTCTTGTTTCTTCTTGATATGATGCTTTTATTATAACAAAATGAAGCGTACACGTTGATGAGCTAGCATGCTACTCATTTCGCTGCGCCTGAAATGTCTCTTTTTCTTCTTCAGTAAATGGGACAGAAGTGCCTGTGTCTTTACTAATTTGCACCATGGTGACTGAGCCTGTAAAGCATGGTTCCTGCTGCTCATTTTCTCCTAAATAATGAAGAATGAGTGAGCTTGAACCGACTTTTTCCGGCTTGACATACACACGAAGTCTCTCTCCAATCTCTACCTGCTTGATGTAATCACATTGCAGGTTAGCGACGACTGTCATGGTTTCTCTCACACGTTTCATCCGTTTATCAACAATTCCTGTTTTTTGAAAAAAGGCAATGCGCGCCTCTTCAAAATACACAAAAGGGGTAACATTGTTCATATGGCCAAACATATCCGTTTCTGAAAAACGAACGGTCGTTTCGACATAAAATCGAAAGGATGCCCTCCACTCTTCAAACGGTTCTTCAATATATGACGGCAATCTCACTTGACCATCTCCTTATTTGGAAACAAAACGCCTCTCCCGTATTGGAAGAGGCGTTTGTTTATATGTTGCATCTAGCCTCTTAAACACTCATCATGATTGGCAAAGAGGACTGAATGTAATGTTATTCTGCGTGATCGCTTCCGAAGAAGTTACGGAACGCTTGTAAAGTTGTATCTCGGTTAAGTGCAGCAATTGACGTTGTCAGCGGGATTCCTTTCGGACAAGACTGCACACAGTTTTGGGAGTTCCCGCAGTTCGCAAGACCACCGTCCCCCATAATTTCTTCTAGACGGTCAGACTTATTCATCGCACCTGTCGGATGTGCGTTAAATAGACGAACTTGCGAAAGCGGTGCAGGTCCCATAAAGGAAGACTTATCATTCACGTTTGGACAAGCTTCAAGGCAGACACCACATGTCATACATTTAGAAAGCTCGTATGCCCATTGACGTTTTTTCTCAGGCATTCTTGGTCCAGGACCAAGATCATACGTACCATCAATCGGTACCCATGCCTTCACCTTTTTCAAGGAATTGAACATCCGGCTTCTATCAACCTGCAAATCTCTCACAACCGGGAATGTCTTCATCGGCTGAAGACGAATCGGCTGGTCTAACTTGTCAATCAAGGCTGTACATGACTGGCGCGGTTTTCCATTAATGACCATAGAACAAGCTCCGCACACCTCTTCAAGACAGTTCATATCCCAGTTGATCGCCGTTGTTTTTTTCCCTTGTTTATTGACCGGGTTCCGTCTAATTTCCATGAGTGCGGAAATGACGTTCATATTTGGGCGGTAAGGGATTTCGAATTCTTCATCATAAGGCTTCCCATCTGCTGTATCTTGACGTGTGATTATGAATTGAATCGTGTTTTTTTCACTCATCTTATTTCTCCACCTTTTTCTTCGAGTAATCTCGTTTACGAGGTGCAATTAACGATACATCGACGTCCTCATAGTGGAATGCAGGCTTTTGATTTTTTCCTTTGAACGTAGCCATCGTTGTTTTTAGGAACTCTTCATCGTTTCTCTCTGGGAAGTCCGGTTTGTAGTGTGCGCCTCGGCTTTCATTTCGGTTGTAAGCCCCGATCGTAATGACTCTTGCCAGCTGAAGCATGTTGTCAAGCTGACGTGTGAAGGCAGCGCCTTGGTTGCTCCATGAAGCTGTATCGTTGATGTTGATCTGCTTGTAGCGCTCCATTAGTTCTTCGATCTTCTGATCTGTTTTTAAGAGTTTGTCATTGTAACGAACAACTGTGACGTTATCCGTCATCCATTCTCCAAGCTCTTTATGAAGCACGTACGCATTTTCTGTTCCGTCCATGCCGAGGATGTTGTCCCATTTCTCCTGCTCTTTCTTCACAGCGCTGTCAAATGTTGCAGAAGATAGGTCTTCCGCAGACTTTTCAAGGCCGCTAATGTACTTCACAGCATTTGGTCCAGCGACCATTCCGCCGTAAATGGCTGAAAGCAGTGAGTTTGCACCAAGTCTGTTTCCGCCGTGCATAGAGTAATCACATTCTCCGGCAGCAAATAGGCCTTTGATATTCGTCATTTGATCATAATCAACCCATAATCCGCCCATTGAGTAATGAACAGCAGGGAAAATTTTCATTGGAAGCTTACGCGGGTCATCACCCATGAATTTTTCATAGATTTCAATGATGCCGCCAAGTTTAATATCAAGTTCTTTTGGATCTTTATGAGAAAGATCGAGATATACCATGTTCTCTCCGTTGATGCCAAGCTTTTGCTCGACACATACGTCAAAGATCTCACGCGTTGCGATATCACGCGGTACAAGGTTTCCGTATGCCGGGTATTTCTCTTCAAGGAAGTACCAAGGCTTCCCGTCTTTATATGTCCAAACACGTCCACCTTCACCACGAGCCGATTCACTCATGAGACGAAGCTTGTCATCTCCAGGGATCGCTGTTGGATGAATTTGAATGAATTCTCCATTTGCATAATGAGCCCCTTGCTGATAGACGATAGATGCAGCAGAGCCAGTGTTAATCATGGAGTTTGTTGATTTTCCGAACACGATTCCAGGACCGCCTGTTGCCATGATCACTGCATCTGAACGGAAGGATTCAATTTCCATTGTCGTCAAGTTCTGAGCGACAATGCCTCGGCATACTTCCTCGTCATCTAACACAGCGCCAAGGAATTCCCAGCCTTCATATTTCGTGACAAGTCCTGCTACTTCATAGCGGCGAACCTGCTCATCAAGTGCATATAATAGCTGCTGACCTGTTGTAGCTCCAGCAAATGCTGTACGGTGGTGCTGTGTTCCCCCGAAACGGCGGAAGTCCAGTAATCCCTCTGGTGTTCTGTTAAACATAACACCCATCCGATCAAGTAAGTGGATAATGGACGGCGCTGCTTCACACATTGCCTTTACTGGCGGCTGGTTGGCTAAGAAGTCTCCGCCATACACCGTATCATCAAAATGTTCATAAGGTGAATCCCCTTCACCTTTTGTATTCACCGCTCCGTTGATTCCGCCCTGTGCACATACAGAATGCGAACGTTTTACAGGTACGATTGAAAATAGTTTAACAGCTGTTCCCGCTTCTGCTGCTTTAATAGTTGCCATGAGACCAGCTAAGCCGCCTCCGACAACGATGATGCTAGAATTACTCATTGTAGCCCCTCTCCCTCTTCTACTAATCTATTTCCTCTTAAACAAAAGCGAAAATTGCTCTTAGCCCTACATATGAAAGCGCTATAAATATACCTAATGTCACATATGTGGAGATTCTTTGTGAGCGTGGTGAAACAGTAATTCCCCAGCTGACAGCAAATGACCACAAGCCATTAGCAAAGTGGAAAATAGTAGATAAAACGCCGACAATATAGAAGCCTAGCATAAATGGAGAGCTTAAAATATTCGCCATCATGTCATAGTTCACTTCAGCTCCAAGCTGCGCTTGAATTCGCGTTTCCCATACATGCCAAGTGACAAAAATCAATGTGATGATACCTGAAACCCTTTGCAGTCTGAACAACCAGTTTCTTAAGTAACTGAAGCGAGACGTGTTATTTTGTGCCGTAAAGGCTATGTACACCCCATAAACAGCATGATAGATCAGTGGTAAGAAAATCACGAACAGCTCAAGTGCATATCTGAATGGAAGCTGTTCCATAAAGTGTGCAGCTTTGTTAAACGCCTCTGGTCCACTCGTCGCAAAGTGGTTCACCACTAAATGCTGAATTAAAAATAGACCGACCGGAATGACGCCAAGCAAAGAATGCAATCTCCGATAAAAAAATTCTTTGTTCCCCGACATTACTTTACCCCCTAGTAAAAAGTGCAATTGCTGAAAATTGTCTTACCCCCGCTTCTTTCAATTGTAAGCACTTTATTCAAATTTATTGACAATTTCATTTTACTCCTATGTCAAAAAAGCGTCAAGAAACCGCGTACATAAATTAAAATTTTCCGAAATTTAAAAGTTTTAAATCAAAATTCGTTTTACTACAATAAGAATTTCTTAGACTTCAGGGAAAACTCTGTCATCATATGCTCACATAAGCTATAATAAATTGTTGAAAGAGGGGAGCCGTACAATGAATAAATTCGAATCTAACTTAGAACAGCTAAAAGAAATTGAAGTCAATGGATTTGCCTACGAGCTGATACGCGAAGTTCTGCTGCCTGATATTCTTGGTCAGGACCATTCATCTATGATGTATTTTGCGGGTAAGCTGCTTGCTCGTAAATTTCCTCAAGAGTCATGGGAGAAAATCCCCGAATTTTTCCATGATGCCGGATGGGGAACTCTCACGATGGTCCATTCGAAAAAACAGGAAATTGAGTTTGAGCTCGAAGGTCCACTTGTATCAAATCGACTCACCTATCAAAAGGAGCCATGCTTTCAGATGGAAGCAGGTTTTATTGCTGAACAAATCCAGCTTCTCAACGAGCTCGTGGCTGAATCTTATGAACAAGTGAAAAAGCGTGCTGATAAAGTCATTTTAACCGTTAAATGGGATTTAAGAGACCCTAGCTAACACTCTTTATGAAAGGCGCGGACTTCAGGTCACGCCTTTTTTTGTTTGTCTTCTTCTATCATAGCATACTTAGTGAATGGGTTTACGCACGTTTTCCTTTCTTGTATGCGGCGGTTTCGAATATAAAAAAGAGGTGCACTCTTTCATGAGATACACCTCTCTGCCTCTTTAAGAATGCGCAGCTACCTTTGATAAATCAAACGCATCATGCAGTGCTTCAACTGCTTTGACCATATCGTCCCGGCCAACCACTGTTGAGACTTTGATTTCAGACGTACTGACCATTTTCACTTGTATATCTTTTTCCGCTAACACAGCGAACATTTCAGCGGCTACGCCTGGATTTGAGACCATACCAGATCCAACGATAGATACTTTGGCTAATTTGCTTTCTGTCTCGATCTGTTCGTAGCCAAGTGCTCCTTTATATTCTTCTAACACTTCAACTGTTTTAGACAAATCATCCGTTTTCACAGAGAAAGAGATCGACGTCTGATTGGTGCTTGTGACGGACTGAATGATGATATCGACATTGATATTTTGCTTCGCAAGTGTCGTAAAGATGGTCGACAATGTGGTGAGACCGCTTGAAAGACCGCACACCGTCACGCGTGTAATCTGATCCTCAAATGCAATGCCTCTGACGACTAAATTTTGTTCCATGGATGATTCCTCCTCAATTAACGTACCCGATTCATTTTCAATACTAGAACGGACTTCTAGTGGGACTTGATAATTTTTCGCAAATTCGACAGCTCTCGGATGCAAGACACCAGCACCTAAATTAGCCAGTTCGAGCATCTCATCGTATGAAATACCTGCAAGCTTCCGCGCGGCCGGTACATAACGCGGATCTGTCGTAAATACTCCTGGTACATCTGTGTAAATATCACATTTATCCGCTTTTAGTGCAGCAGCAAGTGCCACAGCTGTAGTATCTGATCCACCACGTCCAAGTGTTGTGATATGCATATTATCTGCAATTCCTTGGAAGCCTGCCACAACAACCACTTTCCCAGCACTTAATTCCTCTTTTATTCTTGATTCATCAATATCCACGATTCTTGCGTTACCATGTACTTGCTCTGTTTTCATACCAGCCTGCCAGCCTGTAAAGGAAATGGCATCATAGCCTTTTGCTTGCAGCGCCATCGTTAATAAGGAAATGGTCACTTGCTCTCCAGTTGCAAGCAGCATATCCATTTCTCTTTTGCTCGGATGATCTGTGAGTTCTTCCGCTAGGTCTACTAGAACATCCGTTGATTTACCCATTGCCGACACAACCACAACCACATCATGTCCGGCCTCGCGTTCAGCGATGACCCTTTCTGCAGCATTGCGAATTTTTTCTGTCGATCCAACAGACGTTCCGCCAAATTTTTGTACAATTAGTCCCATGTCTACCACCCTTTTTCAAAAGATCACGTGTGAGAGAAGAGGAAAGAAGCGGCTTTGGAGACTGCCTGCTCACTGCAAATAAAAAAAGCAATGAGAGAACAGATCTCCCATTGCTTTATAATCATCATCAAACGATGCAAACAATGAGATAGCCCTCCAAGAAATACATTCTTGACAGCCCTACATTTCTTCAATGTACAGCCAGCGAATAAAATGAGTGGATTTTATTCACTTCGGCGACGCTCCCCTTTCAGCCCTCTTCCTAGACCCCATCGATCTCTGAAGGCTTACTCTTGAAGTTCGCACCTCTATCTTCAACAAACAACACGTTCATTTATTAAATTTAGTCACAATCTTAACAGACTTTTGGAAAAAGTACAATCTATTTTTTTAACGCTTTCATTAAAAGCTCGGCCGTTTGTTTCGGAATGCCAGCATCCTGAAAGTCTTGGATAGAGGCTTCTTTCATCTTTTTCACAGAGCCAAAATGTTTAAGAAGCTGTTTTTTACGCTTTTCTCCGATACCTGGCACATCGTCTAAAATAGATTGAAATGCATTTTTTCCGCGCAGCTGCCGGTGAAAGCTAATCGCGAACCGGTGCACTTCATCTTGAATACGCTGCAATAAATAGAAGGCCTGGCTATTCCGCTCTAGTGCAACAATTTCCAGTGTATCGCCCATCATCAGATTCGACGTCCGGTGCTTTTCATCTTTGACTAGACCTGCTACTGGGACAGACAGATTCAATTCATTTTCAAGCACATCTATCGCTGCATTGATCTGTCCCTTTCCTCCGTCAATTAAAATCAAATCTGGTAGCGGGAGCTCATCCTTTAACACGCGGGTATATCGCCTTCTAATGACTTCACGCATCGATGCATAATCATCTGGACCTGTGACGGTTTTAATTTTGTATTTTCGGTATTCCTTTTTATATGGCTTCCCGTCCTGAAAGACGACCATGGCAGAAACCGGGTCTGCACCTTGAATATTCGAGTTATCAAATGCCTCAATCCGGTAAGGCATATAAATATTTAGTGCATCTCCAAGCTGCTTCACTGCACCAATGGATCGCTCTTCATCACGCTCAATGAGCGAAAATTTTTCTTTTAAGGCAATTTTGGCATTTTGATGGGCAAGTAAAAGCAAATCCTTTTTCTTTCCTTTTTTCGGCTGATGAACGTTCGTCTCAAGCAATTGTTCAATCATCTCTTGATCTACGCTATCTGGCACCAAAATTTCCTTCGGCAGAAAGTGGTTGTTCTTTGCATAAAATTGTCCCATAAACGTGAGAAACTCTTCCTCAGGATCTTGATACATAGGAAACAGGCTGACGTCGCGTTCAATCAATTTCCCCTGCCTGATGAAGAAGACCTGGACACACATCCAGCCCTTGTCATAGGCATATGCAAAAACATCTCGATCTGATAAATCGCTCATCGTCATTTTCTGCTTTTCCATCGTAGAGTCAATGTAAGCGATTTGGTCTCTCAGTTCTTTTGCCCGCTCAAACTCTAATTGTTCGGCGGCTTCCTGCATCTTTTCGGTGAGTTCTTTTTTGATTTGCTGATGTCCTCCGTTTAGAAACCTTATGATTTCGTCCACGAGCTGCTTATTCGTTTCTTCAGAAATGTCATACACACATGGCGCGAGACATTGTCCAAGATGATAATAGAGACAGACGCGATCAGGAAGGGTGGCACATTTTCTGAGAGGATATAAACGGTCGAGCAGTTTTTTCGTTTCACGTGCTGCCTGTACGTTCGGGTATGGTCCGAAATATTTCCCTTTGTCCTTTTTCACATGACGGGTGACGATCAGCTTAGGATGCCGTTCATTCGTAATTTTAATAAAAGGATACGTTTTGTCATCCTTGAGCATGACATTGTATTTTGGGTCGTATTTTTTGATTAAATTTAGCTCTAAAATGAGTGCCTCGATATTAGAAGAGGTGACAATGTATTCAAAGTCCTCAATTTCACTGACAAGCCGCTGCGTTTTGGCGTCATGAGATCCCGTGAAATAAGAGCGTACTCTATTTTTTAAGACCTTTGCCTTCCCCACATAAATGACTGTATTTTGTCGATCTTTCATTAAATAGCAGCCTGGTTGATCTGGCAAGACCGATAGCTTTTCTTTGATCATTTTGTTCATCTTTTCATCCGTCCTTGTTTTCCTCTTTCACTCCTTCTAGTGTATCACGAACATTTGTTTTATACCATGTTGAAAGAAAAGCGGCTCTCGTCTTTACGAGAACCGCTTCATTGAGTATGCCGCTAGGGCATAGACAGGTTTATAGATGTTTGTTAACAAGCTCAGCAAGTGCTTCTTTTGGTTTGAAACCAACAGACGTTTCTACCACTTCACCGTCTTTTAAAACAAGAAGTGTTGGGATACTCATCACGCCGTATTTACCAGCAGTTTCTTGGTTATCGTCTACATCAATTTTTACAATTTTCATTTTATCGCCCATTTCTTGATCAAGTTCTTCAAGAACTGGAGCAATCATTTTACAAGGTCCGCACCATGGTGCCCAAAAGTCCGCAATAACAACACCTTCTGCAGTTTCTTGTGAAAATGTTGAGTCAGTAGCTTTTACGATTGCCATTATTCATTCCTCCAATGTAAATTATGATTTTTAGTATAGCATCTACCAATGTGACTTGCGAATGAAATGCTTACGAATCTTTTTTTATGAAATGAATTAAAAAACAAACCGTACAATCGCACCAATGACAACAATTGCACCGATAATCATGAGAATCGTTCTAAGCATATAAATAACTCCCTTTCCGCTTCGTTTACAATGTATGATGCCCCAACATCCTGCTCATCAAACATTTAAATATGCGATCAAGCGAGATCAATCGTAATCATCACCACAGACATTGGCGGCAGCTCTATGGTCAACTCACCGGGTTTTACAGCAAATTGCTGAAACTCTACTGGCTGGACAGCATGAGGATCATCAAATGTGTTGTGCGCATTCATGCGGTCTGCTGTCAGCACGCGGCCTGTGACTTTCGTTTCTGCATCCAAACCTTCAATGGCTAGGGATACTTCGTTTTGTTCATGTGGATTCAGGTGACAGAAGCTAATATGCATCTTATCTGACGAACGCGAAGCTGACACACTAACCTGAGGTATTTTTTCACCACTGCGTTCATAAGGCGTTGACACGAATTCCACTTCAAGTGCTTCCTCCTCTTGATGCACTTGAAACATGTGAAACACATGATACGTAGGCGTCAGAAGCATCTTTTCGTCTTCCGTTAACACCATTGCTTGCAGAACATTGACTGTCTGGGCAATATTCGCCATATGAATCCGCTGGCAATGACGATGAAAGATATGAAAATGAAGGGCACAAACAAGTGCGTCTCTTAGTGTGTTTTGCTGATACAAAAATCCTGGATTCGTCCCTGGTTCTGGGTCATACCATGTTCCCCATTCATCAATAATCATCCCAATTCGCTTGTCTGGATCATAACGATCCATGATCTCTCCATGATCCACGACAAGCCGTTCCATCTCATAGGCTTTTTTCAACGTGATAAACCATTCATCTTCATCAAATTCAGTCGCTGACCCTTTCTTCTCCCACGTACCAGGTACAGTGTAGTAATGCAAACTGAGTCCATCCATCCAAGGTGCGGCCCGCTCCATTAATACTTTTGTCCAATTCACATCATTTGAATTGGCGCCGCACGCAATTTTGTATATCGTCTGACCTGCAAACTCTCTCACATACGTTTGATATCGTTTATATAAATCGGCATAGTATTCAGGCGTCATATTCCCGCCGCAGCCCCAGCTTTCGTTTCCTACACCAACATAGGTCAAATCCCAAGGTTCTTGTTTTCCATTTTGAATGCGCCAATCAGACATAGGTGTTCCCTTTGGAAAAGTGATGTACTCGATCCAGTCTGCTAATTCTTGAACTGTCCCACTTCCCACATTTCCGCAAATATAAGGCTCACATTCAAGCAGCTCACACAATTTCATAAATTCATGCGTACCAAATGCATTGGATTCAACCGTACCACCCCAATGAGTGTTCACCATCGGCTTTCGTTCGCTCAGATCTCCCACACCATTTGCCCAATGATACTCGTCTGCGAAGCAGCCGCCCGGCCACCTAAGCACCGGAATATGTAATGCTTGAAGGGCTTTTAACACATCAGTACGAATCCCCTCAATATGCTCAATCTCTGAATCTTTTCCGACCCAAATCCCGTCATAAATCCCTCTTCCTAAATGCTCTTGAAAATGTCCATAGATGTGTTTAGAAATACGTCCGATCACGTCATTCACTTTTACTGTCCCCTTCACTTGTCAACCGCTCCTTTGTGTATTGATTACATACAAAAAAACCCAGAATACCTAGGCATTCTGAGTGTATGAGCGTTACGAGTGGATATTCATCTTTTTTAACTCTTCATTCAAAAGCGGTACCACTTCAAACAAGTCACCGACGATTCCGTAATCGGCAATTTTGAAGATCTCGGCTTCTGGGTCTTTGTTAATCGCCACAATGACTTTACTGTTAGACATTCCGGCTAAATGCTGAATCGCTCCTGATATCCCGCACGCAATATAGAGATCAGGTGTGACGACCTTGCCTGTTTGCCCAATTTGCAGGGCATAATCACAGTAGTCTGCATCACAGGCACCACGCGAGGCACCGACTGCTGCGCCCAGCGTCTCAGCGAGTTCATTCAGCGGTTCAAACCCTTCCTTGCTCTTGACCCCGCGTCCCCCGGCGACGATGACCTTTGCTTCAGATAAATCTACACCTTCTGACGTTTTTTTAATGACTTCCTTCACGATCGTTCGCAGGTTCTGAATATCGACAGAAACGGGTGTAATGTCTCCGCTTCGTGAGGCATCCCGCTCAAGAGGTGCCACGTTGTTCGGGCGTATAGTCGCCAAAAGCAGACGATCTGTTGAAATTACTTTTTCGAAGGCTTTTCCAGAGTAAATCGGTCTTGTGAAAACAAGATGTTCTCCGGTAACGCTTACATCAATCGCATCTGAAATTAGACCAGTCTGCAAGCGTGCAGCTATTTTCGGCGACAAGTCTTTTCCGATAGACGTATGGCCAAAGAGGACGGCATCTGGGTTAACCTGATCTAATATGGCTTGAAGCGCCTGCGTGTAACCATCTGACGTATAATATGAAAGGTGCGGATGCTCCACAATCATGACATGATCCGCTCCATAGTAAAGCAGTTCATTCGCTAGGTTTTTGACGTCTTCCCCTATTAACACGCCAATGACTTCACCGCCATCTGCCACTTGATGAGCGGCAGCAATGGCTTCAAATGTCACATTTCTTAATTTACCGTCACGACTTTCTCCAAGTACAACAACTTTTTTACTCATCTTTCAAGTTCCCCCTTGTTCTCGTGATATCGTAAAGTGGATGTTTAGATGATCTTTGCTTCATTTCTTAATAAATCCGTCAGTTCTTTGACTTGATCCTGAAGCTCACCGCTCAGCACCTTGCCACCCTCTTTTTTCTCCGGTAAGAAACGTTCAATTGTTTTGATTTTATATGGCACATCGTCTTCATCCAGATCTAAATCATCCAGTTCCAATTCTTCTAAAGGCTTTTTCTTTGCCTTCATAATGCCAGGTAATGATGGATAGCGAGGCTCATTGAGACCTTGCTGCGCAGTGACAACAAGCGGGAGCTCAGCAGAAATGACTTCCACATCACCTTCTGCATCTCGTTCAATCGAAGCAGAGCCGCCGTCAATTTGAATACTTGTAATTGTTGTGACATATGAAAACCCAAGTAATTCAGCAAGACGCGGGGCAACCTGTCCAGAGCCCCCGTCAATTGCCACATTCCCTGCTAAAATCAAGGAAGCCTCTTTGTCTTTTAAATAATGGTAAAGAATCGTAGAAGCTGAATATTGATCCCACTCTTCTAAGTCGTCTTCCACATTTAATAAAACGGCTTGATCGCAGCCCATAGCAAGCGCTGTTCGCAGCTGCTTTTCCGCATCCTCACTGCCAACTGTCACAACGGTCACTTCTCCCCCGTGCTCGTCGCGAAGCTGGATGGCTTCTTCTATGGCGTACTCGTCATAAGGATTAATAATGAACTCTGCTCCATCTTCTTGAATTGCACCAGACTGAATGGAAATCTTCTCTTCCGTGTCAAACGTACGCTTCATCAAAACAAATATATTCATCCATTTCTCCCCCTTGTTTCGTTTGAATCCTTTATTCCCCTTTAAAATTCGGTTTGCGCTTTTCGATAAAGGCTTGTATACCTTCTTTGGCGTCATTCGATTGGAAAATCTCACCGAACTTTTTGGCTTCTAGCTTCATACCGCCATCATATGAATACAATTTTGTCGCATTCAATAAATCCAGCACATACTCGAGTGACTTTGGACTTTTCGTTGCAAATTTTGACGCAAGTGTTTTGGCTGCTTCGAGCGCCTCTTCCTCTGTTTCTGCCAGCTTTGAAACGAGTCCGCAGGCGAATGCTTCTTCACCTGTAATCGGTTCAGCTGTACCCATCATTTCCAGCGCTTTAGCAGAACCAACATAGCGCGGCAGGCGCTGCGTACCGCCAAATCCCGGAATGATGCCGAGGTTTAGTTCCGGCAATCCAAGCTTCGCATCCTTTGTTGCGATTCGGATATCACAAGACATGGCAAGCTCAAGGCCCCCGCCTAATGCAGCTCCGTGAATTGAGGCAATGACAGGTTTTGGACATTGTTCAATCCGTTCAAAGACCTGCTGCCCTCTGTCTGCAAGGCTTGAATAGTCAGACTCTTCCTGTAACGTCGTAAATTCCTTAATATCAGCACCTGCTGAGAAAAATCTACCTTCTCCGTGGATCACAATGGCTCTTACTTCTTCATTTTGTTCGAGCTGGTCAAACATCTCATTAAGCTCGGTGAGCAGCTGAGAAGATAAGGCGTTTGCTGGTGGATGCTGAATCGTGATAAGTGCTGTCTGTCCTTCATGATGTAAGGTGAGTATCTTTTCCATGTCAATCATCCTTTTTCAAAATGTCTTTAAGATTGATGTATTCCGTTTAAGAGTAGATCACGTACGTTTTCTGCGAGTGCAGGAAGATCATATTTTTGATCATTCATGACCCATGTTGTAGCGGTTTCATCAATCGTCCCAAATACCATTTGTCTCGCTAAACGGACATCTAGATTTTGTCTGAACTCTCCTGTTTTCTTTCCTTCTGCTAAAATCGACTCGAGCATATTTAAATACCCTTTCAGCACCTCATTGATTTTTTGCCGCAGCTCAAGGTTTGACTGCCTAAGTTCAAGCTGTGTCACAAGAGCCAAATGATGATTTTGCGCAAGCATACGAAAATGCTCCTCAATGAGCAGTAAAAGCTTTTCTTTCGCCGACGGCTTCTTTTGAATATCTGTTTCCATCCGTTCGATGAATTGTCCCATTTTTTCTTTGAACAATGAGATCAAAATATCCTCTTTATTTTTGAAATAAAGATAAATGGTTCCGTCTGCTACTCCTGCTTGTTTCGCAATCTTTGAAACTTGTGATTGGTGATAGCCGTTCTCTGCAATCACCACAACTGCTGCATCAATAATTTGCATGTACTTCGGTCTTTTCTGCTTCAATGTGCTTCGTCCCTTTCTGGATTGAATGAGTATTCATTCATAACTTTATGTTAAAAAGAAACGGGCGATTTGTCAAGTGATCTTCTCTTTCTTTTCCACCTTTAACATACCAGAGCAGACAGTCAACATTCAAATCATCCGGCCGATGGACCGGATGATGCAGGCCGTTATGTTTTCGGTTGATCGGCAGGCGTTTCAGATGAAGAAGCGTGCTTTCTTTTTTCTTCTTCAATTAATACTCTGCGCAAAATCTTCCCAACGGCTGTTTTAGGCAGTGATTCTTTAAATTCATACACGCGCGGTACTTTAAATGAGGCAATTCTCGTCCTGACAAAGCGATCAAGTTCGTCCTCTGTTAAGTAGGCACCCTTTTTCGGCACAACAAATGCTTTCACTGTTTCTCCTCTGTACGGATCTGGAATACCGGCGACGACGACTTCTTGTACAAGCTCATGCTCATAAAGGGCTTCTTCGACTTCTCTTGGATAAATATTATAGCCGCTCGCAATGATGACATCTTTTTTCCGGTCGACGATATAGAAAAAACCGTCCTCATCCATATACCCTATATCTCCGGTGAAAAACCAGCCATCTCGTAATACAGCCTCTGTCTCCTCTGGCTGATTCCAGTATCCTTTCATGATCTGGGGGCCTTTAACAATGATTTCCCCATGCTCATATGGTTCTTTGAGGCCTCCGGTTTCTTCGCAATAAATACCTGCATCTGTATTCGGCCACGGACAGCCAATGCTGCCTGTTTTGTTCGCTCCCCATAAAAAGTTAGAATGAGTGACGGGTGAGGTTTCTGAAAGTCCGTACCCCTCCACTAAGCGTCCTCCTGTTAATTTTTCAAAGCTTTGTTTGACTTCAACAGGAAGTGCCGCTGAGCCGCTTAGACATGCAGAGATGGACGACAGGTCATACTTTTCAATGTTCGGATGATGCAGCAAGGCGATATACATTGTTGGTGCGCCTGGAAATAGCGTCGGCTTCTGTTTTTCAATGGTTTTGAGGGTATCAGCGACATCAAAGCGTGGAAGAAGAATCATTTGATGTCCTTCTTTGACAGCAAGATTTAAAACGGTCGTCATTCCGTAGACATGAAAAAACGGAATGATGCCGAGGATGCGTTCTTTCCCCCTGGTCGTTTTATACATCCAGGAAGCGCACATTTCAGTATTCGCTAAAATATTCTCATGTGTGAGCATGACCCCTTTTGGTAACCCGGTCGTTCCGCCTGTATATTGCAAAACAGCGATATCCTCTTTCGGGTCAAAGGCAAGTGCGGGTATCTGCTGTTCACCTTCCGATTCTTTCATAATCTGCGCGAAGTGATGAATGGTGTCATTTTTCTCCACTTGGATGACCATTTTATTTTTTCTTCTTTGCACAATAGGAAACAGTATGTTTTTCGGGAATGGTAAATAATCTTGTAGTTTGGTGACGATTAAGTGCTCCATACTTGTCAGCGCTTTCATTTTATGAGCCTTTGGATACAACAAATCTAGCGTGATCAGCACTTTGGCGCCGCTGTCTTCCATTTGATATTCCAGTTCCTTCTCCGTATAAAGCGGGTTTGTTTGAACAACGATGCCGCCTGCTATTAAAACAGCATAATAAGAAATGACCGATTGAGGACAGTTCGGCAGCATGATCGCTACTCTGTCACCTTTTTTCACGCCAATTTTCATCAGATGACTGGCTAGTTTCAATACGTCTTCTTGCAGCTGTTCATAGGTGATGTTCTTTCCTAGAAAATGAATGGCTGTATGCTCAGGTGCAGCCTCTGCGGAGCTGAATAAGTAAGATTGTAATGTTTCATTTGGGATGGTGAGTTCGTGGGGAATTTGATTCGGGTAATGCAGAAGCCAACGTTTATCTGACTGCATAAAAACCCTCCTTCCTGAACTTTCGTACTATTATATTATAGCAAACTTTTCCTTAGGGCAGTTTGCTTTTTTCTAATAGGGCTTGGTTCAATTGCACATGTTTACTTGTTCGCCGGTGTTTCGATAGAAGCTCTTTTTCCTTCATGATGCCACTGTTCATATAAACCGCCAATTGTACGAAATGACTCGTTGACTCTATCCACGATCTGTTGATGGATACTTGGATCATTCGGTAAATGCGTCTGGATGTTGTCGACTTGATACTTCCTCATCATGTCGATGTAAACCGTGAGAAAAATGGTGTCTTCTAAAATCCAGTAAATGACTTCATCCGCCACTTTTGTTCTTTTATGCAGCATTTGAATTCCTCGTTCATATTGTATGAGGATATAACCACTCGAATCGATTTGAATATAGGGACTCAAATCATCAAAAAATCCTGACATTTGAAATGGACGTGCAATATACGGTTTGTATATGTCTCTTGGAAGGGATGTCATTTGAAGACAAGTATCAATGCGCTTGATCAATTCGTCTTTTTGCAGAATGTGCTTCATGTCATTCGCCGCCTTTGATGAGATAAAAGCTGCCAAGGGGTTCCCTGACAGCTTTCTAACGTTGTTTTCTTCATTTCACAGGAACAGATAAACGGCACCAATGACCGCAAAAGTGCAGGCAACTACGATTAATACTTTTGCTAGCTTTTCCATGTCGTCTCCTTAAATGCCGGCTGCTACTACGTAAGACAGCCCAACTGAAATGATGAGTGAAATAAACCCGACCGCTCTATTATCATTTTCAATCTCTTTGTCTACTTTAAAACGCGGTGTTAAAAATTCAAAAATGAAATAGCTGACAAGCAGCATCACAAAGCCGTATACGCCCCATCCAACCATTTGAAGAAGGGAATTATGCTGAGCGATTGAATGCTGAAACACATTTGCAATCCCAAAGATTTTCCCGCCTGTTGCCATGGCAACGGCTAAGTTCCCCCGCTGAATCTCTTCCCAGTTCTTATAGGAGGTGACGAGTTCAAAAATGGTTAGAAATAAGACGAGACACAGGACGGCCACGCTATAATAGGCGGCAATTTCCACAAGTTCATTTTCCCAAAAGGCTTTCATGCGTTTTCTCCTTTTTACTTTAATTCGACGATGGTGACGCCTGATCCTCCCTCACCTTGTTCGCCAAAACGAGCATTTTTCACACTTCGATGCTGTTTCAGTAATTCCTGAACCCCTTTTCTAAGGGCACCAGTTCCTTTTCCGTGAATAATAGACACGCGCGGATAACCAGCTAATACAGCATCATCTAAATATTTTTCGACTCTGCTTAAGGCATTTTCATAGCGCTCGCCTCTTAAATCAAGCTCAAGCGAGACATGATAGTCTTTCCCTTTAACTGCCGTGATGGCTTTTTCTTGCTTAAATTCAGGTGCTGATTTGATAAATTCCATGTCTTTTTCTTTTACCTTCATTTTCAGAATGCCCATTTGGACACTCCATTCTTTGTCGCCTGTTTGTTCAAGCAGCGTTCCTTTTTGCCCGAAGGTGAGCACTTTGACTTCGTCGCCTGACTTCAGCTGTCTTACTGCTTTTTTCGCTGGCTCTGGCTTCTTCTTTCTGTCAAACTCAGGAACGGCTTCTTCAAGACGCTTTCGCGCATCAATGAGTTCATGCTCTTTGAATGAGCGGTGCTCACTTTTTATCGAACGGAGCTCTTGAATGATATCTTCTGCTTCTTTTGATGCTTGTTCAATTTTCTCTTTCGCTTTCTGTTCAGCTTCTTCAAGCAGTTTTTCCTTTTGCTCATTCCATTCAAGAATTTGTCTTTGCAATTCTTTATGAAGCTTTTCTGCTTCTTTTCTATAGAATTCTGTCTCATGCAGTTCTTCTTCTGCTTGTTTCTTGCTATCTTCTAATGAAGCAATCATTTGGTCTACTTCATTATGCTCTGCATGCATATCCGCTTTTGCCCGGTCTATGAGGTGATCTGGCAAACCAAGACGCTTTGAAATTTCAAATGCGTTACTTCGTCCAGGCACACCGATGAGCAGGCGGTACGTTGGTGATAAGGTTTCAATATCAAACTCCACGCTTGCATTCGTGACGCCTTCCCGGTTATACCCATATGCCTTCAGCTCGGGATAATGAGTCGTTGCGATGACACGTGCATTCGTTTGATGCACTTCATCTAATATGCTCATCGCAAGAGCCGCACCTTCAGCTGGGTCTGTTCCTGCCCCTAATTCATCAAATAACACGAGAGAGTTAGAAGTCAAATGCTTTAAGATATCTACAATATTGACCATGTGAGATGAGAACGTACTCAAGCTTTGTTCAATGGACTGTTCGTCTCCAATATCGGCAAAGACTTGGTCGAACACAGCCACTTCAGAGCCTTCTTCAACTGGAATATGGAGACCCGCCTGTGTCATCAACGTTAGAAGACCTAGCGTTTTTAAAGTAACGGTCTTTCCCCCTGTATTTGGTCCAGTGATCACGATCGTTGAAAAATCTTTACCGAGCTCAATATCATTTGCGACAACTTGATCCCGGGGCAATAGAGGATGTCTTGCTCGTTTTAAATAGATTTCTCCTTGATCATTCACAGCAGGTTTTGTGGCTTTTTCTGTCTTTGCATATTTAGCTTTAGCAAAAATAAAATCTAGCGTCTGCAGTTCCTTTACATTGTGAAGCAGTTCCCCAATGTGCTCTGACACGCTCTCTGTCAGCATTTGCAGGATCTTTTCAACCTCTTGCTTCTCTTTTAAACGGGTTTGCTGCAAGGTGTTATTTACATCCACGACCACTTGCGGCTCAATAAAAAGGGTCGCCCCTGATGAAGACTGGTCATGAACAATGCCGCCGTAATTCGAGCGGTACTCTTGTTTCACAGGAATAACAAACCGGTCATTACGAATGGTGACAATTGTGTCTGACAGCATTTTCGAAGCCGATTGTGAACGAATCATTGCTTCTAATTTATCGCGGACCTTTGATTCTAGTGAGCGTAGTTGAATACGCAATGAACGAAGTGCAGGGGTTGCATGATCAAGCACTTCTCCATTATCACCAATACAGCTTTCGATTTCTTTTCTGATTTCAGGCAGTAATATGAGCGTCTCAGCATATGTATGAAGGCGCGGTATGTCTACTCCATCTTCATACATGGATGTGAGAAAGTTCTTCATATTTTTCACCGCATATAATAGTCCTGCGATTTCCATCAGCTCAGAAGGACTTAATGTACTGCCGATTTCTGCCCGTTTCACTGCGCGTCTAATATCCGTAAGCCCGCCAAATGGCGCTGATCCCTTTAAGCGGATCACATCTTGCGCTTCTGCTACCTCTTCCAGCAAATGCTGAATGGTTTCTATATCTGTCAGAGGTGTTAAATCCTGCGCTCTTTCTTTTCCTAATGTGGATGCGGTATAGGACATCACTTTTTCTTTTACTTTATGAAATTCTAATGATGCTAACACTTTTTGTTGCAGCATGGTCCAGCCTCCTAACGACTACCTGTCACGCGTTAAAAACTTTTTGATCTCGTTTAGAGTAAAAGTATTCACGACATTTACTTTTGGTGTCCAGCCCTTTCTTGCAGCTGTTACACCGACTTCCATATGTTCCAGCATGGCGATGTTGTGCGCATCTGTATTGATCATGATGTTCACACCCGCTTCATTTGCTTTCATTAAATGCTCTGTTTTCAAATCAAGTCTTGACGGATTACTGTTGAGCTCAAGTGCAGTGCCTGTTTTCTTCGCAAGCTCTATGAGCTGATCTATATTTAAGGCATAGCCATCCCGTCTGCCGATCAAACGGCCTGTTGGATGTGCAATTAAATCGACATGCTGATTACGCAAGGCATTTTCAAGGCGTTCCATAATGACTTCTTCCGGCTGAGAGAAGCTAGAATGGATAGACGCAATGACAAAATCCATGTCTTTTAAAAAGTCATCATCATAATCTAATGATCCATCCGGCAGGATATCCATTTCGACCCCTTTGAAAATGTGAAAATGCTCGAATTCCTGATTAATCTTATCAATTTCTTTTGCTTGCAGACGCAAACGTTCTTTTGTTAAACCGTTTGCTACTTTTAAATATTGCGAGTGGTCTGTAATCGCCATGTATTCATAGCCTTTGGCGATACATGCTTCCGCCATCTCACGAATAGAGAATGCTCCGTCACTCCATGTCGAGTGCATATGAAGGTCGCCTTTAATATCTTTCAGTTCTACAAACTGCATACTTTCTTTATACGTATCAATCTCCGCTCCGGTTTCACGAATTTCTGGCGGAATGAGCGGAAGTTGAAAATGTGCATAAAAAGCGCTTTCGTCTTCAAACGTTTTTACTTCTCCAGTTTCAATTGTTTCCACACCATATTCGCTAATGCGCTCTCCGCGTTCCTTCGCAAGCTGACGCATTCGAATATTGTGATCTTTTGAGCCAGTGAAATGGTGCAGCGTAGTTGCGAATTGGTCTACTGTCACAAGCCGGAAGTCGACACTGATCTCAAAATCAAGGGCAAGCACAACAGATACCTTCGTATCACCGCTTGCGATAACATCTTTCACATCATCAAGTGCAACGAGCTGCTCTCTAACTTGCTCAGGATTGTCTGTTGCAATGATATAATCTAAATCTTTGACGGTTTCGCGTGCACGTCTTAAACTGCCGGCTCTTGAAAAACGGATGATACCTTTCATCTCTTCAAGCGCATAATCAATCCGCTCTGCCACATCTAATGCAAAGCCAATTGGCAGTCGTTCTGGCTGCTTTCCTGCTTCCTCAAGCGCTGCGAGAATCTTTTCTTCTGTTTTTTTGCCGAAGCCAGCAAGCTCTTGTACCTTTTCCGCTTCGCATGCTTCTTTTAGAGATTGTGCATCATGGATGCCAAGCTCTTGGTAAAGCTTAGCGATCTTCTTCCCGCCGAGTCCTGGTAATTTCAAAAGCGGGACAAGTCCTTCGGGCACTTCCGTTTTTAATTGTTCGAGTGTTTCTGATTGTCCTTTTTCGATATACTCAGTGATCACAGCAAAGGTTCCTTTTCCAATGCCAGGTAATGCTAATAGATCATCTATTTGAGAAAGGCTGCGGTCATCTTGCTCCAGTGCCGCTGCTGCTTTACGAAAGGCAGAAATCTTAAAAGGATTATCTCCTTTTAGCTCCATATATACTGCAATTGTTTCAAGAAGTTTGATAATATCTTTTTTATTCATCTCTCATCCTCCAGCCGCTTTGGCATCTTCCTTTTTAAATATACAAACTTTTCCTTCATCCTACAACTTTCTGTCATGGAATGAGAAAAAACTTCTCCAAGAAAGGAGAAGTTTTTAAACTCCATACGTCGTCCATAAGTCTTTGACAAGACCGGACAGATAAGGGGTGTTGCTTACGATCGCATCTGCTAATATGGATTTACTCAACATTGTTTGCAGTGCATCGACTGGAAGTAATGCAGCGACAAACAAGAGAATAAATACAAATAGATAGGTTTCAAGAAATCCTAAAACACCGCCAAGCAGTTTGTTGACCTGCTTAATGACAGGTATACTTGCAATGGTTGTGAGCAATCCGCCAATGATGGCGAGCAGGATTTTGGTCAAGATAAACAGAATGATAAACGCAATGGTATTATAATAAGCTGTTTCTAAATTCCCACTAAAGAAAGCGAGCTGCGCTTGACCGCCGCTAAAATTAGGTGCTGGAATCCACGTAAGCTGTGGTGCAAGTGACTGATAAAACATGGAAGCCACTAAGATAGAAACAACAAAGCTGATCAATTTAATAAATTGAAGAATAAACCCGCGTTTTAGACCGACAAGCGTTCCCATAAGAAGCAAAAACAAAATGATGATATCGATCACGGTAATTTCATTCCTTTTCTTTAAGCTGAATCTCTAGTTTTTCGTATTGCTCTTTTAATTTCATGTAGTCGTGGACGACATTGACTGCTGTCAGTACAGCTAGTTTGTTTATATCAAGGTATGGGTTTTTTTCATTTATTTCTCTCATTTTATCATCAACAATTGAAGCAACGTGTCGCATATGCATCTTCGTTTCTTGACCGATGATCGTAAAGGACTGTCCGTAAATCTCAACTGTTGTTTTTGTTGTTTTCGTTTTACCGCCGTCAGACAACGTTTCTCCTCCATTCCACGAGAATCCTAGTCTCTATCATAACATGTTTAGACATTGAATGGAAAGACGAGCCCTTCCCTGTTATGGTACACTTTAGAAATCAATGATATCAAGGTAAAAAGGAGTTATCCACTGTGCCCCAATCCGTCTTAAAAGCAACATCAGAAGACCTTAAAAAAATGAAGAGCGCGTATGCGCACCACTTAACTGATACGTTACCACCAGGCGCCCTTTTTCAAGCAAAGGTTCCTGGCTGTACGATTACAGCCTATCGATCTGGAAAAGTGCTATTTCAAGGACAAAAGGCAGAAGCTGAAGCCAGTCAATTCAGCCATTTAAAAGCAGCTGATACGAAGAGCCCAAAAGCACCGGCTGTCACAAAATATAGTCCGCCGTCAGAGATTGCTTCTATGTCCGTCATCGGTTCAGACGAAGTAGGAACAGGTGATTATTTTGGACCGATAACGGTCTGTGCCGCCTATGTTGATGCCAGCCAGCTTGCTCTCATGAAAGAGTTTGGCGTAAAAGACTCAAAAGGCCTAAAAGACCCGCAAATTATCAACATTGCCAAAGATCTCATCAAAACCATTCCGTTCAGCCTTCTCGTGCTCCGAAATGAAAAGTACAATGCGATGCAGGAAAAGGGCATGAGCCAAGGGAAAATGAAGGCGCTTCTTCATAACCAAGTCATCACTTCTGTGCTAGAGAAATTAGACGGGAAGCAGCCTGAAGCTATTTTGATTGACCAATTTGCAGAACCGGGCATTTATTTCAAGCATCTTGCTGGGAAAAAAATCATTCGGGAGCGGACGTACTTTAGCACAAAAGCAGAAGGCATTCATCTGTCAGTTGCTGCGGCTTCCATTATTGCAAGATACGCTTTTTTAATTGAAATGGATAAGTTATCTAAAGCAGCAGGGTTTGACATCCCAAAAGGAGCCGGTCCTCATGTGGACAAGGCGGCTGCAAAGCTCATCAAGCTGCACGGCGAAGAGGCTTTACGTCAATTTACAAAACTGCATTTTGCCAACACACAAAAAGCGAAAAAATGGCTATAAAAAAGAGCTAGGCCCATAAGGCCATAGCTCTCAGATTGTTGACAAAGGGCTAAAATGTTCTTTATTTTAGCCCTTTGTCTTCTTTTCAGCGTGATAGAAAACCTTTGCAGTCTAGGAAGGACGAGTACTGGCGCGGAGCGAATTTGACATTCGTGAGCACCAGCACGCAGGACTGACACCGAATGCGAGGGTTTGTCTGCACGCTGAGAGCTAGGCCCATAAGGCCATAGCTCTTTTTTCTTTAACCGCGCAAGACGGCTTGATACGTATCTTCTAATGCTTTCAATACTTTTGTATGAACAGCCGTGACTTCTTCCTCTGTCAATGTTTGTTCCGGATTTAAATATTGGAGAGAGAATGCAACAGATTTTTTGCCTTCTTCCATATGTTCACCTTCATACACATCAAAGACGGATAGGTCTGTCAGTAAATCCCCGCCTGCCTCATAGATGACGCGCTCCAGCTGTCCGCTTGAGATATTCTGATCTACAACAAGTGCAATATCTCTTGTCACAGCAGGGAATCTCGGAATCGCTGTATATTTCATATCCTTCGATTCAGACGTCATCACATCTGTTAAATCAAACTCGAAGACATATGTTTCTTTTAAATCTAATTCCTTTTCAATGACTGGATGAAGTGCAGCAACAAACCCAATGACTTTTCCATTTAAATGAACATCTGCTGTACGACCTGGGTGAAGACCCTCACGCTCTGCTTGAACATATGTGATTTGGTCTGATACACCAAGCTTTTCAAATAGACCTTCTGCAATTCCTTTCGCTACATAAAAATCGACGGTTTTTTTCTCGCCCTGCCAAAGATTTTTATGCCATAAGCCTGTCAGCGCACCAGCGACATGCTCTTTTTCCACCGGTTTTGCTCCTTCAGCTTCTGCTAAGAACACAGAACCCGTTTCATAAAAACCAAATGAATCAGCTTGTCTTGCCAAGTTATATGCAACAGAATCAAGTAAGTTTGGCAGAAGACTTTGTCTAAGCACACTTCGTTCTTCACTCATTGGCAGGGAAAGTCTCGTTTTATAAGCTGGATTCAGTGCAAAAGCTGTAGACTTATGCTGATTTGTCAATGAATACGTGATCGCTTGAGAAAGACCTGCGCCTTCTAAGAAGCGTCTCACCTTTCTGCGCTTCATTTGGTATGGCGTGAGACCGCCAACTGTACCAGCTGTCGCAGGCAGTGTAGACGGGATGTTATCGTAGCCGTATAATCTCGCAACTTCTTCAATGAGATCTTCTTCAATCGTGATATCCATTCTACGAGAAGGAACGGTTACGACAAGAACGTCATTTGATTCGCCCACTGTAAAGCCCAGTTTGTTGAAGATTTGAATCATATCTTCTTTTGAGATGCTCATGCCAAGCACCTTGTTCACACGCTCAGTGGATACGTGGATGACATTCATACTTGTTTCAAGGTGGTTTTCCTCCACAGTCCCGCTTAGCACTTCACCGCCTGCATAGATGCTGATCAATTGCGCTGCTCTTTCGGCTGCAGATTTCGTACGCTGCGGATCAAGTCCTTTTTCAAATCGTGTGCTTGATTCACTGCGAAGCCCTAAGTCTCTAGATGCTTGACGGACTGTTTGACCGTTGAAATATGCCGCTTCTAAAAGAATTGTTGTCGTTTCATCACGCACCTCTGATTCAAGACCGCCCATGACGCCTGCGACAGCGTGCGCTTTCGTTCCGTTAGTGATCACAAGATGCTTTGATGAAAGTGTACGTTCTTGCTCATCAAGTGTTTGAATGCTTTCGCTATCAGTCGCTTTACGTACGACCACTTGCTTTGAACCAAAGCGGTCATAATCAAACGCATGAAGCGGCTGACCGTATTCAAGCAGTACAAAGTTCGTAATATCGACGACGTTGTTAATTGGGCGAATGCCTGCATTCATCAATCTTGTTTGAATCCAAAGCGGTGCTGGTCCAATCTTTACATGTTTAATGATCTTCGCAGCATAAAGTGGATTCGCTTCTTGATCTTCAATTTTCACCGAAATATAGTCTGCTGTTTTTTCTGAAGACATGTCATGTGCTGTATCAGGAAGTTTGATGTCTTTCCCTAAAATGGCTGCAACCTCATAGGCGACACCTAGCATATTCAGGGCATCCGCACGGTTTGGCGTTAAGCCAAGCTCAAGTACCGCATCGTCTAATTGAAGTGCCTGAAGGGCATCATCCCCGGGTTTGACGTCATTTGGGAAAACAAAAATACCTTCTGCATATTCCTTTGGTACGAGTTTGCTTTCGACACCTAATTCTTGCAGAGAACAAATCATGCCATGAGACTCTTCGCCGCGCAGCTTTGCTTTTTTAATTTTAAAATTCCCAGGAAGGACTGCGCCAACCGTTGCGACAGCCACATATTGTCCTTTATCCACATTCGGAGCTCCGCAAATAATTTGAACCGGTTCGTCTTCTCCGATATCCACGAGACATTTGTTTAATTTGTCGGCATTCGGGTGCTGTTCTCGCTCCACGACGTGTCCAACGACAACTCCTTTAATGCCTTCGCCTTTATATTCAACGGCTTCCACTTCAATTCCGCTTCTTGTGATTTTTTCTGCTAATTCATCCGGCTGAATGCCTTCTAAATCGACATAGTCTTCTAACCATTTATATGAAACAAACATGTTGATTTCCTCCTCTTAGTCCTGCTTGAATTGCTTTGTGAATCTAATATCATTTGTGTAGAAATGGCGAATATCATCAATGCCGTATTTGAGCATTGCAATCCGTTCAACACCCATTCCAAAAGCAAAGCCTTGGTAAGTTTCTGGATCAAATCCACTCATCTTCAGGACATTTGGATGAACCATCCCAGCTCCTAAAATTTCAATCCAGCCTGTTCCTTTACATACAGAACAGCCTTTTCCTCCGCATTTAAAGCAAGACACATCCACTTCGACAGATGGTTCTGTGAATGGGAAAAAGCTTGGACGCAGTCTAATTTCACGATCTTCACCAAACATTTTTCTCGCCACTGTCTCTAGCGTACCTTTTAGATCACTCATACTAATATTGTGATCGACAACAAGCCCTTCAATCTGCATGAATTGATGTGAATGAGTCGCGTCATCACTGTCTCGTCTATATACTTTCCCAGGGCAGATGATCTTCACAGGACCTTGTCCTTTATATTTTTCAAGTGTACGTGCTTGAACTGGTGACGTTTGTGTTCTGAGTAGTGTATCCTCGGTAATATAGAAGCTGTCCTGCATATCACGTGCCGGATGCTCCTTTGGAAGATTCAGCGCTTCAAAGTTATAATAATCCGTTTCGACCTCAGGACCTTCCTCAACGGTATAGCCCATACCAATAAATAAATCTTCAATATCTTCGACAACAATCGTTAATGGATGTCTTGCCCCTATTTTGATTGGGCTTGCTGGCAATGTAACATCGATCGTTTGAGACGCAAGTTTCTTCTTCACTTCTTCTTTTTCCAGCTGTTCATTTTTTTCAGTAATAGCACCAGCAATCTGCTCTCTCACTTCGTTTGCGAGTGCGCCCATTTTTGGTCTTTCTTCTGCGGACAGCTTGCCCATTCCGCGAAGCACCTCTGTGATCGGCCCTTTTTTCCCTAAATATTGAACACGAATGTCATTGACTTCTTTGAGCGAGCTAGCTGCTTCAACCTTCGCTATCGCTTCTAATTCAAGCTGTTTTAACGTTTCTTGCATGAGTGTAATCCTCCTTTTGATATACAAAACCGTCTGGATAAACGGCTGTTTGATCGTTTGAAGACAATAAAAAAACCCGTCCCTCTAAAAAAGAAGGGACGAGTTGTGGTCGCGGTACCACCCTTGTTAAGCACAAATACATGTGCAAATAAGCTTCATTGACATAACGGAATCAAACGAATCCGGTTCACCTTTACGCAAAACTTGCGGTCCCGGTGACAACTCCAGAGGTGAATTCCTGTTTCAGCATTCCTTAAATGCACTTTCAGTCTACGATGCATTCTCCCTATCAGGCCGCTCTTTGAAACAATCTTCCTCTATCATGGTTTTTAAAATATTAGTTTCATTATAGTGAAAATGAGCGCATGATGCAACACTATCCACGCAAATGATAGACAAGAACAGCTGCTGCAACAGCCACATTTAATGATTCTGCCTGTCCATACATCGGCACATATAAATTGTGGTCTGTCATTTGCAGAATCTCTGGGTTTATACCCGCACCTTCATTGCCCACAATTAATGCAAACGAACCTTCTGCCGTTACGCTTCTATACGCTTTCGCATTGTTTAACGCACTTCCGTATACAGGAATGCCTTGCTCCTTACATACTGGTATGGTCTGCTGAAGGCTTTGCTTTAAAATGGGCAGGTGGAAATGCGACCCTTGTGCGGAACGGAGCGTTTTTCCATTAAACGCATCAACTGTTCCATCGCCTAAGATCACAGCATCAAGTCCAGCGGCATCTGCTGTCCGAATGAGTGTACCTAGATTCCCTGGGTCCTGCACTGCATCTAATAGAAGAAGTCGTTCATACTTCTTTTCTTCAAATACAGGAACTGTACAAACTGCCGCAATGTGCTGAGGCGTTTCCGTTTCGGTCATGGCAGAAAAGGCTTCCTCGCTCAGTTCATACAGTTCAATGTCCGGATCAATATGAGAAGGAAGCTTATCAGGCGATGTGACCATTAATTCTTTCACAACTCCGCTCTTCAATGCTTCTTCCACTAAGTGGATTCCCTCCACGAGAAACAGCCCCGTTTTCGTTCGTTCTTTTTTCGTATGGAGCTTTTTCCACTGTTTAATGTTTGTGTTTTTAGCTGATTCTATATATTTCAAGCGACTTTAACTCCTTTAAATATCATGAATTTATTATATCTCATGCACACTACATAATAAACCTGTCTTTGAGACAGAATAGGGCTAATACCATCAAAAAAGGAGTGTGGGCAATGGATTTTAATTTAAGAGGCGCAGTCATTCAAAACATCACTGGCCATAATCAAGAGCAACTTGAGCATACGATTTTAGATGCCATTCAAAGCGGTGAGGAAAAAATGCTGCCAGGCCTTGGCGTGTTGTTCGAAGTGCTATGGCAAGAAGCATCAGAAAACGAGAAAAATGAGATTCTTGAAACATTAGAGCAAGGCTTAAAGCCTCATCAACAGCAATAAAAGAAGCCGGTTTGCTTATCATAGCAAACCGGCTTTTTCATTTAGCCAGTGATCGGTGTTTCCATCCGAAGCGCTGGATCACGCCAAATGTCGACCCATTTTTTAATCGCAAACACAATAATCACAAATCCTAAGATCAGCATAATGATTGATAGCACCGCATTCAGCACGCTGTAACCTGACGCCTCGGGATTAAGGTATACATTTGCTACCATCCAATAGCCCGCATAATTCACTGTCACATATAAGTAAGCAAGTGGAATTAAACAAGTCAGCATATATCGCCTTTTATCTGCAATTTTTAATACAACGGTTGCTCCGATGATGAGACCGACCGATGCCATTAACTGGTTTGACACCCCAAACAGCGCCCAAATGGACCCGATGTCTCCAGAGTAAAGCAAATAGCCCCACATAAAACAAGCAAGCGCACTTGCGAACACCGACCCAGGGACCCAGTCATTTCGTTTAAGCGGTTTATAAGCTTCGCCAAAGAAGTCTTGAATCAAATATCGTGCCACACGTGTCCCTGCATCAATAGCAGTTAAAATAAAAACAGCTTCAAACATAATGACGAATTGGAAAAAATAAGACGCCAAATGACCAAAGAACGGAATTCCCGTAAAGATATACGCCATCCCTACAGCTAATGTCACAGCTCCACCCGTTCTTCCTTCTAAATCAAGACCAATTTCCTTACTCAGCTGCGGAAGGTTCTCGACACTCATCCCGAGTGTTCTGAACACTTCTGGCGTACTGTTTATCGCAAAATAATCGCCTGGATGAAGAGCCGTAGCGGCAATTAACGCCATAATTCCAACTAGACATTCTACTAGCATTGCGCCAAAAGCGACAGGCTTCATATCGCTCCAGCGGTCAAGCATCTTAGGCGTTGTCCCAGATCCAACAAATGCGTGGAAACCAGATATGGCCCCGCAAGCAATGGTAATCGAAATAAAAGGCCAGACAGGACCAGCTAAAACAGGACCTCCTCCATTCACAAACTCCGTAAAGGCTGGGAATTGAATCGTTGGATTGACGACAAAGATTCCAGCAATCAATGCGATAAAAACACCTATTTTCATAAAGCTGCTTAAATAATCCCTCGGTGCGAGCAGCAGCCAAACCGGCAATGCCGCTGCAAAAAAAGCGTAGACCGGCAAGGCAAGAGCAAGCGTTTTTGTATCAAGTGTTAAAAGATCGCCAAGTGCCGTTCCTTGAATATTCGGCCCAAGGAATACGCCAACCATCAGCAAAATAAATCCCGCAGTTGTCGCCAGTTTTAAATTGCCTGTCTTTTTATAATAAAGACCAACCCCCATCGCAATTGGAATCGTGATTCCGACTGCAAATGTCCCCCAAGGGTTACGTTCTAACGCATGAAGCACAACCATAGACAAACCAGCCATTGTGATCGTAATGATAAACAGCATCGCAAGCCCTGTACAAAATCCTGCGACAGGTCCTAACTCTTCCTTCGCTACCTCTGATAACGATTTCCCCTTTTTTCGCATCGACGCAAATAAGACGACAAGATCATGTACAGCTCCGCCAATCACTGCGCCAATTAACAGCCAAAGGAGACCCGGTAAATACCCGAATTGTGCGGCTAAAATCGGACCCACTAATGGGCCGGCAGCTGCAATCGCAGCAAAGTGATGCCCAAATGTGACCCATTTATTAGTTGGCACATAATCCTTCCCGTCTTCTAATGTGTGAGCTGGTGTAGGATGATCGTCTGTCACCTTTAAGACCTTGACCATCATAAATGTGCCATAAAGACGATAGGCAATCGCTAAAATACACATAGATGCTATGACAATTGTAACCGCATTCATTTAATCATCCCCTTTGCACAAACAATTTGTTACAAATATAACATAAATTGATTGATTTTTCTCTCTTTTAAAACCAAGTTGACAAATAAGAATAATGTGTTTATTCTTAAGGTAGCTTCACCTACTTCCATAAACTCTCTTTTGACAGGGCATTCTTTAGGCTCTGTCCTTTTTATTGCTTTCATCTTACAAAAATAAAAGCCAGATCACATGTGCCTTATTCACTAGAATATTTTTTCTTCTTCTGCCAAAAACAGTTCTTTTGGCGTAACTTAAAATGACAGTTCATTTCCTGGGAAATTCAATGAAATAAAAAAAGCCCTTCCCCTATACTGAGGAAAGGCTTTCTTACTTAAGAACCGTACGTGATCTGCTCAACCGTTTTTTGATCAAGTCTTTTGATCACTTCTGTTAAAAGCTTCACTGCATTTTCATAATCATCTCGGTGAATCATCGCTGCATGAGTATGGATATATCTACTTGGTATCCCGATCGATAGTGATGGCACACCATGACCTGTTAAATGGATACCGCCAGCATCTGTCCCGCCGCCAGGCATGGAGTCGTATTGGTAAGGAATGTTCAATTCGTCCGCTGTTTGGACAACAAAATCCCGAAGCCCTTTATGAGATACCATCGAAGCATCAAATACAACAATCGTTGGCCCTTTGCCAAGTTTGCTTGTTGCTTCTTTTTCAGTAATGCCCGGCGTGTCTCCTGCTACACCAACATCAATGGCAAATCCAATATCAGGCTGGATTGTAGCCGCTGCTGTTTTAGCCCCGCGCAGGCCAACTTCCTCTTGTACAGTTGCAACACTGTAAGCAATATTCTCATGCTGAGTATTGTGTAAGTTCTTCATGACATCAATCGCAACTGCACAGCCGATACGGTTGTCCCATGCTTTTGCAAGGAGCATTTTTTCATCATTCATCACTGTAAACTCAAAATAAGGGACGATTTGATCTCCAGGCAGAACGCCCCACTCCATTGCCTGTTCTTTGCTTGATGCACCGATATCAATAAACATATCTGTGATCTCAATCGATTTTTTTCGAGCTTCAGGTGACAAGACGTGCGGCGGCTTTGAGCCAATCACACCTGTAATGTCTCCCTTTTTCGTTACAATGGTCACACGCTGCGCGAGCATGACCTGTGACCACCATCCGCCGACAGTTTGGAAGCGAATGTAGCCTTTGTCATCAATTTTTGTCACCATGAATCCTACTTCATCTAAGTGACCAGCAAGCATAATTTTAGGTCCGTTTGCGTTTCCTTCCTTCTTAGCGATTAAGCTGCCAAGGCGGTCACTGGAGACTTCATCTGCATATGATTCTATGTATGTCTGCATGACTTTTTTGACATCACGTTCATTTCCTGGAATCCCTTTTGCATCCGTTAGGTCTTTCAGCATAGTTAATGTTTGATCTAGCTTTGTCATTCCATATATCCTCCTTTATCTTCATGGTGCATTCTTATTATACAAAACCTTTTTCGTTCAATACGATCTTTTTATGAATATTTTTTCGTTTTACGAAATATTTTTTTAAAAAAAGTTGAAACCTTTTGGCCTTGTCATTCGTAGTATATCAGATAACGGTATTGGAGGTGCATCCTGTCATGTTTGTAATCCTCATTAGACTAGCTCTTGTTGCACTGCTTGTCTACATCTTCTACATGGCGGTAAAATTCTTCTCAAATCCGAGAAGAAAGCTGAAACAAGCACAATTAAAAGAAGGCTTTTATTTTATGGACGAACAACAAAATGCACGTAAAAATTTTAATTTCGTCTATAAAGGTGTCTTGTTTGAAGGGGAGAAGCATGTTCCGTCTAAGGATCATCCTCTATTTGTCCACTCCATTTACGTTTGGACGGAGTCACCTGAGAAGCTAAGTGAATTTACATTAGAAGACTTTGAAAAATTGGAGGATAACATTATCGAACGTTATCCTCAAACAAAAATTGATTGGGATCAGCCCATTAAAAAAATCAAACAAAAAAAAGGAGCAGACACGCCGTCTTGATGGCGTCTGCTCCTTTTTCAGATGAACTTGATATACCCTAATATGATCAACTGCACCATGATTAACACTGGCATGCCAATTTGAAAGGCAGGATGCTTTGTTTTATGACGGAAATACTGCATCCCTAGATACGATCCGAAAGCCCCAAAAAGCACGGCAGCACTCCATAAGTGCGCCTCTGAAATTCTCCATTTATGCGCTTTTGCCCGGCGCTTGTCCTCTCCCATGAGAAAGAAACCATAGCCATTTACCAAGATGAGCAGCACAATCAACGCGATATTCATTCATTTCACCTCACATGATGAGCAAAAAAGATCACCCCTCGACGGAATGATCTTTTATATGACTTACTTGTCTAGTTGTGCTTTTGCAGCATCAGCAAGCTGATTGAATGCACTTAGGTCATTCACAGCAAGGTCAGCAAGCATTTTGCGGTTTACTTCGATACCAGAAAGCTTTAGGCCATGCATTAAACGGCTGTAAGAAAGACCGTTCATACGAGCTGCAGCATTGATACGAGTGATCCATAGTTTACGGAAGTCACGTTTTTTCTGACGACGGTCACGGAAAGCGTAGTTTCCAGATTTCATCACCTGTTGGTTTGCTACTTTGTATAATCTATGTTTTGAACCGAAATAACCTTTTGCTAATTTAAGAACCTTTTTACGACGCTGACGCGACACAGTTCCGCCTTTTACTCTTGGCATTGTAATTCCCTCCTATGATTCCTATTCCAAATTACTTGATGTTTGCAAGTTGTTGTTTGATACGTTTGAAATCTCCAGCACTTACGATTGCGCTCTTACGCAATTTACGTTTTTGCTTTGTAGATTTGTTAGCGAACAGGTGACTTGTGTACGCATGAGAACGTTTAAGTTTACCAGAACCTGTTTTTTTGAAACGTTTAGCAGATCCGCGGTGAGTTTTCATTTTTGGCATTGGATATTTCCTCCCTCTGTTACTTTACTTTTCGACTTTTGGTGCAAGCATGAGGAACATGCTACGTCCGTCCATCTTAGGTTTTGTTTCTACTGTTGCTACTTCAGCGCAAGCTTCAGAGAAACGGTCTAACACGCGCTGTCCGATTTCTTTATGCGTAATCGCACGCCCTTTAAAGCGGATAGAAGCTTTCACTTTATCGCCCTTTTCAAGGAATTTGATTGCATTACGGAGCTTCGTGTTAAAATCATGTTCATCAATTGTCGGGCTCAACCGAACTTCTTTTAAGCTAATGATTTTCTGATTCTTACGTGCCTCTTTATCCTTCTTCTGCTGTTCAAATCGGAACTTACCATAGTCCATGATTCGGCAAACAGGTGGTTTTGCATTTGCAGCAACTAACACAAGGTCAAGATTGGCTTTAGCAGCTATCTCCAGAGCTTCCTGGCGGGTTTTAATCCCCAGCTGATCGCCATTTTGTCCGATCAAACGAACTTCACGCGCACGAATACCTTCATTAACTAATTGATCTTTGCTAATAGTGAGCCACCTCCATGAGATTTTGAATTGAGTTCACAATTCATTTTGACCATTTCGTTGTATGTTTTACAGGCAAACAAAAAGTGTGGGCATATAAAACACCCACACTGCGAACATTTGCATGAAAAAATAAATGTACGGTCAACCTGTCAACTACAAACACGTGTCAATCAGGTGAGAAGCGGGTGCTTCTGCTTGTGATATCTATTCAATTCGTTAATTATTCTACACAATTTTCATTTGTCCGTCAAGTAAGCGAACTCTTGAAACAACTTTTTCATTTTAGCATGATTAAACGAATTGGGCAAGGCTTTTTCAAAACAATGACGCCATCAAAGAATGAATTGCATAAAGATTGGGATGACAATGACGGTCACAACTCCTACGACCACAACGGCGATACTTGCCATGGCCGCTTCTACTTCTCCCATCTCAATCCCAACAGAGACGCCAAGTGCATGTCCTGATGTACCGAGTGCAAGCCCTTTTGCCACTGGATTTTTAATTCGAAACCATTTTAAGAAGAAAGCACCTAGTGCATACACAATGACTGCATTAAATATGACCGCAAAGGCTGTGATATCTGCAATTCCGCCAATATCCTTTGCAATCGGAAGAGCAATCGCTGTCGTCGCTGCCTGTGGGAGCATACTTTTCATTACAGCCGCATCAAGATGAATTCCTTTTGCTACGACATACACAATTGTAATGGAACAAAGTGACCCTACAAAAATAGCGGATAAAATCTGCCACCAATATTTTTTAAGCAATGCGCGCTGCTTATAAAGCGGAATAGCGAAAGCGATCGTCGCAGGCTCTAAGAAAAACTTGATAATCTTGCCGCCCTCATTATAATCTGCATAGGAAAAACCGCCAATTTTTAAAAATAAAATACCTAACACCATGGCCACAAAAAGTGGTGTGAATAAGAAGAAGCCTTTTGATTTTTTAAATAAGAATGTACCGATTCCAAAGGCGACCAATGAGACGACTATACCAAAATAAGGACTCATCGTACTTGTACCCATCCTGCATCTCTCCTTTAATGCGTACTTGAAGCTGGTTTATTAGAATGAGAAGGAGTCGATTTGCTCTCCTTTGTCTCTTTACGTTTCTGTGGTTTGTCTGATAATTGCATGAGAAGCTGCGTGAATAGCCCTGTCGCTGCTAGTAACATAATCGTTGCAATGATAATGACACCGACGACTTGCACACCTACTTCTTGCATGACACCTAGTGATTGAATAACCGAGATACCAGAGGGAACAAATAGAAAGCTAATGAGCCCTGTCAATGATGTACCTAATTGCTCCACTTGCTCCAGTTTGACGATTTTCGTTGTCAGCAAAACAAATAATAGAACCAGACCAATCACAGATGCAGGCATCGGAATTGGTAAATACATTGAAATGAGATTAGAAACGAACATTACGGTTGCAAAGATAAATGCTTGAGATAGAAATCCATATACTTTAGTGGCACTCATGCCCCTTCACCTCTTTCTTCGACTGCCCTCAGTATACGGCATGAAATAAATGAATGAAGCGTTTACAATCAAACTCGCCGAATTCAATGAATGAAATGCAGAAAACGAGTATTGAAATACAAATAAAAAAGCCGTCCTACTCTAGCAGGAGCGACTTCTTTAGTTCTTTGGCGTAAGTGCGGCTGACAGGAATAATCGACCCGTCTGTCATATGCAGATTATACGTCGAATTAAACCACGGCTGTACTTCTTTCATATGAGAGGTGTTCACGATATAACTTCGATGAACCCTCATAAAGTAAGCCTCAGGGAGTTTCTTTTCAATGACCACAAGCGGTTCTGTGACCTCATACATGTGATCCTTTGTTTTCACGACCTTTTTCCCCTCACTGAGCCCTACATACATGATCTCTTCTACTTGCAGAATGACAATTGAGTCATCAACTGAAATGGCTAGTTTTTGCTGATGGGGGATTTTCTCATCTGACAGCTGGTGGTCTTGCGTCTCAACAGATTTCCACTTTTTAAACTTTTGGATCGTTTGCAAAAGCCGTTCTTCATCAAATGGTTTTGTTAAATAATCAAGCGCACTGACCTCAAACGCCTTCAGCGCATACTGATCAAATGCTGTCGCAAATACAATCGCTGGCGGATCAGACATCCGGTTGAGCCTTTTGGCAATATCAAATCCATTTTCACCTGATAAATCAATGTCTAAAAAGAGCAGATCCGGCTTATGATCCACCATCCGGTCAAAAGCAGATTCTATATTTTCTGCTTCCTCTATTTGAACATCCTCTTTCGTTCTGCGTAATAAGTATTTTAATTCGTCTCTTGCTAACACTTCATCATCTACGATTAATACGTTTATCAACGAAAATCATCCTTTTTTACTTAGTCCATTGGAATGCGAAATGAGATGTCGGTGCCTTGACCGCTATGAATGGATAAAGCGGCTTGTCTGCCAAAAATCCCTCTTAACCGCTGATCTAAATTAAAAAGAGCCGTACCTGTTCCTTCTTTGGATTCAACAGGCGCTTTTAATAGCTGAGCCATCTTGTCATTCTCGATTCCCTGTCCATTATCCGTCACTTTCATATTGACATGCCCATCTTTCATCACAGCGGATACGATGACTTCACAGCTCGTTTGATGTTTAGGAAAAGCGTGTCTCACTGCATTTTCAACAAGCACCTGAAGCACAAATGGTGGAATCATCACCTGCTCCAGCTCCTTTTCAATTTGAAAGGTCACATGGTATTTATTTGGAAACCTCGCTTGTTCAAGTGACAAATATGCTTCTACATGCTGAATTTCTTTATGAAGTGGAATGAGCAGCTGGCGGGCGCCTTGCAAATTGGATCGAAAATAAATACTCAGTTGCAGCAGCAGCTTCCTAGCCATCTCTACGTTCGTTCTACACAAGACAGAGATGGTATTAATGGCGTTAAATAAAAAGTGCGGATTCACTTGCGCTTGAAGCGCTTTGATCTCTGCATCTTTTAGCAGACGGCTTTGGGTTTCTGCCTCCCCAAGCTCAAGCTGTGTGGAAAACAGCATCGCCAAGCCTTCTGCAAGCTCCTCCTCCACCCTGCTTAATCCGACCGGAGAATTGAAATACATTTTTAATGTTCCGATCGTTTGACCATTGGAGGTGAGGGGCAGCACAATCGCCGCTTGAAGCGGGCAATGGGTGACTGAACAATTGATTTCATCTTTCGAATGCGCCTTCATAATTTTGCCGCTCATCAATACTTGTTTCGACAGCCCTGTAATGAGGCTTTTCGATGGAATATGATGATCTGTCCCATCTCCAACATGCGCTAAAATCTTTTCTGTATCGGTTAAGGAGACCGCATCTGTTTCTGTTAATCGATGAATGATCTCCGCCACGCTTTTACATGACTGTTCATTTAACCCTTGGCGGAAGAAAGGCAGCGTTTGATCGGCGATTGAAAATACACGGTGTGTCTGCATCGCCTTTGCCTGCTCTTCTTGCCGAATGACTGACTGTAAAATCGATAAAAAGATAAAGCTGCCAATTCCATTCACAAAAATCATCGGCAAAGCAATGATACTCACAAGCCCCCAAGCATCAGCAAATGGTCTTGCAAATAGAAGAATAATGATCATTTGCAAGGATTCCATTGCCACACCAAAAAGTGCGGCTTGGCGAGGTGTCACCATTCGATTCTTCCGCTTAAACCTGCTGCCGACATAGCCTGCAATCACACCGGCTAAAATCGAAGAAATCGCACAGCTGAGTGCCGTGCTTCCTCCTAATGAATAGCGATGAATCCCAGCTAGAAGCCCTGCACCAATTCCAACAAACGGCCCTCCTATTAATCCGCCCATTTCGATTCCCATGATTCTCGTATTGGCAATTGAGCTTGACGAGCCGAGATGATAGGAAAACTCATGATTCATGACCATCTGCTGCTGGATTTCAATTCCTGTGTAATTGCTGATAATACTAAAAGAAGCAAAAATAAAGACAAGAACTGCCTTTTTTCGAAACCCTTCATTATGAAGCAATAGATTGCGAAAGCCCTTCACATGGGCAAGCACAAACCCTAAAATAACGATGATCCCAACACGCTCGATCATCATAATAATTAAATGAAGCAAACCTGCCACCTCAATTGATGTATGTATTATTTACTGTCTTTCTATTCTATCATGTGCGGTCAATGTTCAAATATCTCTCAAATCTTTTCTTTATTGCCCTCATCTTCTATTGTAAAATGAACTTGAGCCGTCACTTGCAATTGAAGGTAACACATACATAACAAGGGAGAAGATCATGAAAGCCGTATTTTTCGATTTAGATGATACTTTGCTTTGGGATGAAAAAAGCATTCATACCACTTTTCAGGAAACATGCCGCGAAGCGGAAAAAAAATATGGACTGAATCCAGAAACATTTGAACAGATTGTTCGTGAAGAAGCAAGAAAGCTGTATTCGTCCTATGAAACATATGATTATACTGTCATGATCGGAATTAATCCTTTCGAAGGACTGTGGTCCAATTTTAGTGAACCGATTAGCGAAGGCTTTCAAAAATTGAATGCCCTTGCACCAGAGTACCGCAAGAATGCTTGGACCAATGGCTTAAAAGAAGCAGGAATTGACGATGAGGCATTTGGACAATATTTGGCTGATTTCTTTGCAGCCGAGCGGAGAAAACGCCCATTTGTCTATGAAGAAACGTACCCTGTTTTAGACCGTCTGAAAGGCAGCTATGAATTGCTTCTTTTAACAAACGGAGATCCTAGTCTTCAAAAAGAAAAACTAGCAGGTGTTCCTGAGCTTGCGCCTTATTTTAATGAAATTGTGATTTCAGGAGATTACGGGAAAGGCAAACCTGACCCTGGCATCTTTGAACACTGCCTTCAGCTGTTAAATCTAACAAAAGACGATGTGATCATGGTCGGAGACAATCCAAAAACAGATATTCTTGGGGCATCTCGAGCCGGGATTCAAACCGTTTGGATCAATCGGCATGGCAAAAAGAATGAAACAGATGTAACGCCAGATTATGAAATCAAAGACTTACATGAATTGTTTGATATATTAAAATAGAACACAAAAAACACCCTTCTCCTGACGAGATTGGGTGTTTTTGTGTGCTCAAACTACACAATGACCGCTAGACTTTGCGCTTGCTTGTCTAAGCTGCGGGCTGCTTCTCCTACATTCATAAATTCCTCACTTGCCTGCTTTACAAGATCGCGATTTGTAAACACCGTTGTCTTGGCCCGGCTCGTTCCGCTGCTGACCTTCTCTACTTCCGCATGAATCGCCTTTACATATTGATCTACTTTGACGATCGCTTCTTTTGAATCAGTTGCAAGCTTTCGAATTTCTGCCGCCACTACACTAAAGCCATTTCCATAGGAACCTGCATGGGCTGCTTCGATCGCCGCATTTAATGCAAGGAGCTGGGTTTGTGAGGAAATGCTGTTAATCGTTGTAGCGATGGAGCTGATGGACTCTACCTGCTCTGTTAATCCTTCTAGTAAGCTCATATTTTGATCTGTTTCGTTTGCTATATGATCAAAGGAGACATTGACTCTTTGACTATGCTGGATGCCCACTTCTGCTCGCTCCATTAATTTCGCAGACATCTCCTTTAAATCGTCTACGACCTGTTTCATCGTGTTTTCTCTCTCTGTTATGTCTGTTGCGACTTTCACAACACCCACTACGTGTCCCTCTTCATTGCGGACAGGTGTATATGTCGCTTCAAGCCATAAGCTGTCACCATTCTTCGTCGTCCGCTGCACCTTTTCCTGAAAGACTTGCCCCTCTTTCAAACGCTTCCAAAACATTTGATAGCTTGCGTGTTCTGCAATATGAGGAGGACAAAACTGTCTATGTTTTAAACCAATCATCTCTTGCTTTGAATAGCCCATGGCTTTTGCAAAAATATCATTGACCCATAGGACTTCACCTGTCACATCAAATTCAATCATCGCCAGTGAGTGTTCCAATGCACGAAGTACTGCTGATCGCTCCAATACTTGTGATGATAAAGTGTTTGTTGTTTGCGTCATCGCTTTCATTCCCCCAATTTAACTCGAACCAATAGTACATACTTACCCATACTTTCGCACTATCTAAACGTATGATTCAAAGGACTGGATCACTAGTGGAGGATTTTTCCCAAAAAGAAAAAGCCAGTGATCTAAAGAGAAAGATCACTGGCTACTTCGCTTGAAAAAGATTATTTTTTCGCTTCTGCTACTGCATGTTTCACAAAGGCTTCAAGATCCATTGTTTCTGAATCTTGCTCTCCGTATTTTCTTACATTGACTGCACCATTTTCTGCTTCTTGATCTCCGACGACTAGCATGTACGGAATCTTTTGCATTTGCGCTTCTCTAATCTTGTATCCGATTTTTTCATCACGGCTGTCAAGCTCTACACGAAGACCTTCAAGCTGCAAACGTTCTTGTACTTTTTTCGCATAGTCTAAATGGACAGACGGTGAAACCGGGATGACTTGGAATTGTACAGGTGCCAGCCAAGTTGGAAGGGCTCCTTTGTATTCTTCAATTAAGAAGGCAACAAAACGCTCCATTGTAGAAACAACACCTCTATGAATCACGACTGGACGATGGTGCTTGCCATCTTCTCCGATATATGTGAGATCGAAGCGCTCTGGAAGTAAGAAATCAAGCTGTACAGTAGACAGTGTCTCTTCTTTTCCAAGAGCTGTCTTCACTTGAACGTCAAGCTTCGGACCATAAAATGCCGCTTCGCCTTCTGCCTCATAATAGTCATGACCAAGCTCGTCCATTGCATCCTTTAGCATCGATTGCGCTTTATTCCACATTGCATCATCGTCGAAATACTTCTCAGTATCTTCTGGATCACGGTAAGATAAACGGAATGTGTAGTCATTCAAGCCAAAGTCTTGATACACTTCTTCAATTAGGCGAACTGTACGAATGAATTCGTCTTTGATTTGATCTGGACGTACAAAGATATGTGCATCGTTTAATGTCATACCGCGAACACGCTGAAGGCCAGATAAAGCACCTGACATTTCATAACGGTGCATTGTACCAAGCTCTGCAATACGAATTGGCAATTCGCGATAGCTATGCGGCTCGTTTTTGTAAATCATCATATGGTGAGGACAATTCATCGGACGAAGAACAAGATCTTCGTTGTCCATTTCCATCACAGGGAACATGTCTTCTTGATAATGCGCCCAGTGCCCTGATGTTTTATACAATTCGACATTCGCAAGAACCGGTGTATACACATGCTCATAACCAAGTCGTACTTCTTTATCGACAATGTAACGCTCAATCACGCGGCGGATCGTTGCGCCTTTTGGCAGCCACAGCGGTAGACCTTGACCTACCTTTTGAGAGTTCGCAAACAGTTTTAGCTCTTTTCCTAGTTTACGGTGATCGCGTTCTTTCGCTTCTTCAAGCAGGCGTAAGTGCTCATTTAGATCATCTTTGCTGAAGAAAGCTGTACCGTAAATACGCTGAAGCATTTGATTGTTGCTGTCACCTCTCCAGTATGCACCTGCAAGGCTTAACAGCTTAAACTCTTTGATTTTCCCTGTTGATGGCAAGTGAATACCGCGGCAGAGGTCAAAGAATTCACCCTGCTCATAAATCGTAACAGCTTCACCTTCTGGAATCGCTTCTAACAGCTCAAGCTTTAATTGATCACCAATCGCTTCAAAGCGTTTTTTCGCTTCTTCTCTTGATACTTCAATTCGCTCGATTGGCAGATTGCTGTTAATGATTTTTTTCATTTCTTTTTCAATCTTTGGTAAATCTTCAGGTGTGATGGCAACATCGATGTCCACATCGTAGTAGAAGCCATTTTCAATCACAGGACCTACGCCAAACTGAACGTGATGCTCTTTTCCATACAGGCGTTTGATAGCCTGTGCTAGCAAATGAGCTGTGCTGTGGCGCATAATATCGAGTGCCTCATCACTTTTATCTGTGATGATCTCAATTGTTCCACTTTCTAGTAGCGGCGTACGCAGATCTATTTCTTTACCGTTCAATTTACCGGCAAGCGCTTTTTTCTTTAGGCCTGGGCTAATTGATGCCGCGATGTCTTCTGTTGTAGCTGTTTTGTCAAACTCCTTGACTGCTCCATCTGGAAATGTAAGTTGAATTTGTTCTGACATCTCTGGTCACTCCTTTTTTTGGCAATATAAAAACCCCGCCCCCTGGAAAGGGACGAGGTTGAATAAACGGAATCGTGGTTCCACCCTTTTTCCCGTATTTGCAGCTTTCTTTTTCATAAGCAAACACGGCTTGTGTTTCGATAACGGGAATTCCCGTCAGCCATTACTAAAACGTTCACAGCTGATGTTCAAAGGTGGTAAAGCAAATGGTCCTCTGCTAGGAAGCTTTCAGCCAAGGCTTCCCTCTCTTTAAGCGGGTATTCATTTGTTCATGTCCTTATCAATACGGTCTCTGTATGAAGTTACACCGTATTATAAAACGTTTTTTCGTGAAAATCAAGAAAGCTTTTCACTTTTCTCTTCCAAATGGTCATGGACAAATTGAACATTGTGTTCTTGAAATGAATGAGCCGGGAATACCTCGACCCTTTCTTGAAAAATATTTTGAATGGTCTGTACCATCGAGTGACCCGTATCATTTGTAAACAGGTCAATCTTTTTGGGCGCTATGGATACGAGTGGTGCAATCAGCTGCGAATCAATATACATTGGATGCTCTCTTACAAACTGTCTGTCTATGTATTGTTTTTGATCACGCTCAGAAGCGTACCGAAATTCCCAAATCATCAGGCGATCCTGATGCACAACATGTACTTTTTCGAGCTTTGGTTCTTTTGCCATCACATAGTCTCGAAGCGATTGAATAAAGTTTTGATATTCTTGTTCCATTTTGTATTCTTCAATGGAGACTTCAACATAGTTCTTCAGCCTCCTGTCATACTCTGACAGTCTGAATGTCATAAATGAACCAATTGAAAAAATACCTTGCTGTAAAGAAATGGTCTCAAGCTCCTTTGTTAACAGGGCTTCTCTTGACGGTTCTTGATGAATGCCGGGAATATCATCTAAATCCCCATTCATGATGCTGTGGGCAATTGAAAGAATTTGGTGCTGCTCTTCAGGATCTTTAAATAAATACGTGTTTTCAAGAATGCTGCGCATGCGCTCATTTTCTTTGCATTCCAAAAAAAAGTGAACTAGTAATGGCCGCACAATGGACTCAAGTCCTTCTTTTGATTCCTTCGCCTCTATGAGAAGCCGGTCTTTCCCTTGTTGAATTGACATGTGATGCCGACTGTCCAAGTGTTCAGCAAGATGTAAAAAAGCAGCGGTATCATATTCATCTTCAAAGATTATTTCAAGCATGTTTGTCCCCCCTAACGACATCTGTTACATATATATGGGGAGAACATAAAAAATAGACGCCTAAAATAAATCAGGCATCTTTCTTTTTAAAATGAGCGGAACTGAGATAAAGATCAGATAAATCAAACAAACGATTGCTAAAGCGGCATAATTGCCGCTGACAAAGCTTGAGCCAAGGACATTTAATGCAACTGTACCCGGTATTAAGCCTAAAAAGGTAGCTGCCGTAAATGCACGATAATTTGCACGTGAAGCTGCTGCCGCATAGCTGACAAAGTCAAAATGGATTGGGGCAATTCGCAATAACAAAATGTAAAGAAACCCATGCTCCTGAATGCGGGACGTCACCGCTCTCAGCTTCCGGCTGCTTGATTCTGTATCCTTCTTTTTTGAACGAAAGGTTGTAGCAAGAAGGAAGGAGCCTATTGCCCCGGCAGTAGCACCAACGAGGGCATAAATCGTCCCAAGGACACTTCCGAATGCCAAACCTGCTGCCAGCGAAAAGACCGTAAGTGGGATGAGAACAAACGGGCGAAAAAGAGATAAGAAAAGAAAAACAAAGGGAGCCAGCAGTCCAAATTGAAGCACCCAATTCTTCACATCTTTCGGCGCCAGCTGAAGATGCTGTTTGTTCAGCCACCAAAGTAAAACAGCGAGACCTGCAATCACGAGAAAAAGCAGCCATTTTCTTTTGTTCATTTCATTAGCTCCTCCTTCAGGTGATAGACGGTTTTATAAATGACGGCGGTTTTCTCCTTCGAGCAAGACTGCCTCTGCTAAATAGAGAATTCGTTCCATTAAACGAGCGGCTTTGACCTCTTCTTTTTCCCCGCGCTGTGAGTACGTAAAGTGATGCTTTAGTTCACTTGGTGCGAAATTAGAAGAGAAGAAAGTCGGCAGCTGCTCTGCCATACGGTATTGTAAAATCGTTCCGAGTAGTTCATCTCGAACCCAGCTTGTCATCGATTCTGCCCCAATATCATCAAGCATTAAAATAGGAGTGGATTTGACCATGTTCAGTTTTGATTCTAGTGTGTGATCGGCTAACGAATTTTTTAGCTCTCTCACAAATTCAGGCACGTACACAAGGAGAGATGGGTATTCCTTCTCCGCTAACTGCTGCGCAATGGCTGCCAGAATATACGTTTTTCCTACTCCGAACTTTCCGTGTAAATATAAGCCCTTCCCTTTGCCCGTCTCATCATAGCTTTGCAGGAATTGTCCTACTTTTTGAATGACTTCCTGCCTTCCCACAACGTTCAGATCAGAGAACGTCGCTTGAAGAACATTTTGCGGAATGTACATGCTTTTCATGAGTTCTTGCTGTTTTTTCTGTCTATCGAGCCGCAGCTTGACTGGACAAGGGGAATATTCAATATCAATACTCTGACCTTTGATCACAAGCTTCGGGTGATAACCGTCTAAAATCGCATTGACGTTCTCTTCATCTAAGCAATATGAACAGCCCTTCGACTGCTGTACATATTCAAAAAGCCGGTTCAAGCTACGATTGATCATGTCTTCGTGTATGTCTTCTTGGTGCTCCTGTAAAAAGGCTTTTACATTTTCATCAGATAGTACACTTTCTTTAATCTGATTGTATCTTACACGAAAATCTACGCGCCCTTTTAGCTGTTCAAATGAACGACCGATCGGTTTCATCCTCATCTCACCTCATCTTAATGTGCATTGTACTTTTTCATATTTTTAAACTGATCTAACAGTTTTTCTTTTTCTCGTTCGAGGTCTTCTGTCGATAGGTTGTCTGTTTGTTCTTTTGCCGGCTGTTCTTTCGTTTCGGTTTCTTTCATCCAGTCAGGAAGCTTCTCTTCACGGACAACTTTCCCTGATCCGTATGTGCTGCGCTGCTTTTTCTGCTGCGCCCACTCTGTCATTTGCCTGTTCTCTTCTTTGGCCATTTTCATGGCCGCCGCTACGGTTTTAATTTTCTTTCTCACCCAATGAGCGGCGATTTTTTGCATATATGTTTTCGACAGCTTCATATCTGTTTTCAGTAATGTATAGTAGATCAAAACGTTCATGACACCTGGCTCTAGCTGCTGCTCAAGCATAATATCTTCGACAATTCTTAAGTCGGCATACGTTGGCTCAATGCCGTCAGCCATATCTTTTAGCAGCTCCCTTGGCGAAATATGATCTAGCTTTTCAATCAATTTGGCATCAGGTGTATCTGCCGCCGGCGCTTTTGAAGCATCTTGACGCAAGTGTCTCGGCTGTTTTTGATCAATGAGTTTTGGCTGCTCGCCTCTGTATTCAATTTGGTACCAGTCTCTTGCTGCTTTTCTCAGCTCTTCTGTTGAGATCATTTGATCCGAACCGCAGGCGCCTGCTACAATATTTTGCATTTGAAGCGGGGTGATGCCGTATACAACGGCTAACTTCTTAATGGTTTCTTTCACCTGCTTTGTCAAAGCCTTTCTTGGAATCATCATATCAGACATGCCTGCTAACAATAAATCGAAATCAAAAGAATCGTCTGAGAGAGGAGCCGGTTGACTCGATCCAACGGTCACATATTCATAGCCCTGATCAAGTGATGACGCCTGATTGATTTCTTCTGTCATCCTGCGTTCACCTGGCTGCAATACGTGAAAGACTTCTTCAAACGACCGCGAGATGTTCTTTGCCTCTGCCGGAACACCGGGATATGAGAAATAATCACGAAGCTGCATATATTTCGCTTTCTCTACACGATGGTACAGCAGGACATTCAGCATACCATCTTGGAAAAACTCATCTGGTCTTAGCGGCGGCACAAGCTCATATGTAAACAGTCTGCCTTCTTCCGTTTCCTGTTCATATGTGCGGAGTAACCCAATCGCTTCAAGCTTTAAACGTTCCTCAAAAATATCATTCAAATTCGTTTGCAGCATGACCATGAGCTGCCGATGAGGTGCGGGTTTTCCCCACATACGATTTTGTTCCAGCTCTCCCCACAGCGTCATATATAAGCTGAAAGCGGACATGCCTATAAGCGGCTGATATAAAAGAGTGATGAGCTGTCTATCGATGTCACCGAGCAATGAAGCGCTTTTGACGACATACGGATCGACGGCTAGCACTTCCTTCCAATGCTCTGTCATATGCTGATCCTCCCCATGAATTGCAATTGTTTCTATTGTACACCCTTTTTGCGTTTTACGCTTTACGCAGGAAAAAGAGCGTGAAGAATCTTCAGCTCTTTTTTAGCGTTCTTTCTTTAATAAATCTTTTAATTCATCAATAAAGACGTTGATATCTTTAAACTGCCGGTAAACGGAGGCAAACCTGACGTAAGACACTTCATCAATTTTTGCCAGCTCGTCCATCACCATTTCACCTACAAGCTCACTTTTCACTTCTGACATGCCTTGATTACGCAGTTCTTTTTCAATATTAAAGCAGACATCCTCCAGCTGCTTTAAAGCAACAGGACGCTTTTCACATGCTTTAATGAGTCCTCTCAGCATCTTTTCGCGGCTGAATTCTTCTCGAATTCCTTCTTTTTTCACCACAATCAGTGGTAATTCTTCTAATTTCTCAAACGTCGTAAAGCGATATTGGCAGCTTTCGCACTCTCTTCTACGACGGATGGATTTCCCTTCATCTACTGGTCTTGAATCAAGCACCCTTGTGCCAAGGTGCTGACATGTGGGACATTTCATTTCATCAGCTCCGATCTATTCTTGGAAGTTGTTTGTCTAGTTCATCATAAAGGGAAAAAACCGTTTTCTCACTATAGCCAAAATCTGTTGGCAAGGCTGTTTCTGTTGTCACATTAAAATCGACAGCTGTTTCAAAAGGACGAATTGAAATGACAGTCGCTACGAGAAAGGCTTTTTTCGGCATACTGATGTTTGCGCTGATTTCACCTCGTTCTGCTGAAACAGATGTCACTTGATAGGAAGCGTGCCCAGAAAGCATGGCTTCCAGCGCTTGAAAAACTTGCGCATTCGTCGATTTGTAGTAATGGCTTTTCAGTTCTGACACTGGATGCTCGTCAGATGTTTCTGTATGGTTTGACATGAACCGTTTGAACTTTTGTCCTAAAATCATCTACGTATCCCCTTTGCCATAATGCCTCTTCTTTATTTTATAAAAAAAACCTTTGTTTTCCTAGAACAAAAGTATAGGCAAGTTGGGGAATGTTGGATTTTCTCTATCAAACAAATATAAAAAGGAGCATAACACAAAGGCATTTCAATGCTTTTGGCCAGCTCCCATTGCAATCTTTTTTATGTTTACAGTGCTTTGGCTTGTGCCTGTTTCACTTGTACAGGTCCCATGCCTCGAGGAATTTCAATGTTTTCTCTTGTTTCAGCACCTAATTCATCTCCGATATGATCTGCTGCGATATTCGGATCTAGGTCGCCGCAAGTATAAACATCTATGCTCGCATAACCATGTTCAGGAAAGCTGTGAATTGTCAGATGAGATTCAGAAATAATGACAACTCCACTTACTCCTTGAGGTGCAAATTTGTGAAAAGCAACCTCTCTTACTTCAGCTCCTGATTTCAAAGCTGCATTTACAAACGTTTTTTCAATAAAATCCATGTCGTTCAGTTTATCACAGTCGCATCCCCATAGCTCGGAGATAACGTGACGTCCGATTGTTTCCATCATGGACCCCCCTTAAACAAGAATGAAAGAGTGAAGTTCTAAGCAGCCGGACCGGACATATACCACGGGGGAAAGTTAGTCCAAAGAGGTCCTAACCCTTTAAGTATACCCGAATGAGTCTGCGAACAAGAAGTTCACGAAAAATAGTATACTTTGTTTAGACCCATTTTGCAAGCTGTGTTTTCAATGGGATTTTCTCTCATTCCTTGAAAAGGGACGTTCGTCTTCTTCATTTCAAACAGCAGAAAGCTCTTTCATCTGCGATCCGACAAACTTCACAAGATCCACCACTCTGCATGAATAACCCCATTCATTGTCATACCATGCAAGAACTTTTACTTTTCTATCCCCCATCACCATCGTTGTCAGTCCATCTATGACAGCTGAATAAGGGTTCGTATTAAAGTCTGTAGAAACAAGCGGCTCATCCGTGTAATCTAAAATACCGGAAAGAGAAGTTTTTGATGCATTTGAGAAGGCTGCATTGACTTCTTCTGCTGTGACATCTTTTTTCAAGTCGACAACAAGATCAACCATCGATACATTGGAAACTGGCACGCGAAGTGCAAGTCCATGCAATTTCCCTTTCATGTGCGGCAGCACTAAAGAAAGCGCTTTAGCGGCACCCGTCGTCGTTGGAATAATGGACTGGGCACATGCTCTTGCCCGGCGCAAATCCTTATGCGGGTTGTCGATATTTTTTTGATCATTTGTATACGCATGAACCGTTGTCATTAAACCGTTGTCGATACCGAATTCATCATCTAACAATTTGACAACTGGTGCTAAACAGTTTGTTGTACAAGATGCATTTGAAATCACGACGTGCTTTTCAGGATCAAGATCATCCTCATTGACACCCATCACAATTGTAATGTCTTCATTTTTACCTGGAGCTGTAAGTACGACCTTTTTCGCTCCGGCATCTATATGGCCCATCGCTTGATCTTTTGAATTAAATTTTCCTGTTGCTTCTATGACGATATCAATCCCAAGCTCTCCCCACGGAAGCTGCTTTGGGTCTCTGTTATTGAGCAAAAGCACTCTTTTCCCATTTACAATCAGTGCGTCATCTTCTGCTGTCACATCGCATTCGTAACGTCCATGATTTGTATCATATTTAATTAAATGTGCTAGCGTTTCGGCAGGATAGCTTGCGTTCACCGCTACAATTTGAATTTGATCATCAAGCATTGCTTTTCTGAAGACCATGCGTCCAATTCTGCCAAACCCATTGATCGCTGCTTTTACCTTCATGAACAGGTCACTCCTCTATTATGTGTTATACTCAATAAATTTATTTATGAAATTAGTATATCACATTAGAATGTAATTGCCAGTATATAAACGTATATTTTCTAAAAAGGGCTGTTCTTTTCATGAGAAATATAAAAAGCATAAAAAAAGAAGAGTACGTGTATGTACTCTTACTTATCTGTATGTTCCCATTCATTTAATATGTTCTGCAATTGCTTTCTAATAAAAGCGAGATCTTGTGTATTTTCTATCACCCGGTCTGCTTTCTTACATTTTTCCTCAAGAGGCTGCTGAGAGTGAATCCGATTCAGCGCTTCTTCCGCGCTAAGGTCGTTTCGATTCATGAGTCGTGATAGCTGTAATTCTGGTGTTGTATACACCACAATAATGCGGTCGACGAGACTTTCCAGCTGACTCTCAAATAAAAGCGGGATATCCAGGACAACGAATGTTTCTCGGCTGTCGATTCCTTCATCTCGCTGCCTGAGCATTTCCTTTCGCACTTCTGGGTGAACGATCGCATTTAGCTGCTTTCTTTTCTCTTCATTAGAAAAAATAATGGCTCCCAGCTGCTGCCGGTCTAGCTCTCCATTTGGCAGGAGGACACCCTCACCAAAGGTTTGAACGATATGATGAAGGGCGGGTGTTCCTTTTTCGACCGCTTCTTTTGCAATCACATCTGCGTCCACAACCCGGATGCCCTGCTCTTTTATCATCTGTGAGACTGTGCTTTTTCCGCTAGCAATCCCGCCTGTTAATCCAATGACAAGCGTCAATTGATTTCCTCCTTTTACAGCTTCCAAACCCCAATTAATATGAGCAGAAGCCCTGGTAAACATGCAAGTTTATCGATCCAGCGCCAATTTGCCAAGTAATGACCGGCTCGTAGCCCGATACATACAAAAAGTGAGCTCATCACTGCCACCGTGATACTCATGACAATTGGAGAAAAGCCTAATATCGCTGCGCCAATCCCTGCGCCAAATGCATCAATGGATAAAGCAATTCCAAGAAGTACCGCTTCTATTCCATTAATCGTCCCAGATCGGTCAATATCTGCACTTGTCGGCTTTCTTAAAATGTGAATGACAAGCCCAAGTGATTGGACTTCCACATTGAGCAATGTCTTTTCATGAAGAAGCAAATCACGCTCTTTCGCTGGTTTGTAAAATTGATACAGGACCCAAAGGCCAATGGCAATTAAGATGCCTCCCCCCAGTTTATCGGTCACTGAAACAGGGAGAAATGTCGTCAGCAGGCTGCCAATCAGCATAGAAATGAGCAGCACAATCCCTGAGCAACATGCAATAATGACGATAGCTTTAAATGGGATCCTCATTTTGCGGAGACCATACGTAAAGCCTACAGAAAAGCTGTCGATGCTGACTGCAATAGCTAAAAACAGGAGCGAAATCGAAATCATACCTGAACTCTTCCTTTCTGTTCATGCAACGATGATCAAGAGTCTCTAGGCGTCCTTAGACTCTTCTTCACTATATGAAGAGCAGGTGGGCTGTGTGTCAGTCTACACCTTGCTGAAAAATGAATGTTTTTTATCGTATGCATAGCAAAAAGGAAGCATGCTCATGGCTAAGTTTTATTGAGGACGTTTTTGGCAGGTCACACAAAAGTGCGTGCCGCGCCCTCCGACTACTGTTTTCTCAATGATGCTTCCGCATGTTTGGCAAGGCTCTCCCCGCCGGTCATATACAAGAAGCTGCAATTGAAATGTGCCAATATCTCCTTGTGAGTTGATATAAGAACGAATCGTGCTTCCCCCCGCATCTACCGCCACTTGAAGCGTATCGATGATCTGTTTGTGAAGCACCTTGCAGGATTCCAGGCTGAGCTGATTCGCTTTTGTTTCTGGATGAATCCCTGATTTAAACAGGACCTCATCTACGTAAATGTTACCAAGTCCTACGACAATCTTTTGATCAAGCAGTGCTGTTTTGACCATTCGGGTTGTTTTTTTCAATTTCTCCCATAAATACTCAGGAGTGAACTGTTCATCAAATGGTTCATATCCCAGCTGTGATAGCGGGAGTTCCTTTTCCTCTTCACCCGGCTGAAATAAATGCATCGTGCCAAACTTACGCACATCATGGTACCGAAGCTCCGTCCCATCTGTAAACGTAAAGACGACGTGTACGTGTTTATCATAAGGCTCATGCGCTTCATGTACACGGTATTTTCCTTCCATCCTTAAATGGGAGACCATCACATAATGGTCTAAATGAAAGAGGAGGAACTTCCCTCTTCTTTCAATGGTTTGTATAGTTTCTCCTACCATTCTTCTTGCGAACTCTTCCGGCTCCCCAGGACGTTTGATGATGTTTGGCCATTTGATATCGACCGTTTCAATCGTCTTTCCTTCGACTAACCGCTTGAGAGTGCGCCGGACGGTTTCTACTTCTGGTAATTCCGGCATTCTCCTCGCTCCTTTTTCTCTCTATTATTTATTTCGCATCGTACCAAGATGGACCTGAAGAAAAATCAACTTTTAGCGGCACATCAAGCTGAAGTGCATTTTCCATGACTTCAGGAACAATCTTTTCAAGGATGGCGATTTCTTCTTTCGGCGCTTCGAAGATCAATTCATCGTGCACCTGTAATAAAAGATTTGTCTGCAGGTTTTCTTCTTTGAGCCTTCGCGCCATATCAATCATCGCTTTTTTAATAATATCGGCTGCGCTGCCTTGGATCGGTGTGTTCATGGCTGTTCGTTCTGCAAAGCTTTTGATATTAAAATTACGACTTGTGATATCTGGGATATATCGTCTGCGTTTGAGAAGCGTCGTGACGTAGCCTTTTTGTTTCGCTTCCTGGACGACTTCTTCCATATAGGTTTTCACGCCTTTAAAGCTTGTTAAATAGCGCTCGATAAATGCGGCGGCTTCTTTTCTTGTGATCCCAAGGTTTTGAGAAAGTCCATAATCGCTAATTCCATATACAATACCAAAGTTTACCGCCTTGGCTTGTCTTCTCATAGCGGAAGTCACTTCATCTTCTGAAACATGGAACACATCCATCGCTGTTTTCGTGTGAATGTCCATGTCCTGCGTAAATGCTTCGATCAAATTCTCATCTTGTGAAATATGAGCAAGTACACGCAGCTCGATTTGTGAATAGTCAGCTGCAAACATGAGCCAGCCTTCTTTTGAAGGAACGAATGCTTGACGAATCTTCCGTCCTTCTTCTAAACGAATCGGGATGTTTTGAAGGTTTGGATCTGTTGAGCTTAATCTTCCTGTTTGGGTGAGTGCTTGATTAAACCTTGTATGCACTTTATGGGTATCCTTACGCGTTACTTTCATTAACCCTTCTACATAGGTCGATTGCAGCTTTCCGATTTGCCTGTAGTGCAGAATGGATCGAATGATTTCATGCTTATCTTCAAGCTTTTCAAGCACATCTGCAGACGTTGAATAGCCTGTTTTTGTCTTCTTGATAATCGGGAGACCTAATTTTTCAAAAAGGATGACACCAAGCTGTTTAGGAGAATTGATGTTAAACGTTTCTCCTGCTAAGCGGTGAATGGTTTCTTCATATTCTTTAAGCTTTTTCGTTAATTCTTCGCCCATTTTCTCTAGGCGCTGTAGATCTACCTTTACTCCAAGAGATTCCATTTCGCCTAAGATGAGTGCTAGCGGCAGCTCTAAATCTTCATATAGTTCATGCTGATCATTTTTTTCTAATGCTTCTAGTGTTAAATCATGCAAGGCTGAGATCGCCGCTGCTTTTCGTCCAAGATGTTCTTTCAGTTCATCTTCAGGTGGAATCGCCTGTTTTGCTCCTTTTCCGTATACTTTTTCATCAGAAAGAGCGATATTCAGACCATATTCCTTCGCTACACTTGCGACGTCTTCGTATGATTTCTGCGGGTTGACGACGTAGGAAGCGAGCAGAACATCATTGTCGACACCTTTTAGGTCGACATCATGCCATCTGAGAGCGACAACTGCTCTTTTTGAATCAAAGACCCATTTTTTCTTCGTTTCATCCTGTACCCATTCTTTAAATGCATCTGATTGAAGCGCATCTTCTTTCGTCATAAAAAACGCACCATTTTCATTATGGATCGCAAAACCGATCAAATCCGCTTCGTGATAATTGTCTCCAAGCTGTTCTACCACAAGGGCTGCATGATCTGTCAGTATATCGCCCGTTACAGTTGTCATTTTTTTCACTTCTAATGCGTCTACTTCAACCTGTTCATCTGTTTCTGGTGCTTCTCCTAGACGCTCTAGCAGGGTTTGAAAGCCTAGTTCTTTATAAAGAGAGATCACTTGATCCATGTGTGGACCTTCGTAGGCGAGATCTTTGCTCGACACATCAATAGGTGCTTCTACGAGAATGGTCGCCAGCTCTTTACTCATGACTGCTTGTTCTTTATATTCTTCAAGTTTTTCTTTAAGCTTTTTCCCGCTCACTTCATCAATATGTTCAAGCAGGTTCTCAACTGTTTCAAACTGCTTTAACAATTTAATGGCTGTTTTTTCGCCTACACCTGGGACGCCTGGGATATTATCTGATGAATCTCCCATCAGCCCTTTCATATCAATGATTTGATCTGGTCGCAAGCCATATTTTTCTTCAATATGAGCAGGTGTGTAGTATTCTACTTCTGTGATGCCTTTTTTCGTAATAGCCACTGTCGTATGATCTGTTGAGAGCTGGGTTAAGTCTTTATCTCCTGTGAAGATTTTGACTTCAAAGCCGTTTTTTTCTGCCTCGACAGCCAATGTACCGATAATATCATCTGCCTCATATTGAGGAAGCTCGTACCTTTTCACCTGATAGGCATCTAATAGTTCACGGATGAACGGCATTTGTTCTGATAGCTCTGGCGGGGTTTTTTGTCTTCCGCCTTTATATTCTTTAAATGTCTCGTGGCGGAATGTTGTTTTTCCCGCATCAAATGCGACGAGCATATGGGTTGGCTTCTCGTCCTCCAGCATCTTCATTAAGATCATCGCAAAGCCATAAATAGCATTTGTATGTACGCCTTTATCATTTGATAATAGCGGCAAAGCAAAGAAAGCTCGATATGCGAGGCTGTTTCCATCCACTAACACTAATTTCTTTTTGTCTGTCATGTTTTAATCCTCCATCGGCTGAGCCATCTCAGCCGTCTCTTTCACACATTGTATCTTCATTTTATCAAAGTTTATTTTGAAAAGAAAATAGTCGAGCCTGCATAAAAAAGGGACGAAAACAACAAGTGTTTTCGTCCTTCCAAAATTGGCTCCTTGGATGAAGGGGTTCCTATTCATCCTATCAATGAATGTTTAACAAAACATGAATTCATTGTAAAGATCATGTAAATTTTAACGTGACTTTCCTTTTTTCTCTATGTCGATTTCAGGCTCACTGTAAAAGTCGTTCCTTTACCTTGTTTGCTGCCGACAGAAATTGTTCCTTCATGCGCCTCCACAAGGTGTTTGATAATGGCAAGACCAAGACCTGTACCGCCTGAATTCCTGCTTCTATCTTTATCAATTCGATAAAACCTCTCAAATATTCTTGGAATCTCACTTTTCTTCATACCAATTCCTGTATCTGCTACATCAAATTCATAGGCACCTTTTCGCGGTCTTGCTGAGATGGTGACACTTCCTCCCTCTGGTGTATAGGTAAGGGCATTATTAACGAGATTGAGAAAGATTTGCTTTAACCTTAGCGGGTCTGCCATGACATAGACCGGTTCTTTTGGGACACGCACATGTAATTGAATGCCTTTTTCTGTAGCCTTTTGACTTAACAGCACTTGAATCTCTTGGATGATTTCTGTCGCATTGGCTTCTTGAATATTCAGCTTGAATTGCTGTTGCTCAATTTTAGAAAGATCAAGTAAGTCTTGAATCAATGTTTCTAGACGGACACTCTCTTTTAAAATGATAGAAAGAAATTCTGTCAGTGCTTCTTTGTCATCAATCGCGCCATCAAGAAGGGTTTCAGAAAATCCTTTAATCGACGTAATCGGTGTTTTTAACTCATGAGACACATTGGCGACAAAATCTTTTCGCATCTGCTCCAGCTGCTTCGTTTCTGTCACGTCATGAAATACGAGAACAATTCCTTTCCATTCATCGTCTGTACTTAAAATGGGTACACCATCCACTTGGAAGTAGCGGCGTTCAATGTCAACGGCTAGACGTAAAAACTTCCGCACCTTCGTTTCTGTCATGAAAATCTCGTCAATTAATTCGATAATCTCTTCATGGGTAAACGCTTCGTGATACAGCTTGTGCATGTAAATGTGCTTTTGCACCTTAAACTGCTTGCGGAAGGTTCGATTGACGAGGTGGATATACCCCATCTTATCAATCAATATAATCCCCGCTCCAATATTTTCAATGACCGTTTGCAGCCGGTCTCTCTGCATTTCACCGGCACTTGTCATTTCTTGAAGACTTCCTGCCAAACGCTTCATGGAAGTATTCAGTTCACTTGTTTCAATCATCAGCTCTTCATAATTATTCGTATCATAGTTCCCGCGTTCTAGCTGTTTGGCTACCTTTGTCGCATAATCAATTGGTTTCACATATTTCATCGACATGCGGTACCCAAAGAAAACGATAATGATAATCGCCGAGCCAAGACAAAAGGCTAATGCAAGCCAAAGCTGGCCGTCAATTTCATTTAAAGGCTCGTATGACGCATGAAGAAATAAATAACCCGCTGGTTCGTTTTGTTTTAAGATCGGGACAGCATAATGGAAAAGCGCATCCTTCTCATCGTCAATAACGACCCCTTTTGTTTGGAGACGTTCATTGTTTAGTGTGTTTTGAATGACGGCCTTTTGTTCTGCTTGACCCGTTGTATGTATGATATTCCCCTTTAAATCCACAATCGACGCATTCATATCAAAATGCTGCTTTGCCTGGTTGAGGACCTCTTTGTTTTGCTTCGCCTTTAGATCATCACCATTCATAGAAGACAGGAGAAAGCTCGATTCCTTTTCCATTCGTTCCGTTAATTTTGTTTCATAGAAAACATGGAACATGTGATCCAAGAAAAGACCAAGTGCCACAAACACAATAAAAAGGAGAAAAATGAGTCCCGAAAACAGACGGGTTCTAATTTTACTCATTTGACTTCGGCTCCTCCAATTTGTAGCCTAAGCCGCGAATCGTTTTAATGTATGTTGGTTTTTTCGTGTTCTTTTCAATTTTGTCCCGCAAGTGGCTAATATGGACATCCACAATACGAGTGTCACCTGCAAAGTCATAATTCCAAACGGCACTTAGCAATAAATCACGCGTGAGGACACGTCCTTTATGCTTCGCCAAATAAAGCAGTAGTTCAAATTCTTTTGGCGTCAGCTCTAGACGCTTTTCTTGGAAATAGACTTCGTAGTGTTCTGGTAAAATGCGCAGTTCACCAATTTTGATTTGATCTGCAACGATCTCTTCCTTCTCCTCTTGCGTGGGGGCAGGCTGAGATTGCTGTGCTCTTCTCAAGATGGCTTTTACCCGAGCACCCACTTCTCTAGGACTGAATGGCTTTGTCATGTAATCATCGGCCCCAAGCTCAAGACCTAGCACCTTATCAAATTCATCGTCCTTTGCTGTCAACATTAAAATAGGGAACATCATTTTTTGAATTCTCAGTTGTTTGCACACTTCAATGCCGTCCATCTTCGGAAGCATTAAATCTAATACAATAAGGTCAGGCTGTTCACTTGCTGCTTTTTCAAGCGCTTCTTCCCCGTCTCTTGCTGTGACGACATCATAGCCCGCTCTTTCAAGGTTATAGGTTAGAAGTGTTACAATCGATTCTTCATCATCCACAACTAATATTTTTTTATTCATGTTGTGCCTCCAATTAGTGATTTCCCCTGCATCCGTTTTTTGTATCTTATGTGAAAAGCGAGAAGTCATGCTTTCTCTTTCATTTTAACGAAAGCTTAACAAGAGAACAATTTAAAATTTCGACAAGATTTGTTTTGTAAACAAAAAGAAGACTCCTCATACGAGAAGCCTTCTTTTTTATTCATATTAAGACAATACTTTCATGACATTCTTAACAGATTCAACAGAACGGTCAAGCTGACTTCTTTCTTCTTCTGTCAGCTCAAGCTCGATGATCTGCTCAAGGCCGTTTCCACCTACGATTGTTGGTACACCTAGGTAAATGCCTTCGTAGCCATATTCACCTTCAAGGTAAGCAATCGTCGGCATGACTCGGCGCTGATCTTTAAGGATCGCCTCAACCATTTCGACTAGTGAAGCAGCAGGTGCATAATATGCACTACCATTACCTAATAGGTTCACGATTTCGCCGCCGCCTTTTCTTGTTCTTTCAACAATTGCATCAATTCGCTCTTTAGGAATCAATGTTTCAAGCGGGATACCGCCTGCATAAGAGTAACGAACAAGAGGAACCATGTCATCGCCATGTCCACCAAGCACAAAGCCCGTCACGTCTTTAACAGATAGGTTTAATTCTTGAGCAACGAACGTACGGAAACGTGCTGTATCAAGAATGCCCGATTGTCCAATGACTTTTTCTTTTGGTAATCCTGATTCTTTATAAACTGCATACGTCATTGCATCAACAGGGTTTGTTAATACAACAATGATGGCTTCTGGAGAATATTTAACGATTTCGCGTGTCACACTGCGCATGATTTTTTCATTTGTTGACACGAGATCGTCACGGCTCATTCCCGGCTTTCTTGCAATCCCCGCCGTAATGACCACGACATCAGAACCGGCTGTATCTTCGTAGTTAGAAGTTCCTGTAATGTTTGCATCGAAGCCTTGAACAGGACTTGCTTCCAGCATATCAAGTGCTTTCCCTTTTGTTGGGTTCTCAAGCTGCGGGATATCGACTAATACGACGTCCGCTAATTCTTTTTGAGCCGTTAGAAATGCTGTAGTTGCTCCAGTAAAGCCTGCTCCGATAACAGATACTTTTTTACGCTTGTTTGCCATTTCCTTTTTCCCCTTTAACTTTAAAGTTTAAGAATCAAGACAAGTTTTTGATGAGCTCGTCAGCAAACTCAGAACATTTCACTTCTTTTGCGCCATCCATTAATCTAGCAAAATCGTAAGTGACGACTTTTGATGCAATTGTATTTTCAACAGATTGAATCACTAGATCAGCTGCTTCCTGCCAGCCAAGGTGCTCAAGTAAAAGCACGCCTGATAGAAGAACAGAAGATGGGTTCACTTTATCAAGACCAGCATATTTAGGTGCTGTTCCGTGAGTCGCTTCAAAAATAGCGTGTCCTGTTTCGTAGTTGATGTTCGCACCTGGTGCGATACCAATTCCACCAACTTGTGCTGCAAGAGCATCAGAGATGTAATCTCCGTTTAAGTTCATTGTTGCCACAACATCGAACTCAGCTGGACGAGTTAGGATTTGTTGAAGGAAAATATCTGCAATGCTGTCTTTGACAATAATTTTGCCAGCAGCTTCTGCTTCACTTTGCGCTTTGTTTGCCGCATCTTTTCCATCTTGTTCCACAATACGATCATATTGTGCCCATGTAAAGACCTTGTCGCCAAACTCTTTTTCAGCCACTTCGTAGCCCCAGTTTTTGAAGGCTCCTTCTGTGAATTTCATGATGTTTCCTTTGTGAACAAGTGTCACAGACTTACGGCCTTGGTCGATTGCATATTGGATAGCCGCTCTGACAAGGCGAGAAGTTCCTTCTTCAGAAACTGGCTTGATTCCGATACCTGATGTTTCTGGGAAACGGATTTTGTTTACACCTAATTCGTTTTTCAAGAAGTCAATTAACTTCTTCACTTCGTCTGATCCTTGTGCATACTCGATACCAGCATAGATATCTTCTGTATTCTCACGGAAGATGACCATATCTGTGTCTTCTGGACGTTTCACAGGAGACGGTACGCCTTTGAACCAGCGAACTGGACGTAAGCATGTGAATAGATCAAGCTCTTGTCTAAGTGCCACGTTTAATGAACGGATTCCTCCGCCGATTGGTGTTGTCAGTGGTCCTTTGATTGCGATTAAGTATTCACGAATGTCTTCAAGTGTTTGCTCAGGAAGCCATTCTCCAGTTTTATTGTAAGCTTTCTCACCGGCATATACTTCTTTCCAAGTGATTTGCTTTTCACCTTTATATGCTTTTTCTACAGCGGCTTCAAGTACTCTTGATGCTGCTTTCCAAATGTCAGGACCGATTCCGTCCCCTTCGATAAACGGGATAATTGGATTATTTGGTACATTCAATACGCCGCCAGTAACTGTAATTTTTTCGCCTTGTGACAATGATATTACCTCCCAGGTTATGTAGTGAATATTTGAAACTTCTTGGCTTGATGTCTGCAAGCGAAGAAGTTTTTCACATGATTCGTTTTTTTGTTGATATAGAGGCTGATTGGCCTTCTTGAGGATCAGCCTCCGCTTATTCTATAAACATTAGTCTCTTTCACTGATCGGAACAAAGGTTTGAAGATCAGGTCCAATGTAGTCAGCTCTTGGACGGATGAGACGATTGTTGTCATACTGCTCTAAAATGTGAGCAATCCATCCAGAGAATCGGCTGATCACGAAAATTGGTGTAAACAAGTCATGATCAATCCCAAGACTGTGATATACAGATGCAGAATAAAAATCAACATTTGGTGGAAGATTTTTCTCTGATGTCACGATTTCCTCTGCGCGAACAGACATTTCATACCATTTCGGCTCGCCAGTCAGGTTTGTTAAACGCTGGCTCATTTCTTTTAGATGCTTTGCACGCGGGTCACCTTGACGGTATACACGGTGGCCAAAGCCCATAATTTTTTCTTTCTTCTCTAGCTTACCATGAATATAGGAATCTACGTTTTCAACTTCGCCAATTTCTGAAAGCATCTTCATCACGCCTTCGTTGGCTCCGCCATGAAGTGGTCCTTTCAGCGCACCGATAGCCGCTGTTACACCAGAGTAGATATCTGATAGTGTAGCAACACATACACGCGCTGTAAATGTCGATGCGTTTAATTCATGATCCGCATGTAGAATGAGTGCCTTATCAATTGCCTCAATTTCTACTGGTGACGGCTCTTCGCCATTTAGCATATACAAGAAGTTCGCAGCATAGCTGTATTCTTCTTTTGGCTGTACAGGCTCAAATCCCTTACGAATACGTGAAAACGCAGCAACTAGTCCAGAAATTTTCGCCTGTAAGCGAATGGCTTTTCTGTAATTCGCTTCTTTGTCCATAATCTCTGATTCGTCATCAAGTAATCCTAGTAAGGATACCGCTGTACGAATCGCAGACATTGGATGAACCCCATCCAGCGAATATGATTTAAAGTGCTCAATGATTTCTTGCGGAATGTGAGCATTTTCGTTGAGCTGCTGTTTTAACTCACTCAGCTCTTGCTCATTCGGCAGCTTTAGGTGCCATAACAGGTAGACAATTTCTTCGAATGTAGCTTTTTCAGTTAAATCATCGATATTGTACCCTACATAAGTAAGAGTATCATCAATAATTGAGCTTACGGATGAAGTTGTTGCCACAATACCTTCAAGACCTCTTGTTGCTGTCATGTTCAATCTCCCCTTTTTAAAAAGATTCCCCTTCGTTGCAGAATTCTCGCTTTTTGAAAGCGCTATCCAATCCGAATAAGACGGCAGGTTCAGAAAAGAAAATGCTTACATTTACCTATACGGTTAGAGCGCTTTTAGCCTCATATCTCTTGTGTGATCAATGAGTTCAAAATTAAGCCTATTCCCATTATAAACAATAATCAGACATTTGTTAAATGTTTAACTATAATTTTTTTTGATATTTTTTTTTCCAGTCTTTCATATCAGGCATGGAATAAAGGGATTTTGCTTCTTTTATTATATTTAATTATGTTTTTTTGCAAAAGCTCACGCAAGAAAAAAATAAAAAAGAAAGTGGCATGAACCACTCTCTTTTCAACCGCTGAAAAATTTCACAGCCTGCATCGCCAAATAAGCAATTCCTGCTCCGATCAGCGGACCGACAGCTACACCTTTAAATAAGCTAACTGCCAAAATCGTCCCGAACACAAGCGCTGCTGTGATATGCGGATCATTTTCGAGTAGCACAATACCGTTTTTTGCGATTAATGCTACTAATATACCCGCTCCAAGTGCAATCCAAGCATAAGAAGATTTCATGGCTTCTCCAAGCTGCTTAAATCCAATGTCACCTGTTGCAATAGGAACAAGCACAGCAATTGTAATGACGGTGACCCCCCAATTGATGCCTTTCGATTGAAGAACCGGGAAAATTTTTTGATCCAAACCAATCAGTTTAATCCCAATGAGCACAGAAACCGCTAAAATTAATGAATTGTTTTTTGCAATAAGTGCAATAACGAGTAAAAGAACCAAAAATAAATTTGCTTGAGTAAACATACGCCGCCCCTTCCTTTCTTTTTATTGCGACCTTTTCATATTACTAATCTTTTTGAATAAAATGAAGTATCGGACATGCTTGTTTTTTGGAGGGGATTGTGTGAATCACACCTATATGGCCATTTTTCTACGAAGTTTGATGATGATCGGCATTGTTGTATTTGCGGTTGTCTTTTTATATCAGTCTTTTCCTTTTTTATATCCTTTTTGGATTGCACTTATTGTATCCTGCCTGATTCACCCTGCTGTATGCAAAATAGAAGAGATCACCGGAATGCCGAGAGGATTTGTTGTCGTCATTGTACTACTGCTCTTTTTAGTAGTAGCAGCCGGTTTCATCACACTCTTAGTAGCAGAAATCATTTCAGGAAGTGCTTATTTGGCAAAGGTTCTGCCTGGTCACCTTGATCAAATGATTGGGATTGTGGAACAGTTTTTTACAGATAAGATCCTGCCTTTGTACCATGATGTAACCGCCCAATTTAATACACTTCAAGCAGGTCAAAAGGAATCGATTTTGGGACAAATCCAAGCGCTAGGCGATGAAGCTGCCGCAAAAATAGGGACTTTTCTTTCAAAAACACTCGAGCTCATCCCGGCTTTTTTAGGTCTTTTGCCTGATGCAGCCGCAACCCTTTTGTTTTCTGCACTGGCGACTTTTTTTATCACGAAAGATTGGTTTACATTAAAAAAATATGGTTCTCGTATCTTTCCCGCAAAATGGATGCAGCATACACGAGCCATTTTATCTGAAATCAAAAAAGCCATTACCGGTTTTATGAAGGCGCAGCTTTTGCTTGTTGCTATGACCATCGGCCTTGTCGTCATTGGACTGATCATCTTAAAAGTCGAGCACGCCCTTGTCATTGCTTTATGTATTGGGTTTGTCGATTTACTTCCTTATATCGGGAGCGGCACTGTTTTTCTGCCATGGATCATTTACTCTGCTATGACAGGAAACCTTTCACTCGCCATCGGGCTCGGCATTTTGTATATTGTCGTGCTCATTCAAAGACAAATTTCAGAGCCAAAAGTCTTAAGCAAATCCATTGGGCTTAATCCTTTAGCCACCCTTGTGGCACTATTTGTTGGGTTAAAATGGTTGGGTTTCCTCGGACTCGTCATTGGCCCTGCCTCCCTTGTCGTGTGGCAAGCATTTCGTAATGCAGGTGTTTTCAGGGATATCTATCACTATATTCGGTACGGCATGCAAAAGTAAAAGAGACCTTCAGCTCAAGGTCTCTTTAGCGAATAATTGTATAGCGACTGCGATTAGACATGTTCCTGAGCCAGCGTTCAAAAAGCGGCTTGATTTGCTTTCTCGTCATCGGAATGAGCAGCAGCGCACCGATGATATCTGATAAGAAGCCGGGAATGAGCAGCAGTAGACCGCCGATTAGAATGCAAAAACCATCGACAATCGTTACCCCTGGCATTTTGCCATATTGTAAATCTCTTTGCACTTTTTGAAAAGCTTCGATTCCTTGTTTTCTTGCAAAATAAGCACCTAATGCACTCGTGAGTACGATCATCAGCATCGTTGGCAAAATGCCAATGATTTTACTTGATATTAAAAATAAACTGATTTCCACTGCAGGGAACAGAATCAATAATAGTAGTAAATATTTTTTCAAGCCATATCACCTCATGGGGTATCTTTCACCCGAAAGCTGTTTTACTTTTTTTTAGTGTAACATAAAAAAAGAGAGGAGTCAGACAACTCCCCTCGTGTGTATCATTTAAAGGACGCTTGCACGGCCTTTGTAGATCGCTCCGCGTGCCGGATCTACTGTAATTTCTTCGCCTTCTTTTAGCAGTGTTGTAGCACCATCAAGACCCACAATCACTGGAATGCCCAGGCTAAGTCCAACGACTGCTGCATGGCTTGTTAAGCCGCCTTCTTCAGTGATCAAGGCAGATGCTTTTTCTAAAGCACCCATCATGTCACGGTCTGTACAGTTTGCGACAAGAATCGCACCATCGTACATTTTTTCCTCTGCTTCTTTTCCGCTTTGTGCAATGACAACCGGTCCAAATGCAGATTTACGGCCAATTCCTTGACCTTTCGCAATGATGTCACCGACAACATAAACTTTCATTAAGTTCGTAGTACCTGTTTCACCAACTGGCACACCAGCTGTAATAACGATTAAATCGCCATGTCTCACATAGCCTGTTTCAATCGACTTCTCGACTGCATTCTCAAGCATTTCATCAGTAGATGTCGTTTTCGATCCGCTCTTTGCAAATACACCGAATACGAGAGACAGCTTTCTCGCTACTGATTCGTTTGCTGTGACTGCTACGATTGGTGCTTTTGGTCTATATTTTGAAATCATTCTCGCTGTATGACCGCTTTCCGTAGGTGTCACAATCGCTGCAACGTCAAGCTTCATCGCTGTATGTGCAACAGATTGACCGATGGCATCTGTAATGCTGACATCTACTTCTTCGCTTCTACGAGAAAGAATGGCTTTATAGTTGAGTGCATCTTCTGAACGTGATGCAATGTTATGCATCGTTTGTACAGCTTCCACTGGATATGTTCCTGCTGCTGTTTCACCAGAAAGCATAATCGCATCTGTGCCATCAAAAATAGCATTTGCCACGTCACTTGCTTCCGCACGAGTTGGACGAGGATTACGCTGCATGCTGTCAAGCATTTGGGTCGCTGTGATGACTGGTTTGCCTAAGCGATTGCATTTTTTGATCAGCATTTTTTGAACAAGCGGTACTTCTTCTGCCGGGATCTCTACACCAAGATCTCCACGTGCAACCATCAAACCGTCTGATACCTCAAGGATTTCATCGATGTTATCAACACCCTCTTGGTTTTCAATCTTAGGAATGATTTGAATGTCAGCCGCGTTATTCTTTTCAAGAAGCTCACGAATTTCAAGAACATCAGAAGCTCGTCTCACAAAAGAAGCTGCGATGAAATCGACGCCTTGTTCAACTCCGAACAGAATATCATTGGCATCCTTTTCTGTAATACCTGGCAGGTTCACACTTACACCTGGAACGTTTACACCTTTTTTGTTTTTGAGCGTGCCTGTATTCATGACCTTTGTGACGATTTCTTTGCGGTCCATGTTAATTTCTTTGACTTCTAAACCAATAAGACCATCATCTAATAGAATCGTTGAGCCTACTTCTACATCATGAATTAACTCTTCATACGTCACACTAATTTTTTCCGTATTTCCAACAATGTCTTCCATACTTACGATAAGATCTGCACCAGCGACTAGCTCAATTGAGCCGTTTTCAACTGTACGTGTACGGATCTCTGGACCTTTTGTATCAAGAAGGATCGCAATGTCCTTGCCTAATGTTTTACCTGCTTTACGAATGTTTTCGATGCGTGCACCATGCTCTTCAAAATCTCCATGAGAGAAGTTTAGTCTGGCTACATTCATTCCTGCTTCAATCAATTCAGTCAGCTTTTCAATGGTTTCACTTGCTGGACCGATTGTACAAACGATTTTTGTCTTTCTCATTACTGTTCCTCCTAAGGTCTTCTCGTTTTATATAGAGAGCTCTTGTGAAAGTCGGTACATATTTTGATCGACTGTATGTTTTTTATCTAAGATATCTAAAATATCGTGGTGAACGAGTTCGTTGCATTGAATGCCCACACAACGTCCGCCTTTTCCTTCAAGAAGAAGTTCTACTGCGTATGCTCCTAAACGGCTTGCGAGTACTCGGTCAAATGCGCTTGGAGAACCTCCGCGCTGAATATGTCCTAAGACAGATACACGGGTTTCAAGGCTTGTCTCCTCTTCAATCCGCTTACCAAATTCAACACCGCTGCCTACGCCTTCTGCGACGATGATGATACTGTGCTTCTTGCCGCGCTCGTGCCCTCTTCTTAATCTTGCGATAATTTCATCCATGTCATAGTCTGCTTCAGGAATCAAAATAGATTCGGCTCCGCCTGCAAGACCTGACCAAAGAGCAATATCACCAGCATGTCTTCCCATTACTTCCACTACGTATGTACGTTCATGAGATGTGGCTGTATCACGAATTTTATCAATGGCGTCAATGACTGTATTCAGTGCTGTATCAAAGCCAATAGTGAAATCAGTACCTGGGATATCGTTGTCGATTGTACCCGGGACACCTACACATGGAAAACCGAGCTCAGTTAATTTCTTCGCTCCCATGAATGAACCGTCTCCGCCGATCACAACAAGTCCTTCAATACCGAATTTTTTTAAGTTCTCAATGCCTTTTTCACGACCTTCAACTGTCTTGAATTCAGGGCATCTTGCCGTGTAAAGTTTTGTTCCTCCACGATGAATGATATCGCCAACTGAACCTATTTCAAGTTTCTCAATTTTACCGTTAATTAGACCTGAATATCCATTATAAATACCGTAAACTTCAACATTATGGTAAATCGCTTTCCTTACAACTGCGCGCACAGCTGCATTCATTCCTGGGGAATCCCCACCGCTCGTTAAAACTCCTATACGCTTCATCTTTTTCACCTCAGAGACCATATATGAATTAAACATACCATTTCCACTGCTTGAAAACAATCATGAGCAAAACCGGATGTTTTCAATACGTATTTCTAAAACCGTACTTATTATACAATTAAATAAACCGTTTTTAAACAAAAGTTAAGTCAGTCATGAAAGCAATTCTTTCAAAAGTGAGGAAGATACAGCCTTCTAAAGCCCACCGTATCAGGGTTTTCAGACGTTTCAAACTTTATGAAAACAAAAGAAAATTATTTTCAAATAGCGCTTACATGAGGACGATTTTCATGAAAAAAGATGAAAAAAATAAACGTCAGCCAAAAAGGCTGCACGTTTATTTAGTTTACCCCAATATATTGATTTTCAACCGATACTTTCCCGATTGCTTTGTATTTTTGATATCTTTGTTCGACTAGTTCTTCAGGTGTTAGTTTGAGCAAAGATGTAAGTGACTGTTTTAATGTTTTTTCAATGTAGGCTGCTTGTTGTTTCACGTCTCGGTGTGCTCCACCTTGCACTTCTTTAATAACATCATCTATAATATCTAATTCTTTTAGGTCTGGAGCCGTAATTTTCATTGATTCTGCAGCTTTTTTCGCAAGTGATGAGTCCTTCCAGAGCAGTGCTGCTGCACCTTCAGGTGAAATCACTGAATACGTTGAATTCTCTAGCATGTATAGGTGGTTTCCTACGCCTAAGCCTAGTGCGCCGCCACTTCCACCTTCTCCAATGACAATACAGACAACCGGTACACGAAGTCCTGCCATTTCGAATAGGTTTTTCGCAATTGCTTCACTTTGCCCGCGTTCTTCAGCTGCTTTACCAGGATAAGCTCCTTTTGTATCAATAAAGCAAATGATCGGGCGATTAAATTTATCTGCTTGTTTCATCAAGCGCAGCGCTTTACGGTAGCCTTCTGGATGAGGCATTCCGAAATTACGGCGCAAGTTTTCTTTTGTATCTTTACCGCGCTGATGGCCAATCACCGTGACAGGAAGCCCTTTAAACGTGGCAATTCCTCCAACGATCGCTTCATCATCGCCATAAAAACGGTCACCGTGACACTCGAAAAAGTTGTCAAACAGCTCTTGAATGTAATCGAGAGTTGTTGGGCGCATCGCATGACGAGCAATCTGTACTCTGTCCCACGGCTTTAAATTTGTATAAATGTCTGCTTCAAGTTTGCTCAGACGTGTTTCAAGACGCTCAATTTCTGCACTTAAATCCATTTCTGAGTTTTGTGTGAACTTTTTCAGTTCATCAATTTTCGCTCGAAGTTCAATGACAGGTTTTTCAAATTCTAGTTCTCCAGCCACTCTCGTTCACCTCCTGTGCTGTGTAATGCTAAGATTCGGCCTAATGTTTCTTTCATCTCTGCACGATGAATGACAGCATCCAATTGACCATGCTTCATTAAAAATTCAGCCGTTTGGAAGTCCTCTGGCAGGTCTTCACGAATGGTTTGTTCAATGATTCTACGACCTGCAAACCCAATTAAAGCACCAGGTTCTGCAAAGTTGTAATCACCAAGAGACGCGAAACTAGCTGATACACCGCCAGTTGTTGGGTTCGTCATCACAGAGATAATCAAACCTTGGTCCTCGCTGAACAATTTTAATGCTGAGCTTGTTTTTGCCATCTGCATAAGACTGAGGATCCCCTCTTGCATTCTCGCTCCGCCTGATGCAGTAAAGATGATAAATGGCACCTTGTCCGCTTTTGCTTTCTCGATCGCAAGTGTGATCTTTTCACCAACAACTGAGCCCATGCTGCCCATACGGAATGTGGCATCCATGACAGCGATCACAGCACGCTTGCCTTCAATTTCACCTTGACCTGTAACAATGGCTTCATTCAAAGACGTTTTTTCTCTGTCTTTCTCAAGCTTTTCTTCGTAGCCTGGGAATCCGAGCGGGTTTTCTGAGATCAGATGCCCGTTAAATTCTTCAAATGTGCCTTCGTCAACAAGGCTGTCAATACGCTGTTTTGCATTCATTTGCAAATGTCTACCGCAATTCATGCAAACACGTAAATTTTTATCTAGTTCTTTGGTGAGCATTATTTTTTTACATTGCGGACATTTGGTCATGATGCCTTCAGGCACATCTTGACTTGCCTGTTCAGAGGGTACAGATGCATATTTTTTCTTTTTACTGAAAATATTTTTGATTGACAAATGACTACCTCCCTTTTTGAAGGGTTTTTTCTTTACACGCACATCCACTATTATAGGACATGTCATAACTGTACCGAAACTATTGTACTTTTTTTGTCAAACGCTGTCATCCTTCATTCAATTTTTTCAGTGGGGAATTGATGAGAAATGAGTATGTGTTTGGGGCGCTGAGCAGTTGATATATGTGAATTGTGAACGTCTACAAAAAAATATCATTCCGGATGAAAAAATTTTCGCGTATGAGAGGAAATAGTGCACGTCTTTCCTCCAATTTCAGAAAGAACGTGCACACTTTTCCAATTGATTATTCGCCGATAATCGTTAATTTTCTTGTTTTTTCAGCGACTTCTTCTGGGTCGACTTTGATTCTTGCAACACCAGTTTCCATTGCTGCTTTTGCTACCGCTTTCGCTACCGCTGGTGCTACACGTGCATCAAATGGGTCAGGGATGACGTATTCAGCTGACAATTTATCATCTGAAACAAGAGAAGCAATTGCTTCTACGGCTGCAATTTTCATTTCTTCGTTAATGTGGGTTGCACGTACATCTAAAGCTCCGCGGAAAATTCCTGGGAATGCCAGTACGTTGTTCACTTGGTTCGGGAAGTCAGAACGGCCAGTTCCTACAACACTTGCGCCTGCTGCATGTGCATCTTCTGGCATGATCTCTGGATTAGGATTCGCCATTGCGAAGATGACAGGATCTTTTGCCATTTTTCCAACCATTTCTTTTGTTAGAGCTCCTGCTGCTGAAACCCCGATGAAGACGTCAGCGCCTTCAATCACTTCTTCTAATGAACCTTCTTTACGGTCTTGGTTCGTGAATTTAGCCACTTCATTTTTCACTGCATTCATACCGTTCGGGCGGCCTTCGTAAATTGCGCCTTTTGTATCACACATGATGATATCACGTACACCGAAATGATATAGAAGCTTGATAATCGCAATTCCCGCTGCTCCAGCGCCGTTTGCCACCACTTTGATAGAGGACATTGATTTTCCAGACAGTTTCAGTGCATTGACAAGTCCAGCTACTGTCACAATCGCTGTTCCGTGCTGATCATCGTGGAACACTGGAATGTTTGTCTCTTTTTTCAAGCGCTCTTCGATAATAAAGCAGTTTGGAGCTGCAATATCTTCAAGGTTGACACCGCCAAACGTTGGCTCAAGAAGCTTTACTGTTTCAACGATTTTGTCTACATCGTTTGTCGCAAGCGCGATTGGGAAGGCATCAACGCCAGCGAAGCTTTTGAATAATACAGCTTTTCCTTCCATGACTGGAAGAGATGCTTCTGCACCAATATTTCCAAGCCCTAAAACAGCGCTTCCGTCTGTGACAACAGCGACCATATTGCCTTTCATTGTATAATCATACACTTTGCTTGTGTCGTCATAAATATCTTTACATGGTTCTGCAACACCAGGTGAGTAAGCCAAGCTCAAGTCTTTCGCATTTTTCACTTGTACTTTTGATTTTGATTCAAGTTTGCCTTGATTCTCTTTGTGCATATGTAATGCTTCTTCTCTTAATGACATGTGATGAACACTCCTTCAAGTGGAAAATGATTTAATGAATTGCTAAGTTGATAAGCACATACTGGCAGTTTTAAATACACAGAATCTTTAAAATGATAACACAATAGGTGAATTTGTAAAACATATTCAGACGATTTGTCATCATTTAATCACAACGTTTTGTTCACCGAGCAGCTCTTTTAACTGGAAAATGACAGCATGATCTGCATGAACTTTGTATGCATCTGGAAGTCTCACTGTCTTTTTTTGCTTCTCATAATACAAATAGACATCTGCTTCTCCGCTGTGCATCGAGATCACCCGCTTTACTTGCTCTAGCAGCTCCTGCGTATGATTTTCTTCTTTCACCCGAATGTAGACAGACTCTTTTCTTTGTGTGCCCATCTCTTCAAGCAGAACGGCTTCTTGCACGATGATCTGGCTGCTGTCATTTCTGACATCTATTCTGCCTTCAACATAAAGCATGGCGCCCTCCTCAAGTAAGGGGGACAGCTTTCTAAATTGCTCTGGAAAGACGACGCCTTCCATTTCTCCCGTTTCATCCCCAAATGTGACAAATGCCATCGATTGTCCATTTTTTGTTCGAATCGATTTCACTTTTGTCAAAAGACCACCCATTGAGACCCTTCGCTTTATATAGGAAGAAAGTCTGATGATTTCCACTGCACCATTCTCTTTTAAGCGATCTCGGTACGCTTGTACAGGATGATTTGATAAATATAGTCCAAGTGCCTCTTTTTCAAATTGCAGGAGATCGACAAGCGGCAATTCTTCTATCTCCGCATATTTTGGCTTAATGGAGAAGGTTGTATCCCCCAGAAAGTCGAGCTGATCATCTGGATTTAAAAATGACACGTGGTCTAATGCAATATCTATTGATGCCAATAACGACGCACGATTTGGATAAAGCTCATCCATCGCCCCTGAAAAAATGAGCGCTTCAATCGTTTTTCGGTTGACACTCTTTACTGATACTCTTGCGCAAAAATCAAATAAATCTTCAAACGGCTTTTCCTGTCTTGCCCTGTATATATCCTTTACAGCTGACACTCCGACATTTTTGATCGCTCTTAAGCTGTAGCGGATCTCCCCTTTTTCAACCGTAAATGGAAATTCACTCTTATTAATAGAAGGCTTCAACACAGATATCCCTTTTTCCTTTGCCTCATAGAAATATTGAGCGACTTTGTCTTCATTTCCAATCACACTCGTTAAAAGTCCGCACATAAAATATAACGGATAATGCGCTTTTAAGTAAGCAAGCTGAAAGCCAATCATGCTATATGCAACAGCATGGCTTCTATTAAAACCATAGTTTGCAAATTTGACGATTAAGTCATAAACGTCATTTGCAATGTTAACAGGATACTCCTTTTTTAGGCATCCTTCAACAAAATGGCTCCGCTCTTCATCAAGGACCTTTTTATCCTTCTTCGAAACGGCTCTTCTTAATAGATCTGCCTCGCCAAGCTGAAAGCCTGCCATCTTCGCTGCAATCAGCATGATTTGCTCTTGATAGACGATGACGCCATATGTGTCTTTTAAAATGTCATACAAATCAGGATGCGGGTAAGAGACCTTGACTCTACCGTGCTTTCGGTCGATAAAAAGCGGGATATTCTCCATTGGACCTGGGCGATAGAGGGCATTGACTGCCACGATGTCTTCTAAACTAGAGGGCTTGAGGCGTCTCAGCACCTGACGCATCCCTTGTGATTCAAGCTGGAAAATCCCAGTTGTATCTCCCGCTGATAACAATTCAAATGTTTTCTGATCTTCATATGAAATGTCACTAAAGTTAATGTGGACGTTTTCCTGTCTTTCAATCTGGTTTTTAATGGATTCAATTAAGGTTAAGTTTCTTAGTCCTAAGAAATCCATCTTTAAAAGCCCGAGATCTTCTAAATAATTCATCGCATACTGCGTTAAATACACACCATCATGGCCATCTTGAATAGGAACGATCTCTGTCAGCGGCTCCTCGCTCAGCACAACGCCGGCTGCATGTGTCGAGGTATGTCTTGGCAAGCCTTCAACCTTTAAAGCAGTTTGAAAGACTTGCCTGAGCTCTTCGGACTGCTGGAGCATTGTTTTTAATTCAGGAGATGCAGTGAGCGCTTCTTTCAGCGTCGTTCCTGGCTTTGATGGAATCAGCTTTGCGAGACGGTCCGCTGCTTTTGAATCAATCCCCATCACACGTCCGACATCTCTTAAGGCTGCTTTTGCTGCAAGGGTTCCAAACGTGACGATTTGCGCCACATGCATGTCTCCGTATTTGTCTTTTACATAAGAAATGATTTCATCTCTTCTCGTATCGGGGAAATCAATATCAATATCAGGCATACTGATTCGCTCAGGATTTAAGAAACGCTCAAATAACAGACCGTGACGGAGCGGATCAACATCCGTAATAAACAGTACATAGGCAACAAGTGAGCCTGCTGCCGATCCCCGTCCTGGCCCTGTGACAATGCCTTGGTCATGGGCATACTTCATAAAATCCCACACGATGAGAAAATAATCACTGAAATTCATTTTTTGGATAATGCTCAGTTCATACTCAAGCCTTTTCACATACGCGTCATTTGAAGCAATCTTTCTTTGCTTCATCCCTTCTGCACACACTTTGCGTAAAAACTGATCTGCTGTTGATTGATCAGGGGTCGGATAGGATGGGAGTTTTGTCTGCCCAAGATTTAAATCGACTTCGCAGCGGTCTGCAATCTCCACCGTTCTTGTCAGCAGCTCCATATCCTGCGTATACCATTCCTTCATTTCTTCAAAGGTTCTGAAATGCTTTTCTGCTCGGTCTTCCTCAACCTCAGGCAGCTGCTGCCCTGCTTTAATCGCCTTTAAACACGTATAGGCCGTTTTGTCTTCCAGGTTGATGTAGTGGACATCTCCTGTCGCAACAAGAGGAATGTCCGCACTTTTTGAGACGTCCCTCAGTTTACCGGCAAGCGATTCGTCTTGCTGAAATGGCTGAAGTGCGATGTACACATGTCCCTCACCGAAAATATGTTTCAATTGTTTCGCCGCATCATGCGCTTCTTCTATCTGATCATGCTGAAGCAGCGTTTCAATGTAGCCGGAAACGCCTGGTGTGATGGCAATGAGCCCGCGGTGATAGCTTTTCAACCATTTCTCTTTCAGTCCAGCTTTTGATTTTGATTTCAGCACACTGCTGATCTTGATCAAATTTTGGTAGCCTTCATTGTTTCTGGCAAGGAGTACCAAGGGATAAGCCTCTGTCTCTTGTTCATCTATGAAGACAGAAGCTGTTAAACCGATGACCGGCTTGATGCCATGTTTTTTACATTCCTTATAAAATCCAACCGTTCCATACATCACATGGTCATCGGTAAGAGCAAGCGCCTTGCAGCCAAGTTCTTTTGCTTTCAGCACGAGCTCCTTTACTTTTGCTGCACTGCTTAATAAGCTGTATCCACTGTGGACCTGAAGATGAACATAAGACATGCTTAATCCACTCCTTTCGTCTAAAGTCATTCTTTCATTATAAAACGCGATGCGATGAGAAACAAATGTTCTTTCTTTTCTGTCCGTTCATACTTGTCCCGCACGCACCATATATTGAATAGAGTGAGGTGGACAAAATGGATGTGAAGGAAGCTTTTATTCCAAATTTTATTAGCTGTTATTTTATTGCACTTGGGGTCATTTTGGGTGGTGCCATTATAGGCGGTGTTGGTGCTTATTTGTCTGGTCAGCCGCCTTTATCCATTATTACGAGTCTTGCCAACCGTTTAAAGATTTGGGCACTTGTCGCAGCTATCGGCGGAACGTTTGATGCTGTTTATAGCTTTGAACGAGGCATTTTTGAAGGGAACACGCGTGATATTTTCAAACAGATTTTATTAATTGTTTCTGCCATGGGCGGTGCGCAAACAGGTTATCTTATTATCACGTGGCTCACACAGGAGCATGTGTCATCATGAGGGTACCGGAGCTTTACAAACGTCCAGGCTGGCAGCGTTTTTTTGCGGGGATGATGTTTGGGGCGATTGTGAGCTGGCTCATTTTCCTCTTTACATACGGAATCTTTCAGGAAAAGCAGGTGACACTGCTGAGAAGCCAGCAGCACCATATGGACAGTCTGAAAGAACAAATCACACTCTATCGGGAAGATTTGCATAAGTTAAATGAGGATAATAAGAAGCGACTGCTGATCCAAAGCGTAGATGTCCATCTCGTCAATCGTGAGCAATATAAAATCCCAGAGCCAGATACGCTAAAATTTGAAGATCAGGTCAAGGAGGATATCTCAGAGGTTATTACAAAGGATATTGAAAGTGTCTATAAAACAAAGGAATTATTAAAACGCACGGTCGAAAACAAAGAATATACCATTCGGGAAAAGGCATACCGCGCCAAAGTGACGGAGCTGACGATCTATACGAAGCTTTCACTTGAAGTGCGCATTTCATTTGCTGAATAAATGATCATGTGGAATTTTTATGAATTTCTGCCCTCAATGATCGCTTTTCCCCCTTAATTTTTATACACTAAAAGTAGAACGAGATCTAAAACAGAAAGAGGTGAGGACAATGGAGGTTTATAGCTATCGTCAAATGGCACGAGACAAAGCAAGCCGGATCAAGGACGGCATGTGTGCTTATGCTGAGACAGAAATGATGGCTCATTTAATTAAAAAAGAATTAAAACATCAAAATCTCCAAGCCTATGAAGATTCAACTGACATCGGCTGCTGGTTTATCCCTGTATGCAAGTAACCCTTTTCTCCATGACAAAAAAAGAGAGAGGGGACTTGAAGCCCCCCTCTCTCATGATGATGATTTACATACTTCTTCTAAATCACGCAAAATCTCATCTGCCACGGCCCAATCATAAATAGACGCACCAGCTGCAAGCGGGTGGCCGCCGCCATGATATTTTTTCGCAATGGTATTAATGACGACGCCTTTCGAGCGGAATCTAACACGAATCTGATCATTTTCTTCCACAAAAAAGACCCATGCCTTAATCCCTGCAATATTTCCAAGTGTCCCAACAAGCTGTGAGGCTTGCTGCGCTGTCGTTTGGAACGATTCCAAAATATCCTGCTTAATGAAAACAGAAGCGACCCCATTCTCTGACAAAGAAATATGTTGAAAAATATAGCCATTTAATTTCACGACATTCAGATCCGTCTCATACAATTGATTGAAAAGGTCTGAAGATGAAAATGGATATTCAATAAGTTCTCCAGCATATTTGAGCGTCTTTTTCGTCGTATTTGGGAAAAGGAAGCGGCCTGTGTCTCCTACAATGCCGGCATAAATGAGTTCAGCCGCCTTTGTATTCAGCTGATATCCTTCTTCTTTCCCCTCTAAATACAATTCATAAATCATTTCGCTCACAGAGCTTGCCTCTGTATCTACCCAAAGCAAATCACCATAAGGATCTTCATTTGGATGATGGTCAATTTTCATCAGCTTGTCGCCCATTGAATAGCGCTGATCGTCAATTCTTGCTTGATTGGCTGTATCACAGACAATGACAAGGGCATCTTTGTACACGTCATCCGGCACCTCATCAAGTTCATACAAAAATGAAAGGGTTGGCTCCGGGGTTCCTGTTGCATAAATATTTTTTTCTGGATAGGTGGCACGCAAGATTTCCGTAAGGCCGCACTGCGATCCATACGCATCAGGATCTGGTCTTACATGTCTATGAATGATGATGGTGTCATATAATGATATGGTTCTAATCAGTTCTTTTTTCATAAAAACTCCTTCTTATCCGATACTCTTTTTAATATTAAATCATAATCTATCCTGACGGAAAAGTGAGGAATAGACAATTTATTCTAGTAAGCAAGCCTATTTACGTTTAAAATAGGGTTGTAACCACTTACAATGGAGGCTTAGCACATGCTTGTTTTGATTGTGTTTATTATTTGTTCTGCCATGTTTTATTTATACTACAAAGCAAAGAATGTCCGTACGAACCGCCCAGTCGAAAAGAAATTCTGGTCGGCGAAATCCAGTATGGCACTTGGCTGCTTTGTCCTGCTCTTCGGTGTGAATCAATTATTTTTAAACCGCTCGTCACTCGCATTTGTCATTGGATTTATTTTTGTTGCTGTCGGTATCGGCAGTACGTGGGCTGGATATAAAGCCTACAAGCATTACCTTCCGCTCTTTTTAAAGGAAGGCGAAAAAGATCACGCATAATAAGAGAGAAGGGCTAAAATGATGCTTATTTTAGCCCTTTGTCTTTTTCATCATCGCCCTTTTATGATTATCCTCTCTCCATGAGCTGCACCATCAGCATCGCTTTACCAACGATATTCGATTGATGATAAACCTCTACTTCCAGCTTTCCAAACTTGCGTCCTACTTCTAAAATATTTGGCTTAATCTGTATCGTGGATTCCATTTGAACCGGTTTTAAGAAGTAGACAGAGAGACTTTCGACAATCAGCTCTCCTTTTTTATGAGACTTTAAGAAGCGGTTGGCGGATTCAATTAAAATTTGCGTGAACACGCCATATGAAATGTTTCCGAGCTGGTTTGTCATTTGTGGTGTGACCTCATATTGATACACGGCATCTGCCTTTGGTTTTTCTGTATCGGTCTCTTTAAACCCTCTTGAGACAACATCATCCAATTTTTCTCCGACCTGTGGCTGCTTTTGAATCATTTGAAGCGCCTTCAGCACGTCCTGACGGCTGATCATTCCAATCAGTTTCGCATAATCATCTACAACAGGCAGCACCTCAATGCCTTCCCATACCATCATTTGAGCAGCAGAAGCGACAGAGGTTTTGCCAATGACTGTCAGTGGGTTTTTCGTCATCACCTTTTCAATCGGTGTGGAGCGGTTATGTCCCGCGATATCCTTTGAGGTGAGAATGCCGTGAATTTTCATTTGGTCGTCTGCGACCGGAAAGCGTCCGTGACCAGTTTCATAATTCTTTTCATACCATTTTTCAAGCTTGTCCTCTGGTGATAAGTACACTGTTCGTTCGATCGGCGTTAAAATATCTTCCACAAGCACAATCTCTTTTTTTATGAGTTGGTCATAAATGGCCCGGTTAATGAGAGCTGCTACGGTAAATGTATCGTAGCTTGTCGATAAGATCGGCAGCTCAAGCTCATCTGCGAGCTGAATGATTTCATCATCTGTTGAGAAGCCGCCCGTGACCAGCACAGCTGCTCCTGCCTCTAATGCTTGTCTGTGGGCATTGATCCGGTTTCCGACAATCAGCAGGTTTCCAGCTGCCGTATAGCGCATCATCGCATCAAGCTCCATCGCTCCGATGACAAATTTGTTTAATGTTTTATGTAAGCCCGCTCGTCCTCCAAGCACCTGTCCGTCAATCACATTGACCACTTCTGCATATGTCAGTTTTTCAATATTTTCTTTTTTCTTCTGTTCAATTCGAATGGTACCAACTCGTTCGATGGTACTAACGAATCCTTTATTTTCAGCATCCTTGATGGCCCGGTAAGCGGTCCCTTCACTCACTTTCATTTCTTTCGCAATACGCCGGACAGAAATTTTCTCTCCGACTTCTAATGAATCAATATACGATAAAATTTGTTCATGCTTTGTCGCCAATCCCGTTCACCCTTTTTGTTTTCAGCGTTTTCATCTAAGTTTCATTATAAGGGCAGGAGGCTTTTAATAGCAATTTGTCTTTTTTTCAGCGCGATACATGTAAACAAAAAAAGCCGGCATTTGAGTGCCGGCTTTTTGCTATGTTGATTAAATCTCTATCCATTCTCCGCTATTTAACACATGACCGACGCCGCCATGCAGGCTGTCTGCAAATGCATGTGGGTCCTGCTCAATCGGCGGGAATGTGCTGTAGTGAATTGGCACGACTTGCTTCGCCCGAAGCCATTCGGCTGCGATTCTTGCATCGTCCGGTCCCATCGTGAAGTTATCACCGATCGGAAGGAATGCAAGCTCAATATGATTCAGCTCACCGATCAGCTTCATATCTGAAAAGAGTGCAGTGTCTCCGGCATGATAAATCGTTTTGCCCTCTGCAGTAAATAAAATACCTGATGGCATACCTGTATACGTAATCGTTTTTGCATCTTCATCAATGATAGCAGAACCATGGAACGCTTGAGTGAGCTTCACTTTACCAAATTCAAACTCACGTCCGCCCCCAATAGAAAGCGGGTGCGTTTTCACCCCTTGCCAGCTTAAATAAGTGGCAAGCTCGAATGGCGCAATAACGAGCGCGTCATTGTTTTTAGCGATTTCAATGGTATCACCGACATGATCTCCATGCCCGTGCGTGAGCAAAATGACATCCGCTTTGACATCTTGCGGTTTGATATCTGTGTGCTTATTTCCATTTAAAAATGGATCAATCCAAATATGGTATCCGTTTGTTTCAATGTGTACGGCTGAATGTCCGTGATATGTAGCTTTCATGTGAGTATATCCACCTTTCGAATTTGATCTCATTTCATCTATTCCCTGTATAAAAAAACTGAAAAACTTAATGTCTGTGAATGACGTTAAGACCACCTGTTGCTTCAATAACGGTTCCTGTAATCAGATCAGAGCGGTCATCGCATAAAAAGGAAATGATGCGCCCGATATCTTCTCCAGTACCAGACCTGCCAATCGGCGTTTCATCATCTTTCATCTGGCGTGCTTCTTCTATTGTCGATTCTTTCATGTCTCCAACGATTTTGCCTGGACAAACCATATTGGCTGTGATGCCATTTTCGGCTTCTTCAATCGCAATGGTTTTCGTAAGTGACGCCAGCCCCACTTTTGCTGCTCCGAAGGCTGATCTGTGCATCCATCCCGGCGCATGGTCTGCGCCTTGGAAGCCATATGTGACAATTCGGCCGAAGCCTTGCTTTCTCATCATTGGGATGACCATACGGAACAAATGGAACACAGCAGATAGGTTGCCTTCCATCATTTGATACCATTCATCTTCGGAATAATCCGCTAGTTTTTTTCGTTCAAAAATATAAGGTCCGGCATTGTTAATCAAGGCATCGATCCGTCCAAATCGCTCGGCTGCCAGCTCGACCATGTTTTTTAAATCTTCTTTGTTTGTCACATCGCCTTGGACAAATTGAAGCTTTTCTTCATATTGCTGCAATTCTTCTTTCATCTGCCGCACAGCTTCATCATCACTTCGATAATTCACTGTCACAGAATACCCCATATTCAGTAAAGACTCGGTGACTTTCCTGCCAAGTCCCTTAGAACCCGCTGTTATTAATGCGTGTCGCACACAATCTCCTCCTAAAACAAAGGTTGCAAGTTCACATGTTTCTTATCTTTACTTTACTATAAACCTGCATCTGGCGCACTTATGAACCCTTTCTGTTATTTCTATTTAGAATGAAAAAATGAAGGATGATTCATCCACTTTTGGATATCCCACGAGCCATGAATATCAAGAAGCAGCGAAACAAAACGATAGAAGGCGTTCCTTCTACTTTTTCCATGACATCATAGTGTCTCCCCGCCTTCTTCACTTTACGAACAACTTCCGGAATATGAAAGGAATTCGTATGAGCCAGCTTTTCATTGATTTGTTCGAGATGTTCTGGTCCTGTATGGGCATTTACTCCATAGATCATGTTGATCCCATATACAAATTCACTTTCTACTATTGTCATTTTAGGAGATTTCACCACATATTCCGTTTTGTCTTGTAAGGAGATCAGCCACACATCATTAGCCCGTCCGTCGTACTGTTCTCCTAACGTTTCAACTGATACGATGGGCTGGTCAAACAAAGCCTGAAGCGTTTTCTTCATGAACTGCTGTCACTCCCTCTTCAGCTTAACACTGGTATGTTTTCAAACTTCTCCAATGATGATCAATCTCCTTTTTCCATGAAAAAAAACCATCCGTATCAACGAATGGTTTTGGTCAGTTACGCTAGGCAGGCTTTTGCTTTTTCTAAAGCGAGTTGAATTTGTTTAAATCCAGTTCCACCTGCACTTGTTCTTTTTTCAACAGCAACATAAGGATCAAGAACGGTGTAAATGTCTTCTTCAAAAAGATCGCTCGCTTCTGTAAATTTCTCAAACGGAAGATCACTTAAGTAGATGCCTTTTTGAATGCATGTATACACGAGCTTGCCAACGATTTCGTGTGCTTCACGGAATGGCATGCCTTTTTTCGCAAGATAGTCTGCCACTTCGGTCGCATTTGAGAAATCTTCTTTTGTTGCTTTTTTCATGACATCTTCGTTCACTGTCATTGTTTGAATCATGCCTGTGAAGATTTGCAGGCTGCCAGCAATGGTTTTGACTGTATCAAACATGCCTTCTTTATCTTCTTGCAAGTCTTTGTTATACGTAAGCGGCAAGCCTTTCATAATGGTGAGAAGCCCCATCAGGTTGCCATACACACGGCCTGTTTTCCCGCGGATCAATTCTGCCATATCCGGGTTTTTCTTTTGCGGCATCATGCTACTGCCTGTTGCATATGTGTCATCAAGCTCAATGAATTTGAATTCTTGAGAGCACCATAAAATGATTTCCTCACAAAGACGCGAGAGGTGCATCATCACAAGGCTGCTATTAGACAAAAACTCTAAAATGAAATCCCGATCACTCACGCCATCAAGGCTGTTTTCGTAAATATGATCAAAGCCAAGCAGCTCTGCTGTATATTCACGATCAATTGGGAATGTCGTTCCTGCTAACGCCCCGCATCCAAGTGGAGACACGTTAATTCGCTTCAAAGAATCTTGGAAACGTGCTTTGTCACGCTCTAGCATCCAGAAATAGGCGAGCATATGATGCGCAAAGGAAATAGGCTGTGCACGCTGCAAGTGCGTATATCCTGGAAAAATCGTTTCAACGTGCTGTTCTGCTTTTTCCACTAGCACTGTTTGAAAGGAAGAGATCAGTTCAATGATATGCTCTACTTGGTTATTCAAATATAAATGCATATCGGTTGCAACCTGATCATTCCGGCTTCTCGCTGTATGCAATTTGCCGCCAAGCGGACCAATCTCATCAATGAGCATTTTTTCAAGGTTTAAATGGATGTCCTCATAATCCACTGAGAATTCGAGTTCATTTGCCTCTGCCTTTTTCATGAGCGTATTCAGTCCATCTTTAATGGCAGCGGCCTCGTCATCGCCCAAGATACCGCATGTATTCAGCATACTTGCATGAGCAAGGGAGCCGGTCAGATCTTCTTTGACTAATTGTTTGTCGAAATGAATGGACGCGCCAAACTCATCGACCCATTTTTCTGGTGTTTTTTGAAATCGGCCTCCCCAAAGCTTTTTCATGCTTTAACCTGCTCCTTTTTATTCACGATGCTGTTTACTTTTGTTGGTAAGCCCCAAAGGTTAATAAACCCTACCGCTGCATCATGATCGAATTCATCTGCTTTTGTGTAAGTTGCTAGATTTTCATCATAAAGTGAATATGGTGATTTACGTCCTTCTACAATGGCATGGCCTTTAAATAGTTTCACACGTACAACACCTGTTACGTTCTGTTGTGTTTCTTGTAAGAAAGCATCTAGTGCTCCTTTAAGAGGTGAGAACCATAAGCCATTGTATATTAATTCAGCCATTTTTTGTTCAACGATTGGCTTAAAGTGTGCGACTTCTTTCACTAGTGTTAAATCTTCAAGCTCTTTATGTGCTTTTAGAAGTGTGACAGCACCTGGGCATTCGTACACTTCACGAGATTTAATGCCTACAAGACGGTTTTCAACGTGATCGATTCTGCCAACCCCATGCTGACCAGCGACTTCATTTAAATGAAGGATGAGATCAGATAATGAATACTGAATACCATCAATAGCTGTTGGTTTTCCTTTTTCAAACGTGATTTCAATGATTTCAGGTGTGTCAGGTGTTTTTTCAAGTGGCGTCGTTAAATCATACGCTCCTTCTGGCGGTGCAGCCCAAGGATCTTCTAAAATGCCGCACTCGTTACTTCTGCCCCAAAGGTTTTGGTCGATTGAATATGGGCTGTCTAAGTTAATCGGAATTGGAATACCATGTTTTTGTGCATAATCGATTTCTTCATCACGGGACCATTTCCACTCACGCACTGGTGCAAGAACTTCTAGGTCTGGATTCAACGCTTTAATGGATACTTCAAAACGGACTTGGTCGTTTCCTTTTCCAGTACATCCGTGCGCAACCGCTACTGCATTTTCTTTTTCTGCGACTTCCACTAGTTTTTTTGCAATAAGTGGACGAGATAATGCAGATACAAGCGGATATTTCCCTTCATACATCGTGTGTGCTTGTAAAGCAGTTAGTGCAAATTCCTCTGCGAATTCTTCTTTTGCGTCAATCATGTAAGACTGAACCGCTCCGACTTGAAGTGCTTTTTGTTGAACGAATGCTAAGTCTTTTCCTTCACCTACGTCCAGGCAGCAAGCAACGACTTCGTATCCTTGCTCTTGTAACCATTTAACTGCAACAGAGGTATCAAGACCTCCGGAATATGCTAATACGACTTTTTTATTTTGTGACATGATTGAAAAGCTCCTCTCACTTGTTTTGATTCTGTGAATGTTTTTTGCATAAAAATAAGTTATAATTTATAAACATGCATTTAGTATGTATACACTGTAACAAGGAAAAATTGTTTTTTCAACCCCTTTATGAAAAAAACTCTGCCAATTTTTCTTGGCAGAGTCATTTTGGGCTATTTTTGATCCTTTTCAAGCTCTCGCAAGACGTGAGGAAGCTCAGGAATAATGAGTTTTGTCATGGCTAAACGAACAGCTCCAGTAGAGCCTGGTGTGGCAAAGACCGCTTTTTGGTTAACGACCCCAGCAGTTGCTCTAGACAAGATAGCAGCAGAACCGATGTCTTCTGTATAGCTGAGCATGCGAAAGATTTCACCAAAGCCAGGCAGCTCCTTGGAGAAAAGCGGGGTGATCGCTTCAATGGTGACATCCCTTGCCGCAATACCTGTGCCCCCGTTTAACAAGACGGCATCTATTTTCGGTTCGCCTGTTCCCTCTAACACAGCGTCTTGGATCGCTCCAATGTCATCTTTTACAATATCGTATGCAAGAATGAGATGTCCCTGTTCTTTAAGCAAATCAATCATCAAGCGGCCGCTTTTATCTGTTTCTTTCGTTCTTGTATCACTGACCGTAATGACTTTCACATAAAGCCTCGTTTTCGCCTCACGTTTATGTTCTGTCACGCTCATTTCGCTCCGCTCCCTTTTGCTTCGTATTGGACAACATTATAGCATGCTGCTTTTAACAGAAAAAAGCTCTTTTCCTTTTTGGAAAAGAGCTTCAGGCTGTCGAGAAAATCTCGACAGCTTTATTTTTTCCCTTAAAGTTTCCATTCCCCCGTTTTATAATAGAGAAAAGCATACTAAAGGAAGGTGTTTTTCTCATGTTCCACACTAGAAATTCTTCTCAGCACGAAGCCGAATTTGTATTGCTAGATCAACTGGTCGAAGAGGATCACCTGCTTCGTAAAATTGATCAGTACATTGATTTTTCATTTATTGTAGATAAAGTAAAACCGTATTATAGCGAGAATAAAGGTCGCCCTTCTCTTGATCCACTTATTTTGTTCAAAATGATGTTTATCGGTTACCTGTACGGTATCCGTTCTGAAAGACAACTTGAAAAAGAAATTTACTATAACATGGCGTATAGATGGTTTTTAGGTTTGAACATCAATGACCCCGTTCCCCACCACTCGACCATTAGCTGGAATCGTCGTACTCGATTCAAAGATACAACGATTTTTCAAGACATTTTTGATGAAATTGTGCTTCAAGCCATCAATCATGATATGGTAGGAGGCCGCGTTCTTTTTACTGATTCGACTCATCTTAAAGCCAATGCCAATAAACATAAATATACGAGAAAAACGATTGAACAAGATACCCAAAGCTATATAAATGAATTAGAAGAAGCGGTCCAAGAAGATCGGGTGGCACACGGAAAAAAGCCCTTAAAGGTAAAAGAGGAGGTGCAAACGAAAAAAGACATTCGCCAAAGTACGACTGATCCTGAAAGTGGCTATCTTTATCGTGAAAACAAGCCAGAAGGCTTTTTCTACCTAGACCACCGTACAACGGATATGAAGTACAATATCATCACGGATGCCCATGTCACGCCCGGCAATATCCATGACTCTGTTCCGTATCTTGATCGATTGGATCACCAAATCGCCCGATTTGGTTTTCAAGTAGAAGCGGTTGCCCTTGATTCTGGTTATTTGACAACGCCAATCTGTAAAGGTTTATCCGATCGCCGTATTTTTGGTGTCATCGCACATAGACGCTTTCATCCAACAAGAGGATTATTTGAGAAGTGGAAATTTCAGTATGACTCTGAACATGATCACTACATATGCCCAAATGGTGAGAAGCTATTATATACAACAACTGATCGAAAAGGTTATCGGTTCTACAAATCAGACCCTAAAAAATGCGTATCGTGTCCTTTCCTAGAGAGCTGTACAAGGTCGAAAAATCATCAAAAAGTGATCTCAAGACATGTATGGGAAGAACATAAAGAAAAGATCAGACAAAATCGTCTGTCTGCTTCTGGAAAAGAGCTATATAAAAAAAGAAAAGAAAAAATAGAGCGAAGCTTTGCAGATTCAAAACAACTGCATGGGCTTCGCTACTGCCGGTTGAGGGGAAAACAAAATGTGAGTGAGCAAGTGCTTCTCACAGCTGCCTGTCAAAACATGAAGAAGATTGCCACACACCTAGCGAAGCTAGGCTAGGTGTGTGGGAGGCCTTTTTCATTAAATCTCATCCATCATCATTACGATGAAAATAAAAAAGATTGTAGAAAAACATGAGTTTCTCTACAATCTGAAGCTCTTTTCCTTTTTGGAAAAGAGCTTCTTCATTTTAATTACGCTAAGCGCATAACGTCTCTTGCAATCATGACTTCTTCGTTCGTTGGAATGACGATCACTTTCACAGGAGAGTGCGGGTAGCTGATGAATGCTTCTTCGCCTCTCATGTTGTTAAGAGAAGGATCCCAGTAAACGCCCATGAATTCCAGACCACGAAGTACACGTGCTCTCACTTCTGAACTGTTTTCACCGATTCCAGCTGTGAAGATGATCGCATCTACGCCATTCATTCTCGCTGCATAAGAACCGATGTATTTATGAATACGGCTTGCAAAAATATCAAGAGCTACTTCTGCACGGTCGTTTCCTTCTTCTGTTGCTTCTTCAATATCACGAAGGTCACTTGATAGACCAGACACACCTAAAAGACCACTCTTCTTATTCAAAGTAGAAAGTACTTCTTCAGCTGTATGTCCTGTTTTCTCCATAATAAATGGAATAAGGGCAGGGTCAATGTTACCTGAACGTGTACCCATTGCAACACCCGCAAGCGGCGTGAAGCCCATTGAAGTATCGATTGATTTTCCGCCTTCAACTGCTGCGATACTCGCACCATTTCCAAGGTGACAAGAGATCAAACGAAGCTCTTCAAGAGGACGGCCTAAGAGCTCTGATGCACGCTCTGTGACGAACTTATGGCTTGTCCCGTGGAATCCGTATTTACGAATACCAAAGTTTTTATAGTAGTCGTACGGAAGGCTGTATAGGTAAGACTGCTCTGGCATTGTTTGGTGGAAGGCTGTATCGAACACAGCAATCGCTGGTACGTCAGGCAGAATTTGTTTGAATGCTTTGATTCCTACAACGTTTGCAGGGTTGTGCAGTGGTGCTAGCTCTGAAAGCTTATCAATGTCATTGATGACTTCATCAGTTAAAAGAACAGAGTCGCTGAATTTCTCTCCGCCGTGAACAACACGGTGTCCTACGCCATCAATTTCATTAAAGTCTTTGATGATGTTAAATTCAATTAGTTTTTCAAGTAGCATTTTAACCGCTACTGCATGATCTGGAATATCTGTGACTTCTGTTTTCTTTTCTCCATCTACAGAAATCGTGAAGATACTGTTGTCCATTCCGATTCTTTCAACAAGACCTTTTGTTAAAACGGTTTCTTCTGGCATGTCGAACAATTGGAATTTAAGAGATGAGCTTCCTGCGTTGATTGCAATAATTTTAGACATTCTTGTCGCTCCTTTTACTCAGTTGTTATATAAGGTTTCACGTTTTTTCCGGTGCTATATTCAACCTGTTTGACGGGTCTTTTATAGTTTAACGATTAGTCCGAAAAATATCTGACTTTTTCATTTAAACATTGAAAACTTTGCATTTCAAGTGCACCTTCGAACTGTTATCGCTTACATCGATAAGTCGATATTTTCTGAATAGTAAAATAGCCAGACATCACTCTGGCTATTCTTTCGTTTCTTTTTCTTCTATAAACCACTGGTCTAATTTTCTCATTACACCCACCATTGATTCTTTTTGTGAGAAAGACGGCAGATTGGCAAACAGCATCCGTTTTGGTGCTTCGAGCCCTTCCTTTTTCTTTTGCATCACAAACAAGCTTTTGGCGTGCTTTTTGTCCTTGAACATGGAGACCGGCAGCTGAATTAATGCATTCATATATGCCTGATCTTTGATAAAGTCCTTTAATTGCACGCTTTCTTTTCCTTCAAACAAATCGTTTGGAATGATGAAGAACAAGAATCCGCCTTCTTTTGTATAACGAAGGCTTTGTTCAATAAATAAATAATGCGCAAATGCATGTCCTTCTTTTGCCTTTAATTCATAGTCTGCTGCACGCTCATCATTTGGATAATAACCAACTGGCAGACTGCATACAGTGACATCTACTGGAGAGATCAAAAGCGGCTCAAGACTGTCTTGATGGAAAAGCTCGACTTCCTTCTCTTCCAAGTTCGCCTGTGCCCATGCAATTTTAATGAGTACATCATCAATTTCAGACGCAAAGCCGCGCTTTGTTTCTGCAGTCAGATTATTTAAGACAGCAAGCAGTAAGTTCCCTGTCCCTGCTGCTGGATCAAAGACAACTAGCTCTTTTTGACCTTCTAAAAATTTATTCACCAAATAGCTGACAAACAGCCCGATCGTATCTGGGGTCATCTGACGATTTGGATGGGAAATATCCTTTTGTCCTTTCAATACGGCGAGCTGAAACGCTTTACGAATCTGCTCATGATCATAAGAAGCAAAATCTGCTTTCTCTATTACATCCTTTAGTAAACCGTCTCGATCATTTGCTTGGAAAAAGGCTTCTCCTGCTTCAGCTAATGCCTCAATATAGGAAATGCTTTGATCCTTTTTTAATCGAATAGAAGCTGTATCGAGCAGCTCGAAAATCGTACTTACTTGATCTTTCTGCAATGCTTTTCTCTCCTCGCTTTGTTAAAAGCTATATGTTCTCATTGAAAAGAGCCCCAGTATGAAGCCGGAGCTCTTGTCGATGCTGCTTTTATAACAGTGATTTTGCAGCTTCAATGGCTTTTTCATAATTTGGGTGATTCGTTGCTTCGCTTACGTATTCAGTGTAAACCACTTTCCCATTAGGGTCTAATACGAAAACTGCACGCGCCAATAAACGCAATTCTTTCATATATACACCGAATGCTTCACCAAATGACATATCTCTGTGATCAGATAATGTTTCGACATTTTCAATTCCGTTTGCTCCGCACCAGCGTGCTTGTGCAAATGGAAGGTCTGCACTAATTGTATAGATATTGACCGGGCCTAAACCGGCTGCCTCTTCATTGAAACGTCTTGTTTGTGCGTCACACACACCTGTATCAATAGAAGGAATCACTGAGATGATCGTCACTTTTCCTGTTAAATCCGAAAGTGAAACTTCCCCTAGTGAGTTCGTTAATACCGTGAAATCCGGAGCCTGCTCGCCTACTTTTACTTCATTTCCTACAAGCGTGACAGAACTCCCTTTAAATGTGATCGATGCCAAAACAATTCCTCCCTTATCAAATGTATGGTTCTATCATAGTAGAGAAAGCAAAAAACTGCAAAGCCTAATCTTCGCTTTCGAAAAAAAAGTTAACTGCAGCGCAGCTAACTTTTTAAAGGTCTATGTCATCTAGTTTTCGTTCTTTATGACGGTTCTCCCGTTCATCCTTCTTAAACATGTGCTGAAGACGTTCAATTGCTTGAGGAGCAGAATCCAATATTTTATCAAGCAGATGTGTATGTTCATCCAAATGAAGCATTCGAACGCCGTTTGTTCCGACAATTAAGAAGGCGATTGGTGTAATAGACACACCTCCGCCGCTTCCTCCGCCAAATGGGAGTCTCGGTTCTTTTCGTTCTTGATCATCAGAACGTTTTTCTTTCTTTTGGTTCCCGTTAAATTCACTGCCGCCTGCTGCAAATCCAAAACCAACCTTCGATACAGTGAGGATGACACTGCCGTCAGGTGTTTCGACTGGATCGCCGATGATCGTATTCACATCTATCATTTCTTTTATGTTTTCCATCGCTGTCTTCATAAGACCTTGGATTGGATGATCTGCCATTTTCGGGTTCCTCCTTAAACAGATGATTCATTCTTCGTTGCTTGAAGAGAGGCACTTTTTCTCGCCTTTCTTCCTTTTAACCAATGGACAAGTAAACGAATGGCTGCAAGCATAGCATGTCCAATACGAAAATAAGCTATACATGTAAACTGGGTTTGTGACACATTGTGCTGAAAGGCAGGAATGACTTCATATACCGGTTTATGCTTAAAGGTGAGATGTTCCTGCATAAAGGCAAGCAGTGCTCCTTTCACTGACCACACCCCGCCGGCTGCTACACCTGTTAAAGCGGCGTCATGAAAGCCGATCCATGTTGACCAGTGAAACGATACAATTCTCATGTGAATGAAGAATTTACGCATGATCCGGTTTAAATCGACGATCTCTTTTGTGATGCGCTCCATTTGATGAAGGATTTGCTTCATATCACGTTTTCCCACTTTTTTATGTATGGATTCTTTTTCGTGACTAGGGGTTTTGGCGCTCGCCATTTTCTTTTCACGTATATCAATCGTTTGATCTTCTGGATTGACCCTCACCATCGGAATGTCTTTTTTGAGTCTGATGATTCCATATAAGGTGATGATCTTCAGTGCAAGGTGGTCATTGTCATTTGCATGTGAATAATCCAGTGAAATGGTCACTTTCATGAAGATCAATAAGATCCCAAGGAACAAAAAAGCTGCGATCCAAACGTAAAGCACTGTGCTCACTTCCTCCATAACAAATGATGCTTCCTCTACGATTATGGCTCTCATTCTGGATTTTATACCCAATCATAAAAAAAGAGTTTGACCGGTACCCGGCCAAACTCCTCTGATTATACGTTTGCTTCTGTTTTTTCATATAAATGTTCATGGACGACCACCGTATCGGCAAAGTAATCATGAACCCCTTGCTTTTTCGGTGTGAATCCAACAACAGCATAGAGTACAAAAAGCGTATTAATATAGCGTCCCACAATCTCTCTAAAGAAAATGACATCCCATGCCAGTTTCTTCTCAGGTTGAAGTGAGACCACTTTGATCCCAAACACCATTTTCCCAAGCGTTTGTTGAAAGATTTTCGTCATGATGGCGAAATAAAGCAGGAATACTATCGTCGTTGTGACAGAGAATGGAGAAAACCATCCTCCTCCTTTGGACCAGCCAAACAGACTAAAGATTGGAGAAACCGTCAAATGGTTGACACCCCAGACGACAAGCCAATCAAGAATAAATGCCCAAAACCTAATCCAAAAGCCTGCAAACGCCTGTGCTTCAATCACTGCACGTTTCGCAAAGGCCGGATTCGATTCTTCTTGGCTACGGCTTTCGGTTACTTCATCGAATGTAGAATCCATCTATGATCCCTCCTTTATTTTGAATAGAGATACATCGGTTTAGACCCGTTTGAGCCAGCCAGTGTTTCTTTTAGATTGAGAAAATCAATTTCGCTTTTAAAGAGTTTACTTGCGCTCATATTGAAGAGAGAGTTCCAGCCAAAGCTTTGAGAATAGCTGATCACTGTCGCTCCTTTTAACCCTTTTTCATTTTTCTTCATTGCTTTGATTGCATCTTCATAATATCCAAGCTCATCGACTAATCCGTTCGATTTCGCCTGTGTTCCGTCATAGACCCGGCCGTCAGCAATTTTCTTGACGTTCTGTTTTGACATGCCGCGTCCTTCAGAGATGACTTTGACAAATCCTTCATACGAGTTATCGACCATGCTTTGCATGATGTCGCGCTCATCTTTTGTCATGTCACGATTTGGCGACATGATGTCTTTGAATTTTCCGCTCTTAATTGTTTCGTATTTAATCCCTAAATTATCTGCCAGCTTTGAATAGTTCAAGCTTTGCATGATCACACCTAACGATCCTGTTAATGTTTCAGGTGAAGCAAAGATTTTCTTGGCTGGAGTTGATACGTAGTAACCGCCAGAAGCTGCCATTGAGCCCATGGAGACGTAAATCGGCTTCTTCGCTTTTTTCACTTCTTCTAATTTTTTATGTATTTCTGCACTTTCATAGACACCGCCGCCAGGAGAGTTGACGCGCAGCAGTACACCTTTTACTGAAGCATCATCTTTCGCTTTTTCTAGTTCCTTAAGAAATGCACGATGATCGTAACCTTCTCCGCCTAATAGACTTGATGCGCCGCCATTATCTTGAATGGTTCCATTAATCTCAAGAACCGCTATTTTTCCAGCACCGCTTCCATCCTCTAGTACCTTTTCTTCTATTTCATCCCCAAATTGATAGCTCATTTTATTGTCATTGAAGCTTTCATACAAAGCCGTCGTGACACTAATCACAATTGAAAATCCGAAAACTCCAAGTGCAATGATTAACGCTACCCATCTTTTCGCATTCATCTTTTTCTCCTCCTTTTTGTCTCTCTTCATTGATACGAATATTCACATGAAATGTTTCACAGGAATTGTGGTTTTTTACATTTCATTTCATCATATGATAGCACCTCTCTTTATTCACGATCAACTTTACATCGTCTGCCAAATGATACGCATGACGAAAAATTGGCTTTTTTCTCCTCTCGCTGCATCTAATAGTCTAGAGCTTCACCACAACGAAACACCTAATCCACTCTTTCATGAGAAAACAGCTATTCAATTATGCTCAAATTCTGCCCTTTTCAAATCCCTTACATTGACTCATTTCTAAAAATGAATGCCACCATCATGAAGGTTTTTCTAATGTTTTTACTTTCATATGAAAAAAGTGTAAAATGTGAGCAAGGCTTCATATGTAAGCCCTTTATTACTCTAAATCTACTTTTGACAACGAAGGGGAGAACGTCAATGACAGACAATCGTCGCAATGTATTTTTCTTTTACAAAAAAGATCATGAATTGGATGGACACATTTCTTCTCTGGAGAAGCTCGCTACTGAACAAGGCTTTCAAGTCGTAAAGCGTGCAGAAGATGCCCATATTATTGCTTCAATTGGCGGAGATGGCACATTTCTTCAAGCAGTCCGTAAAACGAATTTCCGTGATGACTGCTTGTATGTAGGGGTATCAAAAACAGAGAATTCGCATTTATACTGCGATTTTTCATTAGAACATTTTGATAAAATGATTGATGCCATGAACACTGAACAGATTGAAGTGAGAAAATATCCGATCATTGATGTAAGCGTTGACAGTACAAACCAGTTCCATTGCTTAAATGAACTGTCGATCCGCTCAAGCATTATTAAAACATTTGTGATCGATGTGTATATAGATGATTTCCACTTTGAAACATTTAGAGGAGACGGAATGATTATTTCTACTCCGACTGGCTCAACAGCCTACAACAAATCGGTAAATGGCGCAGTGGTTGATCCGATGCTCCCTTGTATGCAAGTCACAGAGCTCGCATCGCTAAACAACAACTCGTATCGTACACTGGGTGCTCCTTTCATCTTAAGCAGTGACCGCAAGCTAACGCTGAAGGTTGTGCAGGACGGAAACGACCATCCGATTATCGGGCTTGATAACGAAGCGCTTGGCACGAAACACGTCAAACAAATTGACATCGGCCTTTCAGGAAAAGTCATTAAAACGGTAAAATTAAAAGACAACTCCTACTGGGAAAAAGTAAAACGCAGATTCCTTTAATCAAAAAGCTCCTTTACGGGGCTTTTTTTCATGTTTTTTCATTCCCGGTCATGATTATGGTATGATGTCACAAGTATGAATGTACGAAAAGGAGAACACGATGACATTACAACAATTTGATCAATATCCATTAAGCCATGAATTAAAACAAGCGCTAGAAGCACTTCACTTCCATACACCTACACCTGTTCAGCACGAGACATTATCCGTTGCTTTTTCAAGGCAGGATTTGATTGTCAAATCTCAGACTGGCAGCGGCAAGACCGCAGCCTATGGTCTCCCGATTTGTGAAATGGTCGATTGGGCTGAAAATAAACCTCAAGCCCTTATCCTCGTTCCAACGCGAGAACTCGCCATGCAGGTCAAACAGGATCTCACAAGCCTTGGACGATTGAAACGAATCAAAGCCACTGCCATTTATGGAAAAGCCCCTTTCCAAGCTCAAAAAGTAGAGCTTGCACAAAAAAACCACATTGTGTGCGGAACACCAGGACGAGTCTTAGATCACCTTGAGAAAGGTACTCTTTCCTTAGAAAACCTTAAATTTTTCGTGTTAGATGAAGCGGATGAAATGCTGAACATGGGATTTATTGATCAAGTCTCTTCTATTATTCAGTATCTGCCACCAAAGCGCATGTCAATGCTCTTTTCAGCGACCATGTCTGATGAGATGAAGAAATTAAGTGAACAGTTTCTACAATCACCAAAAGTAATTGAAATAGCACGCGCGGAAACGTCTGTACCACAAATCACCCACACCGTGATTGAAACGGAAGAAGAAGCGAAATTCTCTCTTCTTCAGCGTACGATCGTCATTGAAAATCCAGATAGCTGCATTATTTTCTGTAATACACAGGACCGAGTGAATGAACTCACGATAAAGCTGGATGAATGGGATGTGCCTTGTGACAAAATTCATGGAGGCATGAGACAAGAAGACCGCTTCGCTGTCATGGATGAATTCAAAAACGGCGAATTCCGTTATTTGATCGCAACCGATATAGCAGCCCGGGGCATTGATGTCAGTGATATGACACATGTGATTCATTATGACCTCCCCTATGAAAAAGAGCGCTATATTCACCGAACAGGAAGAACAGGCAGAGCGGGAAAAAGCGGAAAAACCATTGCGTTTATGACCAATAATGCAAAGCCTCTGATTGATGAATTAAAGCAGGAAGCAGGTATTGATTTCAAGACGCAGCCATACCCAACAAAGGAAGACGCAGAGCAGCATGTAGAACGCTTTGAAGAAAAGATTGAAACGCCGATTCAAAAGGAAAATAAACAGGCAGGCGTTGAAAAGGATATAATGAAGCTTTATTTTAACGGCGGGAAGAAAAAGAAGCTGCGGGCTGTTGATTTCGTTGGGACCATTGCCAAAATAGAAGGCGTTGCCTTTGATGACATTGGGATTATTACCATTCAAGATACAAAAACATATGTCGATATTTTAAACGGTAAAGGCCCTCTTGTGCTGAATGCCATGCGCCACACAACCATTAAAGGCAAGCAGTTAAAAGTTCATGAAGCACGTTCATAAAAAGTGAAGGCTAATCGCCTTTACTTTTTTATTTAAAATAAAATAAGCTTACAAACCCTGATACCGTCAGCCTTTCCTGCAATCAACATGACAAATGTCATATCGAATACATGATGGGTGCTACTATGAGCATGACGCCTTTCCTTCTATACTTTGAAGTAGAAAGAAACGGAAAGGACTTGAACGTTCATGACGACTTCAACAAACACACAGCAGCAAGCGACTTTAAGAAAACAAGTTGGTCAATTTTCTGGTGCTGATTCAAAAAAAAGTATCATGCAACTCCTTAATACATTTATTCCATTTTTGGGGCTTTGGTTTCTTGCCTATTATAGCCTGAACATCTCCTACCTTTTAACCCTCTTCTTTGCGGTTATTGCAGCTGGTTTTTTAGTACGTGTCTTTATTATTTTTCACGACTGCTGCCATCAATCCTTTTTCAGACAGAAGCCGCTGAATCACCTGTTTGGTTTCATAACGGGTGTACTCACCCTTTTCCCTTATCTTCAATGGCAAAGAGATCATTCAATTCACCATGCCACAAGCAGTAATTTAGACAAACGAGGTACTGGCGACATTTGGCTCCTGACAGTCAAAGAATATCAAGAAGCATCAGCTTGGACGAAATTCCGCTACAGATTTTATCGCAATCCTTTTGTCATGTTTATTTTAGGACCGATCTTTGTTTTCCTGTTTCAAAACCGTTTCAACGTCAAAAATGCTCGTAAAAAAGAGCGCTGGAATACCTATTTCACAAACATATCGATTGTTTTGCTCGCAGGGGCGACCTATCTCCTTTTTGGCTGGGAAGGTTTGTTACTTGTCCAAGGTCCAATCTTTCTGATTTCTGGATCAATCGGTGTATGGCTGTTTTATGTGCAGCATACGTTTGAGGATTCTTACTTTGAAGCAGATGAGAATTGGAATTATGTGCAGGCAGCTGTAGAAGGCAGTTCTTTTTACAAATTGCCAAAGCTTCTTCAGTGGTTAACAGGTAATATCGGTTATCACCATGTCCATCATTTAAGTCCGAGGGTACCAAATTATCACTTGGAGCATGCACATGAGCATAGTGAGCCGCTTCAAAATGTTCCAACCATCACTTTAAAAACAAGCATCGAGTCAATGAAATTTAGACTTTGGGATGAAGAAACGAAAGCATTCGTTACCTTTAAAGAAGCACGTCAGACGAGAAGCACACCTGTCATCAAAGGAGACATTCTCAAGAAGAATGCATAAACGACGCAAGCTCTTTCTTACAATAGAAGGAGCTTGTTGGTATTTACAGGATGCGATAACGTGTTCAATTTGATAAAGTAGTGAAAAAGAATGAAAAAATGGAAAAGGTGATTCACGGATGAAAAAACAACTTAAAATTCAAAAATTGCATGGGATATCCCCGTATATATGGGCCATTTTTTTCATCCTTCCCTTTTATTTTATCATTAAGGCTCCTTCGACTTTAGGCATTGTGATCGGCATTATTTTGAACGTTGTCTTTTTCGCTGTCTATCGTTTTGCCTTTATCGCAAAAGGCTGGTCTTTATATGTATTAGGCCTTCTCTTGATTGCGATTTCTACTGGCTATGTCATACTCTACAGCTACATTTATTTCGCTTTTTGCATCGCCTATTTCAATGGGCATATTAAAAGAAAAGTACCTTTCTATATCTTATACTATATTCATGTCGGGAGCGCCGCCATTGCGGTAAACTTCAGTCTGATCTTAAAAAAGGGCTGGTTTCTCACGCAAATTCCCTTGGTTCTCATTACACTCATTAGTGCCATTCTCCTCCCTCTCAGCATTCGAAGCAGGAAGGAACGTGAACGGCTCGAAGAGAAATTAGAAGATGCCAATGAACGTATTGCTGACCTTGTAAAAATTGAAGAAAGGCAGCGCATTGCACGTGATCTGCATGATACCCTTGGACAAAAGCTTTCCCTCATCGGTTTAAAGAGTGATCTTGCACGAAAACTGGTTTATAAAGACCCAGAGCAGGCACGCGCCGAACTGAAAAGTGTCCAGCAAACAGCCAGAACGTCTCTCAATGAAGTGCGGAAAATTGTTTCCTCCATGAAAGGTATTCGGATCAAGGATGAAATGTTGAACATAGAGCAAATTCTCGAAGCGGCCGGGATTGAATTGATCTATGATGAAAAGGAAGCACCGAAACATATCTCTCTTCTCAACGAAAACATTGTGAGCATGTGTATCAAAGAAGCGGTCACCAATATCGTCAAACATAGTGATGCCACATTCTGTAAAATAACCATTCATCAAAAGTCAAAAGAAGCGGTCATCACAGTTGAAGATGATGGGACATTTAAAGGAGATCCCCCCTCCTCTCAAACGAAGGGACATGGCCTTTTAGGGATTAGAGAACGATTGGAATTTGCAAATGGACGCCTTCACCTTGAGACAAAAAATGGGACGAAGCTGATCATGAGCATTCCAAATGATTCAGCAGCAAAAGACAAGGAGGGAATGAAATGATCAACATTTTTATCGCAGAGGATCAGCAAATGCTGCTTGGTGCACTCGGTTCACTACTTGATTTAGAAGATGATATGACGGTTGTTGGAAAAGGCACAAACGGACAGGACGCCATTGATTTTGCTAAAAAACACCCCGTTGATATTTGTTTAATGGATATTGAAATGCCAGGGAAAACGGGACTTGATGCAGCCGAAGAACTCAAGGAATCAGATGTGAAAATCATCATTTTAACGACCTTTGCCCGTTCTGGATATTTCCAAAGGGCGCTGAAAGCTGGCGTTAGCGGCTATATGCTGAAAGACAGCCCAAGCGAAGATCTGGCAAGTGCCATTCGCAGCGTGATGAAAGGAAAAAAGGTATACGCCCCTGAATTGATGGAAGACTTATATAGCGACGAAAATCCTTTAACCCAACGAGAAAAATCCGTCCTTGAACTCGTCGCAGACGGCAAAAACACGAAAGAGATCGCAAAGGAACTCAGCATTAAAAGCGGCACTGTCCGTAACTACATTTCCATTATTTTAGATAAACTAGAAGTGAAAAACCGTATTGAGGCTATCACACGCTCTAAAGAAAAAGGCTGGTTTAAATAAAAAAAAGATCAGGTCATACGGTGCCTTGATCTTTTTTTTCTACCAAAAATCTCCCCTCCTATTTTTTATCACCAACTATCAAAATGTAATTGACAATAGACCGTACTTCTATGATATGATATCCAAGTGATAATAATTATCATTATCACTCATACAATCAAATACCCGGCTAATGTGCCGATTTCAAAGGAGTCTACATTCATGAAGAAAATATTGTTCCCTCTGATGCTCATCTTTGTACTTGCATTGAGCGCATGTGGCAATAGCAGCAGCTCTTCCTCAAATAAAGGAAATCAATCAACATCATCAGACAAGATTACATATGAATCTGAAAATGGCCCTGTGAAGCTGCCAGCGCATCCAAAACGTGTCGTTGTACTTGGTTCCTACACAGGTAATGTCAAGTCACTTGGTGTGAACCTGGTCGGCGTCGACTCTTGGTCAAAAAAGAACCCACGCTTCCAAAAGGAATTAAAAAATGTGGAAGAAGTGTCGGATGAGAATGTGGAAAAAATCATGAAGCTAAAGCCTGATGTCATCATTGGCTTAAGCAATACAAAAAATGTAGAAAAACTAAAAAAAATCGCACCAACCGTCTTGTTTACGTATAACAAAGTCGATTACCTTCAGCAGCATATTGAAATTGGAAAAGTATTAAACAAAGAAAAAGAAGCCAAATCATGGGTAAAAGATTTTAAAGAACGCGCAGCTGAAGCTGGAAAAGAAATCAAAGCAAAAATCGGTAAGGATGCGACGGTTTCTGTATTTGAAAGCGGCACAAAAGATCTTTACGTGTTTGGAGATGCATGGGGCCGCGGCACAGAAATTCTCTACCAAGAAATGAAACTAAAAATGCCTGAAAAAGTGAAAGAAAAAGCATTAAAAGCTGGCTACTATGCAGTTTCGCAAGAGGTCATCCCTGAATTTGCTGGAGACTATATGATCATTAGTAAAAACAGCGAAATGGACAATTCCTATCAAAACAGTGAAATTTACAAGTCCATACCAGCTGTGAAAAAACATCGTGTGTATGTGGCAAATGCAGAAGAATTCTATTTTAATGATCCGCTCACACTCGAGTATCAACTATCATTCTTTAAAAAGCACTTTTTAGGTAAATAAACAGAAGCAAGGGACCCCTTCCCTTGCTTTTTTCTTATCTGCTTCTAGCGGCAGCATCTTTTTTCCGCTACAATGACATACAAGCGAATACAAAAAGTGTGGTGCTGGTTTTGTTTAAAATTCTACTCATTGAGGACGATACAACCCTCTTCCAAGAAATCAAAGAACGTCTAGTCAACTGGTCCTATGATGTTTATGGGATTCACGATTTTCAACAGGTGATGCAGGAATTCACTTCTGTTCAGCCTGATCTCGTCATTATTGATATACAGCTGCCAAAATACGATGGCTTTCATTGGTGCCGGATGATTCGGCATCATTCAAATGTACCAATCATCTTCCTCTCCTCTCGTGACCATCCTGCTGATATGGTCATGTCAATGCAGCTCGGTGCCGATGATTTTGTACAAAAGCCCTTTCACTTTGACGTGCTCATTGCCAAAGTCAGTGCTGTTCTTCGCCGCGTGCATGATTATAATGCAGAACCGGCTAGCCTAAAGGTATGGTGCGGCGCTACGATTGATCTAGAAAAAAACACCGTCACAAATGACCACGGTGAAGTGGAATTAACAAAAAATGAACTGTTTATTCTTAAGGAATTGATTCAGCATAAAAATCATATTGTCAGCCGTGAATCACTCATTCAAGCATTGTGGGAGGATGAACGGTTTGTCAGTGACAACACACTGACCGTAAACGTCAATCGCCTTAGAAAAAAACTAGATGAGATCTCCCTTGGCACCTACATTGAAACAAAAGTGGGCCAAGGCTATCTTGCAAAAGAAAAGGATGATCAATGATGCTGCAAGCATTTTTAAAAGAACGAAGAAGCTGGATCCTGTTCTTTCTTGGTTTGCAGCTCCTCATTCTGCTTGTTGCTTATTTGGATACAACCATTCCAATGGCGTCGCTTTTTTATATTGTGTTATTATCTACGTTTTTCATGATCGTCTTTCTCTTTTTCCGATACCGTAAAGAAACGGCGTATTATGAGCGTCTGAAAGAATGGGACGATCATATTGATCATCAAATGCGGCTCACTCCATCTTCCCCATTTGAACAGCTTGTACATGATGCGACGTCTGAGCAAATTGCCCGCTACAGGCTAATGGCAGCAGAGCAGCAAATCGCCCTTGAAGAAGAGAAGGATGAATTGCTCTCATGGATACATGAAGTGAAAACACCTCTCACAGCGATGCACTTAATGATTGACCGTTTAACAGAACAGCCGCTGAAATCGAATATGACGTACGAATGGCTCAGAATTCATTTATTACTCGATGCCCAGCTGCATCAAAGCAGAATACGTCATATCGAAAATGATTTATTTATTGAACAGCTGGACCTGCAAAGCATCATAGCGAAGGAAATCAAAGCGCTCCAATCATGGTGCATGCAAAAAGGAATCGGCTTTGAAATCACGCTAGAAGAACGTCACGTATTAAGTGATACAAAATGGTTATCCTTTATGATCAGGCAGGTACTCACAAATGCAGTCAAGTACAGTCATTCGTCCGATATTGCCATTGAAAGCAAGAAAATGGATGACCAAGTGATGCTGACGATTACAGATCAAGGCAGAGGAATTGACCCAAGAGACATTCCACGTATTTTTGAAAAAGGCTTTACCTCAACAAGACATCACAATGACACAGCCTCAACAGGAATGGGACTCTATTTAACAAAAAAAGGAGCAGACGCTCTTCATATCAAGATCGAGGTCAACTCCACGATAGATCAAGGCACAACCTTCACCTTCATCTTTCCGAAAAAGAATGATTTTGTGCATATTGCGAGCATGTGACAAAATAGACGAATCAAAATCTCTTCGCATCTGGCTCCCAAGCAAGTGCGAAGAGATTTCACTCTTTGATTTAAGAAATGCTCTCTGCCTCTTGACCCACAACATCTCCCATCTTTCTACGTCTATAAATACTTAAAATCATCCCAACAGCCATCAATTCAAGCAGAATATGAGAACCGCCATAGCTCATGAAAGGCATGGCCAATCCAGAAAAAGGCAGCAAGCCGAAATTAGTAGCAATGCTTAAAATCAATTTTGCTGCAAACACAGCTGCAAAACCTGTCATCAGCATTTTGCCATAAGCCATTTTTACGCGTTTTGTTGAATGAAAGATTCGGTAAATAAAAATGACAAACAACATAAGTACAACGACTCCTGCTAGCCAGCCAAATGAAAAAATGATATATGTAAACATCCAATCAGTGTGAACCTCGGACATTGCAGAAGGAATGATTTGAAGTCCGTTTGAACTAAATTGATGGACTGTGTAAAGTTGTCTACCTGCTTGAAAAAGAGAAAACATTAGATATAAACCGCCTGCTGCTGCCAGCGGAATGATTTGGCTTAAACGTGCACTAGACACATACATCATCGTTAAGCACATGACAAAACAGATGACAGTTGCAGGAAGAAAACCGATAATACTGATTAACATAACTGGTAAAGCCATCACCCCTACTCCAAGCCAAGCTTTAAAACCATTCTCCCAATTCCATGAATGAAAAATACCTGCTAAAGAAACAGCCACAAGAAATGGTACGACCTCCGTCAAATTGATTGAGATATCGCTTAATCTTAAAAACAGAACACCGTTTACTCTTATGCCAAAAATCATCGTCAGAAGCACCATTCCAAGCGTTCCTATGTATAAATGCCAAGAGTATGACAATAAGCGCCGATAATCGAAGGAAAATAAAACAAACATAAGCACTAGTCCAACTAAATAATAGGTGAGACTTTTATAAAAAATATTCATATCTTGAAGATTTGTAAACCCTGAATGAAACTGCAAAAAGTACATGACAAGCAGTCCAAAAGAACAAGCGGCTAACACAAGAAGAATCATTTTAAGATCCATTTGGGTTTTATGTGTTTCATGAAGCTGTGCTCCAAGAATGGCCGCATCCCCAATTTGCTCTAGCGCTTGATCTACAGCCTCTGCTTCAGACATCCCAGCATTCATCGCTTCCTCTTTTAGCGTGTATAGATGATCCATAAGTTCAAGTTTGATTTCCGAATGGACATCTTTATTTTTGACTCGTTTACATACATTCTTCATATACTTTTCAAACTTTTTTTCTAATCCCATGCGATTTTCTCTCCGTTCAACACGCCATCGACTGCATTTTTGAAAACATCCCATTCTTCTTTCTTTTCGTTCATAAATGCTTTTCCTTGTTCATTTATTTTGTAATATTTTCTTTTCCGGTTGCCATTCCCTTCGCCCCAGTAAGAGATAATGAATTCTTTCCCCTCCAAGTTGTGCAAAATAGGATAGATTGTTCCTTCTTTAAAGCTGAAAATACCTTCTGACTTCTCCTCTAATGTTTTGATCATTTCATATCCATACATTGGCTTTTCATTTAACAAGCTTAAAATTAGAGTAGCTGTACTTCCCTTTAAAAGCTCTTTACTTACTTTCATTATTGGTCACTCCCTATACATAGATTTACTATGCATATATTTAATATGCATATCATACATGATTAAAATGACCTTGTAAAGCTCCTCCAAGAAAAATCCAAGAAGATTGATACATAACAATGAAAAACAGATAAAATGAATGTGTGATGATCAGAAATAAACTTAAACAAAATACGTGAACTGTTTAAAAAAACAAGCATGTGACAACAATGTCACATGCTCGTCTGTTTTGTTCGCCAAATCGAAGGAAGTGCGGCGGGCTTCTTTTTATACTAGAGGTATCAATGAAATAGAAAAGGGGATCGACAAATGAACATTTTAGAAGCTCGCAAAATATATAAAAGCTACGGAAATAAATTCAACAAACAAGAGGTGCTGAGTGGCATTGACTTGACCATTGAAGCCGGAGAATTCGTCAGCATCATGGGGCCATCAGGTTCGGGGAAAACAACCCTTCTGAACGTATTGTCCTCTATTGATCATGTATCCAGCGGATCGATTCGTATTGCAGATGTTGAGATGACACAAATGAAGGATCAGCAGCTCGCAGAATTCAGAAAAAAGCAGCTTGGCTTTGTTTTTCAGGATTATAACTTACTTGATACACTCACGGTCAAAGAGAACATCCTCTTGCCATTATCTATCTCCAAAACGCCGAAGAAAGAAGCTTTCGAACGTTTTCAACAGCTTGCGGAGGACATGGGTATCTATGAACTAAGAGACAAATACCCGAATGAACTCTCTGGTGGACAAAAGCAGAGGACATCAGCAGTTCGTGCCTTCATTCATGAGCCGAGTCTGATTTTTGCGGATGAACCTACTGGAGCGCTTGATTCCAAATCTGCATCTGATTTACTCAATAAGCTGCAAGATTTCAATCAAAAACGAAAAGCAACCATTGTCATGGTGACACATGATCCTGTCGCAGCCAGCTATTCAAGACGCGTCATTTTTATCAAGGACGGACAAATCTATACTCAGTTAAATAAAGGTGCTTTAGAGAGAAAGATGTTTTTCGAGGATATTATGAAAACGCAAGGTGTCTTAGGCGGTGTGAAGCATGAACATTAATCAGCTCGTCTTCCGAAACCTGAAGAAAAATTTGAAAAATTACTACTTATACGTGTTCGCTCTTGTATTTAGTGTGGCGCTCTACTTTTCTTTTGTCACCTTGCAGTACTCACCAGCACTTGATGATGTAAAAGGGTCCATTAAGGGCGGTGCATCGATTAAAGCCGCTTCGGTGCTACTCATTGCCATTGTTGGGATCTTCCTGTTATATGCGAACAGCATTTTTATTAAACGCCGAGGGAAAGAAATAGGTCTCCTGCAGCTCATTGGCATGACGAAACAAAAAATTGCCAAACTGCTCAATGCAGAAAATTTTATCCTCTACATGTTCTCAATGGCTGTTGGCATCATAGCTGGATTTATCGGTTCAAAGCTCATGCTGATGGTGTTATTTAAAGTAACCGGCGTGAATGCCATCGCCAACCTGCATTTTTCAGGCATGGCCCTTTTGCAGACACTCATCGTCTTTTTCATCATCTATGGATTAATTATGTTAAGAAATAGATGGTTTATTAATAGACAGACGATTTTATCTTTGTTTAGAACCACGTCTTCTACAGAGCAGCGTGTGAAAAAAATCTCTGTGTTTGAAATCATCATTGGGGTTTTCGGTATTGTCTTGATCGGCTCAGGCTATTATATTTCTTCTCAGCTTTTTAGCGGCTCATACACGTCCATGCTTGAGTTATTTTCAGCCATGATTTATATTCTAGCCTCTGTCATTATCGGTACCTTTCTTTTTTATAAAGGCTCTGTTTCTTTCATTGCCAATATTGTACGGAAAAGAAAAAATGGCTATCTCGCCATTCATGAAGTCCTGTCTTTGTCATCTATTATGTTCCGGTTAAAATCAAGTGCACTGCTTTTAACGATTATTACAACCGTATCTGCTCTTGCGATCGGGTTGTTATCTTTAAGCTACATTTCCTATTACTCAGCAGAAAAAACGGCTGAACAACAGATTCCATCACATTTTGTCATGGGCTCTGAAAAGGAAGCAGCCACCTTCACTCGTGCACTTTCAGACAAGCATATTGCATATGAAAAAAAGCAGTTCAAGGTCATTCAAGCGGATTTTGACGCAAAGAAGATCATGGATTCGGAATTACAAAGTTTGAAGAAGGATCCAGGAGTCTTGACACTGCCTGTGATCAGTGAGAAAAATGCACCTCATATTCATGTTGAAAACAACGAAGTCATCTTAAGCGGCTACAGTGATTTATTGAAGAAATTCATGCCGATTCAAAGCTCGGGTGATGTGAAACTTCTTATCAAGCAACCGCTTGATTTAAAAGTCATTGATATGAAAAAAGATTACTTAATCTCTTACCGGTTCACTGCTGGCGGCATGCCTGTTGCCGTTGTTAGTCAAAACGTCTTTGAACAGCTGGACCAAAACAAGGATCCTAAGCTTCAGCTTGAGAATAACCAATATATTGCGATCAATGTAAATGATGAGAAACATATTGAACAAGCCAATGACATCTTTACTTCTTTAAAAATGGGTGATGACAGCATGTCTCAATTAGCTTCAGCTCAGCAGCAGAAACAAACAATGGGACTGATGATGTTTGTCCTCGGATTTTTAGGCCTAAGCTTCCTTGTCACATCAGGCTGTATTTTATACTTCAAACAGATGAATGAAAGTGAAGAGGAACAAAGCTCGTACACGATCTTACGTAAGCTTGGCTTTACAGAGAAAGATCTATTAAAAGGCATTCGGCTCAAACAGCTATTTAACTTTGGGATTCCGCTCATCATCGGATTACTGCACAGCTACTTTGCAATACAATCAGGCTGGTTTTTATTCGGCGGTGAACTGTGGACACCAATGCTCATCGTCATGTCGATTTATACGGTGTTATATTCTATCTTCGGATTCCTATCTGTCCAGTATTACAAAAAGGTCATTAAAGAATCCTTGTAATTTATTCCCCATAGGCAGTTGCCTATGGGGATATGTTTGTTTATGATGGAGTTGATTCAAACTTATGTGATAGAATATGATCTCTTGCCGCATAAGCTTTCCGTTTGACCTCTTCTAGGTTCACACCGACAAGCTTTCCGTTTCGTTTCACTGCTTTTCCAGCCACATAGACAGAATCAACATTTGAAGGATGTGCCGTTTGGACAACCGCTCCAGCAGGGTCTGTCATCGGCAGAAGATTCATGCTTGTCCGGTCGATCAGGATGAAATCAGCTTCTTTTCCAGGTGTGAGCGAGCCAATTTTATGATCAAGCTGTAATGCACGAGCTCCATTGATCGTCGCAGCTTCAAGCATTTGATGAGCAGAAATCCCAAGTTCAGGTCCTGGCATGATGCCCTCCATCAGCAATGATTGATTTTGGATCGCACGCTCTGCCTGAAGCCCGAATTTCATTTGAGCAAACAAATCTCCGCCTGTCGCTGTGACCACGTCTACACCGAGCGTTGGAAGAACACCTTGTTCGATCGCAAGTCCTGTGACAGGATAACCGTGACCCATCATCATCTCAATTTCAGGTGTAATGGATATGGAGCTTCCGCTATCTGCCAGCATCTTCATTTGATCCGCATCGATTGCATTGATATGCACCATGTTGAGATCAGGTCCAAGTAACCCTGCTTTGTGAAGCCGCTCAATCGAACGATCCTCCGCTCCCCAGTTCCCAAAGCCAATGTGCATACTGCATAAAGCATCTAGCGACCGGGCTGTTTCAATTTCAAATACTGAAGTTTCCCATGAAGAAAACTCTGGTCCACGAATCGCAAGCCCCATTGTCAAAAGCTGATCTGATGATTGAAAATGTGCTTTTTTCACGCGTGCTGCGTCCTCCATATTGGTGAGCGTGCTCCCCCTATCCCAATACTCAGCATCTCCAGAGGAACCGAAAGCAAAAACAGCTCGAATGCCCGCATCTTTCAACCCTCCGATGAGTTCTTCTGTATGATCCATTGAATTGATCATCGTCCAGTCTAGAAATGTGGTCACTCCGGCATCTAATGCATCTAATGCCCCTAAATAATTTGCAATTCGATCGTCAGATGGGCGTCTCATCGCACCATAGTTCCCATAATAGATTTTGCTCAAATATGTCTGCAAAGACCAATCTGTGCCTATGCCTCTGATGACAGACTGCCACACATGACGATGTGTATCCACAAGCCCTGGCATGATCACCATATCGGACGCATCAACAATGGCGGCATCATTTGCTTCAATTAAAGGTCCGACTTCTAAAATGTGTGTCCCTTCAATTAATAAATCTCCTTTTTCTAAAAAACCTAAAGTTGGATCAAGAGTTAAAAGCGCTGCATCTTTAAACAATGTTTTCTTCATCCATATCCCCCTTTTCAAATGACGAGGAAGAGTTCTCCCACCCTCACTGTTATTTTAAAACATAAAAGGATCGAATTAGAAGAAAAGTGACTTCGCTAACTGTTTTATGAGCTGATTTTTCTGAAATAGTTGTAAATACGTTTTAATTTGACGTCATGTTTTCCTTTTGGGCTTTCCATCATGCCGAACTCAAAGAACTTCACAGGTTTGATTCCGACATAGTGTAAAAGGGCTCGTTTCATTAAGATCTTGTGTGCATTTTGCAAAAAGAACAAAGGGTAGTTGGTTGGTCCTTGCATCGTCGATACACAAACAGCACTTTTTCCTTTTAACAGTCCTTCTGGAAACAGCCCGCCTGTTTGACGATAAGCAAAATTCGCAGCAAACATGCGGTCAATAAAGCCAAGCAGCATGGCTGGAGGTCTTCCCCACCAAATAGGATATACGAACACGATTTTGTCCGCCCATTTGATCTTCTCCTGATACACCCGAATGTCAGGGTCCTTATGCATGTCACGCCTTTTTTTCTCTTTATTAAAAATCAGCACGGGATCAAATTCTTCTTTGTATAAATCGATGATTTTCACTTCATGAACTAGTGGATTCTCTTCAGTGCCTTTCATAATTTCTTTTAAAAAAGCACCATTTAAACTATTGTGATGGGGGTGGGTATAAATAATGAGTACATTCATGTGTTAGCTCCTTTTATTATCATTTGATAACTAAAGGATATACCTCCGTTTTATAGTTGTCAAATGATAATTGTTTTTTGATAATAATTTTGGTATGTTACGTAGGAGGTGATAAACATGAAGCATCCCCATTTCTTCAAGGAATTCGTAGCATTTGCTTCTACTTTTTCAGAACTAAAACATGACCTGATGAACAAAGTCAAACCAGCTAACTTAACGACCTTGCAATACTTAATACTAGAGCAGCTAGCAGTCAGCGAACCGCTTACGCCTAGTGAAATTGCCGACTGTCAGCACATGTCTCTTCCGAATGTCAGCAGAGAACTAAAAAAACTACACGAAAAACAATTGATAGATAAAAAGGAAGACAAAGATGATAAGCGAAAGCATGTGATCATGCTGTCTGACAAAGGTCGTGCCTGTATGAACGAAGCCTTCCAGCATATCGAAAGGATGCTATTAGACAGCCTAACTTCCTCGGATATAGAACAAATGGATGATATCGTACAAGCTTTCCGCCTATTAAATCAAACGATTTTCAAAAAATGACCTGATGAAAAAAGCATGAGCGCTACGCTCATGCAAAGGTGGCTAAACTTCAAAATACAAAAAAGCGCGGGCTCTCATCTGCCCAAACGCTTCTCTCTTTTTTCTCTATGTACTTTTATACAACCAATTGATACGCAATATATAACGAGACAAGCCAGATCATGACCGCTGAAGCTTTATTGATACGGTTCATCCACTTACCGTTTGTATCTAACTTCCCTAGCATTTTCCCTAAAAGAGCGAGCCCAATAAACCATAACCAGGACACGATGATACAAGCGAGTGTAAATGCCAGTTTTTCTGACCCGTTATATTGAAGCAAATTTGTTCCAATCACGCCAATGGTATCGAGAATGGCGTGGGGATTTAAAAGTGAAACTGAACAGGCAAAGAGAATTTGTTTTCTCGCAGGCATGAATTCCCGCTGCTCTTTAGCATCTGTTGATGAGCTTGTGTTCCACACAGACCATCCCATATAAACTAAAAAACAAAATCCAATGAGATAAAGACACATTTGCAGCATAGGAATGGTGAACACCACAACAGAAACTCCAATGACAGCTAACGTAATTAAAAGTGTGTCACAAAGAGCAGCAGTGATAACAACAGGTAAAGCCTGATATAATCGCGGCTGAAGCGCTCCTTGCTGAAACACAAATACATTTTGTGCGCCCAATGGTAAAATGAGGCCAAAGGCAAGCACAATTCCATGAACGATGGCAATGAACATCTTCTAACATTCTCCTTTTCCAGTAATTCCTTCACATTTTAACATAAAACATCACAATCACTTCCAGCAGATTTAATTTTCCATAAAAAAAGCGCTGGATGCTTTCATCCAAACGCTTTTCGTTTATTCATCATAATCCTTTACGTGCAAGCTCTCTTTCTCTCAGCTCGACACGACGGATTTTCGCTGACGGTGTTTTTGGCAGTTCGTCAATGAATTCAATTTCTCTTGGGTATTTGTAAGGTGCTGTTGTGTTTTTGACATGTGTTTGCAGCTCTTTGATCAGCTTATCACTTTGTGCTGATTCATCACGCAGGACAACATATGCCTTCACGATGGATCCTCTGATTTCATCTGGACTAGCCACAACCGCACATTCTTTAACTGCTGGGTGTTTAATCAGCGCATCTTCTACTTCAAACGGCCCAATGGTATAGCCTGAGCTGACGATGATATCATCTCTGCGGCTTTCAAACCAGAAGTATCCATCTTCATCTTTTTTCGCTCGGTCACCGGTAATAAAGTAATTCCCACGGCGCTGCGCCTTTGTACGCTCTTCATCTTTGTAGTATTCCTTAAATAGCGCTGGCGTTTCGAGATGAACCGCAATGTCACCAACTTCTCCAGGAACGCATACGTTGCCGTCTTCATCAATGATCTCGACTTCGTTACCAGGTGTTGGTTTGCCCATACTACCAGGCTTGATGTCCATTCCTTTTAGCACCCCTACGAGCAGTGTGCTTTCTGTTTGGCCATAGCCATCTCGTACTTCTATATCGAAATGCTTTTTGAATGTATCAATGACTTCACGGTTCAGCGGCTCTCCCGCAGACACGGCACTATGCAGCTTTGGAAGCTCGTATTGACTCAAGTCATCTACTTTCGCCATAAATCGGTATTCTGTCGGCGTACAGCATAGGACATTGATTTCATTTTTTTGAAGTAGCTCTAAGTACGTATTTGGATTGAACTTCCCTCCGTATACAAAGCCTTCTGCGCCACTTCCTAACACAGATAAGAGAGGGCTCCACACCCATTTTTGCCAGCCTGGTCCTGCTGTCGCCCACACTTTATCTCCTTCATTAATGGAGAGCCATGCTTTGGCAGCAGTGCGTAAATGTGCATATGCCCAGCCATGTGTATGAACAACCCCTTTTGGGTTACCAGTTGTACCTGATGTATAGGATAAGAACGCCATGTCTGTGCGTGTTGTTGGAGCCATTTGCAGCTCGCTTGATTGCTCTTCCTTTTGCGCGGAAATGTTTGTCCAGCCATGATCGTTTTCACCGATTGAGAATGTTTTAAAATCGTTTGGCTGATTGGTTCCATCGAACGATTGAATGAATGAAGAGTAAACGATCGCTCCTTTTGCTTCTGCATGTTCAATTCGGTAATCTAAATCTTTTGCACGCAGCATTTCTGAACAAGGAATGACGACCATCCCTGTTTTCAAAATAGCCAAATAAATGCTGTATGCCTCTAGCATGCGCGGCACCATCACAATGATTTTATCGCCTTTTTTAAAGCCTGCATCTAACAACACATGTCCGATTTTATTGGCATCTTCCACTAAAGCTGCATAAGTCACATGCGCTTCCCCGCCATTTCCGTCCTGCCAGTGCAGAGCCATTTTCTCGCGGTTATGACTGAATGCTTCAATCTCGCTGACTAAGTTATATTGTTCTGGTGCAATTAAGTCTTCTCTTTTCATGGTACAGCTCCTTTTTGCCTCTTTCTATGAAACCATTCATGTTTCAATTTACCTATTCTAACATTCATAACTGAAAAATGCTTGAATTAGGACCTACTCCTAGTATTATGCCATAATTTTCGCCATTCGTCCTCTTTTTTAAAAATATTCTAACAATTAATATGTACAAAAAGAAAAGAGCGGGAATAATCCCGCTCATAAGCCATAGCTTTTCAATTGTGTGTCTTAGAAAGATCCGCCACCCATATGTTGTTGAGCGTAAGATACAAGACGTTTAGTGATTTCTCCACCAACTGATCCGTTAGCGCGAGCTGTTGTTTCTGGTCCAAGGTTTACGCCAAATTCTGAAGCGATTTCATACTTCATTTGGTCGATCGCTTGTGCAGCGCCTGGAACGACTAATTGGTTAGAACTGCTTTGTCTGTTTTGTTGAGCCATGTGTTCTCACCTCCTTGTGAATATAGAATGTGTAGAAACACATGACTTCATGCGATTGATTTTATGGTAATTATTATGAAATTTTTATTTTAGAATAAATCAGCGAATTCGTCAGCCGCTTTCTTCTCATTTTTGACGATAATCGTTTCGATTTGATCCACTGCCTCATCAAGCATTGGCTCGAAATCAGCAAAGCTTTCGTAGCGTTCTACTTTCTCAAGCTTTGGTTTTGTTTTAGGAGACGGCGGCGTAAAGATCGTACAGCAATCCTCAAAAGGCTGAATGCTTGTATCATATGTGCCAATTCGTCTCGCTTCATCAATAATGTCATTTTTATCAACCGCAATCAGCGGGCGAATGATTGGCGTATTTGTGACATGATTAATGGCATACATGCTTTCAAGCGTCTGGCTTGCGACTTGGCCAAGGCTTTCACCGGTAATAATCGCAAGTGCATCACGCTTCGCTCTTATTTTATCTGCTATTTTCAGCATCATTCTTCTTGTTGATGTCATCGTATAGTTTTCAGGTACTTGTTTGTGAATCAGCTCTTGAATTTTGGTGAAAGGAACAATGTGCAGCTTCACTTCGCCTCCATATGCCGCTAAACATTCTGCAAGATCAATGACCTTTTGCTTGGCACGTTCACTTGTATATGGGGGACTAAAGAAATGTACAGCTTCAATTTGAATTCCGCGTTTCATGGCCTGATAGCCGGCAACTGGGCTGTCAAAGCCGCCTGAAAGCATGAGCATCGCTCTTCCGCTTGAACCAACTGGCAGTCCGCCTGCACCTTTGACATCTTTAAATGTAATATATGTCGCATGTTCTCTTATTTCAATGCGCAAATGCACATCCGGCTGTTTGACATTGACCGTTAAGTTTTCCGTATTCTTCAGCACATGTCCGCCAATTTCCCGGTTCATTTCATTTGAATCAAGTTCAAATTGCTTATAAGAGCGTTTCGTTGAGACCTTAAATGTATCTCCTTGTTCATATACTTCCTGTACCGCTGTGAGTGCCGCTTCTTTGATGGCATCGAGGTTTGTCTCACATTTCACTGCCAGACTAAAGCTCTGAATGCCAAATACACCTTTAAGCTGTTCTGAAATCGGTTCAGGGTCTTCCCCGTTCAGCATGATCGTGATGCGGTCTCTGTCAGATGCATACTTTAATGCTTCAAAGTCTTTCAATACAAACCGGATATGCTGCCTTAGTTTTTCAATAAATTTCTTTCTATTTTTTCCTTTTGTTGAAATTTCACCAAAACGGACTAAAATATGATCATATTTCATGTTGTTATCTCATTCCTTTTAATTTTTTCACACTTTGTGCGATCGATGTGATGATTTGCGGCGCTAGTTCTGGTCCTTGTCCATACGTCAAACTGATTCTCATACTGCTTTTTGCCACTTCTTCCGGTTTCCCCATCGCTAGGAGAACATGGCTTGGCTCCTTTTTCTTGGCTGAGCAGGCAGAGGTTGTCGAAACATACATGCCTTCTTTTTCAAGCATATGAAGAAGGACCTCGATTTGAATACCTGGCACTGAAAAATTCACAATATGCGGCGCACTTTGCGTCAGCGGTGTGCTGATGACAATACCTTCTATTTCTCCAAGCTGCTTTTGCAGCTGCGTTTTTAAGTTTAGCATTTCATCATGATGTATTTTCAGCAGTTCGAATGAATGTTTCATGGCTTTTGCTAAGCTGACAGCACCAGCAGGGTTTTCGGTACCTGAACGTAGGCCTAATTCCTGCTCTCCTCCTGTGATAAAAGGTGCGAGCACTACACCTTTCTTTAAAAAGAGCGCTCCTGTGCCTTTTAAGCCATGAATTTTATGGCCAGATATCGTTAAAAGATCCACATCCAGTTGTTTATCAAGTGCTACTCTGCACATTCCCTGCACCCCGTCGACATGAAATAGGGCATTTTCAGCATGCTCACGAATCATGCCAGCAGCTTCTTCAATCGGCTGGATGGCACCCGTTTCGTTATTGACGTGCATCATGCTGACAAGCACTGTATCAGGGCGAAGCACTTCTTTTAAATGGTTCATATCTGCATGGCCATGCTCATTTACTTGAATATAGGAGATGTCAAAACCAAATAAAGCCTTCAGTTGTTCAAACGATTCGATGACAGAGGGGTGTTCAATTGCTGTTGTCACAATATGTTTCCCCCGATTCATTTTGGCGAGAGCTGCTCCTTTAATGGCGATGTTATTTGCTTCTGTTGCACCAGAAGTAAAAATAACCTCATATTGTTTCAAACCTGTATAGTGAAGGATTTGTTTTCTCGTTTCACTTAGCAAGCGACTCGCATCAATTCCGAGCTGATGTAGCGAAGACGGATTCCCAAAAAAACGTTCACTCACTTGCTGATATACTTGTAAAACCTCAGGGTACGGTTTTGTTGTTGCACTATTATCGAGATAAATCATACTTGGACTCCTTACAAAAAGCTTTAAAAATAAATGCATTTATATGTTACCATAATGAAGTCAGACAGAGAATTTTCTGAAAATGGCAGTTGACAACTTTTCATTTTCACTATATCATGCATAGTGCAATTGGCACATAAACACCTAAATTGTCAGAATATTTAAATTTAGCACATTACATTGGATAAGGAGGAACTATTTTGAAAAATAGTTTAAGTATAAAAGAGACATTAGCCATTGGTTTAATGCTTTTTGCATTATTCTTTGGCGCAGGAAATATGATTTTCCCGCCTGTCCTTGGACAATATGCAGGTGAGAATGTTTGGCTTGCTATCGGTGGATTTTTACTCACAGGAGTTGGTCTTCCGCTTCTAGGAGTTATTGCTATCGCCCTTACAGGTACCGGTGCAAAAGGCCTTGCGGATAAAGCCCATCCTATATTTGGAACCATTTTCACTGTCATTCTGTATTTATCCATAGGACCATTTTTTGCTATCCCGCGAACAGGTACGGTTTCTTACGAGATTGGATTAGCACCGTTTCTGTCTGAAACACAAATCTCTTCATGGGTACCGCTTTTCTTATTCACCCTTGTGTTTTTCACGATTACGTATCTGCTCGCTTTGAACCCTTCAAAGCTTGTTGATCGAATCGGCAAAGTGTTGACACCTATCTTATTAACGGTCATTGCAATTATTGTATTTAAAGCCATAGCTACACCGATGGGAATAATCGGTGCGCCTGATGCGACTTATAAAGCAAACCCTCTCTTCACTGGGTTTTTAGAGGGCTATAAAACAATGGATGCTCTCGCTTCTCTCGTATTTGGAATCGTTGTTGTGACAGCTGTTAAAGAAAGAGGCATCACAGAGCGCAAATCTCTTGCGGCGGCCTGTATAAAAGCTGGCCTTGTTGCAGCAGCTGGACTAGCACTAGTGTATATCTCGCTTGCTTATGTCGGTGCTTCAAGTCCTGATACAACCGGAATGGTTGGGGCAAATGAAGGCGGCAAACTGCTTTCACTATCAGCAAGCTTTTTATTTGGTTCTGCTGGTAACATTGTCCTTGGTGTAGCCATTTTATTTGCTTGTCTCACAACTAGTGTTGGGCTTGTCTCATCATGCGGCGAATATTTTTCAAAGCTTTTCCCAGCACTTTCTTATCGCACAGTCGTACTCATTGTTTCTTTATTTAGCACATTGGTTGCAAACCTTGGACTGGCACAAATCATCTCTCTATCGGTCCCTGTACTCGTAGCGATATATCCACTGGCAATTGTCATTATTTTATTGTCATTCCTTGACCGCTGGATTAACGGTAGACGAGTGATTTATGCAGTACCCCTGATTTTCACTGGGTTTTTTGCCATTATTGACGGCTTACTGGCTGCCAAATTCAATCTCGGTGGTTTGCCTGCCTTCTTAGACGCATTCATTCCATTTTACGATTTAGGCATTGGATGGGTCGTACCAGCAATTATCGGCGCAGGTATTGGCGTACTCATCTCTATGTTTACTAGCCCGCCTAAACAGCTCGCATCATAATCATGCTTCAAACATCCCCTTCCAAAGATGAAGGGGATGTTTTTTTATTGTCCTCCATATACTAAAATAGAAAAATTCATGATTTTTGTACGAAAACACATGTTGACATCAGATGCACATCCTTTATAATTAGTGAATGTTAATGAAGAACGGTTTTAGCAACTAATTAACAGAATATTTCAACATAATATTGGAGGCTTTATATTCAATGAAGGCAACATTGTCGACGAAAGATACAGTTATTATCGGTTTTATGTTATTTGCTCTATTCTTCGGCGCCGGAAATATGATTTATCCACCAGAGCTTGGGCAATATGCTGGCACAAATGTATGGAAAGCAATGGGCGGATTTTTATTAACAGGTGTCGGTTTACCTCTTCTAGGGATTATTGCAATCGCTTTGACAGGTCGAGATGCGAAAGGATTAGCTGATAAAGCTCACCCAGCTTTTGGAACAGCGTTTACCGTCATTTTATATTTATCTATTGGGCCACTTTTCGCTATTCCTCGTACAGGAACGGTTTCATATGAAATTGGTGCATTACCCTTTTTAGCAGGTGTACCAGCTTGGCTCTCACTTCTTTTATTCACACTTGTCTTTTTTGGTATTACGTATTATCTTGCTCTAAATCCAACGAAGATTGTAGATCGTGTAGGGAAAGTGTTAACACCGATTAAATTTACGATTATTCTTCTTATTATTGTCAAAGCCATTTTAACGCCGATGGGCGTCATTGGCACACCTGATGTATCCTATAGCAACGGGTCATTTTTCAAAGGATTTTTAGAGGGCTATAAAACAATGGATGCTCTTGCTTCTATTGTGTTTGGGGTTGTTGTCATCAACGCCATTAAAGGACGCGGTGTGACAAGTAAAAAGGCACTGACATCTGCTTGTATCAAAGCGGGTCTGATTGCAGCTTGCGGATTAACATTTGTTTATCTATCTCTTGCTTATTTAGGCGCTTCAAGTACACACGCCATTGGTTTTGTTGGAGATGGCAGTAAAATCTTGGCTCAGTCTTCTCAATTCCTATTTGGCAGTTTAGGAAATATTGTGTTGGGTGCTGCGATTACGGTTGCTTGTTTAACAACAAGTATCGGCCTCGTTACATCATGCGGAGAGTATTTCTCGAAGTTACTACCTAAACTTTCGTATAAAATGGTCGTTACACTCGTGACATTATTCAGTTTTATCATTTCGAATTTTGGACTTGCTCATATTATCGCTTTCTCTGTACCAGTTTTAACTGCGATTTATCCGCTAGCGATTGTGATCATTGTTTTGTCACTTGCTGATAAGTGGCTTGGACATAGAAGACCTGTATATGCTCTCTCTTTAATTTTAACAGGCTGCGTCAGCTTATTTGACGGCTTAGCAGCTGCGAAACTTCCAATCGATCCAATAAAAGACTTCTTCCAATCAATACTACCTTTATATGACCTTGGCATAGGCTGGATTGTCCCTGCAATACTTGGGATCGTGATCGGATTTGTAATCTCTCTTTTCACTTCTTCTGCTTCAGAAGAGCGTCAAAAACAAGCGTCATAATATAAAAAAAGCTGAAGTCCACTGATAGGACTTCAGCTTTTTTATTGATGCTGATACTCTTTTTTTTGCTGAGCTAACAGCTTTTGAACAGCTCCGGGTGATGCTTTTTCAACAGCCGCTGCTGCTATATCAAATGATCCGTTGTAATCATAGGCGTAAAATCTTCGTTCAGCCTCTTTTAATTGTTCTGAAAGAATATGGTTTTGACTTCTAAAACGATTGCCGTATTGAATGATTCGTTCAATTTGATCCACTTTACCAAGCATTTCTTCTGTCTCATCCACAACATTTCTGACTGTGTCAGAGGCATCTTTTAATTGCTGATTTACTGCCGGCATGTTGAGCGGCAGGTTTTCCAGCTGCTCATGCACTTGATGAATCATCTCCTGCGCTTTTTCAGCCCGCTCTTTCATCTCAGCAGGTACACCTGGAATATTGCTTTTATGCAGCTGGCGTACTGTATCTGTCAGCATGGTTTTGAGCTCAGCCAGTGTTTCTCTCGCTTGTAATTCTTCTTTTCTTAACGATTGGAGATGACCTTTAAATGTGTCATGCAATGCTTTTGCATCTTCGATAAAGGTCTCCAGCTGATTGATTTCATCCATTAATAATGAATATGCCACGTGATCACGATCAAGCTTCTCACGGATTTGTTTCATCAGCTTTTCAATTTCTTCTAAACGTTTTTCAAATGCTTTCTGTTGATCGAGTTCTCCTGCTGTCAGCTTGTAGCTTTCTTTCACAAGAGCCGTTTCTGCCTTTGTTTGTGTGTGATCTTGCTCGAGCTTTTCGAATGCTTCTGTGAGCTCAGGCATTCTGCTTTTGATTTCCTGACCTGCCTCTACTTCCGCCTCCAGCTGATCATACAGCGTCTCAATCGCATCATCAATCATTTGCAGAATGCTTGATGCCTCTTCTAAATTGAGTTCATCAATGAGCAATTTTTCCGCCCTCGCAAGCTGTTTGTTTAAAGTCTCCAGCTCTTTCGTGATCTGAATGTGCTCCAGCTTGTAGCCTTTTTCTGACATTTCTTGATATCCGTCTTTCAGCTTCGTCAGCTGACCTGGTACGGTTTGTTTGCAGTCTGCAATAAGCTTTGGTACATCATTGATATATAGTTGAAGCTGGTCGAGTCTGCGGTCTTGCTCAAGCAAAATCTTTCTTGCTTTCATGTAGTTTCCGTTTTCTGTTTCTTCCTCGTACTGCTTGATCCCTTCCCAGGCCTCATCTAAGTCCTGCTCCATTTTGTCATAAAGGGTGCCATATAAATGGCTGTACGCAAGTAGATTTTTTCGAACCGTTTGATATTGCTCTTTGACCTTTTCAATGTCCTTGCGATTTTGCTCCTCGCTTGTGACAAGGTCTGCAATTTCTTTTAAAATGTCTTCAATGTTCGAATCAGCAGCACTCAGCAAGTCCTCAATATGCGTTAGAACCTGCTTGGCTTTGGAGAATCGATATTTATCAGAATACTCTTCTGCGTCATATAATAGCTCCTCTACCTTTGGAAGATGGGCTGTGACGATATCGTCCCACTCTGCACGCCATCTTTCAAAAAATTGCTCTGTTTCTCCGGTCATTTTTAAGTGTTTGATTTTTGAAATTTCTTCTACAATTGATCTGTTCAAAATTTCAATTTTCCATGCTTCCAATCGGTCAATCTCTTTATATATATTTTTTCTGAGGAAATAACCGACTGAAAACAAAGCAAGCAAAATGACAATTAAACCGATGATAAACTCCATAATGAGCCCCCTTGTTGTGATCTAAGTGATGTCAGGGTAAAAGTGTCCCGAGTAGACCTGAGAACCCTTTCGTGTCCGCTTTGCATTTGTTTTTTTATAAACAGGATCGTATATTTTCCAATACCATCCATTCACGGTTGTATGTATGTTTTTCAAGAAAGTATTTGAGTGCTTTCTATCATTTGATCACACGTCTTCATGTGACCTGCTTTTATGTATGCGGAAGCTGTCGTTTTCATTGTTATTATGATACCATGTAACCAGCATTTTTGGTCATGATTTTTCATTATTTTCGCTGATAAACATGACGTTTTTCAAAATATCGACAAGAGGTGACGACATGCTGAAGCAAGATGCACATCTACATACACCGTTTTGCCCGCACGGCTCGCTTGATTCTTTTCATTCTTATATTGAAAAAGCCATCAAAAAGGGATTTGATTCCATAACCTTTACCGAGCATGCCCCTCTGCCTCCATCGTTCCATGATCCAACACCAGAGCAGGATAGTGCCATGAAGCTCCAAGAACTTGAATCGTATATAACGAAATTGGATCAGTTGAAACAGGAATATAAAGGCCAATTAATAGTAAAAACTGGGCTTGAGGTTGACTATATCAAAGAGTATGAAGAGGAAACAAGTGCCTTTTTAGACTGCTATGGTCCAGAACTAGACGATAGCATTTTATCTGTTCACTTTCTTCCTGCTTGCGATGATTATATTTGCCTTGATTTTGACGAGCATGCCTTCCAGCAGCTAATAAGCCTCTACGGCAGCATCGAACAGGTCTATCAAAGCTACTATGACCAAATTTACTCTTCTATTCTATCATCTTTAGGTCGCTATAAGCCAAATAGAATCGGTCATATCACCCTTGTGCAGAAATTTAAACAGCTTTTCCCATTTGAGATGACACCTGCACTTTGTCAAAAGGTCACCCTTTGTCTTGAAGAAACGGAAAAAAAAGGCATGTCCTTAGATTTTAATACATCAGGTCTTCGTAAAACATATGCCAGAAGTATCTATTTAGATCAATGGATGATTGATCTTGCAAAACAGAAAAAAATTCCGCTCATTTTTGGGTCTGATGCCCATCAAGCGGAAGATCTCGGATATGCTTATGATCAATTCGAAGACATCATGAGTTTTAAATGAGAATCTAATGCCGGCTTTTTTGGTTCTAGTAAATGATGAAGCGAGCGGCTCAGTTCCTTAAAATACATTTGATAGAAATAAGGCTCATTTGGATTTAAATAAAGCACCTCCGTTAAATATTGCGGCTGTAAATAGGGCATCATGAGTAGTGATTTCAGCTGAATCATAAAAGATGAGATGGAGAGCTGCTCACAAATCACATGGGTGCTTTTTCCTTTTTCAATGATGAGCTGAAACAAATATTTTTCTTTCGTTAAATAGGTCGACATAATTTCTCTAATGAGCGTCGAATCAATCGTCACCTCTCGATAAACGAAACGGGTTAATTGACGGTGCTTGTGCTGATAAGATAAAATATCAAAAACCACATGTAGTAAGCATTCTTTTGCATGACGAGTTTCCATGTGATGGATATGTGATTCAATCATGTGAATATAGCCTTCATAAAAATCGGATACGAGCTGCTCAAGCAGCCCTCCTTTTCCTTGAAAGTAATAAGAAATGTGGGCAACGTTGACGTTTGCTTCCTTCGCAATCTCACGGACAGAGGTTCCAGAAAATCCTTTTTGGTTAAAAAGTCTGATGGCAGCTTCAATAATACGGTCTTTTGTTTGCACGGTTGTTGATGCTTTCATCCGCTCACCCCTCTTCATGTGTACATACTTCAAGATGAAGGCGGAAGTTCCTTTTATATTTGCTCGACAAATCCCACATGCGAAACGCAAGTTATGTATTTTTGAGATAGAAAGTAGGAGATTTTCATGTTTCATGTCGAAAAACAGTCTGGCGATCCATCAAAAGACTATCAATTGCTCGTTAAACAGGTCGAAGCCATTACAGATGGCGAGCCTGATCTAATTGCCAACCTAGCAAATGCGGCGGCGCTATTGTATCATTCACTCCCAGAGGTCAATTGGGCAGGATTTTATTTGGCTAAAGGCGGCGAGCTTGTGCTCGGACCGTTTAACGGACTGCCTGCATGTGTGCGTATCCCATCTGGAAAAGGCGTTTGCGGTACTGCATTTGCAACAGGTGAAGTCCAGCGTATCGCTGATGTGCACGCATTCCCTGGACATATTGCATGTGATGCAGCATCACAATCTGAAATTGTCGTTCCGCTCAAGGTAAATGGAGAGATCATTGGGGTGCTCGACATTGACAGTCCCGTGAAAGACCGTTTCAGTGAAGTAGATGAAACCTACTTAATTCAATTTACCGAGGTACTCCAAAAGGCATTATCCGCCTCTACAAATGCGTAATCTTACAAAAAAGCAGGCATATTGTCTGCTTTTTTGTTTTCTTCGCAGACGCAAAGCATCGCCATTGCCCTTTAAATAGGTTGACTTCTCCTATCCAGCGTCATATAATAGAATTTGTGTGAAATATGGCAGCCTTTTTGTTCGGCTTTTTTGTATCATTTTGTTCCTTCTATATGAAGGTGCATCTTGTAACTCCCTGCTGCTGGAGCGAGGATGCATGAAAACATAATGACGGAAAAGACAAAGAACAGACGGTTTTTATTTTTCACAAATAAAAACAAATAAGGAGGAGTCACATTATGGCTCGCTATACAGGTCCAAGTTGGAAGATTTCCCGCCGTTTAGGCATTTCATTAAGCGGAACAGGTAAGGAACTTGAAAAACGCCCTTACGCTCCAGGCCCACATGGTCCAGGACAACGCAAAAAACTATCTGAATATGGTTTACAATTACAAGAGAAGCAAAAGCTTCGTCACATGTACGGTGTCAACGAACGTCAATTCCGTACACTATTTGACAAAGCTGATAAACTTCCTGGTAAACAAGGTGAAAACTTCATGATCCTTCTTGAAACTCGCCTTGACAACCTAGTATACCGTCTTGGCCTTGCTCGTACTCGCCGCCAAGCTCGTCAGCTAGTCAACCATGGTCACATCCTTGTTGATGGAAGCCGTGTAGACATCCCATCTTTCTCTGTGAAACCAGGTCAAACGATTGCTCTTCGTGAGAAATCTCAAAACCTTGCAGTTGTGAAAGAATCAGTTGAAGTTAACAGCTTCGTTCCTGAATACCTTACTTTCGATGCTGAAAAGCTTGAAGGAACTTTCACTCGTCTTCCAGAGCGTTCTGAATTAGCGCCTGAAATCAGCGAACAACTAATCGTTGAGTTCTACTCTCGTTAATTTCATGACTCTCCAAAGAGAGGTCAAAAAAACCCTAGATCCCTTGATTGTTCAAGGTGATCTAGGGTTTTTTCTGCATTCTTCTATGAACAAATGAATTTAAAACATATATAGAAAACAGACAATACACAAGACGAGCACCAGACAAAACTTCTAAAAGCATTTCTACATATTTAAGTTAGTCTAATTTTTTAATAATAATAGAAGCATTCACGTTTGTTTGAGTCCCTCCTGCTAGGGTTTGAAGAGTAACTGCTGCTGCGGAAGTATGGTTTACAAGAGTAAGCGTGTCACCCGCTGCTAGAGCGAGGATTGCCTGACCGTTATTCTGTTGAGTACCAGCTCCTGACCCATAAACTGTGTTCGTCACAGGACCTCCATTTACAAATAGGGTAAATTGATTTGGCTCTACGCCAGAAACTGAAAAAGTAACCTCGTAGTTTCCTGGATTGGTGACTATAATTTGAGAAGTTCCAGGGGCATGTGTAATACCAGAAGTAATAATTCCAGTTGAGTCAAAAATCACCGGGGCCTCTAAAGCTACTGTTTCAGCACTTAGATTGTATACATATGCAAATTCAGCTAGCCCTGCTCCTGTGGCTCCTGTGGCACCCGTTGCTCCTGTTGCTCCCGTATCTCCTGTTGCTCCTGCGGCTCCCGTTGCTCCTGTGGCACCCGTTGCTCCTGTTGCTCCCGTTGCTCCTGTGGCTCCTGCGGCTCCCGTTGCTCCTGTGGCTCCCGTATCTCCTGTTGCACCCGTTGGACCGGTTGCTCCTGTTGCTCCTGTTGCTCCTGTTGCTCCTGTTGCTCCCGTATCTCCTGTGGCTCCCGTTGGACCGGTGGCTCCTGTTGCACCTGTTGGACCGGTCGCTCCTGTTGCTCCTGCGGCTCCCGTTGCTCCTGTTGCACCTGTGGCTCCTGTGGCTCCCGTATCTCCTGTTACACCTGTTGGACCGGTCGCTCCTGTGGCTCCTGTTGCACCGGTCGCTCCTGTGGCTCCCGTATCTCCTGTGGCACCCGTTGGACCGGTTGCTCCTGTTGCTCCCGTATCTCCTGTTGCACCTGTTGGACCGGTTGCTCCTGTTGCTCCTGCGGCACCTGTTGCACCGGTCGCTCCTGTGGCTCCCGTATCTCCTGTTGCACCTGTTGGACCGGTGGCTCCTGCGGCACCCGTTGCTCCTGTTGCACCTGTTGGACCGGTCGCTCCTGTAGCTCCTGCGGCACCCGTTGCTCCTGTTGCACCGGTCGCTCCTGTAGCTCCCGTATCTCCTGTTGCACCTGTTGGACCTATGGCTCCTGCGGCACCTGTTGCACCGGTCGCTCCTGTGGCTCCCGTATCTCCTGTTGCACCTGTTGGACCGGTGGCTCCTGCGGCACCCGTTGCTCCTGTGGCTCCCGTATCTCCCGTTGCACCTGTTGGACCTGTAGCTCCTGCGGCACCCGTTGCTCCTGTGGCTCCCGTTGCTCCTGCGGCTCCCGTATCTCCCGTTGCACCTGTTGGACCTGTAGCTCCTGCGGCACCCGTTGCTCCTGTTGCCCCGGTCGCTCCTGTTGGACCTGTGGCTCCTGCGGCACCTGTTGCTCCTGTTGCACCCGTTGGACCGGTCGCTCCTGTAGCTCCCGTATCTCCTGTTGCACCTGTTGGACCTGTTGGACCTGTAGCTCCTGCGGCACCCGTTGCTCCTGTTGCACCCGTTGGACCGGTCGCTCCTGTGGCTCCCGTTGCACCTGTTGGACCTGTAGCTCCTGCGGCACCCGTTGCTCCTGTTGCACCCGTTGGACCGGTCGCTCCTGCGGCACCCGTTGCTCCTGTTGCACCCGTTGGACCGGTCGCTCCTGTGGCACCCGTATCTCCTGTTGCTCCTGTTGGACCGGTCGCTCCTGTGGCACCCGTATCTCCTGTTGCTCCTGTTGGACCTGTGGCTCCTGTAGCTCCTGCGGCACCCGTTGCTCCCGTTGCACCGGTCGCTCCTGTGGCTCCCGTTGCACCTGTTGGACCTGTGGCTCCTGTAGCTCCTGCGGCACCCGTTGCTCCCGTTGCTCCTGTACCCGTGCCTGTTGCACCTGTTGGACCGGTCGCTCCTGTGGCTCCTCGAACCCCTCGTAATCCCCGTAATCCTCTTCGTCCTACAATTACTTTTGTTTCACAAATGATGCAACAATTTGATTTTGATAGTTTCTGTTTACATTTAGGGCATTTTTTATACTTATCACAACCCATCAGTTATTCATCTCCTTTATCATTATAGATATGTTACATCTATAAATACGTGCAGATAAGTTAAATCTCCAAAGAATAAAGATAAGCGTAGAATCAACATCATTTGCTAGACTCTGACAAAAGCCTTTTATGAAAATTTGATTGAATTTTGCGCTAAATTTGTCTATTTTTTTCATGATGACTAGAAACTGTTCAAATCCATAAATTCTATCATAAAAAAAATCCCCTAGAATTCTAGAGGATCTTTTGTTCCATGTTTCTCTCAAGTGTGATTTTTTATTTTTCCATCAAATCACTAATCAATTGCTCTGTTGTCATGACAGTAGCAAATTCATCATGCAATGTAGCAAGTGATAGCCGATGAATCATTTCGGGATCATAATATGTACCGTTTTGATCTGTTAGTCCAAAGGCAGCAGATGCATCAGAAATGAGAAATGTATCAAAGCCTAGATTGCCGCTCATTCTTGTTGTTGTAGATACGCAGTGCGGTGTTGTTAATCCTGCGATTACAACAGTGTCGATCTCGTTTGATCTTAGTTGTTCCTCTAAGTTTGTGCCTATAAAGCTGCTGTTGGCTTTCTTTTGTATCACCATTTCATCATCTAGCGGTTTGGCGATACCTTTGAAGCAATGCCCTTCATTTGCCGGATAAAATAAAGAATCCGGATTGTCAGCTGTATGCTGAATATGAATCACTTTCCAGCCTTTCTCTCTCCAAAACGTTAATAGACGGCTAATATTCTTCTCTGCCTCTAGATTATTACGTTCTCCCCATTTTTCATGCTCGAACGCCTTCTGTACATCGACAATGATCAAAGCCTTTTGACTCGTTTGCACAAACGCTCACCTCCGAAGATTCTCGTTCAATATAGATAGTGTAGGGAATGGTGATCCATTTGTACATGCTTTAATTAAATTGAAAAAAGAAACTAGAAGACATATGCAGACTTACTAGCTTCTTTTTATTTTCACTTTACTTAACATCTTTAAATTTGGTTTGAAGTAAAAAAACAAAGAACACACTGGCAATTATATAATAAATTCCAATGATTGACGTACTGTTAGAAATAACATCAAATAATTTAGCTGATTTAATCATAAACATCCATATGATATAGATGATGAAAAATGATAATGGGAAATAAAAAAAATATCCTAAGAAATATAACTTTAGTTTTTGTATCATTTTTTCCTCCTTTTATATTAAGCCGATGAATTACCAACTTACTATGCCCACGGCCCTCTTCCCTCCATGCATTTAGCTGAATACCAAGTAAGGAAAGCTACTAAACCGATAACATTTCCACCAATTCCAATCTTCAGCAAAAGCTTAGCAGCTTCTTTATAAGCCTTCTTTTCTAGATAGCCCCAGAGACCACCAGTTAAAGCCACTTCTATCATTGCCACACCAAAATGATCCTTTAATGAATCAATCATACAATCGCCCCAGGTTCCTTTAGCAGCCTGAGTCTTTAAATCTGAAGATTTTTCTATCTTAATTCCGTTTTTATTTATTTCATTTTCTAAAATTTTAAATTCTTTTTTATCTCCAAATCTATTTCTTAATTTCTCAAAATCAAAACCAATCAATTGATTATTTTGATCATATATACTAGCTCTCTCCATTAAAAACTCTAAATCTTTAGCTAGTAAATTCACATTTGTTTCATTTGAATTTGTTTTGGCAGTTGCGATTGGTGAAGCAACAACGGAAAAACCCAAAAATAATGCTACCATAATAAAAATTGTTTTTTTAAAGAATACTCTGTTTCTCATTATATCCCCTTTAAATTATAGTATTTTAACTTTCACGTGTAATATTAAGATTGAACTTTTTCAATCAAAAATGAAGCACATAAATTCATATAGCTCCCCCCAACATCTACATACTATAACATCCTTTTCCAATCAATTATTGAGATAAAAGTTGTATTCTTCATTGTGTTAACATTATATTTATATTCTCAAACTAAAAATTAAAGCAAACAGCCATTATAGAGTTTAAAACACCTACTATTCTAATGATAATGATGTTTCGAAATAGGTCATTATCTCTCTCTAGATTAATTAAATTTAAAAAATAAACTTTTTTACACAGATAACAAAAAAAGACAGCACATTTCGCTGTCTTTTTTCATTTTTCCTTTAATTCGTATTCTGGCCCCCGCCGTTCAGTCCTTCTTTGATATACCCTTTGACTTGGCTTGAAGCTAATAGACTGATGTGACCAACGCCGTGAATGAGGACATTTCTTGCGCCAATTAAACGCGAGAGGCTGTTGACAACAATCATATCGGCTGAGCTATAGACAGATGTATAAAGAATTTTTTGATTTGGATCGGTGCCTGGTAATGCTCTGAGTGAAACGAGTCCATTCGCTCCACCAAGTGTGACGACGTTTTCAATTTTATCACCGCCGTCTAGATTCTTAATATAGTATAGCGTGTTCGCTCCGCCCATACTATGTGCCACAATATCTACTTTTTTGGCACCTGTTTTGCCTAGCACATCTTTGACGAATCTAGATAGACGCGGGCCATTGTTGCGGTTATTCCCTGTTTTGTCTATGAAATCGATAGCAAATAATTGATTTCGATCCCAGCCTTGTGTGACCAAGTAACTTTTAATCGAAGCGAAGTTGTAAGACGCTCCTCCCATACCATGCACCATCACAACCGGATTGTGCTCAGCCGCTTTGATTTCTTTCGGCTGGATGAAGGCCATTGAACCTATCACTAAGGCAAGGGCAACAAGAATTTGCAAACTCTTTTTCTTAAAACAAATCACTTTCATTCCCCCTAATTCATCTTATTCGACTCTATTTTATACAAGAAAAATATGTCAGAAAAGTGAACAAGGCACTGTTTGTTGCTTTATTTTATAGAAAATAATTACTGAAAAAGCACCTTTGACTTTCTAAAACGCCAATGCCAAAAGACTAGACTAAGTCTCTTTTAACGTCTAATAGACTCTTAACAGAGCACTCATCTCTCATGTTGCATAAAAAAAGCAGCCGGTTATCGCAGCCGGCTGCACATCGTTCTTATTTGTAATTCACAAGGAAGTATTTCTTTTTCCCTCTTCTTAAAACAGTAAATTGGTTTTCAATTCTATCTTCAGCTGAAAGGACATAGTCTTTATCAGTTTGTCTCTCTCCGTTAATGGAAACTGCCCCATTTGTGATGTCTTCACGTGCTTGACGTTTTGATGGTGACAGCTTTGATTCCACAAGGACATCGACAAGTGTTAACTCTTCTGTGCTACTTTTCTCCATTGATGGAACATCTTTAAAGCCTACTTTGACTTCTTCGGCTGAAAGAGATTTAATCTCGCCTTTGAATAGCGCATTTGAGATGTTGACTGCCTGTTCTAGTGATTCACGGCCATGTACAAGTGTCGTGACTTCCTCTGCTAGACGGCGCTGTGCTTCACGTTTTTCAGGTGCTGTTTGCACTTTTTCTTCGTACGATGCGATCTCTTCTTTCGATAAGAACGTAAAGTATTTTAAGTATTTCACGACGTCACGGTCATCTGTGTTGATCCAGAATTGGTAGAATTCATATGGAGATGTTTTTTCTTTATCTAACCAGATGGCGCCGCCTTCTGTTTTACCAAACTTCGTGCCATCTGCTTTCGTGACAAGCGGCATCGTTAAACCGAATGCTTTTGCCCCTTCTGCTTCAGACTTACGGATCAGCTCAAGTCCAGATGTGATATTTCCCCACTGGTCGCTACCGCCAATTTGCAGCTTACAGTTTTCATTTCTGTAAAGGTTTAAGAAGTCTAAAGATTGCAGGATGACGTAGCTGAACTCTGTGTACGAAATCCCTGTCTCAATCCGTGAGCTGACGATATCTTTTGCCAGCATGAAGTTCACACCGAAGTTTTTTCCAATATCACGAAGGAACGTGATGACATTCATTTGGCTGATCCAGTCGTAGTTATTCACGATAACGGCTGGGTTCTCGCCTGCTTCAAAATCAAGAAATTGTGAGAGCTGTCCTTTGATTTTATCTGACCACTGTTCGACGATTTCTGCTGGGTTTAGTGAACGTTCTGCTTTTTTGAAGCTAGGGTCGCCAATTAGTCCAGTTGCGCCGCCAACGAGGGCAATCGGGTGATGGCCTGCTTCCTGGAATCTGCGTAATGTTAAAATTGGCAATAGGTGACCAATGTGTAAGCTGTCCGCTGTTGGGTCAAAACCGGAGTAAAGCTTAATTTTTTCTTCCGATAATAATTTTGTTAAACCTTCTTCATCTGTTTGCTGCTGAATTAATCCTCTGAACGATAACTCTTCCATCAATTGACTCATATTTCATTCTCCTTTTTTACAATTTAACATAAAAAACGCCCCTTCGAATGAACGAAGGGACGATATATATCGCGGTACCACCCTGCTTAAAAGACAACAAATCACATCTTTTCACTTACACTGATAACGGACAGATCCGTTCTTTCACTAATCAGGGCAGCACGTATGCTCCTTTTCGTAAAAGCGGTTCGTGAGGGTAATTCGAATATCTCTTTGTACTGACTCGCACCAGCCGTCAGCTCTCTTGGACAGGGAAAGATGATTCTACTGAATCTCAGTCAAAACCTTTACATATTCAACTAATGCCATTTTAAACATACTTTTGATATCAAGTCAACTGATGAAAAAAATTAATCTTCCATTGTCGATAGGTCGCCAGCCGGTAAATTCAGTTCCCACGCCTTTAGCACACGTCTCATAATTTTTCCGCTTCGCGTCTTAGGCAGTTTGTCCTTAAACTCGATTTCTCTCGGTGCCGCATGTGCAGCGAGTCCTTTTTTCACAAACGTACGAATCTCTTCTTTTAGCTCATCTGTCGGCTCATACCCGCTTCTAAGCGCAATGAATGCTTTAATAATTTCACCGCGGACCGGATCTGGTTTTCCAATGACACCAGCCTCTGCAATGGCTGGATGTTCGACCAGTTTGCTTTCCACCTCAAAAGGACCGACCCGCTCTCCTGATGTCATGATCACATCATCGACACGTCCCTGGAACCAAAAGTATCCGTCTTCGTCCATATAAGCTGAATCTCCTGAAACATACCAATCTCCCGGCATAAAGTAAGATTCATATTTTTCAGGATTGTTCCAGATCGTATGCATCATAGACGGCCAGCCTTTTTTGATGGCGAGGTTGCCCATCCGATATGGCGGAAGTTCATTTCCGGCATTATCCACAATCGCAGCTTCTACGCCTGGAACCGGTTTTCCCATTGAGCCTGGTTTAATGTCCATGCATGGATAATTACAAATCAGCTGAGCACCGGTTTCAGTCATCCACCAAGTGTCATGAATTCGTTTGCCAAATACAGCATCTCCCCAGCGGATGACTTCTGGATTAAGAGGCTCACCTACACTTAACACATGACGGAGCGAGCTGAGATCATATTTTTGAATGAGGTCATCTCCTGCCCCCATTAGCATTCTAAAGGCGGTCGGTGCACTGTACCAAACGGTCACACCTAGTGATTCAATCGTTTCATACCACGTATCAGGGTTAAATCTGCCGCCTAAAATGACATTCGTCGCCCCATTTAACCACGGTGAAAAAATGCCGTACACTGTGCCTGTTACCCAGCCTGGGTCAGCTGTACACCAGTAGACATCGTCTTCTTTCAGATCAAGCACCCATTTACCAGTCTGGTCTTGCTGCACCATTGCACCATGGACATGCAGCACACCTTTTGGCGTACCTGTCGACCCTGACGTGTAATGAAGCAGAAAGCCGTCTTTTTCATCCATCCATTCGATTTCAAGGTCCTTCGCCGCCTGCGCAAAAGCCTCTTCATAATGGATTGTCCGAACGCCATCGATATCTTCCTTTTCACCGCCGACAATGATGACGGATTCAAGTTTTGGAAGCTCTGCAAACGGAATTCGTTCAAGCAGATCCGGCGTTGTCACAATGACCTTCGCCTCGCTATTTTCTAAACGGTCTTTGACCGCACCTTCCATAAATGCCTCAAATAACGGGCCAACGATCGCACCAATTTTAACTGCGCCAAGCAGAAGAAAATAGAGCTCAGGTGATCTTGGCATAAAGATAAATACGCGATCCCCTTTTTGCACATGCGCCTTTTCTCTGAATAGATTTCCCGCTTTATTTGTGTTGATTTTCATATCCCTGAACGTATACTTTTCATCCCGCTGTGAATCTTTGTAGTGAAGCGCCACCTTGTTCTTACGAAACGAGTCCGCATGTCTGTCAATCGCTTCATAGGCTGCATTTATGTTTCCTGTTTCATACCATGAGAAGTTTTTTCTTGCTTCCTCCCATGAAAATTCTTTGTATGCCTGCTCATAATCATTTAAATGATAGTTTCCTTTTACTGATGGTAGCGTTTCCACTTTCATCAAACAGTCCCCCTTTGCATACGTTTACAATGACCATTATAGTATAGATGACTTTTTTTCTCAATTTTTAAAAAACTTATAGTGAAACCGTTTTAATTCTTGCAGGTTTTAAGATAAAATAGAGACGACTCACTAGAATTTGAGGCGGTGGATACGTGGAGCATCCTAAAACTTATTATTCAAAAACCATTGAGCGAGAAACAGGTACCATCCTTATTGAAGGTCCGGTACCTGCATCAGAGCTTGCGAACTATACGTTTCATGAAGGCCTAACGGCATTTCGCACGCCAGAGGAACAGAAACAAGCACTTGTTGAAATAGCAGACCTTCCAGAAGGACGTATTATCATTGCACGAGTGGATGAGCTTGTTGTCGGCTATGTCACGTATTTATATCCTGATCCGCTTGAGCGCTGGTCAGAGGGCAACATGGACAATTTAATCGAGCTTGGCGCGATTGAGGTCGCTCCTCCATTTAGAGGCTGCTCACTTGGTAAGCATTTACTTGATGTGAGCATGATGGATGAGCAAATGGAGAATTATATCATTATTACAACTGAATATTACTGGCATTGGGATTTAAAGGGGACAAAGAAAAACGTGTGGGAGTACCGCAAGATGATGGAGAAAATGATGAACGCAGGCGGTCTTGTTTGGTTTGCAACAGACGAACCAGAGATCAGCTCACATCCAGCCAATTGTTTAATGGCCAGAATCGGGAAAAATGTGAATCCTGATTCGATTGAGCGCTTCGATCGTCTTCGCTTCCATCAACGCTTTATGTATTAACGTTCAATTCGTTTTTTTGGCAAAGGGGATTGGTAAACAATGATGATTGAACAAATTATGGAGCGTGATGTGATCACGCTGCGAAAAACCGATACGATTGAAGAAGCCATAAAAAAAATGAGTGCACATCACATTCGGCATATTCCGATCGTATCTGATCAAGGTTCTGTCATTGGGATGGTGACAGATCGAGATATTAAAAATGCCAGTCCAAGTATATTTGAAACAGAAAAAAGGAAGCTCTTTATTCAGCGGCCTGTTGAAGAGATCATGGTATTAGAGACGATTACTGCTCATCCGCTTGATTTCGTTGAAGAGATTTCTAGTGTCTTTTTTGAACACGGAATTGGCTGCCTTCCAGTAGTGAGACGCGGCAAGCTTGTAGGCATTATCACAAAGACTGATTTGCTTCGTACGTTTGTCAGACTGACAGGTGCAGATCAGCCTGGGTCACACTTAGAGGTAGAAGTGGACCAAATGACAGAAGGTCTTGCTGACATTACGACCATTTTAAAGGAGCAGCATATTCAAATGCTGAGTGTGCTTGTGTATCCGCATGCAAATGAATCATCTAAAGTACTCGTCTTCCGCCTTCAAACCATGCATGCAGATCATGTGACGAAGCTGATTCGTGCAAAAGGCTATAAGGTGCTGTGGCCTATGGAGCAGACGATCAAATGAAGGAAGCGACCTTTGTTTTTTCACCCTCTTTTCAAACGTACCAGTTTCACCAAGACCATCCCTTCAATCAGCTTCGTGTCTACTTAACATATGACATGCTTCAAAAAATGAAGGCGTTAACAAATGATGAGATCGTCGCACCGCGTATGGCGACCCTTGAGGAATTAAAGCTCGTCCATACAGCCGATTATATTCAAGCTGTGCAGCGGGCTAGTGAAGGAAAGCTCTCTACAGCAGAGGGGGAGCGCTACGGTCTTGGCACGGAGGATACCCCGATGTTTGCAGGTATGCATGAGGCAGCTTCTCTCCTTGTTGGCGGGACACTCACAGCCGTTGACCAAGTAATGATGGGACACTCGCAGCATGCACTGAATCTTGGCGGGGGACTTCATCACGGGTTTAAAGGGCGTGCATCTGGCTTCTGTATTTATAATGACAGCTCAGTGGCGATTCAATATATTCAAAAGACATACGGTGCAAGAATTTTGTATATTGATACGGATGCCCATCACGGAGATGGTGTACAATTCAGTTTCTATGACGACCCTGAGGTTTGTACAGTCTCAATTCATGAAACGGGACGCTATTTGTTCCCTGGAACTGGACAAGTACAGGAAAGAGGTCATGATAAAGGCTATGGCTACGCCTACAATATTCCGCTTGATGCATTTACAGAAGACGAATCGTTCCTTGAAGCATACCGAACAGCAGTGACTGAAATTGCTGCTTTTTTTAAACCAGATGTGATTTTGACGCAAAACGGTGCAGACGCACACTACTATGATCCGTTAACCCATTTATCTGCCACCATGAAAATATATGAGGAAATTCCTAGACTTGCCCATGAGTTAGCGCATCAATATTGTGATGGCAAATGGATCGCTGTCGGCGGAGGAGGATATGATATTTGGCGTGTCGTGCCAAGGGCGTGGAGCCGGATTTGGCTTGAAATGAAAGGCATTACCCCGCCTGATGAACTGCCTCAGGACTGGGTTCAGGCTTGGCATAAACAATCGCCTGTCACCCTCCCATCCACATGGGGAGATCCTGACGATTTATATCCACCGATCCCAAGAAAAGCAGAAATCACAGAAAAAAATGCTCAAACTGTAGAAAAAGCACTGATGCCCGTTAGAAGAGAAAAGAAAAATGCATAAGAAAAGCAGGCATTCACTGATGTGTAAGCCTGCTTTTTCGTTTTATTTTGTTGATTGTCTTTCTTCAATTCTGTGTGGAAGTTCCACAATTTGGTCATCCACTTGCTCTTTGTTCATCAGCTTTGTCAGCAGTCTCATTGCGACAGCACCAATATCATACGTCGGCTGAACAACAGTTGTCAGCTGAGGACGCACCATGAGAGAAAGTCTCGTGTTATCAAAACCAATCACTTCTAAATCCTCAGGAATGGATACGCCTCTATCTTGTGCTCCATGAATGACACCTAGCGCCATTTCATCCGTAGCCGCAATAACAGCTGTCGGCTTGTCAGACTGCTCAAGCAAGTGAGCAAGTGATTCAATTCCAGAATCATACGAATAATCGCCTTCAGCGACGAGCGCATCGTCAAATGCGATGCCCGCTTCTTCAAGCGCACGCTTATAGCCTGCAAGCTTTCTCATAGAGTTAATCGGTTCTGACATTGGGCCAGATACGAAGGCAATTCGCTTATGTCCTTTTTCAACTAAAAGCTGAACTGAATCATAAATCGCTTGCTCGTAGTTGATGTTGACAGATGGTGTTTGAGCCTGCTCTTCAACAGATGCAGCAAGAACAATTGGCACAGGAGAGCGCTTAAATTCTTCAACAAGCACATCTGTGATATTTCCACCCATAAAGACAATTCCATCTACTTGTTTACCTAGCATTGTATTTAAAAGATGGAGCTCTTTATCGGTATTTTGATCTGAGTTGCTCAAAATGATGTTGTACTTATACATTGTGGCGATATCTTCAATTCCGCGAGCAAGCTCCGAATAGAAGATACTAGAAATATCAGGGATGATGACCCCAACCGTTGTTGTTTTTTTACTTGCAAGGCCTCGCGCCACAGCATTCGGGCGATAGCCAAGGCGATCAATCGCTTCAAGTACCTTTTTTCTTGTTGTTGGTTTTACATTCGGATTCCCATTCACTACGCGTGATACCGTTGCCATACTTACATTTGCTTCTCTTGCTACATCATATATTGTAACATTATTCACATAAATCACTCCTTCAAATACACTTCATATCTATAGCATTCACCAATTGGATAGAGACATGTCAGATACGAGGAAAATAATATCCTATTTGTCATTAAAACGATGAAAAGAGACACATAATTTTTCAATCTACATCAAAATGACATTCTTTTATGAAATTATACACGTTTTTTCACCATATGAAAACGTTCCCTTTCTTTTTATAACTAAATTAAACAAACTTTAATGAGCTTGTTACCTGTAAATTGAATCATATTTCATGAAAAATCGTCGAGAACGTCAGCTATGACAACGATCTTAGCAGATTCTATTGAATTTTAAAAATGAAAACATTGTGAACAAGCACTTTTAAAGCTTGCAATGTGCTCTTTTCCTTTCATTCCCAATCTTCATCGTATTTTATCCATAGAAAAACCGCCGGGCAGTCATCCGGCGGCTTTTCTATCTATGATTATGCGTGAATGTTGACAAGTGGTCTTAACGCATCTAACCATTTTTCGAATTGAGGAATGTCCATTTGCTGCGCTGAGTCAGATAGAGCAACAGATGGATCTGGATGCACTTCTGCCATGACACCGTCTGCTCCAATCGCAAGAGCTGCTTTCGCTGTTGGAAGGAGAAGATCTCTACGTCCAGTTGAGTGCGTCACATCAACAAAGACTGGTAAATGTGTTTCTTGTTTCAAGATTGGCACAGCAGAAATATCTAGTGTATTTCTTGTCGCTGTTTCATATGTGCGGATACCGCGCTCGCAAAGGATGATTTGGTCATTTCCTTGGGCGATGATGTATTCAGCTGCATTGATGAATTCTGAAATAGTCGCTGCAAGACCACGTTTTAAAAGAACTGGTTTCTTCACAGATCCGGCTGCTTTTAATAGCTCGAAATTTTGCATGTTTCGTGCACCAATTTGGATGACATCGATATGCTCAATCGCTTCTTCAATATGAGCAGGATTGACGATTTCACTAATGACAGCAAGACCGTATTCATCCGCTACACGCTTTAGAATTTTCAGACCGTCTACACCAAGTCCTTGGAAATCGTATGGACTTGTGCGTGGTTTAAATGCACCTCCGCGAAGTAGTTTTAGTCCTTGCTGTTTCGCTGCTGCCGCCACTTCTGCGACTTGCTCGTAGCTTTCAACAGCACATGGTCCAACGATGAAACGCTGTTTCCCATCACCGATCGCTTCTCCATTGATGTTCACGATTGTATTTTCCGATTTTTTCTTACGAGAAACAAGAAGTGCTTTGCTGTGGTCATCTTCTTGAAGCTCTAGGCCTGCTTTGAAAATCTCTTTGAAAATATGCTGAATTGTTGAGTTTTCGAATGGTCCATTATTTGCTTCAAGAATTTGGTTCAGCATTGTGCGCTCTCTGACAGGATCATAACGGTTGACACCTTGCGCTTCTTTCGCCTTTCCAATTTCTTTTACAATGCTTCCTCTTTCATTGATCAGTTTTAAGATTTGAAGATTTAGTTCATCTGCCTGCTGTCTCAATTGTTCTAGTTCATTGTTGCTCATTTTTGTCATCCTTTCCTCTGCCTGTTCTCGCTTTTTTTTTTCATTCTCTCATGATAGGGTTTATTATAAACAAAGATTTCGGAATTGTCACGAAAATTTTCTTTATTACCCAAACGCTTTTAAGCGATAAAGTATTATGTGTAAGATTATAGCATAGTTTTGATTGAAGTAAACCTTTTTTTATCAAAAAAACGTCAGCAATTGCTGACGTTTCTTCTACACATTATGTTCAAGCGCTTCTTTTGTAATGCTTGAGTGGGATGCATGCCATTTTACTTTTCCACCGCTAAAGACGAGTGCCTGAGGACTTTCGTGCTTTACCCCTGACTTTTCTGTCACATAGGATGAAAGCTCTCTTGTGTTTTGAATTTGCAAGAAATAAGTTGGCACGTCTTCATGTGCAGACGCAAATGCTTCAAACTCTTGAAAAGCCGCTTGACTGATCGGACATGTCAAACTGTGCTTAAAAAAGACAAAGGTCCCATCTTGATTCGTTAGTTGATCAAACTGTTCTTCTGTTTCAATGAGTTGTTTTGACATGATGTTCTCCTTCTTCACTCTGTGCAGTAAGAGTTAGCCTTTAGTTGATTGTTCTACTTTTTCTTTGACATCTTTAATGCCATCTTCAATTTCTGATTTCGCTTCTTGTGCTCGTACTTTGGCTTCATCTGCTACATCTTCTGCTTCACTTGCTAGATCAGCTGCCGCATCTTCTGCTTCACTTTTCACATGATTAGCTTTTCCAGCTGCACGTTCTTTTATGTCTTTCACTTTGTCTAAAATTTGGTTTGACTGCTCTGCCACCAGCTGAGATAATTCAGACGTTTTATCTTTCGCAATCGTCACATATTCAGTGCCTTTTTCCTTTGCATCTGTTGTGAGTTGATCTGTTTTGTCTTTTAAAGCATTCGCTTGGTTGTTCAAATCATCGCGAAGCTCTTTCCCTGACTTCGGCGCTAAGAATAATGCTGTTGTTGCACCAACTATGCCACCAATAAGTGTTCCGATCAAAAAGTCTTTGCTATTGATTCCGTCTTTGCTCATGATTATTCCTCCTATGCGAAAATGGTTTATTTTTGGTGTTTACGCTGTTTCCACTTTTTATAAATTTCAAGTGCTGCGTTACTCCAGCTTACCACATCCGTGACTTTTTCTTGATTTCGTTCAACGGATGAAGAAACCGCACCAGCTGCCTGCTTTATGCTTGTATTAAATTGGTTGATCGAGCCGCCAATTCCCTGCACCGCATCCACAACTGTGTTGAGTTTTGCCGATTTGTCTTGAATATCTTCAGCAAGCTGATTCGTCTTATGTAGCAACTGTGCTGTCTCTGTGGTGATCCCTTGCATCTGACCTTCAAGACCTTCTAAAGTTGATGCAACATTCTTTAATGTCAGCTGTAAGGATTTTAATGTTTTGGACAAGTAGATGACAAGAATGAGGAAAGCAATTGCGATCAGTGCAACGCTTAGATATAGAATAATAATCATCTGATACCTCCTTTGTTGCGGGCATATTTAATTCAATACCCTCTCGTTGTATCATTCAAACATCGCCTAGAATGACCGATTGATTAATAATTCTACACTTATTGGCTAATTCCTGTCCACAGCGAATGAAAAAAAGCAGCAGTTCTTGACACATTTAGCCCCTTTGTCACATTTTATTCAAAATAAAAAAAGTGCCGATCAAAACGGCACTTTTCGTTTAAGTATTTATACAGCGACTTTTTCATAAGCACGCAAATATTTTTGAATGTCTCCTGCTCCCATAAAGATCAAAATCCCATCTTTGTGCGCTTTCAGCACAGATGTATCTTCTTCTGCAATCAATTGGGCCTGCGGGATTTTTTCTCGTAAATCTTCAATACTCAGCTTCCCAATGTTTTCACGGGCTGAACCGAAAATATCGCATAGGTATACATAGTCCGCTTTTTTCAGACTATCAGCAAATTCACTTAAGAATTGCTGTGTACGTGTGAAGGTATGTGGCTGGAAGACAGCGACAATATCACGGTCTGGATACTTTTGGCGTGCTGCTTCAATTGTGACTTCAATCTCCGTTGGGTGATGGGCATAGTCGTCAATTAAAACCTGCTCACCGACTACTTTTTCATTAAAGCGGCGTTTGACACCACCAAATGTCGTGAGTGCCCCTTTGATGAGCTCTACATCAATGGCTTCATAGTGACATAATGCAATCACAGCTAATGAATTAAGGACATTATGATTTCCATAGGCAGGGATGTAGAAGGTATCATAAAACGTATTTCGTACAAAGACATCAAATGTAGTGCCTTCCGTGTTTTTCACAACATTGCGTGCTTGAAAATCATTTTCTTCATTGAAACCGTAGTACACAACAGGTACCTTCGCTTGAATCTTAGGCAGATGCTCATCATCACCGCAAGCGATAATGGCTTTTTTCACTTGAAGTGCCATGTTTTGAAACGCATCAAACACGTCGTCAATATCCGAGAAGTAATCAGGATGATCAAAATCAATATTGGTCATGATCGCATAGTCTGGATGATAGCTGAGGAAGTGTCTGCGGTATTCGCATGCTTCAAATACAAAATACTCGCTGTTTTCTTTCCCCATACCAGATCCATCACCGATTAAGTATGAAGTTGGTTTCGCTGATTGCATCACATGGGCAAGCAGACCTGTTGTTGACGTTTTACCATGAGCACCAGTAATCGCAACGTTTGTGAATGTATCCATGTATTCTCCAAGGAATTTATGGTAACGAATGACAGGAATCCCTTCAGAAAGGGCGCGTTCAATCTCAGGGTGTGTATCAGGAAATGCATTACCTGCAATGACGGTCATCCCTGGCTGAATATTATCTGGGTCAAATGGAAGAATTTTAATATTTCTCTCTTCTAATGCTTTTTGTGTAAAGATATGTTTTTCGATATCCGATCCTTGGACAGTATACCCAGTATCATGAAGAATTTGGGCCAGTGGACTCATACCTGTCCCTTTTATTCCAACAAAATGATAAACAGTCATAATTGTACCTCCAACAAACGTCTATCTGACTTACAGTATATGACGCTCATTTCAATTTGCAACTTGTGATTTTCGTCTCTAGCGGCTCACAGATCGCAGCTCCAAATAAAGATTTTTTTCCGATCTTCCTATTCTAATCAATATTAACTATGATTAGTATCCGACAACTTTCCTATTTCTAACACCTGCTTTCGCTCATTTTACATAAAAAAGCGTTCTGACAGGCATGCGAAAAGCGTCCAATTCCAAAATTGCACCTATGTGCTATCATACCATGTTTATGAAAAAAATGAAGTGGTTTGTTTAGATCAGCTGTTCTAAGTCACTCAGTGTCATGAGGACTTCCCTTGGCTTACTGCCTTTTGCACCAGAGATCATGCCCTCGCGTTCCATCATGTCGATCAATCTGGCTGCACGATTGTAGCCAATTCTAAATCTTCTCTGCAAACTCGATGTACTAGCGCTATTCTGCTCAATGGCAAAACGGCAGGCATCCATAAACAATTCGTCTTCATCTGTAATCGCAGAGCCTTGGAGCATTAATTCCTCCTGTTCGAAAAGGAACACCGGCTTGCGTTGTTTCCTCACATGTGCCACCACTTGATCGATCTCGCGGTCTGATACAAAGTTCCCTTGCAGCCTCGTAGGCTTGCCGGAGCCATTTTCTAAGAAGAGCATGTCTCCTTTTCCGAGAAGCTTTTCTGCACCTGCCATGTCGATGATCGTTCTAGAATCTACCTGACTTGAGACAGAGAAAGCAATTCTTGTTGGAATATTGGCTTTAATCAGACCTGTGATGACATCTACAGAAGGTCTTTGTGTCGCAATCAATAAGTGAATGCCGCACGCTCTTGCTTTTTGCGCGATTCGGCAAATGCTTTCTTCGACTTCATTTGGTGCGACCATCATTAAATCAGCGAGCTCATCGATCACCACGACAAGATAAGGTAGTTTTTCACCCATTTGTTTTTCTTTGACAAGCTCATTGAATCGTTTGATTTCTCTCACACCAGAGTGCGCAAACAGCTCGTAGCGTCTTTCCATTTCATCCACTACCCATTTCAGAGCAGCTGTCGCTGTCTTAGCATCAGTGATAACAGGACTCACGAGATGCGGAATATGATTATACGGCGCTAATTCGACCATTTTAGGGTCGATTAACAGCATTTTCACTTCATCTGGTGATGCTTTAAACATTAAGCTCACTAAAATGGTATTGATGCAGACACTTTTTCCTGAACCTGTTGCTCCAGCAATTAAGCCATGCGGCATTTTTTGCAAATCAACGACAACAGGCTGTCCTGAGATATCTAATCCGAGTGCTGCTGTTAAAGGAGATGGATTGTCTCTAAACGCACTGCTTCTGATCATCTCTCGTAAGAAAACCATTTTGCTGTGAAGGTTCGGCACTTCGATCCCGATCGTGTTCTTTCCTGGAATCGGTGCTTCAATTCGAATATCCTTTGCGGACAAACTGAGTTTAATATCATCTGACAGGTTCGTGATTTTGTTCACTTTGACCCCTGGTTCTGGATGTACTTCAAACCTTGTCACAGAAGGGCCTTGCGTGACATGAACAACACTTGCTCTGACATTGAAATTTTTCAGCGTGGCATTGAGTAGCTCTGCTCGCTCTTTCACCCATGTCCCGTCCTCTTCTTTTTGAGCTGGAGGTACGTCTAAAAGGGCGAGGCTTGGAAACACATATCCTTGGGCATCTGCTGCTTTCTTTTGTCCTTGCACGCGCTGATCACTTTTTAACATCATGACGTTAAAAGGAACCGTTGAGGTTTGTCCACTTGTACGTTGTGGCTGAGGAGATGCCTGTTTCGGTTTTTCTTCCATCACTTCATGCACTTGTTCTTGCTTTTCTTGCTGCTCTATGACAGGTTCTACTCGTTCAGTAGCGGTCTCATCGTCTGCTTCTTGTTCTATTGGCATCACTTGATCTTCTACTATTTCCGCTTCTTCTATCAATTGCTCTTCTTGCAGATCATGCTCGGCAACTGGCTCTGTTTCTTCTAATGCTGCCGCTGGCACTTCTTCTTGATGGTCTTCTAAGGAATCAGCTTCTATATCCTCGACTGATTCTGCTGAGATGACGTCTAGTACCTCTACTTCTTCTGCCGGTATGTCTACTTCCATTTCAATAGCGGAATGCGTGTCTTCATCTGTTTCGAATGTCAACGGTTCTATTTCTATTTCCTGAGTATGATCTACAAACTGTTCTACCGGTTTGTCTTGTATTTCTTCGTTTTCACTGGAAACATCCTGTACAGGCTCAGACTCTACCGGCGGCTTGTGATATACTTCGGTTTGCTGATGATGTAAGTCAGCTTCAATGTGGTCTTGAGGCTCAGAAAAGGCTGGCTCTTTTTCCTCTGTTTGAATGAAAGGCTCGTCATTTAAACGCTCCATCGTTGATTGAACGTGATCGTGATAAGCGAGCTCCTCTTGCAAAGTAAGCGGGGTCACGTCTGTTTGCATGTCCACTCTTTCTTCTGCTGGCGCTGGAACTGTTTCTTCCATACGATTTTCTTTCCGTATTGATGGAATGTTCATTTGCTGTCTGACATTTCGTTCACGCTCTGCCTCTTCTGATAACAGGGTGACACGCTGCGCTGTTTCTGCTGCTTTCATTTGAACAGAAGATGATTCTTCTTTCGACTCTGTTCGTTTCGGCCGCATATCCTGATGATAGCCATAGATCGGTGATGGAATTTGCTCTGGTTTGAATGGCTTTTTATTCATGTCAGGCTGAACCGTTTGTTTTGACTCATAGGTCTTCTGCTTAGCATTTGGCTGGCCTTGCTTTGGGCGTCTTCTTTCCTGCTTTACTCCGTCACGCTGAGGTTCATCTGGAACGAGCGGAAAGCGGAAGTTGCCTGTCGGATATTCATAATAGACTTTTGTATCTTCAATTTTTTTATATTCTTTATGCTGTTCAAAAACTGGCTGCTTTGGTGCAACTGGACCTTCCTCAGGTCTCACAGCTTTTTCTTCTTTCTTTTCTTCTCCTAAAAATACACTAAAAAATTTATCTAACCAACTCATCATTTATCACTCACTTTAACTCCCCTTACGTTTTCTTGGGCGATTTTTAGTATACCATTGCTTTTTCATGCAGAAAAGCGAGAAAAGTGCCGCTCTTTGCTATTTGTGCTGTCTGTAGATGAAAAAAAGTCACTAAGTACGTACTTAGTGACTTTTGGTATAACACAATCTTCGCTCTGATGTGCCCGTTTATGGGAGGTTATGCTTGAAAGGGTTCGCCAGCTTGATGGCTTCCCTCTAGAACAAGAATTCCTTTTTCAGCAGGCGCGTCTGGAAGATCTAATTCTTTTGCTGAACAAATCATTCCGCTTGATGGAACACCTCTTAGCTCAGCATCTTTGATGATTAAACCGCTTGGCATCACTGCCCCAACCTTTGCAACCACGACATATTGACCTTGATCAACGTTAGGTGCACCGCACACGATTTGTAATGTTTCATCGCCAACATCCACTTGGCAAATGTTTAATTTATCTGCATTCGGATGCTTTTCTTTTTCCTTTACATAACCGACAACAAATTTTGGTGATAGATCCACAGTCAACGTTTCACTGACACCATTGCGGTTTAAAATTTCGTTGATATCTTGAACAAGTGTTTCAGAAAGCGGTACAGATCCGTTTTCTTCAATTTTCATGTAAGTGGACGCATTGAAGATATTAAAACCTGTTGTTTCTTTTGTTTCTTGATTGAAGATTCTTACGACATCTCCAAACGTCTCATGACCTACTTCTTCTCTCGTCACATCTTTCAATGAAATAAGGAGTGTGTCGCCTACACCTTCTGCATTATAAAAAACGTTCATTCTTCAAAATTCCCTTCTACTGCTGTTTTGGTCTGCTTTTAGCAAGAATAAAAATCGGTTCAAGCTTGCCCTCATCATATAAAAATGACAATGCGGTAATCGGAACCGTGCCGCTGGCGAAGAAGCTCATCGACATCTGTCCTAAAATATCATAGCCTGATTCATTGCGAACATCTGCAATGATGAATACATCTTGATGGGGGACAGAAATGGCCATCTGTCCTTCTATTTTTTGCGCGTATTCTTGTAAAATCGATTCATTTAAAAGTCTGCTTGCATCATATCCGTCATTCGCACGGAAGAAATAAAACCGGTTGCCTGCCACTTCATCCATTTTCACCACAGTTTCAAGTGAGCGGACATTGAAGCTTGCGGTTTCCCTGATTCGCTCTTTTGTCCAATTTTCCTTTTGAAGCATCTTTTCATCAATTAACCTATAGGTGCTTCCAAGGTCAAGTGCATAGTAGATTCTCGTTTCAGCTGTATGCTCATCAAAAACGAGCGGAATCTCGTCACTTGATGTCTCGGGAAAGGAAGTGGATCGAATGACCGGATAAATTTGCTTTTCTTTTCCTGAGATGTGCTGCGCTTCGCCTTTCATGGCATTTAGCGCCTCTTTCACATAATAAACGATCTCATCCAATGTTTCATCAGGCTTTACTTCCCACTTTGCAATGATTGGCGGGAGCTCTAGTGTGATCCCTTTGCCTGTTTGTTTATCTTCAATACGAAGCGTGTCTTTTTCTCGGTTAAACTGGTGTGACCAGCTGTCATTTGTCAGACGGCTTTTGAGTTCGTTCGCAAGCTGTCTTGATGTCATTTTTGCCATGATTTAGACTCTCCTTTCATTATTTAGAAAGAGAATCTGTTAAAAATGCTTCAATCTCTTCCTTCGTTTTACGATCCTTGCTGACAAAGCGGTTAATCTCTTGCCCATTTTTAAATACTAAAAAGCTTGGAATGCCGTAAATTTCCCACTCTGCGCAAGTGTCAATAAATTGATCTCTATCCACATAGAAGTACTCAAATTCTGGGTAGTTTGCTTCAAGCTCTGGCAAGAATGGTTCGATAAAGGTGCAGTCCGGGCACCAGTCCGCTGAAAATAGCAATACTGTTAAGTCTTCTTGAATCACTTTTTGTAATTCTTCGTTTGATTCAATTTTTTTCATGTTTCATTCCTCCAGTTTGTATGGTTAAATCTCCGAATTGTATATAGCCTTTCTTTCTCATCCATTCTGATACTACCAAACTAATCACTGCCGGGCCAACGATATGCAAAAGAGCAATCGCTAGAAAAACAGATGGATGAAATCCCATAACCGTCAGTGTCATGAGCTGTCCAACAAGGCCACTCGTTCCCATTCCTGCCCCTGCCGCATTATTGACCATCCCAAAGCCAATAATACCAATTGGCGCGAGAATGAGGCCCGCTATCGTAGGGGGAATAAGGATAAGGGGATTTTTTACAATGTTCGGTAGCTGCAATTTTGACGTGCCAATACCGACAGCAGCAAGACCACCAAAACGATTTTCTCTAAAGCCAGCAGCGGCAAAACCGACCATTTGAGCGCAGCAGCCGATCGTTGCAGCACCAGCAGCAAGACCGCTTAAATCAAGCATGAGCGCAAGCGCAGCACTTGAAATTGGTGAGCTGAGGGCAAGTCCAACAATGGTTGCTACTAGCATGCCCATGATCAGTGGACTTTGGTCAGTCCCCCACATGATGAGCCTGCCAAGCCCTGTCATCATGGCTTCAATCCCTGGACCGATCAAAGCGGCGGTGGAAAAACCAGTGATGATGGTGACAAGCGGTGTCAAAATAATATCAATTTTTGTCTCACCACTGACCAGTTTGCCGAGTTCTACACCAATTAATGCTGCGACAAAGCTTCCAGCAGGTCCACCAAGCTCTGCTCCTGCAGCACCTGAAACAACACTTGCAAAAATGATCAATGGAGATGCCTGTAACCGGTACGCCACGGCTACGCCAATCGCTGGTCCCATGAGCCCCATTGCGAGTGTTCCCATTTTGATGATGAGCGGAAGTGATAACAAACCGCCTGCTGTTTTTAAAATCAGACCTACTACTAATGTAGCAAATAGACCTAAAGCCATATAAGAGAGTGCATCAATGAAGTACACTTTTGGCGAAAGGGAGATTCCCTTTCTTTTCAAATAAGTCATCAACGTCGTCTTCCTGCTTTCTCATAGGAAAGACGAAAAGGCCTGTCCTTCCCATTATATGTAGTATTCTTACGATGAAAAAATAGTCTCTACCATGAATATCATAATCATATTTTTTTTGCTTTATCAAGCACTTCTTGTGTAACATGAAAAGAAACAGGGCAAACCTTTACTAAGTTTGTACAAAAGGAGGAGATCGTTATGCAATTAACCGTCTATTTAGCAGGAGAAATTCATAGCAAGTGGCGTGATGAAATCAAGGAGAAAAGCCAATCGTTGAAACTGCCAGTGACATTTGTTGGTCCAATGGAGAATCATGACCGCTCCGATCACATTGGTGAGGACATTTTAGGTGAGCAGCCGAATGCCATATTCAAAGATGATGCTGCTTCTGATTTGAACAATTTCCGTACTGAGATCCTATTAAACAAGGCAGACGTCGTCATTGCCCGCTTTGGTGAGAAATATAAACAGTGGAACACGGCAATGGATGCATCTGCTGCCATCGCAAAAGGGAAACCTCTCATTTTGATCCGCCCAAAAGAACTGCACCATCCGTTAAAGGAACTATCAAATAAAGCGAATATCACTGTGGAAACCGTGAACCAAGCGATCAAAGCGTTATCTTACGTGTTTGAACAGCAATAACAAAAGGCTGCTCTCTTGAAAGAGGCAGCCTTTTGTTTACATTTACACCTGTTGATATATAGAATCCACTGTACTTTGATCACAGTTTTTCACAAGACGGACGATTAATTCTTTTGCCGCTGCATAGTCATCCACATGCAATACTGAATGACTTGTGTGAATGTAGCGAGCACACACTCCAATGACAGCAGAAGGCACGCCTTGGTTTGAAATATGCACACGTCCAGCGTCCGTACCACCTGGTGATACGAAGTATTGGTATGGAATATTGTTTGACTCAGCCGTATCAAGCACAAAGTCTCTCATCCCGCGGTGCGTAACCATGGTTCGATCAAAAATACGCAAAAGTGCACCTTTACCAAGCTGGCCGAATTGGGTTTTGTCACCTGTCACATCGTTTGCAGGGCTTGCATCTAAAGCAAAAAACAGATCCGGCTGAATCATATTCGCAGCTACTTCTGCCCCTCTAAGCCCTACTTCTTCCTGAACCGTTGCACCTGAATACAGATGACATGAAAGTGGTTCGTCTTTTATTTCTTTTAATAATTCAATCGCAAGTCCGCAGCCATAGCGGTTATCCCAAGCCTTCGCTAAAATCTTTTTAGGATTCGCCATAGGGGTAAAGACTGTTGCAGGCACGATTTGCTGTCCTGGGCGAACACCAAGTTCTTTTGCCTCTTCTTCACTGTCTGCACCAATATCAATGAGCATGTCTGATGGTTTCACAGGTTTGCTTTTTTGTTCTGGTGTTAGAAGATGAGGCGGTGTACTAGAGACGACACCAGGAATTGGCCCGTGATCGGTATGAACGTCGACACGCTGCGCCAGCATGACTTGACTCCACCAACCGCCGAGTGTTTGGAAGCGTATCATCCCGTTTTTTGTAATGGATGAAACCATGAATCCTACTTCATCCATATGACCAGCCACCATGATTTTAGGTGCGTTCTCTGGTCCCTTGCGAACCCCAAACACACCGCCAAGACGATCCTGAATGAGTTCGTCAGAATATTTCTCAAGTTCCTTTTTCATAAAAGCACGCACATGGTGCTCATTACCTGGAGTACCTTGTAATTCTGTTAAATTTCGGAAAAGCGACAATGTTTCTTCATTCATTCTACGATTTACCTCGTTTCTATGTAATGACCATATATATTCCTATAAAAATAACACTCACTTTATACTATAAGAATTCTTTCGGTTTTCCAAGTATCTCTCCAGAAATTTTGAATATGCTTTCAACTATTCGGATTCCTTAACATCAATGGACAAGTTTTGTATAATGGAAAAAACAGCAATACGGAGGTGCAGCACGTTGAAGTTAAAACATGTTCTGATTGGTGCGAGTATTGGCGTAGCCGCTGCAATTGTTGCAAAGAAAGTATTTTTCCCTACGTATATCTCGTCTGAAAAAGCATTAAAAATTGTGAAATCCGCTTTTAAACAGCGCGGCCCAATTGATGGCTCTTGGATTTATACTGTACCAGAACCGTATAACGTAAATGGTGAAACGATTGATGTGTACAAATCTGGCATTACTCGCTCAGCCTTTGGCGAGCTTGAACAGTACGAAGTCATGATTGATGCCAAAACAGGCATGATTGTGGATGTCATTGATTCTGTGGCTTGATAAAGAAAGCTTCGCAAAGGGTGTCCTTGCGAAGCTTCTTTTTTATATGGCTTTGATTTTTTTGTACACAGGATGCCACATAGCGTCCTGTACTGCCTGAATAAGGTCCTCAGGCGTTTCCTCTGCAATTCCTTCATCGATCGCTGCTTGCGCCACACGAACAGCTACTGTCGCTGAAACGGTTCGAAGCTGATCAACACTTGGCAGCATCGCTGCACCTGGCTTTCCGACATTGACCATGCTGGCAATCGCTTCAGCACTCGCAACAAACATGCTGTCTGTCATGAGGCGTGCTTTAGACACAATCGTTCCAAGACCAAGCCCTGGGAACACAAGAGCATTATTCGCTTGCCCAATTTCATATGTCACGCCACCATATTCGACAGGGTCAAATGGGCTTCCCGTTGTCACAAGGGCGCGACCTTCTGTCCACTCAATGAGATCTTCAGGCTTTGCTTCTGAAAGAGGTGTCGGGTTCGACATCGGTAAAATGGCTGGGCGCTCTACGTGTGACGCCATTTCTTTCACAATTTCCTCTGTAAATGCTCCTCCTACTGTCGAGGTGCCAATTAAGATGGTTGGTTTAGCCTGTTTGACGACCTCTAATAAATCAATGGAATGCTTAGGACCATTACGGGCATAATCCTTTACTTCGTCAGAACGTCTTGCATATGGCTTTTGAAATGGCTGAATGTCAGGCGAATCATCTGTAAGTAAACCTGTTTTATCAATACACCAGAAATGATCATATGATTCCTCTTCTTTGACTCCGTCTCTGACAATCGCATCACGGATCTGCTCCGCTATGCCAATCCCTGCCGTACCCGCTCCGAAAATGACGATTCGGTGATCTTTCAGCGGAACCTTCGAAGCTTTTGCACATGCCAGAACCGCAGCAAGTGAAACAGCTCCAGTTCCTTGAATGTCATCATTAAATGTACAAATCCGTTCCTTATATTTTTCCAATATGGCTCGTGCATTTTTTGTCCCAAAGTCTTCCCAGTGAAGGAGTGCATTTGGAAAGGTTGCGCGGGCAAGCTCTACATATTGATCGATAAACTGATCATAACGCTCGCCTCGAACGCGAGAATGCTGATTTCCAACATAAAGCGGATCATTCAAGAGACTTTCTTGGTTCGTCCCGGTATCAAGTACTACGGCCAGCACGCGGCTAGGATCAATGCCTGCTGCAGCTGTATAAACAGCAAGTTTCCCGACTGAAATGGCAATACCGCCAACACCCCAGTCTCCAATACCTAAAATGCCTTCTGCATCTGTCGCAACGATTAAGTCAATGGATTCATCCACACCGTAAGAGGCAAATATCTCTTCCATGCCTTCCAAGTCATCAATTGATAAATAAAGCCCTCTTGGCTTTCGATACTCGTGGCTATAACGCTGAATGGCTGTTCCAACCGTCGGTGTATAGACAATCGGCAGCATCTCTGCCAAGTGCTCATTTAATAATTTGTAAAAAAGCACTTCGTTTCTGTCATGAAGTGATGTTAAATACACATTTTTCCCAAGTTCATCCGGCTGTGCCTTGAACTGCTCATATGCACGCTTTGCCTGATCCTCTAATGTTAAAACTTTAGGCGGTAGAAATCCCTTTAAACCAAGCTCTTCCCGCTCTTCCTTCGTAAATGCAACCCCTTTGTTTAAATAAGGGACGGACATGACTTCCATCCCTCTTAATGGTGTTTCAATGACATCACCATGTACACGATAAAATTGGTTCACCTGCACTCTTCCTTTCACAAGTTCATTTTGTCGTTATTTTGTGTGAAAGGCGAAAAAACATGCAGATGATCTTTTATCTCCCTGTTTCTCTTTTGACTTCATGTGTGATTTGCCCATCTTCATCCCACTTAACAGCGCGGTAAATCGCATCATGATAAAACAAGTACCACGCATTTTTTTCTTCTGCATATGCCTGCCATTTTTGCTTAGCTGGAATTGAAGTCATTGGGTAATCATCATATGCCAAGACCCATAATGGATTTTTATGAGCGTGCGTTGGCATAATGTCAGCTAAATGAATCGCTGTTTCGCCCTGACTTGTGAGCGTTAAGATGCTATGGCCATTGCTATGACCGCCTGTATGATGCAGCTCAATGCCTTCTATTACTTCGATGCTTTCTTCAAATGGCACCACTTGATCTGCTACAGGCTCCCAGTTTTCTTTCCAATATGTATTTCTTGAGCGGATGTTAGGCGCCCTCATTTCATCCCATTCGATTTTGGATGTGATGATTTTTGCTTGCGGAAAAACAGACACGAGCTTTTCTCCTTCACGTTTTGTTAATCCGCTTGCATGATCGAAGTGAAGATGCGTCATTAAAACGTAATCAATATCTGCTGTTTGCAGGCCGAGTGCCGCGAGTGACTCTTCCAATTTCGTCTCTTCTGTTACGCCGTAATTGCGTTTTTGTTTATCCGTCAGCTTACCTGATCCGATGCCGGAATCCACTAAAAAATGGAGACCATTCCACCGTATAAGGATTGGGTCACACCGCAGTTCAATTTGATTGCGATCGTTCACCGGGTATTTTTTTGACCATAACGGCTTTGGCACCACACCAAACATCGCACCGCCGTCCATGTGTGTATCTCCCCCGTTTAACCAGAACAGTTCCATGTCACCTATGTTCATTGTCTCCATTGCTGTCATCCCTCCTTTTTCTATCGTAGCAAATACAGCCAAAAATCGCATGCATCAATCTTTTCATGAAAAAAACTGACTGCAATTTTTTTTGCAGCCAGCTTGATGTCACTTGTTATTCTGGAAATTTCACTTCTGATCGATAGATAGGTTGTCCCATAGACGAGAATTTCTCTTCGTATTCCGTCATCACATTTCCTTCTAGTCCGTCCTTATGTAAATCTAAGCTTACATACGTTAAAAGAAGGCCATATGCAGAAAAGCTCTTTAAAGAATATTCAAATAACCCGCGGTTATCTGTTTTGAAATGCAATTCACCGCCTGGACGAAGAATATGTTCATATCGCTCTAAAAAGGCCTTAAACGTCAATCTGCGCTTTTCATGTCTTGCTTTTGGCCACGGATCAGAGAAATTCAAATACACTCGGTCAATCTCATTTGCCGCAAACACATCTGTCAGCGTTTCCGCATTAATGTTCAAGAGCTTTACATTTTCAACATCTGTCTCTTTGATTTTATCTACTGCTGTCACAATGACACTTTTAAATAATTCAATGCCAATATAGTTGATATCAGGATGAAGCTTGCCCATTCCAGCGATAAAGCTCCCTTTTCCTGTGCCAACTTCGATATGGATTGGATGATCATTTCCAAATAGCTCATGCCATTTCCCTTTATATTGCTCGGGGCTTGCTAAGGCAATATGAGCATTTTCAGCTAAGTAATCATCAGCCCATGGTTTATGTCGCATTCTCAATTTGATACACCTCTATTTTCTTTACATTTTATCAAGATACCATGAAACATAAAGACCCGCAAGACAGCATCTTTATGCGCATATGAAAAAGACCAGCCCTTCGCTTGAGCTGGTCTGCCGCATGTATAAATTGGGCGCTGAATGCACAGTTTAACCACATAAATGACATGCAGAAAAGGAGCATACGTATGGGATTAAACCGTCAACATCAGCTTCAATTAATCAAAGATATTTTAACCGATCACCAGTTGGATTGCTGCGGGACTGTTGCAGAATATGAACAGGTGGGACGCGTGATTCAATTCATGCTGGCAAAAGAAGACCTTGATGCCGACATTCGTCAATTATTAACAGATATTTATGATTACAGCCAAAAGGGCACTTCTGTCAGTTCAATTGATGCACATATTGAGGCGCATCAATCGCATTTGTCAGAGTGGGTCGAGAATATTCCTCTGTCTTAATGAATGTTTAACCGCTGTAAGAGTGCGCTCAGCTCCGCTTGCACTTCTTGCTGCGCTTTTTCATTTCCTTTTCTTTTATGCCACACGACAAACGATACGGTTTCAGCGAGGACGTACCAAGCCATGCGTTTTCGCAAATTGTCCGTCAGCGGGGCACCGTACATTGAGAGCCAGCTTTCCCAGTTCTCTTCTTCAACATAATGGTATAAAAGTGGTCCAAGATCAATGGCTGGGTCAGCAATCATCGCCCCATCCCAATCGATCAAGTAAAGCTGGTTTTCATCTGTCAGCAGCCAATTATTATGATTGAGGTCACAATGACACACGACCTTGTCTTCAAATTGAACTGCCTCCACATGCTTCTCTAAGTACTGGATGGCACGTGTGACATCGCGCGAATCAATTTGCTCTTTAAATATGGACTGTTTTAAATGCTTCAGAATGGATGCTGGGTCTAGAGAGTGCTTCTCTAATCGTTTCAGCATATCAAGCAATTCTTTCGATGTATGAATTTTTCTTAGCTGCTCTGCGACAGGACGGTCATTCATGTCCTTTGGCTTCAGCTCTCTGCCGCTCAGCCAGTGCTGCGCAGTGATGACATCCCCATTTTCCATCCGTTTTGTCCAGACAAGCTTCGGCACAATGCCTTCAGCTGACAAAACCGCAAGAAACGGTGACGTATTGCGTTTTAAAAATAGCTTTTGGTCATTGTGTGTTGCGAAGTACGCATCTCCCGTAGCGCCTCCAGCAGGAGAGATGTGCCATTCGCTACCTAATATTTGTCCCAACCAGTTCATATCAATTTTCAACCCATCATTTCTTAAAATATTTTAAATCGTGCTTTTTTAGTCGACAAAATTCAGCCGATTGAAGGTCAATAGGCTGTTTTTTTATTTATATGATCATAAAAACAAAAAGGACAGCTATTGAGAATGAGATGCTAAACAATAGCCGTCCTATAGATTTTATCGTTACCTTCTTATACTCGTCAAGCAAAACTAGAAAATCAGGACAAGAACCTTATGAAAAGAAAGGCTTTTTTCATGGTTCTTTGACTAGGACATTCATGAGACATGATTTAAGCACGTAATTTTAAGGAGCGATCACTCGTCTTCACAAAAACAGGCGTTGCACCAATCACTTCTCCATCTGCATGAAATAAGATTTTTCCATCTGCCTCCAAGTACGCTTCTTCGTGCTGAAACAGGGTAACGCCCTTCATTCCAAGGTGCTTGCGAAACACCATCGCACTTAGAAACAATAGCACTTTAAATGGATTCAAATCTGTGACAACGAGTGTTTGAAAGCCTGGCTGCCTCGCGCTCACTTCTGGTGCTGCTTCCAGCCCGCCTCCGTAATAGGGGTGATTACAAACAATCACAAACCACACTTGGCGAAAGACCTTCTTCTCGTTTTCAATAAACAGCGCAAGGTCGAACGGCTTAAAGGACCATAAAGAATGGAGAAATGACAGCGGGTAGATGATAAACCCAAGCCCCAGTCGTTTCAACCACTTTTTTCCTCTGAAATACACTGTTTTCCTTAGCACATGCGCATCAAACCCCGCACCGATATGATTGAGAAAGAGAACGGATTGCGCGCTTTCTGCGTGATCTTGAAAGGAGCCGAGTGAAAATGTTTTGGTGAGCATTCTCTTTTGCTTTCTCACTTCTTTTAGGACATCTTGACGATGGATGCCAAGGCCCTTCGCCGCATCATTCCAATGACCGGCGGGGACAAAGCTTAGCTGCACATGATCCATTTCCTTTAAGCCATTTAGGACTTCATGAATGGTTCCGTCACCGCCAATGACAATCAGGCGCTTCAGCCTGTCATCTTGCATGGCGCTAATTTGTCTTGCCAATACTTCTGCATGACCTTCATGCTGGGTGAGAAACGATCGATATGAGATCTCCACCTTTTGTAGTTCTTTCTCTATGCTCCTCCATGTACGAAGTCCTTTTCCATGTCCTGCTGCTGGATTAACGATAAAGTACCATTCATTCATATATTAGCTCCACTCAGGTCTCATTTTTCGTGACCTTCCATTATGCCTTTAATCGAGCCATTCCTGCCTTCTTTTGCTGTCTGATTCACCATAAGCAAGTAATGCTTTTGTCGCCTTAAATTGCTGATGCTTTGTCGGCGCAGTATTTTTCCGCTGCTTTTCAAACCAATCTTCCGCCTTCTTCTTATCGACAACCTCCATCCCGTATGGAACTTCCGGTAAGTCAATATAAGAGGTACGGCTGATCAAGATTTTTTTCACAGGAAGATGGGCACCGCTTTGCTGTAAGATCTTTGACACGACGGTGCCAGAGCGTAGAAGGCTTGCGCAAGGATTCAAAACGGACTGAACCGCTTTCCCATTCGCCCGCTTTTCCCAAAAACGTTCCTTCGTTCCGATATATACGCTGTCAGGCTCTGCCTCTAAGAAGGATAAACAAATCACTTCCAGCGGCGTAATGAGGACTGGACATAATTCCATCTCTGCTTTTTGAATGAGCAGCACCGGTTTGTACATCACAAAATATGAATCCGGAAGCTGCCTAGCAAGCATGCGCAGCTTTTCGTCATATCGAATGTGATGGGAAACGGTCGAAATGTTGGAAATCGTCGAGCTCGCCCATTTTAATTGAACATCGAATAGATGATCCTTAAAAAAATGAATGAGCTTCGTTTCATCTGTAGGAACGTTTGTAAAGACACCTTGCTCTATATCTGTCGGCTCGTTAAAAAGACTCAGGTCCCGTTCCTTCTTCATATCGGCTTCTTTTTGCTTTCTCTTTAAGGAGAATTTCTTTCTCTTTTCCTCCTCTTGTTTAGGCACTTGTTCAGAGATTTGGTCAAATGAATGCTGCGTCTTCTCTTTTGAAGCTTTTTTTAACTCGTCCCACCTTTGCTTTTTCAATCGAATGAATTGATTGATGTAGTGATGCGGGTCTTGTTCATATCGTGATATATAATCTTGAATTTTGATAATTTGCGCCATCTGCTGCTCACTCCAACTTTTAGAATCATTTATGTAGTGCAAATTGTTTGATTGCGTGATAACGCGGGGTTTCTCTCGGACGTATTTCATATAGAGTCATACAAGAAACCTCTATCACGTATGGCTCTTTGCGTAAAGGCGCTTGTTCTGCAAAAGAGTGATCCGCGTTCCATTTGCGTGCAATCGTCATATGCGGATGAAACGGTCTCTTTTCAACAGGATGTCCTGCTGACAATACGGCTTCTTTCACCTTTTCTCTTAATTGCATAAGTGGTTCACTTTCATCAGGTTTTGCAAAAAAGACTCTTGGGCGCTCCTTCGTGCCAAACTGTCCGACCTCATTCAGCTCAAGTGAAAATGCAGCGGCTTCCTTTGAGAGGATCTCAAGCAGCTCGATGATCTTCTTTAAGCGCTCATCTGGAATGGCACCTAAAAAGATCAAGGTCACATGATAATCATGTGGTGCTGTCCATTTTTGAAAAGACAGTCCGCTTCTTTGATCAATGTCTTTTTTGATTTGATGCGCAAGTTGTTCAGGGATGTGAACCCCAATAAAATAATGACGGTTTTCTGACACAATATCACCTGTCCTTTTATAACAAACTTTACGAATCCCCATTGATGATAGTATAACTAAAGAAATGCGGAATGAGAAGAAAGGGTGTCACATGATGAAGGTTGCACAAAATATAGCTGAGCTGATTGGCGATACACCACTTGTTCAATTACAGCGGCTTCAGCCAGACAATGCGGCAGCTGTTTATTTAAAGCTGGAATCGTTTAATCCTAGCGGCAGTGTGAAGGACCGCGCTGCTTACAATATGATCGTTGAGGCTGAAAAACAAGGGAAGCTTACAAAAGGAGCGACCATTATTGAACCGACGAGTGGGAATACAGGGATTGGTTTAGCTATGAACGCAGCAGCTAGAGGATATCAAGCCATCCTTGTGATGCCTGATACGATGACAAAGGAACGAATCAATATTTTGAAGGCTTACGGGGCGCAGGTCATTTTAACCCCAGGAGAAGAAAAAATGCCAGGCTGTATTCGCAAAGCAGAGGAGCTGGCAGCTCAAATTCCTCATAGCTTTATCCCGATGCAATTTGATAATAGAGCGAATCCAGATGCTCATAGAGGCACAACGGCTGTTGAAATCATGGAAGCTGTCAAACAACTTGGCAAGCCCCTTGGAGCCTTTGTCGCAACAGCAGGAACTGGCGGAACCATTACAGGCACTGGTGAGGAATTAAAGAAAGCATTCCCTCATTTAACCATACGTGTGGCAGAGCCGAAGGGATCTCCAGTCTTATCTGGCGGGAAACCTGGCAAACATAAACTTGTTGGCACAAGTCCAGGATTTATTCCTCATATTTTAAATGAGCATGTCTATGATGAGATCGTGCAAGTAAGCGATGAAGATGCGTACACTATCACACGTCAGCTTGCCCGTCTTGAAGGAATTTTAGTTGGTCCATCATCTGGTGCAGCCTGCTATGCTGCGATTGAAACAGCCAAGCAATTACCGGCAGATCAAATTGTGATCTGTATGACAGCAGATACAGGCGAACGATACTTATCAAGTGATGTTTTTCAAGATTAAAAAAGGAACAGGGTCATGAATCCCTGTTCCTTTGAGATTGTTGACAAAGGGCTAAAATGATCTTGATTTTAGCCCTTTGTCTTCTTTTCAGCGTGATAGAAAACCTTTGCAGCCCTAGGAAGGACGAGCACCGGAACGGAGCGAATTTGACATTCGTGAGTACCGGCGCGCAGGACTGACACCGAATGCGAGGGTTTGTCTACATGCTGTTTCAAGGTTAGGACGATTTGTCGGACTTCACCTCAGCCTGCTCCCCTGTGATGAGTAAAGCCTGCTCGTCAGTAAGCGGGCATAAATCGAGCGTCTGCTCATACTGCTCCATGATTTGCTGCGCAGCCTCGCCTAAATAGGTATTGTACATATGCGGTACCGGACAGTAGCTTATCTCATTGAATCCTTGATAAGATGAAAGCTCTGGTGCCTTCTGCCGATCATCCATCACGGAAATATATTCAATGCTTGGCGCCATGATGATACTCCCTGCAGATTCACCAATGTACAGCTTGCCTTTATTGATTTCTTCTTTTAGCACGTCATCGAGACCGTGCTTTCTCAATTCCTGCAGCAAATAAAAGGTGTTGCCTCCTGATACGTACATCACATCATTTTGTTTCATCATCTTTGTGATTTCTTCGGTAGACTGCTCAGCTATTTGAACGGTTTCTAGCTGCATACCGAGTTGATGAAAGGCTTCTTTTGCTGCCTCTACATAGTGCGTGACTTCTTCCACAGCACTTGCTGTTGGAAAAAATGTCACGCGTTTCCCTTTTAATGATTCACCCGCAAAGTCAGACAAGAGAGAATAGCTGTCTTTGAATGAAGAGCATAAGAACATTTTTTTCACTGTGAATCCCCTCTTCTCTTTTTCTATTTTGCCAATTCATACATGGCTTGTGCATATAGTGCGGTTGCTCTTAGCAGATCATCGATTTCGATATATTCATCCTTCTGATGTGCGCAATCTGGTCTGCCAGGGAAGAGAGGGCCAAAGGCAACGCCCGCTTCTAAAGATCTCGCATACGTTCCTCCACCAATGGCAATCAGATGAGCTGGATCTCCCGTTTGTTCCTCATATACCCGCTGCAATGTTTTGACAAGCGGGTGATCTTTTGAGACATGATGTGGAGGGCTGTCATCAAATTTTAGAAGGGTAGCCCCTTTGATGCCTTCGATCCCTTTTTTAACGTCCTTGCCGTCTGCTGTCACTGGATAGCGGACATTTAATCCTAGCTTCGCTTCCTCGCTTTGTGTATAGCGGATCGTGCCAACATTCAAGGTCAAATCTCCGCTAATGTCATCTTTGCAAGCAATCCCCAGCTTTTTCCCTCTTGTATCCTGATCAAATAAAGCATTGATTTGAGAGGTAAAAGCAAGCCCGTCTTCATCTAATTCTTGTCCACATAGGAAATTGGCCATATGAATGCCCACATTGATGCCATGCGCCGGCTCCATGGCATGAACTGATTCACCTTTTAATGTGAAATGCAGTCCATCCGCTACATTCTTTACCTCACCTGATAATTGATTGTCAGCAAGATAAGCTTCAAAAGCTGTTTTTAATGATTCAGCATCGTGTTCTTGTGCCGCTGTCACAGTGGCAGTTGAATCATCCGGCACCATATTCAGCCGCATACCCGATGTGAATTGCTTGAGCGTATAGCGCTGATGTTGTTCTGTACGTTGATATGTAAATGACACAATGGCATCAACGATCCCTTTTTCAGCATGAATAATCGGAAAATCAGCATCTGGCGCGAATCCAATTTGTGGCATCTCCTCATGCTTGAAATAATGGTCCACACAGCGCCAATCACTTTCTTCATCTGTTCCAATGATCATTCGAATCTTTTTTGACAGCTTCATCCCCGTATCTTTTAACATCTTCAGTGCGTAGAAAGCCGCCATGGTTGGCCCTTTATCATCAATGGCGCCTCGTGCAAATATTTTATTTTCTCTTATGTCTGCTGAAAATGGCGGGGTAGTCCAGCCGTCACCAGCAGGCACAACGTCCACATGGCATAGCACACCTACAATGTCTTCGCCTTCTCCATATTCAATATGACCTGCATAGCCATCCACATTCTTGACTGTGAAGCCTTCGTCTTCCCCTTTTTTCAGCATATACTGAAGGGCCTGATCGACTTTTTCACCAAATGGCTGTCCTTCTTTTCCACCTTCTTCATCAAGGACACTTTCAATTTGCAAAAAAGATTGTGTGTCCTTTATTAAGTCGTCTTTTTTTCGTATGACTTCAGCTTCCCAATTCATTTTTCCATTCCTCCTTGAAAAAAGGTTGCAATCCACCCTTAAAACGAATATTATATTAATTGTTTTGTAATAATGTTCGTAAATGGAGGATTTTATGTTTCAGTTAAAAGAAAACCAAACCAACATAAAGAGAGAATTAATCGCTGGTATGACGACATTCTTTACCATGGTATATATTGTTGCCGTTAATCCAGGAATTCTTTCAAAAGCAGGCATTCCTTTTGACCAAGTCTTTACTGCAACAATTATCGCTGCTGTCGTCGGTACGCTCTGGATGGCACTTTTTGCAAACTATCCGATTGCGATTGCACCAGGTATGGGGCTGAATGTCTATTTCACCTTTACAGTTGTCGGTGGTGGCGGCATCAGCTATCAAACAGCGTTCAGTGCGGTATTTGTTGCTGGTATACTCTTTATTATTTTATCGTTAACATCCCTTAGAAAACAACTGATTCAAGCCATTCCAGATAATTTAAAATACGGCATTACAGCCGGAATCGGGCTTTTTATTGCATTTATCGGCCTCCGTCAGTCTGGGATTATCACAGCTGACCCGGAAAATCTAGTGAAGCTTGGCAACTTAAGCTCGCCTGTTGTCATTTTAACGCTTGTCGGCTTAATGATCTCTGTTATTTTAATGGTACTTCAAATCAATGGTGCTCTGTTTATCGGCATGTTAGCAACGACACTGATTGCCCTTGTAACAGGACAGCTTCATTTCCCTAAGATGCTGATGGACATCCCTGCACTGCCAGAAGGTATGCTGATTACAAATCCATTCGCTGCCTTTGGTGATGTATTCTCTCATCATTTATATGCGGTCGTCTTCTCCTTCTTACTAGTGACGATTTTTGATACAACGGGCACAATGATCGGAGTGGCTGAACAAGCCGGACTCATGAAAAAAGGCCAGCTGCCAAAGGTACGCAGAGCCCTGCTCGCTGACTCTGCTGCAACGACGATTGGTTCTATGTTTGGAACAAGCCCAACAACAGCTTATATTGAATCATCCTCTGGGGTTGCTGCTGGCGGAAGAACCGGGCTAACGTCTTTAACAGTCGCTGCACTGTTTATTGTGGCATTGTTTTTCGGTCCGCTCGTTCAAGCCATTTCTTCTTTACCATCCATCACATCACCTGTTCTCATCATTGTCGGGTGCTTGATGATGAACTCCGTGTCACGCATTCGCTGGAACGAGCTAGACGAAGCATTCCCTGCTTTTCTTGTGATTCTTTCCATGCCGCTGACATCTAGTATTTCAACCGGAATTTCACTTGGATTTATTTCATATCCACTTGTGAAACTGGCAAAAGGGAAATGGAGAGAGGTACATGTTCTTGTCCTTATCTTTGCCATTTTATTTTTCATTCAGCTCTTTTTCTTAGAAGGATAACAGAAACAAAAAAGGCACATTCTAACAAGGGATGTGTCTTTTTAAGATGAGTGAATTTTTTATTTTGTAAATTTTCTATGTTTCATTTTTGGACGTTTGAATGTGACAGTATTCTCCATACGCCTTACGCCCATTGGGTTGTAACCGAATTCAAAACATGGTATATACCATGTTTCGATTCATGAAGACAAGTTAAATAACATGTAAAGTTGACTTTTTGGTGGAACTAGATGCATAATATCGTGTATAATAGAGTAAAATAATAAGAAAAACGAACATTTACCATTGTTGAATGTCCTCATTTCGCAGTTTTAGTGTAGTAAGTTGTGGTTAGTCAAGTCCATCCGATCTTATTGATAGGGAGTGGTTTTTTGAAACCTTCAACAAACCGTATGATGACTCGAATAAAATCAGTCTATATGTTCATTCAAGAGAAAGGTCTTGTGACGACACAAGAGCTGGTTGATGAATTCGGGATCACACCTAGAACCATTCAAAGAGACTTAAACGTGCTTGCCTATAACGATCTTGTTCATAGTCCAAGCAGAGGCAAATGGGAAACAACGAGAAAAAAAGTAAAAATATCATCTTAAGCGTATAATGAACTGTCCATATAACAAAAAGAACCGGTGATATGCCGGTTCTTTTCTTTTGTCTTTTGTTCTATATTTATGGTCGATTGATTAAGCTGTCTAATTCTTCATCCGTTAATTCACGGTACTCTCCAGGCGCTAGGTCTTCATCTAAAGAGACAGCCCCCATCGAGAGCCTTTTTAAAAAGATGACTTCATTTCCCACCGCTTGCGCCATCAGCTTCACTTGATGGTACTTTCCTTCAGTAATCGTTAAACGGATGCGTGTATCTTCACTTTCATTCGCATCTACTTCAACCTTTGCCGGCTTTGTACGGTAATCATCTAAAATGATAACACCCTCTTCAAGGCGCTTGATGTCTTGATCTCCTAATGGATATTTCAAATGAACTTCGTACGTTTTTGGCACATGCTTTTTTGGAGAAAGTAATTGATGTGCAAGCTGTCCATCATTTGTGAGGAGGAGAAGACCGACTGTATCCTTGTCCAGTCTCCCAACAGGAAATGGCTCCCTTGCGATATCCTCCGGCTCAAGTAAATCGACAACCGTTTCATCCCGCAAATCTTCAGTAGCTGAGATGACCCCACCTGGTTTGTTCATCATTAAGTAAATGAATTCTTTATACTCTACACGCTCTCCGTGTACGAGCACTTCATCATTCGATGGATCAACATGATCTTTCACCTGCTTCGCCAGTTCTCCATTCACGGTGACTGCCCGTGCCTTGACCAGCTTCTTTACATCTTTTCTTGAACCAAAGCCGCTGCTAGCAAGTAATTTATCAAGCCTCATGAAACTCCACCTCTTCTTAACTCTTTTTTCTTAAAAATGTCGGCATACGGCTGCCGAGTACACGCTCAAGTAATCCTACCTTATATGACAGGAACAGATACACACCGCCGCCAGTGATCATTGAAATCAAAATGACGATGCCCGCATTAACAATTCCACCTTCATACGAAATCACTTGGCTCACAAGCTGACATGTCGCATACGCCACTACAGCCATAATCGCAGTCAAAATAATAATGAGAATAAATCGTTTGAAAATCCTGCGGAACGAATAGCCGGCATGGCGCTTAATCATGATAAACATATACAAGATGGACGCGCTATAGCCTAACGCAGTCGCAAGCACAGAACCATTTCCTTGCAGCCAGCTGATTAACGGAATGTTCAGAACCGTTTTAATGATGATCCCTAACAACAGACTGACGATGGCAAATTTTTGTTTGTTAATTCCCTGCAAAATCGCTGCATTAATGGTGAATAAAGAAAACAATAACGCAACAGGTGCATACCAGAACAAAATTGACATCCCAATCTCAGGATGAACAGACGGATAGAAAAACCAATAAACCGGTCCAGCTAATGCTGAGATACCAAATGAAGCAGGCAGCACGAAAAATAATATGACCTGCATTGTCTGATCAATTTGTCTATTGAGCAGCTTGTAGTTACGAGCTGTAAATGATTCTGTAATCGTTGGTATCAAGGTTAAGCCAAACGCTGTTGCAAGCGACACAGGAATCATCACGAGCTTCGGTAAATATAACGTCACAATAGACAATACCGCTGTACTAATATCCTGATGTCCTGATGCAATCATGGCTCTGTTAATAGTGTTTGTATCTATGTAAGAATAAATTGGAATCGCCAGTCCAACAAACACATACGGTGCCGCATAGCTAAATAGCTCTGTAAACATTTGCTTATAAGATAAGTCAGAGGAAGCACCTGTATTCGGCTGCATGGATAAGAGTCGATCCTTGCGCTTCAGCCAATATAAATAAAGCGTGAATAAACCGCCAAATGCGCCAATAAGTGCTGCAAATGTGGCATATCCGACAGCGATGACAAGACCGCCATCAAGCACTTTTAAAATAATAAACGTTGCTGTTAGTAGAAAGATGATTCTGACAAGCTGCTCAATGACTTGGGAAACAGCTGTCGGTCCCATCATAGAGTGTCCTTGGAAGAACCCCCGCACAAGACTCATAATAGGTACAACCAAAAGACCTAAACTGACCATCCGAATCACATATACCACTTGATCGACAGTCAAACCACCTATTTCATTTGATCCGCCAAGCTGAATCTTGGCAAAAATCGGTGCGGTCAAATATAAAATAGAAAAGGCGATAATCCCGGTGACAAGCATGACCGACATACCCGCCCTGAACATTTTTCTCGTTGTCTCATAATCGCCGATTGCATTATATTTAGAAACAAATTTTGATACCGCTGTTGGAAAACCAAGCGTAGCAATACTTAAAAAGATCGTATACTGATTGTATCCATATTGGAATAGCGCTCCACCAGTAGCTCCAACCATTGCGCTAAATGGAATTAAATAAATCATACCAAGAATACGAGAGAGATAAGTCCCTATCGTTAAAACCAACGTACCACGAAGCAGTTTATTAGACATGCGCTTAACCACCATTTTTCTAATGAATATTCAACTCAACTATTTTACCACATCATTTCGACGCACAGGTAACAAATCCAATACAGAAGGTACAAAACCAATCAATTCATATTTCAGCCTTCCCCAATTTTCGTTATAATAGATGAATGACTGAAAGTAGAAAGAGGAATGTAACATGAAACATTATGATGTCATTGTCATTGGCGGTGGACCTTCTGGACTGATGGCCGCGATTGCATCAGCAGAGCACGGTGCAACTGTTCTGTTAATTGACAAAGGAACCAAGCTTGGCAGAAAGCTCGCCATTTCTGGCGGTGGACGCTGTAACGTCACCAATCGCCTTCCAGTAGAAGAAATCATCAAGCATATTCCCGGAAACGGCCGTTTTTTATATAGTGCATTTTCTGAGTTCAATAACGAGGATATTATTTCGTTTTTTGAAAACCTCGGCATTGAACTTAAAGAAGAAGATCATGGACGTATGTTCCCTGTCTCAAACAAAGCACAATCTGTTGTGGATGCCCTTTTAGACAGGCTCCGCAACCTCAATGTGACCATTCGAACGAATGAGAAGATTAAAACAGTTCTGTATCAAGACGGACAAGCAGCCGGAATTGTTACAAATAATGATGAAAAAATTTCAAGTAATTCCGTTGTGATTGCTGTTGGCGGAAAAAGTGTGCCGCATACTGGTTCTACTGGTGACGGCTACGCATGGGCAGAAGCCGCTGGTCATACAATTACAGAGCTCTTCCCAACAGAAGTACCGGTCACATCAGATGAACGTTTTATAAAAGAAAAAGTGCTCCAAGGGCTTTCTTTAAGAAGTGTGGCTGTCAGTGTTTTAAATAAAAAAGGAAAACCCGTCGTCACACATGTCATGGATATGATCTTTACACACTTTGGCTTATCCGGCCCAGCTGTTCTTAGATGCAGCGGATTTGTGGTGAAAGAATTGAAAAAACAGCAGGTCGTCCGTCTGCAAATAGACTTATATCCGAAGCTTAATGACGAAGATCTGTTCCAAAAGCTTCATCGAGACCTAAAAGATGAACCAAAAAAAGCCATTAAAAATGTCCTAAAGTCTTGGATGCAAGAACGCTATTTATTGTTTCTGTTAGAGAGGAACGGTATAGATCCGCAAGACACTTTTTCTGGTCTTGCTAAGGACAAACTGCGCGCATTCGCCCATGATTGCAAACATTTTATCGTTCATGCGAACGGTACACTCTCTTTGGACAAAGCGTTTGTCACAGGAGGCGGCGTTTCTGTGAAAGAAATTGAACCGAAAAAAATGGCGTCTAAAAAAATGCCCGGTCTTTATTTCTGCGGAGAAATTCTAGACATCCATGGTTATACAGGCGGATACAATATCACGTCAGCACTTGTAACAGGCAGACTTGCTGGTATGAATGCTGCACTCGAAGCAAAGGAGAGATTTTCATGATAAGACGTGCACTTCCGATTATCCTAGCAGTTGTGATTAGTTTGACAGCCGCTGTTTTCTTAAAATTGTCCATTACCCCATTAAAAGTTGCCATTGTGTTGGCGTTTACCATCTTCGCTGTTTGTTTAAAAGAATACGTTTATCGTCTTCGTAAACGAATCGAAGAAAAATCATCTTCACATATCGATAGTTGATTAATGGAAGCAAAACATGTTACGGTAAAGTAGAGGTCGAGTGAGAAGCTCGCCTCTTTTTGTTTGAAATTAGTTGAGTTAGGGGATATTAAGTAAATCCTCTGCTTAAACGTGTAGAACAACAGGAGAGTGAGATGGTGTGAAAAACGTATCAAGTGTATTTTGGATTGTGATTGCGATCACATTTGTTACCGTCATATGGGGAGCTTTTTCTCCAGAAACACTGCAAAATGTCACAGATCAAATCCAAACATACATTACAAATGACTTTGGCTGGTATTACTTGTTAGTGGTGTCACTACTCGTCGGCTTTTGTCTATTCTTTATCTTTAGCCCAATCGGTAAGATTACGCTAGGAAAACCTGGAGAAGAGCCTGAATTCGGCTTATTTTCTTGGTTTGCGATGCTATTTAGTGCCGGTATGGGAATTGGTCTTGTTTTTTACGGAGCAGCTGAACCAATCAGCCACTATGCTATCCAGTCACCAACAGGTGATACTGAAACGGCGCAGGCATTCCGAGATTCCCTTCGATATACTTTTTTCCATTGGGGGCTTCATGCATGGGCTATTTATGCCATTGTTGCACTTTGTATTGCTTACTTTAAATTCAGAAAAGATGCACCTGGCTTAATCAGTGCAACGTTGCAGCCAGTATTAGGAAATAAAACGAATGGATGGATCGGAAAAACCATCGATTGTATTGCGGTATTTGCAACTGTAGTTGGTGTTGCGACAAGCCTAGGATTAGGCGCGGCACAAATAAACGGTGGATTGAATTACCTGTTTCAAATTCCGAATACTTTTAGCACACAATTGATCATTATCATGATTGTGACGGTGCTTTTCCTTGCATCTGCTCTAAGCGGGATTGGAAAAGGCATTAAATACTTAAGTAATATCAACATGGTATTAGCAGCTGTTCTGATGTTTTTCTTACTTTTGGTAGGTCCAACTGTTTTTATCTTAAATTCATTTACTGACTCAATTGGGCAATACTTATCCAACATCGTTCAAATGAGCTTCCGTCTATCTCCAAATGATCCTGAGAAGAGAGAATGGATTAATGGATGGACAATCTTTTATTGGGCATGGTGGATTTCTTGGGCACCATTTGTCGGTATCTTTATCGCAAGGGTGTCACGCGGACGAACGATTCGAGAATTTTTAGTAGGTGTCTTAGTGGCTCCTTCTATCTTAGTATTCCTATGGTTCTCGATTTTCGGTGTATCTGCGATGGATTTACAGCAAAAAAATATTGTCGATGTTGCGGGTCTATCAACAGAAACAATGCTCTTCGGTGTACTAAATGAATATCCGCTGGCGATGATCACATCGATTCTAGCACTTATTTTAATCGCTATATTCTTTATTACATCGGCTGATTCAGCTACATTTGTGCTTGGAATGCAGACAACCTATGGATCATTGAACCCTTCTGGCAGTGTCAAAGTTAGCTGGGGTATTATCCAATCTTCTGTTGCTGCCGTTCTTTTATTTTCAGGGGGACTTGAAGCCTTGCAAAATACAGCCAAGCTCGCAGCCTTGCCGTTCTCCGTTGTCATTATTTTGATGATTATCTCACTGTACAAGTCACTGAATGATGAACGAAGAGCCATCAAGCAAGCCAATAAAGTCAGTAAACCACGAAGTCCAAGAGTAAAAAAAGCATAATCTCAAGCGAAAAAAGCCGTTCCTCATAAGAACGGCTTTTCAGATTGTTGACAAAGGGCTAAAATGATCTTTATTTTAGCCCTTTGTCTTCTTTTCAACTCAGCGTGATAGAAAACCTTTGAAGTCTAGGAAGGACGAGTACTGGAGCGGAACGAATTTGACATTCGTGAGCACCAGCACGCAGGACTGACACCGAATGCGAGGGTTTGTCTACACGCTGAAAAGCCGTTCCTCATAAGAACGGCTTTTTTCTATCTATATATACAATTTAAGATTGTTGCAAGCAGGAGGACTCCTGTAAAATAATGATGAAATCATTTCTACATAATGGAGGTTTATATGACGCTGCCTACATTCAAGTACAACCCAGATCCAGTTTCGTTAAACGTGATCAAAAAAGAGCCTACGACATGTCCTGTTTGTGAAAAAGAAAGAGAATATGTGTATCATGGTCCATTTTATTCTGTTGAAGATGTGAAAGGAATTTGCCCTTGGTGCATTAAAGATGGTTCAGCCGCTAAAAAATACGATGGCATCTTTCAAGACGATGCAAGCTGTGATGACGTTGAGCAAGAGGAATATATAGATGAACTGATCTATAGAACACCTGGTTATCGCGGCTGGCAGCAGGAATATTGGTTAAGCCATTGCGGAGATTTTTGTGCGATCGTCCAGTATGTCGGATGGAAAGAGATAGAACATTTAGAGGAAGAGCTCACAGAAGATATCGAAGACATTTGCAGCGGCGGAGGATTAACGAAAGAGAACCTAAAGCAATGGCTTGTCAACGGCGGGGATCTGCAAGGCTATCTCTTTCAATGTGTTCACTGCAACAAGCATCGTTTATATATTGACGCCAGTTAAACAAAGTAAAAGGACCCTTCAAACAGGTCCTTTTTTTGATACCGTCTATTTTTTATATAAAATGAGTGCAGAAAAACAGTAGAGCTGTTCTCCTCCTTGCTCACAGATCACCGCTACATTGTACTTGATGTCAATGATTTGGTCGTCATCCATTCCTTTTAAAAAAAGATTGATTTCGCTCTGCAAATCTTTTTCGTGCTCTTCATCAAATACAGCTACCTTTAGCACATATGCCACTCTCCCTTCTCTCGCTACTCTATCTTTATGCACATGAGGGCGGGCATATGAACAAAAAAAGCCTTTCATCTATGAGATGAAAGGACTTCTGTTTACAGCTTCGGTATTGTTTCTCCTGTCCAAGCAAGCATTCCGCCAACGACATTGGTCGCTTGATAGCCTTGGTCTTCTAGGAAATAGCAGACATTTTCACTACGTTTACCAGAGCGGCAAATAATATAATACTCCTGCGTTTGATCGAATGCATCCAGTTTCTCAGGAATATCTCCCATTCGGATGTGGACAGCTTCTGGAATCATTCCTTCTGCTACTTCCTCGTCCTCACGCACATCAACAAGCTGAATGGCTTCTTCTTGCTCTAGCTTTTGTTTTAATTCTTCTATTGAGATTTCTTTTACTGACACGGTGCTCATCTCTCCTTTTAATCACGGTGACACCATTATAGCAAATGAACTGCATCACTGTGTATTCACCCGCTTCGATTGCAGGAAAGACGGCAGGCGTTTCTTTACTTCGGCTGTCTGCTGCTCACTTTCGAACTCTACTTTTTTGAATACTTGGTAGGCGAGCCACATATGACCATAGGCGAGTATACTCACACTAAAGAACGGCACGATCCCCGGCAAATAAGCAAAGAGAACAAACAGCAGAGCCGAGAAAACGAGCATACAGAGTGTATATTGCAAATATGAAATACCAAGCAAAAGAGAGAATTTCAGATAGAGACGTTTTTTCCAATCATAATGAGCCAGCAGCGGAAAAATATAAAACAAGCTCACAACAAAGAGAAAACCAAAGATATAAATGGCAAAACGAAGCACATGCAAAAACCAGCTTGTTGGATAAATATACGCAAGGTCTACATATATAATCGTTCCTATGATCAAAAGCGCCACTCCAATCAAGTTAGAGCGTACAAACTCCTCACGGTACACCTTCCAAAAAGTCCGGAAAACGCTCACTTGCTCATGCCCTTGTATCCACTTTCTCATCACCGAAAATAACGCAGTGGTCGCAGGCATCAATCCAAAGATCCCAAGCCCCAGCATAGTGAACAGCAGCCATAGCAAATTCGTATAGGCGAGTCGCATCACCCACTCACACATTCGAAGCATTCTGCTCATTGAACCATCATGATCCACCTCTTTCCCCTCCTCTCTTTTTTATGACACCGTCTCTTTATGAAGCAACTCTTCTATGTCAATTGGGCGCTTCTCTGCAACAGACCGCCACATGCCTTCCCCAAGTGCAATTGAATAAGCACCAGCCTCTGCCCCTGCTGATATGTCATAGTGAATTAAAGGATCTTTACCGATAAATAAATCGGCCAAAAGCAAAGGATCTCCGCCGCCATGTCCCCCAGGCTGCTTCACAACTTCAATCGTCTCTTTTGCTCCAAACATCGGATAATAAGAAATCGTCTGTTCTGGGAATTGAAAAGGAATTCTTGATGGCACATGAAACTCATTTGTTTCAATACGCCCCTTCGTCCCATTTATGGCAAGCCGGTATCCTTCATATGGAGCTGAGAATTGAATCGAATAGCTGAAGAGAGCCCCTTGGTCATATGCCACTGATGCCACATATGTATCCTCAATGTCAATTTCCTCATCAAAAATACAGGCGTCTGGGCGATAATTGGTGTATTGTTGCGTTTGCTCCTGACCGGATTCGATATGATCGTCCTCGACCTTTGAGCGTACTACCCTCGGATTCCACCTTGCTTCATAATGACATGTATCCTTCACATGACATGTTCCGCAATACCTGTTTTCTCCCCCCTGCAAAGGATTCCAAGGACTTTTATCTCCGTAATAGTTCAGCGCCCCATAGGCAAATACTTGCTTCGGCTTTTGATTGATCCACCAATTGACCAAATCAAAATGATGCGTCGATTTATGAATGGATAGCCCGCCAGAGAATTGCCGCGTTCGGTTCCACCTTTTGAAATAACTAGCACCATGATACGTATCAATGAGCCAGCTCAGTTCAACAGATGTGACCCTTCCAATCTTTCCTTCTAAAATGAGTTCTTTGATCTTTCGATGAAATGGATTGTAGCGATAATTGAAAGTGACTGTGACCTTTCCTTTACTTTCCTTTTCTTTTTCCATTACTTTTTTGGCGTCTTTTGCTGTTGTGACCATCGGCTTTTCAGTGATGACGTCGAGATCATGGTCAAGTGCTTGCAAAATATAGGTGACATGTGTGTCATCCCTGCCTGCCACAATGACGATATCTGGCTTTGCTTCCTTCACCATTTGATCAAATGCCTCTTCATGAAAAAACGAGACGCCCCGCAGTGATGGAAAACGCTCCTGACAAAGTGTATACCGGTGATAATCTATATCTAAAAGCCCTGTAATCCTGTAATACTCATTGAAATCCTCTGTGAGTGGTTTAATAAACATATTGAACGCACGATGACTGAGTCCGCAAACCACAATCCGTTTCACAGGCCCCACCCCTTTTTCTATCGATTTTCACGAAGCTGTTTCATGAGAGACAGCGCCTCTTTGGACTTGTCTGCATACACGGGAATAAAAGCGACCATATCTCGATGTAATCGAAAGGTATAGCCATTTAGCTTTTTCGTGCCTTTACTAACTTGAACCGCATAATCAACCGTTTTCCCTGTCTTTTGGTTCTCGACCGTATATGGCCCTGCCGCTTGATCATCAATGCCCATTTCTTCAAGTAACTGAAAGCTTTCAGGATCATCATACGTTCGAAACATTTCTTCCGGGACAAGCATGATATCCCCCTCTTTTGCGGTAATTTCAACAAGAAGTTTTTCAGGAATCGCGGGAAAGATGTGGACGCTATACGTTTCTTGGTCCGTTTGAAAAGCCTTCTCGACTAATTGATCCTTCATCCCCTTTGACATGTCAGAAAAAATCAGAACATCGATACCGTTTGTTTTCCCATGACAGGCTGACAAACAAAAGGCAGCGATGAAGCTGATGAGCCATGCAGCAACCCTTTTTTGCCTCTTCATGCCTTTTGAAAAACAGGCAGCTTCTCTAGCTCAGTTAACGCCATAATAAAAGCGCCTGCCCCGTGCAAATCATTTGTACTTCTCTCTCTACCGACGTAGTAATCATAAAATCCAGCGGATGTTCCGATACATATATCATTGATGGTAAAATCACCGTTTTCTGTCTCAGCCGTCTTATGCTGAATTAAGCCTTGATATGCTTTCACCACATGATCAGCGTAGCGGAGGCTGACATACCCTTCGTTCATGGCTTTTGCCATGGCGTACATGAATAAACACGATCCAGAGCTTTCAAGCCAGTTGTCGCTATGAGTACCTTTATCAATGATTTGATGCCAGAGACCTGTGTCTTGATCCTGGTACCTAGCTACACTTTCCAGCATGTGTGTCAGCGTTTCCTTCCACACCTTTCGCCCCTCATGCTGCTCTGGCAGATCCTCGATCATATCTGCTAATGCAAGGACATACCAGCCAAATGATCTTGCCCAAAACTCGGGAGAACAGCCTGTCTTTTGATCAGCCCATGGCATCACTTTTCGTTCATCCCACGCGTGATAATACAGACCTGTTTTTTCATCTTTTGTATGCTTTCTCATGAGATGCTCTTGCTGGATCACCATATCCACCAGTTCCTCTTCATCTTTCAGCTTTGCATACTTTAAGGCAAAAGGTCCGCCCATGTAGAGACCATCCAGCCACATTTGATAAGCATAATTGTCTTTATGCCAAAATCCGCCCTCAGATGTGCGATTCAATGTGCGATAAAGCCCGCGGAGCTTCTCCGCTGCCAGCACATACCGCTTCTCTCCTGTTCGTTCATAAAGAGGGAATAAAATGAGCCCTGCTTGGATCGCATCAAGCTCATCTCTCCGGAATAACAGGTTTCCATACTCATCAATGAGCGAATCTGCATAGCTTTTCACATAATTGAAATATGTCTCGTTCCCCGTTGACTCATATAGCTTCATCACACCGCAAAGAAAAACGCCTTGATGATAATGCCATCTTCCAGCTGGAGGTAGCTCGATTGGTGTATGCGCTTTCATAATTGTTTGTGCTAATTTCTCTGCATGCTCAAGTGGTGATCCCTTTTTAGTCGATAATGTCATTCTTTTTCATCTCCCTTTTTAGTAAATACCTTCTTCCCCAAATTTCTTCGCTAAACGGTTCGCCAGCATAACCAAAATGAGTCCAACGGCTGCTTTAAATAGACCAACAGCGGTACTATAGCTGAATTGCCCTTGCTTAAGACCAGCTGTATAAACGTACGTATCAAAGATTTCTGCTACTTCCCGGTTCGTTGCATTGAGTAATAAGTAGACATGCTCAAAGCCAAGCTCTAATGTGTCACCAATTTTTAAAATAAGCAGAACGACAATTACGCTTTTAATGGCAGGGAGAGTGATGTGCCACATTTGTCTCAGTCTGCCGGCTCCATCCATTTTCGCTGCTTCATATAGCTGCGGATCTACCGCTGTAATCGCCGCAAGGTAAATGATCGTCGACCAGCCTGCTTCCCGCCAAATCACTTGTAAAATGTACATCGGCCTAAACCATTCCTGACTAAGAAGGAAGTTAATCTTTTCCCCTCCAAAGAAAGCAATCAATTCATTGATTAACCCGCCATCTACTGTTAACAAAACAAAGGATAAGGACACGACAATCACCCATGACATGAAGTGAGGAATGTATATCATCGTCTGCACAAATTTCTTAAACAAGGCCAATCTGACCTCGTTTAAAAGCAAGGCCAATAAGATCGGAATTGGAAAGAAAATCACAACATTCATGGCAAATAAAATCAGTGTATTTTTTAATAAGATGAAAAATGTTGGTTCTGTAAACAATCGAATAAAGTGTTTGAAGCCAACCCACTCACTGCCAAGAATACCGAGAAACGGCTGATAATCTTGAAAGGCAATGATCAGGCCCCACATCGGCACATATTTAAAGACAAGAAAATAAATGAGCCCTGGCAAAATCATGACATACAAAAACTTTTGACTAAGCATTTGATTAAGTAAGCGCTTTCTTCTTTCTTTTTTCAAAGCTGCCGCAGGCATACCCTTGGCAATGACATCCTCTGTTTTCATAGATAAAGCCTCCCTCATGCTGATGCATGTGTTAACTGTATCTTAAGGATGAAAAATCCGTCTACAATCATATCATCAGATCATATTTACTTAGGGGAAGCTACTCAAAACGTTACATAAAACATGAGAAAATGATCCTAATCTCAGAAAATGATTATTGACAAACCTACCAGATTTTTGGATTAATAAATAAAGAGGAAAAGATTGTTCCGTTTGAAATGGGGGGTTTTATGAAAAGAAGGCAATATAAATTTTATTACAAGCTCGTCACGTTTTTTTTCATGCTTAGTACGATTCCTGTCATCATTGTCGGTATTTTTTCTTATCAGCATTCACAAAAAACAGCACTCGAAAATATCTCAAATGAAAAGCTGGACAGCGTTAAACAAACGCAATCCAATATTGAGCATATTTTAAAGACAGTTGATCATTCTCTCACTCACTATGTCAGTTCGCCGCCTCTCCTTCAAACACTGGCAGAACCTTTAAATCCAGACCAATTCCAGCTTTATAATCAAGTACAGCAGGAACTGAACTACCTGCAAACCTTTGACACCGATCTTTCCAATATTACGCTCGTCAGTAAAATGGAAGACTGGTACATGAACAATTCAGGGCTTTATCATGTCACAAGCGGAGACCAAGAGAAAGCGCTCACCTCTTACCTCAATATTCCGAGTCATTCCAGCTGGGCACTTGAAGAGAATAATCCACTTGTTGCGACAAAAGAAGGAAAGGCCTCCTTTTGCAAATACAATGTGAACTTAATCAAACAACTCCCTATGAACAGTGTCCAGAAAAAAGGGATCGCTGTCGCCAGCATTCCGAGCTGCATGATTGCTGACAATATGCCTGACTTCTCTCAATCTGACAGTATGTTTGTCATTGATACTAATGGAAAAGTGCTGCTACATAACCGCAAAGAACAAATTGGTGAATCCTTGAAAAATCAAGAGTTCGTCAAGCATGTCCTATCACGTGAAGAGCGATCAGGTCAATTTAACATGAAGATCGAGGAACTAAACTATCAAATTACGTTTCAAAAATCAGACTATAACGAATGGACGTACCTATCCTTTGTTTCCATTCCAGAACTCAAGGCACAAACGAAATCAATTGGGTGGATCACCTTTATTATCTGTTTTATTTTGTTAGCGCTTTCATTACTATTTTCATGGTTTGGGTCCAGACATTTTTATAAACCAATCCGCTTGTTATATGAGTCCTTTGCACGCAATGAATCCTTTTTGCAAAAGCAGCCTTTTCAAAATGAATTTGAGTTGATTGAGTCGAGTATTAAACAAATGAAGGATCAAAACAATGATTTAGAGGAACGTATTGAGCAGCAAGTCACGCACCTCCAGCAATACTTTATGGTGCGGCTATTGCTCGGAAAGCTGACAGAAGAAGAAATTAACAACCGGTTCCAAAGTTTAGGATTCCCTCAGGACTGGTCTCACTTATCCATGCTTGTGACCCAAATTGATACGCTAAAAGGAACACCTTATGAAAAAAAGGATGCTGACTTACTTTTATTTGCGATCAATGGACTGATTGAGCAGATTATTCCGCAAGAGGAGCACCTTCAGCCAACAGTTGTCAATCAGCATCAAACGACGATTATCCTAAATCACTCAAAGTCAGATGAAGAGTTTACTGAATATTTAAACCAATTAGCGGAAACGATTCAGCTGCGTATCGAGGAACAGCTTGGTTTATCGATCAGCATCGGAATCAGCCGTCAGTTTCAGGAGCTCACGATGGCAAAACAGGCTTACATTGAAGGAAAAGAGGCCTTAAAATACAGACTCAAAGCAGAGAAAAAGTCCATTATCTTATATGAACATATCCAGCAAGGAAAAACGTTTAAAACCCATTTTCCAAAGCAGCTGCAGCATGATTTATTTGATGCGATGAAAGCAGGTGATCAAGGCAAGGCAGATCACTATTTACATGTGCTCCTGCAATCCATTTTCTCGAAAAATGCAGGACCGCACGAGTACCATATCGCCCTCGCCCGTTTTTTAAACAATTTGATTGAGCTGATGCATTTGCTTGGCATTGAATTATTTGAGGTCGAAGACAATAAAATGCTGTATGATACGATTTTTGAATTTAAAACGTTTGAAGATACCGAAGCATGGTTGAAACATGAGATCATTCGGCCGATTATTGACCAGCTAGGTGCACGCGAGGAATCACAATACAAAAACATCTCAGAAAAGATCATCCATATCATTCATCAAGAATTCGACTCAGATCTCACATTGGATGAAATTGCCACACGCCTGCATTACAACCCAAATTATTTAAGCAGTATTTTTAGAAAGGAAATGGATATCTCCTTCAGTGAATATCTCTCATCCTACAGACACCATGTCGCCAAAAACTGGCTCGTGGAGACCGATATGTCCGTCAAAGAAATTTCGGAAAAACTGAAATATAAAAACCCGCAAAACTTCATCCGTTCCTTCAAAAAACTAGAAGGCACGACCCCTGGCAAATACCGTGACCAGAAAAAAGGCATATAAGACAAAAAGTCCCGCTCTCATAGGAAGCGGGACTTTTTTATTTAAACTGTTCATTTAAAATGCTGTCTTCTAGCACTGAAAGCGGCTCTCCGTACACACGTTCAATATGAGCTGCTCCCCAATCACATAGCGCATTCAGAATTCTTTCGAGCGACTGACCGTATTCACTTAATTCATATTCCACTTTAGGCGGCACTTGCTCATACACAATCCGGTTGATCACCCCATCACTTTCAAGCTCTCTCAGCTGTTGTGTAAGCATTTTTTGTGTGATGTTTGGCATGAGTCGCTTCAATTCACTTGTACGTTTTTTCCCATGTGTTAAATGACATAAAATCACGCACTTCCACTTTCCGCCAATGACCTCAAGGGTCGCTTCCACGGAGATATTATATTTTTTCTTTTCCATTAAATCCTCACTCCTCTTTATACGAACAGGCACTTTTTAGTACCTATATTACAAAAAAGTACGTACTTTTTTTTTCGTCATCCATGTTAGATAATAACTCTTGCCGATCGGCTTCGTCTATCAAAATGTCATCACAGAAGGATGTGAACTGATTCATGAAGAAAAAACAAAACTACTTTGCCCTTCTCGCACTAGCTATTAGTGCTTTTGCTATAGGAACCACTGAATTTATTAGTGTCGGTCTTTTGCCAATGATTTCGGAGGACTTTGGAGTGAGCGTCAGCCAGGCGGGCTGGACCGTCTCTTTATATGCACTTGGTGTGACATTCGGCGCGCCTATTTTGACTTCTCTGACTTCAACGATGAAAAGAAAAACATTGCTTTTGCTCATTATGCTCGTCTTTTTGATTGGAAATACACTTGCCACGATGGCTCCGACCTTTTCAGTACTTTTAATCGGACGGATCATTTCAGCCTTGTCCCATGGAATCTTTATGTCCATTGGCTCTACGATTGCTGCAAGCCTTGTAGTGAAAGAAAAACGGGCAAGCGCGATTGCCTTTATGTTCACTGGTTTAACAGTAGCGACTGTGACGGGCGTGCCATTCGGGACATTTCTTGGTCATGAGCTCGGCTGGCGGACATCATTCGGTGTGATTGTCATTATTGGTATGATCGCACTAATATCTAACTATTTTCTTGTTCCATCTCAATTAAAGCAAGGCGTGAAAACATCATTTAAGGATCAAGCTGTTTTATTAAAAACAAAAAGAATCTTGCTTCTATTTGTCATTACAGCAACAGGATACGGAGGAACCTTTGTCGTCTTTACGTATTTATCCCCTCTCTTACAGCATGTGACAGGTCTTGCGCCTGGGGCGGTGGCATTGATCTTGCTTTTATACGGGATCACGATCGCAGCTGGAAATGTCATTGGCGGAAAGGCTGCTAATGAGCAGCCAATGAAAGCACTGATTTACATGTTTATCATCCAAAGCATCATTTTGTTTATCCTTAGCTTGACTGCTGGATTTACGGTGCTAGGCATCACAACCGTCATGCTGATGGGACTGTTTGCTTTCATGAATGTACCAGGGCTTCAAGTAGCTGTCGTTGATTTTGCAGAAAGATACACACCTGGAGCAGTCGACGTCGCTTCCGCTATGAATATTGCTGCCTTTAATGCTGGTATCGCCATCGGCTCATTTTTAGGCGGCATCGTGACAGATATTCTTGGGCTTGTGCATACAGGCTGGGTCGGCGGTATCATGGTCCTCATCGCAGCGATTCTCACGATGATTAGTTTTCGAATGGAACAACAAGAACAAAATCAAACCATCTAAGGAGTCTTCAATATGAATCATTTACAAAGTACAAAAACATTAAACAATGGGGTCCACATGCCAGGATTTGGTCTCGGTGTATTCAAGGTTGAAGATGGTGCAGAATTAATAGACGCCGTCAAAACAGCCATTCAAATAGGATATCGCAGTATTGATACAGCGGCTATTTATGGCAATGAGGAATGGGTTGGACGAGGCATACAACTTGGTCTTGCAGAAACAGGACTGCGCCGCGAAGACCTCTTTGTGACATCAAAAGTGTGGAATGCCGATTTAGGATATGAATCCACTCTACAAGCATATGAGGAAAGCTTGAAAAAACTTCAGCTTGACTACTTGGATCTATATTTAATTCATTGGCCGGTTGAAGGAAAATATAAAGACGCTTGGCGTGCGCTGGAAACCTTGTATCGTGAAGGAAAGGTTAGAGTCATTGGTGTGAGCAACTTCCAGCCGCATCATCTAGACGAACTATTAAAAGATGCAGACATCATACCAGCCATCAATCAAGTCGAGTTTCACCCAAAACTAACGCAGGAAGCACTCTATACGTATTTGAACTCTCGCGGCATTCAAATGGAAGCTTGGTCACCGCTCATGCAGGGGGAACTGCTTCATCATCCGGTGATCAAAGAACTCTCGGACACATACGGCAAAACACCTGCTCAAATTATTTTGCGCTGGGATGTGCAAAAAGGCGTCATTACCATTCCAAAATCAACGAAAGCGCATCGTTTAAAAGAAAATGCAGATATATTTGATTTTGTCTTATCTGATGAGGATATGAAACGTCTTTCTGACTTAAATGAAAACAAACGGATCGGTCCAGACCCAGACAACTTTGATTTTTAATAAAAACACCCCCGCTCTTTAACTGTGCGGGGGTGTTGATGTTGATCATTTTGATTTTTTAAAGGAAGCTTCATATTCTTCTATGATTTTATGACCACCATTTGATTTCCACTTCTCTACATCTTTCTTAAATTGATCTTCACTGATGTCTCCAAGAATGAACTTATAGGTCGCATCATCGATGATTTTTTTCAATTCATTTCCTCGTTCTGAGGCTGTTTCTGAATACAGGCTTTCAGCAGGGTTGGCGACGATGATCTTTTGATTGTCTTCTTCTAGCTCTTCATATTTTGTACGAACGGCATCCCCTTTATTTTTCAAGTAACGTTTATCAATGCCTACTAGACTGACAAGCGGCTGTACATCTGTCTGCCAGCTTTTCACTTGGCTTTCTTCCCTGACAAATGTATTCCCTTCTTCTTTCTTATAATGCTCACCATCTATACCGTACGTCATGAGACCATAGACATCTTCTTCTGCAATGCGATCAAAGAAGGCCAAAATTCGCTTTAATTCTGCCTCTGATTTCACGCTTGTTTTAGGGAATGCGAAGATGCCATTATGACCACCTGATGCCCACACCCGTTCTTTGCCATCTGGACCTTTGATTCGGTTCAAGATATCGACTTTCATGTTTTTATCTGTCGCGTCATCTCTCAAGTTCACAGCATCAACCATATTTCCAACATAGATTCCTGCTTTTCCTTGTGAGAATAATTCCTGCTGCTGTGTTTTGCTTGTCACAGGGAAGTCTTTGTTGATATAGCCATTATCACGCAGTTTTTTCATGTAATTCATCGTATTCATGTACTCATCTGTCATAAAGTCTGGCGTGAATTTGCCGTTTTCTTCTTTCCAGTCTGTTGGCATTCCCTCATATGAACCAAGTGTTTTAAATGCGCCATAAATCAAATCGTTCCGATCCGTAAAGCCAATTGTATCCGCTTTTCCGTTTTGATTCGGATCTTTTTCAGTAAAGGCTTTCGCTACCTCATAAAGATCATCTAAGGTTTTTGGTGTATCCAAATTTAAATTTTCAAGCCAATCCTTTCGAATGACAATTCCTTGTCTTGAAAGTGGTCTCTCTCTATAAATGCCATAAAGCTTACCGTCTATAGAGGCGTTTTTATTAATCAGTTCGTTCATCTTACTTAAATTTGGATAATCCTTTAAATACGGACCGACTTCCCAAAACATACCTGATCTGAACGCATTAATAGCAGACGAATTCTTAATGTCTTGAATCGTCACAATCTGCGGCAAATTCCCGGCGGCAAGTGCAGAATTTAACCGGTCTTCCTTCACAGCATCCGGCACCCACGTAATATCAAGTTCTGTATTTGTGAGCTTCTCAATCTCTTTTAAAACCGAATCTTTCGGCGGCTGCTGATGATACAAAATGGCCATCCATGTCATCTTCACTTTTTTGTCTAAATCAACCTTTTCATCTGATGAACTTGTTCCTTTGCTTGAACATGCGGATAGAATACCGCTTGCTGCAAATAACAGGACAAACGCAATCAACCATAATTTCTTTCTCCCCATAAGATCCCTCCGTTGTTCCTTTTTTTTAACCTTTTACAGAACCTAGTAATGCCCCTTTGTTGAAATGCTTTTGAATAAATGGATAGACAAGCAGAACGGGAATGGTGGCTACCACAATGACAGCCATTTTAATCGTTTGGTCTGGCGGTGGTGTGGATGATCCCATATCCGACATATCCCCTTGCATTCCGCTCGAAACAATGACAATCTGCCTTAGAAGTACCTGAATCGGCCATTTCACTGAATCATTTAAATACAGGATGGCGGTCATGTACGTATTCCAATACGTCACGGCATAAAAAAGTGAAATGGTCGCAATAGCTGGCAAAGAAAGTGGCAGCACAATTTTAAAGAAAATCCCTAAATCGTTACAGCCATCCATCTTTGCTGATTCCTCAAGGCTTGCCGGAATGTTTTGAAAGAAGTTTTTCAAAATGATCAAATTGAACGCATTGATCGCAACCGGTAGAATCAGTGACCAATAGGTATCAAGCAGACCAAGTGTTTTCACCACAATAAACGTCGGAATCATGCCTCCGCTAAATAGCATCGTGAAGACAACGAGAAACATCAATGTTCTCCGGCCTTTTAACTCCTGACGAGACAGCCCATATGCCATGAGTGAGGACAAAAACATGCTGACAGCTGTTCCAACGAGTGTCACAAGAATGGACACGATAAGGCTGCGGTACACAATATCCGTAGAGAAAATATACCGATAGGCCTCTAAAGAAAACGTGGTCGGGAACAAGATAAACTTCTTCGTGATGACCTCTTCTACTGTAGCAAAAGAGGCTGCAATGACATGGATGAACGGAAGCACACATATTAATGCGAACATGAGTAGAAAAGAGTAATTAAATAAGTTGAACAATCGGCCTTTAATAGAACGATCTATGTTCATCACACCCTTTCTTTGAAAGCGTTATCATTTTATCCGAAAATAAGCTGCAGCCTGTGACGATATCGTGATTAAAATGTAACAAATGGGGGAAGAAAGCGTCTATAATCATCTTGACAGTCCAACTGGGTCGATCCTGTCAGTCGTGCTTTTATGCTCATGAAACAAAAGAATAAGATCATCAGCTAATGACATGATTATGCCCTACGCCCGATCATTTTCTTCAAGGATTTCCGTCGTATTCACATCAGGTCTGTAGCCTAACTCCTGCTTCGTGTTTTCCGTAGACCAAGGCTTTTCTTCGTTTTCTGATACGGCATAATATGTCCCAAAGGGAACGGCCGTTTCAATCGCTGCCTTTATCATCCCTGCTAGATCTTCATGTGAAAGAAGTGTTCGTTTCGTCCGTTCTTTCTCGTGTAATGCCTCCATCTCATCTGTCACAACCGTTCCAATCCGTAAATTGATAACAGACATTCCCGTTTGATCATGGAACAGACGGCCTAGCTGTTCAGAAGCAAATTTTAAAATGCCATAGACATTTTTAGTCGCAGGTACATCGTTTGTTGTAATATGTCTCCCTAGTAAGGAGCGTCCATCTTTTTCATAACGATCAGTCACGTGATTGCTGCTTGCAAAAATGACTTTTCGTATGCCGAGACTTGTAGCTGATCGAAACATAGAATAAGAGCTCCTCCAAAAAATATCATTCATTTTTTCAAACTCCTCATGATTCATCACATCATGCGTCATCTCCATGTTTAAAAGGTGTATGATGACATCTGTATCTCGCGGAATCGCCTCATATAATTCCTGTTCATTCGTTGCATCTGCAATAATAACTCCTTTTACACAGCTCGCTTGATCAATAATGGTGATCTCATACTCAGAAGAGAGCGTTTTTGTTAAAATACGGCCGATCACACCGCACCCGCCAATGATCGTGATCTTCTTCATGTGTCTCCTCCTTTCTAATGACGTAGTATGTCCAAGCCTTTATAGATTACAGCCATTTTTTTAAGAATCGAGTGGCCTCGTGACGCATAGCGGCTGTTTCAAAATGACCTGCATGAAGACCAACAAGCTGATACCGTTCTTTTAATGAAGCCGCTTGATAAGTTTGGCTCAATCCCTTTTGAATGCGTGCGACGCCTTCAGCAGGTGTGAGTGGATCAAGTTTTCCAACTAAGCTTAAATGCGGCCTTGGAAAAATCATTGCTTGAATATCAGCTGCCGTAAAGTGCTTTGCTAAGCTTGGTACATAGTAATAAAAGCCATGCCTGTCTAAATTGTTCGTTTCAATTAATGTGTGGTGATCGACCTGTGCACAAAGATCAATACACACACTGACCCTCTCATCAAGCGCAGCCGTCCACCAGGAAAGAAGCCCGCCCATTGACATTCCAAAAACAGCTAACCGGTCCGGCAGCACATCAGGTCGAGACAGCACATAATCAATTGCACACATGCTTTCATACAGCATCATGCCCCACATCACTTTCCCTGTTAAAAGCATTTCCTTAAAAATTTCACTTTCGGTTCTTCCTCTTCTCTCACCAAATCCTGCATGATCAATAGCCAGGACACTATAGCCTTTTGAGGTGAACTCTTTCGCATATGAAGGCTCTTGCAAATAATGAGCACCCTTGATGAGCTCTTCCTTCCCATCGACGTAGTTCCCACCATGAGAGTGCTGAAAGAGCACAACGGGTCTTTTTTTCACCGTATCCTTCGGCTTCACAAAATAAGCGGGCACTTCCTCCACACCATGAATTGAAAGAATGAGTGTTTCGACTACGTACGATTCACGATCCTCGATCTTTAACGTATATGCCTCCACGCGATGGCGTTCTGGCATTTCTCCTAACAGACTGAGCAGTTGTTCACGTTTGCTTTCCTTTTCCATTGACGTCACTCCTCCTTTTGTTGATCATCTGTTAACATACGAGATCGATAGTGCAATCACCTTGTTTTCGACAAAATTATGTCCCGGGAAATAAGGAACACCCACCGGTTCATACCGATGGGTGTCATCACTAATTCGCAACAATATTGACAAGCTTCCCAGGAACCGCAATCACTTTGCGAATGGTTTTCCCTTCAAGCTGTTCTTTTACACGTGCATCATTTTTCGCAAGCTCTTCTAACTGTTCTTTTGTTGCATCAGCAGGAACGGTTAATTTTGCTTTCACTTTCCCATTCAATTGTACGACAATTTCTACTTCATCGTCGACAAGCTTTGACTCGTCATATTGCGGCCATGCTTCATAAGAAATAGACCCTTCATGACCAAGTTTATTCCAAAGCTCTTCCGCTACATGCGGTGCAATTGGAGAAAGTAGTTTCACAAAGCCTTCTGCATATTCTTTCGGAAGTGTATCAGCCTTGTAGGCATCATTGATAAACACCATTAATTGTGAGATCCCTGTATTGAAGCGCAGGCCTTCATAATGGTCTGTTACCTTCATCACGGTTTCATGATAGCTTCGTTCTAATGCGCCTCCAGTTTGCTCCGTTACTTTATCACTGATTGTGCCATCTTCATTTGTGAATAGACGCCATACACGATCAAGGAAACGGCGAGCGCCATCAAGTCCTGTTTCAGACCAAGCGATTGATGCATCTAAAGGTCCCATGAACATTTCATAAAGTCGTAATGTATCCGCACCATGAGATTCTACGATATCATCTGGATTGACGACATTTCCTTTTGATTTACTCATTTTTTCATTATTTTCCCCAAGAATCATTCCTTGGTTGAACAATTTCATGAAAGGTTCTTTTGTCGGAACAACACCGATATCATACAAGAACTTATGCCAGAAGCGTGCATATAGAAGATGAAGTACAGCATGTTCTGCTCCGCCGATATATACATCAACAGGAAGCCATTTCTTTAGCTTCTCAGGAGATGCAAGCTCTTCTGAGTTATGCGGGTCAATATAACGTAAGAAATACCAGCAGCTGCCTGCCCATTGCGGCATTGTATTGGTTTCACGGCGTCCTTTTTTACCTGTAACAGGATCGACAACCTCAACCCAATCTTTAATATTGGCTAAAGGTGATTCACCTGTACCACTTGGCTTAATCTCAGTCGTCTTAGGCAAAATCAGTGGAAGCTCTTCCTCAGAAACAGCTGAAGAAGTTCCATCCTCCCAATGAATAATTGGAATTGGCTCACCCCAATAACGCTGGCGGCTAAATAGCCAGTCTCTTAAACGATAAGTGACTTTCTTTTCGCCTTTTTGATGTTCTTCCAGCCATGCAATGACTTTTTCAATCGCTTCTTCTTTTCCTAATCCATCGAGGAAATCAGAGTTAATGTGTTTTCCATCACCTGTGTAAGCTTCTTTTTCAATGTCTCCGCCTTCGACAACTGCCTTGATTGGCAGATCAAATGTTTTGGCAAATTCATAGTCACGCTCATCATGGGCAGGTACCGCCATAATCGCGCCTGTTCCATAAGTAGCCAGCACGTAATCTGCAATCCAGATCGGCATCTTTTCACCATTTAATGGATTGATGGCATAAGCGCCTGTGAAAATACCCGTCTTCGTTTTTGCAAGATCTGTCCGCTCTAAGTCGCTCTTAGATTGAATTTCTTTCATATATGCTTCGACTGCTTCTTTTTGAGCAGCTGTTGTGATTTTTTCAACAAGTGCATGTTCTGGTGCAAGTACCGCATAGGTTGCACCAAATAATGTATCAGGACGCGTTGTAAATACAGTAAACTGTTCATCATGTCCTTCTACTTCGAAATGAACATGTGCACCTTCTGAACGTCCGATCCAGTTACGCTGCATATCTTTAATGCTTTCAGGCCAATCAATGTCTTCTAAATCTTCTAACAGCCTGTCCGCATATGCCGTAATCTTTAGCATCCATTGCTTCATCGGACGTCTTTCAACCGGATGCCCTCCGCGTTCACTTTTTCCATCAATGACTTCTTCATTTGCAAGGACTGTGCCAAGCGCTGGGCACCAGTTCACTGGTACTTCATCGATATACGCCAATCCCTTTTCGTACAATTTCAAGAAAATCCATTGTGTCCATTTATAATAATTTGGATCAGTCGTGTTGATTTCTCGATCCCAATCATATGAGAACCCTAGTGATTGAATTTGGCGGCGGAAGTTATTGATGTTCTCTTCTGTAAAGACCGCCGGATCATTCCCTGTATCTAGTGCATACTGTTCTGCTGGAAGACCAAATGCGTCCCATCCCATTGGATGAAGAACATCATATCCCTGCATACGTTTCATGCGTGATAAAATATCCGTTGCTGTGTAGCCCTCAGGGTGCCCGACATGAAGTCCTGCTCCTGATGGGTATGGAAACATATCAAGTGCATAGAACTTTGGTTTATCTTCCGAGTCAGATGTGGCGAATGTTTTATGTGTCAGCCAATAATCCTGCCACTTCTTTTCAATTTCCCGATGCTGAAAACTCAATGTGAAAACCTCCTTTAATATGTACGGCTGTATCTGCTCAGATGACCACTGCAAGAATTCAGATTTTTCTAAAATCAACAAAAAACCCTCATCCCTGGAAAGGGACGAGAGATTTTTTGGTTCCCGCGGTACCACCCTTGTTAGCGTAACTTTCTGTTTGTACGCTCACTTAATATCTTTAACGCAGACATGCGACAGAAGCTTTAACGCAACTGCAACTCTGAGGCGAGTTCAGAAGCAGATTTGATTGACTTTCACCAGCCGTCAATTCTCTAAAGACAAATACTGCTTTCCTACTACTCCTCTTCACTGTTCTTATCGTAACCGTCATCTAAGTAGTATTTTATAGAATTATGATCATAAGTGCAAGCAGGTTTGTATACAATGGGAATGTACCCTAGATCAGGGTAAAGTAGAGGATATTATTCGTGTGGAGATCGGTTATGACGGTTGGAGTCTGCATTCTGTGAATGCTGTTCTCTTACAAAATCAAAGCTTCGGAGAACTGCTTCTCCTCCGTAACCTGAAATAATTGATAAGATGACCAAGTGCAGACTAGAATCGGGATTTGAGGATAAGACAAGCAGTGTAGCGGCAATCATCCCAACGAGCCAATCTTCAATAAACCCTAAATAAATAAACTTTTTTGTCATTCTGGGCTTCTCTAGCCTGCCTTTTTTCTTTACGTGACCGAGAATGCCCATGACCCCTCCAATGGCGCAAGCAATAATGACTTGTTGCAGCATTTTCATCACCTTCCTAAAGCCCTTAGAATAGTAAAGCGACTTCAGGCTGTCCAGCCCCCTGTAATGCCATTCTGCTGTTCCGTCATAATCCATGTAAAAGGTCTATTCTCTCTAACGAAGAAAAAAAGCTTGTTTCTTCCATTATATGTGAATGACCCGAAACAATCTTGATGCATTGGAATCATTTTTACCTAATTCATATTAACTATTTATGTCATTTTATGAATTATAAGCAATTGATTCCTTCTTTTTCTAAAGAAAAGTCTCCTTACTTACTATATTCTAATGGAGGACAAACTATGATGACAAATTTAACAAAGCCATTGCAATCGTTGAAACAGAACATATGTTATGTTACGTTAGTAAGGAATACCTTTGGTTGAAAAGACAACCATTTGATATGTCTGATAGCAGCAACAAAGGAGGGTAATATGGTCAGCTCGAACATCTTCGGCTTACAAAAACAGCTTGAACTCATAAAAAAAGCGTTAGATCATGCGCGGATCGGTGTTGTCATTACAGACCCTTCTTTAGAGGACAACCCTATCGTTTATGTGAATCATGGCTTTACACACATGACTGGATACAAACCAGATGAGATTCTTGGGCGTAATTGTCGATTCCTTCAAGGGAAAGACACAGATCAAAAGCAGCTCGATTTAATACGTCATGGAATACAGAATAAAACACCTATTACCACACAGCTGAAAAATTATAAAAAAGACGGTACTTTTTTTTGGAATGAACTCAATATAGATCCTCTATACATTGAACAAGATGATAAAACATTTTTCATTGGCTTTCAAAAGGATATTACGAAACAGAAAGAATATGAACAGCTCCTAGAAGATTCCTTACAGGAAGTCACCTCTCTTTCGACGCCAATCGTCCCAATCAAAAATGGTGTATCTGCTCTGCCACTCATTGGAAAACTATCTGAAGAACGCTTTGATGCAATTGTCGCGAAGTTAACTTGTATATTAGATGATTCAAAGGATGATTATTTAATTGTCGATCTTTCTGGCTTAATCGATGTCGATGATTCCGTTGCAGCACGCATTTTCAAGCTGCATTGTCTTCTTAATCTAACCGGAACCGAACTGATCATCACAGGGATCAAACCGCAGCTTGCAATGAAAATGAAAGACTTGGATACAGATTTTCAGGATACAATCACTTATTTGACGGTTAAGGAAGCAATCAAAGGATTACCATTAGCTGAAAACCCTGTGTAAAACAGGGTTTTTTTAGTTGAAACGCCCCCTAAAAATGGAAAAATGAGGTATGATAGGTGTAATGAAAGATGTAGGGGGGCTACTAGATGATGATGTTACTCATCATAGGTCTTTTATGTGTTTGTTTTGCCATAGGATATGCCGTCAATTTCTTATTACTCAAACACCAGAATGCGCAGATCTTTTCAAAGAAACTTTTTTATCCTTTCTTGATCTTGGGTCTCATCTTTTCCATTATGTCATTACCGTTTGCTGCCACAGATGCACCGAAGGCACAAGCAGATCCATCTTCAGAACAGCTGTTAAAGGATCAAAAGCAGCTCACATCTGACATAACGCACTTAAAAGCTGATAAAGAGGAACTTACCGCTTCTTTAGAGGACGCAACAAAGGATAAAGAAAAACTAGCGAAAAAACTAGAAACCATCACCTCAGAAAAAGAAACAGTCAAAAAGCAAGAAAAGACCATTCAAGCGCTTGAAGAGAAAATAGACAAGCTTGCCTCAAGCATCGAAACACTTAAAAAAGAGAACAAGAAAAACAGCAGCGATACGGAGTCTTCTACCGTTCAGCGCTCCGCTCCTAAAGATGAAGGAAAAAGCACAGGCGGTCATGAATCACAGAAGGAAACAAAAAAAGAATCTGCAGCCTGTAACATTAAAGGAAGTGTCAACGGTATTTATCACACACCGAGCAGCAGATACTACTCTAGAACCAAAAATGTAACCAAAATGTTTTGCTCCGTAGAAGAAGCAGAGCGTGCAGGGTACCGGGCACCTAAGCAATAGCTATGTATCACGAAAAAAGAACCTCCTGTCAGCCCAATTGGGTGCCTTAGGAGGTTCTTTTTTTAGATTTCTCTTCTTAATGCTGCTAATACATTCGTTTTTGTTGCTTTACGTGCTGGGTTGAGCCCTGAAAGGATCGCTACCCCTGCGCTAATCACTGTTGCCGTAATCACAAGGCTGAGTGGAATGTAGGAGAAGGTGATCGAGAATTGATCACTTGACCCTCCCTCTGACATGGACGACAAAATAGCTGGAATAATTAAATTGACGGCGAAACTAATGATATATGAGATGATAATTCCGATGATTGACCCAATCACCCCAATATAAGCACTTTCCATCAGGAACATTCGCTTGATAATCGATGGATTCGCGCCAATGGCTTTCATAATACCAATCTCTTGTGTTCGCTCTGTTACTGCCATTGTCATCGTATTAAAAATACCAATTGCAGAAATAATGACCGCAATACATCCAACAAAAATAAGTCCAATTTTGAAGACTGTAAAGAACATATCCATACCTTCAAGCTGATTCGTCACAGAGATGACTTGGTAGCCCTCATCTGTCAGCTTATTCGTGAGTGCACCGACATTATCGAATTTATCTGCATAAACAGAAGTCATTTTCTCGACATTTCCTGCTTCAGGAGATAGATCGAGTATTTGACCAAATTCCTTTTCATACGCATTCGGAATAAAAATTTTATGATCCTCTTGCCACTCCAGATTCGGCTTTTTCAACACACCTACTACACGGAAATCAAATGTTTTTTCTTTGACGACTTCATTTTCTTCATTGAGTTTTGGTACTTTGACTTGAATCACTTTATTTATAATATCTTTCGTGTAGCCCTTAGGCTCCTTTGGCATTTCTTCACCATTTGATGTCTGATTTAATTTTTTTTCATAGGCTTGGCGTTCTTTTTTTGTCCACAGTTGTTCAGCCATATGATACCCGACCACAATTTCATTCGCTGATGTTGGGACTTTCCCTCGGTCTAGCTCAAGCCCTGCTTCTTTTTCTTCTTTCATATCGGTTAGAGCAGCCTGCGTTTCACCTGAGCGATCATCGAGCTCGACGTTTACCGGTGGAATGAGCGCCGTTCTTGAGACGACAGATTTCACATGATCATATTTCTTTAAATCATCTACTTTGACGTCACCTTTTTCCTTGCCTAACACTTTCACTTCTGTGATGATTTGCTGTTTCATGATTTCATCTTGCGCCGATTTTTGCAGACCAAAACCAACAGATGCTAAAACGATTAAGAAAGAGCATGCCATTGTCGTCGCAAGAATGGTCATAAACACACGCAATCTATTTTTCTTCATGTTTCTTCTAATGAATTTGACCTGATCTCTAAATTTCAATGGATTGTTCCCCTTTCTTTAATACACCATCATGAAGCTGGAACGTGGTATCTGCGATTGAAGCGACTTCATCGTCATGTGTAATGATGACAAAGGTGATTCCTTTTTCACGATTGAGCTGCTGGATAAAGGCTAAAATTTCTCCTTCGGTTTCTGAATCTAGACTGCCTGTTGGTTCATCCGCTAAAATAATAGATGGATTTAAAATCAAGGCTCTTGCAATACTCACACGCTGCTGCTGCCCGCCTGACAACTCATTCGGGTAATGCCCTGCATGATGTTCTAGACCTACTCGTTTCAGCATTTCTTCTACTTTCGCCTTTCGTTCAGACGGCTTCACACCTTTTAAAGTGAGCGGAAGTTCAACATTTTCATACGTCGTTAAGCTCCCGATCAATTGAAAGCTTTGAAAGATAAAACCAAAGTGATCTAAGCGGAAGTCCGCCCACTCTTTTTCATTAAACCCAGTCACATCGGTCCCATCAATGACAATTTGTCCGCTCGTTGGCGTAATATATCCTGAAATTAAGTTCAATAAGGTCGATTTCCCCGAACCGCTCCGACCCACAATACAAGCAATGTCGCCTCTTTTGATGGATAGGTCAATCCCTTTTAGCACAGGAATCTCATTCTCTCTGCCTTTTTTACCAATTGTAAACACATGATCTAACGCTTGAACCTGAATCATCTCTACTCCCCTACTCTCTGTTTATCTTTTTCGATATATTAAGAAATAACTTGTTAGTGCGCCTACAACGCCGCCGATGATCATGCCAACAATATAACCAAACATGGAAGTGTCAGAAGAAAATCCAACCCATCCAAATCCTAGAACACCGAAGACAATGACCAAAATCTGAATCGGTCTATCCATTTTTGAGTAAAGGAAGAAACGGCCATTTCGTTCAATAGGATGCTTGATAAAGCTAAACAAACCAATGAGATAAAATACAATCATCATCACAATGGGTATGATGAATTCTTCACCAGTGAACCAAAGTGGATATTTATCTATATCTCGAAATTGAAAACGGTCTGTTATATAAGTAATTGGGGCGATAGGCATAATAAAGTATTCATAACTGACATCGACCCAATGCCTATTCGTTCTGAAAATAAAATCTAAATGAAACATCGGAAGCCAAATTAATAAATATGGCAATATTGATGTACTGAATGTAACAATGGCTTGACTAATTGCGCTTCCTGTTAACGCACCTGCTGCAAGACACAAACTATAAATCATTAAGGTTGATACGAGCGCAATGAAGTAACCACTATTAAAGTCAAACGTCTCTTTTGGTTGAGTGCCTAATATGAGTAAGTAAGTGAGAAAATATGACAACACATGAACGAGCGTTATGATTCCGGCACCTAAGAAAAACTTTGTATGAAAAATGATACTTCTGCTAAACGGCAAGGATAAAGTAAAATCGATTTGCCCTTTATTTCTTTCATATCCCAGCTGGATAATCGCAAAAAGCAAACCCATAGTCCATGAGAGGGCGATAAAAATATCAGAACTGAAATTATAATAAAAGCCATCATCTACTGTTGTACATGTCGTATCATTTAAACAAGTTTGAAAGGATGAGTATCCAAGTAAAAAGGATAATGGCGTCGTAAAGACTGCAACCAGCATGACTAAAATAAATGTCAGCTCTGATTGCTTCCACTCCTTATATAATAATTGCCGCTTTACCATCTCCGTTTCCCTCCAAACTTTGCAATGAATACTTCTTCTAAATTGACAGGCAGTTCATGCCATACTTTTGGTTGCAGCGACTTTAAGTACTCTTTAGCCTCTACATCGGTTTTAAGAACAAGCGCTGTATAAAAAATGCCAGCTTGATCTAATATAGCAACACCATTTTTTCGTATACTCAAGTTCATATCTTCTTCAAAAGCCATCTGGATTTTGACATAATCATTCTTTAATTCATCAAGATCCATGACACTTGTGAGTTGATTTCCTTCTAAAAACCCGATTCGGTTACACATACGCTCAATATCCTCTAATCGGTGCGATGTGATGAGAATCGACGTTTCACGTTCCGCTACCTCGTCGATCATGAGCTGAAGAACATCATTTCTTGTGACGGCATCAATACCATCTGTTGGTTCATCTAACAGAATCACAGCTGGCTTGATCGCAAAGCTTAAAATTAATGACAGCTGCTTTTTTAACCCTGTCGATAGTTCACGGTATTTTACTTTTTCCGGAATTTCATAGCGGTTCACAAGTTCATTGGCATATGTCACGTCAAACTTCGGATAAATATGCTTTAACAGCTGGACAAGCTGCCCGTAATTGTATCTGTCAAAGTAGGGATTGACGACTGGCATATACACAATATTTTGCTTTACTAACGGGTGGTCTTTCACAAGCACGTCTTTAAAATAAATCTCTCCTTCATCTGGAAGAAGAATTTGCTGGATCAAGCGGAGAAGTGTTGTTTTACCAGAGCCATTCCTGCCAAGCAAACCAAAGATCTCACCTTCGCCTATTTTGAAGGAAACGTTACTAAGTACTTCACGTCCATTTAATGTCTTCGATACATTTCTAACCTCAATCAACTTTTTTTCCTCCCTCAAGACTTGAGCCGATCTCTTCTATCCATTCCTTCAGTTGTTGAATATCAATACCGGCATAATGAGCTTCTATAATGAGTTGTCTTAATTGCTCCTTCATCTCCAATACCTTCCCTTCATTCAGCTTTAACTGAGCCTCTTCTGTTACATACGTACCGCGACCTCTTAGTGTTTCAATAATCCCTTCCCGCTCAAGCTCCTTATATGCTTTACTGACGGTGTTTGGATTGGCGATGATAATAGTGGCGAGCTCTCTGACAGAGGGCAGTTTGTCACCAGGCTTCATTACACCTTTTAGACATAAAATTTTGAGTTGCTCAATGATTTGTTCATATATTGGCGCAGCGCTTCGTGGATCTATTTGAATCATGATGGCTCCCTCTTTTCTCATTCATGCTTTTGCAGTCCTATTGCTTGTTCATGCCCTTGCATTAAAGGGATTGAATTAAGTATCAAATCTTTTTGAACTTCAAAACCAATGAAAACGAGAACGAAAAAAAATGTACATGCTAACACAACAGCCAGCACCATCCACTTCAAATTGATTGGTTTTTTTTCTTTTTTCATGGTTGAACACCTTTCTTCACTTTTTAAGTGCCTTTAGTGTATTAGTTGATGTAGTACACTTAATACAATATAGACACTCAAATAAAAAGTCAATATCCTTTCAAAAATAAAAAACAGACCCTTTAAAAAAGGATCTGTTTATCATTCGTTGTCGTAAGAAATACCTAAAATCATTTGATTTTGCAAGCTTTGAATTTGAACACGTGCCCTATCTAACCGCTCTCTTTGCTGGTCATTGGCGACATCTTTTAATTTTTCTAATTCGTTGACTGCATCTTCAAGCATAAGCTGCGCCTTAGAAAATTCGTCCTCATTATAATGCTCTTGGCGTAAGTTCAAATCAAATTGCTCATTTGCAAACTCAAGGGTTTCAGTACTTTTTTGGATAAATTCATCGATTGACTGCCTTGTTGCCATCCTGCATTCCCTCCATTTCATCAATGCTCCCGCCTATTTTGCCCACGTAAAGCTTTTTCACTAAAGAAAATGTTGGACAGATTTAATTGTCCTCCTTCTTGATTTTTGTTAAACTTTAAGGATGCCTATTATTACGCAAGGAGGTTACTGACTTGGATCAGCATAACCCTTTTTTATATTCAAACAGCGAAAAACGCTATCACACATGGAACTATCATTTGCGAGAGCACTTTGGTCATAAAGTATTTAAAGTGGCATTAGATGGCGGCTTTGACTGCCCAAACCGTGATGGTACTGTAGCCCACGGAGGCTGTACATTTTGCAGTGCCGCAGGATCTGGTGACTTTGCAGGAAACCGGGCGGATGATCTCGTCACTCAATTTAACGAAATCAAAGACCGGATGCATACAAAATGGAAAGACGGAAAATATATGGCGTATTTTCAGGCGTATACAAACACACACGCCCCGCTTCCTGTTTTAAAGGAAAAATTTGAAACCGTGATGAATTTGGATGGTGTGGTTGGTTTATCTATTGCGACAAGACCTGACTGCCTGCCAGATGACGTGGTGGAGTATTTAGCTGAATTAAATGAGCGCACTTATCTCTGGGTAGAACTTGGTCTTCAAACGGTTCATGAACGGACAGCGATGCTCATTAACCGTGCCCATGATTATGAATGCTACGTAGAAGGTGTAGAAAAACTGCGAAAACACGGCATTCGTGTCTGCTCGCATATCATCAACGGCTTGCCTCTTGAAAACCGGGACATGATGATGGAGACAGCAAAAGCTGTTGCTGATTTAGATGTGCAAGGAATTAAAATTCATTTGCTTCACCTTTTAAAAGGAACCCCGATGGTCAAGCAATATGAAAAAGGCAAATTGGAGTTTCTAAACCAGGAAGAATATGTCCAGCTTGTTTGTGATCAGTTGGAGATCCTGCCGCCAGAAATGATTATTCATCGTATTACAGGCGATGGCCCGATTGAATTAATGGTCGGTCCAATGTGGAGTGTAAATAAGTGGGAAGTATTAAATGCCATTAATGCTGAGCTTGAAAGACGTAACAGCTACCAAGGCAAACGTTTCGTCAGATTGGAAGAAGCAGCAAAATGATCTTGAAACGCATGCTCCCTTTTAGTAAAGAGCTGTTAGAACGGGCTTGTCAAAAAGGCGACATCGTCATTGATGCAACGATGGGAAATGGCCACGATACACTCTATTTAGCTGATCTTGTCGGTCATGATGGACAAGTTTTCGCATTCGACGTACAAGAAGAAGCCATACAGCAGACGCGCCAAAGGCTTGGCGAGCGATATCCATATGTTCATCTGATTCACGATGGTCATGAAAAACTGGCTCAACACTTGCCAAGAGATGTATATGCACATATCTCTGGCGCAGTGTTTAACCTTGGGTACTTGCCCGGAGGCGATAAAGCCGTCACTACTCAGGCCGATACAACCATTGAAGCCATTGAGCAGCTCCTCGACTGGCTTAAACCCGGAGGTCTGATCGTCCTTGTGATTTATCATGGACACCCAGAAGGGAAAAGAGAAAAAGAAGTGCTTCTCGACTATTGCAGATCACTTCCTCATGAAGAGGTACAAGTTTTATCATATCAATACATGAATATTCAAAACGACCCGCCTTTTGTGGTCGCCATTGAAAAAAAGCTAAAATGATGTTCATTTTAGCTTTTTTTCTTCTTTTCAGCGTGATAGAAAACCTTTGCAGTCTAGGAAGGGCGAGCACCGGAGCAGAGACCTGACACTGAATGCGAGGGTTTGTCTATACGCTAAAGCTCAAATCCATTAGGATTTGAGCTTTTTTATGAGGATTTCATCCAAGGCATTTTCTGATAGGTCCGGTAAGCTCTTCCGTTGATATAGAAAAAGAACGATGTTTTCCCGCTTGATTTGATCAGCCGTTTTGCCAGCTTATTCATCTCTTTTTGGGCTGTCACTTTTTCATCGGACAAATAGACTGCCAATAATCCTCTGTTAATTAATTTGTGAAAGTTTTCGTGCGGAATGCCTTTCAGCTGTTCATCCGCTTTTTCAATAAAATGCTGAAGTCTATCCATCATCTCATGATGAGAGGCATAGTAGGAGCAAAAGTTCAGATCTCCTCCAAGCCTATCTTCTTCTTGGTCAATTAAATAATCAAGTAAAATGTGCAGACCTTGAATATAAGGGAAATAGCTTTCGTAAATTTGCTTCGCCTGCTTTTCTGTAAAGTCCGGCTGCAGCGCGTACGCCACAAGACAGAAAATCCCTAACGTTGATCCTGCACAAGCTGAAAATTCATACCATTCCATCTTAGGCAAATCCTTTTCATATTGGCGGAACCATGACTCTAGTCGAGGCACACGTTCATGAGGGACCACGTGTTTATGTACTTGTAAATCACTATAATAATCACACAGCGTGTGTAAATACGGCTGAATAATCGAATAATGCTCAAGGCGTGACAGCACGTCTTGACATGTGCGGACAAGCGCATGTAAATACCCATGATCCTCTTGCTCATCACGGAATTGATAATACGGCTTGAGCTCAGCATGAATATCAAGCGCATCTCTCATTGCTTGATGCAGCATATGAAAATCTTTTGGATCAAGCGACGTACTGCGGTCACATAGGTTATCTAAGTAATCACTGATGGTTTGATACGCCACAATGAATTCAATACACGTTTCTTTCGCCTCACCTGCTAGAAGAGATAAAATACCTCCGCCTTCGCAGTGAAAGGCTTTACTCGATATGCTTGCTAATGCCTGCGTTCGCAGTTCTTCATTTTCAATCATTTCTGCATGAGCTCGCCACTTTTTTAGCTCCTGATGAACAAGCGGAAAAATATCTTTATACACCTTTGTCATCAGTGCAAAAGGACGCTCTGGTACTGACAAATCAATCCACCCCTAACTTAAAAGCTCACCATCAAATATATTGATCTGTAAAGGCTCTTGCTGCCTTAAACACATCTTCTCTTTCCGGTTCATTAAAAATTTCGTGATACAGCTCTTCCCATTCACGATATGATTTATTGGTTGATTCAATGCCATTGAACCATTTGATCACCCTCGTTTTATCGACGATTTTATCATCGCCCGCCTGCATTAAAAGGAGCGGAATCGATTTAAAGACATTCGTAGGCTGCATGGCTGCATCAATATTTTTGATCAGCTCTCGGTACCAGCGAACCGACACCTTTGTTACGTAAAGGGAATCATTTGAGTCTGCCTCAATCACAGCCTGATTTCGTGTGGCTAGTTCAATCGACAGCCCTGACTCGACTTTAAAGGACGGTGCGAGCACATTTAGACCTTTTGATGCAAAATCCATTAGCTTCTTCGGTTTAAATTGCAGACCTAAACAAGGTGATGATAAAATAAGGCCATCAATCTTCGTATGGGTGTACTGCTTGACCCACTCAATTGAAATGAGTCCGCCCATACTGTGTCCAAGTAAAAAAGTAGGAAGCCTGAATGATTTCGCATGTTCGATCCATTCATCTACTGTATCAATGTATTCTTGAAACGAACGAATGTGGCCGCGTGCACGTGTCGATGTCCCTTGCCCAGGGAGGTCACCCATGACGACGTGATAGCCGGCATTTCGCCACATTTCGATCACCCATTTATATCGGCCGTGATATTCACTCGCACCATGTACAATCACAATTGTACCAACTGGTCTTTCAGCATGCCAAGTCCACAAAGTAAACACCTCACAAATGTTGTATTAAGAAAGGAAGTCGAAAAAGTGATTTATCCATATCATCAGTTTACACCTGAGATTCATGAATCGGTCTTTGTCGCAGATAACGCCACCATTACTGGAGATGTCACGATTGGAGAATATTCGAGCGTGTGGTTCCAAACCGTCATCAGAGGCGATGTCGCTCCTGTGAGAATTGGAAAAAACGTCAATATTCAAGATTTATCCTGTCTGCATCAAAGTCCTGGAAAAACACTTCTTATAGAAGATGGTGCTACCATTGGACACCAAGTCACATTACATAGCTCAATCATTCGAAAAAATGCCCTCATTGGTATGGGGTCTATCATTCTCGATGGTGCAGAAATTGGCGAAGGTGCCTTTATCGGTGCAGGTAGTCTTGTCCCTCAAGGAAAGGTCATTCCAAAAGGATCACTCGCTTTCGGCCGTCCAGCCAAGGTCGTCCGGCAGTTAACAGATGAAGATATCCAAGACATGGACAGAATCCGTAGAGAATATGTAGAAAAAGGACAATACTATCGTTCCCTTATATCCCGTTAACATCATACGCGTATCTTCACTTTATCATGTTTTTTTCAGGATATTAAGCAATAACTATGAACCGCTTGTTATTTTACCCTTTTCCGCCGCTTTCTATCATAACAAAAAAGGTTTTCAGCTTTGTGCTGAAAACCTTTTTTCATTAACTAAAGATAACTTCTTTCGGTTGATGATTCAACTGCTCTGGATCAATGCTGCGCTCCACATAAATGCTGTGCCAAATCATAAAGATAAGGACGGTCCAAATCTTACGGCTATGATCTGCTTTACCAGCACAATGCTCATTTAATAAATCAAGCACATACTCTTTGTTAATGTATTCATCTGTTTGACTGTTTTTGATGATGTCTTTTGCCCAAGCATTCATCTCATTTTTCAACCAATGACGAATTGGCACAGGGAAACCAAGCTTTTTACGGTTTAACACATGGTCAGGCACAATGCCTTCTGCTGCTTTACGCAATAAATATTTCGTTGTGCCATCTTTTGTTTTCAGCTCTTCTGGAATTTTAGAAGCCGCTTCAAAAACGACCTTATCAAGGAATGGAACACGAAGCTCAAGAGAATTCGCCATCGTCATCTTGTCTGCTTTCAATAAGATGTCTCCGCGCATCCACGTATGGATATCAACATATTGCATTTTGTTAATATCACTGTAGCCTGCGCTTTCCTCAAAGTATGTCTTCGTTACGTCACGATACGTGATGCTTGGATCATAATGCTTTAAGAGGTTTTTCTTCACTGGCTCTTCAAAGATTTTCGCATTACCGATATAACGTTCCTCTAATGGCGTACAGCCGCGAACGATAAAGCTCTTCCCTTTCATTCCTTCTGGCATTAAACGAGCCAGACGAAGAAGAAGCTTTTTCAGCATAGATGGTACAGATTCAAATGGTTTAAGAGAAATAGGCTCACGGTAAATATTATATCCACCGAACAGCTCGTCCGCTCCTTCACCTGAAAGAACAACCGTCACTTGTTTCTTCGCTTCTTTTGCCACGAAATACAATGGAATCGCCGCCGGATCAGCTAAAGGATCGTCTAAATGCCAGACAATCTTCGGAAGCTCGTTCATATATTCCTCTGGAGAAATGACGGCGCTGAAGTTTTGTAAGCCTAGCTTATCAGCTGTTTCCTTCGCGACATCGACTTCACTAAAGCCATCCTGCTGGAAGCCAACAGAGAATGTCTTCAGTTCAGGGTGTAATTCCTTTGCGACAGACACGATGAAGGAAGAATCAATACCACCTGAGAGGAATGAACCAACAGGTACATCACTTCTCATGTGAACTTTCACAGAATCATAGATCGCATCACGTACTTCTTCGATTAACTTCTGTTCTTGTGTTTGCTCAGGCTTGAATTGAACTTTCCAGTATGTCTTAAATTCGATCTCCTGTCCTGGGCGTAAAATAAACTGATGACCAGGCTCAACTTTATGCACCTTTTGATCAAGCGTATTTGGCTCAGGAACGAATTGGAACGACATGTACTGCTGCAATGAAGTCTCATCAAATAAAATGTTCTCGTTCACAGCCATCAAGCTTTTGCGCTCAGACGCAAAATACACTTGCTCATCCATTTGTGTAAAATAAAGCGGTTTGATGCCAAAAGGATCTCTTGCGCCATATAATTGCTGCGCTTCTTTATCCCAAATTAAAAATGCAAACATGCCGCGAAGCTTAGAAGCCGCTTCTTCTTTATAATGACGGTATGTGGCAAGCAGTACTTCCGTATCAGAATCTGTGCTGAACGTATAGCCCTTTTTCACAAGCTCTTCCTTCAGCTCCACATAGTTATAAATTTCCCCGTTAAAAATAATCCAATACTTTTCATCTTCATAAGAAAGCGGCTGCTTTCCGTGCTCAACATCTATAATACTTAAACGTCTAAATCCAAATCCTACATGCTCATCATGAAAGTAACCCTCATCATCCGGACCACGGTGAACGATGAGACGATTCATTTGTTTAATTAACTCTTCCTGCTCAGTAGTTTCGGACAATGGACGGTGATTAAACACACCAACAAACCCACACATATTATTGCCTCCACGTTATGTTATTTCTTAAAAGTAGACCTATAATTAGACAGTTATTTGTCCGATTTTGTTTCACATTTTTTCGCTTATTGTAGAATTTTTTTTAATCAAAAGGAAAACCGCTTAAAATAAGCGGTTTTATATGTTGTTATTGTCCTAATGCTTCCTTGCGAAGTGTATCGGCTTTATCCGTTTTTTCCCATGGAAGATCTAAATCATGACGGCCGAAATGTCCGTATGCAGCTGTTTGTTTGTAGATCGGACGACGCAGGTCAAGCATTTTAATAATGCCAGCTGGACGAAGATCGAAGTTCGCACGAACCACTTCAATTAATTTTTCTTCAGAAGCTTTTCCTGTTCCGAAAGTATCAATTGAAATCGATACAGGCTGTGCAACACCAATTGCATAAGCAAGTTGTACTTCACAAGAATCTGCAAGGCCGGCAGCTACAATGTTTTTCGCTACGTAACGAGCAGCGTATGCCGCTGAACGGTCAACCTTTGTTGCGTCCTTCCCAGAGAAAGCACCGCCGCCATGACGAGCGTATCCGCCATACGTATCAACGATGATTTTACGTCCAGTTAAACCAGCATCCCCTTGAGGTCCACCAATCACGAAACGGCCAGTTGGGTTAATAAAGTATTTTGTCTGTTCATCAATCAGTTCACTTGGAACGACAGGGCTGATGACATGCTCTTTTAAGTCGCTTTGAATTTGTTCAAGCGTCACTTCTGGTGCATGCTGCGTAGAAATAACCACTGTATCAATACGAACAGGTTTATTTTGATCATCATATTCTACTGTTACTTGTGTTTTTCCATCTGGACGTAGATAAGCAAGTGTTTGATCCTTGCGAACTTCAGTTAAACGGAGAGATAATTTATGCGCTAGTGAAATCGGCAGCGGCATAAGTTCTTCGGTTTCGTTGTTGGCAAAACCAAACATCAATCCTTGGTCACCTGCACCGATCGCATCAAGTTCTTCTTCAGTCATTGTGCCTTCACGTGCTTCAAGCGCTTTGTCTACACCTTGCGCAATATCAGCAGACTGTTCATCAATAGATGTGAGCACTGCACATGTTTCCGCATCAAAACCATATTTCGCACGCGTGTAGCCAATTTCCTTAATCGTGTCACGCACCGTCTTTGGAATATCGACATAAGTAGACGTTGTAATTTCTCCGCTTACTAATACGAGACCCGTTGTAACAGAAGTTTCACAGGCAACACGTGCATTTGGATCTTTCTTTAAAATTTCATCCAAAATGCTGTCTGAAATTTGATCACAGATTTTATCCGGATGTCCTTCTGTCACTGATTCTGAAGTAAATAAACGACGATTTTGACTCATAATGGCTATTTCCTCCTGTACAAGACCACATCATCCCAAGATGAGGCCTCCAATATGATACGGAACTCGTTCCCTCTTATATTTGAAAACGTTTCTATTAGAGATGTTATTGGCAATTTGTTCATATGATGTCCCAAAAATAAAAAAACCATTTCCTTCATTGCGAGGAAAGGGTCTGGGATCGCATGCCTTTCACTCTTATCGCTCAAGGTGTTCTTGTACCTTGCATCAGGTTAGCACCTTGGTTTCTCAGCATATTCATGCCTTTTCATAAGAAACCGGTTGCTGGGCTTCATCGGGCCTGTCCCTCCACCAACTCGGGATAAGAGTATCCGTTCAATAAGATATCTTATCTTAAATACTTGCGTTATGTCAATGCTTCATCAGAATTATCTTCCCTTTTTTTCACCACAATATGAGCATCACCAGAAAGCATATTTTCATAGCAGAAATGAAAAAACACACACAAAAATATTTAAATAGTATAGACTATTGTTATGAATGTGTTATACTAATCGAAACAAAACAAATTCAACGGTAAAGGAAGGGTTTTTTTATGAACTCAGTGGATTTAAAAGAAGATTTGCAGTCATTGCTCTCATTAGAAAATACGCACCAAAATTTATCTGTTCCGAAACTTGTTGAAAAGATTTTGGCACGTGATGAAGGCGTTTTAACATCAACAGGAGCTGTCCGTGCTACAACGGGTGCCTACACAGGACGTTCGCCTAAAGATAAATTTATCGTAAAAGAAGAAAGCTCTGAACATAAAATTGATTGGGGTCAAGTCAACCAGCCGATTTCTAAAGAAGCATTTGACCGTTTATATACAAAGGTTGTGTCATACTTAAAAGAACGTGATGAACTATTCGTCTTTGAAGGATTTGCCGGCGCAGATGAAAGATACCGTATGCCAATTACAGTGGTAAACGAATTTGCATGGCACAATCTCTTTGCAAAGCAACTATTCATCAGACCTGACGGATCAACACCTTCTTCAAACGAAAAACCATTCACCATCTTATCTGCACCGCATTTTAAAGCAGATCCTGAAACAGATGGCACAAACTCTGAAACGTTTATTATCGTTTCTTTTGAAAAACGCACCATTCTGATCGGTGGAACAGAGTATGCAGGAGAGATGAAAAAGTCCATCTTCTCTGTCATGAACTACCTGCTTCCTGAGCAAGATATTTTATCCATGCACTGCTCAGCAAACGTCGGTCAAGAAGGCGATGTCGCACTATTCTTCGGCCTTTCAGGTACTGGGAAAACGACGCTTTCTGCAAGTGCAAGCCGCAAGCTGATCGGTGACGATGAACACGGCTGGTCTGGCTCAGGAGTCTTCAATATTGAGGGCGGATGCTATGCGAAATGTGTGAACTTAAGCGAAGAAAAAGAGCCGCAAATCTACAAAGCCATCAGCTTTGGATCAGTTCTTGAAAATGTTGTGCTTGATGAAGAAACACGTGAAGCAGATTATGATGACACGTTCTTTACTGAAAACACACGAGCTGCTTACCCAATCGAAATGATTGATAACATCGTGACGCCAAGTATCGCAGGACACCCATCTGCCATTGTCTTCTTAACAGCTGATGCATTTGGCGTTTTACCTCCAATCAGCCGTTTAACAAAAGAACAGGCGATGTACCATTTCTTGAGCGGTTACACAAGTAAATTAGCAGGAACTGAGCGCGGTGTCACATCACCAGAAACGACATTCTCTACTTGCTTTGGTTCACCATTCTTGCCGCTTCCAGCTCACGTCTATGCTGAAATGCTTGGCAAAAAAATTGATGAGCACGGCGCAAAAGTATTCCTTGTGAATACAGGCTGGACTGGCGGAGGTTATGGTACAGGCAAACGTATGAACCTAGCGCATACAAGAGCAATGGTGCAAGCAGCGATCGAAGGTGACCTCGACAACGCCGAAATGATCACTGATGACATCTTTGGATTACACATCCCGCTTCATATTCCTGGCGTACCAGATGAAGTGCTTCAACCATCTAAAACATGGGATGACCAAGAGGCTTATCAAGAAAAAGCACACTTCCTTGCCAATGAATTTAAAAAGAACTTCCAAAAATTCAGCCACGCAGCAAGTGACATTGAAGCCAAAGGCGGACCACTCGTATAATCAAATGACAAAAGCTGAGGGGAATCATTCCCTCAGCTTTTTTTGTTAGTTCGTTGAATGTAATGATACGAGACGGTAAGTCACCTTTGTCACATTGTCTGTAAGCTCTAGCTTTTCAACGTGTGCTGTCCCTGTTTTTTCTCCGTCTTTCGTTTTACGCACCTCAAGCGGAATATTTAATGGATAAATGCGGTACCCTTCCTTCATGAGTTCAAATACATTCTCTTCAATTCTTGTCTCTTTTCCCTTCGTGACAATCATTGTATTAAATTCAACAGGCATTCCCATATTGAAAATCCCCCTACTTTCTAAATTTCGTTATACTGCTTATTTTACCACATTTCCGCTTTTCCGGCTGTGCATCCACGTCGTCAGCCTTCTGACAATTTCCCGATTGTGCTGCGGCGGAAAATAATGGTTGTATCCATGGAAATACCAAGTCTCCACTGACTTTCCGTGCTGGCGCAGCGCATCTTCTAATAAATACGCATGCTCAATGGATACATTCTGATCCTCTTCTCCGTGGATGATGAGAACAGGCGCTTCAATTTTATCCACATCATTTAAAGGCGTTCTATCCTCATAGGCCTCTGGCACCTTGTGCGGGGGACCGCCAATCACACGTTTCATCATCCTTCTCATATCCACACGCTCTTCATAGGTGAGCTTCATATCACTGACGCCTCCCCATGTCACAAAGGAAGCGGCCTCCTGTTTCATTTCAACAGCGGTCCAAATGCCCATAATGCCTCCGCGCGAAAAACCAAAGATATGAATACGCTCCTGCTTCACCTTTTTATGATGCTTTAACAATTGAAAGGCAGCAAAAGCATCTTTCCGGTCCTCTCCGGCAAAGTCTTCGTTTCCTTCGCCTCCCTGATTTCCTCTGTAAAAGGGCGCAAATACAACAAATCCCTGCGCGGCAAATTGCACAATCCGGCCTGGTCTGACCATCCCCACATTTTTTATGCCGCCTCTTAAATACAAAAAGCCGTCATAGAGATCTTCTCCGGCTGGTTCAGCGAGCAACCCTTTGATCCGAAGTCCATCTGCCTCATAGGTCACTGTAAATAAGTGAATATGCGGATGGGGGGACGGAAACCTTCTTTTTTCCACAATCACTTGATTTCTCTCCTTTTCATCTGTTCTTACGTCAAATGCTTGATGATCGCTTCTGCCACAAGCTGGCCTGATTTAGTCACCATCGGCGTGCCGCCGCCTGGATGACTCGTTCCTCCAACAAACCAAAGTCCTTCAATGTCCTTTGACTGATTATTGATGCGGAAGAACGCCTGCTTGAACGAGTTGGAAGACATACCATAAATGGCTCCATGATATGCGCCCGTTTTCTGCTGCAGATCAAGCGGAGTTTGAACCGCTTCATATTCGGCCACATTATCCAGATCAAAGAGACCCTTTTCCTTTAATTTTGTTTTCATATGCTGCGGGTATGTCTCCTTTAGCATGTCCCAATCTTGCTCTTTTGTCACATAAGGCGCATTCGCCAGTACAAACAAGTTGCTTCTTCCCGGTCCTCCGCTTAAAGCTGGTTCTGAATGACCTGAATAACATATGTAAAGCGTTGGATCCTGAGGCAGTTGTTTTTTCTGAAAAATATCCTTGAATTCTTGCTCATAATTCTCTGGGAAAAACACATTGTGATGGGACAGCTGTTCATAGACTTTAGGTACACCTAATAAGAGAACAAAGCCAGATAGTGACGGTTCAATGGCAGCAAGCTTTTGATTTAAAAAGCTTGGACGGTCTTTTTCATCAATCAGATGGCGGTAGACAGTCAGCGCGTCCGCTCCGGCAATGACTTGATCTGCTTCATACATCTGGTGAGCCGTTTCTACTCCTTTGATTCGCCGGTCCTTCACATGAATCTTGTTGACTTGTTCATTCAGGTGAATCTGTACGCCTAATTCCTTTGCCAAAGTCTCAAATGCTTCAACTAAACGATATGTACCGCCCTTTATGCCATATATCCCTTTCTCCCCTTCTAAATACGCCATCATATTAAAAATAGCCGGAGCCTCATAGGGAGAAGAGCCGATGTATGTAGCATACCGTCCAAACATCGCCAATGTATGCGGATGATGGAAATATTGACGCAGCAAGCGTTGAACGGTTGTAAACGGTTTGACAGAGAGAAGTGCTTTCACGAGCTTTACATCCGCCTTATCCTTCCACGTCAATAACAAACGATTTAAAAACTGATCCTCAGCCTGTTGAAAAAGCATCTTTGATTCCTGTAAAAATGCACGGTATTGCTTCGCATCTTCAGGACTGAATGCTGCAATTTGTGATTCCATCTGCTCAATATTCGACGTAAATTCGACCGTATGTCCATCTGAAAAAACATTTTTGGTCAGAGGAGAAATCGGATAAAATGTGACGTAATCCTCCATCCTTCTATGACAGGAAGCAAATACTTCCTCAAAGTATGACTTCATTGTAATGGTACTCGGTCCTAGATCAAAAGAATAGCCAGCCTCCTGATGGCGCTGCAATTTCCCGCCTAAAGCTGCTTCTTTTTCTAATATGGTGACCTGAATCCCGCGTGACTGTAAGCGGATCGCTGCTGATAATCCGCCAAGCCCGCCGCCGATGATGATCACTTTTTTCATTCGTACCTTCTCCCTTTCCATTCATACCCTTCTTTTTTCAGCCCGATTTTCATAGAAGCAAAGCCAATGGCGATCAGACTCAAAATACTGACCGGTAATAAAAAGGCCATTGTAGATGTTCTTCCGTTCTCAATATCAATTGCCGCTTTGATCGACACACCTAGTCCGTAGCAAAGAATGGCTAAGCATATACTAAGCACATCCAGCTTTAGCAAAGCCACCATCAAGCAAATGATTGGAGCCAAATAAAGCAGGGTGTATAAACAAAAGACACTGCTTAACAAAGCAATGCTTCGATTGACACCTGGAAACAAATTTTTCCTGTAACCTTCCCATACCTCTTGTCCACTCTCATACATTCTCATATACACAAACGGATGAATACTTGCAAGTGTGAACGGAAAGCCTTGTTCCTTCACCCGTCTAGCCAATGCCATATCATCCACTAGCGAATCCTTAATCGCTTCATGCCCGCCGATATTGTGATAGCAACTCTTTTCAATGGCAATAAAGCCCCCATGTGCGGCGGCAAAAGCCGGATTCTTTGATTTTCTGACCCACTTCACAGGCAGATGACAGCCAATCGTAAACATCATCATGGGAACGACAAGATGCTCAAAGAATGTTCCTGTTTTTTGCTCTGGGAAACCTGACAGCATGCCCGTTTTTTGCGCGCATAACTGCTCGTACACAGCTTCAATTGCTCCCCGTTTCAACCGGACATCCGCATCTAAAAATAACAGCCAATCAGAAGCCGCCACCTCAGCGAGCTGAGAACAGGCGTATGATTTTCCTAGCCAGCCTGGCTTTAATGGCCGGCCTGACTGCACACGAATCCATGGATATGTTTGTGAGAAGCGCTCCACAATCGCTCTTGTCTGATCGGTCGAATGATCATCAAGTACAATCACCTCTTTCGGATAAAGAAGTTGATCAACGATCGACTGAAGACAGGCTTCTATCCGTTTCTCCTCATTTCTAGCCGGAATCAAGATCGATAACGAAATGGGTTCATCTGGCGAAAAGGAAGCGGGCTTTAACACAGGAAACTGTTTCATATTCCATATGGTGAATAGAAACTGACAAAGCAACAGCACACTGATTACAGTTAAGAAGAGCGCCATGTTCTCACCCACTTTTTAAAAGAATCAAACGCATCACTTGTTGACTGACTTGTCCTTGTGATCTGTTTAAATTCTTCGTTTATTGAAAAATCAGGATCCGCAATGACCTGTGCTTGATGCCTGTTTAACTGCGTTTCAAGCAGATCGCCAAGTATACGGGTCACATCCTTGCTTCGCAGGGAGCTTCCAGATACGATGGCATCATCACCGTACACAACAGAAACTGTCGGCTTTTGAAATTGATTAAATGTATACTGCAAGGTTACAGGCTTCACCACGACTTGCTCAAATTGCCTCACTAAAAAAGAAGCCCCTCCCTCCAGTTGAAGCGGCCGCACATCCTGGTGCATAATTTTCCCCTGTGGAAAAAGCCATACCGCTCCGCCATCCTGCATGTTCTCTCTTGCAGTCATTAATGCTTGCTTCACACTTTTCAGATTCTCTTTATGAACTGGAAACGCTCCAAGCTTTCGGAAAAAAGCATATTGCTTCAGCTGCTTCTCTTCCATCATCATGTAGTGATCAAGTTCAGACACCTTTTCTGTTAAAAGAAAAATGATCAGTCCATCCCACCATGAGCTATGATTGGCGAGATAAAGAACAGGCAGGTTTTCCTTCGGGTCCACCGAACCTTTCATCATGACACAGCGGAAATGCTTATGGAGTAAATATCGCTCTAGATAAAGTGAAAATAGACGTCTAAACGATCGGCTTTTGTCGCTTTCTTTCAAATCGAACCCTTCCTTCACACAAAATGACAATGATCAGTGCTAAATAAAAAATGACATCAAGTCCGCCCTTTAATGCCAAAAGACCAAAAAAGAACACCATCGCCTGATAAATACGACTCGTCCAACTGAGTGCCTTTTGATCAATTGAGACAAGCGGGAAAAGAAATGAAAGTCCTGCTCCAATCATACCCCAGCTCACAAAATTCTCAAAAGGAATACCATAAAACCCACCGCCGTCATACCACACCCAAAACTTCCGCTCAGCTGCTACTGGATCTAATATGAGGTCAAGCAACACAATCCATATTCCCGTTTCGACGGCTCGTCTCCACTTTGACTGCTGACTGGATAAAAAAAGGCTGTTTAAAAACACGCCAACCCAAGCAAATGCAATGGTTAACGGTACCCCCGCCACTAGAAAACCTAGCGTCGGATAATAGTCATAGGCCCCAAATGGAAACCCCGTTGTGATCCCTACCCACTCCACCGTAAATGTAAGCACCCCGACAATGGCTGCCCTTTTGATGACAAACCCCCATGACCCATAAATCTGTCTCCCAATCTCGATGACGCAGCAAGCATACAGCACAAGAAAGATTCCGTTTGCAAACTGAAGCCATGCTGGCACTTCAAAAAAGACCATTAAGATCAGACCTACTAAATACCATCCAATAAATACCCAACTCAATCTATACACGAAACCGCTCCTTTATTTCTGCCAAATTCAAGAAAGCCTTCATGCCTCTAGTATAGAAAAAAAGACGCGTTCTATAAATAAACAATGCGCTTCTTATTTTCATCTAGGCACTCACCAAAAATCCCTTTTCACATACTTTAATAGTGATCTAGAACAAAGGAGGCGAATTACTCTTGAATCGTTCCATCAAAGTCAGACTGGCATTCATCGTCGTCGTCCTGCTCTTTATTCCATTTGTCGCCTGTAAAAAAGAACAGGAGCAGACCGTACAAGTAGCCGAGGTGACCCATTCGGTCTTTTATGCTCCGCTATATGTCGCCTTATCAGAGGATTTCTTCAAAGAAGAAGGCCTGGAGGTTGAACTAAAAACCACTTGGGGCGGCGATAAAACGATGACAGCTCTCTTATCAGGCGGTGCTGATATCGCCCTGACCGGGTCTGAATCCTCTATCTATGTAGAGGCTCAAGACACAAAGGATTCTGTCATAAACTTTGCACAGCTGACACAAACAGACGGCACATTTCTTGTTTCAAGGGAGAAAGTAAACCAATTCTCTTGGGATCAATTAAAAGGAAAAGACTTCTTAGGACAGCGGAAAGGCGGCATGCCGCAAATGGTTGGTGAATATGTCTTGAAAAAAGAAGGCATTGATGTAAAAAAGGATCTTCGTATGATTCAAAATATTGATTTTGCCAACATTTCAGGTGCGTTCTCCTCTGGAACTGGCGATTTTGTACAGTTATTCGAACCGACCGCTTCCTTACTCGAAAAAGAAGGTAAAGGGTACATTACCGCCTCCTTTGGAGAAGCTTCTGGCAAGGTGCCATATACCACCTTCATGGCAAAGAAGAGTTACTTAGAGGAAAACAAAGAGACCGCTGAAGCCTTCATCCGGGCCATTTACAAAGCGCAGAAATGGGTAGAAGCCAAGCAGCCTGAGGAGATCGCAAAGGCCATTCAGTCTCATTTTCCTGATACAGATCTTGAAGTCTTATCAACTGCCATCAAACGCTACAAACAGCAAGATTCCTATGCAACAAATCCCCTTCTAAATGAAGAGGAATGGAACAAATTGCAGGAAATCATGAAGGAGAGCGGTGAATTGCCGGAATTTATCCCGTACAAACAACTTGTCGATTCATCCATTGCAAAGAAGGTCACAGATCACAAATAGAATAGGAGGTAGCACATGTCTTTCCTTCAAATTGACCATGTGACCCATACGTACTTCTCTTTAAAAGAAAAAACAACAGCTATACAGCACATCAAGATGGAGATAGACCAAGGTGAATTCATCTCATTTATTGGTCCCAGCGGCTGCGGAAAAACCACCTTGCTGTCTATCATCGCAGGAATTACGCCGCCCTCTGAAGGTCGAATTTTAATCGAAGGAAAAGAACCAAATCAACAGGAGCATCAAATCGGCTATATGCTCCAGCAAGATTATTTGTTTCCTTGGAAGACCATCAAGGAAAATGTCATTCTCGGGTTAAAAATTGCGAAACAAGATTCGCATGAGGCCACCTCAGCTGCCCTTGATTTACTGCCAAAGCTTGGACTGCCTGAAGTCGAGGAAAAATATCCGAAGGAGCTGTCTGGTGGAATGAGGCAGCGTGCGGCTCTCGCCCGAACGCTTGCAGTTGATCCCGGTCTGCTTTTACTAGATGAGCCATTTTCAGCGCTAGACTACCAAACCAAACTCACATTAGAAGATCTCGTCTTTCACACATTAAAAGACTATCAAAAAACAGCAGTCCTTGTGACACATGACATTGGCGAAGCCATTGCGATGAGTGACCGCATTTTCTTATTCTCAAAACATCCAGGCTCTATCCAGCGAATCTTTACCGTTCCAGACGACATAAGGGCTCTCTCTCCTTTTGATGCGAGACAGACCCTGCATTTCCAAGAGCTCTTTCAAACGATTTGGAAGGAGCTGAAAACAGTTGAAACACAGTGACCTTTTACATGAAGCCTATCGCAAAAAATACCGAATGGAAAAACGGATCACACGTATCTATCAGCTCATCATATTCGCCAGCTTCTTTTCGCTTTGGGAGCTTGCCAGTCATTTCAGGTTCATTGATCCGCTTATTTTCAGTTCACCATCTGCGGTCTGCCAATTGTTTGTGCAAAAAATTCAAGATGGTTCTTTAATGAATCATATGAGTATTACATTATTTGAAACGGTGCTCGGTTTTCTACTTGGTACCTTTTGCGGCATTTTGCTCGCTGCCGCCTTATGGTGGTCTACCCGATTAGCAAACGTTCTTGATCCTTATTTAGTTATTTTAAATGCCATGCCAAAAGTTGCCCTCGCCCCCATTTTAATTGTTGCCCTTGGACCTGGTATGATTAGCATCGTCGCCATGGGTGCGATCATTAGTGTGATCATTACGACGATCGTCATTTACACTGCCTTTCAAGAGATCGATGAGAATTATTTAAAGGTGATGAAAACCTTTGGCGCGAAAAAAAGCGTCGTCTTTCGTGAGGTCATTTTGCCAGCTAGTATTCCAACGATGATTTCTGCCATCAAAGTGAATGTTGGTCTTTCTTGGGTTGGGGTCATTGTAGGGGAATTTCTTGTATCCTCAAAAGGGCTTGGCTACATGATCATATACGGCTTTCAAGTCTTCAACTTTACACTCGTGTTCTTAAGTCTTTTCATTATTGCTGTGTTTGCTACCATCATGTACCAGCTTGTGGAATGGCTCGAACGCCGTTTTCTCCAAAAATAAAAAGCGCAGGGATGGTCTCCCTGCGCTCGCTTTTTTTAACGAATCAAACCGTTCTTTTCTAAATAAGCAAGACTTTGTCTTAACACATCATCTTTCATAATAAAACTGAAATTCTTATTTTTTGCGATGGATCTTGGCAAGTCTGCGAAAAGAACAGGACCTTTCGTTTCAAAATACGTGTCTTGCTTCACTAGCCTTTCAATATCAGCGAAATAAATATTTTTTACGATGATCTTTTCTCTGCCTAGCACCTGATATTGGCCAATATACGTTAATTCACGAACAACAGCACCCGTCTCTTCTTGAATCTCACGTATAGCGGCTTGGTCTGCTTCTTCATTTGGCTCAACTTTCCCTCCTGGAAACTCATAGCCCCGATCCTCATGTTCAGTGAGCAGCCATTTCCCCTGGTAACGGCAGATGGCCCAAACATGCTTTGGATGACTTGAAAAAGGCTTCTCTTCAAAGGAGAGCTTGACCGTATTATGATAATAGTCTTTAAATACATGCATGTAAAATCCCTCATATCCTGTCCTTGCTTCTTGTAAAACATCATACCACAGATCACATTTCTCTGAAGAATTTTTATCAAAAGTGAAACAAACGAGTGGTTTCATTTCGTCTGTATTTAAAATGAGGTATCGTTGCTAAAACCTTTTTATCATCCCCAACTTCACCCTATTTTAATCATGAAACCTTTTATCTCTTAATGACGTAAATCAATTAGTGTTTGTCCTATTACGACGAGGAGGAAAACAGCATGAGGATAACAAATGGGTCAAAACAAGAAAAAGATCAATCGCTTACGCCCAATAAAATTGAAAAAGAAGACGCCCCTCATGAGGTGATCAAGAAACACCTCATCAAAGGGCAAAAGCTAGATTTAACTAAAGACAATCCAAATATCGACCAAATTCAAATCGGGCTTGGCTGGGATTTGGCTGGCCAGCCAATTGATTTAGATACGCAAGTGTTTCTCTTAAATGAAGAGGACAAACTGTTGTCTCCAAGCCATCTGATCTATTATCATCAGCAGCAAAGCTTAGACGGGGCTGTTCGCCATCTTGGTGATCATCAATTTGGCGGCGGGTATCGAGACAATGAAATGATCATTATGCAATTAAGCAGAGTCTCTCCTAATATTCATAAAATCGTTGTAACAGCCACGATACATGATGCACACGAGCGCAAGCATCATTTTGGACAAGTGGCGAACGCTTACGTGCATCTGACTGATCAAATCTCACAACAAGAGATTTGTACCTTTCAATTAACAGAAGATTATTCGTATTGTACCTCCATTATTTGTGCTCAACTCATAAGAGATGAGGAAGAATGGAAAATCATCGCAACCGGGCAAGGAACTACGCTAGATTTAAATGATTTATGCCGCATCTACGGATTCACATCTTGACGCAGGAAAGGAGCCAGCACCAATGGGATTTCATTTCAACACGATAGAAGAACTCACTTTACAAGCAGAAGGCAGCGGAATCTTTTTTGCGAAAAAAGGTGCAATGATTGCCGATCAAGGTACGTTTCAATACCGCAAACGACTACTCGGTGCGAACAAAGGAAATATGGTCAGTCAAGTATTTAACCATATCAGCAGAAAATTGACAGGTGAAAACCTTGAGGTGATGGAAGTAAGTGGACAAGGTACTTGTTATTTGGCTGATTCCAGCGAGCACGTGACAGTGATTAATCTTGAGCCGAGCGGTCCTTGGCAGCATGTAAGTGTAGAAAGTGAGGATTTACTTGCCTTTACTGAGGAATGTCATTACGGCGTGACACCAGTAGGCGTAGGGATTTTATCACAGAAAGGACTGTTTACATCAAAGCTCTCCTATCAAGGCCACGGAGCGCAGGTCGCCATTAAAACAAATGGAAACCCGCTCATTTTAAAAGCCCCTTGCCGTGTAGACCCTGACGCCATCGTTGCTTGGACAGGTAAAGCACCGAAGGTCAAATTAGATGTGAACTGGAAGACCCTCATCGGACAAACATCTGGTGAATCCTACTTATTTGAGTTCCAAGAACAAGACCAAATTGTCATTATCCAGCCATCTGAGCGTACATCCGGCTTACGGGTTGGTTTAGATGATAACCGTTATAAGCCTCAGAGCCAGAACTCCTCTCATGAATTCACTAATTCACAGACATCTCAGCAAGAGAATAGAGGCGGGCTTAGTGACCTGATCGGAGGCATCTTACAACCGCGAAAATAAAAGCATGTAGAAAATCTCTACATGCTTACATGCTTTTTCAATTCATTAATCCATTTGTTTCAATAAAGCTCTTTGTCTCTTCATTCCCGAGCTCGAAAATCATTGAGTATATCTCTTTTCTTTTTCGATCCATTTCATCATTCGGACTGTCATAATGATATTCAAGATACGGAACATGCGCTCGAAAGAAGCCTTTCCAATCTGTCATATACTGTTCATCGAAATAGTCTCTCAGCTGCAAAATTTGATCATCGTCTGCTTCTATTTGAAATTGCCAAGCCGCCGCATCTCTATGCTGCGATATCGACCCATCCTGTACGGATACATAATATGTGTGTCTCGTCATCTGATTCATCCTTTTTCCTTTAGTATGACCAGATATGAAGAAATTACGGCTTTTTGCGCAATTTATTTTTTAACATGTCCAACACATCAATAAACAACTGTGGAATGGGAATTCCGAGGGCATTGGCTGTCGAGACGATTTGGTAAGATTCATAAATAATATAGAAGATGATCGCTAAATCCTTAATCATCCCATTTGTCTTCAGCATGACATCGAAGAAATGCGCCATGGATATTAAGGAGATCGTCACAATCTTTCGAACAAGCCGTGTAGAAAAACGTTTCATTGTGAGCTGTCCTGTCAAAGATTCTCTTAGGCTTGAACAAATTAATTCAATGGCCATGAGTGTTACTAATATCATCAGTAAATTTCCTGCTCCACCAAACAGAAAGCCCATCGCTGACAAACTGACTGTAAACAACGAAAAGATGCCTAAATCCTTGCTCACTTGGCATCAACATCCTTTCAGAGTGGAACTCCTTACCTCAATATTATATGCCAGATCTTCGCAATAGCTTGGACGACAAAAAATAAAGGCGTCGCCTTTTAAATCAGACAGAGTGATGACAAGAAAAAAAGCCGCCTTGTGCGGCGGCTTCCATCTTTAGACTCTCACATCAATAAAGCGAGCGTCTGAATCCTTTGGTTGAACAGCTTGAGGCTGCTGCTGAACTTGATCCAGCATGACCATGGCTTGTGCTGTATTCGTAGCAAGCTGTGAATTCAACAAACTAATATTAAGTGTTTTTTGAATGCTCGCGACTTGCTGACTCATCATTCCTGCAATAGAAGACATCTTCTCCCCTCCCTTCTCTTTTCTCTTCGGCTGAAAGCCCTATGATTTCAATGGGCTGTCTATCCCGATTCCAACAAAAAAGGAATGTCGATCTCTTCATAATCGACATTCCTTCCACATACGTATTATCCTAAAAATGCTTTAAGCATCCAGTTGTGTTTCTCGATAGATTGATGAATCGCAAGCAGCATATCACCTGTTGTTTCATCGCCAACTTCTCCAGCCAGCTCCATTCCTTGCTTTAATTCTTCAGCGATATTGGAGAAATCATCGTATAGATTTTTCACCATTTGCTCCGCTGATTCATTACCTTCAGCTTCTTGAATGCTAGAAATTTCCAAGCATTCTTTCATTGTCGCAACAGGCTTTCCATTTAACGCGAGCATACGCTCAGCCAAATCATCAATGTATGTCGCTGTTTCTGTATAAAGTTCCTCAAATTTCTCATGGAGTGTAAAGAAGTCTTTTCCCTTTACGTACCAGTGATAGTTATGTAATTTTACGTAAAGCACAGTCCAATCTGCTACTTGTTTATTGACGACGTGTAATAATTTTTCAGACATGTTTATTCCTCCTTATGTAATTGCGTTTAGTATGAGAATACCCTTTTCCTATTATACTGAAACCTGCCATGAATTTCTTCTATTTTGACTGCATGAAATATATGTTAATATGGAAATAAGGAGGGAGTTAGATGCTGCTACTTGGAATTATCAGCTTTATCATTATCTCAATCGTTGTCTTTTTATCGTTGTGGACAACATCGAAGGCTTATGAATATAAGCATAAAATCGATTCACCACAGGATGCTGAACCAAACCAACGTCCTAACCCGAAATAAAGTGACACTTAATGATGTGAGGTTTCTTCTTCAGTAGATGAACTCTCTTTTTTCACATCACCTACATTGATGTTTGTCTTTGGCATATTATGCTGCTGTTTAGCTGTCACATGGACTTGTATGATATAAAGGCCATCTTTTTTAAAGGCTGTATGCAATTCATATACACCTTTGTTCTCTTTCTTTGGCTGAATCATCTTGCTGTTATCCTTATCGCCATCTTTCCACACTTCAAATTGAACTTCGTCTGCATCATCAACAGGCGTATCACCATATGTGACAGCTGCTTTTACTATAACGCTTTCATTTTTCTCCACTTGTTCAGGTCCTGTAAGCTTCACTTCTAATAGCTCAGGTACCTCCCCTTTGCCACTATTTGCTGCAGAGTTCCCACATGCACTTAGTAACAAAAGCATCAATATCATTCCCAACATTTTTCGCATCCCGCGTTCCCCTTTCTTTTACTGACATGTCCATTTTAACAAATATCCCCTATTTTGACATCTCATGATCGAATACAAAAAAACCAGACATCATCATGTCCGGTTTATGATCGATTAACCAAATACTTTGAGAAGCTCTTCTTGATCTTGAGAAAGCCAGAAACGCATCAAACGTTTTGCACCTTCAAGGTCATGAAGCTTCGCTTGACCGCATTGCTCTTCGTTTGCAGCAGGAATCTCTGTTACCTCAACTGCATCCTTGAATGTTGCATCAAGAAGTTCAACGATTTCTTTTGGAGTTGGTGCACCACTGACCACTAAATAGTAGCCTGTCTGGCAGCCCATTGGAGAAATATCAATGATATCAAAATGATCGTATTTCTCTGAGTGTGTTCTAATGTTAAACGCAAGTAAATGCTCTAATGTATGAATCGTATCAGGTTTCATTGCTTGTTTGTTTGGCTGACAAAAACGAATATCAAATTTATTGACTTCTCCATCTGATCCCACTTTATGAACGCCACAATGACGAACGTATGGCGCTTTTACAGCATTATGATCAAGTTCAAAGCTTTCAACTGAAGGCATAATCACCACTCCTATAATTGCAATTTCCTATATTATAACATATTTCTCCGACCAGTTTAGTTTATAAAACTTTCCTTCCTTGTCCTTTTTTCTTATACTGTGAAAGACAGACAAGGAGGAACCTTTATGAAACAAATTTTTATCGGCATCATACGCTTTTATCAAAAATGTATTTCCCCTCTTACACCGCCTAGTTGCCGGTTTTACCCAACATGCTCAAACTATGGGCTAGAAGCGATCAAAACGCATGGCGCTTTAAAAGGCGGCTGGCTCACCATCAAACGGATTTTAAAATGTCATCCACTCCATCCTGGCGGCATCGATCCTGTCCCGCCGAAAAAGGAAAAATAAATTATTTTTCTTCATATCCGTTGACGACTACGTCAAGCTTGCCAGTTCCAGGATCAATGACAAGACCGTGCACAGGCACATTTGATGGGAGAAGCGGGTGATTTTTCACAACGGACACACTGTCCTTCACGCTCTCTTCAACCGAACTAAAGCTTTTGAGCCACTGTTTAAAATCGATTCCTGAGTATTCCAGTACTTCAATACGTTTTTCTGGGATACCACGCTCAATGGCTTTGTTTAAAAGTGTTTGGCTGTCTATTTTGCTCATACCGCAATCATGATGCCCAATGACATAAACCTCGTCAGCATTTAATTCATAAACAGCCACTAAAATGCTTCGCATAATACTTCCAAATGGATGAGACACAAGAGCACCAGCACTTTTAACGATCTTGATATCTCCATTTTTCATGTTCATTGCACGTGGAAGCAGCTCGACAAGTCTTGTATCCATACATGACAGAACGACAGCTTTTTTTTGTGGAAACTTCGTTGTTGTAAATTCTTCGTATTTCTTTTCTTCAATAAATTGTTGATTATATTCGATGATTTCTTCTAAAAGTTTCATACGTTGTCCATTCCTTTATCTTTTTTAAAAATAAATATAGCACAATGTGAGAAATTTCGTCACGTTTTGCAGCGCATTTTTTTTAAAGGAAACATCTGCTGATGAAAATTTTTTATTTTCCTCTTTTCAAATCGTAATTATTACGATACAATAACTCAGGACATTAAATCGTAATCATTTCTATCTAATAGATTGAGAGGAGACATTTTCCACATGAAAAAAATCTTTTATATGTTAATAGCTGCTTTATTTGCGATCGGTCTTGCCGCTTGCTCAAGCAGTGCGGGGACAAATGCTTCAAAAGGGAAAGCAGATGGAAAACTAACCGTTTACACCACAATTTTCCCGATTCAAGATTTCACTGAAAAAATTGGTGGTTCTCATGTTCATGCGCAAAGCGTGTACCCTGCCAATGCAGATGCACACAGCTTTGAACCAAGTTCAAAAACGATGGTTGAAATGGCTGAAGGAGACGCCTTCATCTACAGCGGCACAGGCGCTGAAGCATTCGCTGACAAAACCGCTTCTACGTTAAAAGACCAAGGCGTGAAAACAGTCAAAGCATCCGAAGGCATCAAGTTGTTATCGACAAAAGAAGAGCATTCACAAGAAGACGGCGAAGACCATGATCACGATCATGAAGGCGAAAACCATGACCATGATGGACACGATCACGGAGATAAAGATCCTCATGCATGGTTAGACCCTGTTTATGCACAGCAAATGGCGAAAAACATTAAAGACACACTCGTTTCATTAGATCCAGATCATAAAGACGAATACACAAAAAACTACGAAAAACTAAAAAAGGATTTACAATCGCTAGATCAAGAGTTCAACACAACGTTATCTAAAGCAAAACATAAAGAAATCCTTGTTTCCCACGCAGCCTACGGTTATTGGGAAAAGCGCTACGGCATTGAACAAATCAGTGTATTAGGGTTATCTGCTTCTGAAGAGCCTTCACAAAAGCAGCTCGAAAGCATTGTACAAAAAGCTGAAAAGCATCACATTCAATATGTGATTTTTGAAAACAACGTCAGCAGCAAAGTCTCAGATACGATCCGCAGTGAAATTGGGGCTAAAAGCCTCACACTTAAAAATCTAGAATCTATTACTGAAGATGATGCCAAAAATGGCGAAAGCTACGTCAGCTTAATGAAACAAAATCTAAAGACCTTAAAAACCGCTTTAAATGATTAATTGTTAAAACCCCGGGTGATTATCCGGGGTTTCTTGCTGTAAAAAAAGCACACCATTGTAGGGTGTGCTTTCAGATTGTTGACAAAGGGCTAAAATGATCTTGATTTTAGCCCTTTGTCTTCTTTTCAGCTCGATAGAAAACCTTTGAAGTCTAGGAAGGACGAGTACTGGCGCGGAGCGAATTTGACATTCGTGAGCACCAGCACGCAGGACTGACAACGAATGCGAGGGTTTGTCTACAGGCTGAAAGCACACCATTGTAGGGTGTGCTTTTTATATTACATTTGATACTTTTTCTTAAACAACTCGGCTCTTCCGCCTTTTTCTCCGAATTTTTGGCGTCCTGTATAAAAAGGATGCGTATCAGAGCTTGTTTCTACTTTAATGACAGGATACGTTTTCCCATCTTCCCATTCTACTGTCTCATTGGATGACTTTGTCGATTTACTCAAAAAGCGGTAACCGCTGTTTACGTCCATAAATACAACTTCATGTGAGGTTGGATGAATATCTCTTTTCAATGTCAAAACTCCTTTCGTTATCAAAACGTAATGATTACGTTTTATAATTATATTCTACTCCCCCTTTTACAACTTGTCAAAAATCAAGCTTTCTTAGTCAGGAAGAATAATCTAAAAATGGTGGAGAATAATAACATCATGAAAAAGAGAAGTGATAAGAAAGGCGGAGAAAAAATTGACTGATCTCGTTTTAGCTAGAAGCCTGTTCGGCACAACCATGGGCTTTCACATTATTTATGCCTCGCTTGGCGTCGGCATCCCGCTAATGATTTTGTTAGCTGAACTCATCTTCCAAAAAACGAAGGACCCTCACTATGCTGTCATGGCCAAACGGTGGACGAAAGCGCAGGCTGTCTTGTTAGGTGTCGCCATTCCAACAGGCACGATTGCTGGTACCCAGCTCGCTCTTCTATGGCCAGGTTTTATGGAGGTCATCGGAAAGGTCATGTCACTTCCATTTCAGATTGAAATTTATGCGTTCTTTATTGAAGCATTATTTATGTCTATTTATGTGTACGCAGCGGATCGCCTATCACCTGCTATGCGCATCATTACCGTTATTTTTGTCGTGATTGGCGCAGCCGCTTCAGCGATTCTGATCACAAACGTACATGCGTTTGAAGGAACTCCTGCTGGCTTTCAAATGGTCAATGGAGAAATTACGAATATCGAGCCCTGGAAGGCCTTTTTCAATCCAAGCTTTGTCGTAACTGCGACACATGTCGTGCTGTCTGCTTTTACAACAGGTGCTTTTGTGATTGCATCAGTGGCAGCTTTTAAAATGCTCAAAACAAGAAAGAATGAGAAACTCTATACGTTTCATCGAAAAGCCCTTTTTCTTGGACTTATTGTAGGAGGCCTCTTCTCATTTCTAACGGCCATAAATGGTCATGAGTCTGCTCAGCTTCTGTATGAATATCAGCCAGAAAAATTAGCTGGTGCTGAAGGTTTATTTGAAACACAATCACATGCGCCGCTCGCAATAGGTGGTTTTACTGATGCCGATTCAAAGGAAATTAAAGGAGCAATTGAAATCCCTTGGGCGCTTAGTTTTCTGGCAGGAAATAGCTTTGATACGGTGGTCAAAGGCTTAAATGATTTCCCTCGTGATGAGTGGCCGCCTTTATTTATTCACACGTTATTTAATGGCATGGTCATTATTGGCTCAGTCCTCATTTTGTTTGCGGTGTTAGCACTGCTTTACCGTAAAATTTTAAAACGCGATCATTATCCGAAGTGGCTCCTTTTTCTTTACTTATTCGGCGGGCCCCTTAGTCTTTTGGCCATTGAGTTCGGCTGGATCTTTGCATGTACAGGCCGTCAGCCATGGGTTATTTATCGAATGCTCAAAACCTCAGAGGTCGTCACATCATCAGGCTCAATTGGCACTCTCTTTATCCTTTTTGCCATTGTCTATCTCATCTTAGGCATAGCAACTGTGATTGTGCTAACGTACTACTTTAGAAAACATTCGATTGAAGAAGACCTACGGTTAACAGAATCTTAAAAAGGAGCGATCAAGATGCAAATGGATGTGACAACTGATGCACTCATTGCAATCACCATCTTATGGGGGTTCGTTTTTATCTATGCAGTGATGGCATCAATGGATTTCGGCGCAGGATTTTGGTCCATGATTTATATGAATAAAGAACAAACAAAGGCCGCTAATATCGCAAATAAGTACCTTTCTCCAACATGGGAAGTAACTAACGTATTCATTGTGGCAATTGTTGTTGCGTTGTTTAGCATGTTTCCAGGTGCGACCTTTGTCCTTGGTACTGTTTTATTAATACCCGGTAGCATCATATTATTGCTTCTTGCACTGCGAAGCGGATTTCTCGTGTTTTCTCATTCTCTCCCTAAAAAATACAGAAAAGCAGTGACTTATATTTCAGGGATTAGCGGCTTTATCATTCCATCGATCCTGATCATGGTTCTTCCGATTACACATGGTGGATTTATCTTTGAGGAGAACAACAACTACTCATTAGATCTTGGACTGGTCTTTACAAGTGCAAATGTCTATTCTTTTGTCGGCTTTGCCATTTTTAGCACCCTTTTTCTTTCGTCATTGCTTTTAGCTGATTTCTCGAATGTGGCTGATGAAGATGAAGCTTACAGCATTTATAGAAGAGGAGCGCTCATTACGGGTCCGCTTTCACTCATGATGGCCTTTTTCATCATGCTGACATTAAGAAGCGAGGCAAATTGGCTGTTCACAAAAATGATGCAGAACATCCCTATTCTTCTTGTATCACTCCTGATGTTTTTGCTAGCAGGGCTGGCTCTATTTTTACCAAATAGCCGGTTTAAGCATCGGAAAGGCCGGCCGCGTTTAGCTGTCATTGCGATTACCGTACAATATTTTTTAGCAAGCTATGTGTACGGACGTGCCCATTTGCCTTATATGGCCTATCCAGATATTACAATCATGTCTGGATTTACAGACCCTGTGACATTTAGAGCATTATTTATCACGTATATTGTAGGTTTTATCATCTTATTCCCTGGGTTCTATTTCTTCTGGAAATTGTTTATGAAGGATAAGCGCTATATTCGCCAGGAAGATTAACGTGAATGGATGAGGTTCATTTCGGTTACATTATATAAGAAAGACATACTCAAAAGGAGGTCATCTGTATGAGTCAAAAAATCCTTTGTGAAGTCAATAACTGTTCCTATTGGAATGCTGGAAACCGCTGTGGGGCAGATGCAATCTATGTCGTCAGCCACACAGGAAAAACGGCTGAAAAAAGTGAAGAAACGGATTGTAAAACGTTTAAACCACAAGATCTTTAAGTCTCATTTAAGGAGGCGCATCGCATTGAAACACGATCGGCTGCTTCAAACGTTTTTTGACGAAATTCATGACGCGGACGAAGCCGCATTTTATCAGTCTGCTCACTCCTTTTTAAACCTTTGGGATTATGAATATGGCCATGCAGCAGACATGCCGAGTGAAATGGATCACTATATTGGACAGCTTGCTTATGACAGCAAACTGGTAGAAGAGTAAGAAAGAGCGGATCACCGCTCTTTCTTTTTTGTTGAGACAGGAAGGAAAAACTTTCTCTCACTATATATAGATTTTATTGGATGTGCAAAAGGTGAATACCTCATTTTCACATCACAAAATCATGTTTTGTAAAGACGTCAATTTTATCTGAAAAGGAACGAAGCGCTTGATAATCCACTTCTACGCCCATTCCTGGGGAACGAGGTACCTCTATAAAGCCATTTTCAACCTTGATTTCAGGAAAAATGATATCCTGCTCCCAATATTTTGACGAAGCTGAAATATCACCTGGAATTGTAAATTGCGGAAGCGAAGCAAGTGCCACGTTCTGCGCGCGGGAAATACCTGTTTCAATCATTCCACCGCACCATAACGGAATTTGATGCTCCTTACTGAATGTATGGATTTTAAGGGCTTCTGTCAGCCCACCAACTCGTGAAGGCTTCACATTAATAATTTGACAGCTGCCAAGCTCTACCGCTTTTCTAGCATCATCTAAGGAACAAATACTTTCATCCAAACATATCGGTGTTTTTAAATGCTTTTGCAAATGGCGATGATCGACGATATCATCTGCAGCTAATGGCTGTTCAATCATTAATAAACGAATGTCATCGAGCTGCTTGAGCTTGCTAATATCCTTTAACTCATAAGCAGAGTTTGCATCCGCCATTAGCGAGAGGTGAGGGAAAGACTCTCTAATTTTTTTAAGGAGTCCAATATCCTGCCCCGGCTTAATTTTCACCTTCACCCGCTGATAACCTTGGTCCACAAATTGCTGTATTTGCTTCAGCATGTCATCAACGGGTCCTAACCCCGCCACAACACCAGAAGGTATTCTATCCTTGGTGCCGCCTAATACATCTCGTAACGACTTATTCTCACGCTTCGCATAAATATCCCAAACAGCCGCTTCAATTCCCGCTTTCGCCATCCTATTGCCTTTAAATTGGTACAGGCTGTCTGGTATTTCTGAAGGGTGTGTAAAGGTGCGTGTCAGCACATTTGGTATAAAAAAAGCTCTCAGCATATGGTAACAAGTCTCAATGGTTTCTTCTGTATACCACGGAGAAGAAAAGGCTGACACCTCTCCCCATCCAGTCAATCCCGTTTGATCTTTTACCTCGACAATAATAAACTCACGCTCTGAGATGGTTCCAAGACTTGTGGTAAATGGTTGCTTGAGCTTCATCGTGACATGATATAAAATCACTCGTTCAATTTGAATCATCTAAAAACCCCTTTGACTTGAGTCTGTGCCTCTGCAATTTATTTGACGCATTTCTTGGCAGCTCGTCCACAAAGTGAAAAGCGGCAGGCCATTTATATTTTGCTAGATGCGACTCACATAAAGCATAGAGCTCGTTCTCCGGTATTTTATGGTCTGTGACAAGAAAGGCAGCTGGTACCTCTCCCCATCTATCATCATACATACCCGTCACTCCGGCTTCTTTTACATGCGGATGTGTTAACAGGATCGCTTCAATTTCAGCAGGATAAATATTCTCACCGCCAGAAATAATTAAATCTGAACGGCGGTCAAGCACAAATAAAAATCCTTCCTCATCCACATAGCCGATATCACCCGTTTTCAGCCAGCCTTGATCAAAAGCAGCTGCGGTCGCCTCTTCACGGTAAAGGTACCCTTTCATGACATTTGCCCCTTTCACCATAATTTCGCCATGCTCAAAAGGACGACAAATGCGTGTACCATCTTGAATTTTCAGCTCACATCCAAAAAGGGGTTTTCCCGCTGATCCAAGCTTCTCTACACTAAATTCAGGCGCAAGGGTCACAATTTGTGAACAGGTTTCTGTCATGCCGTAGGATTGAAACACAGGGAAACCTTTCTCTTTGCTTTCTTGAAGCATCGCAAAAGGCGCAGGTCCTCCGCCTAATAACAGACAGCGCAAAGAAGACGGACATTCTTCCAGCCTGCTTAATAAACGGGATAACATCGTTTGAACAACAGATATCATCGTCACACGATGCTGTTCAATCGAATCCTTTACTTCATCGACATCAAACTTTTGATGAAGTACGACAGTCATCCCATAAATCACCGACTTAAATAAAGCGGATAACCCGCTAATATGAAAAAGAGGCAGTGCAATAAGCCAGCGGTCATCCTCTCTGAGGCCCATATTGAGTGCAGAGGAAACAGCACTATAAAAATGATTACCAAACGTTTGCTCGACCCCTTTTGGTTGTCCTGTTGTGCCAGACGTATACATGATCGTTGCTGTTTCATTCAAATCAAATTCGCTTTCGATTTTCTTTACATTGTCGTGACCTGCTTCAGGTAAAGTCTCCATTGTATAAACGGGTAGATCACCCTTATGATCACTTGCATAAACAGGTTCAGTAAATAAAGCGGCTGCTTTTGCATCTTCAAGTTGATAGCGCCTTTCAGCTTTTGTTAACTTATTGTTCAATAGCACGATTTTGAATCCTAATGAAAAACAAGCATGAACAAGCATCACCATTTGAGGCTGGTTGTTCATCAAAAGCCCGACCGTTTCCCCTTTTTTTAATGATGCTTGTGCAAGTCTATTTGAAAGCTCATTGACTTCATCAGCTAAATCGCGAAATGTCCACTGTTTATCCTGATAAATGAGCGCGACTCTTTCTGGTGTTAAATTAGCACGGTGCAGCAGCCAGTTCGGTTGCTTCATCATGACACCTCCTTTTCGTAAAAGAAAACAGCTTAGTCTGATGCACTAAGCTGTTTTTCATCGCTATGATTGAATCAAGGGAAACGCGGGAACTGACCGAAGTCCGGCTTGCGTTTTTCCTTAAAGGAATCGCGTCCTTCTTTTGCTTCATCTGTTGTGTAATAAAGAAGTGTCGCATCTCCTGCAAATTGTTGAATTCCAGCTAATCCATCCGTATCTGCATTAAATGCAGCCTTCAAGAATCGTAAAGCAGTCGGGCTCTTTTCTAGCATCTCCTCGCACCACTTCACTGTTTCCTCTTCAAGCTGCTCTAATGGTACAACAGTATTAACAAGTCCCATATCAAGCGCTTCTTGTGCATTGTATTGACGGCATAAGTACCAGATTTCTCTCGCTTTCTTATGACCAACAATACGTGCAAGGTAGCCTGAACCATAACCAGCATCAAAGCTGCCTACTTTTGGACCAGTTTGTCCAAAAATCGCATTATCTGCTGCAATTGTCAGGTCACATACAATATGAAGAACGTGCCCGCCGCCGATTGCATAACCAGCAACCATCGCAACAACAGGTTTTGGAATCACACGAATTAAACGCTGTAAGTCGAGTACATTTAGACGCGGAATTTGATCGTCTCCTACATAACCGCCATGACCGCGTACTTTTTGATCTCCACCGGAACAGAATGCTTTGCCGCCAGCACCTGCAAGTACGATCACACCAACATTTGAATTATCACGAGCACGTGAAAATGCATCAATCAATTCACTCACAGTCTTTGGTGTAAACGCGTTATGTACATGTGGACGATTTATCGTGATCTTTGCAATCCCATTGCATGTTTCATATAAAATTTCGTCATATTGACGCTCAGTTTGCCATTCAATAGCCATCAATAGTTCCTCCTCTAACCTTAGGTAATAAACTCACTAACTATTTTACCAAAAAAATGTGGTTGTTCCACATGAACTGTATGCCCAGCCTGCTCAGCTAATATAAATTGACTGCCTTCAAGCTCCTGCTGCATACATGTGGCGATATTGCAGAACTTTTCATCAAGCGCTCCACAAATCAACAAAACAGGTAAATTCATATGCTTTAAAGCCTTCCAAACAGAGGGCTGCGAACCTGTTCCTATGCCTTCTAAACTGCGAGCCAGTCCAAGTGGATTGGCTTTTAGCCTTTCCTCTCGTAGTTGAGCCTGCGTGTCAGCTGATAAAGTTTTCTGCGAAGCAAACAGTGGGATACTCTCCCAAAAATCCACAAACTTCACTAAACCTTCATGTCTCATTTTCTGAGCCAGCTGATGATCATGTTTGAGTCTTGCCATCCGCTCTTTAAACGTGCGAAGCCCTGGAGAGGTACTCTCTAGAATCAACTTGTTGACTCGCTCTGAATAACGAGAGGCAAATGATAAAGCAATACGTCCTCCCATAGAATATCCGAGAATATTCACTTTGTGAAGCTTTAATTGGTTTAAAATCTCTGCAAGATCTGCTAGCTGATGCGACATCGCATATCTTCTTATACTTTCTGGTGAGTCCGTGCGGCCATGTCCAAGCAGGCTGACTTGAATCAATCTTGTATTTTCCATATAAGCATTCAAGAATGTCCAAGAAGCCGCACTTCCAGTGAAACCGTGTAAGCATAGCGTGGCATTCTCACCTGATGGATTCTGATCCACCACCTCGTACGCCACACCATCACGCATCCGTATTATGAAAGAAGACATTCTTTTTTCACTTCTTCCAATATGTCATCCATCATTTGACGATGCTTGCTTGCACGAGAATGCCGATCTGTTTCAATTTCAATTAAATGAAGTCCAGGCTCTTCTATATGCGCCTTGTAGACATCATGTAACTCTTGTTTCGTTGACGGTTTCGCATAGGTTCCCCCATACAACTTCGAAGCATACTCAAAATTCAGTCCAGTCGGTGTACCAAAGAGTTTTTCATAATACGGTTCCTCAGACGCCTGCGGAAGGAAAGAAAAGATGCCTCCTCCATCATTGTTTAACAACACCACCGTCAGTGGAATGTCCATCAACTTCGCTGCAAGGAGACCATTCATATCATGGTAAAATGATAAGTCTCCAATCACTAAGGTGACCGGCTGTTTCAAAGCTGCATACGTGCCAAGTGCTGTAGACACAACACCATCAATACCGTTTGCTCCTCGATTCGCCATCATTCGAAAAGGCTTCGATTGCGCTTCAAAAAATGTATCCACATCACGAATCGGCATACTATTCCCGATAAACAGGACACTCTCCTTCGGCAAAAGATGCTGAAGCTGACGGTACACATTCCCCTCAAATGACAGATCCTCATCAGAATAATGGGAAGCATGCGTTCTGAATGATGAATTTGCATCCTGCCAGCGCTTTAGAAAACTTGTATCCTCACGTTGATCCGCTCTATTGACTACTTCATCTACAAAAGCTGCCACATCACTTTCAATGACATATGAAGCACTCAGCCCAGGATCTCGAAAACCTCCGGCAGCATCAACAACAATCTGATTCACTTTCGCATGTTTTTCCAGCCACTTGAATAAAGGCTTAGACACAGGCATCGGTCCAAAACGAATAACCATATCCGGCAATAGGTGCTGCTGCAATGCTTCATCTTTCAATAAAGAATCATACGCATCAATAATAAGATCTGCATGCTCATGACCATTTCGCAAATGAGAAAGCGGGTCCGCTAAAATCGGTATATGCAAGGCTTTTGAAAGACGTATTACTGCCTCTTTCTCTTCCTCCGTATGAAGCTCGCCACACACAATCAGTCCCTTTTTGGAACGGTTCATGACCGTCTCAATTTCAGATATCGCATCATCATTTGGGAAAGCCTGTCCTATAGCTAATACTTTTTTCCGGTCTGTTTCTTCTCGCTCGAAAGGATCAATAGACAAATCAGGAAGCAATGGTTCTCTCAGAGGGACATTGATTTGTACAGGTCCCTTCGGCTCTTGCATCGACATATGATTTGCTCTTGCCGCAGCCGTCTGAACATAGCGTAACATCGTCTGACTTTCTTCTGGCAATGCTAAGTCTGTGAACCATTTAACAAACTTACCGAATAAGAATTGCTGATCAATCGCTTGAGGTGCCCCAACTTCCCTCAATTCGTGCGGTCGATCAGCAGTTAAAACAATAAGTGGGACACGGGAATAATGTGCCTCTACAATGGCTGGGTAAAAGTTAGCTGCTGCTGTACCTGACGTACAAATAAGCAGCACTGGTGTTTGACTTGCTTTTGCAAGACCAAGCGCATAAAAAGCAGCAGACCGTTCATCCACTAATACATGGACATTGATGTCTTGGTGGGCTAGAGCCAGCATTGCAAGCGGGGTCGAACGAGAACCTGGACAGACAACTGCCTCTTGTACGCCACCTTGGACAAATTCATCCATCAATCTGCCAATATATATTGTCATGATTTGATTATTCAATAGGACGACCTCCAAGGGCAGATAGCATTGGTCTTAATTTCACTTGCGTTTCCTCGTACTCCTGCTTTGCAAGGGAATCCTCTACAATGCCGCAGCCAGCGAACAAACGAACATGGTCTTCCTCAATAAGACCTGACCGAATGGCAACAGCAAATTCTCCATTATCCTGAGAGTCAATCCACCCTACCGGCGCTGCGTACCAGCCACGTTTCAACGGTTCGATTTCACGAATGACCTCAACCGCCTTTTCCTTCGGATATCCGCCTAATGCTGGCGTCGGATGGAGCTGTTCAATTAACGAAAAGAGGGAACAGCTGTTTTTAATTTCTCCTACAATCGGTGTAAACAAATGCTGAATGTTTTTTGTTTTATAAAGACTAGGTTGATTTGGTTTATGCACGCGAAGGCAATTAGCCTCAAATGCTTGCTCAATCATATTGACAACAATTTGATGTTCAATCAAATTCTTCTCATCATGCAGCAGTTTCTCGCCTAATGCTCGATCTTCCTCTTCATCTTTTCCACGAACAATCGAACCTGCTAAACAAGATGAAAAGACCTCTCCGCCGCTTTTTTTCACTAAGCGTTCCGGCGTAGCTCCGACAAATGCTTGTCTTCCCTGTTCAACCGCAAATACATAACTCGTTGTTTGATGCTTTAATAATTCTGATAACAGTGGAGCGAGTTCAATTTGATTTTTATAGTGAAGCAAGACTTCTCTTGCTAAAACAACCTTTTCATATTCGTTTGCACGAATGTGGTCTGTCGCTTCTTGGATCGCCTTCATCCATTCCTTCACATCTCGTTCTTCCATATGAACAAGTTCAGCTTGTCCACCATGTCTGAGCGGTAATGTTTCGTAATGAGAGGCTTTTTGTTCTAATTCTTGAATGAGCTGATGAACATTACCGTCCACCTGCTTCCATTCATTGATCGTAAGAAACGTGCATTCTTTCGAGACAGTGAGCATCATCGATGGCACAAAAAAATGAGCTTCGCCAAAAGCTTCCCAGTGACGCGCCTTCTCTTCATAAGGATCAAATGAGAATCCTCCAAATAAAAGCGGACCAACAGCCGCTTGCCTTAACTCCTTCTCATCATGAAAATGGAACATGTGCTGCTTCAGCTGTTCCCATTCTTGATGAACTGTATCAAATCGTTCCTTGCCTTGCTCAGATGATTTAATAACGGCCGCTCTGCCAAGTCCAGAAAATATCATTTGGCTTTCTGGATCAGACCAAAAAAACCGCTCGCCTAAAAAATCCGCTTCGCCGCTTTGGAAAAAGGCAAGAGGATCCAGATCGTCAACTCTTCTGGAGTAGCTTATCAAAACAGCATGGTTGACGTTATTCGCTTCTTCTAATGTCGCAAGCGCTTCCTGTCGGAAAGTACTTTGCACTGTTGTCACCATGATACATTCCTCCAAAATCCATGAAATAACATAAAAAAATAAAACCATAATGAAAAAATACGTGAACATTCGAGTATGTCGAATGACCTGCTTTTCTATTATAAACCTTAACAGATGAACTTAGTAAAGAAAACAGCTTTTAAAACCTCGAATCCTTATTATATCACGCTTTCTAGATTTTTTCCCTCTGCTTCTTGAAACGAGAGCATCTATAAGAAAAATGGAAAGTCTTGTTCTAAGATCAAGCTTTCTCTCGATATGGCAACGATTAGCAAACATCTTTTTCAGGTTTCATCGCATCAATATATTGACACCTTTTTGAACTTTGCTAAACTGGAATTTGGACGTGTACGTATTTTTTTATTTAAAGGAGTATATTTTATGCAGCATCAATCGATATCAGATCAGCTTTCACCGATTAAGCCTGATAAGAACTGGCGGATTTGGTGGAATTTATTACGACCGCATACATTAACAGCAGCATTTATTCCCGTTACTTTAGGAACTGTTCTAGCACTTCCAAGTGGTCAAATACATGTTGGGCTATTTTTAGCTATGCTGTTTGCATCTATGTTTATCCAAATCGCAACGAACATGTTTAATGAGTACTTTGATTATGTTCGCGGATTGGACAATGAGAAATCTGTCGGCATCGGCGGCGCCATTGTCAGAAATGGCGTGAAGCCTAAAACCGTTCTCAGCCTTGCTTATGCACTATTTGCGCTTTCTTTACTACTAGGAGTGTATATTTGCATGATGTCTAGCTGGTGGATTGCACTGATAGGACTCATTTGTATGGCAGCAGGCTATTTCTATACAGGCGGTCCTGTTCCTATTGCATATACACCTTTTGGAGAACTTGTGTCAGGTGCTTTTATGGGACTAGGAATCATCCTGATCAGTTTCTATATTCAAACAGGCACACTAACGTCTAAAGCTGTTCTCGTCTCATTACCAATTTCTATTTTAGTTGGTGCCATCTTACTATCAAACAATATCCGCGATTTAGACGGCGACAAAGAAAATGGACGAAAAACACTTGCTATTCTTGCTGGGCGAAAGGCTGCTGTGAACATTTTACTTTCCATGTTTTTGATCTCTTATGTACTTATTTTTGTTTATATCTTCACAGATATTGTCAGCCTTTGGAGTCTTCTTGTTTTACTCAGTGTGCCAAAAGCATATACAGCTATCAAAGAATTTAGGCAAAAAGAAAAACCAATTGAATTAATGAATGCCATGAAATCTACAGCTCAAACCAATACATTTTTCGGTTTCCTGCTGACAATCGCTTTGATCTTACAATACTATATCGCGTAACAAAGAACGCCTGCAGCCGCAGGCGTTTTTTCATGAGGAATTGCTTCAAATTGGAACTAGTCTTACAGATAAAATTGCTCATACTAACATTATGTTTGATATGAAAGGATGATCGCTTTGTTGTCTAAAGACGAATTACATCATTTGAAGCAGCGACTTCTCGATGAAAAGCACGAACTCGAAGCCAAAAGCCATGACGATGAACAAAAAGTATCATTTCCTTATGATTCGGTCGGAGACCTGTCAGCCTATGATAATCACCCAGGTGATCAAGGGACAGAGCTGTTCGAACGCGGGAAGGATCTTGCGTTAAACAGTTTGGAACATGAACATCTGTTAGACGTTAATGAAGCACTTCAAGCCATCACAGACGGCTCTTATGGCCTATGCAAGGTCTGTAAATCACCTATCCCAAAGGAACGCTTAGAAGCCTTACCTAGTGCCGTCACATGCACAGAGCATTCAAAAGAACAAACCGTTTCACAAAACCGTCCGATTGAAGAGGATTTATTAAGTCCGCCATCAGGGCAATTCGAAAATGAAGAAAGTGCAGCCTATGATGGAGAGGATGCATATCAAGACGTAGAACGCTACGGAAACTCTGATACGCCGTCTGATATGGAATTTCCTCCATTGACATACGATGATGTGTATACACAATCAGAAGATGAAGATTATGTCGAAGACTATGAAGGATTCGCAGCTGCTGATATTGAAGGCAAGGCAAGTAAAGTATATCCAAATAAAGCTCACGAAGCCTATGAAAAAGCATTAGACGAAGAAGGCATCATGACGGTATTTGGTGACTTGAAGCCGTACGAAGAAGAACCTTATACAGAAGAAAATCATTAGTCCCCTCATATTGGGGGCTTTATGTTTATATCATGTAATGATTGGGAAATCATTTTAAGAGTGAATTTGATTGGAGGAGATTCTTAATGGCTAGAAAAAGTATCGTTTGGGCAGTGGTTGTCTTCTTTATTACATACGCATTATTCTCTATTGCTGGGTTCTTGTTTCCGATTGACAGAGAGTGGTATGATGCATTAAATAAACCGGAATGGACACCGAGTGGTGGAGTAATTGGTGCTGTGTGGGCTGTCTTATTTGCTCTCATCTCGTTGTCCGCAGCGATCATTTATGGAAAGTACGGATTTCAAAAAATCACTTTACCATTTTGGATTCTTTTTCTTCTAAATTATGTATTTAATCAAGCCTTTAGTTTTTTTCAATTTACACAAAAAGATCTATTTGCCGCTACGATCGACTGCCTGCTTGTAGCACTGACAGCACTTGCTCTTGTCATCGTCTCACGTAAACTAAGCAAAGTCGTTCCAATTTTACTAATTCCTTATGTCTTATGGGGCTTCTTTGCAACATACTTGTCTTATACGATCTATTCCATGAACATGTAAAAAAGACCGCTATAATGGCGGTCTTTCTTTTTTGAAGAAAATAAAAAAGAGATCTTTGACAAGATCTCTTTTAAACATGACCCGTACGGGATTCGAACCCGTGTTACCGCCGTGAAAGGGCGGTGTCTTAACCGCTTGACCAACGGGCCAGATAAATGGCGGAGAAGGAGGGATTTGAACCCTCGCGCCGCTCGCGCGACCTACACCCTTAGCAGGGGCGCCTCTTCAGCCACTTGAGTACTTCTCCATTTGGCTCCGCAGGTAGGACTCGAACCTACGACCGATCGGTTAACAGCCGATAGCTCTACCACTGAGCTACTGCGGAATATCATGGTGGGCCTGAGTGGACTCGAACCACCGACCTCACGCTTATCAGGCGTGCGCTCTAACCAGCTGAGCTACAGGCCCATGAACGGATATACAAATGGAGCGGGTGATGGGAATCGAACCCACGACATCAGCTTGGAAGGCTGAGGTTTTACCACTAAACTACACCCGCAAAAATATGTATGGGGCGATTGATGGGAATCGAACCCACGAGTGCCAGAGCCACAATCTGGTGCGTTAACCACTTCGCCACAACCGCCATACTATCAATATTTTTTTATAAAAGTGGCTCGGGACGGAATCGAACCGCCGACACACGGATTTTCAGTCCGTTGCTCTACCAACTGAGCTACCGAGCCAAGTATTCATTTTAAAAATGGCGGTCCGGACGGGACTCGAACCCGCGACCTCCTGCGTGACAGGCAGGCATTCTAACCAACTGAACTACCGGACCATTTTGGTTGTACTCAATGAGCACTCCCCATTGGTACATAAAATAATTTGGTTGCGGGGGCAGGATTTGAACCTGCGACCTTCGGGTTATGAGCCCGACGAGCTACCGAACTGCTCCACCCCGCGATGATATAAGTTTTTAAAAAATATGGCGGAGGAAGAGGGATTCGAACCCCCGCGGGCTTTGACACCCCTGTCGGTTTTCAAGACCGATCCCTTCAGCCGGACTTGGGTATTCCTCCGTATAGATGGTGGACCTTGTAGGACTCGAACCTACGACCGGACGGTTATGAGCCGTCTGCTCTAACCAACTGAGCTAAAGGTCCTTTATAGCGGCGGAGGGGATCGAACCCCCGACCTCACGGGTATGAACCGTACGCTCTAGCCAGCTGAGCTACACCGCCATGATCAAAATAATCTTTTAAAAGTGGAGCCTAGCGGGATCGAACCGCTGACCTCCTGCGTGCAAGGCAGGCGCTCTCCCAGCTGAGCTAAGGCCCCATAAAAGATGGTCGGGAAGACAGGATTCGAACCTGCGACCCCTTGGTCCCAAACCAAGTGCTCTACCAAGCTGAGCTACTTCCCGATCTTAATGGCGCGCCCGAGAGGAGTCGAACCCCTAACCTTTTGATCCGTAGTCAAACGCTCTATCCAATTGAGCTACGGGCGCTTATTGTATAATGCCGAGGGCCGGACTTGAACCGGCACGGTAGTCACCTACCGCAGGATTTTAAGTCCTGTGTGTCTGCCAATTCCACCACCCCGGCGTGGATGGTATAAGCGGAAGACGGGATTCGAACCCGCGACCCCCACCTTGGCAAGGTGGTGTTCTACCACTGAACTACTTCCGCATTACAGGATTTCTTTATTTTATTTGGCAATGCGGGTGAAGGGACTTGAACCCCCACGTCATAAAGACACTAGATCCTAAGTCTAGCGCGTCTGCCAATTCCGCCACACCCGCATGAAACATGGTGAGCCATGAAGGACTCGAACCTTCGACCCTCTGATTAAAAGTCAGATGCTCTACCAACTGAGCTAATGGCTCGCTTTAAAAGCGACTTGTCTATCTTACCATATGAAAGTGGTGCCGGCAAGAGGACTTGAACCCCCAACCTACTGATTACAAGTCAGTTGCTCTACCAGTTGAGCTACACCGGCTTTATCTATCCCAACATTATGTAAGAATAAATATGGTGGAGGATGACGGGCTCGAACCGCCGACCCTCTGCTTGTAAGGCAGATGCTCTCCCAGCTGAGCTAATCCTCCAATAAATATGCACTAGGTTTAATTTGTTTTTGTATCAAAACAAATCAACTAGATGTATAATCAACTGCTAAGTCCACTCACTTTGCTAAGCTGACAAAGGTTATTATACATGCTACACTCCCTACTTGTAAAGCATTTTTTTATTTTCAAACTTTCCCAGAAAAGTATTACTAAACATTTTGATTTTTTCCCATTTTATTGATGAACAAGCTAGAGTGTATACTTATATGTAATAACCATTCTTACATTGATGGTTTGAAGTTGAACGCCTGTTAATTGAACCATGATTAAAACTTTCGAGTAAACATTCAAGTTTTTCTTCGGTCAACCGCCCTTTTAAAAATGAATCAGCCCTGAGAGGAATTTTGTGTTGCCGCTTCAATCATTTCTGTTGAAATGTTAGTAGTAGGTAGCGGAATAGCTCTAAGTTGTCACCTGATTTTATACTGTCTAAAATCTGCATTCTTCATTAATATCCTGATCATTGTATTTCTGTCTACGACTTTCACATGATGTTGATTAGAATTCATGTAAAATTTTGTTTCTCAAGAGGTCCATCCACTTTACAAAACACCTTCCATTTTGCTAAAAAAGATTTTAGATTTTGAGACCCTAGTTTATTTGATAAGCTTTTGACCTGGTCCATCCATCGTCACATCACGATTGTTATTATAGCAAAAACACAATTCAAATATGTATAGATTTTAAAGAGATTATGATATTTTATATTTAATTCAATAAAGGAGGTAAATTTTTTTGAGAGCCCCATTAAACCCCCCTTTTTCCAATGAAATCCATCTAATTCAAGACATATTCGAATTGAATGCTTATTGTTATTCTAATCAAAATGAATGGTATCCAGCAAGCTTTTCCTTAGATAGACCGTTCTCTACAACCACTTCCTTCATCGAAGAGCTCATTTCAAAGAGCACTACAGAATACAAGCCCATCTTAACAACAACTTCTTATATGGAATCCTTTCTGATCTTCCAGATGAACTCTGATTCGAATAAGGGGATGCTTCTCATAGGTCCCTTCTTGCTCTACGAAGTTTCGGAGGATTTTGTCATAAGCATTATGCGGGACAACCAAGTACCTATGGCTAACTATAAAGATTTTTATGTTTATTTTAATGAATTAAAACGGATCAGTTCGAAGCAGATTCTTTCTATCTGTAATTTGTCATATTATTTACTTTATCAACAGCCTATTTCATTTACCCTTGATATGATTCTCTATAAGAAAGAAAGCGATGAAAACGAAACAGATCTTATGGTTGAAGAAGATTTAAGAACACGCAAGATCAATGAATCTTTTCATATAAGCTATCATTTAGAACAACAATTATGGAACAGTATTAGAGAAGGCAATAAGGAAAAGCTGAAATTTCATTTAGAGCAAATGGATATTGATAAAGTTAGCATTCTTTCCCCACACAGCAATATTAGAAGTATTAAAAATCACTCTATCATCACTATCTCCTTGGCTACAAGAGCCGCCATTGAAGGTGGTGTAAACTCTGAATTGGCGTATACTATGAGTGATTTCTATATTCTGAAAATCGAAGCATTTAGTCAAATAGATGACATCCACTCTACAGTTCATTCTTTTTTATTTAAACTAGCTGAGAAAGTAGTAGAAAACAAAACAAGTCCTTATTCAAAATATATCAGGTTGTGCATGACCTATATTTTCAATCACATATACGATGAACTGTCGAGTAAAGTCCTAGGCGATTACATCGGTCTGAACCCGGTCTACCTGTCACAGCTATTTAAAAAGGAGGTTGGCATTCCACTCGGGTGCTACATTAAACAAGAGCGCTTAAAAGAAGCCAAAAGACTCCTTTGCCATTCTGACTACACAATTTCTTCTATTTGTATGATGCTTCATTTTCATGATCAAAGTCACTTCTCCTCGATTTTCAAGAAAGAAACAGGAGAAACCCCATCCAAATATCGAAAAAACGCTCAATAAAGGAACGATTTTTATTTAGATGTAACGAAACTCATGTTTTCTACAATCTTTTTTTATTTTTAAAGTCTTATGTTCTTAGAATTGTATTGAAAAAAGCCTCCCATACAGCTTGGCTAGGTGTATGGCAACCTTCATGTTCTGACACGCAGCTGCAAGAAGAACATGCTCACTCACATTTTATTATCTCCTCCATCGACAGTAGGGAAGCCTATGCAGTTGTTTAGAATCTGCAAAGCTTCGCTCTATTGTTACTTTTCTTTTCTAGAGACAGACGATGGGTTTTTCTCTCTTATAAAATAAAGAGATTGAAACTTTAAGGAAAAAAGATGTCGAGATTTTCTCGACATCCTGGATATTCATTTAGATAAACATTGTTACTTTAAGAAAGTGATTAAAAAAACAATATTTTTCTTAAAATATCTATATAGAAAGCAAGTGTAATTGCTTATAATGATGAATGATTGAATGTCAAGTTACATTAGCAAATGGTCATCATCTTTTTCAATAGTATTTTCCATAACATTAGTAATTAGAATGGTATATCCTAGTTACGCACTTTTGGATGGTTCATAGCTTTAAGTGGGTGTTTGTAAGTTCTCAAGCGCAATCAAACAGTACTCTTGAACATCTATACCTTACCACGATGGAAGATTTAGAAGTAGACCGAGGAGAGTATTTCCTCTTCAAACCATGTGTCTAATAAAGGAGGCTATTTAATTTGAGTAAAGTTAATTTTCTTGATGAATCATTTATATCAAATCCATTCCCTATCTATCAATCAATTAGAGAAACAGACCCAATTTATCGTTTCATATTACCTAATGGAGAGTATGCCTGGATTGTTACAACATATGAATATGCATTAAAAGTCCTTAAAGATCCTAGATATGTCATTAACCCCACTCCAAACGAAAAAGAGGAAACAGATCCATATAAAGCCATTATGAGTAAAAATTTATTAAGTGTTCACAGTGATGATCATCGACGCTTACGAAAGCTTGTACAAAAAGCTTTCACTCCTAAAATGATAGAAAACCTTAGAGGTCGAATTGAAGAAATTAGTGAAGAACTATTGGACAAGGTAGAATCTCATCAAAAAATGGATCTCATTGATGATTATGCATTCCCACTTCCCATCATCGTTATTTGTGAAATGCTCGGAATACCAGAACATGATCAGGACAAATTCCGCTCTTGGTCAAACACAATTATGGAAGGAATTCACAACCCTGAACAAGCCACACAAAGTGAGATGGCCATCATCTCTTTTGTCGACTACTTAAAGGAATTAATCACATTAAGAAAATCTAATTTAAAAAATGATTTACTTAGTGATCTCATTCGAGCTGAGGAAGATGGTAATTCATTGAGTGAGAACGAAATGTATGCGCTTGTCTTTGTCCTAATCTTAGCAGGACATGAAACCTCTGTTAATTTAATCGGCAATGGCGTCCTTGCTTTACTAGAACATCCAGAACAAAAAGATAAGCTAATAGAAAATCCTCATTTAATTCATTCTGCCATTGAAGAAATGCTTCGTTTTAATGGTCCTGCAGAAGTTAGTAATATTCGTTGGACAACAGAAGATGTAGAGCTAGGTGAAAAAAAAATAAAAGCCGGGGAGATGGTGTTTATTTCTTTCTCATCAGCTAACAGAGATAAAAGCCGGTTTGTAGAGCCAGAGTCATTTGATATTACAAGGAAAGTGAATGACCATCTCGCTTTTGGTAAAGGCATCCATTTTTGTTTAGGTGCACCTTTAGCCAGATTAGAGGGCGAGATTGCTATCCGCTCTCTCTTTAAACGACTACCTGATTTACGATTGGATGGCCATTTTGACCAAATTCAATGGAGACCTGGTATGATCATTAGAGGCGCTAAAAAGATCCCGATTGTATTTAATTTTTAAGAAATAACCACTCGTTGTGGGGACTGCCCCCATAAAGTGAGACAAATATAAAACACCTTTAAGTTGAAAATCGGGTATAGCAAACCTGAAAACAATTTGGAGGTGTTTTTGTATGGGAAAAAGAGTTAGTTATTCGATTAGCGTAAAAGAAGAGGCCGTTCAAATAAGATTAGCGGGGATCCCGACAAAAGAAATGATGGACAAGTTAGGAATTAAGAATAGCACACAAGTGAAAACGTGGATGAAATGGTATCGTGAGGGTGAAACCCATCGGTTTCATCAACCAGTTGGAAAGCAATATTCATATGGGAAAGGAAGTGAAAAAAGAAGCGTTCGTGTCGATTTATGATACGGTAAAAGACACAGTGAGTATAAGTGCATTCTGTCAGATGTTTGAGCTCGCAAAATCAACATTTTACCGTTGGAAAAAACAAGATTATCTGCCAAAACAGCAGGTGTTAATCGACCTCATTTCATCTCTTTGCGAGTCACACCAATATATGTACGGTTATCGTAAAATAACAGCCCTACTGCGAAAAGAAATGAAAATGAACCATAAAACGGTACAACGTATTATGCAAACCTACGGTTTACAGTGTCGTGTGAAAGTAAAAAAGCGTAAACAGACAGGTCAACCCTATTACATTGCAGAAAATCACTTAAAACGAGATTTTTCTGCGACAAAGCCACTTGAAAAACTGGTGACAGATATAACGTATTTGCCATTTGGCCAAAAAACACTTTATCTATCCAGCATAAAAGATTTATATACTAGTGAGATTGTGGCTTATACGATTGGTGATAAACAGGATGTTTCTCTTGTTTTAGATACATTGAAGCAGTTACAGACATTGCCTAAAGGCTGCGTACTTCATAGTGATCAGGGTTCGGTCTACACTTCATATGCTTATCAAAAGGAGATAAAGGAAAAAAGCATTACCATGAGCATGTCCCGTAAGGGAATGCCCGCTGATAATGCCCCCATCGAATCCTTCCACTCCAGTTTAAAATCAGAAGGATTCTATCTCCACCACCTGACAAACAAAACACTACAACAGCCATTGTAGAAAAAACAGTCAAGCAGTATATTGATTATTATAACAATATCCGAATTTAATTGAAATTAAACAACCAGTCACCAAAAGAGTTTCGGCAACTGGCTGTTTTATAAAGGTGTTTTGATCCCTGTCTCAAAAACGGGGGTCAGTCCCTTTATTGATAGGAAGTGCTGAGTGACGTGACACGATCAAGTATAAATGACACCCTCTTCACACATATCTCATGCTATTGAGCAGAAAAGGTCAACTCACTTCCCTCAGTAAAGATATTTAGTAAACAAAAAAAGTTTCTCCTTTTAGGGAAACTTTTTAATAATTGCTTGGCGGCGTCCTACTCTCACAGGGGGAGACCCCCAACTACCATCGGCGCTGAAGAGCTTAACTTCCGTGTTCGGTATGGGAACGGGTGTGACCTCTTCGCTATCGCCACCAAACCTGATGGAGAGAATGTTCTCTCAAAACTAGATAACAATGTTCAAGCTTCACATTAGAATATAGGTTAAGTCCTCGATCTATTAGTATCTGTCAGCTCCACGTGTCACCACGCTTCCACCTCAGACCTATCAACCTGATCATCTTTCAGGGATCTTACTTCCTTGCGGAATGGGAAATCTCATCTTGAGGGGGGCTTCATGCTTAGATGCTTTCAGCACTTATCCCGTCCGCACATAGCTACCCAGCGATGCCCTTGGCAGAACAACTGGTACACCAGCGGTGCGTCCATCCCGGTCCTCTCGTACTAAGGACAGCTCCTCTCAAATTTCCTGCGCCCGCGACGGATAGGGACCGAACTGTCTCACGACGTTCTGAACCCAGCTCGCGTACCGCTTTAATGGGCGAACAGCCCAACCCTTGGGACCGACTACAGCCCCAGGATGCGATGAGCCGACATCGAGGTGCCAAACCTCCCCGTCGATGTGGACTCTTGGGGGAGATAAGCCTGTTATCCCCGGGGTAGCTTTTATCCGTTGAGCGATGGCCCTTCCATGCGGAACCACCGGATCACTAAGCCCGACTTTCGTCCCTGCTCGACTTGTAGGTCTCGCAGTCAAGCTCCCTTGTGCCTTTACACTCTGCGAATGATTTCCAACCATTCTGAGGGAACCTTTGGGCGCCTCCGTTACATTTTAGGAGGCGACCGCCCCAGTCAAACTGCCCACCTGACACTGTCTCCCTGCCCGATAAGGGCAGCGGGTTAGAAGGTCAATACAGCCAGGGTAGTATCCCACCGATGCCTCCACCGAAGCTAGCGCTCCGGTTTCCAAGGCTCCTACCTATCCTGTACAAGCTGTACCAACATTCAATATCAGGCTGCAGTAAAGCTCCACGGGGTCTTTCCGTCCTGTCGCGGGTAACCTGCATCTTCACAGGTACTATAATTTCACCGAGTCTCTCGTTGAGACAGTGCCCAGATCGTTGCGCCTTTCGTGCGGGTCGGAACTTACCCGACAAGGAATTTCGCTACCTTAGGACCGTTATAGTTACGGCCGCCGTTTACTGGGGCTTCAATTCGCACCTTCGCTTACGCTAAGCGCTCCTCTTAACCTTCCAGCACCGGGCAGGCGTCAGCCCCTATACTTCGCCTTACGGCTTCGCAGAGACCTGTGTTTTTGCTAAACAGTCGCCTGGGCCTATTCACTGCGGCTTCTCGGGGCTTTAACACCCTAAGAAGCACCCCTTCTCCCGAAGTTACGGGGTCATTTTGCCGAGTTCCTTAACGAGAGTTCTCTCGATCACCTTAGGATTCTCTCCTCGCCTACCTGTGTCGGTTTGCGGTACGGGCACCTCTCACCTCGCTAGAGGCTTTTCTTGGCAGTGTGGAATCAGGAACTTCGCTACTAAATTTCGCTCGCCATCACAGCTCAGCCTTTACGGGAAACGGATTTGCCTATTTCCCAGCCTAACTGCTTGGACGCGGATATCCAATACCGCGCTTACCCTATCCTCCTGCGTCCCCCCATTGCTCAAATGGTGAGGAGGTGGTACAGGAATATCAACCTGTTGTCCATCGCCTACGCCTTTCGGCCTCGGCTTAGGTCCCGACTAACCCTGAGCGGACGAGCCTTCCTCAGGAAACCTTAGGCATTCGGTGGACGGGATTCTCACCCGTCTTTCGCTACTCATACCGGCATTCTCACTTCTAAGCGCTCCACCAGTCCTTCCGGTCTGACTTCACAGCACTTAGAACGCTCTCCTACCACTGTTCGTAAGAACAGTCCGCAGCTTCGGTGATACGTTTAGCCCCGGTACATTTTCGGCGCAGAGTCACTCGACCAGTGAGCTATTACGCACTCTTTAAATGGTGGCTGCTTCTAAGCCAACATCCTGGTTGTCTAAGCAACTCCACATCCTTTTCCACTTAACGTATACTTTGGGACCTTAGCTGGCGGTCTGGGCTGTTTCCCTTTCGACTACGGATCTTATCACTCGCAGTCTGACTCCCAAGGATAAGTCATCGGCATTCGGAGTTTGACTGAATTCGGTAACCCGGTAGGGGCCCCTAGTCCAATCAGTGCTCTACCTCCGAGACTCTTACCTTGAGGCTAGCCCTAAAGCTATTTCGGAGAGAACCAGCTATCTCCAGGTTCGATTGGCATTTCACCCCTACCCACACCTCATCCCCGCACTTTTCAACGTGCGTGGGTTCGGGCCTCCATTCAGTGTTACCTGAACTTCACCCTGGACATGGGTAGATCACCTGGTTTCGGGTCTACGACCACGTACTCATGCGCCCTATTCAGACTCGCTTTCGCTGCGGCTCCGCATCTTCTGCTTAACCTTGCACGGGATCGTAACTCGCCGGTTCATTCTACAAAAGGCACGCCATCACCCTTTAACGGGCTCTGACTACTTGTAGGCACACGGTTTCAGGATCTATTTCACTCCCCTTCCGGGGTGCTTTTCACCTTTCCCTCACGGTACTGGTTCACTATCGGTCACTAGGGAGTATTTAGCCTTGGGAGATGGTCCTCCCGGATTCCGACGGAATTTCACGTGTTCCGCCGTACTCAGGATCCACTCTGGAGAGAACAACATTTCAGTTACAGGGCTGTTACCTTCTTTGGCGGGCCTTTCCAGACCTCTTCGCTTATATCGTTCCTTTGTAACTCCGTATAGAGTGTCCTACAACCCCAAGAGGCAAGCCTCTTGGTTTGGGCTGTTCCCGTTTCGCTCGCCGCTACTCAGGGAATCGCATTTGCTTTCTCTTCCTCCGGGTACTTAGATGTTTCAGTTCCCCGGGTATGCCTTCTCATACTCTATGTATTCAAGTATGGATACTACTCCATTACGAGCAGTGGGTTTCCCCATTCGGAAATCTCCGGATCAAAGCTTGCTTACAGCTCCCCGAAGCATATCGGTGTTCGTCCCGTCCTTCATCGGCTCCTAGTGCCAAGGCATCCACCGTGCGCCCTTTCTAACTTAACCATTTCTTACTTTAGAAAGAATCACTATGTGTGATGAACTTTGCATTGCATTCAATGTGAATGTATTACTTATTGTTATCTAGTTTTCAAAGAACAATCCTGTCTCGCTAGAGACATGTCTTGAAGGAATGATCCTTCAAAACTAAACAAGACGAAAACGCACGCTGCTCCATATATCCTTAGAAAGGAGGTGATCCAGCCGCACCTTCCGATACGGCTACCTTGTTACGACTTCACCCCAATCATCTGCCCCACCTTCGGCGGCTGGCTCCATAAAGGTTACCTCACCGACTTCGGGTGTTGCAAACTCTCGTGGTGTGACGGGCGGTGTGTACAAGGCCCGGGAACGTATTCACCGCGGCATGCTGATCCGCGATTACTAGCGATTCCAGCTTCACGCAGTCGAGTTGCAGACTGCGATCCGAACTGAGAACAGATTTATGGGATTGGCTAAACCTTGCGGTCTCGCAGCCCTTTGTTCTGTCCATTGTAGCACGTGTGTAGCCCAGGTCATAAGGGGCATGATGATTTGACGTCATCCCCACCTTCCTCCGGTTTGTCACCGGCAGTCACCTTAGAGTGCCCAACTAAATGCTGGCAACTAAGATCAAGGGTTGCGCTCGTTGCGGGACTTAACCCAACATCTCACGACACGAGCTGACGACAACCATGCACCACCTGTCACTCTGTCCCCGAAGGGAAAGCCCTATCTCTAGGGTTGTCAGAGGATGTCAAGACCTGGTAAGGTTCTTCGCGTTGCTTCGAATTAAACCACATGCTCCACCGCTTGTGCGGGCCCCCGTCAATTCCTTTGAGTTTCAGTCTTGCGACCGTACTCCCCAGGCGGAGTGCTTAATGCGTTAGCTGCAGCACTAAGGGGCGGAAACCCCCTAACACTTAGCACTCATCGTTTACGGCGTGGACTACCAGGGTATCTAATCCTGTTCGCTCCCCACGCTTTCGCTCCTCAGCGTCAGTTACAGACCAGAGAGTCGCCTTCGCCACTGGTGTTCCTCCACATCTCTACGCATTTCACCGCTACACGTGGAATTCCACTCTCCTCTTCTGCACTCAAGTTTCCCAGTTTCCAATGACCCTCCCCGGTTGAGCCGGGGGCTTTCACATCAGACTTAAGAAACCGCCTGCGAGCCCTTTACGCCCAATAATTCCGGACAACGCTTGCCACCTACGTATTACCGCGGCTGCTGGCACGTAGTTAGCCGTGGCTTTCTGGTTAGGTACCGTCAAGGTGCGAGCAGTTACTCTCGCACTTGTTCTTCCCTAACAACAGAGCTTTACGATCCGAAAACCTTCATCACTCACGCGGCGTTGCTCCGTCAGACTTTCGTCCATTGCGGAAGATTCCCTACTGCTGCCTCCCGTAGGAGTCTGGGCCGTGTCTCAGTCCCAGTGTGGCCGATCACCCTCTCAGGTCGGCTACGCATCGTCGCCTTGGTGAGCCATTACCCCACCAACTAGCTAATGCGCCGCGGGTCCATCTGTAAGTGACAGCCGAAACCGTCTTTCATCCTTGAACCATGCGGTTCAAGGAACTATCCGGTATTAGCTCCGGTTTCCCGGAGTTATCCCAGTCTTACAGGCAGGTTACCCACGTGTTACTCACCCGTCCGCCGCTAACATCCGGGAGCAAGCTCCCTTCTGTTCGCTCGACTTGCATGTATTAGGCACGCCGCCAGCGTTCGTCCTGAGCCAGGATCAAACTCTCCGAGGTATGCAGGATGCATATCACACATGCGTTGCTACACGATGTAGCGAACTTAGTATGTGATCATTTCCTGCCTCGTCAGCGTTTGACTGACTACCTATGATGTTTCATAGGATTTTTTATAAAACTCGAATTAACAGGTACGTTTTGTCTTGTTTAGTTTTCAAAGATCATCTTCGCCGTCTCTCAGAGGCGACTTTATTAATATAACATTCTATCAAGATAAAGTCAATAACTTTTTTCTTTATGTTATTTAATAACCGCGCTGTTTTAGCGGCGAATACAAATATAACACCTTTTGAGAGAGGAAACAAGTATTTTTTCTAAATAATTTATTTTTTCTTATCTCTTCCTATATAATCATACAAAAATTGATTGTCACAGGAATTCTCTATTGTTGATCCTGAAGGTCTTTAGTATATTTATAATAGAAGAAAACTAAATAACCGCAGGGGGAGCTTTGTGCTGAGAGTGAACATTCGTTGTTCTGACCCTTTGAACCTGTCAGTTAATACTGAAGTAGGAATGTGGATTCAATTGAATACATGTGGTGTATTCAACTCGATATGTTTTTCTATGAATAACATACTCATCCTTACACGGTCTCTCCTTGCTCAATTCATGAAAAGGGAGATTTTTTTATGCAGCAATCAAATCAATTGGTACGACTGATGGAAATCGCAATTATGACTTCACTTGCACTAGTATTAGATTACTTATCAGGTCTCTTTTTAAGAATGCCGAACGGCGGATCTCTTGCGCTGATTATGATACCCGTCATTCTTATGTCTATTAGATGGGGAATATCAACCGGGTTTATCATTGGTGTGCTTATTGCAGGCCTTCAGCTGATGAATGGCCCTATTATCGCTACACCAGTTCAAGGATTTCTCGATTATTTCGTCGCATCTGTTGTCATTTCCCTAAGCGGCCTATTTTCTGGATTGATTAAAAAAGCCATTCAGGATCAAAAGCGAAAGCAGCAATTCTTCTATATTACCTTATCCGTATTTGTTGCAAGTTTCTTTAGACTGTTGACGTTCTTTATCTCTGGTGTTGTTTTCTTTTCTCATTATGCACCAAAAGGAACTCCAGGTTGGGTTTACTCTTTAATTTATAACAGCACATATATGGTTCCTTCATTTATTATTTGCAGTATCGTTCTTTGCATACTCATACCAAGTGCATCTCGTTTGGTTTTTCCTCACCAAAAATAACTGGCTGATTTCAGCTGGTTATTTTTTTATGCATAATTTGCCGCTCTATGGAATCTATTAATAGTAGAAGATTTCATGTTGGAGGTACGCCAATGAACCCTTACTCCATTATGCTGTGCTGCTATATTCTCAGTCTTGCTTATTTTTTGGCAGGTTTCCATGAAGCTTTAAAAATAGCAGGAATAAAAGGAAAAGTAGAAGCTTCTCCTCTTATCTCTTATATGCTTTTAGCTGTGCTTTTCACTTTTTTCTCTCATTATTATTGGAAGCTGACGATTTAATTCGGTGTAGATGGTCATTTAATACAGGCAGCTCCCACCCATACCCTATTTCATCATGCTTCTCGCCAGCCAGCTTGAACTGGCTGGTAACGACAAAATGAGGTTGAAGCTTTTGATAAAAATGCTTTGCCGAATTTTGTTCAAATACCCACAGCATGATATTCTGATACCCTTTCTCTATTAAATAACTCACTCCTTCTGTAATTAAAGCGATACCTGCTCCTGATCTCTGTTTCTCTTGCAATAAATAGATCGCGTAAAGTTCTCCATCATATGTTGGATAGCGCTCATCACGTTGTTTTCCAAAAGAAGCAAAACCAAATACCCCCTCGGCATCTTCTGCGACAAACGTCCCTTCAAGTGACCTTCTTCTCCAGCTCTCTTCTCGATCTTCTATATTTAAACCATCCAAATAATCCTGATTAATAATGCCTTGATAAGTCGTCTGCCAGCTCTTCACATGTATTTCTGCAATTTTAGGAATATCTTGTTGTACAGCATGCCTCACCTTCATACGCGCCACTCCTTCTCACTGTTTTCATCCTATCTTTATTATGATAAATTCCTATTTCCTAAAATTCAATCAATAAAGGATATTCGTTGACATTTTGTCAACACGCCTTTATATTGGGTACGACTTCTTTTATAGAAGAGTTGATACATCATACAAAGGAAGGCGTAAAATGGATTCTAAAACAACTGAGCTTGGGTCTCTCTTAAAGGAAAGATTGCAACAACGATCTCTATCTTTAAGAGAGCTCAGCACGTACACAGAAATTGATAAAGCGACACTGTCTCGAATCATGAATGGAAAAAGAAAACCAACTTTGAATCATCTGCAGCGGCTTTCAGATTCTCTGAACCTATCATTAGATCAACTATTAGCTGCTTCAGGGTTTCCAATCAAAAACGAAAAGGTACATAGTGATACGTTCATACAAACGGTCGTAGAGATCGAAAAAACACTGAAAGATGAGGAGGTCTACGACGGTACATTTAGTCAGATCAAATTGAAACAAAAGCTAAACGAATATGAGACCTATAGCCAAACAAACGAGGGAAAAAAAACGATCTCAGCAAAGTTTGAGAAAAAGATGAAGGCGGTAAACGGCGCCGGGCCATTCCTTCAGCATTTGAAAGACATGTACAGCTTATTTATGACCGAACGAGGTACTTCTCGAGAATTAATGCTGATGGGGGGCACACTCCTTTATTTCATTATGCCTGTTGACTTAATACCAGATTTTATTTTTCCGATCGGCTATATTGATGATGCTGCGGCTGTGAAAATCGTCATAGACCAGCTGACAAATAGGTAACAGGACAAGAAGCTATGAAAAAACAGTACAACATTGACTTCATACTTTTACTCACTGTGATTTGTTTATTTGTCATCAGCCTGATAGCTGTATATAGCGGATCAGGACAGTATGAATCACAGGATATGTTTTATTTCGTCAAAAGACAAATTTTCTGGTATATCGTCGGTTTCGGTCTTATGGCCGTTGCTGCATACTTTGATTATGAACTTCTTGAGCGTTTATCTTTTCGGTTATTTACAGGTGGTATTTTTCTCATTATTCTTGTGCATTTTTTCGGAACGAGTCAAAACGGATCCCAAAGATGGATCAGCTTCGGTTCAATCAAAGTTCAGCCATCAGAGTTCATGAAAATTTTTGTGATCCTGCTGCTAGCGGCTGTCTTGAACCAATACAAGCATCAGCGATTTTCGTTTAAAGAAAGCATCATTCCTATAAGTAAAGTCGTTTGCTGGACCGTTGTCCCTTTTTTCCTCATCTTAATTCAGCCTGATTTAGGGACAGCCCTCGTGATATTATCTATCGCCTTTACACTGATGCTTGTGTCAGGAATTTCCAGCAAGATGATGGCCGCATTAATGGCTTCTTTTCTTGCACTTCTTTCATTTTTGGTCTACTTACACAACGAACACTTTGAGCATTTCACAAAAATCATTAAGCCACATCAGCTTGATCGCATTTATGGCTGGCTCTCTCCCGATGAATTTGATTCAACATACGGGTATCAGCTGAAACAATCGATGCTCGGCATTGGATCAGGTCAATTATCAGGTAGCGGTTTTACACAGGGTCATCAAGTACAAGGAGGTAATATCCCTGAAGCGCATACGGATTTTATCTTTGCCGTCATTGGTGAGGAGTTTGGTTTTATCGGCGCCTCCCTTTTGATGTGTTTGTACTTAATGATGATTTATCGAATCATTCATGTGGCTATGCATGCTAATACGCTTTATGGATTGTACATATGTGCAGGTGTCGTTGGGCTGATCGTGTTTCAAGTTTTCCAAAACGTAGGGATGACAATCGGTTTAATGCCTGTGACGGGACTTGCGCTTCCTTTTATCAGTTATGGAGGCAGTGCGCTATTGACTAACATGATCGCCATTGGCCTCGTGTTTAGTGTCAATATCAGGTCATCATCCTATATGTTTGGAGACAACTGGAATTGAAGATGATGGTATTTCTTCTATCTCATTTCAAAAAAGTTGACCGCGTTCTTGCTGGAACGATTGTGTTCCTCTGCTTATTTGGTTTACTGATGGTGTACAGTGCAAGTTATCCTTTAGGAGAAGTAAAGTATGAGAAGGGCAGCTATTTCTTTATCAAACAATGGCAATGGCTCCTGATTGGGGGATTCTTTTTCTTCATTGCCACTCTTTTCCCTTATCAGATTTATCGTAAATGGATGAAATGGCTTGTCATGCTGTCATTGCTATGTCTCATCCTAGTCCTGATTCCTGGAATCGGTGTTGTCAAAAACAATTCACAGCGGTGGATTCAGCTGGGCTCTCTTATGCTCCAACCTTCTGAAGCTGTGAAACTAGTGATGGTGATCTATTTTGCCTATGTGTACGCGAAAAAACAGGCGTACATTACATCTTTTAAAAAAGGCGTGCTGCCGCCACTCATCCTTTTAAGTCTTGTTTTTTTATTAATCTTAAAGCAGCCTGATTTAGGCACAGCTGTGTCTATTTTATTAAGCTGTGGCATCATTTTATTATGCGCTGGGCTGAAAACGCGCCATCTCATTTTGCTAGGATCGACTGCCTTAGCATGTATCACTTTTTTTGCAGTGACTGCTCCTTACCGTTTGAAGCGGCTGACTTCTTTTCGTGATCCTTTTCAGTATGAAGATGGAGATGGCTATCAGCTGATTCATTCGTATCTCGCAATGAATTCAGGCGGACTGACAGGGAATGGCTTAGGCGGGAGTATTCAAAAGCTAGGCTTTCTTCCAGAAGCCCATACGGATTTTATTATGGCCATTATCAGTGAAGAGCTGGGCATCATGGGCATTTTGATTGTGATGGGTGCATATCTACTCATCATGTATCGCGCAATGCGAATTGTGCGGGCTTTACATGACCCTTTTGGAAAACTGTTAACGATCGGGCTTACGTTTCAAATCATGCTCCAAGCAGTCTTTAATTTAGGTGCTGTCTTTGGTCTCCTTCCGATCACAGGCATTCCGCTTCCTTTCATTAGTTATGGCGGCTCCTCCCTAGTGTTCATGATGATATCTGCTGGTATTCTCGTAAATCTTTCTTCATATGTAAAAAGGAATCCATATCGGGCGCATGCCAAATAGACACCTTCTGATGGAAGGTGTCTCAGCGTGTAGACAAACCCTCGCATTCGTTGTCAGGTCTGCGCGCTGGTGCTCACGAATGTTCAATTCGCTCCGCAAAAGTAGCTGTCCTTCCTAGACTTCAAAGGTTTTCTATCACGCTGAAAAGAAGACAAAGTGCTAAAATAAACATCATTTTAGCACTTTGTCAACAATCTAAGACACCTTCTGATGGAAGGTGTCTATTGATTTTATTCTTCTATTTGAGTATCAGCGATCTCTTTTTTTCTTGGTTGTTTGATTTCATTCGTTAGTTCCTGAATGCTTTGCTTCACATTGCCTTTGCCGGAAAAGTTCTCAATAATTTCTTTGACGTCAATTCCAGAGGATGCTTTCAGGCTTTCTTGCAGACTGGACATGAGGTTTGTAGCATAGCCAGTGACTTTATTGGCACCGCTACCTTCTCCGTTACCTCCCGTATCCACAACCGTAATTTTATCAATGTTAGAAAGTGGTGCAGAGACTTGCTTCGCATATTCAGGAAGCATTTTCACAATCATATCAAGGATTGCTGCCTGACCATACTGTTCGAATGCTTCAGCGATTTTCTCTTTCGCTTCCGCTTCCGCAAGTCCTTTCAGTCTAATGACTTCTGCTTCTGTTTCCCCTTTCGCACGATCAGCTTCCGCTTTGGCAAGCCCGTCAATTCGGACTTTCTCAGCTTCTGCTTTTGCCATTGCTTCAATGCTGTATTTCTTCGCATCTGCTTCAGCGAGGCGTTTCGCTTTTTCCGCCGCAGCTGACTGCTCAACCGCATAACGATCCGCATCTGCTTTCTTTTTCACTTCAGAATCGTATTGACGCTCACGACGCTGGATCTCTTTTTCTTCTAATTCAATTTGCTTCTGACGTTCAATGATTTTCACTTGCATTTCTTGTTCAGTTACGTGCTGACGGTTACGTGCTGTTTCAAGATCGTACGCTTGGTCGGCACTTGCTTTTGCTGTATCTTGTTCACGTCTGAATTCTGCTCTTTTCAGCTCATTGATCTTTTCTGCTTCAGCGATTTCAGTGGCACGCTCAAGCTCAGATTTCTTCGCATCTTTATCTGCTTCTGCACGTTTGATACGTGTTTCTTTATCTGCTTCTGCTGTTGCAATATCTGCATCGCGTTTCACTTGGGCAATTCTAGGTTTACCTAGTGATTCTAAATAGCCATTTTTATCACGGACATCTTTGATTGTAAACGATACAATGACAAGGCCCATTTTCGCTAGATCTTGAGAAGCGACACGCTGTACTTCTTGAGAGAATTTCTCTCTGTTTTTATAAATCTCTTCAACTGTCATTGACCCTAAAATGGAGCGAAGGTGTCCTTCTAAAACTTCTCTCGCTTCGTTTTCGCGGTCTTCTTTTGTTTTACCTAAAAATTGCTCTGCAGCAGTAGCAATTTCTTCAATCGATCCACCAATTTTAATGATGGCTGTTCCGTCCGCCATGACTGGAACACCTTGTTCAGTATAGACTTCAGGTGTTGAAACATCTAGCTTGCTAGATAGTAAGCTGAGCGGCTCTGCTTGTTGAAAAACAGGGAGTACAAAGGTACCTCCGCCTCTTACAATCTTAATCTTGTTTCCACCTTCATCCACGTGGACATTTTTACTTCCTAGGTAACTTCCTGTGACGATTAACGCTTCATCTGGACCTGCAGTCCGGTATTTCGAAACAAATACACCAATAAGTGCAATCAGAATCACAAGCACAATTCCAATGATAATCAAAATGGTTGTTCCTGGCATAGCATTCCCTCCTAGATTTCTTCATTCGGTATAACTGATAAGACGCCTTTGTTCACTTCGACGACCAGTACCCGAGTTCCATATGGAATCTCCTCTTCGTCGAAACTGACGGCAGGCTTTGAGATTTTCCCGCTATTACTAATTAACAGCACTTCTCCAAACCCGTCTTTTGGAACAGATACAATGATCTCCCCAGTTCTTCCTTTTAAGTCGGCTTCCGTATATGAGAGAGATTCTTCAGCTGAGGAAAGCGGGACTAAGACAAATACATTCAAACAGGTCACAAGAACTACTGCGAGGATGGCAGATAAGACTGCGCCAAGTCCACTCCCTACAATTGCTGTTTTTTCAGAGATAAACCCTCCAGCCGAGAAAAAGGTAAGAAATGCGAGAATTAATGTTGGTTGAAGGAATGGAACAGGAATCGCTTCAAACAATCCATCAAATACATCGCCGAAAAAGACGAAAACAAGTGTCAGGATTCCTGATATGATCAATATGTATAAATACAGCGTCTGAAGTGGCAGCCCGAACACATCCATCTTCCTCACCCTTTCTTCATGAAATGAACAGCCTTTGTTTCATTTAGACCATGCTCACCTCCAATGTATTCCTTCTAACAGGTAATACGAACCACTTTTGTAAAGGTTTCAAATTTCCTCACAATTCTTCACAGGAATTCGCCGATAGCTAAAGAATGATTGTCATGTACCAGTATGTTAAAATTTGATCTTGAGGTGATGAAAATGAGTTTATTACATGATGCAAGACAAGAATTGTGGCAAGAGCTACAAGGTTTGAACGAAGAACAATTGAATCAAAAATTATCTGATGATACTTGGAGTATTCAAGAGGTGGCAGATCATTTAAAGAAGATGGACCTCGTGGCAGCAAAACATCTAGCTGCTGAGGGAAAAAAAGCACCGATCAAAGAATATGAGCCAAAGCCGGTGGAAATGGCAGAGGATCGTTCTAGAAAAGCGACTGCGCCTAGTATTGTTGAGCCTGAGCGCAAGCATGTGACACCTACACATTTAAAAGATGAGCTCGATACAGCACGTGAGCAGCTCAATCAAATTTTATCAACATTTACTGAGGATGATTTCAAGCGCGTCATTGCACACCCTGTGTTTGAAGAGTTATCCCTTAAGCAATATCTTGATTTTATCGGCGCACACGAAAAACGCCATATCCATCAAATCAAAGAAATTAAAGAACAGCTATAAGACATAAAAAAGACTCCCTTTTGGGAGCCTTTCAGCGTGTAGACAAAACCTCGCATTCGGTGTCAGTCCTGCGTGCTGGTGCTCACGAATGACAAATTCGCTCCGCGCCAGTACTCGTCCTTTCTAGACTGCAAAGGTTTTCTATCACGCTGAAAAGAAGACAAAAGGCTAAAATCAAGATCATTTTAGCCCTTTGTCAACAATCTGAAGACTCCCTTTTGGGAGCCTTTTTTTCATTGTTACACTGTTTTAGGTGTTAGATCAAAACAGCGAGCATAAATCCAGTTGTACGCTTTTTCGTTTAGATCTCTTGGATTTCCAATTGTTTGCGGATCTTTCATTGCTTCTTTAGATAAGCGGTCAATCATATCTTTTGATACCCCTTGTTCTTCTAATGAAGGAACTTCTAGGTCTTCCACTAAATCATACATCCAGTTCACTGCTGCTTTTGCGGCTTCCTCTGTTGACATTCGGCTAATATCAATTCCAAATGCTTGCGCAATACGAGCAAATTTTTCGGGATACCCTTTCCAGTTATACTCCATCACCGGTCCCATCATTGCTGCGACACACTGACCGTGCGCTACAGGAATAATGCCTCCGAGTGTTTGACTCATCGCATGTGCAGCTCCAGCTGATTCGCTTCCATAAGAAAGCCCGGCAAGCATTGCAGCTTGTGCCATTCCATATCTGGCTTCTAAGTCCTCACCATCGGCAAAGGCACGGCGAATATAATGAGCTGCATATTCAATGGCCATGAGCGCGACCGCATCTGTAATAGGCTGAGCAAATTTCATTGTATAGCATTCAATGGCGTGTGCAAGTGCATCAATTCCAGTCATTGCTGTCACATGAGGCGGCATGGATACATGAAGCTTTGGATCAATGACTGTGAGGTGAGCTGCAATGAGCGGGCCACCTGTGTTGAATTTGAATTCTCTTTCTTCATCTGTAATCACTGCCCACTGCGTTACTTCTGAACCTGTACCAGCCGTTGTTGGAATAGTGGTTAAAGGTGGGATTCTCTTTTCAAGCGTTTTTTTTCCCTCTGCCGCTTCGTAATCAAGGACTGAGCCTTCATGCGTCGCTTCTACACCGATCGCCTTCGCTGTATCCATTGAGCTTCCGCCGCCTACTGCAACTAATCCATTACAGTCTTCTTTTTCATATAACGCAGAGCCTTCATTCACTAACCGGACTGGCGGGTTTGGCTCTACTTTATCAAATAGCACCACATCGATTTGTGCTTCTTTTAATGAAGCAATCACTGGATCTACCACGCCCGCCAGGTAAATACCTGGGTCTGTTACAAGTAATACCTTTGAGACACCGTATGCTTTTACTTCTTCCCCAACATGTTTCACTGCACCGATGCCATGTTTGATGACAGTCGGAATTTCAAATGTATGGAATTTCTGCATGCTTTCAATTTTCATATTTAATGTCATATAGAATCTCCTCCAAATGTGTGATTTTTATTGAAACCAACGAATCGCTTCAGGTTTTGTATTACGATATACATGCTTCAGCTCCGTATATTCCTCGAGCCCGGTGCGCCCTAATTCACGTCCTAGACCTGATTGCTTATATCCACCCCAAGGTGCTTGAGCGAAATAAGGATGGAAATCATTGATCCAAACTGTGCCTAATCTTAATTGACGAGCGACTCTTTCGGCCTTGCTGATATCAGAAGACCACACGGCTCCTGCTAATCCATAAATCGTATCGTTTGCCAGCCCAATCACTTCTTCCTCTGTACGGAAGGATTCAACTGTCAATACTGGGCCAAAGACTTCTTCCTGGACAATTCGCATCTCTGACGTGCAGCCTGAGAAAATCGTTGGCAAGTAGAAGAACCCATTTGAAAGCTCCTCTGCGTCAGGTCTTTTTCCGCCTGTTTCTAATTTGGCGCCTTCATCTAACCCAATGCTGACGTATTTTTCTACTTTTTCTCGATGCTCAGCTGAGATGAGCGGGCCGCTTTGGGTTTCTTCATCAAAGCCGTTGCCTAGCTTGATTTTTTTCGTACGCTTCACCAGTTCTTCTAAAAATTCATCATGAATGGATTCTTCCACTAGCAAACGTGAACCTGCTGAACACACTTGCCCTGAATGGAAAAACACAGCATTCATTGCCTGGTCAACCGCTACGTCTAAATCAGCATCTTGAAACACAATATTCGGATTTTTCCCGCCGAGCTCAAGGGCGATTTTCTTCACATTCCCACTGGCTCCCTGCATGATTTTCTTGCCTGTTTCAATACCGCCTGTAAATGAAATCAAATCTACTTGATCATTCACAGCAAGCTCATCACCAACCGTTGCACCTGGCCCAAGGACTAGGTTCGCAACCCCTGCTGGAATGCCTGCTTCTTCCATGAGTTTGAATACTTTGATCGTGGTGAGTGGTGTAATCTCACTTGGCTTTAATACGATTGTATTCCCCGCCGCTAGAGCAGGAGCGATTTTCCAGCTCGCTTGAAGCAATGGATAGTTCCAAGGAGTAATTTGCCCGCATACACCGACAGGCTCTCTGACTAATTCACTTTTTGAGTTCGGGATCGGCGATGCAATGATTTCCCCACCATCTTTGTCGGCAAGCCCTGCATAATATTGGAACACGTTCGCAATATCGTCCATATCAGCTTTGCTTTCCTCTACTGTTTTACCAGTATCAAGCGATTCCAATTTGGCTAGTTCATCAAGATCACGTCTAATCAATTCAGCAATCTTAAACACCATATTTCCTCTTTCAAGTCCAGGCAAGTTTGCCCAGTCACCTTGATCGAAGGCTTTTCTCGCTGCCTTAATGGCGAGCTGCGCGTCATTTCTTGATCCTTCACTGACTGTCGCGATCACTTCTTGATTAAATGGATTGATGATATCCCGCGTGTCGCCACTTTTGGCGCCAACCCATTGTCCATCTATAAATAGTGTTTGACTCATAGAAGGAACCTCCTTTGATTCTTTTCAATAAATTTGTTAAATAAAAATTTAACGTTTTGAACATAATTAACGTATCATGTTCAAATTTTTCTGTCAAAGGGAGATATGCTTCATTTTCTTTTGACATTTTTCATTCTTTCGTTAACATATAGTCCATAAAGATTTTTTTGAACGTATTGAATTCTCTAAATAGAAAGCAGGGACAAGATGAAAAAGCAGGAGCAGTCACAAGCAGAGGATCGTATTTTAGCTGCTAAAGATCTAGTCATTGATTCCATAGCTGAAACGATGGATCTCTATGGAATTACACGAAGTGCTGGTATTCTCTATGGGACCATGTATTTAAATGAAGAAATGACGCTGGATGAAATGCGTGAAGAGCTGCAAATGAGCAAGCCAAGTATGAGTACGGGTGTGAAAAAACTGCAAGACATGAATATTGTCAAAAAGACCTTTCACCGAGGACGAAGAAAACACAGCTTTGTTGCTGAAAAAGACTTTTTTAAGTTTTTCATGAACTTCTTTCCACAAAAGTGGGAACGAGAGGTCGAGGTCAATTTAGCGGCGATAGAAGAAGCGCAAGTGCGGCTTCAAGAGGTGGCTCGTGATGATCAGCTGGAGGAACATATAAGAGAGGAAGCGCAGCAGCTCATAGAGCAGCTTGAAAGCTCAAAGGCCTACTATGACTGGCTGAGACGCTTAGCAGACTCTGTTCATTCAGGGGAAATCTTTGACTATATCCCGATTGATCAGAAAGATAAATAGACGATGTGTGTGCGTTTTAAAGCTTGAATTTTACAGGAGGATTGATTATAATTAATTATGTCGTAACACATCGGGGCATTAGCTCAGCTGGGAGAGCGCTACGCTGGCAGCGTAGAGGTCAGCGGTTCGATCCCGCTATGCTCCATAACGAAAAACCATTCTTGAGAAATCAAGGATGGTTTTTTTATGTATTTATTTCTTACAGCTCTGTTTGTTCTTTGTTTTTTCTTAACCTTAATATCTTTATGATGCGGTACGCGATCACAGAGACATAAGCCGTGATGAGAATGATTGTGTAAGACACAGGATAATCACTCGTCATTCCGTGATAAAAGAAATAGATGAGCAGCACTGACAGCATGATGACTTGGAACAGTTCCTTTTTCATTTCACTCTCCCCTTATGATAGTGATTCGGTCGATTATATCACAAATGATGTCATTTTTTGTTAGCTATCAGCAAGGGGAAATCCATTCACCTGCTGATAGCACTTTATGAATGATCACTTTTTCAGCAATCGTTCGATTTTGTTCTTCGTCTTCGGACCGTATATCCCGTCTGCCACTAGACTATTCATGAGCTGGAACCGCTTGACCGCATTCGCTGTTTTTGGTCCATAATAGCCATCAACTCCGTTGTTTTTTGCCCCTTTGTCTGGGTAAAAATAGAGGGAAGATAAGGCTTTTTGGACAGCTGTGACTTGTGGTCCTTTTGTTAAGGGCTTGGTTATTTTTAAGATGCCAGATGGCAGATTTGACGATTTCTGTTTGGTAACTGGTGCTTTGTGACTCAAGTTCTCTGTTCGAACTGGCTTTCTTGTGCTTTTGCTGCCGGTACGATCTGTGGCTATTCCAGCTTTAAATTGATCCCACCGTCCGAGCAATTTCCTTGGACATTCTTTCCCGCTCCAATGTTTATGAGGCACTACATTTGATAAAGGAATTCCCAAATCGCCCATCAGCTTTCGAATGAGCCATTGGGCATTTTCGACTGCTTGTTCAAAGTTGCCGTCTGCATTTTCACAAATTTCAATTCCGATTGATTTCATATTGCCATTGCCTCTGCCATCTCCGGCGTGCCAGCCGTTTTCGTTTAACGGTAAATGTTGATAAATCACCTGATCGTCGACAGTGTAATGCCAGCTGACTCCGGTACTTGAACGTGCAACAAATGCAGCGTGACTCCCCGCATTTGCACCTTTTGCCGTGTTAGAGGTATTATGCACCGTAATATAGAGTGGCTTCATCGTATTTCCTGGTCTGTTGCGGTTGTGTTTTGGAATATAGGCTTGAATAATATTGACCATATTGTTTCTCCTTCAACGATTATTTTGTTAGCCCTCTTTGTTTCAGGGTATCTTTTTGTAATTGACCTTTGTAGGTTACATAATTGTTTTTAAACCAAGCGATAATGGCTGTAACCATCGTAAAAATGCTAGAACTTGCTACATAAAGTGCCTCACCAGCGGTTTGTACTTGTTCCTCACTAATCGGCAGCACCGTTTGTCCAAACATCACGAGCGTTTGATTGATGAGGGCAATAAAAAGAAGCACTGTGCGAATCACAGTGCCTTTGTCGAATGTCTTCATGATTTCTCCTCCTATTTTAAATTCCGTTCAATTTTGTCGAGTTTGTCGATCACCACATCATACTTCTCACTAAACTTTGCTAACACATCATTTTGCGCCTCGATTTGTTCATTGAGCTTGTTTTCTCTTTCCTTTGTTGTGTTTAATACATAAAACAGCACCCAACAAAAGAGAACGGCAAACGGGCCTTGTGTCATTAAGTTTTGAACAACATCTACTTCCATTGAAATCACCTTCTTTCCGGCAAAAAAATAAAGCCATTAGGCTTTGTATTTATCTCCTGTTATTTCTTGATAGTCATCTGCCGAGATCCAGCCAATGCTTACATAAAATGCAATGTCCTCTGGGCCGTAACACTGCCAGTCCCAGAATTGTTTGATATCTGCTACAGTTGGAAACATCATTCTGAATTTCCCCCTTTCTGCATAGCCAATAACTGCGTTAATTGTTTTGATAACAAAGCATTTTGTTTCTTTAAAAGTTCTATATCACTTGGCGGGAGAGGGGATGGCTTTAGGCTATCTATATACTCCTGTGTCGCTGATTCATACCAGTGTTGTTTTTCCACATCAAATGCAGCTTTATAAAAAGAAGGATGATTGGGTGGTGCAATCGTTATGCATTGATCTGGAATGACATAATTGCCTTCATCATCTCTTTCGAACACTTCGATAGGTCTGACCAATTCATTTTGATGATTGTATTCATAAGCTAGTATCATTTTTATCACTTCCTTAATTTAATGGGACGACCGTATCTAAATAGTAGCCTGTTACTGCACTGTTATTCACTGCATGTAAACCGGTTAATTTTAGCTCTCCTGTCTTATATATATATAATTTACTATGACCCGTTGTACCTGATACCGGAACTGATACTACTATGCCTTTATCTGGTAAATTCGGTAAGCCCGTGATTGGAATCTTTCCACAGATCACTTCTCTATTTGCTATTAGGTGACCTCTCAACAATAATAAATTTCCCCATTTAGCATACTGAACCGGTCTGTCTCCAATAGAGGAGCCATTGTCTAATGTGACATTTAGCCACTGAACATTTTCAAAATCAGCATCAGTTACTATTTTTTTCCACCCTTTAAAGACACCGTCAGTATGAACAGTACCAAACCAATGAGTGTTGTCATAACTTCTAATGACATGAATGCTCTTTCTACCATTTACAGTTTCTAAGATATCGATATTAAACCAAGAAGAATCATTATCGACAGGCATATTTAAAACATTAGACCCTACAGCAAAGTAAAATCCTGATGGTAACGTTAAAATATCAGTTCCTATTGACATTGAAAGTCTTAGTCCCTTTGAATTTAATAGATTATGGTCATTAAGGCGTTTCCAACCGCTCCACTCTTGTTGTGTACCTGTTACATCAGTTGTTGAACGGTTAATATAGACATCTCCTGTATTGTTTGCACCAATGACCCAGCCATAGGTATTTTCACTAAAAACAGACAAAGCCCTCATGGAACTTCTTGTCGGAAGATCTGGATGTGATTCATGAATGTACCAAGAGTGAACCCCCGGCAATTGTATCAACTTATCTAAAATACTAGGATCATCTGCATTAATTCTTTCATATGCTTTTCCATCGTCAGCCGTGATTTTAGACAATTGTCCTGCATCCCATTTGTTTTTTTCATTTTGAGTTGGCATTTGCACCCAATTGATTGCAATATCTTTTACATAATAAGAAAAACAAAATGTATTTCCTAATGTGTCAATTGCGATTCCTACACCAATATGGTTTTGTCCTACAAGCTGGAAGCCCCTTAATGCAGCGTTACCAATAGCAGGAGAATCGACTACTCCAACCCCACCTGGGGCATAGAATGAGCAGGCACCTAGCCCTTTAATTTCCTCATAAATACTGCCACCTGAAGGAATACTGACCAAATGTGATCCGTTATCATTTGTCAGTTTATATAGCTGAGATTCGTTCCATTTCTTCTTTTCTGAACCAGATATGTGAGGAATTGCATCTCCCGTATGAAGGTTGAATTGTTCTAATAGTTCCTGGTCATTTTCAATCAAAATCTTCACTAGATCGTTAAAGAGATCTGCATGAGCTTTATCGCTCGTCTGAAAAGGTTGAGGTGTTTTTATGATTTATTTCTCCTTTCAAAAAACATTATTATTTAGGCGATGTTATGATAAAATCAGCTATTTCATTTCGTTCTAAATCGGAATCCAAACGTGATAAATTCATTAGGATTAAGATGATTAGAACAATCTTGAACACAAACTTTTCCATCTGTCCCGATTGCGGTTTTATGAATTTGTGGTGTATTGCTCTTACCTATACTTGACCCTACTCCAATAAAGTGGGTTGATTTTTATGAACCTGTACCCTTTCTTTAATGTAAAAACAATAGATTTAAACCATATCTTTCCTCCGCAATTAAACCAATTATTTCAACAACATCTATTGTGCATTGAACTTATGTTCCCGTTCCTTTGTTGTATTGAGCACATAAAACAGAATACAAAAGAGAACGGCAAATGAGCCTTGTGTCTTAAAGTTTTGAACGACATCTTCCTCCGATTTGCTCACACACTTTCTTTTTCAAATGTCCCTATCTTAGCTGCGACAAGGTGACATAAGCTCTATTTACCGTAATTGTTCTGCCAGTGTTTTTTGGTGTAATATAAAATGTTAACTTATCTCCCGCTTTAAACTTTTGTTGAAGATACAATACACATATACTTGATGAGATGACAGGATTCCAATTTCCTAAACGTTGAAATTCTGTCCCATTCACATAGCATGACAAAATACTATCTGATCCAACAGTAATGTTATTGCTATTAAGATAAAGTCTAATCAAATACAGACCATTATTTTTCAACGTGATTTCAGACCGTGAACGATTATATTCTCCTAAATCATCTGACCTTGATTCGCCGAAATTCAGCTTTGTTGGAACATTTTCAGCAGCTGAAACGGAGGAATTATCAAGATCATACGTATCAACAAAAGAAGTATTATCCATATCCTCCTTTGTTAAAACACGTTTCCAGCCTTGCCATCCCAAATTTAAGTCAAGATAGTTTGTATACATGTAATTGTTATAATCTATTGCCATGATCCATCCAAATGTCCCTTTTCCATTGCTATCTTGAGAAGTAAAATGATACATACCCCGACACGATCTGGTTGTTGGGGTGTTTAATGCTTTACCTGTGACATAAAATGTACCATGCCTTGGCCCTAAAGAAACAACCTTTTCAAGTAAATCTTCACCATCAGAAACAGATAGAATCACCCCTCCATTATCTGAGGTGATCTTAGATAGTTGTCCATCATTCCATTTGTTTCTTTCAGTATTCGATGGGAGCTTTGTCCAGTTAATAGCGGTATGTGCAGCATTATAGTAAAAACTATAAGCATTACCCGCAACATCTACAGCAAAACCAGTACCAATGTTATCTTGACCTACTGTCTGTAAACCTCTCAATGAAATATTTGCTGGGGTTGGTGAATCTTCGACTCCAGAAGCTGCATAAAATGTACATGTTCCTTTGCCTTTTATCGCATCAAAAATTCTAGCATCAGCTGGAACATTAATTAACTGACTTCCATTATCTGCTGTAATCTTATAGCTCTGAGATTCGTTCCATTTTTTCTTTTCTGCTTCAGATGCATGTGCTCTCGCATCACTTGTATGTTTTAAGAGCTGTTCTAATAATCCAGTATCATTTTCAAGTAGTACTTTGACCATGTCATTGAACAAATCGGCATGCGCTTTATCATTCACCTCAAAAGGTATTGGTTCTTTTATTTCCATTATTGTTTTCACTCCCTTGCTTTGATGCTTGGTTTAATTTCTTGCAGTTGCTCTAAAGTGAGCACCCTTTGCTCATATCCTTCATTTAGATCTTCCATTGAACAATCACCTAGTTCAACTGCTTGTTTGACCAATCCAGGTGTCACCCATTGAAAATATAATGCCATTACCCAATAATTCATGTTTCACTCTCTCCTTTAAATAAAAGGATCTCTTTTTTTAGCGCCACTAGTTCGTTTGTTAGAAAATCACATTGGTGTTCAAGCTGTTTTCTCATCAGCTTTTCTTTAGCTACTTCTTGTGCTAGATAATCTAGAGGAAGGGGTGGGTGATACCTTGGATTGATTTGAGATTCCTCCCACCATTCTTTCAATTCTTCTGCCGTTGGCTTTGGCACATCTAGATGCCACTCGTCTATATACGAACCAGCACCGTCATTTCTTAATTCAAAATCCTTTTGCGGGTCCGCATCGGGGTATTTATATTTAATGGCTTCATATAAAATCATCTGAATCCTCCTACACTCTCGGGAAATTGCGGCCGCCTAATTCCATAATATCGAAATAGTTGTACCAGCCTGAATTATCAGATATATAACGATCGGAATTTCCCGCATAGCCTATATACATGTAAATTTCAACGTAATCTCCTTTATTCGCTGGCACATTCGCAGCCCCATATAAACCTATATCAAGTTTTGCAGTTTCAGAGGGTGTGGCAGGGAGATGTCTATAATGAGATATATTTTTATAATTTTTACCATTTAAAAAGATAGACAGCTCAAAATTTGCATACATTTGAACCGTCTCAATATAGACTCCTGCGTTTACTAGGTACATTCCGTTTTCCGGACAAATAAAACGACTATTTTTTATATCAAAATTATTGTGACTATCTTTTATTTTTCGATTAAAAAGAATTTTTTGTCGCTCAGCATTATTAAGCAACTGCTTACCAGTTGTACCAATGTTCGTATGAAGAAAGCCAGAGATTTTTTGCCAGTCGGTCCAACCAGATCCAGTCCACCAATGACGGCACCATGTACCCGTGCTATCAAAATAACTGCCCGCTTCGTTTCCAGTCCCATAGTAATATTGAACAAATCGAAAGTTACTATATTTTTCATTTTTCACAAAGCCAAATCTCGTAGGATATCCGGTATCATTCGCTTGTCCAATATCCATGAACGTAATGCCATCTGGATATTCCTCACCGCTGACTGATGCATCTTGAATGGCTTGATCGCCTGTTAGTTTAAATAAGCTTTCATTTGTGATTCCTTCTATTTGTAGCCTGAGCGCATTGTCATTCTCTACTAGAGTGTCGACCATCCGGTTAAATAAGTTGGCATGTGCTTTGTCAGAGGTTTCAAACGGTAAAGGTGATTTGATGTCCATTTCATTCCCCTCCATTAATAAATATCATCAATCTCAAAAACGAATTCGATGTCGCCGTCTTTTTGTTTGTCTGTCATGGTGCGGATGGCGGTGAATTTGCCGCTTTCGTCGACAAGTGCTAGTTCGTTGATGACTTCTCCTGCAAGTTCTCCTTCGGCGATCGTGCAGGTGTAGCGGATTTTTGCTGGTTCCATGAATGTAAACGAATCAATCTCTTTTTGGACGAGTTCTTTTTTGAGTTTTTGTTCAGTACCGTCTAGTGAGATCGGTTTGCCATCCTTCGTCCCGCCATTTCCAAATGCCATTTTAACGACTTTTGTGAGTTTTGTTCCTTCTGCTCTTGCCTTTGCCATTTGTTGACGTGCATATAATGTTGTTACGGTTAATTGATCAGCCATTGTGATCCTCCTTATAGCTCTATTTTTTGAGAAGTAGCTGCTAGCATTTTTGATCCGTCCAGCGGAACAGATCCGTCGAGAATCCAGTAATGATCCTTAATTAGTAAGCTGCCGCCCTGTTCAGTTTGGACATGTACTGGCAATCGGAACGTCATTTTCTTTTTGGTTTGATGTGACAGCTGGTTTTTTGTGCGTAATGTCAGTGCCGCTTTTTGCCTTGTTTCATGTACCGCTCCAGTCATGACATAATTCATTCGGTATGTGTTCTCTGACTTATGCTGAAGCGGCATTCTCATCTTCAACGAATGCTGAAAACGAGTCGGAACCTCTGTTGTCCCTCGTGTTCCGCTCAGATAAAACGTACCATTTAATACAAATTCACCATTGAGTAAAATTGGGATATGATCGAAAAAACCCACTCTGCTTCGCAGTGTGAGCCTCCCGTGATGATCATTTTTTTCATGTACATCGGTATGATGAAATGCAGTGAACGTATAAGCCAAATGAGCCGGCTTTAACGTTTCAAGTATTTCTACAATATATCTAGTGTTTTGCAGATCATCTAGGTTCACACGTAAGGCGAAATGATAGCGATTGGTGGTCAGACGGATGATGGCACTTGGATTTTTGAGAAAACGATTCACCGATTTCTCTAAAGAAAGATACGTGATCGGTGGAATGTTTGACATCATATTGAGTAAGCGTGCTCTGCGAAGTTCAATGGAATCATCTGATTCTCGCTGCACCTTCAGCATTCTTTCCCATCTATTCAATCCCCATGTCGCTGTCAAAGGGAAGAACTGATCCGTTAAATCGAAAATGGATTCATCCAATTGCTCAAACTCTGGCGCTTCTGTTTTGAGCAGGTGATCGACTTCATAAATCTCTGTAAAATATGGCGGCAAGTAGTTTTTCATTTCATCCTGTTTGCTCAATAACCTTCACCTGCCTCAGACGCGGTATCTCAATGTCCTGTAACACTAAGTTTTTTGACTCCCCATTCAATAACACGTTTGCATAATCTGATACACTTTCTGAATGGTACAGAATGTCATTTAATGCGGACATTCGAATGGTACTCTTTTCAAATGCGATTGATTTCAACAGCGCTTTGACCTTTTCTTCTATTTCTTTCTGCGCTCCTTCAAGGGTCCAATCCATTTGAAGTTCGACGGCTACTTCTATGTCAATATTCAGCCATTTGGCGCTTTCGACGGTCGCTTTTGAACCGATAGGCGCTTGTCCTTCTCCTTCGCCTGGCACTGGGTCAATATATTCCTGTACTCTTTTAACAAGCAGATCTGATGCAACATCTAGATTGCCGTCTGTGATGACAATCTTGACCGTCCCTTCTCCGTTCCAAAGCGGGAATACCTTCGCTCTGCCAACCCCTGTCACTTCCTCAGCCCATTTTTTATAATGCGCCTTGTTGGCACTGACAGCCTCCCGCCTAGCACGTATTAAGTAGCGATCATATAACGAAGCGTCATCTTCTTCCTCTTGTCCGGGTATCACCAAATCTTTCATGATAATCGATTCAAGCCCTGGGATTGTATCAAGTGAAAGTAGCGGCTGATCTGTTAATTGACCATTGCCGACCCTGCCAGGTGTCTCGCATTCTAGCGTGCCATCAATCGAATATTGGAAATAGACGTCTTCAATAAAAAACCGTGAGCCAGCTGGGATATTGATATCCTCCGGCTGAATAGCTGCGGACCAAACCGCTTTAGTCGCTGCTTTTCTTTCAATTCCTACTTCAGCAGCCCGCCGATCTAGAAACTCTCCTTGTGCTGTATCTGCAAAGACCAGCTCGAATACTTGATCAAGCCAAATATAGGACTGGGCCAGTTCAGCTGCAGCAGGTGCCAAGGCATTCCAAATGACACTGTTTTCTCTTTTATCTATGTCATCTGGCAGTCTGTCTAGCATTCTTTCCATTAATGCTTCGTACGTTTGTTCCTCAAACATCGCTCTCCATCACCTCCTCTATTTCTAATGTGCCTTCATCTGTGACAATAGCTAGCTTGACATGAAACGAGTCATTTTCCTTAGTGACCTCTATCTCTTCAATATGATCAATCCGTTCGTCCACAATCAATGCTTCCTCTAGTAGCCTTGGAATCTCCATTTCTTTGTATTCATCCGTGGCTTCTGTATCCGTCAAGAGCTCCTGAATTTCAGTGCCAATGTCGTGGCTGTAGATAGGATGTGCATACCGCTCTGTCCTAAGTGTCATATAAACGAATTGACGAATGGCTTCAATGCCTGAAATGGTTTCGCCTGTCAGTCTGCTAGTTTCAACATCTATTCGATACGTCGTCGAGGTTTCCACCTCTTCGTCTTCTTCTGTTTCCTCAATTTCTTCCTCTGGTGAAAGTGCCACGTTCATCACCTCCCTTACAATTTGTCGATGATGTAGAAGGATTGCCCTCCTGCCATTGCCAGCACCATAATGCTGTCTCCCCTTTTCAGTTCATCATCCTCACCCTTATTAAGGCGCTTTGGCCAAATCAGTAATTCTTCCGGGATGACCAATTTATGGTTTTCATTTAACCGGATGCTTACAGGAGAAACTGCCGTGACTTCTCCAACCACCAGATCAATTGGAGAGGCGGCATCTACAGCATTCACTGCTAATCGTTTAATTGCTTCACTTAACCTCACGCTTGATCACCCTTTGGAATGGAATTTTTCTCAACGACATCTATTGTCATGATGTGTTTCACTCCACTAAATTCATGTTTGTCTTGATCGATCCAGTAGGTTTTTTTCACGTTGATTTCAGGGATTTTTAAATAGATTGGAAGACCGCTTTGCAGTTCAGGAATGCCAAGTGCTTGGATGCTTTTGACTTCTTGTTTCAAGCCTTTTTTCTCTGCCAGCCGTACTTTGGCTCTTTTTTGCAGCTGCGGCTGGTTGATTTGTCCTGTAACCGTCTCAACATGTTGTAAAATACCGTATTTACTCTGACCTGCTTTATCCTGTTCGACCACTACAATCTCTGATTTGCTACCTTTTTTCTTATTTTTCCCCTGTTCATCCGCAGACGTGCGCAGCTTGACACGAGTGGCTGTTTCTTCAATCGAGGTGCTGTACTGATAGCCAATGAGATTGACACCTGATTCAATGACCCATACGTCCTCTGGATCTGGCCAAGCTCTCAGCCCCATCTTTCCTTTAGCAGAATAGATTTGATAGTTTCTGCCGGTTTGCCGCTTTGTTTCTTTTAATGCTTTCAGAATCATGTCATATAGGCTCGTATCGTTTTTAAACACTAGTGATTTTATGACATGACCTGTATTGGCGATGGAGGTCATTGGAATTTGAAAGTCAGCCCCAATCCGTCTCAAGATTTGATCTGCTCTTTGTTTTGAAAAAACATAAACATCTTGGTTTTTCACCAAATATTGAAGCATGTCGTATGCGGTAAAGGTCAGTTTCCCTTCAACAGGCGTCCGAGAAAACACAATGCCTCTGAACAGCTCTTTTCCTTTCCATTTAAAAAGAACCGTGTCCCCTTCTGAGACACGGTAATATGTTTGACTCCCTTGCTTTGTGATAATATTTGCTTGAATAGAGCGAGGGGCTTGATACCTTTGCCCCTGAAGTGTCACACTCTCTGTGACAAGCTCATACATGGTGCCGCTTCTGATGGCAAAAAGCTCGATCAATGCCAGCCCCCCTATTGTGGTATTTTTAACCTTTGTCCAGGGAAAATCCAATGCCCCGGCTGCTTAATATTGCGTTTGCTCCGTTTAATCATCGCTAATTTATTGGCATTCCAAATACGCCGCCATTTTGTACTATCGCCATAAAACCTGCCTGAAATCGCCCATAGCGTATCCCCTTTTTTGACGGTGTACATTTTTGGTGGTGTTTTTGAAGGCCTTTTCTTTTTCGTTTGTTTTGCTTTTTTCTTTCGTTTGATTTTCCTAGGCGATGCGGTTTTGTATTCCTTTAACTCGATCGTAAATTCACGATCGCCAATATCATATGACCCTTCTTTATGGGTGAAACTTTCAATGCTGCACGTCATATTGACCTTTGTCCCCGTTACAATCAGCCGCACAGACTTCTTTGAACGCATCATTCGTTCTATTTTCGCTATCGCATTCTCTGGTGATGGAATGCTTTTATATTCAGCAATTGGCGAATATTTCTTAGGAAATAATGAAGTGAATGATACTTGCTTAGCCGATGGGACATCAATAAAGGTTAGTTCTCCAAAAGAGGCAACCTTTACCGTTTCATTTTGTACGTTATTTGTGATTTCAAGTTCGGATGGAAGGACAGGGAATCGCAACTTGTCCTTTCCTTGGGAAATCCACAATTGATACACTGATTTACCCATCGATCACGACCCCCTTCGTTCCTGTATGAAGCTCTACTTCCAGTTCATCTACGAGCATTTGTCTAATTTTTTCGACAAGCGATTGCTGATCTTGTCCATTATGAAAATGCTGATCCCCATTCAATTGAATGGTGATTTGCTTATTACTTGACGATGCTGTACGACTAGAAGACTGAACTGAGGTGACTTGCTGCATTTGTGATTCTGGTAAAGGAGCAGACGCATTTGCTGGATCATATACTTGCATCCCAAGTGCCTTGGCTGCCTGCGTTAATAAATACCTTCCGCGAATGCCTCTTTCTTCAGGAATGATCCATTCGCGTTTGTTTCCTTCACCGACTCTAGCAACCTGCTCCTGAGTAATCAGTCCACCATTTGCGTAGCCTTTATAAGGTCCGCCTCTTCTCATACTTCGTAATCCCGGTGTATTGAAGACTGTGCCATATCTGCCCTTAATGTAATTAATGGCTGCAACGGCATTATGAATTGGGTTCCAAATGTCATTCATGCCCTTGCCTTTATTGGCGTTAAACGTCGTTCCAATGGTTTGCATTAAGCCTTTAGAAGGCGTTCCCTTCTTAGCGTTAGAATCCCATAAGTTGATTGCTCTCGGATTTCCATTCGATTCATGCTGCGCAATGGTCATAAGACCTGGAAGCCAGTTCATCGATGTGCCAGTTGCCATGAGAGCTGCCATGAGCCATTGCTGAACACTAAGACCCGAAGCCCCCATACCGCTGAAAGCTCCAATTAATGAACCAGCCTGATTTTCAGCAAACTTTTTCACATCAACTGAGTCGAGCCCTTTGACGACACCGATCGATGCAAATTTCCCAAGACTCATCATGACGCGTGAAGGGGAATGAATGTCTAATTCCTCTCTAAACGCCTGCTCTACTTTCTTCGCCATTTCTTTGGCGGCTTGTGTGACTTCACTTGCTTTTGAACGCATGCCACTGTTAAAGGCATCCATCATTCCTGAGCCCCAGCCTGGTGATTCTTGTTTTACTTGTAGAAATGGTTGTTTGATGTGCTGATCTACGTATTGGCTAGTACCAACTGATGTAGCATTTTGACCTGTGGCAAAACCACTAACCGTTCCAGAACCCCAAGTTGGCGATGCTGTCATCACTTGTTGGTATGGTGCTTTTACACGACTTTGCAAAAAGCTGTCTGTTCCTGTTGGTGTCACCTGCTGACCATTCGCAAAAGCAACAACTGTTTGCTGACCATACTTATTTGAGTCTGAGGTCAATTGACCAAAAGGCTGCTGAATATTCTTTTGTTTCCATTGATCAAGTGTAATCACTTTTTGATTTAATCCTTGTTCAAAATCCTTATTAAATTGCTCGCCTATGCTAGAGGCTTGAATGTTCCCAGTCATCGAGACCGATCCATCTATTGAACCGACAGAAGATGATGAAGCTACTGCTGTAGGAGCTGGAGAGCTTGATACTTGATTTCCAACTGCTCCGCTTGGCATAACAGACATTCCAAGATGAGAAGCAGCCTGAGCAAGCAGCATCTTCCCGCGCCCTCGGTTATTTTGAGTTGGAATGACAAATTCGTTACCTGCTTCACCGACCCATGATAAGGTTGGCTGGGTGATATAGCCGCCTGTGGCTTTTTTATCGGGTTTAAAATCTTTTTTCCCGTTTTCTCGACCTTTTTCAAATTTTGTAATATGCTTACTAGCGATTTTTGCGCCTTTATTTTTGAGTAAATCCCATGAATCTCCTAAAATATTTTTACCCCAAGACTGTACATCACTCCACCTACTTGACCACCAGTCTTTATTAAATAGAGTTGAAGAAATAGTTGCTTTTGCAGTTGACCAAATTGTTTTTGACTGTTCCCATTTACTTTTTGACCAACTTTTTACGTTATCCCACTTCTCCCCCCACCAATCTTTGTTAAAAACCGTTTCACGAATTTTTCCTTTAATTGAATTCCATATTTCGACTGCACCATCCCATTTTTCTTTTGTCCATTTTTTTACATCATTCCACTTCTCTCCCCACCAATCTCCGTTAAACACAGTCTCACTAAGTTTCCCCTTAATAGAATCCCATATTTCGACTGCACCATCCCATTTTTCTTTTGTCCATTTTTTTACATCATTCCACTTCTCTCCCCACCATTCTCCGTTAAACACAGTCTCACTAAGTTTCCCCTTAATAGAATCCCATATTTCGACTGCACTATCCCATTTTTCTTGAGTCCAGTCCTTGATAGCATCCCATTTTTCACTCCACCATTCGCCATTAAAGACAGTAGATTCTAAAACTCCTGTAACGTATCCAGCTTGTTCTGCCCACCATTCTGAATTAAACAGGGTATTCGATGCTGTAGTTTTTATATCTTCCCATTTTTCACTTAAGTTCCCTAAAGACTTTTCTGCAGAGGTTTTAACACTCCCCCACTTTTCACTCCACCATTCGCCATTAAATAAAGTGTTGGAAATATTCTCTTTAAGTTCTGATGTATCAAATATCTCCCCTAATTTTGATCCTCCATAAGTACCAGCCATTCCTCCTGCAGCACCACCAATGGCAGCTCCTACAAATGGTATTGGAATTAGAGCCTGACCAATGGCAGCTCCACTAATTCCTCCTGCAAGCCCCCCAGAGAAACCACCTACTTTTTCCCCAACGTTTTCTTTCGTGGTTCCTATTAAATCCGTTGCACTTAATAAGTTCCCCAATATAGGTACTCTTTTTAATAACTTACTACTTCCTCGACCTATATTTTTAAATGCATCGCCTAACCCACTTAAACCTCCGCTACCTTTCATCAAACCTGCAAGCCCCGCAACAGAAGCCGCTATAGCCGAGCCTTTCTTTAATCCACTTGGGATTTTACCAATAAATTTACCTGCATTTGTTTTCAGTTTTCCTAGTCTACCTGGAGGTCTTCTATTTCTTTCAGTTCTCATAGTGGCTGTAGGATTTGTGGGTTGTCTTTGTGAACGACCATTTTTATTTCTATTTCTAGTTCTATCAGAACCACGCCTGCTTAAACCTCGAGCGCAACAAGGGCAACAGCTATTACGAAATAAACCTTTTCCTTTTTGTTTATTTGGCTGCGTATTAGGAGTTGGATTTGTTGGTGCTTCAGTAGTTTGACTTTGAGCCGATGGGCTACTGTTGTTTTCGCTTGATTGATTTTTCGGACCAAGGATCCAATCTAACCCTTTGTTAAACCATTTATCTAGATACTCCTCAGGGTTGATTTTAATCTTCTCACTAATTCGTCCAATCACTTCTTGCTTGTATTCGTCTATTTTCGTTTCAATCCAAGGTAACGCCTTGTCATCCCAAAATTTTCTAGGGCTCAATTTTTCCTTCAACTTATCCGAGACGTCACTTGCATATTTTTCAATTTCCTTTAGCGCCTTGTTTCCGAAGTTTCCTAGCCAGCTCTGGTTGTTTTGAATCTTTTTCGCAGAGGCTGCTGGATTTGATTCTTTTTTTGTTTTCTTTTCTTTCACAACCGACTCTGCTTGATCTCGTTTTTTCAACTTACTCTTTGCATTGTCTTGAACAGACACTCTGATTTCGTGTTTAGACATCGTCAAGCTTTTGAGTGTCTTTTTGATTCGTTGAATTGCAGCGGTGGCTTGGTCAACCATGTTTAATCTCATATAGTACGTTCTGTTCATGAGCTGAAAGATAGATTTTTTGATTGATGACATTTTACCTGACAATTGATCGTTTAGTTTAAACGTCAGCATAATGGGGCTTGTTCCCGCTTGCTTTAAACGATTTATGCTGGATTTCATGACATCTAGCCCCTTCGCTTGAATGGATATGACCAAGTGATTCGGGAGCATATTTAACTGATTGTTTAATGCTTTAAGATCACGAAAGATTCCTTGATCCAGTCTCATGGAAATCGCTGACATTTTCCGAAGTGATAAACTGAAGTTTTTTAATTTCTTGTCATCTATATCCAGGTTTATTTTCACCGGTTTTCTAAATGGTTTGAGCTGCTTCTCAAATGTTTGAAATCGCTTTTGTATTCGCAGCAGCTTCTTCGATACTTTGTCTTCTAATTCAAATCGTGCAGTGAGTTTCGCCAATTATTTCCCTCCTTTCTTTGCTTCTTTTTCTAGCATGTCGAGTTTGTAGCTGATGAGTCCAAATAGGAGTGCTTTGAATGGTCTTGGTGATTCGTATAAATCTAGGAGTTCAGATGGGGAGTAGTGAAGCTCATGCATGGCGTAATATAAAAACACGGCTTCTTTATCCCCATCTTTTATTAGTTTTTTGCTGCTTCTTCTAAATCTTCAATTTCGTCTTCGAATCCGTTGATTTCAATCGCCTTGTTTAACCAGTTTGCGTATTCACCGCCGACAGATAATACACGTTTTGCGACTTCAACTGGATCTTGTGTGCTGTAGGCTTCTCTTAATTCCTTTGAGCGGAAATCTGGGTAAATCGTTGATTCAATGGCAATACGTGCGTAGAAGCGTTGGCTGTCTAAGTCTTTCACACGGCCTCTTCCTTTGACATTTTTGAACGTGGTGTTTTCTTTTTCCAGTTCATCAATGCGTTCAGTTGTAATGGCTTTAAAGACAAAAGGAATGACATTCCCTTTTTTATCAACAAAACGCTTAGAAATTGGCACTTTGACCTCTTCTGCTTCTACTGTTTGTCCTGGCATAAAAAATGAAAGATCAAATGTTTGTTTTTCGCTCATGTTTAAAAACTCCCTTTGTTATGTTTTTTTGAATGCAAAAAAGCACATCCATTTTTGAATGTGCTTTCCAATCTTTTCATGTATAATTTAAATTGTACAATTGAACGGCTAGCTCAAGGGTGTCTGGCTCATCCCCCGATAGGAAGGGGGTGATGCTCATGTCAACATTTCAAGCACTAATGTTAATGCTTGCTTTCGGGTCATTTATCATAACCCTGTTGACGTATATAGACAAAAAATAGACTCCCCCTTGAGCTTTGGTAGGTAAAAGGGAAGTCTATCCTAAAGTATCCTATTCGATTAGCCAGCCCCTTGAGGGCCAAATTGTACATTGCCGGGATGTTGACGCATCCTGGCTTCTTTTTATTTTATGCAAAGTACTTTGCATGTAAACATATTTCTAAGAAACTTTTTGGGGTTACACAGTCACTCTTTTGTAGCTACCCTGTAACTATGAAAAATTATACCATATCGTTGAATAAAATAAAAACAACATATATTTTCGTCATTTGTATGCCTTTTGTTCATTAAAAGGAATTCTTCAGCTTTTCAGGAAGATCAAAGTCCTCGAACGTAAACGGAACTTCTTCTTCTAGTGCTTCTGAATCGACATCCAGACCAGCAATTTTAGCTGAATCGAAGTTGACATCAAATAATGTTACACGCTCAGTACCTCGGCCTGATGATTTATCGTCAATCACCGCTTGAAGAGTGAAATAAGTATCTTCCCCTTTTTTCACATAGTTGAGCATTAATTGAACGAAACGAGACGTAACTTTATAGAATGTTGCCGTTCCTGTTCCGTTTGCCCCAGTTGTTTTATGACCAGTCATTCGGCGGCCCATCACGTTGACTTCTGATTTGTTTTTTTCCACGTTTGCTTCAAACGTTTTGATAAAGGCAAGTTCCTCACCTTCTAAGAAAAGACGACCCTCTTTACCTGAAATTGTATTTTGCGCTTTAAAAGCCATCTTACTTCACCTCCACATTGAAATAGAATTTTTCTGCTGCATCTACTGGTTGAACAGCTAGATCGATAATAAATCCATCACGATCTTCATTGAGACCGATGACGATATCTGTTTCTGAGTTAAAGCCTGTAATGCCGCTGCCATCTTGAAGCTGTGTGAGATACTGTGTAATCAGTGTTTTCACAAGTTGCACTCCATCATCAGATGCTGGGATGTCATTGCCATTGGCTTTGCGTAATTTAATCAGATTTTTTAATTCGAACGTTAAATCATTGTTGATGGCATCAAGCACACGAATGATTTTGTTTTTCGCCATTTGCTGATTCTTTTCAGCTGTGAAGCTTGTTAAAGAGTTAATATCTTTTTCAACACTCACCGTGCGGTCTCTCGCATCAAAGGTGAAGAGGAACTCCCCTTGTGATAATCGGTATTCTACTTGATCATTATCAAGGCGTTCTAATGTATCCACTGCTCCTTCGTATTCCACAAAGGTGAGTGACTGATTGAAGTTTGCACCTGCACTTGCACCTGCGACCCAAGCTGTTGTTTGAGCAGGTGTTAGTTCTGTTCCATCTTCCAGCACGACACCACTTGTCACATTGATGATGCCTTCTTGGTCAGCTGCATAGTTCGCCACAACGCCTTGCACCTTACGTCCTTGCTTATCACGTAGACGCTCGATAAATGAAGCGAAGGTTGCTTTTAATTGCTCACTATTATCGACTGGGAGCGCAATGACATCAAAGTATTCTGTTTCTGCTGCTTCTAGGAAAGCTGTATAATCTGCGACACTTGCCACACCATTTTTTCCGCCGCTTAGTGCCACACCAGCTGTGATAGCTGCTTCACCTTCACCAGAAAATTGAACATATTTGTTTTTCACAAGATCTTTGACATCCGTCACAATCTGCTTATCCACAATATCTGTTCCAAGATAAGTAATGACGTCACGTTTTGTGCTGTCGAGTACATTTTCTGCCACTTGAATGGTGATCTCATTTCCCTTTAGACCGCCATAATTGGCTGTGACCACAAAGTTTTCTGAGATTTCAGCTTTGGCTGGCTCCCCTTCGTTCAAGCGGTAAAGCAAGACCGTTTGCGCTTTTTTCTTTGCTTCACGGAAAAGAAGAAGCGACTTGTCATCAATATTAAGTCCAACCTTTTTATTTAAGTCTTCCATATTGGAAATGGAAATAAAGGTTTTTGGTTCTCCCCAGCTCATCACAAGAGGAAGTGCCACCGTACCTCGATCGCCTAAAGTAATTCGCTGCTCTGCTGTTGTTTTAAAATTAAAGTAAATGCCAGGACGCTTTTTCTCTGTACCTGGTGTAAATGTGCCTCCGTTCATCCTTTAAACCTCCTTGGACAAAAAAGCATCAATGTGCTTTTTCGCTTCTGTTTTTGTAATTGGTTGATGTTTGATATAAAAAAGAGCACCTTCAAGGATTTCTGGTTTAACCCCAAAAAGATCCTTACTGTGCTCCTTTAAAGCTTCAAATGAAAAGCCAAATTCTTTTTCTTCGCCAGCTGTTTGAGCGGGCTCTGCTTTTTTAGTCTTGCTCACGTTTGATCACCCCATCTGAAAAGTTGATATCTTCAAGGCTCGCTTGTTTGTCTCGGTTGTACCAATAACTGCTATCCCACGTCAGGACAATCGCTGCTACGCCTTGATCTAACATTCTGGTTTCCACTCTTTTTATGCGGACATAATCATCAAGCACCTCTCCATCTTCACTCATCATCTGAATCATTTGACGATCAGCAAGCAATGCATCAACAATTATTTCTGCCGCGTCATGCGCTTTTTCTGAATCCATATGAAACACTTTCACTTGCAGCGAATAAGATTTCATAAACGTAGATACCGTATCTGGACCGCTGATGACTGTTACGGGCGGCACATAAACGGATGGTACTTGAAAACGCTCTGGTAAAAGTCGATCATACATTGTCACAGGAAAGTGTGTGTAAATATAATGCATGATTGCCCCGACTTCTTGATTCATTTCATCACCTCCCAAAATGTCGATCGAACCAGCTTTGAAGCTTTCGATCCAGCGACCGTTCAAACATTTGCTCATAGAGCATGACAGCATGATCCCAGTAGCCATTTCCATCTATCCATTGAGAGGCAAGCATCATTCCTGTCTTTGCATTCGGATCATATTCAAAGCGGCTACCAGCCCACCTGCCAGGCACCCATCTTCGCTCCCCATTTGAAGAAGTAGCATGTCCGTCATTGACATAGGAGGCATATTCAAGCTGCGTTCCCACTTCAAGTGTGAGACCACCTTTTGACATGAGAAAATGATTCTCCTTGTCTCCTTGCGTAAAGGAGCTTAGAAGCCGGCCTGTATCGACAGCATTCTCCTTGATTAGCTCATCTTGAATGATGTCCAAAAGCTCTAGGCCCATATCCTCTAGCCAATCTTGATATTCTGCTTTTAAGCCGCCAGCACACGCTGTTTCCAGCTGTGAAAGTAGCCGGTCAAGTCCATCAATTTTCATAGATTTTCCTTCCTGACTGCCATCACTTCAATGTGATGATTTTTCATTATTTTGGGCTGCTGCAACTTAAGTGAGACGCCGTTCCACACCATTTTGTCATGTAGGCGAATATCACTTGCTAAAGGAAAATGGACAAGATAGGATTGATAAATCACTGTATTCGGCTCTTCTTGCACAAGTGACTGATTTTTTTCTATGACATAACAAGCCAGGTCCGTCAGGCTAGGCGCATCGGGATAGGAAAGAGTCATTTGTAAGTCATCAGCTGGAATCCCAAATTTTCCTCGGGAAGCCTCCTGATGTTCAAGGTGAAAAAGATCACAGCGGTCTGTTAAGAGAGATTGATAACTCATAATGATCTCACCTTTAATTTGGTACTGCCGCCCGATAATGATGGTTCAATGTAATCGACAAGCAGGGCATATACATAAGGTTTGCCTTTCACTTGATCAGCTGCCTTCGCATATGAATAATCACCCATTTTTTCTGACGTAAAGCCTTTCATCATAGATTCATCATCATTCAACATTGCAAAATATTGAGCCATTTTTAATAATGCGATTCTTGCTTTTTCAGGGAGGGGCTGATATTTTCCGCTTGAGAAATCATGACCTACGATCTGAAATACCGCAGCTTCTGCTTCGATAATATCTGCTGTCAGTCTTTCTACAGATCGATTTTTCACACGCTCAAATACAGAATAGGCTTGCAGTTCTTCAGGAGAAATAATCATGACCTGCCGTCACCTACTCTTTCACTTTCATCACTTTTGCTACAGCATCCTCTTCCTCAAATTTGCTGTCTAGCTTCGCTGTCAGAACTATAATAAATTTCCGGCTACGAATATCTTTTTCTACTTCAATTCGAATATGACGAGAAAAACCTACGATAATATTTTTAGGGTGTGTCAGCAAAATATCTGATACGTCTGTTCCCGCTTTGTCGTATGGCTGCATATTGGCAAGACCTTTGACCGGCACACCGAATGCAGAAGAAAGTCCGCCTTGAATCACCGCATCTCCGAGAGTTGTCTGACGGTTTGCTACTTGATCCTTCCATTCCACCTCTAAACTTGGGGATGTGTAGAAACGGAAATCCTGAGGTACACGTAAATATTTTGACGGCATCGCTTTATAGGCTTGTTTAAACATTTGGCGGCTAATTTCCGCTCCATTTGCATCAACAATATGAGATACTGCTTGTTTTCTCACGCCATCCATTTGGGCTAAAAACGGATCTGATGAAGTCGTATCCCCATTGACGATGAGCTCTTCAATATCAACGGCCGCTCGTTCAGCAAGCATTTGCATAATGGTCTGCTGAATTCCGTCTTTTTCAATATTGTTTTCAATGCTGTCGTAGGTCATATGAATTTCTGCAATGACCTCTTTTGCATTTAGCTGGACAGTGCTTGTCGCTGGGACAACACGGTCTTTCGCATCAAGCGCTTTGCCTTCCTCTGCCGGGCGCAAAATACGCTGGCCAAAGCCGATTTTTTCGATTTTTTGTGAATCACTTTCCATCGGAATGATGCGTGCATCATTTAAAACGGTTGGTGTGTTTTGCATCATTCTAATGAATGTGTTGGATTGGGTTGCGTTCATGAGACCGCCGGTTTTTAAGCTGGCAAGTGTCATTTCAGCCTTACGAATCAACTCTTGATTTCTCACACTGTTTCCTCCTTATTTCGGCTTATAGTAAGCCATCCCATATGGGTTTTGTCGTGTCGTTTTGTGTATCGTGGATTGTTTGTTTTGATATGCCCCTTGCCTTTTCAAGCATGTGAATCCGCTCTGAAATAGGCAAAAGCTGCTGCTGAAGCACTTCCTGCATCGCTGCTTTTTCTCTGCTAGCTGATTTCTCTAAGGAAGAGAGCTGATGACGAATCGGTGCAACGACTTGCTCGAGCACTTTTTGGACAGGTTCTTCCCCTGTTTGTTCTGTTTCCTGCTGTTCAGCCTGCTGCAAGACGTTTTCGATGGCCTTTTTTGCTTTTTCGAGCTCTCGTACTTGATCCGTCGTCAAAGCGGCCTCTTCTTTTTGTACGTCTGCTGGCCTTTCACCAATCGTTTGAATGACATCCTCTGACTTCAGGATGTCCTGCATGATTGGAATGAGCTGTTCTAAGGCAGCTCTTACTTCCGCCTCATCACCATCACTTGACTGTAAGGTTTCCAGCAGATGGTCTAAAACGTTCCAAAATGGTTGTGACATGTTTGCACCTTCCTCTTTTAAAAAGAAATTTTTCAGCAAAGAAAAAAGCCCTCTCTCATTTGTATCTTGAGATAGAAGCTGATCTTTTTCTTCTATGGCGACGATGTCCGCCGTTCCAGCCATTGAATAGCCTGTAATGTGGCCTTTTTGAATTTGATCCCAAATCTCTTGGGAAGCCTTTGTCACAAGCACCCAAGATCCTTTGCGAATCAGCTCCCCGCCCACTTCAACATCAGCCGGAGCAATATATGATTCAACCACTTCGCCAACACCATCCTGAAAATCATGCTGCTTGTCAATATGACGGGCATCCTTCATAAAGCCGTGTGCCGCTCTTTCAATTTCCTTGGCTGTCATAAAGTCTTGATGTGCATCAGGCGTATTCGGCTCATACACGACACCGTACACGAGGCGATGAGCATCTTCTGCCTTTGTCAGGACACTGACCTCCTTTTGAAAGTCAGGCCGCTTTTTCTTTGCTTTCATCAGAAAGAATTTCTTCTTGTTCGCTGCTTTGTCCACGTAGGAAACATGCGTAATTTTAGCGTTTTTTAGTTCTCTTGGCATATGTTCACCCCCTTTCAAAAAAGCGCACTCGCTTCTGTTTATTTCGTCAGCTGGTCCGGCTCTGGTTGAGGCTTTTCTTCAGCTGATTTCATGCGGCTTTCTAAAGGGCGGTGATACAGTTCCTCAGGCCATTCCTCTAGCGTTTTTCCGAGGATTCTTCCTGCTAGATCGCGCAAATCGTTTGGTGACACTGCTCCCGCCTGAATAAATGGTGTCAGTACCTTGGCAATCTCTAATGGGTCTCTAAAATCAGGACCATTTAATAGAAAACGGACATGCCAAATATCAAGATCCGGCAGGAAAAGAGTATTGAGTTTTCCTGTGATGAGATGCCGTTCCGGCTGAAATACTTGCTCTTCTGTTGTTTTACGCGCTGTATCTGCTGTCGCTTTGTTATAATCTTGAGACTCACCTGTGTAAATAGGTGGAAGGCGAAACGCCGAGCGGATTTTGTTTCTTGTTTTTTCATCGTATTCTAAAAAAAGCGCATCTTCTTGCAGGATCTCGGCTAGAGATTTGAAGTTTACTTTGACATTTGAGACATCTTCTTCTCCCGTTAACCCTTTTTCTGTCGGCAGACCTTCAACTTCAAGCAATAGAAATTTATGTGCATGATCAGATCCTTCAATATCGTCCATATAATCTTGAAGCTGCTGATAAGAGGATTCTGACAGCATGCCATTTTCGACAATGATGGCACCTGGTACATGCCGCCCTTGTTTAAAATAAAGATAGTTCAGCTCCTCTGCCTTGCGTGCTCCGTACATATTGACGATGTTGCCAATCCAGCGGGGAATCCCATACGTTCCGCTGCCAATTTTAAAATGAATTACTTCTGTTGCGCGAAGCGGCTCTGGTGTGGTGTCATCGTATTTGCCTGTTTCACAATGCAAAATGCGCGGGTCACCATACTCCTTGAAGAAGACTTTCTTTTCGTTGATCACCTGCACATATTTGCGGAATCGTTTCTTTCGATTCATTGTTTTTAATTCGCCATTTTCTGTGTAACTGAATTCGACGTCGACTGGCTCACTAAGCTTGCAAATGCGGATATGAAGCGCATCTAAATACTCGATTCCGGCCGGTTTTCCTTGTCCATCTCTCAGCACCTCTAAAAAACCATTGCCCGTTTTCTCTCGGTCTTCAAGGACATAGCCAAGAATCACATCAGCGGACTCATCATAGTTCATGTACTTCGTAAACTCTTCAAGTCTTGTCCATTCCTTTTCTGCGGCTTTCTTTTTTGCCGGTTTTACACCTTCTGCATTAAAGTCAAAGGCATATTCCACTCCAAATCCAAAGCCTAAAATATTCGTTTTGTACGCATCAATACATTGCTGAAGAATGGTTGAATATTCTGCCATGCTTTTTAATTCATTGATGTTGTAAGGCGGGGGAACAATGTCATCTTTTTCATAGGAAAATTCATCTGCATACATTTGTTTTGTATGATCAGACATGTTTGCCTTCATAATCGTTGCTTTCAATTGTTTCATTGTATGGACCTCCTCTCTCTGTTTGGACGAACACGCTCCGAGGCGGTCTGTTTCAAATCCGTCACTTCATAATCATCCAGCGCATACCAGATCGCTGATAATGTGTGCGGGTCGATTTGAAATGCATCTTCCTCTAAACGTCCATCCTTATCTGCCTTATAGGTCAGTGATTGAAGTTCATAGATTGTGTACGGACAAGCATCAGAGCAAATAATTTTCTTAAATCGTTTGATCTTTTTCGTATACTGCAAACGCGAGCCTTGGAACTTATGTGCTGCCACCATTTGAAATCCACGCTGCCGAAAATAGTGAATGGTTTTAGGCTCTGCTGCATCGGCTTTGATGAGTTCCTTTGATTCAATGAACTCTTTTAGGTCAACAGCTGTTTCATCATCTGTTTTCCCGCGGTCGTAATATTCCCAGTAAATATATAAGTACTTTTTTTCATGGTCGACGGCTAATCGAATGAGCGCATTGTATGATTCAACAAATCCAAAATCCATGCCTGCTCGTTTTAGCGGCCGATCAATCTGCTGAATGGCTTCTAATACATCAGAATGATTTCTTACCTCAAATTGAGGAAAAACCTTTGTTCCATTGATGCCGAAATAGCCCTTCCTCGCAATTCGATAGAGGTCTGGGTCGTATTCTTTCAGCTCATCCAGCTGCTCAACATAGCTTTTAGGGAGAAATAGGTTATCTTCCGCTGTGGAGTGATGATAGTACGTATCCTTGATCACAACGGTGCGTTTTTTGTATAAGGTTTCGTCATCTAGGACAAATCGCTTCAGCTGTTCATCTCGAAAGAAATGTCTGTACGTCCAATTATCTTGACCAACAGGATTGGTCGATAACATCATATAAAGCGGTAAGGACGGATGCCTCAATCTTCCAAGCAGCTCTTTAAAGCCTTCATAAGAAACCTCTGAACACTCCTCAATCCAAATCATCGAGATGTTGTTAATCGATTTCAATTTCTCAGGCTTGTCCAGCCCTTTGAATAAGATGCTGCTGCCATTTCGAAACGTCAAGGCAAGCGGCGAACTGCGGCACTTCACCACATGACCGATGCCAAGATCGCTGACGATCTCTTGTAAGAGAGAAAATGTTGATTCGCGGTGCGTATCATATACTTCTCGAATGACAAGTGCTGTCCGTTTTTCTTCCAGCAGCTTTAAAATGAGTTTTAACGCAATGTGATAGCTTTTCGAGGAGCCGTAGCCGCCTACTAAAAATTGAAACTTTTGATTCCAATCGAATAGAAAATGTTCAAAGTGAGGATTGACTTCTTTTTCAATCAATGACGTCATGAGTTATCCTCTTTTCGCTTGATCATGATGTGAAGATCTTCCTCTTTTTCTTCGCGCACTGCTTTTTTTGTTTTTTCGATGGTCAGTTCAATTTGCTTTAGCCTTAATCTTCGTTCATCCTTCGTATGTGCAAGCTCTTCAAACTGTTTAATGAGACGCCTGAGCTCTCCCATTGCACGGGATTGGGCATTTAAAAAGGTGGCATGCCGATCCCATGAAAATTGAAACGAATATTCTTCTGTGCTGATTTCTTGTTCTGGCTGAATGCCTTCTACTGTTTCTTCTAATGAAGAAGGCATGTATGCCGTCTTTTTCAGCTCTTTGATCATGTCATCTTGATCTGACACATACATGATGCGCTGCGCCCGAATAATGGCAGCATATTGAATTTGAATTTGATCCCAGATTAAATCAAGCGATGTACGCCCGCTCATTTTCTCCATGATTTCAATTGTTTCATCTGAAAGAAACTGATTGAAGATCGAGTGTGCCTGCTTTGACGAATCTTTTGGCCTTTGCCATCCGTATCGTCTTTTCCATGATTTCACGGTATGGATCGAGACATTGTAATGATCAGCAATTTGCTGGTACGTCATCCCTTTCATATAATCTTGCTTGGCTTCTATCCGTTTATCTTTCATTTACATTCACCTGCCGCCTCCTTTTAATTCGAACGATTTCCTGTGAAGGAATCATTTGTGTAGGGCTAGCAAACATCCGTTTGGTCTTTCTAACTATAGGTGGCAACTGTAAGACAAGTGTGCTCCATTTATTTTGTGAAAGAAAAAACGCCTATTCAGCTGCTTCGAATAGGCGTTCTTGTACTTTTTTGGACATCTTTGTCCGAGCTCTCTCCATATGTTTTTGGACAGTTCCTTTTTTCACATCCAGCATAATCGCAATCTCGCTAAACGATAATCCTTGTGTTGTGTGCATGAAGAATACGTCCTTTTCTCGATCCGTTAAAACGGACAAGGCTTCGTCAATTCGTTTCTTGTCCCGCTCACTGAATTCTTTTTCATTTTCTTGGATGAGTGTATATTCATGTGATAAAGCCTCTAACACTTCTGGATTTGCTAGAATGGTGCGCTGATAGACTGAACGTCTGTCTAAACCTCTGCGTGCGCCTGGCTGTCTGCCAATTTGAAGCCATTCCACGACGTATTCGAGATCGCTGACCATACTAGCGATAATTTTTTTATCATGCTTCTCTTGATCTGACAGCTGTTTGTCTTCTTTTTCTCTAAATGGTTCATATCTTTTTCTAGCATCCTTTAATGCTCGTTTGTATTCGATAAGTAAATCTTGCATATTGGCTCTCTCCCTTTTTTAAGAAAATAAAAAACGGACACCAATCAGTCCCCTTTTCATAGGGTCTTGATCAGTGTCCGCAGGCTTTCCGTCTTGGACGTATGATGTTGTGATCTGTTCAGTGATCTAGCTGATTTTAAAACCAATCTCGTGATCTACTCTTGCAAAATGACCTTTTGCCGTTTGGATAATGGTTTTTCCATGTTCAGGTACATCTATCTGATAAGCTGTTCCTACATTCCCATCTAACACGATGACTTGAATTTTTCCTGTTTCCATCTCACCGACAAATGTCTGGTTTTCTTGAATGAATAATTGTTTTGGCTCGTTCATATGCTTGTCTCCTTAATTGGTGAGGACTTCGTGCCATCACCTATCGTATTTAAAATGATTTCAATTCTTGGACGCATACTATAAAACTGGGAAACTCTTAAATCGACAATCTGTAGAGGGGCCCTATCCGCAATAGAATGAAGTGCTTCTTGAATATGGTGTAGTCGGGGCTGAAAGATGCTGACGTTCACTGGACGTATCAAACCTTTTTCTGCGTATGTACGCTTGATTTGACAGTCAGCTATGTCAAGCGGCATGTCGTCAAATAAACGAATCTCGAGTGATAGTGCGTCTTTTATTTTATGCGGGCATTGCGCTTTTGCTGCTGCTCGTATTCTTTTTATCAATGTATCTTTTGTTAACAAAAACTCTGCCTCAATAATGAAATGGATGACCATGTTATGATCTCCCGTCATCCTTTTCCCACTGACGGATGTTTTGTTCGTTTTTACTCGCTTTGAGCAAGCATTTGAGGATTGCCATGATTTTCTTCCATCGTTTCATGTCGTCTTGATTCCTCCTTTTTTGCTTCAGCGACCTTTTCCGCCAAGAGGGTCATGTATGTTTGCTTGTCTTCTGATGTGGAAAAAACAAACACCGGTTTCTGATGATGAAAGGTCATCCAGCCGCCAGCTTGGACTAAACAAAGCTGCGCTTCCTTTCTGGCATCAAACGTCATCTGATGTTTCATCTTCTTCAAATCCCTCCAGACTTTCCTCAATCTCTGCTTGATACCCACAACGTGTCATGTCATATGACCAGTAGCTTTTTGGATATCCAAAGTCATTCATCTGCGCTACCATTGGATGTTCAATATTCATTTTGTTTGTCTCTCCTTTTCAAAGAAGTGCTCTTCCTTTAAAGAATTACTCATTACGTGTAACTTTTGATCAAAAAAAAGCTCTTGAACACCCCTATTTAGCAAATCTGCAATATGCTTTGCTATTTCTAAGCTGGGCTTCGTTCTGCCCATTTCTATATTTGCATAGCCGCTCGTGTACTTATACCCTAACTTTTTCGCCATATAGGTTTGTGTTTTTCCTTGTAAAATGCGTTCTTCTCGTAAATTTTCAAGTTTCATCTTTCCACCTCTTACTCAATATGTGTAAGTTATATTTATTATGATAATATACACAAAACGAGTAAGTCAATCATTTTTTATTCTTTTTGTGTAATTATTTATCTTTTCCGTGTAATTCATGATAAAATTTACTCATAACATGAAAAAAGGTGTTTCCAATGGATAATTTGACTGGAAAGATTTTAACTGAATTAAGAGAGAAGCATGGATGGAGCAAGTCAACGGTTGCTAAAAAACTCGGATTAAAGGCGATGTCCACTTATGCAAATTGGGAATATGGCTTGAGAAAGCCCGACGGTGAAATGATTGTGAAAATCGCCGAGTTATACGGGGTCTCAACGGACTATCTTCTCACAGGTAAGGACAAAGGCGGAACTGATGCCGACCTTGCAGACGATCCTGATTTGCAAATTGCGTTTAAGGCTGCCTCCGATTTTTCCGAAGAAGCACGAAGACAAACCATCGATTTTATTCACTACATTAAAGAAAAAGAGAAGCAAAAAGGCCGTCAGCCAAAACAGCGAGACGACGATTGATCATCTCTTTTCATAAAGCTTTACATTGCTGGGATACACCAGCTTTTTTTTATGTCTCTTTTTCCCCCGAAAAAAGAGAAGACTCATGAATAATATGTGACAAATTTCACCATAAATACTCTTTTTTTCACATATTTTAATTGACATATAATGCTATTATTATTAATATATGTATATACCAAAAAAAGGAGTGTTACCGATGAAAAAATTAATGAAAGCTTGTACACTGTCTTTAGCTGCTTTAGGTGCTCTTACGTTCTTCCAAACTGAAGGTGCTCATGCAGCTGCACAGCCAAAAGAACCAGTTATAGCAAAAGCTCCTATTATGAATAAAGTGATTACAGTGAACCGTACGCTTACTGTAGGTTCTTCAATCGCCGTTTCTCTTCCAGCAAGTCAAATTTCTGTGTCAGGCGCAACATATGCCATTCAATTAGATCAAACAACTCCGAACTTCACTTGGATTCGTGCCGTACAACGTGGTTCTGTCACAGTTTCCTACTATAATTCACTAGGCGAGCTTGTGATTAACTATATTACTGTTCGATAAGCTATAAAGCTTTACATATAAAAAGGCGATGACTTCATGATCATCGCCTTTTTGTGTGTCTTCAAGTATTTTTGTAGACTTCTTTTATCCAATGCTTGCCAACGACTATCCATTATGTTAACTTTTAATAAAAATAAGTTAACATAATGAGAGGAGCTTATGATGGGAAAACCAATGTCTTTGTCTTGGGAAGCAATAGCAGAGAAAGCGCTGAAAAATGAACGGATCACGCTGCAAGAAGGTCTAGATATTCTTGAAGCTGACGAGAGAGAATTATTATCTATCATGCATGCAGCCTATCAAGTACGATTTCATTTTTTTCAAAATAAGGTGAAATTAAATATGATTTTTAACGCAAAAAGCGGTTATTGTCCTGAAAACTGTGGTTATTGTTCACAGTCGATCATTTCTAAAGCACCGGTTGAACGATATACAATGCTTGATCAAAAAACGATTGTGGCTGGCGCGCGTGAGGCGCTCAAGAGAAAAGCGGGGACTTATTGTATTGTCGCGAGCGGCAGAGCACCTTCTCACAGAGAATTAGATGAGGTGACGGCAGCAGTAAAAGAGATCACTGAGACCATGCCTTTGAAGGTGTGTGCATGTCTTGGGTTATTAAATGAAGACAAAGCGAAGCGGCTGAAGGAAGCAGGGGTTCATCGGTACAATCACAATATCAATACACATCAAGATCATCATGCTCACATTACGACAACTCATACATATCATGACCGCTTGTCGACCCTTGAGGAGGTCAAACAGTCGGGCATGTCACCTTGCTCAGGGGTGATCATTGGAATGGGTGAAACCAACCAGCAAATTGTCGAAATGGCTTTTGCGCTCAGAGCCATTGATGCGGATTCTATTCCAGTCAACTTTCTTCATGCAATTGAAGGAACACCACTTGAGCATCAAGAACGAACACATCCGGTCAAAGCATTGAAAGTGTTGGCACTCATGAGGTTTGTCAATCCAACCAAGGAAATTCGAGTATCTGGAGGCAGAGAGTTCAATTTACGGACGCTTCAGCCGCTTGCCCTTTATGCGGCAAATTCCATTTTCGTAGGCGATTATTTGACAACAAAAGGTCAGCAAGTCCAAATGGATCATCATATCATTGAAGATTTAGGTTTTGACATAGAAGAATGTGCGTTATAAAAAAAGTCTGCCGGTGAATCGGCAGACTTTTAACAATAAGATTAGAATCTTTTATGGAAGTCGACAGTGCCGCTTCCTTCCTCACGGTCAAAGCTGCCGACAAATGTCCAGTTAATATAGCCGCCGTCACCATTATTGACGAACGTCCCATCTTCAAATACCCAAATACCAAACGTAATACCATCATATTCAACACTATCATAGTAAACCACATTGTTCAGTCCGCTAAAGTCATGGTCTTGGCTTAAGTTTTGGACAACGACGTTATAGTTTTGACCTGCTTCATAGAAGGCGCTGTACGCCGCATTTTTAACGAATCCATCACGATTTTGAGATGATTTTACTGCTTGTTCAATTTTATCGGCAATGGCTACTGGATCAATAGAGACACTTCCATCAACACCTGTTGTCGTTGCAGCTTCAGCCGTTTGACCAAAAGTCGTAAGAGATAGAGGGGCAGCAACCATTGACGTAGCGATCACAGAACTAACAAAAAATTTGCTTGTTTTTCTCATTATTTCTAACTCCTCCTTTAATTGGTATGTTTATGTACTACCCCTTCTCTTGTCTCTTAAACACTAATTTATGAAAAAACTTCTTTTTCTACCAATTAAGAGGGTGATTTTACTGTTTAAAAGAGTTGGAATAACAAAAAAACTACTCTTTTTAAAGAGTAGTTAAAGAGTAGTTTTCAGCATTACATGAATAGGATAAATAAAATCACACCTAGGATAATTCGGTATATTGCAAAAGGCACCAGCTTGATTTTATTGATCAGTTTTAGGAAGAATCGAACAACAAAGAGAGCCACAACAAATGCACTCACAAAGCCGACGATAAAGAATGGCAGCATGTCTGTTGTTAAATATTCGGCGTTTTTCACAAGTGTTAAGAAGCTTGCGCCCGCCATAATCGGCATCGCCATGATAAATGTAAAGTCAGCTGCCGCACGGTGATTCAAACCAAGAATAACACCACCTGCGATTGTTGAACCTGAGCGAGAGAAGCCTGGCCATAACGCCAAACATTGAAACAGTCCGATATAAAGCGCCTGTTTGTACGTCATGTTATCGACAGAGCTTGTTTCTGTTTTACGTTTATTGATCCAGTCAGCGACAAGCATCAGCACTGCGCCTAAAATCAAACCGACAGCAACTGTTCTCACGTCAAACAAGTATTTATCAATATAATCTTCAAATAAGAATCCTAAAATGACGGCTGGGACGAGTCCTACTGCAATTTGAGCAATGGTCAGCTTATGCCCGCTGCGCTTTTGTTCTTCAGTGATATTTTTCTTTAAGCCTAACAAGTTCAAAATCCGATCCTTGAACACAATCATGACAGCTAAAATAGAGCCTAACTGAATCACGACTTTAAATGTGTTTGCCGCCTCTGGCGTAATGATTTCCTTTGATTTTAACCATAGATCATCGACAATGATCATGTGACCTGTAGACGAGACAGGTGCATACTCTGTTAATCCTTCGACAATTCCTAAAACCAGTGCCACGAATAAATCCCATAGATTCATGATTTTCTTTCCTTTCAATTCTGATCTTTTGAACAGGCAACCATCTATGTCCACATAAAGACAAGCTTTCTTCATCGAAAGCTCGTCTTTATGATACTATATTTTTTTCAAAAAAAGATTATGACATTAAACCTTTTCTTCTTTATACAAATTGGATCGCATTTTGAACCAATCAAACAAGTGGGTCGTGATGACCTTCAGGACGGCATATGTTGGAATCGCAACAATGATGCCGACTACGCTGAACAATTTACCTGCTGTTAAGAGAACAAAGATAATCGTGATTGGATGGATATGAAGGTTTTTCCCCATGACCTGAGGTGAGATAAATTTCCCTTCAATGAGCTGAACAACTGTCCAGACAATGATTAGTTTGAGCAGCATAATTGGTGACGTAACAAGGGCAATCACAATCGCTGGTGTAATGGCAATCGTTGGACCAAGGTAAGGCACAATACTTGTACATGCCGCAATGATAGCTAACAAAAAGGCATAGTCTAACCCAATGATCATATAACCAATTAAAAGAAGAACACCTATACAAAAGCTGACAATGATCTGTCCGAGAATATAAGAGCTCAGGCGATGGTTCATTTCGTGAAGCACGATATGTGTATGTTCTCTAAACTTATTCGGAATAAATTTCAAGAAATAGTCAGGTAATTTTTTGCCGTCTTTTAATAAATAAAACAGAATGAATGGGACGGTCACGATCGAGATGATGACTTCAGTGAGCGCCCCTAAGAATGTCCCCACTCCGGTAAAGGTACTTTCCAAAATTTTCGTCGCTTGACTTGACGCTTTGCTCACCAATTCAGAAACGTTAAAATTCATCGCTTTTTGCGCTTGATTAATGAAGTTGCTTCCCGTTAGTTGTCTAATCTGATCTTCTACCGTATCAACATATTTCGGAAGGTTATGAAACAGACTCATCATTTGCGCTTGTAAAAACGGAATAATAGACACGATCGTCACTGTAATAATGCCAATAATGACAATATATAAAAGCAAAATCGAAAAGATCCGTTTGACTCTAAACTTCTCTAACAAATTGACAATCGGATTTAATAAATAATACACGACCCCCGTTAAAATAATCGGTAAGGCAATAGTTTTGACGAGTACAATGAGCGGTGTGAAAATAAAGGATGTTTTCATGAAAACAAGGATATTCAATCCGATTAATAGCAGGACGAGTAAAAAGAGAACAAACTTGTTATCAAGAAAAAATTTTCTAAATCGACTGCTCCACATTTGCATAGAATTCATATCGTTCCTCCAAACTCGGGCTTATTTATGAATAAATTGTACACTACCTGATCATGATATGGTGGTCATTGTTTCAGCTTTTTTTCCCATTTTGCAATGGACATCACCCATACAATCAGAATTGGCTGTCCTATCAGTCTTATCCATAGCAAAGACTGCTCTGTGCTTTCTTGACCTGGAAATGGAATTCCCTCTCGTGCAGCAAATAAGTTTGCAGGGAAAATGAGGACAAGATAGACAGCAATGATTTTTGCTGCTGCGATCCTGACATTTGGCAAAAGCAGCAAGACAGCAAGCAGCCATTCTAAGCATGCCGTCGCATAGACCATTACATATGGATATGGCCAGCCTGGCATCATACGGGCAAAGCCGCTCGGCTCTATCACATGAAAAATACCGGCTGCTATGAATAAAAGCGCAAAGACGTATGTACTTCCTATATGCAGGATTCGCTTCATGGTCGTTTCCTCCTCTCCCTTCTATCAGAGTATTACCCGAATGAAGGAAGAAACTACCCCTTTTCGTACATTTATATCCTTTATGTAAGACGCATCAGCCTATATAAAGGTTTCATCCGCTTTTCAATAAAAAGAATGTTCTTTCATACAAACGCTTTCAAAGGATGTATAATCAGAGAAAAGCAGAAGGAGGGAACGACATGATTCGATTTGCTGTCATCGGAACGAACTGGATTACAGATCGATTCTTACAGGCCGGTGAAGGAGTAGCTGATTTTACATGTACAGCCGTCTATTCACGGTCCGCTGAAAAAGGCCAGGCATTTGCCGAAAAATACGGTATTGATACAGTTTTCACGAACTTACATCAAATGGCAGAAAGTGATGCGTTTGATGCCGTGTATATTGCGAGTCCAAATGCCCTTCATAAAGAGCAGGCCATGTTAATGATGGAGCACCAAAAACACGTTTTATGCGAAAAACCATTCGCCTCTCACCGAAAAGAAGTGGAAGAGATGATTGCTGCAGCGAAGAAACATCAAGTGTGTTTGATGGAAGCGATGAAAACGACATTTCTGCCCAACTTCCTTCAAATCAAACAGCACCTTGATCAGCTTGGACCCATTCGGCAAGTGGTCGCTCATTACTGTAAATATTCCTCAAGATACGATGCCTACCGAAATGGCGAGATTCCAAATGCGTTTAAGCCTGAATTATCCAATGGTTCTTTAATGGATATCGGTGTGTATCTCGTCTACCCGGCGCTCTATTTATTTGGTCTGCCGAATCAAATCACCGCAAGAGGCTATAAGCTTTCTTCTGGTGTAGATGGGAGCGGCTCTGTCCTTTTACAATATGACGGGCATCAAGCACTCCTTTTTCATTCTAAAATTTCAACGTCTCATTTATCTGCGGAAATTCAAGGAGAGGATGCGACGATGGTGATTGATCAATTCCACCGTCCTTCGCATATCACGATCCATGATCGGCAAGGACACCATACCGACATCTCTCTCAAAGATGATCAGCCAGCCATGTATTATGAAATCTGTCATTTTATTGAGTGTATTCAGCAAGGAATGATTCAGTCTCCGGTCAATACATTTGCCTTATCTGTTCAAACCATGTCCGTCATGGACGAGGCGAGAAAACAAATGGGCGTGAGGTTTCCTGCCGATAGATAAAATGAATGGGCATGAAATGATAAACAAAGGGCGAACATGATGTGCAAGTTCGCCCTTTGTTTTTTGTTGTGGATCCATTGTTTATGTTGCCGCTAACACATCCGCAAATGCTTTCACATATGGAGGAAGGTCCGGCGGACGTCTGCTCGAGACGAGGTGACCATCTGTGACGACTGCTTCATCAAACCAGTCCGCTCCAGCATTTGTCATATCATCTTTAATACCAGGTGTACTTGTCACTTTTTTGCCGTGCAGGATTCCTGCTGAAATCAGCACCCAGCCAGCGTGGCAAATTTGCCCGATTGGTTTCGCCTTTTCATCAAATGAACGAACGATGTTTAACACTTCTGGATAACGGCGCAGTTTATCTGGCGCCCATCCTCCTGGGACAAGCACAGCATCATATTCATCCGCTTGAATGGAATAAAAATCTGCATCAGATACGGCCGGCACACCATACTTCCCGGTGTACTCATGATTTGCTTTTTCTCCTACAAGATGCACAGTTGCCCCTTCTTCTCTTAAACGTAGAACCGGATACCATAGCTCTAAATCTTCAAAATCATCACTGACAAACGCAATGACCTTCTTATTTGATAAACGCATAACATCTCTCCTATTCTTTCGATTTCCTCTATTGTACGAGATGACCTCTTAAAAAGAAAAGCGGTTCCCCTTGAGGAGAACCACTTGATCTTATTCGCTGATCTTAAATTTTTTAATTAAATCACGTAATTCTTCCGCCATTTGGGAAAGAGTCGTAGAGGAAGAACTAATCTCTTCCATAGAAGCAAGCTGCTCTTCAGCAGATGCAGCGATATCTTGGATGCTTGCTGAACTCTCTCGTGATACATCTGCAATTTCATTCACTGCTTTAGAAATTTGCTCAGATCCTTTTGAAAGCTCGCGTACTGTTGTATTCATTTCATTCATTCTTTTAGCGATTTCGGCTGTTTGCTGATTAATTTGTGAGAAGCTTTCTTTCGTTTGATCTGTAATGGAAAGACCATTCTTCACTTCTTCATTCACTGACTTGAACATATTTTGAGATGTTTCGATTTCAGATACAATTTCTTTCACAAGCTTTTCAATCTCTTTTGCTGAATCTGATGATTGAACTGCAAGTTTACGCACTTCCTCTGCAACAACAGAGAAGCCTCTGCCTGACTCACCTGCACGTGCTGCTTCAATGGCAGCATTGAGTGCAAGTAAATTCGTTTGATCCGCAATGCCGTTAATCACGCCTAGGATGCTTGTGATGTCTTTTGATTTATGCTCTAGCCCGTTGATCACCCCTTCAGCTTCTTTCACTGAATGGTCGATCGTCTTCATTTGGCCAACGGTTTGCTCCACAAGCTGTCCGCCTGATTCCGCGACTGTTCTTGATTGAATAGATGATGCTGTGATGACATCAGATGTTTCTGCGACTTCGTTCAGACCTTCATTCATTTGTTTTAAATGAGCCGCACTTTGCTCCACCATTTCGCTTTGATTTTCGTTTCCGTTTGAGAATGTTTCAATAGATGATGTGATATGTTCGGTTGCTTTTGTTGTTTGACCTGCGCTTGCTGTCAGTTCTTCAGATGAAGAAGCCACGTTTTCTACAGATGTTTGTACTGCTTGGATGACATCTCTTAATGACTCACTCATTTCATTAAAGCTTGTGCCTAGCTGTCCAATTTCATCTTTTGACCGAACATCAATTTTTTCTGTTAAATCTCCCTCACTGATCTTCTTTGAAGAAGAGACAAGTATAGAAAGTGGTTTTGTAATGGAACGGATAATGAAGAAAATCAGAATCCCGCCAATGATGAGCGCGCCAGCTAAAATGATAGCAGCCATGTTAAAGACTGGCTGTGCAGCTTCTTCTACTTCCATCACAAACATCGTACCGACAATTTTCCAGCCAGTCGCTTTGTTTGTGGTGAATTCCATTTGCTTTTCTTTTCCTTCAAACATATAACTCATAGAACCTTCATCTTGTGAATAAAGCTTTTCTAGCCATTCACCAGATAATTTTGTTCCAGCTTTTTTCGTAGGATGGGCAACAAAGGTACGATCCGGACTTCCGATAAAGGCATAGCCTTGTTTCCCGATATTTATGCTATTTGATTCTTTTACTAGATTTGCAATGTCTAGGTTCATTGCAATGACTCCTGATCCGTCCTCTAATTTTTTAGAGATGGTGACCACAAGCGTACCTGTGGAAGCTGTTGGATACGGTGCTGAAACAGACAGCTCTCCGTTTTTCGCCCAGCCGTCTTTATACCAATCCCGCTCCGTTGCGACATAGTCAGCAGGCATTTTTTTGTTAGGATATCTTGAAAACACTTTGCCATCACTTGAAGCGACAAAAATGCCTTCTGTGTCATCATTCATACTCATGAACTGTTCAAAGCGCCCTTGAATATCTGTCGTGCCTTTTTGCTTAAGCTTTTTCTCCGTGATCCATTTGCTAAAGAAATCGGCTGCGTCTGTTTTCACTTTCACAACCTTCGTAATATTTTTATCTAGCTGCTCGACGTTCTCCTTTGCACTTTGCATGATTTGATCATTTAAGGAGGTGCTCGCCGTATGATATGAAAAGAATGCCAATACAATGATTGGGCATAAAAGAATGAATAAGAAAGAGAATACGAGCTTTTTTGAAATAGATGGCTTTCTGAAATACTGTATGAATTTCATAAAAAAGAAAACTCCTTTTAGTAAGATAGTATATATATCGGAAGCACTACTACGTTCTTTACTTTTTTAACTTATTAAAGTCTAAATAAGACCAAAATACCCAAATTATATGCATTGAATGGAAAAACACCTGACGCCAAAACGTCAGGTGCTTCCTTATACTCTTACATTTTAAATTGTTTAATGAGCTCTCTTAGCTCTTCTGCCATCTGAGATAACGTAGCAGAGGAGGAGCTAATCTCTTCCATAGATGCCAACTGTTCTTCTGCGGATGCTGCGATATCTTGGAAGCCTGCGGAGCTTTCTCGTGAAAGCTCTTTGATTTGATTCACCGCATGTGAAATATCATTTGAGCCATGTGAGAGTTCTTTGGCCGTTCCGTTCATTTGTTTCATTTGCTCTGTCATTTCTGATGTTTTATCGGTGATTTTCTCAAAGCTAATTTTCGTTTCATCTGTAATATTTAATCCAGATTGTACTTCACCTGCTACTTGTTTAAACATGTTCTGTGATTTTTCAATTTCCTCTACAATCTCGTTCGTCAGGCTTTCAATTTCCTTTGAAGAGCTTCCGGATTGCTCTGCCAGCTTACGAACTTCTTCTGCAACAACAGAGAAACCTCTACCTGCTTCTCCTGCCCGAGCGGCTTCTATCGCAGCATTTAAAGCTAGGAGATTGGTTTGGTCGGCAATGCCGTTAATGACACCCAGAATGTTCGTAATATCTTTTGATTTTTGCTCTAAGCCTTGAATCACAAGCTCTGCTTCTTTCACTGCCTGCTCGATGGTTTGCATTTGCCCTGCTGTTTTTTGAACAAGTTCTCCACCGGCCTGAGCCGTTTTGCTTGAATCAATCGACGATTCCATCATATGAGAGGTCGTATCGACCATATGGGATAAGCTGCGATCCATTTCGTTCAACTGGACTGAGCTTTTTTCGATCATATCATTTTGATGTTCATTGCTGTTTGAGAACTGTTCAATAGATGATGTGATATGCTCAGTCGCTTGAGCGGTCTGTCCCGCACTTGCTGTTAATTCTTCAGAAGAGGCGGCCACATTTTCAATGGAATTCTGAACAGCTTGAATGACTTGTTTCAGCTTAGCTGACATCTCGTTAAAGCTCTGCGCAAGCTTACCGATTTCATCATGAGTACGAACTTCAATGTGCTGGGTCAGATCACCCTGACTGATTTTCTCAGCCGATTCAGAGAGTGCTATCAGTGGCTTTCGGATCGATTTAATAATAAAATAAATCGCAATTCCGCCTATGGCAATCGCAACTGCCAGTATGATCATTGTTAAGTCGAGCACTGGTTTTGCAGCTTCATGGACTTCGTCCACATACATGGTTCCAGCAAGCTTCCAGCCTGTTGCTTCATTTGTGTCAAAGAACATTTGCTTCGGCTGTCCATTGTATTCATATTTGAAACTGCCTTGTTTTTTATCATACAATTTCGTGATGAAATCACCTGTCAATTTCGCCCCAGGCTTGTCTGTTTTATGGGCAATATAATGCTGATCTGGAGTCGCGACAAACGCATAGCCTTCTTTGCCTATTTTGATACTGTTTGTATCTTTCACGATCGTGTTCAAGCGCACATTGATTCCAATCACTCCAGAACCATCTGCTAACTGTTCTGATATTGTGATGATCAGGTCATCTGATGACTTGTCGACAAAAGGATCTGAAATGATGAGTTTCTCATCTCCCATCGATTGTTGAAACCACGGTTCGTTTTTTGCACTCGCCGCACTACCTTTATGAATCTCGGAATATTCGGTTAGTTTACCATTTTGATCTGCAATGAATACTTCCACTACATCTTCATCTGTTTCCGATAATTGCTCTAATTTCACCTTGAGTAAATCCTTGTTTTTAGAAGTCAATTCACTCTTTTTCACCGATTTCGATAAATAAGAAACGATATCAATTTTAGGCTGTACATCTTTATTAATGAGTTCGTTTAATTGCTGAACACCATTTGCAGCACTAGACATAATCTCATCATTGAGAGACTTTGATGCCACTTCATAAGAAAATGCTGCCAATACGAGAATTGGCACTAAGAGAATCGCTAAGAATGCAGTAATTAATTTCTTCGACATTGTAAAGTGCTTAAAAAAGTTGATTTTTTTCACGACTCTACTCCTTTTGGATTATGATTTGTGGTCTTTCTCTTCTATTCTTAGGTAATATGAATTATTTTTCAAGACTTAATGTTCGAATATAAATAAAAATAAGTAAAATTACCTATTTCTTTTGATTTACTCAATTGAAAAAGAGCCCTCTAGCTGAAGGGCTCTTCATTATGTCTATTCGACTTTAAATTTGCTGATCAAATCACGCAATTCTTCTGCCATTGATGAAAGCGTAGCAGAGGAGGAGCTGATTTCTTCCATAGATGCGAGCTGTTCTTCCGCTGAAGCCGCAATGTCTTGAATGTTTGCGGAGCTTTCACGTGAGACGTCTGCAATCTCACGGACAGCCTCTGACACATGTGCAGAGCCATTTGAAAGCTGAACAACTGTTTGATTCATTGTTTGAAGCTGGTCAGAAATTTCTTTTGTCATTTCGAAAATATTGTGGAAGCTGACTCTTGTTTGTTCAGTGAAGCTTAAGCCCGATTGAACTTCTCGATTCACCGCAGTGAATACTTCCTGTGATACATCGATGTCTTGAACGATCTCTTTAATCAAATTCTCGATTTCTTTCGCTGAATTGGCTGATTGAACAGCCAGTTTTCTTACTTCTTCTGCTACAACGGAGAAGCCTCTGCCGGATTCCCCAGCTCTTGCTGCCTCAATTGCTGCATTTAGCGCAAGTAGATTCGTTTGGTCGGCGATTCCATTGATGACACCTAGAATTTGTGTAATGTCTTTTGATTTACTTTCAAGAGCGCTGATGACATTCTCTGCTTTTTTCACGGACTGATCAATGACATTCATTTGAGAAGCGGTTTTTTCGACAAGCTGTCCGCCTTCCCCTGCGATATCTGTTGATTTGATCGATGAAGCAGTAATGGATTCAGCCGACTCATTCATGTGCTGAAGGCCACGGTTCATTTCATCTAACTCTTCTGAGCTGGATTCTACTTTGTCATTTTGACTTTCATTTCCATTTGAGAATTGTTCAATGGCTAGTGTAATATGCTCTGTTGCTTTACTTGTTTGCCCTGCGCTGGCGGTCAGTTCTTCTGATGAAGAAGCGACATTTTCGACTGAGGTTTGGACGGCACCAATGAGGGTTCTTAATGAGTCAATCATTGTATTAAAGCCTTTCCCAACTTGGCCAATTTCGTCATCTGATTGGATCTGAAGCTTATCTCGCAAATCACCTTCGCTGACTTTTTTCGAGAAGCGGGCAAGGTTGGATAATCTTTTAGATATAGAGCGGACGATAAAGAAGATGAGGGTACCTGCTACGATAAGTGTCACACTGAACACAATAATGGCTGTATTGAAAACGGGCTTTGCTGCATCTTCTACTTCTGATACGAGCATCGTTCCACCGATTTTCCAGCCGGTTAATTCATTGGTCACATACGCAACCTTTTTATCTATTCCTTTGAGTGTGTAGCTGCCGCTTCCTTCTTTGTTTTGATAAATAATATTTGCTAGATTCTCATTGACCTGACTTCCTGGCTTTTGGGTCGGATCTGCTAAAACTGTTTTATCTTTCTCCATGATGAAGGCATAACCTTTTTGCCCAATTTTGATTTCTTTTAACTTTTGAATCAGGGTGTCAATTTCCATATCAAGTCCAATAACACCTGAACCATCTTTCATTTTTTGAGTAATGGTGATGACCATTTTGCCTGTGGAGGCTGCTACATATGGTTTTGTGATGACTTGTTTACCGTTTTCTGCATTGAGCGCTTCTTGATACCATGGGCGCTCTCTCGGATCGTAGCCATCAGGCATCTTTTGAACAGGATATTGCATAAACAATCCCTTTTCGGAGCCTGCATAGATAGCGGAAACATCTTTTTCATTAATTTTTCCAAATTGCTGCAATTCTTTAATGGTCGAATTTCTATTTTTTTCTTGGAGATTAGACGCTTTGAGTGAGTCTGTAAACAGAGCCACAGCATCTGCTTTATTTCCTATATTCTCATTGATTAAAGTATCAAATGCATTGACTTGACTCATTGCACTGCCCATAATCTGTTTGTCTAGCTCTGTCTTTGATGTAAAAAATGCACTAATTGTCAGTGCAGTGGTTGGCAGGATAAGGACTACCAAAAAGGCCATAATTAATTTTTTTGAAATGGATGGTTTTTTTAACCATTGGATCATTTTCCCCATTTTCTCTTTCCCCCTTTACTTCTCTAAAGTTATTATCGGATGAAAGGTTTATTTTTACAGGCTGAAAACGATGTTTAAAATATAAAAAAAATACCCAGACAATTTTGGGTATTTTTTCATCATTATTTAATCAATTTTAAATTGACTTGTGAGCTCTTTTAGTTCCTCTGCCATATTAGATAGCGTCACTGAAGAAGATGATATTTCTTCCATAGATGCAAGTTGCTCTTCAGCAGAAGCCGCAATGTCCTGAATGTTTGCCGCACTTTCTCTAGAGACTTGGCGCATCTCCTGCATAGCTTGTGAAACTAGCTTCGAACCGCTCGATAGATCAATGGCTGTATCGTTTAATTGCGTCAGTTTTTTCGACATTCCTTCTGCCGCCTCATAAATGTTCTGGAAGCTTTCTTTTGCTTCTTCTGTCATACCAAGTCCTGCATGTACTTCTCGATTGACCGTTTTAAACATATCTTGAGATTTAGCAATTTCTAACACAATTTCTTGAATGAGTTTTTCTATTTCTTTCGCTGAGTCTGCCGATTGGACAGCTAGTTTTCTCACTTCTTCTGCCACGACAGAGAAGCCGCGTCCTGATTCGCCTGCTCTAGCTGCTTCGATGGCTGCATTTAACGCAAGAAGATTCGTTTGATCTGCAATGCCGTTAATGACATTTAAAATGCTCGTAATATCTTTAGACTTATATTCTAATTGCTTCATGACTTGTTCTGCTTCTTGTACAGATGTATCAATATGTTTCATTTGGCTCGCTGTGCTTTCAACAATTCGGCCGCCTTGACCAGCTGCCTCTGTCGATTGAAGTGAGACAGTAGCCACTTCTGATGACGTTTGTGACATGCCTTGTAATCCTTCATTCATTGCCACAAGCTGATTCGTACTAGATTCGACTTTCTCGTTTTGTGCTTCATTTCCGTTTGAAAATTGTTCAATCGACATTGTGATATGCTCGGTTGCTTGACTTGTTTGGCTGGCACTTGCCGTCAGCTCCTCGGAAGCGGAAGCCACATTGTCGACAGATTGCTGTACCGCTCGAATGACGTCACGAAGGGATTCACTCATTTTGCTAAAGCTTCTCGTGAGATCTCCAATTTCATCCTTCGATTTGGTTTCAAGGGTTTCGGTTAAATCACCATCACTCACCTTTTCTGAGAAATCAACAAGCTTTCGAAGTCCAATTGTGATGGAGCGAACGATAAAGAAGATCGCAATACCGCCAAGGATAAAAGAAGAAATTAAAAGAATAATGGCAGAATTCCAAACTGGCTGTGCTGCTTCTTCTGTTTCTGATACAAACATCGTTCCAGCAATTTTCCAACCTGTTAAATCATTTGTCACAAAAACGAGACGCTTTTGTTCTCCTTTATTCTCATAAGTTGACGTTCCTTCTTTTCCGCTGTAAAGGATAGATGAAATATTTTCAGTGACCTTAGATCCTGACTTTTCTTCTGGATGAGCCACAATTTGTTTGTTTTTATTTGCAATAATTGGATATCCTTCTCGTCCGATTTTAATCTCTTTTATTTTATCGACAATGTCTTGCACATCAATGTCAATTCCGATCGCTCCCGATCCGTCCTTCAGACGCTGGGCAATCGTGACAACCATACCGTTTGTTGTAGCAGAGATGTATGGGTTGGTTACAACTGGATTACCACTGTCATCCTGCATAGCTAGTTGATACCAATCGCGCGTTGTTGGATCATAGCCTTTTGGCATGTCTACTTTAGGAAACTGAATGAAATCACGCTTTTTACTTGCTGCATAAAATCCAACCACATCATCTTCATTGATTTTACTGTATATCTCGAAATGCTCATACAGTTCATCCTGGTTGTTCTTCTTAAAGTCTGCAGCAGTAGATGTTTCAGTAAAGAGTTTTACTGCGTTTTCCTTATTCATAAGCTTTTGCTGGATCATATCATTCAGTTCATTGACTCTTGTGTTTGCTCCGTACATGATTTCATGATCTAATTCTTCTTTGGCAATCTGATATGAAATTGTACTGAGTGTAATAATTGGCAAGACAAGAACGAGAGTGAATGAAATAATCAATCTCTTAGAAATCGATGGTTTTTTCAACCATTTTATTGCATTTTTCATGTTTTTCCTCCTTTTAAACGATATGTTATATATCGGACATCTTCATATTATTTTCATGTTTTTCTAATAAAAAGGATGCCTTTTTGTTTATTTCCACAAATTGATTCATTGCCCAAGCACCCTGCATACGCTAATACAAAAGGGGGCGCTTTTCATATGATTATCCTTTCAGGACAGCCAGTGACAAATGAGCAGCTGGCTTCATTTCAGCTAGAAGGACAAAAGCGGATCATTTTGATGCAGTTACAAGCCTCAAATGATACGTTCCGCTACAGGCAAGCATCTGATTTGTTATTTGAGGTCACATTGAGATCGAACATTATGAATGCTGCAAGAGATTTGCATAAAAGTGGTGCCTCATTTGCCATCTTTCAAAGGTCTCGTGCAAATGACGCCTTTTGGCGCGTATCTGAAGCAGGGGCATTAGAGCTGCGCTATCAAGTCGAACCATCTAGAGGCATTAAAGACATTTTTGAAAATGGCTCACAATATGCATTTGAATGTGCCACCGCCATTGTCATCGTGTTTTATATGGGCGTCTTGCAAACGGTAGGAGACGAGAAGTTTAACCGAAGGCTTCGCAGTCTAACCCTGTATGACTGGCATTATGATACATTGTCGATTTATACAGAGCGCGGGAATGACTTTATCTATGGGGATTGCTTATATTTTGAGAATCCAGAGTTTAGCTATCAGCAGTCACAGTGGCGCGGGGAAAATGTGATTTACTTAGGTGAAGATCAATATTACGGACATGGACTAGGGATTTTAACAGCGGCAGAAATTATCGATAAATTGAATAAGAGAAGGCGGCCAGGTGCTGTTCAATCTGCTTATCTATTGCCGCAGACTACTCGGATGGATGTGATTTATCTCAGGCAAATGTTTGGCAGCTAAAAAAAGCCTCTTGTCTAGTGGTTATGACAAGGGGCTGTTGTATGCCTTGCGCTTTCGATAATCTTGCAGCGTGCCAAGCATCGTGTTCGCAAGGAGCTCCATTTTTTCTAAGTCTTTTCTTGTGACCGGCGGATCGTGCCGGCTCCATTTTACATAACGAACAAAATAGTAATGACGAATGGGCGTAAGGACGGCAGGAGAGTGCGGAAATTCATCAAACCAAAATTCAATTTGTCCTTTTTTTCGGTATGAATGTTTTAAGATGTCCACCCTTTCACACCACCCAACATGATTTTATATGTGCGTCAGTTCATGCATGATCTCCTCAACGGTTAAAATCGAGTGAATGCGACCGACGCCCTGTCCCGCCCAAAGAGCCATTTGATCAGGGTTTCCCGCAGCAGCTGCTGCTTTTCGCATCGGTGTCGTCCATACATGCTGAACCGGATAAGGAAGAACCCTATCTTCATTCTGTCTTTCTTCCTCCATCCACTGATTCACAATACCTCTTGCTCTTTTTCCAGAAAAAAGCCTTGTGATCTTTGTTTCACTGCTTTCTGCCTGTAAAATCGCCTTTTTGTATACGTCTGCCGCAGCACTTTCCTGACTGGCTAAAAATCGTGTGCCGATTTGCACCGCATCCGCTCCAAGCGCTAGAGCGGCTTCCACACCTGTTCGATCTGTAATCCCGCCTGCGGCGATCAATGGCACATGACAGAGCGTCTTGACATCAGAGATCAGGCTAAAGAGTCCCATCAGGGCATCTCCTTTTGCAGGTAAAAAGGTACCTCGGTGACCCCCTGCTTCACTTCCTTGCAGAACAATGGCATCCATCCCTTTTTCCTCTAAAAGCAGTGCTTCCTCTTTTGTTGTGGCGGTTCCGATCAAAAAGATCCCCTTTTGTTTTAAGCGATGTATCGTTTGTTCATTTGGACAAGAGAAGGTAAAGGAAACGACCGGTACGTCTTCTTCCAAAAGAATATTAATTTTCTGTTCAAAATCATGCCACAATTCCTCTTCGCTCGGCAGACTATAAGCTACTGGTCTTGCTGGCAATCTCTTCTCCCAAAAAGCCACATCCTCTTTTTTGACTTCAGAAATTGGCTCTGGTACAAATACATTGACCTGAAACAGGCCCGTTGTCAGCTGTTTGACCTGTTTGATCTGCTGCCTCAAATGGTCAGGCTGCACATATCCACTTGCCAAACTGCCAAGTCCTCCGCATTGCGAAACAGCGGCTGCCAGCTGAGGTGTCACGGCACCTCCTGCCATTGGCGCTTGGATCATCCCATATTTGATTTGCAGTAATTTCGTGATATCCCCCATTTATTTCCCCCATCTCTTACTCGTTTGATGATACCTGTATATAAAAATGGCGATGTCTCGGCCCGTCAAACTCACAGAAATAGATTCCCTGCCATGTGCCAAGGACAAGATCACCATGATGGATGAGAACATGCTGCGAGGCACCCATATAGCTCGCTTTCATATGTGCGGCTGTATTTCCTTCCATATGGCGGTCCTTCGGATGTTCCCACGGAAAGATTTCGTCAAGCCGGCGGAGCATATCTCGTTTCACATCTGGGTCCGCATTTTCATTAATGGTCATCCCTGCTGTCGTATGAGGACAGTAGACGATGACGGTTCCGTTTTGAATACCTGTTTCCTTAATATATTGATGGACCTCGTTCGTCACGTCGATCATCTCATCGCGTCTGTCTGTTTGTACATTGATTTTTTTCATATGAGCGGCTCCCTTTTGTTATTTCTATAAAACCATACCCTTTTTATGTGAAATCAATCACTGTTTATCGGTGGAAGGTATTCTCCCACCTAAAGTTTACCAAGTGAAAAAACCTCGTCAAGTGTTACGAGGTTTTTAGGAAAAGTGGACCTTTTTGATGTCAATGGTCCGAATATGATGGTCTTCCGCATCTATGATGGTAAATTCACAGCCTTCTGCTTCAATCGTATCTCCAATCTCAATATCAAATTTATGTGTCATCATCCAGCCAGCAATTGTATCAACATCATCATTCTCTATAGCTAAATCCAATAAATCATTCACTTCATCAATCAAGGCTTTCCCATCCATTACATAATGGAAGTCACCTTTTTTGACGATATGAGGTGTTTCATCTTGATCATATTCATCACGAATTTCGCCCACGATTTCCTCTAATATGTCCTCTACTGTAACAAGCCCGGCTGTTCCTCCATATTCGTCTACGAGCACTGACATATGAATTCGTTCCTTTTGCATCAAAATGAGCAATTCTTGAACAGGCGTACTTTCAATCACCCGTATCACAGGACGCATTAAGTCTTTAATCGTCACATCTTGATTCAGGAAACTCGCCTTAAACACATCTTTGCTATTGATGACACCAATCACATGATCTTTGTCTTCTTTAATGACGGGGTAGCGTGTGTATCTTTCGTTCAGCATATAATGTGTCACGTCTTCAAGCGTCTGTTCAATCTCTATGGCTGAAATTTCTGTACGAGGAATCATGATCTCTCTCGCCACTCGGTTATCAAATTCAAAAATTTTATTCACATATTTGTACTCAGATTGGTTAATCTCACCCTTTTCATAGCTTTCAGATAAAATGAGACGCAATTCTTCCTCACTGATCGCCACTTCATGTTCTTTGACAGAATGAAAACCGAATAATTTCACAATGCCTCGCGCAGATCCATTTAATGCTTTAATAAACGGGTACATGACTTTATAGAAAAAGATGAGTGGCTTTGCTGTCACAAGGCTGACCGCCTCTGCCTTTTGAATGGCAATCGTTTTAGGCGCCAGTTCTCCCACAACGACATGTAAAAACGTAATGATCACAAATGCGATGATAAACGATAGGATGTCGGTTAATGCGGAATGAAGCCCCAAATCCTCAAACAGTGGATGCAGAAAATGCTCCACAGTCGGTTCGCCCAGCCACCCTAAGCCTAAAGCGGTAATGGTAATGCCGAGTTGACAGGCGGATAAATATTCGTCGAGATTTGATATAAGCTTTTGTACGTGAATGGCTCTCTTATCTCCGCTCTCAATCAGTTGATTGATTTTAGAGCCTCTAATTTTCACAATCGCAAATTCAGTGACAACAAAAAATGCTGTCGCAGCAATGAGTAATATGACTAAAAATACGTTTAAAATATACAAAAAAACCCTTACCTAACAATGGTAAGGGCTCACCTCCTCTGGCATCAATTAATCATTACGGCCATTTAGGAAGATCATTACAAAACGGAGCAATTCAAACAAGGAGACAAGGGCTGCTGCGACGTACGTAAGAGCGGCAGCATTTAACACCTTGTTCACGCCTCTTTCTTCACTGCTTCTAATGATTCCTTCTGAAACAATGATATCTTTCGCACGAGAACTTGCATTAAACTCGACAGGCAATGTCACAAGCTGAAAGAACACAGCCGCTGAGAACAAAATGATCCCAAGCCCGATTAAGTTAAGGCTGCCAAGTAAGATTCCACCAAGGAAAAGAAGCGGGGCAACACCAGATGCAAAGTTCACGACAGGAAAGATCTTATGTCTCAAGACAAGCGCACCATAGGATTCCTGATGCTGCAAGGCATGTCCAACCTCGTGTGATGCGACTGAAATGGCCGAAATGGAATGGCCGTAGTACACAGGTTCAGATAAGCGAACCACACGCTGCGTCGGGTCGTAATGATCAGTCAAAGTTCCTCTTACCTGTTCAACAGGCACGTCGTATAACCCGTTGCGATCTAAAATATGTCGAGCGGTTTCCGCACCTGTTTTCATACTGGATGCTTCAACCTTTGAATACTTTTCAAAATTATTCTTTACTTTAAATTGTGCCCAAAATGATAATCCCAATGCGGCAAAAGTTAAAAAATAAAAAAACAGCATGCTCATCAGCTTCCTTTTTATTTTATATATTTATTTACAATTTTAATGACTTTTATGTAACGTGTACAGAAAAAAGCACTAGGTCTTTTTAAGGGGGATCACCACGCCAATGAAAAAGAAGAACACACCTAAGCATGCTGTATAAAAGGTCACCGTTCCGTATAGGTTTTGAAAAAAGTGCAGCCATGAAAAATCATTCATAAAATGATTCACCGCATTTAAGTCAAACACAAGTAAGATCATAGCTGATGATAAAAAGTGAGCGCCGATAAAAAGAAGTACGGTCTTTTGAACGAACGACATTCGCATTTCCTCCTTCTTCTCTCTTATTTTAAGATATGGGATCTACATGACGAAGATGAAAAAATGTTTCCTCAATCGGGCATACTGACATTAGCAGTTTCCTGAAAGGAAGAGTCCAATGAAATCAAATCGTATCTTTATCGCTTGGCTAAGGTGGCCACTGTATCTTCGAATTGCCATCATCATCTGTTTCTTGCTTCTTTTTTTTGGACAATTAATCGTTTTACTTGAACCGAAGCAGTATCATACGATCTTTGATGGGATCTGGTGGGCCCTCATTACAGTCGCGACGGTCGGCTACGGTGATTTTGTGCCGCAAACCATGCCCGGACAAATCGCAGGTATGGCGCTGATTCTGATCGGGGCAAGCTTTGTCACGGCTTATTTCGCCACACTTGCCGCCGCTGTGTTCAGCAAGCAGCACCATTATGTAGAAGGAAAGGTCGCCTTTAAAGGAAAAGGACATCTCATTATCGTCGGCTGGAATGAGAAAACGAACAAACTGCTTCAGTCGTTTCAAACAATTGATCCAGCTATGCCGATTGTGCTGATTGATGACTCCTTGAAGGAAGGGCCGCTTTTAGAGAATGTTCATTTTATTAAAGGACATGGCACCGAAGATGGCACACTTCGCAAAGCCAATATTTCAGGTGCAGATGCACTGATGATTACCGCAGATCAGCACGAGAATGAAGTGACAGCTGATATGCAGAGTGTTTTAACATTACTTGCAGCAAAAGGATTAAACCCTTCTCTATACTGTTTAATTGAAATTTTAACAGATCGTTACGTGAAAAATGCCGAGCGGGCTGGCGCCAATCAAGTCATTCATACCTCTGATGCAGTCAATCATTTAATGGTCGAGCATTTTCTTTTAAAGGAACAGTTCAAAGCGTTAAAGAAAAAACGACATATAACCTTGCATAAACAGATCACCATCATACCGGTTCCAGCTTCGTTAGCCGGAGAAACATTCTTAACAGCGCTCCATCATTTTTTAGAGCATCATGTGATCATTGTCGGTGTACAAAAAAAAGAAGGACCCATGATGAATCCTCCCTTTGATTATGAGCTTCATCCAGAGGATGAACTAATCAGCCTTTAAAGCAGTGCGTCTTCTAATTCCTTGACGAGCGAAAAGCCAATCTCAGTATAAGCTTTTGATACATCTCCATCTTTCTCTTTTGGTTCTTGGAATTGGTTAAAGGATGCTCCCACATTTCCAACCATCGCATGATCATCTAACTTATCTTGATAGACATGCTTTAAGAGAAATGGATCTCCAAGTTTCACCACAACGCCTGGCTGATCCAGCTGGCCCTTTTCGGCTGTAAAAGGAACTCTGAGAAAAGTATAGCCATCACGATTATCAATTTTATAATCAAAGTATCCGTGATCGTAATCCCAGTTACCATTAATCACATAACCGAGCGGCTTCATTGTCTCTTCTAAATGGTAAAGTGAAAAGCTTTCACCAGGCAGCCTGGATGGTACATGAATCATACGAAACCCTCCTTTTGTCTAATAGGTTTCGTTAAAGAGAAGAATTCATACATCTATCTCTCGTGATTTGTACATTGTTTGAAAAAGTGGCATCAAATAAGCTTTGATTGGATGATTGATTCGTCTCGTTCGCACTGACGGAACCTGATGTTTCCTTCGTAGCACTCATAGGACAAATGCGTCCGACATTGCCAAAGTTGACGATTGCCTGGCCAGAAATATCGTGAATGTAAATATGATTCGTTCTCATGTTTCACCCTCCTCTGCTCATTATTCTATGTACAGAGCGTAAGGAGGCTTGCACAGGAACCGTGAGAAAATAAAAAAGGCACACCCTTCAAAGGTGTGCTTCAGCGTGTAGACAAACCCTCGCATTCGTTGTCAGGTCTGCGCGCTGGTGCTCACGAATGTTCAATTCGCTCCGCAAAAGTAGCTGCCCTTCCTAGACTTCAAAGGTTTTCTATCACGCTGAAAAAGGTTTATTTCCCATTCTTACGATTGTTTCAGTCGGCTTTCAAGCTCAGCTTTTTTCTCTTCGAAGCCTGGTTTTCCTAATAAAGCAAACATATTCACTTTATAAGCTTCTACGCCAGGCTGGTCGAATGGATTGACGCCTAGTAGATATCCAGACATTGCGCATGCTTTCTCAAAGAAGTAAACGAGATATCCGAATGTATAAGCATCCATCTCAGGAATTGTGACGATCAGATTCGGTACTTTTCCATCTGTATGAGCAAGCATCGTTCCTTCAAATGCTTTTTTATTAACAAAATCAACCGTTTTTCCTGCTAGATAGTTCAAGCCATCAAGGTCTTGTTCTTCTGCTTCGATGACAAGCTCATGACGAGGCTTGTCTACATTAACGATTGTTTCAAACAAGTCTCTTCTTCCTTCTTGAACATATTGACCAAGTGAATGAAGATCTGTTGAGAAGTTCGCAGATGAAGGGTAGATTCCTTTTTCATCTTTCCCTTCACTTTCACCGAATAATTGTTTCCACCATTCTGCAAAGTATTGCAGTCCTGGCTCATAGTTAATCAGCATTTCAATCGTTCTGCCTTTATTGTAAAGGACATTACGGACGACAGCATATTGGTATGCCGCATTCTCAGAAAGCTCAGATGAAGCGAAGTCTTCGCTTGCTTTTGCCGCACCTTCCATCATCTGATCAATGTCTGCACCGCTCACTGCGATTGGCAATAGACCTACTGCTGTTAAGACTGAATAGCGTCCACCTACATCATCAGGGATGATAAATGATTCGTAGCCTTCTTCTGTTGCTAATGTTTTCAATGCACCGCGTGCCTTATCAGTTGTTGCATAAATACGTTTTTTCGCTTCTTCGGCACCGTATTTTTCAATGAGGAGCTTTTTAAAGATGCGGAACGCAATCGCTGGCTCTGTTGTTGTACCAGATTTTGAAATGACGTTAATAGAGAAATCTGCGTCTTCCAATAGATCCATCACATCTGTTAAATAAGAAGAACTGATGTTGTTTCCAATAAAGATGATTTGCGGCGTCTTGCGTTTGCCTTTTGGTAGCGTGTTATAGAAAGAGTGGTTCAAAAATTCAATCGCCGCACGTGCGCCGAGATACGAACCGCCGATTCCGACAACAAGCAAGACATCAGAGTCTGACTTAATTTTATCTGCACTTTTTTTAATGCGGGCAAATTCTTCGCGATCATATTGCTTCGGCAAGTCAACCCAGCCTAAATAATCACTGCCTGTACCCGTTTGTTCATGAATATTATGATGGGCCACCTTCACAAAATCTTTTAAATATGTAAGCTCATGTTCTTGAAAGAAAGGTAACGCTTTTGAGTAGTCAAATTGAATATGTGTCATCGCTTGTAAGCCCTCCATTACGTTAGTTCTGTCCCTTTCACTTTAGCGGAACTAGCTATTGAAATCAAGTGATCGTCACTCCGATAGCAAAAAGCCGTTTCTCATAGAGAGAAACGGCAAGCAGGATTATAAAGAAGCTTTCAAAATAGAAAGAATGTCATCACGACCAAGTTTCATAAAGTTACCAAAACCACCGTATTCCATTTCTTTCGCCGCAATGTCGGCAATTTTGTCCAGCTGATCTTCACCAATGTCATAATCGGCTAGACGGCTTGGTGCACCGAGGCTTGTCCAGAATGTTGACAGCTTGTCGATACCTTCTAATGCGATATCACGATCAGATTTTCCTTCTGTCTCGATGTCAAACATGTTCAGCATGAGATTTTTAAAGCGCTCCACATTGTGATCGAGTGTATGACGCATCCAATTTGGGAAGAGGATCGCAAGTCCGCCTGCATGCGGAATGTCATAGACAGCCGATACTGCATGCTCAATCGTATGGGACGCCCAGTCGCCAAAGTAACCCATTTGCAGCGTGCCATTTAAAGCGATCGTTCCTGCGTAAAGGATCGTTTCACGGTGCTCATAGTTTTGTAAGTCTTCAAGCAGTTTTGGTGCTGTCTCGATGACTGTTTGAAGAACAGCAAAACACATTCGATCCTGTAAAGGCGTGTTTTTGACATTATGGAAGTATTGTTCGAAGACGTGGCTCATCATATCGACCATGCCGTACACCGTCTGGTTTTCTGGCACTGAATAAGTATGCTCAGGGTCTAAAATTGAAAAAGCAGGATGAGTGACTGAACTGCCCCACACATATTTTTCATTTGTTTCCCAGTTTGTGATGACAGAGTCTGGATTCATTTCTGAACCAGTTGCCGCAAGTGTGAGCACTGTGCCAAACGGCAATGCTTTTTGAGCGGTTGTTTTCTTTGAGATAATGTCCCACACATCTCCGTCATATTCCGCTCCGGCTGCAATCGCTTTTGTACAGTCGATCACACTGCCGCCGCCAACAGCTAATAAGAAATCAATTTTTTCATTTTGGCAGATGTCGATTCCTTTTTTCACTGTGGTGAGGCGCGGGTTTGGTTCAACACCTGACAACTCAAATACGTCAGCTTCTGCTTCATTTAACGCGCTGATCACATTATCATAAAGACCATTTTTCTTAATGCTGCCTCCACCATATACAAGTAACACTCGTTTTCCATAACGAGCGAGTTCGCTTTTTAGTCCGTCTAGTTGTCCTTTTCCAAACATTAATTTCGTTGGATTATAATAAATAAAATTTTCCATCTGTTGATACATCTCCTTACAGCGTATATATCCAAAAACATGAAAGACTACTTTAACATATGTACACGTCGAACTCAAAAAAAGATAACTGCTCGAAAGCAATTATCTTTTCATTGTTTGATTATAAAGAAGCATTCAAAATAGCTAGAACATCTTCTTTGTTTAGCTTTTTAAATTGACCAAATTCACCGCGTGCCATTGCACGATCTGCGATTAAATCAATTTTCTCATCGTTGATATCATAGTCCGCTAAACGGTTCGGTGCGCCAAGGCTTGTCCAGAAAGCTGACAATTTGTCGATTCCTTCTAAGCCGACTTCTTCGTCTGTTCTGCCCGCAGGATCCACATCAAATACGCGTACTGCTAATTGTTTAAAGCGGCCTGGGTTTTCCTGAATGACATGCTTCATCCAGTTCGGGAACAAGATCGCAAGTCCGCCTGCATGAGGGATATCATAGACAGCAGATACCGCATGCTCGATGTTGTGAGATGCCCAGTCACCGCGTGCTCCCATTGACAGCATACCATTGAGCGCAATGGTCCCAGTGAATAAGATCGTTTCACGCAGCTCATAGTTCTCTAGATCGTTGATCAGCTTCGGTGCTGTTTCAATGACTGTACGAAGAAGCCCTTCACACATCCGGTCTTGGTAAGGTGTATTTTCCGTGTGATGGAAATATTGTTCGAACACGTGAGACATCATATCAACCATGCCATAAATCGTATGGTTTTTTGGTACAGTGAATGTGTTCACTGGATCAAGAATAGAGAATTTAGGGAAAACTGCTGGACTTCCCCAGCCATATTTCTCATTTGTTTCCCAGTTTGTGATCACTGATCCAGAGTTCATTTCAGAACCTGTTGCAGCAAGGGTTAACACCGTACCGAACGGAATTGCTTCCATTGGGACATGCTTACGCGTCACGATATCCCAAGCATCTCCATCGTACTTGGCTCCGGCTGCGATCGCTTTCGTTGCATCAATAACACTGCCGCCACCAACTGCCAAAATAAAGTCAACGTTGTTCTCTTTGCAAAGCTCAACCCCTTTTCTTACCGTTGTTAAGCGCGGGTTTGGCTCAACACCAGCAAGTTCAGTGATTGCAGCTCCTGATTCTTTTAGGATGCTGACAACTTGGTCATAAAGGCCGTTTCGTTTAATACTGCCTCCACCATATACAAGTAATACGTTTTTTCCGTAGTGTTTGAGTTCATCTGAAAGGGCTGAAACTTCTCCCTTTCCAAATATTAATTTCGTTGGGTTCCAATAAGTAAATCGATCCATTTGATCTCCTCCTCGCGCTACATTATGCGCCTCAATCATTCCAAAAGTAAAGTAATTTGCTTTAATCCATTTTCTTACGCATAGTTTGGCTAAAAATCTGCAAAATATAAATGTATTGATGCTGTAGCGAAAGGAGGAATCACGATGAGTGCTATTCAGCGTATTGCCCTCGTGCTCACGATTATCGGTGCTATTAACTGGGGACTAATCGGCTTTTTTCAATTTGACTTAGTAGCAGCGATCTTTGGCGGACAAGGCTCTGCATTATCACGTATTATTTATGGTCTTGTTGGAATTGCAGGTCTTGTTAACCTTGGTCTATTGTTCAAGCCAAGCGAAGAAGCTGTTCGCCGTGACGAGCCGAATCCAGAGGTTCGCTAAACAAAAAGACATAAAAAAGGCCGCCTATACGAGGCAGCCAAAGGCACCGTTTGAAGCGGTGCTTTTTTTATTTCTTGATTAAGTCTTTACGGTTAGACTGCTCAATCCACTCTTCAAGTTTATCTTTAAGCGTATTGAAACCTTGTGGTGTAGCAGCTTCTTCTTTCACTTGCTGTGGTCTTTGTTTCTTTGGTTTGCTTTCTTTTCTTTCAGGTGCTTCTTGTGTAGCACGGATAGAAAGGCTGATTTTACCAGCTTTTTCATCAACAGAAAGAACTTTCACTTGAACTTCGTCACCAATTGAAAGATGCTCGTTGATGTCTTTTACGAAACCATGTGTTACTTCAGAAATATGCACAAGTCCTTGAGTTTCTTCATCTAATGCAACAAACGCACCATACGCTTGTAATCCTGTTACTTTACCAGTGTAAACACTGCCTACTTCAAACTTTGTCGCCATGATAACAACTCCTAAATAAATGTTTTAATATTCGTTTATACGCAATTAAAAACTATATCATAGAACGGTCTTTTACGCAAAATATTTTTTAATTGGGTTTAGATCAGTTCAAAAGGGGGAATACCTGAAAACAAGAATGCTTTCTAGTATTCCCCCCTAATTTGAGAGGCATGAGTCCTAATGGATTGATGCCTTTTTTTATTTGATGATGGCAGGTGCTTCTTCTTTCACTTGTCGTTCCTGCAAAAAGCGCTGGATTCTTGAAAGTGATTCCTGAAGATGGTCAAGAGACGAAGCATATGAACAACGAATATGACCTTCACCACTCGGTCCGAAGACATTACCAGGGACTACGGCTACTTTTTCACTTAGGAGCAGCTCCTCAGCAAATTGTTCTGACGTCATGCCCGTCGTTTTAATGGACGGGAAAGCGTAAAATGCGCCGTTTGGCTGGTGACATGTGAGCCCTAGTTCATTCAAAGAGCCGACAAACAAATTTCGCCGCCTTCTGTAGCTTTTCTTCATTTTCTCTACATCTTCAAGCCCATTTTTCAAGGCTTCTTCTGCTGCATATTGTGCCATAGAGGGCGCACACATCATAGAATATTGGTGTATTTTCAACATGGCATCGCGCAGTACAGGTGGTGCTGCCACATATCCTAAGCGCCAGCCAGTCATAGCAAACCCTTTTGAAAAGCCTGAAATGAGGATCGTTCTTTCCTTCATATCTTGAATTGCCGCCACACTTGTAAAAGCTTCATCGTACGTCAGCTCTGCGTAAATCTCATCTGTGATAATGAGAAGGTCATGCTCTTTTGCAAATTGAGCAATATCTTCAAGCTCTTCCTTTGAATAGACTGAGCCAGTTGGATTTGATGGTGAGCAAAGCAGAATCGCTTTTGTCTTAGGCGTCAGCTTCGTGCGAAGATCCGCAGAATCTGCTTTGAAATCTTTTTCAGCCGATGTACTTAAATAAACAGGTACTCCGCCCGCAAGTGTCGTAAGGGCCCCATATGCTACGAAACAAGGCTCTGGAATGATCACTTCATCCCCGCTGTTTAAAATTGCACGAAACGCCAAATCAAGTGCCTGGCTTCCGCCAACTGTGATAATCAGTTCTTCTTCAGGACTGTAGTCAATGTAAAACCGCTTATATAAATAGTTGCTCAATTCTTTTCGCAAAGATAATAACCCTGCATTCGCCGTATAAGAGGTAAGCCCTTGTTCTAATGACATAATACTTGCTTCTCTGACATTCCAAGCTGTCACGAAATCTGGCTCGCCAACACCAAGGGAAATGACCCCCTCCATTGTGGCTGCCAAATCAAAGAATTTCCGAATACCTGACGGCTGAATGCTTTGCACCGTTTCAGATAAATAAGACTTTTTCATTTAAGGTGACACCACGATTCTTTTGTCATCGTCTCCTGTTTCAAACACTTTCCCATCATGTTTATATCTCTTCAAAATAAAGTGGGTAGTTGTTGAAACAACGGAATCAAGTGTCGATAATTTTTCAGACACGAAGCGGGCAATATCAGACATAGATCTTCCGCGGATCACAACAGATAGATCGTAAACACCTGACATGAGATAGACAGACTCCACTTCCTGAAAGCGGTAAATACGTTCAGCAATTTCATCAAATCCGACGCCTCTTTTTGGTGTCACTTTGACATCAATCATTGCTGTGACGCCTTCGTGACCATCTACTTTACGCCAGTCAATCATGGTTGAGTAATCAATAATGACTTTTTGATCTTCAAGTTTTTGAATAATCGCTTCTGCTTCTTCTGTTGTCACGCCTGCCATTTTTGCAATTGTATTTAAATCGGCACGGCTGTTTTCATCTAAAATCTCTAATATTTCAGTTTCTTTTTCTGTTAATTTCATTTGATTTCACACCTCAGATTGTAAAAAGCTAGTTTTAAAAAATCTTCTGAACATTATAGCACGTTTTTCCCATTATGCTAAGCAGGGAAAAGATGCTAACCATAGCTTAAGATCCACTTTTTAGGGTACAATACAGTCACCTAACAGAGAGAGTATCAAGTATCGGAGTGATGAGTATGGACATTGTTCATCCAGCTTATATGAAAAGTAAATTCGGTTTAGACATCTATTACGAGCACTATCCAAATCAGGGGAAGAAAACATTGATCTTAATTCATGGTCTTTTCTCTTCTATCTTCAGCTATCGAAAGCTCATCCCGCTTCTGAAACAAGACTTCAATTTAATCGCGATCGATCTGCCGCCATTTGGACAGTCCGAGAAGTCGAATACGTTTATTTACAGCTATCGCAACATGGCAAAGATCATTATCGAGCTAGCTGGTTACTTACAGATTCAGCATGCGATCCTTGTGGGTCATTCGATGGGCGGCCAAATTGCTTTATATGCCGCATCTGAACGGCCAGACCTATTTGAAAAGGCGGTCCTTTTGTGCAGCTCAGGATATTTAAATAAATCAAAGAGATCAGTTGTTTACAGCACATATATTCCTTATTTTTATCTCTATCTTAAAAGAAAGCTCTTGAAGCAAGGCATCATGAAAAATTTAACGGCTGTTGTGCATGATCATTCCATCATTGATCAAGAGATGGTGGATGGATATTTAAAGCCTTTTTCTGATGATCAAATTTTCCGAGGGATTTTCCGCTTGATTCGGCACCGGGAAGGGGATTTGACCTCGGATGTCCTAAAGAAAATGGAGACACCCGTGCTGCTCATTTGGGGTGAGGAAGATCGAATCGTTCCCATCCAAATAGGAGAGAGGCTGCACAAGGATCTGCCAAACTCGACCTTGCACGCATTAAAAAAAACCGGGCACCTCGTTCCTGAAGAAAATCCGGTCTTTGTGTCTGATCAAATCGGACATTTCAGCCTGTCTTAGCGTGTGCAGGAGCTGCTGTCTCGTATGACGAAAAGCTGATTCGCTATATGTTGACAGCTCTCAAAAGGCAGGAGCTGCTCAAATGAGTGATGATAAATGGCTTGAATGTCTTTTGCTAAAGATAAAGAGTCTTCTGCGTCGTATAATGCACTGATGACGTCAGCAGGCTCCGTTTCATAAAAGTCCTCCCCATATTGAAAAGGGTCCCATGCCTTAATGAGTTGAATCATCTCTTCTACAGCTTGACTATCTTTCATCGGTATCACCGCTTATAATAAATTTTGTGATGTTTATTTTAGCACAACCAACAATGGTTGAAAAACGGCTAGAGGTGGGTTTCATGAATTTCGACGAACAGATCATACGTAAAGGTTCAAAATCAGTGAAATGGGATCAAGCAGAGTCTTTATTCCTTACAACAGATGCGCTGCCAATGTGGGTAGCCGATATGGATTTTAAAGCGCCGCAGGTCGTCCTTGATGCATTAAAAAAGCGATTGGATCACGGTGTATTTGGCTATGCTTTTCAAGATCAGGATACGCAGCAGGCAGTAGCTGAATGGCTCAAAAGAAGGCATGGATGGTCGATCCAGACAGAAGCTGTCACCTTCACACCTGGGATTGTCACGGCACTTAGTTTTGCAGTCCAAGCCTATACAGAACCAAGTGACGAAGTCATCATACAGTCCCCTGTGTATACTCCTTTTTATCAAATGATTGAACGAAATGGACGAACAGTCTCAACCAATCCTTTAAAAATAGAAAACAACCGCTATGTCATGGATTTTGATGATTTAGAGAAAAAATTAAGCAGACCAGAAGCGAAGCTCATGTTCCTCTGTCATCCGCATAATCCTTCCGGAAGAGCGTGGTCAAAAGAAGAGTTAAAGCGAGTAGGAGACCTCTGTATCAAGCACGGTGTCACAGTCGTTTCAGATGAGATTCATTCTGATTTGATGCTATACGGAAAGCCGCATGTGCCATTTGCTAGTCTTTCTGACGACATAGCACATATCACAGTGACTTGCATTGCACCAAGTAAAACATTTAATTTAGCTGGCCTCCAAGCATCTGCCATTATCATTTCCGATGAAGAAAAAAGAACCCTTTTCAACAATGAAATGCAAAGAAACGGACTGGCCAAACTGAATGCTTTTGCGATCCCTGCGATGGAAGCAGCATACCGCCATGGGGATGAGTGGCTTGATGCACTTGTTCTTTATCTCGAAAACAATATGAAAATGGCAATGGACTATATGGACGAACATCTTCCAAACATGCGTTATATGAAACCAGATGCTTCTTATTTATTGTGGCTAGACATTCGGGATTATCAATTCAGTCAAGCGGAATTGAAACGCAATTTGCTAAAAAAGGGCAAAGTGATCCTAGAGCTTGGTCACGTGTACGGACTCGAAGGAGACGGCTTTATTCGGATGAATCTCGGCTGTCCTGCTTCAACAGTCAAAGAAGGATTGAAACGCCTTCATCAAGCGTTTACGCAATCATCTGAATAAGGCCTATATGATCGAAAGAACATCCTCACGGGTGTTCTTTTTAAAGAAAAAAACCCTCCTTTTATCATATCTACTTTGTACATGAAATGATATAATGAGAGGAATTACTATTATTTACGAGGAGAGCATTTAAATGGAAATGTTCAAGGATTTTCTGCTCCATGTATCTTTTATTCTATTTCCAATCTTTTTATATCATGCGCTATGGCTAAGCCGGACCCCTGCTCATTTCCCAAAAACGAATAAACTGCTCATCACAGTATTCGCATCCATCTCTTCAGCACTATGTATTATGTATCCAGTTGGTTCGATTTTAGACTTGCAGACTGGCCTTCAATCCATCCCTCTTGTACTTGCCATTTTATACGGAGGCTACACAGCTGGGATCGTCGCCATCTTGATAAGTTCCATGGTCAAATTCGTGATGTATGGCTCTTTTTTATGGGTTGGACTCATTGTCGTACCGATTTACTTTTTCATCCCATTTCTGTTCTACCGGAAATGGCGTCAATATCCGAAGCTGAAAAAGCTGATGTATGGAGTGCTTATCGGTTTATCCAAAGGATTCTTTATTTACATTGGACTATTTGCGGTCAGCTTAATGGAATACAGCCCGGCATTTATTATGCAGCAGAAGTTACTTGAGTTATTTTTCTCAACTCTTTACTACATATTCTTTCTCGTGCTAAGTATCTATTCCATTGAATTCGTGAAAGAAAATGCGCAAATGAGAACACAGCTCGTCCAATCAGAAAAGCTGACCATTGTAAGTGAACTCGCTGCAAGCGTTGCCCATGAAGTACGCAATCCGCTGACAGTGGTGAGGGGCTTTATCCAATTGCTCTTTTCTAGTGACAATACAAAAGAGACGTCAACCAATAAAGATTATAAAAATCTCGTTCTGTCCGAGTTAGACAGGGCGCAGGATATTATTACGAGTTATCTTGACATTGCGAAACAAAATTATTATCAAATTGAATCTCTCAACCTATCTAAATTACTCGAGGAATGTGCATCACTGATGACATCCTATGCGAATTTCAAATCGGTCACGATTCATCAATCCATTGAACCAGACTTATACATTCAAGGTGATGAAACGAAGATCAAGCAAGTCATGATTAATTTAATTAAAAATGCGATTGAAGCAGCCCCAGAACACGAAGGGAAAATTGAACTTTTTGCTTCAAAAGAAAATCATAAAATATGCATTTATTTCGTAGATAACGGTGTAGGAATGACAGAAAACCAAATGAAAAAGCTTGGCGAACCCTATTACACCTTGAAAAATAAAGGGACTGGACTTGGGCTGACCGTGACATTTTCTATCATTGAAAATCACCATGGCACCATTCGTTTCAAAAGCTCGCTTCAGTCTGGTACAACCGTTACCGTGAAGTTTCCTGAAGATACAAGAAGAAAATGATCACTCCATTTTTTTTGTCTTTTTTTCATCTATCCGCTCCTGCTTCTTAGACGCACGAACGATCAGACGAAAGCAAATAAATGCAGCCATAAAGAAAATCACCGTGGTGATTGCCGCTGGGATGTACTCCCTTTTATCTTCAGGAAAATACAGTAGAAAGAGTGCGATGAACGACAGCATTCGCCATTCCCCCTTTTGCTCGTTTACTTCACTATATTGGCTAAAAGAAATGAAATACCTTCCTACGAGAAGGAAATGGAGGAATTTCACATGACAGACATTCAAATTGGACAAGTTGTGAAAGGATTTTATAAAACAGGTGTTTACGTTGGGGAAGTGACAGCAGTGAAACCATCGGCCTATCTCGTTCAAGTAAAAGCCGTTCTGACACATCCCACTCAAGGCGACCTGCATCACCCAAAAGAAGCAGACGTGCCTTTTTTCCAAGAAAGACGGGCTTTGGCCTATCGTGAACAGACGAATATCCCTCATCATATGGTGAAGCCTTCTGATGGCGTTATACCAGATTATCAAGTATCACTAAAAGAAGCTGTAGAAAAATTAAAACAAGCGCTCCATGCGGATGATTCAAAATGGGCTGAAAAATCAAGAGCATGCCTATCTTCTCTCGAAAAAGATTATTTTCCAGAAGACGCCCGCTAATCAGCCGAATCAAAAAAGTGTGAGAAATCAATCAGCTCACCAATTTTGGTTGTTTGCGGATTTTCCACATAGGCTCTGTCTTTTTCAAAAAGGGTTAGCAGCTGATAAGTCGTCATGGCATCATCTAGTGCCTTATGATGCTTACCAGCTCCTTCACTGCCGTATTCCTTCGCCGCTTTCCGAAGCCCTGTCAGTGTGCGATCACCAAAAAAAGTTTTATATTCAAAGGCAAGGTCCCTCTGCTTCCCCTTAAAAGGAAAGGCAATGTGATTGAGCATACAGTTTTGCTTCAGCACTTTCATGTCCATATTGCCCCATGTAATAATCTCACAATCCTCTCCCCCAGCAAGCGACACAAGCTTCTCGATAAATGCCTCAAAGGAAATCCCGCTCTCTACATCCTGCTGCGTAATGCCGAGGAACGATTTACAGCGCTTCGTCAGCTTCGGGAACTTTTTCGGTTTGACGTAGCTAGAGAATGTGTCTATGATCGTTTCACTTGCCGCTTTCACTACCCCAGCTTCAATAATTTCAGGAAAAAAATTTTGCGGATGATACTTTCCATCAGGCATTGTAAATTCAAAATCGACCACAAGCACCGTCTTCTGTTCCACCAGTCTCACCTCACTTTTTCGTCAGTTTTTCATTCTGATACCATTATATTAAGACGGACCTTGAAATCACTTCATTTTCTTGAAAATAATGCAGATTCACTATGCCCAACCTATCCATCAGATGAAAGATCGTTTATTTTCCTTTATAATTATTAAGGAACACGAAATAAATAAAGAAGGTGGTCTCTATCACAAACAGGAAGAAAAACTTATACATCATGTGGTTTGTGAACTTTTTTGTATCTGCCAGCATTACAATGATCGTCCCTTTTTTATCACTTTACATAGAATCTCTTGATAGCAGTTATTCAAATGAATTTGTCCAAAGATGGAGCGGCTATGTCTTTGGCGTCACGTTTTTAACGGCCTTTCTGATTTCTCCGATTTGGGGACGGATTGGAGACCGGCATGGCTATAAAAAGATTTTGCTCATTAACGGAATTGGGATTGCAACAAGTATTCTATTAATGGGGCTTGTGCAAACCGTTTATCAGCTATTCGCCCTGCGGCTCTTCATGGGGCTTGTCACAGGCTTTATCTCGACTTCAATGGCACTCATCTCTGCACAGACGGAAAAGGCAACTGCCGGTAAAACCCTTGGTACGATGCAGATGAGTAATGTTGCCGGAGGATTGTTTGGTCCATTAATGGGCGGATTCATGGCAGACAGCGTCGGATTTATTTACACGTTTTTCCTCACAGCGGCTGTCATTTATGCGTCAGCAATTGTGATTATTTTCGGAGTGAAAGAACATCCCATCCGTTCAAAAGAAGCGAGGCGCGTTTCTTACTCACGGAAGGATGTGCTCGTTCATATTTTCAAACAGCCTTTGCTTGTCGTCACGATGCTTTTAACGTTTATTACACAAGTAGGGAACTTTAGCATTCAGCCACTTTTGGCTTTATACATTCATGATTTACACGGTCCTGTTAATCTCGCATTTTATGCAGGTCTTGCGTTCTCTGCAACTGGACTTGGCAACCTGCTCTTTACACGAAAATGGGGAGATCTCGGAGATCGAATTGGTCACGACAAGGTGCTGCTTGCCCTTCTCATCCTCTCCTCTATTTTATTCATCCCGCAAGCAATGGCGGATTCCTATGCGATGTTAGTACTTTTCCGCTTTCTATACGGGATGGCACTTGGCGGAATTATTCCGTGTACGACGGCGTATATTCGGATCAAAGCACCTGCCTCTATGCAAGGGGAAGTGCTTGGATACAATGTCAGCTTCCGCTTTCTTGGGAATGTTGTCGGTCCGGTGATTGGCGGCATTGTGGCGAGTCATTACGGGATTCCAGCTGTCTTTTATGTCACCGCCGGCATTTTTCTATTTGGCGCATTATTTTTATGGGCAGTCCGCTCACAGTCCAAGGCAAAAGAAAGGAGTGTCTGATCCAACATCAGATACTCTTTTTTCTTGTGTAGAAGCCTTATTCACTAGACTTCAAGCCCATTCTTTTCTAAAAATAACCTTCTCGTATTCGCAAAAGAATGGTACGATATGGCTAGAAAATTGAAGAAAGTGAGTGACCTCATGTTTCGTGCAATGATTGGTTGGTTATTACTTGCTGCCCTCATTCCATTATTTGTTCTGACTTTTTATCTATCAAAGGAAGAAGCTGCAAGTGTGAAGCCTGTGAACGAAGTGCTTGATCAAAAAATCAAGCTGGAAAAGATAGATTTTTCCCAAAACAGTTATATGTATGACCGGGATGGTTCTCTCATCTCTGAGATCGTATCAAACGATGAAAACCGAGTGTTCGTCACGTATGATAAAATTCCTGATCATGTGAAGGAGCTGTTCCTCCGCTCAGAGGACCGTAACTTTTATGACCATAAAGGCATTGACTTTATGGGAGTTGTTCGTGCCCTTGCCTCAAATGTGAAAAACCATGGCATTAGCCAAGGCGCAAGTACGATCACACAGCAATTATCTCGTAATTTATATTTAAGCCATGAACGTTCGTTCACCCGAAAGTTTACAGAACTGCTCTATTCCTATGAATTAGAGCGGAAATTCTCGAAAGATGAAATTCTCGAAAGCTATCTAAATACGATTTATTTCAGTAATGGTGTTTACGGTGTCGGTTCTGCGGCTAATTACTATTTTGATAAGCCGCTTAGTTCTTTAACGCTTGCACAGATGGCATTTATCTCTGCGATTCCAAACAACCCAACACTGTATGACCCATTGAAGCAATTCAAACACACAAAGAAACGCCAAGAACGGCTGCTAGGTATTTTAAAGAAAGACGGCGTCATCACCAAAAAGCAATACAAAAAAGCCGTCAAACAAAAAATCAGCCTGTCCTTGAGTGAAAAGAAAAACCTTTACCCTGACTATGTGACATATGCCAATGAGGAATTTACCGATCTTGTGTCAGATCAGGAAGGCTTTACAAAACGCTTGAAGAAGGCCAAAACAGATGGAGCAAAAAAAGCCATTCAAAAAGAATTATCTGAAAAGGTTAGTGCTCTGCTTCAGGATGGTGTCAAAATTTATACGGCACTTGATCCTTCCTTACAGCAGCGAGCCGTCTATCAGCTCAATGCGCAACTACCTTACCAAGGTGTAGAAGGCGGATCAGCGGTCATTCATCATGAAACACATCAAATTGTTGCACTTGCTGGCGGGAAGAACTATAAAAAGTTTGATTTCAACTACGCCTATCAAGCGCAAAGACAGCCTGGTTCTGCGATTAAGCCGCTTTTAGACTATGGTCCTTACATCGACCAAACCGGTGCAACAGCTTCAAGCAAAATTAGTGCCGGCAAGTTTTGTAGCAGCGGATACTGTCCGCAGAACTATAATCATAAAACGTATGGAACCGTCACACTTGAAACAGCCTTTAAGAACTCTTACAATACACCTGCGATCCGAATGCTGGATACAGTTGGTGTCAAAAAGGGCTTTAGCTACTTAGAGAAATTCTCATTCGAACATATCGTAGCGGATGATTATCGCCTGCCTTCTGCACTTGGCGGATTTACGAAGGGCTTCTCGCCGCTAGAAATAACAGATGCGTATACCGTCTTTGGCAACCAAGGTGCTTACACGCAAAATCATTCGATCACAAAGGTGACAGACTTAAACGGTAAAACCCTTTACAAGTGGAAAGAGTCACCGAAGCAAGTGTATTCTCAGCGGACAAATGACACCATGCGTAAACTGCTCGCCTCCGTTGTAAAAAGCGGAACAGGGAAAAAAGCGAATTTCAGTTCCCCTTACATTGGTGGTAAAACAGGGACATCCAATGACTACAAAGACATTTGGTTTGTTGGACTGACAGATCAATATACAATGGGTGTATGGGTTGGAAGAGATAGAGGAACGGTTGAATCTATTTACAGCTCAAGTCCGCACTTACGTATTTGGAAGAATACGATGCAATACGCCAGATAAACAGGAGGTTTGATTGCAATGCATTCAACACATCCACCCCATTTGATTTTATTTGATGGTGTCTGCAACGTGTGCAGCGGCGCTGTTCAGTTTGTGATTAAGCGTGATCCAAATGAGCGAATGATGTTTGCTTCATTACAATCAGAGACAGGGCAGCGCATTTTAAAAGAAAACGGTTTGCCTTTAGATGAGTTTAATTCATTCATTTATATTGAAAAAGGCACCCTTTATACGAAGTCGACAGGCATCTTAAAAGCCACGCGGCATTTAAAAGGGATCTACAGATGGAGTTATTTATTCCTTGCCATTCCGCGCCCTATCCGTGATTGGTTTTATGAGCGGATAGCGAAAAATCGCTACAAATGGTTCGGTCAAAAAACATCTTGTATGATACCTACACCGGATATTCAAAAACGGTTTCTATCATAAAAAAAGCATCCTCCGATAGTGGAGGATGCTTTCTTTGTCTGTTTATGAAGGCAGACTAGCCATAACACTATTATAAAGCTTAATAAATAAGTACAAAATGCCGATTAAAAACGTGGCCCAAAACAGCAAAATAAACATCATAAATCCAATTAAATTCAGCATGGAAAGCGATTGATAAATGCGGACCACAACCCAGATAAAATAGACAAGACCTGCTAAAACAAATAGTCCGACAAGCAGAATCAGCTGCTGCGTCAGCAGAAATGCAAGCAAGCTGGCAAATAAATAAACAACGGATGCAATCCGAATTTTCTTTAAGTTCTCTCCTTCAGGATCTTTCGCGAAAAAGAGTAGCGCCAACTCTAACACCGTATCTGCAATCAGTTTCAAGGCAGATAAAATCATGAAATAAACAAGTGCAAAAGCAGCAAAAAGAGCAAGCCGGATGCCCTGTTCCGAGAAGAATTCCAGCATTCCTTTTAAAATACCTGCTTGAGTCAAGAAATCAGTCGTAATCCCTACCGTGAAAATCGAAAAAGCAGAGCTGAATAGTAAAATCGAAATCAGCGGAAAATATCCAGTCAAATATGTATTTTTCATAAATAGATCCTTTCTCATAAGCTCACATTTATTATGGCTCACTTAAAACGGATTGACAAGATGCTTTCAAAGTAAACTGGCAGCAAAATCAAATTTGTGATTTTGCACGTACATTCCTTCACAAACTTACATTTTCCCGTTAAAGTATTACTATTACGAAAAAATCGTGCGTTAGGGGTATACTCGTGAAAAAAACATTAAGATTGCAAACACGACTGACGATTTTTGTTTGTATCGTTGTCCTGATCTCCCTTTGTATCACTTTCTTTACGATCTGGTCAGAAACAGCTAAGAACATTCATCAGCAGGAACGTGATATCGCCCTCTCCACTGCCAAAATGGTCGCAGAGGCACCGATCACGGCGAAATCATTAGAAAAGCATTCATACTCTGCACTGCGTCAATATACAACAAGTGTTCAGCGAATCACCAAAACTGAATTCGTTGTCGTGATGGATATGAACGGCATTCGCAAAACTCATCCAAATCCGCAGAAGATCGGGAAGCGGTTTGCTGGCGGTGATGAAAAACTAGCATTACAGGGTAAAGAGCATATTAGTACGGCTTCTGGAACACTTGGCAGATCCATGCGTGCGTTTGTTCCGGTTTATGATCAAAATGGGAAGCAGCTCGGGGCTGTGGCAGTAGGGATTACGTTAAAGGAAATTGACTTGATTATTCACCAAAGCTTACTTCCACTCTACTTCGTCATATCGCTCAGTCTTCTTTCTGGTATCATCGGAGCACTCATTGTGGCACGAAAAGTGAAGAAAATTATGTTTGGACTAGAGCCAGATGAGATTGCTACATTATTAAAAGAACGAAGCGCCATGCTAGAATCAACAAAAGAAGGGATTCTTGCCGTCGATCAGCACGGTAAAATCAAGCTCGCCAATGCTGAAGCGAAACGGCTCTTTCATAATATGGGCATTATGGTTGATCCTAGAGAACAAGATGTTCAGGTGCTCCTCCCTTCAAGCGGCCTAAAGCAAGTCATTGAAACACGCAAGCCGCTGCTTGACCGCGACGTGAGAATGAACGGACTGGAGCTCGTCTTTAACGAAGTCCCGATTACGGTAAAGGGCGAGATTGTTGGGGCAATCGCCACCTTCCGTGACAAAACAGAAGTCAAACACTTGGCTGAACAGCTGAGTGGAGTCAAAATGTATGCAAATGCCCTCCGTGCCCAGTCGCATGAATTTATGAACAAGCTTCATGTCATTTTAGGATTGGTTCAGCTCAAAAACTACGATGACCTTGGCACTTATATCAAAGATATTGCAATCTATCAGCAAACGGAAACAAATGAAATCATCAACCATGTGAAAAACTCTGTTTTAGCAGGATTTTTACTAGGAAAACAAAGCTATATCAGGGAACAAGGCGCGACCTTAGAAGTCATATGCAACACACAAGTCCCAAATTCAGAGGACCCGGCAGTGACCCATGATCTCATAACCGTCATTGGCAACCTGTTAAATAACGCACTCGATGCTGTTTCTCATACTGAGACGAAAAACATCTCGATCTCATTCCGATACGTTCAGGAGCAGCTTCATATTGAAATTACAGACACGGGTGTTGGTCTCACAAAAGAAGAACAAGACATCATGTTTGATCAAGGCTTTTCAACTAAAGGAGAAGACAGAGGATTCGGCCTCTACTTCGTTGATCAAAGCATCAAAAAATTGAACGGTCATCTGATTGTCACGAGTGAAAAAGGAGAAGGAACGACCTTTAGTCTCCGCATTCCGTATAAACAAAAGGAGGATTCACATGATTAATGTGTTAATAGTAGAAGACGATCCAATGGTTGGGGAGCTGAACAAACGCTACCTAACCCAAATCGAAGGCTTTGAATTAAAAGGGATTGCCACCTCTTTTCAGCAGGCACTGGACATCTTAAAAACAGGAGCCATTCACCTTGTACTGCTCGATATTTATATGCCTGGACAAAATGGCCTGGCATTATTATCAGAAATTCGCAAACAAAATCATTCGGTTGATGTCATTGTCATTTCAGCTGCCAATGAAGTCGACGTGGTCCAGCAAACGATGCGAAACGGGGCTGTTGATTATTTGATCAAGCCGTTTGAATTTGAACGTTTCCAATCAGCGCTCTCAGAATATAAACGAAAACACGCCTTGTACCAAACGATGAACAGCATCTCGCAAAATGATTTAGATGCGAAACTCTTTCATAAAAAAGCAGAGACGGAAAAAGTCCTTCTGCCAAAAGGCCTGACCAAAAGCACACTCAAACTCATCTGGACAAGTATTCAATCATTCGGTCATCAGGCTTTCACGACCGAAGACCTAGCGAATCATACAGAAATCTCTCAAGTCTCTATTAGAAAATACTTGAAATTCCTTGAGGACATCGAAGTAGTTGATGTCGAAATGGCATACGGGACAATTGGACGCCCTGTTTTCCAATATAAACTCAGTACAACAAATATGAATTTAATTCAGCAATATCTATAATTTGACACATCTGACCTTAAACAGAGGCCAGATGTTTTTTTATGGAACACGATGTGACAAACCCCTTGATATCAGCGGTTCCACTGTAGTAGATCACATCACAAAAGCGGCATTATATCATATTTCAGCACGTAAAAAGACATCGAATTTAGCCTTTTAACATTTTTTTAAAAATAAAACAAATTTCTATTTATTTATTCGATTGGAAATGATAAATTATGATTGATTAGTTCAACGAGATATAAGTCTGATGTCTTACATCTTCTCTCCTGCCCTCCATAAGTTTCAGAAGAAAGCAGGATAAAATACCCTATTCAGAAGGGTGAGAAGAGGTAGGTCGGTCTTTTTTCGCGAGACTTTTCTGAAACTTTTAAATTTTATAGGGGGTTATGTTTTGAAGAAGCGCAAAATTGGACTAGCATTGTCCTTAGTCGTAGCAGCAGGAACCATCCTTGGAGCATGCGGCAACTCTGGCTCAAACAGCGGTGAAAGCAAAAAAGATAAAGATCAATTCACTGTTGCCATGGTAACTGATGTCGGTGGTGTCGATGACAAATCGTTTAACCAATCAGCTTGGGAAGGTTTACAAGCATTTGGAAAAGACAACAATCTAAAAAAAGGTAAAAACGGCTTTGATTACTTACAATCTAAATCAGACGCTGACTATACAACAAACTTAAACACACTTGCTCGTGAGAAATTCGACCTGATTTACGGAATTGGTTTCTTAATGCAAGATTCTATTAGTGAAATTGCAGATCAGCGTAAGAAAAACCACTTTGCCATCGTTGATGCTGTCGTGAAAAAAGACAACGTAGCCAGCATTGTGTTCAACGAAAATGAAGGATCATTCCTTGTGGGTGTTGCGGCTGCTCTTTCTACAAAATCAAACAAAATTGGTTTTGTCGGCGGCGTTGATTCTGAATTAGTCAGAAAATTCGAAGTTGGTTTCCGTGCAGGCGTTGAAGCAGCTAACCCGAAAGCGAAAGTTGAAGTGAAATATGCTGGTGCATTCGATAAGGCAGACATCGGGAAAGCAACAGCTGAAAGCATGTACAAATCCGGCGTCGACATCATTTATCATGCTGCTGGCGGCACTGGAACTGGTGTCTTCACAGAAGCGAAAAACCTGAAAAAAGCGGATCCTAACCGTAAAGTTTGGGTTATCGGTGTAGATAAAGACCAGTATGACGAAGGAAAAGTACCTGGAACAAAACAAAGTGTCACCCTTACTTCTATGGTTAAGAAAGTAGACAAAGCGGTACAAGACTTAACAACGAAAGCTAAAGAAGGTAAGTTCCCTGGCGGCGAAGTGATCACATATGGTCTGAAAGAAGGCGCTCTAGACATTTCTCCATCTCAGGACAATCTTAATAAAGATGTATTGAAGAAAGTAGAAGAATGGAAACAAAAAATCATCAAGGGCGAAATTAAAATCCCTGCAACACGTGATGAACTAAAAGATTTTAAAGCTTAATTTGAGCATCGGGATAAGCGCGTCTTATCCCCTTGTTCCTCCTTTACCTCCTCTTTATTCGTAAAAGGTGGTAAAAGAAAAGCTACAGCCTCGTTTTGCAGCTTTTCTTTTGCTAGTTTTTATCTTCATCAGCACCCTAAAAAAGGAGCGGTTAAACCTGTGGATTATGTCATTGAAATGTTGAATATACGCAAAGAATTCCCTGGCATTGTAGCAAACGATAACATTACGCTGCAGCTAAAAAAGGGCGAAATTCATGCGCTGCTTGGTGAAAACGGCGCTGGAAAATCAACGCTCATGAACGTGCTTTTCGGACTGTACCAGCCTGAAAAAGGTGAAATCAAGGTTCACGGAAAACCTGTGACCATCTCTAGCCCGAATGATGCAAGTGCTTTAGGCATCGGTATGGTGCATCAGCACTTTATGCTTGTCGATACCTTCACCGTCGCTGAAAACATCATTTTAGGAAAAGAGCCCAAGAAATTTGGAAAGATCGACAAAGAACAAGCCATACAGCAAGTACAAGAGCTTTCTGACCGCTATGGTTTAAAAATAGACCCTGCCGCAAAAGTATCTGACATCTCTGTCGGCATGCAGCAGCGTGCAGAAATTTTAAAAACTCTTTACCGCGGCGCTGATATTTTGATCTTCGACGAACCAACAGCCGTATTAACACCTCAAGAAATTAAAGAACTCATACAAATTATGAAAAACTTAATCAATGAAGGCAAATCCATTATTTTAATTACCCATAAACTGAAAGAAATTATGGATGCATGTCACCGCGTCACCATTATCCGAAAAGGCCAAGGCATTCGTACACTTGATGTGGAAAGCACAAACAAAGATGAGCTTGCAAGCCTGATGGTCGGTCGTGAAGTTTCATTTAAGACAGACAAAAAAGACGCCTCTCCTGCTGAGGAAGTACTTCAAATTCAGGATCTTACGGTAAAGGACGCACGAGGAATTGAAGCGGTCAAACATCTCAACCTCTCAGTAAAGGCTGGAGAAATTGTCGGTATTGCTGGAGTCGATGGCAATGGTCAATCTGAATTAATTGAAGCCATTACCGGTCTAAAAAAATCAGAGGCTGGCACGATCATGCTAAACGGGAAAGCCATTCAAAATCTTCCGCCTCGTAAGGTGACCGAATCTGGAATTGGACACATTCCTCAAGACCGTCATAAACACGGACTAGTGCTTGATTTTACAATAGGAGAAAATATTTCGTTACAAACGTATTACCAGCGTCCATACTCAAAATTCGGCTTGATGAATATGAAAAATATATACCAAAAGGCAAAGCAAATCATTGCCGAGTATGACGTAAGAACACCGAGTGAATATACAGAGGCACGCGCCCTGTCAGGCGGGAATCAGCAAAAAGCCATTATTGGCCGTGAAGTTGACCGCAATCCCGATTTATTAATTGCCGCTCAGCCGACACGTGGACTTGATGTTGGTGCGATTGAATTTGTTCATAAGCGCCTCATTGAGCAAAGGGACACAGGCAAAGCCGTCCTCCTCATCTCATTTGAGCTTGATGAAATTATGAATGTCAGTGATAAGATTGCTGTTATATTCGAAGGCAGCATTATTGCCATCGTTGATCCAAAAGAAACAACAGAGCAAGAGCTTGGTCTATTAATGGCTGGAAGTACGCAACAGGAAGTGGGGAAAGAAGCAAATGTCTAATCGCTTAACAAATCTGCTGATTCCGCTTATAGCCATTGTACTTGGTCTTTTTGTTGGGGCCATTATTATGCTGGCAAGCGGTTATAGTGTCATCGAAGGCTATGGCGCCCTTTGGAATGGCGTCTTCGGTGAAACCTATTATATGGGAGAAACCATCAGACAAGTGACACCTTACATTTTATCAGGGCTTGCTGTTGCTTTTGCATTTCGGACAGGTCTCTTTAATATCGGTGTAGAAGGTCAAATGCTGATTGGCTGGGTAGCTGCTGTATGGATCGGTACAACTGTCCATGCACCTATGTACATCCATCTGCCACTTGCACTCATCACCGCAGCAGCTGCTGGTGCATTATGGGGCTTTATTCCTGGGTTTTTAAAGGCTCGTTTTTATGTTCATGAAGTGATTGTCACGATCATGATGAACTACATTGCCCTTCATGTGACGAACTATTTGATTTCAAATGTCTTAACAAATAATAAAGATAAAACAGAAAAAATCGATGCCACTGCCTCGCTTCGCTCTGGTTTCTTTGAACAAATCACCGATTTCTCCCGGATGCATAATGGTATTTTTGTTGCCATTATAGCTGCGGTCGTGATGTGGGTCATTATTCAAAAAACCTCTAAAGGCTTTGAATTGCGGGCTGTTGGAATGAACCAGCAGGCATCCCATTATGCCGGTATGAACGTTCGCCGCAATATCATTTATGCGATGCTCATTTCAGGTGCTTTTGCAGGTCTTGCAGGCGCAATGGAAGGTCTTGGTACATTTGAATATGCTTCAATTAAAGGCTCGTTTACCGGTGTAGGTTTTGACGGAATCGCCGTCGCTTTATTAGGTGGAAATACTGCTGTTGGTGTTGTTCTTGCTGCATTGCTGCTTGGTGGATTGAAGGTCGGCGCTTTAAATATGCCACTTGAATCTGGCGTACCGACTGAGGTCGTTGATATTGTCATTGCGATCATTATTCTGTTCGTTGCCTCAAGCTATATTATCCGTCTTGTGATGAACCAAATGAAGAAAAAGGGGGGAAAATAAGTGGGATTTCTGCAAATTCTTGAAATCATCGTCCCAGCAACACTTGTCTATGCTGCACCACTTATTTTAACCGCTCTTGGAGGCGTCTTTTCAGAAAGATCAGGTGTTGTGAATATCGGTCTTGAAGGTTTGATGGTCGTCGGAGCATTTTCCAGTATTATCTTTAACTTGTTTTTTGCTGATACATTTGGCGCCTTGACCCCGTGGCTTGGGCTCCTCGTCGGAATGGCGATTGGCGGATTGTTCTCTCTGATTCATGCAGTTGCGACCATTACATTCCGTGCAGATCAAACGGTCAGTGGTGTTGCCATTAACATGCTGGCACTTGGCGCTACGCTGTTTGTCGTGAAACTCATTTACGGGAAAGCTCAAACAGATAAAATTACAGAGCCTTTCTATAAAGGGGATATTCCCCTTTTAAGTGACATTCCGATAATTGGCGATATCTTCTTTAAAGATGTTTATTATACGTCCATACTCGCATTAGCGCTTGCGGTTGTAGCTTGGTTTGTTTTATTTAAAATGCCGTTTGGTCTTCGTCTTCGTGCAGTCGGAGAACATCCAATGGCTGCTGATACAATGGGAATCAAAGTGTACCGGATGCGCTATATTGGTGTCTTTATTAGTGGACTGTTTGGTGGTCTTGGCGGAGCTGTTTATGCGTCAACCATCGCTCTTGATTTCTCACATGCGACCATTACTGGACAAGGCTTCATCGCACTAGCTGCACTTGTCTTCGGTAAATGGCACCCATTCGGCGCAATGGGCGCTGCTTTATTCTTTGGATTTGCTCAAAGTTTAAGCATTATTGGCTCTCTCCTGCCGCTATTCCAAGATATACCGAACGTGTATATGCTCATTGCACCATATGTGCTGACCATCCTAGCACTCACTGGCTTCATCGGGCGAGCAGATGCACCGAAAGCACTTGGAACACCTTATTTAAAAGGAAAACGATAATAACGATGTATGATCAATCCCCTGAAGGATAAACTACCTTCAGGGGATTTTTGTATGATAAAAACATAAAAACTCCTGTTTATTTTACTTTTATTACACTTAATTTAGTTTAATAAATAGATGAGTGTCACAGAATCTTCTACAATTGAGACAAATAGCATTTGGGGGTGTTTATGTGGCTAATACACAACAATTGAAATCGATTACAGACGATTCTGACAATAATAAAAGCGTTTTCCGTAAGATCATGTCTTGGAAAATTGGTGTTATTGACTTACCTGTGTATTTAGTACTTGCAGCGATTATTTTAACTGCCGCTTATTTTAATAAAATTCCAGCAAATATGCTTGGTGGTTTCGCTGTTATTATGATTTTGGGGATTTTCCTTGGAGATATAGGACAACGTATTCCGATATTAAAAGATATTGGTGGACCGGCGATTCTTTCTCTATTCGTACCATCGTTCCTGGTCTTTTTTCATGTTCTGAATCCGAACTCGTTGGAAGCGGTTACGTCTCTTATGAAGACGTCGAACTTCCTTTACTTCTATATTTCTGCTCTTGTAGTAGGTAGTATTCTTGGGATGCAGCGAACTGTTTTAGTACAAGGCCTTATTCGTATGTTTGTTCCTCTTGTTGCAGGTACAATTGCAGCTGTGACTGCCGGAATTCTTGTTGGTCTTTTAGTTGGTTACACACCGCATCATTCGTTCTTCTTTATTATTGTTCCGATTATTGCCGGTGGTGTTGGAGAAGGGATTTTGCCATTATCTATTGCTTATTCACAAATTCTTGGTGTATCAGCAGAGTCATTAATCTCTCAATTAATTCCTGCTGCCGTCATTGGGAACGTCATTGCCATTATCTGTGCTGGCGCAATGAAGAAGCTTGGTGAAAAACGTCCTGAACTAAACGGGAATGGTCGTCTTGTAAAGTCTAAAGAGGCAAATGAAATTTTTGAACAGCCTGATATGGATCCAAAAGTTGATTTTGGGTTAATGGGTGCTGGTGTACTCGTTGCTTGTACAACATTCATTTTTGGTGGTTTGTTAGAAAGCTTTGTTCATATTCCTGGTCCAATCTTAATGATTGTCCTTGCCGCTTTAATCAAATACTTAAACGTGATGCCTCAGCATCTGCAAGATGGCTCACAGCAGTTCTACAAGTTTGTATCAAGAAGCTTTACATGGCCACTTATGGTCGGTCTAGGGATTCTATACATTCCACTTGATGATGTAGCAACAGTGATTTCTATTCCATTCGTTTGTGTATGTATCGCTGTCGTTCTTGGAATGGTGGGTTCTGGTTACTTCGTTGGGAAATTGATGAACATGTACCCAGTAGAATCTGCGATTGTGACAGGCTGTCACAGCGGACTTGGCGGTACTGGTGACGTTGCGATCCTTTCAGCTTCTGGAAGAATGGGTCTCATGCCTTTCGCACAAGTATCTACACGTCTTGGCGGAGCAGCAACTGTGATCTGCGCAACAATCTTACTTAGAATGTTTACTTAATCAAACAATAAAAAGCATGGGCTCTATCACGGGCACATGCTTTTTTATATTTCTTTTCTCCTATAAAGGTTTATTCTTCAGCAGAAACTACTCGTATATATTCTCTTGGCTGGAATGGATATTGTCTTGCTTCTTGATAGGTCATATAGAGAAGATGTTCTGAAAACAACGGCCATTCACTTTCCGCCTGCCACCTTTTTTGATCATTTCGTTCTATGAAGAATGCTCCTCCTAAAATCGTGCAGAATATGCTTAAGCTGATGCCCGCTTTTAGTTTCATGTAATCAGCTCCTTTAAGAAAAGCATGTACGAAATACAAAACAATATACAACGAGTTTTATTTTTGATAAAATATTTTTTGTGGTCAAAAGAACTCAAAACAAATACAATTTGCCGTAATTCAGTTCAAACCAATGCACTATGTCTGTATTTACGCTATAATTTTATTTACCAGTTCTTTAGAACGTGAATTTATATTGATTGAAGGAGGTTTATATTCTTGCAGCTTATTCACTTCGCCATCCTATCACCTTTTTTGCTTGCGTTTGTTGTGCCTTTTCTTTTTAAATACGTAAAGCGTATACATACAGGGTGGTTTGTTCTTATCTTGCCTATTCTATTATTTAGCTATTTTGTCCAAATGTTACACATTACCTCGAATGGACGAACGCTTTTCTCACAAGCTGAATGGATTCCATCTTTAGGGATGAATTTTACTGTATATGTCGATGGCCTTAGCCTGTTATTTGCATTATTAATTACAGGTATTGGCGCACTTGTGGTCTTGTACAGTATTTTCTACTTATCAAAAGAAAAAGAACAGCTTGGCTCTTTCTATACGTATTTGTTAATGTTTATGACCGCTATGCTTGGTGTGGTTCTCTCTGACAATATGGTGGTTCTGTACTTGTTTTGGGAGCTAACGAGTATTTCTTCCTTCCTCTTAATTGGGTATTGGTATAAGCGGGAGCGCTCTAGATATGGTGCAACCAAATCACTGCTTATTACTGTTTTTGGCGGATTAGCTATGCTTGGTGGCTTCATCCTCATCTACCTGATCACTGATTCATTCAGTATTCGTGAAGCAGTCAATCAGCTTCAGCTCATTATGGCATCACCTTACTTTATCCCTGCCATGATCCTGATCTTACTAGGTGCCTTTACAAAATCAGCGCAGTTCCCATTCTATATCTGGCTGCCTGATGCAATGGAAGCACCTACCCCTGTGAGCAGTTATCTGCATTCTGCCACAATGGTAAAAGCCGGTATCTACCTTGTAGCCCGCTTCAGTCCAATCTTTGCTATATCAGAGGTATGGTTCTGGACCATTTCCATTGTCGGACTTATCACATTATTTTGGGGATCATTCCACGCCGTCCGGCAAAATGATTTGAAAGCCATTCTGGCCTACTCGACAGTTAGTCAGCTCGGGATGATTATGCTTATGCTTGGCGTCGGTGCAGCTGCGATTCATGAAAACAATCCTGCCTTTTTTGGTGCAGCCGTTCTTGCTGCTATTTTTCACCTTATTAACCATGCTACGTTTAAAGGCAGTCTCTTTATGGCAGCAGGTATTATCGATCACGAAACAGGTACTCGTGACATTCGGAAATTAGGTGGTTTAATGACCATCATGCCGATTACCTTTACGATTACGTTAATCGGTACATTTTCAATGGCTGGACTACCGCCATTTAACGGTTTCTTAAGTAAAGAGCTGTTTTTCACAAGTATGCTGCGCATTTCTAAAATCAGCTTTACAGATATTTCAACATGGGGCGCTATTTTCCCAGCAATTGCTTGGCTCGCTAGTGTCTTTACGTTCATTTACAGTATGATGCTTCTCTTTAAAACATTTAGAGGCAATCTTCAGTTAGATCAATTAGAGAAAAAGCCGCATGAAGCACCAATTGGTATGCTCATCCCGCCAATTATCCTTGCTGCACTTGTGGTCACCTTTTTCTTCTTCCCAAATATTCTAGCTTATTCTGTCATTGAACCTGCAATTGCAGCCATTATTCCTGATGCGATTGATCCAGGAAAACGCTTTGTTGTCAAAATTGAAGCATGGCACGGCTTTAAGCCAGAGCTCTATATGACAATGGGTGTTGTAGCTTTAGGAATTATCGGATATTTGACGTTGTCAAAATGGCGTCCGATATATCATATTTTCAAGAAGAAATGGTCATTTAACTCCTTATATGACCGTTCACTGATAGGCTTAGAAAAAGGCTCCTATCGCCTAACAAACAGCTATATGACCGGTTTCCTTCGTGATTACCTTGTCTATGTGTTTGGGTTCATGATTATCGTACTTGGCAGCGTGATGTTCTATCAGCAAGCTTTCTCATTTGAAACAGAAAAAGCTGCGCCAATTGGCACGTATGAAGCCATTCTTTCACTTGTGATGGTGGCGGCGACGGTCACGACTGTATTCGCCCGCTCACGCTTAACTGCCATTATTGCTCTAGGTGTCATGGGATACACGCTGTCATTATTCTTCGTGATTTTCAGAGCACCTGACCTTGCCCTGACACAACTGATTATTGAAACGATTTCTGTCGCACTGTTTTTGCTTTGCTTCTATCATTTGCCGAAGCTGAGCTTGAAGCAAAAAACGAGAAAATTCAAATTAACCAATTTGATCATTTCAATAGGTGTTGGTCTCACTGTCACTTGTCTTGCTTTTGCTTCCACAAGTCAGCAGTCACTTGAGTCCATTTCAACTTACTTTATTGAAAACAGCTATAAACTTGCTGGCGGCGACAACATTGTCAATGTCATTCTTGTAGATTTCAGGGGCTTTGATACACTGTTTGAAATTACCGTGCTGGCGATTGCGGCACTTGGTATTTATGGATTATTAAAGGCACAGGCACAAGGAAAACGGAAGAGAGGTGTGCGGCGATGAGGAAAATTGATACGAATGATATGCTTTTACAAGTCACAACCAAAATCACTGCATTCATCATCCTGCTCTTCTCCCTTCACCTGTTTCTTGCGGGACATAATAATCCAGGCGGAGGATTTATTGGCGGATTAATGAGTGCCAGTGCTGTCGTCCTTCTGCTCTTAGCCTACGATCTGAAGACAGTTAGACGCATTCTGCCGTTCAACTTTATCTATGTTGCAGCGACCGGGCTGCTCGTCGCGATCCTGACGGGGATGGGATCATTTCTATTCGGTGCACCTTTTCTATCCCATGCATTTGATTATTTTCAACTGCCGTTTTTAGGGAAAACAGAACTGGCGACAGCCGTACTGTTTGATATCGGTGTATATTTAGTTGTTGTCGGTGTCACCATGACCATTATTCAAACGATTGGAGAGAAGGAATAATGGAATTTCTAATGTCTATTATCGTCGGTATTATTTTTATGGCGGCGACCTATTTAATGCTTTCAAAAAGCCTTCTACGGGTCATCGTCGGTACTGCTGTTTTAAGTCACGGCGTCCATTTGCTTCTTTTAACAATGGGCGGCTTAAAAAAAGGAGCTCCACCTATTTTAAAAGAGGGGCTCACATCCTATGTAGATCCATTACCACAAGCATTAATTTTAACAGCCATTGTCATTGCTTTTGGTGTGACATCCTTTTTACTTGTCATGGCCTTCCGTGCCTTCCAAGAGCTGCGAACAGATGACATGGATCAAATGAGAGGAAATGATCAGCATGAATAATCTCGTGATCCTGCCAATTTTAATTCCATTATTAGCTGCTACACTATTGATCTTTATGAATAAGAACATCATGCTGTCGAGAGGCTTTAGTGTGTTTGCTTCACTCTTAGCCATTGTCTGTAATGTGTATTTAGTCCAAACCATCTTTACTAATGGCATTCAAACCCTCTATTTAGGAGGCTGGGAAGCACCATTTGGGATTGCCCTTGTGGCCGATCAGTTTGCTGCGCTCCTTGTGCTCACCGCTTCCGTCGTTGGGCTAGTGACAGTTCTTTTCTCCTTTCAAACGATTGGGAAGGAAAAGGAGCGGCTGTTCTATTACTCTGGCGTGCAATTTTTGTTAGCTGGCGTAAGTGGGGCCTTTTTAACAGGCGATATTTTCAACCTGTTTGTATTCTTTGAACTGCTGCTGATGGCATCATACATGCTCATTGTACTGGGCGGATCAAAACCGCAGCTTCGAGAATCACTCAAATACATTGTGTTTAATATCATCTCATCGGCTTTATTTATCGTCGGTGTCGCTTGTTTATATGCAGTCACGGGCACTTTGAATATGGCTGATTTAAGCGTGAAAATAGCTGAATCAGGGCAAACAGGATTAATCACTGTCATTTCTATTCTGTTCCTCATTGTATTTGGCTTAAAAGCTGGGATCTTCCCGCTTTATTTCTGGCTGCCAGGATCATATCATGCACCGCCAGCGGCGATTTCTGCTCTATTTGGTGCACTACTGACAAAGGTTGGCTTATATGCGATTGCCAGAGTTTTTACGTTAATTTTTATACATGATACAGGGTTTACACATACACTCATGGCTTGGTTTGCCGCACTTACGGTGATATTCGGTGTGATTGGCTCTATTGCCTATTCTGATGTGCAAAAGATCGTCATCTATAACATTGTCACAGCCGTTGGGGTCATTTTGTTTGGGATTGCAGCCAATACACCTGCCTCACTCCAAGGGGCCATTTATTATCTCATTCATGACATGGTGATTAAAGGCGCTTTATTTATGCTGGCAGGTGCACTCTTTGTGTATGCTGGCACCAATCACTTGAAAAAGATGGGTGGACTGATTCAATCTCAGCCTTTACTAGGGTGGATGTTTTTCATATCGGCTTTATCCCTAGCAGGAATCCCGCCTCTGAGTGGGTTTGTTGGAAAGCTAAAGATTGTAGAAGGCGGCTTTTCTGCTGGACACATGACCTTTTCTATCCTTGTCTTACTGTCCAGCCTGCTTGTCCTGTATTCGATTATGAGGATCTTCATGCTCGCATTTTGGGGCGAGGAACAAGATATGCGAAGAAGGAAACCGTCGATTAAAGGAATGGTGTACCCTGGCGTACTGCTTGTGATCTTGTCGCTTGCCATTGGGTTAGGGACAGAGTTCATTGCCCCATATATCAATCAAGCAGCGGAAATGCTCTCAACACCAGAAAAATATATTCAAGCTGTGCTGAAGGAGTAGATGAACATGGCCTTTCAAATATTATTAAACGCTCTCCTCGCCTTTACATGGATGTTTATGAATGATACATACAGAGCCGCAGACTTTGTATCAGGCTTTGTACTAGGGATGGTCGCCATTTTTATGTTTCGGCGGTTTTTCCCGCAACGTTTTTACGGCTATGCCCTGTTTGCGATTTTTAAGCTCGTCATGATATTTATTCGAGAGCTGCTTCTTGCCAATTTAAGTGTATTAAAGACCGTATTATCTCCAAAGCTCACCATTAAGCCCGGTATTTTCGCCTTTCGTACAGACTTGAAAACGGATTGGGAAATCACCATACTGGCTAATATGATTACATTAACACCAGGTACACTCGTCATTGATATTTCTGATGATCGTTCCATTTTATACATTCATGCGATGGATATTGAAGATGCAGAAAAAGCCATTCACGATATCCGGGTTTCATTTGAAAAAGCGATTCAGGAGGTGAGCGGTAAGTAATGGAGCTCATATTACAAATTTCACTTGGCATTCTTGCACTGTCCACCTTACTTTTTGTGATACGGGTTATCAAAGGTCCCTCTATTCCTGATCGTGTAAGTGCGCTTGATGCGATAGGAATCAATTTAATTGGGATGACAGCTATCGTTTCAATTTTGCTGAAAACGACAACGTTCTTTGAAATTATTTTACTGCTCGGTATCCTTGCCTTTATCGGCACTGTCGCTTTTTCCAAATTCCTTGAGAAAGGGGAAGTGATTGAAAATGATCGTCATCGCTAAAGCTATTGTCATTTTCTTTATCCTGCTTGGCGCCATCCTTTGTCTCATTTCAGCCATTGGCGTTCTTCGCCTGCCGGATGTTTATACACGTATGCATGCTGCATCAAAAGCATCGACACTTGGTGTTGTCCTCATATTAGTTGGGGTGTTCTTTCACGAATGGTTTCTTGCAGGCATTATTTCTGCGAAGATCCTACTTGGGATTGTCTTTATCTTTTTAACAGCTCCAGTCGGCGCACACTTGATCGGAAGAGCCGCCTACAATACTGGGGTCAAGATGGACAAACGAAGTGTACAGGATGATTATGGCGGTTTTCGTAACTTCGTGATTAAACGCAAAGAAGACTCGTACTTATAAACCGAAAGAAGATCCTCACATGCGAGGATCTTCTTTTTATGAATCAATCCAACCTAAAAAAGCTTCCGCTGCACCGGGAGCTTTTTTATATGCGATCAATGACAGCAAGTGTGCATCTTGACGTACAGATGTGCCGGTCTCGATCATCTTTAATATCAATTTGAAATACCATTGTACGGCGCCCAACATGTACAGGAACAGCCGTCGCTGTCACTACTCCATCACGTACAGATTTTAAGTGATTGGCATTGATTTCAATCCCTGAGCAAACTTGCTGAGTTAAGTCTAAATGAGCCGCAGCTCCCATGCTTGCCACTGTTTCTGCTAGAGCAGCAGAAGCTCCTCCGTGCAGCAGTCCAAATGGCTGTTTTGTTCTGTGATCGACTGGCATTGTTGCTACGCATCGAGACTCATTACACTCTACAATCTCAATCCCCAGTGCCTCAAGTAGTGTATTTGATCCATTCACTTCCATTAGGGTTCTCTCCCTTCACACGTTTACAGCACACTTTCAGATTTTGCAATTAACACCGCTTCGGTTCGAGAGCCAACATTCAGCTTATTAAAGATGGACGTCAAGCTGTATTCAATCGAGCGTTTGCTCAAATGCAGCACATCGGCAATCTCTTGGTTCGTGTATCCTTTTTCCACTTCTCTGAGGATCAAACACTCTCGCTCTGTTAACAGCTCGTGATCGGTCTGCTGCGCCTGTTCTGGCTTTTCTTGCTGCTGTGAAATTAATTTCTTTAAATAGGATAGCTGAATGACAACTTCTCCTTGCAATGTGCGGTGTATGTATTCAATAATTTTGTCTTTTGTCTCTGTTTTACTAATTGCACCGTGCAATCCAGCCCGAATGGCCTCTTCAAAATAATCATCTACTTCATATCCTGTATAAATGATGATTTTCACTTGTTGGTTGGTTTCTAGAATTTGTTTCGCAATGTCCATTCCATTGATATCCCCGAGATTTAAATCCATCAAAATCACATCATAGATGGAAAAGTCATGCGTCTTTAAAAAGGCGGCTTCTGCATCAGGACTTAAACAATCGACTGATAGCTGCTGATCTGATTCTAATATGCTTTTTGTCCCTTCCATGACAGCCGGATGATCATCAATGACCAATATCTTCTTCATGTCTTCCTCCCTTTAAATCACTCACTTCCATTTTATATAAAAGACTTGGCAGATGCCAAGTCTTATTCCTTAATAAATCGTTACAATTCCATTTCAATTTTCACCTTGAGCCCTTTTTCAGGTGCTGTATGAATATGAAGCTTCCCATTTAACGCCTTGACTCGTTCTCTGATCCCAGAGAGGCCCATGCTCATGGTGTGCTGATCAAGATGGCTTGCGTCAAAGCCTACTCCATCATCCTCGTAGTGAAGAACAACCTGATCTTTAATACAAATCAGCATCACCAGCACTTGGGTCGCTTGAGAGTGTTTCAATGCATTGGATAACAGTTCTTGAACAATCCGGTAAATATTCAGCTGGGAATCAATGTCCATCTCCTTATCAAAGCGTGTCGTATTCAGCCGAATATGAAACGGTGCTTCCTCCTGAATTTGAGAAGTCAGCTTCGATATCGCCTTCACTAGACCTAAATCATACAGTAGCTGCGGCCGAAGTTCATGACATGTTTCTCTCGTCGTTTGAATCACCTTAGACATTTGCTCATTCCAAGAGATAAGTGATTGTTCAATTGAGGTTGGACATTGATCGTTTTGGAAATTCGTTAAAAACATCTCTGACTGTCTTTTCAGCGATATCAAATCCTGTAGCACGGAATCATGGAGATCCCTCGCTAAATCGGAGCGCTGTTTTTCTTCCATTGCAAACATGACTTTTTTCAGCCAGGCAGGGTTCGCTTCACGCTGCTTCAAATCTTCAAGATGCTCCATCAATTCTTCGATCTTGACGACATTTTCTAAACTGACACTTGTGTAAAACGCCAATGTTTTCAACCAAGAAATCTCATCACGTGTCAATTTTGGTGTCTGTAAATTGGATAAACAGCAAATCACAAAGGAGTGACCGCCCCGCTCGCCAATTTTCATCATGAACCCTTTATCAAGCTCAATGATTTTCCCGACTTCCCCTAAAATATCTTGAAATTGATCCACATACTCTTTCCATAGATTGCTATCACCTGAAGATTCATCAATCTCTTCAATCTGCCCATCTGGCTTCACTTCAAGCACAAAGGCTTTATTAACAACCAGCACTTCTAAAATGGTGTATTTCAAGTGATATAACACTTGGTGAAGTGATGACGCCTCACGAATGAGCTGAGTAAATTTAAACACACTGTCCTGATAATTATGCTTCTCTGAAAAACGTTTCAGCCGGAAGCGGAAATCTAGAATTTCTTTAAAATAAAAGACAGCAAGCATGAGCGCATAAGTGATTAATGCTTGTTTGAGTGTGTAATTCAAGTTTTCTGGTTTTTGTAGGATGTAAAATGTAACCACTACAAAAATAGTAGGTGTAATTGCTAAAAATCCATAATATCGAAGTCTACTAATTAAAAAGTCCATATTATAAAGTTTATTTGTCATAAATTGATACACTAGTGAAAAAGGTATAAGTAACACAAAAGATGTCAGGAAAAATGGGTCAACTACATAAATATCAAATAAAATATATGGTACTGCAAATAAGAAAATAAATGGACAGAATGATAAAAGATTGATAATAACAAAAAACTTTAAAACAGACCCGTGTTCTGTACCTTTATAATTTCTCATTCCTTTTATTATTAGATAAAATGCTATAAATATCGAAACAAAAAAGAATATAAGATTTAGACTTGATGTGTATTTTTTCAATGCAGATTCAAATGGAACAGAAGCATCAATTACCAAATTAATTATTGGAAGAAGATACACAAAACGTATCACTTTTTCAGTCGTTAATAACACATCAAATTCTTTGAAATATTGATAAATAAAGTGAATATAAAAGATGAATACACCTGATAAACAAAATACGACAACATAATGACTAAATCTATCACCAATTCCTGAAGTACCTGCACTAAGATACCCGATACAAATAGATAATAAGAATAAAACTAAAAGAAATGCTGATTTCCTTTGCGGTTTTCTGTTAATTCTAATGATAAAGAAGATACAAAATAAACAAATTGTATACAGAACAAGAGGGATTAAATAAACAAATAAACTTTCTTGACCTATTAAAGTCTTATTTTTTAGTGTTATGATTTGGTTGTCTCTTTGAATATCAATTCTCTGCACGTTTCTTAGCTTACCGTTGATCATATGATCTGTGTTAGAAACAGATTCACTATTTATTTTAAGGATAATATCTCCTTCTTTTAAACCTGATGAATATGCTAAAGATAGGTATTCAACATTAACAACTTCTACTTGTCCCTCATTGTTCTTAGCCACCCGTGCTCCATTAAAAATATCAAACACGTAAATATATGAAATATAAATCACAAATAAAAAAGAGAGGAATACAAGGAAAGCAGATAGTTTTGTGTAAGTAAACTTCATGTGCAAAACATCCTTAATTGAAGAGCATTAAACGCTATTTTTAATATTCGACTTAATAATACCACTTGTATTCTTTAGACATTTGTCCTTTGTTTATTCCCTGAATAATTGCTTTGGCTGTTTTCTCATCTGTATGAATTAAATTTGCATTACCTAAGTGCAACTCATTCACAACACTAGGATTTTTTATTAGATATGCAATGATATTTTGAATGTTCAATCATTGCCCTCCTTTGTCATAAATGCATACAATTGTTCCCTCTTTGTTTTAGGTAAGTCAAGTTGGTCAATCCCTTGCCTCATTTTTAACAGCATAATCTCTCTCATTGATACCATGTACTGAGTCAAACCTGCTTCAAGTAATTTCTGCTTCAGTTGAAATGACTTTTGTTCTGACTCATCTAGACAGCTAGAAAAGAACGTAAGAAGCTCTTGACTAGCATCGTTAAAGCCTCTTTGTAAATAGCTAAATGCCAGTGTTTGTTTTTTAAGAAAGTCTCCGTTTGTTTTTGAAAATAACGCAAAAAAATCGTTACTGATCTGTTCAGCAACACCATAACATATGGAATATGATTCCACAGTTGAGTTGATTTTTCCTGTCGCTAAATAAACACCCAGTACACTAGCAAGAGCTGTTAATGATCCTGATTTTTTCCTTAAAACCTTTACACACTCTTCTTCTGTTCCATGCATATGACGCAAATCCTCATGCTGTCCTTCCATTGACCATTTGATGAGTTGGAACAGTTTCTCAATTAGTTGAGAATTATTTTCACCTATAGATATGATGAATTGGGTACTCAGCGTATACAAATACGTAGAAGCATTAATGGCCACTCCTTGGTCGACGTTCATCCAAGGATACGAATCTTTATCCTGATCTTCGATATCATCTAATATATCGGCTGATAAGATGAGAAGTTCAATCCCTGCTGCCAATTGTGTAATCGCTTGCTTGTCTTGTCCGCCAAATGCCTCATAATGCTTGTAAGCCAATTGCCCAAAGGGAAATTCATTCTTTATATCTGTAAATTCTAGAAGCAGTTGTTGTAAATCTTTCTGCCTGACTGCATGTTGAATAAAATCAGACATATTCTGCTTGATTTTTGTATTCTCTAGATAGTTTAGCATACTCGGTCTTGTCCCTCACCCTTCCGCCTTTTATTTTACTAAAAAGACATGAGCAAATGTCCACTGACATCACTATTTAACAATTATATAATAATATATCCTTTTTTTGTATGTATTTGGATAAAAAAAAGACTTGATGATTATCAAGTCTTTAAGAAATTTTCACATATTCATATTTGTCGTATTGATCAATGCTTTTGTTAATGTTATGAAGAGAAGCAGTTGTTTCTCTAATTTCGTTTTCAAGTTTCCATAATAGTTGTTTAAGTTCTTCGATTTCATACTTTTCCATCGATTCCACTCTCCTTTTTTGGAAGATCAATGTATTTGTGTATGGTGATTGGGTCATAAGTATTTGATCTGTTACTAACAGTGTAAATGTAATTGAGTATTTTTTCACCGAAAAGTATGCACAAAATGTGTGCGTGATACCGCAAAATTCAATAGGTCTTTTTTCATCATTTTCTGACTTTTCAAATCATACTTTTATCTTAATTTCAAAGGAACTGCGTCATTTTTGCGACAAGAATAAGCATCATTCGTCACACTTCTCTCACAATAGAACATACGATCCCTTCTGTAACCTCGGTTTTGCGTGTTATAGGTCAGACGACAGACCCCATTGTGGACACCGCAATTTTTTGGCGACATTCACCGAAATTGACCGCAAAAGTACCTATTTTTATGTTGGATTTATAAAGATAGAAAGATCATTTTGATTCTTTATTCTGATTTTCTACATACATTTAGAACAGATATCCGTCCAATTTCACGTCAATGAGAGAAGAGGTGACGATGTGTTTTACTATGTTCCTTATCCTGCTTTGCAGGGTCCCGCAATGAGCCGTGTATATCCGCGCACGCCTATGACTTTTCCTCCAGTAGATGCCCACTCGTTTCAACGAGCCGCAAAGGAATCAGCCCGACTTGTTGCTGATGCTTCACTTATTACACAGCAAATTTCCAGCTCGCTTTCGTTTGCACAGCGGATCATGGAGGCTGCTGAGCGCTCTGATTCGACAAGTGTCATCAGAATGCTGAAACAAATCGGTGTGAAAAGTGGTATTGACATCCGCTTTAGTCCAGAAGGCATTCGTATCTACTTGTCTCTCGCCTCTAGCAGACTGTTTCTTCTTTTGCAGTGGGCATAACAAAAAAAGCCGCTCTGACGTGGGCGGCTTTTAAGATTCAAACATTTTATGACACCATTCAATGGCTTCTATATAACATCCGTAGGCTTCTTGCTTCGGGAGATTCCCATCTAACATCTCATCATCCCATTCATTTCGTTCAATCCGTTTGGCTACACCGAGTACAAATGAATAATCATTTTCATAGCCAAGCAGTGCCTCGCCCACTTCATCAGAAAGCGGTAGCTCTTTCACAAGTTCTGTGATATCCGCCCTGACAAGTGTATCAATGAGAGAAAACATGCCTGTCAGCATATAAGAGGCAGGGTGCTCTCGTTCGGTACGACTCGCAATCAGTTCACACGTTTTCGCCCGAATGAAGGACATTTTAATAATTTCTTTTTGGCTTGAGTTGGCTTGAACATTCAATTCTTTAAATGAAAGAATAAAGATCCAGCGCCTAATTTCATTAAACCCGAGCAGAATAATCGCCTGCCGGATACTTTTGATTTGATAAAGACGTCTCATGCCGCCTGAATTGAGCATTTTTAATAATTGGTATGATAGCGAAAGGTCACTTTCAATAAAATGTGTCACGACCTGGATATTCGGCTGTTCCTTGCTCAGCTCATTTAATAGCTGGTGGTACGCATGGAAGCTGGTCGATAATGATCGTCCTGATATAACATGCGGCTCACTAAAGAAATACCCTTGAAACAAATGGAAGCCGGCTTCTAGCGCTTCTTCATATTCTCTTCGCGTTTCCACCTTTTCTGCAAGGAAACGAAGTCGATATTTTTTATAGGTATGTAGAATTTTTCTACGTTCTTCCGATGTGGTCTTTAGAAAGTCAATTTTTAAAATATCAATGCAATAGAGGAGTTCGTCAAGCAACTTGTCACTGAAATGTGATCCGCTTAGAAAAAAATCATCAAGTGCAATCGTATATCCCCATTTTTTTAATTCCTTACATCTCATAATAAGTGCTGGGGTAATCGGGACATTTTCTAATATCTCGATCACAAGCTGATGCGGATCAAAATAGGTGAGCAGATCAGACGAAAGTAAGCTTTCGGTGAAATTAATGTAGCATCTTTTGCCTTCTGTCAATGTTTCGATGCCGATATTTAAAAAACTGTTAATAATGAGGTCCGTTGTCGCTTGGTCACCATCTTCAGCGCTATATGTATTGGTTTCACTATCTCTATAAAGTAGCTCATATGATACGACTTGTTCTTTTCTGTTAAAAATAGGCTGTCTCGCAACAAACACCCTCAACTGCTCCAATCCTCCTTTATGCAATGACAAACAAGATGTGCTTTCAGTATACCAAATGATTGCGCTTATGGTTCAATTTGAACCGGTCAAAAAATAAAAAAAAGAGATCACCCGGCTTGATGATCTCCTTTTCTTCCAACATTAGCTTTCATAAAGCTCTAGTTTAATTTTATTTTTCACGTCATGGATAAACTGCATCTTGTTATCCCAGCATTTTTGACTCAAATCGACTGGATATTCTTCTGGTTTGCTGATTCGTTTATATTCCTCCCAGAAAAGTCCGAGGCTCTCCTGCACATAGGCTTGAATCGTTTGAATATCCGGATTGTCATATACAAGTTTTCCTTGTTCAAAAATCGGGACATGTAGATCCTTCGCCACAAAGTTTGTGACAAATTTGCTGATAAATGTGTGCACAGGGTGGAACATTTTCAGCTTATCCTCACTATGAACATCTTCCTCTTCGAGCGCAATGTAGTCACCCTCTGAGTGATGATTCAATTGGTTGATAATGCGGTACACACGTTTACGTCCTGGTGTTGTCACTTTCTCTGGGTTGGATGAAATTTTGATGGTGTCATTCATCTTACCATTCTCTTCAATGGACACAAGCTTATACACTGCACCGAGAGCTGGCTGATCAAATGCTGTGATCAGTTTTGTTCCAACACCCCACACATCAATTTTGGCACCCTGTGCTTTTAAATTCATGATGGTATGTTCATCGAGATCACTTGATGCAATGATTTTTGCGTCATGGAATCCAGCTTCATCCAGCATCGTTCTAGCTTTTTTAGACAAGTAGGCAAGGTCACCACTATCAAGTCTGACACCAATAAAGTTGATCTTGTCTCCGAATTCTTTCGCTACCTTAATGGCATTCGGAATACCTGATCTCACGGTATCATACGTATCGACTAAAAAGACACAGTCTGTATGGGTTTCAGCGTATTTTTTAAATGCCGTATATTCATCACGGTATGCTTGTACAAGTGCGTGAGCATGTGTTCCTGACACTGGGATGTTGAAGCGTTTCCCAGCACGAACATTACTTGTCGCCTGAAAGCCGCCGATGAGTGCCGCTCTTGCTCCCCACATTGCTGCATCCATTTCATGTGCACGTCTTGTTCCAAATTCTAGTGCTGTCTCGTCTTCAATGATTCCTTTAATCCGAGCTGCCTTTGTTGCAATCAGCGTCTGGAAGTTCACAATATTCAGCAAGGCGGTTTCGATTAGCTGCGCTTCTACTAGCGTTGCCTCGATGCGCATAATCGGTTCATTTGCAAAGACAATTTCGCCTTCCCGCATTGAATGAAGGGAGCCTGTAAAGGACAACCCGCTTAAATAATCAATGAAATCGCTTTTATAACCGAGTTCGTCTTTTAAATACGCTAGATCACTTTCGGTGAAGGAGAAGTCCGATAAATATTCAATCGCTTTCTCTAAACCAGCAAATACAGCGAAGCCATTGTCAAATGGAAGCTTTCTGAAGAAGAGTTCAAACACTGCCTTCTTCTCATGAATGCCGTCTCTCCAATACGTTTCTGCCATGTTAATTTGATAAAGGTCTGTATGTAGTGATAAACTGTCGTCAATAAACCGATGCTCCAACTTCCATTCTCCTTCCCTTACTTAACCACTTTCGCACCAAGCGACTGCTCAAAGTGAGAAAGTGCCCACTCGTGCCCCGCTTCATTAAAACTCGCTACAGCATTCTCGTGAATCACAAGTTCAAAGCCTTTATTGTACGCATCAACAGCTGTATGAAGTACACAAATATCGGTACATACGCCGGCTAAATGAAGTTCAGTGATGCCACGCTCGCGCAGTTTCATTTCTAATTGAGTGCCTGCAAAAGCAGAGTATCTTGTTTTTTCCATATAGTAGACATGTTTTAAATGCTTTGACGTGTGAAATAGTGAACTTAGTTTGCCATAAAGTTCAATTCCCTTTGTCCCGCGAATATTATGGGGCGGAAATAACTTTGTCTCTGGATGATAAGGGTCTTGCTCCTCATGATGATCGACTGCAAAGACGACAAAGTGCCCTTCATCAATAAAAGAAGAAGTGATCTCTGTGATCTTAGGCTCAATCGCCTGTCCAGGCTTTCCGCATGTCAATTTTCCATCGTCTGCAACAAAATCAACGGTATAATCAATACAAATCAATGCTTTGCCCATCCGCATCTCTCCCATATGCTCTTTTGACTCATTATAGCTTATTCATTTCACTAGGGAAACCTATTCAACAGATTCGTGAGCAAAAGCCTTTTGAAACAGCTCATCTTCTATATAGATGTGCTCTTGATTGACCGCATTCGGCAGCTCTATCACAAGACCAAAAGGTGAATGTGCCTCATGATGATTCACCACTTTAAAGGAACATCCAGCGGCATTAGCCATTTTCACATATTGAGAATAAGAAGCATAGGACAACTCACCATTTAAAAGAACAGTGGCCTGACGGTTGACCTTTAATATTTGTTCGATCTCTTGATACGGTTTATTTCGTGATACCTGTCCCTTTGTCAGGGCAAGAAGCGCTCGTTCTCTTAATGAACCGAGAAACATTCTTCGTTCATCGGGTTTTGTTTCAGCATGTCCAAATATCCCTTGCTGCAAATAAAAGTCTACGGATTCTTCTTTCATCGCTGTTTTCACTCCTGGTTTTAAAATTTACATTTCTGTGACCCAGTGCACAATCTTTAGTGCAAGTTCACGGGCTTCGTCTATTTCTGCTCTTTCCATTAAGGATTGCTCGAGCGTATGGATCAGCTGCTCTTTTTCGTCCTCGTACGCAATGGAGATACTCCATTCAATATCAGGTACGGCAACAAGTGTTTTATATTCTTTTTTATTTTCATGTAAATATACATTGTAGGTCTTTGGTTGCCGGCTTGTGATGTGTGCTTTTCTAATTTTCATTTGACTCTGTTCACACCTCTTTTTTCTTCTTACATCCATATCCATTGTACCATAAAAAAAGACAGCTTCTGAAAAGGAGTTCCCTTTCAAAGCTGGCTACGCATTGAAGCTTTTTTGCTGACTAATAAGATTAGAATCCCAAACAAATGTGACGTTTGGACTGTTAAAAAATTGGACGAGGTCCCCTGCATTATAGGTACCTGAACCACCGGCGGAGTGATCAACACTTTTTGGTGAAATAGCAAAAACATCACCGAAATGTGCCGCCCCATTTCCGTACACACGATCTATATGAATAGGTCCAACAATCGCTGGCATTGCTCCACCACCTTTTCTATCCACATCATATGCCCAGCTCAACAATACGTGTATCACAAATAAAAAAAGACAGCTGATATTTGATCACCAGCTGTCTTTCTATGCATTAAATGATTGAGGCTGGCCAAACAATGTGAAGTCCCAAAGCATCGTCGCATTTGGATCACTTGTAAGAGACATATAATCACCGGCATTAAAGGCTCCCGCCCCGCCAGTCGAGTGGTCTACAGCTAAAGGGGCAATGGCCAGTACATCACCGAAAGTAGCTGCACCGTTTCCTCCTAATGACTCGATATGAATAGGTCCAACGATGGCAGGCATCAGAATCTCCCCCTATCTGCTTATGTCAATCATCTTATGCAGAAAGGGAAAAGTTGTGCATTTGCCCTGCCTTAGACGTTTAAATGCTGTTCTTTACGAGACCGCTGACGCAGCTGAACCAATCTGACAATATTCAGGGTGATGGCTTTGAGCAGTGCATAGACAGGAACCGCAAAGATCATGCCAAGGATGCCACCAAAGCTTCCTGCCCCAATTAATAATAGGATAATGGTCAAAGGATGTGTGTTCAGGCGTTTCCCAATGATCAATGGAGAAATGACATTTCCGTCAATTTGCTGCACGACAAGAATCACAATCACTGTCACCACTGCTTTTCCAGGCGAATCAAGAAAGGCAATCAGCACAGCTGGTGCCGCTCCAAGATATGGTCCAAGGTATGGAATCACATTTGTGACCGCAATGATAATACCGAGAATAAGCGCATATTTCACACCAATTAATAAGTATCCAATAAAACAAGCGACTCCGACAAACAAACAGACAATAATCTGCCCCTGTATGTAGGCTGCGAGCGTGTCGTTTAATTCTTTGAAGATCTTGAGCCCTTCCTTGCGGTAAGGCATTGGTAAGAACTGAACGAGCTTGTCCGGAAACTTATGCCCGTCTTTCAGCATATAAAATAAAATAAATGGAACTGTGATGACGGCTAAGGCAATATTCGCAATCACGCCAAACACCGCAGACATGCTTGAAGCAATGTTTTCCGGTAATGCCTTTAATGTCGAAACGACCGTCTGTTCAAACTTTGAGACAGACACATAATCTTGGCTCATCATCCAAGTAAATGTTTTAGAATGCGAAAAGTCATTGATAAATTTCTGCATGTCCGTCACATATCCAGGGAAGCTTTTGACAAGTCCGCCTAACTGCGTGACAATGACAGGTCCGGCAGCATTGACGATGAATGTGATGAGTCCGATGAACAGGAGATAAATAATCAGGATGGCGAGTGACCTAGGAATCTTCTTGGACAAGAATCGCACAATTGGATTAAAAATGAAAAAGAGAATACCTGCCAGCAAGATAGGGACAAACAGTGTTGACGCAAATAAAATAATCGGCTGAAATAAAAACGAAACCTTTGTTGATACATACACAATGAGTAAAACAAGTAATATTTGGAATGTCCAAAAATGAACTTTAGATTTTAACAAAGATGCTCCTCCTGTTACATATTGATCTTATTAAAAAACTACTATTCAACCCACCTTCTGTCAACTGCTTCTTGTTTTTAGAACCTCATTTTTTGAAAAAAAAAGAACAATTGGTATATCATGCACTTTTTCTAGATATACATTCTATAAGCATGAAAAAAAGCAGACACCTATGCGTCTGCTTGTTACACTCTTTCACTGTGATCAGGCATCACCGACACGATTTGCTGGATCCGCACATAAAAAACTGATTTGGCCCCCGCTTCTATCACAATATGATCCGGCATGACTTCCTTCAATTTCCCACGGACCGTATCTTTCACTGTTTGCACAATTAATCTCATACCGACCACTTTCTGCAATGTTTGATAAACATATGGATCAACTAATGAAACAAGCTGCGGACTTCCTTGTTGTGCCATACTACCCGCCCCTTTACTTGTGTATTTACCCACAGCGTATGCATGAACCCATGTGAATGTCACTCATGGCAACCCCACAACATTAATACCATATTTTAACAATTGATACGTTTTTACATTTTTTAGAAGTATAATAGATTGGTGCTGCCAACAATTTAAATCATTTGAAGAGGTGAATTGTCTTGAAAAAACTCATTTGTATTGTTGCTGTCATGCTCTTTCTATCCTCTGCAAGTTATGCGTATGCAGGGACAATTGGAGATCCACCTGGGACGCCAGGGAAGTGGTTTAAAGGAGAAGAGCCCGTTCAAAAAGACGGATCAAAACCACCACTTGTTTTTGTTCATGGCATTAACAGCTCCTCCTCCACTTGGTCCGATCGAAACGATATGGCAAAGCAGGCTGTTCTGAACGGATACGAAAGCGCATTCATAGATTTGCACCCAGATCAGGACATGAAAAAGAACGGCAAACTATTAGCGGAAAAGCTCAAAGAAATCTATGATGCGTTTGGTAGAAAACTCATTGTGATTGGTCATAGTAAAGGAGGGGTCGATACACAGTCCGCCCTGGTGTATTTCAAAGCCCATCCCTATGTGGAAAAAGTCATTACTCTCGGCTCTCCTCATAACGGGACACCACTTGCGGATCTAGCGTATAGCAAGGGCGGAAGCTGGCTTGCGGAAATTCTTGGACAAAAAAGCGACGCGCTTTATTCTTTGCAAACCGGTCTGATGGCGGCTTTTCGTAGTGAAACCGACCAGCTTGAGGCGTTTCCCAATAAATATGTCACCTACTCTGGCTCGGAATGGGGAACATTTGGCGGTGTGCTATATTTAGGCGGCATGTATTTAAAGAGCTTTGGTGTAAATGATGGCGCTGTCACGGTAAACAGCACAAAACTATCGTATGCAAACAATATTTTAACAGGAAAATGGGATCACTATTCAATCAAAAACGGCACAAGTATGTTTCCTGTGTTCCAGCATCAGCTGCTGGCAAATGCCGCGAGCGCTGAAAATAAACATAAAGAGGAACAAGAGCCCGTTTCTGCTGAGCTCAATACAGATGTTTATGCGAAAGGTGGAGAAAGTGAAAAGGATAAAACAGAAGCGTTCTATGTAGAGGAAGGAACGAATGGCTTATCGATCCAGTGGTTAAATGAAAGGCAGGAGACGCAGCCCGAAATCATTGCCCCAAATGGAGACGTCTTAACAAACCTTAAGACATCGGAAGCATCTTTCCCATATGAAGGCGCATATTCACACCATGTAAAAATCAATAAACCCGTTCCTGGAAAATGGACGATTCAATCGAATTCAGGACAAAGAGCTCCTTATCTGCTGCTTGTATCTTTTGATTCACCATTAAATGAAGAAATTAAAGAAGCTGCTTCGAAGTCAGGAGGTGCATCGACCCATTCAAGCGGTCTAATTAAACGGTTAAGCAAATCTGTGGAAACCAATTACTTTAAAGACGCACAAAAGGATCATCCACTGAAAACAAGTAGCTCATCAGCTATTCAATTGAAAAAAGAAGGTGCTTATTCCGTCACGGTGCAATACACTGGACTCACTACGTCAGGGACATCTGCGTTTAACCGTACCGTTATTCGAACATTGTATGTCGATCAGCACGGAACGATTCATGGAGACATTCCATATTAAACAGAGCGTTTCATGGGCTGAAGTGCCTGCTGCACTTTCTGATCCAAATCGGCAATTTTTTTCATTGCGAGTGATTCGTCTATTTGTCTGTAATGGTGGTGTCCGCCAGGCTCTTCATCCATTTCATCTGCTTTCTTCACAATTTGTTGGAGTGTGTCCTTATGAAGGTCGCCCTCTGGCAAATAGGAATCTGTATGAAGCAGAATCGCAAGTGCAATATCTTTGGCTGCTTTTGGTTCCTCCCCGAGCCGTATGAGCAGTTTATGTGCCCGCTCTGCACCTTTAATGGCATGAATATCATTTCGTCTATATGTCTCGTAATCCCACTCTCCGCCGGCTGTATACCATTCATAATGGCCAATGTCATGTAAGAGCGCTGCTTTCACAGCCAGATCTGGGTTAATCCCAGCCTTCATCGCCAGCTTGAATGCGTGATAAGCACAAGCAATCGCATGGGCTTTTCCTGAACGATTTAAATACTTTTGAGCAACTGGATGGGTGTAAACATCCATTAATGTAACCTTTCTCATGGAAACCCCTCCTTATCTATATTTTTAGCATCCTAACATATTCTGAAAAGAAACTCAAATGTTCTGTTATATTTTCTATGAGTCTCAAGATTAGCTTATGTCAAATTAGCCGGTTTTGCTTGTACAAGACGGAAAAAAGCAGTCGTTATGACTGCTTTTTTCCATAGTCACGTGCATCGTATACGCAGCCGCCAGCTGGATCATCCGCTAATAGATCGAGCAAAATACTTGCGACTTCATCTGGACTCTTCAAAGTACCTGTTTCATATAATTGCTGAAAACGATCAATTTGTTCGAAGTCCTGTTTTGATGATTTCCGAATCTCTCCCTGCATATCTGTATCAATTGTGCCCGGAGAAAATGAAAACGTGTTGATTGGATACGCCTCGTCCTGCTGTTCTTCATGCAAAGTCCTCATAAACATATCAAGTCCTGCCTTTGAGCTGCAATACGCACTCCAGCCTTTATAAGGATTTTTCGCCGCTCCAGAAGAAAGGTGAACAATCGTTTTCTTTCCATTAAATGATTGAGTATGCTTAACAAACACATGGCTCAGCAAAACAGGAATCACAAGATTCAGCGTATAATGTTGATGAAGCGTATCCTGTCCGCCTTGCCCCACACGCTTGATAGGTGTCACCATGCCTGCATTATTGACGAATAAGATGTCATCAGCTTCTGTCAGTGTTTGCGGCGTGAGACAATCTCGAAGCCATTTGGCTGCTGCTTGCTCATCTGTCAGGTCGACCTGTGTATGTGTAAGCTTCGGATGAGAAATTGGTGATGCACTTCTTGCTACCGTGTACACATGATCTCCGCGTGAGAGCAGCCGGTTCACAAGTGCTAGGCCAAATCCTTTTGATCCGCCTGTAACGATTGAAATTCGAATGACAATCTCCTCCCTCGATAACTCTATTTTACGTAGTGAAACGGTACGACTTCAAGCAATCTGCATAAAGAAAAACCTGCCTCTTTTTAAAGAGACAGGCTATTTCTTTTCAGCCTTCACATTCACCTTTGGAATTAGAATGACCATCACAACGATGCCAAAGACGATTAAGAAACCAAAGATGATCGGAAGCAGTGCGGATGACTGCTTCTCATAATCATCTCCAGAAGGTGCCGATACAGCGGCATCACGAAAAGAGATATTCATCTCTTCCATCATGTGTGCTGATGTTTTGGGCGGGTTCTCTTTTAGATCACTGAAAAGCTGCGGAGAAAGAGACCCTCCCGGAGTTTTAGGCGGTTCAGCAAAATGAATGTCTGTTTTAACTGTTGATGTCTTTTTGCTTTGTTCGTATTTCGTTTGATCCCTCAATATACTTGAGTTAATATTAAGTTCTTTTTCCTGATATTCATTCGGCTTGACGTTTGTATCCGTATCTTCACCAGCAGCGAAAGCAGCAGGAATGAGGAGAAAAAGGGACATGACACCAAGTGCCATCCCTTTCACGAACAGATTAAGCCTCATGAGTCACATCACGTTCCTCCGTTTTATCTTTCCATAGCTTTGTCACAAGCGGGATGGTCATGAAGAGGACCGTTAAAATCACTAATCCTATAACTCCCATTCCAAAGTGATCTCCATTTCCATATTGGATGGACAGGTACACGTCTGATACTGGATTTGTGAAATGGAAATTCGGCATCACCAAATCAATTAATGGTGCGACAAAGAAGAAAATAAGCGCCGTTGCTGCCATCCATCCGGCAATAGAGCCGAAATGGAACGCCGTGCGAATAAAGGCGGAGCAAGCCACCAATAGTAAAATCGTGAAAATGGACCATTGAATCGCTTGATCATCTGCAAGCTTGTAAATGTTCAGTCCGAACAAGCTGATCATGAGTCCGACTAATAGATTTAAGATGCCAAACAGTGCACCTTTAACCAGGATCGGAGCTGCCGCATAATACGAGCTGAAAAAGCCAATTAACAAACTACTGATCATGACAATGACCAAAATGACCACTGGCGGTACAGTCTGCGTTTTTTCTTCTGGTACATCACCGCTAATTTTCAGCGGATTGGCTAAGTGATTATACACATAGTTGCTGTTGCCTTGATCGCTTAATGTGTTTCCTAAAATACCTTTCAAATCTTGCTGAACAAGCTTCGTGGAATGAACATTCTTGCTCCAGTTTTCATTCAGCGTATCCGCTTTTTCTTGGACCGTTGTGACACTCTCTTCAATGTTATTCGTATAATCCGCCACCCCTTTTTGGCGGTCGGTTAACGAACTCATATTTTCAGAAAGTCGAAGCACTTCCTGACCAATTGAATCCTGTGCACTGACAACAATAGAACTGCCTGCAAGGTCTGCCGTATACACTGCATCTCCTTGATCAGCCATTTGCTCCGCAACATTGTCCGCACTTTCAGAAATTGTGTTTAATTCCTGTTCCATGCTTGCCTGCTGAGTCGAAATGTATTCTGCATAGCCATCTGAAAACTTCTGCATCTCATCAATAAAAGTAGACACATCATCGTTTGACGTCAGCATTTGTTTTTTGAGCGTATCCCAGTTGTCTGTTTCCTCTTTTTTGATGGAGAGGATGGACTCTATTTCCTCTTTCTTAATGTCTAGTAAGGAGGAAGAATTTGTATAGAAACTGTTAAGTAACGCTTCATACTGTGCTAATTCATTTGAATACTTTAACAAGTCAGATGCTTTTTCTGATTCTGTATTAAAATCCTCTAGTCTATCCATTTTCGCTGTGTAAAGAAGTAATGGAGATTGACTTGTTTTTATTCGCTCTAATTTTCTTGTAATAGCTAATTCTTGTTTGATAATGGTTTTCTTTATATCACGTATGTTTTGATTATTGTTATTTTCAATTTTTTGTAATTTTTCTTCTAGTTTTTCTATCTTATCCGTTAAAGTAATTAATTCTTCACTCAAATGATCGATTTTTCCTTGTAATTGATCATTATGAGCTGTTGTTTTATTTTCAATATTCTTTTTTACTTCTTCTAATTTTAAAGAGAGGGCTTTTAACTGCTCTTTTGATCGAGATGACATTGAATTTGTCTCTTCAGGTTGAGCAGAATTTCCTTCATCTTTCTCTTGACCTGATGTCGGGGTATCTTCACTTTCTGTTAACTCGTCTGCAACTTGATTGATTTCCGTTGAAATCTCAGTTAATTTCTTCGTCTCTTCTTCAAGATTGATCTTCAATTCATCTTTATTTGAGTCTTGTGGATCTTCTCCTGGTTTTTTAGAATTTTCATTTGGCTCTTCTGACTGTTTCTCTGCTTCAAGCAATGATCTTCTTGAAGTTTTCAATTGCTCTTGCATCCGAGAAATTTCATCCCCAATATATGAAAGATATTGCCTTTCATACTTTTTAATCAGTTCTTCCTGAGACTCCTGAACAAGCTTAGTTAATCCCGTTGATTGCTTAGGAATGGCTTCTTCTCTTGACTTTTGAACAGATTGGATGGCGCTGTCCGTTGTGTTCAGCTGACTTTGTACCCCGTTGATGTCTGTTTTGAGTCCGCCCATTTGATCACTAAAGCTGCGGGCATTTTGGTTTTGGATATCAGCGAGCTGTTTGAGCCCCTGCTGGATTTGTTTTTGGTTTGTCGATTGCGCTTTGATCAAGAGGTCCTTTTGTTTGTCTTGATACTGCTGGTACTGATCGACTACTTTCACAAAGTCCTTTAACTGGTTCTTTGCTTCTTCTGTTGTAGTCAGACCGTCTTTATACTGTTTCTGCGAGTCGGTCATCGCATTTTTTAATTCTTCTATTTGTTTCTTCTGCTGCTGAACCGCGTCTGATAGTTTGTTTGAGTTTGGCTTATAGAAGTTATACATCGTGTTTTGGAATTCGACTTCTTTGCCGACAATATGCTCAAACTCTTCTCTGACATTGCCGATTTCCTGTGATACAAAACTCCAGTATAACGTCGACATCTGTTCATTCATTTTCTTTTGCGCATTTTCCAGCTCTCTTTGCACTTTCTCTTTATTGACTGAATTGAGCTGATCTTGAATGGAAAATTGAATGGATGCCTTTTCAGGATGGTCTTTATCATAGCTCAGCACATTTTTAGAGAAATCAGACGGGATATAGAGGACAGCGTCATACTTTCTGCTTTTCAGTCCATTTTCCGCCGCACTGCGGTTCACTACGGTCCATGTATAATCTGGACGCTCTGATAATGCGGCGACGACATCTTGTCCGAAACGAGCGGTGTTTTCACTTTCGCTCGCTCCCATATCCTCATTGACCACAGCAATATTACGTGTGGCATTCTTTTTCTGTTTTGCCGGGTCATCTCCAATGAGGTGGAAAAATAAAACCGGCAGAACAAGAATCAATATCATCGTCGATACGATTTTGATGGAGCTTTTTTGCTGCTCTGTCATTGAACACTCTTCCTTTCTACCGCACATAAAGGAACCTGAATTTTCTTCTCTTTCCCGTTCTCAACCAAATACCCGAAGCCTGGCTGAATATCTGGTTCTTGTCTTGCATAAGGAAGCGGTATGATGTTTTGCTCTGATTTTTTCATGAGTAACATGGCATGACGAACTTGTTTGATTTCGTTTGTGAGTGCATCATAGCCTTTACTGAATTCGGTATGATTTCCTGATGCGATCAGGCTAAAGCCTAGGTGCGCATATGATTTCATGAAATCAGCCAATTGATCTTGAAGACGCGGGTCGATTGTCTGCTGAAAACGCGTGATCCCATCAACCACAAGCACAATTTGAGGGAACGACAACTGATCAGTCTCTCCCCGGCGCACAGCTTCGACGTACATCTCTTCCCGCACCTTGAATAAACGGTCTATTTCCTCTGCCCATTCGGTGATATCATCTTTTGTTTCAAGGTAATCAATGTTCTCTTCTTTTGCATAATGAGAGAGACCCCGATCAATCGAATCAAAGACGGCCAGCTTCTCAGGTTTTGCTGCTAAAAGCTGATCAAGCATCAGTTTTGTCACATTTGTTTTCCCTCGCTGCGTTTGACCGATGATGAGGCAGTGTTTATTCTTCTTCAAGTCAAAGTAAACAGGTGCAACAGATTCCTCATCTAGTCCGACTGGAATGTCATAAGGCTGTTTTTGTTCTTCTAAGCGATTCTCTAGCTCCCAAATGGTTAGTTTATCAGGAAGCATTGGTACAGGTTTTGGTTTTTCAGCTGATTCAAAGCGATCATGAAGAAGCTGAATCTCTTGTTTCAAATGCTCAAACAGCTCGAGATCGTTCTCTCCTTCAACTGGTAGGAACATTTGTGCAAAGTAAAGCTCTTCTTTGTTGATAATGACTCGCCCCGGAATCGGCTCTAAGCTAAATTTCGGTCTGCCAATAATCGAGTACGCCTCTCCTTGATCCATTAAGTAATGGACGACCTTTGTTTTCAAGTTGTTCATAAGAGATTGGCGGACTGCATTTACCCGAGTCGCTGTAATCAAGAAGTAAATTCCTAATGATTGACCATCACGGCTCAGCTGGATAAATTCAGATTCAAGTTCATGCATTTCGTCTTTGACAATGTCAAAGTTGTCGATCACGATGAAAATGAATGGAAGCTTTTTCTCATTTAAGGCGTTGTACATTTTGATATGACTCATTTCTTGCTGCCTGAATAACCGCTTGCGGTATTCAACCTCTTCCCGCAGACGCGTCATCGACTTTTGAATCTTTCTCATTTGATCCATTAAGAAATAATCCGCCGTGTGCGGCAGTTTGGCTAATGGAAGCAATGTTCCGTTTCCGAAGTCATAAATGTACGCATGCCATTCTTCCGGTGAATATCTCTCCGCAAAGCTCATGAGCAGTGTTGTGGCAGCAAGTGATTTTCCGTAGCCGGAGGAACCAAAGATGCCAATGTTTCCATCCTCCATCATGTGATAAGAAAGTGGATGCTGGCTTTGCTGATCTGGCTCATCGACAAGCGCAAAATGGAAGACATGCTCTTCACTTGACGCATAACGTGATTTTGGAATCCGTTCTTCGAGCGGTGGAAGCCAAGGACTTGGGAGCTTCTCAATCCCAAGCTCCTGTTGCATACGTTCAATTTCATCCACAACAGCAGAAATCTCCGACACTGTCTCCTTTTTCACAGCCGGCTCTGTGCTTACCCCAGATAACGGAATAAGTCCCGTATCTGTCACAATGGCAATATCATCTTCTGATCCGTAGCCATCTTCCATATAAGGCGCACCGCTCCAAGCTGATTGGAACAATTCATAGATTTCATTGTTCCCCACTTGTAAGTAACCGCGGCCTGTAACGGTAATAGACGCCGCATCACTATTTTTCAATATTTCCTTACTGTCTGACGCATCTTGTACTTTTAGTGCAACCTTAAAGCGGGAGTTACTCCAAATCTGATCATCAATGACCCCGCCTGGCTTTTGGGTAGCCAAAATGAGATGAACCCCGAGGCTTCGGCCGATACGTGCCGCACTGACAAGCTCTCTAATAAAGTCCGGCTCTTCACTTTTTAATTCAGCGAACTCATCAGAGATTAAGAATAAATGAGGCATTGCCTGTTCAGCCTTTTTCTCCTTATAGAGCTTCGTATAATCATTGATGTGATTCACATGATATTGATCAAACAAGCGTTGTCTTTTTTTCAATTCACTTTTAATTGAGGCAAGCGCCCTTTCACTAAAGTTCTTACTGCCTTCAATATTGGTGATGGTGCCAAGTAAATGAGGAATATTACGGAACGGTTGCGCCATTCCGCCTCCTTTATAGTCAATCAATAGGAAAGCGACTTCATGCGGGTGAAAGTGTACAGCGAGCGATAAAATGTACGTCTGTAAAAATTCACTTTTCCCTGATCCTGTTGTTCCCGCCAACAGGCCGTGCGGGCCGTGTGCTTTTTCGTGCAGGTTCAGATCCACAATGTCATTTTTTCCTTTATAACCGATTGGCACAGAGAGTGATTTAGCCGTTTCTGATGTGAGCCACTTTTCACGAATGCCAATCTCGTCTACCTGTTTGGCATGAAAAAGATCAAGGAAGGAGACCGTTTCAGGAATCGAATTGGTCATACCAACTTGATGATCTAATGTTCTCAGCGTTCTGGCAAATAGCTCATTGTCCCTGCGCTCATGTGTATCAAGCTGAAATGGAATTCGGACGGCTTTCTTGTGCTGAATGAGAATATCTCCTTCTTCCTCGTTAATATAACGGACAAGCGTCGAGATATTTTCAGCTAAGCTTTCCTTTGTTTCAGCAGCAAAAATAATGGAGATGCCAAGGTCAGTTCGGCTGCCTTCTAAATATTCTAAAATCACATGTTCCGCAATGAGCTCATGATTTGTCACGATAAACACAAAGTGAGGCGTAAAGATCTTCTTCTCTTTTTCTTCTTCTAGATCACGCTCACGTAAAATTTCATAAATGGAGGACAACAGCTGATCGCGTGTTTGTTCGTTGTAAATGAACCCTTTGCCGTATGTATGAGGCAGCTGGAAATGCGGAAGCCATTTCATCCATTCCCAATTCTCATACTCCTGCTCATGAAAAATAAACACAAATCTTAAATCATGATAGCTATGCGAGAAAGCAAGCTGTCCGACAAGCTGATGAAGCTCCTTTTTTACAATGGCTGGCTTTCCAATCAATCCAGTTGGGCCATCGGCAAGACCGAATGTGATAGGTACATCCTTCACTTCACGATAGACCTGTTGCATGTGCTGCGTTTGTTCCATTAAGTCATCGATATCACGATTGGCCATATCACCGCCGCTCATCGATAGTTCATAGCTTGACGGGACTGCGCCCGTCCCAAGACGCAGCTGCAAGAAATCATCACTCACAAGTGTTTTTTCCCAAATTCGGCCGCTAATTTCTGACGTTAAATACTTCATTTCTTCAAATGACGGATAATGATACGTCAAAATATATTGCTGGCGGTCGTAAAGCTCTTGCAGCTCTTTTCGTTTATTTTCTAAGTAAAGAGAATAGACTCGCTGCCGTTTCTCTTCCCGTCTTTTACGTTGTGATTTCTCTTTAAAGTATTGAACAGACGATGTGATTAACGTCATGATAAACATCGCCATCGACACGACAATAAAGATTCCGCGCGGCTGGACAAGAGCGACAATTCCCATCACAAGAAGCATCACAAGCGGCGGGAGAACAACAAGCCAGAGCCCTCTGCTGTTATTTTCGCTCTCCTGCGAAGGAAAGCTAAAGGAAACCCGGTCATCTGGCAGATCATAAATTAAACGTGGTGTTCGTCTATATAAAGGATATTTTTGTTTTGTTTCTGTGCTTGGTGCTCTTGTTTTTTCCAAACGTGTTTGAAATGGTTCATATGCAGTCACCTGCAATAAATCATCATCTTTCAATGTCACCGTTAGAAAGTTCCAGAACAGCTCATCTCCAGCATCAATTGTCTCTGGACCGTGAATTTTTTTCCCGTTCACATAAATCGTTTCGTCCTGAGGCATGACATACCAAGTTCCTTCGATTTTCTCCAAAGTAAACTGTCTCGCATCTTGAAACATAGAATGCGCTTGTTCTTTCCACACATCGATCTCATCTTTGTTCTCACGTGAAAAAGACAGCTCGACTCTATTTCCTAGGTAATAAATGTGTTGATCATGATGTGCTTCCATTAAAATAAGTGTCAGTGTATTAAGCTTATATGGTTCATGTGGAAGCAATGTGCCTTTCTTCTCTTCACCCTGATAAATGGAAAAGCCATCATTCGGTTCATCGGGAGTTAAACGGATGAACCCTTCATCAAACGAAAGTGAAGGGATTGTCACCGTATGCTCTATTTCAGGTCCAATCACAGCTTCTCGATTGAACTGCTCGTCTAAACGGACGGTTTGATAATCCTCCTCATAAAAAACCCAAAGAAGACTCAAACGCTCCACCTCCTCATGGGACAGCACCAACTGTCAGTTGTATCGAAAGAATTATTTTTTCTCATCTTTTTTCGTCTGAGAGGTTTTCTTTTTCGCTTCAGATTCTTTCTCTTTTTTCTCTTGATCGGCTTTTGACTGCTCTTTTTGTTCAGCTGTTTCATCTGTTTGGCTTGCGCCCGAGGAGTCATTGGTGCTTGTCTCCGTTGTTTCTTTTTCTTCATATTTCGCCATTTCCTTAATAATTGGATCTAGCTGTTTTTGTTTTTCTTCTGCAGAAAGACTGTCATCGTTTTGAATGTCATTGCGGTAGGCGACGAGTGCCGTAAATATGTACCGGTCGTCTCCAAGTACCCGTGCAATATCAAGTGCTTCCTTGCTATTGCCTTGTCCGATATGAATCCAGAAAAGGAAATATTGCGGATCAGTCTGTAATGTGTATGTATCTGTGATTTCTTTTTTATGCTGATCGAGTAACAGATTGCCTTGATTTGTTTGTACATACGAAATGGCCAGTTCATATTGAAGAGAGACCGGCATTTGATTGGCTGAATATTTTTCTAACGTATCCACCACTTGGCTGTACTGTTTGTTGAGATAATATTTGTTTGCCTCGACATACGCTTCTTGTTTCGGCATTGCAAAAAAGAAGGTGTAAATGGTGTACACCAATGCAGGGATTAATAGGACAAGCAAACCTAGTCCGACATATCGTTCGACCTTCCATTTCTTTTTCGGAATGGTCAATAGCGTTTTCTCTTTCGTTTCAATCGCTTCGATCTTTTGCTGAATCAGGGCAGACAATTCTTCCAGAGACTGCGTTTCGTTGATCTCTTTTGCCAGTTCAGATAATTTCAGCGTCTCGCTGTAAGCCACATATTCTTGAAACTGATATTCATGGTCCACCACTCGAAGAATGACGGCTTTGACCTCTTTTAACAGACGATGCTCATCCGTTTCATATGGCGGGATGCTTTCTTTGACGCCGTAATGCAAAAGTGCAGGAGCTAAGCCTTGATGAAAAACAATGTTTTCAGGAGAAACAATAGGATGCAGCCGCTTCACGTCGTGTTTGCACACTGCATCGACAAGCTGGTATGAAAAAATCCATTTGCTTTTTTCATCCTTCGCATGGATGAAACGAAATTCCTGATAGGCAGGAGGCGGTTGAATAGAAATAATGACCTCATCTTCAGTTAATTGAATCTCTTTTTTGAATGAAGGATTGATGTCTTTGATCGGTGCCGCTTCTAAACCGTCTAAGAGTTTAATGGTCTCTCTTTGAAAAATGAAGCTGTAGGTGCCGCCCTCTTTTTTCATCACTGCTTCTAATTGTTCTTCTAAATAGGAACTCTTTTTATCTGCCATTTACAAAAGTCCTTTCATAGTATTTCCAGCCTGTCTCCTGTGGTGATTCCACAGTCTGACAGCTTATATTCGCCTGAAAACACAGCTTTCTTATTGACTACTCGCACCCAGCCGCCTTCTCGCTTAGGAAGTGAGATTTGTTTTGCCTGCCAGGCGATATGGATGACTTGTTTAATATGTAAATAATTTGATAGTCTCAAATCAAACACACTGCCATCATAATTTTTTAAGTCGATGGTAATATCGATATACACAAATTTCCACCTCACAAAATAGAAAGAGCGCCGGCATCCATTGACAGACTCGGCGCTTTTTCTGCTTTTCACACTTAGAAAGGAAATCCCTTTGATTAGCCGCGGATTTGGCTGGCGATGTCTTGGTCAGTGCTTTCAAGTGTATTTGCCGTTTGATCAAGCTGATTGCTGACATCTGTTAATAGATCAGACATTTTGATGAATGAAGGCTTTAACTGCTCGTATTGATCAGCAAATGCTTCACTAGAAGCACCTTCCCACATTCCTTTTAAATCTGAGATCATTCTATTTAGACGATCAACTTGGTTTAACACTTCTTGACTTTCAACACCATATTGCTTAGCGGTCGCTCTTAGTTCTTCTGGGGTTACACGAATAATTCCTGACATATTCCTCATTACCTCCCGTGCATAGCCGCCATATAATGGGCTAATCCACTTATTTTTTGACGTTATTATTATAAAAACAGAAATGATACACAGTCAAACAAATCTGTTTTTATTTTACAAAATGAGTCTATAGAATTACTTTATTTTCGCTTTTTATCTAGTATTTAACATTTTTTTGGTCATATATTCTTAATAAGTGTAGACACACTCCACTGAATCTTTCCGCCTATTGATTTATTACTACGTTATTATTGTACTATTTCTTTTTCGCCTTCTTTCAGCATCGATGCGATCTCTTCTCATAGCGATCTCTTTTTTAAATTTATGGCATTTTGTTATTGATTTACGTACCTCTTTCTCTTCATAATGTAAGTACGTGAAATATTCAAAAAAGCAGGGGTTTTTATGACAAAAAAGACGGATCCATTTAAGTATAGTCTTGATCGTTTAGAGGATGTGGCAGACCAAATTAGTGATGTGCTCAATTGCCCTATTACTATAGAAGATACGCATCATCGATTGCTCGCTTATAGCACACATAATGATTTTACTGATCCCGCCAGAACTTCAACCATTATCTCCCGCCGCGTACCGGAAAAGGTCATTAATCGGCTTTGGAAGGACGGCATCATTCCTACACTCCTTAAAACAGACGAACCGCTTCGTGTCCCTCAAATTGCAGAGGTGGGTTTATCTAGCAGGGTTGCCATTTCAATCTGGAAGGACAAAGAAGTACTCGGATTTATCTGGGCGATTGAGTCCACGCAGCCTTTTTCAGAAGAAGACATGGACCTTCTGAAGATGGCAGCACATGCTGTTAAAAACAAATTACTTAACTTACAAATTCGCAAAACGAAAACAGAAGTACGCAATCAGGAGCTTTTTTGGAAGATGCTCACAGGTCATATTCATGAAAAGGATGAGATGCTCGACCTATTTTTAAGACTCGGCATCAGATGTCCAGACACGTATGCCATCATCATCTTCCGCCTTCGTGACGAACTCACAGAGGACACAGAAAAAAAGCTATCTTATCTGCTTGAAACAACGCAGCAAGTCCAAGTGCTGTTAACGACTGTTGATTTTCACGAATTCATTATTCTTGTCTCACCAAAAACAGAGCACCCGCTGCAGGATATTAAACAATTCACAAGCGGCATGCTGCAGCAGCTGTCTGACCGTTATCATATCCATCACGTTCAAGCAGCGATTGGTGGAATTTACGATAACATCTCTCATATTCAGCCATCCTATAAAGAAGCACTCGCTGTATTAAAAACAAAAGAGCGCTTCCCTGTTGAAACCGAACGTTTACACAGTTTTTCTGAACTTGGTATTTATCAATATTTAGATGTCCTCGCTGAAAAACGAAGGGGCTCATCTTACTCCAGTTACTCATTATCAAAGCTGGAAGATTACGACCTGAGGCACCATTCCAACCTAGTCGAAACCCTTGAACGATTTATTGACTGTGACAGCAATGCCAATATTGCGGCAAAGCAATTAAACATCCACATCAATACATTGAATTACAGATTAAAACGCATTACAGACATTGCAGAAATCGATTTAAAAAACATGAATGAGAAAATGACCATATACCTTGATATGAAGCTAAAAAACGTCCATTTGTGAAATTTCACAAAGAGGCGTTTTTTTATTTTTTATTTCAACCGAAGCATTTTTTAAACATTCAGGATACACTAGACATACAATATGAATAGATAAGCATGGGAGGAATAAACATGATCATCGGCATTCCGAAAGAGATTAAGAACAATGAAAACCGAGTGGCATTAACACCAGGAGCAGCTTCTCAATTACTTTCAGCTGGACATCAGATTTTGATTGAAACAAACGCTGGTTTTGGAAGCGGATTCACTGATGACGATTATGTATCTGTTGGTGCAGAAATTCTTGATCAAGCGAAAGATGTGTGGGCATCTTCTGATATGATCATGAAGGTAAAAGAACCATTACCTGAGGAATATTCATTTTTCAGAGAAGGACTCATCTTATTTACGTACCTGCATCTTGCTGCAGAGCCCTCCTTGGCTGAAGCTTTAAAACAAAAAAGCGTCACAGCTATTGCTTATGAAACAGTAACGGACGGAAAATCACTCCCTCTCTTAACACCTATGTCTGAAGTGGCAGGCAGAATGGCCGCCCAAATCGGTGCACAATTTTTAGAAAAGCCAAAAGGCGGTAAAGGCATCTTGCTCGCAGGCGTACCAGGGGTATCAAGAGGGAAGGTCACGATTATAGGCGGCGGTGTTGTTGGAACAAACGCAGCGAAAATGGCGATTGGACTTGGCGCAGATGTCACTCTTATTGACGTAAACGCAGAACGCTTACGTCAACTGGACGATCAATTTGGTCATCAAATGAAAACGTTAATGTCTAACCCTGTTAACATCGCCGATTCAGTCAGTGAGGCAGACCTTCTCATTTGTGCGGTACTGATCCCAGGTGCCAAAGCACCAACGCTTGTGACGGAAGAAATGGTGAAGCAAATGAAGCCCGGTTCCGTCATCGTAGACGTAGCCATTGACCAAGGCGGCATTGTCGAAACCATAGATCATATCACAACACATGATCAACCTACTTATGAAAAACACGGTATTTTACATTATGCTGTCGCCAATATGCCTGGAGCAGTTCCACGGACATCGACTGTTGCTTTAACGAATGTCACCGTTCCATATGCGATGCAAATTGCTCATAAAGGCGCTGCAAAAGCCATTCAAGAAAACAAAGCCATTGCAGAAGGTGTCAATGTCATGAACGGACATATCACATATGAAGCCGTCGCTCGTGATCTCGGCTATGATTATGTACCTGTTCATCAAGCGATCGATGCGTCTTCTATGACAGAAGCTTAATACACACCCGCCCTTTTAATGGGCGGGTTTTATTGTTAACCAATGATAAAAATAGGTTGACAAATAGTCCTCATCCCCTTAATCTATTTGTACAGATAAGACAGGGGGAAACATCATGCAACAGAAAACAAGAACCGCTGATTTTGTGTTAGTCGGAATGTTTGCTGCACTCATGGCGATTGGAGCAAATATCACATCCATTGTGCCGTTTTTGCAAGTCGGCGGAATTCCACTTACGATGCAGCCGTTTTTTTGTGTACTTGCTGGTCTTTTGCTCGGCAGACGGCTTGGTGCATTAGCTATGATTGTATATGCCTTGGTCGGAATTACTGGCGCACCTGTATTCGCACAGTTCTCAGCAGGCTTTGGGGTGATTTTAGGTAAAAGCGGTGGTTTTGTCTTATCGTATATTCCTGCTGCTTGGTTAGCTGGATTCATTTTAGAAAAAAGAAAAAATCCTGGCTTTGGCCGCTTTTTGCTTGCAGCTATTGCAGGTACGACCGTCATGTATGTGATTGGAACGACTTATACGTATCTCGCATTAAATGTGTGGCTGAATGCACCCATTTCCTATCAAACCACGTGGTTCTTTATGATCTGGTTTATGGTGAAAGACTACGCATTGACGATATTGCTTGCGATGCTAGCACCTAAAATTTATCGCTCTGTTTCAAAAGCCACGTCCTTTCGAAAACAACAAGCCGCATCATAAGGGCAGACATCATCTACAAGTTGAACATAGAGAAAAGAGCCTCTCTTCATTTAGGCTCTTTTTTCATCATTACTCAGCGTATTGATCGATGATTCCTTCTAGCATCCCTACAAGCACTTCTACATTTTCAAGATCTGATGGACTGAAGCGGTAGCGCACAAGCTGTTCTCCATCATGATACATCTCCTCAAGCCACCCTCTGAGTCCTCTTGCTCTGCGGTCGACTTCAAACACAATGTCTAAGCCGCCTTCATCTATCAGAAAAATCAGCTCTAGCTCATCAAGCATATAACGATAGTAGTCTGATGTCGGAATAAACTCAAATTCTTGAACGAATGGCAGACGACGCTGGAAGTAAGGCGCATGTTCACAGTCTGCTTCGTTCAGGTGGAAGCCAAGATTTCTAGTGGCTTCTAGCACATTTTTCACCCAAGGATGTGCTTCAACGAAAATGCGGTCATAGTCAGATTTATCGATTCCTCCTTGGATATCAAGGTCTGTCATTACTGCAATTTCTACTTTTCCGATCGTCATCGGGGTATCGATAGGAAGAATAAATGAAAACGGAAATTCGTGTTTTTCGCCAGGCTGGATGGTAAAAGAATCCGTCACCCGTAAAGTAAAGATATTCACATATTTTCTACGCTCTTCATCATCTTTCACAATCACATACTGTGTTTGAATCTTGACATTGATATAGCGGATGTCCTGAGAGATTTTCCCGCCCTTTGCATGGACAGTTCCCCTTACCTCTTGTCCAGGATAATAAGCGTTTTTCTCCAAAATGGTATCTACCTTTGCCGCACCAATCCCTGCACTTGCCGCTAGCTTTTTAAAAAATGACATGTCCCATCTTCCCCTTTTCATTTTTATCAGCATATATACGTAAAATAGAGGAAGAAAGATTCATTTAATACATACTTTAGTCCTAATTATTTTTTCGTTTGTGAACAACAAAAAAGCTTATAGAAAAAACATCATCGTTTTCTCTACAAGCTTTTCATCTTACAGGATAATTGCCGCAAGCCAGCCGAATAGAACAAGCGGAATATTATAATAGATAAAAGTCGGGACACATGTACCCCAAATGTGGTGATGCTGTCCATCCATGTTCAATCCAGATGTCGGTCCAAGCGTACTGTCACTTGCAGGTGAACCTGCATCCCCAACAGCCGCAGCTGAACCAATAATAGCAATGGTCGCCATTGGACTAAATCCAAGGTGTAAACAAAGTGGAACAAAGATGGTCGTAATAATCGGAATCGTGGCAAATGATGATCCGATCCCCATTGTCACAAGCAGACCCACAAGCAGCATTAAAATGGCCGCGAGACTTTGGCTGTTGCCGATAAATTGTGAAGATGCTTTAACAAGCGTTTCAATGTCTCCTGTTTTGGTTAAAACGTTGGCAAATCCAGCCGCAACAAGCATGACAAAACCGATAAATGCCATCATGTTCATTCCAGATGTAATCAGTTGATCTGCTTCATCGCGTTTCATCATTCCGGTCACAAACAAGACAAGCAGTCCTGCAAGTGCACCGAAGATCATCCCTTCCACGCCAAGGCTTTGAGACAGATAAAGCTGGACAATCAAGGACACGAGAATGGCAAGACCGGCAAAGAATAGACTTTTTGTCGTATAAGCTGATTTCTCTACATCTGTAATATCGCGATTCTCATATACTTTTGGCTTACGATACATGAAAAGGGAGACGATCAATCCTAGCACCATCCCCCCAACAGGGATCAGCATGGCATATGGAATATCTGCTAAATTCACAGCTAGACCTGCATCCTTCATATTGTCACGGAGCATTCCGTGGAAAATCTGTCCAAAACCGACTGGAAGTAAAATATATGGTGCAGTGAGTCCGAAGGTCATGACACACGCTAGCAGTCTACGGTCAATTTGAAGCTCGTTAAACACTTTTAATAATGGCGGAATTAAGACTGGAATAAAGGCAATATGAACAGGAACGACGTTTTGTGAAAAACAAGATACGATCAAAATCACAAGAATGATCAGTACTTTTGATAATGTTTTTCTTCTTGAGTCGCCTTCTTTTCCTAAAAGCTTCACTGCTCCTTCAACCATGGCATCTGGAAGACCCGTTTTTGTCAGCGCCGCAGCAAATGCCCCTAAAAGCGCATAACTAATCGCCACTGTCGCATTTCCTCCGAGCCCGTCAGTAAAGGCTTCCACTGTTCCTCCCAGGCCTAATCCACCCGCAAGTCCGCCAGCTAAAGCACCAAGTGCCAGCGCAATCACGACATTGACCCGCAGCAAGCTTAATATCAACATTAAAACAACCGCTAAAACAACTGCATTCATGGTGAAACCCCCGAAATCCTTTAGTTTACTAATGTAGTAGATAATTAAAGTACCAACGTATGTTACCATAGAAAAAATACTACGTCAAATGGCGTTTGTCCTACATAAAAAAGGCCCCGCCATTTGGCAGAGCCTCATCCTTTATTTCTTTCCTTCAAATCGTTCCACAAACGTTGCGAGTGATCTTACCATCACACCTGTCGCCCCTGTTGGCCCAAAGCATGAAGGCTTTTCTGTTGTTGCTGTTCCTGCAATATCCAAGTGAACCCAAGGCGTATCCTCAGCGAACTCACCAATGAATGCTCCTGCCATGATCGCATGTCCATCACGGCCTGGTGAGTTATTGAGATCCGCCATTTTGCTGTTTCGTACGCGCTTTTTATCTTTTTCAGTGATTGGCAGCTGCCAAATCATTTCACCGCATTCTTCTGATGCCTCTTTAAACTGGGCATACAGTTCATCGTTATTCGTCATGACGCCTGTTGCCTCATTTCCAAGTGCCACAATGACTCCGCCTGTTAATGTCGCCACGTCTACAAGGACAGAGGCACCATGCTGCTTCGCATATGTCACCCCATCTGCTAAAACAAGACGACCCTCTGCATCCGTATTCAGTACTTCGATTGTTTTACCGCTAAGCGACACAATGACGTCATCTGGCTTCATGGCGTCAGCCGAGATCATATTATCGGTTGAGGCAATGACAGCAATGACATTTTGCTCTGGGCGCAGTTCACCGATGATTTCCATAGCACCTAAAACAGAGGCTGAGCCGCCCATATCAGTTTTCATCCCAACCATACTGGCCCTTGGCTTTAACGAATAGCCACCAGTATCATATGTGATGCCTTTACCGACAAGCCCAATCACGTCCGTCCATTCTTCCTTGCCTTGATATTTCAGAACGATGAGCTTTGGTGGTTCTGTTGAGCCTCTATTGACAGCTAGAATCCCGCCCATCCCGAGCTCTTCCATTTGTTCTTTATCTAAAATTTCAATCTCAAATTCGTATTTATACGCAAGCTCTGCCGCGTACGAAGCCAGATCAGAGGATGTGAGCATGTTCGGCGGCATATTCACAAGGGTACGAGCCGAATTGACGGACTGCCCGTAGACCTCGCCCACTTTCAGACTTGCCTGAATTTCTGCTGTATCATGATCCGTCGTTGCATAAACAAACTCGATAAAGCGATCTGGTTCATTTGTTTTATGTTTAAAATCTTGTAATTCATATGTAGCTAAAAGGCAGCTTTCAGAAAGGGCATGGGCTGCATCTTGGGCAGGCAGATCCTTTCCAATAAACGTATCCAGTAAGACAGAAACCGCTTGCTTTTTATCTTGATGAAGCTTTTTAAATAGATGGGCAAATCCTTCTTTTGCCTCTTCAAACGTGTAATCTGATTCCTTCCCAAGCCCGACAAAATAAATGCGTTTGATGCCTGTTTCAGGGGATGGGAAAAACTTCGAAAGCTGATTTCGTTTAGATGAAATATCGCCTTCTTTTAATAATTCAGTGATTCGTCCTTCAAGTAATTCATCCATTTCTTTTGCTTTTCCTGATAATTGGCTCTTTTGAAAAAGTCCGATCGCCAGTGTATCTTTATGTTGCCATTCATTTGTCGAGAAAAACATATTTATCACACGCTCCTTCAATGAACTCCATTTTTCACATTGGAACTTCTATTATATCAAAATTTGCGGGTCTATACGATCATTGCCAGTCTGTCTTTACTTGATGAACATTTATATTTTCACACGCGGAAGGGCATCATGAAAAAGCGATGAAAACTTGTACAGCCCGTCCGCGTCTCCCCGTTCCACATCTACTTTCTTTAATGTTATAATTGAACATGGACTTGGCAGCATTTGAATCTGCTATCATTTTTTCATCATACTAGGGTACACAGTCCATCATTTTGCACGATATTTTTTCTTACAGAGAGGATGTTTCTTGTTCATGAGCGTACTGACGAATTTTCCGCTGCTTGCCAGCCTTGCAGCCATCTTTTTTGCTCAATTTGTAAAAGTACCGATTCAATTTATCATTTCTAGACGACTAGATTGGTCGCTCATTACAAGCACAGGCGGAATGCCAAGTTCACACTCCGCAGCCGTAACAGCACTCTCAACAGCAGTGGCTTTAGAGCACGGGCTAAATACATCGATCTTTGCGATTTCAGCCATCTTTGCGATTATTACCATGTTCGATGCAACAGGTGTACGCAGACAGGCAGGAGAACAGGCGACTGTACTGAACAAGCTGGTAACAGATTTTAACCGATTTGTTTCTGAAGCAAAGAATTTCCCGAGTGCGGAAGAAAAAGAAAAGCAAAAGAAATTGAAAGAGCTTCTTGGTCATAAGCCGATTGAAGTCTTCTTTGGCGGCTTAACAGGGGTCTTACTGACACTCATCTTAGATTATTACTTCATGTAGAAGCGAAAAAGCTTTGGACCTAAAACTTGTCCAAAGCTTTTTTATTCTTTATTGGCTTGAAACTGCTGACGGAATACTTGCATTGATTTTGCTTCATTAAGCTGGTTTAAGTCTTTTTCCGTTAACGTTCCTTCGCCCTTTTTGATGATATACACATCGAGCACTTTTTTACCCCATTCTCTATACACATCATCTACGGTTTCATAGTATAAATCAAGCTTATGACCTTTAATGGCTTTTCCCGTATCTGCGACCACTCCGTAGCCATAGTTTGGGATAAAGAGAACAGTTCCAATCGGAAAGACTGATGGGTCTGCTGCCACGGTTGAATATAAATCACGTTTCACTTTGACGCCTGAATATGTAATGCCATATGCATGGTGTTCCTTCGTTTTACCTGTTGATTCCACACCTGCTGTATAGCCTGTGGCGACAACCTTTTGCTTCGGGTAATCGTTCCAATTAAACGCTTCTTCGAGAGAAATAGCCCGCAAGTCATCACTTTTGAGTGCCATCGTTTCTCTTTTTTGCTGTTGGAAAAAAGAAGATACTTGCTTGCCAGGATCAGTCTCTTTCACCCAGGCAGCTACATCACTTGGTTCAACTCCAGATATGCCCGTAAAGCTTGTCAAAAGAGCAAGCATAAAAAGGGCTGTCATGAACAATCGTTTCATCCATGTTTTCATCTTTATTTGTCACTCCTCTACCCATCTATTTGTTTCCAAACAAAATGGAAACTATGCAAAGGAGAAACAAAAAAACCCACTTGCATGTCCACAAGTGAGTTAAAACATTTGATATCCTCTTTTTCGAAGTGCATTGATGACAAAACCTGATGCAATTGCACCAATCAGACCACTTAACAAGATCATGATATCGGCCGCAGCGAGAGAGACAATGCGGTCTCCTATTCCTGAAAAAGCGGTGCCCGGTTCTCTGACATAAGCGATCATCTTTTGATTATTGATAATGAAAAGGCATACAATTGGATATAAAATAGCCATGATCCATGACATTCTCAGCAGCATATTGAGCAAAAAACCAATGCCAAAGAATAACACGAAAAATAAAATAACTGAAATGATAACGACTGGTAAACTGATCACTTCATCTCCACCCCCAAATATCCCATCATTAGTTTAACTTGGAAATAGAGATGAAGTCAATCAATGGAAAAAGCAGATGGATTAAAGCTTCTTTCCTGTCCCTTTACATTCCTCACATGTTTCAGATCCGCCGAGCAATAGCTGAAAATATCCTTTCCCCGAACAATATTGACAGGTGGACTTCTTTTCTTTTGTATGTGCATTCATATTGCTCACTCCCTTAATCTAAATTTTCTGATAATTTATCATACCATACTTTACTGCCGATAACCAAGTAAGAAAATATGTCAAAAAAAACGTGTATCACAAGGATACACGTTTTTGTCTATATCGATTTAGAAGAACTTGAATTTTCCTTTTTTCAGAACAAGTCCTGGTCCGCCAACCATGAATAAAGAACGGTTGTCGATGATTTTCTTCATTGCTGAAGCTTTTGTTCCTTGAAGTTTTTTACCAAACGCAACACCTACAGCGTCGTGTTCACCAAGAGAAGCAACTGTTCCTTTGATGTCTGGCTTAAAGCTTTCAAGAGAACCACCTTTCACTAGTGCGGCAAGGTTTTTCGCTACTGTTTCACCTTGCTGCATCGCGATTTGTGCAGTTGGTGGGTATGGACGGTTGATTTCTTCATTGATGATCAATGAACAGTCACCGATGATGAATACATCATCATTTTCTGGTACACGAAGATCTGGAGATACTTTTACGCGGCCGCGCATGTTTTCAAATCCAGCTTCCTCAACGATTGGGTTACCGCGTACACCAGCAGCCCAAACAACAGTTTCAGCTTTGATTTCCTCAGTATCATCGTCTTTTCCAACAATGATGCCTTCAGGTGTACATTCTTTGATCGCTGTACCAATTTTGAACTCAACGCCTTTACCTTGAAGGTAGTTCATTGCATAGTCGATCAATGCAGGATCGAATCCTGGAAGAGCTGTTGGTGCAGCTTCTACACAGATGATGCGCACATCTTTTTGATCAATATCATACTCTTTGCAAAGCTCAGGCACGCGGTTTCCAAGCTCACCAAGGAACTCAATACCTGTGAAGCCCGCACCGCCGACAACGATTGTCAAGCGCTCTGGACGTTTTTCAGCTTCCGTATTATACGTCGCAAATTGAAGCTCAATGTGCTCACGAAGCTGACGAGCAGAGTTGATGTTAGAGATTGAGAATGCATATTCTTTCAGTCCTGCAATACCAAATGTTTCAGGAACAGCACCAAGCGCAACAACAAGGTAGTCGTAAGAAAGTTCGCCATCTGATGTCACAACTTTCTTCTCTTCCTTATTAATGCTTTCAACTGTTGCTTGTACAAAGTTGACACGGGAACTGTTAATCACATCTTTGATTTGATAACGACAGCGGTCATGATGAAGTGTGCCTGCGCTTGCTTCATGTAACCATGTTGTTTCGTAATGATAATTATGCTTGTTCACAAGAGTAATGTCCGCATCATTTGTGCCAAGCTGTTTTGTTAATCTTGTTACAGTCATTAATCCGCCATAACCTGCACCTAATACAACGATTTTCGGTTTATTCACTGGAATCACATCCACCTTTTTTAAATTTGCTGTAAAACGGATAAAGAATTACATATCGTTATTCTCAACCGCTTTCCGGCATTTTATGAAATTTAAACAAAAAAATAAGTATGTGAAAATCTGAACTTTCACCTACATAAAACGAAAGCATTTGACCGTATCCGACAAAAATTCATAAAAAATTAATATTTAGTTCCCTTAACAATAATAGCGAGTTCTGATCCAATTTTCAAGGCTTTAAACTGAAAATCCTTATGATAAACGGTCTTTCTCACTTTTTCCTCTTTTTCAAAGCTTCGGCATCAAAAAACGACAAGTTTTTCAAAACAAGTCAAACGACGATGTGTGGTATGATATGATATAGTGATAACAATTTTCATTTGGGAGGATTAAAGGAATGCAAGAAGATTCTAAGGTATATGACATTACCGTTATCGGGGGCGGCCCAGTAGGATTGTTTACTGCGTTTTATGGTGGCATGAGACAGGCAAGTGTGAAAATCATTGAAAGCCTTCCTCAGCTCGGCGGTCAATTATCCGCTCTTTACCCTGAAAAATACATTTATGATGTGGCTGGTTTTCCAAAAATCCGCGCACAAGAATTAATTGATAACTTAAAGGAACAAATGGATAAATTTGATCAAACCATTTGCTTAGAGCAAGCAGTTGAAACAGTTGAAAAACAGGCAGATGGTATCTTTAAACTTGTGACAAATCAAGAGATTCATTATTCTAAAACGATCATCATCACAGCTGGTAACGGTGCATTCCAACCGAGAAAGCTTGAACTAGATGCAGCAGAATCATATGAAGGAAGCAACCTGCATTACTTCATTAATGATTTGAATCAATTTGCTGGCAGACGTGTCGCTGTTCTTGGCGGCGGAGACTCTGCGGTGGACTGGGCACTGATGCTTGAACCTATCGCAAAAGAGGTTTCCATTATTCACCGCCGCGATAAATTCCGCGCACATGAGCACAGTGTAGAAAACCTGCACAACTCGAAAGTCAATGTCGTGACACCATTTGTGCCAACTGAGCTCATTGGTGAAGACCGCATTGAACAGATTGTGCTAGAAGAAGTCAAAGGCGACAAAAAACAAGTGCTTGATGTGGACGACGTGATCGTCAACTTCGGTTTTGTTTCCTCTCTTGGACCAATTAAGCAATGGGGTCTTGAAATCGAAAAGAACTCGATCGTCGTGAAATCCACAATGGAAACAAACATTGAAGGCTTCTATGCGGCAGGAGACATTTGTACGTATGAAGGAAAAGTCAAATTGATTGCCAGCGGATTTGGTGAAGCACCAACGGCTGTCAACAATGCGAAAGCCTACATGGACCCGAAAGCCCGTGTACAGCCTCTTCATTCCACAAGCTTATTTGAAAACAAATAAGCGAAATCAAAAAAAGGAGTTCCCACTAGCGGAACTCCTTTTTCGTTTATTTAAAAATCCCAATATAGGCATTCGCCATTCCAAGTACCATTGCAGCAAGCAGCACCACAACAATCCCTGCTACAACCAAAATCACCCGATCCTTCACACGTTCCTTTTTCGGAAGCGGCTTCTCAATCCCGCAAGCTGGACACGTTTTAGAACGATACGGAATCAGTTCATGACAGTTCCTGCAATTGATTTGTTCACTCAAACCTCAGCAACCTCTTTTCTACCTACAGTTTATGTTTGGTTCTCATGATACTCTTTTCGGGTGGAAATAGCCAGTTGTGAGAGCAAGCTGTAACAAAATTGAGCGATTTATAAATTGTTGAAGTGAGAATGAAGGTTTTATCTGATCAACCGATATAGGAAATGAAGAAGATATAATGGAGGATAGGTGGAAAGATGTTTAAGCGTTTAATGATTAGTTTGAGCTTGTTACTGATGATTGGTGGCTCAGTTGAACTGTTTGCAAAAGACTACAATAAACATTATGCTCAGTTCGCAGCAGGATTGAATATGGATGTTGATCAACTAGAACCTTTTTTAAAGCATGTGTCCACTTCAATTTTAGATTCTGGTTTGAGTGATCAAGAAATAAAACAGATACTCTCTAAAGTTCAAAAAATGAATAAAAACAATGAAACGAAAAAAGTGGGTACTTTTGAAGTGGTGTACCATGAAAAACAAGCAAAGATTAAAATTGTGATTGAAGTTCATGTGGATGATGGCAATAAAGAAGTGGTGATCTATATGTTTAGCACCCAAGAGCTGGTGGATGTCTTGGATAAAGAACTGTTAAAAATAGAAGAAGCAATATGAGAAAGAGACACTGGTTGAGTGTCTTTTTTTATGGTTGATTTTCCTCAATAAAAAAGCCTCCTCGATCGTGTTGTTTACAAAAACAAACGAACAAGAAGGCTTATCTTAATCCATGATCAGTTGTTAACACTCTTCCGGCGTACCGGTATTCTTCGCTGTTCTAAAAGAAGAGCCGCATCCGCATGAAGCAATCGCGTTCGGATTGTCGATGGTGAAACCGCCGCCCATTAGTGATTGTTTGAAGTCAATGATGGTGCCGTTCATGATATCAAGGCTTTCGGAGTCGACAAGAACCTGAATGCCTTGCTGTTCGAACTGCGTGTCTTTCTCTGATACTTCATGGTCAAATCCCATGCCGTATGAAAGACCGCTGCAGCCGCCGCCTTTTACGCCCACTCGTAGGAACGCATTTTCTTCTTCATGTTCTTTCATCATATCTTTAATCTGCAGTGCAGCATCTTCTGTAATGGTTACTGGTGTACTCATGATCATCCCTCCTTTTGACTGGATGTTTCTTTTCAATTATAAACGTGATGGTGCCTTTTCTCAAATAAATGGTTTACAAATAAAATGTGCCGTCACAAATCGTTTCAGCAGGCCCTGTCATGAGCACATGCTCATTGTCTTTCCAGCGAATGATGAGATCTCCGCCTGCTAAGTGAACCGTCATGTCCGTTTCTTTTTTCGCCTGTCCATTCACAATCGTGGATACGGCCGCCGCACAAGCTCCCGTTCCGCAGGCTTGAGTAATGCCAGACCCTCTTTCCCACACGCGAAAATGCAGTTCTGTTTCACTGACCACTTCTACAAATTCTACATTGACGCCTTCTGGGAACATGTCATGTTTTTCGATGATTGGTCCAACTGTATCAAGCGGTGCCTTTTCAATGTCCTCTAAATAAAAAACGATGTGCGGGTTTCCCATTGAAACAGCCGTTCCATTTAAGGTTGTCGTGCCAAAATCAAGCGGTTCATTAATCGTTGTGCTTCCTGGTTCACCAAGCATCGGCATCGCTTCTTTTTCAAAACGAGGTTTCCCCATATCAACTGTCACTAAATGTACGTGACCATCCTGCACATGAACGGTCGCTTCAACGAGTCCTGACAATGTTTCAATCTGAAACGTTGTGTCTGTTACGATTTGATGCTCATACACATATTTTGCGACGCAGCGCAGACCGTTGCCGCAGTTTTTACCCTCTGATCCATCATTATTGAAAATGCGCATTTTCACAGGTGCAATATCTGATGGACAAATGAGGATCATACCATCTGAACCGATTCCTGTATAAACAGAAGACACGCGGATTGCTATCTCTGATAGCTGCTCTTCTGGAAGCTGTTCCTTCATCTGATTGATGTAAATATAATTATTTCCTAGTCCGTGCATTTTCGTGAATTGAAATGATGTCATGAGCGTCCTCCAAAAATGTTGTTTCTTTATAGTATAAAAGGAGTCGATTCAGGAGACAATCTTATCATCCCCCGTTTTTCATACATAAAAGCTCTTTGCTGCCATGGCAAGGGGCTTTTATTATGCATATGCCTCATTTTCTCTCGTGTGATGCTTCATTTTGAAGATATTTTATTAGCATAACATATTGGATGCGCTTTCTATTAATTCTCCTTGAAAATGGAAACTCAAAGTATGAAAAAAATGCACCTCATGACCCATGTGGTGCATTTAAAACATCTCATTTTCCTCTATAAAAGCATAAATACGCTCGACTAGCTGCTCTGCATTTTCTCCTGAAACAAATTCTCCATTCACGAGTGCAAATGGGGAGTCCATACATTTGCCGCAGTAGCTTAAACAGCCGTATTCCATAACGTCTAGGTTTGGGTCTTTATCAAGCTTCTCTTTTGCTTCTTGAGACCCTTGCGCAAGATTACTTACACAAAATTCGATCAGTGGGAACACTTTGCTTCACCTCACATTGCTTTACCATCCTACCGAAATTCCTTCTATTAGTCAAAACATGAGCTTCACCTGTATCGTTACGCCTATTCCTCGTAAAATGTTTTACTATTTAGGACTAACTAATGAATATGTAGGTTATTTTGAAACAATTATTGTGGTTTCACAGTAAATTCGATATAATTTTATTTGGTATTTTAACTTAAAGTTTTTTAGTATAAGTGTTTTTCAATGTCTACGGGGAAAAGGAGAATCGTCATGAAAAATTTAGTCTTGATCGGCGGAGGTTACGGGAATATGCGGGTTCTCCACCGCTTATTGCCAAATCAATTACCTGATGATGTTACTATCACATTAATTGATCGAAATCCTTACCACTGTTTAAAAACAGAATATTATGCACTCGCTGCTGGAACGATCTCTGATCATCACATCCGAGTATCTTTTCCAGAGCATCCGAAGCTGGATATTCAATATGGGGAAGTAGAAAAAATTGATATTGAAAACAAACAGATCTTATTCAGCGACCGTGAACCCATTCCTTATGACGACACGGTGATTGGACTCGGCTGTGAGGACAAGTATCATAATGTCCCTGGTGCGAAAGAACATACATACAGCATTCAAACCATTGATCAGTCAAGACATACGTATAACAAATTAAACAATTTGGGTGCAGGTGCAACGGTTGGTATCGTCGGTGCTGGACTTAGCGGGGTAGAGCTAGCCAGTGAATTGAGAGAAAGCCGTGCTGATTTAAACATTATTCTTTTTGACCGCGGAGAGCTGATTCTATCAAGCTTCCCAAAAAGATTAAGTTTATATGTGCAAAAGTGGTTTGAAGAAAATGACGTAAAGATCATTAACTGTGCCAATATTACGAAGGTTGAAGAAGGTGTTGTTTACAACCATGGTGACGCCATTGAAGCAGAGGTCACCGTATGGACAGCAGGCATTCAGCCAAGCAAAGTGATACGAGAGATGGATGTTGAAAAAGACGCACAAGGCCGCGTCGTACTAACACCTCATCACAATCTCCCTGGAGATGAGCACGTCTATGTCGTGGGTGATTGCGCAAGCTTGCCGCATGCCCCAAGTGCACAGCTTGCCGAGGCGCAGGCAGAACAAATTGTCCAATCTCTGCAAAAACGCTGGAAAAACGAGCCGCTTCCTGAGGCTTATCCTCAGTTTAAGCTAAAAGGTGTCTTAGGCTCTTTAGGGAAAAAAGCCGGCTTTGGCTTAGTAGCAGATCGTCCACTTATTGGCCGTGTACCAAGACTTCTAAAATCCGGACTCCTTTGGATGTACAAGCATCACAATGGCTAACATCATGTGAAGCTCCTTCATGACGAGGGAGCTTTTTTCTATGAAACGGCATGTGCCGATGAACGGGTCAATTTAATCGGAGCAAGGGCAAGGATGCAGTCTTTACGAAACGTTCTCATCGTCTTTTTTGATAAACAATACGCTTGAATGAGCTGGTCCGTTTGACGGTGGACAATGATTTTACGCTTCGTGCACTCTCCGTTTTTCTTCATATAAATCATCTCAATTGGTATTTGCTGATGAAGAGATTGTTTCAGTAAATAATTCATGATGCTCACGCTCCTTTCATTTGATTATAATCGAACAAACGTTCTTTTTCAACCTAAAAAGGAACGTTTGTTCGATTTATTTTTGAAAAAAAGAACAGTTTATTCACTGCTCTTCTTGTATCCGTATTTCTCCATTTCTTGATAGATGTCTTTTAATTTTGGATTGCCCTCTCCGACAATTTGATCTTCTACTAAGACAAGCGGATAAAAGAATTCATCATCAAGAATTCGTTCAGACAATTCCTTTTGGTGTTCGTTTTCTGGTGGGTGCTCAATATCAATATATGTGATGCGAAACGGCTGATTCGGATATTTTCGTTTTAATGCTGCATCTAACCACTCAAATGTATCTTTTGAAGAAGGCAGATTCACGCAGCTAGCGCAAAGTACATCTCTTCCATATACATAAAGATCGACGGTTTGATTCATTTGGCAAGCCCCCTATTCTTTCTTTATTTTAGCTGAATTTTCTGTATGAAAAAAGTCAAAATCACTTTTTGTTTCAAGATGAGTTTGTGCTATAATGAGAAGGAAACTTTGAAACCAATCAATAGATTTTTATCGTCCAGATGAATATAATGGTGATATGTTGTGAAAGGAGCGATTATATCCAATGACTGAAGTCGAAATGAAAGACCAAGTACAGGAAGTACTGGACAAACTTCGTCCATTTCTATTACGTGATGGTGGAGACTGTGAGCTTGTAGACATTGAAGATGGCATTGTGAAATTACGTCTTCTTGGTGCATGCGGCAGCTGCCCAAGTTCAACCATTACATTGAAAGCCGGTATTGAGCGCGCATTATTAGAAGAAGTGCCTGGCGTTGTAGAAGTTGAACAGGTTTTCTAATTCATATATGACATGAAAACGACCCGAATTCGGGTCGTTTTTTTCAGTATTAGCCTTTTTCAGCGTGATATGAAAACCCTTGAATTCTAGGAAGGACGAGTACTGGCGCGGAGCGAATTGATATTCGTGAGCACCAGCACGCAGGACTGACACGGAATGCGAGGGTTTGTCATCACGCTGAAACGACCCGATTTGGGTCGTTTTTTTATTATTAGCTTAACTTCTCTCTAAACCAGTCCTTTATAAAGGTCAGTCTTTGAATACGCTGCCCCGGATGTCCGCTTCTGGATAAATCATGAGAAGCTTTCGGGAATTTGACGAGCCTTGTGTCTTTCCCAAGCTCCTTCAGTGCTACAAAAAGCTGTTCTGCTTGATCAACTGGGCAGCGATAGTCTTCGTCGCTGTGCAGGATGAGAAGCGGCGTATTCACTTGTCTCACATACTTGAGCGGCGAACGATCCCATAGCTTATCGACTGAATCATAAATATTCCCATCAATCTGCCATCTTGTGAAGTAATAACCGATATCACTGATGCCATAGAAGCTAATCCAGTTTGAAATGGACCGCTGTGTGACGGCTGCGTGAAAACGGTCGGTCTGTCCGACAATCCAGTTGGTCATAAAACCGCCATAGCTGCCGCCTGTCACTCCAAGTCTTGTCTCATCAAGGAAATCATAGGCTTTCAGCACATGATCAACAGCCAGCATGACATCCTCATAATCAACGTCACCATAGCTCCCTCTCACACGGTCGGTAAACATTTGTCCGTATCCATGACTGCCATGAGGATTGATATATACGATGGCATAGCCTTCAGCGGCGAGCATTTGAAATTCATGAAAATACGTATAACCATACATGGCATGCGGTCCGCCATGAATTTCTAAAATAAGCGGATAAGTCTTCCCCTCTTCCATTTGGGAGGGCTTCATAAACCAGCCCTGCACCTCGTCGCCTTCTTTTGACTGAAACGAAAATGGCTCTGGTACCGATAGGACATGCTCCTTGAGGAATTCATCATGCTCGAACGTGATTTGCTTTAGATCCGCCTCCCCTAATGTCAGCTCATACAGCTCACTTGGTGAAACGGGTGACAGTCGGCTAAGCAATAATTTGGATTCATCTGGATGAAGGCTGAAGTTTGTGATATGTTCTGCCTCTAATCGAACAGGATAGGCTAAGCCTTCAACAGAGAAATAATAAATCCCTGTACTGCCTTGATCAGAAACAAGTGCATAAAACCCCTGGCTATCCTTTGTCCACTGCGGAAGCTGATTGGCTTCGCCCATAACGCTATCCCCTGCCATACAGTTGCCCACATACATATCGAGCATTTCTGACAACTGAACGACATTTCCCTCCTTCAGATCATACAGCCATAATGCTGGGAAAGTAGCATTTTGAAATTCGCGCTCATGTCCGATATACACGAGGCTTTCTCCATTAGGAGCAAAAGACATGGTAGAATAAGCGCCTGATGATTGTGTGATTTTCTTTGTCGTACCATCCTCTAATGATCGGAGGCACACGTCACTTATGTAAGGTTTCTGAGGATTTGATTGAATATAGGCAAGCCATTTCCCGCAAGGAGAGAGCATGTGATTCACATGATGATGCTGCCCGCTTGTGACAGCCTCTACCTCTCCTGAGTGAGTATCCACTTGAATGATCTGCGTAAAACGCCCATCTAAAAAACCTCTGCCATCTGCTTTATAGGTCAAATCATCATATACCGCAGGAGCGAAATCATCTCGCTCTTCCTTTTTTTCATCATGTATAGACTCTGTTTGTTTCAGTGACACAGCCGCATAAATGAAAGCTCCATTTGGTGAAAAGACAGGATGAGATACTCCGTATGGAATCGACGTTAAGGTACGCACACCGCCTCCCTCGCTCTGAATCAGTGCAAGCTGAGGAGCTTCCTTTGGCTTTTGCAAAATAAACGCAAGCTGCCTGCTGTCTTTTGACCACACTGGCTGATGATGCTTTCCATCCTCAAATGTCCATTGTGACAGCTCCTCTGTCTCTTCATCTCGAACCCATAAATGGATGTTGTAATCGTCCTTTTTGTCATTCACCATGACCTTTGTAAAAACCGCCTTTTTTCCATCTGGTGAATAAACCGGATGAGAAACAGAAACAATCTTCGTTAAATCTTCTGCTGTCATCAATTTCTTCATGAATGTATCTCCTCCTTTTATGCATAAAAAATAGTTCGATCCTCTAAATAATAATCCCTGCTTTATCCTATAAAAACAAGGATAAAAAAAGAACGTGCATTTTTACAGCACGTTCTTTACTTGATTGACAGGATCATGCTCCACGACAACACCTTCTACTGGTACTGTCAGCAAATCTACTTCACAATGCGGGAAGTTTTGGGCAAGCTGCTTTTTCAGCGCTTCTCCCTTCCCTTTTTCAACTAAGGTTAAGATTGTCGGACCAGCACCGCTTAATGCCGTTCCATACGCTCCTTTTAGCGAAGCGACATGCTCTACTTTCGACAGCTCTGGGACGAGCATTGTACGGTAAGGTTGATGAAATAAATCCTTATTCATCATTTCTCCAACAAGCGGCCAGTTTTGCGTCATTAATGCCGCAACAAGTACGTTGCTCACAGCACTCGCACTGACGGCATGTTTATAGGAAAAATCCTCTGGCAGGACATCACGGGCATCCTTTGTCAGCACTTCATAAAAAGGAATCACGACAACAACATCTATATCCACATGCTGCACTTTGACAGCATGTGTCTTGTCTTCTTCATGAAGACCAATCAGTAAACCTCCGAATAAAGAGGCACCCGCATTATCTGGATGGCCTTCTACCTCACTTGCAAAAAAGAGCTTTTGATCATCCGACATATTTAATTCGAGAAGCTGATTGGCTAGCTCAATGGCTGCCACAATTGCAGCAGCACTGCTTCCCAGCCCCCGTGCCAATGGAATATCACTCCACACTTTGACATAAACAGGCGGGAGTGTTTTTCCAAAGTGATCTGCGACCTTTTTGGCTGTTTGATAAATGAGGTTGTCGGTGCCTGATGGAATCCCAGACACGACATCTGATTCTGCTTCAAACAGCCAGCTATCATGGTCATAGACCGATAGCTTTAAATAGCGGCTGAGCGCCATTCCAACTGAATCAAAGCCTGGTCCTAAATTGGCAGTGCTTCCCGGTACTGTGATTGAAAAAAGCATGGAGGCTTTACTCATACGCGCGCGGCCTTTTCTAAGTGTTCAAGAATTTGATCTTCATCTGCATCGAGTGTGACCGGCTTGATTTGTGAAATATCAATGGCCGTATTCGGATCTTTCAATCCGTTGCCTGTTAATACCGCAACAACTTTACTGCCTGGCTTGATTTCTCCGGATTTCACCTGCTTGAGCACACCTGCGATAGACGCACATGAGCCTGGCTCTGCAAACACGCCTTCTTCACGAGCAATCAATTGATATGCATGAAGAATTTCTTCGTCTGTCACTTCATCAATCTTTCCGTTTGATTCATCTGCCGCTGCCACAGCTTGTTTCCAGCTTGCAGGATTTCCGATACGGATGGCAGTTGCCACAGTTTCTGGCTGTTCAATCACTTCATTTCGCACGATCGCTGCTGCACCTTCTGCTTCAAAGCCTCGCATAACAGGCAGCTCAGTTCCTTTTTTCTCATGGTATTCCTTGAAGCCTTTCCAGTAGGCGGTGATATTCCCTGCATTTCCAACAGGAATCGCCAGTACGTCCGGAGCCGAGCCTAGCTGCTCACAGATTTCAAATGCCGCCGTTTTTTGTCCTTCAATTCGGTACGGATTGACAGAGTTCACAAGGGCAATCGGCGATTTTTCACAGATGCTGCGGACGATTTTCAGTGCATCATCAAAGTTACCGTCAATCGCAATGATCTCTGCTCCGTACATCACAGCCTGTGCGAGCTTACCAAAGGCAATTTTTCCGTCTGGAATGATGACGATACATTTCATATCAGCACGGGCTGCATAAGCCGCTGCCGCTGCAGAAGTATTCCCTGTCGAAGCACACATGACCGTATCATTGCCTTCTTCTTTTGCCTTTGCAACAGCCATGACCATCCCGCGGTCCTTGAAAGAGCCTGTTGGGTTGACGCCTTCTGTTTTCACATGAAGCTCAATTCCTAGCTTTTTCGAAAGCTTGGCGAGGTGGATCAGCGGGGTATTCCCTTCATTTAATGTTAGTTTTGGTGTTGATTCGTTTACTGGTAAGAATTCTTGGAATTCTTCAATAAGTCCATTCCACTTCATCAGCTTAAACCGTTCCCTTCTACTCGGTACGTGCTCTTCACTTGAACCACCACGTCGAGATCGTTTAATTTTTGCAGGATATTTGAGAAATCTTCTTCTGAGGTCTGGTGTGTAATAATCACAATTTCAGCCAGATCATCATGCCCTTTCACAGGAAGCTGAAGGATCTTTTCAAAGCTGATGCCTCTTTCAGAAAAAATAGATGTAATACGGGAGAATGCCCCGACTTGATCTCTCACATGAATTCTTAAAAATTGCTGAGCAAATACTTCCGATGGTGATTTGATCTTTTTCTCAAACTGCGGTGCGATAAATCCGCTTCCGTTTACGCCAAGACGCATGTTTTTCATGACTGCGACTAAGTCTGATACAACAGCGGTTGCCGTTGGCAGACTTCCAGCTCCAGGTCCGTAAAACATCGTTTCTCCTACAGCACTCCCATAGACATACACCGCATTGAATTCATTGTTGACCGATGATAACGGATGGTGATCAGGGAGTAAGGTTGGCTGGACACTAACTTCTACTTTTTCTCCGTCTCGCTGGGCAATTCCGATTAGCTTCATTGTGTAGCCAAATCGTTTACTGAAATTAATGTCTTCATCAGAAACGTCAGAGATGCCCCTGACCTTTACATCCTCTAATTCCACATTCATGGAAAATCCGAGTCTTGCAAGAATCGCCATTTTCCTTGCTGCATCTAGTCCTTCTACATCAGCTGTTGGGTCTGCTTCTGCAAAGCCAAGATCCTGCGCTTCTTTTAAGACATCTTCATATGCGCTTTTATTGACGTTCATTTTCGTTAAAATAAAATTCGTTGTGCCGTTCACAATCCCCATCATCTTCGTAATTCGGTCAGAGGCTAATCCTTCCTCCAGCGTACGCAGAATCGGAATTCCTCCGGCGACACTTGCTTCATAATAAAGATCACAGCCATTTTCTTTCGCAACATGTAAAAGCTCTGTTCCGTAAAGTGCCATTAAATCTTTATTGGCGGTAATAACATGCTTCTTCTCATTTAACGCATCTATTAAATATTGTTTTGTCTCTTCAATGCCGCCCATCACTTCAATAATGACGTCAATCTCTGGATCTCTAATCACATCGTATACTTCAGTTGTGAAGACCTCTCTTGCCACATCCACATCTCTCTTTTTATCAGGATTGCTTACAAGCACTTTTTGTATTAATACCGGACAGCCGATCTGGTGCATTAATTTATCCTGATGATCTTGGATAATCTTGACGACACCGCTCCCCACAGTTCCTAATCCTAATAGTCCAACTCGAATTGCCTTCACCTGAAATTCCACCTTTCTCCGTCAATGTCCTCTCTAAAAAGACATTTGTTAACCTAACACAGACATTCAATGTACACACATTATAAAGGGGTATCCTCATTTTGACAAGGTAATAAAATATGAGATTGTGAGAATGAAACCGCTTAATAGCTATTTATATCAAGATTCTATATTTTCAAAATATTTTTGTCAGAAAAGCTCCCGAAACTCAGGGAGCCTGATATGATGAACGAACCGGCGTTTTAGCTTGCTGACCTTGTAAGATAAGCGCAATATTTTCAGCACATAAACGCATCATCGTTTTTCTCGTTTCGACACTTGCACTGCCAATATGAGGGAGAACCGTGACGTTACGTAATGTTGTTAGCGGATGAGATGGGCTGACAGGCTCCTGTCTAAATACATCCAGACCAGCGCCGGCAATTTTCCCTGTCGTGACTGCCTCATATAAAGCATCCTCATCCACAGTCTGTCCTCTTGATACGTTAATAAAATAAGCAGAGTTCTTCATCAGATCAAATGCCTTTTCATTAAACATGTCTTTCGTTTCTGGGGTTAACGGCGTCAGGCAGACAATGAAATCAGACTGCGTGAGCAAGTCCTCAAAAGCCGCATAGGTCACGCCGAGCTGCGCTTCTGCCTCTGGCTTTCTTGACCGGTTATGGTACAGCACTTTCATGTCAAAACCTGCTGCCCGCTTGGCAAGCGCTGTTCCGATGCTGCCCATGCCGACAATTCCAAGGGTTTTGTGATGAACATCAGCTCCTGCAAGAAGAAGCGGGCCCCAGCCTGTCCAATTTCCTTCCTTAATCCAATCACTCGCCTCGACAATCCGTCTCGCTGATGCCATCAGAAGGGCAAAGGCTAAATCAGCCGTGGATTCCGTTAATACATCAGGCGTATGACAAATGGTGATGTTGCGCTTTTTAGCGGCTTCAAGATCAATATTGTCATAACCCACAGCAAGGTTTGCGATCACCTTAACATGTGGAGCCTTTGATAAAAGGGCTTCATCTACTTGATCTGACAGCATGGTGAGAAGCGCATCCGCTTTCGCTGCTTGTTTTTCTAATTCTTCTCGTGGACACGACTCATCTTCGCTTGGCCACATCTCGATATGAGCGACTTCTTTTAGTGGTGTAAGTGATGCTTCATCCAGCTTTCTTGTGATATAGACATAAGGTTTCGTCAAGAAGAACACTCCTTTGATTGATTTCTTTAAGCATAACGAAAAACGCCTCAAGAGAAAAGAGACGTTTCATCTGTTCACTGAAACTTCAAATCAGTGGACCTGTGATCCAGCCAACAGGTGGAATGAGGCTCCCGCCGCTTCGCATGGCACTCATTTCTTGAAAGACCTTTAGAAAGTATTCATAGCGATTGGCATCATTTAAGACGTAATCTAGCCGTTCTTCATAATATGATTTTTCAGTTTCTCCCGACATGTAGTAGCCTTCCACAATTTCAAAATAATGAAGCGGGAACAACAAGCGGCTGTATAACAAACGCTTAGAAAAAGAAGAAAGTGGTGTCACCTGCTCATATTGCTGAAGAAAGGAAAAACCCTCTTCAATTAAATCTTCCTTATGCTGGACAAAGGTTTCTCTTAAGTATTCGGCAATATCCCGGGTTGGATGATCAAAGACCCAATCTACAGGTAAACGAAGCGGCTGCTCATGCGGCCACGTCCTCCGCGAAAAACGCTGGTGGCAGACAGTGCCTGAGTCGCATTCTTTCGGTTCATCATCCAGCTCAGTATCTACTAAATATTGAATGGCGTTTTCCGTTAATCCTAGATAATACGGAAAGGATTCGATGAATTTTTTTTCAAACCGTTCCAGTGGTTTTTGGTGCATTTGCTGCATCCAAAAGCCTTCAAGCTGATCTAACCGTTTTGCCCACAATTCCTTCCAGGCTCCCACTCGTTTTGTTTCAGACACCTCATATGGAAATCCTCTTCCCCTTACATGAAAGGCCGCCAGCTCTGACGCCTGTTGAAACGAACGGCTTGAGATCGGCGGTGCTGCCTTTAGTAAAGCATACAGCTCCTTTCCATGAGTAAAGGTGGGCTTCTCTTCATTTGTTAATTCAAACACAGCGACGTATGGGTCTCCGGCATTCAGTAAATACTGACTGATATGAAACAGCTCTGTGAGTTCTTCTTCTCGCAAATGAGACACAGGAACAATGATAAAGAGAGCCTCCGACGTTTGAAAGCTCTGATAACTGCCATATGGCATAAGTTGACGCACATCAATACCAAATGTGTGATAAATGGTTTCTTTCATGTTTTCACCTGCGTTCATATGATCGATCTCTTACCATATCGTAGTCGCAGGTTGAGGAATTTATGAATACTATTTACTATCCGAAGCTTTTTACACGTTGTGGACAAATTACGAGGATTGGGTGAGGAATATATGCCACATCATCATGAGATGAACGAAGTAGAAAAAACAGCAAGACGCCGTTTACAAGAACGAGGCGTATCCATTCAAGATATAGCAGACCTTGTCTACTTTTTACAGGAAAAATATCATCCTGGCTTAGACATGACAGAATGCATCCACAATGTGGAGCGTGTCATCGCAAAACGAGAAGTCCAAAATGCGATATTAACAGGCATCGAACTAGACGTACTCGCCGAGCAAAAAAAACTGACCGAGCCGCTTCAGTCTATTCTAGAAACAGACGAAAGCCTGTATGGTGTTGATGAAATTTTATCGTTTGCTATCGTCAATATTTATGGTTCGATCGGCTTTACGAATTACGGATATATCGATAAAGAAAAACCAGGAATTCTCGGGACACTCAACGATAAATCCACAGGAGAGTGCCACACCTTTTTAGATGACATTGTCGGCGCCATTGCTGCTGCAGCATCAAGCAGGCTGGCACATAGTGCGAGAAATGTGGAATAAAGCAAAAAAGAGGACGCGCGCATAACGCTTGTCCTCTTTTTTATGATCATCGCTCAATCCACTCTGATAATGAATCAATGACATAGGTTGGCTGTTTGTCATATTTCTGAAGCAGCTCTTTTGTTGTCACGCCTGTATGAACGAGTAATGTGTCCATTCCTGCATTCATCCCTGCCATAATATCCGTATCATAATTATCGCCCACCATGAGCGTCTCAGACAAATCGGTCCCGAGCACCCGCATGGCTTGTTCCATGATGATGGATTCTGGTTTTCCGATAAATGTTGGCTGGACTGTAGTGGTAACGGTCAATACAGATGTTAACGAGCCGTTGCCTGGCAAAAGCCCTCTTTCTGTTGGAATAGCAATGTCTCCATTTGTTGAAACAAATTGTGCGCCTTGACGGATGGCAATCGCACCGACTGCGAATTTTTCATATGTAATGTCGCGGTCAATTCCAACAACAACGAAATCAGCGTCTTCCTGACCAAACGTCAGCCCTTTTTCTTCAATGGCCTGCTTGATTCCTTCTTCACCGATGACGTAAACAGACGCGTCTTTCTTTTGTTCGGCAATATAATTGGCTGTTGCCATACTTGTTGTAAAGACTTGTTCTTCTGTTGCTGGGATATTGAATGAAACAAGTTTTTCTGCTACCTGCTTCGGCGTGCGTGACGAGTTATTCGTGACAAACAAGTAGGGAATGTTTAGCTCATTTAACTTTTGAACAAATTGACCTGCTTCTTCAATCTTTTCTGTTCCTTTATACATCGTCCCGTCTAAATCAATTAAATAGCCTTTGTATTTCATGATGTTCACAACTCCAATGGATTATTTAAACGCTGATACTGGGCCAAGCTCCTGCTCTAAGTAGGTACGGATGCGGCTTGGGAAAACCTGTAGCGCATGCTCAACCTCGCTGATCACCTGCAGCAAGTCGTGATGAACCACTTCTTGGTATTGCTGTACAAGTGTTTTACGGCACGAGACAAGCTTTTTCAACTGACTGCCTTCCTCTTCGGGTACAACCTTTTCATCAACAAGAATATCCATGATGTCATCATAGCTTCCTGGATCACGCATAATAAAGCCATCAATCATGTCATTTCCCGTATCAAGAATACATTCGACGAGTAAATGAACAATTCGTTCCAGTGCTTTTTTCTCTAGTGGACTTGTCCATGTTTGATGACTGCGCATCAACTCATATTGATCCTCGAAAAAACGTAATGTCTCTTCAATTTTTTTTCTGTCTACGAAATACATCATGACGCTCCCCTTTGCGTTATTTTCTGATTCGTTTTAAGACAAAATAGGCACAGCCAAAATTACAGTATTCATAAATGTATTCATCGAGTGTGCTGATTTTTGTATCAAATGTGGCCTTTTGGTTTTGGTCATCAAAGAACCCCTTCAATCTCAGCTGATTGTAGCCCCAGTCCCCCACAATATAATCGTACTTATTTAAAATATCTGAGTACCTTGCTTTAAACGCTTCTTCATCAAAACCGTCTTTAATATCTCTTACAAGATCAAAAGTAGCATTTTGAATGACGATCATCTTCTCACCTCTTTTTAAACGATCCATCTTTAATGATAATTCATTGGAAGAACTCCATCAATTGCTAAAGCATGTTTTTTCCGTTTTAGCCGAAGCTAAAGAAAAAAGGAGGTCACATTTATGAAGAAACAACTGACAGCCGCGATTCTTCTCAGCATGCTTTTAGGCGGGTGCGGCTTTCAATCAGGTATGAACCGGCAAGTGGATGAAGATTCTTCAAGTAAAACCATCCGTCTGTCGGATCGTCATGAAGGAAATAATTCCAACATGCCGGAAGCAGACACAAACAGAGCAGGGTATGTTCGTTATCAGCGCCAGCAAGTAACAGATCAGAAAGAAAGAACACCTGCTTTAAATCGCGAGCATCTCGCCCACGTCATTACAAGTTTAACTGTGCAGCTGCCAAACATCAAAGATGCAGCCACACTTGTGACAGATGAGGATGCACTGATTGTGTATCGAACAGGCAACAAAAACCGGGATGAATCTGCCGATCAAGTAAAGAAAACGGCGGTTTCTGTTCTCCCTCGTTATTATCATGTATACGTCTCTGATAATCCAGAGCACTTTCAATCCATTACCAATTTTTCACGTCTTCAAACCAATTCACGTGATTTTGATCAAATCTTAACCAAAACAATTCAACAAATGAAATATTCTCCTCAAGGTGGAGATATTTCTACGAAAGAAGATGCAAATGGTATGACGAATTCCGACCGTACCATGAGAAGAAACGCCCCTTACGGCCAAAATTAACACGAGAAAAAACGCCAGAGATCTCTGGCGTTTTCTTTGTTATGCTTGCGCCTGACGCTTTTTAGACGCTTCGTTTACTTGTTCATCTGCATGGTAGGAAGAGCGCACAAGCGGTCCAGCTTCACAATGGCTAAAGCCTTTTGACATCGCAATTTCTTTCAGCTCTGCAAACTCATCCGGATGATAGTATTTTTGAACTTTTAGATGTTTTTTCGAAGGCTGTAAATACTGACCAATCGCCATAATATCGACGTTGTTAGCAAGAAGATCATCCATCACTTCAATGATTTCTTCCTTCGTTTCACCGAGTCCAATCATAATGCTTGATTTCGTTGGAATGTCGGGCTGCATTTCTTTTGCACGGCGCAAGAATTCTAATGAACGATCATATGTAGCACGCGCACGAACCCTTGGCGTTAATCTGCGAACGGTTTCAATATTGTGATTTAAAATGTCAGGACGTGTGTCCATTAACGTCTTCAAATTATCGTAATTGCCGCCCATATCTGAAGGGAGAACTTCAATTGTCGTAAATGGGCTTTTTCTTCTAATGGCACGAACGGTTTCAGCAAACACACCTGCTCCGCCATCCTTTTGGTCATCCCTTGCAACCGCTGTTATGACAGCATGCTTTAAGTTCATCAAAGCCACTGAATCTGCCACTCGTTCTGGCTCTTGCAGGTCTAGCTCAGTTGGAAGTCCAGTTTTCACCGCACAGAAACGGCATGCGCGCGTACAAACAGATCCAAGGATCATAAATGTAGCGGTTCTTCTCACTGCCCAGCATTCATGAATATTCGGACATTTTGCTTCCTCACAAACGGTATTCAGGTTGTTTTCCCGCATCATTTTTTTCAAACCGGTATAGTTTTCATTCGTATTCAGCTTAATTTTAAGCCAGTCCGGTTTTCTTACGTGCTCTTCCTTCTTTGCCAATTCCATCATCTCCATATGAATTCGTTAAAGGTGCATCTACAAAAATCTTCCTGCTATATACGATGGATGCAGCTAAGAAGCTGCAAAAAATTGAATCTTCGGCCTAAAGCCTTTTCTTTAGACACTTTAACATAGTACAGATTGAACAACAAGGGAATGAGCTGCAAAAATACCCAAAAGCCTCCTAAAAAAATCACAAGAAAATTACTAACATTTTCTTCTTATGAAATAGGGTGATCTAACCACACTAAACGGTAGAAGACGATGCTTGATGAAAGGAGATGGACGTTTGTGAAAGTGGTTTTAGCCATCATGATCGCTCTTTCAATGCTCCCTTTACCTGTTCATGCACAAGGGGAAGGCAAGCAGCCAGATGTACTAAAGCAGCGAATGGCACTATACGAAAAAGTCGCCATCACGACACAGGTTCCATGGTATGTACTTGCTGCGGTTGATCAGTATGAGCACAATATTCGAAAAAGCAGAAGAGATTTACCGAAACAAAAAGGCGTCATTGGTATCTACATTCCCCGGGAAATGTGGATCGGCCCTGAAAACCCGAATAAGCAGGATACCTCTCCTTTAAGCATTAAAGTGTTTGATGGAATTGGACTTGATGGAAACGGGGATGGAAAAGCGAACAGCGATGACGATGAGGATGTATTATTCACGTTTGCTCAATACTTGCTTCATTACGGCAACAGCATTGATCAATTAAAAATTGCTTTATGGGACTATTATGGACGAGATCAAACCGTTGGAATCATTTCATCTTTTATGAAGCTATATCAGCACTATGGTCATCTTGACCTCGGAAAGCACGCTTTCCCTCTTCCAGTCGGAGCTGACTACAGCTACCGGAGTACATGGGGAGATGCAAGAGGATTTGGAGGCCGAAGAATTCATGAGGGTACGGATTTATTTGCCCATTATGGACTTCCCGTTCGTGCGACATCGTATGGTGTGATTGAAATGAAAGGCTGGAACCGCTTTGGCGGCTGGCGGATTGGGATTCGAGATATTCATAACCATTATCATTACTTCGCTCATTTAAATGGCTTTGCAAAAGGACTCAAAGCAGGTCAAATTGTTGAACCCGGACAGGTCATTGGATCTGTCGGAAGCTCCGGTTATGGCCCTCCAGGCACAGCAGGAAAATTTCCACCGCATCTTCACTATGGCATGTATAAAGACAATGGCAGAACTGAATGGTCTTTTGATCCATACCCTCATTTAAGGGCGTGGGAAAGAGCTGAGCGGAAACGACATTAAAGAAAAGGAGAAGTTTAGCGTTTTCGCACTCTTCTCCTTTTTCATGTCTAAGCAAGTTACTGCTCATTTTTCTCCTTCAAACCTAAAATTAAAAATAGAATTCCCATGATGAGAAAAATGACATACACAACGGTTACTTCCAATGGAATCATGTCAAACATACCTCTAAAAATATCGATACTTAAACTTTCATTTCTGAGCAGTAAAATGGATGCTGTGATATATTTAGCACTAAATACTATGGCAAAAACCAAAAAACAAATACCACTTACATAAAGTTTCTTCATAAAGCTGCTCCCCCTAATAACAATTAAAATTGATCATGACACATTCATCCATATGGAATCAAGTAGTGAATGAGGTTTTTATTTACAATGACTGCACATCAAAAAACAGCCCAATCATTCCTTGGGCTGTTATTCTTTCTTCTCCTTTTTCTCTGGGAGAACAATCGATGGAGCGCCTGAGTTCGTTCCGCTGCCATTGTAATAATCTGGTACGTCTCCTTGAACGGCTTGTATGGAGACGGGAACTGAGTTTTTGACCACGATTGTTTCAGATGCAAACGGGATAATGACTCTCACCTTGACCTCGATTAGAACACTAATATCAATCAAGGCATTGTTGATGCCATAAGGCTTAATGTTTTTTTCAACGTCCGTATGCGGATCACCAATGACACTAAACCGTACAGGCACTTTTGGTCCTAGGTTGGCGATGAGTGCATTTCCGGACGCTTGCCCAAGCGGAATGTTATATATAATGCCATCATGTCCATCTGTTTGATCCTTTAATGCTTCTTTTGCCTCTTTTTGAAAGTTCCCCTTTTCAATGTCCTCTAAATTTTTTTGAAGATGACGTGACAGGTCAGCCATTGCTTTCGATGTTGCCTGCGCATTAAAATCGATGGTCGTTACTTTTCCGTTCTCACTTGTATTCATGACCACCATATCCTTCATATTCTCCTGATCTTCTGCAAAGTCTTGGACGGAATATTGAATCAGATGATTGGCGATACGTTCTGTTTCTAGTTCAGCAATGTGAATAAGGGTTGGTTTAATGGAGCGGTTAATAAAAAATAGACTAATGACGGTTGAGAGTACAAAGAATAAGATGGCAAGCAGCATGACGTATCGGAATGGCAAAGGGCCCTTTTTATAGGGGCGATAGCGGCGGTTCATTCTCAATAAAAAATCCCCCCTTCTCCACTACAAGTGTATGCAGACAGGCGGGGGGATAGGAATCATCTCTCCATTTTATTTGACCATTTTTAATAAGGCGTCTCTTCCAATGGTTCCAGCTGTAATGCCTAACGCTTCTGCAGCGTATGTCACAGATTCTAAAGGGGCATCAAGCAATTGCTCAATCGTTCTCACACCAACTGCTCTCCCTGCGATAATGCCTCTATCTGCAAGCTTTTCATTTAAGAGCCCGACATCCAGTGCACCGCACATGATATATCCATGTTCATTTGTCACTGCCATAAAATTCGTTTTCGGCAGTTTGACGGTGACGGCTGTAAAGGAATGTCCATCGATTGTTATAGGTGTTAAATTCACCAAATCCCTCACTCCTCTCATCACAATCTATGTGACAAGAGGGCGAGTGTTGTTAGGCTAAAGCGGATTTCATGTGGCTTCCTTCAGGCGCCAAGTAAGCACATCACGTAAAAATTCCGGCATGAAATATTCAATGTGTTCATGGTCACGGATATGAGGAAATAGAGAGCCTAATGTATACATATCGACTGTGCCAACCGTATATAAGGCGTCTTTTCTGATCAATTGATCGTGCACAAAAACATCCTTTACCCGTTTGGTTTCGCCTTCTTCTACTGTATAAGTGAGGCCGCTATACAACATTTTCCCCATCAGTTCACCTCTAAAGCCAAAGCCCTTGATGCGTAGCTGTTCCATTTTTTCTTCACATGCACGCCGAACGGTTTCGATGAGCTGTTGACCGGAAAGCGTCACCCTAATTGGGTTAATGGGATGCGGGCAGATTCGATGGACTTCTTCTCTTGTCACGATTCCTGCCTCTAATGAATCAAGCACCATGCCTGCATTCATCATGCCGATATCTGCCCCGCACCAATCTTTAATGGCATCTGTTAAGAGCTGCGGAAGCGGGGATTCATCAAACCACTTCGTTTCTAGCCTTGATTCAATCGCGGTTACTTTTTCCTGCATGAGGGCTTTTGCTCTTCTCTCTGCTTGCTGTAAGGTAGTGATGGCTTCATCTGATTCACTGTTCAGCTGATCCACTGACTGCACCGTTGCTTTTTTCTCGATTAACTCTTTGCTCGCTGTGTCAATGGTCAGCTCGACACAGCCAATATAATGCCCATACTTTTCAGCGCATGCAAGCAGTACCCCATTGTCCATTTCACCCTGTTCTAACAAATGATGCGTGTGTGAGCCTAGGATAATATCGATGTCTGGAAAATCACGGGCGACCTCCCGATCATGGATGATACCAAGATGGGATAAGAGCACAATGATATCCGCTTGTCCCTTCACTTCCTGCAGCATGTCCCGTATGCTCTCAAACGGATCTGTCATCTCCCAGCCCAGCTTTTCATAGACGGGTGTATACGCAATGGTCACGCCTAAGAGACATATTTTCAGTCCATTTTCCATTTGGATCATATGATAGGGCTTTGCCCACGCTGGCCTTTTGCCTTTCTCAAATAAATTAGACAGGATCACTGGAAATTGTGCATGCTCGTATAATTGATCGAGCTGATCATGAGGCAGCGTAATGCCTTCATTATTCCCAATCGTGACCCCATCATAGCCAAGTTGATTGAGAAGCTTGACGTTTACCTTTCCATAATCAGCTTCTGACACAAGGTTCACTCGGTCCATATGATCGCCAATATCAAACAAGAGCATCTGATCGTGAACTTGACGCTTTTCCTCAATATAAGCTGCGATTTTTGGCCAGTTCTCAAAGTGGCTGTGCAAGTCGTTTGTATGATATAACCATAGCTTCTGCAGCATGTTGATCTCTCCCTCAAGTTGTCACTGAACCGTCTCATTCAAATTGAAAGCCGCAGCTCTCATTTAACTAAATAAATCTAACTGCTTCGGAGAAAGGCTTGAATACGTAATATCCAGCAAATCAATCATCTGCTGGCCATTCGCCGCTGCATCTCCGCCGGAGTTATTATTAAACACGACATAGACATCTTTTGATTGCTGATGCAGGATGTCGAGATTCTTTTTCCACTCTTTTAATTCAGCTTCATTATATAAATATAAGTAGCGCACTTCACGCCAATTTTCATGATCTGCTGGGTGAAGCCAGCCCTGTTTATTTCTTCCGTGAAAACGGACCAAAGTTTTATCACGGTGCGTAGCTTGTATGACTGGCGGAATAGAGCCTTCTCCAACTTGCGGCTCATCACAGACAGAATGAATCCATCCTTCTTTTTCCATAAAGGACAAGGTCTGCTCATAAAATTCATCTGAGAACCATGTGCGGTTACGGAATTCAAGGGCACATGGAATGTCCCCCATCTTCTCTTTACACCATCTTAAATAAAGGACGTGCTCTTTTTTGCAATCAAACCATGGTGGAAATTGAAATAGAACCATGGCTAGTTTCCCTTCACGAATGAGCGGAGTCAATGAAAGGATAAATGCGTCAAACATCTCTTCCTTCGAAGTAAACGGAATTTCGCCCCTCTGATGACCAGTCATTCCTTGATATGCTTTCACGACAAATTGAAAGGTATCTGGCGTATCCTTGATCCACTTTTCATGATTACGTTCAGGCTGAACTGCATAAAAGCTGGCATCCAGCTCCACAATGGGAAACGTAGACGAATAGTGAAACAGCTTTTGCGCGCTGCCGATTTTCGGCGGATAAAGACTGTCATGGTCTCCCCAGCCAGTTAATCCGATATAAATCATGTTTCTCACCTCTTGCCACTTTCATGTATAGACGGCTTCCTCACATGAAAGCCTTTTTCTCTTGGGATACCCATATTTCTGAAAGAAATTCTTCTGTCTACAACATATCATATTTGCCGGTAATTCTGAATGAAGATGACTGATGGTATGTGATTTTATTATGAGTTCTGTTTGTCATATTAGTTGACAACATTCTATCTAAAATGATGTGAGCTGATAACATAATATATATCAGAGAAGTGAACAGTGATTGTCCATTTATTTATTCATCTTCACCAAGAACTTAAGTTCTCAATAAAGGAGACTTAGTGGATATGAACATAGACGATAACCATTTTGAAGCATTGCAAAAAATCGCCGAAAGGATTCACAAGCCTGTCTATTTGTGTAACCAGCATGGGCGTCTTCTCTGCAACTCGCACATCACGAGCCCAGATTGGATTCGCATTCTCTCCTTTTTCCAAAGCAGGATACCCCATTATTTTTCGATAATAGATACGAAGCAAACCTTTTCTGTCTTTCCGATTGATCTAACCGAACAAACATGCGAGTATGTGGTCATCCCTTCCTTCATTCTTCCGCTGGATGAAACACTGCAAGCCATCATTGAACAAGCAGTACACGAAATCTCGATTGCGCGAATGAGACAATATACTGCCCAGCAAACGGCCAAGCGTGCCAGAAATGAAGGGTTTCGCAGATGGATAGACGGTTCATCGTATTCTCAGCAAGACGCTGCATACATTGCGAAGGCGTTTGGATTAAATGTAGATAGCAGCTATCTATGTATGATCTGTCAGCTTGATCAGTATCATGAGAACACTCATTTTTTGAAGCAGCAACTGATGTTAGAACAAGTCGTTGATCTGCTCGACAGCGCACTTCCAAGCTCTCCTTTCCCTTCCTTTTTATTTGTCAAAGGTGATATGGGCATTGTATTAATGGAAGAGACGAGCAGTTGGTCAGAGATGAGTGAAAGGCTCCTTTCTTTTTTGAAACAGCTGCAGATGCTCGTTAGCATTCAAGTAAATCACACCATTTCCTTTGGCGCGAGCTTGACTAGTTGTCGCATCACCCATCTGTCTGAGGGCTATAGTGAAGCATTAGAAGCGCTTCAAGCCGGACATCTCTCGGCGCAGTCGGAATATATTCAGTTCTATCAGGCAAAGGATGTGCCAGATTTATTAAAGCTTATTCCAAGAAAGGACTTAGTCACGTTTCACCAGATGCACCTTCACCCGTTATATGAAGCCGGTCAAAATCTCCTCCACACCTTATCTGTCTATTTAGAAACGCATTGCCACATTTCAGAAACAGCAAAACGTTTGTCTATTCATCGCAACACGGTCATTTATCGATTGGAGAAGTGTGAGAAGCTGCTTCGGATCCGCTTAAAAGACCCTGAAACCACATTAAGGCTGCGCTTAGCATTACGTATTCAGATGCTTCTTTCACCCCATCCTGATTGAATGTTTTCTTCCGAAGCTTCATATAGTTTGGAGGAGAAATGTGATACACAAGGAGGGATGATAAATGGATGATGAGCTGCGTCACATCCCGCAGCCAATTCGAGAGGATGGTGCTGGTGCCACCGATCTAGGCCCGCGGGACGTCCTTCGAGATATTGAGAACCCGGATATGCTTGTTCCACCTAAAACAGATGCCGGAACCATTCCCAATTTGAAATTTTCATATTCCGATACACATATGCATTTGAATCATGGCGGCTGGTCGAGAGAAATTACGAAGCGAGAGCTGCCTGTTTCCACAACGATTGCGGGTGTCAACATGCGGCTGACTCGAGGCGGAGTGCGAGAGCTTCATTGGCATAAGCAGGCTGAATGGGCGTATATGATTTTAGGAAAAGCCCGCATCACCTCTGTAGATGCAGAAGGGCGAAATATGATCGCTGATGTAGCAGAAGGAGATTTATGGTATTTCCCCCCAGGTATTCCGCACTCCATTCAAGGACTTGAGGACGGGTGTGAATTTCTTTTAGTCTTTGATGATGGCGCTTTTTCTGAATTTGATACGTTCACCATCACAGACTGGTTTGCCCATACACCGAAAAACATTCTCTCCGACAATTTTGGCGTTCCTGAGAAGCTGTTTGATGATATTCCGAATAAGCAGCGCTACATGTTTCAAGGCTCTCCGCCAGCATCATTAGAAAGCCAAACGGTATCTGATCCATACGGAAGTATCGAGCCGTCATTTACGTACCAGCTGCTTCGCCAAAAACCGCTGACGACCTCTGGTGGAACTGTCCGCATCGTCGATTCACGAAATTTCCCGGTTTCAAAAACCATTGCAGCTGCGCTTGTTGAAGTAAAGCCTGGCGGCATGAGAGAAATGCACTGGCACCCTAATAATGATGAGTGGCAATACTATTTAACCGGTACAGCCAAAATGACGGTCTTTGGAGCTGGGGGCACTGCCCGCACCTTTAATTACAGAGCAGGTGATGTTGGATATGTTCCTTTTGGTATGGGACATTACATCCAAAATATCGGCCAAACGAGCCTTTGGTTTTTAGAAATTTTTAAAAGTGATCGCTTTGCAGATATTTCGTTGAACCAGTGGATGGCCTTAACCCCTCCTCAATTAGTGAAAGAGCATTTGCATGTAGATGATGCCATGATTCGTGCACTTCATAAAGAAAAATCACCTGTCGTGACATATAAAAGGTGATGACCATTATAAAAAAACCGATCCATCGGGACTGACCCCCGTTTTTGAGACAGGGATCAAAACACCTTTATACAGCCAATTGCCGATAGTTTATCGGTGATTGGTTGTTTAGTTTCGTTTGAATACGAATGTTGTTATAATAATAAATGTATTCTTTGACAGTGCGTTCTACGATGTTGGTCGTAGTGCGGTCAATCCTGTTAAGATAGAACGTTTCAGACTTTAGTGAGGAATGAAACGATTCGATGGAGGCATTATCAGCGGGCGTCCCTTTACGGGACATGCTCATGGTAATGCCTTTTATATGAACAGCTTTCTGATACTCGTAAGATGTATACACAGAACCTTGATCGCTATGTAACACGCAATTCTCAGGCAGTGCTGGGAGCTGATTAAGTGTGTTTAAGATAAAGTCTGTGTCCTGCTTATCACCAATCGTAAAAGCAATCACTTCTCCATTATATAAATCCAATATACTGGAAAGGTACAATTGTTTCTGTCCATAAGGCAAATACGTGATGTCCGTTACTAGTTTTTCAAGAGGGCGATCAGACTGAAAGTTCCGATCCAGTATATTACCGGCCACGGCATAGGGCTGCCCATTCTTCTTACGCTTTTTCATTTTAACCCGGCATTGCCACTGGTTTTTCTGCATGATACGTTGAACAGTTTTATGGTTAATATGCATTCTCCTTTTTAGTATGGCTGTGATTTTTCGATAACCATATCGATATTTGTGCTTTCGGCACAACGTGCCGATCTGTTTCTCTAGTTGTCTTTTAGAATGATTCTGAGTCAGATTCTTTTTCCATCTATAATACGAAGCGCGTGAGACGCCTAAATGGACACAGATGTCCAGTACCGTCATCGTTTTGTGAAATTCTTCTACCAGTTTGATTGACGTTTCCTTATCAACTTCCTTTCCAATTCGTTGTACTTTTTTAAAACTTCATTCTGTTGACTCAAATAGCGATTTTCTGCCTGCAGTCTCTCTAATTCGGAAGAGTACTCGGGACCCTTTCCATAGGTATATTGTTTTCCAACAGGCTGTTCGAACCGGTGTGTATCCCCAGCTTTATGCCACCTCACCCATGTCTGAACCTGCGTCTTATTCTTGATATTCAATTTCTGCATGATCTCTTTCATAGGTACGCCTGCCAATCTCATTTCTACAGCCTTCTGTTTGACTTCAACCGGATAACTCACTCTTGTCCCCATAGAAAAAACACCTCCATGTTTTATTTCGGATCACAACGATCCATTTTCAAACTTGAAGGTGTTTTTTATTTGTCTCATCTTACGGGGTCAGTTCCATCTGTGCTGATCGGTTTTTTATAATTGAATTTTAAGAAATTGCAGAAGGATGCTGCACTTTTTTTCCCCACACGATGGATGCAATGAAGCTTATGCAAAGCACCAGTGTTCCGAGCATAAAAGGAAACTCGATATTCACATCAAATAAAATCCCCGCAAGGCTCGGTCCGACAATATTGGCAAGGCTCATAAATGATGTATTGAGGCCGCCCGCTACTCCTTGCTGATTACCTGCCATTTTGGACAGCAATGTATTGAGGGCTGGACGAACAAATGAAGTAGCCGACAAAAATAAAATAGAGCCTGCAAAGATCAGCCAAAAGGACGGCGCAACACGGCAGACGATGAGCATCAAAGCCGCTCCTAGCAGTGCATAACGCACGACGCGCATTTCACCAAATCGTTTCACACAGGCATTCACCAACGCACCTTGGACAAGCACGCCAGCAAGACCCGCAACCGTAATCACAAACGCAATATCCTTCGGTGTAAATCCATGTTTTTGGTCTACATATAAGCCAAAAATCGATTCAAAATGAATGATGCCAAAATTGAGGACAAACGCCAATATAAACAAAAAACCGTACGATGTCTTTAAAGCTTGCATCATTTGTACAAACGGGTTGAAATGAATGTCTTTGTTTAACCGTGCTTCTTCCTGCTTTTCCTTTGTTAATGTTTCAGGTAAAAACAGGATGGATAATAGGGTAGAAAGAGCTGCAAAGGAACCTGCAATGAGAAAAGGAAAAGCGATTCCGTACTCGACCAAATAGCCGCCTACGCCTGGTCCAATGACAAAGCCTAACGTCATTGCTGCACTAAATAGCCCCATTCCTTTCCCTCGATCCTTCTCACTTGTGATATCAGCGATGTATGCAAACATGGCTGGCATGAGTAAAGCCCCGGCTGCACCACCTAAAAACCGAGACACAAACAGCATCCAAAGCTGATCTGCAAATGCAAAAATAAACTGGGCAATGGTAAAGCCGGCAATCCCGGCAATGATCAATTTTCTACGTCCAAATCGATCGGTCAATGCGCCTGCAACCGGCGATAAAGCAAACTGTGTAAGACCAGTTGCAGCGACAAGAAAACCGAGTGTTTTTCCAGTTGCGCCAAAGGCTTCAATGTAACTTGGCATGACAGGGACAATGAGGCCAAACCCAAGCATGGCAATAAAAATATTGAGCATCAAAATATATAATCTGCCCATTTTCTTCATATCAAAAAACCTCTTTCTGCAAAATAAATGAAAATGATGACAAAAATGATCAGAACTTCTTCAGTATAGCGATATCACTGTCTATAAGTCTAGTTTTTCAAAATTTAGTTTTCTTTTCCAAATAAAAAAATACCCGCAAATAGCGAGTATCCGTCTGACTTTATTCATCTTGTTCATAGATAGAAAGAGCCGCCTGAAGCCCTGCGCCGCAATGGATAGATGCACCGTGTTTGATTAGAATTGCTTCCAGCCCTGCTAACACAAACAGCACATTTTCTTTTCGGCAGCTATAGCCCATTGTGCCAATTCTCCATATACGTCCGGCTAGCGGTCCAAAGGAGCTGGCAATTTCAATACCAAAATGCTTAAGCAGATCGGCACGTACCGCTTCTCCATCCATACCACTTGGAATTTCAATACATGTCACAACTGGCATTTTACAATGTGGATCACCGAACAATTCAAGTCCCATCGCTTCAAGGCCTTTCATCAAGGCTTTCTCGTGAAATGCGTGCCTTTGGAAACGCTCAGACAGACCTTCTTCCAGCACAACACGAACCCCTTCACGAAGTGCATAGAGCATCGTTGTCGCTTCTGTATGATGATTTAATCGCCTAGGGCTCCAATAATCCTGGAGCTGGCTGAGATCAAAGTAATTGCTTTTAATTGGAGAAATATCCATTTGCTCTTGCAATTCATCCTGAGTCGCAATTCCCTTTTCCACTTTCTTTCTCGATTCAACGACAGCTGCCACCCGTTCATTATACGTGATAGGTGACATACCTGATGGAACTGACAAGCACTTCTGCGTACCACCAATTGCCGCATCAATCTTCCATTCGTCCACTTTCACCTGGACCCCGCCAATGGTTGCTACAGCGTCTACAATGAACAATGCATCCAGTGCTCGGCACTCTTCACCAATTTGCTCAAGCGGCTGCATTCGTCCGGTGGATGTTTCACCATGGACCATCGCAACGATTTTAGGCCTGATCTGCTTCATTTCCTGAATGATATCGCTAGGGTCAAAAACGGTTCCCCATTCACATTCCATTGTATGTACCTCAGCACCATAGCGCTGTCCTATTTCAATGAGAAGATGACCGAACCGGCCAAAAACAGGCACAAGCATTGAATCTCCCGGCTCAATAACACTGGCAAGCACAGCTTCAAGCCCTGAACGAGACGTGCCGTCAATTGGAAAAGCCCATTCATTTTCTGTTTGGAAAAGGGACCGCAATAAGGTCATCGTCTCATTCATAATATGTGTAAATGCTGGATCAAATTGACCGAGAATGGGCGTACTCATTACACGGAGCACCCTGGGATCTACTTCAACAGGTCCTGGTGTCATAATCGTTCTTGAAGGTATTTGCAGTTCTTTCACGTTATCCATCCTTTCCCTTGCTGTCATCCTATATGCCCACTTATACAGTAATGCTGATAAAATAGCAATCTCTTTTCCTATGAACTCATTACATAAAATTTACGAGAAATCCATTTATTTCTTTCTGGCATTATGATAGAAATAAAGAGAATACATTCCCTATCAAGGAGGAAATCGAATGAAGAGAACCTTATTTGGAACTGTGGCTGCCGGAATCATGATATTCGGTACGTTAGCCGCCCCACTGCCGCAAGCTGCGAATGCTCAAAGCTTTACTCTGAATGAACCGAGCCAAACCATCACATTTTCCCCGTTACAGCTTCAAAACGAAACATCTGCACAACAAGCAAAAATAGCCGCTGCAAGTCAAATCGATTCCTATTATCAATCTGCTAATGGCAAATCAGGCCCCGCTTTAAAGAAAGCTTTACACGATATTATTGATCATCATAAGCAGCTATCCTACAGCCAAGTTTGGGATGCCTTAAAGAAAACAGATGAAGATCCAAAAAATCCAAACAACGTGCTCTTGCTCTATAGCGGTGTCTCTCGCTCAAAGCAATCGAATGGCGGAAATGTTGGCCAGTGGAACCGGGAGCATGTCTGGGCTAAGTCACACGGCAATTTTGGGACAAGCCAAGGCCCAGGTACAGATCTCCATCATCTGCGAGCAACAGACGTGCAAACGAATAGCACACGAGGAAATTTAGATTTTGATCTGGGCGGAAATGAATACAAGGGAGCGCCGGGCAACTTCTACGATAGCGACTCATTCGAACCTCATAGCCGGGTGAAAGGGGATGTGGCAAGAATGCTCTTTTATATGGCGGTGCGGTACGAAGGAGATGACCGCTTTCCAGATTTAGAATTAAACGACAAAGTGAATAATGGTAGCGCCCCTCTTCACGGCAAAATGTCCGTACTTCTCAAGTGGCACAAACAAGATCCTGTCGATCAAATCGAACGGAACCGCAACGAGATCATTTATCAAACATACCAGAACAACCGCAATCCCTTTATCGATCACCCAGAATGGGCAAGTGAGATTTGGGAATAAAAAAGAAAGGCACTGCTACGAACAAGCAGTGCCTTTCTTTTTATCAAGAGGACAGACAAGACAATAATCGAGACTCTCCGATTTTTTCTCGAGCTTATAATACATACAGCAAGTCTTTCGGTTGGATGTTTCTAGTAAACTGTCATCTAAGTTTAAGCTTTGATGAAATGGATTTTGTTTTGCTCCGAATACATCACCAGCTGCTTGCTTCAGATACAGATAATCCTCCCGCACGCGCTGCTTCATCGCAGGGTCTTCAGCCTCCCGCATCATGCTGCGATAAAGAGAATTGATACGAACCGCTATATTCTCCCACAAAATGGTATACGGAAGTCTTGACGTACGCTTCAGTACATCTAAAAGAGGTGTGACACACTCCGTAAACAGCGCATGCACAACCTGCTCTCTCCATTCATACCGATCTCCTTCTAATGGAACAAATGAACACAATGACTCATCAATTTCAATTTTCCGATCCTCTCTAAAGACACATGCCTCTGGTGGAAACTGATAGACACCGTCATACAGCGTCATCATGTACAAAGAGGAACTGACGGCTAAGTAGGCATAACGCTTTGAAAACATCGACGCCGCTACAGCTAAATTCGGTGCATGCATAGCTTCCTTTTCAGCCTCTAATAAACGCAGGACAGATGCTTCTGAAAAAAGCGCAGCAAGTGTGCGATCAGATGTCATTGGTTCATTTGTGATGTGTACCCCGAAATCAAGTAATTCTCTCTCAACCCACTCTGGCCTCATATCAAAACCTCCATCTTTTGTTTATCGATTTCTCTGCTGGTATAACAAATAAATAAAGAACGGTGCCCCAATTGCGGCCGTGAATACACCTGCTGGTACATCTAACGGTAGAAAAGCCGTTCTAGCAACTAAATCTGCGAGCATCACGAGAATACTTCCAACAAGCGCAGATGCCGGGACCAGCGCAATGAACGAACGGCCGATGATCATCCGTGCAACATGCGGCGCCATGAGTCCAACGAATTCAATACCGCCAGCAAAAGCAACGGCAATCCCCGCCAATGTCACACTCATCAGCAGAAAGAATAATCGTTTTGCCTGCACTTTCACCCCGAGACCTGTTGCGAGATCATCTCCAAGCTCCTTCACATTCATCGTTCTTGCTAACACCATGACAATCGGTAAAATGATCATGATCCAAGGAAGCATCGACGTGACGTCCTTCATCGTAGAACCATATAAACTGCCCGTCAGCCAAATATATGACTTTGTCGTCGTCATCGTATCACTAAGAACAAGAGTAAATGTCACACATGCCTTCATAATGGCAGAAATTCCGATCCCCATTAGGACAAGTGTAATCGGCTTGACCCCTTTTTTCCATGAAAGCAAATAAATCAGACAAGAGACAGCAAACGCCCCTGCAATCGCCCATAAGGATTGATACGCAATAGGCACAGTGCCCATCCAAAAAACAATAAACATAATCGCACCGAACGAAGCACCACTAGTAATCCCAATGATGTCAGGCGATGCAAGCGGATTGCGAATTAAACCTTGCAAAATAAGCCCTGATACCGCAAGCGCGGCCCCCACTAAGACAGCCAGCAGTGTTCTTGGAATCCTCAGTGTATTGAGCACAAAAGTATTTCCCTCTCCCTGACCGATTATATGAAGAAGCACATCCACAGGCGAAATAAATCGGCTGCCCATACAGAGACTGAGAATAAATAACCCAAAAGCAATGGCCGTCAATAAAAGTAAAATCAAAAACGTCCGCTTTGAAAATTGAAATGAAATGCGCCCGCCCTTTGAACGCACTGTATATGTTTTAGCCACCTGTCTTCAACCCCTTGCGCACGAGATAAACAAATAGAGGCGCTCCTGCTACCGCCGTCATGACACCAATCGGTACTTCCTGCGGCATGATCAGAAAACGAGCCGCAAGGTCTGCGACAAGTAAAAGCGACGCCCCCACAACGGCACAATACGGCAGTACCCAGCGGTGGTCAGGTCCGACAAGCTTTTTCACAATATGCGGCACTAGAAAACCAACAAACCCAATCGATCCTGCGACAGCGACGGAACCACCCGCTAAAAAGACGACGAGTACCCCCATCGTGATTTTCAGCACCAGGGTACGCTGACCAAGCCCCTTTGCAATATCATCTCCTGACAAAAGGACATTGATGGAGCGTCCAAGAAGCAGCGCCACAACTGTCGCACCTAAAATATAAGGCAAAACAGGCAGCAGCATATCAATGCTTCTTCCAGACACTGAACCCGCCATCCAGAACAGGATGCTTTGAATCGACTGTTCATTCACGATTAAAAGACCTTGTGTAAAGGACGCAAACAGTGCAGATATCGCCGCACCTGCAAGGACAATTTTGACCGGTGTCAATCCATCTCTTCCAATGGAGCCCAAAAGAAAAACGAGCATCCCTGCAATTGCCGCACCTAAAAAGGCTGTCCACATATAGCCTGTTAATGACTCTGTTGAAAAGAAAACAATCGAAATGACGATAAAAAATAGTCCACCTGCATTAATTCCTAACAAATCTGGCGCTGCAAGCGGATTTCTCGTTAATGCCTGCATCAATGCACCTGAAATCGCTAGACTTGATCCAACAACTGTTGCAATTAAAGCTCTTGATAATCTGGATGTCATGACAATGACACTGTTTGGATCCGATTCATCAAAATGAAGAAACGCATGGATGGTGGCTTTGAGGGAAATCGAGGTTTGCCCAAGAGAAATGCTGAGTATAAAAAAGACCACCATCAATACGACGAATCCAGCAAACAGCAGCGCCTTGCTCGAATCCTTTTTTAATAAACTTCTCATCTGATTCCCGCTTTCAATCTGTTATGGAAAAAGGAGAAAATGGTTTTTCACATTTTCTCCTCTGTTATCCTTATTTATCAATTCCGAGACGATCATCAATATCATCAAGCATCATGTTTGCAGCGATAATACCTCCGCCCATGTTCCAAGTGATTTCATCGACTTTATGCACTTGTTTCGCTTTCACTGCGTCAAGCTGCTTCCATAAAGGATGACTCGTCCATTCTTTATATGCTTTTTCAACCGCTTTATCCTGATCATCCATGAAGTAATAGATCACATCTGCATCCATTTGCGGAATGCTCTCTTTGTCTGTCAGTGTAATGATGTCTTGCTTTTTATCTTTGACATTCTTAGGTCCTTCAAAGCCTAGCTCTGTTAAAATTGACCCTGCGAATCCAGTTTGATAGATTCTAGCATGATCTGCACGGAAGTTCACTACAGACACACTCATTGGCCAGTTTTTGATGTCTTTTTTCGCTTTTTCTTTGAAGTCAGCGACGCGGTCATCCCACTTCGTTAGCAATTCTTTTGATTTGTCTTGCTGGTTTAACGCTTCACCCATTAATTTCACTGTATCTTTAAATGTGAACACTGTTTCTGTTGCAACAGTTGGAGCGATTTCTTGCAGTTGATCAAAAATTTGCTCGTGACGGACTTTTGATGCAATGATCAAATCTGGGTTCAGTTTTTCAATTTCCTCTAAGTTTGGCTGTATTTCCTGCCCAACAATTTTGACATCCTTTAAGTCATCTCTTAAATATTTATACGTAGGTGCCTCAAGCCATGATTCAACAACACCCACTGGTTTAATGCCCATCGCGACTGCTGCATCGGTTGCTCCTTGGTACAGCGTCACAATACGCTTTGGTTTATCCTTAATATTGTCAGTTGAACCGATAGCGCTTTCAACGGTTCTTGTTTTTTCTTTATTAGCTGACTTGCCTTCACTGCTATTGCTGCCGCAAGCTGCAAGTAAAACGATGGAAAGCACAACTAACAACGACCAAAAAGATTTTTTGAACATGTACCTCACCTATCCATTCTATATGTAGTCATATCGTTTGATAACGATTCTCATTATCACACTATGATTTTATCATAGAAAAGGATGGTGTCAATGTAAATTTTTAAGAAAAAGGGAGAGAGTTGACTAGTTGTTCATACTAAATAGAACGATTCCACATTTGGATGGTCCTTCCAATCCGTTTTCCCGCTTCTAGTAACACCGACAAATGGGTATGTCCATCCATCACTTCATAGACTGATTGTTTTCTAATCGTTTCATCAGGCAGTTCATGATAGGCAGGAAATTTTTCTATATCATACAGCTCATCCTCACTTCCTACTAACATCGCATATGGCCGATCCATCATCGCAAATTGTTTTTTAGGTGCAGATGGGGTTAAGGCAAGTGCTAGATTGACGGTGATGGCTGTCAACAAAAGCGGATCCTGCTCGACTGCCCATATTGGATAGTGAAAACGAACGGCTTCAGAATGACTCATCAGCAATCCTTTTGTCATGGCAGACAGAACGAATTTCCATACTTGAACGGTTGCAAAAGGGATTTGATTAGGGCTCGAAGTGCCTGATTGATAGCCAAATTCAGGGGCAATAAAAAAGTAACCGTCTACTTCTCTTTTTTTCGGCCAAGATAGGTAGTTTAGCAGTAATCCCGCTCCAGATGAATGACCGCAGAGATAAACGGCTCCTTTATGCTGCTGTTTGACCGTATCCACAAACTGCGAAATATCGTGCCACACATCTGTGACACTAGGTGTATCACCCTTTTTCCCTTCCGAATGGCCGTGACCTCTTAAATCGATTAAAAACGTATTCACATGAAAATCATGTTGCAGCGTATCGGCGATATGCTCGTAACCAGCTAGGCTGTGAGCGCCTCCGCCATGGATCAAAATGACATTTGCCACGTTCTTTTTTTCTGCTAAAAACGGATAATACGCAAGGCTTGTGCCGTCGTGTGATGGCATGAATTGTCTTTCTGGAATATGAACAGGAGCTGCCTGCTGCATACTTGCAAATGAGAACGGTTCTGTCTCGATATCTTTCAATTTTTTTCGCTCCTTCAAACAGAAGCGAGAATGGCCAGCAAGCGCTAGTCATCCTCATTCCTATATCCTAATGAGTGATATTCCGCAATGGGAAGGTTTTACTTTCAATGATGCCGAAGATTTGGACTCTTTATCTGGATATTTGATTTCAACTTATAAGAATAGATTAAAATAACCAACTATATGAAATTTCTTTTTCGTAATAAACTTTGAATAGTTCTCATACGATCGCTCCCTGTTGGTAGAATACTGACGATGAATGTCGATGAAAAGAAAGACTTCACTACTACTGATTGACAGGAAAACAAAATGCCAGTGTGCGAAATTCAGCTAAGAGTCAGATTACCACACACCTGCTTAGCGAGACTAAGCAGGTAATAGACCTTTTTAAATACTTTAATTCTTCATACAAAAGTTAACAAATAAAAAAGATTGTAGAAAAACATGAGTTCTCTACAATCTTAGAGTATAAGTTTTTTACTTATAGCCTTTTATCTTTATTCAATAACTTGATTCACAAATTCTTTATTTGCTGTTAGATATAAACCTTCTGATGTTTTGAGTCTCGGGATTAAATTCTTTGTAAATTCTATAGAGTGTACTTCAATTAAATCGTTTTTTTTCAAAACAGAAATAGGATCTTTTTTGAAGTTTTTAGTTTCATACAAATTGCATTTTTTTAATATTTTTACTCTTCGCGGAATGTCAGTAATGTAATTCACTAACTGATCCAATTCTATTTCTTGTATAAACTTTTTATTAGCTGTAATAAATTGATTCGTATTTAAAATTAATCTAGGAGTACCTTTTTTACTATAGGTAATATCTTTAATTTTTAAAAGTTGTCCCTTTTCAATTTCATGCCCTATAAAGTGTTTAAAATCACGATCATCATAAACTTTAATCTTTGAAGTTGTAACAACTGATACAGGTGCTTTGTTTATATAAAGGTCAAGATTTATATTTTTATGATTTTTTTCTTGTATAAATTCAATTTTGAATTTTTGCCTATTTAATTGATGTAATGGATTCGCACTAGGGTATGTTGCATTAACTATGACAGGATTATAACGATCATATATTATGACAATATTATAGTCATAATCAATTTTATCGAGGTCGTTCAATTTAATATAAACTATATTGTCTTTTATAATTGTTGGTACTTCTTTTTCATTTAAATCGTTACCTAGTTCAACTAATAACACTTTATTTACAAGCTTCTGTGAATCACAATAAATACGGACGGTTTCATACATTTCCCCATCTACTCTTTTAGTTCCATCATATACTGCAAAAAAAGGTTCACATATTCGTTTATCATATGAGATTGAAGGCGGCAAAGTATAATAAACCTTATTATCTTCTATATATTTATTAGCTGCTCCTTCATTTGTTAAGATAAGAAGATAATCTAACAATTGTTCTTCTTCTTGATTTGAAATAAGTTGAAACAAAAGAGCAAGTTTATCACATTGAATAAAATCCTCAATATTCAATCCATTTCTTTTCATTAATTTAACTAAACGGAAAAAGAGTTCATAATATTTATTTTTTTCTTCACTTATGATAAATCGTTTTCTCTTAAAAAGTCTAATTAAAAAATCAAGCTCAATAATTCTATTTATGGCATTATATGCTGCTTGTTTTGGGATGTCTAATTTCAAGACTGCTTCTAGTACTTTTAAATTATATTCTGTTTTTTCAAATATACTTGTCTCTCCAACAAGAGATTGATTATATTTATATCGATTAATATGGTATACAGGAATTGTATTCATAGACGCTGTTTTGCATTTAGAGATGAGTTCAATAAAGAATAATTTATCTTCTCCATACTTCATATGTTTAAACTCAATTTGATGATTGTCCACAATCGATTTTTTAAAGATTTTTGCAGGCGGACCTACAGATCTAAAAATTTTGTCTATTTCATATGGAATTAACCTATTTTTTTCTTCGAAGGAAGTAAACCTTGCTCCTTTTTTGATTGCATGATCTGTATGTTTTACTAGTAGACCAAAAGCTATATCGGCATCATTTTTTTCTGCTTGAAGTAATAATTTCGGAAAGCCCTCTTTATCTAGCCAATCATCTGCATCAAGAAGTGTTATAAACTTTCCTTTTGCTTCTGAAATTCCTACATTTCGCGGTAAGGAAGGACTGCCCGAGTTCTTACTTAATTGAATTAATTTTATAAATGAATGTTGTTTTTGAAATTCTTTCAAAATATCAACAGATAAATCTGTTGAGCAATCATCTACAAAAATGGCTTCTACTTTCTCTTTATCAAAATTAATATTGATAATGGAGTTAACACAATTCTTTAAGAATTTTTCTTTATTGTATACAGGAATGATTATCGATAATAATTTCTCCATATAAGACCTCTACTTTCAATCATCTTGCTTCCAGACAATCTTCTAAATTTAGTTTCCTATTTTAAATTATATACCTTTATAAGAAATCCAACAAAAATTTTATTGTTAAATAAAGATAAAGATTTTCTATAGCAATAAAATAGTATTTTAGAGTATTTTACCATAGAAAATGATTGTGTAGAAGAAAGCACACTCCAAAAAAAGTTTCACAACAAATAAATTAACATATTAAATGATTCATATATACCTATTTTATAAGAAAATCCTGACTTTGTATAATACCAATGACTTATTTTAACGCTTGTTTGTTTCAAGTATAGGGAATTGTTCTACTAAAAACTTTGCATACAATCGCCACCTGTTCCTAGAATCATGATGATGAATGTCGTTGGAAGGAAAACGCTTCTAAAGCATATAAGAATACGTACATCAGATAAATTGCTTTTTAAAAACCTTTTTCATCCCGCTGATCACTCAACTAAATACACTTCTATTCATTAATAGACAGATGACGACTAAGTGTTCACCTCGTCAATACCCTTACACGAAAAAAGACGAACGGTCATCGTTCGTCTTCTTCCCTCACTTCACTTCTTCATGCTCCTGAACCGCATGTCGTTTACTGGCGATAAAGAGTGCAACGGTCATGGCTAGAATGGTCAGCGCCCACCAGAAGGTCGATACAGCCTCTTCATGATCGATGATAATCAAACGGATGACGGCTGTGATGCCAATGTAAATAAAATAGCGAAGCGGAAAATGAAAGTTTGATTTAAAGTACTTAATAATTAAGGCAATAAACTCAAAGTACATAAAGAAGATCAGCAGCTCACCAAGCATTTCATAATAGCTATCTCCTTTGTTGACCACATTCTTGTAGACGAATTGGACAATATACCAAGTTTCACTAATTAAGAGGACGCTTAATGCAATGGCCAGAAAGAACAGACAGATATTCAGAAGACCTTGCAAGAGATCGGGTACCTTTTGGAAGTTGTTGAATCGTTTCATTAGATTGTCTCTCCATTCCATGTTATTCATTTGTGATCTATATTTTGATGTGCCAGAATCGCAGCACGATGTAGTAAACATCGTTCTTTTCCATCCTTTCAAACTGCCCGTGCATGCGGGACATCATTCGTTTTATGCTTCGTTCACCAAGTCCAGTGCTTTCCTGCGTGTCATTTGTCTCTTTTATCGCATTGCTCACATGGATCTCAAAGATTTCTTGATCGGATAGAAACGTGAGATTGATGTCTTTTTTCGGATCGGCGTATTTCAGTATGTTCGACATCAGATTATCAAACACTCGGCCAAGCTCCTCGACATTCACATTGATATAGCTGTCGGGCAGCTCTCCTAAAAGATGAACCTTGAATGTCTCTTGCTGCAAGATCGCCACCTGATCTGATAAGAGATCGTAAATGACCTCTTTGACTGCAACGGTCTCAAGCTCAGGTTCATGTTCTTTATCAAGTAGAAAATAGGCAAACAGATTATCAGATAGATTTTTCAATTGCAGTGCTTTTTCATAAGCACTTACTATATATTGATCTTTACGTGTATCCGCTCCAGCCTCCTCTTTTTTCGCAAACTCTAAATTCATCATCAGCGACGTCAGCGGTGTTCTCATATCGTGTGACATTTCGGTCACCAGACTGCGACTCTCTTCTTGCAGCTCGTCAATGGCTTGGAGCTTGTCCAGAAAAGCTTTACGAAGATCCTCAATACTTTTGGCAATCATTGCTAATTCATCATGCCCTTTCACCGTCATCTCATAGTCCAGCTCGCCGCCTTCAAGAATATGAATGTCTTGGTGAATCGTTTGCAGGTAGCGTAAACTTTTGCGAATGCCAAGCAGAACAATGAGGAGAAAAATAAGTGTCGCTCCGAGCAGCTCGAGTGTAAAGGCAAGATCGTGGTAACGAGATGAATAGAAACCATCCACCATGACGCGGCCTTCACCGTCGCTAAACTGAACTGGATACGAATGATGCTCAGCGTACTGGGTCACCTTTTCTTTTCCATACGCCGATTCATCAGCAGCTGAATAGATAGAGTTATATTGCAGCACTTCATCCTTGAAGATGGTCAAATTAATGTAATTCTCTTTTTTCACCCACTCACCAAACGCTTTTCGATTTGTAGAAGACAGCTCATTCTCTGACACGTAGCGGCTGAATTTTTGAATGTACTTGGCTGACTCCTCCTCGTAATACTCGTCTGAACTCAAATATCCTTCGATCAGGTGATCGGTCATCTTTTGCAACGTCAAAAAGACAGTTCCACTCACAATGGCAGCCACCAAAATGAGCAGTATCAGCTTTTTGGTCAGCGTATATTTACGATGTGCCAAATCGATAACCTCTTCCCCATTCCGTTTTGATATACACGGGACGAGCCGGATCATCTTCAATTTTGGCACGTAGCTTTCGAATATGCACCATCACCGTATTGTTGGAACAATAGAAATAAGGCTGTCCCCACACACTCTCATAAATATTTTGGGCTGAAAAGATTTTGTTTCGCCTGCTCATGAACAGCTTCAACATACGATATTCTAAATCAGATAGCTTGATTTGTTGATTTTCTTTCCACACTTCATTAAATTCTTCGCTCACCCTTAGCTTGCCCCCAACAAGAAAAGTTTCTTCCTGTTCCTTCTTTTCCTGATAGACAGTATACCTGCGTAATTGTGCAATGACTCTAGCATGAAGCTCCTCTTGTGAAAAAGGTTTTGTCATATAATCATCCCCGCCGGCGAGTAAGCCTTCGGTTTTATCGAATGTACTTGATTTGGCTGTCAGAAATAGAATCGGGACGTTAGAGGAGGCTCTCATCTGCTGGCACGTTTCGATGCCTGAAATACCTGGCATCATCACATCCAAAATCACCAAATCGAGCGAATCGTTCACAAGCTTCAATGCTTGCTCGCCATTCATTGCTCTCAGCACCTCATATCCTGCGCGTGTAAGAGATTCCTGCAAAAGGTCTCCAATATCTTGATCATCTTCTACGATTAATATTCGATGCGTCATGTCTCTCTCACCTCATGATACGTGAATTTCTTATGTCTTTACTATATATCATCTAACAACGTGAAAAGAATACGGTATAAATCTTAACAGGATATGAAAGTGAAGGTCTGCCATCAATTTGTCACATTCATTTCCCAAAATTTGCTTCTTCATAAATTGTTAAGAATTGGTCTTTATATTAATTCATTGTAAGGATCAATGATTAGATCCGAATCACATCTATTATAACAAGAAAAGGAGCATGGATATGAATGCAAACAAAGTAGCACACGCGATGAATTTGAAGGATCGAGTTCATTTCTTAGACATCGTAAGAGGATTCGCCTTAATGGGAATTATTCTGGTCAATTACTTTTTAATCGTGGATTCGGCGAAGGGGTTCGATATGGAATCAAATGATGTCTTTCACAACTTGGTGAATTGGTTTGCCTCAGGGAAATTCATTACGTTGTTCTCCTTCCTATTCGGGGTTGGTTTTATGATTTTTATGGATCGCGCTGCCCAAAAGGTGGACAGTCCGAACAAGCTGTTTGCCCGCAGGTTAACCATTCTCTTAGGGTTTGGCCTTCTGCATTTAACTTTTGTTTGGATTGGTGATATTTTGGCCTATTATGCAGTCGCTGGCTTTTTATTGCTTTTCTTTTACAAACGCACAGCCAAAACCATCCGAAACTGGCTGATCACACTCTTTGTGATTCAATTGCTTACACCTTTTTTCACGATGCTGCTCAATACCATCAGTACAGGATCATCAGGCAAGCCGGATTTTGCTGATTTCGAGCTGAACAGCCACAACAGTCTGAATTATTTAGCATCCATCGGAGACAGGTGGGCTGATATGGTGACGATGGCTTCCAGTTCATTTTTCACTGTCTATTCTATGTTCTTCATGTTTTTACTTGGTGTGTATTTTGTGAAAATGGAATTTTTCAAAAACATGGAGGCGAAAAAAGCGATTTGGAATCGTATTTGGATCATCTGTACAATCGCTTTTCTCATCACCCAAGGCAGTACGATCATTACGGCGGTCAATCCTTTTGAAAATGCACTCTGGATGAACACGATTTCTGCCCTTGAACAAAACGGGGGATTAACTGGTAGTATGTTTTATATGAGTACACTCGCGATGCTATTTCTACACGTTCCTCAGCTGCGAGGTGCTTTGATGGTATTTACCAAAGTCGGGCGGATGTCACTAACCTGCTACTTGCTTCACTCGATCATTGGAACCTTGCTATTTCTAAAATATGGAGCGGGGCTTGTCGATCATCTTCAGCCGGCTGGTACGTTTTTCATTAGCATTGGCGTGTATGTCTTGCTTGTGCTTTTCAGTACGTTTTGGTTAAAGCGGTTTAAGTATGGACCGATGGAATTTATTTGGCGGCAGCTGACGTATGGGAAGGTCAATGACAGATCGAAAACCAATACATTTCATGCGGCGAAGTAAAAGAAAAAAGGCGAATGGCTACAGTTCGCCTTTTTTAATATGTTAAGTTTGTGATTCAGAGACAATCCATTCACTTTCAATACTGCTCAATCATTTCTTGTAATTGAGTCAAATAACTCTCTTTTAATTCATCTGGGTATTCAATTTTCACATGTTTCCCAAATGAGATCAAATAGTGAGTCATATACGATAATTCTTCTAGGTTGTACCCACCCATAATATAAGGAGTATCATCAACGATCTCCAATCTCATATTCGGATAATGATTCTTCAAAAACTTTTCTTTTCCTTGTTCCGTTAATCGACATTTAAATGAGATATCATGATAAGTTTTTTCGTACTCGAGCTGCAGTGCTTTTAATTCTTCCTTCGTAAAGGTGCCTCTGCCTTCTTCTTCAATGATCAAGTCCTTCATAAAGTCACATCTATAGATGCCCCACTTTTTATTTTGAACATCATATGCTTTGGTGAACCAAATCCCATTTCGATAAAACAACTCAAGAAATTGCAGCCTGATCCATTTATTTTCATATTGAGTGTACGTCATCCTCACGATTTGATCTTCCATCATCGCCTGTAAAATCAATTCCAAATGATTTTGTTCACTAACTGGTGCGACATTATAGTAATGAATCACATCCAAAGTCTCTGAGATCATTTGTTTTCTCTCATCAGACATTGTGGCAAACAGCTTTTGCCGAATTTGTGAGTAGGATTTTTTAAATGGTGTTGCTGACACCAGGTCTAGCGCTTTAAGCGCGAAAAAAATAGCTTGAACTTCATCGATATTGAAATAAATAGGAACCAATGGAGATTGTTTCACCAGTCGATATCCACCATGTCTGCCAGGTTCAACATAAAAAGCTAAACCCATGGACTCTAGCTCTTCCATATCTCTCAAAGCCGTACGTTTCGATATGCCAAATTCGGTTTCTAAATCCTTTAACTGAAATGAGAATTTATCACTTAAAAAAATAAGCTCTTGGTTTAATCGTTCTGATTTTTTCATTTGATTTTCCTTTTGAAAAAGGTGACATGTTTTGTCACCTTTATATTTTATACTCAGTTTATCAAAAGAAAAGGAGCATGTATATGCAAACATTAATCATTAACGCGCACCCTGATTTCACTCATCGAGAAAGTTATTCAAACAAACTGCAAACACTATTTTTAGAACAGTTTAAAGAAAGATTCCCTCATGATGAACCAACAATTTTACATTTACATGAAACTGAAATTCCTCGTATCGAAAAAGACCAGCTGCTACGTATTTGGGATAAGCAAGCATCCGAACAAACATTAACAGCTACCGACGAAAACATCGCTGCTGCTTCCTCTGCTTTATTGGCTCAATTCAAAGCACATCATCGAATCGTCATTGTATCACCTGTTCATAATTTCAATGTGACGTCACGTATGAAAGATTATATAGATAATATTTTTATTGCTAGAGAAACGTTTAAATATACAGAAGATGGTTCAGTTGGTCTGATGACTGACGATTATCGTGTACTTTTGCTTCAAGCAAGTGGCTCAATTTTCACAAATAACGATCGATACACACCTCTGGAATTTTCACATTTCTACCTAAAAGAAATATTCCAAAACTTGATGGGCTTTCAACAATTTCATATTGTCCGAGCACAAGGAACAGCGATTTTAGAGGAAGAAACGATCTTGTCATCTGCAGCTGACGATTTGTCTAAAGCCTTTGATGAGTTTTACTCGCCTAGCGAGATGTGAATTGGATTTTTTCAAAAACAAAAAGACCAAAAACGTTTGATTTCACGTTTTTGGTCTTTTATTATTAACCGATTGAACCTTCCATTTCAAACTTAATCAAGCGGTTCATTTCAACGGCGTATTCCATTGGCAGTTCTTTTGTGAATGGCTCGATGAAGCCCATGACGATCATTTCTGTTGCTTCTTCTTCAGAAATTCCGCGGCTCATCAAGTAGAATAGCTGCTCTTCTGATACTTTTGAAACCTTGGCTTCGTGCTCTAATGAAATGTTGTCGTTTAAGATTTCATTGTAAGGAATCGTATCAGATGTTGATTTGTTATCCATGATGAGTGTGTCACACTCGATGTTTGAGCGTGCACCCTCTGCTTTACGTCCGAAGTGAACGATTCCGCGGTATGTGACTTTACCGCCTTGTTTGGAAATCGATTTCGATACGATCGTTGAAGATGTGTTTGGTGCAAGGTGAATCATTTTCGCACCTGCATCTTGGTGCTGACCTTTACCTGCTAGGGCAATACTTAATGTCATACCACGAGCGCCTTCACCTTTTAGGATGACCGCTGGGTATTTCATTGTCAGCTTAGAACCGATGTTTCCATCAATCCATTCCATTGTCGCATTCTCTTCACATACTGTACGTTTTGTGACAAGGTTGAAGACGTTGTTTGCCCAGTTTTGAATCGTTGTATAACGGCAGTAGCCGCCTTTTTTCACGACGATTTCAACAACCGCACTGTGAAGTGAGTTTGTTGTGTAAACTGGTGCTGTACAGCCTTCTACGTAATGCACATGTGCGCCTTCATCAACGATGATAAGTGTACGCTCGAACTGACCCATGTTTTCAGAGTTGATACGGAAGTATGCTTGAAGTGGTGTATCTACTTTGACGCCCTTTGGTACGTAGATAAATGAACCACCAGACCATACAGCCGAGTTAAGCGCAGCAAATTTGTTGTCAGTCGGAGGAATGACTTTTGCCCAGTGCTCACGGAAGATGTCTTCGTTCTCTTTTAATGCGCTGTCTGTATCTTTAAACACAATGCCTAGATCTTCAAGGTCTTGCTTCATGTTGTGATACACAACTTCAGATTCATACTGAGCAGATACACCTGCTAAGTACTTTTGCTCTGCTTCAGGGATCCCAAGCTTATCAAAGGTTTCTTTGATTTCTTCTGGTACTTCATCCCAAGAACGCTCAGAGCGCTCTGATGGCTTTACGTAGTACGTAATTTCATCAAAGTTTAATGCATTTAAATCTCCGCCCCATTGTGGCATCGGCATGTTGTAAAAGAGCTCAAGAGATTTCAAACGGAAGTCGAGCATCCACTGAGGCTCTTCTTTCATACGAGAAATTTCTTCAACGATCTCTTTTGTCAGTCCGCGCTCTGAACGGAAAATGGAAACGTCTTTATCAGAAAAGCCGTATTTATATTCACCAACATCTGGCATTTTTTTAGCCATCCATTTTCACTCCAATCTTATGATTTGCCGTTATCTTCGGCAGATGCGCCTTTTTCAAGCGCCTTCCAGGATAATGTTGCACATTTGATGCGGGCAGGGAATTTTGCCACTCCTTGCAGCGCCTCAATGTCACCAAGATCAATGGAATCGTCGTATTCTTTTCCTAGCATCATATCGGAGAAAATCTGAGACATTTTCAAAGCTGTTTCAATATCTTTCCCTTTAATCGCCTGCGTCATCATAGAGGCAGATGCCATTGAAATCGAGCATCCTTCTCCTTCAAATTTCGCATCCATGACCTTTTCGTCTTCGATTTTCATCGTGAGACGAATGCGGTCACCACACGTTGGGTTGTTCATATCGACGACAATGCTGTCGTTTAACACACCTTTGTTTCTCGGATTTTTATAATGATCCATAATCACTTGTCTGTACAGTGTGTCTAAGTTTACATTAAAAGACATTCGTAAAATACTCCTTTGTCTTACGGAGCGCTGCAATGAGCTCGTCAATCTCTTCTTCTGTATTGTACAGATAGAAGCTTGCTCTTGCAGTCGCTGATACACCAAGCCATTTCATGAGCGGCTGTGCACAGTGATGTCCAGCACGAATGGCGACACCTTCTGTATCCAGAACAGTTGACGCATCATGCGGATGGACGTCGTCTAAGTTAAACGTCACAAGTCCAGCCCGGTGCTGCGGTCCATAAACAGTCGCACCTTCTAGCTCCTTAAAGCGCTCAAGCGCGTAAGTGGCAAGCTGATGCTCGTAACGGCTGACTTCCTCCATACCGATTTCATTTAAGAAATCAATCGCTTTTCCTAGTCCAACTGCTCCGGCAATAATCGGTGTTCCCGCTTCAAATTTCCACGGGAGCTCTTTCCAAGTGGAATCATACAGATCCACAAAGTCGATCATTTCACCACCAAACTCAGCAGGCTCCATATTATTCAAAAGGTCCTTCTTCCCGTAAAGCACACCAATGCCAGTCGGTCCACACATTTTATGCCCAGAGAATGCGAAAAAGTCACAATCTAGATCTTGAACATCAATTTGCATGTGCGGCGTGCTTTGCGCACCATCGACGACAATAATGGCACCATGATCGTGTGCAATTTTGGCGATTTCTTTAATCGGGTTGATGGTTCCTAGTACGTTTGAGACATGTGTGACAGCGACGATTTTCGTTTGATGTGTGATCGTTTGCTTCACATCTTCAAGCGATAGCGTGCCGTCTTCCTGTAACGGAATATATTTCAATGTGGCGCCAGTTGCTTTTGCCGCTTGCTGCCAAGGGATGATATTCGCATGATGCTCCATGTGCGTAATGACAATCTCATCGCCTTCTTTGAGGTTTGCTCTGGCATAGCTGATCGCCACTGTATTCAGTGCGGTTGTTGTACCTCTAGTAAAAATAATCTCCTGGACAGATGAAGCACGGATGAATGCACGAACTTTCTCTCTGGCACCCTCGTATGCGTCCGTTGCTTTTGTTCCAAGGGTATGAACACCCCGGTGGACGTTCGAGTTGTAAGACCGGTAATACTCATTCATTGCATCAATGACCACTCTTGGTTTTTGAGAAGTCGCCGCACTGTCCAAATACACCAAATCATGTCCGTTCACTTGCTGATGAAGGATTGGAAACTGCTCACGAACGTCTTTGATATTCATTATTTTACTTTCCTTTCAATCACAGAAACGAGCTGCTTTTTAACTCCTTCAATCGGCAGTTCTTTGACGACTGGATTTAAGAAGCCATAAATCACAAGTCTTTCTGCATCTTCTTTGGAAATCCCGCGGCTCATGAGGTAATACAGTTGAATTGGATCGACACGTCCAACAGAAGCAGCATGCCCTGCTGTTACATCATCTTCATCAATTAATAGAATCGGGTTTGCGTCACCGCGTGCTTTCTCACTCAGCATGAGAACACGTGATTCCTGCTCGGCATTTGACTTCGTTGCGCCATGCTCGATTTTACCAATTCCGTTAAAGATAGAGGATGCTTGATCCTTCATCACACCATGCTTCAAGATATACCCTTCAGAGTTTTTACCGAAGTGGATGATGCTTGTTGTAAAGTTTTCCGTTTGATTCCCGCGGCCGACAACAACTGATTTTGTATCACCGAATGTCCCGTCGCCCATAAGCTTTGTGATGTTTTCAGACACGACGTCTCCATCATTCATCAAGCCAAGCGCCCATTCGATTTTACTGTCACGGCCATTGGCCATACCGCGTCTGTTCACATAGACTGTGACACCTTCTGAAAGGTTATCTACTGCACCGTAAGTGACGCGGGCATTAGCTCCCGTGAACACTTCGGACACGATATTGAAGATTGCTTCTTCAGGTTTTGCTGTACTAATGTAGTTTTCTACATATGTCACTGCACTATGATCGTCTGCTACGACGATGACATGGTTGAACAAAGTCGTGTCGTCATTTTCATGCAGGTAGATGGCTTGAATTGGCGCTTCAAGTTCTACATTTTTTGGTACATAGAGGAAAGCTCCACCATTCACTAAAGCAGCATGTAAAGCGGTTAGTTTATGCTCATCTACTTTCACTGCATCAGTCATGAAGTATTTCTGCACTAGATCTCCATGTTCGCGAAGCGCTGTATGAAGATCAGTGAAGATCACGCCTTTGTCTTTCGCTTCCGTTGAAAGGGACAAGTATGCTGGCGTTTGATCACGCTGAATGTAGACTGTCTTATCCGCGTCCTCTAAATCAATGAGAGATTTCACTTCTTCAGGAAGCTCTTCTAATGATCCAAATGGCGCACTTTCGACTGTATGCTGTTTGAAATTGGTTAAATTCCATTTAGAAATATTCGTTTTGTCAGGCTTTGGCATTGGAAGGTCTTCTGCTTTTTCAAGAGCCTGTAAGCGAAGGGAACTCATCCATGCCGGTTCCTGATGCTTCTCGGAGAAGCTTTTGACATAATCTTGATCTACTGATAATTTCGTTTCTAATGTCATCAATAATCCTCCTAACGCTTACGCTTCTTGACCAACAGTTTCGTCTTCAATTCCTAACTCTTTTTTAATCCAGTCATAGCCTTCTGCTTCTAGACGTTGTGCAAGCTCTGGTCCGCCAGATTTCACGATACGTCCTTGCATCATGACATGAACGTGATCTGGTGTGATGTAGTTCAGTAGACGCTGATAGTGAGTGATCATTAAGCAGCCGAAGCTTTCGCCGCGCAATCTGTTAATCCCTTTAGAAACCACTTTCAACGCATCGATATCAAGACCAGAATCGATTTCGTCAAGGATCGCAATTTTGGGTTCAATCATCATTAATTGAAGAATTTCGTTGCGTTTTTTCTCCCCGCCTGAGAAACCTTCGTTTAGGTAGCGCTGCGCCATGTCTGGGTCCATTTCAAGGAACTCCATGTTTTCGTCCATTTTGCGGATGAATTTCATGAGAGAGATTTCATCGCCTTCTTCTCTGCGAGCGTTAATAGCAGAACGAAGGAAGTCCGCATTTGTCACACCACTAATTTCAGATGGGTATTGCATCGCAAGGAAAAGACCTGCTTGAGCGCGCTCATCTACTTCCATTTCAAGTACATCTTCGCCATCAAGCAAAATGCTGCCTTTTGTTACTTCATATTTAGGATGACCCATAATGGCAGCAGATAAAGTTGATTTACCTGTACCGTTTGGTCCCATTACTGCGTGGAATTCTCCACCTTTTATCTCGAGGTTTACACCCTTTAAGATTTCTTTCCCTTCAATCTCAACGTGCAAGTCCTTAATTGTTAATGTCGAAGCAGTCATATATCGATACCTCCAAAATAATCATTATTCTCAATTTATTCTCATTCTAATTTTATAACAAATTAAAACTGAATACAACACATTCACGATATACGTGAGAGGATGCTCTCAAAATTCTAACAAAAAATGCAGGTGGATAAAAGGATTTATGTCGAAAAGACTGTTTCCATAAAGAAAGGACGGGAAACTGTTCTCCCCGCCCCTTAGCTATCAATAGCCTCGTATATTCATTTTTGCGAGCTGCCTTTTCTCATCTCGATAGGACTGCTCTCGTTTATATTCCACTTTCATCCGTAAGTCATGGTCTCTTTCGTACTCTGCATAGCTCATGCCATGAGCCTTATGCATGGCCTTTTCCATCTCGGCGGTATAATCCAATCCCAGTGTACTATGGTCCGAACAAATAATAAACCATTCCCTTCTTTGAGTGTAGCTTTATTATATCAAAGGCATGCGGCTTCACTCAAAAGGGATATGACGCGCTATGCTGGCATATTTTCTCACACAATCGGCTGAGAAGGACTCAACTCCCTGATATGGATAAATGCCATCTTATCCTTCCCTTAATGCGTCTGTCCTCCAAATTCGTCAATACATTGCTGAACGACAGTAATCCCTTGGCTCAGTGCTGCCCCGCCGCCAAATGCTGCCGCCACACTGACGACCTCTAGCAAATTCTCTTCTGTCGCGCCTTGGTCGAGCGCTCCCTTTGTATGATAAATCATGCAGTATTCATCCTGTGCATGAATACTGATGCCAAGGGCAATCATTTGTTTTTCCTTTTGCGTTAATGAATCGCTCTGAAAGCACTGCTCCGTGAATTCATTGAATTTCTTCCCAAACACCGGCATTTTCTTCTGAAATTCACCCATTGCCGTTTTATAATCAGTCAGTGATTGCTGCATGGATCTACTCATATGCTGTTCATTCATCTTCATTCCATCCCTTCAGGTCATTTGTACATTTTTATTATGAGCGAGATTTGAAAAAATACACAAAAAACCTCGCTTTGATGAAAGCGAGGTTAACACATGGTTATTCAGATACCGGTAGTACAGCACCGTCATATTTTTTGTCGATGAATTCTTTGATTTTATCAGAGTGAAGAACTTCCATTAATGTCTTGATCTTATCTGATTTTTCCTCACCTTTACGAACAGCCACGATGTTTGCATATGGGTTGTTCTTTGTTTGCTCAAGTTCAATTGAATCTTTTTTCGGATTCAATTTATTTTGAATCGCATAGTTGACGTTGATAAACACAGCATCACCTTCACTGTTTTCATAAGCTTTCGCTGTTAGTTCAGGAGCGATTTTTTTGAACTTTAGATTCTTTGGGTTTTCTTTGATGTTCTTTACCGTTGCATTGATTGTATCAACCTTCGGATCAAGCTTGATGACACCTGCATTTTGAAGCAGGGTAAGCATACGTCCTTGCTCAGCTACGTTGTTTGTCATGATAATCGTGCCGCCGTTTGGAATATCTTTTACTGATTTGTACTTCTTAGAGTAGATACCGAATGGCTCAAGGTGAACCGCACCGGCACTAACTAGGTTGTAATCTTTGTTTGATTTATTTTCTTCGTTTAAGTAAGGGATATGTTGGAAAAAGTTTGCATCCACTTCTTTTTCAGCTAACGCTTTGTTGTACATTTTATAATCACTAAGTACTTTCACTTTTAGATCGTAGCCTTTTTCTTTTAGAAGTGGTTTTGCTTCTTCAAGAATCTCGGCATGTGGTGTTTTTGAAGCCGCAACCGTAATGGTTTTGCTATCACTTGCGTTATTAGATGAACCGCATGCAGCTAAAATACCTGCAAATGCTAGAAATAGTGCACTTAAAATCAATTTCTTCATGAATAAATCCTCCCTTAACGTTTATCAATTTTATTTGTAATCAAATCACCGATTATTTGAATAATAAAGACGATGATGAGAATAAACACAGTGGCTACAAGTGTGACATCTGTATTACCAGATTGGTATCCTTCCACATAAGCAAGGTCACCAAGTCCGCCTGCTCCAATTGCACCTGCAATCGCAGTTGAGCCAATTAAAGCAATCGCTGTTACGGTAATACCTGAAATGAGGGCTGGCAATGATTCTGGCAGCAATACTTTGAATATAATGGTCGACGTTTTCGCTCCCATTGACCGTGCTGCTTCAATGACTCCTTTGTCTACCTCACGCAGTGCAATTTCGACAAGACGTGCATAGAATGGAGCTGACCCAATGACAAGGGCAGGGAGTGCTGCATTTGGACCTAGAATTGTATGCATTAAGAATTTCGTGAACCCTAATAAAAGAATAATTAAAATGATAAAAGGAATCGACCTAAAAATGTTGACGACTGCACCGATGACAGCATTGATCGGTTTATTTTCCCAAAGACCGCCTTTTCCTGTAAGAAAAAGCAGGAGTCCAAGAATAATTCCGATGACAAATGCAAACGCCAATGAAATGAGTGTCATATAGACTGTTTCACCCGTTGCATTCCAAATGACATCTAAATCAACGTTCGGAAACCATTTCTCAAACATGTGTCATCACCTCAATTTCAACCTGTTTACTTTGGATATAGGCGATGGCTTTTTCTACCTCGGTCTCTTCTCCATTAATATGGATAAAGAGTGTTCCAAACGCGCCTTCCTGCGTTTGAGAAATCTTTCCTTGAAGGATGTTCACATCGACCTGGAAGGATCGAACGATTTCAGTGATGAGCGGCTGCTCGGCAGAATCGCCAATAAAGGACAACCGTACGACCTGACCTTCTTTTACACGCTCTAAGACGTGCTCGATTGTTTCTTTCGCTTCCTCTGGTTCAGCAAGCTGCTGTACAAATCGCTTCGTCATTTCTTCCTTCGGCTGTCTGAAGACGCGTAATACTTCGCCTTCTTCGACAATGCGTCCATTCTCCATCACCGCCACGCGATGACAAATTTTACGAATGACGTGCATTTCGTGCGTAATCAGCACAATCGTGAGCCCTAGTCGTTTATTGATATCCGCTAAAAGCTCAAGGATAGAATCCGTTGTTTGCGGATCAAGCGCTGATGTCGCTTCGTCACAAAGAAGAACCTTTGGATCATTTGCTAATGCTCTCGCAATTCCCACACGCTGCTTTTGTCCGCCGCTTAGCTGAGACGGATACGCATTTTCTTTTCCTTCTAAACCGACCAATTTAATCAGTTCATTCGCACGTTCTCTTTGTTTTGATGCCTTTACACCTGCGATCTCAAGCGGGAACATAATATTTTGTCTCACCGTTCTTGACCAAAGTAGGTTGAAGTGCTGGAAAATCATGCTGATTTCTTGTCTTGCTATCCGAAGTTTCGCATTCGATACTTCATTGATCCGGTTGCCTGCCACTTCAACAATTCCTGCTGTTGGCAGCTCCAGACCGTTTAATAGGCGAATAAGCGAGCTTTTTCCGGCACCGCTATACCCGATAATTCCGAATATTTCACCTTTATCAATATCCAAGTTGACGTCTTTCACGGCATCAACATTTCCGCTTTTTGAGTGGTACGTTTTTGATACATTCTGTAAATGGATCACAGTCTGTTCACCTGCTTTCTTGCTGAATCTATAGGTTGCCATCACATACGTTATTTATTCTTCCTGCTGCCATGCCTCGTGCCTGACGTGAGGTCAGTAAAAAAGACCTAACTGCAATGCAAGCAGAAAGGCCTTTTATGTTCAATACGCCTTTCTCTCATCTTTCAAAGCATTGCGGCTTTGAGTGAATTGGCACCAATTTCAGCTATGCTGACGGTTGCCGGGTTTCATAGGGCACGTCCCTCCACCTCTCTTAATAAGAGAAAATATGTTGTTTTATGTGATGTTCATGTTTTTACTAACGTAGAATATCATGCTACCCGAGATATGTCAACGCTGTAAATCGCTAATTTCCAAGTAAACGACTAAGTTATCATTTTTCGAAAAAAACCGTTCGTCAGCCAAAGTACCGCCTCTAGTCTTAGGAGCGCACGGAATGACCCTTTTACTTTCACTTGTCCCCTGCTAATTAACTGCTGTAAGGACATATCTCCATCTAATAATTGAAGTATTTCTTTTCTCTCACCATAAAAGATGAGATCCGATAACTCAATTGCAGGTAGTTTCTTCACTTCACCACGCTCATCCACAATCAATGTACAAGAGTCAGTTTCCGCCTCAAATGTAATCTTCAAGGATGATGATGAGAGCAGCGGCTTTAGCAATAATCGCTGCCCTGTGTTTCCATGGGTTTTCACTTTTTCCACATGTATAACCTCCCTGTCATTTGGTTATACATAACATTTCTCTACAAACATTCGCTTGTCCTTTATAAATAACTCGACAAATTTTCAGATGAAGTGCTTGAAATATGACAAAAAACCGCTTTATTTAGCGGTTTCAATCATTTCATGAAGATACGGAACGGAGTGAAAGGCATAGCCTTTTTGCACCAGCTCACCTTTTTTAAACAGTAGAAAGCAAGGAACACTTTCGATCTCAAAAGCCTTCGCAAAGTCTGGTGAGTAGTTTAAGTTGTTTTCGTAAAATGGTACATCCGGCTGCATGGTGTCTACGACTGTCAGCATTTTCTTTGCCAGCTGACATGTTCCGCAAAACGGTGTATATAAGTATAAAAGAAATAAATCGTCCTTTATCTCCTTGAATTCGTGTTCTTCAATCTCTTTCATATACGTCCACCCTCATATATATTTCGAATGAACATCAATGTTTGCAGCTAATAGGATAGATGCAATGTGGGCTGACGGTGAAGCGGCCACTTCGCGGTACGTTCTGTCGACAAAAAGATGAAGTGCTTCAGGGAATTCTTTTCGAAATTGCTTCCGCAGTTTGTCGCCTGCATCGTCACTGTCTGCTAATATGTAAACGTCTTTCCCCAATAATTCGTCTACGAGCTGATCCAGCTTCGATGTACTGATCGTGCCATTGGTGCAAATGATGGTAACAGGTTCACTTATGACTTCTTTTAGCTTTTGTTTGTCTGTTTTACCTTCTACAATGATGACCTTTTCTACCTCTAAATTCATCACGATCACCCGGCCCTTTTGACGTTGTTCACTTCTCCCTTAGATTACAATTTTTCATTCAGGTTGTAAAGATTAGGCGCTTGCACTAAAAAGACTGCAGCTTATGCTCACTGCAGCCTCATCTGTGATTAGCACCAGCCATTTTCATCATCACAGTCTACATATTTTTCTGTCCCGTGGGTCAATGTATCCGTCAGACGATAAAAACGATTTTGATCATAGGAATAACCTGATTTTAACTCATATTGGTTTTCACTAATCATCGTGCCAATCTCTTCATTTTGATGATACAGCACCATGCCGTTTTCTTTGAATCGTCCAGTGACATGATCTGTTATATCCACATGTTCTTTTTGAAAAGACAAATTGGACACCCCCCATAAAGGTAGAGTGTCCAATTTCACGTGAATTAGTCTTCTTTTGTCATTTCTTCATATTGCTCAGCAGTCATCAAGTTCTCAATTTCAGATGTATCAGCTGGCTCTACCACGATCATCCATGCTTTTTCGTATGGAGAGTCGTTGACGAATTCAGGGCTGTCATCCAGCTCATCGTTCACTTCGACGATTGTACCGTTGATCGGTGCGTAAAGCTCAGAAACTGTTTTCACTGATTCTACACTTCCGAAAGGCTCGTCCGCTGTAATTTTGTCTCCTACTTCAGGAAGCTCAACGAACACGATATCTCCTAGCTCAGATTGAGCAAAATGCGTAATACCGATACGCACCTTATCTCCTTCTACTTTGACCCATTCATGTTCTTCTGAATAACGTAAATCTTTTGGTGTGCTCATTCAATACCCCTCCAGTCTTTTCTTTCAATCTATATTGAAGATACCACAATCTGAATGAAAGTTACATCATTTCCAGACGCTTTTAAATGTATCTTCATTAAATCCAACTGTGACTCGTTTACCGTCTGTTGTAATCGGACGCTTGATCAGCATTCCGTTAGATGCGAGTAATTCGAGCTGCTCGCCTTCTGCCATTGCAGGAAGTTGATCTTTCAGCTGTAGCTCTCGGTATTTCTGTCCGCTTGTATTAAAGAACTTCTTCAGCTCTAAGCCGCTTTTTTCGTAAAGCGCTTTTAATGTTTCTTTATCAGGCGTCTCTTCGACGATATGTATGCTGTTGATATCTTTATTGTGTTCTTCCAGCCATTTTTTTGCTTTTCGGCATGTACCGCAAGATGGGTATTCATAAAAATCTAAAGCCACTATTTTCACCTCCTGCAAGTAGTGAGAACATTTTATCACAAAATATTTTAAAAACCTAAATGTATGCTTACAAAAAGGTGCGGAGTGATACCCGCACCTCAGATTGTTGACAAAGGGCTAAAATGATTTTATTTTAGCCCTTTGTCTTCTTTTCAGCGTGATAGAAAACCTTTGAAGTCTAGGAAGGACGAGCAACGGAGCGGAGCGAATTTGACATTCGTGAGCACCGGAGCGCAGAACTGACAAAGAATGCGAGGGTTTGTCTACACGCTGAGGTGCGGAGTGATATCCGCACCTTTTAAGCCGTCTTATACGATATATTTCTCTGCTTCAAAGATTCGTTTCGCCACTTCGCGCTTTTTGGCGATGACATTGATCGGGGTGAATCTTGTCAGTTTGCGAAGAGCTGACAGATTCATGCGGAGTGCATCTCCTTCTTCCATCGCGATCAAGGATTCTTTTGCATGGGCTTCAATTTTTAAGAAGGCTTCCTGCGTGAAAATTTGTGTGTAAGCAAGCTTTTGAGTATTCTTATCTAGCCCTGATGCAGCGATTGCCTTTTCAGTACGCAGAATCGCCGATTCAGCAGCAAAAATTTCATTGACGATATCCGCTATGTTCACAAGAATCTCTTGCTCTTTGTCTAATGCTTTTCCATACTTCATCGCCGCCATTCCAGATACCATTAAGGCGATCTTTTTCGCATGGGCGAGCAAGTATTTTTCTTGATCGAGCGGCTGATCACCCGGCTCTTCCGGCATCATCATCATGAGCTCTTCCTGTAAGGTTTGCGCTTTTTGAAGCAGCGGAAGCTCTCCCTTCATCGCTTTCTTCAAGAATGTGCCTGGTACAAGCAGACGGTTGATTTCGTTTGTCCCTTCAAAAATACGGTTAATCCGCGAGTCACGATAGGCTCTTTCGACCTCGTATTCTTGCATGAATCCATATCCGCCGTGAATCTGTACACCTTCATCCGCAATATAGTCTAAAGTTTCAGAGCCAAGCACTTTACAAAGAGAGCATTCAATCGCATATTCTGCAATGGACTGGGCGATTTTTTTGCCGTCCTTTTGCTCTTCTTCACTTAATAGGCCCATGCGCTGTTCAAATAATCCGACTGTGCGGTAAACAGCACTTTCCATCGCATAGAGCTTTGCCGACATGTTGGCTATTTTTTCACCAATTAAGCTAAATCGAGAAATTGGCGTTTGGAATTGCTTACGCTGATTTGCATATTCTGCCGATAATTGAATGACACGTTTTGACGCACCAACTGTTCCGACAGCCAGCTTGTAGCGTCCGATATTCAAAATGTTAAAGGCAATGACGTGACCTCTGCCAGCCTCACCTAGTAAATTCTCCTTCGGCACTTGAGCATCTTCGAGAATTAACGTTCTTGTCGATGACCCTTTAATGCCCATCTTTTTCTCTTCAGGTCCCGTTTTGACACCTGGAAAATCCTTTTCTACGATAAAAGCAGAGAAGTGTTCACCATCAATTTTCGCATATACGACAAAGACGTCGGCAAATGCGGAGTTTGTGATCCATTGTTTTTCCCCATTCAGCACATAATGAGTTCCGGCTTCATTTAAGACCGCAGTTGTCTTTGCTCCAAGGGCGTCAGAGCCTGATCCTGGTTCAGTGAGGGCGTACGCTGCAATCGTTTCTCCAGAAGCGAGTCCAGGAAGATATGTTTCCTTTTGTGCTTGATTTCCAAACAGCACGATGGGCAGAGATCCAATGCCGACATGGGCGCCATAGGAAAGCGAGAAGCTCCCTGCTCTGGAGAATTTCTCGGTAATAATGGCTGAACTAATTTTATCTAATCCGAGTCCGCCGAATTCTTCAGGCACGTCAGCTCCTAGCAGCCCAAGCTCTCCAGCCTTTTTGAGAAGCCTGACGGAATGCTCAAATTCATGGTTTTCAATTTGATCTATATATGGAACAACGTCTTGTAAAATATAATCCTCTGTTGTCTTTCCAATCATTTGATGCTCATCAGAGAAATCCTCTGGTGTAAAGATATGCTCATAATTCGTCTCATCAATTAAGAAGCTTCCACCCTTTTTTACCTCTTCCATTGCTTTCATTCTGATTTCCCCCTTTAGATCAATTCAAAAATTCCTGCTGCTCCCATGCCCCCGCCGATACACATTGTGACGATGCCAAATTGTTCGTTTCGCCGCTTCATTTCATGAATGAGTGACAGTGTCAGTTTCGTTCCTGTACAGCCGAGCGGATGTCCTAGCGCGATTGCCCCGCCATTGACATTCACTTTCTCTTCATCAATCCCTAAATGACGAATGACTTGAATGGCCTGAGAGGCAAACGCTTCGTTTAATTCAAACAGCCCGATATCCTTCAGCTCAAGTCCAGCGATTTTCAGCGCACGCGGAATGGCTTCAATTGGACCAATTCCCATCACCTCAGGCGGTACACCACCAACAGCAAACGCCCTGAACTTGGCGAGTGGCTGAAGGGAAAGTGAGGATGCTTTCTCACGGTCCATCATCATCACACAAGCAGCGCCATCACTTGTTTGTGAAGAGTTTCCTGCGGTCACCGTGCCTTTTGTCGAGAAAGCCGGACGCAAAGTAGAAAGAATCTCTTCCGTTGTCCCTGCTCTCACGCCTTCATCCTGTGAAAACTTGAATTGATGTTCTTCTAATTGATATTGCTCCCCTACCCGCCGCTCTGTTACATCAACGGATACAATTTCATCTGAAAACTTTCCTTCCTGTAATGCTTTGGCTGCCTTTTGATGACTTCTTACCGCAAAGGCGTCCTGATCTTGACGTGTGACCTGATACTTTTGCGCCACCTGCTCTGCCGTGTGTCCCATGCTCATATAGTATTCAGGCGCTTGCTCTGCCAAATGAGCATTCGGACGAATGGAGTGACCCATCATTGGCACCTGTGACATCGATTCGACTCCACCGGCTAAGATTGTTTCTGCCTGACCGAGCATGATTCGTTCACCCGCATAAGCGATTGACTGAAGACCAGATGAGCAGTAGCGGTTAATGGTGATCGCAGGTACTGTATACGGAAGCCCTGCTAATGCTCCAATATTACGAGCCACATTTAACCCCTGCTCTGCTTCTGGTGTTGCACATCCGATGATCAAATCATCTATCTGTCCGTCGTAATCACCGGCACGCTTTAATGTTTCTTTTACACACAATGCGCCCATATCATCAGGCCTAACATGTTTTAACGATCCTTTTTTCGCCTTCCCTACTGGTGTTCTCGCGCCAGCGACAATGACTGCTTCTCTCATTTTGACTCCCCCTTAGTTACGTAAAGGTTTTCCTTTGACGAGCATGTGCTGCATGCGTGCTTGTGATTTCACTTCTCCTACAAGACTTAAAAAGGCTTCCCTTTCAAGCTCTAATAAGTATTGCTCCTCTACCTCTGTTCCAAATGGCAGTTTCCCGCCGGAAATAACATGAGCTAATTTTTTAACAATGGTCATGTCATGCTCTGAAATGTATCCAGATAATCTCATATTTTCAGCCGCCAATATCATTGCTGCATAGCCTGTTTCTCCCATGACGGGCACCTTTTGCTTGAGCGGCGCACGATAACCTGCTTCATCAAGAGAGAGCACAAGTTGTTTCGCATCATAGATCAGGTGATCACCGTTCATACTGATTCGGTCACTCGCGCGCAGCATGTTCATATCCCGCGCTTCCTCTGCCGAAGTGGATACTTTCGCCATTGCTATCGTTTCAAATGTTTTCAGCGTAGCATCTTGTATAGCGGTCTGTGACGGCTTAGCTGACCCTTTCAGATGGCGAAGATATAATTCTTTGTTTCCACCGCCGCCTGGAATCAGCCCAACTCCCGCTTCGACAAGACCCATGTATGCTTCACTGGACGCCTGAATAGCTGCTGCCGGCAGACAAACTTCTGTTCCGCCTCCAAGTGTCATACCAAACGGTGCAGCAACGACTGGACGGTCGCTATATTTCACCTTCATCATTGCCTGCTGGAAGCGGCGGATCACAAAGTCAATTTCAAAGAAATTATCATCCTGAGCTTCCATTAAAATCAAAGCAAGGTTAGCACCAACACAGAAGTTCTTCCCTTGGTTTCCGATGACAAGCCCTCTATAATTCTGTTCCACCTCATCGACAGCGCGATTGATCATGTCAATGACATCTAGTCCAATGGCATTGCTCTTGGAGTGAAATTCAAGCAAGGCGACATCATCACCGATATCAATCAAGCTCGCACCAGCATTTTTAAAAATCACGCCCTGCTTCTTTTTCAATCTCGCTAAGGAAATATTCTTGTCGTTTCCTTTTTCCTGTTCATAAGCCCCATTGTGATAAAACGCACGCTCTCCATCAGCATTCTCTTGATAGAATGTATCGTGTCCTTCTGACAGCATGTCTTGCACCCACTGCGGGATGCTGTGTCCTTCTGCTTCCATGCGTTCGACTGCTTTTTTCACACCGATTGCATCCCATAGCTCAAATGGACCGTGCTGCCAGCCAAATCCCCATTTCATTGCGTTATCGATGGACTGAATATCATCCGCAATTTCGCCTGTTAACTGAGCTGAATAAAGGAGCACAGGTGCCGTCATGTTCCATAGCAATTGTCCTGCACGGCCACCTTGATAAATAAGCGCTTTCAATTTCGCTTTCGTTCCCTTTTGCTGCTTTGCCATCTCAATGCCTGGATCTTTAAGCTTCGTTCGTTCTCCGTATGTGAGCGTCACAGGGTCAAGTTCTAAAATGGTCTTTCCATTTTTTTGATAAAATCCTTGCCCTGCCTTGCTGCCAATCCATCCTTTTTCAAGCATTCGTTCAATAAACTCAGGCAGCTGGAAAATATCTTTTTCCTTTCCTTCTACTTGGTCATATACGTTGCGGGCTACATGGAAAAACGTGTCGAGCCCTACAACATCAAGTGTACGGAAAGTCGCGCTTTTCGGTCTTCCAATGAGGGGTCCTGTGACAGAATCAACCTCTCCAATGGTGTATTTGTTTTCAAGCATTTCACGCACTGTCACAAGGAGTCCATAAGTACCAATACGATTGGCAATAAAGTTCGGCGTATCTTTCGCTTCAACGACGCCTTTACCAAGTACATCCTCGCCAAACGTTTTCATAAATTGGAGTACTTCTGGATCTGTTTCTTGAATAGGAATGATTTCTAAAAGCTTTAGATAACGAGCTGGGTTAAAAAAATGTGTGCCTAAAAAGTGACGTTTAAAATCCTCTGATCGGCCTTCTGCCATTTTTTCAACCGAAATTCCAGATGTGTTACTTGATACGATACTGCCTTCTTTGCGGTGTTCGTCGATGAGAGAGAATACATGTTGTTTAATGCTGAGCTTTTCAGTGACGACTTCAATGATCCAGTCAGCATCATGTAATAAGGAAAGGTGATCTGTGAGATTTCCCGGTGTGATGTATGATAGGTTTTTTGCTGAAGTAAGAGGTGCTGGCTTTTGCTTTAACAATTTTTTCATCGCTTCTTGACTTAATCTATTCCGAACACTAGGGTGATCAAGCGTTCGGTTTTTTGCCGTTTCTTCCTTTGTCAGTTCGTTTGGCACAATATCTAGCAATGTTACTGGTATCCCGATATTGGCTAGATGCGCAGCAATGCCTGAGCCCATGACACCTGAACCAATGACAGCCGCCTTGCGAATATGTTTGCCCATAAATATCCCCCTACACATTTTGAATGAACAGTCATTCATTTTTTGTCCAAAAAAAAGCAATGCCTCTTTCTTTATCTTAAAAGATTTTCCGAAACAGTTCAAGAGCGGATTTCAAAAATTTACACATTCTCATGTGCCTTACTTTGCGGCGTATGAATTAAAGATGAGAGGGCATTGTAAGAATGGAGGTGATGTCCACATGTCTCGTTTGAAGAAAAACCCATCGAAAGCAGGCGTAAGTGCTGCAAGTGTAAAAGGAAACGCAGGTCCATCACAGGAAGCAGACCTAGGCGGCAAAAAGACTAGTCAAAATCAACAATATAAAAAGAATCAGTAAGGAAACAAAATCGTAAGGAGGAACACACCTTGAACAATCAGCAAATGAATATGCCCCCGCAAGTCATTTCAGTGAAGGATTCCTTATACTTAGAGGATATGCTGAATTGGAACTTGATCGCTATGAAAAAGGCTCACTTTATGGCCGAGCATTGCCAAGACCAAACATTGAAACAAGAATTAAATCAAGTGGGCCAAATGCACCATCAGCATTACACACAAATTCTTCAGCATTTAGGCAGCTCAGGACAAGGCCAGTCTACTGACTTTATGCAATAGGAGGAAAAAACATGGAACAACAAAACCAACAAAAAATCGGGAATCCTCAAACTCCGGTTCCCACGACAACAAACATGAATGATCGTGATTTTGTCACAGATCTCTTGTCGACTGAAAAATATATGACAAGCGGATACAACACAGCGCTCAATGAATTCAGTCATGAATCTCTTTATCAGGATATTCAGCGAATTGCACTAGAAACTCAGAAAACACAAAGACATTTATATGATGTCATGTTCCGATATGGCTGGTATTCTGTTGAAGCCGCTGAACAGCAAAAGCTCCAGCAGGCGCACCAGAAATTCCAGCAAACACTAACAGAACAATCTCCATACGGACCATCACAGATGTCATAAAGAAAAACTGCCAGTATGGAGCTGGCAGTTTTTTAGCGATCTTGATTCGCTCGATGAGCTTCGTTCATTTGTTTGATCCGCTGAATTGTTTCTTTGATTTCTTCCTTAGCCTCTGGATACGTTTCATTAAAGTGCTTTGCTAGAGGCGGCATACTTTTTGCAATATGAGAATAGATTACCCACTGTTTCACATCTTGTTTCAGTGCGTCTGTTGATTCGCCAAGCAGCAGCTCAGTATATTTCTCAAGCAAGCCTTCCAGCTTTTCGTCTAGTTCATTTCCCATTGATCTTCCGCTCCTTTTTTCAGAAAAAAGCCTGACTCTGTACGTAACAGTTGTCAGGCTTTTGACATACGATTATCTTGCAGCGAGAAATGTCTCCGCTTGCGCTTGCTGCACAATACAGCGTCCTCTGCCATGCGGAATACATAATGGCGTTCCGAATAAAGGATCTGTTGTCACTTGGCAGTTCATATCAAAGACATTTTTCACAAGATCACAATTAATGACCGTTTCTGGTCTTCCTTCTGCAAAAATCGTCTTGTCTTTAATCGCTACAAGGTGATGAGCATATCTACATGCGAGATTCAGGTCATGAAGAACCATGACAATCGTGCGCTGCTCTTTTTCATTTAAGTCAAACAGAAGGTCGAGAATTTCAATTTGATGCGTCATATCTAAATACGTCGTCGGCTCATCTAACAAAATGATATCCGTCTCCTGCGCTAACGTCATCGCAATCCATGCACGCTGCCTTTGTCCACCTGATAATGAATCGACCGTTCGATCAGCAAGGTCTTCCATCTTTGTTGACTTCAGTGCACGATTCACTGCTTCCTCGTCTTGCTTTGACCACTGCTTCAGCCAATTTTGATAAGGATATCTGCCTTGCTTCACTAGCTGATGCACGGTTAATCCTTCTGGCGCTTCTGGTCCTTGCGGAAGAATGGCGAGCTGTTTCGCTACTTCCTTTGTTGGTAATTTGGCAATGGAATGACCTTCAAGCAGGACAGAACCACCCATTGGCTTCATGAGACGGGCCAAAGAGCGAAGTAGCGTGGATTTACCGCATCCATTGCTGCCAATAAATACTGTGATTTCACCCTTAGGGATTGATACATTTAGTTCATCTATGATCATTGTTTCTCCGTAGCCTAAGCTTAAACCTTCAGTAGAAATGGCACTCATTCCGCTCAAACGCTCCTTTTCTCATGCAAATTTTTTATATGAAATATCGTCTATATATAGACGCAAAAGATCACTTATCTCAATTTAGTGTATCAGATTTAAGTGATCTTGAAAATCATTTTCAATTAAAAAATGAGAAAGTTCCGTTTTACTTCTTCTTTTGGAATGTACGTTTGGTCCCATCTTCAAGCTTCATATCGACCTGAATTCGCTGATAATCATCGTCTAAATTAAAAGCAGCTAATAGCTCATTTACATACGTTTCATTGATCTTCGCACTAGGAATCGACATATCATTTAGCTTCATCTTCATCTCGCGTAATGCTTCTTCACCTTCATAGCGGACACCGTTCATATGATCACGAATCAGTGCTTCTTCTTTTCCTTTCGCCTGACGATAGGTGGCTTCGTATAATTCGCTTTTCTGCCCGTATTGAACATGCAGGTGGAGATGCTCAAATGGAAGTTCCTTCATTTGAACCGCTGAGAGACTCTCTGCTTCTGCTTCCTTTGTTTGCTGGAGCGGCTCAATCGATTGGCAGCCAGACAGCATAAAAAGCAGCACTCCTATTTGTCCCGCCTTCTTCCAACACATCATGTGCTACCTCCTATTTCTTATCATCGCTTTTTATTCTTCTCCATCCTTCTTTTCGTTATTCAATAAAAGAGCGGGCTATGGTAAATTGAAACAAAAAGGAGGTACGAGATGATGAAAAGGACAGCCATTGTAACTGGTGCCAATAGCGGCTTTGGCAAGCTCATCACGATAGGTCTCGCCAAGCAAGGCTATAAAGTGATTGCAGGTGTCAGGCAGGAAGCCAATGCAAAAAAGCTTGCTGAAGAAATCAAGCAAGCCTCGTTATCCGCATCGATACATATTGAAGCATTGGATGTGACAGACACGCAGTCAATTCAAGCATTTCAGAAAAAGCTACATGCTTACGCCCCCATTACCCTGCTTGTCAACAATGCGGGAACAGCCTATGCGGGTTTTGCTGAAGAGGTTCCTGTTAACACGTACCGCCAGCAATTTGATGTCAATGTCTTCGGAGTCATGGAAGTGACACAAGCCGTCCTTCCGCTGATGACAAATGGTGCAAAGATATTCAATATGAGTAGCATCAGCGGATTAATGGGAATGCCCGCACTTTCTCCTTATGTATCCTCCAAGTTTGCTTTAGAGGGCTACACAGAGAGCTTACGCATTGAACTGGCCTCGTTCGGTATACAGGTAGCCTTGATCGAGCCAGGCTCTTTCCAAACGAATATTTGGAACACGTCTATGAACGAGCACATGTTGCAGCCAGAGGAAGGCTCGAAATACATACACATCTATCAAAAAATGATGGCTCATATCAATGCCCAGAAATCAAACTACGGGGACCCGCGTGAAGTCGCAGATCTTGTGATTCGATTAGCCGAGAAGAAGCGACTGAAAAAGCTGAGATATCCGATTGGGAAAGGAGTGCGGTTTTCGTTCACCGCAAAGCAGCTCCTGCCTTGGAACATGTGGGAAAAGATCATATTACGTACACTCTCTTCAAAAAAATAAGCATAAAAAAACAGGTAGACCTTTAACGTCCACCTGTTTTTTCATTTATTCAGTTTCAGACTGTCCGAGGGTAATGTCTAGGTTCTTATTTTTCCCTTCACGAATAACAGTCATTGTCGTTTTATCGCCGACTTTTGTTTCTTTGTACAAAATTTCTTTCAGCTGAGAGCTATTCGCCACGTTTTTTCCTTTAAACTTGATGATGACATCTCCAGACTTCAAGCCTGCTTTTTGTGCAGGTGATCCTTTTGATACATCCTTTACGTAAATCCCTTTGCCGATTTGTTTATCAAATAGGCCGAGCGTATTTTCTTGATACGTTTCAGGCACTTGCTCAAGGTCAATCATTTGTACGCCAAGGTAAGGACGTTCAACCTTTCCATTTTTCAACAGCTCATCTACAATCGGTTTGACATCGTTACTTGGAATTGCAAAGCCGAGTGATTCCACACCGCTTTCGCTAATTTTTAAGCTGTTGATACCAATGACTTGACCATCTGTATTGATAAGCGGTCCACCGCTGTTTCCTGGATTGATCGCTGCATCTGTTTGCAGTACATTCATTTCCACCGTACCAGACGATGTGTTCGCTTCAACTGTACGATCAAGACCACTAATAATCCCTTCTGTCACAGTACCAGAGAACTGGGCACCAAGCGGGTTCCCAATTGCGATCACTTTGTCCCCAGCACGGAGCTTAGAAGAATCACCAAAGCTCGCCACTTTATCAATGCCGTCTGCATTGATTTCTACAACAGCTAAATCTGTCATCACGTCACTGCCGACAAGCTTCGCTTCTTTTGTTTTTCCGTCATAAAGTGTGACTTTCAGTTTATTGGCACCCTCGACTACGTGGTTATTTGTAATAATGTACGCTTTTTTGCCATCTTTTTTAAAGATGACACCAGAACCCGTTCCAGCTTCAGCTTCTGTTGAATCACCGCTAAGGCCAAACGAATTTTGGGTAGATTGATAGTTTGAGACTCCCACAATGGTTGGCTCTAAATCTTCTACCATATCAGAGACATTCGTGGCATTGGTAATTTGTTTTGTTGAGAAATTTTCAGAAGCTGCCGGTTCACTTGACGCTGTTTGCGTTTGAGTGTTTGCTGCTGTGTCCTGTGACTGCGGCAAAAGCGGTGTAATGCCAAGCACAAGGCCTCCGCCAATAATTCCTCCAAGGATCGGACTGAGCCATGCTGCTTTCCGCTTTTTCTCCTTTTTCGACACACGGTCATCCCCCATTTGAGGAGAATGGTTTGTCACACTCTCCTGAGTGGCAGAAGCTTCGTTTTCATGAGGTTGAAAAACGAGTTCCTTTTCTTTTTCAGGTTCGTCTATTTGTTTCTCATTCTCTTGATGTACATCTTCTTGTTGATTCAACTTCTTCTCTTCATCTTCTCTTCGGAAATCCATCGCTTACACTCCTTTACATCATGTTCATGACTTGCTTGATTCATATGTGTAGATCGGACTCATGTCCTCTTAATGGCAACATCATTGAAAATACTACATGACAATATGTCAAATTATATAATACTTATTCATAGAAAAAAAGCAAGGTGCGCACATTCGTGAAAAGCACCTATTGATCTGCCTTTTGTCTATGCCCTTTTTTCCCTTGAGCTTATCATAAACAAACATTATGGGATAATGATGAGAAGAATATGTGAAATTGTGAAAAAAGCATGTGATTGTTGACATGCCGCCTTTGTATCCCGTTATAATGACGTTGAGAGGATGTGGAAGACTTTGTCGTACACCATTTATTTAGTGGAAGATGAACAAAACTTAAACGAACTTTTAACCAAATATTTAGAAAGTGAAAATTGGAATGTCTCCTCTTTTTTAACCGGAGAAGCGGCACGCGAAGCAATGAATAAGCCGCCGCATCTATGGATTTTAGATATCATGCTGCCTGATACAGATGGCTACACACTGATTAAAGAAATCAAAGCCGCATCACCTGACGTACCGGTCATTTTCATTTCAGCACGTGACGCAGATATTGATCGTGTCCTCGGTTTAGAGCTAGGAAGCAGTGACTATATTGCGAAGCCATTTCTTCCGCGCGAGCTGATCATTCGGGTGCAAAAGCTGCTTGAGCTTGTGTACAAAAACAGCGATACTCCGCAGCAGCAAAGTGTCACACCCGTCTCCTCCTATGTCATTCATGAGGATGTAAGAGAGGTGTATGAAGGAGATCAGCTGATTAACTTAACTTCTAAGGAATTTGACTTGCTGCTTTTATTTACACATCATCAAGGACATGCTTTTTCTCGTGAAGATATTCTCGTCAAAATTTGGGGACACGATTACTTCGGGACAGATCGTGTGGTGGATGACCTTGTCAGACGATTGCGCAAAAAAATGCCCGACTTAAAGGTCGAGACCATCTATGGATTTGGCTATAGGATGCTAAAAGGATGAAGAACAAACCACTCGCTTTTCAAATTTGGATCGTCATCTCTGGTATTTTGCTCACCATCTCGATTGTCCTGATCATTCTATTTTCCAATACATTACGAAATTTTTTCACGAATGAAATTTATAAAAATATCGAAAATGAACAACAGGTTCTCACAGAATATCCGTTGAACCGAGACGGCTCGCCAAAGTCGACACCGGAAAACCGCTCGGTGCAGCACATTCTGATTCCGTCAGATGAATTAAACCAAATGGCGCAGTTTTTCCCGCACGCCTTTATTGAGAAAATCCAATCCTTTGTGAAAAAACAAAAAAGCGCAACGAAACGCTATTCTGAAGAGGTGAATGGCCAGCACATCTTTTTTGTCATCAAAAAAGTATCAACAGGCAATACACAATATATTCTTTTGTCTTATGCGCCAGACTCTTATCGAGATGACCTTTCCTTTACGCTGTTTAAACAGCTGATCTTTATCTTGGGCACCGTTATTTTATTAAGCTGGATTCCATCGATTTGGCTTGCCCGCTACTTATCCCGTCCAATCGTTGCGTTTGAAAAGCACGTGAAGCGGATTGCACAAGAGGACTGGGACGATCCTGTCATCGTTGACCGGCAAGATGAAATCGGAAAGCTTGGTCATACCATTGAAGAAATGAGACAAAAACTCATTCAAAAGGATGAAACAGAACGGACTCTTTTGCAAAATATATCACATGACTTAAAGACTCCTGTCATGGTCATCCGCGGCTATACGCAGTCGATTAAAGATGGTATTTTTCCTAAGGGAGATCTTGAACAAACGGTGGAAGTCATTGAAGGTGAAGCAGAAAAGCTTGAGAAGAAAATCAAGGATTTGCTGTACTTAACAAAGCTTGATTATTTATCAAATCAACACCCTGCACATGCTTCCTTCCTACTGAGTAATACGATGCTGGAAGTGGTCGACCGAATACGCTGGTCGAAAAATGAATTACAGTGGAACGTGGACTTAGATGATGAGGCTACTCTTGAAGGCGATCCAGAACAATGGAGCAAATTATTTGAGAATGTACTAGAAAATCAACTTCGCTACGCAAAAAGGAAAATTGATATTCAAATGAAACAGGAAGAGGATCAAATACGCATTGTTATTCGTAATGACGGTCCTCCAATTGAAGAACATATGCTATCCAACCTATACGAACCTTTTAGTAAGGGAAAAAAGGGCGAATTCGGTATTGGATTAAGCATTGTCAAAAAAATTCTCTCCATGCATCAAGCGTCTATATCAATTGAAAATGATGATCTAGGTGTACGTTATACGATCACGGTACCAAAGAAGAGACTGTAGGTTTTTGACCGCAGTCTTTTTTAGATGAATGAATACCCATTGAAATCACGGTATGTGGCTTTGATTTTCTTGCCAGCTTGATACATCCATTTCTTTTCAATGGTTGTCTCTTTCGGCATTTTGACTTTTTCTACTTGAATTCCTTTTGTTCGCAAGCGTCTCATCATATCATCGATTTCTCTCATGGAACATCATCCTTTCACATTTTTTGACCAGTTGGTCACCTTACTTTATAATATAAAGAATTACACTGTAAAAAACAAGTTACAATCTGATTAATTTTTGAAAACTTTCGTCGTTTATGACCGATAAGTCACATCTCTTTGCGCACGTTTCCTAAGACATTTGTCTCTCGGTAAGAAAGGATGACATTCATATTGAAGAAGAAAGAGAAAATGATCATTGAGGCCGGCATGAAATTGTTTGCCAGTAAAGGCTACAATACAACGTCTGTTCAGGAAATTGCGGATGAATGCCACATGTCAAAGGGTGCTTTTTATCTTTATTTTAAATCAAAGGAAGCACTGCTCATTTCAATCTTACATTACTATTACGATAAGGTATTTACCCGGATCCATGAGGTTCAAACAGAGGGAGGCACACCAAAGGAAGCCTACCGTAAGCAGCTCACTGTCTACTACGATAATATCTTGCAGCAAAAGGATTTTATTAAAATGCAGCTGAGCGATCGAGCACTGCCAATGAATGAAGAAACGCAGCAGCTCGCAAAACAAATCAGACTTGCCACCATTCAGCTTCACATTGATAACATTAAGCAGGTATATGGAGATGCAGCGATTCCTTATATGGCTGATCTTTGTTTGACGATTGAGGGAATGAGCCACGTTTATTTCGAGCTTGCGATTTTATATGATTTTCAGCTAGAGGCTGAGGAGCTAGCCGCAACGATGATTCACCGTATCGATGATTTGATGGGCGGTATGATGGAGCGACATGATCTTCCGCTCATCTCTGTAGATCAAGCGAGCGATTGGTTTGGTCCTATTTATGAACGGTCATTCGACCCGCTGACAGAATCTCTTTTAAAAGAATTAAGAGAGCAGGCTGAAGCACACTATGAAGTGAAAGACGAGCCTGATTTATTTGAAGCACTCGGCATTCTAGAAAATGAATTAAACAAACAGAAACCTAGACAAGTCATCGTGAAAGGCATGCTGCATCAATTAAAATTATACGCACCGCTCCAAACCCACTCTGAATCACTTTTGCGTATTTTGAAAGAAGATCATTTGTAGAACCCAAGTCACAACCTGGGTTTCATTTTTGTCCACATCACGTTCAATGAAAAAAACCAGGGGCAGCCGCCCCTGGTTCTTATTTTGCTTTCGGTGTCACCATTTCTTCTGGTTTCACAAACTCTTCAAACTGCTCTTCTGTTAACAGCTCTAATTGAAGTGCTGCTTCTTTTAACGTTAAACCTTCTTTGTGAGCAAGCTTTGCAATTTTCGCTGCATTTTCATATCCGATGTGCGGGTTAAGTGCCGTCACAAGCATCAATGAATTGTTCAAGTTTTTCTCGATTGTTTCTAGGTTTGGTTCGATTCCAACTGCACACTTGTCATGGAATGAGTTCATGCCGTCAGCAAGTAATTCAACTGATTGCAAGAAGTTATAGATGATAACCGGCTTAAATACGTTCAGCTCAAAGTTTCCTTGGCTGGCAGCAAAACCGATCGTTGCATCATTCCCCATAATCTGTGCTGCAATCATTGTTAAAGCTTCACTTTGAGTTGGGTTGACTTTACCTGGCATAATGGAGCTTCCTGGCTCATTTTCAGGAATGATCAATTCACCAATTCCGCAGCGAGGACCACTTGCCAGCCATCTCACATCGTTGGCAATTTTCATTAAATCAGCTGCAAGTGCTTTTAGGGCACCGTGTGCATACGTAATTTCATCATGGCTTGTCAGCGCATGGAATTTGTTTGGTGAAGAATTGAATTTTTGACCTGTCAGCTTGCTGATTTCCTCAGCGACATATTGACCAAACTCAGGATGTGCGTTAATTCCTGTACCAACAGCTGTTCCGCCAATCGCAAGCTCTCTCATTTTTTCAGTTGATTCTAGAATCATTTCTTTTGAACGGTCCAGCATGTACACCCAGCCGCTAATTTCTTGACCTACTGTCAGTGGAGTTGCGTCTTGCAAATGCGTACGACCGATTTTAACAATCTCTTGATATGCTTTTGCTTTCTCATCAAGAGTCGCTCTTAATTGATCAATCGCAGGCAATAATTTTTTGTACACAGCTAAAACAGCTGCCACGTGCATAGCAGTTGGGAATGTGTCATTTGAGCTTTGGCTGCGGTTGACGTCATCATTCGGATGAATGCTGAACTCACTATTTTTATCTTTTAAGTAAACAGTTGCTCTATTTGCAACGACTTCGTTCATATTCATGTTACTTTGTGTCCCGCTACCTGTTTGCCATACAACAAGCGGGAAATGCTCGTCATACTTTCCGCTGATGATGTCATCACATACAGCAGCAATTGCTTCTGCTTTTTCGCTCTCAAGGTTGCCAAGACGTTCGTTGGCAATCGCTGTGCTACGTTTCAAAATTGCAAACGCATTCACAACTTCCTTTGGCATTTTCTCAGAACCGATTTTGAAATTTTCTTTGCTTCGTTGTGTTTGTGCACCCCAGAACTTGTCCTTTGGCACCTTGATTTCGCCCATTGTATCTTTTTCGATTCTAAATTCTGTCATTATGTATCCCTCCATAGCTTTATACACTCAACTCTATTCTATACAAAAAACCAAAATCCTTTAAGCGTTTTCAATTAAAATTTTATCTTTATTTTAATTTTAGTTCAATATAAACGCGGACATCTTTCGAATATTTGTATTTTGGGTTCGTTTTTCCGTAATCCTTTGATGTATATGTCACTTCATAATGCTTGTCAAACGACTGTAGAATACGGTCAATCTCCTCTTTTGTTCCTGCTAAACGAATTTGTGCCATCTTGTTTCCTCCAAAACCCTCATTCTTTCTTTTACCACAAAATAATGTAACACAGAATATTGTTTTTTCAAGCAGGTAATGCTAAGAAAAAGTTATTTGAGGCGGGTGATCATTTTGAATCAGACTCCATTGAAAGAGCACTTATACGATAATCTCTCCGTCATTCTCCCTCAATTAAAGGAAATGGATGATTTAGTCCATGAGAAAAAAACGCTGCCTCACGGGCAGGTTGTTTACTATTTATACATAAAAGAAATGAACGAAAAGATGGAGATTCAAACCTTTTTAAAGCTGCTTCTCCAAGATCATACGTCTCTTACAAAAGAGAAGCTGGAATCTAATTTATCCATGATGACGACACGTTCGGTGAAGACCTCTGAAGAATTGGTCGATGCGATTTTTGAAGGGCATTGCGTGGTGCTGATTAATGGATTTCAGCATGCGTATATTTTAGAAACGCATGGAACAAAGAAACGCAGTTTAGGGGATTCTACATCTGAAACAGTCGTAAGAGGGCCGAAAGTTGGCTTCATTGAAGATTTAAACACGAACTTAGCTCTCGTGCGACAGCGCTTGAAAAACCCTGACCTCAAAACAGTTAACATGAAGATCGGGGAAAAGAAATACACCCAAGTGACCATCATGTACATTGACGGTATCGTTGAAACCTCTGTTTTAAAAGAGGTAAGAAAACGGCTCAAACAAGTCACCATTGATGATATACAAGACTCTGGTGTTCTTGAGGAGCTCATTGAAGACAATGTGTATTCTCCTTTTCCGCAAATTCAAAACACAGAACGGCCTGATAAAGTCGCCTCTGCTTTGAACAATGGGCGAGTCGCCATCTTTGTCGATCATTCGCCTTTTGTGTTAATTGTACCTGCTTCACTCGCGACGATTATGCAATCACCAGATGATTATTATGAAAGATGGATCGCCGCCTCTCTCATTCGTATGCTGCGGTTTACCTCGATCTTTCTGACATTATTTTTATCAGCCATTTATATTGCGCTTGTGTCGTTCCATCAAGGACTTTTACCAACAACTCTAGCTATTTCGATCTCAAGTACAAGAGAAAATGTCCCCTTTCCGCCTATTGTGGAGGCACTCATCATGGAGATGACGATTGAGCTTCTGCGGGAAGCCGGCTTAAGGCTGCCAAACCCGCTCGGTCAAACGATCGGACTTGTTGGCGGGGTTGTCATTGGGCAGGCAGCCGTTCAGGCTCATATTGTGAGCTCAATCATGGTGATTATCGTCAGCGTGATGGCCCTTGCGTCCTTTACTGTTCCTCAATACGGGATGGGCATGTCCTTTCGTGTGCTCCGCTTTGTGTCCATGTTTGCTGCGGCTACCTTTGGTTTATACGGGATTGTGCTGTTTATGCTCGTACTCCTTACTCATCTCACACGGCAAAAAAGTTTTGGCACACCATATTTCTCACCAGATTTTGTGTTCAGCTATAAAAACGAGGACAATTCCATTATTCGATTGCCCTTAAAAAATCAACAGAAAGGAGAACGAGATGGTCAATCATAAAGAGTCGATATCAAGCTATCAGGCAAGTGCCATTATTGCAAATACAACACTAGGCGCAAGTATGATGATTCTGCCAAGAGCAATGGCTCAGGCTGCGGCTACACCTGACGGCTGGATTGCACTCTTACTCATGAGTGTCATTTACATTGTGTTTATTTTTGCAAATGTCCTGATGATGAAAAAAGTCCCCTTCTCCTCATATTATGATTATACGAATGAGGGACTTGGAAAATGGATTGGCGCGCTTGCCAACCTCTTGATTATTATTTATTTTCTTGGCGTTGCTAGCTATGAAGTACGGGCTATGTCGGAAATGGTGAAGTTCTTTCTGCTTCAAAACACACCTGTAGCGATGACAATGATCAGCTTTATTTTGGTTGGTTTTTATCTTGTCATTGGAGGAATTGGTGATTTAGCCAGGCTATTTCCTTTTATTCTGATTGTGACGCTCATCATTTTATTTGTCGCTTACGGACTGAGCGTGCAAGAATTTAAGCTAGATAACCTCCGTCCCGTTTTAGGAGAGGGATTCTCCCCTGTTTTCAAATCTTTGAACGCATCAGCCATTTCGTTTGTAGGCATTGAAATGATGCTGTTTATGCCTGCCTATTTGAACACGCAAAAACACACCTTTGCTTATGGTACAGTCGGCTTTTTGATTCCTGCGATCATCTATATTTTCACCTATATTCTTGTGGTTGGTGCGTTCACGGTGAAAGAAACGGCGACTTTGACTTGGCCAACCATTGCCTTATTTCAATCATTTGATATTCAGGGGATTTTTATTGAACGAATTGACTCCTTTTTGCTTATCGTTTGGCTGATTCAGCTTTATACAAGCTTTGTCGGATATACATTTTTTGCTGCAATCGGGGTGTCTAAACTGACCAAGTTTCCTAAAAAAGTGGTCCTTGTTTTAATGGGAATTGTCATTTACTTTGCAGCGATTTTTCCAAAGGATGTCGATACAGTGCGAAATTATTTAACCTATGTGAACAACCTCTTTTTCCTGCTGTTCGGCATTCTCCCGTTTCTCTTATTTATCATCGTGTTTTTCAAAAGGAGGCGGAACACAACATGAAAAAGAAAGTAGCTGTTGCTCTTTTGACGCTGGTTCTATTAAGTGGTTGCTGGGATAGCACAAATATTGAGGAGCTTAACATGGCGATTGGATTTGCAGTAGACAAAGGGGACCAAGGGAATAAATTAAAGGTATCTATGCAAGTCCTCGTTCCTCAAAAGATCTCTCAGGAATCAAACATCAAAGACCCTACGAAAATCATTGAAACAAACGGGGATTCTGTGCATCAAATATTCCGCACAACGGCGCTGAAAAGCCATCGCATTTTCGCACAGCAGCTACGGGTGTTATTGTTTTCTGAGGAACTCATCAATGAGAATGATTTCGACCTCGTCATTAATCAATTCATTCGAGACAATGAAACGAGGAGAGGAGGCCTCGTCTTTATGACCTCTAAGAATCCTGGAGACATGCTGAAAATCAATGACGACGGACAGCCAGCCTCTACGACCTTATACGATCTTTCTGAGAATAGAAAATCGACCATTCTCATGTTTAAGACTGTCTCATTAGGAGATATTTCTTCTGCCATGCAAAACAATGTATCTTTCGCTATTCCGAAAGTCAGCGTCGATCAAGGAAAATTAATGCTCGATGGAGCCTCTATTATTAAGAATAAGCGATTTCTCACCAATATCTCTCCGTTAGCAGTACAGTCATACAATCTGTTAACTGGAGACGGACTGGGTGGAGTCATTGAATTTGAATATGAACACAGCAGCTACTCTTTTGAGATTTTCAAACTCAAGCACCATATTAAAACCAATAAATCAGCCAGCGGAAAATATCAATTTGATGTGTCAGTGGAGCTTGATGGACGATTGTCTGAGGATTGGAATGAACGTGAAAACGCTTTTAATGAAAAGTATCTCAGAGAAATTGAAGGCGTTGTCAAGCGTCGATTAGAGACAAGCGTTAAAGATTTCATCGGTGAATTACAGCATGAGATCAAAGCAGATATTTGCGGGTTCTATCAAAAGGCGAGTATTGCCTACCCGAAGGATTTTCGAAAAGAAGCAAAACATTGGGATGAAATTTTTAGTGAATCAGATATTCGTTACAAAGCAAATGTGAAAATCCGTGACTTCGGGACTAAGGGCGCAACACAATCCTTATAGAGTATGTTAAAATGGTAAGAAAAAAAGGGTGTCAATCATGAAACGAGCTTTACTTTCGGCCGGCATTCTATTTTTGATTCTAGGAATACTCCTGTTAGTCGTTGTATTCATGCAATCAAAAGAAGATTTCTTCATTGAAGCCGACAGCTTTTCGAGCACATTTTTGATCGTGATTTATTATGGACAAACCCCTGCGCTCCTTCTTGTTGGAGGCGGTATATTCGTCGGACTTTCACAGATCATTGGTTTGCAAGAGAAAAAGGCAGCATTGGCAAAGGAGAGCGTAAAGCTATTATCCGAGATGAAGAAAGCCCTAGAAGACAAATCGGCCGAGGAGCAGGAGGCTTTTCCAGTTCCTGAGCTCCATCAACTATCCGAACGTCCGATCACAGGACAGAAGGACTAAATTTACGCATGTTCTAGCAGCTTTCTTTTGAAAGCTGTTTTTTTATTTTATTGAATCAGCTTATGACGATGCGCATACACAGCCGCTTGCGTCCGGTCTTCTACATCGAGTTTGGAAAGAATGTTTGTAATATGTGTCTTCACTGTTTTAATTGTAATAAATAGTTCCTCAGCGATGACCTTATTCGATTTCCCATCAGCAATCAGCTTCAAGATTTCCATTTCCCTTGCTGTTAATGCATCATGAAGGATCGATCCATTTGAGGAATGACGAAGTTTATTCATCACCTTTCCAGCTACTTTTGATTCTAGTCTTGGTTCGCCGATACTTGCAGACCGAATGGCATCTGCAATTTCTCCTGCCTTGGATGTTTTTAACAAATAACTTAAAGCACCTGCTTCAATCACTGGATAAACTTTATCATCATCAATAAAGCTCGTCAGAACGATAATTCGTGCATCTTCAATTTCCTGACAAATTCTTTTCGTTGCTTCGATACCATCCATGCCTTCCATGACAAGATCCATTAAAATGACATCTGGCCTTAATTCAACTGCTAGCTCTACACCTTTTTGTCCATCTGACGCTTCACCAATGACTTCAATATCAGCCTGTGCCTCTAAAAAAGCAGCAAGCCCCATTCTCACCATTTCGTGATCGTCGATTAAAAGCACTCGAATCATCGAACGTTCTCTCCTTTTCCTTCATCAAAAATGGGAACCTTCACATCAATTTGTGTTCCTTTTCCTTCAAATGACATAATCTCTGCGACACCGCCTACTTCACTTGTTCTTTCACGAATTGATTCCAGTCCGTAGGAGGCCGTCTTCACATGATCGGTTTGAAAGCCGATCCCATTGTCGATAATCTTCAGCTGCACCTGCCGATTTCGAATGAGCAGACGCACCGTCACCTTTGTCGCCTTTGCATGCCTGAACACATTTGACAGGGCTTCCTGTACAATTCGGAAGAGGTGATCCTCTACTCCTTTAGACAGCGGAACATCATCTTCTATTTCCCAATCAATATCAATCGGCTGCTTTGCTTGAAATTCATTTAGGAGCTCAATCAAGCCCTTTTTCAAGTCTTTTCCTTCAAGGGTGATCGGTCTGAGATGAAGCAAAAGGGCACGCATTTCATTTTGTGCATCGCCAGCCATTCGTTCGACTAGGCGCATCTGCTTTAAAATCTTTTCATCCTTTTCCTTCATGACTTCAAGAATCGCAGAGGTCATCATTGAAATCGCAAATAACTGCTGGCTGACCGCATCATGCAGTTCTCGTGCTAAACGCTGACGTTCTTCTGAGACGACCGACTTTTTCATTTGCACCTGCCATTCTGCCCGCTCATTCGAGAGCTTTTGCAAAGAGGCTACTTGACCTTCCACTCGTTTCGCCATTTCATTTAATTGATCTGCCGCTAAGCCAATTTCATCGTCGCCAAGAGACGGCAGTCTGTATGCAAAGTTCCCATTTTCAAACTTTAAAATCGACTCTACAAGCTGATCAAGACGCTTTTTATGCTGATAGCCAAATACATGTGAGGCAGAAACCCCAATGGCAAGACTAATGATCAGTAAAATACAAAAAAATGGGATGCCGAACCAGCGGGTAGAGAGGAGAATCATCGGATCAAGCTGATAATAAAAAAACATGGGCAGCATCGTCATGATGACAACACCAAGCGAGATCCCTACTCCAAGACGAATAGATTGCCACTGGATACCTAGATGGAGTTTCCTCATAAGTATCTCACATCCACATCTCCGATCAGTAAAGAGATGGAGATTTTCACTTTTCGTTTACTCTCATCGTAATTGTCGGTCATCACATACACTTTACTGCCGAATCCGCTTCTTTTTTCATCAATAATTTTCATATCACCAATGGCAGCTGAAGCACTCACACATACTTCAATATCCTGCGGTACGAAAATATCCACATCTCCGATGAGCCCGCTTATCACGATCGTGCTCTCTTCTTCTGCGATGATGGCCTTTGATAAGTCGATTTTGACATCCCCGATAAACCCTGAAATCGTCAAATCACTTAATTGAAACGGCTTTTTCATCAGCCTGACTTCACCGATAAAAAAGTCATGCTCCTTGCGCGGCTTTGTCTGGCTCTTTGTTTTCTTTTGCTCGCCCTCTTTTTCAAGATTGACTTTCAGAGAAGGCTTATCGCCCTCCGATGCTTCCTTTTTATCGACATCAAAAACGGGTTTGTTTTTCAATAAGCGATAGCCGGCATATATCAAAAAGGCCGCAAATAAATATCCTGTGAGACTAAATGTAATATTGAGCAGGAATTTTAAAAAGAGAAAGCCGGCAAAAATATAGGAAACTGAACCGAGCCAACGTTTGGATCTTGAGTGCAGCCAATAGCCTGCCAGCGCAAAAAACACGGGCCAAAACAATTCGGCTCCGATCCCAATAATTTTGAGAAATAGATTAATACCAAAAATCACGACAATGATGCCTAAAATTTGATTCCTTGAAAAACGCAGTTGACTCGCCTCCTTCCTTTCTTCCGTTCATTACCGCAGCTTTAAGTTTCCACTTGTCATTTCAATATCGACTAAGTGTGTCCCTTTTCCCTGCGTACCTGTAAAGCCTCGACCTTCACTATCTGCTTGATCAAAATGATAGGAGTGATCCACACTTCCACTTGTTTTTTTCACTTTGACGTTAAAATCTCCTTCATCCGGCAGGTTAAATTTTGCGCTGCCTGATGTCATGTGAAAGGAGACAGGTGATTCAATGGTATCAAAGCTTGCCGTCAATCTACCACTCGTCATTTCTAGCTGCAGTTCGCCTTTGACATCTTTAATATCGGCACGGCCTGAGGTTGCTCCAATATCACTATTTTTCGCATCGATGTGAGACACAGAGAGTCTGCCGGATGTCGCTTTGATTTCGACATTGTTTGCTGAGAAATTCTCGGCATTGAGGTTTCCGCTTGTTGATTTAAGCGTCACATCTTGAAGAGACAGTTTCCCTTCGCCGTCCACCTCACTGACGCCGCTTCCACCCGTAATCTTCACATTTTTATGATAATCTGTTGGAATTTTGACTAAGAGTTCTCCTTTTTCAAATGAAGAGAAAAACAAGAATCCTTTATTTTCAGCACGGACGTTAAATATACTGCCTGTTTGTTCCGCATACATTTTCCCTTTTCCACCTACGACCATCACGGAAATATCGGAACGATTTTCAGGCTTTACCTTCACGCGAAATCCAGAAAGAGAAATATCTAATTGATCAATTTCATCTTTTTTCGCTGAAGCTGTTGTGACTGCTTTTTCACGGGAGAAACTCAAATGAAAGAGATCTTCGTTTTTGAAAAGCATCCCAATCATTAAAAAGACACCTACAAGTATACAAATTAGACCGATTAACCGCTTCATTCATACCATCCCTTTATCTTCTGACCTTTTCATTATAAGGAAAAGCGAAACAGAAAGAAATCAAATATCGGAAGAAAAATCCTGCTTTTCTTCCGATCTGCCATTGATTTCTTAGTTTGCTTGCTGCTGCTCAGGCTTCTTCTCCAGCTTGAGCTTCTGCCATTCTTTTTCAACCTCATCAGCATAGTCTAGATGAGCATATGCTCCTTGATCCTCAAATTGTGTATAGCTGCCCGCTTTTGTCTCCATTTCTTCGATACGGTTCTCCATTCGAAGAAATTCTTTATATGCACTTTCACTATCTACTTTATTCATAGATTCGTTCATATGCTGCTTTGCCTGTGCGGCATTTGCTCTTGCTATGAGTGCCTGCTTCTTGTCTTTAATATCACGCAGCTTCGTTTCTAACTGCTGCAATTGCTCTTTCAGCTCTTTTAATTGTTTCACAGATTGCTGATAAGCTTCCTGATATTCCTGATGCTTTTCTTCAAAATACTTCATTTCTGTGAGCGCTTTTCGTGCTAATTCTTCTTCTCCTGCATGAAATGCCAGCTCAGCCTGCTTCTTTCTTTTATCAGCAAATGCTTCCGTCTCTTCTGCTTTGCGCAGGAAGCCTTGTTGAATCGTTTGCTGTTTGATGATCGCATGTTTCGCTTTGGCAATATCGTCCTCCATATCACGAACGTACTGATTTAGCATGACACGTGGATTCTCCATTTTATCTAAGCCCTCATTGACCGTTGCAACAAACATATCTCTCATTCTTCTGAATACCATTTGAATTTCCTCCTCTTATTTTTTCTTTAAAAAATCTTCCCATTCTTGATCAAATGACGTGTGCATAGGTTCTTCCATTTTCGGTGACGTGTTTGGCTCCATATATGATCTACTTGATGATTCTTTTGCCTGTTCACCATTGATCATCGTCCAGCCGAAGTAGAGAAGCCCCCCAGCCAATGCGATTCCAAGGATAAACGGCAGAGCTTGCACAACGATCATGACACCAATGACTGCTAGAATGACGCCGAAGGTTTTACTGCCTTTTTCATATTTCTTTACACCTACATAGATGAGCCACGCCCCAATCAGAATCGGGATCAGCCCTCCTAGTGAACCACCGAAGAAGATGGATAGACCGACAAACATTAAAATCGAACCGATGATGGTTTTACTTGTTATTTTCATCTTCATGCCTCCTTTCTTGCTCCTTGCTTTTACTATAGTCAAAAAAGAAAGCTGGCAAAACGTGTCGCAGATTGATCTTTCGTTGCGACCAGAGTCGTAACTTCGCTCAGACTGAGCGGTAGAATCCAATAAAAAAGCACTCTTCTCATTTGAAGAGTGCTGTTCTTTATTTAGACCGAAATACGTTTGCACTTCGTTCATATTCAACATCCGCTTCACCGAGCCGATGATTCACGATTCGGGCAGCTGCAAATAAATAGTCAGAAAGCCGGTTTACATATGTGAGCGCAACTGATGGAATCTCCTCCTGCTTCGCAAGCGTCACCATATGCCGCTCTGCTCTTCTGACGACTGTCCGCGCCACATGTAAAAGAGCTGCACTTTCCTGGCCGCCCGGTAAAATAAACTTCGTGAGTGGCGCGGCTTCTTCTACATAGACATCCATTCTTTGCTCAAGGACTGATACAGACATTTCAGTTAATTTACCTTCTTTCGGTGGTTTCACTGCTGCCAAATCACCGCCGCAGTCAAACAGCTCGTGCTGTATCACAATCAGCTCTGACAAAATGTCTTGAAACAATTCGCCATGCTGACGTAAATGTGCATGCGCGAGTCCAATGAAGCTATTCGCCTCATCTAACGTGCCGTACGCCTCTACTCTCACATCATCCTTATCGGCTCTCCCGCCGATCAAGCCTGTTTGACCTCGATCCCCTGTTTTTGTATAAAGTTTCATTGGTGTTCCTCCTTGTCTATTGCTTTGTCCTTTTAGTATAACCTGAAGTGAAAAGGATGTATTTGTTTAACTAAAGTACTGTGATCGCATCATAAACAAAAAAGCGAACCCTTTGGTTCACTTTTAAATGGCATTCAATGAATAAAGAAGAAGGTGCACTTTCTGCTTTAATCTTTCGTGTAAATGCTCATCATCTTCCGTTTCTTGCATACCCGCAGCAGCGATACATAGATGATGAATGAACATGCTCGTCTCCCGTTTCATCATGTGGACAAGCTGCCCCATGAGCTGAACAGACGATCCGTCTGATATAGACTCTTTCAGTACAAGCCAAATGGTCAACTCTTCTTGATGACGCATGCCGTAAAGCACCATGTCGTCGTCTGTGTCTTCAGCAGCAAATTGTTTTGGTCCACTTGTTTGATCGTAAAACAATAGTCCTTCACGATCATCCAACTCGTCACGAAGCATCTCACTTCCCGTTCCGAGAGACCTTTTCCAAAAGAAGCCGCCCTTTTTCTGATGTGAGGAAAGGATGCGGAGCGGCTGTTTGAGGGAAAACGTCATTCCTTCCCCGCCATACGTTTTCCACCCATCCGCTAACTTTGCATTTGATGCTACAGAAGCCCCCGCAGGTTCAATGGTCAACTGAGGGTTTGCCCTTCGCGGGTGTTGGAGCGGTGTTACATCTGTTTCATATACACGGTTGATTCGCTCAGGCGTCAAGACGTGATGCGGCAGCCCTACTATTTCTGTCTTTCCTTCATCAAGTAGCAGCAGCCGATCACAATACAAACTGGCGATGTTCACATCATGAAACACACCGATCACCGTCAACCTAGAGGAAGTGGTCTCTTCTTTAATTAAATCAAGCAAGTCTTTTTGATAGGCCAAATCAAGAAAACTGGTTGGTTCATCGAGCAATAAATATTCAGGCTGCTGGGCTAGTGCCTGTGCCAAGTACACACGCTGCTGTTCTCCCCCGCTTAGCTCATGAATAGATTGCCCCTTAAATTGTGCAACATCCGTTTGTTCCATTACTTTGTTTACGATTCGCATATCCTCTTGGGTAACAGATTGCAACCATCCTTTTTGATATGGATAACGACCGAATTGAACCGTTTCTTCCACTGTAAATGAGAAGGCTTGGTCCGTTTTCTGCGGTAGAACAGCCATTTTTTGCGAAAGTGCCTTTGGACGATAGGATTGAATCAGTTGACCGCTCAGGCGTACCTCACCACTATCAGGTTCCAGCAATCCAGAGATCATTTTAAGCAAGGTCGACTTCCCGCTTCCATTTGGACCAAGTATACCGAGAAATTCCCCTTGCTTTACCTCAAGACTGATGCCGCGTATGACCTCTTTCTCTCCATATCCACCTTTGATTTCCTTCACTTGAATCATAGATGCGTCCCTCCTCTATATTTACGGATGAGGATGATGCCGAATACAGGGGCACCAATTAACGCTGTGATGATGCCGATCGGTAATTCAGTCGGCTCAATGATCGTGCGTGATAACACATCTGCTAAAACGAGAAAGGAAGCGCCATTCAGCATAGACAAAGGCAGGAGGTGCCGGTGGTCTGTGATCGCTAAGAGGCGAATAAAATGCGGAATCACAAGTCCCACAAATCCGATCGTACCTGACACCGCTACTGCACTACCAGTCAGAATCGATCCAGCAAGCAGCACGATATATTTGCTCCTTTTCACATGTACACCTAATAGCTTTGCTTTCTCCTCGCCATACGTCATGACATTCAAATCTCGCCCCATCAGCATTAATGCAAAGGTCCCAATCAGAAAGAAAGGAAGGAAAAGCGCAATATAGCGCCAGCCCCTCATGGACACACTACCAAGAAGCCAATGAATAATCTCTTTTAAATCATCACCCGTTAAAGCAATCATTAATGATATAAGCGCGCCCAAAAAAGAGCTGAAAATCACTCCTGTTAAAATTAAAGAGGAAATGCTCATCCCCCGATGAACAAGACGCGCAAAAAAGAGGACGAGACATAGGGTCACAAGCGCTGTTATCATACTGAAAAAAGGCAGTGTGAAACTGCCGAGCAAAGGGAGCTGCAAACTGAAAAATAGGGTCGCGACGGCTCCAACTGATGCCCCTTGAGATACACCCAGTGTATATGGGTCAGCAAGAGGATTTTTTAATAAACCTTGAAAGGCTGCACCAGATAACGCCAGCGCTGCTCCGACTAGTGCCGCTAATATTACTCTCGGCAGCCGGATATTCATCATAATATTGCGATCAATTGAATCTATTGTGCCTATCTGCACACCGAATAGTTCATGAACAAATATACGAAGAATAGAAGGAATGGGAATCCCTAAGCTTCCAAAGGAGATTCCCATTCCAATGCTCACCACAAGAAGTAAAGCACTTAGTGTGTATGCGATGATGAATTTATTTGAACGTGTCAGGATAGATGCTTTTCGCAAGAGCCTCGACTCCTTCAACCAATCGCGGTCCCGGTCTTGATGCGAGATCCGTATTCAATTGAAAGACTTGTTTTTCCTTCACTGCTTTGACCGCATTCCAGCCGTCTCTCTTTTTCAGATCAGCTAAACTGGAACCATCAATTGTGATGATCACGTCAGGGTTTCGTTTGATAATTGATTCCTCTGTCATTTGTACCCAGCCAGTTTGATCACCAGCAGCATTTTTCGCATGGATAACAGAAAGCATTTCATCCATAAATGTATGAGTACCTGTTGTATAAATTTCAGGCGTACCTGAAACTTCAACAAAGACTGTTTTTTGTTTGTCTTTGGAGATCGCTTCTGCTTGTTTCTTGATGTGATTCAATTTTGCTTTCATCTCGTCTACAAGCTTTGTTGATGCTTCTTTTACACCTGTTGCTTCACCGATCATATTGATCGATTTGTACACATCCTTAAAAGAAGTGGCATCATTTACAGTCAGTACTTGAATTCCTGCATCCTCTAGCTGTTTAAATCCCTCTTTTGATCCCATCTGTGAGGCATGAGCTAGTACAAGATCAGGCTTTAATGAAATCACCTTCTCGACATTGAATTCAAGTCCGCCAATTTTCTCTACCTTTTCAACTTCCTTTGGATAATTGTCAAAATCAGATCGTCCAACCATTTTATCTCCAAGACCAAGCGCATACGCAACCTCTGTATTACTTGGAATTAATGAAACAATTCGTTTAGGCTGTTCTTTGATTTCGACTGTTTTACCAGCTGCATCTTTAATCGAGACAGGAAATGCCGCAGTCGTTGTTTCGTTATTTTGTGAACTCTTTGCTTTATGGTCTGTTTCAGCACCTGCACATCCTGCTAAAACACCCATCACAAGCAGGAGCGATAGCCAAATGGCCGTTAACTTTTTCATGAATGAACCCCCTGATTTATGTACTGCTTGACGAATTCTCTCCGTCAATTCTTTTCTAATTTCGGGAATATTATACTACAGTGCAGATAGGTTGTATATGTGATTTCTAAAAGCGTCTTTTCGATCTTATAAATGAAAAACAGCCTCTAAAAAGACTGTTTTTCGCCTATCTATTTATTAATTTGTTCCCCATTGATGACGACTTTCTGAAAAGAAGGCGCTACAGCATGCTCCAAAGAAAGTGGATACGTCACATGATCTATGACACAATTTTTCATGTTGAAGTTTGTCACGGGGGAATGTGAGTAGGCGGCTATTTTCACACCATATCGTCCGCCGCTGCTTTTCAGTCCTTCTACTTGAATATGACGTACAACAGGACGATGTGGACCCGCATCCCCTTCCTCATACATCATGTCGATACAGACCACTTCATGCTTTAGGCTTTTGACTGTGTTGTTTTTAAAGTAAATATGTTCAATGGTACCACCTCTGACAGAGTTGGTTTTAATCCGCAGTGCCCGGTCAAGGTTCGGACTATCCATGACATTATTCTCTGCATAGACATACCTTACCCCGCCAGTGATTTCACTCCCAATCGTCACTCCGCCGTGTCCATCACGCATCTTATTTCTACGAATGACAATGTTTTCAGATGGAATCCCTATTCTCCGTCCGTCCTCGTTCCTTCCAGATTTGATGGCAATACAATCGTCGCCATTATCAAAATAACAATCTTCAATGAGCACATTCCGGCAAGACTCTGGATTGACACCATCTGTGTTTGGTCCATGCCCGATAATATGGACTCCACGGACAATCACATTTTCACTTAGTACAGGGTGAATTTGCCACATCGGTGAATCCTTCACTGTCACTCCCTCAATAAGAACTTGCTGACATTGGTAAGGTTGGATAAAGCTTGATCTTAAATAATGCCCTTCTCCAAACACTCTTTCTTCTACTGGTATTCTTTTTTCAGCCATGTCAAATAGAAGCTGACGATCTCGATCTTGAGAAGGCTGGCCATTCGTGCCATATTTCCAAGGCCACCAATGATGCTCATCCCCTCTGCCATCAAGCGTTCCAGCTCCTGTAATGGCAATGTTTTCTGCATGGTGTGCATAAATGAGAGGTGAATAATTATAAAGCTCAACCCCTTCATATCTTGTCAGTACAAGCGGCAAATAGTCCTTTCGGTTTTGGGTGAATGCCACATACGCTTTCTCATGCAAATGCAATTCTACATGACTCTTCAATTCTAGCGCACCTGTCACAAACGTCCCTTCTGGAATCAGCACACGTCCCCCTTTCAAACGGTGCGCATCATCAATGGCAGACTGTATAGCATCTGTTGAAAGCTCGGTCCCCTTCGCATCTGCACCATAATGAACCACATTAAATTCACGATCAGGGAACAGCGGTGCTTTTATCTGCTTTAACACTTGATCGATTCCGTTTGCTTCTTTGTCTTTCTTCCCTTGCCTTGTTAAACGAGTGAGTCCGATTCCTGTGAGTACCGTTCCTGCTGTGATATACATTAAATCCCGTTTTCTAGACACATTCTCATCCCCCAGTCGCCTTAAAGTGTGACACCTGTTTTGAAAATAGCCAGCTCTCTAAAATTGTTTTTTTCATGATTTAATAGCTTTCCGCTCGCCACATCAATGACAGTTGAAATAAATTTTTCTAACACAACATCTTCTGGTACATCTTCAAGCAGTTCTCCCGCATTAAAGTCAATCCAATGTTTTTTTGTTTCATATAAGGCTGTATTCGTCGAAACCTTCATTGTTGGGACAAACGTGCCGAATGGTGTCCCTCTGCCTGTTGTAAAAAGGACAAGCTGACAGCCAGAAGCGGCAAGAGCAGATGAAGCAACCAAATCATTCCCCGGCGCACTTAATAAATTTAAGCCCTTTCGCTTCAGCAATTCCCCATATTTCAACACATCTTGAATGTCAGAAGTCCCTGCTTTTTGTGTACAGCCGAGAGATTTATCCTCTAATGTCGAAATTCCACCTGCTTTATTTCCCGGGGAAGGATTTTCATATACTGGCTGTCGATGATCCATGAAGTATTGTTTAAAGTCATTGATCATTTGCACAATATTGTCGAAAGTCGCTTCTGATTCCGCTCTCTCCATTAAAATTGTTTCAGCTCCAAACATTTCGGGCACTTCTGTTAACACTGTCGTGCCTCCTTGAGCAACAATAAAATCGGACAGCCTTCCTAAAAGCGGATTTGCGGTAATGCCGGAGAATCCATCTGATCCCCCGCACTTCAAGCCGATTTTCAGCTCAGATAACGGGACCTCTTCACGGTGATCTTCTTTCGCTGCCTCATAAATTTCTTTGAGTAAAGCGACTCCCGTCTCAATTTCATCACCTACTTCTTGGCTTCTTAAAAATTTCACTCTCTCACGGTCATATTCACCTAATGTAGACTGAAAATTGTCAATATCGTTATTTTCACATCCAAGTCCGAGGACGAGCACTCCTCCAGTATTGGGATGCTTCACGGCATTTTGTAAAATGGTTTTTGTATTTTCATGATCGTCCCCAAGCTGTGAGCATCCATAATTGTGCTTTAATACGAGAGCTGTTTCAAACGGATGGATGCTTCCGCCCATTTCAGCAGTAAAAATTTGGATGATTTGATCGGCGATGCCATTTACGCATCCAACGGTTGGGACAATCCAAAGCTCATTGCGAATCCCGCTTTCCCCGTTTTTTCGTTTATATCCTTTAAATGTAAGATTCGTTTTTTCATAGGGGTTATCTGTGAATGAAGGCTTGTATTCGTAATCAAGCTTGCCTGATAGATTGGTTTTGATGTTATGTGTATGCACCCATTCTCCAGCAGAAATGGCAGTCGTTGCATGCCCAATGGGGTAGCCATATTTCATGATATTCTCTCTTTGCTTGATATCAGCCAATGCAAACTTATGACCTTTGGCGATGGTCTCTTTTAAAACAACGGAATGATCTTGATGCTGCAGCTCCTCCCCTTGTTCAAGTACTTTTAAAGCAATACCGACATTATCTGAAGGGTGAATCACAATAAAATCTTTCATGCCTTCTCCCCCTGACTTTCATAATGATGTTGCAGCATTCGTTGAACAGCCGCTCTCATCCCTTGCTCCTGTATGAAGGTAAGCTGATCAGCTACAGCGTGAACCAAATCATTTATATCCGTTAAATTTCTCCCCCATAATGACTCACATGATAGAATCTTAGCTGCGATCGCTTCATTAGATTGGTTCTCTCCTTCAAAGGCTTCCTTCATGAAAACCAGTACAGTCTCATCATCCTTTATCTTATCTGCATGTGATCTGTAAAAAAAAATGAGGCTACTGAGTGAAAACACGAGTTTCATTGGCAGCTGTTTCTTTTGCTCAACATAATCAAGCAATGACGGAAGAATACGGGTTCGAAACTTAGATACACCATTGAGCGCAATATCCAGCAATTGATGCTTCACAAATGGATTGCAAAAGCGATCCCAAACCGATTGTGTATAAAGAAGAAGCTCATCTCGAGAGAGCTCAAGCCCTGGCAGCACTTCCTCCTCCAGCATCCGCCGGATGAACGTACCAACATCCTCATCATCCACAGCCTCTTTTACAGTTTCTCCCCCGCATGAGTAAGCGATTGGCACCATCGCTGTATGGGCACCATTTAAAATCCGTACCTTACTCATGCGATAAGGCGCAATATCCTCTACAAAAAGGACATTTAAACCTGCTTCTTGAAAGGGCAGCTCTTTTTGTACGAGGACAGGTGCTTCAATAACAAAGAGGTGATAGTATTCTGCCGTGACAAGCAACTCGTCGATATACCCCTCTTCCTTTTGAACAATTTCAGCTGCTTCCTTAGAAAACCCAGGAACAATCCGATCCACAAGCGTATTACAAAACGTATTAGCTTCCTTGATCCATGTGATAAACGCAAGCGGCAGATCCCACTCAGCTGCCATGTCTATCACATATCCCTTCAAGCGGTCACCGTTATGTTCGACCAGTTCACATGGAAGGATGATCAGCCCTTTTTGTTCATCTCCAGCAAATGCTTTAAACCTGTGATATAAGAACGCTGTCAGCTTTCCTGGAAAACTCGCTTGCGGTCGATCCTCCAAGCGATCCTCCTTTCTGAACATAAGTCCTGCCTCTGTCGTGTTGGAGAAGACAAAACGGAGATCGGGGTTTTCAGCTACTTGTAAAAAAACATCATAATCCGTATAAGTACTGATTCCTCTGCTGATCGATTGAATGACCATGCGCTCATTCATTTCTTGCTGGTCATGATAGCCCTGTATACATAATGTGTATAAGCCATCTTGTTCATTTAAAGCTGCAACAGATCCTTTTCTCGGAGGAACAACAACAGCTCTTCCTTTAAAATCTGTGCAGTCGTTCAGCTTTTGAATGTGCCAATTAATAAAGCCTCGCATAAAATTCCCTTCACCAATCTGCAAAATCGTTTCTGGATACTCAGGCACCGGGTATATGGTTTTTGATAAACGTTTCAAATGGATTCCCCTCTCTGATTTTATGCACACGTGAACATTTTTCTTTAAAAGATGCTGATTACTGCACCTTTTTGACTGAATCTCTGATCATCAACTCTGTGTGGACATACACTTTTTCCATATGATCCTCTTCCTGCTCTTCACCGTTTATGACCGATAGGATGGCTTCTGCTCCAAGTGCACACATTTTTTCGATTGGCTTTTTTACCGTGGTCAGTGCAGGTGTGGTGTAGGATGAAAATGCAATATCGTCAAAACCAATAATAGAGACATCGTCTGGACACGTCTTGCCCTTTGCATATAAAGCATTCATCGCACCAATGGCCATGTCATCGTTAGAGCAAAAAAGCGCTGTTGGCGGATGATCAAGTGTCAGCAGGGATTCCATTGATTCATAGCCGCTTTTCATATGGTAGTCACCCTTGATCATATATTCTTTTTTCATAGGAATATGGTGATCAATTAACGCTTGGAGAAAGCCAGCTTTTCTCTCCTGAGTCGATTTAAAGCCTTCTTTTCCTTCAATGATGGCGATTTGTTGATGGCCTTTCTGAATGAAATAGTGTGCTGCCTGGTATGCTCCTTGACTATCATCTGCTAATATATTCATCACTTCATTACTTTCTACACGGCGGTTCAGCACAATGATTGGAATGCCCTGTTTCTTGACATGATGGATAAACGCTTCATCGTGCTCACTTTGGCTCATCAGCAAAATGCCATCGTAGCGCTGTTTATGAATGGTTGTGTAATCGTGAAAATCGTCAATACCCCTAACAAACAGATTGTAATGCTCTGTCATGACGCTATTGACGCCTTTTAACGCATCCACAAAGAAGCTTGAGGATGTGCCTTCTGTTAAACTCGTGAAAAACAGACCGATTGTAAACGATTTTTGTGATACAAGGCCTCTGGCATGGACATTTGGTGAATAATTCAGCTGTTTTGCAATCGACAAAATCTTTTGTTTTGTCTTCTCTTTAATAAAAGGACTGTTATTCAAAGCCCTTGATACTGTTGTATGAGAGACATTTGCCAATTTTGCTATGTCTTTAATTGTGACTGTCATGCTATTCCGCCTTTTATGATTTTTTTCCATCTTATCATAAAACCGCTTTCATTTTCTTGCCTTTTTCCTCATGTGATTTTACTTTGATGATGGAGCTGCTTTGCCCGGTCAAATTGAAAATATCGCTTCGCATTTTCATAGCTGATTCCTTTCACGATCTCCCCTAACAGCTCAAGGTCATAGGGGACTTCTCCTTTTTCTACCCAATCCCCGATGATATCACAAAGCAGTCTTCGGAAATATTCATGCCTTGTATAGGACAAAAAGCTTCGTGAATCTGTCAGCATCCCGATAAAACGGCTGATCAGTCCGATACTGGAAAGAGCCATCATCTGCTCTGTCATTCCTTGCTTCGTATCATTAAACCACCAAGCTGTGCCGTGCTGCATCTTCCCAGGTGTCTTCCCGTCTTGAAAGCTTCCAGCCAATGTTGATATCACTACATTGTCCCTTGGATTTAAGGAATACAGAATCGTGTTTGGCAATGCATCTTCTTGTTCTAAACGATCTAATATTCGGCAAAGCGGCTTTGCAATGTCTTCGTCATTCATCGCATCGTACCCCGTATCTGGTCCAAGCCTCTCAAACATTTTCGTATTGTTGTTTCTAAGTGCATTGATATGAAGCTGCATTGCCCAGCCACGCTCACAGTAAGCCTGACCTAGCATAATGAATGTCTCTGTTTTAAATTTAATCTTCTCTTTTTCCGTCAATGGATGATTAGACATTCTTTTATGAAAGATGGTCTCCACTTCTTCTTGTGTCGTTTCTTCATATGTCATTTCATTAATGGCATGATCCGAGATCAAGCAGCCGTGTTCATGGAAAAAATCAATTCTCGCACGGAGGGCATTCAAGAAGTCTTGGTAGGATTGTATTGGGATAGCTGAAGCCTCTGCCAGCTCATGAACATATTTTTCAAACAGATCATTCGCTATATCGAGTGCTTTATCAGGTCGAAACCCTGGAAGCACTTGTACAGAAAATCCTTCTTCCCGCAGTTTTTGATGATATTGAAGTGAATCGACCGGATCATCTGTTGTCACAACGGTTTCAACGTTTGATTTCATGATGAAGTCTCTCGCCCCAAATCCCTCTCCTTGCAGCTTTTCATTGATTTTCTGCCAAATGATATCTGCATTTTTTTCATTTAATAGGTATTCGACTCCGAAATACCTTCTCAGCTCTAGATGGGTCCAGTGATAGAGCGGATTTCCTATGGTCATAGGGACGGTCTTCGCCCACGTCAAAAATTTATCATAATCAGATGCATCCCCCGTGACGTGCGTTTCAGGGATGCCGTTTGCTCTCATGGCACGCCATTTGTAATGATCTCCATAAAGCCATGCCTCGGTAATATTTCGGAAGGTTTTATTTTCATAGATGTCTTTAGGACTTAAATGACAATGGTAATCTATGATTGGAAGATCCTTTGCAAACTCATGGTATAACTTTTCCGCCGTTGGACTGTTTAGTAAAAACTGCTCTTCTAAAAAGGCTTTCATCAAATTCCCCCATCCCTCTTATCGTATGAAAATAATTTGTTCACGTTAACAATTTAATTGTAATCGTTTACAAAGATGATTTCAATCCTAAAACAGGAAAAAACGATCTCCTTAAGAAAGGAAAATCGTTTTTTGGCTATTTTACAGGAGGTGATTTTTTTAGGATAATCGCAATAGTTGTTCCTGCACCTGGTTCACTTTCTACTTGAATATCACCGTCATGCAGCAAGACAAGCTCTTTTGCTATTGCCAGACCAAGTCCTGTTCCATTCGTTGGGTCATTTGTATTTGTCCCTCTATAGTAGCGGTTAAATAAGTGATCGACCGTTTCTTGTGCCATTCCGCATCCGTTGTCTTTCATTTCGATCCGAACTTCTTCATTTGTTTCAGACAAAACAGCTGTAATATGCGTGCCTTTTTGGTTATGCTTGACTGCATTCGCCAGCAGGTTCTCAATCACTCGTCTGAACCAAGCTTTGTCGATCTCAAAGATGACACCGTTAGTTTGATCTTCAAAAGAGGATGAAAAATCCTCAGAAAAAGAGCTTCTTGAAAACTCGTCCATAATAGAGGCTAAAAATTCACCCAGCTCGACCGGCTTTCGATTAATAGGCAAGGCCCCATTTTTCAATCGATACGTGAGGTTTAAATCTTCAATCAAGGTCGACATGTATTCTGATTTCTCACGAATCACCTGTCCCATTTCCATGACTTCTTCCTTTGACCATTGATATTGATCAGATTCAAGCATGAGCCCGTAGCCATAAATCGTACTAAGGGGTGTTTTCAAATCATGAGACAATCCTGCAATCCATTCTTCCCTTGTGGTTTGAATTTTTCTTCGGTTTGCTTCATTCTCTTTTAATGTAAGCGTGAGCTGATCCATTGTTTTTAGAATATCCTCAAATAATCGGTATTCCCGCTTAATACGACCTTTTTTATTTTTACTGATTGGAATTCCTTTTCTATTTGTTGGTTCCTGTAATTTATTTCTAGATAAGAAAATCAGCCAGCGGATAATGTGATAGATCGGCAGTCCATAGCGATACGAGTACCATAATGTCATGACGATAATAATCGTAATCGCAAGACCTGCAATTAAGATGGTCGTATATTGATTTAAAGCGTCTGTTTCTTTATCGTATAATCCATCTGGGCTGTATACTTTATTTGGTACAGAAATAATGATATACCGGTTTTTATTCACCCTGATATAAGACAGATCACTTCTAAACTCCCAAGGCTTTGATTGATACTTGAGCAGTTCAACATCTGTTACCTCATGTTTCAAATTGGTATTGGCTCGAATACCTTGTAAATATTTCCCTTCATCATTGAACAGATGCACCGATCCATTCATTCTCTTCAAGAATTCTTTCGTTTCAACTGAATATTGAGAGAGTGCAGCCAAATTTTTCTCGTGCTGCTTCAGATAATTGGCGACCTTTGTGCTGTTCGTTTTAAACCCATATAGCACGATAAAGCTTTTTTGATCAATCTCAATTGGCCAGAAGTACATCTTATAATCTTTGAATTGTCTTTTTTCAAAGATCTTGATCATTTCATCCTTTTGATAGGAAGTTGGAATGGACTTAGGGCGGTGATAGCTATAGACGTTGTGTTTTTTTGAATCAATGACTTGCAGCCAGCCGTCTCGTTTTCTCACTGCTTGTTTCAGCTGATCATCAGCTTCCATTTCTCCATCCTCGTTAAAATAAAGCCAGCTCATGAGTGTATCTCCATCAGCTTTTGTTAAACCGGTTTCAGCCATGTTCTCGTAGTATTTTTTTAAATATAAATTATCAGAGAACGTATTTCCGATGATCAAAATGGCAATCACAATAAACATTTGTCCAACAAAGTGAAAGAAGAGTTTTGCTCGTAAATTCATAAATTATTTAAGAACCTTTGCTGGGTGCGGTATAAATTTATAGCCCATACCACGGATCGTCACAATATATTCTGGCTGACTCGGATCTAACTCGATCTTTTCTCTCAGCTTTCGGATATGAACCATCACGGTGTTGTTATCACCATATGATGGGACGCCCCATACTTTCTCATAGATTTGATCTTTTGAAAGAACCACATTCGGATGATCACAAAAGTACTTCAGCAAGGAGAGAAGCTGGGCTGAGCATGCAGTCACCTCTCCTCTTACTTTCAATTCGGCTGAATGAGGATGATAGGAGAAATGGGCATATTCATATCGGCTTTGGGCATCATCTTGGTCTTCCTGCAAGGAGATATAAGTTCGGTTTAAGTGAGCCTTAATTCTAGCCACTAGCTCTAGCGGGTTAAATGGTTTTGTAATGTAATCATCTGCCCCCTGCGCAAAGCCGGTCAGTTTATCTACATCAGACGTTCTTGCAGTTAAATAGAAAATGGGCGCTTTCGTATATTTTCTCATTTCAGGAAGAACATCAAAGCCAGACTTACCAGGCATCATCACGTCTAGAAGTAAGAGGTGGATGTCCTCGTTTTTGACAATATCTAATGCTTCATCTGCATGGTAGGCTTTATATATATGCTTGAATCCTTCTTTTTTTAATACGCGTTCAACCATTTTGACAATTGCTTCTTCGTCATCTGCAATCAATATTTTTGCTGTTTCCACGCATCTCTTTCCTTTCTAGCTATGATCTCTAACCGTATATTACCATTGTCTAAAGTAAAAAAGTACCTCTTTTCTGCATAAAAGCGAAAAATATCAACTGGAGAAAATGGAAACACTAGGTATTTTCGAGGACACAAAAAAACCCGGTAGTCACACCGAGTTCCTTGTCCATCTATTATCCATTCACAGCTTCTAGCTTTCTTTCATGATTCATTAAGTCATATGTTAAACAGATCGGCTTATTTGTTCTAGGATCAAGTACAATTTCTGCATCAATGTGGAATACCTGACCAAGCACCTCTTTGGTCATGACCACATGAGGCGACCCATCTTTGATAACTTTTCCTTGATTGAGGGCAATCATGTAATGAGAAAAACGTGCCGCATGATTTAAATCATGAATGACCATCAACACAGTTCGTCCCTGCTCTCTGTTTAACCGTTCTAACAGCTGAAGAATTTCGAGCTGATGTGCAAGGTCCAAATACGTCGTCGGCTCATCCAATAGAAGCAGTTCTGTTTCCTGGGCAAGTGCCATCGCAATCCATACACGCTGACGCTGTCCACCAGAAAGTGCTTCAATTGGCCGGTCATGAAAAGCAATCATACCCGTTTCTTCAAGTGCCCATCTGATGATTCGTTTATCTTCATTTGATAAGCGTCCAAATCCATTTTGATGCGGGAAACGTCCATATGACACAAGCTCATAGACTGTCAGCCCGCTTGGTGCTTCGGGAGTCTGCGGTAAGATCGCCATTTGTTTTGAAATTTCTTTTGTTGGCGTTTGATGGATGGCCTGGCCATTTAAGTAAACAGCTCCTTGATTGGACTTCATGATACGGGACATTGTTTTTAAAATCGTTGATTTCCCGCACCCATTCGGTCCAATCAATGTCGTCACCTTGCCTTTTGGGATACTGATATTTAAATCGTCTACAATCAAACGGTCATTATAGCCAATACAAAGCTTTTCTGTTTCGAGCGATTTCATATGTTGTACTCTCCTTCCTTCTTAGTTCGTTTTCATCAATAAGTAAATGAAGTAAGGTGCGCCTAAAGCCGAAACGACAAGACCAACTGGCACCTCTGATGGTGCAAGTATGACGCGGCCAAGTGTATCTGCCAGTAATAATAACAATGCGCCAATCAACGCGGAGGCTGGTATCATTCCTTGATGCTTTGGTCCAACAAGCTTTCTCGCCAAGTGCGGTGCGGCTAACCCTAGGAACGAGATACTACCTGCAACAGCGACACTAGCACCTGCTAATGCAACAGCAATCAGCATAAAAAAGCTTCTTTCTTTATGAACCGAAATCCCTAAGCCATAGGAAAGCTGGTCACCCAAATTCATGATATTTAAGTAGCGTGCTCTTACAACCGCTAATACAAGGAAAATCAGCATCCATGGCAGGACAGCCAGGACATACGTCCAGCTTGAGCCCCAAATGCTTCCAGATAACCACACAATGGCTTGGTTAAAATCATTTGGGCTCATTTTTAATTGAATCACCACAATCGCTGCTGAAAATGCAGCATTGACACCAATACCAGTTAAGATCAAACGAACAGGTGTGATGCCCTTTTTCCACGCTAACACATAGATGAGAAATGCAGCAAAGCCTGCACCTACAAAAGCGAAGAGCGGCAGTACAAAGATCGTAAAATCACCTAGGTTTGACATCGTACCTTGGAAAGCAAAAATAAACAAAACCACTGCAAAGCCTGCGCCCGCATTGACACCAAGAATGCCTGGGTCGGCTAAACCGTTCTGAGAAACACCTTGCCAAATCGCTCCTGATACAGCGATAGAAGCCCCAACAAGTAAAGCGATGACCATTCTTGGAAGTCTGAACTCGAATAATACAAGCTCATCCATTTCACTTCCGAATCCAAAAAATGTTTTCAATGTATCCATCGGAGAAATGCGAATTTCTCCGGTATTTAAACTAATAAGGAACACAGCCACGATCGCCAAAAAGATCATGAGCATCGTTCGTTTGTATTTCTTTTTCTTTGCCTGCTGCACCATTTCCATCTAAATCCCGCTCCTTTCACGTCTAGCTAAATATAAGAAGAAAGGAACGCCTATAATTGCAGTAATGGCACCGACTGGCGTTTCAAATGGGGCATTGACCAGCCTTGCAGCAATGTCTGCATAAATTAACAGAACCGCCCCTAAAATAGCTGAGCATGGGATAATCCATCGATAGTCAACTCCGACCAAGAAACGAGTGACATGAGGAATCACAAGCCCGATAAAGCCAATAGAACCGGCCACTGAGACAGCAGCACCTGTTAGAAGAATGACGACCAATATTCCAAGTACCTTGACAGTTTTCGTGTACTGTCCAAGCCCTTTTGCCAATTCATCACCTAAGCTGAGAACAGTGATCGAGCGGGCAAGAATCATTGCGATGATCAGCCCCGCAACCGCAACTGGAATGATGACCTTAATATTGCTCCAATTCACACCAGCCACGCCGCCAGCATACCAAAAGCTCATGTCTTGAGCGACGTCAAACCGGATGGCAATTGCTGAGGAGATGGAGCTTAAAAGTGCCCCAACAGCCGTACCAGCTAGTGCGAGCTTCACTGGGGTCAATCCACCTTTTGAAAGAGTACCGACACCAAACAGAATAGAGGCAGCGAGTGCCGCACCAACAAATGACCAAAGAATTAATGTAAAAGAAGATTGTCCTGGGAAAAAAGCAAACGCAATGGCAATCGCAAATGCAGAGCCATTTGTCACACCCATAATTTCAGGAGACGCAAGCGCATTTCTTGTCATGCCTTGCATAATAGCCCCCGATACGGCTAAAAAGGCACCGACGAGTGCTGCTCCAATTGTACGAGGCAGCCTTAATTCTCGGATGATTTGATGTGAAGTTTGTTGTGGATCAAAATAAAAAATGGCTTCCCACACAGTGTGCAAATGAATGTTTGCCGCTCCTAATGATACCGATAAAAAAAGACCAAATGCTAAAGCGATGATTCCTATGATGACAACAACTGCTGTTCCAAAGGGCTTTGTGACAATATCCATTGCATCGTCTTTGGCCGGCAGCTGTTTATTCGATTGTGAGCCCAAAACCAGTCTCTTCCTTTCCGTTCAAATCTATTCCTCATTAGTGATAATGATTATCAATCTCGAAGTCTAGTATATCACTTTCTTTTCTTTTTGAAATCATTGTTCTGAACATTTTCTTTATTTTCATCAAAAAACCGTGAGAAATTTACCATTTTTCTTTAGGACCTAAAATAGCCGATGCATTTTTCATCCCATCATGTTACGATACAATTGAAATTGAGAATCATTATCACAAGAAAGTGAATAGGAGAGAATCTTTGTGAAAAAACGATCTGGATTTCTTTTGATTTCCTTAGCCATTCTTATGCTGTTTACAGCTGCTTGCGGCAGCACTTCAAATAAAAAATCTGGCGCCAACCAGAATGACACAATCACTTATCAAGATGTCAAAGGTGAAGTCAAACTCCCTAAAGATCCGAAACGAATTGTGCTTCTGGCAGAAAGCTACTACGGAGACCTCGTGACACTTGGCAAGACACCGATTGCTACAACTGCCCCCATCTTTAAAAACCCTTTCTATAAAGGAAAAGCGGATGGTGTTAAAAACCTTGGAACAACCCCTTCTGTCGAAAAAGTAGCCGCTTTGAAGCCAGATATGATTATCGCTTGGGGAGAAGACGAGAAATTTGATCAATACAAAAAAATTGCGCCAACCGTTGCCATTAAATACAATCAATATTCCTTTAAAGATCAGCTAAAAGAATTCGGTAAAATGACAGGTACACCGAAAAAAGCAGCAGAATGGATCACGAAATGGGACACCAAAATTGCTGAGGTAAAGCCTAGAGTAACAAAAGCGGTCGGCAGCAAAACCGTTTCAATCGTGTCACCTTTTGATAAAGGTATCTATATCTTTGGAAACACCTTTGCACGCGGAGGCGAAATTATTTATGACGAGTTGAAATTACGTGCGCCAAAGGCAGTTAAAAAAGATGCCATCGACAGCGGGGTCGGCTATGCAAACATTTCCCTTGAAAAGCTGCCAGAATACGCAGGCGACTATATTTTCACTAGTCCATGGAGCGGTTCAAAAAGTAAAGGAGACCAGGTGTATGAAAGCAGCATTTGGGCATCACTTCCTGCTGTACAAAATAAACACGTATTTGAAATCGATCCTGTCGGTTACTTCTTTAATGACCCAGTGTCACTAGAAGGACAGCTTGAGTTTATTGTGGACCGTTTAACATCTGCATCATAAAAAAACGTTTCTCCACAAGTGAAGAAACGTTTCCCTTATTCTGTTCCTTTGGCAAATCCTTTTGACATGAATGGATAAAGCAAAATACCTACTAAAAACAGACCGATGCCAAGTCCAAATGTTTTCAAATCAGCTGTTCCTGAAATAATGACCCAAGCGGAATACCCCATCGCTACAAGTGCAATGATTCCGTCTCTTGTTCGCTTCCCTTTTTGAAGATCATACGTGTCACCTTGCATGATGACTTTAAAGCTATAGATCGAAGACACAATATACGGAATGAGATACGCAAGTGTCGCTGATGTTGTTAAAAAGGTAAAAGCTTCGTTAATCGTACGAGACATCACTGAGAAAATAAACAGCTGTGACATAATGTTTGTGACCGTTAAAGCAAAAACAGGACTGCCTTTTTTGTTTGTTTTTGCAAATACTGCCGGGAAATCGCCAGCCTTTGCTGCTTGATACGGTACTTCTGAACCAAGTAAGATCCAGCCGAGCATCGAACCAAATAAACAAATAATCGCAAGCAATGCCATTACAATTCCGCCAGCCGGTCCTATAATGAGCTGAAGCACGTCAACGAATGGTTTATCTGAGCCTTGCAACTGATCGTGCGGTAGGACGCCCATTGTAATCAAAGTAATAACCATGTAGATAGAAAGTGCAATTAAAAGACCTGTAATCGTTGCACGTTTCACATCGCGCTGCGAGGACGCTCTTCCTGATAAAATGACAGCAGATTCGATGCCAATAAATGCCCATAGTGTGGAAATGGCCGCATGATGAATTTGGCCTCCAAGTCCGAGCATTCCTTCGCCTTCTGCTGCAACTGGGAAGTAATAATGTTCAAATAATGCCGTTTGGAATGCAAATAATCCCGCAACAATAAAAAGGACGAATCCAAGTACCTTTGAAAAGGTCGTAATAAAGTTTAATTTACTTGCAGCACTTAAGCTTGTAATTAAGATCGTATGTGTTCCCCAAAGAAGAATGGTACATACAATAAACGTTGTCAGCTGACCAAGCGTGATCGCTTCTTTACCAAAGGTGAAAATCTCCGTCTTCACGGTGAGAATAGGGAAAAATGTCGTTAAATAACCAGCAAGACTCGTAATAATTGCGACATTACTAATCCAGCTTGCTACCCAATATCCCCAAACCATTGTAAAACCGGCCGCTTTCCCTTTTTTCGGATCGTTAAAAAGCGCTCTTGCATAACTTTGTGGTCCAGCCGTTAGCTGCGGCTTATGAATGGACAAATGCCCAAAAACAAGTGCAATCATCAGCACACCGCCACCTGTGACAAGCCATGCCATCGTCACACCTAAAGGACTCGCATGCTGGGAAAGCGTACTTGGCAGCATAAAGATGCCTGAACCTACCATATTTCCGACGACAAAAGCCGTCAATAACCAAAAACCCCATTTTTTTGTCTGTTCCATTTTCGTACCTCCGTTATATTCACTTCGGACCAGACCCGGCAGTATCTTCATTGATATATTTGTGAAGCAATGACTTGTATTCTTTATGTTCATCATGGGTCACTTTCTTAACAGCATACCCTTATCTTCGGTACTCAGAACATAAAAAAAAGCCTGAACAACAGTCCATGCTTTTCAAAACATACACCTTGATCTCCGGATAGCCCTCCACGCTTCAAAGACGTGGCAGTCCTGCATTTATTCAATGCAGACCCAGCATAAAGAAAGTTGGAGCTCTCTCTACACTTCGGCGCTGATGCCTTTTTTCTCATGATCTTCGATTCCATCTCTCCCATGAGTGACTCATCATCCGCGCAACCTCTACCTCACTGAGACATAGCGTGAGGATTTCTATTCATTTTTACTACACGAAGGTTATCAAACATTCTCACTTCTGTCAAAGGGAAAAACATAGAAAAAGGCAGAGAATCATTTCTCTGCCCCAGATTGTTGACAAAGGGCTAAAATGATCTGGTTTTAGCCCTTTGTCTTCTTTCCAGCGTGATAGAAAACCTTTGCAGTCTAGGAAGGACGAGCACCGGAGCAGAGCGAATTGACTATTCGTGAGCACCGGAGCGCAGACCTGACACCGAATGCGAGGGTTTGTCTACACGCTGAGGCAGAGAATCATGGCTCTGCCCTATACCTGCTTATTGATCATTGTTTTTCTTCTTTTGTACAGCTTCCTGAAGCGGATCGCCTGCTAGCTCTTTGCTTGCTTCTTCTAACAGCTGATCTACTTGCTTGTGGTCTTTCTCGCTTTTCGCCTTTTTATCCTTTTGGAAAAATGACATCGCTGTTTCCTCCCTTTTCATAAAATGCGGTTGCCTGTTTAATTTGTGCTACAGTGCGCCGCATTATACAAAGTGGAAAGGCTCAATCATCATGAAAGGTCTGTCTCATTTTTTGCAGGTACGTCAAAAAGGTCTTTAAGTCTTCCTTTGTAAAGTCTGACATCATATGCTGAATCACCTTTCCGAAAAGACGTGTATGCTTCTCATAAATCGCCTGCCCTTTTTCGGTGGCTTCTAAACGGACGAGCGAGGGGTCGTCTTTGTCCCGTTCTCTCTGAATATAGCCCTGCTCACATAATTTATTGAGTGCAATGGAGGCTGCACCTGGGTTTAAAGAGAGTCTTTGTTTCAGCTCTTCAGCATGTGATACTTCGCCTTGTATCAAAATAGAAAGAGCATATATCTGCGGAGGCGTGATGTCTTTTTCTAACTCAAGTAACTTGCGGTTTAATTTACGGCTGACTTCATAATGTACAAGAACAATTTCTTTTAAAATGTCTGCATTACCCATCCGAATCGCATCCTTATCGTTAGTATCAACATGACTTCCCCCTTATTATAGAATGTTTTTCCAATCAGCCAACCCTTTTGTCCTCTTTTTCTTTAGAAATAAGCCTTGCTGAATGAATTCACCCTTGATATAGTGGGTACTTGAACAAAAGATAGAACAGGAGTACGCATCATGACAGGAAAAACACACATTATGGGCGGAATCGCCGCCTCAACAGCCGTCGCCTACTACTACGGATTCGACCCAGTCATCATGGCTGCAGCTGGATCAGCAGGTGCTTTGATCCCCGATCTTTGCCATACAAAAAGTAAAATCGGTAGAAAATTTCCGCTGCTCTCGGCACTGATCAGCAGCGTATTCGGTCATCGCACGTTCACTCACAGTTTATTATTTCTGCTGATCATTTATTTTCTTGCGACAACATACATTCCAAATGACAGCCTAAGTATCGGTTTACTAGTTGGAATGGCGAGCCACCTTATCCTTGATGCTGGAACAGTGAACGGCATTAAATTTTTATTTCCAGCTTCCATTAAAGTGCGTCTCCCCTTCTATGTCAAAACAGGCAGCACAGGAGAACAAGTCGTACTAGCTGCTCTCACTGTCGTCACTTGCTATTACATCGCCGTCATCTGCGGCATATCTATCCCCATTCAGTTCTAACAGAATAAAAAAGAGTTTTGCGAAAAAATAAGATATCAATTGATCATTCCTCATTTTTTTAGTAGGTTTAAGATAAGTGTTTTTGCCTTGCAGCTGAATACAGAATGATGAGGAGATACATAAATGAAAGCGTTTTTCAAAAATCACTGGTTTTTAGTGTATTCCATCCTCTTCATGTGGATGAAAACATACATCATTTATCAACTAGGATTTCACATACGAACGGCCAATCTGTTTCATGAATGGCTGCTTTTGATCAATCCACTTAGCTTTCTACTCCCTTTGTTTGGGATAGCTCTTTTTTTAAATGAAACCAAACAAAAGGTCTTTTTATTGACTGCAAATTTTATTCTTACGGCTATTCTTATATCGAATACGATCTTTTATGGTTTTTACATTGATTTCATTACCATTCCCGTGCTATTCCAAGCGAAGAACATGGGAGATATGGGCAGCAGTATGACCGAATTATTCCACCCGCTCTTTGTGCTGATGCTCGTTGATTTTGTTGTACTTGCTTGGCTGCTCAAGCGCAAACCATTAGCCCCAAAAGCGTCATACAAGACGATCAAAACATATTATGCGATCTGTTGCAGCTTCCTATTGTTTCATGTCAGCTCAGCTATGATGGATCACCCTCGATTTCTGACAAGCTCTTATGATCGTGAAGTCATTGTCAGAAACCTAGGGCTGTTCCAATTCCATCTGTATGACGGTGCTGCCCAAACGGCACGCATTGGACAAAAGGCCTTTGCAGATGAAGATACGCTTTCTACTGTAGCAAACTACACAAAGGCTGATTACAGCGGACCAAACGAAAAGTACTTCGGACTTGCTAAAGACAAAAACGTTGTGTTCATTTCACTTGAATCCACGCAGCAATTTGTCATGAACCAAAAGGTAAATGGACAATATATCACTCCCTTTTTAAATCAATTGGCTAAAAAGAGTTTTTATTTTGATGAATTTTATCAGCAGACAGAGCAGGGGAAGACGTCCGATTCAGAGTTTATTGTCGCTAATTCCCTCTATCCTTCTAGCAGCGGCGCTGTCTTTTTCACAGCAAGTGACAATGAATATGACACGTTATACAAGCAGTTGAAAAAAGAAAACTATCAATCCGTCCAATTTCATGCAAATAATAAAACGTTTTGGAATCGTGATGTGATGTATGAATCTCTAGGAATTGATCGTTTTTATGATGTCGATTCATATCATGTCAATGAACTGAATTCCACTGGCTGGGGCTTAAAGGATATCGACTTCTTTGATCAATCCGTTGATCATTTAAAAAAGTTGAAGCAGCCTTATTACAGTACGTTTATTACTTTGACCAACCATTTTCCATTTGAAATTGACCCGAAGGATCAGTTTATTGATGAATATGATTCGTCCAGTACCATTTTAAATCGCTATGTGACGACCGTCCGCTATCAAGATGAAGCGATTAAGACATTTTTTGACCGTATGAAAGAAGAAGGATTGTATCACAATACGATGTTTGTCCTCATGGGTGACCATTATGGCATCTCTGAGGCACATCATGAGGCAATGGCACAGTTGCTTAATCAAGAGGAAATCACACCGTTTGATGCGGTCAAACTGCAGCGTGTTCCCTTTTTAATTTACATTCCTGGTGTCACGGATCAAGCACCGCAGACGATTTCTGAAACAGCTGGTCAAATAGACGTAAAGCCAACACTTCTTCACTTACTAGGGATTGAAACGAAGGATTCCATTCAATTCGGCAATGATTTATTTTCAAATGAACGGACGCCTTTCGCTGTACTGAGAAACGGGAACTTTATTACAGATGATTATCTCTATACAAAAAACACCTGCTATGATCAAAAAACAAAAGAACCCGTGAAGCAGGACGAGGTATGTCAGCCTTATATCGAAAAAGCCAATAAAGAGCTCTCCTTATCAGACAAGGTGATCAATGGGAATTTGCTGCGTTTTTATCAGCAGTAAACAGGATAGAACGATCTCCTTAGTCGTCACGCTAAAAGTCGCCATTTGGCGGCTTTTTCTTTTCTCTTTTTGCTGAAAGCCTATGAATGCTCAAATAAGTTTGCTTATAATAAAGGGAACTACATGATATTGAATGATAAGAGGTGTGAACATGAAGTATACATTCTTAGCCCTCATCTCCATATGTTTGCTCCTGAGTGGATGCCAAACAGAGATGAAGCCATCTAATTCGAATAAAAAAACAGAGCTTGTGATTTCAGCAGCGGCAAGTCTTCAGGATGCACTAAAGGAAATTGAAGTCTCCTTTCACAAACAGCATCCACATGTGACATTAACGAATAACTTCGGGTCATCCGGCGCATTGAAGCAGCAAATCGCTCAAGGAGCAAAAGCGGATCTTTTTTTCTCAGCAGCTGAAGAGCCCTTTGATGAACTTGTTCAATCTGGAGACATTGATCAAGATTATATCAAGGAAGCCATACAAAATGAGCTAGTCCTTATTGTGCCAAAAGATGGCTCTTCCTCTATTAAAAGCTTTCAAGACGTCCAGCACATAAAAGGAAAGATTGCTCTTGGCACACCTGAATCGGTTCCTGCTGGTACATATGGAAAAGAGATCTTCACAAAACTGAACATATGGGACCAAGTGAAAAAGAATGCTGTCTATGCCAAAGATGTACGACAAGTTCTAAGCTACGTTGAAACTGAAAATGTCGAAGCAGGTGTTGTGTATAAAACAGACGCCCTCGTCTCCAAAAAGGTAAAGATTGCAGCTGAGGCAAATTCGGACATGCACTCCCCGGTTATATATCCAGTAGGGATTGTCAAAGGGACAAAACATCTAACGGAAGCCAAGGCCTTTTTTCAATTTCTTCAATCTGATAAAGCCACATCCATTTTTAAGAAATACGGCTTTCAAGTGTCGTAATGCCTATGCTGACTGAAGACTTTCTATCACCCATTTGGCTGTCCGTTCAAGTGGCCATCGTTAGCGGACTGTTGGCCACTGTCTTTGGCACAACGATTGGCTTCTGGATGAAGCGAACAACTTTTAAAGGGAAAATGATTGTGGAAACGCTCCTGATGATGCCGCTCGTTCTCCCGCCAACAGTCGTTGGCTTTTTATTGCTCGTCGTATTCGGAAAGCATAGTGTAATAGGGGGCGTGATTGAATGGATTTTCCATCAGCCGGTCATTTTCACATGGTGGGCGGCGGTCATTGCTTCGACAGTCGTGGCATTCCCGCTCATGTATCAATCAGCAAAGGCTGGCTTTTCTACAGTTGAATCAGATATTGAAGGGGCGGCAAAAGTAGATGGCGCTCATTCATTCCAAGTCTTTGCCTATATTACGGTACCTCTTGCCCTGCCATCCCTCTTGTCAGGCAGCATCCTCAGCTTTGCAAGAGCCCTTGGAGAATTCGGAGCGACCTTAATGTTTGCCGGCAACATCCCAGGAAAAACCCAAACACTCCCAACCGCTATTTATGTGGCGATTGATTCTGGACGAATGGAGCTTGCTTGGGCATGGACGATTTGTATTGTGATTTTATCTTTTATTATGCTCTTGGCTGTGCGAAGAAGCAGTACATAAAAAATCCCTCTATATGAGAATAGGGGGATTTAGACTACATATTTACTTTGACGTTTTACAATAGTATAAGTCATCAAAGATGACAGGTAGAATAGCAATGAAATACTAATCAGAATGGTGGTTATATTCATGGGAATAGGCTCAAATAATTGGTAGTTTCCTTTAAACGAAAAAAGGTGCAAAGCTAAGTTGGCGACCATGTTTTTTAAATCAAAGACACCTAAGTTAGGGATCAGTAAAAAATAGACCATATAGATGATCCCTGATATTATAAAACTTCGACATAAACTGCCTAAATAAAAAACAATTGTACTAAATAACCAACTAGTACAAACAACAAACATGAATTGAAGCAATATAGAATGTTCAGTACTATCTTGATATGTAAACAATTGAACAGATATATCATTTGATATGGCAGAATAAAAGATATGGCTAGCTATATAAGAAATAAGAGAAAGAATAGGAATCAATAATAGAATGATGACATACAGAGATAATTGCTTAGAAAACAATACATCATTCCACTCATATCGAACTGCCTTTATTTTCAGCGTTTTATATTTAAAATCATATGTTGATAAATAAATAGCATATAAACCAAATACGAGAGGATAAAAGATAAATCCCATCCATTCTAAAGTTGTTGAAATCGTTTGAGTGGGTTCCATCAAATGAAGTGAATGAATAAACTGCTCATAATCATATTTCAAGACATTTTCTACAACTTCCCCCTCAGCTCCGGCTAGTTCTCCTTCTTCTATGTTGACTGGCATCGTCAAAGCCTTCTTAATATCAATCCCGAGCTCTTTGTATTCACTTTCTGTTTTTACATATTGGGCATAGTTGGATTTTGTTGTTTCATATTGAGCATATACATTCCATAACGAAATCAGCATTAATGGAATGAACAAGACAAGAAATGCTTTTGCATAATATTGATATAAAAACTCTTTTTTCATTAATTTAAAGATATGTTTGATAGATGTCACCCAAATCCTCTCCTTTTTCCTGAAAGTCATGGATTTGAATCATTGATTTGTCTTTTAAAATAAACAATTCATCCACAATAGATGAATAAAATTCAAACTGATGACCTGTAGCAATAATCGTCATGTCTTCAGACCATTTCTTAATCATTGCTTTTAATTCCATCATTGTTCCATAATCTAAACCATTTGATATCTCATCTAAGAATAAATATGTTGGTTTTGTTAAGGCAATGAATATGAAACTTAGCTTCTTTTTTTGTCCATATGAGTAATGTTTGACCTTTTTCTTGAGAATCTCATGTGGCAGGTATTCTCTTGCCAGTTCATCACACTTTTTTTGATCAACAGGGCTATTTAACAATAATCTTATATTTTGATAACCGTTTAGATTTAAATAGAGTGGAGTATCATCAAACATCACCTGAATCTCATTTCTTACTTGGTCAATTGGCTGATCGTTATACAAGATTTCCCCTTCATAGTGTTCTAATTGGAGTAAGCATTTCATAAAAGTTGTTTTTCCGGATCCATTCTTGCCCATGATGAAATTTATTTTTTGATGTTTTATTTGAATATGTAAATCTTCAAATACAGGCTGATGTCGATATGTTTTTGTCAATCCTTTTACATGGATCATTTTCCAAAAACCCCTCTTACTATTTTTTGTAGATTGTTATTAAAAGCGCCTCGTTTATTATTATGAAATTAACCCAAACTCGGTCTTTAAAAGAGTTACTCACAAAGGTAACGACAAAGCAAGAATGACTTTTTTTATATAATTAGCCTCTTTTTATTTATAATCAAAATTTACCATATGAACCATTATTATTCCATGAAATTCATATGATTTAAGATGGATTTAAGGAGATATGCTCGCTTTCAAGATAGCTTTTAATCATAGATTGTCTTTCATTAATAAAAAACACCTTTCCATTAGTCATAGAAGTGTCTCACTCCTACGCCTATCGAAAGGTGTTCTTATCATTATTCTATTGCATTATCATTCAAACCCAACCGTCATCGTCTCTGGATTCGAGCCGACGCGCTCGTTATTGTTTAATGCATCGATTTTTTCCATGTCTTCTTTTGAAAGTTCGAAATCAAAAATATCTGCATTTTGTTTAATGCGTTCTTCGTTGATTGATTTAGGAATCGTCACGACGCCGCTTTGCAGATCCCAGCGCAAGATGACCTGCGCAACAGATTTGTTGTAGCGTGCAGCCATGTCCTTTAATACGTCATGATCTAATAGCTTTCCTTGCATGAGCGGAGACCATGCTTCAATTTGAATGCCTTTTTCTTTTGCGTATTGACGCAGTTCGACAAGTGTCAGTTTCGGATGAAATTCAACTTGGTTCACGGCTGGAACAACCTCAGCATCTTTTAATAGCTCTTCTAAATGCTGAATGTAGAAGTTGCTGACGCCAATGGCTCTCACTTTCCCATCCTTGTAAAGCTTCTCAAGCGCACGCCATGTGTCTTTAAATGTTTCTGCATTTGGGCCAGGCCAATGAATCAAATAGAGGTCTAAGTAATCAAGACCTAGTCGATTCAAGCTTGCGTCAAATGCAGCCAGTGCTTTGTCATAGCCTTGATCCGTATTCCATACTTTAGACGTAATGAACAAATCTTCTCGTTTCACGCCAGATTCTTTAATCGCTTTGCCTACGCCTGTCTCATTTTTATAAACGGCAGCCGTATCAATACTGCGGTATCCGTTTCGTATGGCTGCTTTTACGGCATCTACCACTTGATTGCCGTCCTCCACTTTGAATACACCTAAACCAAACCAAGGCATTTCCACTCCGTTATTCAGTGTTACGGTATCATTCAAGCTTTTAACCATTTTAACAACCACCTTTTTCATAGATTCCATCTTTTTCATTATCTCACGTTGTCCATTAAAACTCTATTATCAGGCGTTTTTCTTCGCTTCGATGGCTAACAGCAAAGCACCTGTCATGCCGGCCTTGTCCTCAAGTCCAGGAGAGACAATGTATGTATCAAGCGGCGGCAGGTCTACATAATCATTGAGATAAACAGCAAGCTTCTCTCGAATTAGTGGAAACAGCTGTTTTTGCTTCATGACGCCCCCGCCCATAATGATGCGCTCTGGGCTTAAAATGAGCGAGTATTGCATCAGTGCCTGCGCCAAATAATCGGCTTCGAGTGCCCAAACTGATTCTTCCTCTGTGAGCTCTTTGGCAGATTTCCCCCACCTTTTCTCAATCGCTGGGCCAGCTGCCAGTCCTTCTAAGCACGTCCCATGCGCTGGGCAGACTCCTTCAAACGGGTCTGATTCATGCTGCCTGACAAGGATGTGCCCCATCTCTGGATGCGAATGACCGTGAAGAAGCTCGTTTTTTACAATAGCGCCAGCACCGATCCCCGTACCGACCGTGATATACATACAGCTATTCAGCCCTTTGGCTGCTCCTTTTGTTAATTCACCTAAAGCTGCCGCATTGACATCTGTTGTAAAAGATACTGGGACTTCTAATTGCTTCTCTAGCTCTGGGATGAACGGGTAATGCTTCCACTCTACTTTCGGCGTGTTCATGATATAACCATAAGAAGGGTCGTCCTTTTGGACACAAATCGGTCCAAAGGAGCCGACCCCTAATGCTTCAATGTCATGCTGCTCGAAAAATGGGATGAGCTTTTGTAATGTTTTTTCTGGGTGCTCTGTAGGAATCGTCATTTCTTCGAGAATGTCCCCGTGCTCATTGCCAATTGCACAACAAAACTTTGTACCGCCAGCTTCAATTGCTCCATAATACGCCATCATTGATCTCCCCCTGCTTGTTCTCTTTCTTCATCATAAAACATAGGGAAAAAGATGACAACATTACGTATTGGTCAAGAGAACAGCTTCCATATCATTGATATACTCCCTTAAATGATGGGCAATATCACGATTGATTTCACCATTTTCATACAAAGTTTGAATTTCATTTCGAATCGTCTGTACAGCTTGGAAGTTAAGCTCTTTTTTCTTCCGGTCAAACGAACGATCTTTTTGCTGAAAGAAGCTTGGACCGTGTTCACATCGATAAATGACTTGGTTGTAAAAGCCAATCACTTGGTGACACGTTTGTTTATTTTCATCGGTCATATGCTGTTTGATCGAGTCCACAGCAGCCTCTGCCGTTTTCTTACGGATTTGCTTGTACGAGTCTTCGTTTTCTAAAATACCGCTGGAAACGAGCTGATTCGGTCGCCATAATTGGAGCCATTGAAGCAAGCGCAGGAACTTCACTTTTGAAAAACGAATTTTGAAGGAGTTTGAATACAGCATTTCCAGCTCATGAAATCTCTCCTGTAGCTCATAGGCTTCTTCTATATCTAATTTCTCTTCATCAATTAATTGCTGAAGCTTCATTTGTTCTGCTTTAATTCCATGCAATCTGATTTTTCGTTCCTGTCTTCTCATCCCGAATTGGTACGGCTCACGCTGGATATTACGCAGCTTCATTCGGTAATCATTAATGAGTGCTAGAGACACTTCCCTGTTGTCTTCATTCATTCCTTCTCTTAAGGTTTTAATGGCACTTCTCAGCAGCTTCCGTTTCGCATGCTGAACCTTTGTATCCAAATCCACGGCGATTTGCTTGTCTTTTTTCTCAGATAAAAGAGGCAATAATACACTAGCTAAAATGAGTGTACATAAAATGACGCCTGCCGCAAGGAAAATAATCAAATGCCGCTCGGGGAATGGTGATCCGTCCGCAAGCGTAAATGGTATTGAGAAGGCACCAGCTAAAGTGACAGCACCACGAACACCAGAGAATGTCATCAGCATCGAAGCACGCAGCTTCGGTTTTTTCACATTCTGCTTTTTCGTTACACTCCAGTTACCTGCCCAGAAGAGCCATACCCATAAGAATCTCAGGATCATGAGACATAGCGTGATGATTAAGATGTAACTGATGACCTGCATATTATTAAACGCTTCATCCTGGAAAATCACTGTCGATACATCAGGAATCTGTAATCCAAGAATAACGAAAACAAGTCCGTTTAAAATAAATAAAATAATATTCCAAGTGTTTGATGAAGCAATTTGCAGTTTGGCTAAATTTGCTTCCATTCGATCCTGCTCAATAGCGTGTGTCACACCGCCAGCAACAACGGCTAAAATACCGGATACACCAATTTCTTCAGCTGCTAAATAGATGACAAATGGTGTAAGGATTTGCAGAATGATATGCATCGTGACATCGTCCATTCCTAAACGGCGGAGAAAATAGCGAAAACGAATGATAAAAAAGGATAGAATAAATCCAGTCAATAGACCACCTGCGGCAATTAGGACAAAGCTAAAGGATGCCTCAGCAATTGAAAAAGCGCCAGTTACTGTTGCTGCAATGGCAAATTTAAAGGCAACAAGTCCTGATGCATCGTTCATCAATCCCTCGCCTTCCAGCAGTCTCATGATGCCCTTTGGCATATTCACACGGCTGGAAAGTGCACTGACTGCTACCACATCTGTCGGTGATAAAATCGCTGCAAGCGCAAATGCGGCTGGAAGCGGAATGCTTGGGATCATCCAATGGATGGTATATCCCGCGACAATGACTGTCGCAAAGACTAATCCTAGGGCTAACAGAAGAATCGGCGCTCTTAATTTCCACAGCTCGTCCCTTGGGGTACGCTTCCCGTCATTAAATAACAGCGGCGCAATGAATAAAACGAAGAATAGTTCAGGATTTAAAGAAATATGTAAACCTGAAGGAAAAGCTGCCACCAGTATTCCTAAGCCCACTTGAATTAACGGGACTGGAATAAAGGGGACAAAACGATTGATAATATTAGATGATGCAATGAGTGCAAGTAGTACGAGCACTGCCAAAAAAATCTCCACTAGTACGTGTCCCTCCTCTTTTAATTTTTTCGTCAAGTTTTGCTTACATGCAAAGATGTGTTCATTTCGAGTTGATTCATCCGTCCGATCATAGGAGCTTTTTTAGTATTCCGCAAAATGTGAAACCAACACATAACAATCCATCTAGGCAAAAAAAGGCTGAATCCAGATATTCAGCCAGCTGACAAAATTTTCATCATATGTATTGTTCCAATGATGAACAAAAAGACCCTGCTTTTATTTTACACGAAAACTCCATTACCTGCTGACATCCAGCTCGTTTCAAACACAAAAAAAAGAGCGAATTCGCTCTTTTCTCGTTTTACCCTTTATTTAAAAAATAAGACCTAGCGGGAAGCCGCCATTTGAATAGATAGGAACAAACCCTGCATACGACGAGGATGAGAAACAGCAAATACAAAGCAATCTCTCCTTGTGCTAAACCGAGTCCTACGAGTAAGCCGCCAAGTGCTGCCCAAACTGCGTAAATCTCTGCTTTTAGCACAAGCGGCTTTCGCCCTGCCAATAAATCACGCACAATTCCGCCACCGCTTCCAGTCAGAATGGCTGCCACAATGACCGCACTGAGTGGAAGCTCTCTTTGCACAGCAAATAATGCACCTTGAATCGCAAACGCTGCTAAGCCAATCGCATCCGAGAAATTCCCCCATGTGCTCCAGTGCTTGAGCAAAAGCTTTGGAAAAAGAAACACAATCGTAATGGATACAAGAGCAATGGTAAACATCTTGCCCTGTGACCATAAAGCAGACACCGGAAGACCGATTAATAGATTCCGAATCGCTCCACCGCCAAATGCTGTCACAATCCCTAAAATGTACACACCAAGAATATCGTACTCTTCCTCCATTGCCACTATCGCACCACTAATGGCGAATGCGATAATACCAATGATACTTAAGACTTCCCATGCCATTTTCCGCTTATCTCCTTACATGATCTGATCATCTAACACTACTCCCTTAATGTATATCTGACATAAGCGAAAAGCAACACAAATTTTCTTTAAATTTTATCTTTTTGCAAAAATAAAAAATAGCCCGCTAAAAAGCAGGCTATCTCTCAATCTTCTTTTGCATTTAACAGCAGCATACTGATGATGATCAGAATAAATGCAATAAGTGCTAACAGCGGAATGGTGATAAAACCAAACCAGTTCAAATAATCAACAGAACAAGGAATACCGCTGAGGCAAGGGCGAATCGACGCAAAGCCTGGGATCTTTTGTTCCATATAATGATAGATGGAAAAGCCAGCACCGATCACAGCCAAAGGCAGTACGTAATACTTCACTTTGACATCACCCCGGAACGTAGCAATTCCAAGTAAAAGCACGAGCGGGTACATGAAAATGCGTTGGAACCAGCACATATCGCATGGAATAAACTTCTTAATTTCACTTAAATACAGGCTGCTCATCGTCGCAACGATCGAGACAATCCAAGCACTGTACAAGTAAATAAGCTTATTCTTCATGATTTCTTCCCTTTGAGCTCTTGATCAATTAATTTTTTGATTTCATCATAGTCATAGAAGTTTTGAACTTGTTTATTGTTAATCAAAATCGTTGGTGTTGAATTCACTTTGTATTTGTTCACAAGCTGATCGTCTGTGTTCAGCTGCGGCTGATACGTTTTCTTTGATAGGTTATCTTTGAGTTTGTCCGTATCAATTTTTGTTGTCTTTTTCGCTAATTCAGTCAGCTTAGCAGGCGTAACCCATTCTGCTTCACTATCTGGCTGTGCTTGATAGACAGCTTCATGGAATGCCCAGAAGTTTTTTGGATCTTCTTTCCATACTTCTTCAGAAGCTAGTGCTGCTAACACTGCGCCATCTCCATGAACAGGCAGTGGCAAGTTAATAAATGAAAATGATACATCGCCTTTATCTATGTAGTCTGCTTTTAGTTTTGGGAAAATGTCTGTTTCGAATGATTTACATGACGGACATTTGTAGTCCCCAAACTCGACAATTTGCACCGCTGCGTTTTTGTCTCCTATGACAGGCTGTCCTTTAATCGAAGGCTTACTGTCAACTGTTTGTGCTTCTTGGCTGTTCTTGTTTCCAATCACAACAAATATACCGATGAGAAGAGCTGCGATGATGGTTAAAATGACAGCAAATTTAATGGATGAAGATTGATTATTTTTTTTACTCACATAAGCACCTACCTTATCTTTATCATTCCTTTAAAAAAGAAAAAGGATAATAGCTTAGAAAAATGCCATTATCCAACTTCTTCTATTTTAACAAGAGGGGGTCCATTATGAAAGATGGTATTCATGAAATTTTCCTTACAATTTTATTTCATGACCCTCATCGCATTTAAAACAGCGAGTACGGTGACACCGACATCCGAGAAGACCGCTTCCCACATCGTCGCAATTCCGAATGCTCCGAGTAATAGGAAAACGCCTTTGACACCAAGGGCAAATGCGATATTCTGCCATACAATCCTTCTTGTTCGTTTTGCGACAGCGATGGCTTCTGCTACCTTTGATGGCTGGTCCGTCATGATGACGATATCAGCCGCTTCGACAGCTGCATCTGAACCAAGCCCGCCCATTGCAATTCCTATGTCTGCTCTTGCTAATACCGGTGTATCATTAATGCCGTCCCCAACAAATAATAGCTTTTCTTGAGGCGCTTTTTTCTGATCAATTTCTTCTAATTTCGTTACTTTATCCTGCGGTAATAATTCTGCATGTACTTCATCAATGCCAATTTGCTTAGCGACCGCAGTTCCGACTTGCTTAGCATCACCAGTGAGCATGACGGTTTGAATACCAGACGCTTTTAGAGCAGAAACGGCTTCGATTGCATCGTCCTTCAATTCATCTGCGATCAAGATTGATCCGGCAAACTCACCGTTAATTGCCATGTACACAACGGTTCCGCTTCTTTTTTCTTTTTCATACGCAATACCTTCTCGCTCCATCAAGCGGTAATTTCCCGCTAAGACGTGAGAACCGCTGATGGTCGCTTTAATTCCATGTCCCGCGATATCCTCATATGCTTCGATCTGACTTTCATCAAGCGGTGAGCTGTACGCCGCTTTAATCGATTCTGCAATAGGATGAGAGGAATGGGCTTCTGCTAGTGCTGCAAAAGAAAGCAGCTCTTCTTCTGACCACTTGTCACTGGCTGTGACAATATTGGTCACTGTAAAGTTTCCTTTTGTAAGCGTGCCCGTCTTATCAAATACCGCATATTTCACAGAATTCAATGCTTCTAAATAGTTACTGCCTTTGACAAGGATGCCTCGTTTAGACGCTGCCCCAATTCCCCCGAAAAATCCTAATGGAATGGATACAACAAGAGCACAAGGACAAGAGATCACGAGAAAGACAAGTGCCCGGTACACCCAATCAGACAATTGTGCTGATGGAATAAGAAGCGGCGGCACAAAGGCAAGCAATAAGGCGAGCACGACGACAGCCGGTGTATAATATTTCGCAAATTTTGTAATGAAATTTTCTGTCTGCGCTTTTCGGCTGCTTGCATTCTCAACCAAATCTAAAATTTTCGTCACGGCCGATTCGCTTAACTCTTTTTGCACTTCAATTTCAAGTATACCGTTTTGATTCACAAATCCTGCAAGAACTTCTTTTCCCGCTTCTACATCCCGCGGCACCGACTCCCCTGTTAATGCGGATGTATCAACAAGTGAGAAGCCCTCCATAACGAGCCCATCCAGCGGAATTTTTTCACCAGGCTTCACGACAATACGGTCACCGACTTTTACTTCTTCTGGATTCACTTTTTTCGTTTCATTTCCGACTTTTAGATTCGCGTATTCTGGACGTATATTCATTAATTCACTAATTGAACGTCTTGAACGGTTCACTGCCGCCCCTTGGAAGAGCTCTCCAATTTGGTAAAAGAGCATCACTGCCAGTGCCTCTGGATATTGCTGAATAACAAAAGCACCAACTGTTGCAATGGTCATTAAAAAGTTCTCATCAAATACTTGGCCTCGCACGATATTTTTCAGCGCTTTAAAAACCACATCACCGCCGACTAGTAAATATGCTGCGAAGAACATAAGGAACTTTAATATACCATCTTCAGGTATAAAGAAAGCGGCTGTTCCAATGACTGCACCGCCAATTAATTTCAGCACAATCGTTTTTAAATTTTTCGTCCCGTGATCATGATCGTGATGATGACCATCTTCTTTCGGTGATACACTCACATGAGGTTCAATGGACTGAACAGTTTTTTCAATTCGCTTTGACATCGTTTCTTGCTTATCTGCATGCGTCACAGTCAAGGTGCCTGTCGCAAAGTTAACAGAGCAAGCTTCCACTCCATCCATTTTGCTGACACCTGTTTCTATTTTACGTGCACAGTTGCCGCAATCAAGACCGCTTAATACGTATTCATCCTTCATCTTTTTCATGTTCTCACCTTTTTCTATATGATAAGTAACGTTCCCTGGATCGATTCAACCTATTAAAAATTAAAAACTTTATATATGAGCATATATTCATATATTGGATTACCCTTATTATATGAGGATTTCTTATCTTCTGTCAATCATTTATGAAGAAATAATTGGTTTTTTTGTGTCCCATTCTGTCACACGGATTTTCAATAAACCAAGCTCATGCCCACCGCTCTGCGCATAACATAAAAACGATCATTTGCCCTCTGACAGAATAAGATATAGTTTTTCTCTTTACAAAAGAAGGACAGACGCTTAGAATAAAATAAAAGTTTCCCTAAGGAAACAAAATAGCATTAGAGAATCATTTCATCCTTTAGTCAAAATTATTTAATGTATGCATATATCTTTAGGAAGTGCAATGATGATTGAAAGGGGCCGCAAGAGATGCCAAATGCTTTAACAATCGACCGTCTTCATGTCTCATATCATGGGCAGGATGCTTTAGAGAACATCTCTCTTTCCATACAGGAAGGAACGATGACAGGAATCATAGGTCCAAATGGTGCCGGTAAATCGACTTTACTCAAAGCATGTTTAGATTTAATTGAAAAAGACCAAGGGGATATTCGCTTTTTTGAACAGCCCTTTAAACAAGTTAGAAAACAGATCGCCTATGTACCTCAGAGAAATGATCTAGACTGGACGTTTCCTATTCATGTGCTGGATACCGTCCTACTTGGAACATATCCGAAGCTTGGCCTGATCAAACGTCCGAAAAAAGAAGACCGGGCATATGCATACCACTGTTTAGAAAAAGTCGGCATGCAGGACTTTGCCAAAAGACAAATTGGTGAGTTATCCGGCGGTCAACAACAGCGTGTCTTCCTTGCAAGAGCACTTGCGCAAAACGCACAGCTCTTCTGTTTAGATGAACCATTTGTTGGAATTGATATGGCAAGTGAAGAAACAATGGTTCGCATTTTAAAGGAATTACGGGATGAAGGAAAAACCATTTTAGTGGTCCATCATGATTTAAGTAAAGCCGATGATTACTTCAGTCATCTCGTTCTGTTAAATAAAAAACTCATCAAAGCGGGACCTGTACACGACATCCTTCGCCCAGAGGTCATGCTGGAGGCATATGAAACGCAGCTACCATTCTTAAAATCAGCAGGAGGAGACGTGTAATGGAATTTTTAACCGGACTCTTTGAATATGCGTTTTTACAAAAAGCGTTATTTACATCCGTGATGGTAGGCATTATTTGCGGGGTCATTGGCTGCTTTATCATTTTACGGGGCATGGCCTTGATGGGAGACGCCATATCGCATGCTGTGCTGCCAGGTGTCGCCATCTCTTATATGCTGGGAATTAACTTTTTCTTCGGAGCCGTCTTAACTGGCGTATTAACAGCGATTGGGATCGGATACGTGAGTCAAAACAGCCGCATTAAAAATGACTCTGCGATTGGCATTGTTTTCACCGCTTTTTTCTCAATCGGGATCATTTTGATCACATTTTTGAAAAGTTCCAGTGATTTATATCATATCTTGTTTGGAAACGTTCTAGCTGTTCGATCATCTGATATGTGGATTACGCTTGGCATCGGCATTTTTATCCTGCTGGCCGTCATCGTTTTCTACAAAGAATTGCTCATTAGTTCATTTGATCCGGTGATTTCTTCGGTTTACGGTTTACCGAATCGAATGATCCATTATTTTCTCATGACGTTGTTGACCCTTGTGACCGTTGCTTCATTGCAAACTGTTGGGATTATTCTTGTCGTTGCCATGCTTATTACGCCGGCAGCCACTGCGTATCTCTTAACAGACCGGCTATGGATTATGATTTATTTATCTGCATTTTTCGGGGCAGTTTCTGCCGTCGTCGGACTTGGGCTTAGTTTTACGTATAACTTGTCGTCTGGCGCTTCTATCGTGCTAGTTGCGACCATTTTATTCGGGAGTGCCTTTATCCTTTCACCAAAGCAAGGAATTCTATGGAGATCATTAAGATCTAAACGAAAACGAACGCAGCTAAAAAAGGAAGCGTCTATGTAAAAGGAGGACATATATGAAGAAGGTATTTGCAATCCGTTTGACCGCAGTATTCATTGCCCTTATGGTCATCACAGGCTGTTCTACAAAACAAAATAATTCCGGCAAAGATGACGGCACATTAAAAGTCGTCACGACCTACTCCATTCTTTATGACATTGTGAAGGAAGTAGGCGGAGAGCACGTCTCTATTCACAGCATTGTTCCCATTGGTACAGACCCACATGAATTTGACCCACTGCCAAAGGATGTTCAGCATACAACGGATGCAGACCTTGTTCTATATAATGGTTTAAACCTTGAAACAGGGAATGGCTGGTTTCAAAAGCTGCTCGAATCGAGTGGCAAGGACGGGGATGATGCACCTGTAGCCGAATTAAGTAAAGGCGTCAAAGTAAAGCACTTGTCTTCAAAAGGACTGGAAAGCCAGCAGGACCCCCATGCCTGGCTAAATGTCGAAAATGGGATTCTGTATGCTAAAAATGCCAGAGATGCACTTATTAAAGCGGACCCTGAGCATCAAGAGGATTACGAAAAAAATACAGAAGCCTATATCAAAAAGCTTCAAGCGCTTCATGATGAAGCAAAAGACAAGTTCGACCAGCTGCCAAAAGACAAAAAGCGTCTTGTGACAAGTGAGGGAGCCTTCAAGTATTTTGCAGATGCCTATGGACTGAAGGCAGGCTACATTTGGGAGATTAACACAGAAAATGAAGGAACACCTGGACAAATGAAGCGCATCATTCATTTCGTCAAAGATCATCAAGTGCCTGCGCTCTTTCTTGAAACAAGTGTCGATCAACGCAGCCTTGAAAGCCTATCTGAAGAAACTGGGGTTCCGATTAAAGGAAAAGTATTTACTGACTCCATTGGAAAGAAAGGTGAAGATGGGGACAGCTACTATAAGATGATGAAATGGAATATTGACACCATTTACAAAGGGCTTTCATCATAAGAAAAGGCAGGCGGAGTGATTTCGCCTGTCTTTTTTATTAGCTGGCTATATTTTGCGGGTGTTTTTTCGGCCAGATCACATAGCTGATGCTAATGACGAAATCAATGGCTAAGACCATTCCCCATACTCTCGCTAGCTGCATCAGTGCTTCCGTTCGTTCTGGTGCTTGGATGAGGTAGGATAACCCAATTAGTAGACCGGCTCCGATGACATAAGAGACGAGATGCCGCGTCCAGCCGACTATTTCATACACAGACCGTTCCTTCCCGTACTTTGGTCTTCCCTTCGGCTTAGGGCCTCCTGCAAATCGATAAGCAAACCGGACATCTGCCCATTTCACCATTTGATGTCCAAAAGCGAGGCTCACCCCAATATAAACAGCCGCGAGCCCGTGAATGACACTCGCCACAGCCCCCTGCCTTAAATCCATATACGTCGCTGCAAGAAGAATGAGATCCAAAATCGGTGTACAAATGAGAAAAAAGGCGCCCCACTTTTTCTGTCTAAACACATAACGAAGTGTTAAACCCACCAGAATAAACAGCCAAAATCCAATTTCACATGCCGCAATCAATAACCCGATCAATATTCACCACATCCTTTTTAATACAATTGTATTAAATAAAAAGTAACACAACTGTGTTAAAAAAACAATAGCTGTGCTAAAATCAATGTATGCCAAAAATCGTCGATCACCATAAACAAAAACAAAAAGTCGCTCAAGCTGCCATGAGAGTGATTAAACAGAATGGATTGGAGAACGCTTCTGTACGAAAAGTAGCGGTAGAAGCTGGCATTTCAGCGGGCTCTATGCGCCATTATTTCTCCACACAGCAGGAGCTATTTCTTTTCTCTATGACATTGATTCAGGAAAGAGTCAAAGAGCGGATGACAGGACTTCAGCTGAACGGTTCAACGGAAGAAAATGTCCTCGCGTTATTGGAGCAGGTTCTTCCACTTGACGAAGAACGAAGATTTGAAATGGAGGTGTGGCAGGCTTTTACAGTCAAGTCGATGACTGAACCTGATTTACAGCCGCTCAATGCAAAGATGTATGACGAGCTTTTCCAAATGACCCAATATTGTTTAATGAAATTAAAAGAGGATGGGCTCTTGCTTGATCATATCGATCTTTTAGTCGAAACTGAGCGGCTTTATGCGGTCATCAACGGACTTGCATTGAATGGAATCTTGCAGCCTCATCGCTTACCGCCTCAGCTCATACGCTCCGTACTGCAGATGCACCTGCAATCCATCACCAAAAAAGACATGTCTCCCTCATGAGGGAGCATGTCTTTTTTTTAATCTTCCATAAAAATACGTTTTGCTTCGTAGTAGAGCACCTGCACAAATTTCTTCACATTGATACGGGTATGTTCTTCTCTACCGCTCGTCTCTTTTGTTAATTCACTCATTTTCTTTCGCACGATGGTGAAATCAAAGAATTTAGATGCGTAATTTTCAAAGGTCGGATGAGAAAAATCGGTTAACCCAAGTGATGCGATATGTTTCAATGATTGGTTGATCGCACGCCTTACTCGCTGTTCCGCTGCCTTCGCTTCTCTTGCAATGTCTGCCGATGTGTAAGGCTCATTTAATTTTTCCTCGGTGACGCCCGTGAAAATAACCTTTAAAGAAGGAAAGGAATCATGATGATCGGTATGCAGCGCTAAATATTGATCTGTGAAGAGAATCATATCTAATAAATCTTTAGACCCCTTCTCACCGACAATCCCAAGCTCCGCCAGCAAGAACTGACCTGCCTCTGCAAGACTTTTCCCCCGCTGCTTCGTTTTCGTCTGACCGCGCTGCTGAAACTGCATGACGGATTTGAGTGAGTGCTGAATATTTTCAATTGAATGCTCTAAATGAAGCCGCTCAATCATGAGGTGGAGCACACTTAAGACCTCTACACGATTGATTGGCTTTGTCACATAATACTCAACACCAAGCGTATACGCCTGGCCGATTAATTCCTTTGTTTCTACCTGTGACAGCATTAAGTATTTCCCATGAAACTCATCCTTAATAGCTCGAATCGTTTCAAGTCCGTCTCGTTCCGGCATCAATAGATCAATACATAAGATATCAATATGCAAATCATTTAAGTAGCTTGCTGTTAATTCTGCGCCATCCTCTGCTTCCCCCGCGACAATGCCAAGCTCTTCATCTTCAATAAGCTGAGCCAGTGAAGAACGCACGGCTTCATCATCATCCACAATAAAAAATCTCATCTCCCAACCCCCTCTTTTCTACTAACTGGATCCAATGGTATCGTTAACGTGAAAATCGTTTGTTTATTTGGGATACTCCTCATCTCAACACTTCCGCCAAGCTTCTCCGCTGTATCCTTCACATAGGAAAGCCCGATACCGCTTGATGGATTCCCAGCCTGATCGTATTTTAAAGTAAAACCGGGTTTAAAAATCACATGATGATTACGCTCTTTAATGCCAGGCCCGTTGTCACTAATTTGAAAAATCACATGGTTCTCTTTCTGGGAAATAGAGAGAGACACCTCTCCATCCACCGGAATGGCTTCGACAGCATTGGAAACGATATTATTTAACAAAGATAGAATGGTATACACGTGATAGGCGGGATGCTGCCCATCTTCATCATAATGAAAGACAATGTTTTTTTTAAGAGATTCTGCGTAATTTTCATGGATACGAATCACAAGCCCAGCAATATGGGCAGGACTTGCATAAGCCTGGAAATTTTCTTCATGAATCAGCTTTGATAAGGCAGAAAAAATCCGCTGGTTATCCTTTTTGATCTCATGCACCTCTCCTGCAATTTGCAGGGCTGTTTTTCCGAGCTTTTTCAAATCCACTGACTCTGCATCCTTTGCGTGATGCAAGGATTGATACAATTGATAGGATGTCGCTGTAATGTGCTCAGCATGTGCAAGTGTTTTATGAAAGTATGTAGATTCCGTGTAAAGATTAGACAGGAGCATGAGCAGATGTTCCTTTTCCTTTTTCATTTGACGCTCTCTCGCCTGCTCTTCATATAAGCGAATCATTGTATAACAAGCCAACACGAAAAAGCTTCTGAAAATCGCTAGAACGAAAAGTTGAAACAGCGTCCGCATCGTTAAAATTTCATCGATGGTGCCACGAAGTGCAATCATTTCAACAACGCTCGCACATAGCTCCATGATGATACCTGTCGCTCCAATCAGCCAAGGCTGATCGCGGAAACGTCTGACCTTTAATAAATAAAAGAGCGTGCCGTAGACGACGTAATAAAGCAGGGGAGGAAATCTGAATGAAATCGCCTCTTCCAGCGGAAGATGACCTGTGACGGCTGTATCAAGAAGCACGCGAAACGCAAAAACAGAAACCCCTGCAATGATACCGCTTGCCCATGCCGGGAATTTTTTCATTTGAAGCAGGATAAAGAAAAAGACAACGGTTCCAAAGCTGACCCGAAAGCTGTCCTCAAAAGGATAAAATTTAAACTCTCCGCCAATCGGTGTCAGTACAATGAGCATCACAATTAAATAAGGCTCTGTATTTAGCCATTTTTTCAGTAGATTCAAACGCAGTCACATCCCTAATAATTGACGATAGTATACTATGTGGGCTTGAGAAAAACAAACATCCATGAAAAAGCGCACACCGGAACTTTGTCGGTGTGCGCTTCTCATGATGCCGCTTAATCTTCTAAACGATCCTTTTCTAAAAGTGATGCGCCAGCAATACCTGGTTTAGTCATTTCAAAAGGATTCAAGATGACATCAAGCTCTTCCTCTGATAAAACATCATTTTGCAGACAAAGCTCACGTACAGATACGCCTGTAAGAATCGCTTCTCTGGCAATTCGTGCAGCAGCTTCATAACCAATATGCGGATTGACCGCCGTCATGACACCAGCACTTTTTTCTACATATTCTTTTAATCTAGATTCATCTGCTTTTAGGTCACGCAAGCAGTTGTCTACGAAGGACTCAAATACATTTTTCATGATGCTGAGAGATTGAAGCAAGTTGAACACAAGGACTGGTTCCATCACGTTCAGCTCAAGCTGACCAGCCTCTGATGCAAGACAGATCGTGTGGTCATTTCCGATGACTTGGAATGCCACTTGGTTCATGACCTCAGGCATCACTGGGTTGACTTTCCCTGGCATGATGGATGAACCTGGCTGTCTTGGCGGCAAGTGAAGCTCACCAAAGCCTGCTCTTGGACCTGATGCCATCAAGCGAATATCGTTCGCCATTTTGGACATATTCATCATACATACTTTCAGTGCAGCTGATACTTCTGTATAAGCATCCGTATTTTGCGTGGCATCGACTAAGTCTTCAGCTCCAACTAACGGTAATCCGCTAATGTCAGATAGATAGCCAACCACTTGGCGAATATATTTAGGATCAGCATTTAATCCAGTTCCGACTGCTGTTGCTCCCATATTGACTTCATATAAATGCTGTCTAGACTGCTTGATACGTTTAATATCACGAGCAAGAACCTTTGCATAAGCACTAAACTCTTGACCAAGTCTGATTGGAACAGCGTCCTGAAGATGCGTACGTCCCATTTTGATGACATGATCGAATTCTTGCGCTTTTTCTGTCATGACTTGATGCATGTTTTCCATCGTATAAAGTAGTTTTTCAATCATATTCAATGTTGAAATATGAATCGCTGTTGGGAAAACGTCGTTTGTTGATTGCGACATGTTCACATGCGTGTTTGGACTTAGCTCAGTATAAGCACCTTTTTCCTTTCCTAGTAGTTCAAGCGCTCTGTTTGCAATGACTTCATTGGCATTCATATTCATTGAAGTGCCAGCCCCGCCTTGAATTGGATCGACAATAAATTGATTGTTCCATTTTCCTTCAATAACTTCGTCTGCGGCTTGAACAATTTTGTCTCCAAGACCAGAATATAGTCGCTGTGTATCCATATTTGCAAGTGCGGCTGCCTTTTTGACAATCCCTAATGCTTTGATGAGTTCCTCATGAACATGGTAGCCAGTAATTGGAAAGTTCTCTACTGCACGTAATGTTTGAATTCCATAATACGCTTGAGTGTCTACTTCCTTTTCACCTAGAAAGTCTCGTTCGATTCGAACTTGCTTGTCCTGTAGCTTCGTCATTTGAAAAGATCTCCTTTTACGCTGCTTTTGTTTGTTGTTTTAATTCCTCAATATACTTCTTCGATTTCTCTTGATCAAAAACTTTTTCCCACTTAGACATGACAATGGCTGCAAGTGAGTTACCAAATACGTTAACAGTTGTACGAACCATGTCAAGAATACGGTCGATCCCAACGATGAAGGCAAGTCCTTCAAGCGGCAGTCCCATTGCACCAAGTGTTGTGATGACAACAACGATTGATGCACCTGGTACACCAGCCATTCCTTTAGATGTCAGCATCAAGATTAATAGTAACGTAATTTGCTCATAGATGGAAAGTGGCATGCCGTACATTTGTGCAACAAATATGGCGGCAATGGATTGATAGATGGCACTTCCATCTAAGTTAAAGGTGTAGCCTGTTGGGATAACGAACGACGTGATCGCTTTCGGGCAGCCGAACTTCTCCATTTTATCCATTAGTCTAGGCAGTACAGCTTCTGAACTTGCTGTTGAGAATGCAAGAATGATTTCTTCTTTTAGCACTCTAAATAGTGTAAAGACGCTTGTTCCAGCTAATTTTGCGATAATGCCAAGTACGACAATCACGAAGAATGCCATTGTGCCGTAAACGACAAGTACCAGTTTACCTAGCGGGAGAAGCGCTCCGACCCCGAATTTGATCACCGTCACACTGATGAGCGCGAATACACCAAATGGTGCAAACTTCATCACTTTATTGGTCACCCAGAACATGGCTTCGAGTATACCCTCAAAGAACCCTAACACTGGTTTCCCTTTGTCTCCTACTGCGGCTATTCCTAATCCGAATAAGACGGTAAAGAAGATCGTTGGTAATAGATCACCTTCTGCAATGGATTGGAAAACGTTTGTTGGCACTAGATGCACAATCGTTTCAGAGAAACTTGCTTTTTCGGAAGAAGCTTTCGATGTCTCTTCATATTTAGAGATATCGCCTTTTTCCATGTTGCTCATGTCAATTCCTGTACCAGGATGGAAGACGTTTGCTGCAAGCAGTCCTACTGCTAATGCAATCGTTGTCACAATTTCGAAGTAAAGAATCGTTTTCCCACCGAGTCTTCCGATGGTTTTCATATCCCCTACACCAGCTACTGCTACAATCAACGCAGCAATAACAATTGGCAGAACGATCATTTTAATTAAATGGATGAATATATCGCCAATCGGCGTTAACACATTAATAACGGTTTCATTTTGATAAAACAGCGCTCCCACGATAACACCCAGAACAAGCGCAATGAGTATTTGAGAAGCTAACCCTAACTTTTTCATACGTGAACCCCCTTTTTTTGATAACGCTTTCTTTGTTGCTTAATCGCATCTTAACGATGAACCTACAAAAAACGACAAAAAGGAACAAAAAGAAGTGAATTTTTTATGAAAAATCTTTTAAAAGGTGGGTTTTTCCACAAAATTGTTAAAAAAAGACTTCGCTTTTGGGCGAAGTCCTAATAATTTTGCATTTGTTCACTTGGTGTATCTTTTTGTAAATAAGCTCCAGCGTATATCGCATATCCAATAAGGACCAGAGCAACGTAGAACAATGCACTAATCGTCCAAATCCATTTGACATTCAGCTTCATTGTGCCACTCCCTCTCTAACCGGTTTCAGTCGCTGCAATCTGAGCGCATTCAATACAACCGACACGGAGCTAAAGGCCATTGCTGCTCCTGCAAGCCATGGCGCAAGAAGTCCTAAAGCAGCTATCGGTATCCCAATACAATTATAAGCAAGCGCCCAAAATAGATTTTGCTTGATGTTTCTCATCGTTTTTCGACTAAATTCAAGCGCATCAGCAATGGCATGGAGGTCTCCTGTCATGAGTGTGATATCTGCTGCTTCCATGGCGACATCTGTCCCTGTTCCAACTGCCATCCCAATATTTGCTGTCGCAAGGGCTGGTGCATCATTGATGCCATCTCCGACCATGGCGACTTTCTTTCCTTGTTCCTGAAGCGCCGCAATGTGAGCAGCCTTTTCCTCAGGCAGAACTTCAGCAATGACATGATCAACGCCCGCCTGTTTCGCAATCGCCTCTGCTGTCATCTTGTTATCGCCTGTCATCATCACGACGTGAATCCCTTGCTTTTTCAGACGCTTGATCGCTTGAGGTGAAGATGATTTGATCGTATCTGCGACCGCGACAATGCCGGCGACTTCTCCATCAACGGCAACAAGCATAGCCGTTTTCCCTTGCTGCTCCAGCGTTGTGACGGATGCTTCGACTTGATCATATGGGATATGATGTTTCTGTAATAGCTTACGCGTTCCAATCAAAAGCTTGCGCCCTGCCGCCTTTGCTTCAATTCCATGACCTGGGTCAGCTTGGAAGGCTTCAATCTCGACCGCTTCTAGACCTTGTTCCTTCATTCCATCTGTGATCGCTCTGGCAAGCGGGTGTTCCGACTGTTGTTCAGCTGATCCTGCTAACTGTAGGAGCGTATTTTCTGTCCAATTGGCAGACGCTATTACATCTGTCAGACTCGGCTCCCCTTTTGTCACAGTTCCTGTTTTATCTAAAACCACCGTATCCAGTGATTGGGTCACTTCTAAATGCTCTCCGCCTTTAAACAGAATGCCTGATTCAGCCGCACGGCCGCTACCCGCCATAATAGAGGTTGGAGTAGCAAGACCAAGTGCACAAGGACACGCAATGACGATGACCGCTATAAAGGTTTCAAGTGCTGAAGTCACATTCCCTGGATCAACAAAGAAAAACCAGATCATGAAGGTGAGCACAGCAATTCCTACAACGATGGGTACGAATATCCCTGATATTTGATCGGCCATCCTTTGAATCGGTGCTTTTGAGCCCTGTGCCTGTTCTACGACTTTAATAATCTGTGAAAGGGCGGTCTCTTTTCCAACCTTTGTCGCTTTCACTTTCACAAACCCATTTTTATTGATCGTTGCCCCGATGACCGCATCACCAGCCGTTTTATCAACAGGCAGACTTTCGCCCGTAATCATGGACTCATCAATTGCGGTTGTTCCCTCCACGATCTCTCCATCTACCGGCACTTTCTCTCCCGGTTTGACAAACACAAGATCATTCACTTTCACTTCGGAAATAGGGACGGTCATCTCTTTCCCATCTCGCTCGATGACCGCTTCTTTCGCTTGTAGGCCCATCAGCTTTTGAATCGCTTCTGATGATCTCCCTTTTGCTCTTGCTTCCATTAATTTTCCGAGCACGATCAACGTAATGAGTACAGCACTTGTTTCATAATAGAGGGCTGCCTCATGTGTGCCTTGAACCGCTGACTGAATGCTTTCATATAAACTATAGAAAAACGCAGCTGACGTCCCAAGTGCGACAAGAACATCCATGTTGGCACTTTTATTACGTAACGCTTTATACGCACCTACATAAAAGGGCCAGCCGACAATGAACTGAACGGGCGCTGCTAACGCTAGCTGAACCCAAGGATTCATGAACGCTTCAGGCAGCCAAATAAAAGACGTGAAAGAAAAATGACTGACCATTGCCCAAAGAAGCGGCAGTGACAGAATCATTGAAAATAAAAAGCGTGCCGTTTGCTTCTCTATTGCTGCTTGGCGATGATCTTTCTTTCCTTCCTCTGCTTCATCTACAGCTGGTTCAATTAAAGAATACCCAATGGACTGAACCGCTTCCTTTATATCACTTGTAGACGTTTGGCCTGGGTGATACGTGACCTGAAGGGTCTCCAGCGCAAAGTTCACAGATCCGTGATCAACACCCTCCATCCGGTTTATTTTTTTCTCGATTCGGTTGGCACACGCTGCACACGTCATTCCCTCTATATCAAATTCCGCTTGCTCCATCACCACATCGTAGCCGAAGGATTGAATTTTTTGCTTGAGATCATCTGGTGTGAGTTGTTCTGCTTCATACACAATATGAGATGTTTCAAGCGCCAAATTCACATTGGCATCCTCCACACCTTCCAGCCTGTTCAATCCTTTTTCGATGCGTCCTGCACAGGCAGCACAGGTCATCCCCGTAATTTGAAAATCAATTTCCTTTTTCATTCATCTCACCTCTTCATATACTCCATAGGGGTATCTTTTTTTGAAAAAAATACGTGCTGTTATGCAGCACGTATGTTCATTTATACGACATCATATCCCTGTTCTTCAATTACATCAGAGATACGGTGTAACGTGACTTGATCTGGGTGAAATGAAACTTCCACCTCTCCTTTGTCTAAATGGACTTTCACAGATTCAACACCTGCTAGTTCTCCTACATTTCCTTCGACTGCTTTCACGCAATGTCCGCAAGACATGCCCTGCACTTGAAGTGTTGCTTGTTCCACTTCTCATCGCCTCCATCAATCATTTTCTACACCTTACTATACCCTAGTAGGGTATAAATGTAAACATATAAATGCTACGATTTTGTCAGTTTCGTAAAGACCGTCATTAACTCTTCAATGGCTTCATCCCCATTGCCGCTCTTGATTGCATCTGCTACACAATGATGGGTATGCTTTTCCATCAATTGAAGACTGACCTTTTTCAAAGCCGCATTGACAGCGGAGATTTGATTGACAACATCTATACAGTAACGATCGTTTTCAATCATTTGCTGAATCCCACGCACTTGTCCTTCCACTCGTTTCAATCGATTGATCAATTGATCTTTATCCTTGTCGGCTCTTGGCGAAGCCATATGTCTTTCTTCATGTTCTGTCATGTGATCACCTTTTTTCTAATATGACTTATCTTTACTTAAATTAAAGCATATCTCCACCGGAAAAGGCAAAGATATGCTGAATACACTCTATCGTGTTTGCTTTAGTTTGTTAATTGTTCAATGTCCTGCAATAGATTGACGGACTGCTGAAGCTGCTTGATCAATCCTTGCTGATCCTCAAGCATGGCGGCAACGTCGATGTTGTCTGCTTTCAATTGCTGTAAATACGTTTGTATTTCCTCTGACAGCACCTTATTTTTTTCAATGATCTGCGCATGCAGGTCTTCTGCTATTTTAGGTGCTGTGATTTCATTAAATTCTTGAATGTCTGCATTCAATGATTCTAACTGCTGGGTTAATTCTGCTTTTTTGGCGGCGTTTTTCACAGCTTCTTCTGCGAACTGTGGAAAGTCCTCCGTAAATTGCTGAATGTCCGTCACATACTCATTTGCCTCTGTGACATATGTCGTTGTATCACTTACTTGGTCAAGCAAACCAGAGCATCCACTTAATACAAGCGTGCCGGAAAAGAGCAAAGAGATCACATATTTTTTCAAGATTGATCATCCTTTCATCTGAGGTTGAAAGCATCATTTGTCCCGCTCCCCCCATCACACAGATGCAATAAGACCTAAAAAAGCCAGACCTTTGCCTCATGTGTAATAGGCAAAGGTCTGGCTAACATGTTCATGCCGGAATGGCCGAGAAACAACGGATGTTTCTGTAATGACGACCAAACCGTAAAAGCTACTCCCCTTTAGGAAACCGTTCAAATGTTATGTTTATCATATCGAATGTCAGGACAACCGTCAATGAGAAGCTAGCAGCAGGTTAATGCTCTTCATAAAGCATATAGTCCGCTCCAGTGGACGCATAAATCCGGTTGCGTCCTTGGCGTTTTGACATATACAAAGCTTGGTCTGCTTCAAATAGAAGAGTTTCTAATACATTGGGATCATAAGCTGTGTGAGCAATTCCAAAGCTCGCTGTCACTCGCACTTTTTCCTCATCATTCTCAAAGAAACTCATCTCAAACGAATGTCTAATTCGCTCCGCAATATGACACGCCTCTTCAAAAGAATGATGCGGCAGACAAATAGCAAACTCTTCTCCGCCATATCGTCCGAATAAATCGTCCATTTGTAAATGCTGCTGGCAAATGGTGACAACATGACGCAGCGCCTCGTCTCCAATATGATGTCCGTGCGTGTCATTGATTTGTTTAAAAAAATCAATATCAAACAACATAACAGCCGTATCTTGCGCATCCTCTTCTAGGATCATCTGCGTTCGTTCAATAAATGAAGACCGATTGAAGATATTCGTCAATCCATCAATATACGCACGGCGCTCCAGCTCTTCCTGGAGCAAACGCTGCTCTGTTACATCACTGATCACAATTTGCCTGCCCTCGATCTCTCCTCTTCTATTAAATAACGATGAAGCGGTCAGGTGATAATAGCTGGACTGGTCTTCTTCCTTTTTCCACATTAAATCATATTGCGAATGATCCTGTGGAGAACGCAGCCACTGAATGAACGCTGACTCTTTAGTGATTTCTGAGAAAATATCGTCGATTTTATAGCCAATTCCCTTTTTATTCGCAAGTGCTGGAACGATCGATGCAGCAGCGGGGTTGTAGTCAATGAGTGTCCGGTATCGATCTAAAATGAGAACTCCTTCAGACATATGCTCAAACACACGCTCCATTGCAATGGGAGAGAACTTAAAGAGCTGGAACGACATAATCGCCCATAAGTAGAGTGCATTGGTTAAAAACATCACCACAGGGACCGGGTCAATATGAAGAGGCGTAACGCCTAATAAATAGATAAAAGATGTCATGGTTGGTAGTAGCATTCCCACTAGCAGAATGAGGATCTGCTTTAAATATTCTTTTTTTGTGACACGTAAAAACCAAACCAGCATAAAAATAGCGAGCATCGAACAGCCAAATGTATAAACGCCATGAATGATATACCAATAGCTAATCGTAAAATCAGCCAATAAAATTCCGTCTACTGGATTCATCGTGATGCTTCGGTAAAAGAGTGAATGAAAAGAGTTGGTGAACACCATAATGGTGGTGAGAATTGGAATCAGTAAAATGAGAAGCACGCGGCGCTTTGTGAAATATTGATGGAACCCCGTAAATTGCAGCACAATCATCAGACTGAATGGCGCGATGAACGGAAGACCTATGTATTGAAAACAAACCCAGAACATGATTTCTCCAGGGGTACTTGCCAATAATTCAAACGTGTGCCCAAAGATATAAATCGCAGTTGCTCCAGACATGTACATAAACAATTGACAGCCAATATACCGGTGGCGGTTCGCATGAGCAATGATTGATAATATCACGGACAGAATGCCAGAAACACTCATGATCATAATAAAATATAAAACAATCGAATCCATGTAAACGCCCCAATTTCAGTTATTTAGAACTAGTCTATCTTACTATATATGAGGAAGTCACAAATGGGAAGATGTGATTTTGATTTGGGTGGAGGTTTTTTGTAAAGTTTCGGTCGACTTTTGTCCATGAGACCTTATATTTCCACTACTTTTTGCTTAATTTGAGGGAGAGATATGTTGCGCTCGGAGAAATATCTGTACAATGTGGGGATTGGGAATCAATGAAGAGGAGGCTCGGAAGGCATATGACTTTTATGATTATCATGGCGGGGCTGTTTATGCTGGTTCTTTTGGAGAAGCCATTTGAGAAGAGAACATCTGGATTGATATTTTTGGTGAGTTATTTACTGCTGATTGCAGTTTATGTGATTCAAACAACGTTTGTGAAAATTGTATCGAATGGTTTGTTGATGATGATGGCAGTGATTGTGGTTTGTCCTTTGTTTGTGCGGTTGGTGGTGTCTTCTCAGAAGACACGTTCTTGAAAACTATACAAAATTGAGACTATGTTAGTACTTATTTTGTCAGTTTAATTATAAGTTAAATAGAAAGCTAACTAGTATTTAAATGTAAATGATCAATTAGATTATATTCAATTGAATTACCTTACAAAAAATAAGCAAGCTTTTGCTTGCTTATTTTTCATAATCACTTATTAGTAAATAACTTATCAATAATGTTAATAGCAATAAGACAAATAGGAAGTGCAATGATAATGTACAAAAAGTTTTTTGGTACAAACATATTGTAATAATAGAAAAATACACTGATAAAGAGAATCATAACAGCATACTTCATTATACTTTTCACAAAATTCCTCCTAATAAATATCCACCCAACCATTATTAGGGCGTTTATCCCTTTTATCCAATTGTTTAGCAATTTGGGTTCCAATATCCAAATAATTTAGAGCAATCGCGACAGCAACACCAATAGAAACCGCTAATTTTTTAGCTCCCCACGCCTTTAATCTACTTGACACGGTTTTAGTGAATATTCTTTTCGCTTCTGCTTTGCCTTTTTTAATAATAAATGATTGTATAACACCAACGCCACCCCCGACAGCAAAACCAATAACAGCATTGAAAACTGCACCTGCAAACCTAACAGATACACCAACCTTTATACCTGATGATTTTTTCTTTTTAGCAGCTTCAACTTCTTTAACCCCAAAGGAAGAAACAAATAGATCTTTAGAAAATGCAAAATCCTCATTATCTACTAGAGTTGAATCATTTATTTCTTCCACTAACTCTTCTTGTGCTGCTGACAAATCATTATATGTATCAGATTCTTTATCGAAGAAATTTGTTAGTTCTTTTCTAAATATTTCCTTCTCAGTAACATTTGATAGCTCTGTTTGTTCTTCTACTATTTTATCAAAAAGTTTTCTCTCATCTTTCGTCATTTCATCTATCGAAGGCATATTTCTAACCTCTTCTTCAAGATCGAACTCTTCAGATAAAACTTCCCTACTCAATTTAACATCATTTGAATTTATACCCTCTACTGTTTCACCTACTAGAACTCCCTCTAACACAGGTTGTTCCTCAATATCTGACTCTGCGAAACTAGTTAGAGTAGATAATGAACTAATCGTGAAGATAATTACTGTCAAAATTGAAACTCTTTTAAAAAATAAATTCATCGACACCTTTACAAATACCTCCTATAAAAGTTAAATTCTTAATACCTGTAAACAAGGAGACTCCGAATAAAAATTTAGGTTATAATACTATGACTAAATAAAAAAAAGACGCTATTTTTAGCGTCTTTTTTTATTAAAGTTTTTAATAAAATCCTTTTGTGCTAACCAATCGTTTAGAACAACATGTTGAAAAAATGATGCCAGACCCGCATCAAGGGCTTTCAAACCCTTGATACGACTGCATTCTAAAAGTTTTGATGGAGACGGTGGGAGTCTATTAGATTGCTTCATTATACTTATAAAAATAGTTGAATCCGTTGATTCTTCAACCTTTAGTGTACTGTTTTTACAAGAAATTAAAACAATGATTTTAAGCTTTTGTAGCCAAATTGTCGCCATGATGTTGCCATGACATTCAATGTTTTCGTCCTTCATATCAGTTAATATGCTACACTGATATGGAAAATAATTGTTATGGAGGGTTTATATTGAATTACATTAAAGCGTGTTTCTTCCTATTGATATGTACTACATTGTTAATTGGATGCAACAGTGAAAACACCACTTCAAAAGTAAAAGAAACTAAGAAAGTTGAAAGTGAAGAAAATAATAAAGTAAGTGAAGTTAAAGATCCAGAAAAACCATTTAATTTCAAAATTGAAGAGTTCGCCAAATCATATAATAAAACAGCGCTAGCCTTTAAAAATGCTGAAGAAGGAGTAAACATCCAGCAAATTAAAATTGATGAAGTCGGTGATTTCACACCAACTGAAATTGCAAGTGGACAAATTTTCACAAAAGAGTTATTAAACAGAACTGATGACTCTGACGGTACTTTTAACCTGCAAGCATGGCATGATCTAGATAAAAACTTCTATCGCCTGCACATATTTACAACTGGATCAGAAAATATAACATCTGAACAAGGTGCACTCCATACAATAGCAGTGTTAAAAGCTTTGGATATCGATATTAATCATTTAAATGATTTTTTAGATAGCGAAAAAGATTCACTTAATGTAATCGATGGAGATTACTCTGTGCAGTTAACTAAAATTCCTAGTATGTCATTAATACTAAATATTGAACCTAAGTAAATTCTTAATTGTAGCAATATCTTTTTAAAATTATTAAGGCCCTCCAATTCAACTTGAAGGGCTTTAAATTTACATTTATAATCGAACATACATTCTTTTATAGGAGGGTACGGTGTGACCGATCTTGAAAGGAAACTTTACCGAATCATCTACAATATGAGCAGATTCGGAAAGAATCCCTCGATGGATGACCTTAAAAGGAAAAAACATCTGTAGAAAAAATACCAAATAACATAAAATGATAAAAAATAAAGCCTTTACATAATTGGAAAATTTAACTATAGTTAAATCAAAGAGAATGTTGTGGATTTTATATTTATAACTTCTTTTCTAAAAAATAAACGGAGATGAATAACGAATGAAAACAAGAAAAATATTTACATGTGCATTCTTTTCAGTATTTGTTTTACTTCTAATGTTTACTTTTAAACCGCTAGATGTATACGCCGATAGTGATGCATACACTCAGTTAAAACACCGATGGTCTGACATGTCGTATGATTTGCGCTATGGAAATAATCTAGTTATTAATTACCCAGACAACCAGGTACTTTCAAAGCCTCGTTATTTTAATAGTTCAGAGGAATACTACAAAGTGTATGCACAAGGTTATTTTACTTCTTCTCCTCCAATAGATGGGCATGTAGCAGCATGGATGGATAATCAATTTGTAAAAAGCATCGGAGATCCAATACAGACTAGTACTAATAATGTTATAGCTACTAAGGAGGTTCTCACTAATAACACAAATAAACCACGAGAATTATTAACTCCAGAACGATCTTTTACAAGAACATATTCTACAGTTTTAACTCATACGAACAATGCCGATTTCGGATTGAAGTCTACCTCAAAGTTTATGATCCCTTTAGTTGGTAGTACAAAAACAGAATTATCTGCAGTATATAAGTACGGAGAATCTAAATCACAAACAACAACTGAAAGTAATACTATTAAAATACCATCTCAAAAAATAACCGTTGATCCTGGACAAAGTGTTGAAGTTACTTATCTAATCACTGAAGGTGAGGCAGTAGGGAAATTAGGGTTTTATGGTACACTTAAAGGTTGGACTCCTAATGGTATGGCCTATTTCTCACCAAATAAAGGTGAGGTTCCATTTAATTTTATGCAAATCGGTGACTGGTTCCTAACTAAAGGAATAAGTGAATATAATGGATGGTCTTATAATGCACCTGATGAAATGAACTATAAGATTGATAATGGTACTTATAAAGCGAATTATTATTCTTCAAGTCAGTTAGATATTACTGATATAGATACTAATCAAACAACTAGAATTAATGTGCCAGCAATCATAAAAACTAATTAGTAGCGGCCACCGCACATGTGCAATGATAAATTGCATGTGAAACAGTAGCTAAATTCTAGTATGAACGTGCTGGGAAACAAATGAAAATTACCGATAAAGTTTCTTCTTAAAAATGACCCTTCAAGTTGAAGGGTTTTTTATTACATTTATAATCGAACATACATTCTTTTATAGGAGGGTACGGTGTGACCGATCTTGAAAGGAAACTTTACCGAATCATTTATAATATGAGCCGGTTTCGCAAGAATCCTTCGATTGATGACCTTAAAAGGAAAACGGGTAAAGATGAACTCGCGATCCGTAAGGCTGTTAAAAACCTTATCACAAGAAAAGAATTAGAATGGGATAAAGAGAAGAAGGAATGGAGGTTTAAGTAAACAACAAAAGCCGCCCGGATGGACGGCCGACAAGTATCATTTGTTAATGTTTTTCTTTATTTCTTCTATCTCGTTTCTGAGGGATTTATTTTCTCGTTTGATCTTAGAAACCTCTACGACTGTCAGTAACAAAGTTGCGATTATGAGTAAAATCAAAATATATTCAAACATAATCAAATGTCCATGTAGTAGTCATCGAAGCCAAACGTTCCGGGAATACCGATAACAGGTACTAATGCGGCTCTGAATTTCCATCTATGTTTTTTGTAAAACTTCTTGCTGAGCTGTTTACGTTTGTACAGTTGTTTTGCAATATAACGCCCTGCGCCATATCCTGTACCAACAACGGCAGCCATGCTTGTAATTGCCGCCATTACTACAAAAAACGGATTATGTACTGTGGCTTTATCTTCTTTGTCGAAAAGACTGTCGATTTTAAAGATGTCATTGTCAGATAGGCCAAGTTCTAAAGCGCCTTGATATAATTCAGGATCATTCTTGGTGAAAGATTCTGTTGTTTCGTTTTGTTGCACATATTGTGACTGATTAGTTTTTGCATCTGCAAACTCTCCAAGCGTACAGGAAATACCCAACGTAGCTACAATGGACAATGATATTCTTTTTATCCATTTTTTATTCAAGTCAAACCCTCCCCCTTTTGTAATCACAGGTTAAGGATAACTTAAAATATACAGTAATTTCCATAGTTACAAATAACCGAATACCAAAGGGCTGGTTAGTAATAAAGTATGGAAATTACGACAAATAAAAAAAGCCCCTCCATTTTGGAAGGGCTTTTCATTTATTTCTGCTTTGATTTTAACTTTGTTGATACTTTTAATATCTCAACATATTTAGATGCAGCTGTGATATAAAGACCTGATTTCAGCTTGTACATTTTTGATCCGTTTACGTTGACGGTCTTATCAATCGTAAACGCTTCACCAGGCTTTACTTTTTTGTGCTTCGCTGACCAATTGGGTTTATCATAGACCCATAGCCACCCGTCTGCATTCGGCTTCACTACGGCCATTTTAATGCCTTTTGGCGCCGTTTCTTTTTTAGAGCTTGTTTTAGATGATGATGACACCTTTTTTAAACCGACGGCCCCCGCGATACCTTCTGCGTGTCCCTCGGCCAATAGGTTCAGGAACGAATCTTGTTTCAGCAGCGCGGCATCTTCTTTACGGTCGATGAAGAGATTCTCTGTCAAAATTGCTGGCATTTTTGTTTCTCTTAAGACGGCCAAATTTTTAGACTTAGTTCCGCGGTCTGATACTGTTCCTTTCAGCTTTTTATAAATTACATCATGTACAATTTTTTGCTGTTTGCCAGTGCTGGATGATGCTGATAGTTTATCAAAACGAAACGTCTCAAAACCCGTTCCTCCGCCAGCGTTGATGTGGATAGATACAAAATAATCAGCGCCCCAATTATTTGCTAGTCTAGCTCTTTGAGACAGATCAATGTAAACATCGGTTGATCGTGTGAGCTTAACTGATGCCCCATACACCTTTTCAAGAATCGCTTTAGTTTTCTTAGCAATAGTTAGTACAAGTTCTTTTTCTTTCAATCCGTTTGCTACTGCGCCTGGATCGTGCCCACCATGTCCTGGATCAAGCATAATTTTTTTCGTCATATTCAATCTCTCCTTTGTATAGAAAAAAGCCGCCTAGGGCAGCCCTTTACTTCGTTAATCCTTTTTGTTTTAGGACTTCTTTTTGTTTCTTTCCTTTAGATGTCACATAGTTGTTCTTAAACCATGTGATGAGCGTCATAACAGTTGTGAAGAGTGTCGAGCCAGCAACATATAAAACATCTGCTAAATTGTTTACTGATTCTTCATCCAGTGGTAAAGGTGTCTTTCCAAACATCACTAAAAACTGATTAATCAAAGCAACTAAAAGAAGCACCGTACGGATCACAGTGCCTTTGTCAAAGTTTTTCATATAAATTCCTCTTTTCGTCTTATTTTTGGTTTCTTTCGATACGATCTAGTTTTTCAATGACAACGTCATATTTCTCACTGAATTTTTCTAGCACATGGTTTTGAGCATCTATTTGCTCAATCAGTTTGTTTTCACGCTCTTTTGTTGTGTTGAGCACATAAAACAGCACCCAACAAAACAACACCGCAAACGGTCCTTGTGTCATTAAATACTGCGCCAAATCCATTTCCATTTCACTCACCTACTCCCTCATTTTGTCCACCTCCTTTCGAAGGCAAAATAAAAAGCACCTGTTAAGATGCTGTTGTTCCTAAATCCGCAGAAGCAGCTGGCTTATCAAACGAAACGCCTGTGATCTGCTCAAATTCTTCTTTTGTGATTACCTTTAAAGAGACATACTCTCTCATTATTTCAAGAGTGTAAACGCCCCAATCCCAAAATACTTTGATATCGTCAGCCGTCGGGTATATCATGATGACCCACCCCTCTGAATCTGCGATACCTGCAATGTGAGTAAAGCCATTTGTTTTTTAAGTGTGGGTATATCATTGGGCAAAGGGGGTTTAGGCTGCAAGCCCTCTATATACTCTTCGGATGCTGATTCAAACCACTCTCTCTTGTCCGCATCATATTCAGGAAGGTATAAACCCTTTTTCGGCCGTACATCCGTAGCATTTTTCGGCATCTCTTCATAATCACTTATGACATCTTCACCTTGATATTTAAAATTCTCGTCAAAGTAATAAATGTGCATGATGCTTCCCTCCTTTACCACAACGGAATAGATTCATTTATCTCAATTCTCTTCACCTTGGAATTATCATTTGCGTTGAGACCGTCAAATTTTAATGATCCATCTTTCGCAAGCGTCAAACGTGCCGACCCGTACGATCCAACCGTGGCACCCCCAAATACGGTTTCCCCTGACGGTTTTTGAGCAAAACGGGCAATGACTGTATCGTTCGCCGGGACTCCCTCAAACGATCCCCGAAGAAGTAAGTCATTTTGGCGTATAGAGAATTGGAGAGGATTTCCCGTAAATTGTTTTACTGTTCCAGCGACTAACGTTACTTGGTTCCATGTGCTGCTTAAATCTTTTTCGGATAACACTCGATCCCATCCTTTGAAACCTTGGGCATGAAATGTACCGATCCAAGTTATGTTATCAAAAGACCTTGTAGCGATAATGCACTTATAAACTACTTCATTTTGTTCATAGGCCGTCTCCAACACATTGACGTAATAAAAGCTTGTATCATTTTCTACTGGAGCATTAAGGAGCTGGGCCCCCATGTAAGGACCTGTAGGTAGGGTAAATATGTCGGTACCATTCGGAATCCTTGCAACTTTACCATCGTTAGGTGTAAGCCTATAAAGCTGGCTCTTGTTCCAGTTGCTTTTCTCTGATTCCGTTACATGGATTTTTTCGTTTTTAAAGTGTGGATCGACGTATTCTTTTGCCGCTTCCAGTGCTGCCGCTGCTTTACCTTCTGCACCTGCAGGTGTTTCTGCATGTTCATCCGTATATTTTTTAGCTGATGCAAGTGCTGCATCTGCTTTAGACTGGGCGCCTTGTTTTGTTTCGATCTTTTCCAAGTCCTCAAACTTGGCTCTCAAATCATCAATCGTTTTTATAGACTCTTCGTAAAGATCATTTATCTTTGATTTTAAAGCTTCGAATTCGTCCACATAGTATTCTGTGACCGGGATAATATCCTGATCAATGAGAGACTTCGAAATGTTAAAAGAAAACTGGTGCACAGACATAGATTGATCATTTGCATAGTACAAATTTAGCTCAGCTTGTACTGTGCCGTAGTGCTTGACCTCTTTGTCTGACAAAACGTACTCGGCGTGACCGTTCACTCGATCAATAATATTTATGTCTCGAATGAATCGGCTGCCGTCAGACATAACTAATACAAGTTTTCCCGTGACAGCTGCTAAAGGCAGTGGTACTCCATCTTTCGTGAGTTTGAAAATGAGCCTTGCTGTCTGACGATCCTGCGTCCAAAAATTTATGCTGGTTGATACACTTGAACTGGTATATGCGTTTACATCAAAATCTAATCTCCCATTTTTAGAAACCATAAATGACACCTCCTATCTAATAAATACTTTTGCAATACCATAACCCATTTCGGAATCATAAGGCGTTTCAATATTCATCACTTGCCAATTGGACTGACCTTTTGTCGCAATACCGTTTTTAGCTTTGACTGAATCACCAACGTTTACCGTGTCATCAATCCGTACCATGACTTGTCCAACCAATCCAATCACATGCCATTCTTTACGTTCAGCTCTTGATTGATAGGCTTTTGACTTTTCAGGATCATAGTCAGGGTTTTCTATAGGTAAATCTAGCACCTCGAAAATTTCATTGCCTTCTTCATCATAGTGAGCAACTTCAACTTTTTGAGTTATCAAGGCACCAAAACGATCACGTAAATACTTCCCTTGCCATTCAAAGGTGGATTCTCCAAGAACAACTGCGGCAGTATTTGACACCACTCCTAGTAGATAATCACCTAATTGTGCTGGCATAATTTTTTCGCCTTTCAGTGTAACGATTGTACCTGTCGGAATCTCATGACCACTTGCGCTTTCAAAATACTCCGCGTAATCCGAAAGAGAAGACCCGCCACGTACTTGACCTGCACTCGTGATGTTTCCTGACTTAGATGAAATTTGCCATTTAAGATCGTTGTATCCCCCTGAAATAGTGTAACTCTTTGATTGTTTAACATTATGTGATGACAAGATTGTACGGGCATATCCATTACCCTTCGTGTGGCTGTTGTTGGATGCGATGACAGCTTGTCTTGATCCTTCGGTTGACGATCCCGCCCTAGAAGCTAATACACTATTTGCAGGACCTTTTGTTTTACATGAACCCGTAGCAGCAATGACCGCGCTCGAATCTGACAAAGCGTGTCCTGACGTTGAACCAGCAACCAATCCACCTTTTAAGCGTGTCGGCATCTGCTTATTAGTATTTTTAGCTAGATCTGCTGCTTTGCTATAGCCATTTGCGTGTACTCCTACAATCGTTGTTTGTGTATTAGGTGAATACACCCCAATGTTGCCGTTAGAATGAATAAGATTTCCTGCCATCAGTTTGACTGAATAGACCCTTCCACCTATCCCAATCCCTATAGGTGCGGAATTCTCGATATTAAAGTTCGTGATAGTAACATCATCAGCTCTTTGCGGGCCACCAAAAACTCGAACATCGTGAGAAGCTCTTTTAAAGCCAGTGATTGTTAAACCATTGATATCCACCCGTCTACTTTTGTATTGAATAGCAACAACTGGATTCCCTTTGTAGTCATAAGATGGGTTACCTATCGCTGTAAAATTAGTTACTTTAACACGATGGTAAGCAGACACTACAAGCGCTCTAGGCGATAACCCCTTGTACATATCATTAAATACAGGTTCAATCGACACACAATTTGTAAACGACACATCGCGCGCTGTTGTACTTTGCGGGTCAGATGCGCTGTGGTGTCCAATGTGTCGTGCATCATAACTCCGCACGTCTCGATAAGATACATGATCTGATACATGAACATTTTGAGCCGCCGGCCATTGTGCATGTGCTTTGACCTCTACTCCTCTAATGTTCCCGCTTGTATAAGATCCATCTACCCAAACATTTCGAGATCCATCATCAATCTCAATACCGTTAGAATTTGACTCGCCTTCTTTATGTGCCTTTCCGCTAGGGTTAGTGCAATGGCATGACTTGATAAAGATGTATTCGCTATAATGAGTCGAAATACCGTCATCACCGTACCCACTCGCCTCGCAGTTCTCAATCCAAATATATCTACATCCATCTTTTGTATAATTAGATCCTGATATATTGTAAGATGGTGCGGTGAAGTCAAAACCATGTAATCCCGGATTAATGGATTGAACATTTTTCACCCAGCCAAAATGGACTTTGGCGAAAGTTAATGCACTTGAGGCAATGCCGCCCGTTGCCCTCATGCCGCCCTGTCGATCACGATTCCAGTCTAATGAAAAACCATCAACGTAAATGTTTTTGTTACCGCTATGGTCTTTGTTTGTTAAAAGAATCGTGCTGGCAGGTGCATCCTCATGAAGTTTGAAAGTAGTAATCCCTTTTCCCTGTCCGATCAATGCCGAATTAGAAGGAATACGTATTCCGCGAACGATATATACGCCGGCAGATGCTTTTACTCGAACTCGACCGTTTCCAAACGCCTTTTTAAAAGCCTCTGTAGAGTCTGTCTTTCCATCGGGTACGGCTCCAAAATCGTCCACATGCACTTCGCGCTTGAATCGCTTATCAATCTTTGCGAACTCGTAGTCTAGGCGATCTTTAGCCGTCTTGTGTATACTAGCGTCCGTTGCGACTCGTATATCTACAACCTCTTTTACGTCCTTGCCATCATGATTCAATACAAGGTTTGTCAATCTAGCCCACACATTATCGATCCTATTTGCAACGGTGAACAAACCATGTTTAATTTGATCTGATGTGTGAACTAAAACGCCCTTTTTGTGTGTTTTCAATTGATCTTCGTTTTGATTCAATTGATCTTCGATTTTTTGCATATCTTCACTCAACTGATGAGCGTATCTTGAGTTTCGAGTTGTATCATATTGTTTTCTCAGCCTTACCATGTTCTCACTCTCCTTTTTTGGCAAAAATAAAAAGACCCTATCTAAGCGTCTTGAGCATGTCGTTTATATATCGTTGTAAGTTTTTTACTTGTTTTGCTTGATCTACTGTTATTCGTTGTATGTCTTTGCGGAAGTTCGCAAATGTTATCGTTGGGCTGCTATACGGATTGAGAGGGTTATGCTGAATTGAGACAACTCTCAAATCGTCCTCAAAGGTTATTCCGTCTGCTGTGTCGGCGATGACATGTATCGTGTCGCCTAACCAGAAATCTTGCTCAATTTCAAGAAGTTTTGGTTCATATATTTTCTGAAACTCCACCTCTACTGTCATTTCAGGATATGGATTTACATGCTTTTTTAATGCTGAAATGATGCTGCTAGATTTTTTGTATCTCTCATCCTTAATTGGTTCCGCCCAGCGTGGTTTACCTTCAATGAGGAATTTATCTTCATCGGGATGAATATAAAGAACTGGTTCAAAAACATATTCAGGCTCTTTTTCTTCATCTTTTGATGCTTCTTTTTCATCTTTTGTTGTTTTGCTGTCATCCTTTGATTTAGAAACAGAATCCGTTTCTTTTTGAGCGCCGTATCCCCATGCCCGAGTTGTACAATTCTGAGAATCTGTCGTGATTGTGATCCCAGGCATGTTATAGCGACTATCAAGCACAAAATCTATTTCTTGTCCCATTTTTTTGTAAACATGGATTTTGTAATTATCTACGTCTAACTCTATATCATAATCTTCAATGATTTCATCCATAAGCTCTGTGGAATTTTTTTCACCGAAGTTTTCTTGTTCCGCAGAAGAAATTTCACCATCTTTTGCATGAATGACATATTTGAAATCAGTTCCTTTGAGAGCAATATCAAGCGCTTCTTTAATGCTTAATTTCTTAGAAACTGTTTTTTCAATTCTGTTATTAATTAATAGAACAGAAAAGATATGCGCAGCTGTAACCGTTTTTGTTAGCACTCCATTTTCCTGATGCAAACTTACATTCGTAATGTAGTATTTTTGATGATTATATTTCTTTTCATCAAGATATAAAATGTTGTCCACAACCAATAGCTCAAACTCTGTGGCATTTTCCTGTGTACGCGGCAGTGTAAAGCTGAACGATTTTTTACCTGTTGGATCGGCCGTGAAGTCAACAGACACACCAGTGATCTCTATGACATCCTTTCCATCCTTGCTTGATACGTGAAGCTGCGGGAAATCCACATCAGACGGCAAATGTTGATTGAGTGGCATGTCCTTCCCATCGTATTCCTTGCTTGGATATGTCGGTTTAGTTGGTGTTTCTGGTTCACTTGGTTCTTCTGGAACATCGGGAACGTCAGGAACGATTTCGCCATCGTACTTAGTCAGATTGTATTTTTCAATGATGCTGTTGAGTTTTGACGGGTAATGTATATCAGTAGCATATCCAGCTTTGAAAACGGCTGTAGTTGCCTTTTTATAATCTTTTTCACCGACCACTGCCTTGTAACGACTTAGACGAGTGTATAAGCTCCCAAGATCAGCTAAGCTCTCTGCGTATGATGGATACTTTCTAAACTTAGCTTGTATCCTGGTAACGTTCCCCTTTTTATCTTGCTCACTTGTCCACATCAGTACATATTTTCCGTTATATGTACCTTTGACCCCAAACAGATTGTTGGCTTGTTTAGAAAGACCACTCGTCCCGAAACCACTTTCTAAGCACCCTTGAGCGATGACAAGACTTGCAAGCACGTTATATTTTTTGTAAACCTTTTGCGCTCCCGGTGCCAGTTTTTTAATAAAGTCAGCCGCAGCCATGTCACCCCTCCTTATGCGTAATAGAACCTTGTGTCAAACACAATTTCAATATCGCTGGCGTTTTGGATTTCGAAATCGTTTCTGCCGATATCAAGTGACGGAAGCCTACCAGATGTCTTGAGACGTTTCTTGTTAGCAACGGTGTACTGTTTAATAAAAGAAACTTCGCGTGACTTAGTTAACTCATCTTCAATTTTCAATCGCTCCCCCGTTGTATGATTGATGATGGTTACACCTTTTCCCTTGGCTTTCAACGTCACTTGGTAATCATGCCTCAAAGGGTTGATTCTAAAATCTCCGATGTTGTAGATGCTGAACGTTTTTTTATTCTTGAATGAATACTCTAGGTCGTCACGCATCTCAATATTCATTCCAGGACTCCACCGTTCACCCTCAAATGATTGACGATTTAGTGATGTACTTTTCGATTCAGCAGCACCCAAAACATCCGTAAATTCTACTGTAAACACAACATGATTCTTTTCTTTTTCCTTTGGAACTGAAAAATTCCCATCACAAGTCACCAAGAAGCGCCTGTTTGGGAATAAATCGCAAGCAATATAGTATGGGTACGGTTTAACTAATAAAGCATATAGTTCACTTCTATAGCTGTAGAAATTTTCAGCAATGATTGAGTTCATATATATTTCAAGCTGAATCTGTCTTTCTTTGTACTTCACATCCCGTGGATGTTGCGGTAACATGATACCGTTAATTCGTGGCAATGACACTGTCTCAAATTCAACAATTGGTGAGGCAGGTGTCAGGCTTAACGGATGGAAGTGAGGAAGCAAGTCATTTAGACTTTGCTCACCCAATCCATTGTTAAAATCAATATATAATTCCATCTACCTCACCCCACTCATAAATGCTTGTTTTCTGTATCTATCTCCTGTGGTTTGGTCAACTTTTCGACCATCAATTTTGAAGTTAGGGTCCTTCGCAATTAATTGTTCAAACCCCTTCTGCATCATCATTAATCCTTGAGACAACAGGTCTATTTGTTGAGCCATAAGACCAATTTGCTTGTTTTGATTTTCAATCATCTGTCTCATGTCAGATCCATCTTGCTGCCTGCTCTGAGGCTTGTCTCCTTTGTTACTAATGCGATCAAGCATCTGTAAAGCTGTGGAGATCATACCTTCTCCAAAACTAGGCACCCCAAGCTCTTTGCCGAGATTAGAATACAACTGTAAAGAACGCTTACGGTACTTTGGTTCAGTGGTGATTGCATATTCGCGCCAACCGTTCTCCCCTAGCTGCGCAATTTGATGATTGTCAATGACACCACCAGATGCATAACCGATGTAAGGGCCACCGCGCGCCATAGATTTTAATCCCGGATGGTTATAGATACCGCCATAACGTTTGTTAAGATAGTTAATTGCGGCAACAATTTGGTGTACTGGATGTTTGATGTTTCCATATCCAGACTTTTTGTATGCAGAAAATGTGCTTGGTATAAACTGCATAAGCCCTTGTGATGGGTGTCCTGCTTTCCAGTTACTATCCCATCTGTTAACTAATGTCGGGTTACCACTTGATTCCTTCATGGCAATGGTTTCTAATGCTTTTGCATAGGATGGGGAAATGCCTGTGATACCGATAGCTTGTGCAACCCACTTTTTGACTGCAGCACTACCACCTAAACCTTTGAATGCTCCGCCATCGCCTCCAAAATCACCTAACGATTTTGTTAGAAATCCTAAAGCTCCTTTTTGAATCGTCTTTAAAATACCTGTTCCAAGTCCGTCTATCCCTTTGCCGGATTTAAAGGGAATAAGACCGCCAAATATATTGCTGATAATTTTCTTTGGACCAGCCATCACAAGGTCAAACATATCTGACCCAAAATCTTTCACCTTGCCGACTACTTCACCAGCTTTTTTGACGCCCTTTTTAAAGAAATCACCAACACCGCCTGCATAACCCGGTAAGCCCTGTGAAGTGATTTTTTTGGTCTCGTCATGTGGCAAGACTGATGTTCCGCGAGGTAAATCCCAAATTTGAGGACCACCAACGCCGACCATATATGTTCCAATACCCGGAGTATGAGCAAGCTCATATCCTTCCTCACCAACCAGCGCACGACCGCCCGGATGGTAGTCAGTACCTTTGGCATATGCATTTTTTGCGCCGCCTTTTTTACTTACGTATCCTTTAGGTTTCCACTCAGGAATTGTCTTCATGTTCATGAATTCGAGGACTTTATTGATATAGTCAGTAACGGTATTGACGACACCAGCTAAATCAACAATAAATGTATTAAATTCATCTAGCACTTCGCCAGTCTCCCAATCAACTTGATCGATGTGTCCTTGTGCTTGTTTCTTTGCTTCTTTCACAACGCCTTTATGAGTTTCTTCAGCTTTCTCTATTGTTTTATCTTTTTGTTCTTTTGCAGCTTTAACGGTCGCATCATGTTCTTCTTGGCTAATATTACCTTTGACGTAACGCTGGTCATCTGCAGCTTTCACAACTGCATTGTATTGTTCTTCAGCATCACTAATGACTTTGTCTTTTGCTGATTTACTATTTTTCACCGTTGCGGCAGCCTGCTTTGCAGATAAATTGGACGATTCAGCTTTTAGCTTTTTGGAAATGAGTGTTTGTTCATCCTTGCTTTTTGTAAGAGCCGTTTCAATTTCTTTATTCATTGCTTGTGTATGTTCTTTGACTTCTTTCCATTCTTCTTTAGTTAATTTACGGTGTTCTTTAGCTGCTTTTTCATAGATTTTTTTTACTTTATTCTCGTGTTTCTCTATTGCCTTTTGCTTTTTCTGATTACCTTCTTCGATGCTCTTAAGAATTCCCTGCTCGTCTTTATCTTTAAGAGCATCATTTTCCGCATAGAATTTACCCAAAACATCTAAGGCTTTATCAGCACTGTCTTGGTAACCTTTTTTCAACGTGCCTGCCATCTCTGAGAATTTACCTGTTATATCTTTGGCTAGATCATCTGTGATCTTTGTTTGATGTCGATAAAGGCTGTCTAATTTTGCATTGGCTTTTGTCTCCATGTCTTTATAAGCATTTATAGCTTTAGAAGTGGATTCAGATACCTTATCACCAAAATCTATCGTTGCTGGTAAGACGCGTTTTTTCAGGTTGTCATAATATTTAAAACCTGCTTCGCCTAGAAGCGTGACTCCTGTTATTAACATGCCTACAGGACCACCAAGCACAGATAAACCGCCTCTAAGCAAACTCACAACACCTGCACCTTTTTTAAGGATGTTAAACAGGCCAAAACCGCCTTTTGCAAGTTTTGTGAATCCTCCTGCGCCTTTTACGGCATTTACACCCATCATCACTATGCCCTTACCGAATTTTAGTATCTCCGGCAAAAATGAGAGTGCAAGACCTCCAATCATACCCATTGGTCCACCAAACATCATTAAACCGCCACCAGCAATACGAGACGTACCGCCAAGACCACGCATTGTCCTTGATGTTCTTGTGGCCGTTTGATTTAGACGGCCCATTCGAGTCGTCGCTAGACCCGTATTTTGTTGTAAACGACCCATTCGAGTGGACATAACGGCTGTTGATGCTGCAGCTGTGTTGATGCCAGTTGCCGCAGTTCGTGAAGCAACGCCCGCTGTAGCAACTTGTGTCGAGTATACGCCTAGACTTGCTGATGATCCTCTGACAGTGCCTGTCAGATACGTGCCAGCAGTACGCAGCACTCTCCATCCTTCGGCCATTCTTGGGATGAGACTCAATAACAACAACGAAGCTCCACCTAAAAGACTGAAAGCTGTAACTGCTGCACCAGTAACCGCAATAGTTCCCATAACAGATGGAGGAAGATGATCAAACCAGTTAACGACTTTTGTTAATCCATCTACCACTTTGCGGACTGTAGGAATAAATTGATTACCTAATGAAATAACCGCGTTATTTACGGCTGAACGCAGGTATTCCACAGATCCTGCAAGGTTGTCCATTTGCTCTTTTGCAACTTTTTCAGCTATACCGCCACTGTTTTCTATTTCTTTAGTGAATTTATTAAGCTTACCTTCACCCGCATGTAGCAAAGTAATAAAACCTGATAAGGCGTGCTGCCCTGCCAATTGTTTTGCAATACGTATTTTTTCAGTCTCAGTGTAATTCTTGGTCTTTTCGTTAATTTGGCCAATAATATCTGCAAGAGGGCGCATTTTTCCAGTAGAATCGGTAACGCTCAAGCCAAGTTCATTTATTGCATTTCCTGCTTGTTTTGGTGGTGATGCTAACCTTGTTAAGGTGGATCGTAATGCAGTACCCGCCATATCTGCCTTGATTCCACTGTTCGCCATGATGCCCGTTGCGGCCGCTAACTCTTCCATGCTGACACCTGCAGTTTTTGCAGCTGGTCCCGCGTACTTCATCGTTTGACCAATCTGCTGTAATGTCGCATTCGAGTTAGTGAACGTGTAGGTCATGGCGTCCGCCACACGGTTTGTATCTTCTGCAGCAATGTGAAATTCCGTTAAGATGTCAGATACAATATCTGCTGTTACACCTAAATCTGTTTGCCCTGCTGCCGCAGTAGCAAGCAAGCCCGGCATTGCACCAATGATGTTATTTGTTTTATAACCAGCCATTGCAAGGTATTGCATTCCTTCGGCAACTTGTCCGTCTGTAAATTGTGTCGTAGCCCCTAAATAACGCGCCTTTTCTGTGAGACGATCCATTTCGACAGAAGAGGCGTTTGCCACAGCACCGACCCTGCTCATCGCCTTTTCAAAGTCTGCGGCCACTTTAACAGCTCCACCTATTGCGACGGTGCCTGCTACTCCGATACCTGTTAATGCCTTCCCTGCCATTCCCGCAGCAGAGTAGACAGATTGTAACTCTTCTGATACTTCCCCAGCATTCTTCTTAAAAACAGAAAAAACACCAGCTGCTTTATTGCTGGTGCTTTGTAACTGCTCGAATTCTTTAGATACCTGCCGAAGCTCTTTTTCTAGCTTCTGGTGTACAGCGATGGATTCGTTGAGTTTTCGAGCGTGAATTTGTGTTTCTCTTTTATCACGCCCTTTTTCTCTTACCAATTGTTCATAACGTTTTCGATGCTCTTCTACTACTTTACCCTGAATACGATATTTATTGTTAAGTCCATCAACTTTGGCTTGCAATTCTTTTGCTCGATTGCCGGTATTCTTATAAATTTCAGTAGCTGCTTTAAATTCAGAATTAGCAAGACGCATTTGCCTTTGAAGACCTGTTATACCTCTGTTAAAACCTGAGTCATCCAGATTGACTTTGGCGACCATATTGCCGATTGCTTGAGTCATTTATGTACCACCCCGCTTTCCTGACGAAGATTTCAAGACTTAGAATATTTGATCAATCGTCACTTCTTTTGCTTTGCTTGATGCATTCAATTCTAAGAAATGAAAAATATCCATTTGATCAATTTCATGCATCTTCCAGCCTTGCTCAAGTAATTTAGTATAGATATTATTTAATTGATCTTTGCCGTTTTTTAAAGGCTCATCTACGCCTTCATGTCGGGCAAAAAATCTTTTTCTTCCTGCGTTTCGGCTGCTTTAAATCCCATGATCTCCATCATGATTTTTCTAACTGCATCCGCAATTTCGAAGGATTGAAAGCCTTCTTGAAACTGATCGAAAGTAAATTGATTCTGAAAGACACGTACAATAAATTTGATTCGTTCATTCAGACTTTTAACAAGTTCTTTCGCATTCTTCGTCTCTGTTGCTTTTTCATCTAACTCAAATGCCTCATAAAGTGTTTTTGCGTTTGTTCTTGGCGCAATAAATGTTTTGTGTTTTTTCTCTTCTTCGAACCAAATAGAGATAGAAATTTGTTTTTGAGTCATCGTGACTCCTCCTTGTTTTTTATTTTCCAATGAAAAAAGAGAGCTTTTCAGCCCTCTTAAACACCTTTTCCAATATCAACACTGCTGCCGTTTTCTGTTTTATCATCTTTGTATGCTTCTCCAAAAACAGACTTGTAAAAAGCATCAAGATTAAAGTTTTCAGCATCTTCATCTGTGACCACTTTAAAAAGATCGTCCTGCTCACGGTCAACAAATTCCGCAGACAGTTTAATGGTTTGGAAATCTGTCTTATCTTCTTTTGTCTTCCACTCATCGCCTGGAAGAGAAAAACGCCCTTTTACTAAACCGACATGACGAGACTTTCCGTTTGCTTTTGGACCTTCAAACGTCATTGCGACCCACGGCGGGGTAATGTTCTTTTTGAACAAGTACAACCCGTTTTTGTCCTGTTCGATTCCTAGCAACTTCGCAAGAATTTCCATAGGAAGATCCCGCATTTCAATTTCTAGCTTTGTAGAACCAGTTGAAACCACTAAATCGACCAGCTTGTTATCTGCATACTGCTTCTCGGTTGATGTCTCAGTTTCCACCTTCATATTGATTGCATATTCATATTTTAAAATTTCAGTTGGCACAAAGAATTTCCCTTTCTTTTGCAGTGGTGCAAACTGAACATTTTGCAAACCAGTTACTGAACTGTACTCAGCCATAGTTAGCCTCCTAGTATTATATTTTTTTCAAAACGATATCCTTTTCTGATTAACCTCTCTTTCTCTAAAAAATCAGAAATGGGTATCGTTGGGGCAAAATCTAAACGCTCCATCACATCCCCGATTGTAGCCATGATGGATTGCGGATCGGCATTGTGATAAACATCTATTTGATAGGTTGCGCTATCTTGTATGGGCCTGTTATCAGCCCATTTGATCGGTTTGTAGTTGATTTCTTGCAACACGACATACGGTGGACTCGACTTTGTACCCTCTGGCACTGCAAGCTCATAGATGTCATCTTTGTCTATTAAAGACAAAAGCGCTGGATCATTCTCCAACGCTTCAAAAATGGCATTCTTGCAAGTATCTGCACGCCTTATTAAGTTTTGATTGATCATAGTTTGCTCAGCGCCTGTCGGTATTTATCTGCTACTTTACGTATAGCCTCATCCCATTTCGCATCGACAGTTCTCGTAAAGAATTTTTGCGCTGGCTGATGTAAGGTGCCGAATTCAGGGAAATGAATTCTCCACTTCGTGTCCTTACGTGACTTTGATTTCGGCCAACCAACCGCCACATATTTCAACCCGTCCCCATCAGTGCGAAGCCTGGTAATATCAAGATCATCCTGCATGTGTTTTTGGCCTTTGTCGGATCTTGGTGTGTTTGGATGAAGTTCATCTTTTATCACGGTTGCGCCAGCTGTAAGAGCTTCTTTATGCATCTTACTGACCTTTCTCTGCATGTTGCCAATTGCATTCTCTAATTCCTCTAAGCCGTCGATTTGTAAATTAAACATTACTTCGCCGCCTTTACCCTAGCTCTAATTGTGAGGAAATGAAGTCTTGAATAATTGGGTGTAATAGACTCAATTTCGTAAGTTTTTCCTTGGAATAGGAGTCTCATGTGCTCGTCGATATCTTCCCTGTGACGTATGGTGAATTTGATTGTATGTTCTTTTTGAATGGCAGCTGCAGCATAATATTCAGCACCTTTTAATCCCTCTGCTTTGGCCCAACACTCAATCATAGTTTCCCAGCCGTTGTCACCATCGACAGGCAAACGACTCTTTTCTTTTTTCTTTTGGAACTGAATGCGATGCCTCATATCATTCAACATCTTTTTCACCATCCACAACCAAGTATTTGAGTTGATTGACCATTGTTGTGAGCACACCATCAAGATTTGATGTCGTTCCGGATATTTGCCTATTCTCATACCAGTGAGTCACAAAAGACATAACGGCCAGTTCTGCTCGTGCTAAATTATTAGGAAATTTCAGACCCGTTGCAGAGCTGATGTACTCTTTTGCTGCAGCGATAAAATGTAAAATCAAATCATCCTCCGCATCACCATCAATGCGGAGGTATTTTTTTGCTTTTTCAAGCTCTTTTTGTTCTGCCTCAGTCATTTGGCATCACCTTTATTCAGATTTTGGGTTTTCTAAAGCTTCGACTCTATTTTGCAATTCGGTGATCAAGTCTTTTACAGCAGAATTGAGATTTTCCCACATAACGCTGCCTTTGCCGATCGACCGGGAATTTACTGAGCCATCACTTAGATGTTCATTTTTAATAGAGCCAGACTCTAATACTGCTGCGTCACCCTTATCACCTTTCGGCCCCTGCTCTCCTTGATCCCCTTTTTCACCTTTTGGACCTTGAGGACCTTGTTCACCAGGATCACCTTTTAATCCCTTAACAATAAGAGGATTTTCTTCACTGTTGTCTCTGATAGAAACAGGCGTGATAGGTTTCCCATCAGCGCCAGCCTCTGCAGATGTGTATACTCCATTACTTTCATTCAAAAAATCTTTAGCCATGATTAATCAATTCCTTTCATTTTTTGTTTATTTTCCAGCGTCTACAGCTTTATCATCATCAGTTTCAGGTGGCTTTTCATCAATAACTTCAATTCCGGTGAATTCAGCAAACACGACAGCTTCTTCATCCCATAGCACAACATCATCCCTTTGGATAACTCGTACATCTGTTGAGTTTCTATAAAACGCTTTTCCACCTACATCAGTAGATCGGATGGAATACTGCTGACGGTCGAAAAGTTTTACTGCTTCACGCAAATCACCAATAATCAGAGGATATTTAGGTTTTGTTTTACCGCCATTTGGAAGATATTTATTTGAAATCACATGTACAGTTTTTTCAAATAATAGTTTTTTTGTTTTGTTTGTTGGATCTGGCTGTAAAAGGTATCTTCCTTGGTTGTCTTTTAACTTATCAAGATAGTTAAATCCTGACTGGTTTGTTACAAATACAGAAGTTTCATTGATAGCTGGATCGAGCTGTACATTTGTAATGTCTTTAATGTCATCTGTGGTGGAAACAGCTTTTTTGTCTAATTTGTTCAATACTTTCAAGATGTTCACGTTGCGTGTAACAGCTGATTTTTTTCCCAACCAATTGACTAAGAATTGCATGAGGGCTTCCCTCGTATCACTCAATAGATCATTTGAAAGAACTAAAATACCGGCTCGATTTTTAATGTCGTATTTAATTCTCTCAAACTTTGGATTTTCCAATTCTTCAATATCTTCTAATTCATCAATGTCGACCAGAGGCTGCATATCAGCATTTTTCTCAAGCGTTCTTGCGCCTTTATTTGTGCCAACTGGAATAACATCAACAAGATTAGCCAGCGTATCAAATTGACGTCGTCTTTCGTTGATCTTTGTGGTGATGTCTTCTGGTACAATTAAGCCTCCATCTTCATCCACAGACTCTTTCATTGCAGCCAATGGTTTTGGTGCCTTACCTTTCATGATGGCATCAGCAAATAATTCTGTATGATTTAATACTTGTTTACCGCTGACATCGTTTGAAACAACCTGCGATTTAACACCCTGATCATCCTGCTGATCCTCATCACCGTAATCAACGTACATATTTCGCATTTCTTCATAGTTTTGAATTTGTTCTTTCAAAACCTGCGCCTCAGCAAGCATTGTTTTAGCTTCATCAACCTTGCCCTCATCATTTAGGGCCATGATCTCATCACGTTTTTCCGCTAAAGATTGGCGTAGTTCTCTTTCTTTTACTGTCATACCTTCCTTAGCGAAGAATTGGATAGGCAGGCGTAGCAATTTGTTCTGTGTTTTTGATTTTTTCAAAATGGTTTCCTCCTCAAATTTCCCATAAAAAAACACCCCTAAATTTCTAGGAGTGCTGCATGTATGGCATTCTGTTGTTGTTTCAAGTTTATGATGTTCTCTTGATTGCTTTCAGGTTCTTTGGATAGTTTTGCAACGATTGTAGCAGGTATGTTTTTGAACTGAGAAACAATGTTCTCATCTATCTGAGCTGCAACATTCTTTTCCTCTGCAACTGCATCAGCTAATCCATATTGCAACGCCTCATCAGCTGTTAACCATGTTTCATTATCTAAAAGGTCGCGCAAGGTCGATTCTTCTAGTTTCTCTCCTGCCTTTGCCAAATAGGTTGAAACAATGCTATCAGTGATTTTGTCCAAGTCTTCTGCAGCTTTTCTAAATTCCGCAGCATTACCGATCATACCCATGTAAGGGTTATGGATCATCATCATTGAATTACTCGGCATCGTGATAGTGTCGCCAGCCATTGCTATGACAGAAGCTATGCTTCCTGCTAGCGCATCGACATAAACATTTATCTTCGCTTTATGCCGCTGCAGCATCGAGTGGATTGCTTGTCCCTCAAATACATCACCACCCGGTGAATTAATATAAAGATCGATTTCGGTCACTTCGCCCAAATCTTTCAAATCTGCTTGAAATGCTTTAGAAGAACTTTCACTAAACCAGCCTTCGCCAGTAATGGAACCATACAAAGTTATTTCTGCAGAAACATCATTCAGTGGCTTCATGTTCCAATACTTCTTCTTTTTCTTCATCTCCGTCACCCCCTTTCAGATTCTCCTTCCTCACCCTGCTTAACTGATATTCTTTCATGATTGAAAGGGGAACTAGATTCAAATTACCAAAATGCTCATCTCCGATTTCTCCAATACCTGTCATATCCTCTTTTTCTAGGATTTTATTAATAGTGAATGCCCCTACACGCTGCATGACTTCGTAAAATTCAGCTCTTGTTTTACTGTCTCCACGTAATTCTGTTTCCAAATTGAATTTAAAATAAAAGCCTTCTTTTAATTGAGCAGGAGTAAGGATTTTATCGTTCAATTCTTGTTCAATATTTGTCACGATAGGCTGCAAGGTTGTTTTTACGTAATCCAAAGACTGTGACTCGATATTCGAAAAGGTTGCTCGATCCAATTCCCCAATTTTATGAGGTGGCACTTTATAGATGGAGGCTATTTGCTGACGATTCCATTTCATAGATTCAATAAATTGAGCATCTTTCATAGGCATTGTTACTTGTGAATAATCAAGACCCGCATCAAGTACCGCAATGGATTGACCTGCGTTGACTTCTTCCCAATCATCTCTAAGAACCTTCTTACTCTCTCTATTCAACAAAGACGGTGTTTTGATGACACCAAACGGTGCCCCACCATTTTTGTAAAACTTAGCATTGAATTTTGTGGCTGCCCTATTTGATCCAATATTATCTCGAATAACTGATATAGGCGTTTGACCTACGATGCCATCTAAAGATAGGTTTTTGAAGTGCAGGACTTCATGATAGTGCAGTTCAACATACTCACCATTGATCGTAGTTGAGTACCAAACCTTCCCCGATTTAGGATCAATATTTGTATTTGTTGACTCTGGATTAAGTGGGTAAATCGCTTTGACATCACCATCACTATTATAGACAAGACGATTGTAGCTGTTCCCCCAGGTTGCCATTCTTAACATGACAAGAGCTTTCCACGTAAAACTGGTCATATACGGGTTTACCTTATGCAAAATCATCCTGCTAATGTCGTTTTGAATAGTCTTTACGCTTCCTTCTTTGCTCTGAAATAATTTTATAGGGAGTTTAGCTGCATCTTCAGCAAGCACTTTCACACAAGCATACACATCTGGATGTAAAATCGCATTCTCAGAAGAGACATGCTCCCCTGATGACGTTTCAACACCTGCAAAAATGTTCCGAAACCACTTAGCAGGACTCAATAGAGATCCGCTGTCTTCTTCTGCTACACGATTTTCAATCTTCGGTCGTCCTCGTAATAACAAATTCATTCACCCCTGTCTATTTCATCTTCTTTATTTTGATTCAGGGTGACTCTGCTAATTAAAAAAGCAGTGGAAACGAAAAAAACACCTGAGACAAAAAGCCCGGTGTTTACGGAGATTCTAAAACATGCAATTGCAATCAAAACCATTCCAAGTAAAAGGAAAACATCTTCTAAGTATTTTGACCATTCTTTCATTCAATAGCTCTCCTTCTAAAAACTAAATTGGCCAGACTGGATATATTCATTTAAGTCAAAATGCTGATTTACTTGACTAGCTCTCACATGAGCGTTTATGAGTGCAGCTGCTGGGTCAATACGTTGTGACGATTTTGATTTATCAAGCATGATGTTCTCTTGAGCATCAATTTTTGTTACAGCATTCCCCATTGCCCAAGTTAGAAGATCGTTATTATCATGTATAACTTTTCGCGCTTTGACCTTTTCACGAAAATCTTTAGTTGGCTCTGACAAAGTCTGCACCCCTTGCCTAATCTCGATCATGACGTAGCCATCAGCCTCCATCTGCTGAGCAAACTGCGTAGCATTATATGGATCATAACCAATCTCTTTAATTTTCCAACCCTTTTCTTCTTCAAGACGTTTGATGTAAGCACGTATATAATCGTAATCAACAACAGCTCCATCAGTAAGCGTGAGCCAACCTTTCTTAACCCACAGATCATAAGGGACTCGGTCTGTCTTCATTCGTTCATGAAATGTATCTTCTGGCATGAAACCATGTGATGTCACAAAAAACATACCGTTATCAAGTTGAAATTCAAAACTTGCAGCAGTTAAGTCGATTCGTTTTGACAAGTCGATGCCTACATAACACTCTTTACCATAAAGATCAGGAAGACTCTCCTGTTTCCCGCAATCAGACCACGCTTGCATGTCCATATATCCGCCATCACGCATATTGACCCAAATATTCATGTTTTTAGTTAAGAAACTACGCATTTTTTCTGGAACTGCAAGGGCCACTTCTAACTCTCCGCGCAAGAAATCCAATCCATGTTCATTTGCGGCAACAATCGGATTTGCTTTAATCCAATTTCGTTCATCTTTGATGTCATCATCTGGATCGAGTTCATTAATCATGACAAAATATTGATCGTTTGTTTCAACATTGTTTGGATCGATAATTTTAGTAACGTAAGGGTATTCTACTCGGTATGCAGGATTATTTAATTCAAATCCAGCTGTCGTAATAATCATCATGAGTGGTTGTGTTCTTGTTGCCATCCCTGATGCAAGAACATCATATATTTCAGATGTTTTATGAGCATGATATTCATCTATAATGCCGCATTGAGGGTTAAAACCATCACCTGTTTTCCCTGCATCTTTTGATAGCGCCTCAATTTTTGACAACGTTTTAAGGTGTTCTATTTGTCCATAGGCGACCCGGTATTTTTTTTCAGGTACATTAAGCAGCTCACACTTGCTGATTTGAGCTTTAATTTCATTCCAACATATCTTGGCTTGCTCCGTTTTTGTTGCACCAATATACACCTCAGACATGTATTCATCATTTGCAAACGCCTCATATGATCCTACACAAGCAAGGCTTTGTGTTTTGGCATTTTTACGACCGACTTGCCAATAAGCCTTTTTAAATCTTCTGTACCCTGTATCCTTATGGACCCAACCGTAAATATTACCGAAAATAAAAATCTGAATGGGTTCAGGTACAATATTTTCACCTTGTAATGGACCTTTTGTATGTTTAAACTGTGTCATCCAAAATAGAAAGCGCCTTGCCTTCTCGTCATCAAAGAAATAGGGAAAATCTGCTGTCCCTTCTCTTTCAATATCTTTTAGAAAACGTTGACAAGCCCATTGGTGTTTTTTGCACGCCACAATTTCACCTGATAACACATCACGCGAATAGTCAATCATAAATTGTTTGATAGTCTTCATATATTAAACTCCTTTTCCGCTGCCGTCTTTTCCCTTATCTCCTGTGTTTTGGTGATAGCCAATTTTGCGCGTGCTGACGGAGTAAGTCCAAAATCATTTGCAGTTGACTTCATTTGATCAAAGAAATTTTTCTGCCGTTTCAATAAAGGATGTTCTTCTCCAATTAATTCAATTGGATTCCCCTCATCATCAAAACCATCCTTATGAACCATGATTCCATCTTCTTCTATAACTTTAGTGATTGAAATGTATTGTGAATAGGCATTACAATAGGCGGCCAACATGCTGATATCTGCCTCCGTTATAATGTCCACTTCCTTTAATAACTCGGCAATCCGTTTGAATTCCTTTTTAGCAACCTTATCTAACCAGGATGGAGGTTTGATGTTGTTTGATCGCATTTTCATTTTCTGTTCTTGCTCGGCGCGCATTTCCAATTCTTCAGTATTTTTCTTGTTTGGGTTACCTTGTATCAATTGAAGTGTTGCGGATTTTGCAGGTCTCGGCATATTTTTCACCTCATTCCGTTTCAATTTTTTGAAATTTATGCTTGTTTTTGAGCAAAATCATGCTATGATCGAATTAACAACAAAACCAGTCGTATCAAGCCCTCTCGGTATTTTCTCCGAGGGGGTTTTTCGTGTTTTCGGAAACTTTGAAAAGCGGTGTTTGTTTGTAGACGACGGCTCACCGATCATCACGAAGCCGTTTCCTAGGGATTTAATGCCGGGGGGTACTATGACCCTCGCTTGCCATGAACCTTGTTGTGACAGCTATTACACATGCTTTCGAGGTTGTTTAAGTCTAATCGCTTGTTCCAATCCTGTTTTAGCTCCACTATGTGATGAACCATGACAGCAGGAACGACACGATCTTGTTTTAAACAGCTTTGACAAAGGTAATTGTCTCGCATTAGAACAAGTTGTCTTGTCTGTTTCCATTCTCTTGATTTATAAAAACTTGTTGATTGTTTATCTCGAACATGTTTGTTGTAATACTTCGCTTCCTGCTGCTTACCATCAGCATGAGCAGGACAATAACCATCCCTTGTTAACTCCCTGCACCCTCGCACCTTACACTCTCTCAATGGTTTAGGTGGCATTGGATTCACCAGCTATCATCGCAAACAAAACAAAGGCATGAAGATGCCCCACTTTCTGTACGGCATAAAACTCCCTGTACTCCCTTTGATATGATGCTAGATAGGATCGTGCTGCTTCATAGGACAGAGTCTGGCTGACATGTAACAGGCTGTCTATAGCTTGCCTATCCCTCACACCATAAGACCCAAGCAGCCCTAACCCCCTGATGATCTCCCCATCCGCCCATATGCATCCCCTTTTATTAAGGGCTTTAAGACCGTTATACAATTGGTCTGTTCTTATTGCGTGTCCAATTGCTGTGTTAATGATTAGTTCCCTGAGTGAGTTGTCCACGTTGTGTCCCTCCCCAAAATAAAAAGCACCCCGAAGGATGCTAATTAACTATATTGTTGTTTTACTTTATCAATTAAAGGCAGCATAAGACGTTTGACACTTTCATGTAGTTGCGTGTACTTTTCAAAACGCCGTTGTGCGCTTCTATGTGTCGTTGCTTGTTCATAAAAGGTGCGCGCCTTCCTCAATTCTCGCAATTTCTGACGTATGACTTTATTCGTTACAGAAACAATATTTACGTTTCCGCAATGAGGACAAAGAAAGAATTGAACTACAATTCCTTTCGCTTCTTTTCTTTCCCTCACTTCCACAGCGTAATATTTTTTGCATTTTTCACATAAGACATCATTCATTTCATATGACACCACCATTATTTCTTCACTTGGGATTCGAGAAGGTTGTTATACTCTTCAAACCATTCATGGGGAATTTCTAATCTTTCTGTTATTCTTCGTTCAATAGCTGCTGCCAGATCTTCTGCTCTACGTTCATCATGTATCCACTTAGGCATAACACCTATAGGCGGTTCCGTTGTCATATCATTCACCCCTTTGTTTTATTCACTATTGATATGAATTACTTCAATGGCATTTTCCTTCAACCATTGGAACTCAAAGTGTTTGACTACTGGATTTCGAGAGTAGCCTGGTAACAAAATTAAAATTGTTTCGCTAGGATTCACCCCGTCCAGCAATGCAGGGTCCCTAGAAACATAGTGAGGGTATTTATATTGTGGGAATTTCTTTTTCACATGTCGCCATAGTGCTCTTGCGTGACGAGTGTTTGCCCCTACGATGAAAGTCCTTGTGCGTTGTTTTGAACAACCTTTTAAGATTAAGAGTTCTACCACAGATAACTCCTCCATATAAAAAGCACCGCCCTATTGGACAGTGCTATCATTCACGTTTTTTCAAGGACGAAGGTAAATGCCTCGTTCTTTATCCCAAACTAGATCATCTTTTGTCGGCAGCTCATCCATTGCTTCTCCGCGTTTATACTCAATCCTTTTTTCAATTGGTTTCTTACCCTTATTCCCAAGTGTCCGCAGATTAATATAAGTAGAGCCAACTGTATCAAATCCGCCCGTTTTCCAATTGAAATCTATATCAATCCGTCCTTCCAATGGCTCACCATTGTGAATCACTTCAGGAACTGAATGTATATCTTTCAATGTGATTTGTAGCAAAGGAGGTTCCGATACAGTTGTTGCTTGTTCGGTGCCGTGTTCAGTTCTTTTTCGTTCTTCGTACGGAACATATTCCCCAGATACCACGGACCATCTTGGGTCAACAAAGAACCCAGATACCGTAACGCCCTTATCTCTTAATATAGTGATAGTTGTCTCCTGTACGCCTTCTTCAACCAACACAGTATTTAAAAAGGTACTTCTTTTAGCGGCAGATTCCCCGGTAATCCGTACATTTGGATACTCTTTTGTATACATATTAACCATTGAATCCTTGACGACAATCGGTAATTCTTTAATTGCAGCCAGATGCGCAAGCGCTTTTGTCTTGCCGATTCGTCTTGTCCTAGCAGTGATAACGATCAAAGTCTTCTTAGTTAACGCTTCATCAAGTTGGTCATAGATGCTTCTGTAAGTTAAGTCTAAAAACATATTCAACACTCTCCTCATAATAAAAAGCACCCATCCATTGGAAAGGCGCTTCACATGTATTTCACTCGTTTAGAATAATTTAATTTCTACACCTTGCACTAAGGCATAGATAAAATCTTTCTCTGTCGGATAATTCTTTTCAACGATTTTTGTCAAAGAAATCAAATCGTTGGTGTCAATAGGTAAAAGTCTGTTGACCCCATCTTTTTTTGAATAAACAATAATGTTCTTATTTGTCATTCTCTTTTCTCCTTACTCATTGGTATAATATTCCTATATGTTTAGATAGGAGGTGAAAATATGAGTGATATTAAGTCAGATATTCAAAATACATTTAATGAAATGATGATCATTAGTAAAGCGCTGCAAGATTTAAAGCAAGAAAGTATTAGTCTAAATAACATAAAAAGTGAAAGGTTTGGTATTCTTTTTTTAGGTGAGAAATTTAATACAATTAATTCAGCTGAGCTTCGAGAAGTATTAGCCCGTCATTACAATCTTGACCTTCCTCATGAGGCTTTGTTAGTTGCTATTCCACAATTATGTAAACATAACAACATGCAAATTAGAGCATTAAAAAATCTGCAAAATCTTAATAAACTAGATGAGGAACCTTCTATATATCAAATAGAACTATTTTGACTAGCAATATATTTTAGATTAGCTGCTTGATTTGCTAACGGTGACAAACCTAGAACAGATCTTGCTTTGTTAATTGAGATATTTCCAGAATTAATATCATTCAAAAGCTGTTCAGCTTGCATCCGTTCATCATCAACCTCTGTTGCCGCAGGGGTTGTTTTATTTTGCTTGTCGCTCATACTTGTTACCTCCTGTCATTTATTCCACAAATTCAATCGGCAAGACCATTCGCCAGCATATCAATTATGCGCTCTTGCGCTTCCTTGAAAGACATATCCTCGGCATCAAAGAATGTATACTCTGATTTAATCATATTGCCCTTGTGTTTAATTTCAGCATTCACAACGACATAAGGAACACGCTTAAACGGTATGAGTAAATCTGCTCCTCGATATAACTCCTCAACTTCTTCTTTCATGTGTCGCTCCATAGAGATTACAGTTACTTCTACCACAGCTAACACCTCCATATAAAAAGCGACCTCCACAATGGAAGCCGCTCTCAATTTATCACCTAATACCATCATAACCGCTCTCAGACAAAATGCTTTGCCAAGATCGTGCCAAAAGTGTGCCATTTTCATGCCAATCAAAAAAGCGACCTCCTTATTGGAAGCCGCTCTTAAATTAATTACCTTTTGTGATAGCTTTAATCATTTTATTCACCACCTCCTAGAAGCTTTATTTTTATTCCTACTAAACATTTTATTGGCCAAAGCGTGCAAATCATCTTCGGCTTTACTTCTAAGGATATCAGAAACATCTTTACCAATCACTTTCCTATTCCCAACTCTGTACCCTTTATCGTTAAGTTCATCCGCAACCTTGCTGACGCTCTCAGTCAACACATAGAGTTTAATGGCTTCTTTTTCAAACGTATCGGCATTGTAATTCTCCACCATCTCTATGAAATTTTCCAATTCTCTAATTCGATTTCTTGCCTGTTCAATGTTCATGCTTATCATCTTCCTCCTTAGTAAATTTGACTGCATTATAAAACATAGCGTGTTGCACTCACGGGATCGCTGAAATCCTTGCCACATAAAGCTTTCTCTTAATTTCTTTAATGACTGCACTCCTTGATATTTTTTGGTGCAGATATATCTAAAAAAATTATATCTTAAACTTCATCATTGCGGAATCCATGTTGTCTTGGTTGATTCCGATGTATCTCATTGTGATATCTGGGCTGGCATGATTGAATATTTCTTGCAGCATGGCTACATCCTTTGTCTGTCTGTAAAAATGGTAGCCGAAGGTCTTTCTTAATGTGTGCGTGCCTATTTCAGTGATGTTCACTTGTTCAGCGGCCGCTCTAAGAATGCGATATGCCACCGATCTATCTATCGCTTTATTTTCCCCTTGCCTGCTTTTGATTACGTATGATCCATCTTTAAGATCCTTAGCGTAAGCGATTAATTCATTTCTAACTGATGGCGGTATACGAATCCTCTTTTGCTTCTTTGTTTTTGTTTCTCTGAGGACCAGGTGTGTTTTCAACAAGTCTTCTTTTTTGATCTTGAGAATATCAGATATCCTTAAGCCAGTACTGATCCCCAATATGAACAATATATAATTCCTTCTGTTTTTCCTTTTTAGATAAGCCTTCATTTGCTCCACCTTTTCAAAGTCTCTTATCGGCTGAACAAAATTCATGACTTGTCCCCCTTGTACACTTCTTCTCTAAGCGCGAAGGCTAAACGGTAAAAGGCTTTATTTTTGAATCGGTAATAGTTCCGCTGGCTGAGACCCATGTCCACATAAATTTCGTAATCGAACATTTCTTCATCCTGCATATAGAGCATAACTAATATGCGCCGCTCTTTTTGCGTAAGACGATTAATACCCCTTTCGATTCGCTTCATATATTTTTCACGATCAATCTCCCAATCCATCTTTTTAAGAGCTGCTTCTTCGGTGGATGAGTGGAATTGGTTCGAAAAACTCGGTGGTGTAATCGTATAAGTTGTTGTGATCTTTGGAAGAAAGTCATCTGGCGTTTGCAACCTAAGCATTTTATATTTTTCCATCATCTTTTCCATTTTGAATCTTGTTTTTTCCTCGTCGATTTGAGGGATATCTAAATTCATTTGATCTGTTTGTTCGTTTGGTTTCTTATCATTTTTATTAGCCATCCCAATCACTCCTTTTATTTCCGGCGCATGGCCCCGCCTTTGGCTCTTTTTAACCGTTGCATGTTTTGCCCCATAAGCTCGCGTATCTCTCTTTCTGTAAGCTCCTGCGGCTGTTTTTTTGGCTTTTCCTTCTTCATGGTGTTGCTCCTTTCCGACAAATAAAAAACGGACACCAACCAGCACCCGTAAAAGGTGTTGATCAGTGTCCGCAGGCTCTCCGTCTTGGACTTATTTAGTTTTTAAGCCATTGCTTTAATATGAAGATCAGTAATCCATTGCATTAATCCTTCAAAGGTTGGATCACGTTTTTCAAGATGGCAGTTAATCATATACATTCTCAGATTCTCACCCACATCAGTGAGCCAATCTACTCCAAAATATCCTTCATAAGCATTCTGTTCATAGCCTTCTAACATATCCGCCATTTTCTTTGCAGTCATTTTTGTCATTCCGCTACCTCCTATCGAATATTGAATTTCAAGGATTCAAAGGTGCCGATATAGTTTCGTTTCTTGGAATCGGTGTAGCAGTCCAGCTGGATAACATATGTTCCTTTGCCGGTACGCTTGCGGATTTCACTCACACTAAACGACTTTAGAGGCGTGGCCGCTTTGAAGCTGCCCCTTTGTATAAGGTTCGTATCCGTTAGGCCGCCACCGCTTCGCTTTTTGTAAACGCCAGCGGTGTAATAGATTGTGCTCGATCCCTTCTTTTCCGCTCTCCAATCGACCGTTTTTGCACCTGCATAGTAATTGGTGTCATCCGTAAAGACTCGCGCTTGATGACCATATCCCTCAGTCTGCCAGTTTGACCATACCGCTTGAGCAGACGGCGCATAAAGCACCGCCGCAATAATAATAGTTAGTGTGATTAGTAGTTTTTTCATTTGTCATTGTCCCCTCTTATATAAATTCCAATGGTTCATTTAGTTGATGCGCTAGTTCCATTCCCTCTGCAAGATAAAGGGCATTTATTTTATCTCTATCATCATCAGGCCAGTTGCGGACAAGTTCTTTCAATCTAGCAGCAACAGTTTTACAAACGTCAGGCGGTAAGTCATCTTCACAGTCTGAATGATCCAGCAATGGAATGATGTCATCATCATAGTTCTCAAATGGTATATCTCCACCAAAGCCCTGCATATCATCTAAATTCATTCCGATACATGCTGCTAACTTTCTTCTAAAATTACCGAATCCGCTGTATGCCCAATGTGCAGCGCAATGAGTAAAATCTAATCCCATGATTCATTCCCCTTCCCAGTGCCCATTTCTTTTCATAACGTCAATTATTTCATGGATATATGGCTCATCTTGATTAATAATCACATAGTTGTTAGAAGGCTTTTTTCCATCTTTTATTCGGCCTTCTTCTATATGAATTTCCACCTCTGCTAGATGCTCCAAAAATTTCGTTAGTAGATCTCTTGGAACATATTTAGAAGCATCACGAACACTCAAAATTGAATATTTCATAGCAAGCTCCCGTCTATTGCCAATCTCATTTCTTTTTCGTTCGTTAAATCTTCAAGAACTTCTTCAATTGGAACTGTTTTGTTATCTTCTCCAGTACAGCGACTATACTTTGTTGCTGCATATAGTGCCGTTACTTCTTTGATACTTTCCGCAAGTTCTTTCTCTTCATCACCAGTAACGTCATTATTGTAAATCTCCATTGCACGTTCGATATTGCGCGCTTTAATCAATGCGTAATAAGGCTCGTGCGTCTCATAAAACTTCATTTCTTCTTTGTTTTTGCTTTTAACCTGTTCTTCCAACAACTGAATGGCAGTTTCAAGGTATGTCGCAAAATCAATTGCTTCTTGCTGAGCATGTTCTAACCAGCCTTTTAAGTCGTAGGAAGAGGTTTTGACCTCAACCCCGTACTTTTGCAGGCCCTTTTCCTGCTGGCGGTTTAGTTTTTCGATAACAGATGAGATAATCGGGTTTTCGTTCATCGTGCTTCCTCCTTTAGTGAATCCATATCAATGTTTAAGACCTGTAGCATCCAAAGAAGAGTAGCCATTCCGGCAACAGCTTCTTTATCCGCTCCATTCGAACGAACTCCTCTTTCTCCAAAGTCGTTCATTCTCTCGATTATTTGATTTTGTTGCTTTTTATTGAGCTTCACTTCGCGTCCTCCTGAATATCCTTTTTGATAACTTTTAAGAAGAATGTTGTTGTATCTTTAACATCCACTTTGTCAAAGCACTTCCTGTCTTTTGTGTCGCAAAGAGGAATTCTTAATTGCATATTTGATTGTTCATAGATTTTATAGCTGGTAGTTTTTCTATTGCATAATGCACATGGTTTACTTTCATATGTTGACATGCTGCCTATTCTCACGATTTTTCCTCCTAAGCCGCTAGTTTGCTTTGCTATAATATTTGTTCATGTGTACAGGTACGCATAGTTCAGGTAAATTCGCTCTCACCAGCTGCTCTGCGAATGGTGGCGGAACAGCATTACCGCATCTTGCTACCTGTTTTGTTTTCGGGTAAACCTTTCCGTCACAATCACGATCAATTACATAATTTGATGGGAAACCTTGTGCGGCGAATAATTCATGAGGTTGTAACATCCTCATGCCGATATCCACTATTTGATATTCTTCTCCTTTTACGGTGACTAACCCGAATCTATCTTTAGTTGTTATGGTGTGTAATGGCTCGTTTATCTTCTGTCCGACATCTGAACCGTAATATTTTGTTAAGAATGCTTTGACTAAGCCGAATCTATTTGAAGTTGGTATTGTTGCAATTGGTTCGCCTAGTGTTTGGCCCCTGACACCGTTTTCTGTTGTTTCTGTATAATAGGTTGCTAGAAATGGTGTGACTAATGCATGATGACCACCTGTTGTAATTGTCTTAATGGGCTGATCAACTCTGCTTCCTGCATGTCCTGTTGTGTTTACCATAAGTGTTGGTGAAACTAAACAATGCTCCTGTTTAGTTGTGATCGTTGTTAACGGTTTTGTTAACTCGTATTGCAGCCGATCACCAGCGAATCCAGTTTGACCGATACGAACAATAAACGGGTTTGGATTGTTAACCACAAAACGTTGGATGCCCCGTGCAATTCGTCTTAACGTATTATCCGCAAGTGGCTTTTTTCGATTGAAGATGGATGGTGTTCCTATGCTCCAATCAATAATTTCACCAGCTGTTCTCCACGGTTTCAGCTTTCCCGTTTGAACAGGTAGGCTGTTTGGATCGCCATGCGTTGGCTTCGGCCAAACAATGGATTTACCGTCACAGCGGGCTATCATGAAAAAACGTTTCCTGGTTGTCGGTGCGCCATAATCGCAGGCTTTTAATTCTTTGAATTGAACTTCATATCCTAACGCCTCAAGCGATTTCACAAATGATTTAAAGGTTTTGCCTTTTTTCTCTTTGATTGGGTACCCTGCATCATCTAACGGACACCATGTTTGAAACTCTTCTACGTTTTCCAGCATGATGACTCTTGGTTTTACAGCAATGGCCCATTTAACTGCGATCCATGCTAGACCGCGAATGTTTTTATCCTTTGGCTTACCGCCTTTTGCTTTAGAAAAGTGCTTACAGTCAGGGGAAAACCAAGCTAAGCCAACCTTTCGACCTTTAACAGCTTCTTTTGGCTCAACATCCCACACAGATTCACAATAATGTTCAGTTTCAGGATGATTCGTTTTGTGCATTGCAATGGCAGCCGGATCGTGATTGATAGCTATATCAACCGATAGGCCTGTCGCAAGCTCGATGCCTGTGCTTGCTCCCCCGCCACCTGCAAAGTTGTCTACAATGATTTCACGGAATAGATTGAGCTGTTTCATTGCATCAACCCAGCGACAGCAATAATCCCCATGAAAAACAGTAGCGTGAAGATGACAGGCCCGTTTGACTCACGCTTTGCCATGACAACATTGCCCTCTATGATCAGATCATCGTTTTTGCGTACCAGCATCGGCACCACATAGTCAGGCACTCGAAGATGTGCAGCTGCATCATCTATTGTCATTGCTTGATGTTTGCAGGCTTTGACAGTCTGTGAAAGCTCGATATGTTTTGGTAGACTCATCGTTGCTCCTCCTTCACCACATAGCCATTTGTTAAAGCACTCATTAAGTCATGCGGATCAACATCATTTAAAGGTGTGAATAATAGTTCCCACGGTGGTGTGTCGCCTCTTTTTACTAGCCAATGTTCAAATACAAACAATCTATTCAATCTAACGCCACGTTCCATCCCATGTGATTCGTAATATTTCACGCCTGCTTCTACTGCCTTGGCTTGTTCTTTAGTTAACTCAACTTTTGAAGAAGTAGTAATTGATAGGCTCATTATTTCCCCGCCTCCATTAGTAAAGATCGCTGTAAATTTTTCAGTTCAATGGTGACATCCCCTAGTTTTTCCGTTGCTCTGTTTGCCTGTGTTTCAGCCTTTTTCCATTCATTCAAATACTGCTCATTCTTTTTGTTTGAGAACCTCAATTCTTGCTTTAGGCGTTGAATCTCGTTGTATAGGTCCATTTCTGACTCAATGACAGGCACGTCTACTTTTTGCAGAAATTCAGTAGCAAAGTATCCTGAAAAACCTTCTAGGAAAACAGCAGGTGCGCTTGGATTAAATTCATCAGCTGCACATTTCCACACTCTACCTTCGTTTAGCACCGCTTCCACGCATGTATGCATGACTACCATGTCGCCTTTTTTGAGTTTCTGACTCATACTTTTTCACCGTCCAATCGCTTCATAAAAACAAATTCATAATGCTTCTCAAGGTTTTTCAGGACTTCTGATCCACCTCTGTGAAACTCAGATTTAGTTCTTTTAAATTGTTTCTGCTCCCAATCCAGTTCGTTTAAGAAAAACTGTGAGAATGAGTAAAGAGCATCATTCTTTTTCTCTATTTCTCTTTTTAAACATTCGACCTCATGCGAAAGGGCCTCAACGCTTAATTGATCTTTTGATAACATCGTGGTTCCTCCCCCCGCAGGGGATGAACCCCTGCTATTGTTTAGTTTTATAACTGAAATCAAATCTAACTCGGTCAAAACTCCCTTTAATCGTTTCAATGATTGTGTGACCGTGTTCGGGAGCCTCTATGTAATGCGCTGTGTTGTTGATCCCGTCCAGCACGATCACTTGTACTTTTCCTTGTTCAACTAATGTTGTGAAAGGCTCGTTTTTTGTTAATGAGATAGCCTGTGGTCTATTCACAATCTTCACTCCAGTGTGATATAATTAAGGTTCCTAAGTTTAATTACTCACATTGAACTGATGTGAATTCTTACCACTGAGATTCAACGTATTGATCTGTGCGATGCCAACGCCAATCTATACGTCTGAGTCTTTTTTTATATGGTTTTGGTGGATGCTTCTGCCTGTAAGCTGCCAATTCGTCTTCGGACATTATCCGTTTTTCAACTGGTCCTGCTTTGTATGGGTTCGTTACTTTTTCCAATATGTTCACCTCCCTATTCGTCACGCTGCGGAACGTTGAGATTAAAGATTCTTTCGAGTTCTTCGTCAGTCAGTTTCTCGCAATGCTCTCGCCCATAAGCCCCATTTGTAAGACTCAACCACTCGATCAGAAATTCTCTCTCTGCAACTGTCATCACTTAATGCCTCCCCTCTTTTTGAGGTGGCGCACGGCTGCTGTCTTTAGCTGTTTCGGACACTCTTCATATCTCGCAATGACTTCGAGTTGTCGCGCTGTCGCTTTTTCAAATGGCAACAGGATGCTTTTTCTTTTCATGCTTGTACTCCTTTCCTAGTGCGCCGCCTTTACGTGGTTCGATCTTGCCTAGTTCGGCTTGATCTATAATCAGCAACAGGATGTCATGGACATTGCGGGCCAAACGATTTGCGATGTGTCTAATCGGCTCATGGTCCTGCCACATTTGTCTAAATAAAATAATGTCTTTTTCATCCCATATGAAATCGCTGTGCGGACAAGCATAGTAAACCGGTTGTTGTTCAAACAGCCTGCGTAAATCTCTTTTTTTGTAGCTCATTGCGCTTTTTTTGATATAGATAGGCTCGTTTGCGCCGACACCGTTCGGTCGCTCCTTGATCTTTCCTCTTTTTGAAAAATCAATCATCAGCAGCAACACTTCTTCTGATGGTCGGTTAAATAACTCCGCCATCTCTTCGATCGACCTGCCTTCGTACCAGTAATCCAAAAATCTCTTGAGGCCAACAATCGTCCATTCGAAATTGACATGATCCAAAATGATTCTAGTGACACTCATTTCGCAATTTCCTTTCTGCGCCCAACCTCTTTGTGTACAACGTGCACAGATGTCGCCAGATTCTTTTCTACGAGCCAATAAAGTGGGTTTAACCCATTTACCACTAAAATCTTCCTTTCGGCTCTTGTCGGCTTTCTACCGCCTTTTTTCATGATCGTTCCTCCTTGTGTTTTTCATAGTCTTTTAAACTGGCATCCAATTGAGCTAATAAACTCTCAACCTTGAGTAGTGTTGAAACATATTGGCTACAAGATTCCAGCGATTCGTCGGTCTTGTCCTGTTAATTTGAGGGTCCGACAGCCATGTGCCATTCGTGACAAAATGCGTCCACCATGCCGCCCATACTTTTCTGCCAAATCTTTTGCGTTGTAATTCGTGGTGTAAATGTTGGCTTTGTTTTCTCTTGATTCAACAATAGTTAGCATCAAATCAATTCCCCAAGACTCTGTATCGTTCGCTTCTCTTTTGACATACTCTGCACCAATATCATCGAGAATGAATAAGTCACAATCATTTATCTGCTGTAAAATTTGAGATTCGCTAATTTCTGATGAACCGTAGGTCGATTGAATCCGTTTCAACAAAAGTTTTGAGTTTACAAAAATGACTTTTTTGTATTGGTCCTTCAACGCCATAGCAACACTGTGAGCTAGGTGACTCTTCCCTAATCCGTATAAACCCTGTAGCAGGAAAGACTTGGTTTCTTTCAAATTATCAAATTCTTTCACATATCTTTGTAACGTGTGTTGAGCATCTGCTTGAGATTGGTCAAGTCCATTGGGATAGAAATTGTCAAATGTCGCTTTTCTTGTTTCATCAGGAACGAGACTGTAAGACTTGAAAAACCTGTCGGCCTCAGTTCTTATCCGAAACTGTTCCATGCTTTCTTGAATGTTTTTGTTGTCACATGAAAGACAAATACTGATCTCTTTGTCTCTTTGCAAATAGATAGGCACCATTTCATTACAGTTAGGACATTGCCTTTCACCAATCAGCTGCGGTGCAAGATGTGATAATTGAGCACCTACACTAGAAAAGGTTGTCATACGGCGTTGTTTCTTTTGCTCTTGCTTCTGCACGCTTCATCACCCCCGAACCTTCATTCAGATATCCTTCAAACTTCGTTCCAAACAATGTCGTTGGCTGCAAGTATTTATTCATTTTGTCGTCTTTAAGCCATTGATTAGTTTTTGTCAGGATCACTGTTTTAAAGTCTTCAAATCTGAATCCGTCATTCCAGCGCGCTTTAATTAATCTTTGTGTAGCAGCAGATGAATGTCTGAAAGACTTCCCTGTTACTTTGTTCAAAAGATCAATGATCAGCTTGAATGGAATTTCAGATTCTTGAGTTTCAGGATTAACAGTCGGGTTGCCCGACAATATATCTTTTAATTCTTTATCTTTATCTAATTCTTTATCTATATCTGTTGCGTTACTCTGCGTTACCGTAATGTTATCTGTAACGTTACACGGTTTTGGGAGTTTCAAAGCTCTTTGTTTGTCCCTGTGTTTAGAGACTCTTTTTCTGTTTTGTTCTCTAATTTTTTCAAGGGCATCTAAATTCTGATGTTTCTCCCAATTACATATACTGATATAATTCTGTTCATTAATTTCTATCATCCCGAATTTCCTGAAAGTGTCTAAAGCCATTCGGACAATTCCTAGTGGCCTTCCAAAGATATGCGCTAACATTTCGTCTGTGTAAGGCACATTTTCACTTAGATAAATAAAACCAGATGCGTTAGTTTTTCCTGCTTGAGCAAGTAACTTAACCCATATAATCAACAGAGTGTCAGATTCAGGCATTTGTTCAATGAGTTTGATTTTTTCATCATCGAACATCTGGGTGCTTAGTTTCACCCATTTGACTTCCCCCATCTTTAAAAGCCTCCTAATGTTTTTCATAAATAGTTTTTCTTATTAAAGCTTGTCCTCTAAAAAAAGGTAAAACAAAAGTTTCAAGCCTCTTTATTTTTTTTGTTTTTCTCTTTTTTTACTGGTGTGTAATAAGGCGCCACAGCCTCAGTAAAGAGTTTTTCCCTGTCTTCTGTTCCAAAAAATTCCTCTCCAACAAACACGTTTCTTTTTTTCTTTTTTTTACTTTGAAGTTTTGGTTCACTTGTTTTTTTATTCATGATTTAACCTCCTCTTTATTAAATAACTCCTCCACTTTCTGACCAAAAAAACTAGCGATAGTTAAAGCTTCATCAAGCAGAAAATCTCTTTTCCCAGTTTCTTTCAGATGATAAGTTTGTGGGTGTGTTCCAATCAATTCAGCTATTTCTCTTTGAGACATCCTTTTTTCCTTACGGGCAACAAATAGATTTAAGTGCATGTAACTCCTCCCAATATTTTGTTTCCTCACAGACACCTAATTTATCAAAAAAAATTTCACTTCTATATTTAATATTTTTGAAATTTTTTCAACTGCATCAATACTTGGCTTCGCATTTCCATTCTCTATTCTACTGATGAATGAAGCTGAAAACCCGGTCATTTCTCCTAATTCAGTCTGAGAAAGCTTTCTTTTAATACGAATTCTTCTGACTAGTTTTCCAAATTCAATGAAAACGGACATACTTTATTCACCCTCTTTGGTGTCTGTGATGTACCAAAAGTTTACCACAGGTTTATTTTTAACACAATAGTTATACAAAAAGATTTTTCATGACAGGAACATTCTGTGATATAATTGAGCTAGATAAGGTGGGTGTTTTACCGTGGAAAACAAAATGGGTGAGTCAATTCGTTCATTGAGAAAACAAAAGAAAAAAACACTTAGAGAAGTTGCAGAGGCAATTAATGTTACTCATAGCTATTTATCGAGACTTGAAAGAGGTTTGAAAAAACCCTCTATGGATATGATAGAGAAACTGGCCGATTACTTTGGCGTTCATAAATCTTATTTTTTCTTAGAAGATGATAAGATTGAAGAAATGTCTCCTGGTGAAAAAATTCTAACGTTTGAGAAAGACCTTTCAATTGAAAACTTAAAAGAAAAATACAATATTACTCACAAAGGACAACCCGTTTCTGACGATGAGTTAAAAGTGATGATAACTGTTTTAGAAAGTTATAGAAATTCACAAAACATAGGCAATAAAGATTAAGAATCCATTTGATCTTTATTGCCTTTAATTATGTCCATGAACTCTTCATAATCAATATCAATTTTCATAATAGCCCTCCTCAATTAGAACAAAAATATTAGTATATGTAGTTAATCTATTATTATTTTATGATTTGAGCGACTGGATTTTTAAAAGGTTTCCTGTTTTCGCAAAAACAGAAAACAGGAAACTCCCCATAAAAACACGAAAGACGGTACCATTTCTGGTAACGTCTTTTTACATTCCTACTTTTACGTCTTTGGTTTGATAAACAGGTTCTGTAGTTGATACAGTGGCTTGGTACCCTGAAACAAACAGAATTATGCTAGCTAAAATCAGTGCTTTGGTTAAGTACTTCATTAGTTCACCTCCTGACTATTAGAGTTTATAGTCAAGTTCCAATTTTTGCAACTCTAGTTTAGGAATATTAGCTCTGAAATACTCCCTTTTTTCTGAGAAATAGTGAAGTGATAACAGAATTTTATCTGCTCTCACTTCTTTTACTCCATCGAATAAGTATGCATATGGTTTAAGGCGTTCATCACTATAATAGTCAGATAATTTTTTATGTTCCTTTAGATTTTTGGTGAATTCAGAAACATTATATCTAGAATCAATATTAGTCTTCCAATAATATTGTAAAATTGCTATCTCCTCTTTATTGTGTAAAATCTCATCTACTCTTTCTGGATGCTGCTCCATGAGATTTAAAAGTTTATTATAATAAGTTATTGATTTTTCATAAGATGTTAAGAAATAAGATAACGCAAGCAGATGGTTAGCAGTTATTTCATGACTTTCACTAATTTTGTTTTCAAGAAGTGAAGTGGCTGCAAGTCTTGCAAGTTCAACATTATTTTCTTGCTTCAGGTAAACATTTGCTAATACCTCATCTATTCTGGCACTGAAACTCTTCCTCAGAAAAGGGTCTTTCATGTTATTCATACAAGAATCTGCTTTGTTAATATACAGATGGGCCATATCGTACTTCCCCAAATTATAGTAACCATAAGTTTCAAGGATTAGCAACAATGTTTTTGCTTCTTTTGTTTTGAAATTATTCATGCGTAACTTACTAATATTCTGCATGTCAAAATTTCCTCTATAATTCAAAATCCATTTATACAGTATACAAGGTTCAGGAGCAACCGCTGAGTATTCTACAATCAAGTATCTCATAACATCGAACATCTTTTGTGTATAACAATACTCCAAAGCGCAAAAAATGTATTTTTTATCTATTCCACTTTTACAGTAATCTTTCATCAATTCTTTTTCTTTATCAGGAGATATGTATTGAACAGCTTGAATAACCATCCAAAAGGCTATCTCTTTCCCAGAGAGAAATTTGCTCATATAACCTTTAGTTATACCAATACTTTTTGCAATCTCTATCTGAGTATTTTCTGATGTATCTAATCTTTCCTTTAATATTCTCCCAATATCCTTTTTTTCCTTGACTGTCATAAATATCACCTTTTCAATAACAATTTACCATTCTACTGAGAAAAATTATGTCGAATTGTGGCGATGAAAGTTAGAATTATTTGATTTTTTGGATAAAATGTATTCCTTTAATTCTTTATTATACCATAATTTACACGTTTTTCTTGATGACATAGTCGTGTTTTTAGAAAAGAAATCTTTTAAAAAAACAACAAACATGCTATCTTTAAAACTAAACTAAGAAGAAAATGTCAGTTTGCTAGAGGTGATACGATGTCTGTGCACAAGGATAAGAAAACCAATACTTATTACTTTTCTAAAAGAATTACTTTAAGTGATGGAACAAAAAAACATGCTAAAAAAAGAGGATTTAAGAAGAAGAAAGATGCTCTGGAGGCCGAAGCACAGTTAATGCTTGGTTATAATGACGATACAGTGTCTGAGGTAACTTTCCAAGAGGCTGCTCAATCTTATTTTAATTGGTATCAAGCTCGACGGAAAAAATCATCAGTCCAAGTTATAAAAAACATAATATTCAATCATTTGATTCATGAATTCGGTGAGAAAGAAATTAAGAAAATAACACCAAAACATGTCATGCTTTATCAAAATAAAATTATACATAAATATGCTCCTGATTTCTTAAAAAAAATCCATTCAACTTTATCAGCCGTTTTTAATTTTTCAGCAAAGTATCATAATACAGAAAATAACCCTGCAAAAGTGGTTGGCAATTTTGAAGTGAGTGTCAATAAAAGGTTGAATTATTGGGAGTTTGATGAATTTAAAACTTTTATAAGTGTTGTCGATGATACTTTATACAAAGGTTTTTTCTCTACACTCTATTTTAGTGGAGCTCGAAAAGGTGAACTGCTCGCACTCACTTGGGCAGATGTGAATTTTGATGAGAACTATATTGACATCAATAAAACAGAGTACAATAGAGAAATCACTCCGCCGAAAACAGCCGCTTCTGTACGGATCATTTTGATGCCTAAACAGGTGATGGACCTATTAAAAGACATAAAAAAAGACGCCGAAAAAATAGCGCCAGTAAAAAATGATTATAGAGTTTTTGGAAAGTTTTACGATAGTATCGCTACAAGCACTATCGACAGACGTTATGCAAAATATTTAAAAGAAGCAAATGTTAAAAAAATTGTCATTCATGAATTTCGCCATTCTCACGCTTCATATTTAATCAATAAGAACTGCAATCCTTTGGTGCTGGCAAATCGTTTAGGTCACTCAGATGTTGCTGAAACACTGAACACTTATAGTCACCTTTATCCTTCTAAACAAAAAGAAGTAGTTGCTTTCATGGAGGAAGAGGTTTTCTAAAATGTTGCCAAAATGTTGCCAGACCCGCATCAAGGGTTTTCAAACCCTTGATGTGACTGCATTCTAAAAGTTTTGATGGAGACGGTGGGAGTCGAACCCACGTCCAGAGACATCGATTACTTAAGCGTCTACGAGCGTAGTCAACATATTTGGTGTTCACTCATCCTCATGCCTGCTGACGGGCGCTTGGAGAGCTAGTCTGATGGATCTCTTCTTACGTCCTCAGACGAAAACGTAAGCGTAGCCTACTTCATTGGGCTCCTCACAGACACATAGGCGATGTCAGGAAGAGCTCGCTGCACTTATTAGGCAGCTAGTGCTAAGTTTTGGTTAAAACTTTTAGTTTTGCCAGTTACATTTAGTGCGTGTTAACGAGATCGCCTCTCGGCTCGCAGCTCAAGCTCGAACCGCCCCTGTCGAATCCGTAACGTCCCCTTGTAAAAGGGATATACGGGATGGAAACGTTCAGCTTAACTGCTTCCGTATATAACTATTATAACAATCTCATCGCTTGAAACAACTGGTGGTTTCTGTAAGAAAAGCGATGATTGTTTACTGCATAACATATTGTAGCATAATGCTTCCGCTCTCAGCAAGACATCTGCATGAATCTAGAATTGCTTTTGTCGATCACGGAAGGCACGGTCGATTTCACGTTTTGCATCTTTTTTCTTCAGATCTTCACGTTTATCGTATTTCTTTTTCCCTTTACCAATTCCGATCAACACTTTGGCAAAGCCATTTTTTAAATAGAGTTTCAGAGGCACGAGTGAGTAGCCTTCTTCCTTTGTCGCACCAATCAATTTACTGATTTGCTTGCGATGAAGCAGCAGCTTCCTTGTTCTAAGCGGGTCATGGTTATAACGGTTCCCCTGCTCGTATGGGCTCACGTGCATGTTGTGAAGAAACACTTCTCCTCGCTCAATTTTGGCAAAGGAATCTTTTAAATTCACTTTTCCTGCACGAATCGATTTGATTTCAGTTCCTTGTAACACAAGGCCAGCTTCATACGTTTCTTCTATAAAATAGTCATGATTTGCTTTTTTGTTTTGGGAAACAACCTTTCCCTCTCCCTTTGGCATTGGCGTACACCCTCCTTTTGACACAAACACGGTCCAAATCGTACGGATTATTTTATCAGACAATCCAGCTTTCGACAATGCTGACGTTATGTGGTCAAAAAGCAAATAGAGCGTGATGCCCTATTTGCTTTTTGTCACGTTACTTTTTCTTTTTACGCTTTTGTTTTGGTGCGTTATCAAATACGCGTTTTTTCTTTTTCTTCTTCTTACGGCCTGTGAACCAGTCACTTCCACCTTTATCCTCTTTGGCTTTATCCCCAGAGGCATTTTGGCCTCCGTGCCCTTTTTTCGCTGGTGAATCTGTTCGTTTTTTAAACTTAAAATCTTTTGCCGATTTACGGCGGGTGCCTTTCATGCCGACGATTTCAAAATCAATCGAGTGCTCATCTTTATTGACATTCACCACTTTGACTGTGATTTCATCACCGATACGGTAGACATTTCCTGTGCGTTCACCGATCATGGCAAAGTGCTGCTCATCAAAGCGATAGTAGTCGTCTGTCATGTAGCTGACATGGACAAGACCTTCAATTGTATTCGGCAGTTCAACAAATAGTCCGAAGTTCGTCACGGAACTAATCATTCCATCAAACTCTTCACCGATTTTATCAAGCATAAATTCTGCCTTCTTGAGATCATCTGTTTCACGCTCTGCATCAACTGAGCGGCGCTCCATTGTAGACGCATGATCTGCAATTTCAGGAAGCAGCTGGCCCCACTTTTCTAGAGTTGCTTCGTCTGTCTTTTTCTGAATCAAATAGGTTCTGATCAGTCTATGCACGATTAGATCCGGATAACGGCGGATCGGTGATGTGAAATGTGTATAGAATTCCGTTGATAAACCAAAATGACCGATGCTTTCTGGATCATATTTCGCCTGTTTCATCGAACGAAGCATCACAGTTTGTATCACAACTTCTTCTGGTTGATCCCTCACAGCATCAAGTACACTTTGAAGTGCACGCGGGTGGATGTTTGTCGACGTTCCTTTTACAATGTAACCAAACGTTGTCACGAACTCTAAAAAGCGCTGAAGCTTCTCAGGATTTGGTTCTTCGTGAATTCGATAGATGAAAGGTACATTCAACCAGTGGAAATGTTCTGCAACCGTTTCGTTTGCAACAAGCATGAATTCTTCAATTAATTTCTCTGCGACAGAACGCTCACGAACGACAACTTCTTTCGCCGCTCCTTCATCATCTACAAGCACTTTTGCTTCCTTGAAGTCAAAGTCTACTGCCCCGCGCTCCATTCGTTTGTCGCGAAGGATCTCTGCAAGCTTCTCCATTTCTTGGAACATTGGCACAAGCGGCTCGTATTTGTCTATAAGCTCTTCGTCTTGATCGACTAAAATCTTATTCACATCAGTATAGGTCATTCTTTCCGTCGTTTTGATCACACTTTGGAAAATCTCGTGTTTGACGACCTTCCCATTTCGATCAATGACCATTTCACAAGACAGCGTGAGACGATCGACCTTCGGATTCAATGAGCAAATACCGTTTGACAGGCGGTGAGGGATCATCGGAATGACGCGGTCTACGAGATACACACTCGTTCCACGCTCATAAGCTTCCTGATCAATCGGGGAATTCTCTGTGACATAATGAGAGACATCTGCAATATGCACCCCTAGCTTATATTTGCCATCATCCAGCTTTTGCACCGTAACGGCATCATCTAAGTCCTTCGCATCTGCTCCGTCAATGGTTACAATCGTTTCGTTGCGCAAGTCACGTCTGCCTTCTAGGTCTTTTTCATCAATCGTTTCAGGTGTGTCTACTGCCTGCTGGAGCGCTTCTTCAGGGAACTCACCTGGCAGGCCGTGTTTATGAATGATTGATAGTATATCAATGCCAGGGTCATTTTTATGACCAAGGATTTCAGTCACTTCGCCCTCTGCACTCATTCTTCCTTCTGGGTAGCTAGTCAGCGTCACGACCACTTTATGCCCTTCGACCGCTCCATTTTTAGCGGATTTCGGGATGAAGATATCGGTTGTGATTTTTTTATCATCAGGAATGACAAAGCCATAGCTTTTCGTTTCTGTGTAGGTACCGACAATCGTCTGAGTATTACGCTCCAGAATTCGGATGACCGTTCCTTCTTTTTTTGTGCCGTTTGATTTGTGGCTGACACGAACCATAACCGTATCACCATTCATCGCTGTGCCTAGCTCATTAGGTGGAATGAAAATATCATCCTGTCCAAACTCTTCTGGTGTCACAAATGCAAAGCCTTTTGCATGAGCAGACAGCTTTCCTTTTACCAAGTTCATTTTTTCAGGTACACCGTAGCGATCGCTGCGCGTGCGAACGATGAGCCCTTGATCTTCTAGGATCACAAGTGCTTTGACGAGCTCTTTATAATCATCAGGATTGGTAATCTCCATCATCACTTCCAGCTCTTGAACGGTTAACGGTTTATACGCTTCATCTTTCATAAAAGCGAGTAATTCATTCATAAATTCTTCTTTTTGCACACTCTAACCCCCTATATATTTAAACTGACCAATCAAGTGATTCTAAGAATGCATATACATCCTGATGAACCTTTTCGCGCTCTTTATCAAGCGTGATCGCATGGCCTGATTCTTCATACCATTTCAAATGCTTTTGATCTGTCTCTACTTCGTTGTAAATGATATTCGCACTGTCTGTATTAATCATATGATCGTGACGTGCCTGAACAACAAAAGTAGGTGAATAAATCATGTCGACATTATTTCTAACATCTGCAATGAGTTCTTGCAGGCTCCTCAGTGTATCCATTGGCGTTTTCTTGAACTCTTCCATTTCCTGTTCAATTTGCTCCTCTGACTTACCCTCGAATTTCTTATAGTTACGGGCATATTCTAGTACACCCTGATACATGACTTCTTCACTTTTTATGTACATAGGTGCACACATAGGTACAATTCCCTTTACAGGTACAGTGTAACCTAATTTCAATGAAAAAACTCCTCCGAGGGATAGGCCGCAAACCGCAATTTCCTCATAGCCTTCATCTTTTAAGAATTGATAGCCTTCTTCTACATCTTTCCACCAGTCATCAGGGCCTGAATGGACAAGCTCTTCTGGCGGCACACCGTGTCCTTTATATTGTGGTGCATGACACGTATACCCTCTTTCGTTCAAATAACGGCCAAGCATTCGAACATCGGCTGTATTCCCAGTAAAACCGTGAAGAAGAAGCACCGCCTTTTCTCCACCTTTAAACGTAAATGGTTTTGGTGTAACAACTTTCATGATGTGACTTCCTTTCCTTCCGATATGGTTTATATTTTCCACTTGTATGTATGAAACAAACACAAAAGAGTGCTGATAATAAAAAAAGGTCTGAAAAAAGATCAGACCTTCTGTTACTCGCGCTTTACACGCCTAAATATGCCAATGCAAGTGTTAAGATGAAGAAAAGCACTGACAAAATAACCGTTAAACGGTGAAGTATCAAGTCAAGACCTCTCGCTTTTTGCTTACCGAAAAGCTGCTCGGCTCCACCTGAAATAGCGCCTGACAGTCCAGCACTTTTACTAGATTGTAACAATACAACGATGATAAGTGCGATACTGACAATTACGAGTAATGTGATAACAAATGCGTGCATGAAAACACCTCCAGACAAACTGGTACACATAACTTTATTTTACATGAAAACAAGGTGCATGTCACGAAACATCAAAATAAAGATTCCCTCTATATTGTCGACTTTATTCGTTATTTTGATTCAATTTCATTCCAAAGAGTAGTATGCAGCATTTTTTATATGCAATTTTCGGTTAAAAACACGTTTTTAACGGGTTGCTTCTTCTTTCAATAGCTGTTTTAATTCTACTAACAAACGTTCAGCTCCTTCAAGACTCAGCATCACTTTCCCATTTCCATAGCTTTTGTTATACTTCGTCACTTGTCCAGTTAACAGGCAGCTCTTATCTGCATCATATTTTTTCAGCATAATGGTTTGATCTTCAACGAAAATTTCTAAAAGCTGCTCTTCTTTAATATTGAGTACCTTGCGCATTTCTGAAGGCAGAACAATTCTGCCTAGTGAATCAATATGTCTGACCATCCCAGTTCTTTTCAACGACATTGCCTCCTTGATCATTTTATTCATTGACTTTTGTCAACATCTTCATAGTAAAATAGATCTTCAAATTTTTTATCAAAGTAATGAATCATTTTGCCAATGACAAGCTGGCCTGGTTTCCGATGACCATTTAATACCCTGCTGAGTGTGGCAGGAGAAATGCCAATTTCATCAGCCAGCTGATTTAAAGACATATCGTTTTCGATCATATACTGCATGACAAAAGTCCGCCTGATCTGAATCTTTTCGACCATCATTACAACCTCCTATGGAATCAATATGTACAACGTGTAGGTGCTCACATGAAACAGATCCATTAACTTAAGTCAACACTTTTACCCCTCTGCTATTTCCTTTGGTCAATGATCATACTAAAATAAGTCATATACTGAAATGTGAGGTTCGATGTCATGAATCACTTTGGTGAACAATTACGCATTTTAAGAGAAAATAGAAAAATGTCTGTCAATCAACTCGCCATGTATTCAGGTGTAAGCGCTGCTGGTATTTCTCGTATTGAAAATGGAAAGCGTGGTGTGCCGAAGCCTTTAACCATAAAAAAATTAGCACACGCCTTGAAGGTGCCTTATGAGGATTTAATGCTGCTTGCCGGTCATATTGAACAGGAACAAGTTCATGAAATGAAACCAAAATATGAATCCGTGTTGAAAATCTATCAAACGGCGCTTCAAAAGGATGTAGAACATCTTCCCATTTTTGACGGAGACCTATGGGAAAGGCTATCCGCACAAGACATCAGCCAGCTGAATGAATACTTTCTCACGCTCATCAACCAAAAAAAGACGAACAAATAGCGGGGCATAACCCTAAGATACATTCACTATTAACTAATGTCAATATTTTCATGGTATACTTGTTGCCAATAGTCAATAAATCAAGTAAAATAGACATATCTAATCTATAACCATGTGAGGTTTTGCCTTGATGAACTTTGGTGCATACTTAAGAGCATTACGTGAGGAAAAGAAGCTGTCAGTGAACCAATTAGCGATGTATTCAGAGGTCAGTGCTGCTGGTATTTCTCGTATTGAAAATGGGAAACGCGGCATTCCGAAGCCTCCTACGATAAAAAAACTAGCCGGTGCATTAAAGGTCCCTTATGAGGAAATGATGCAGGCTGCGGGCTATATTGAGGAAGCCTCTTCTGTCCATCAGCTGAAGGAAGAGGAAACGGCATTATCCAAAATAAAGGAAGCCGCAACGCAATATGAACTTGGTGATCTCGAGCTATTTGATGGAGACATTTGGTCAACTCTTTCGAAAAAAGAAATAGAAGATCTTAACCGCTATCTGTTATTTATATTAAACAGCCGTTCGTCATCATAGAATGTTTTGATCATTGACAAGCTTTTAGAGCTGATTTATGACAAATTTACGGTATAATGAGTTCAGATTGGAGTGAAGAAAGATGAATCAATCTGACATATGCCCGCGGTTTGAAAAAGCAGTTGAGTTATTGAGTAAACGCTGGGTTGCACTGATTGTTTTTCAGCTTCTCTCAAGTCCGCAGCGCTTTGGTGAAATTGAGGCCGCTCTGACAAATTTAAGCGGAAGAGTATTATCTGAGAGATTAAAAGAGCTGGAAGCAGCAGGCATTGTAAAACGGGAGGTTTTTGCTGAAACACCCGTGCGTATTGAGTATTCTTTAACTGATATGGGGCGTTCCCTTGCACCCGTTTTTGAGGAAATTTCGAAGTGGTCTACTGAATGGATCACGCTTGAATCATAAAATACCCGCATGTGAACTGCCTGATCATCATAAAACTACCTCCCTTACAAATGTAAGGGAGGTTTTGTCTTTTCAACCGCTTAAGCAGATGTCATGTTTTTTTCAGCTAATGCTTTTCTTTCTTTTTTCTTGTTCGTTGGGCTTAAATAGCGTTCGAGCCAGCCCATGACTAGGTCAGCGATAATGGCCATGAGGGCAGTTGGAATAGCGCCTGCTAAAATGATGGCTGTTCCGTTTGTGGCGTTTGATCCTCTGATGATGATATCACCTAGACCTCCTGCACCAACAAATGTCCCAATCGCTGTAATGCCGATGGCGATGACCAGTGCAGTTCTTAAACCAGCCATAATAACCGATAAAGCGAGCGGTAATTCAACCATTCTCAGCACTTGCCATTTCGTCATGCCCATCGCTTTACCCGCTTCTAAATAAGCATGTTCAATGCTGACAATTCCTGTATACGTGTTGCGGATGATCGGCAGAAGCGAATACAGAAAGAGTGATAAGATGACTGTATTTGCCCCAAGTCCTAACACGAGCATCAACACGGAAAGCATCGCTAACGCCGGTATGGTTTGAATGACGTTGGTAATGGCGAAGATCCAATTGCTCAGCTTACGGTAATGCGCCACAAAGATGCCTACTGGAATTCCGACTATTGCCGCAAACAGCACCCCATACGCTGACATGAGAAAATGCCGATAAAATTCTTCTAACACATATGAACCGTTCTGCTGATAATACGTCCATAATTGCTGCAGTGTGTCCATCAGCCGTGACACCTCCCCATCTTACTCAAAGTAATTGTGCTTTTTCAGGAAATTCTTCGCAACGGTGGCTGGTTCTTGAAGCTCTCCGTCGACTTGATAGTTCAACTCTTGCATTTGTTCTGTATCAATTTTTCCAATCAGTCTGTTGATCACCTTATCAAGCCCTGGGTTCTCTTTTAAAACTTTTTCCGGGACAACGGGCGATGCATCATATGGCGGGAAAAACCGCTTATCATCTTTTAAGATTTTGAGGTTATAGGCTTTGATTCGTCCATCTGTTGAATAGGCAAGCACAATATCCATTTTTTCATTTTTTAATGCATCGTAGACTAAACCAATCTGCATTGGATACGTGCTTCCAAATTCAATTCCGTATGTTTTCACGAATCCTTCATACCCGTCGCCTTTCTTTTTGAGCCATATATTATCGACACCGAACCGGTAATTCTTCGCATTCTTTTTCAAGTCAGAGACCGTTTCTAACTTGTTTTCCTTCGCCATCTTTTGCGTCACGGCAAAGGCATACGTATTATCAAAGCCATACGAATCAAACCATTTGTAATCATAGCGTTTCTTAAATTCTTTTTGGACGATTTCCATTGCACGCTCTGGATCTTTTTCCGCATCCATTCCAAGCGTACTCGTCAAATCTGTCCCTGTATATCTTGTCGCAGAAATATCGATATCTCCATTTTCCATTGCTTTCTGCTGTACGGTATTAGAGCCTAAGTTTTTCACAATCGTTGTCTTTTTATCTGTGTAATGTTCGATGATTTCGCTAACCATATAGGCCATGATTTCTGATTCGGTAAAGTTTTGTGCTCCCACCCGCAGCGTATTGCCTGAGGAGCCGGCTAGTCCAGGAAGTGAACAGCCGCTTATCAATAGCAAGCATCCGGCAAGCAGTGCACTGATCCATTTTGTTTTTCGATTTTTCACATAAGCCAACTCCTTATGAAACTTCCTTCAATCCTTTTAAGCCTTCTGGTGTTACTTTTTTCTCCAGCTTCATCAATGTAAAGTCAATGATGACCGCTAAAATAGTGACTGGGATGGCACCTGCAATAATGTATTCCGGCTGGTATAGCTGAAGTCCAATCAAAATGTAGTCACCAAGACCGCCTCCACCGATAAAAGCAGCAAGTGTTGTCCAACCAATTAAATAAATCGTTGACGTTCGGACACCTGCCATAATGATCGGTACAGCAAGCGGAAGTTCCACAAGACGAATTTGCTCCCATGTCGTCATGCCGATCCCTTTACCGGATTCAAGCAGATTTTTGTTCACACCTTGGACGCCGGCATACGTATTTCTCAAAATAGGCAATACCGAATAGAAAAAGAGAGCAACGATTGCAGGTATTTTCCCAACCCCCAAAATAGGAATAAAAAATGCAAGAATCGCTAAACTAGGGAGTGTTTGAAAGATATTCACGACACCGATGACAAAGCCTGCGCCTCGTTTCATTCGCGTGAGAACGACGCCTAAAGGAACGGCAACGATAATTCCTAGCACGACAGCGATTAAGGAAATATATAAATGCTCCCACATTTTTGTGAGGAGTTCCCCACCATTTTTCTCTAGAAAATCGATGATTTGATCCATGTGTCCACCTCCCTTAGTTCATTTCAATGGCAGACGCTGGCGTATCGTCTCCCCAAATGGAGTCGTACACAACATCTACAAGACTTGCCCGTGTCACAATGCCTTTTAAATGCCCTTTGGCATCGACAACCGGTACATATTTAATACCGCGTATTAAGATTTTCCGAACGGTGTCTCTGAGAAGTGCGCCTTCTTGTACAGTATAGAACTCTGTATTTAGGATCTCACCAACGAAAGCCGCTTTTCTGCGGTTCGCATCAATTGTTTCAATATCGATATAGCCTTTTAACACATCATGTTCGTCTACTACAAGCAAGGAATCGACCCGCTTTTCTCTCATGATGTAGATGGCATCAGTCAACGTTTGTTCGACTGTAATGGTGACTGGTGACGTGTTCATCATTTGTTCTACACGTTCCATATTCGGATTTGATTGAAGCAGGCGTTCTTTTCCGATGAATTCTTCTACGAACTCGTTGGCTGGGTTACGCAAAATATCTTCAGGTGTGCCTACTTGGACAATCTCTCCATCTTTTAAAATCACAATTCGGTCAGCCAGTTTAATCGCTTCATCCATGTCATGTGTGACGAATACGATGGTTTTATTTAACGTTTTTTGCAGTTTCTTAAATTCTTCCTGCAATGTATCTCGTGTAATTGGATCAAGTGCACCAAATGGTTCGTCCATGAGGATCAGAGGGGGTTCTGCTGCCAGTGCGCGAAGAACTCCGATGCGCTGCTGCTGTCCTCCACTGAGTTCATGAGGATAGCGCTCTAAAAATTCTGGGCCCATGTCGACGAGCTTCAACAGTTCGCGTGCTCGTTCCTTCCGTTTTTCTTCCGGCCATTTTAAGAGCTTCGGCACAAGTGAGATGTTTTGCGCGATGGTCATATGGGGGAACAGTCCAATTTGCTGAATCACATAACCGATTTTTCTTCTTAATTGAACTGGATCTTTTTTCATAATATTTTCTCCCTCGATAAAAATGTTTCCTGAGGAAGGTTCGATGAGTCGGTTGATCATCTTCATGGTTGTGGTCTTACCACAGCCACTCGGTCCAATAAAACAAATAAATTCTCCTTTTGCTATGTCTAAATCAATATTTTTGACAGCTTTTTTTCCACCTTTATACGTCTTAGATACATTCTCTAGTTTCAGCAAATGAGACACCTCCAATTAGTTGGATCTATATATTCAGAAAATTTACACCTTATTCATTATAGTGCAAACTTTATAAAATAAAAAGTTTATAATGTGTTTGTATTGCATAACATTTATATAAAATTTTCAGTTAACGCCGTAATATCTAGATATCTCTCCTTTTTCCTCCAAATTACTAGCAATTACTCAATATTTATTGTTTTCATCAACAAACAGGTATATGATATATTGTGTTACAAATTGTCAGTCGTGAAGGGATGAAGCGGGGAGTGGACAAGCAAGCGCTAGGCGCCATTCAAAAAGCACAGGATCATTATATTGAAAAAGCTGCAGAGAACATGAATGCCTTTGGTCTTTCTTCTACAGTGGGTAGAGTGCTTGGTATCATTCACATGAACCGTAAACCAATGACGCTGGAAGAGCTATCAGAGGCGACCGGCATGAGCAAAACGAGGATGAGTCAAGTCGTTCGAGAAATGCTTGATTTAAATATTGCGGAAAAGGTTTATGAAAAAGGAATACGTAAAGATCTTTATGATGTTGAGCAAGATCAATACCAAACGTTTATTTCATTGTTTGCAGCCAATTGGACACGTGTTGTCAGTAAAAACCGTAAAGCACATAAGAAAACGTGCAAGGAATTGCAAGAGCTGCTTGAACAGGAAGATTTACCAGAAGAAACAGAGGATAAAATCAATCTGCTTCTTTCAGAAATCAAGGAAAGTCTTGATTACTATGATTGGATTAGCCGCTTAATTGAGTTCTTTGAAAGTGAAGAAGTATTTAAGCATGTGCCGAAACCTTAAAAAAAGCTGTTTTATTTTACATCATTGTAGAAAAAAACAGCTTTTTTATATACACTTATGACATAAACATCGGAAACATCCCTTTTAAGCCTGCGCCGATCATTTCAACTGCCACTATAGCCAGAATTAATCCCATCAAACGTGTCACGACATTCATCTCTGTTTTCCCCATTTTTCGCATAATAAAACTTGAATAATGAAAGGCATAATACGTCATGGCAAGAACGATGACAATGCCGATTAGAATCGAAAACATGTGGAGCATCCCTTGACTTCCCGGGGTTAAACTCATCACTGTAGCGATTGTACCGGGACCAGCGATGATCGGAATGGCGAGCGGCGTAACGGAGATATCTGACTTCTCTTTGCTTTCTGCCTTTTCCTCCGAATGAGGATTTTGGACGTGTGATTCTTTTGCATTCAGTAAATTGTAAGCGATACCAAAAATAAAAATACCACCAGCGATGCGGAGTGCATGAATATCGATCCCAAACAATTTGAAAATGAGCCTGCCTGCCAATAGAAAGGCAATCAAAATAATAAAAGAGACCACGATGGCTTTTTTGGCTGTCTGGGAGCGCTCTTTTTCTGTATAGCCCTCTGTTAAGGTGATGAAAAGAGGTACGTTTCCTATGGGGTTTGATACAGCAAATAATGAGACGACAACATGAATCATAAAGGAAATCAACAGACACCCTCCTTTTTGCATAGTGTCTGCCATTCTGATGTGAATATGCCCTTGTGATGTTAAAACCTGTATATCTTTAACCGATGATAATAGTGGTTTAAAGAAAGGGGTTCACACATGAAGAAAACAATGACGATCATTCTTCTTTCCGTAGCAGTTATTGCCTTAGGTGGCTGGATTGTTTGGCAGCAGCAGACCATCGAAAAAGCAGAGAAAACACACCAGCAAGAAAGCAAAACGAGCGATCTGAAGCTCTCGCAGTTAACATCAGATCAAACAGATATGAAGCATAAAAACGATGAACAAAAAAAGCAAATAGCCACCGTCACAAAAAAGCTCAAAAAAGAAAAGAAAGCCTATGAAAAAGAGGTCAAACAGCGTAAAGCGCTTGAGATAAAAGTCGACCAGCTTCAAAAAGAGCTGACGGCAGCAAAAGCCACTGCTCAAGCAAATAAGCAGACCACTCAGTCTACAAGGAAACCAACTGTCAAAAAAGACCCGAATGTCACTCATCATCCTCCCTCTCAGTGGGTACAGGACCAATATGATTGGGGCGTGAAACAAGGGTATATTAAAGAATAGAAAGGATGAAAAAATGTGATACAGATTCGGCCATTATCTCATGATCACTCTCTCCCTATGGATCTTTTACTATTAGCTGATCCTTCAAAGGAAAAGGTTCTCGCTTATGTGCAATCCGGCTCTTGTTATGCCGCCTTTCATGAACAGGAAGTGATTGGTGTCTATGTGCTATCATCGCTCTCTCAGCATTCAGTGGAAATCATGAATGTTGCTGTGAAGGAGTCATGGCAAGGAAGGGGAATTGGGAAGCAGCTGATCCGCCATGCGATCGCTGAAGCGAAAGCCACTGGTTTTCATACGATTGAAATCGGCACAGGCAACTCGAGTATTCAGCAGCTCGCACTTTATCAAAAATGCGGCTTCCGCCTAACGTCGATTTATCGTGATTTCTTCCTTAAGCATTATGATGAACCAATTTATGAAAACGGGATTCAGTGTATGGATATGGTACGGCTGTCTCTCACATTTCAAGCAGACTGACTATTTGTTCAGCCTGCTTTTTTTATGCTCTTCGTTTCTTCATAGCATGAATCACATATTGAATGAAAAAATAAAGCACAGCGCCAGCTAAAAAGCAGACAACGCATCCAAAAAGCGTCGCCTCAGAGCTGAATTGATACTCTTCAATTTTCATAATATAAAATGGCATGCCAAACAGCGTTGGACTTGATTCAATATGATTGACCTCTAGCAGCAGTAAAAAGACAGGGGTCATAAACACAGAAAATATATACAGCATCGCAAGTGTTAAGCCGCTAGAAAACGAATGAAATACTTTGATCATCTCTTTCTCTCCTTCATCTCTTTTAAACTGGCTGTGATATTTTTCCCGTCTGGGCAAGCTGGATGCAGCATCACAGTGTTCAGTAAAGAAAAAAACAGCAGCTGATGACTCACCGGATGCTTCCACATTAAAAAAAGCACAATCGAGCAGAGCACCGGAAACAGCGGACCTGCAAGTGCCACCATCAGATTAAAGCTCGGCCGGGCAAATGTCTCATGGACGATCGCCACATGCTTCCAATCAATCGTTACCACAAAATCAAAGAGCGGTCTTTTTTCAATGTTGTTGCACACCATGACCATCAGCATATGACCGAGTTCATGAATGAGCACAACCGCTAGTAAACTAATGACAAGCCCCATCATCGCAATATCGGCCTTTTTAACATCACTGCATATATACAACTGAAAAAGGCAAGTGAACCAAGCAGATAAGCGGTGGCGAGTAGAGACATATTAGATGACAGCCACTCTAATAAAAGCATATCGATGAAGCTGAATACAGCAATCATCATCACGATGACAAACAGTTTATTAAAATCACTGATCTTCACGACAAACCCCGTACAGGCTGCCATGACGGTCATGAATAAAATGGACAAACTCGCCAAGCCATGACCTTCACTTTCAATACCGATCACCAAATAAGCAAGGCCAATATACACAAAATAAATGAGTAAATTGATTGTGTAATAAAATAAAATTCTTGACAATATATACGCGCCCTTTGATGTATTTAACATAAAGATGGCCCGTTGATTGAGATGATATTCTCTGCCAATCATCAGTGGAAGCATGATCAATATTTCCTTTAACGCAAACTGCACAATAAAGGCATACAGCCATCCAGTTTCTTCAGGTGTAAAAACAAATGGGAGCATAGCCGTCAAACAAACGAGAAAGAGGAACAAAATGCCTTGTTCTTTAAAAACAGCTGATCGAATGAAATAGACCATTTCCTGCCGCAGGTGCGTCAGAAAGGAAGAGTACGTCCTAATTTTCTGGTAAGAAAATGACTTTACCTCTGTTTTCAGCTGCAAAAACATTTGATGAACATAGCAAGCTGCTAAGCCCTTCACCCATAGCCAGCCAGCGCTTAGAAGAATCACCAGCAACGTCAGATAGACAGCCGGCCATACATGGATCATCTCCACTGCTTTTTGAAAAAGATGAAATATGAGTACTTGAAATGCCGCAAAGCCGATTGTTTGTAGCAGTAAATGCTCCTTTGTTTTTGATACGAAATGACTTACACCGACCCGCATTAGCATCCATGAAGAGAGCGTATAAAGTGCCAATATGCCGCATGTGATGCAAACAACGATGATCCAATACAGAGATGGGGTGACACCCGTGATCAAAAGACCTAATACAATCGGTAAAAAAAGTAATCCAGCCATGAGGAAGCAAAAAAGCACTGGAAAGAAATACGCACAAAGGACAAAGGGTACACTTTGTATCGCACTGTTCAAAAAGTAGAATTGATATTCTTGGCGCTTCAGTTTATTGCGGGATAACACAATCCCTGCTCCTACTAGTAAGAGCGACATTTTGACAAATTGGAGGTATAGCGCAGCTGGCTCACTTTCACCTGCCTGCATGTAAAAGCGCAGGCTGATGACAACGTATATTGCATAGATGAGCAAGAAAAAAACGGCAGCTGCGAGAAGCTGCAAAGGATACTTTTTTCCAAGCTGCTTTCCTTTCGTTGTCAGCATGCCCCATTCGATTTTATGAAGAACGTGTCGTGTCCAAATCATTGAGTAACCTCTCCACCTGCATATAGTAATCTCGATTTACTTCTTTATAAATCTCTTCAAGTGCCTGATGAGGAAATGTCTCATTCGTTTCTTGGCGGGACATATTCAGCTTCACGTCACCATTTCTTAAGATCATGAGATGATCATATAATGTATCACCAAAGCTCAAATGATGAGTTGAAATCAGGATGCCAGCGCCTTGATCTCTCAGCTTCATGAGCACCTTTTTTAAGATGATCATCATATCTGGATCAAGTCCGTTCGTTGGCTCGTCGAACACATAATAATCACACGGTCTGAGAAGCTGCGAAATGATCTGTGTTTTCTTTTGATTGCCATGGGACAGCTGAGCGATTGGCTGATCCATATACGGACTCAGCTCAAACAAATCGGTGAATGTCTCTTCACGTGTGACATCTTGCTCATGTGGCAGCTGAAGTAGTTGAAAGTATTCCCTCGGTGTTAAATAATCGAACAACGCATGATCGTCAGAAATATAGGAAACATGTTTTTTTAAAAGGGAAATATGAGCTGAGGATTGAAGGTTCAGCTGTTCACCATGTAAGGAAACGTATCCAGTAAATGACGTCAGCCCAAACATAGCTTGAATCATCGTTGTCTTTCCTGCACCATTATGCCCTAAAAGAAGCATCGTCCGGCCTTTCTCCACGTTCATTTGAATATTACGGAGAGAGAAGGTGCGGCTATACGTTTTTTCTTGTAATTGTAATGACAGCATCATATCCCTCCGTTTGTTTCAGATGGAACAGATGACCTTGCATCTGTTCTCATCCCTGTTAGAAACCGCATTGGATTTTAACGTACATGCCTAATAATTTGAACTCTCCTAAAAATTTGGAGCCCTTTCCAAAGGTCTTACATGCCCAAATCAATGCTCCAAGTGAAATAATGCCCAATATAGCGGCAAGGACATAAATCCAAAATGCGTTTTTCTGTACATTCTTAGAAGTTAGAATTCGTTGCTTCCTTTCATCATATGCCGCCAGTAGGTGGAGAATATACATATACACACCTACTGGAAAACGAAGGCTAAAAGGATTCAGCATCTCATCACCCCCTAATATATGTAAAATGATACCACCCCCTTACAGAAAACATAAGTTCATTTCAGATCATATTTTTAGTCGATTTTTCATGATTTATTGCTTATAAATGGTGAATCTGCGCGCTTTCCCTCTGACTGAAGGACGATTTTTTACAAAAATAGGATGTGACTATTGAAACAGCTGCGGGATCTCATTCAACACAAAAAAACGCTGCGCCCACTCTGATATAAGAGCGGAACGCAGCGCGTTGCTGGCATTATTTATTCAAGTTATAGAATGTTGCAATGCCGTGATATTGTGCTGTTTCAGCCAATTGATCTTCGATGCGAAGTAATTGGTTGTATTTCGCCACACGATCCGTACGAGACGGAGCACCTGTTTTGATTTGTCCAGCGTTTGTTGCAACAGCGATGTCTGCAATTGTGCTGTCTTCTGTTTCACCAGAGCGGTGAGAGATAACAGCTGTGTATCCTGCACGTTTTGCCATTTCGATTGCATCAAATGTTTCAGTTAATGTACCGATTTGGTTTACTTTGATTAGGATTGAGTTACCAACGCCGTTTTTGATTCCTTCAGAAAGCTTCTTCGTGTTTGTAACAAACAAGTCATCTCCTACTAGCTGAACCTTGCTGCCAAGGCGCTCAGTTAATAGTTTGTGACCTTCCCAGTCGTTTTCATCAAGGCCGTCTTCGATCGAGATGATTGGGTATTTAGATACCATATCTTCATACCAGTCAACCATTTCAGCAGATGTTTTCACAACGCCTTCGCCTGATAAATGATATTTACCGTCTTCTTTGTTGTAGAACTCAGAAGATGCAGCATCCATTGCAAGCTTCACTTCTTCACCTGGTTTGAAACCAGCTTTTTCAATCGCTTCAACGATTGTTTGAAGTGCTTCTTCGTTAGAACCAAGGTTTGGAGCGAATCCACCTTCGTCACCTACAGCTGTGTTTAAGCCTTTTGCACTTAATACAGATTTCAGGCTATGGAAGATTTGTGCGCCCATGCGAAGTGCTTCACGGAAGTTCGGAGCACCTACAGGCATAATCATGAATTCTTGAATGTCTACGTTGTTATCCGCATGCTCTCCGCCGTTGACGATGTTCATCATTGGCACTGGAAGCGTTTTGGAGTTGAATCCACCAAGGTATTGGTAAAGTGGAATTTGTAAGAAATCAGCAGCCGCACGTGCTACAGCGATAGATACGCCAAGGATTGCGTTTGCGCCTAATTTCCCTTTGTTTTCTGTTCCGTCAAGTTCGATTAACATTTTGTCAATTGCTACTTGTTCAGTGACATCAAAGCCTAAAAGCTCTGGTGCAATGATTTCGTTTACGTTGTTTACAGCTGTCAGAACACCTTTTCCAAGGTAACGGTCTTTGTCTCCGTCACGTAGTTCTACTGCTTCATATTCACCAGTAGAAGCACCACTTGGTACTAGTGCACGGCCAAAGCCGCCAGATTCTGTGTAAACTTCTACTTCAACTGTTGGATTACCGCGAGAGTCTAATACTTCGCGTGCATATACGTCAACAATGTATGGCATCGTTATTTCTCTCCTTTTGAATCAATTTGTTATTTCTGAATCAATGATGTTCCTGTCATCTCTTTTGGTTTTTCAAGACCAAGTAAGTCTAAAAGCGTTGGAGATAGATCGGCTAGAATGCCGCCTTCTCTAAGCGTTGCACCTTTTTTCGTTACGATGACTGGAACAGGGTTTGTCGTATGTGCAGTATGCGGCTTTCCTTCTTCGGTAATCAGCACGTCTGCGTTACCGTGGTCTGCTGTGATGATGGCATGTCCGCCTTTTGCTAGGATTGCGTCGACAACAGCTCCTAAGCACTCATCTACTGCTTCAATGGCTTTGATTGTTGGCTCGAGCATACCTGAATGACCAACCATATCCGGGTTAGCAAAGTTCAGGATGATCGCATCATGCTTGTCAGCATTGATGTCTGCAACAAGTGCATCCTTTACCTCATAAGCGCTCATTTCTGGCTTGAGATCATAGGTTGCCACATCTGGCGAATTGATCAAGATGCGGTCTTCACCAGGAAATTCTTCTTCACGTCCACCACTCATAAAGAACGTCACGTGAGGATATTTCTCTGTTTCAGCAATCCGCAGCTGTTTCAATCCATTTTGCGCTAGCACTTCTCCTACTGTGTTATCCAAATTCACTGGTTTGAAGGCAACATAGCCATCAACTGTTTCACTGAAGTGTGTGAAGCAGACGAAGTGTAAATTCTTCGGATGTGCTTCTCCGCGATCAAACGAGCGGAAATCTTCATTTGTGAAGGTGTTCGAAATTTGAATCGCACGGTCTGGGCGGAAGTTATAGAAAATCACAGAATCGCCGTCGTTTACTTTTGCAACTGGCTCACCATTTTCTCTCGTGATGACAGATGGAATAACGAATTCATCGTAGATTCCATTTTCATAGGAGTCATCAACGACATCATAGATGTTTTGATAACTTGGGCCTTCACCATACGCCATCGCGCGATATGCTTTCTCCACACGATCCCAGCGTTTGTCACGGTCCATTGAGTAATAGCGTCCAGAAAGTGTTGCCACTTCTCCGACACCGATTTCTTTGATTTGTTCTTCAAGCTGTTTTAAGTACACTTTGGCTGTCTTCTGACCAACATCACGTCCGTCCAAGAAGCCATGAATGTATACCTTTGTTAAGCCTTCTTTTTTCGCCAGCTTTAGCAGGGCAAAGAGATGTTGAATGTGGCTGTGCACACCGCCGTCTGACAGGAGACCGAATAAATGAAGGGCCTTGTCATTCTCTTTTGCATAAGTCATTGCCTCTAGGAACGTTTCGTTTTTCTCAAATTCCCCATCACGAATGGCAACATTCACTCTTGTTAAGCTTTGATACACAATGCGTCCTGCACCGATGTTCAAATGCCCAACTTCAGAGTTCCCCATTTGACCTTGCGGGAGGCCTACTGCCTCACCAGAAGCCGTTAAGGTTTGATGCGGGAATTCGTTCCAGTAGCGGTCGAAGTTCGGTTTCTTTGCTTGGGCAACAGCGTTACCAACTGTTTCGCCTCTTAAACCGAATCCGTCTAAGATGATTAATGCAGCTGGTTTCTTACTCATATTGACCTTCCTCCAATAATTGAACGAAAGACTGAGGTTCTAAGCTTGCGCCGCCTACCAAAGCACCGTCAATATCGGATTCTGCCATATATTCTTTAATATTCGCAGGTTTCACGCTTCCGCCATATTGAATGCGAAGGCTGTCTGCCGCTTCTTGACCATATTCGCTTGCAACCGTTTGACGGATATGCGCACAAACGTCGTTTGCATCTTTCGCTGTAGAAGATTTCCCTGTACCGATTGCCCAAATTGGCTCATATGCAATAACAGATTCAGCGACTTGCTGAGTTGTTAAACCAGCTAGTGCTTTCTTCACTTGATCAGCGACAAGTTCATTTGTTTTGCCAGCTTCACGCTCTTCAAGCGTTTCACCTACACAGATAATTGGAACGATGCCATGTTTGAATGCAGCATGTGCTTTTTTGTTCACTGTTTCATCTGTTTCAGCGAAGAATTCACGGCGCTCTGAATGACCGATCACTGAGTAGCCGATGCCAAGATCTTTTAGTGCAGCAGGGCTGATTTCACCAGTGAATGCACCATTTTCTTCAAAGTGCATGTTTTGTGCACCAATTTTAAGGTCTGTTCCGTTAGAAAGGCTGTTTAGCTTTTCAAGGAAAAGGGCTGGCGCACAGACAATGGATTCCACTTTGTCAGGAGATGGAATGGATGACTTGACTTCTTCAACGAAGCTAACCGCTTCGCCAAGTGTTTTGTTCATTTTCCAGTTCCCAGCTATAATTGGTTTTCTCATGATTGACACTTCCTTATAGCAGTTTTGGTCTTATTTATCGTTTAATGCAGTAACACCTGGAAGCTCTTTGCCTTCCATAAATTCAAGTGAAGCGCCGCCGCCTGTAGAAATATGGCTCATCTGATCAGCAAGACCAAATTTCTCAACAGCTGCTGCTGAATCTCCACCGCCAATGACAGAATATGTATCTTTTGCTTCTGCCAGTGCTTCTGCGATTGCTTTTGTTCCTTTAGCGAATGCGTCGATTTCAAATACACCCATTGGTCCGTTCCAAACAACAAGTTTGCTGTTTTTAATAACATCAGCGTACTTGCCTATTGTCTCTGTTCCAATATCAAGTGCTTCTAGATCACTTGGAATTTCAGAGATTGGCACAATGCTTGTATTCGCATCATTTGAAAAGTCGTCGGCTACCAGAACATCTGTTGGAATCAGGAAGTTCACGCCTTTTTCTTTTGCTCGGTCCATAAAGGATTTCGCTAAATCTACTTTGTCTTCTTCTAATAAAGATTTTCCTACTTCGTGGCCTAGTGCTTTCACAAATGTGTAAGCAAGTCCGCCGCCGATGATGAGGTTGTCCACTTTATCAAGAAGACTTTCAATCACACCGATTTTATCCTTTACTTTGGCGCCACCAATAATCGCTGTAAATGGGCGATCAGGGTTTAAAATGGCTTTTCCTAGAACCTCAAGCTCTTTTTGCATGAGGAAGCCCGAAACAGCCGGAAGATATGCTGCAATACCAGCAGTGGATGCATGTGCACGGTGTGCAGCACCGAACGCATCATTGACATACACATCGGCTAAATCAGCAAATGCTTTTGATAGTTCAGGATCGTTCTTTTCTTCACCAGGATAGAAACGAACGTTTTCAAGCACTAACACATCTCCTTCTTTTAAGTCAGAGATTTGCTTTTTCACGTTGTCGCCGTAAGCTTCATCCGCTTTTTTCACTTCTTGTCCAAGAAGCTCTTGAAGACGTTTCGCTACAGGTGTCAGACGCAATTCTTCAGTAACTTGACCCTTCGGACGACCCAAATGACTAGCTAATAGTACCTTTGCGCCTTGTCCTGTTAAATACTCAATCGTTGGTAATGCTGCGCGAATACGAGTATCATCCGTCACTTTTCCGTCTTTCATTGGAACGTTAAAATCTACGCGGCAGAACACAACTTTACCTTTTACGTCAATGTCTTTTACTGATTTCTTATTCATGCTCGTCAGGAGATCCTCCTTTATTCTGGTTTCCTTACACATTGGACAAGTCTCTCTTTATCCTTTTCCCATTTTGCCCTCATCAAAACGAGAAATCGTGCAGAACGGATAAAAACAGAGAAAAAGGGAAAGGGATGCTTCCCCTTCCCTTGTCCGTCTTCATTATATCGTGTCTCTAGGAAAGAACCAAGTGAGTTCCTTCAGTGTGAGAAATTAAAGACCTTGTTTTGCAATGTAAGCTGCAAGGTCAACAACGCGGTGAGAATATCCACTCTCGTTATCGTACCAAGAAATGACTTTCACCATGCTGCCTTCCATGACCATTGTAGAAAGAGCATCGATTGTTGAAGAGTTTGCATTACCATTGTAGTCACTAGATACTAGTGGCTCTTCGCTGTAGCCAAGGATTCCATTAAGTTCTCCTTCAGCTGCTTCTTTAAGTGCTGCATTTACATCTTCAACAGTTACATCTTGGTTTAATTCAGCCACAAGGTCAACTAAAGATACGTTAGGTGTTGGAACACGCATAGCGCCACCGTTTAATTTACCTTTAAGTTCAGGCAATACAAGTGAAACAGCTTTCGCAGCACCTGTAGAAGTTGGGATGATGTTTTCCGCAGCTGCACGAGCACGACGGTAGTCTTTGTGCGGAAGATCAAGAATTTGTTGGTCATTTGTGTATGAGTGAACTGTTGTCATCATACCGCGTTTGATACCAAATTTATCGTTAAGTACTTTTGCAAATGGAGCTAAGCAGTTTGTTGTACAAGATGCATTAGAGATGACATCGTGGCTAGCTGCATCGTATTTGTCTTCGTTTACACCCATAACGATTGTGATATCTTCTTCGTTAGCAGGAGCAGAGATGATGACTTTTTTAGCGCCAGCTTCTAAGTGTTTTGCAGCGTCTGCACGTTTTGTGAAGAATCCAGTAGATTCAACAACGATTTCTACGCCTTGTTTACCCCAGCTTAATTTCGCAGGATCACGCTCAGCTGATACTTCGATTGTTTTACCGTTCACTACTAAGTTTGTACCGTCTACAGAAACTTCTGCATCTAGTTTTCCGTGAACAGAGTCATATTGTAAAAGGTGTGCAAGCATGTTAGCGTCTGTTAGATCGTTAACCGCTACTACCTCAACTTCAGGATTGTTTAATGCTGCACGAAATACGTTACGTCCAATACGTCCAAATCCGTTAATACCGACTTTTACTGCCATGATGTTTCCTCCTTTTATAGGTCACAATGTTTATATTGAGGGATCAATTGACTCCCTTAATAACTCTTTTGCGGCTCCTTCGTCTGTGACGAGAACCGTTCGGCGGGGTTTTTTGAAATAAGCTTCAATGGCCCCTGCCTTTGATGATCCACCTGCAACAGCAATGATGTGTGGAATGCTTTCTAAATCATCTAGCTGCATGCCGACGGAGTGCACTTTGTGGACGACCTCACCATCACGATTAAAGTAATAGCCAAAGGCCTCTGTCACTGCGTCATGCTCATCAATCTTTTTTAAATCTTCAGCTGGTGTGTTTCGTCTCATCGCCATTGTTTTTGCTTCACCGATTCCATGAATGAGCATCGTGGATGATTTGATCGTTTGAAGCACTTCTTTGACTGACGGCTCTTCAATAATGGAAGAGTAAGCACCTTCTGACAGCTGTCCTGGAACAAACAGCAGTTTGTAAGTACCGGAAGCTTTTTCAGCCATGTGGGCACAAATGGTGTTTGCCTGATTTTTTACATTCTCCCCAAGACCGCCTCTCGCAGGGACAAACATCATGTCTCTGTTTTTGGCATCAGGGGTCATCATTTCGGCAACGGCTTCCATCGTCGTTCCGCCAGTGACGGCGACGATATTATTTCCAGTAAACCTTTTTTTCATACATTGGACAGCAGCTCTTCCCATTTCTTGCTTCACCCACGGGGATTCGTCACTGTCACCAGAAACGATCACGACTTCTTCTAGGCCTAACTTCCTCTTTAATGTATTTTCCAAAAAGGTTAAACCTAAAACGTCTTTCATCATTCCTTCAAGCATTTCAAGCAAAGCGTGGCCTTCACTCGTCAGCATCATGCCGCTCGTTTTGACATCCAGCAGATTTTGTTCTTTTAAAAACTGAACTTCAGCACGTAAGATGCGCTCACTGAGACCAAGACTCGTCGCAAGACTTCTGCGGCCGATTGGTTCAGCTAATCTGATGTACTGCAAAATGTCGTAGCGTTTTTGCATAACGATGAGAAGATCTGGCAATAATTTTTTTTGAGCTTCCAATAAACGATTCATGGCTAACGACCCTTTCTTTTCACGTTGGACTAAAAACGTCCCACTGTGACAAAAAACGTCCCGCCACAGCCAAAAAAAATCAATCCCTGCTTTCTTTAATTATTTTAACAGGATCATCTTGCATTTTCAACTATTACAAACACATTTAGACAAAAAATAGACACATTTTCACCGATAGCCTGCTTGTCATCAAGGTTCTTGCTATGATATTTCTTTTCAAAATATTTTATTTTTTTCTATATTGAATGAATTCATCAATGAAAGTGTGCATGCGTAAGAGGTCCGCATGCACATTTTTTTGATATAGTCGTCTTTTATGTTTTTGGGATTCCTTCCTCTTCGGCAAAACGCTTTGCCTCTTCCTTCGGTTTGATTTTGAGATAATAAATGATGTAGCAGGCTGCCATGAACGGAACGCCGCAATAAAGGCCAATCCGCTGATCCTCAATAAAGAATAGGCTGATGAGCACGATGCCAAATGCGATGAAGCCTGCTAGTGGGACAAATGGATAGAGCGGTGTACGGAAGACGAGATCCTTTACATCTCCACCATCTTTTATGAATTGTTTTCTAAAGAAATATTGAGACAAACAAATGGACATCCACACCACAACAAGAACCATTCCAGAAATCGAAATAAGCCACACATACACCGTTTTTGGTGCCACAACACTTGTGAGCAGAGATAGAGCGGATACACCCATTGTCACCAATAATGCATTGATCGGGATTTTACGCTTGGACAGCTTTTTCGTAAAAGCAGGTCCTTTCCCGTCCTTTGAAAGCGACCAGAGCATACGTGATGACGCATATAATCCAGAGTTTGCTACAGATAAGACAGCGGTGATGATAATAAAATTCATGATATCTGCGGCATATGGGATGCCGACCTTGTCCAGCACGACCACAAACGGACTGTCGACAGCGCCTGCTGTCTGCCATGGAAGAAGTGCTGCCAGAACCGCAATTGATAAAACGAAAAAGACCATCGTTCTCCAAATAATATTCCGTATTGATCGAGGCAATGTTTTTTCAGGGCTTTCACTCTCACCTGCTGCGATCCCTACAAGTTCTGTTCCTTGGAAGGAGAAATTGACCGTGACCATGGTTAATAAAATAGCAAAAACACCATTAGGAAATAGTCCGCCATGATCCGTCAAATGACGAAATAAAGGGGCTGGTTCTCCGCCTTTCAAATGAATCATTCCGAAAATTGCGCCAATTCCGATGATAATAAACAATAGGATGGCCGCAACCTTGATAGCTGAAAACCAAAACTCCGTTTCAGCGAAGCTGCGAGCAGAGATGGCATTCACGGCAAATAATATCACGCTAAATGCTAGACACCAGAGCCAAACCGGGATATCTGGAAACCACCTTTGGAGCAATATGCCTGCTGATGTAAACTCCAGACCAATCGTACACGCCCAGCTAAACCAGTACAGCCAACCAATCATAAAGCCTGTGGACGGGCCTATATATTTGGTTGCATATTCCTGAAAGGAACCGGCTGTTGGCATCGCCACTGCTAATTCTCCAAGACACAGCATGACCAAATACATGAACAGTCCGCCAATGATAAACGATAGAATGGCTCCCCCCGGCCCTGCCTGATGGATAATCAATCCTGATCCAAGGAAAAGGCCCGTACCGATGACGCCGCCTAAGGCAATCATAAAAAGATGTCTGCTTTTCATGGAACGCTCTAGTTCATTATGCTGTTCTTGCATCAAATCCACTTCCCCACTTTCCCTCTTCTATTCAGCATCCTTTGACAAAATTCGCTGTTCGTTGAAAAAGAAAGGGAGAAAGTGAAGCTTCCTCCCCCTTTGCCATTTAAGCTTGAAACAGTGCTTCAATATGACCAATCGCCCAGTCTAAATCTTCTTTTGAAATAGTCAGCGGTGGTGCAAAACGGATGACTGTTTCATGAGTTTCCTTACATAACAAACCTGCTTGCTTCAGTTTTTCACAATAAGGTCTAGCTGCCTCTGTCAGCTCCATGCCTATAAATAGTCCGCGGCCGCGCACTTCTTTAATCACAGGACTTTGAATGCGTGCCAATTTGTCTTTGAAGTATTCACCAAGCTCCATAGAGCGGGCTGCAAGCTTTTCGTCGATTAAAACATCCAGTGCAGCAAGCGACACCGCACACGCAAGAGGATTTCCTCCAAAGGTAGATCCATGAGAACCAGGGTTAAATACGCCTAAAATATCACGGTTTGCTACAACACACGAGATTGGGAATACTCCGCCGCCTAAAGCTTTCCCAAGAATCAGCATATCTGGCTCAATGTCTTCCCAATCACACGCAAACATCTTACCTGTTCGTGCTAACCCCACTTGAATTTCATCCGCAATGAACAGCACATTTTCTTGCTCACAAAGCGTTTTGGCATCTTTCAAGAAGCCTTCTGGCGGCATGACAATACCCGCTTCACCTTGAATCGGTTCAATGAGGAAAGCCGCTGTCTGTGGTGTGATAGCTTCACGTAACGCTTCTATATCTCCGTAAGGAATCAACTTAATTCCAGGAAGCATTGGGCCGAAACCTCTTTGGTATTCTGCTTCTGAGGAAAGAGACACAGCCGTCATCGTTCTCCCATGGAAATTGCCAACACACGCAATGATTTCTGCACGATTCTCTTCGATTCCTTTCACATCATAGCCCCAGCGTCTCGCTGCTTTTACAGCGGTTTCTACAGCTTCAGCACCTGTATTCATTGGCAGTGCCATGTCTTTATTCGTCAGTTTGCAAATTTTTTCATACCAAGGACCAAGCTGATCATTATGAAAGGCTCTCGACGTGAGTGTCACGCGATCTGCCTGTTTTTTGAGCGCTTCAATAATGCGGGGATGGCGATGTCCTTGGTTCACTGCGGAATACGCACTCAGCATATCCATATATCGATTGCCTTCAGGGTCTGTCACCCACACTCCCTCAGCCTCTGAAATTACAATTGGCAACGGATGATAGTTTGCCGCTCCATATTGTTCTGTTTGTTGAATCAATTCATTTGTCTGTGTCATCATCTATTCCTCCTTCTGTAAGGTAGCTTTTTTCAATTGGGTTCATCTTCATCCATATGTTATGCAAGGATCGTGCCAACTTTCTGACCGCTTGATCATAAGGGTTTACCTCATTCATTACGCAAAATATCTTTGCATGCGCAAAATTTTTTAGAGGAAACTGCAAAATTTTTCATGTAAAATAGAGGTAACGTCAGGAGGTGGCGCAAGTGAAAAAAGATATGCATACCGCAAAGCTTGAAAATGAGATTGATTTATATAAACAAATGCTCGATTTAATTGATGTCGGGGTTCACGCCATTGACGAGAATGGCAATACTGTTGTTTATAATAAAAAAATGATGGAAATTGAATCATTGAAACGCTCAGATGTTCTCCATAAAAATGTACTCGATTTCTTCGCCTTTCAAGATGAGATGCACAGTACACTTGTCCAAGCGCTGCGTACCGGGAAACAAACCGTACATGCCAAGCAGACGTATCATAATTACAACGGAAAAGAAATCACAACGATTAACCATACATACCCGCTCGTTCGAGACGGTCTCATTCAAGGGGCAGTTGAAATTTCGAATGATGTGACGAAGCTAGAACGGCTGATTCATCACAATATGAAGAAAAAAGGAAGCACTCGCTTTACCTTCGATTCTATTATTGGACAAAGCCCTGCCTTTTTAGAGGTGATTGAGCATGCGAAACGAGCGACACGCACCTCTTCCTATGTGCTCATTGTTGGCGAAACTGGGACTGGGAAAGAGCTGTTTGCTCAAAGCATTCATAACGGCAGCAGCCGGTCATCCGGACCATTTATTACCCAAAATTGTGCGGCACTGCCTGATAATTTGATTGAAAGCCTGCTCTTTGGTACACAAAAAGGGGCTTTTACGGGAGCAGCTGATCAGCCTGGCTTATTTGAGCAGGCGCAAGGAGGAACCTTGCTTTTAGATGAGATCAACTCATTAAATCCTCATCTTCAAGCAAAACTACTGCGCGTCTTACAGGAGAAACGTGTGAGAAGGCTAGGAAGCACAAAGGAAATTGCTGTTGATGTAAGAGTGATTGCCAATATGAATGAGGACCCTGTGGATGCAATCGCAGGTGGACGTATGCGCAAGGATTTATTTTATCGTCTCGGTATTGTCACCTTATTTATTCCGCCGCTTTCTGAACGAAAAGAGGACATTCCTACGTTTGTGAATCATTTTATTCAAAAATATAATGAGCTGTTTCAAATGAAGGTGAAGGCGGCTGATGAAGAGGTACTTGCCCTTTTTAAGGCGTATCATTGGCCAGGCAATGTAAGAGAACTTGAGCATGTGATTGAGGCGGGGATGAATATGATGATGGATGAAGACGACTTAAGCATGCATCACCTTCCCTATCATTTTAGATTTAAACACGGGGAAGACCGTCCTAAGGCGCAATTGCAAACAAATTCTTTGCAGCAAACCGCAGCTGCTGACACCTTTGTGTATACAAGCCCAGAACAGACGACTGATTTCCAAACCCAAATGGAACGATTCGAAAAACAATACATCGTCCATTACTTAGAAAAAATGGACGATAATATTTCACAGACTGCAAAGTTATTGGGCATGAGCAGGCAAAGTCTGCAATATCGAATGAAAAAGCTACATATTTCTCGTCAATAATAGAGCTGTGCCATCATTTCGGCACAGCTTATTGTGTATCTGTTTGTTCTGCTGGTTTTTGCAGCACATCACCGAGCAGATTTTCTACATTTTTCAAATGCGTAAGCATCGCTTTCTCTGCTTCTTCTGGCTGCCTTGCAACGATGGCTTTGTAAATTTGTTCATGTTCTTCGTAAAGCTTCCGAATGGAGGCTTTCGTTGAGAATAACACGACTTTTCTCGTTTCCCGCATCGTTTCTACTAACAAGGATGAGACCTGATTCATTAACACCTTTAATACATCATTCTTCGAGGCTTTGGCTAAGGCGAGATGGAAGGTGAGATCTGCCTCTTCACCAATTTCTTCATGGGCTTCTGCCAGCTTCATTTGTTCAAGTGCATCACGCAGCTGATGAAGGTCATCGTCCGTCCGAAGCAGCGCCGCCTTTTTGACAGCTCCTGTTTCAATAATGGTTCTCACTTCAAGGAGCTGCCTGACATCATGCTGCTTCATTAAAAATGCAGGAGATAAAGAAAATGCGAGCTGTTCAGGATCGAACTGCTTCACATATGTGCCCTCCCCTTGCTTCATCTCTATTAATCCGATCGCTTTGAGAGCAGACAGCGCCTCTCTCACAGCGGAACGGCTGACTTGAAAGTTTTCTGAGAGCGCTTGAACCGAATCTAATTTTTCTCCCGGAAGAAGCTCACCAGTGCGAATGGATTCGATTAATGCATCCGCAATTTCTTCATATATTTTTTTGGTTTTGATTTGTTTATATTTCAATTGGTCTCACCTCATCACTGTTGTCTATCCTTTTCGGCTCATGCCCTATCTTATACTTTACCCCAAAATTTCCGTTCACACGTCTCCCCGATTTAATTTTCAAAAAATCTTCTATGTGCCTCCCTTTCAACAAAAAAGAAGCACCTGCCATGTTTCTGGCAAGTACTTCTTTTTAATCATAGCGCTTCCGCAGTGTAGATGATGGAAGATTCATTTGTTCACGATATTTCGCAATGGTTCGGCGTGAGACTCGAATGCCAAAGGTTTGCTGAAGCTGCGTCATCATTTGCTGATCTGAATACGGTTTTTTCTTATTTTCCGTTTGGATCAGCTCGGCAATGTACGTCTTGACTGTGTAGCTGGACGCCTCTTCCAGTGAGGGCCCTTCTAGCTTTGCTTGGAAAAATTGCTTCATTTCCATGAGGCCATAAGGGGTTTGCACCATTTTCCCTTTCACCGTTCGGCTGACTGTTGACTCATGCACTTGCAATATATCTGCGATACGTTTCATCGTAAGCGGTTTCATTTTATGTTTCCCTGTAAGGAAAAAATCTGTCTGGTGTAAGATAATCTCACGAACGACATGGGTCATCGTTTGTTTTCTTTGCTTCAGCGCTTGGAGAAGCCAATTGTACTGTTGCTCTTTTTCCTTTAGATACACATATGCTTCATGCCGCTTTCGGTCTTGAATCATAGCGAAGTATCCTTCATTCATTTCAACGTCTGGGAAAGCGCGCTGATTCAGCTCAAATGCGATGTGGTCTTGCACGACAGTAATCGTCACATCCGGCTCTATATACACATGGTCTTCTTCGTATGAGAAATGGATGCCTGGTCTTGGTTCAAGCTGCGACACCTCATCTTGTACCGCTTGAAGTGTTTTCATGGAAATACCTGTTTTCGCCGCGATTTCCTTCCATGCCTTTCTTGCAAAGAGAAAGAAGTGCTCATCGATGATCAGCTCAGCTTCATACCAGCGCTCCTTTTTTCTTCTCAGCTGAAGCAGGATGCATTCTTGTAAAGATCTTGCGCCAATACCGGCAGGCTCTAGCGATTGAAGCTGATGAAGGACGGCTTCAACTTCTTCAGCTGACACCTTTAAGACTGCTGCCATCTCGTCAACTGGTTCATTTAAATAGCCATTGGAATCAATGGACTCGATCATAAAATGAAAGATCCTTTGATTCTTTTCACTTAAATTCAAATCAATGGCTTGTTTCTTTAAATACATTTGCAGGCTTTCTTTTTGATGCGTTCGATACGGCTCTGTCATTCGGTCTTGAGATTTTTTATGATAAACTGGTTGATAGCTGTCCGTGTCTTTCCGCTCAATCAGAGGGTTCTCAAGCGCTAACTGGTCAAGATACTCGCCAAGCTCAGTGCTATTCAGCTGGAGCAATGTAATGGCCTGCCGGAGTTCTTGTGTGAGCACCTGCTTTAATACTTGTTCTTGTTGCAGATTAAGGCTCATTGTCTCCCCTCCCTCTCATCATTTTACATGAAGATTGACGGACCGTATATACGAAATAGGAGTGATTCCCATGTCTGAACTTTTTTCCGTTCCATACTTTGTTGACAACTTGAAACAACACATCGCCATGAATCAAAATGAAGACAAGATTCATGCCATGAATGCCTATTACCGCTCAGTGGTGTCAACGCTTGTACAAGATCAGCTGACCAAAAATGCTGTGGTTTTGAAGCGAATTCAGCACCTTGATGAGGCGTATCAAAAGGTGAAAAAAGAAAGCGAATGAATGAACATGAACACCCTTTGTCATGATGGCAAAGGGTGTTTTTCATTTGCGAAAAGCTTCTGATCCAGCCTTGATTTGTACATCATCAAAAAGCCAGACCGTCCGGTAGTATAGATGATAAAGGCAAACCATAATCCGTGATTATGCCAAATAGGCGTAACCGCTGCTTGAACAACGATAAACAAGATCATCGCAAACAGCATTGAATTTCTGACAGGGGCAATTTCTGTCGCACCTGTAAATACACCGTATATGACCAAACCGAAACAAGCGGCAAACGGATAGAGAACGAGCCAGTCTGCATAGCCTAATGTCACATCTAAAAGACGGGGAAGATTTGTAAACAAGCCCAAGATCGGCTCTTTTAAGAGAAAATAAACCGACGCAATTAGGCATGCCATGACAAGTGCCCACTGCCTCGAAAGGGTTAAAGTTCTCTCATAAAGGGTGCGATCATTTGCCCCAACTGATCTCCCCACAAGGATGCTGGATGCATTGGCAAAACCATCGAACAAATAAGCCATGATGTAGTGAATTTGAAATAAGATGGCATTGGCCGCCAGCATCTCTGTTCCAAAAGAAGCACCTTTTGCTGTAAACATGTTAATCACGACAAGCAGACAAATCGTCCGAATAAACAAGTCTTTATTCACATGAAACATTTTCTGAACTGCCTGTGTATCCATGATTTTCTTAATAGACGGCATCTGGAACCCGTTTTTTGAATGTTTCATGATGATCCATGCGCCTAATACAAAGGCGGTTAATTCAGATATCAATGTCGCGGCCGCCACCCCTTTGACTGCAAACGAAAACACATGAACAAGCAGGAGGGCAAGGACCATATTCATGACATTGATCAAGATTTGTAAAGAGAGGGCTTCTTTCATTTTTGCCATTCCCATCAGCCAGCCTAATATCACATAATTCATTAAGGTAAACGGCGCACCCCAAATCCGAATATGAAAATAATCTGCTGCAAATTGCCGTACATCCGCAGCCGGAGAGATCACGAGAAAAGCAGATTGAATAATGGGCCATTGTAGGGCAATAAAACAAAGGCCGACAATGATGGCGATTAAAAAGGGTCTTAGAAAAGCAAGTACGCCCTGCTCTTCACTCTGCGCCCCGTTTGCCTGAGCGGCAAAAGCAGATGTACTCACCCGCAAAAAACCAAAGAGCCAATAGAGTGTACTGAAAATGAGACTGCCAACCGCGACGCCTCCAATATACGCGGGGTTGGCAAGCTGACCGACAACTGCTGTATCAACAGCTCCAAGTAATGGAGTGGTCATCGTTGAGATGGTTAAAGGAATGGCTAAAGCTAAATACGCTCGATGGTTCACGATGCCACCTGCCTTTCATGAAAAATAGCCTCTTCTAAAAGAGGCATTGATGTAATGAAGATTTATCGAATCGGTCTGCCAATTGTTCGGGACAAAGGATGGTCTGCGAGCATTGCATCTCTCATCTTTTGCACCGCTTTCTCTTCAGATGAAAAGAAATCATCCTTTGATCGAAATTGAGCAACAAGTTCACCTTGATCCAATATCGCCAATTGATCACTTAAGTGATAGGCTGCCGTCATATCATGTGTAATAAATAAGTAAGCGACACCTAGTTCCTTCTTTAATTCTACTAATAAATCTAAAATGACACCCTGTGTGACCATGTCTAAGCTACTGACGGATTCATCCAGTACGACGAGCTTTGGCTGCAGCAATAAGGCTCTTGCAATGTTGATCCTTTGCAGCTGGCCACCGCTGAATTGATGCGGATATTTAGACAAGTCCTTTTCGCTGAGCCCGACTCTTTCCAGCCAATGGATCAGCACGATTTTGCGTTCTTTTCGGCTCATGGTTTCATAGTTTTCAAGCGGTTCGGATAAAATTTGTTCGACTGTCCACCTTGGATTCACCGCCGAGTACGAATCTTGAAACACCGCTTGCACATGCCGGCGATAATGTTTGCGTGTTCTTTGATCTGCACAATAAATATCCTGCCCTTCAAAAAGAACCTGACCGGCTTTTGGCTTCTCTAGACCAAGTATGATACGGCCTAGCGTGCTTTTCCCTGCGCCGCTTTGCCCCAGCAATCCGACGCACGTGCCTTCTTCAATGATTAAATTGACGCCGTTTAAGACTTGGTCTGCGCCTTTTTTTCTCATCAGAAACGACCGGCTGTTGTATGAATGACTAACTGCTTTCACTTCTAATAAATGCAAGGGCCTTCTCACCTCAAATCGGGCAAACAGCTGGGATGGATGGACGAGCTGCTAATAGTTTCTTTGTATAATCATGCTTGGGGTTTTCAAAAAGCTCAAGCACTTCTGCTTTTTCAACCATTTCTCCCTGTCTCATGACAACAACCTGATCTGCCATTTCTGCAATGACGCCAAGGTCGTGAGTAATGAGCAAAATGGCGGTTCCATACTCATGACGAATTTGGTTCAGATGCTCAAGCACCAGCTTCTGTGTGTGTACATCTAAAGCAGTTGTTGGTTCATCTGCTATGAGGAGAGGCGGGTGCATACAGGCAGCCATGGCAATCATGACACGCTGCAGCATGCCGCCGCTTAGTTCAAAAGGATACTTGTTTAACAGCTTATCTGGCTGCGGCAGATTCATCTGCGCTAACGCATCCATTGCCTTCGCTTTTGCCTGCCTTTTACTGACAGTGGTATGCCGGCGGATGGTTTCAATCAGCTGATGACCGATCGTCCATACTGGCGTAAAGCTGTTCATTGGATTTTGCATAATATATGAGATGTCTTTGCCCCGAATAGAGCGCATAGCCCTTTCACTCATACCGATCAATTCTCGTCCTTGTAATGTGATGCTACCAGTAACATCCGTTGTTTTCCGGTCAAGCATATGTAAGATCGACATACTTGTCACCGTTTTCCCGCAGCCGCTCTCACCTATTAATCCAACGATTTGACCTCGCCCTACTTCAAACGATACGTCCTGAATAAGAGAGGTTGTCCCATGAGGCGTTTTCGTCTGCACATGCAGGTTCTCTATTTGTAAAATGGACTCTTGCACATTGATCATTCCTTTACACACGGCGTTTGATACCATATTTCTCTGAAAGGGCTTCTCCTAGTAAATTAAAGAGGACGACGACAGCCATGATGACAAGACCTGGATACAGCATCAACTGAGGATTCGTTTGAATATACGATTTCCCTTCATGGATCATCGCTCCCCATTCAGGCATAGGAGGCTGAACGCCTAATCCGAGAAAGGACATCGCTGAAATGTCCATAATTGCCCAGCCCATTTCGAGTGTGCCAATGACCGCGAGTGGCGGCAGGACATTTGGAATCATATGCTTTCTCATGATGTTCCAGTGGGATGTTCCGCTAATTTTCGCAGCAGCAATAAAGTTCTGTTCTTTTAAACTTAGCACCATCCCTCGGAAGACGCGAGCATAGTATACCCACTGCACAAGCATCAAGGCAAGCACTACTTGAGAAAGTCCAGGACCGAAGATGCCGACTAATCCGAGGATCAGCACTAGGTTCGGGAATGCCATGATCCCGTCGCAGATTCTCATTAAGACGTGATCGATCCAGCCACCTTTGTAACCTGACAACAAACCAACGATTAACCCAATCAATAAAGAAGAGAGAAAGATTAATAACGCACAGCCTAGTGAAACACGTGCACCATATAAAATTCGAGATAAATTGCATCGGCCTAATTGATCTGTCCCAAGAGGATACTCCCACGAAGACCCCTTTAGCTTCATCGCTAGATTGACAGCCGCCGGATCATGTGGAGCGATCCACGGCGCACATATTGTCACAATCAGCAATAGACCAAGGAGCACCACGCAGATCGAGATCAGCTTTTGATGAGAGAAGAGATTTTTTCCTTTTGTCATCATGTCTGGCGGCCTTCCTTTCTGGAAATACGGGGGTCAATGATCAGCTGAAGTAAGTCCACAATCAAGCTGCTCAAGATAAAGATACATGCTGCCATGAGGACATAGAATTGAATGACCGGCAGATCCCGGTTAAAGATCGCTTCAATAAAGAAACGCCCAAACCCTGGCCATGAAAAAACTGCCTCTACGATAATGGTTCCTGTCAGCAGCTTGCCAAGATTCACCCCAAGCCCTGTCAGCATTGGCGATATCGCGATTCTCAATACATGCTTGAACATGATCGACCGTTCCTTTAATCCTCTGATTCTCGCATATTGAACAAACGGCTCTTGAAGCGCCTCACTCACACTTGATCGTAATAGCCTTGTATACATCGCAATTAAAGGGACGGCCAGTGTGACCGACGGCAGGATGAGATGCTCCCATGTTCCCACCCCTTCTACCGGTAGAAGATCGAGCTTCACTGAAAAAAAGAAGATGAGCAAATACCCCAAGACAAACGTAGGGATAGATGCTCCTAAGAAAGAAATGAGCCGGCTCACATGATCAACGATGCCATTTTTCCTCATGCCGCTGAAAAAGCCGAGTGGAATGCTGACACAAATTGCAATCAGTAGACTAGTCAGCGCCAATTGAATCGTCGCTGGTATTCTATAGATCACCTCATTGAGCACAGGCTGGTTGGACATATATGACTTGCCAAAATCAAGATGAATGACTTTTTCAATGGTGTGAAGATACTGCATATAAAACGGTTGGTCTAAACCAAATTCACTTCGTTTTTGCGCTAATATTTCATCCGTTGGCTGGATATGAGCCGCTGCTAAATATGCCTCAGCCGGGTCAACTGGCGAAAGGTGAATCATACCAGTCGTGAAAAGAGTGGCTAATAAAAATACAGGGATGATTGATAGCATGCGTTTGACGATATAGCGGCCCATTTCCTAACCTTCCTTCTATTACTTCAGCTTAATACCTGTGAATGGATGTTCGTCGCGATTTGCTGGGAACTCAAAGTCCTTCACATTTTTTTGATAAACGGCTGTCTTTTTAAAATAAGAGATTGGCACAATTGCCCCTTGATCCTGTAATGAAGATAAGACAGACGAATAAAGTGCTTTTCGTTTGTTTTCATTGGTTGTTGATGGAATTTCGCTCATTTCTTTGATCAGCTTGTCCTTATTTGGATAGGCTGAGATGGCTTCTTTGAATCCAAAACCATCTGATGAGACGACGTTCATAAATGTATGCGGATCATATGGCGCTCCGTAGTTGCTAAAGAAGTTCATATCAAACTTATTAGCTTTAAAGCGCTGCACCTGTGTTGCCAGTTCCACACCTTCAAGTTTGACACCAACGCCAATGGCACCCCATTCTGCTTGAAGCGTCTCAGCCATCGCTTTTTGAATCGATTCTGCTGAATCATACATCATACTAAATTCAAGCGTTTTTCCATCTTTTTCACGAACGGTTTTTCCTTTTGGTAGTGTCCAGCCTGCTTCATCCAGCAATGCTTTCGCTTTGTCTACATCATATTGGAACGACTTCACCTTAATATCAGATGTGTAAGGCATGTTGGTCGGCAATATGTGATCTGCTTCATCCTCTAAGCCAGAGGTGACACCTTCTACCATTGATTTCTTATTGATCGCATATTGAAGGGCATGTCGCACTTTCTCATCTGACAGCTGATCGACTTTTGTGTTCATGACAAGCTGTCTCGTTGCTACAGGCTCTGACATTTTTGTTTCATACTTACCGCTCGCCTCTAACTGTTTGTAGGCATCCAGGCTAATGGTTCCTTCTCCGTAAAGGATGTCTACATCACCTTTTTCAAATGCCATGACTCTCGTTTCCGCATCTGGGATGACCTTGACTTTGATTTCTTTGACCTTTGGTTTTTCTCCCCAATAATGATCATTTCGTTCGAAAATGGCATAGTCATCTTTTTGATATGTTTTTAATACCCAAGGGCCTGTCCCCACTGGTTTTTCAATTCCTTTTGACGTATCACCGTTTTTAGGGAAGCCTGCTTCGCCTAAGAAACGAACCGGGCGGACAACGGCTAATTCTTGAACAGTTGGATAATATGGCTCTGTTAATGTGAGTTTAAATGTTTTCTTGTCTACTGCTTCTGTCTTTTTGATCTTTTTTATCACACCTAACCAGCTATGTATATCCTTGTTTTTTAAGATGGAATCAAAGTTCTTTTTCACAATGTTTGCATTAAACTCAGATCCATCTGAAAATGTCACTTTGTCTCTAAGATGGAACGTGTACACCTTGCCATCCTTTGACACATCCCATGATTTCGCTAATTCAGGTTTTAGCTTTCCATTCTTTTGATAGCTGACCAATGGCTCATAAATCATTGATTGCGCGAACAATTGTGATGGGTTGTATACGTGCGGATTCATTTCGCCAATATCTCTCGGCCAAGCCATCGTGATCATGTCAGGATGATCCTTGTTTCCATCTGCCCCATTGTTTGCTTGAGAACAGCCTACTAATAAAAAGATAAGCAGGAAAGGGATGACTGTATTTATTTTAATTTTCGGAAAAAATTGACTCCTAATAAACATAAGATGTTCCTCCTAATTGATGCTGATAATCATTTTCATTTTAAGGAGGAAGGACCCCGTTGTCAATATCATATTTAAAACGAATTGACAATAAATAAACCTATTTATTCCACAAATTGATGAATTTGATAAAAAGAGAGGCAGGCTGCTTACGAGTGAGCAGCCTGTGAAGAGGTGAAGGTTTTTTCTCGCAGGGCATGACGAAGTGTGTCAATGATACGATCCTGTTCAGCGTCTGTCATACTTGTTCCAGAGGGGAGACAAAGCCCTGTTTCAAATAACAATTCAGATACGGGAGTGCCTTTCGCCGCTGAATAAAAGGGACAATCACGAAAGAGCGGCTGTTGGTGCAGCGGCTTCCATACACGCCTTGCTTCAATCTGTTCTTCTTCTAGTGCAGCAATGATGTCCACTGGAGAGGTTCTTTTATCGCGATCAATGGTCAATGTCGTCAGCCAGCGGTTGGACTTGGTGTCTTGATATTCAGACATGAAATAAAGACCCTCTACTTTAGATAACGCATCCTGATACCGCTTGAAAATGCGGCGCTTTTGTTCAACACGCTCGTCCAATATTTCCATCTGAGCAATCCCGACGCCTGCTAGCAGGTTGCTCATGCGATAGTTGTATCCTATTTCTTGATGCTCATAATGCATCGCGCGCTCTCTTGCCTGTGAAGCGAGAAAGCGGCAGCGTTCGATCGCAGCTTCATCATTACTCACAAGCATTCCGCCGCCTGATGTTGTAATGATTTTATTGCCATTAAACGAATAAATGCCGAACCTGCCCATTGAGCCGCTTTTTTTTCCTTTATATAGAGCACCTAACGATTCAGCCGCATCCTCAATGACTGGCACATCATATGCTTCACACAACGCCAGGATCTCGTCCATTTTTGCGCTTTGTCCATATAAATGCACGACAATGACTGCACGGGGTCTTTTTCCAAGTCGTTTTGATTCCACAAAGGCTTTCTCTAAAGCAAGCGGGCACATATTCCATGTATCCCTTTCAGAATCAATAAAAACGGGCGTGGCTTGTTCATATAAAATCGGATTTGCAGTTGCCACAAATGTGAGGGTGGAACAAAAGACAATGTCCCCTTTTTCAACGCCAATAAGCTTTAATGCGAGGTGAATTGCTGCTGTTCCAGAAGATAAAGCCGCTCCTGCATTCACTCCTGCATAGCGCGCGACTGCCTGCTCAAATTCATTCACAAGAGGTCCAAGCGGTGCAATCCAATTACTCTTGAAAGCTTCCTCTATTTTCAAATACTCTTTTCCGCTCATATGCGGTGGTGATAAGTAAATCCGTTTTCTTTCTTGCATCATTTCCCACCCTCTCTCCGATCTTTGATTTCTATTGCAGGAATGCCTACAGCGACTTTCTGATCGTGTATATCTCTTGTTACTGCGGCTCCTGCGCCAATGATTGTCCAGCTTCCGATTGATGTCCCGGGTATCACAACAGCACCTGCCCCAATATGGGTTCCCATTCGTACAGACACACAGCCAGTTAACACTGCTCCCGGTGACAGATGGACAAATGATTCGAGTATACAGTCATGCTCTACGATAGATCCTGTGTTGATAATCGCATGTTCACCGATTACTGCATCTGCTTGAACTACTGCCCTTGCCATTACGACAGCTCCTCTTCCAATGACCGCTGATGGACTTACGACCGCCTGTGGATGGATGAGTGTGGAAAATGCCGTGTTTTCAAAGGAGAGGCGTTCCTTTACTAACTGTCTGCTCTCATTTTGTCCGATCGCAATCAGCCATTTCATATGTGGCATTGTCTCTCTCAGCTGTTGACTCACGGAGATCGGTCCATACAAGATACTGCTTTGAGTCGTAGTCTCTTCAAATTGATCATCTAATACGGCACATAATGAGTAATCGGGATGGGCAGCAATCATTTCTTGAATGACTTTGCTATGCCCACCAGCACCAATTAAACCAATCGGTTGCTCTTTACATATCGGTTCCTTTGAATTTTTCAGCTGTGGCATGATGCGGCTGCTGCACCCCCTCTGTTTTGATGACTTTCAGCAAGGTCATCCATAAAATTTTCATATCAAGCCAAAATGATTGATGCTCGACGTACCAGAGGTCATAGGAGAATTTCTCCTCCCAGGAGATCGTGTTCCTTCCATTCACCTGTGCCCATCCAGTAATGCCAGGCTTGACAAGATGGCGCCTTGCTTGCTCCTCTGTATACATCGGTAGATATTCCATCAGAAGCGGCCTTGGTCCAACGAGACTGAGCTCTCCTTTTAGGACATTGACTAGCTGCGGCAATTCATCAAGACTGAGCTTGCGAATCAAGGCGCCGGTTTTTGTTAATCGAAGATGATCTGGCAGGAGCACCCCGTGCTCGTCACGCTCATCGGTCATCGTCCGAAATTTATATAGCATAAATGGCCGACCATACAGACCAGGCCGCTTCTGCCGAAACAACACAGGCCTCCCAATTTTCCACCGAATCAATCCATAAAGCAGAAGAAAAAGAAGACTGCCTGCGATGAGCAGCGTCAATGCCACCATCACATCTAACATTCTTTTCATCATGAAATCTCCTTTTCTCACTAGCGGGAAACAGCTTGTTTTACCTTATGCACCAGCTGCTGCCGCTCTCGTTTTGTTCCTGCAAATTGATACAAGTAGCCCATATAAAGAAAGAAACATAGACCGCCAATACAAAACAGCTCCCACCAGGACGTCACGTCATAAATCGCTTGAATTCCTGCACAGACGCCCCAAATCATGAGCGCTCCTGCAAGTGGAACCATCGTATGTTTGTAAAAGATGGTGCGTTTCTGATTCGTGATGCGGGCCGTATAAAATGGCAGAAACACAATATTTTTGATCAATAAAACAATCGCTCCCGCTGATGCAATGCCGTATAAACCAAGCTGAAGCGTATGAGTCAATCCATAGGCAAAAAGTACATTGGATACACCTAATATGAGCGTGACCACCGCTGGAACCTTCAATCGATTAAAAGCGGTCGGCACATATGTCAACGGTAAAAACATCAAGGTCAAGCATAAATAAGCAGCATGAATCATAAGAAGCCATTTCAGCTCTTCAAAGGCAGGTCCAAGCCATAAAAGCATGAGCGGACCGGCAAGTCCTCCTAGCAGAGCGGCCGGAAACGCGACAAATAATCCGCTCCACTTAATGGCACTGGCTGCATATTGAATGAGACCTTCTTCATCTTGATTCGAGTAAAATTTCGTAATCGTTGGGGCAAATACAACCGCCAATGTCCCTGCGAGTGTGCGTAATAATAATGGAAATTGTAATATCGCCGCATACTGTCCCGTCGCTTCCGCTCCAATGAGCAGATTCGTCATCAATAAATCAATCTGTAAAAATAGCAAAATCCCCATTTGCTCAAAAGAATGCCAGACCCCTGATCGAACAAGTGTGAGACTAGAAGATAGTGAAACGTGCCGCCACTTAAACGAAAACCAAGGGATGAGTTTTTTAAAATAATAGATACCAATTCCCATAGCCCCCAAGCTTCCTATCACAGCCGCAAGTGGAATATGCCAGATGGCGGGTGCCATCCATGTAAACAGCAGCACAATCATCAGTGCCCTCAAAAACATTTGAATGGTCTGACCAATACTTGATACATATAACTTATTCGCATAAAACGGCGCAGCCCCAATGCCGGACATGACAAAATTGAGCATAAATAAAAGACCTCCTAATATAAAGGCGGTCTGTGTGTCCTTGGCGAGATCATCAGGCACATGAAGCCACTCTACCAGCTGGCGGGACATGAACAGACAAAACAAAAAAAGGCTAATCGATAAAAAAATGGAACTGACGAAATAAGATGAGAGATAGCGCTGCGCCTTCTCCATTTCTCCTTTATGAGCCGCCACAGAAAAAAAGCGCACCACCACAGCACTTAATGACGCCGTAATAACCGATAAATAGTTGATCATATTTTGCGTCAGATGGATTAAGCCGAATGCTTCGACTCCAAGTGTATGAACGATATACGGTGTTAAACAAACAGACATAAGCATCATCAAGACAAACGTCATGATGTTTGCACTGGCATTGTAAAGAAACGCTCGATTCATTTTGATTTCACGCAGCGTGTAAAAGCCTTCATCCAGCTTCCTCTCCCTTTTGTCTGCTCGTTTTCATCAGCTGATGAATCGCCTCTTTCACAGACGCCTCATTCGGTTCTTTTAATAGCGTCAAAAACGGAAGATGAGCCACCCATTCATACCCTTCCATCACCTTATGATCAAACGACCTGAGGACAACACACGGTGTTTGCGTAATCGCACAAAAAATCATGCCGTGAAGCCGGTCTGTCACGACGACCTGTGCCTTACTTAACTCTTTCCATAAAGCAGATAATTCATCTAAGCGAGTCGTTCGATCCACTCGTTTGCCAATTGTCGTTGTGATCAAACCGACTTGATCAAATGTCTCTTGAATATGCTGCTTTAGCTGCCGCCGCTCCTTTTCAGTGAGATACGCTTCCTTATCCTCTCGCAAACAAAGTAAAACCCCTTCACGTTTTTGTTCCTTGTTTGATTCATCTAATGTCAGCACCATATCAGGCTGTTTCCACACATCTTGATCAGGGAAGTGCTGCTTCATCCAAGTGTAGGTTGTTTGATCTCTTGCCATGAGAAGCAGCCTTGGATGATGTTTGTATGTTTGAATGGCGCGGCGTTCCTCTCTTTTTCCTCTCTTTGTTTCTGTAAAATGGGCAGTGGCCGGCAATTGAATCACCGGATAGGACTTGAAGGTTTTCATGATAAATTGTCTCGTCCATTCTTCATAACGGTATAAGTCCCCCATATTGCCCCCACCGATGATACAGACGATATCTTCTGGGTGCCGCATACGCTTTAACGGACGGGCGAGGCGATAGATCTCCTTCATGTCCACTTCCATGATGTCGTAGGCGGGAAAGTACTCTTTTAAAAAACAATAACTCGCATAGGCAATCGCATGATCCCCTAAATTATCATGTCCTGGCAGCAGCGTGAGAATGATTTTCTTCTGATGACTCCGCTCTGGCAGGCTTTGGCGGCTCAGTCGATATTCAAGCGGATATTTAACCTTTAAGAGCAGCCACTCTGCGGCGTGCGCCTTCAATTGCTGCAATGTCAATCTCATCACCCCTATTTCCTTGTTTGATATTCGATCCATTTTTGATAGCTAGAAGCGGCGGCAGACAGCGGATAAACCAGCCGGCACTTCGCAAGGAATAAAATCATTCGCTTTCGAGCGGTGAGCTTCGATGGTTCCACTTGTTTGACAGCATGCTGAAAAGCCTCGTGTGTCACCATTTCCCGCATGTGATCAAGCTTTTCCCGAAGAGAGAGTGCATTTTGGCTCTTCCATTCGTTGAGCATACAATGAAGGGTATGATTGACAATAAAAAAATCAAGTGCCTTTTCATACAGAGAGATGTCATCATATTCTGTCAAAAACAAGCGCTGCGCATGATAAAAGGTTAGTCCATGATGAAAATACTGCTTCTGATATCGCTGCACAATAGAAGACAGATGAACCCGGTAGTAATAAAGAGGTTCATGAACAAAGGCAATGCCGCGTGATAAAGAAAAACAGCGCAGCGTCACATATTGATCTTCTATGTTCTCAAGTTCCCCCCGCAGCGGAAATCGAATGTGATGTTCTTCGATAAAGGCACGTCGATACAGCTTATTCCATGAGAACCCCGTAATGTCTCCATGCAATAACGCTTCAATTAAACTCGTTTTTTCGGCCGACCGCTCGGCTAACAACGTCGTTGGTATGGTTCGCTTTGACTGTTCAAATTGAATCCAGTACTCACTGACAACTAGATCTGCGCCGGTCATTTCAGCTTTTTCATACAAGGCTTCGCAGTAATGAGGCGCTAGAATATCATCTGAATCAACAAAGGCAATATACGTGCCCTTTGCTTCTTCGATGCCCCGGTTCCTCACAGCGCCTAACCCTTGATTGGTTTGATGAATGACCCGAAACCGCTGATCTTGCGAAGCAAATGCTTCAAGATATTCTCCGCTATGATCTGTAGATCCATCATTTACGAGAATGACCTCTATATTTGAAAAACTTTGATCTGCAATTGATTGAAGGCATTGCTCCACATACTGACTCGTATTGTAGACTGCGACCAATAGACTGATAGCTGGCATTACAACATGCCCCACCTTTCTCAAAATCTACTTTGTAAATATCGTCCTGTACGGTAACACAGATGAATCGAACGGCATCAGCATGATGCTGTACAGAATATAACAAACAGCAATCCCTACATAGATAAAGACATTAGACCGCTGATCAAAAATGCGTGTGAAATACGGCAGTAAAATAAGCTGATACAAGCCAAAATAAATGTGAAATCTTGCATAAATGACATCCTTTGTGGCAAGGATCCCAAACAAGAAACCGAGCAAACAAAAATTCACAACGTAATCACTCTCAGGCGTCAGCTCACGAAGCCGTTTTCGATAAAGAAAAGCAAGCAAAAGCGGCAAAATCAATACACCGATTTTTGTCACATTCATTCCATTTGTATTCGTTGTGAGCCATTCCTCGTAATGCCCATACGAACTGCCTTGCAGCATCACGACAAACACGGAAACAAATCGGTCATAAAGAGCGGTTAACCCTAAGAAAATCATGCATAAGACCAGCATCATCCATGACCACGATTTTGTTCTCACGATAAAATACACAGGAATCATGATAAGAGCCGATGAATGAAACAATGAACATACGAGGACAAGCGGAAAATACAATTTCCACTGACCATTGATCACAAGACGGATGGCGTAAAAAAGAACCGCCGCCACCATATACTGACGCATGCCATTAAACGAAGCGTAATAATGAAAGGTGCCGAGAAAAAGCAGCATACTCAGCTCAAAGGGACGGCCATATTGAATGAGCGTCTTGATGATAAAAAAATAAGTGATCGCCCCAACCGAGATATACATGATTTGCGGATCATGGGACAGTTGATTGAGCATCCATAAAATAAATGTAAATCCTGGGTCAGTGGCCGCCTTGTCCACACCAAATCCGAAGATGTGCCAAGGCTTTTCATAATTGACGGAGAACTCATACATCTGTCCATATGTGACAAAATCGGTTCCTACTTTGTACCGAATACCAGCGACAATACAAAGAAACAAAAACGGAAATAACACGAGAATCTTGTTAGGCCGCCATCCGCTTTGAATGGTATCATCACGCCTGCCGTAAAATGCGGCAAAGCTCGACCATAAATAGACCATGATCATGTTCACCAAATATACCGCCATCTGCCATTCCTTCCTTACAGTCCATATCCATTCATCACACGTGTGATGTTCTGTTTGACATCAAATCCTCTTTGTTCAAGCTGGTACGTAATGGTCTCTTGAAGAGGAGGCTCTGCATGATACGCTTCAAGCACCGCCTTCATCCATTCATGCGCGGAATCCCGTAGCGACATTCTTTTCACAAGACCGCAGCCTAAATCTACTTCCTCTGTAATATGATCTGAAATCACACAAGGCAATCCAGATGCCTGTGCTTCCACTAAAACAAGCGGAAGGCCTTCAAACAAGGAAGGCATGACAAAAACATCAAATGCTTTCATATATTCTGGAACGTCCGATACGACGCCTGTAAAGACAATGTTGTCTAACAAACCGGCCTTCTCCGCATATGATTCAACCACCTGTCTCAGCGGTCCATCCCCTACAAGGACGAGCTGAAATGAGACCCCCTGCTTCTTTAAGGTCTGTGCCAGTTCCATAAAAAAAACGTGATTTTTTTGTTCATGAAAACGGCCAATATGACCTATCACCATACTCTTTTCCTGAAGACTCAGCTGCTTTTTGATCTTCACCTTTTCTTCTGGATTAGGCTGAAAGAAAAGGGATAAATCAATCCCATTCGGCAGCACCTCAACCTGTCCATTCTTCATTTTTTTCTGCCCAAATAAAAAGGAACCGGCATCCTCACCGCATGCAACAAGCTTTGTAGAAAATGCAAAAATCAGCCGGCGAAACCCTTTGAGCATCATATGATCTACCCAATTTGGCGACTGTTTCCAAGCTGTATTATGCGAATGACAAATCCGCACCTTCACACCCGCCAATTTCGCAGCAAGGGCAGAGAAGCCTGTTTGAAAATCTGTATGTGCATGCACTGCTTGATACGGTCCTGTTCGTTTGATCGTCTTTGTCAATGTTCTGACAAATGCCAAAGGAGAGGACGCCCCAATACTCGGGACGTAAAAGATACGTCCTCCGAGCCTCTGAATTTCCTCATCATAATCACAGACACCCTTCCGGTGGGTAATGAAGTCAAATTGGAGGACATTTCTATCGAGCGCACGATAGATGTTCATGATCATCGTTTCAGCTCCGCCGCGGTTCATCCCGCCCACAATATGAAGTACACGCTTTGGCTCACTCATCCCGAATCGGCCTCCTTTTCAACAAAGACGCCTCCAGCTTCCGCTGATGATAAAATTTCATGATCTTCGGTGATAAACAGGCACGGACCACCGGCTTTAACGCAAACAAATAATGAACCGGCGGCAATTTTAATAACCAGCATGCTTTTAAAACGAGCCAGGCATTATCTATCGAATATTGAAACTTACGACGCTGAAAAGCCGCTTCATCCTCTCTCACAAGGTATAACGGCTCTTGTAAATTAAAGCCTTTTCTCCCCGCAGCAAAAAAACGAATCCACAGATCAATATCTTCCATCCGCCTCGTTGTTTTCACAGAGCGATATCCATTTAAAGCCTTGTACGTAGCCGCCCTCATCATAATGGTTCCATGACAAAAAGGCGTCCCTCTTGCCAGCACTTTTCGATCAGGCTCTGAAATCAGTGCACGTACACCTTTTGTACCCGATTCATCAAACACGGTCATCGCCGTCCCGACCACATCATATTCAGGATGTGATTCAAGGAAATGCACCTGTTTTTCTAAACGATCAGGTACTGATATATCGTCGCCATCTTGCCTTGCAATCAAGTCTCCCCTCGCTTCAACTAGACAGCGATTCAGACTGGCAGCAAGCCTTTGATTATGCTCATTGCGGATAAGGCGAATTCTTTCAGGGTCTCGTTTTGTATAGGACAGCACTTTTTCATAGGTGCCGTCTGTTGATGCGTCATCACATATGATGAACTCCCAGTTGTCATATGTTTGATGAAGAATGGATTCAATACTTTCTTCTACTGTGTCTTGGCAATTGTAGACGCCCATGATGATAGACACCTTTGGCTTACGCATGCTCACATCACCTTCTCTGCTTGATCCATGTAAGTTGTATAAATTTCTTCCATAGCACTCACCGTCTGCTCCTGTGCAAATGCATGGGCTAAGGAGCGCCCCGCTTTTCCCATGAGGGGCAGCTGATCTCTTTTATGATAAAGCTGGTGCAAATATTCAGCCAAATCATTCACATCATGCGGTTTGACTAAAAAACCATTCACGCCATGTCTGATCAGCTCACAGTGTCCTCTATTCTCTGTTGCAATGACCGGCTTTTCCGCAGACATCGCTTCAAGCAGATTCATGCCGAGCCCTTCTCTTAAACTAGTCGACACACATACATCACTCAAATGCATCCATTCCTCAATTTGTTTGTAAAAACCAGCAAAGTGGACATGCTTTTCAAGATGGAGTTCATGAACCAGCTTTTCATACATCGGCCTCATTGCCCCTTCCCCGGCAAACACGATCTTCACATTTGGTATTTTCCTATATAGCTGGGCACATGCTTTGATGAGCATTCCTTGGTTTTTATTCGCATTTAATTCGCCAGCACACAGCACAATAAAATCTTCTGAAGAAAAGCCATGGACTGTACGAAGACGCTGCTTCTCTTTTTCATTAACTGGTGCAAATCGTTTCATATCCACACCCATACCAGGAACATAATAAACAGATGTCCGCTCTTTTGATAGATGATCTGCTCTTTTAAAATCCTCTCCATTAATGGTGATCAGAGCGTCTGTATGGCGGGCGAGCCACCGCTCAATCGGATAATAGAGCAGCCAGTTTTGAAGCGGCGCTCCTTGCCAAAAGTGAAAGCCATGTGCTGTGTAAAGAACCTTCGTCCCTTTTTTGCGCGCGCTTTTGGCTGCAAGTCTGCCAATCACACTTCCCATTGGTGTGTGGCAATGGATGAAGTCGTAGTGCTCTTTCGCTAACAGCTTCTTCAGCTCCACATACGCAAACCGGTTGTGCACATGAAAAGGAGATCGCTGAATCGGAATCGAGTGCGCTTGATCCACATAGGGAAGCTCCAGCTGACCATTTGCCGCTGTATGCACTTCCCATCCTTGTTCCTGAAACCACCGGAAATACGGAAGGTGAAATGCCTTAAAATGATAATCAACCGTTGCGCAAAACAAGACTTTTTTCTTCATCAGCAAGCGCTTCCCCCTCTCTTTTCATCTGTTCAGACAACAAATCATCTGATTCGATGGCAACAAACAATGCTTCTCTCATTTGCTCTTCACTCATCATGTCAAATTCATGGATAAAGCGGTTCAGCACATATGGGTCCCCGTCCAGCGCATGGCCGATATGAATTTTCGGGAAAATTTGTTCCTGTGCTTTTTCATGTTGGTTGAGTAGTTCCTCATACATTTTCTCCCCAGGACGAATGCCTGTGAACGTAATCGGAATCTGGTCTGTGGTGTAACCTGAGAGGTGAATGAGGTTTTCTGCGAGGTCAACAATTTTCACTGGCTCCCCCATATCTAATACGAAAATCTGTCTTCCTTCTGCCAAGGCACCCGCCTGAATGACAAGTCTCGATGCCTCTGGAATGGTCATAAAATATCTTGTCATGGCTGGGTGTGTGACCGTGACCGGCCCGCCTTGTTCGATCTGTTTCTTAAAAATTGGGATGACGCTTCCCCTGCTTCCGAGTACATTTCCAAACCGAACCGCGACAAATTTTGTGTCACTGCTTGCCCCCATTTGCATGATCAGCATTTCAGCAAATCGCTTTGTGGCGCCCATGACATTGGCAGGATTGACCGCTTTGTCAGAGGAAATAAGGACGAATGTTTCAATGCCATGCTCATGTGCAGCTTCTGCGACATTTTTTGTCCCGATAATATTGTTTTTCACTGCTTCTTTTGGACTGATCTCCATGAGCGGGACGTGCTTATGTGCCGCAGCATGATAAATCATATCCGGCTGAAACTGACCAACGATTTCACTCATTTTCTGTTTATCTTGGATATCCGCAATTTGCGGATAGAGACTGATGGTATCCCCATACATTTCTTTCAGCTCTAGTAAAATAGAATGAATGCTAAATTCTCCATGTCCCACAAGCACTATCGCTTGAGGAGCAAACACACAAATTTGACGACAGATTTCTGATCCAATCGATCCGCCTGCCCCTGTGACCATGATGGTTTTCCCCTTTAAATGGACAGATAGACGGCTTGAATCTAATTGAATTGGTTCTCTACCTAATAAATCCTCTGGCTGTACATCTCGTAATTGATTCAGTGCATGGGTTCCTTTTAAAATCTGCTCCATCTCCGGCATGATCTGCGTTTTAACCCCAGTCGCTACGCATTCTTTATAAAGCCCTTTTAACGTATGGCTGCTTTTGGACGGAATGGCGATGATGATCTTTTGAATATCCATCATCACAACAGCTGTTTGAATCTGTTCTTTTCCCCCTAGAACAGGCAGTCCCATGATTTCAAGCTTATGCTTCGTCTTGTCATCATCTATGAAGGCGACTGGTTCAATATCTACATCACTCGATTGCTGAAGCTGACGAACGATGATCGTCCCAGCTGATCCGGCGCCAATGATTAATGCCCGCTCCTTTTCTACCTGCAGCCGCTTTGCCCCATCATGAAATAGCCGGGACGCCATTCGAGATGCACCGATGAATAATACGTGAAAAAGCCATACGATGAATAAAAAACGGAAGGGCCATGTCTGCACGAAGAGGTACAGCATTGCCATCGAAAATAAAAAAGAACATACAAAGGTCTTCATTAAAGAAAATAGCTCTCTTACCCCTGTATAAGCCCATACTTGCTTGTACACGTGAAAAATATACGAAAACAAATGGTGCCCAATGAGTAGACTGAGCGAAGAAATGACGAGCATTTCAAATGTATAAACAGTTAACGCCGCTTCTTGGACAAATTGAAAACCAAAAAAGACAGCCACTAAGATGAGATATGAATCTAGTGCCACGATGATTGATAATCTTTGGGCGTAAGTCAACGCTCCTCCCCCTTTTTAAAGCATCACTATTCTTACGTAAAATGGGCATCAAACCCGTCCTCACATCCCACTATTGATGACGAGCATCTAAGGCATTGGTCATGCCCACAGCAGGATCGAGTGCCTCCATTGTTAAAGATTAGGAGACATCACCTATCAATCTTGTTAATACATATACAGCCTTCCCTTTTTCTCTTTCTTGCCATTTAGCATAGCCCCAAGCAGTTTACCTGTTGTCCCGTCTAACACTTCTTTTGATTTCTTCACCGCAGCTATCTTGGTTTTGCCGCTTAAGACAACAAGAATGCTTCCATCTGTCCGGTTCGCCAGGATCTTTGCATCGGCTACTGGCAGAAGCGGCGCAGAATCAACAATCACCATGTCATATTGCTGTTCAATTTCATAAAAAAGTTGCTTCATGACAGGTGAGGAGAGCAGCTCAGCTGGATTCGGCGGAATGGTTCCACTCGGAAGCAGCTCTAAATGCTCAATAGGTGTGGGTAAAATAGCTTCCTCCAAGCTGCAATTATTTAATAGCACATTGGTCAAGCCCGTGTGATGACTCAGGTCAAAATATTCATGAACAACCGGATTTCGCAAATCAGCATCCATTAGCAGCACCCGCTTTTTCTGCTGTGCAAAAACAGCTGCTAGATTTGCAGCCGTAAATGATTTCCCTTCCTTCGGCAAGGAGGATGTCACCAATATGGATTTCAGCCTTGTTTGGATTGATGTGAATTCGATGTTCGTTCGGATCGTACGAAATTGTTCTGCTATGACAGAGTGAGGATTTAATACAGAAATACAGGATAAATCTCTCTTTTCTCTTTTCTTTCTCTTAAAGATCAATGTTCTGTCCTCCCGTTATGACGGACTGCTTGTCTTTTTTTGCCCTCCTGTCTGTCTGCATCCGATAGACGCTGCCGAGCGACGGCAATCCGATCTCTTCTCTTATTTGATGTGTTCGTTTTACAGTATCATCGAGTAGGTTCATTAAGAAAATGAGTGTTACCCCCCCTAATAAAGAGGCGCCTAGTGCCAGTACGATATGAACGAATTTTCTTGAATTCATAAGAATCGTATTGGACAGCTTGGCTTCAGACAAAACATTAATGCGATCCATATTCATGGTTTTTTTGATTTCTTCTTGCAACACCTCTGTTGCAGTATTCGCAATGGCAACTGCCTTTGCGCGATCCTCATCTTGTACAGAAATATTGATGACCTCAGACTCATTTTCTGTACTTGTGGCAATTTTGTGTTTTAATCCTTCAGCTGAATCTGTAAGGTTGAGTGTTTCTTTTACTTTTTCAATGACGATCGGACTTTTTAATAAAACTTGAAAGGTACGTGTATATTGAAGGTTCATCTGAATATCGTTTAAGTTCGCTTGTGCGTCATTGCTGCGTTTATGAACAAGAATTTGAGTGGTTGCCTGATATACAGGAGTCGAGACATAGAACTGATAGTAGGCTGAAATGCCCGTTACGATCAGGACAATCAGGATCAGAAGGGCCATTTTCTCTTTAATGACAGAAAACAGCTGCTTAAAACCTATAATCTCATTCATAGATACCTCCCGATTTCATCATAAAAAGGTTATATATGGTTTCTTTTTGTTAATGATTGGATTATAAAAGATAATACCCGCAAAGAAAAATGTCATAATAGGTCTTATAGTTCTTTTTAAAGAACGAAATCGTTCGTTTTCTTTTGTTTACTTCCTAATTCTTACGTTTTTGAATTTTATAAAGAACAAATTATTTCTTATAATGAACGAAAAGGTCTCAGTACGATTCGCCAGGGAGAAGGGATGATCGAATGATAGGAAAGGTGATACGCATTTACCGAAAGAGGAAAGGATACTCCATTCAGCAGTTGGCTGAAGATGCCCATGTTTCTAAATCGTATTTGAGTAAGATTGAGCGTGGTGTCCACAGAAATCCATCTGTCCAGTTTTTAAAAAAGGTATCCTCTTCGCTAGAGATTGATTTACAAGAGCTATTTGATGCAGAGACGTTGATGTTTCATGACTCTGAGAGTGGTGAACACGAATGGCGGGAGCATATCGTCAATGCCGTCCAATCCGGCATGCCAAAAGAAGAACTCTATCAGCTGCTCCAAACGTACCGAAAGAAGCAGGAAGAAAAGACGTTACATGTCACTCATAGAAAGTTGACGGATTCGAATATAACAGAGTGGAAACGTCTGATGAGTGAGGCGAAAGCTATCGGCTTAAGCATTGAGGAAGTAAAAGCATTCCTCGCCAACATGGGAGAACGACGGGCGTAAGCCTTTCAGGAAGAGTCAAATTGCGGGGAGAAGCGTTTGACGCTTCGCTGAAAAAGAGCCTTTTATCATGAAAAGGCTCTTTTTCCTCTTATTCTGCTTTTTTTGTTCGTGCTTTTTTCGTTATATCATTGTTTTTCCAATAAGCCCAGAGAGATGTAATTCCAAGAAAGGCTAACGTGATGAATTGCTGAATACCTTCTTCATCAATAGGAATTGGGCTTTTTCCCGCAGCGGTTAGCGCACTGTTGACAAGTGCGAGCAAAAGCAGCACAAGCCTTGCGATTGTACCTGCACTCATTTTTTGAACTTCCAACTGTAACCCCTCCCTTTCTTCCCCTTCACGGCCGGTACGGCTCGTTCTCTCTCATATGTATGCAAAAACCGAAAGAATAGAAGACCGGATCAAAAAAAGAGACATCATGCCTATATAAGGAATGATGCCTGATTTCATCTTATTTTGATGTAGAAAACATCTCTTTCGCTTCATCCAAAGCCATTTTATTGCCTAGTGCTGAGTAATCGAGCCATGGCTGATCGGCAATCGGATAGACTTGATTGTTCTTTACGGCTTTTAGCCCCTTCCAAATCGGCGTCTTTTCTAATTGCTTGAATGCCTGCTGCGCTTTATCATCACGGTTCACGACGACAAAGATAGCATCTGCATCATAGTCAGGAAGAACCTCTTGAGAAATCACTTCAAATGGCCGTTTGCTGTCCAGTTTCTTCACCCCATCGACAGGTGTGAGGCCTAAATCCTCGTACAAAATTGGACCCATTGGGCGCTTCATGCTAAATACTCGAAGCTCCTTTGCCGTCACACGGATCGCCATTACTTTTCCGTTTCCAATCTTTTGTTTGATGAGCGATTTGACTTCTTTTGCTTCTTGATTGTAATCCTGAATATATTGATCGGCTTCTTTCTCTTTATTGACGAGCTTGCCGATTTTTTTCAAATGATCACGCCAAGTGCCGTTATTTAAATCAAACACTTCCGTTTTGGCGATTTTCTTATATTTCGATAAATCTTGTCCAGCTAGTTCTTCATCAACGTAAATAACATCTGGTTGTAATGCAAGCAGCGACTCCATATCAGGATCGGCTGCGATGCCCAGCTTCTTCGTACCACTCAGCTGCTTTTTGGCATGTGGAAGGAAATCTTTTAAATCCCCTCCTACAACAGAGCCTGCTGGCTTGATACCGAGTGCTAATAAGTCATTCGTTAAATGAATAGACAAGGAAGCAATTTTCGGTGTTCCATGATCATTTTGAGTTGCTTTATTCTTTGTTTCCTGTTGACCACAAGCGGCAAGCAAGATAAAACAGAGCGTTAAACCAAGCACAAGTAATTTTTTCATGATGAGTTCCTCTTTCTTGTTTATTTCGTTTTTGCTAATAAGTAGAGAAAATAAGGAGCGCCGATAAAAGCCACAACGACACCCGCTGGTATGGCATTTGGGGCAAAGATGGAACGTCCAATTGTATCGGCACTGACCAAAATCAACAAGCCAATCAGTGCACTAACTGGTAAAAAATATTGATGGAGTGAGCCGACAAGCCGCCTTGCCAAATGCGGAGCGACAAGTCCAATAAAACCAATACCGCCTGTCATCGAAACACTTGCACTCGCCAAACCAACAGCTAAGGTCAGCAAAAGGAGACGCTGACGCTGAACACGTACACCTACACTTGAGGCGACAGCATCTCCTAATGTCAACGCATTGAGCGTGCTTGACTGCATCAGCGTAAGCGGCACAAGGCATACAATCCAAGGCAGAAGCGCTAAGACATGAATCCAGTCTCTCCCCCAGACATTGCCGACAAGCCATCTTGAAGCAAATGTGTATGTATCTTCATCTAGCTTCAATGACAAATATAACGTCAAAGCACTGAATCCCGCGGCAACTGCAATTCCTACTAGGATCAGCCGGATGGGAACGAGCCCTTCCTGCCGGTCATACGCCAAAAGCACGATGACCGCTGCCGCAAGAAGCCCTCCGCCAAATGTAAAGAGCGGAATAAGAAGAGAGGGATTGCCTTCTAGTGCGTGGAAATACGTCACAAACACGATTAAGCCAAATGCAGCGCCTGCATTCAGTCCAATAATCCCTGGATCGGCCAGCGGGTTACGAGATAGACTTTGCAAAATGCCTCCCGCAATACCAAGACCAATTCCCGCTAGCATCGTTACCACGATTCGAGGCAGACGATAGTCAAACAGCACCATTTCACTTTGAAAATCTCCAAAGCCGAATAACGTTTTGACGACTACAAGAGGATTTAGTTTCAGCGTACCGGTATTTAAGCTATACAGCACAACGACCACACTTAAACAAAGCAAAACGACTGTCACAACAAGAGCCCGCTGTTTCTCTCTCATGACAGGTTCCTCCCTTCTTTTCTGGCAATATACAAGAAGAAAGGAACACCGACAAGTGCCACCATCACGCCAATGGCAAGCTCTCGCGGCGGATGAACGGTGCGGCTGGCAAGGTCAGCAAACACAAGCAGTACCGCGCCTAATATCGCTGACATCGGAATGACGAAACGATAGTTTACACCAACCAGCTTTCGTGCGATATGTGGGATGACAAGACCGACAAACCCAATGGAGCCGACTGCTGATACAGAAACCCCTGCTAATAATACAGCAGCTACCATTCCTAGTATTCGCACTTGTCGCGTTTTCACCCCTAAATTTGCCGCTACATCTTCACCAAGCGACAGTAGCGACAGTGACCGTCCTAATAGCATCGCCCATACGATCGCTACGAGAATGACCGGGGCAAGAATTGTCAGCTGCGGCCATTTCACACCTGCCACTCCGCCTGCATACCAAAACGCAAGGTCCTGACTTAAGTCAAAATAAATCGCGATTCCAGAGCTAAGTGCATGAAGCAATGCAGCCACAACGGCTCCTGCTACTGTTAAGCGCAGTGGTGTCAAAACGCCACCAGCCGCACCAATCGCAAAGATCAGCAGCGTACTGAGCACTGCACCAATAAAGGAAAACAACATAAGTGCCGAATAAGGGATTCCTGGGAAAAAAGCAAAACAAAGAGCGACCACGAACATCGCACCGCCATTGATGCCTAAAATCCCCGCATCGGCCAGCGGGTTTCTTGTAATCCCCTGCATGAGCGCACCCGCTACGGCAAATGCCGCTCCAACAAGAGCTGCTCCTAAAACACGAGGAAGTCTTAATTCATGGATGATCTGCTGCTCTGTGACATCTGACTGATAGTCAAATACAGCTGTCCAAACCGTTTGCAGAGACAATGTTTTGGCACCATATGACACAGCCAAAAACATGGCAGCCGCCAAACTAAGGACGGCGAGAAAAAATATCAAAAGGAACAGAATATATGATGATCGTTTTTGTTGAGGTGTTCGCTTATCCTGCAAAATCGGTGTCATCCTTTTCTTCATTAAAAGTCTGTTTGAAAATGAGAATCATAATCATCAAAATTATATCTGCCTGCCTCTCAAAAATCAATGTACACCTTATTTTTTAATTAATGAAGGTATGCAGATGACAGTCTTTGCTCGTTTGAAATGACCTATCATTTTTTCTCATAGTTTAATAGGAAAATAGTTGACATTCCGCCTGAATATCCTCTAAAATGACAAAAGCAAGTCAAATGTTATAAAAATATTACAAACAGATGTCAAACTGATAAAGAATGACCCGTCTTGAGAGGAGATTTGAACGTTGTGTCATTAAAAGGAAAATGGAGTATCGGCCTATTTGCACTTGCGATCGTCATTGGAGTCGTTGCTTTCTTTCAGAATCAACAAGCAAGTGGTACCGAGAAGAAAAATGTAAAGCAGGATACGAACTATAAAAACGTCGAAATCGTCACTCTCGTAAATGACGGGAAATTTATGAGATATGCAGTCAACTATCCTCTTTTTCATCAAAAAGAGCTAGATGACAAGATTCAAAGCTACGCCAATTCAGCTTTAGAGCATTTCAAAAAGACGTTTAGTGAAGCCAAGGACGTCGATGAAAACAAACGCTTTGAACTGAATATTGATTATGATATGGTGCATTATGCGAAGCAGTCGGCTGCTATTCGCTTTACGACTTATACCTATACAGGTCAGCAAAATGGGATCACCAATCATCTCACGATCAACTATGATTTTCAGAAAAAAACCTTTCTTGACACAAAAGATTTATTTCTACCTAAAACCAACTTTTTGAAGAAATTATCCTACATTACATATTCGGAGCTTCAAAAGGACAAAACCTTATCTAAGGATCAGACGCTCCTTCAGAAAGGAACAGCCCCTACTGCTCAAAACTTCAGTCAATTTGCCTTGAAAGAGAAATATGTAGAATTTTATTTCCCAGCATCTCAAGTAGCCGGCGAAGATCTTGGTCCCCAAACACTTGCGATTAAAAAGACGCTGCTGAAAGATATAATGAAGCCAGAATATATGAATAAAACCAAAAATCAAAATGAAATGAAAGAACCAAATCCGAAAAGAAAAGCCGTCAAGCTGCCGCAAAAATCAAAGCTTGATCCAAATAAAAAAGCCATCGCCCTCACATTTGATGATGGTCCGAATCCAGCGACCACCTCAAAAATTTTAGAAGCACTGAAGGAAAATAAAGGACATGCGACCTTTTTCGTATTAGGCAGCAGGGTGCAGTATTATCCTAATATGCTTGCCGATATTCTAAAAGGCGGGAATGAAATCGGAAACCATTCTTACAGTCATCCTTTATTAACAAGACTGCCTTTAAAGGAGGCGGTGAAACAAGTGAAGGACACTCAGAAGCTGATTGAGAAAGCGAGCGGGTATACACCTACGCACTTTAGACCGCCATATGGTGGGACAAATCAAGACATCAATCAAGCAGTTGGGATGAAGGTCTCTTTATGGGATGTCGATCCTGAGGATTGGAAAATTCGCAACAGCCAGCAGATCACAAACCACGTTCTTTCACATGCAGCAGATGGCAGAACGGTGTTGATGCACGATATTTATGACAGCTCAGCTCAAGCAGCAGTGAAGATCATTCATGAACTCACCAAACAAGGCTATCAGCTTGTCACAGTCAGTGAACTTGATCAATTAAAAAAAGAACGACATGAACAAGCCCCTGTGCAATAAACACAGGGGTTTTCTTTATGACTCCAAAGATTTCTTTTGTTTCAATAATGCTTGAAATGTCTCCTCCAGCTCCTGAGACGGCTCAATACTTAACCGGCTGAGCACTTCAGACAGCTGTAAATCAATTAACAGAAGCTCCTCTTCTCTTTGGGTAACAGCTGGTTTGTCGCCTTTTTGTTTATACGCTTCATATGTGCCACAAAAAGCTTCAATACGCTTTTCATGAACATGGAAAATGCGAGTCGCCACCTTCTCAATCAGTCTGCGATCATGGGAAACGAACACAACAGTACCCGGGTAATCCTTCAATAGACCTTCAAGCGCTTCAACTGCCGCCAGATCTAGAAAGTTCGTCGGTTCATCCAGCATGAGAACATTGGCATCGCTGACAAGCAGGGACGCCAGCATAGTCTTCACCCGTTCTCCCCCGCTTAACACCCCAACAGGTTTATGAACGTCATCTCCTCGAAATCCAAGTCTCGCTAAAACCGTTCGTACCACTGTCTCATCTTGAACTGCCTCTTTCAGCGCATTTTGTAAAATCGATTCATCTACCTTTAATCCTGAAAGATCTTGACGAAAATAGCCGATCTTGACAGCTTCTGAGCGAGAAACTCCGAGATGTCCATTTACCAGCATTCGGAGAAATGTCGTTTTCCCGCTCCCATTATTACCAATGATGGCGACCTTGTCCCCGCCTCTCACTTCCACATTCGCCTGCTTCCAAAGCAATTGATCGCCCGCCTTGCCATCTACATTTTTCACTCGCAAAATGGTACGGCTCGCTACTTCCTTCATTGTATGCTGCGTCATTTGAATGGGCTGAATGTCTTTTACTTTCTCAATCTTTTCTAATTTCTCCATCCTTGTTTCAATCGATTTGGCTGTTTTTTGCAGCTTTTTTTGCTTATTTGCATAGTAGGGCTTTGCAATTTTTGGCCCTGAGGATTTCAGCTTTTGGGATGGCTTTGTCGCTTTGTCGGCTTTTTTCTTTTTCTTTTCTAGCGCATGCTCTAACTGTTTTTTCTTTTGTGTATAAGCTTCGTACGCTTCCACCTGCTGACGATGCGCCAGCTCTTTTTGATGTGCAAATTGCGTGTAGTTGCCTTTGTATTGATTGAGCCGTCCATGATCCAGCTCCCAAATCTCCGTACATACCGCATCTAAAAAAGCACGATCATGTGAAACGACAATGAGGGCTCCTTGATAATTGTGAAGCTTCTCTTCCAGCCACTCAATGTGCTCTGTATCTAAATGAGTCGTTGGTTCATCTGCTAATAAAAGGGCAGAAGGACGGTTTAACGCGCTTTCAATATAAGTCTGGGTCATCTCACCACCACTCTGTATGCCATCCGCTTGTTTTAGCTGAGGAAGCAGTGTGCAGGTCGTTGTGGCAGCAAACGTGCCACTGTCTGGTGTCTCTTGTCCCGCGAGCACATGCAATAACGTTGTTTTCCCGCTGCCATTTGCCCCGACAAGTCCAATGCGGTCACTTTGATGGATGGTAAGTTCCTCAATATCAAATAACAATCGATCTTTTCGAAACACCTTTAACTGATTGGCTTTTACTAACATCCAACCCACTCCTTTCGTATCAGGAGACATGAAAAAGCCTCCCATTCTCAGAATAGGAGGCAAAATGGTGTACAAAAATAAGCGGATCAATCCCGGATGACGTGCCGTTCCTATTTGAACACACACATCCCCGTATCAATCTCCTCATTCTTTGATTCCCAAGCTGTACCATCCTATTCCGAAGCTAAAAAATGAAAACGCAGCAAACATGGCAAACCAATCGTTTGCTCACTGCCTTCGTTTTTTCATTTTGCTTACAGGTCATAGGATTAGTACTTCATTGCATTGGGTCACCCTTCCGTCGTTTGTTACGTTTACAATAAAAGATTGGTTATTTTTTGTCAAGCTGAAATGGCACAGGTGAGTCCATTTCAGCATAATAGAAAACCTTTGAAGTCTTGGAAGGACTGGTACCGAAGCAGAGCAATTCCACTTTCACGCACGTCAGACACCAAATACGAGGGTTTGCCTACACGCTGACAGACTCATGATTGAGTCTGTTTCGTCTGCATCCATTGATCAATCGTCCGCAATGCTTTATCTGTTCCGCCTGCTGTTTGGAAGCTTTCTTCAATTTTTTCGATTCCAGCACGGTATGTGTTACTTCCCAGAACAGATTCCACGGTTTCTCTTAGCTGCTTTGCTGTCAGTTGGTCTTTATCAAGTGCACGGGCAGCAGATAGCTCGGTCAGTCTTTGTGCGACCATCGGCTGATCTTTGTCGACCGGAATGACAACCATCGGAACGTGATAATGAATGCCTTCATTGACACTGTTCATTCCGCCATGCGTCACAAACACATCTGTCAGATCAAGCACTTCAAGCTGCGGCACATAAGGCTCGATCAGAAAATGAGAAGGTGCTTCTTTCAAGAGAGACCGATCCACTTTTTCACCTGTTGCGAGCACCACTTTTCCATCAAAGTCGGCAAATGCATCAATACACATATTAAAAAATGCTTCTGTATCCCCAAGAACGGTGCCCATCGAAATAAAGACGACTTTTTCTTGCTCAAGTGCTTCCAGCGGGAAATCATGCTGATCTGCCCTTTTTAGAAAGCTCGGTCCAATGAAAACAAATGAGTCGTTCACTGCATCGACAGACGGCTGAAAATATTCACTTGTATACACGATATTCAGTTCTCCGCGATTTTTCATGAATTGCATCAAACGCGTTGGCTGAACGCCAAAACGCTCTTGTATGCTTTCTAACAGATGATCGGCTTTCTCATCCTTTCTGTATAGCGGTGTATCAAAATGCGCCTCTTGCAGCACAAAAGATGGGTTTGAACCGATTCCTGGAATTTGTAAATAATCTCGAACAAGCTCCCCTGCACCAAACATATCAAAATAGACAAAATCAAATGAATGCTGCTGAGAAAGTGTTTCTACCACCTCTAAAATATCAAATGATGTTTGCAACATGGCATGAAAGAATGGCTGCATGGAATCGAGATTTCCTTCATCCACGTGTAATGTTCGAATATAGTCTGGATGTTTATGTACGTGAGCGCCTAAGCGTTTGATTCGTTCCTCATAATGTACAGTTGTGACCGCATGCACTTCATCTCCACGATCCGCCCAAGCTTTGATGATCCCTAACATAGGATTCACATGCCCTTCAGCGGGAAATGTAATCAATAAAATCTTTGCCACAAGAAATCCCTCCTCATTGTCAATTCTCTTCCATGTTAATCATATACAGCCAGCGGACTCAACAAATACGCCTGTAAAGGGAAGAAATGAGTCTTATGACCAGTATTTTAAGAGATGACTAGAAGAAAAAAGACAAAGCCCCAAGTTAAGTGCTTTGTCCTTTTTCTATTTTTTGAGCAGCATTTGTTTAAACGCAGCAGACTGTTTTTCAATTGAGATCGGATCTGCATAGATAAATTCATTGATTGAATAATAAAGAACATGTCCCTGCTTCACCGCTCGATTCTTTTTCCATACACCGCTGCCCGTGATATCTAGGTTTGGCGCTTTTCCATCTTTTGTGGGGACAAGTAAATAGTCACCTGTATACTGGTTCATCTCTTCTAACGAAATGCCAAGATAGCCTTCCTTTGGAAGTGCCTTTTCTGCTTTTGCAGGCAGGCTGAATCCATAGCCTTGATAGATAACTTCCCCGCCGCGGCCAAAATCAGTACCAAATAAGTATACTTGCTTTTGCTGGACATCCATGATGGAGAACGTCTTGTCATCACCTATTTTTGCTTTGACTTCTTCTCCGTCTTTCTTTAACTGCTCATCCATTTCTTTTATTTGTTTTTTTGCTAACGCTTCTTTTCCAAGAATCTTTCCGATTTCAATATGCATCTCTTTGAAGCTGTGTTCACTTGTCGTGAATGTGATCGTTTTGGCAATCTTTTTATATTTTTCAACCTGTGCGTTTTGAGAATAAGCAATAATCAAATCAGGCTTCAGCTTTGCAATCGCCTCCACATTTTCGATAGGCACCCGCTTCACACCTGTTTCATCTAAAAAGGATGATTTAGGATAAACATCCGTCATCCCAACTGGTGTCACACCAAGCTTTTGGAAACTTCCAAGCTGCGCCGTTAAAACAACAACTCGCTTTGGCTTGGCAGGAATGGTGATCTTTTCACCCGTTTCAGTTGTATATGTACGTGTACTTGCTGCTTGCTCTTTATTCTCTTTCTGCCCGCATGCCACTAACAATAATGCCATCAAACTGATCAACCATATCATTTTTTTCACTTGCGAAACCACCTTTAATTGAGAATAATTATTAATTATAGCATAATTAGACAACCATTAAATGAACAGTTTTAAAAGTGAATGATACATATAGTAAAACGAAAAAACCCTCTCCAAAGGAGAGGGTTTAAATTGGACCTTTATCAATCGTGAACAAGCCCAAGTACGCGCTCGGAGGGATTCGAACCCCCGGCAGACGTGGTACCGGAAACCACCGCTCTATCCAACTGAGCTACGAGCGCACGATATGTTTTTGAACGTCAGCATATCAAATTATAAGGGAAATGCTGCAAGAAAGCAATGATATTCTGATGACTTCAAAGAAGAAGCCTGCACCGAAAAGATGCAGACATGTCGACTTATGCACTTTTAACAGATGCAATAATTTTTCGTTCCATATTTTCATTTACTTCATCCACTGTTTTGACAAGACAAATGATCCCATCAATAAATGGCCAAATGAACAATGTCAACCATCCTAGGAGAAGCATGGTCACTGCATAGCCTTTCTTTTCATCAAGATAAAAACGATGAACGGCAATAGCTCCAAGGAACCACCACAAAATAAATACAACTAATTTCGACTTTTTTTTGGCTTGAAGTTCAGTTGATACAACAATACGCTGTTGATCAGTCAAACTACTTTTCTCCAAAAGATTATCCACCATTTTTCCTTCTTTCTGACTATATATAATAATAACATAGGTAATATTACCTCATAACAGAAAGTTTTACCATATTTTTTTAAACCTTTTCCGTGGTTTAAGAAAAATAATTTTTGGGAAAAATAACATGTGGCTGTCGAATTTTTTGATTGCGTTTTGTTTGACCTTTATTGACCAAAAATGTATCATTGAATTACATACTTACCTAAAAGGTGAAGGAGGAACATTATGAATTTAATACCTACAGTCATTGAACAAACAAATCGTGGGGAAAGAGCTTACGACATTTATTCTCGTCTTTTAAAAGACCGTATTATCATGCTTGGTTCTGCGATCGATGACAATGTTGCCAACTCCATCGTGTCACAGCTGCTTTTCTTAGAAGCTGAAGATCCAGAAAAAGATATTTCTATCTACATTAACAGCCCTGGCGGTTCAATCACAGCTGGTATGGCCATTTACGATACGATGCAATTTATTAAACCAAAGGTATCAACCATTTGTATTGGTATGGCTGCATCTATGGGTGCGTTCCTGCTTGCTGCTGGTGAAAAAGGTAAGCGTTATGCTCTTCCAAACAGTGAAGTCATGATTCACCAACCACTAGGTGGTGCCCAAGGTCAAGCAACAGAAATTGAAATTGCGGCAAAACGAATCCTTTCTTTACGCGATAAACTGAACCAAGTACTTGCTGAACGTACTGGTCAGCCAATCGAAGTGATTGAGCGCGATACAGATCGTGACAACTTCAAAACAGCGGAAGAAGCACTTCAATACGGACTCATTGACAAAGTCTTGACCCGTAATGCAGAAGAACAAAAATAATATGACAAAACAAACCGTCTGCTCCTCGAACAGACGGTTTTTTGTGGTTGAAATACGCTTTAAGACAGCTCCGTCCATTTCTGCTGAAGAGATGGTGTTTGATAAGAAGCCATCTGCGTGATTAATTCCTCCGGTTCGCTGGAGGCATGTAACAATTGGAGGTGTGATTCATTCGAGAAACCTTCCTGTACACTGAACTTCACCATGTCAATGAGCGGATTGAAATAGTCATTCACTTGATACAAGCCGATTGGCTTTTGGTGAATGCCGATTTGTGCCCAGCATAGCACCTCAAATAATTCTTCATATGTACCAAAGCCGCCTGGCATCGCAATAAATCCATCAGCCAGCTCACTCATTTTCGCTTTTCGTTCATGCATTCCTGTTACCTCGATTAATTCTGTCAGCTCTTGATGCACAACTTCTCCTCTAAAAAGCCCCTTAGGCATAACTCCAATGACTTGCCCGCCATTTCTTAAAACCTCATCTGCAATGGCACCCATCAATCCAATTCGTGAACCGCCGTATACAAGACGGATGTCATGCTCTGCCATATAAGTCCCCAGCTCTACAGCCTTTTCTTTGTAGACGTCCTTCACGCCTGGATTCGAACCAGCAAACACACAAATCGTTTTCATCAAAACAGCTCCATCTCTCTCTATGATTTCTTCACCCACTCATTCTACTATAATTGTTTTTTTAAAAACAACCGCTTCGTCTATATATAGTGTAAAATCAAAAGGTGCACACCATATAAGGAGCTGTATAAAGAGAATGCAAACAAATGAGATGGAGAAATGGATCAAGGATTTTTACAAAAAGAGAAATTGGACAGAATACGGACCGTTTATCCGGTTAGGGTTCCTGATGGAAGAAACAGGAGAACTCGCTCGCGCTGTTAGAGCCATCGAGATCGGACGTGACCGGCCTGACGAGCAAAAACAAAAATCATCTGAGTTGAAGAAAGAACTCGTTGAAGAAATGGGAGATGTGTTAGCGAATCTACTTATTTTAGCCGATCTCTATGATGTCACAGTAGAAGAGATCTTCTCCTCTCATCAACAGAAACTCACAAAGCGTTTTTCAGAACTGAAAAGCACGTGACCACATCGTCACGTGCTTTTTTCCACCTTTATAGCTGCTGTGGTGAGATATCATCTGTTCGTTCAAAAAAATGCTGTTTTCCAATATGATGGAAAAGACCTGTTCGACGCAAAAGCTCTTTCGGCTGTGATTGAAGTCCGACAATCATCAGCTTACCATTATGATGCTTTAACCGGTTGGAGATATTCATCAGCACCGCTTCTGCTGATGTGTCCATATAATTGACTTTATTCATGAGCAGAATGAGCGTTTTTGGCTTTGTCTGAACATGGTCCAGAATCGAATTTTCGAGTGAATCTGTTGTTCCGAAAAACAGCGGCCCTTCAATGGCGTACATACTAATGCCTTGCTGGTCTGTCTGTTTTTCTAAAGCTGCTGCTGTTTCCATCTGGGGAACCGCAACGTTTGGATGAATGCTGGTCGTCTGGCTCATTTTTTTGATGAAAGCAATAAAGGCTAAAATGAGCCCTGCGGTGACGCCAATAATCAAATCACCGATGACCGTCAGCAGGAAGGTCACAACAAGTACAAGGGAATCCGCATTTTTCACTTTTACAATATTGATAAACTCTTTTCTCTCACTCATATTCCAAGCAACAAACATTAAAATCGGTGCCATCGCAGCAAGTGGAATCATCGACGCATATGGCGCAAATAGCATTAAGATGAGCAGCACGACGACGCCATGCACAACACCAGAAATCGGGCTTGCTCCGCCATTTTTGATGTTTGTTGCCGTACGGGCAATCGCCCCAGTCGCCGGAATTCCTCCGAACAGCGGTGCCGCCATATTGGCAATTCCTTGCCCAACAAGCTCCTTATTGCTGTCATGCTTTGAGCCTTTCATATTGTCTGCGACCATTGCCGATAAAATTGATTCCACGCCACCTAAAAGCGCAATGACAATCGCTGGAGGGAGGAGGTAGATCATTTTTTCAATCGTTAATTCAGGAAAAGCAAAGCTTGGCAGCTGACGAGGAATTTCCCCATATGCCGAGCCGATCGTTTCAACTTGTCCTTGGAAAAAGAGAACAGCTAGAAACGTTGAAGCCAATAGACCTAATAGAGCACCAGGTATTTTGGGAATGTATTTTTGTGCCGCCAAAATCACAATAAGCCCAATCACAGCTGTGATGATGGCAAGACTGTTTGCGGTACCGAGATGGACCACAATTTCTCTCATATTGAGGAAAAAGCTTTCATGCTTTTCAACACCCTTTAATCCGAGGAAGTTGGCAATCTGCCCTGAAAAAATAATGACAGCAATGCCAGCAGTAAAGCCGATGATAACCGGACGAGGAATAAATTTCATGAGCTTCCCTAGTTTGAATATCCCGAATAATACAAGCATACACCCTGCCATAAAACCGGCAATGAGTAAGTTTTCGATACCGTATTGGCTGACGATACCAAATAAAATTGGAACAAACGCCCCAGTCGGCCCGCCGATCTGATACTTTGAACCACCAAACAATGAAATCAAAATGCCGGCAACGATGACTGTGTATAATCCATATTCTGGTCCGACACCAGATGCAATGGCAAAAGCCATGCCTAAAGGAATTGCCACAACGCCCACGACAAGCCCAGCGATTAAATCACGTCTAAATTTTGATGAATCATATCCTTCAAATCTTCCATAAAAACGCATGGTATGTGTTGGCCTCCTTCAAGTATGTGTAGATGATTTAGGTATACTGTGCGTCAATCTGATTATCTTTCACAACGACATCCAGCTTTCCCGTTGCTGGATGAATGACAAGTCCATGAACAGCCACATCACTTGGCATAAGTGGATGCTCTTTGACCAATTTCACACTTTGGGACACGCTCTCTTCAACCGAATCAAAGCCTGTCAGCCATCCCTTTAAATCAACTCCTGAGTTTTTCACAATGCTCAAACATTTCTCTTCAATGCCACGCGCTTTCGCCTTTTCAAGTAAAGGATCTGCCGCAAGACCTGCCATTCCGCATTCATGATGTCCTACAATGCATACCTCTTCTGCCTTTAGTTCATAGATTGCTAGCAGAATACTCCGCATCACACTGCCAAAAGGATGTGTTACGATGGCGCCCGCATTTTTAATGATCTTCGCATCACCGTTGCGCAGCCCCATGGATTGCGGCAATAATTCCAAAAGACGTGTATCCATACAAGTTAATATGACGAGTTTCTTTTCAGGAAATTTCCCCACTTTGTAAGGCTCATAATGTCTCTCTTGTACGAATTTTGAATTGTGCTGAAGAATCTGTTCTAATTTTGATCCCATTTTGCCAACTCCCAATCTTTTTATAAGTCACGTAAGCTCCTGCCTGTCCTCCTTTTCTTTCGTGTGTTCTCAAGCTTAAAGATGAAAAATGATAGAAAAAAAAGAAAAAAATGAGAAAACGATGAGAAGAAATGAGATCATTTTCTCTCATTTACGCTTCATCGCAAGGGGGACGCGGTCTTCCTTTCAATCTATCGTTCTCTGCTCGCCAAAAGACGATGAAATGGTTTAGTAGAAAACGACCTTCCCGTTTAATATGTTTCAAATATAATCATTTTTCTATCAAAAAATCTCGATCTATTTTCCAGTTTGTCAGATAATCTCTCAGAAAAACCGGCTTCTTCATATGTCACATCTCCCATTAGCTGATTTCCATCTAAGTAATAAATGCAGCAGATGGCATATAAATAATCTTTTTCACTAAGAAAATGTCTCTCTTTTCCGTTATTTTAGTATATTAAATATTGAGCAGATAACCTTCAAACGTGTTCAGACGAAATGGTTGCTTTATAATAAAAGGAGCAAGATGACCATGTGAAAGGAGCGAGTTGACTGTGACACCACATATTTTTGTCGCCAAACCATTACCTGCCTCATTTGAGGAAATACTAAAGGAACATTGTACATACGAGGTGTGGCAATCCAAAGACCCCATTCCAAAAGATATTTTGTTTCAAAAATTGCAGCATGCTGATGGTCTTTTAACGTCTGGGACGAAAATCGATCAAGAGCTATTAGATCACGCACCAAAACTCAAGGTCGTGAGCAATAACTCTGTTGGCTATGACAACTTCGATATAGAAGTGATGAGGCAAAGAGGCATAATCGGAACGCACACGCCTCATACACTCGATCATACTGTGGCTGACCTTGCATTTTCACTCATTCTTTCCTCTGCGCGAAGAATTGCCGAGCTTGATCGTTTTATCCGTGAGGGGAAATGGACGAAATTTGTACAGGAAGAAGATATCTTTGGCATCGATGTCCATCATCAAACGCTTGGCATTATTGGCATGGGACGAATCGGAGAGCAAGTCGCCAAACGAGCTGCACATGGTTTTGATATGAATGTCCTGTATCATAACCGCAGCCGGAATGAAAAGGCTGAATCAGCATATGGCGCTTTATATTGCACACTTGATGACCTACTAAAGCAAGCTGATATCATTGTGTTGATTACACCGCTGACCGATGAAACGTATCATATGATTGGCGAACGAGAATTGAAGTTAATGAAGCAAACGGCTTTATTTGTAAACATCTCCCGCGGGAAAACAGTGGACGAAAAAAGCCTCATTCAAGCGCTTCAAGAGGGATGGATCAAAGGCGCAGGTCTTGATGTGTTTGAACAGGAACCGCTTCAGGAGAATCATCCTTTCAAAGAAATGAACAATGTCACCCTTGTTCCCCACATCGGTTCCGCTACTGAAACAACGCGGGATCTTATGCTGAAACGAGCCATTCATAATGTGATTCATGGAATTGATGGCAAAGCCCCTGTAGATATTGTGAAGGAGCTTGCTTCATCTTAATCGGAAAAGACGCAGGATTCAGAGCTGCGTCTTTTTATTTATTTCATCAGAAGAATATCAGGAGAAAAGCCTCATTTTAGCAAAGATCCTGTTTCTTTACATTTCCTTCATATTCGGGTGCTATAATATGAGGTAGACAAGCATCAAGAGGACAGCTTCCGATTTCCTTAATAGGAGGATGAAGATGAAAAAAATCAGTTCGGTTTTTACTATGTTTGCTCTGATCGCTGCTATTCTGTTTTCTGGTTTTATTCCGCAGCAAGCCTATGCCGAAACACCACTTACACCGACCGCCACAAATAAAACAGCTTCTATTCAACTGACATCAGATGTTCATACCCTTGCCGTCATTAATACGTTTGATGGTGTAGCAGATTATTTGATTCGCTACAAACGACTGCCTGATAACTACATCACAAAATCACAAGCAAGTGCTCTTGGATGGGTGGCATCGAAGGGAAATCTAGCAGAGGTTGCCCCAGGCAAAAGCATCGGTGGAGATGTTTTCTCTAACCGGGAGGGACGTCTCCCTTCAGCAAGCGGCCGCACATGGCGTGAAGCAGATATCAACTACGTCTCAGGCTTCCGCAATGCTGACCGCCTCGTGTATTCAAGTGACTGGCTCATTTACAAAACAACAGACCATTACGCGACATTCACACGGATTCGATAATCAATCAAAAAACAGCCCCATTTGACGCAGGGCTGTTTTTTTGATGCCACTTATGGCAGCAGGGTTTTCACGTATTCCTCAAAAGGCAGAGACAGCGGTTTTTTCGACACTTCTTCATGTTCATGTATAGTGACATGATCCTCGGTGACGATTACACGTCCTGTTGGTGTGAGCTTTGAAGCAAGTGGTCTTTTGTTAAAAGGAGAGGCTTCATTTTCATAAATCTCCTCTCTCATTTGGACCAATGTAGGCTCACTCACCTCTTCCAATGTAAATGCATAGCCTGTTTCAGCGCCTTCTCCTCTATCTAATTGGAGAAGATGCGTACCTTTTTCAGTTTCTTCTTCTTTGACTCGAAACCGAATAGACGCTCCTTCCACCCATTCTTCAGTAAAGGGTACAGGCTGGAGAGGTAAATTCACACCAAAACCCGCATCAATAAGATACCGTTCGTTTTGATGATTCAACGTCATGGCTACGTGCGTACCATCAATTGCCCATATGCCCGCTTCCTTGTTATACACGGTCCCTTGAACGAGCTGTACAGCGAGTCCTGCCTCTTTTAACACATAATATAAAAGAGGATTGAGATCGTAACAAAGACCTCCTCTGCCTCCTTCAAGAAGATGCTCTTTCAATCCTTCTTGATTCAAGGCATAGGATTGTTTGTTCAGCACAGATCTATTTTCAAATGGAAAGGTGTAGGCCATCTTTTTTAATAATACAGGCAGGTCATCAAAGGTGATGGACTGGCCTTCGTATCCGATCTTCTGTAAAAATGCTGATTGCATCATGTTCATTCCCTTCTAAAAAAACTGAGTCTGTGAAGAGACTCAGTTTTCTTGATTGATAAAATCCGTTAACGCATCAATGGCTTCTTGTTCATCCGCACCATCTGCTATCAGTTTAACAGTGACCCCAGAGCTGATCGCAAGGCTCATGAGACCCATAATGCTCTTCGCATTGACTCTTTTTCCGTCCTTCTCTAGAAAAATTTCAGCTCCAAAGCGATTCGCTTCCTGTACGAACAAAGCAGCGGGACGTGCCTGCAAGCCTGTTTTCAACTGGATGGTGACCGTTTTTTCCACCATATGATCTGCCTCCCTTTTTCATTCTCCTATTTGAGTGTAACAGCTTGTCCGTTTCGTAATTGTTCTGCAATTTGATCTAGCTTTCTTAAGCGGTGATTAATGCCTGATTTGCTAATCTTGCCACTTTCCACCATTTCTCCCAGTTCCTTTAGCGTGACCTCTTGATAGTCGACTCGCAGTTTTGCAATTTCACGCAGCTTATCTGGCAGAGCATCAAGTCCAATTTTTTCATCAATGAATTGAATATTCTCGACCTGACGCAGCGATGCACCAATCGTTTTATTCAAGTTTGCTGTTTCACAATTGACGAGCCGGTTCACGGAATTCCGCATATCACGGACGATCCGAACGTCTTCGAAGCGAAGAAGTGAATTATGCGCACCTACAACACTTAAAAATTCGGTAATTTTTTCGGCTTCTTTCATATATGTGATGTAGCCTTTTTTACGCTCAAGTGTTTTACTGTTGAGATGAAATTGGTTCATCAGCTCACAAAGGGCATCATTGTGTTCTTTATATAGTGAAAAAATCTCAAGGTGATAGGAAGACGTTTCTGGATTATTCACAGAACCGCCTGCTAAAAAAGCACCTCTCATATAGGAGCGCTTACAGCACCTTTTCTTTACAAGCTCTTCTGAAATATTGCGCTCAAATACAAAATGCTCACCTAATATTTTCAAATCCTCTAAAATGGTTTTCGCTCGTTCTACCAGTCTGACAATATACACATTATTCTTTTTTAATCTCATTTTCTTACGAACGAGCAGCTCGACTGTGACATCATATTTCTTTTTTAGCAGCGTATAAATCCGTCTTGCGATGGCTGCGTTCTCTGTCTGTATATCTAGAATTAATTTTCGATTAGAGAAAGATAATGAACCGTTCATACGGATGAGGGCAGAAAGCTCTGCTTTTGTGCAGCAGTCCTTCACGTCCAGATTAGTCAGCTCTTTTTTTGTTTCGGATGCAAATGACATCCTTGCCACCCCCATTCCTATTTTTTCTTATGCAACAGGTCGACAAGCAGCGCGGCTACTTTCAGCGTGTCGTGACGAATCACATGCTGGTCGTATGTAATGATTTCCCCAGGGATGACTTCCAGTCCCATTGCCTTGAGTACATCTGTGTCGAACTGTACAGGCTGTGCCTGTTCTTCTGCATATTTTGCTTTGATCTCTTCTGGAATTTCTTTATTGTTCACAAAAATGGTATCAATAAATGGACGATCCATATGATCGTTTAATGCCTGCACATGATCAGCTGCACTGTAGGAAAGCGTTTCCCCTGGTTGCGTCATGACATTGCAAATATACACTTTTTTCGCCTTCGAACGAATCACTTCTTCACCAATATGCGGTACAAGTAAGTTTGGCAAGATACTTGTATATAAGCTGCCAGGTCCAATGACGATCAAATCGGCTTCACGAATGACTTGAATCGATTCTGGGAGCGGCTCAATCGTATTGGGTGTGAGGAACACGCGTTTAATTCGCTCACCGTAGGTTGGGATTTTTGATTCTCCTGTTACCACTTGCCCATTTTCTAATTCAGCATGTAGAACAACACTTGAATTCGCTGCTGGTAAGACTTTTCCTCTTACATTTAAGACCTTGCTCATTTCTGTGACGGCATGAAAAAAATCACCGGTTATATTTGTCATGGCCGCAAGAATGAGGTTGCCAAGTGAGTGGCCTGTTAAGTCATTCCCTTTGTTAAAACGGTGCTGAAATAAGTCTTCTACAAGTGGTTCAACATCAGAGAGAGCTGCAAGGACATTTCGAATATCGCCTGGAGGCGGAATATTCAAATCATGCCGCAGTCTGCCTGAGCTGCCTCCGTCATCAGCAACCGTTACAATAGCGGTAATATCCACTGGCTTTGTTTTTAGCCCTCTGAGCAAAACAGATAAGCCAGTGCCCCCGCCAAGAATGACCACCTTTGGAAGTGTCGTCATCTATTTTCTGCTTCTCTTTTCAATGTCCCGGTGAGTGACATGAGTGTAGTAGTCATTTTTAAAATACTCCGATAAGTAGTTCGCTAGCGTCACTGATCGGTGCTGTCCGCCTGTACAGCCAATAGCGATCACAAGCTGGCTTTTTCCTTCTCGTTTATAGGACGGAAGCATAAAGTTGAGAAGGTCAATTAATTTCTCTGTGAATTTTTGTGTCTCGCTCCATTTCATTACATAGGAACGCACTTCTTCATCGTTTCCAGTCTGTGGACGCATGCTCTCAATATAGTAAGGATTCGGCAGAAATCTCACATCAAATACAAGATCAGCATCAATCGGCAGACCGTATTTAAAACCGAAGGACATCACATTCACTGTAAACACCTGCCCTTGAGTCGTGGCAAAGTGCGCGACAATTTTTTCTCGAAGCTGTTTTGGTTTTAAATCCGATGTATCAAAAATCATTTGAGCCCGGCCTTTTAACTCTTCTAACAGATCGCGTTCCATTGCGATTCCTTCGAGCGGCAAACCTGTTGTCGCAAGAGGATGCGAACGTCTCGTTTCTTTGTATCTTGAGACAAGCACCTTATCGTTTGCATCTAGAAATAATATTCTTGGTGTGATCCAGCCAAGATCACTCATTTCATCTAAGGCTGCAACTAAGCTGTCAAAGAATTCTCGTCCGCGTAAATCCATCACAAGGGCGACCTTGCTCATCTTCGAATTAGAATCCTTCATGAGTTCTAGGAACTTTGGTAAAAGTGATGGCGGCAAGTTATCTACACAGAAGTAACCTAAATCTTCAAAGCTTTGAATGGCAACGGTTTTCCCCGCACCTGACATTCCTGTAATAATCACAAGCTGAATATCTCCTTGTTTGTGCGTATTCATGCCTGCTTCCTCTCCTTCTTTATAAAAACGGTTCATGTATTAGTCTCCTTGAGGGTCTAACCGATAAGCAATCAATTCAAAATCAGGTGTATACGTAAAAGTACCGTGAAGAAGTCCTTTTCCCTTTAGCATGAAATCAAGAATATGGGAATCTCCTGGTGCCATCGGTAAATGCGGCACATCCTTTACTTCATGCCACTTTAAAATGCCTTCCTCTGACTCTGTCACGTTTTTTCCAGTAAATGAATCTGCCATAAAGGTGAACATCATCCACTCTTGAACGATTTGATCGCCTTCTTTTATGATAAAGGTAAAAACACCTTTTAACTGTGGATTTAAAATATAAATTCCTGTTTCTTCTCTATACTCTCGAACGACTGAATCCTTGACCGATTCTCCGCTTTCCATTTTTCCGCCCGGCGCTACCCACCAGCCCCGTCTTGGCTTTTGCAGCAAGAGAACTTGATCTTCGTGATGCAGCACACAATTGGTTACTCGTTGCATCAGCTGTCACCTACTCTTTTATGTCTTTAACTTATTATACAGGTTCATCCTGACTCCCACAATGAACATGCCCCTTCTTCACCGAAATCAGACCGAATTTCGTCTGAAAGAAGTGGCGGGCAATTTTTCTACTCTTTATTTTACAGCAACTAATGGTTCTCCATGCGTCATTTGTGAACATCTCATGAATTTCTGATTTTAAGCAAAAAAAAGGACACGGATTCTCATCCGTGCCAAACATGTATTCCTTATAAAAGGGGGTCAATTACTAGTTTTATCATAACGGAAAATTGTTTCACCCGTGTTACATTCCAGTTAAAAGCCCATGACGCTATATTAAGGATTTACGACAGCCTTTTATTTCGTTGCTTTGAGCTTTTCAGCAAGCTCTTCTACATAATGCTGTGCGCTTTGTGCGGCAATACTTCCGTCACCTGTTGCTGTCACAATTTGACGGAGTGTTTTTTCACGAATGTCACCAGCGGCGAAAATGCCTTCCACTCTCGTTTCCATTCTTTCGTTTGTTTCGATGTAGCCTTCTTTATTTGTAATGCCGAGATTTTCAAATGGTTTAGACAGTGGCAGCATTCCGATATAGATAAAGGCGCCATCTGTTTTAAAGTCTTCTTCTTCACCAGTCACCGTATCAATCAAAGTCACACTGCCGACTTTACCGTTTTCTTCATTAATTTGTTTAACGGTTTTGTTCCACATGAAGTCGATTTTTTCATTATCAAAAGCACGTGCTTGTAAAATGCTTTGTGCACGAAGCTTATCGCGTCTATGAACGATCGTTACTTTTGACGCAAAGCGTGTGAGGTACACACCCTCTTCTACCGCAGAGTCTCCTCCACCAATGACGACGAGCTCTTTGTTTTTAAAGAAAGCACCGTCACATACTGCACAGTAAGAGACGCCTCGGCCGCCAAGTTCTTTTTCACCTGGTGCACCGATTTTTTTGTATTCCGCACCTGCTGCAATAATGACAGAGCGTCCTTTGTATTCTTTCGAACCGGCTTTGACGATTTTGTACTCTTCACCGTCTACGATTTCTTTGATATCGCCATATGCATACTCAGCACCGAATTTCTTCGCATGGTCAAACATTTTATTTGAAAGTTCTGGCCCTAAAATGCTTTCAAAGCCAGGATAGTTCTCGACATCTTCCGTATTAGCCATTTGACCGCCTGGAATCCCTCTTTCAATCATCAATGTTGAAAGATTTCCACGTGATGTATAAACAGCGGCTGTCATTCCGGCAGGTCCCGCTCCAATGATGATCGTATCGTAGATTTTTTCTTCTGACACAACTGTCACTCCCTCTTCAATTACTGCTAGCATTTCTTATTAGAATGCCCTTGGGTGATGCTTCCATTCATGACAGAAAGCATCCATCCCACTCTTAGTTTTATTCCTTACCCATATCCTATTAAATCTGTGGATAATAAGCGAATCATTTGCTCATATCTTCAAAAAAAGAAAAAGCTTCCTTAAACTGCTGTTTAAGGAAGCCTGTTTACGGTTATATAGTAAGTAATGATTTATTCAACGACTCTTCTTACAACGCCATTGAATGCTTTTTTCCAGTAAACATTGCTCATAGAGTCAACTGAAACACCTCGAGAGCTGTTATCGTTCAAGAATGTACCATTTCCTAAGTAAATACCAACGTGTCCATTTACTTTATACGTATCAAAGAACACAAGGTCTCCGCGTTTCATGTCAGATGCACTTACAGCTCTTCCTTTACCTACAAGCGTATCTGTTGTTGTACCGCCAACTGGTCCAAGGTTGATGCCTGCTGATGCAAATGCCCAGCGAACGAATGAAGAACAGTCAAAACGACGTGCGTCAATATCAGCTTGAGATCTGCCGCCAGCCCATTTATATGGAGATTGTCCAACAATGGTAGAACCTGTGCTGATCGCACCTTCGATTCCGCCTACGTTACTGCTAACAGGTGATCCACCGCCAGTAGATGGCTTCTTGCTTGGTGAACTGCTGTTGTTGTTATTATCGTTGTTATTTGAAGATCCACTGTTACTGTTATTTGAAGACGGTCTGCTGTCGTTCGTTGAGCTGTTGTCTTCTGCTTGAACACTAGCTTGACGCTGCTGTTGTCTTTGTACTTTTTCTTCTTTAGCTTTTTGAGCTGCTTCTCTTGCTTCTTTTTCAGCTTGTTTTTGAGCAGCGATTGTTGCGTCTTTTTCAGATGCAATGCTGTTAGCCTCACTGTTTAACTCGCTGATTTGAGAAGAAGCACTTCCCTTTTGCTTTTTCACTTGCTTGAATAGCTTGTCTTTTTCATCAAGCTGTTTATTCAAGTCTGTTTGAAGTGTTTCAAGCTTTGTAAGTGTCTTTTGAACATCTTCAAGCTTTGTGTTTAATTCGTTTTCAGACTTTTGAAGCTCAGCTTTGTCTTTTTCTTGCTCTTTAATGATTTCGCTGTCTGCGTTGATGAGTGTAGATACTGCACCTGCACGGCTGATGAAATCGCTAAAGCTTTTCGCTCCTAGTAATACATCTATGTATTTCGTAGAACCGCCGCTTTCTTGAAGCGCACGTACACGCTTTTTCAAAAATTTGTTTCGATCTTCAATACGTTTTTCAGTATCAGCAATGTCTTTTTTGAGTGCATTGATTTCTTTTTTCGTTTGTTCATTTTCTTTTTGTTTTTCTTCGATTTGATCACTTGTTTTTAAAGCTTTCTCGTCAATTTCTTTTAGCTTTAGTGCAAGTGCCTCTTGTTTTGCTTCAAGCTTTGAAAGCTCATCTTTTTTCTTTTGAAGGTTTTTGTTGACCTCAGATTGCTTGCTGTCCAGCTCTTGTTTCTTTTGTTCAAAGTTCTGTGCGTTTGCTTCATGAGTAAATGGGATAAATAAACTGCTCGCTCCGATGACCGAAGCTAAACCGAAAGTAATAAACTTTTTCACGAATAGTTCCTCCTTTGACAATTTCCAAGCGACATGAGAAAGCAGCAAATTCTCTGCGACCAATCTGTGCTATCTATGTCTTTCTTCCTGATTGATCAGTCAGATGTTGACCAGATTGTTTCTATCACTAGGTGTTTCATTATGTATAGTAAAATATCTAAATATATGTCTTTGTTTTAATCCACGATTTTCATTATACATGAGACATCGACAAAATGAGCTAATATTTTTATTACATTTATGTTTCAAAAACATGTCGTGATTGTCATACTTCGCCAAATCCTTGCAAATCCCACCTTTTTATCCAAGAAAAAAGCATGACCTTTTCGGCCATGCTGCAATCTTCTAAATCTATTTACCTATTCAATCAATTAATGTACAAATGACTTGTTCATATTTAGACAGTGTTTGAACACTGATTTGAAAAGAGGATGCAATCTCTTTTTTGCTCATAGATTCTTCTTGCTCCTGCATCCATAAATAATAAGATGCTGCTGCCCATGCAGGCGCATTTTTCTTATCTACGCCAGAAGCACGTGCCTGCTGAATAATATGGAATAACCAAAAATAAGGCATATGGCTGTCAGGCTGAACAGCTTCTTCCAAGCTGGATGCCGCCTGTTTTGCAAAAACCGCATCTTCTGAAAAAGACCGTTCTTCCATTTCATCTTCGTATAAGAGCAGTTCAATGAATTGCTGTTCAAAAGCGGTTTTCGCTGCGCGTGCATCAAGAACAGATTGAAGAACATCACGTTCCCCTTTTTGTTTGCTTACATAGTACGCCGTCAGCCGCTCCTCAATGGAGACCATTGGCTCAGTCTCCTCAGGTTTATCCTGCCACGGCTTGATTTCATCTGCATCGATATCTTCTTCGACCATCTTATCCCAAACCGTCTGTGCAAGCGTTTTGTGACCTGTATAATAAGCTGCGCTTGCGAGCCAGTATAAAAATGTACTATCTCCCTGAAAGCCTGTTTTGTACAAAGAATAAAGCCATTTAAAGGCCCATTCAAATTCTCCAACTAGGGCAAATGTTGCGCCAAGCTTATAACGCTGTTCACTTAATATTGGATACACGTGCGTTAATTGCTTTGCTAACGTATTGACCTTTTCTTCTTCTTTTTCATAATGATAGAAGACAAGCTGGTTGCAAAGGGCATGCAGATTACCCGGATTTTCATCTAAAACCCGGTTCAGCATCTCTTTCGCCTGATGGATTCGACCAGAATAAAAATAGGCCAATGCGAGATTATTGTACGCTGACCAAAATTCTGGATACTCAACAATCATCTGTTCCAGCATCTCAATGGCTTCATCAAGCCTGCCGCTTTCCAGCAAGTGATTTGCTTGATCCTGCTTCACAATCAGGTCATCCTGATCGTAAGGAAAATCTTCGTCCTCTTCGTCACTCATATCGAGCAAGTCGAGAAGGTCATCATTTTCATCTGCAAATTCCCCGTTCTCTTCTAATGAAGCATAGGCAGTCGCTGACTTATATGCCTCTTGAAAGAGTCCTAGATTCGCATAATTATTGGCTTTAAAATAGTGACACTCAGACATATTTTCATCAATATGTTCAAGGATGAAATCAAGCAGTTCATTTGATTGTTGGAAATGACCCATTTCAGTATAAATAATAGCAAGCTGTGACAGCATTTCTACATTTTCAGGCTCAAGTACAATAGCCCGCTGTATTAGCTTACTCGCTTTAGATAGATTTCTTTCTCTATAAGCTTTTAGACCTTTATGAAAAAAGTAATGCCCATCTTGGAATAGCTGGACGACTTGTGTGTGATTATTTTGAGAAGTGTATTTACTCACTGATACCCTCCATTTCGAACAGTGTACCGTGTGTAGTATAACATACTTCAAGAGTCGTCACATAGAACAAAAGAAAAGGAAGGATTTGTTTTTCACTCAAAAGTAAAAAGCCAGAGGTGCCCCCGGCTTTTCACTCGCCTTGATGACGTTTTTTTAATACTTTTAATACATCATCAAGCGGCAATTGCTGTTCACGTAATAACACAAGCAGGTGATACAGAAGATCGGCTGTTTCCCATTTCAATTCTTCTTGATCCCGGTTTTTTGCTGCAATGATGACCTCTGACGCTTCTTCCCCTACCTTTTTCAGGATTTTATCGACCCCTTTTTCAAATAGATAGGTTGTATAAGCGCCTTCTGGCATTTCTGCCTGACGTTTCGCAATCACCTGTTCAAGTTCATTTAAAATTGCAAAACGATCCTGCTCTTCCGTTTGACGCTTCACGCCTTCTTCCGAAAAGCAGCTATAGCTGCCAGTGTGGCACGCTGGTCCACTTGGTGAGACAAGAATAAGCAGAGCATCCTTGTCACAGTCATATCGAATGGATGTGACTCGCTGAGTATGTCCAGATGTGGCGCCTTTGTGCCAAAGCTCGTTTCTTGATCGGCTGTAAAACCATGTTTCCCCTGTCTCTAGTGTTTTTTCATAGGATTCTTGATTCATATACGCCAATGTCAATACTTCCTTGCTTTGAGCATCCTGTACAATCGCAGGTATCAGGCCTGCCTCATGAAAGGATAATTCGTTTGCCTGTTTCATCTGACCTTCACCCCGTGTTCTCTCAAGTATGTCTTTACCTCTTGAATTGAAGTCTCTTTATAATGAAAAATGGAAGCTGCTAAAGCTGCATCCGCTTCTCCTTTTGTAAATGCCTCCAGCATATGCTGAGCATTGCCAGCACCTCCCGAGGCAATGACAGGTACGGTGACAGCTTCTGACACAAGCTTTGTTAATCGATGATCAAAGCCCTTTTTCTCACCGTCGGCATCCATACTTGTCAGCAAGATCTCTCCTGCCCCCCTCAGCACGGCTTCTTTTGCCCAATCGCTAACCTCTATATCCGTTTGACGGCGCCCTCCGTGTGTATAAACCATGTACGCTTTTTTCTCTTCATCGTACTTTGCATCTATTGCGACGACGATGCACTGGGAACCAAAAAAATCAGCACCTTCTGAAATCAATTCTGGTCTTAAAACTGCCGCTGTATTCACAGATACTTTGTCTGCACCCGCTCTTAATATGCGCTTCATGTCTTCAAGGTGGTTAATTCCCCCGCCTACCGTAAAAGGGATGGCAAGAGTGGACGCCACTTGTTTGACCACATCTACTATCGTTTTCCGGCCTTCATAAGAGGCAGAAATATCAAGAAAGACGAGTTCATCCGCCCCTTCCTCATCATATATCTGCGCTAATTCTACCGGATCACCAGCATCCTTTAAGCCGAGGAATTGCACCCCTTTGACCACACGACCTTCCTTCACATCGAGACATGGGATGATTCGTTTTGTCATCATACGCGGTCAAGCCCTTCAATTGCTTCAGCTAAAGTAAACCGCTCCGTATAAAGTGCCTTTCCAATGATCGCACCAGAAACGCCTGACTGTTTTTGTGCTGACAGCTTTTGGAGATCGGCTACCGAACTGATACCGCCTGAAGCAATGACTTGTTTGCCAGTAGCTTCTGCTAAGCGAACTGTACTTTCTACATTAGGACCAGCCAGCATGCCATCCATTTGAATATCCGTGAAAATAAAGACCTCCGCGCCTTCCTTTGCCAATTCTTTGCCGAGTTCCTCTGCCTTCACTTTCGATGTTTCAAGCCACCCCTCAGTCGATACGAATCCATTTCGCGCATCAATGCCAATCGCTATTTTCTCCCCATATTGCGCAAGCATTTTTTTCACAAAGGCAGGATTAGAAACAGCCGAGCTGCCAAGGATGACTCTAGCTACACCATTGTTTAAATAAAAGGCAACGTCTTCTTCCGTCCGAATGCCGCCACCAATTTGTACATTTACATCTAAGGATGAAGCAATCGCCAGCACATGCTCATGATTGACGCGATTCCCCGCTTTCGCACCATCTAGATCAACGAGATGAATCCACTTTGCTCCTTCATTTGCAAATCGCGTCGCCATATCGAGCGGCGAATCTCCATAAATGGTTTCTTGATCATAATCTCCTTGCACGAGCCGTACACATTTGCCATTTCTCATATCAATCGCTGGATACAATGTAAATTCACTCATTTGTTCACCCTCTGTTCGTTTGGTTCGTTTGCTAATTGAATAAATTGTTTGAGGAGCGCCATGCCCGTTGTACTGCTTTTTTCAGGGTGAAACTGTGCGCCTAGCACATTTCCCTTGCCGACAACTGCGGGTACTTGAACGCCATAGTCTGCGCTTGCTAATTGCTCTTCTGGATTCATATCCCTCACATAATAAGAGTGAACAAAGTACGCAAATCCTTCGGATACCCCGTCAAACAATGGGGAGGGCTGATGAAATGTGAGCTCATTCCACCCCATATGAGGCACCTTCAGCCTTTGCCCATCCTGGTCACGATCCTTTAAAAGAACGACACGCCCTTTTAGCAGCCCCAAACCTTTCGTACGCCCTGCCTCTTCGCTTTCTTCAAATAACAGCTGCATCCCAAGACAAATGCCAAATAGCAGCTTTCCTTCCTGCACTACTTGGTGGATAAACGCCTCAAGCCCTGTCTGTTTTAACAGCTGCATCGCATCACGAAACGAACCGACCCCAGGCAAAATATAAGCATCTGCCTTTTTGAGCTCCTCCACATCAGCGGAGACAATATAACGGGCACCTGCTCGTTCCAGTGCTTTTGATACGCTGAACAAATTTCCCATTCCGTAATCAATGACTCCGATCATTAGAGCATCCCCTTTGTCGAAGGAATCCCTTTCACACGTGGATCAATGGTTGTTGCTTCATCCAAAGCACGTGCCATCGCTTTAAAAATAGCTTCAATTATATGGTGCGTATTGCTTCCATAGTGAACAATTACATGAAGGTTTATACGAGCTTCTAACGCAAACTTCCAAAGAAACTCATGTACGAGCTCTGTATCAAAGGTACCGACCTTTTGACTTGGAAAGGCCGCTCTCATTTCCAAATGAGGACGATTACTTAAGTCGACCACGACCTGGGCAAGCGTTTCATCCATTGGAACAAAGCTGGACCCGTACCGCTTAATCCCCTTTTTATCACCTAACGCTTCCTTAAACATTTGCCCAAGCACGATGCCGATATCTTCTGTTGTGTGGTGATCATCAACATCTGTATCTCCTTTCGCATCAACAGTCAAATTAAAGTGTCCATGCTTCGTAAATAGATCGAGCATGTGTGTCATAAAAGGGACATCTGTTTGAATATCCGCTTTTCCTTCCCCATCAATCTCTAACGATAATGAAATATTCGTTTCATTTGTTTGTCTCGCTGTTTCCGCCTGTCTCATGACGATTCCCCCCGCTTTCTCGATTCAATCGACCTTGCATGTGCTTCGAGCCCTTCTAACCTGGCAAAAGCCGCAATGCTATCCCTGTGTGTCTCAAAGGCTTCTTGACTATATGAAATAATGCTCGTTTTCTTTTGAAAATCGGTCACACCAAGCGGGCTAGAAAATCTAGCTGTTCCGTTGGTTGGCAGCACGTGATTCGGTCCTGCAAAATAATCTCCCACCGGCTCAGGGCTATAACGCCCTAAAAAAATCGCCCCTGCATGCTTGATTTGACCAAGAAATGATTCTGGAAATGCTGTCAGCACCTCTAAATGCTCTGGCGCTAACTGATTGACGACGTCTACTGCACGATCCATGGAATCTGTCACGTATATACGGCCATGATGTTGTATGGATTGTGCAGCGATTGATTTTCTTGGCAAGGTGTCCAGCTGCGCTTGCACCTCAGCTCGCACATTTTCAGCAAGTGTCTTAGATGGGGTCACCAAAATACTAGATGCCAGCGCATCATGCTCTGCCTGAGAAAGTAAATCGGCCGCCACCTCATGTGCTATGGCCGTGTCGTCTGCTAGAACCGCAATTTCACTTGGACCGGCAATCATATCAATGTCTACCTGACCAAATACTTCCCGCTTTGCCAGTGCGACATAGATGTTGCCTGGACCTGTGATTTTATCAACAGGCTGGATGCTTTCTGTTCCATAGGCAAGTGCCGCAATCGCCTGTGCACCGCCCATTTTATACATCTCTGTAATACCGAGCTCCTTCGCAGCAACGAGTACAGCGTCAGAGAGGTAGCCGTCTTTCCCTGGGGGTGTCACAAGGACAATTCGCTTAACACCAGCGACAAGCGCCGGAATCACATTCATTAAAACAGATGATGGATAAGCAGCTGTTCCGCCGGGGACATACACACCAACTGCATCAAGTGGTGTCACCTTTTGTCCGAGCATCGAGCCATCCTGCTGGTGATAAAACCAAGAGGAGGTCAGCTGACGCTCATGGTATGTGCGAATATGACGGATAGCCGTTTGGATCACTTGAATCATGGCTGGGTCCAAACGTTCGGAGGCTTTTGTCATTTCCTCGTCTGTGACAAGCGGATCTTCAAGCAGCACCCCATCAAATTGCTTTGTAAAAGACTGTACCGCTTGATCACCATTTAGCCTCACTTCTTGTATAATCCGCTGAACAGCCAGGCGCTGCTCTTCCGTGCCTGTATCTAAAGTCCGTTTGAGCGAGAGTGTCTCTGTCTCACCTTCTTGTATGTAGGTGATGTTCATGATGTTTCCTCCCCTTCAATGATTCTTGCAAGGCGCTGCGCCATTTCATCGATCACCGCATCCTTCATCCGATAGCTCACAGGATTGACAATAAACCGTGATGTAATATCACAAATATGCTCCGTTTCAACAAGTCCGTTTTCCTTGAGTGTTTGACCTGTAGAGACAATGTCTACAATACGATCGGCGAGTCCGATGAGCGGTGCTAATTCAATGGAACCATTCAGCTTAATGATCTCTACTTGCTCCCCTTGTTCTCTAAAATAGGAAGATGCGACATTTGGGTACTTTGTTGCCACACGTGGTGCAACACCGCCCCAGCTGGCTCCCGGCAATCCGGCAACCGCTAAATGGCATTTACTGATGTTTAAATCAAGCACCTCGTACACATCACGAGCTTCTTCGAGCATGACATCCTTTCCTGCAATGCCAACATCTGCTACACCGTGCTCTACATAAGTCGTCACATCCATTGGCTTCGCTAAAATAAAGCGGAGGTTTTCTTCCGGTACATCGATGATTAACTTTCTTGAATCCTCGAATTCCTCTGGCAGTTGATATCCTGCCTGCCTTAACAGCCCTGCGGCTTCTTCAAATATTCGGCCCTTTGGCATCGCCATCGTCAACACTTTACCCATTTTGCTCTCCCTTTCTAGCGCCGATAAAATAAGTCACCTGCTCAAATACCTTGGTCATCGCGTCAATATTTTCAATCCCTGCTAAGTCTTGCAGCACGATCTTTTTCCCTTTTGACCGCTCCTTTTCTGCAAAAGCAAAAGCTTCCAGTCTTTGTTCTTTACTAAAAATCACTGCCTCCTGCGGTTCATTGATTTCTTTTGCATCAAGTGCTTCAAGCAGACGATCTAATCGAAGTCCGAATCCTGTAGCTGGTGCAGGTGCATCGAAATGAGCAAGCAATTGGTCATATCTGCCGCCACTTCCGATGACTGACCCAACATGATCTGCAAATACTTCAAACAAAATACCCGTGTAGTAGCTCATATGACTCACCATGCTTAAATCTAGACGGATATATTCTGTACAGCCGTAATCTTCAAGTGTCTCCCAAAGCGACTTTAACTGCGTAAGCACCTCTTTTCCTTCTTGTGAAACGACGATGTCCTCTGCCCGCTCTGTGACTTCCTGGCCGCCTCTTAACTCTAAAAGCTGTAACAGCCTCGTTTTATCGATGGAGGAGAGTGGCAATTGCTTCACATGCTGACGGTATCCTACATAATTCTTTTCATATAAGAATCGGCGAAGAACGTTTGCACGCTCTGTATTTCCCAGTGCATCTACAAATAACGTCTCTGCTAAAGCGACATGCCCAATCGCGATTTTGAAGGACTTGAGCCCAGCATTTTTTAATGCGAATACGACAAGCGCGATCACTTCAGCATCTGCACTAATCGAACCGTCTCCAATTAACTCAATTCCGACCTGCTCAAATTCTGATGGCCTCCCGCCTTCTCTTTCCTGTGCCCGGAACACATTGGCCGCATACCCAACGCGAAGTGGATACGCCTGTTCATGAAGCTTTGATGCTGCCACTCTAGCAATAGGTCCCGTCATATCAGGTCTGAGTACAAGGGTTTGCCCGTTCTGATCTAACAGCTTAAAGAGCTGTGTATCTGTAATCGCCGATTGAACACCGACTGTATCGTAAAATTCAAGCGTTGGTGTTTCCATCAACCGGTAACCCCAACCATTCATGACCTCTGTTAAGGAATGTCTCACTTTTTTCTTCGTCTCATACAATCCTGGTAATGAATCCCGCATACCATATGGTTTCTCAAACATAAACATGTTCTTCTACACCTCCAACACATTAAAACAAAAAATTCCGAATCCTTTAGTTCGCTAATATGATAACATGCTAACAAAATAAAGTAATTAAATCAATCATTTTTATTTTCTCTCTATTTTCATGAAAAATTTGTGGAATTATTACATTCAAGTGACACCTGTCTCTTTTCTGCATGTTGGATGAAAGAACGTGCTATAATACATAAAAATATTGAATAACACAGGAGATTACAGTGAAGTTCATCCAGACATTAATCTTAACTTTGTTGTGCGCATGCCTTGTTTATTTCGGCTTTATATACGTGACACAAATCGACCAAGTCAAGAAGACAGCTTCACCACACGAAGCAGCCAAAGAAAAAGAAAACGATACGGCACTCGCAGCTGAAGAAACACGATTAACGAAAAAAACAGATACCACCTATTCTTCCTTAAAAGGAAGCAAAAAAGCCATGGACGTCATCCTCTACAATCAAATGGATGCCCCAAAGCTTTATAATGGATGCGAAGTCACAAGCTTAGCGATGCTTCTTCATTACAGCGGCTACGAGCAAGTGACGAAAGACACATTGGCAAATGAAATTAAACGTGTTCCACTCAATTATGAAAATGGCTTAAAAGGAGACCCACATGACGGGTTTGTAGGCGATATGGAGAATGGACCAGGTCTTGGTGTATACCATGAACCTATTTATCAGCTTGCGAAAAAACATGCGGGCGCTCAAGTCGTCGACTTAAGCGGAAAACCTGTCAAAAAGGCCATCTATCAATCACTTGAAAAAGGGTATCCTGTTTGGGTGATTACCACATCCACCTTTGACAAAATAGATAACATCGAAACATGGAATACACCAAATGGCAAAATAGATGTAAGCTTTAATATGCATAGCGTGGTCATCACAGGCTATGACAAGGAGCATGTCTACTTAAATAACCCATACGGAGAAAAGAATCAAAAAGTCGATCGCGATCAGTTTGAAGATTCTTGGGAACAGATGGGCAGGCAGGCGATTATCATTAAAGCCTAGAACAATTTCTCTTTGAAAACATGAAAAACCATCCTCTATCCGAATAGAGGATGGTTTTTTTCATGATGATGCTTCTATGATTTCCTTCAGGCGCTCCTCAAGCTTTTCAGCTGTCATCGCTCCTCCGCCTACACTGAAGTATTCATCCCCTTTTTTTAATAAAAGGGTAGGGTATCCATTCACTTGAAGTTGATGAACCTTCGCAAAGTCGGCATACGCATCATTGAAGACTTCTTTTGTTTTCATTCGTTCAATGACGGCATTAGGATCAAGATAATGTGCCAGAGCAATCTCCTGATACGTTTCATCATCGCTCAGGCTTTTTCCGTCTTGATAAAAAGCCTTTTGCATCGATGCTGCCAAGTACAATGCACGATCTGGAGCAAAGGATCTTAATGCTGAAAACCCAATGGCTGCAGCCTCAGAGTCTAAGAGAAATGTCCCGTTTGCTAGCAGCTTCTGATAACGTTCACCAAACTCAACGCCAGTTAGCTGACTGATCCGTTGATTTGCTTCTGATATATGTGGATATTCCTTTATTGGAAGACTTCTTTCTCCTACAAATAAGCCGCCAGATACGAGCGTCAGTGACATTTCAGGATGGTTCTCATGCAAAGTACGGATACTGTTGGAAAACCCATAACACCAGCCACAATACGCATCCCATACATAAATGAGAGACAATTCTTGATCATTCATACGTTAAACTCCTCACTCATCGTTTTTAGCGGCAACGAATCACTTATTCTGCTTCAGATACAACGGTAAAACGTTCTCCAACATGGGCAGACTGCTCAATTTCATCGACAAGCGCAATGGCGTAGTCGGCATAGCTCACATAGCTGTCACCTTTAGAATTGACAATCAGTTGGTCTTTCCCTTTCACATAAGAACCTGTGCGTTTGCCAGCTGGATCAAAGAATGCAGCAGGGCTGAGGAAAGTCCATTTGAATCCTTCGGTTTGTTGAAGATCTTTTAGGTTTTCACCTTGCTGTGAAGCAGTAGGCACATACTCCTTTGGAAATTCTGGTGTATCAACAAGTCTTGTTGTTTTGGCTTCATCAACAAAAAGACTGCCCGCTCCGCCCACAACGATTAAACGCGTATCAGATACCTCTTTCAAAATATCAATCAGCTTTTTCCCTGCCTCTACGTGAAGGTGCTCTTGTCCAGCAGGTGCGCCAAATGCATTGACGATAACATCAAAGCCTTTGATGTCTTCTGCTTGTAAATGAAACACATCCTTCTCAATAACAGCTACGGATGAACCTGTCACTTTTTTCGCATCTCGAACGATGGCTGTTACCTCATGTCCTCTTGATTGAGCCTCTTTTACAATTTCCTGTCCTGCTTTACCTGTAGCGCCAATAATACCGATTTTCATATGAATTCCTCCTGTAAAATGATTTTATTTGATAAACAAAGATGTAACCAATTCAGTTACAACAGAGGTAAAAAAAATTGAATAGATCATCCAATTTTTTTGATTAACACCTGCGTTAGTTCACTTAATTTGATCTCAGCAAGCACTTGCTCCATCGCACTTTGAGCGCGGCACAAGATTAACTCAAGCACAGCCTGGATATTTGCACCGATCGGACAGTCAGGATTTGGGCTTTCATGGATTTGAAACAATTCTCCCTCATCCACCACTTCAACCGCTTTATACACATCAAGCAGCGTGATATCGTCTTCACTGCGGTTCAGCTGAGAACCGCCTTTGCCAAGACTCGTTGAGATTAAGCCTGCTTTTTTTAATTTACTCATAATACGGCGGATGACCACTGGGTTTGTATTCACACTTCCCGCGATATCCTCCGATGTCTGTAATGATCCTTTTTCAAGTGATAGCAAGGCCAGAATATGGACAGCGACAGTAAATCTGCTGCTGATTTTCATGTTTTCTCACCTCTGTTGTAATCATTATAGTTACACCATAACATATTGTCAACAAAAAAGTCTGCCGAGCTACTCAGCAGACGTAGATTGACGTGCTTTCATTTCTTCTTTCGTATAAATCATGCGCATTGGATTTCCTCCAACAAATGAGCCTGCTGGAACATCCTTATGAACAAGTGTACCAGCCGACACGATCGCCCCATCCCCAATGGTCACACCAGGTAAAATGGTGGAATTGGCTCCAATTAAGACTTCATCCCCAATATAGACTTCCCCAAGTCTGTATTCTTTAATCAAATACTCATGGGTCAAAATGGTTGTGTTATAGCCAATCACCGAATTTCGACCGACCGTGATTTTCTCAGGAAACATGAGATCCACCATGACCATTAAGGCAAACGCTGTATCTTCGCCGACCTTCATACGAAGAAAGGTTCGGTATATCCAATTTTTCATTCCCATAAAAGGCGTGTACCGTGCGATTTGAATGAAAATAAAGTTTTTCACCACTTTGAAAAAGGGGACCGTCCGATAGACTTGTCGTAACGAATTGACCCCTTTTACAGGATAACGATCTGTTTTTCTCAACTCAATCAGCTCCAACAATCGCCAGGAGATCACTCATTTTCTTTAGCATAAAATCAGGGCGATGCTTTAAAAGGGCCTCTTCTCCCTTAATTGACCAAGCAACACCTGCTGTTTTTGTCCCCGCCGCTTGACCAGACAAAATATCGTGATAATTATCGCCAACCATCACCGCTTCATGTGGATCACTGCCAAGCTTGGATAATGCCAGCTGGACAGGCTCCGGATGCGGCTTTTCATTTTGGACATCATCGAGCGTCACAATCACCTCAAAGAATGGCTCTAAACCGGTCAGCTTCAATCCCATTAACACTGTGTCACGTATCTTTGTTGTGACAATTCCAAGCTTAAATCCTCGATCCTGCAAGACTTTCAATGTATCTATAACAGTCTCATATTCAGTCACGAGCAGATCATGCTGTTCATGATTAAACGTACGGTACATCTGAATCATGTCATTCGTTAGATCAGGGTCCATCGCAGAGAATGTATCAAATAATGACGGACCAATGAAATGGAGGATCTCTTCACGGCTGTACTGACCAGGGTAATAATGATCAAGCGTATGTTGAAATGAAGCAATAATTAATTCATTCGTATTGATTAATGTGCCATCTAAATCAAACAGCACGGTGTTAATAGTTGATTCGTTCATATGGCTTCCTTTCTAACAGCTGCGAGCTCGCGCTTTCGCCAAATATAGCTAATGGCAGCTGTTAATAAAATAGCAGATATCAGGCGGATGACAAGAAGCGGCCACACAGGAATCCCAAGTGGAATAAATATCAGCGTGTCTTCGACCACTGCATGGCAGGCAACAAGGAAAATGAAAGCAAGGGTTAAATCTTTTTTACTCACGCCGTCCTCTTCCACTGCCTTCATCATCACGCCAGCTCCGTATGCCAGACCAATGGTTAACCCAGCGACCATCGTCATCGACGTATTTTCTTTCATTCCAAGCATTCTCGTAAATGGAGACAGCCACTTAGACAGCGTATGGAGCCATCCTAAATCTCTCATGAATTGAATGATGATCATGAGAGGGATGACGATACAGGCGAGCTGGAGCACACCGAGTACGGCTTTTTGTAAAGCGAGAAGGACGATCATGTACCAACTGGAAGGCACATCAGCCGTCTGAGCTGCTGTCAGCAGTCCATATTGTGCCGGCTCCTGGCCTCCCTGCCAAACGAGATGAATGACAATAGCCGAAATAACAGCAAGACTGATTCTGACAAGCAAAATGACAGACACTCTCAGTCCAACCTTTGCTGCCACAGTCGATTCGATGATCAGGTTATGGCAAAAGGACAGCATCACGGCCAAAATAAACACTTCCTTCACAGGAAGATCTAGTGTCAAAATGGCAGCTATGCCCGCATACAAATTCAGCACATTTCCTAATACAAGTGGAATGGCCGCTTCTCCTGAAAGACCAAACAACCCCATAAATGGCCGTATGAATCGAATGATCCAATCCATAACAGGCGTATGCTGCAAGATACTGACGAGAATGGTAACTGGAAAGATGACTTTTCCAAGTGTCCAAGTTGTCGATAGCCCTGCTTTTAAGCCGTTTTTCCATGTATCCCCCATCTCTTCTGATCCCCCCTGCTTTAATTCGATGAGTTGTTCTCTTTATACGGAATCGATGCGTACCCTTTTATTCTTCTAAAGATCATCAGCAGAACAGCCACTACAAAAATGGCAATCGAAATCATTTGAGCGATTCGAAGATGTTCTGTCAGCATCAAACTGTCCGTTCTCATACCTTCTATAAAGAAACGACCGATTGAATACCAAATTAAATAAGACAAGAAGATTTCGCCTCTGCGCATCGATGTTCTACGTAATAAAATCAAGATCACAACACCGGCAAGATTCCATAATGATTCGTATAAGAACGTTGGGTGATAATACGTCCCATCAATATACATTTGATTAATGATAAACTCAGGCAAATGCAAATTCTCTAAAAAGGCTCTTGAAACAGCCTCACCATGCGCTTCCTGATTAATAAAGTTCCCCCAGCGTCCAATGGCCTGCGCTAGTAAAATACTAGGTGCTGCTACATCGGCTATTTTCCAGAAGGACACCTTTTTCACTTTTGCAAATACGATCGCTGTCAGCACAGCACCTATCAGCCCGCCATGAATGGCAATTCCGCCATGCCAAATCTTAATGATTTCATTTGGGTGCTGCTGATAGTAATCCCATTCGAAGGATACATAATAAATTCGTGCACAAATAATCGCTATTGGAATGGCAAATAAGATTAAATCAATAAACGTATCTTTATTGATTCCTCTTTTCTCACATTCTCTCAGTGCGAGCCAGAGTCCTAGTAAAGCTCCGATCCCAATGATCACACCATACCAATGAACCGAAAGAGGTCCGAGCTGAAAAGCAATCGGATCAATTGGCTGAATCGCTTCGTTCATATAGACAACTCCTATTCATCTTGGCCATTGTCTTCAATGACATCGGCTAGTTTACTTGTAAATTGTTCCGCCGCATTATGTCCCATGCGTTTTAACCTGAAGTTCATCGCAGCCACCTCAATGATAACCGCTAAGTTTCGACCAGGGCGGACAGGAATGGTCAGCTTCGGTACATCTGTATCGATGATTCGCATCTTCTCTTCTTCAAGTCCTAAACGATCGTACTGTTTGCCTTGTTCCCAAAGCTCAAGGTTCATGACAATCGTAATTCTCTTATAGCTTCTGACAGCCCCAGCTCCAAATAAGGTCATCACATTAATGATGCCTAATCCACGGATTTCTAAAAGATGTTCAATCAGCTCTGGTGCGCTTCCGACTAACGTATCCTGATCCTCTTGACGGATTTCCACGCAATCATCTGCGACCAGCCTGTGTCCTCTCTTCACTAATTCTAAGGCTGTTTCACTTTTTCCTACTCCGCTTTTTCCAATTAACAATACACCTACACCATATACATCAACGAGTACGCCATGAATCGCGGTCGTAGGTGCAAGCTTGCTTTCTAAAAAGTTGGTCAAACGACTCGAAAGTCTTGTCGTTTTTAGGCTTGAACGTAACACAGGTACACCATTTTCATTTGAAGCTTCAATTAATTCCTTCGGCACTTCACGATCTCGTGACAAAATAATTGCAGGGGTAATATCAGTACAAAGAGACATCATTCTCTGCTTTCGTTCGCGTTCTGGGAGCTGTTCAAAAAAAGAAAGCTCTGTTTTCCCTAAAAGTTGAACTCTTTCTTTTGGGTAATATGTAAAATAACCAGCCATTTCAATACCTGGTCTGGAAAGATCACTGATTGTAATGGGACGATTAATCCCTTCTTCCCCACTTACCAGTTCAAGATGAAATTGTTCCATTATGTCCTTCGTACGAACTTTCGGCACGCTTCTTCCTCCTTTTATCACAGGCGATTCAGAAATACAGCTCTATTTTATCACTTTCAATGATGATCCCAAAACAGTATTTTATCCTGATCCTGTTTCCGTTCATTTACTGGTATAGACAACTATACTTAAAAAGGGTAAACTAAGTCAAAGACAATGACTAAAGGGGGCACAATCATGAGCAACTCTTTATTGCTCTCCAATATTCATATTGTGACAAAGACCGAAATGATTGCAAACGGTTTTGTCGGTTTACGCGGCGGCAAGATTGACTATATTTCAACAACACCACCGACAGGAAATTATGAAAAAGTATATATTTCCCGGGAAAACTTTTATTTACTTCCCGGAATGATTGATATTCACATCCATGGCGGATATGGAGCAGATATGATGGATGCGACATCAGAAGCCATGAATACACTCGCTGACAACTTACCATCAGAAGGAACGACAAGTTTTTTAGCCACAACCATCACTCAAAACCATCATGAGATAGAGCAAGCACTTAAAAATGTCGCCCAGTGGAAACAATACAATGAAGAACAAGCAGGCGTTCAGGCACAATGTTTAGGTATCCATCTTGAAGGTCCTTTTATTTCTAAAGATAAAGCAGGGGCACAGCCTGTTCAATGGATAAAGCAGCCCGATCGCCCTCTTTTTGAAAAATGGCTGGATGCTTCTGAACAGCTTATTCGAATCGTCACGTTCGCACCTGAGGAAGACCCTGATTTTGCTTTTCTTTCCTTGTTGCAAGAAAAAAACATTATTCCTTCTATTGGACATACGAATGCCCATCATGACATGATTGAATTAGCAGCAAAGCATGGTGCACGCCATGTCACGCATCTTTATAATGCACTGAGTTCGTTTCAGCATCGTGAACCAAACGCTGTAGGAGCTGCTCTTACAAACAAGGATCTCCATACTGAGCTGATTACGGATGGGATACACTCCCACCCACTTGCCATCAAGCTGGCGTATTTGGCAAAAGGAAGTGATCGTTTAATGATGATCACAGACTCGATGCGCGCAAAAGGACTTGGAAATGGCACGTATGAGTTTGGGGGCCAAACAGTCACAGTCAGCGGCGAAAAAGCTTTACTGGCAGATGGTACACTTGCAGGATCAATTCTGCGAATGAAAGATGGCGTCAAACGAATGAAACAGATCACACATTGTGAATGGACAGAGATAGCAAAGATGACCTCAACTAATGCAGCCATTCAGCTAGGACTTGATCAGCAGCTTGGTTCGATTGAAGTTGGAAAACAAGCAGACCTTGTGATCTGGGATGAGTCTGGTGAACTAATGATGACGATCTGCCATGGACAAATCGTCTTTGAGAAAAAGGAGGCCAACCACTAATGAACATCATTGAATTTGAAGATAAAGAACAATTAGGAAAAGAAGCAGCAGCCCTGATCGCGCGCACAATCGCTTCTAAACCAGATGCCGTACTCGGCCTGGCAACTGGCGGTACACCTCTTGATACGTATCAAGAGTTAATTCACCTTCATCAATCACACCAATTGTCTTTCAAACAAACAAAAACAGTCAATTTAGATGAATATGCAGGGCTTGATCCAGATCATGAAAATAGTTATATGACCTATATGAAACGTCATTTATTTGATCATATTGATCTTCCACAGGATCAGTATTTCCTTCCAAATGGCGCTACACCTGATTTAGAAAAGGAATGCTTAAGATATGATCAGCTCATTCAAAACATAGGCGGCATCGACCTTCAGCTTCTTGGAATCGGTCAAAATGGACATATTGGTTTTAACGAGCCCGGTACTCCGTTTAACTCAAAGACTCATGTCGTGCAACTAGATGAAAATACCCGGCAGGCCAATGCAAGATACTTTTCTTCTATTGATGAAGTGCCTACACATGCCATCACCATGGGCATTGCGAGCATTCTTTCTAGTAAAAAGATTCTCCTTCTTGCATCAGGAAAATCAAAAGCGAAAGTGATACAATATTTAGAACAGACTGAGATACATCCAGACTTCCCAGCATCTGCTCTGAAACTTCATGAAGATGTGACGATTTTGATTGATCGAGAAGCTGGTTCACTACGCTAAAGCTAAGCACGAGAGGATTTTCACATGTTTATTGATAAGCAGTCACCTATTCCGATGTACCATCAGATTATGGAGAATTTGAAAAAACAGATTGAGGATGGAACATTAGCACCTGATACACTCATTCCTTCTGAAAGAGAATATGCCGAACGCTTTGGTATAAGTCGAATGACTGTCAGACAAGCCTTATCGAATCTTGTGAACGAAGGATATTTGTATCGACAAAAAGGAAAAGGCACCTTTGTGAGCCGAAAAAAATTTGAACAGCCGCTTCAAGGTTTAACAAGCTTTACAGAGGATATGCGTCAGCGTGGTCTTAAAGCTTCAAGCCAGCTGATTGACTTCACAAAAACCGTCTGTCCAGATCACTTGTTGCCTGTCTTACAACTGTCAAATGACGATGCTATATATGAACTCAAACGGATACGCCTCGCAAATGATGAACCGATGGCGATTGAAACGAGCTATATCCCTGAAGCATTTGCAGGAGATTTAACAAGGGAACATTTAACTGGCTCTATATATGAATATATAGAGACTCAAACAGGCCTTACAATTGCTCATGCAAAACAAGAGCTTGAAGCGAATGTTGCTTCAAATGAAGAAGCACACGTGCTGTCTATTTCAACAGGCGATCCCGTGCTCTCAATCGCAAGAACGACTTATTTTCAGAATGATATTCCGTTTGAATATGTTCTTTCCGTTTATAGAGGAGATCGTTACAAGCTCATTCATACAATGGAAAGATAAACAGTGCCCTTATCAAAGGAGCACTGTTTTTATTTCCTAAGAAATGTTGCTTCACGATCATTTTTTGTATGAATTTTCCATATAGGTGAAATCGCTTTTCCTTGAAAACGATCTTTTGCTACGGTGTACCAATAATATTCTTCATTTGGCTTTAAGCCTTTCCACTCAAAGCTTGCTTTTTTGCCGCTTTTTACGCCGCGCGCCTCTCCTATCAAAACATTTGTGTACACATTGAGTTCAAAATAGTTGGTTTTGACAGATTTCATTTTTGGTGTCAAATCCACATCGATTGAAAATTCATCTTGATCTCCATACGTTTTAGGATCGTAGAAATGCTCTTGATTCATGTAAGGTGAGTATGTCGTAAAATGAAGCTGGTTTTTTTCTTGATCGGCTGTTATCAATCGCATAAACCCTTGTCCACCTTCAGGTCCTGACTGATAATCAGCGAGTATTTGATATACTTTCCGGTCTACTTTACCATCATTGTCATCGTCAAGCTCATCTACTTTCCTGCTCGCTCCGTGATAGTGACCGCTAAATACTGCCACAATATTAGGATGGCGCTTCACTACCTGATGGAAAATGAGGTCGCCAATCGGACTGCGGTTGCCACTGACCAACAAATACTCATGGAAATTTAAAATGACAATACGGTCTGGATGCTCAGAAATCACACGGTTCAACCAATCAATTTCATCTTGCTTAATCCCCCAGCCCATGTATACCATCATATAATCATTGCCACCGGCAGAGATGAGATCATAATGACCTCGATTGTTTTGATAGGATTCACCATAGTACGGTTTATTTGCAAAGCGTTTCTCCCCGAAATATTTCCCATATTCCGCATAAAAACCGTCCTTATGTCGAACATCATGATTTCCTGCTAAAACTCCATAAGGAATTTGATGCTCATCTAACACACGCATAAACGTATCAGCACGATGCCATTGTTTATCTTTTGAATCATCCACAATGTCACCTGTATGGAACACATATTGGATGTTTAACTTTTCTCTCTGGTCTCTGATCCACTCGACCATTTGTTTAAAGATATGAGGATAGCTCTTTGCATAATATTGTGTGTCAGACATCCAAACCATCTTATATGGCTTTTGCGCTTTGCTGATTTCATCCTGTACAAGCAAATCAAACGTATGATTCTTCATGTACTGTCTGACTGACAGCAGTCCTTTCAGGTAAAATTCTTTTTGATCTTTAGCAAAATGATGAGTGATTTTATCCCACTTTTCTTGCTGATGATTCCAGGCATACATGGTTACCTTTCTCCCTGACAATGAACTCCCTTTCCACATCGCCTCGACGACATCCTTTTCACGTACATCTTGATGAACCTTGATTTGAAAACGATGATAGGGAAAACGATGTAAATCCTTCGTTTCAACTGACTTACCATCAGCAAATGCAATGCGATTCCTTTCTTGATGAGAAAAAATCATTTCTCCTTTTTCGTTAAAGCTCTTTGGCGGTTCTGTCTCCGCTGCATATTTCAAAATGTTCATTGATGGATGCAACGATGTATATTGATAGGCACGGTAAAAGGAATAATCCAGCTTATCATTCGTTGGGTCCTTGGTGAGCACAGTTTGCTTTGACGATTTCATTTTCGTCTTATCTGCTACACGTTCTGGTGGCTCAGGGTGTTCATGCACCGTCTTGAATTCCTTTTTCACCGTCGTCATGTTCCCTGCTGCATCTTTTGCTTTAATTGTCAACGTGTGTTCCCCCGGGTTTAATTCGCTAGAGGACGTCTGGTATGGCAACGAAATTGGCTTGCCATCTACATATGCCTTCATCTCCTCTATGTCACTCCAGCGATCCATTACCTTTGCTTTTAACGTAAAGGCTCCTTTATATGGATCCTTTGTTTGGACATTGGTCTTAATTTTTGGACCTGTATTATCGACCATCACATGTACAGATGCATGCTCGTCTGAGGTTTTGGCCTCAATCAGGTGCGGCCCCTCTTTCAACCTTCTTGTATCCCACTTCATAAACGTTGAAACATAAGCTTCTTTTGGTATTTCAAATTGAAATGTTCTGACCTTTTTGGCGTTACCACTGTCTCCCATTCTCCATTCTTTTTCCGGCTTTGCATTGATTGGAGGAATTTGAGTTCCATTCGACAAAATCATCCGGACGTTTTTTAATTCAAAATCATCGTGATTCTCTCCAGGCAGCCGATCAACTGGAGAAGATTTTGTTCCAGCATGGAAGGAGATTGTTTGGAGACCTTCTTTTTTCATCTCTGCTTCTGGTATTGGCATTGTATAGGTACGATACACTTTTGTCGAATCATCAAAAATAGAAAGTAAGTGCTTACCTATGGACACACCATTTTTAAAATATAAATTTGTCCCTTTGACATCAAATGCAATATATGGATCTGCTTCAAGGGCAGAAAACACTTGCTGATTCCGCTTTCCATCTATCAATAATTCAATGCTTTTTTTCTGATCAGACGTTGCTTTTAATGGAAATAATCCTGAAACCGTATCTCCTTCTTCTACATTGAATCGAAGGCCATGAGCTTTGCTAACTTGCTCCACATCAATTATTTTTTTCATCGTCATTGCTGTATTTTCACCGTCTGACGCTTCAAGCTGATATTCCAATTGTTCTTTACCAATCAACACAGGTGAGTAAATAATATGATGAAATAACCGGTCGTTATGATCTTTTTGAAGCAGTATCTCCTTAAAATCATCTTTCCGATTTGTTCGATAGCGAAGCTTGACGGTTTTGACGACCTGATCATCCTGTACATCTGCTTTAATCTCTATGCTTTCAGTTGGTTTCACTGGTTTTCTCACTGTCATATCTTCAATCACAGGTTTATGGATATCTTGAGAAATTTCTTTTTTCTCAGATGGAATTTGTGCTTTTAGCACTTTTCCAGGCGTAGGCTCTTCTTCAATTTTGGAGATCAGCTTCATTTGCGAAGTACCGTCCATTGGATATTTGAATAGCAAAGATTTATGCTCACTAAACCATGAAGGCTTTAAGCGAAATGCTGCTGATGAAATCTCCTCCCCTATATTTGTTGTGATGGAAACAAGACGAGATTTAGAGTTGGACAGCCCTTTGCTTTCGATGACAGATACATGCTCTCCCTCTTTTAATTGACTTTTGTACATAGCATTGAAGTCCGCTACAGTTAAATGCTCCTGTCCTTTTTTCCTCAGCCAGAAAACATACGGTTTTCCAGGTGAAAGAGTGACTGGATTTGTGTGAAAGGAATACACATCATCCATTTCAGTTCCTTGTGCAGGATTGCGATAGCGAAGCTGATAATGTTTAAGAGAGATAGGCTCATGTGTTGTGTTATACACCTCAATAAATTCAAATGCATCTTTGCCTTTGCGATTTTTTGAATTGACAACAATTTCTGTGATGACTAAGTCCGGAATGCGCGAAAGGTCCTCTTCAAATCCATTTAAGTGGACAGATTGTTCTGCCGTTTTGATCACGGACTTTTGCGTAAGAAACTCTGTATAGTAACGAACGGTTGAATTCCATAATTGATCTGGCGGAATTTTCGCTGTAAATTCTGGCTTCATACCTGGCAGCCGTTCCATTGGGATCAAACGGTACCCTAGCTCATCACTTTGTTTATAATACAAGTTCGCAGACAAAATTTGTTCCGGATCCGTAATTGACGCACGAAACTGGAGATCACGGCTTTTTTCCCCTAGAACTGGACGGACATCCACATGAAAGGGATCAAAGATAATAGGAGAAAAAGGCTTGTCCGGTATATTGACTTGTGTTTGAATAAAAGGCCCTGCTGAAGCAGGCTGATTGAAACAAAAAAGAATGATAAAAAAACATAAAAGCATGATTTGTCTGCTCATGTTCACCATCGTGCACCGCCTCCCTTCGGATATTGTGTCTCCTGAAGGAAGTTTTTATGTCAGATGAAACGGAGAAACGATACAAAATGGGTCAAAAAAAACCGTTAGCTTTTTTTCGCTAACGGCTCCACAATTCCTTTTTGTATCAACAGGTGGAAAATGGATAATATGACAGCCATCCAAATGGCCGTTCCAAACCCATCAATATTAAAACTATCACCCATAAAACTTGATGTCATCATAAGTGTGATGGCATTAATCACAAATAAGAACAATCCTAGTGTAAGAACGGTTACTGGAAGCGTTAAAATGATCAAAAACGGCTTCACTAAAATATTGAGCAAGGATAAAATAATACTTGCCACAATGGCTGCGCCAAACCCTTCAATATATACGCTCCCAAGCCCTGGCAGAATGCCTGAATCAAAATATCCCGCAATGACGATTAAAAGTAATGCATTGACTAAAATACTGACGATCCATCTAAGCATTTAGTTAGTGCCTTCTTCCGGAACAACAAAATACCAGATGAAGTAGACCAAGAAAATTGGCATAAATGCTGTCATAAATCCGATGATGACCGTTAAAATGCGAAGCAGAGATGCATCGACACTTAAGTATTCGGCAAGTCCACCAACAACACCCGCTATTTTTTTATCTGTTGCTGAACGATAAAGCTTCTTCATGTAGAATCACTCCTTGTCTGATTGGTGCTTTACTTGTATTGAACCTGTTTTTGTTTCTGCAAAAATGGATATACTGTTCACTGCCTGTTGGTTGGCTTTGATCATTTTCTCTTTTTGTAATGTCTCATTTTTCTCTTTAATCATCTCTGCATCAAGCAAATCGTGAGAAATAGACCCAAGATTGCTTTTCAGCTCAGCGGTCACTGCACACGCACGCGGGATCTCGACGTCCACACTGCCTGTTGTCGTTTTCGCATAAATGGAACGGCACTTTTCATCCGACAGCTGAACCGCTATGTTTCCGTTAAAGCTTTGGGCATCAATTGATTCACTTTTCCCGCGTAGGTCAATGAGCCCATTGATGGTTTCTACTTCAATCATACCACACTCGTGATCCGCCAGTTTAATTTGTCCGTTTGCTGTTTCAATTCCAACCTTTTCAGCCTGTAGAGAGGCAAAAGAGACAACACCATTGGTGGTTTTCGCAGCAAGTTCTTTTGTCTTTAGCTTTTCCCCGCGAATCGGACCATTAAACAGTTTAACCTTGATTTTATCGTATTGGATACGCGGTACATATAAAGTGACATTGACTTTCATTGTCTTCTTTTCGGTCCGGATAAAAAATTTATCCCCTTCGAGGCCGCAGTCCAATTGATTGAGAAATTGCTGTCTTGCCTGCTCTCCGTCTTCTGCACGGTAGATTTTCGCATGGCATTCTGCTCGAATATCGCCATCGTCCCAAGGCATCACATTGAGACTGCCGTTCGCCAATTGAATATCTAAATGAGAGAGTGAGGCGTCTTTGAACTGAAAAATGTGCTCAACGTCGACCGACTGTCCAAAGTTCAAATCAAGATCTACGTCTTTCACCTTTTTCACCGCAGAATCTAACCAGCCAAACAGCTTTGCACCAAGATTTTCGGTACCAGTTCCTTTGCTCTCTGTGCCAGCTTTTTCTTCATGAAAGGTGTGGTCAGCCGTTGATTTTTCTAATGAAACAGACGGACTTTCCTCCAGTTTTTCAAGCAGCGTAATCGCTTCTTTTGCCGATAATGTCCCGTCTTCTACTAATTTTAAAATGCGTTCTTTTTCATTCATACATAGCCCTCCTACGATTTGATGGATTGAAGTACTTTAATACCTTGAATGATATTCCAAATGACAGAGATCAAAAAGCCAATGGCGACTAAAAAGGACAGGATGAGCATCGTGATCACTGGCATGAGTGAGTCACTTGCCTGTGTCGATAATAAAAATGGAATAGATCCAAAAACCAGCAACACGCACGCTGCGACTGGCAAAACATGTGACCATAATGCCCGCATCGCGTGCCGTTTCGGTTCCTTTTGGTCGACTACAAAATATGCCACGATCGGTACAATAAACGGCATAAAAAATACACTAAAATAACAAATTGATGCAATGATCGACTGATCTCTATTCATATATATTCGCTCCTTCATGATGAAAATTCCTTTCTAACTCATACGTTTATTGCGTATCAAAAGTTTCAAAATCATTCGATTTACATATGACCTTAGACACAAATTACATCTTTTTGCACCTAAGTGTAGATTCTTCACGGATTACCCTTTAAAATATGTTGAAAAGATGGTGATTATCATTATAGGGGGTAATTATTTTGACAGATCATCATAATACTAACCACACGGCTCAAGCGCTTTTAGACCTTATACAGAAACAAAAAAGCATGAACAGCGATATGATCAGGGAGCTTGAGACCATTCATCCGTCTCATCCACAGTATGGTGATATCCGTTATTTAAAAGTACTGCTCGACAGCAGCAGCACGCATATTTTAAAGGATTTAACGCAACTCAGTCATTTAATGCCGAAGGAAGATGCGCAATAAAAGGAAAACCCCTCGATAAAGAGGGGTTTCAGATTGTTGACAAAGGGCTAAAATGTTCTTTATTTTAGCCCTTTGTCTTCTTTTCAGCGTGATAGAAAACCTTTGCAGTCCTAGGAAGGACGAGTACTGGCGCGGAGCGAATTTGACATTCGTGAGCACCAGCACGCAGGACTGACACCGAATGCGAGGGTTTGTCTACACGCTGAAACCCCTCGATAAAGAGGGGTTTTTTCTTATGACGATGTCACACGTTCCGTTTCTTTGACCAACTGTTTCATTCGTTTACGGTCACGCTCTAAAATAGGCTTTAAGTATCGACCAGTGTAAGAAGCTTTTTCTTTTGCAATTTGCTCAGGAGTCCCAGAGGCAATGATCGTTCCGCCGCCTGCACCGCCCTCTGGTCCGAGATCAACGAGGTAATCAGCAGCCTTAATAATATCAAGGTTGTGCTCAATCACTAGCACCGTATCTCCGTTTTCGACCAAACGCTGAAGCACTTTTAATAAACGGGCAATATCATCCACATGCAGACCTGTTGTCGGCTCGTCTAAAATATAAAGAGACCTTCCGTTTGAACGGCGGTGAAGCTCAGATGCCAATTTCACACGCTGCGCCTCTCCCCCGGACAATGTCGTCGCAGGCTGTCCAAGTGTAATGTACCCTAGTCCAACATCAAAAATCGTTTGAAGCTTCCGCTTAATTTTCGGGATGTTCTCGAAAAATTGGAGTGCGTCCTCCACGGTCATTTCAAGCACATCAGCAATGTTCTTCCCTTTATATGTGACCTCAAGTGTCTCGCGGTTATACCGTTTCCCGTGGCACACCTCACAAGGCACATACACATCAGGTAAAAAGTGCATTTCGATTTTAATGATGCCATCTCCGCGACATGCCTCACAGCGCCCACCTTTGACGTTAAAGCTGAATCTACCTTTTTTATACCCTCGTACCTTTGCTTCATTGGTTTGTGCAAACACATCCCGCACATCATCAAATACGCCTGTATACGTGGCAGGGTTGGATCTCGGCGTACGACCGATTGGAGATTGATCAATATCAATCACCTTATCTAAGTGATCCATTCCTTTGATTTCTTTGTGCTGTCCTGGCTTCGTCTTCGCTCTGTGCAGTTTTTGCGCAAGTGATTTTAATAGAATTTCATTCACAAGCGTACTTTTCCCTGAACCTGACACACCGGTCACAGCTGTAAAGATGCCTAGAGGGAACTTCGCATTGACGTTTTTCAGGTTGTTTTCTTTTGCCCCTTTGATCTCAATGTAGCGGCCGTCAGACTTTCTTCTTTCAATCGGTAGCGGGATAAATTTCTCTCCAGATAAATATTGTCCTGTTAAAGATTTCTTGTCCTTCATGACTTCTTCCGGCGTCCCAGCTGAAATCACTTCTCCTCCATGAACTCCTGCTCCAGGTCCAATATCAATCAAATAATCAGCGGCTAGCATTGTATCCTCATCATGCTCTACGACAATGAGGGTATTCCCGATGTCGCGCATGTTTTTCAATGTCCCGATCAACCGGTCATTATCACGCTGATGCAGGCCAATGGATGGTTCATCTAATATATAAAGAACACCCGTCAGCCTTGACCCAATTTGAGTCGCCAGACGAATCCGCTGCGCCTCTCCTCCGGATAGTGTGCCAGCCGAGCGGCTCAATGTGAGGTAATCTAATCCCACATTATTTAAAAAGGACAAGCGCTCTTTGATTTCCCGTAAAATGAGCTGGGCAATCTGCAAATCTTTCTCAGACAACTCGATTTCACCATATAAATCAAGGGCATCAGAGACAGACAAATCAGTGATTTCTCCGATATGTTTGCCATTGATCAGAACCGCAAGCGTCTCTTTTTTCAGACGATATCCTTTACATGTCGGACATGGCTGGTTCGCCATATACTTCTCCATTTGCTCACGAATATAATCAGAGCTGGTTTCCTTATAGCGTCGTTCAATGTTACGAAGAACACCTTCAAATTCAATTTCATTTTCACGTACCTGACCAAAATCATTTTCATATTTAAAATAAATCCGTTCAGAGCCGCTGCCATATAAAATTTTATCGAATAAATGCGACGGTATATCTTTCACTGGAATGTCCATGTCGATGCCGTAATGTGTACATACTGCCTCAAGGAGCTGAGGATAGTATTGTGAGCTCTGCGGCTCCCAAGGGGCAATGGCATGCTGTCGTAACGTCAAATCCTTATTAGGAATGACAAGCTCAGGGTCAACTTCTAGTTTAGAGCCAAGCCCATCACAGCTCGGACAGGCACCAAAAGGACTATTGAATGAAAACATTCTTGGCTCAAGCTCACCAATAGAAAATCCGCAGTGCGGACAGGCATGATGTTCACTGAATAACAGCTCTTCTTGTCCAATCACGTCAATCATCACACGGCCTTCACCTAGTCGCAGCGCCGTTTCAAGGGAGTCAGACAGCCGAGCCGCAACGCCTTCCTTCACCACGATTCGATCAATCACGACTTCAATGGAATGCTTCTTGTTCTTTTCAAGCTCGATCTCTTCTGACAGATCTTCCATCTCTCCATCGACTCTTACTCGAACATAGCCCTGCTTTCGAATTTGATCAAGTACTTTAACATGTGTTCCTTTGCGGCCAGATACGACCGGCGCTAGCACTTGCAATTTCGTTCTTTCTGGATATTCTAAAATACGATCTGTCATCTGCTCAATCGTTTGGGACGTAATTTCAATCCCATGTATCGGACAAATAGGTTTCCCAACTCGAGCATACAAGAGTCGTAAATAATCATAGATTTCAGTAACGGTTCCAACTGTTGATCTAGGGTTCCGGCTCGTCGTCTTCTGATCAATACTAATCGCCGGAGAAAGACCTTCAATGGCATCTACATCCGGTTTATCCATTTGACCGAGAAATTGGCGCGCATACGCTGAAAGAGATTCAACGTACCTGCGCTGACCCTCTGCATAAATGGTATCAAAGGCAAGAGACGATTTTCCTGAACCAGATAAACCCGTGATGACCACTAGCTGGTCACGCGGGATATTCACATCAATATTTTTAAGGTTGTGGGCTCTAGCACCTTTCACCTCTATTCGTTCCATAGCCATCAGGCAATCATCCTTCCGCTTTTAGCTCTAGCAATAGATCTCTTAATTCTGCTGCTTTTTCAAAATCAAGCGCTTTTGCTGCATCTTTCATTTCCATCTCGACCTTTTCGATCACTTTTTCTCGTTCTTTTTTGCTCATTTTTGACAGCTTTGGTGCTGCATTTGTTTCATATTCTTCCGATTCTTCATGTATCTTTGTTGCTTTAATGGCATCTCTGATTTTCTTATGGATGGTTTGCGGAGTAATTCCATATTTCTCATTATACGCCTCTTGCTGCTCTCGTCTTCGCTTCGTTTCTTGAATCGCAATATCCATTGATTTGGTCATTTTATCTGCATACATAATGACTCGGCCTTCTGAATTTCTCGCTGCCCGGCCAATCGTCTGGATAAGGGATCTTTCAGAGCGTAAGAAGCCTTCTTTATCTGCATCTAAAATCGTCACGAGCGACACCTCTGGAATATCCAGTCCTTCACGAAGAAGGTTGATTCCCACAAGCACATCATATTTTCCGAGACGTAAATCGCGAATAATCTCAATCCGCTCAAGGGTCTTAATTTCTGAATGCAGATAATTGACCTTGATTCCGATCTCTTTTAAGTAATCTGTAAGATCCTCAGACATTTTCTTCGTCAGCGTCGTCACAAGCACACGTTCATTTTTCTCAACCCGCGCATGAATTTCTCCAATTAAGTCATCAATTTGCCCTTCAATCGGACGCACTTCAATGATTGGATCAAGTAAACCTGTTGGACGAATAATTTGTTCCACAACCTCTGGGGTTTTCTCAAGCTCGTAAGGACCAGGAGTGGCAGATACATGTACAATATGATTAATATGCTTTTCAAACTCATCAAAGGTGAGCGGTCTGTTATCAAGTGCTGAAGGCAGACGGAATCCGTGATCAACCAACACTTGCTTTCTTGCTTGGTCCCCGTTGTACATCGCGCGTATTTGCGGTATTGTCACATGTGACTCATCGACAACAATCATAAAATCATCTGGGAAATAATCAAGCAATGTGTAAGGTGTTGAACCAGGAGGACGCAAGGTCAGGTGCCTTGAGTAGTTCTCGATTCCTGAACAAAAGCCCATTTCTCTCATCATCTCAAGGTCATATCTTGTCCGCTGCTCAAGACGCTGCGCTTCTAGCAATTTTTCATTATCTCGAAGTTTTTCGAGCTGCTCTTCAAGCTCTTGTTCAATATTAATAATCGCTTTTTCCATTTTTTCTTCTCTTGTGACGAAGTGAGATGCTGGGAAAATAGCCACATGCTCACGATCACCGAGTATTTCTCCAGTCAGTGCATCCACTTCACGAATACGTTCAATTTCATCACCGAAAAACTCCACTCTGATACAATGCTCATCACGTGAAGCAGGGAAAATTTCAACGACGTCTCCTCGTACTCGGAAGGTTCCACGCTGAAAATCTATATCATTACGAGAATACTGAATGTCCACCAGCTTACGAAGAAGCTGATTGCGTTCAATCTCCATTTCAGTACGTAAAGACAGCACAAGCTCTCGATATTCCTCTGGCGAACCTAAGCCATAAATACAGGAGACACTGGCAATGATGATGACATCTCTCCGCTCAAATAACGAGGACGTAGCGGAGTGTCTCAGTTTATCAATCTCATCATTGATGCTGGCATCCTTTTCAATAAATGTATCAGTCTGAGGCACATACGCCTCTGGTTGGTAATAATCATAGTAACTCACAAAATATTCGACAGCATTATTCGGAAAGAATTCCTTGAACTCGCTGTATAGCTGACCGGCAAGTGTCTTGTTATGCGCAATGACAAGTGTCGGCTTGTTCACTTCTTTGATCAGGTTGGATACAGTAAAGGTCTTTCCCGTACCTGTAGCACCTAACAGCGTTTGATGCTGTTTTCCCTGATGGATCCCCTCAACAAGCTTTTCAATCGCCTTCGGCTGGTCTCCTTGGGGCTGATAGTTAGAAACTAATTCAAAGCGGTCACTCACATCAAAGCCTCCGTTTCGTTACGAAATCTATCTAATGAATATATTATCATAAAAGAACACAAAAATACGAACTAAAGTTCGGCTCTTGCTTGATTTTTATTTCCAATACAGTCATACCCTCTCTTCAATACCAAATAACCCTCTTGCGAAAACCTTCCTTTCAGTATGGAACATTTTGGTGTGAGATATTCGATGAGCAGAAAAAGAGCACAAAAAGAAAGCTGCACTCACTAGAATTCGTAAGCACAGCTTATAAAACGTCATCTTTCTGCCTAACATGCTCTTGATGATGATATCAATGATGTTTTTCAGCCTTTTCTCTCTTTTCAATTTCTTTTTTAGCCATATATAATGCCCCAGCTACTAAAGAAATGATATCTAATCCCACAATAAAGTAGGTTTCTGTATAGCCCTTCATGTACGAGGCAAATAAAAGCGCTGCTGTTAATGCAATGCCCACATAATGATTATAAGTAACCTTTGAAAATAAAATAACGAGCAGGAAAGGAAAAACAAGTGCAAATATGGCTTTTGTAATCACATAAACCCTCCCTCTTCTTGGTCTACTCCCTTGATTATAGTAAAGATTGGCATATTGAACAATTCACAGTTTTCAATTTCACCTATTTTTCTTTCTGTTCGGAGACTTTTGTTATAGATATAGAAGGAAATTAGTGAGAATGTCCCCTTTGTAAAGATAGGTCTTTCCGTCTTTGACAGTAACATCCAATAAATCCTATGATTAAAATGATAGTGCGCACTATCATTTTAAAAACAATAGAGAGACAGACAAACCATTGGCTATTTGGATAAGGGGGCATTCCCATGTATTCAGTTTTATTTCATGCGGCTGAAGAATCCGAAGCACTCGCAGGGGCAAAAGGCCTGAATTTAATCAAATTAAACAATCACGGCCTGCCAGTACCAGATGGATTTATTATCAAAACCAACAGCTTTTCAAGCTTTCTTTCATATCACAACCTGCATCCAACTGAACAAAACCTTGCTGACAAAATCAAAGAAGCATCGTTCCCTTCTCAAATGGAAGCAGAACTCCTTTCGTCCTTTCAATCATTGCGGAAGACTTATCCCTCAGTTGCAGTTCGATCCTCTTCTGTTGCTGAAGATCTCGAAGGCGCCTCATTTGCAGGACAGTACGAGACCTATTTAAATATCAAAACAAATGAAGAATTCTTACAGGCTGTCAAAGAATGCTGGTCTTCTTATTTTGGAGCGAGAGTGACAGAATATAAGGAAGAGATGGATGAAAACGAGGAAGAGATGCCGCTCATGGCTGTTGTCGTTCAAGGATTGATCCATTCTGACGTCTCCGGTGTCATCTTTAGTGAAAATCCCGTAACAGGACAAACAAATGAAATGATGCTCACAGCAAGCTACGGACTAGGAGAAGCAATCGTCTCCGGGATTGTGACACCAGACACATTTATTGTAGACAAAGAGACACTTTCTATTGAAAAATCACTTGGAACGAAAGAACTGCAAATTGTACCTTATCAAGAAGGTGTCATTGAACAATCAGTAACTGAGGAAATGGCTGGTCAGTTTTGCCTGAATGATGACCAATTAGTAGAAATCACGCAAATCACCAAACAAGTAGAAGCACTTTATGGTCATAGCGTCGATATCGAATTTGGAATAGCAAATGGCACATTTTATTTACTTCAAGCCAGGCCGATTACTACAGCCCTCTCAAAAGCAGCAGATGAGACAGCGGGCGCTTCTTTTCAAATGCAGCCAGACGAGCTGCAGGATTTCTGGATCTCAATGGACGATCATATGCCGGGCCCAACAAGTCCTCTCTTTTCAAGTCTGATCATCCCAGCATTAAAAAGCGGTATGAGGAAAAATGGTGAAAAATATCAAGTGCCTGATCTGAATATTAAAGATATCAAGCTTTATAGAGGTCACCTGTATTCATCACCGTCCCTGCCTGAAGCGAGTGCAGAAACTGCACCAGTTTTTGATGAGAGCATATTTGAGTTATTTCCACATTTAAGTGAACGTATGTATGAGATTTTAGAGAAAAATTTCTTTCCCTTTTATGAAAAAATCGATCGCCAAATGAAGGAACCGATGACCATTGAAGACGCCATCGTCGGCTTCGAAAAATTAAAGACTTTTTATATACAAGCATACGATGATCATTTTGATATTGTCATACCTCAAGTCATTTTATCGACTATGATTGAAGACATGCTTGTGACGTATACTGGTGATCAATCACAAGTGATCCTGCTGCATGAGATGATGATAGGCGTGATGAACAAATCTCTTGAAACAGACAAGAAGCTATCTGATTTTGCAAAGAGTGTCCTTCAAGATACTGAACTTCATCAAGCGTTTATGAAGCATGAAAAGAACCCAGAGCTGCTTGATGCACTCACTCAATCGGAAAAAGGCAGACACTTCATTTCGGAATTAGAGGAATTTCTTCAAGTCTATGGCTGGCGATCTGTTAAAAGTCATGATCTTACGGAGGTGACATGGGCGGAAAACCCTGAGTTTATACTAGATATCATCAGAAACAACATTCAACACCAATGTGATTTTGATGAAGAATTTGCACAAGCCGTCATCAAAAGACAAGAGACATATGAACATTTTATGAGCCAAGTGAAGGATGAAGCGTTTAAAACGAAATTTGAGACACTTTATCAATTTGCTCTACAGGCCGCTAATATCCGTGATGATCACCACTTCTACATTGATGCCATGTTAGATGCTAAAGCCAGGGTATATCTATTAAAAATTGGTGAACTTCTTGTACAAAAAGGAGCGATTCCTCATCAAGAAGATCTATGGTATCTCTACGATGAGGAGGTACACACAGCGCTCACAACGTCTACAACATTTAATACGGTCATCGCACACAGAAAAATTGACATGAAAGAAAATGAAGCCATTCAGCCACCAGCTTATATGGGCACCCCAACTGAATCTGAATTGCAGCAAGTAGAAAGAATGCTCGGTTCATTAAGAGAAAATGAAAACAACACAAGCGATATGATCTATGGAATTGGCGCATCTAGCGGTATTGTTTCTGGAAGAGTAAAAGTCATTACATGTGCTGAGGAATTCTCACAATTTCAAAAGGATGATATTTTAGTTTGCAAAACAACCACACCTTTATGGACGAGCTTATTTAGAGATGCAAAAGCAGTCATAACCGATGCTGGAGGCATTTTGTCTCATTCAGCTATTATTGCTAGAGAGTATATGATGCCAGCTGTCCTAGGTACCCGAATAGCGACTGAAACACTTCAATCCGGTGACCTTGTGACAGTAGATGGAAGCAATGGACGCATTCAGATATTAAAACAGCATGCACGTGCCTAACTTTATTGTTTTGGATCATATTGGCGGTCATAGGTTTTATCGGTATACTTACTTTGTTGCAAACACATTCATGACCTGAGGTGAGTATGCTTGTTAAAATCTACAAATCAACGAATCATTCGCGCAACAATGAATTTATTAACTGAAAAGGGCTATCAAAAAACCACAACCAAAGAAATAGCCACAAAAGCGAATGTCAGTGAAGCGACTATTTTCCGCAACTTTAAAAACAAACGCGGCGTCATTGCTGCCATTATGAAAATGAAATCAACACCGACAAAAACCTTAGAAGCAGAATTTAAAGGCGATTTATACACCGATTTAAAGTTTCTCGGTTCATATTTCCTTGAAGATTTAACTTCAAACAAAGAATTTATTTATATCAGCATGCGAGAACCAGCTATGTTTAAAGATTTGACCAGTCATGAAAAAATTTATCCTCAAGAACTAAGGGAAATGCTGATACAATATTTCAAAAAGATGAGTGCTCAGCATCATGTCTTAAAAGGAAAAGAAGACATTTATGCAGACATTTTCATTAGTACGTATTTCGGTTTTTTTATTCAGCAGCTTGAGCAAGACTTCCAGCTCGTATTAACACAAAAAGATGATTTTATTGAGACATACACACACATTTTCATGAGAGGAATTTCTCCCGCTTAAAGGGTGGAATTCTTCTTTTTTACAAAAGGTGGTATACACATTGAAGTTACAAAAAGAGAGCTTGATCATCTATTCTTTGTTACTTGGAGCTATACTAGTTCCGGTCAACTCAACGATGATCGCAGTCGCTTTATCATCCATATCAACTTATTATGATCAATCCATTTCAAACATTACTTGGGTTGTCACGATTTATCTTATTGTCATGGCGGTCACCCAGCCTATCGCTGGTAAGTTAGGAGATATATACGGACACCGCCGCATGTATTTAACCGGAGTGACACTCTTTTTAATTGGCTCGATTGGCTGTGCTTTAGCACCTAATCTAGCATTTCTCATCATCTTTCGCTCCATTCAAGCAGCTGGCGGGGCTATTTTAACACCGAATAGCATTGCTTTGATTCGTGCAACAGTCTCACCAGAAAAGCTATCTAAAACAATGGGTTACTTTGGATTTGGTGCTGGTATTGGTGCCGCACTTGGGCCTTTTCTTGGATCGATTCTCATTCAGAGTTTTGATTGGCATTCCATATTCTTAGTGAATATCCCATTCCTATTTCTTACACTAGTCACCGGCGTTTTTCTCATTCCAAACATAAAGCATACACGTTTACAAGCAAGGGTAGATATGATCGGTTCATTGTATTTAACCATCGGAATTGCCACAATCATTCTATGCACAAAAAGCCAGCTACTAAATGAATATTTAATTTATGGCATTCTAGCATTGATTGTCATTCCTTTATTCTTTAAACATGTACGGAAAGTAAAGAATCCAATTATCGATTTATCCCTATTTAAAAACAGTTCATTTACAAATGCGAATCTGTCGATCATGCTAAGTAATTTTGTGATGTATGCTATCCTTCTCATCATGCCACTGTTTATGGAACAGCAACTTGCCCTTTCTCATACACAAAGCGGTATGATTCTATCGGTATTTTCTCTTTGTATGTCTCTTAGCGGTTTATTAGGCGCAAGACTCCATCCAAAAAAAGGCGCGAAAAAAATGATTCGCTTTTCATTTCTCTGCCTTACTTTAACAGGCATCATGTTAATTACACTGAGTCAGTACCCAACCTTACCACTCTTGATCGTGACACTAGTCGCAGGTGGAATTTCATCAGGGATTGGTATGACAAGTATGCAGATGGCTTCTTTAACAGCTGTTGATCAAAGTTTATCTGGTTCGGCATCTGGTATTTTCTCAACCTTTCGATATTTTGGCAGTATCATTTCGTCGACTTTGATTGGTATCATGAGTGGTTTCCAACCTTTATTTATTGTATTAATGGGCGCAGGAATCCTTGGCTTCCTTTTATCCCAACGCGTCAAAACGAAATCTACCTCCCCATCATCTGGGCATTCTGCCTAATGACTCCCTGCGCTCTATGTCGATTTAGAGCGGGGGAGTTTTCATTATTTTTATCACTGTAAGCTATAACAGGCACAGGAATCAAATATTGAAAATCCTTTTTTAAAGAGGAAAAAAAGCCATATGACTAGACAAAAAAGGAACTTTAAATCGAATTGTCCTCATTCATCCACCTAAGATCTGTTTTTCAACTCTTTCAGCATTGATAACTTCGATTTTTTTTCACAATTTTTGTGGTATGCTTTTTGAAAATAGAGGACGCAAAGGAGCGGAAGAATGGAACGTGTAAAATATGTTTTGATCTATTTATCAGCTCTATTGTTATTCCTGTCAGGCTGTGGAAAAGACCAGCAGTTTACTCCACCTGGCAGCTCTCAATCGATCGCGGTCATCTCTCAATTAAAAAAAGCCTCCTTTTCAATCGTTGATTTACAAAAGAATAAAATGATCTCTTCCGTTGATTTAAAACATCCGCTCACTGATCTTATCCAAATCAACAAAGACGTCATCATCGCAACTAGTAAAGAAGGAGAATCGCTTATCGAAATTAATTTAAAAAAAGGTACAGCAACAGATTATATGGATGTGAATAAAGGACTGACTTCCCTTACATATGATGCAGCTTCTCACACCTTAATTGCAGCGGATTCACAGAAAAATGTCGTTTATTTTATTGATCCGCAGCGTAAAAAAATAAAAGCAACTGTGAAGACCGGAAAGTTACCTTCTTCTATGACACTTTCTCCGTCAGGTACTTTATTTGTATTAAATGCAGAAAGTCATACTGTCTCTGTCATAGATATTGAGAAGGAAAAACATATACGTACGTTCTCTGTACTTGAACGACCTTCTGGTATTCATTTTGATGGACAATCCATTTGGATCGGTGGTCACGGTAAACCAGGCACTTTAAATAAGAGCATTTTTGCTTACGACCCTCAAACAGGTAAAAAGCAGCGAGAAATAAAACTAGGCGTTATGCCTGTTGCATTCTTTTCAGAGAAAAATTCTTCTACTTTATATGTACTTTGTCATGGAGATCATACGCTATACAAAGTAGATACAGAGACGAATAAGCAGCTTGCTTCTGTTGAAACTGGTCAAAATCCGAATTATATCACCGCTGATACCACATCAATATATGTGAGTAACTTAGATGACAATTCAGTATCAATTATCGATAAACATACATTCATGATGAAAAATCGACTGAATGTCCCATCAGGACCTTATGCTATCGTGTTGGAGGAAAAGAAATGAAAGAACAAATGCATATTTTAATCGTAGACGATGAGTTCGATATGCTTGAGTTAATCGGATCCTTCTTAAAAAGACAAGGCTTTCACATCATCACAGCTAGTAATGGATTGGATGCCTTACGTCAGCTTGAAAAAGAACCTGTTGACCTTGTAGTACTAGATATCATGATGCCTGATATGGATGGATTTGAAGTCTGCCAGCGTATCAGGCAAACATCTCAAATCCCCATCTTATTCTTAACAGCTAGAAGTTATGAGGAGGATCGAATTAGAGGCCTAGAAATTGGTGCGGATGACTACATCATGAAGCCTTTCAGTCTACGTGAGCTTGCAGCAAGAATTGAAACAACTTTGAGACGAATTAGAGGTCTTTCGCTAAAGCGCAGCCGCATACAGTTTGGTGACATGGAGATTGATCAGGATGGTAGACAAGTCTATATCCATCAGGAGCCCATTAATTTAACTAGAAGAGAATTCGATTTGCTCATGTTTCTTTTACTCAATCAAGGCCAAGTGTTTTCACGAGAACAGCTCTATCAAAAATTGTGGGAATCACATTCTACGAGCGGCTCTTTACGAACAGTCGATACACATATCAAAACACTGCGACTGAAATTAAAGGGAGCGGAACGGCATATAAAAACCGTTTGGGGTGTCGGCTATAAGTTTGAGGAGGAAGAATGAAGCCTTTATCGATTAAAAAGAAAGTGCTCTTCTTAATCCTTGTAGTGACCGGAATCGTTGCTGCCTCAGCTCTTGCCCTCACCTATTACTTATACCAGCATTTATATGTTGATAAGCAGATTGATTCCTTAAGTTTACAAGGTAAAAAGCTGGCACAAATTTATCATCAACACGGGAAAGATACGTATTTTACCGATAGAATAAAATGGGCTAACGACTCGAGTCAGGCGAACATTATTTTTACAGATGACCCAATGGAACTTTCAAGTGGTCTTCCTTTTGATACGAACACAAATGATAACCTCATCACGTTTAAGGAACGCCAAAAGCTCCTTCAAGGGGAAACCGTCGTGTTGATTAGAGAACACTCACAGTTTCATCAAGATATTCTTGGCATCGCCATCCCTGTTTTCTCAAGCAAAGATGAGCTATCAGGGACAATTTTTCTATCCATGCCCTTATCGGATGTATATGAACCCTTTGTCCAAATCAGATTGACACTTGGCATATCCATTTTATTAATTCTGCTCCTGATTTTCTTTATCGGATATAAAAGCTCCAATAAAGTCGTTCGGACAATTAATCAAATGAAAGAAATTGCGATGGAAATGGAATCTGGTGATTTTTCAAAACGGATGGCTGTGACCAAAAACGGAGATGAGTTAAATCAGCTGAGCCGCTCTTTTAACAAACTGTCTTCTACCCTTGAAAAAGTTGAGCAGCACCGCAGGGAATTTCTTGCGAATGTCTCCCACGAACTTCGAACTCCGCTAAGTTATATGAAAGGATATGCTGAAGGTATTGAAGAGGGCATTATTGATCAAAAGAAAGGCATGCAGATTATTCAAGACGAATCCACACGATTAAGCAGGCTCGTACATGACCTTCTAGATCTCGCGCAGTTAGAGGGGGAATCTTACCCACTAACGATGGAGCCTCTCGTCTTTGCACAGCTTATTCATGATGTTCTTGATCAAATGAAATTCATTGCTAGTCAAAAGGGAATCTCGTTCAACCGAGCACTCGAAGAGGATTGTATTATTTATGGTGATAGCGATCGACTTGAGCAAGTCGTTCGTAATTTATTGGACAATGCCATCCATTACACGCCGTCAGGAAAATCGATTTCGATTGAATTATTCGTTCACCAAAACACTGCTGAATTGAGTATTACAGATGAAGGTAGCGGAATTCCAAAAGAAGAACTCCCTCATGTTTCTGAGCGTTTTTATCGAGTGAATAAAGCGCGCACAAGAAAAGATGGCGGCTCTGGTCTTGGGCTAGCCATTGTTTATCAAATTATTAAAAAACATCGTGGCACGTTCGTTCTTCAATCTGAACAAGGCATAGGTACGACCGCTATTATACAATTACCAAGTGCAGAGAGCACTGAAATTCCGCCTGTCTCCCCATAAAATAAGATGACACCTTAAACCAAACAGCTCTTTTCTAGAGCTGTTTTTATTTAACAGAAAAATAAAGAATTGGCCTTTTTTTATTAATAATTTATTCATATTTGCTTGTTACACTTTTTTCAAGTTAAGAAAAAGGAGTGACAAGCTTTTGATTAAACGCTTTCAGAAATTTGATCTTTATTTATTTTTCATATTGATTTTATCTGCCATTTTAAACATTTATAACATTTGGAACGACGATACGGTGAACGCTTATTATACAGCGGCGGTCACAAGTATGATGCAAAGCTGGCATAATTTCTTCTTTGCTTCGTTCGATCCCTCAGGTTATGTCACGGTGGATAAACCGCCGCTCGCCTTCTGGCTGCAAACGATCAGTGCCAAAATTTTCGGCCTGCATGGCTGGAGTGTGATCTTACCCCAAGCTTTAGCTGGCATTGGATCTGTTTATTTAATCTACCGCCTAGTCAAACCTACATTTGGCCAGGCTGCTGCAAGACTGTCAGCACTCATTATGGCGTGCACACCAATCGCAGTTGCTGTATCTCGTACAAATAACATTGACAGCTTACTCGTCTTTATTCTATTACTCGCAACAGCCATGATGTTCAAGGCTATGAAACAGCAGAAGCTGCTTTGGGCGATTGCTTCTTTTGCAATGATCGGTGTCGGTTTTAATACAAAAATGCTTCAAGCGTATATGATTGTACCGGCTCTCGTCCTGTTTTACATCATTGCCTTCCGAACGACATGGAAGAAAAAGTTGTTATCACTGATGATTTCAATGATTGTTCTTTTAGGTGTATCTGCTTCTTGGTCTATAGCGGTTGATCTCACTTCCAAAGACAATCGTCCTTATATGGGATCAAGTCAATCGAACTCAGCACTAGAATTAGCCTTTGGTTACAACGGTCTTCAGCGGTTAACTGGTCAACAGTCTGGCGGGAGAGGCGGTACAAATCAGGGGCAGGGGCAGCCACCTTCACAGCAGGGTGATCAGCAAAATGACAATGATTCATCCACCATGCCTCAGCTGCCATCCAATGGTAATCAAAACAACTCAGACAATTCAAACCAATCATTCAGTCAGGAACAGCCTTCAATGCAAGGACCACCAAGCAGTGCAAACGGCACAATACCACCTGATATGCCTTCACCCGGTAATGGTGATGGACCTCCAAATGGCGGGGGCGGAAAGATGGGAAATGGTTCTGGCATGTTTGGAACAGGAACAAAAGGGCCGTTACGTCTGCTCCAATCTGAACTATCTGATCAAATCAGCTGGCTGCTTCCGTTGGCGCTCTTCGGTGCGATTGGTATCTTCTTCTCGACAGCCTTTGAAAGAAGACGTCTCAATACAAAACAAAAAGAAACACTATTTTGGTTAGCTTGGCTTATACCTGTTGCTGCATTTTTCAGTGTAGCAGGATTTTTCCATCACTATTATTTAATCATGCTGGCACCGCCAATTGCTGTATTAGCAGGAGCCGGATCGGTTTCTATGACTCAATTGTTTCAAACAGGAACTGGCTTTAAAAAATGGCTTCTTCCAATTGCGATATTCGTCACAACCGCATTTGAAATCTTTATCCTATCCACTTTTACAAGCACGATCGGTCTTGGACTAAGCATTGCAGTCGGTATCATTGGTGTTGGAACAATCCTTTCTCTGCTTTTGATAAAAGGAAAAGAAAAACTAAAACAATTCGTGTCTCTCATCGCCATCCTTGGCATGCTGATCGCACCACTATACTGGGCAAGCACACCTCTTCTTTATGGAGGAAACAGTATGCTTCCAGAGGCTGGTCCTCAGCTTGCAACTTCAAATGGCAGCATGAGTTCACAAGTCAATGAAAAGCTGATCAGCTATCTTGAGAAAAACAATACGGGAGAAGAATTCCTATTCGGGACAACAGATGCAACCACTTCTTCACCTTACATTATTAAAACAGGAAAAGCTGTTATGGCATTAGGTGGATTTAGTGGATCTGATAACATTCTCACGCTTAGTGAATTCAAACAGCTCGTCAAAGACGGCAAAATCAAATACTTCTATCTTTCTGGTATGAGAGGCGGCAGCTCTGACATTCTAACTTGGATTCAAAAAAATGGCAAAGAAGTAGTTGCTTCTAAATGGCAGCACAGCTCTACATCCAAAACGAACCAGCAAACAGACAGCTCAGACAGCCAACAATCAGAACAAAATGATCAGTCAAATGGACGAATGGGCGGAATGGAGAGCGGTACTCTTTATGAACTATCCGTTGATTAATTCATCTATTAAAGGGAGGAACGATAACTGATGGAAAAGAACATACAATATTCTATTGTAGTCCCAGTGTATAATGAAGAACTTGTGATCAATGAATCGTATCAGCGCCTTAAGACCGTCATGGATTCAACGGGAGGAGCATATGAGCTTCTATTCGTCAATGACGGCAGTATGGATCGAACAGCTGAACTGCTTAAAGGATACTGCCAGACCGATCCGAATGTGAGACTTATTGATTTTTCTCGTAACTTTGGACATCAAATTGCAATTACAGCGGGAATGGATTATGCAAAGGGTGAAGCTGTCGTAGTGATTGATGCGGATTTACAAGATCCACCTGAATTGATTTTAGACATGATTGAAAAATGGAAGGAAGGCTATGAGGTCGTATACGCAGTCCGTACCAAACGAAAAGGCGAAACGGTTTTTAAAAAATACACCGCCTCCCTTTTCTACCGAGTGCTACGTCAAATCACCGAAGTAGATATTCCTATTGACACCGGCGACTTTAGATTGTTGGATCGTAAAGTATGTCATGAAATGAGAAAAATCCGTGAGAAAAATCCATTTGTCCGCGGATTAGTGAGCTGGGTCGGCTTCAAACAGGTTGCGGTAGAATATGTTCGGGATGAGCGGCTCGCAGGAGAAACAAAGTACCCTCTCAAAAAGATGCTCAAGCTCTCGATGGATGGGATCACATCTTTTTCTTACAAACCTTTAAAACTAGCCAGCGTGGCAGGTATTGCCCTTTCAGCTATTGGCTTCATTTCGATGTTTCTAGTTTTATATTTAAAGCTTTTTACAAACAGCACCATCACCGGCTGGAGTTCATTAATTGTCATTCAGCTATTCTTTAGCGGGATTATCCTCTTTATGTTAGGCATGATCGGAGAGTATATTGGCCGAATCTACGATGAAGCCAAGGACCGGCCGCTTTATATCGTCAGAGATAGCTATGGCCTTCAGGCAAAGCCACATCCAGTTCAATCCCCTGTTCATTTCAAGCAATATAAACAGCATTAAAAAAAGCGTGCGAGACCCCTTCAGAAGGTCCTGCACGCTTTTTAGCTTATACAACTGTTTCAAACCGTTTTCTATTAAAAAAGAATGAAAGTGTAATGATTAAATAAATGCCCATTGTGACCAGCGTTTGGACAATTGGTGTATTTAAAACAACGCCGACAAAAATGGCCATGATCGCAATGACGGAAAACCACGTTGTGAAAGGATACAGCTTCACGCGATATCCGCCTGGCTGTGCGACGCTTCGAGATTTTAAATGACCGACGGCAATGATAAACCAGATGAATAGAACTGTGTAGCTTAAAGATCCCATTAAATAATTAAAGGTTTGACTTCCTACAAAAAGAGAGATTAATACGGCTGCATACAAAGTAGATGTACATACTAGAATCGCTCTGACTGGCACCTGCTGTTTCGACAGCTTCGAAAAGCCCTTCCATATACGGCCATCCATTGCCTGCGTAAATAGTACCCTTGAAGAAGCATACAGACCAGAGTTCATAGAAGACAAGATCGCTAATAAAATAATCCCGTTCATGATATCACTTGCATATGGCACACCAATCGTTGCAAACACCGTGACAAATGGGCTCACTTGTTCATTGTTTACTTGATTCCAAGGAATTAAGCTGACGATGATGAAGAACGGAAGTACATAAAAACCGATGATTCGTACAAATGTACTTTGAATGGCTTTTGGGATGACTTTTTCAGGGTTTTTCGTTTCTGCTAATGTAACCCCAATCATTTCAGTTCCGCCATATGAATACACGACCACCAGCATTGCCGCAATTAAGCCGCCTGTTCCATTCGGGAAAAATCCTCCGTGTTCGGTTAAGTTGGATAATCCCGGTGCTGCATGCTGTCCGAATGAGACAAACAGCATCGTTAACCCAATGATAATAAATAAAAGAATGACAGCAATTTTAATAGAAGCTAACCAGTACTCTGTTTCAGCAAACATTTTGACTGAACAAACATTGATCAATGTCACAACAAGTGAAATGATTAACACAAGTGTCCAAATCGGTACTTGCGGGAACCAGTACTGAATAAAGATTGCAGACACGATCGCTTCTGCTGCAATGTTCAACACCCACATTTTCCAATAGATCCAGTCTAAGAAATAGGCGGGGTATTTGCCTAACACAGGTTCAATTAAATCACGGAATGTTCTAGCGCCAGGTCGTGCAACTGTCATTTCGGCAAGTCCTTGCATAATAAATAATAAAATAAGACCACCAATCATATATGCCAAAATGACAGCAGGACCCGCGATATCAATGGCAGAACTGCTTCCTTTAAACAGACCAGCACCGATGGCTCCGCCAAGTGCGAGCATCATGATATGCCTTGACGTCATTGTTCGTTTTAACTGCACATGTTCCTTTTCCATTTTCTATAGCTCCTTTAAATTTGAATCTTCAGACAAATATAAGATAAAAGCATATAAAAAGGCCAGTCATCTCCTTGAAGAGACGACTGACCTTGCAACCGCGTTACCACTCTTATTGACTCAGACATAGCTGAATCCAACTTGAAACCCGATAACGGAGGTCACACGTAAAGACTTACTATTCATTCAGTCTTGCCGCTCCTTGAGCGAGTTCAATGATCCGTTTTACTGCGTTGCACCAACCCGCAGCTCTCTTAGAAAACGGATATTCATTTACTATTCTCAAGTCAAAGCGTTTTATAGTCAATTTGTCTATTTATAAAAGATTTTATTTTTTAAATATACTGACTAACCACGCAATTGTCAACAGCCTTTTTCAGACATTTTCTTTTAACGAATCCAAACGGCTACTTCATCCATTGGACGACGCGTTTTGCCGCGCTTTGGCTCAATGACTCGATACCCAAAGGCAGCCATGACAGAGATGTCGTACTGACCATCTTCAAGTAATCCTTCTTCCTCAAGCATACGATGAATTTCATCGTAGCTGAATCCCTCAACAGGGCATGAATCAATGCCGATTTGTGCCGCGGCTGTCATCATATTTCCAAGGGCAATATACGTTTGCTTGGAAGCCCAATCGAAGAGCGTACGGTCAGTTTCCATCAAATGAAGATCATTCTCTTGGAATTGTTTGTAGCGTTCTTTTACCATCTCAAACGTTTCGTCTGTCATTCCCTTGATTTCCTTGTTGATGTATTCTGCATATGGTGAATCATACCGGGCGTCTGTTCTTGCCAAAATGATCACAAAATGGCTGGCAGTTGGAAGCTGCTTTTGCGCACCCCATGTATATTCTTTTAATTTCTCTCTAAATGCTTCATTTTGAACGACGAGGAACTTCCAAGGCTCAAAGCCGACAGAGCTTGGAGAAAGTCTTCCTGTTTCTAAAATGAACGCAAAGTCATCTTCTGAAATCTTTTTCGCCGGGTCAAACTCTTTTGTCGCATGACGGAATTCATACGCCTCAATGATTTCTTTTTTTAATTGCTCTTTGTCTCGCATGGTATTCATCCTTTCTAGTGAACGATTAGGGTGTGAAGTTTCACGAATCCAATTTCTTTCCATTCCCATATAGAAATTGTTATGATAAGAAAACAAACAGCCCGAATGTGTGATGTGATACCTCTATGGTAAAAGAAAAGTTTCCTTTGATTCAAGTACGCACATTTTTGTTCGTTAGGTACAATCATGTTCGTTTATCACCCATTTCGTCTTAGAAAGGAGTGTAAAAATGAGTGCACCATCCAATCCAGTCAGTATTGTCAATCATGGCTGTCCCGTTTCAACCACCTCGAGTGTAATAGGAGGAAAATGGAAAGGAGTGATCCTTTATCATTTGACTTGCGGTCCAAAACGATACAACGAATTACGCCGGCTTCTGCCAAGAATTTCTCAGCGTGTTCTTACGCTGCAATTGCGCGAGCTAGAACAAGACGGCGTTGTTCACAGAGAAGTCTATGAGGAGGTCCCTCCTCGTGTCGAATATTCACTCACTTCTCTAGGAGATACGTTAAAGCCTATCATCTTCGCTATGCGTGAATGGGGCGAATCCTATGGAAAAGAAGCGCGCCCAAAAGAAAAAAGCTGCCATCTCTAGCAGCTTTTTTTTATGATGAAATCGCCGTTGATTCTTGCTGTGGATCATCCTTCACAAACAGGATGCCAAGCTGATGATGCTCCCCTTCGTAAGAAGCGCGTTTCTCAAACCTTGTCTGACCATTCAAGCCAATGATCTCAAGCTTTGTCAGAGCACGATTGGTTTGAAGGGCTTCGTAAAATTCCGAAACGGTTTTGACTTCAATTCCATTCACCTTTGTAATGACTTCTCCGATCTCAAGCTTTAAATCAGCTGCAGGTGTATTCGGAATGATTCCCAGCACCATTAGCCCTTGATTACGCTTAGAGAAGTAGAATGGAGCCGCATTGTCGTTAACTCTCTGTTTCCATGAAAGGATAGCTCTTCCGGCAATCGCTATCAATACAGCTGCCCATGCAATCGGCGTAAACCAAATACTTGCAGCACCTAGTAAAGCAACAGCGAGTCCAAGCATGAGAATACGCCGTGCCGTAATTTGAATGCTCACAATTGGCAGCGATCCTTGAATCCGCTGCCCGAAACCGATGATGTATGGAATCAAAATAAATGAAAAGCTTTGATCGTGTACTTGAAGCACCGGCCACCATGGCAGAGAAGAAGTAAATTCACCTGCCGGCATCAGCAAAACAAGCGGTAAAAGCCACAGACGGTTTGCCCGCTGCTGGCCAATCAAAAGTCCTCTCGCACTCATCACCATTGCAGGCGATGTTCGTAAATGCGCCGTTCGATAGGCTAGAATCCCCTCGGTCATTAATAAAAGACCTAGCAGAATAACAACGGCTGATGCATTCATCATTGAGAGCTGCGGCAGCCATGAATGGCTCACTTGGAAATACATGAGTCCTAGTGCCGCAATAAAACTGAAACCGAGTGTGTATGCAGACGAAAGCGCACTCGCCTTAAAGAATAAAGAGCAAACGATGGTCATCGCTGCAATCAGCACGATGAATCCAGGTGGGAGGGCAATCCCTAAGCCTACTGAAATGACGGATAGGCAAATCCCTAGAATCCATCCTTTTGAATATGTAAATTTAAGTTCATCGTATACATCTTCTATTCTTGTTTGAAACGTTTTTCTCTCCCGCTTTACGCGGATGTAGCCATGTAACAGGCTGATTAATATCATGAAATAAAAAAGAGGGTGGATTAAAAATAGACCGACCGCTTTTAATCCAGCTCCCATCCACTCCGAGCTCATTATCGTTCACCGCCCAAGTCAAGCATTTTCTCTTATTCTATCAAATAAATCGATGCTTGACACCAGGTTTATTTCTCCTGATTCATCCAAAGTGTGACATTCGACAGTGAAAAATCTTTTAAGTAGTGATTGACATCTACATCTAGTATGCCGCCGAGCAGCTGCATCGACCTCTTGATGTCGGTTAAGTTTATACCAAGTCTCTTATGATTATCCATTAAATAATTGAAGTATATCTCAGCACAGTCTTCATCGATTTCGTCGACTGATTCTACCGTTGTGTAATTGACCAAGTACCTGCTTAACAGCATGAGCAGACTTAATGCCTTTGTAGCGGAAAACGTCACATCTTTCGAACGACTCTTAAGCTCCTCTACCAACTCGTAATATTTTTTCTCTCTCACAATACTTGCCCTTTTCAATTGTGTACCCCCATTTACTAGTTCTTTTAAGAAAAGCGCAAACCTCGGTACAGCTTAATGCTCAAGCTGAATATCCGCAAAAAATAAAATATTTAAAATGAGTGCTACTTTATATTGTAAGAATTATTTATGTAACATACAACTTTCAAAAGTTTCATTTTCATGACATGTTTAAATCAACAGAAAGTCTCTTATATAAATAAGTTATCGGGTAAAATCGAAGGAATGTTATGTTTTTTGTAAAATAAATGAATATATTTCTCGATATAATTTATTTTTAAGAATAAACTATTACATGTTTGTGACACTTATGAACCAAAAAAAAGAGGCATTTATTCGCCTCTTTATTTTTTAAGATATAGTGCTTTTAGTGCAGTCTGCAGTTGAAGATCATTTTTTTCATAGGATTTCACTTCATCCACCATTTTGTTCATCATTTTCGCTGTCTTCAGATCAATTACACCTGATTTATCGAGATTGTATGTGCTTTGGAAGGCTAATACCGCCTTTTTCGTTTCTTCATCAAAGTAGCCGTCTACTCTGCCGGGGTCGAATGACAATCCCTTTAATAACGTCTGTGCTTGTCTCACTTCTTCATTGTTCATATCAAGCTGAAGTGGTTCTTTCAGCTGAAGCGGTCCTACAGTAAAGTAATCTGGCTGATGAATCGCAATCGTTGGTACGACACCTTTTTTGTGAATCCAATTCCCTTTTGGCGTGAGCCATTTATACAACGTTAATTTAATGTTACTGCCGTCACCCATTGGAACCGCCTGCTGCACAGTGCCTTTACCAAAGGAGACATCACCGACGACTTCATATTTTCCGGCTTCTTTCATAGCACCAGCAAGTATTTCAGAAGCGGATGCACTGCCTTTATCGATTAAGACATTAACTGGGTAAGGCTTCTGTTCTTTCCGCTTTGAAAAATAGCGTTTCCTGTCGCCGTTCCGTTCTGCAATTTGAATATAAGGCTGATCCTTTGTAATAAAGTGCTTCAGAATGTCTTCTACACTTTGCAGATAGCCTCCAGGGTTTCCTCTCACATCAAGCACAAGACCTTCTATGCCCTTTTTCTCGAGCTGTTTCAGGCTTGACGTGAAATCCTTCGCAGTATCTTCTGAAAAGCTTGAGATCGCGATATAGCCTGTTTTATGACCATTTACCTCTTTCACAGAGGAAGTCACGGTTTCAAGTGGGATTTCTTCTCGTTTGATTTGGAACGTTAACTCTTTTTCAATCCCATTTCGTCTGATTTTCAGAGCGACGGATGTTCCTTTTTTCCCTCTTATTTTCAGTACAGCATCGTTTAAGCTTTTTTCTTTCATCGACTCACCATCAATGCTGATGATTTCATCTTTCGGCTTTAGACCTGCTTTTGCTGCAGGGGATTTTTTAAAGGCAGAGACGATAATGATTTTTCCTTCATCCATCCCCACTTCTGCCCCAATTCCCTCAAAAGAAGAATCAAGCGAATCAGAAAATTGCTTGGCGGTTTGCTTGTCCATGTATACTGAATACGGATCATTTAAAGTTGAAAGCATTCCTTGAATGGCACCTTCAAGCAGCTTTTGGCGATCCACTTCCTCTACATATTCATTCGAAATAAGGTCATAGGCTTTCTCAATTTTCTCCATCCCATTCTCTTTCGCCTTATCACTTGATTGAGCTTGTCCAGCCATTGCAGCAGCTGCTTGCGGTGACTCTGCATGAGTTCCCTCTTTATGCGTCATCACCCCTGCACTGATTAATAGAACGACACTTGCCATAATAGATGCGATTTGTTTTTTCATATTTGGCCTCCTTCTTCAACTCTTCCTGATGACCTGAGTTATTATATGCCAGAAGAAGGGATTTCATGTAAAGACATTCTGTCGCGAAGGCTTGACTAATTATTTTATTAGGTGTAATTTTTATTTTGTTATGATCGAGAAGGAGTCTTCGCTATGTATATTATATTGACGATGCTATTATTAGGAATTTTATTAGGATTTGTAGGAGCAGGCGGTGCTGGTTTTGTCATCGCATTGCTTACGTTAATTTTTGATATCCCTATCCATACCGCACTTGGGACATCTTTAGCCGCAATGGCATTTACGACGTTATCAGGTGCATACAGCCATTACCGGGAAGGGAATATTCAGCTGAAATCTGGTTTGATCGTCGGAGCTTTGGCTTGTTTTGCTTCCTTTGCAGGAGCTAAGATTGCTCCTTTTATCCCAGAAGGAAATCTGCACTATTTAACAGCTGGCATGCTCTTTTTATCCGCTGTGTTTATGATGATCAAATTATTTGTTCTAAAGGAAGCTGCTGAGCAGCAGCCGCTTTCTTCACGTCAGCTGCTCATAAGGGGTATTATTTTAGGACTTGTATCCGGATTGCTGTCAGGTATGTTTGGTATCGGGTCCGCACCATTTATCCAAGTAGGACTTTTGATTTTACTGAGACTTTCCATTCGACAGGCAGTTGGCACGACAATGCTTGTCATTATTCCGATTTCCATCGGTGGTGGAATTGGATATATTACAGAGGGCTATGTTGATTTTATCTTGCTCATTCAAATTTTAATCGGAACAGTATTAGGCGCATATATTGGCGCAAAATTCACACGCCTTGCACCGAAGCTTTTATTGAAATCGGCTGTACTGTTAACACCTATTATTGCCGGTTTACTGCTGTTATTTTAATTTATTTAGAATAAGAAAAGCCGATAACGTGATGTTATCGGCTTTTTGATTAGCGAATATATTGCGCTGGATTGACTGCATTTGATTTTGCGCCATTCCATAATCCTTTATGAATTTCAAAATGGAGATGCTGACCATGTGACTGGCCTGTATTCCCCATATATCCAAGGAATTGTCCTTGCTCGACTCTCTGCCCTGTGGACACACTTCTTGTAGATAGGTGAGCATATACCGTTTGATAGGTCTGTCCATTGATATTATGCGTAATGAATATTACATTCCCGTAGCTCGATGAGTAGCTTGAGTTCGTGACTGTTCCAGATGCAGCTGCGACGACAGATACTGTGCCTTTTGCTGCAATATCTAATCCAAAGTGGTTTCCGCCAGAACGTCCGCCAAAGCCAGATGAGAATCGGCCAGCAGCTGGTTTAATAAAGCCTGAGCTGCTTGCTGGTGTATCAGATACTTGATCTGAACCGCCACTTTGAGGTGTAGGTGCACTTTTTTCAGCAGCTGCTTGTTCCGCTTTCTTTGCTTCTTCCTTTTGGCGGCGTGCTTCCTCAGACTTCACAGCCGCTTTTTGGTTCGCTAAAATTTCTTGTTCATTTTCAAGTTTGCCTAATTCATCATGAGTATGATTCTTTTTATCTGTTACATTCCCTAAGATTTTCTCTTTTTCTTTTTGCTGTTTAGACAAATCCTTTTTCAACTCTTCTAGCTCTTTCAGAGATGTTTCAAGTCCACTTAGCTGATTATTTAGCTCTGCTTCTTTTTGCTCAACCAGCTTTAAATCATTTTCATGTTCTGTAATCATGTCTTTGTCTGCTTCGACAATGGTTGTGACAGCCCCAACACGACCGACAAAATCACTAAAGCTGCGAGCACCCAGCAGCACATCTAAATAGTTGATCGTACCGCCGCTTTTTTGCATCGAACGAATTCGATCTTTGAATATAGCTTTTCTTTTTTCAATTCGATCATTGATGACTTGAATGTCTTTTTTTAGTTTCTTGATCTCTTGCTTCGTTTGTTTGACTTCTTTTTCTTTTTCAGCGACTTTTTCAGTTGCAGCACTTACCTTGTGGTCAATCTTTTCAATTTCTTTTTTGAGCTTGGATTCTTTCTTTTCAAGCTTAGCCAGCTCTGATTTCTTTTTCTTCAAAGTTGATTCAGTCTTTGATGTTTTCTCTTCGATTTGTTGACGTTTTTGATCTAGGTCTTGATATGCGAATGCACGATTCTCGTTCCCTGGAATGTATAGCCACGTTGTTCCAATAAACGCTGCCATTCCAGCCATCATCAGCTTTCTTTTCAAAACGATATTCCCCTCCTATGACAACTGCCTGCATGAAGAGTCGACCGGATGAATCGGTTCAACCGGTCACATCTTCTAGCAAATTCTCGAGTGCTGCCATCAAAAATAGATTTATACTTTTAAGAATTTACGAATGGATGTCAAGCTGCCCCATACACCAATGATTGCACCGATCAATAGAAGGACCAGTGAAACTTGAAAGACAAAGGGGTTATATGGAAGCATGGAAATAAATGAGCCTTGTACTCTTGGTGCCACCCAGCCCACTGCATATTGATATGTGCCAAGCAATAGAGCGATTGGTATAATGGAACCAAATACACCAAGCAGTAATCCTTCAATGAAGAATGGCCAGCGGATAAACCAGTTCGTTGCACCTACGAGTTTCATAATCTCGATTTCTTTACGTCTAGCAAAAATCGTAATTTTGATCGTATTAGAGATCAAGAACATAGCTGTAAATAAAAGCCCAATGATGAGCGCAATCCCTACATTTCGCGCCACTCCGACAACATTAAATAGTCGGCTGACTTCTTCTTTTCCATAGGTTACTTTATACGTACCTTTTAGGTTTTCTAATTTCTTCGCTACTTTTGGTGTATCGTGTGGATCTGATGTTTTCACAATAAACGCATCGTTTAATGGGTTTTCTTGATCAACAAGTCCCATGGATTGTCCATTTTCACCAAAGCTTTTAATCAGCGCTTTTAGTTCGTCATCTTTAGATGAGTACTTGACATCACTAATTTCAGGAATCTTCTCAATTTCTGCTTTTAATTCATCCTGCTGCTTTTGATTCGCCGTTAATTCGATTAACACTTTTACTTCTACTTCTTTTTCAGCATTCGATGCCATGTTGTTCAAGTTGAGCATAATCACAAGAAAAACCCCAACTAAAATCAATGTGACAGTGACCGCACTAATTGATGCAAATGTCATCCACGTGTTTCTTCCAAGTGAACGGAAGCTCTCACGTAAATGCCGCAAGAGAGTTTTAATCATAAATGCCGTACTCCCCTCTTGCTTCGTCACGCACAATCATTCCATCTTCGATTGCGATGACGCGTTTCTTCATGCTGTTTACAATTTCTTTGTTGTGTGTCGCCATGACGACTGTTGTTCCGCGGTTATTAATCTCTTCGAGTGTCTTCATGATTTCCAAAGATGTATCTGGATCAAGGTTTCCTGTCGGCTCATCTGCAATGACAACCTCAGGACTATTCACGATTGAACGAGCGATAGATACACGCTGCTGTTCACCGCCAGACAGCTGGTCAGGAAATTGTCGTGCTTTGTGCTTGAGCTGTACCAAATCAAGTACATCCAGCACTTTTTTCTTAATGATATGAGGCTGTTCCCCAATGACTTCAAGAGCAAATGCCACGTTCTCAAACACCGTGAGGGTTGGAAGTAGTTTGAAATCTTGGAACACTACGCCAATTTCTCTTCTTACGTAAGGAATTTCTTTTTCCTTAATTGAGGCTAAATCTCTGCTATTAATTAAGATTTTCCCTTTGGTTGGCTTCTCTTCACGATACATCATTTTGATGAAAGTGGATTTACCAGCACCACTGGGACCAACAACATACACAAACTCTCCTGGGTGGATAGAGACATTGATTCCATTGATCGCCTTTACACCGTTAGGATAGATCTTGTAGACTTCCTTCATTTCAATCATGTAATCACCTAATCTTTTCTTATTGCTGACTAACAGCTTATCATGATGTTTTGACACTTATCGTCAAAAAACGTTATGTATGGTCACGCACATACCCTTCGATACGTACAAGCAATTTATGTCCTTTTCATCCAAAAAGATGAAAAAAATGAATCGTCTAAATTTCAACAACTCCAATTATACGTCATGAATCGACGCAATGGTATTACATTTATATTTCAAAACTTATCGTTAAAAGGTAAAAACAACGTTTAAAACCGAAAAGTGTGTCTTTTTACCCTTATTTTTTAAATAAAATTTAATATAATGCGTTTTCATACTATTCAAAAGTCTTTTTCTACATATAAAAACAAAAAAACCTTGTCGATTAGACAAAGGTTTTATTTTTTCTCTGCAAGCCATTTTGCTACTTCTTTTGCTTGCTTCTCATCTACCATTCCGCTTGGCATAGAGCCTTTACCATTCTGTGCAATATCTGCAATTTGGCTTTCATTATATTTCTTCCCTACTTCTTTCAGGCTTGGTCCGCCTCCGCCAGATAGGTCTTTCCCATGACAGCCAATACAGTTTTGCTGATAAATTTCCTCACCACTGCTCACAGTTGAAGCACTTTTGCTGCCTTCTTTGTCACTGTCACTGCTGCTTGAATTACCTCCACAAGCCGCAAGAACAAGAAGCATCACTACAAACAGCATCATTAATCCGCTCTTTTGCATCAATTTCCCTCCCTTACAATCATTTGGTCAACGCTATTATATCCTTGTTTACGCCCTTTTAAAACCCTCACCAAGCACCTCTTTTGCATCCATTACGATGACAAATGCTGATGCATCGATTGCTTTCACCACTTGTTTCAACTTTGTGAATTGTGACTGTCCAACGACACACATTAGAATTGGACGGTCATGGTCGGTATATCCTCCGACTGCTGAGATTTTTGTGACACCACGGTCAATTTGATCAAATACTGCCTGTCTGACTTCATCCTCATGCCCTGTAATGATCATCGCCATTTTCGAATGACTGAAGCCGGCCTGTACGACATCAATCGTTTTACTTGAAATAAACACACCAATGACAGCGTACAGTCCCTCTTCAATCCCGAAAACAGTCATCGCAGCCAGTACAATTAGGCCATCCATCATCGCTAAACAGGTGCCAAGCGTGAGGCCTGTATATTTATTGATGATTTTGGCAGCGAGCGCCGTTCCACCTGTTGATCCATTTCCAAGAAACACGAGCCCTATGCCGATCCCAATCACCACTCCGCCAAAAATGGCTGCTAAGAGCGCTTCATGTGTCACAGGTGCAATATGTCTTGTGACAAACACCATCAAAGGTAAGAAAATAGAGCCAACGAGCGTTTTCACGCCAAATGTACCGCCTAATAAATAAAAGCCAGCGATAAACAGCGGAATGTTGAGCCCCCACTGCACATATGCCGCTTCAAAGCCGAATGACTGCATAATCGTACTAATCCCGCTCACACCACCTGCGGCAATTTGATTCGGTAATAATAACGTATTAAATCCAATCGCCACAATGGCTGATCCGATTAAAATGAACAAGTAATTTTTTGCTTCAATCCATAATTGTGAATGTCCCTGCTTCATGTCTGTCTTCCTCCGTTACTTCTGAATGCACACCTATTTTAAGCCCTCCTATTACGAATGTAAATAACAGCCAAATGCAGTGCTAATGGATTAATACTTTATCACACAAACGGATCAGCGTGCTTGCCGTTTGGCATAGGAGCAAATGATGGTATATTTAATATGTACAAGAGAAAGAAGGGACATGCGATGAAGAAAATACTGAAGATCATAGGCATTACATTACTTGCACTGATCATTTTGGCTTTTGGTGCTTTCTATACATGGAGCCGCTTTACATACGGACCATCTGCCGCATTAAAAAAGCAAGTGAACATCGAGCAAGTGGAACATAAAAACGACGTCTATACATTTGCATCAACAAAAAGCGATACGGGCATCATTCTCTATCCAGGAGCAAAGGTAGAACCACTTTCATACGCCTATATCGGGAATGAATTGATGAAAAAAGGCTACTCTGTCTTTATCCCTGACATGCCATTTTCGTTTGCGATTTTTCATACAAATAAAGCACAAGATATCATGAAGGATCATCAAACGATCAAACATTGGTATATTGGCGGTCATTCACTAGGCGGAACAGCCGCCGCTATGTTTGCAGAAAAAAATCAGCGCAAGCTCGACGGTCTTTTTTTCCTTGCGTCTTATCCAGCATCAGATGAGCTGAAATCATCGTCCTTGAACGTCCTCTCTATATCAGGTGAAAAGGATGGACTTGCGACACAAGAGAAAATCAAGCAATCGAAAACAAATTTGCCGTCTCAAACCGTTTATCATGAAATAAAAGGCGGGAACCATGCTCAGTTTGGCCTGTATGGTAAACAAAAAGGTGATCAGCCAGCGGACATTCCAGCCCTCACACAGCAAAAGGATATCATTCAAACGATGCTTGAATGGCTAAAACCAGCAAAAAAGCTCCCGTAATGGGAGGTTCAGCGTGTAGACAAACCCTCGCATTCGTTGTCAGTCCTGCGCGCTGGTGCTCACAAATGTCAAATTCGCCCCGCGCCAGTGCTCGTCCTTTCTAGCTATCACGCCGAAAGAAGACAAAGGGCTAAAATAAAGATCATTTTAGCCCTTTGTCAACAATCTAAAGCTTCCGTAATGGGAGCTTTTCATTTTCACTTTTTCGTCGCTTCTAAAAACTCTTCAGCGTCTGCTACAGCGAGGCTAATGGCTTCCTCCCAAAATTCTTTTTGGGTAAGGTCGACACCTAAGTGCTTATAGGCCAAATCTTCTACTGTCATTGAAGCTGTATCCTTTAGTAATGCAATGTACTTTTCTTCAAACGAAGTACCAGCCTGCAAGGCCTTTGCATAAATTCCTAGTGAGAACATGTAGCCGAATGTGTACGGGAAATTATAAAACGGTACACCCGTGATATGGAAATGCAGCTTAGACGCCCAGAAATGCGGATGGTATTCATCTAGTGAGTCGCCAAAGGCTTCTTTCTGCGCTTCTACCATCAGCTCATTCAACCGGTCCGCCGGCACTTCTCCTTGTTTACGCTCTTCATAAAAGCGCTGTTCAAATAAGAAACGAGATTGAATGTTCATGAAAAAAGCTACACTTCGCTGCAGCTTATCCTCTAACAAGCTGAGGCGCTCCTCTTCATTTGCCGCTTCTTTTAATGAAGCATCAGCCACAATCATTTCTGCGAATGTCGACGCCGTTTCAGCTACATTCATCGCATATTTGCGATTAAGAATGCGAACATCCTGCATCACTTCCTGATGGAACGAGTGACCAAGCTCATGCGCGAGTGTCGCCACATTGGATGGACTGCCTGAGAAGGTCATAAAAATGCGTGACTCTCCGCTGTCAGGGAAATTTGTACAAAAACCGCCTACTCGTTTGTTCGGGCGATCCTCAGCTTCTACCCAGCGCTCATTAAAGGCCTTTTCTGTAAAAGCAGCAAGCTCTTCTCCAAATCCAGCGAAATGCTTCACAATAAAAGCAGCTGCTTCCTGATACGGATAGATCTTGGTCTCACTGCCAATAGGAGCCCCAACATCAAACCAGCTTAGCTTATCCACTCCAAGCATGTCAGCCTTTCGATGTAAATAATCAATGAATGGCTGCTTATGTTCATCAATCACAGACCACATGGCATCAAGGGTTTCTTGTTTCATCCGGCAAATATCAAGCGGCTCTTTTAAGATATGATCCCAGCCTCTTGCTTCATATACTTGCAAACGAAAACCTGCCAGATGATTGAGCGTGCTTGCAAATAGATGTTCGTCCTGCGTCCATGCATGTTCTAGGTTATGGTAAACAGCCTTTCTGACTTCACGGTCTGAATCATCCATCGCATTTTCCGCTTGGCCAACAGAGATCATCTGCGTTTCACCATGTTGTTCAAACGGAATCGTAATCTTATTCACTAAGCTAGAATAAAGCTCATCCCACGCATGGTAGCCATCAACAGCTAGCTTTTGAATCAATGTTTCTTGTTCAACAGGCAATTGATCCTTCACGCGCTCTCTGCGTTCATTTAATATGTAGCGAACATCTGAAAAGGTCTCTGAATTCATGAGATCCTCCCATTTTTCAGGAGAGATGGCAGCAAGCGCCTGATCAAACAGCGCAAGAATGGTACCTAAATCAGCTTCCAGCTTAGCAATCGTACCTCGAAGACTGCCAGCCTTCATATCCTTTGTATTTTGAGATTGAAGACAGGAAACAAATGAACCTGCTTGAGACAGTTTTTTATATGTGGTTTCATACGTGTCAAGGACAGACGTTAACCTATTTTCAATGTGTGTATCTTCTTTTGAAAAGGCATCGACCTTTTGTCGTAATTCATCTAATAGCTGCTGAATGTGTTGCAAGTATGTTTTAAATTCTGGTGAAGAGCTGCCTCCTTTAAAAAAGGCATCTAAATCCCACGTCTCTTGTAATGTTGTTAATCCCAAAATATTTCCCCCTTTATTTGCTAATTTCATCATACAAAGGATATAGAGTCAGTATGGCGTATGTATTCCTTTATATTCATTATATTTTCTCACAATAAAAAAAACCCGGCAAGAAGCCGAGTTTCATGATAATTTCGAACGTAAGTAAGCATCGATAAATGAATCTAAATCTCCATCCATGACCGCTTGAACATTTCCCATCTCCGTATTGGTTCGATGGTCTTTCACAAGAGAATACGGATGGAATACATAAGAGCGAATTTGGCTTCCCCAGCCAATTTCTTTCTGCTCTCCTCTGATTTCATCCAATTCAGCCTGCTGTTCTTCGATCCGTCTTTGATAAAGTTTCGATTTCAGCATTTTCATCGCACGATCTCTGTTTTTGATTTGTGATCTTTCTGTTTGGCATGTCACCACGACATTGGTTGGAATATGTGTGATACGAACGGCAGAGTCAGTCGTATTGACGTGCTGTCCACCTGCGCCGCTTGCCCGATACGTATCTACTTTGATATCTTCTGTTCGAATATCAATATCGATTTCTTCATTGAACTCAGGCATGACATCACAGGAAACAAACGATGTATGGCGACGGCCAGATGAATCAAAAGGAGAAATACGAACCAAACGATGGACCCCTTTTTCTGCTTTTAAGTACCCGTATGCGTTATGCCCTTTGATGAGCAGTGTCACAGACTTAATTCCTGCTTCATCACCAGGAAGATAATCAAGCGTTTCAACCTTAAAGCCTCTGCGCTCTGCCCAGCGAGTATACATTCTCAGAAGCATAGAACCCCAGTCCTGTGATTCAGTACCGCCTGCGCCTGGGTGAAGCTCGAGGATGGCATTGTTTTTATCATATGGTTCACTTAAGAGAAGCTGCAGTTCAAACTCGTTAAATTGCTTAGTTAAGTTCTTCAGCTCTTTCTCAAGATCTACATGAAGCTCCTCGTCATAATCTTCCTTTAATAGGTCATGTGTCATTTGCAGCTCTTCATGAGATTCACTGAGCTCATGGTATGAATTCACATTATCCTTTAGTGCATTGGCTTCATTGATAACGCCTTGTGCCTTTTGCTGATCATTCCAAAAATCAGCCTCTGACATGGTCGCTTCGAGTTCTGCAATTTTGGCTTCTTTTGTTTCGAGGTCAAAGAGACCCCCTAAAATCAGCTAGCCTGCTAGCCATATTTTCAAGCTCTTGTCTAATTTCTACTAATTCCATATCCTTCACCTCATAGATGTATGGGGGCTGACATGAATAGAAAGAGGTTTTCACCTCTTTCCATTACTTATTCTGTCTTCCCATGACAATTTTTATATTTCTTGCCGCTTCCGCAGTGACATGGTGAGTTTCGACCAATGTCTACGACTTTACGTACCGGCTTCTTTTTCACTGTCTTCTCCTCATCACCCTCTTGAGGCTGATGAGCTGTTGTTTGACCTTGAACGACTTCTTCACGTTCTAAGTTGTTTTGGATTTCTGATTTCAAGACATATTTGGCCACATCATCTTCGATTGAAGCGACCATATGCTCAAACATCGCAAATCCCTCCATTTGATACTCACGAAGCGGATTTGTTTGTGCATACGCACGTAAATGAATCCCTTGACGCAGTTGATCCATTGCATCGATATGATCCATCCACTTTGAATCCACCGCACGAAGAACGATGACTTTTTCAAATTCTCGCATTTGTTCATCGCCATATGTTTCTTCTTTTGCATCGTATTTTTCTTTAATACGATCCATAATGAAGGAGGTGATTTCACCTGCTTCTTTACCATAAATATCCTTGACCGAAATGACTCCTTCATCTAAATAGTTCGTGTTGATTAATTCAACAAGCCCATCTAGTTTCCATTCTTCAGGAAGCTCTTCTTTCGGCGTATAAGAACCAACAGCGCGCTCAATTGAAGACTGAATCATATTGATCACAATCGATTTTAAGTTATCAGAATCAATGACTTCAAAGCGCTGTTTGTAAATCACTTCACGCTGCTGACGAAGCACATCGTCATATTGCAGAAGCTGTTTACGGGAATCAAAGTTGTTCCCCTCAACGCGTTTTTGAGATGATTCAACGGCTTTAGACACCATTTTACTTTGGATAGGCGTAGTGTCATCCATGCCAAAGCGGTCAAGCATGGCCATCGTGCGCTCTGCACCAAATCGGCGCATCAATTCATCTTCCATAGAGAGATAGAATTGGGTAATCCCTGGGTCTCCTTGACGACCAGAACGTCCACGCAGCTGGTTATCAATACGTCGTGATTCATGACGCTCTGTTCCAATTACAGCTAGACCGCCAAGCTCTTTGACGCCTTCGCCAAGCTTGATGTCCGTACCACGTCCTGCCATGTTGGTCGCAATGGTGACGGCACCCTTTTGACCAGCCTCTTCAATAATTTGTGCCTCACGCTCATGGTTTTTCGCATTTAACACTTGATGAGGAATCCCTTTATTTTTAAGCATCTTAGAAATAAGCTCAGACGTCTCAACCGCTACTGTTCCGACAAGCACTGGCTGCCCTGTCATATAGCGCTGTGCAACATCTTCAGCCACTGCTTTAAATTTACCTTCCATTGTGCGGTAAATTAAATCAGGTCTGTCATCACGAACCACTGGTTGATTGGTCGGGATTGTCACAACCTGCATGTTGTAAATGTTACGGAATTCTTCTTCTTCCGTTTTCGCTGTACCCGTCATACCAGAAAGCTTTTCATACATACGGAAGTAGTTCTGGAACGTAATCGTTGCAAGGGTCATACTTTCGTTCTGCACTTCGAGACCTTCTTTTGCCTCAATGGCTTGATGCAGACCTTCACTATAACGGCGTCCTTTCATTAGACGTCCTGTGAACGAGTCAACAATAACGACTTGACCTTCTTCAACGACATAATCCACATCTTTTTGCATCGCAACATGTGCCTTTAGCGCCTGGGCGATGTGATGGTTCAGTGCGACATGTTTGACATCAAATAAGTTCTCGATGCCGAATGCTTTTTCTGCCTTCGTCATTCCGCTTTCTGTCAGCTGTACACTTTTTGTTTTAATATCGTATGTGAAATCATCTTCTATTTTTAATGTACGAACAAATGCATTCGCTTGTACGTAAAGCTTTGTAGATTTCGCAGCTTGTCCAGAAATAATAAGAGGTGTTCTCGCTTCATCAACTAAGATGGAGTCAACCTCATCAATCACGGCATAATGAAGCGGTCTTTGAACCATTTGCTCTTTGTAAAGCACCATGTTATCTCGTAAATAGTCAAAGCCAAGTTCATTGTTTGTTGAATACGTAATATCAGCAGCATATGCTTCTCTTTTTTCATCTTTGTCTAAGCTGTTTAAGTTTAAGCCAACTGTTAAGCCAAGAAACTCAAAAATCTTGCCCATTTCCTCTGCATCACGGCTTGCCAAATATTCGTTGACTGTCACAATGTGGACGCCTTTTCCAGAAAGAGCATTTAAATAAACAGGCATTGTTGAAGTCAACGTTTTACCTTCACCTGTTTTCATCTCAGAGATGTTGCCTTCATGAAGCGCGATCCCCCCCATGAGCTGCACCTTAAATGGGAACATTCCTGTCACGCGGCGTGATGCCTCGCGAACCGTTGCAAATGCTTCAACCAACAGGTCATCCACGGATTGTCCCTTTTCAAGTTTTTCTTTAAATTCGTTCGTTTTATTTCGTAAAGCCTCGTCAGATAATTTCTCAAAATCTTGAGCAAGAGCTTCAATTTCATTTGCTTTTTTTTCATATTTGCTGATCGTACGTTTCGTAGGATCAAACACTTTGTTTAAGATTCCAAGCATATAATAACGCTCCTCTATTTCATGCAATTTTTCGGCATGTCCAAAAGATTGACAGGTCCATATTTACCTGCATTTATCATACCATACCTTCCTTCATTTCCAAAGAATTTGCAATGATTTCGCACAAAAAACCCGCCCCTCATGGAGGGAACGGGTTTACTTTTTTTAGGTTGTTTTTAGATCAGATTAAGCGTTCGGCTCAATCAGTCCATATTTTCCATCATTTCGGCGATAGACCACATTGGTCAAATTTGTCTCAGCATTTGTGAAGACGAAGAAACTATGACCTAACATGTTCATTTGAAGGATGGCCTCTTCGCTATCCATCGGTTTTAAATTGAAACGTTTTTGTCTGACGATTTCTGTTTCATCAATTTCTTCGTCATCTTGAACAGCTACGTCAGCCGTCCCATTTCCTCCAGCAAATAAGTGCTTTTTGGCACCTTGTTCGCGGAATTTACGGTTTACTTTTGTTTTGTGTTTTCGAATTTGACGTTCTAATTTACTGGCTGCTAGGTCTACTGCATTGTACATATCTTCATTATGCACCTCAGCTCGAAGTGCTAGATCAGTCATTGGAATGGTAACCTCAACTTTAGATTCTTGATCATTGTAAAACTTCAAGTTCACGTTGACTGAAGCATCTACGTCTGTCTCAAAATAACGCTCCAGCTTTCCAATTTTTTTCTCGACATGATCTCTTAGTGCAGGTGTTACGTCGATGTTTTCTCCTCTGACATTGTAATTCATGTAAAGAACGCCTCCTTTAAAATTAAGGATATGTAAACCTATTTCTACTTTTCCCTCCTTTTCTCCTGCTCAAACGTAAAAAAAATGTGAATTTTTATTGAAATTTGTCGAATTTTGCGGTGCATCAACTGTTACTTGATAGGTGATGAATATATATTCGGCTCATTCTTGAAAAAGACCAGCGCACATTTAAATGGTGAAAGATGATATTGATGTTTTCAGCGATTGAGATAAGGTTTTTAAGTCCTCCGCCGCTGCTTGCATTTCTTCATTTGCTGCCAATGATTCTTCAACAGCCGCAGACATGTACTCCGTCTCTTCTGAATTGCGTTTGGCTCCTTCTTCAATGACTCCAACCGTCTGAGATATTTCCTCTGTACTAGCTGAAATCTCCTCTGCAGTGGCTGAAAGTTCCTCTGCTTTCATCGAAATATCACGAATAGATTCCAGGATTTCATGAAAACTCTGTTCTGACAATTGCGATACTTTCACACCTTCTGCTACATCCTGCTCAACCTTTGTCATCGAATGTGATGATTTTTCAGTATCTTTGTTCACGTTCGCGAGCAATTGACTAATTTGATCTGTCAGCTGACTAGATTCTTCCGCCAGTTTCCTCACTTCATCTGCTACCACCGCAAAGCCTCTCCCATGCTCTCCTGCTCTTGCCGCTTCAATAGCAGCATTTAAAGCAAGCAAATTCGTTTGATCAGCGATGGCATGGATATGACCTAACAAATCTTCAATGCCTGTAAACTGGGCTTGTACATGATCCATTGTGGAATGGTGCTCGTTCACAGACGCTTTGATAGAGCTCATTTGTTTTACGAATTGCTGAATAAGCGCTGCACCCTCTTCAGCCTTTTCAGTCACTGAAATTGAGTGACCCGAAACATCGGATGTGTGTTCAGCTGCATTTTGCATACCAGTTGAGACTTCTTGAATGGCAGAAGCTACTTTTCCGACCGCGTCTGATTGTTCACGTGAAGCTTCACTGACCTGTTCAATCGAGCTAGACGTCTGCTCACTAGCCGATATGGTTTGATGAATCGTTTCCTCAAACTGAGCAGCAGAATCAGCTAATTGTCTTGATCCATGTTGCACCTGTAAAATGAGCTGACGCAAATGCTTTGTCATTTGATTAAAAGCAGTACCGAGTTGACCAATCTCATTTTTAGAGGTCACTTCAATCTCTTCAAGTGTAAGGTCACCATCTGCCATCCTTCTCGCAGCATTTGTGACAGACACAATCGGCTTTGTCATACGATAAACGAATCTTGTCCCAATCAACAAAAAGCCAACAATAATGACCGCACTAACTAGAATGAGAGTGAATAGTAATTGATTACTGTCTTGGTTGAGCTGATTGATTTTTTGGTCACGTTGCTTCAACTGGGTTTGAGCAAATTCTTTTGTAAAGGTATGTATTTCTTGTTCGATAGGTTGTAATTCTTGATTGAGGCGTGTGTTAAATTCTTTTTGATTGTTAGTATTTAATGAGATAAATAACCTTTTTGTGGATTCATAGTAGAGTTCATTCTTTTGAGATATTTTTGTTAATAATTGTTTTGCCTTTTTGACTGTACTAAGTTTTAAAGCCTCCCCTGTTGTTTTATTAATATCAACATAGGTTTCTTCAATTTTTTGCGATATTTCCCTGTCTCGCATGACAACATATGTTTTAATTTGTGCTTCCTGCTTTTGCAAAAGCGCCTCTAATTCCAGTGAGGTCTGATAAAGTTTCACTTCTTTACTGAGAAGCGTCTTGTAGGATTGATCTGTTTTGTAATAGATAAAGCTTGAGAATCCTAAAATACTGACAAACAATACACATATGATAATAAGCCCAAACAAAAATTGATTTTTTAGTCTCATAATTTCCTCCGAAAGTCTGAATTGAACAAAAATTAATGAATGACATACGGCCTCATACAGGCATGTATTTCATCCATCCACTTTCTATATTCAGGTATAAAATATGCTTTAAGGAATGATTGGAAGTGTATTGAAGGGAATGTATAGAAAGCTAGTATATCAAAACTTAAAAAAATTTGATCAAACGAACGAATCGTTTTGGCAAAGTGCTCATTTTCTATAATTGAAAGCAGAAGGGGATGTGTTGTCTCTAAATGAAAGAAGGCATGGATCAGATCATTAAAGATCCGATCCCCTTCTGTTTTAGCAAAATCCTTCTCAATTTCATCTAAATATTTTAGACTCTCTTCTATTGTAAATAGAAGTTCATAATATGTGGTTAATAAAATATAGTCATCTGAACGATACGCCACAGGTCTCACCTAATTATTTCCGTTTATCGTAATATACGCCGTCACTCGTCATAGGCTGGTATGGATTTTGATAATTCAGCTGTTTCGTTTTCTTTTTTTGAATGGCTTGAATATCTGCTTTGATCCCATTTTGGATCACAGTTAATTGCTTCGCCATCTGTTGATCTGTTTGGATTATTTCTTTGATTTTTTCTTTTTCTTGATCCGTCAGCTCATGCTGAATATCTCTCATTAATTCATCTCTCTCAATTAAAAAGGCATCAAAGTCTTCAACCAAGGTGTCACTTTGCGGATTTGCCGTTATTTCGGCTGCCATTTTTAATGTTTGGTCATGCAGCTGGTCCACAATACTCATAGAGATCCCCCGATAGAGTGGTGGCGCCCTTTTCGATCGGTTTGAATAACTTCCTTCCACGCATCACGAAAATCAGTTACGTATTGCTCTACTTCATTCAACATCTCTTCGTCATTTTGAAGATTGGCTTCAATCAGTCTGCGATAGATGTAATCATACATACTTGCCATACTCTTTGATACGTCATAAGAACGATTTAAGGTGACATTTAATTCTTGAATGATGTTTTGAGCCTTTTTCAGGTTCACATTTCTCGTTTCTGCATCCTCTTTTTGAATGGCATACTTCGCTAGTCTAATGAACTTTAAGCAGCCTTCATAAAGCATAAGCGTCAACTCGGCAGGTGTTGCAGTCTCAATAGAATTTTTCTGATAGGCGGCATAAGGGTTCTGAATTGCCATATGTTATAAACCTCCAATTATTGTCCAAGCAGTTGAGAAAGATAGCCAGATTGGTTGTTTAGCTTTTGAATCGCGCTATCCATGGCGCTAAACTTTTTGTAGTAGCGGGTTTCCACCATTTTTAAACGATCTTGGAATGTATCCATTCGTTTTGTTAAAGAATCAAGGTCCTTACCAAGTCCGTATTCCTTTAATTCCATTGTTGTGCTTCCCGCCTTTGTTTGAATGCTCTTCGTGAAGGCAGTTAAGGAATTTTTGACACGATAAATGATTCCTTGTTCTTGATATTGCTGTTGTGCTTTGTCTTTATCTTTTGAATCCACATTTAAACTACCCGAGATGAACATTTGTCTGACTTTCTCCGGGTCTTCTTCAATGGCTTTTCTTAATTTCTCTACTCCATTCATATCCTTACTAAATTCCAGCTTTCCGCCATCTTTATACTTGGATGATGTCGTAATACCGATTTGTGTAAGCTGAATTTTATTCGCATCACTTGTCGTAATATTAGCATATAAATCACTTCTTATTTTAGAGGCACCAGATCGTAAAATGGAATCACTTCTCAGCAAGCCAGACTTCGCGGTCGTTTCCCATAGCTCTATTTCTTTTTCAGACATCCCTTTTTTCTCTTCGGCCGTTAATGGTTGATAGTCTCTGTTTTTCTTTTCATTGACTTTACCATTAATTTGCTCAACGAGCTCATTGTATTTATCAACAAATTGTTTAATTTTATCAAAGATTGCATCCACATCTGTTGAAACGTTTAAGCTGACAGGCTGATCGGTTGTCCCTTTAAGCTCGTACGTAATACCAGCCTGCTCAAATATATTGTTGTTATTTTCCATTTTTAGACCATTAATCTCGTATTGCGCTTTTTGTCCTTGAGTCGTCGCAACTAATTTGTTATCTCCATCCACTTGGAAGCCTAATTGAGTGAAGAATGAAGCTGAATTACCATCAGCTGCTTTAATGCTGACACCTTCACCTGTTGTCCGAGAAGTGAGAGCGACCGTATCGACGTAGTTAGATCCGTCAAAGATCTGTCCTTTGTAAGCTGTCACACCTAATTGCGAGTTGTTCAGCTTTTTCACGATGTCATCAATTGTATCGGTATCAGAAGTATTGATCGTCACCGTTTTCGGTTCTGTCGAATCTGGTGTCGTCACCTCGAATGTAAACGTGCCATTTGCAGGTGTAAAACCAGAAGTACCAGACGATTTGAAGACGGAAGCTGTCGCTAGTTGGGTGACATTGATTGAGCCAGAGGCAGCATTTGTTGATCCAGTTGCTGTGACAGCAGATTCATTTGAGCTTGTCACTTTTTTGGCGCCATATGTAGTTGGACGCGTTAAGTTTAAACTGTTGATCAAATCATCTAATTCTTTGATCTTCGAATTGACCTCGCGATAGCTGTCTCTTTGCCATTCAAGTGTTTGTTTCTGGCGTGTCATTTTATCAAGTGGTGCTTGCTCAGTTTTCATGAGTTTTGATACGATTTCATCAATATCAAACACATTTGAAAATCCAGTAATTCGATTGACCATTTTTTATGTTCTCCCTTCACTTACATTCTTTTATCTACAAATAAACCGACAATTTCTGTCATTGCCGCATAGAAATCAAGCCATTCCTTGGAAGGAATTTCTCTAATGACTTCTTCAGTTTGGTTATCTACGACTTTGACATAATATTCATTGAGTTTTTCATGTAATTCAAATTGCAGATGAAATTGAGTGGGTTCAATTAGCTTGTTTGCTCCTTGAAGCGTTTTTTCAATTTCTTCTTTTGAAACAACCTTGCCATTTGCTTGTGAGTCAGAGTTTACATTGTCATTCTGGTTATTAGAAACACGGGTTTGAAATGCATCGATAATTGGCTCTAGCGATGTCAACTTACCAACAGACATAGTTATTCAGCTCCTGTGCTTTAATCTACCTTTTATATCGGCTTTGAATTTTCAAATTAAATATAGATGGACCGATTTGTTAAAGTTTCATATAGATGGTGAACATCCACACAGAAACGTGGAGAAGGATAGCTGAATCAGATAAAAAAATCCTCACTTTTTTTGTGAGGATAATTGAGAGAGGAGATCTACGGATAAACTCGCAGCACGACTGTTCTCTTCTTGAATAGACAGGTACACTTCTTTCCTGTGAATATCAATGTGCTTAGGAGCCTCAATCCCGATTTTCACTTGATCGCCTTCGATTGAAATAATCTTGACTTCAATATCATCGCCAATTTGAATCGACTGGTTTAATTTACGCGAGAGAACTAACATGAGGATGCCACCTCTAACAAATGTTTTGTATGATAGGCTGAATCATGCAAAATCACCTGCTTGGCTTTCATGTTTTTCCGGTTCACAATAATAGGCGCTCTTAAATTGGCTGTCGTTTTTTCAATAGAAGATTCCATTGTTAAGATCACCATAACTTCCACATCATTGGCATCTTCTACTTCTAGAATATCTACGATCGTTTCGTCTAGATCGAATTCATATTGATTGAAGAATAAAAACGGACTGCTGACAATAAAGCCTAACTCTGCGTTTTTCAATGATTGAAGAACTAAAAATGGAGACTCTTCTGATAAAGGTAAAATGACAAACTGTTGTTGATCTAGAAATCCTGGTATTCCATTAGAGAAGTTGATGATTTGCTCCTCTTTGATTGTCATTTCACCATGGTATTTTGTTTGAATGATCATAATTCACGACCTTTTTCATTTTTCTTAACTATACCTTATCACCATTTTGGCCCGTTTCGTCAACTTCTATTTTTAAATCTGGGTATTGTAACATATCAATATTGACCTTACCTGGCTGGTAGTTAACGATTGGTTTATGAGGTGTTGCCTCTATAATAGCTTTTTGAGGCTCCACATCAATTTGAAGCTCAGATGGCTGATAGTGAATTTTGACACTAAAGAATGAAGGGATCACACCAATGGTGAATTGTTTGGCTGGAGGAGTGCCATTGATTTTGGCAAACTCGGCAATTGCATTCCCACCATTCTCGATCTTGATGAGTTCACTGCCTTCTTCCGCTCTTCGGCCCATTCCCTCTCCAACAGCACGTTTCCCCTCAGCTGCCCATTCTTCAGAACGCCTAAAAATCGATTTAATATCCATATCGGCAAATGCTTCGGTTTGATCTATTGTTAATTTTGACGGTGTTCTTGTCATATTCATGACGGCTCTGGGCTGCTGAATCTCAAGGTCTGCTCTTGGCTGCTCTACTTCTTGCCGAGAAGGAGTTGTCGACATTTGCAGCTTTGCATAGGTTTGTTGCATTAACAATCTAGGGATTTGCATATAGGTACACCTCCATGATGCAAAAAAGCACCCAACGGATGCTTTTTATTATCTTAAGAAATCGACAAGGGATGGCTGAATAACTTTAGCCGTCGTTGCTAAAGCAGCTCTATTCACAACCTCTTGTTGAAGAAGATCAATAATTGCTTTTTCACTTTCTACATCTTCATTATCTGATTTGGCATTTTTCAGTACTTCGAATTGTGAAGTCAAGCGACTGCCTACTAAGTCAACACGATTTGAACGGGCTCCTAAATCCGAGCGCTCAGCACTCATCACTTCTTTAAAGTGATCGATATTTCCTAACGCATCATCAGAATTTGCGAACGTTCCATTTTTCAATGAGTTTTCTAAATCCGTCAGCATTTCAATGACATTTTGACCGCTGGCAGACTGTCCACCAAACGCTGAAATTGGATTTGAGTTCACATTTAAAGTGATACCATCAGAAATGTTCGACTTAACAGAATTTGCATCTGTATAGTTTTCAAAGTTAAACGTAAACGTACCATCCGCGTTCTCAACAACTGGTTTGACATTTGTATTTGTTCCATTAAATACGAACTTACCTAACATCTGAGTGTTCATCGCGTCAATGATTTGTTTCTTCATCTGGCCAATTTCTACTCCGACAGCTTCTAAATCTTCTGGCTGCTTTGTTCCATTAGCCGCATCAAGCACTTTATCTCGTACATTTGACATAATATCAATGATTTCAGTGACACTTGTTTCAGATGTATCAATCCAGTTCTGTGCTTCATTTAAGTTTTTTTGATATTGTTCATTTCGAAACATTGCTGTGCTATATTGAAGGCTTTTTACTGCTGCAACGGGATCATCAGACGTTTTTGTGAAACGTCTCCCTGTTTGTGCTTGCTCATTTATTTTAGAAAGTTTTTCATAACTTTTACTAATATTACGAAGTGAGTTTTGAGAAATCATACCTTGTGTGACTCGCATCAGTTATACCTACCTTCCTACGACACCCATGCCGTTTATTACTTTATCCAATATTTCATCTTGTAATGTCACAACTCTCGCAGCTGCATTATATGCATGCTGAAATTGGATCATATTCGTCATTTCTTCATCAATGGAAACAGCACTCGTCGACATTCTACGCTCATTGGCTGAATTGACAAGAGCGGCTGAACTGCTTTCTAGCGTTATGTTCTTTTTCCCTTGAATCCCCATCTCAGCAATGACATTTTGGTAGTAATCCTGGATCGTCGTTGTATTGCCGCCGATTGGTACCTTTAAGTCTTGAATACCAGCTAATTTCGTAGCATTCGAACCGTCACCTTTTGTTTGATTGAGAGATGCTGCAATATTATCTGTTGATGCTAAAATAACATCACTCACTTTGATACGAGCAGCTAAACCTTTATTCAGATCATTATTATTCTCGATATCAAAAAAGTCTTGTCCACTTGTGCCATTTAATGTGTACCCCTGCTTATGCACATCATTAAATGTATCCATGAAGACTTGTGCTACTTCATCAAGCTCTGCAAGCATGTCTGGATACATGCCTTTTTCAGCACCATTTGACATGTAGCCATAAGCCTCAACAAGTGCTTTTACTTTACCATTCACTTGAAGCTGATCTGCTGCAATGGTTGTTGTTCCGAATTGAAGTGAGTTAACAAGTCCCGTTGTATTATCATAGGAGATTTGCAGTTCAGATTTTTCGCTTGTAATGCCATTCAAAATCGTTCCAGCAGATTGTCCATTTGCACCGATAATTTCGATGTTGACAGTTCCTTCAGCAATTTTGAGTGCATTCCCACCAGATGGATTATAGCTCACTTTAATATCAACAAGTGAAGATAATTGATCTACCAACGCATCACGCGTATCATATAGATCATTTGGAAGATACCCGTTTGGTTCAACTGCTGCAATTTGTTTGTTCACTTCATCTATTTGAGATAAAATCGTGTTCACATTTTTGGCTGTTGAATCGAGTTCTGTTTTTAAATTCTTTTGTATCGTTGTTAAAGACGAATTAAGTAGACGGAATTGATCTACTAAAGCCTGTGCACTTGTTTTAACAACTGTACGCGCAGACGCTGTATCGGCATTTTTTGTTTCGGATAGGACCTGTAATGATTTCCAAAGGTTATCAAAAGCTCTGTTTAAGCCTTCATCCGTCAAATCATTCATAACTCCCTCCATTTGCGAAAGGGCATCAGATTTTGTTGAGTAGTAAGACAAGTTATTGTTATGATCTCTGAATTGCAGATCTAAAAAGCTGTCTCGAATTCTTTCAACGGTTCCAACTTGAACTCCTGTCCCCATTTGGCCATACGTCTTGCCGTCATAAACTGAAATGACTGGATAAGGATTATCTGCTTTAAAGGTAACTCTTTGTCTTGAGTAGCCATCTGTATTTGCATTGGAGACGTTGTTTGATGTGACATAAAGCCCTGCACGCTGGGCTGTGATTCCTCTTTTTGCCGTTTCTAGTCCCATGAATGTAGAACCCATTGGTATCCTCCTTGTTTACGCCTTTGAATCAAACAAAGCCCTCTGCTGTTTAGGCTTTGAACTCTCAAGACCATTTTGTCCGTAATTCATATTTTCTTTATTAGGGTTAACGAGATCGAATGTCAGTGAAATAAATTGAAGCGACTGCTGAATGAGCTGTTTGTTCAGTTCATTTACATCTTTCAGTTCCACCATGATGTCATTTAATTTGTCATATAACGAAATGAGCTCTTCTTGATCCGAACCTTCAGCCTTTTCGATACACGCGGTGATGGTTGGCGGTTCATCACTTTGTAAAAATTGAACTGTCGCTTCAATTCTTTTTTCTTCTAATTGAGAAATGGCCTGAATATATTTTTGCTCTAAATTCAGAACCTCTGAAAGAGCATCAATCTCATTACTTTTCAGCATTTCTGTTTTATCCTTCGACAGCTTCAAAAGCTGTTCATGCAATCCATAGAGACGATGCAGCTCTTCAATGATTATTTTAACTGACATTCACGCTACTCCCTTTTGTTATTGTTGTTTATAAAAATTCAACATTTTATCAGCAATGCCCTTTGTATCTACTTGATATGTTCCGGCTTCAATGCTTTTTTTAATTTGGTCTATTTTATCTTGGCGTTCTTTCATGATATTCGGCACCTTTTGCATTTCGATTGCCTTTTTAGAAATTTCGACTTTATCAGTTGATTTTGCTTGATTTGATTGCAACGTTTGTTTCTCATATGTTTTCTTGTAAGGATTTACTGGTTGTGTTCCATATCGATTAATTTTCACGGGATTCCTCTCGCTTTCCGTTACAGTCTGTCTTGATTCTATTCATTTTATCGACCAAACTGCAACTTAGTTTAGGGAATCAATCGTTTTTAGGATTAATGGCATAATAGGTGTCTTTTTCCCTAGATTCAATCTCCCTTTTACGCTCTTCTTCTTGGTTCATTTGACTCATTTGCGAATGAATGTCCTGTTCACATTGGTTGCACAGCTTGTTTTTTCTGATCGGTTGGCCACATCTTTCACAAGGATAGTTGATATTCGGAAATTGGCTAATTTGAAGTCTTTTCAAACGGATAAATTTCAAGATTAATTCTTCATCAACTTCTGTTGCATCTACTATTTCAGCAATGGTTGATTGTCTATTACTTTGCTTTCGCAAGAATTTATAAACGATATCAAAAGAACGTTCTTCTTCTTCAAAGCATTTGTTACAAACCGTTTGGATGGTCGTTTTTAAAAACAGCTGATTACATTGCGGGCAGTTTGCCAATTGATTCATAACCAAAACCCCTTACGTTATTTTCTCTTCTTATTATCGGTTAATTATCCTGAATTTTAACTACGGATCAACGTAAAAGAGGAAACACTTTTGGCACCTGCTTCTTTTAAAATTCTCGCCGCATCATAAATGGTGGCCCCTGTTGTATAAATGTCGTCAATTAAGATAACATCCCTTTGAACGATCGCATCTGTCTGTTTGATTTGAAACATTCCTTTTTGATCTAAACGTTCATTTTTCTTTTTCTTGGACTGTTTGGTTTGATGTATTTTCACAAGTGGCTGAAGGATCGGCTCACCAATCAAGGAAGCAAGTATGACGGACTGATTAAACCCTCTTTCCTTTAGTCTTTCTTTACTTAAAGGAATCGGGATCAGCACAGGTTCTTTAATTGAAAAAGAGCGCTTAAATACTGCTTGGACATCTTGTTTAAAAAGCTCAGCTAAAGCTGTATCACCTCGAAATTTAAAGCGGGAAAGGACATCTTTCATCAAATCGTTGTAAGCATAGACAGACCTATTTTTCACAAGTAATGTAGTAGAATCAGGGCGTTCTTTCCACCTGGAACAGTCTTGACATAATTGATCGTTCGACTGTGCTCTCCCGCAGGCTGGACAAATCGGGCTTTGAATTTTTTCTAGGTGATGCTTACATGCTATACATAGACGATCATCATTTAATAGAAGTAATGATTTCCATGTAAAAGAAGCGACAAAATGCCCCTCACAAATGAGGCAGATCAATTGTTATCCTTATTTATCGGCAGACGATTTTCGCATCTTGGAAATGTGGAGACCTTTGAAGCGGCTTCTGTGAGAATGACCAGCATGGCCGTATTCTTCTGTTTGTCCACCATCTCTGATTTACTGTAAGATATTTTATCGATATCTGTTATATACTGAGGCTTCACTTGATTTAGTGAAATCGCTAATACATCTTCTATACACTTTTCACAGTGACAAATCATGTTTAATTGGTTGAGATATTGATAGAGGATTTCCTTGAGTAGTGTTTCTTTTGCATTGAGCAGCATATTTGTCTCTCCTGCCATTTGTGTATTGATAATATAAATGTACCATGAAATTTAGTTGAACCTACATTATTTTTCGGAGAACTCTTTTTCAGCTGTATCATTCATTTTTACAATATGCTTCTTTGCTTGTTTCATACTTCTCGTTAAACCAAAATGAAAAAAGAAAACATCTCCTTTAAAAAAATCGGGATGTCTACCTGCTCTACCAGAAATCTGAACAAGTGCACTTTCTGTAAAGATAGTAGATTCTGCACCTAGTACCCCCACTTGCACATTTGGAATGGTTACGCCTCTTTCTAGAATTGTGGTTGTAACTAGTACATCGTATTTGTCATCTCTGAATTGCTGGACCTTTTGTTTCCTGTCTGGATCATCAGCAGACACCCCTTCTACATTTAAGTGGTGCTTTCTAAGAACCTTCGTTACCTTCTTCATAGTAGAAATAGAAGGAACAAAAAGTAAAACCCTTCTCTTTTTTGTAATATGTTTCTGCATCCAATTCATTACTTTAGGTGGGAGCTGATTCTTTTTTAATTTCTTCTTCCAATGTCCAATCCATTGAAAGGATGGGACCGGTAAAGGTTGTTGGTGAAAGCGCAGAGGAATTTTTACGGCTTCTAGTTGTCCACGAGATACATCTCTTATCATTTTCTTAGACGGCGTCGCACTTAAATAAACCCTAACCCCTTTCTTTCTCATTGCCTTTAAAACAGCAAATTGGAGACGTTCATCGATTGAATAAGGGAAGGCATCGACTTCATCTATAATGAGCACATCAAATGCATGTTTATATCTCATCAACTGGTGAGTTGTAGCGATTACTAACGGTGCTATTTGGAACCTTTGAGGACTTCCTCCATAAAGAACAGCTATTTTCATTCCTTGAAAAGCTTTTTTAAGCCGCGGCTCTAGTTCAAGTACAACATCAGTTCTAGGTGTCGCAATGCAGACACTCATTCCTTGATGTAAGGCATATTCTATTCCGTGAAAAAGCACCTCTGTTTTCCCTGCCCCGCAAACTGCCCAGATGAGTAGATCAGTTTTGTGTTTTATCGCTTCTATCAATTTTTCTGACGCTCTTTTTTGTCCTTTAGACAGGTCTCCCTGCCATGTTAATTCCGAGTGACATGCTTCTTCCATTTGTGGACCCGTCCATTCATAAAGAAAGCCACATTCCGTTGTTTTCCCCATCATGATGCATGATCTACAATACACACAATCTTTTTGACACTTGTCACACGGAGAGTGGGCAAAGTACCGATTTTTTGACACACCACATCTGCAGCAAATTAGACCATTTGCTTTCCTCTCAATAGAAGGTGTTCGGATAACTAACCCTTTCTCCTCCAACCAATCCAAATCAGACTGTGAGCATCTTGTTTCAGCAGTAAGCAGGTGGCGTGACTGCAGATACTGCCCTAGTTCCATTGCTTTGTCCATGTTCAATTTCAACAAACACCTTTCAACTGATGTTTGCCTATTATGCGCAAAGACATGACCTTTCGTCCAACAGCTAAAAAAGAAAAACAAAACCCCTTTTCTAAGAGAAAAGAGGTTTTTAGGATTTATCTAATCATCCAGCCAAGAGCTAAAGAGCCTTCGCCTAGATGAGTGCCGATTACGGCACCAAAATAGCTTTTATAAAATTCAACATGAGGATATTTTTCTGATAAGTGCGCAATTAAATCGTCTACTTCTTCTTCTCTATTACCATGTATCACTGTTGCTCTCATCGGGACACCACGAGATGCATCTTCGTCAAATAATTCAAACATACGTGAAATGGCTTTTTTCCGTGTACGAATCTTCTCAAAAGGGACAATTAGCTTGTTGTCAAAATGCAGTATAGGCTTTACCTTTAAGAGGCTCCCAATAAAAGCCTGAGCACCATTTAATCTGCCGCCTCTTTGTAAATGAGTTAAATCGTCTACCATAAAATAAGCTCTCTGATTCTCTTTCAGGTAATTGAGATGGGCTAACACTTCTTCTGGAGAAGCACCAGCTTGGATTTTTTCAGCAGCTTCTATCACATAAAAACCTTGCGCCATACAGCTAGTTTCTGTATCAAACGGATAAATGTCAATTCCGTCAACTAGGTCATTTGCTGAGGCTGCACTATTATATGTTCCACTAATTCCGCTAGAAAGGTGAATACTAATCACGGCATCGTATGTTTCACTTAGTTTTTCATATAATTCTATTAGTTCACCGAAAGCAGGCTGAGAGGTGGTTGGAAGGTCTTTATGCTTTTTGACTTCTTCATAATATGTCTTCCAATCCATTTCTATTTCTTCACGGTATGATTCGTTGCCAAAAATGACATTAAGAGGGATCATATGAATATGATGTTTATCACGCAGCTCTTGTGGTATATAAGCAGTACTGTCTGTTACAACGGCTATTTTCATTCTTAAATACCTTCCTTATCCGTTAAGTTGCTCTTTTTTATTTTCAAAGAATGATCATTGTTATTCATTAGGTTTATAATAGTAATCAAAAAAGCCTGCCTAATCAATAGGCAAGCCCGTTATATCCGAAAAAGACTCCTTATCTACCTATCATTTCTCTCCAATTGACATGTGAGAGAACCAAAAACAGGCGAAAAAGGAGTACTTGTCCGGAACATTATCTCATTTCTACCCAGCCGTTCTTAATTGCTACAACAACAGCTTGTGTACGGTCGTTTACATTCATTTTTTGTAAAATGTTACTCACGTGGTTTTTGACTGTTTTCTCACTAATAAAGAGCGACTCACCAATTCCTCTATTGCTCTTTCCGTCAGCTAACATTTGAAGTACTTCGCACTCACGTCTCGTTAAGATATGAAGTGGTCTGCGAATTTCAGGATATACTTCATGCTGTGGATGTGCTGAAACGCCACTAGTCGCTAGGCGTCGGAATTCATTTACTAAGTTATGAGTAACTTTCGGATGTAAATAAGATCCTCCGTCAGCTACAACTTTCACTGCTTCAATGAGCGTGTCTGCATCCATTTCTTTTAACAGGTAGCCTCTTGCTCCTGTTTTCAATGCATGTGTCACATAGTTTTCATCGTCATGAATAGATAGAATAATGACTTTTGATTCGGGATAAAGCTCAACTAGCTGCTTTGTAGCCTCTACACCATTTACATTCGGCATATTAATGTCCATAATGACAACATCCGGATGATAGTGTTCTACGATACGTGCAGCTTCGTCTCCGTCGTCTCCTTCTGCAACTACTTCAAAAGTAGGTTCAAAATCTAAAATCCGTTTGACACCTTCACGGAATAATTGGTGATCATCAATAATTACAATATTTACTTTAGTCACAAGCTACGCCTCCCCATGTTTATTGTTCTACACCTGAACTTTATGGTCAATATGTCTTTTGTCTCTATTTTACAATTTTATTTTGCAATGTTAATGGCACGCGAATCATGATGAATGTCCCTAGACCTATTTTTGAGTCTATGGTCATTTTACCTTCCAGTAAGTCTACGCGTTCTTTCATGCCAAGTAAACCGAAGGATTTGTTTTTGTTTGTTTTCACATCTTTCATATCAAAGCCTTTTCCATCGTCTTTGATAATTAACGTGACAAAGTCTTTCGTCACTTCTACTTTTACAGAGATTTCTTCAGCTTCGGAATGCTTTAGTGAATTGGTGACAGCTTCTTGGGCTAGTCTAAACAGTGCCACTTCAAATTGTGAAGCAATTCTTTCGCTTTCTGTATCCCCTAGGCATTGGAACGTGATCTTGGTTTTTCCATCATACTCTTCGATTGTGTTTAAATATTTTCTTAGCGTCGGAATGAGACCCAAATCATCTAAAGCCATTGGTCTTAAATCATAAATGATTCTTCTCACTTCGTACAGAGCATTTCGCACATTCTGTCTGAGACTTCTAATTTCTTTAAAGCCTTCTTCTGTCCCACGGTCTCTGAAAATCCGTTCAATTAATTCGGAACGCATCATTACGTTTGCCAGCATCTGGGCCGGACCGTCATGAATTTCACGGGATACCCTTTTGCGCTCTTCTTCTTGGGCTTCAATAATTCTAAGTCCAAAATCTTGTTTTGCCTGAGCATCTTCAAGTAACACGCCAACTTGGCGTAAGTCCTGATTGAGATAGTTGAGAACAACTGTGATCTGGCTCACAAGCGTTTCAGAGCGTTCAATGACGTCTTGAAGGCTTAACAATCGTCTTTCTAGATCATCTCTTCTTTCTCTCAGCTGCTTTTCACGCTGCTGGATCATGGTGAGTTCCACTTGCAGATTATGTGCTTTTTCGTAGGCCTCGCGTATTTCTTCTTCGCTAAATTTGTTAAAATTTCTGCTGACCTCAGATAAGCGATTCCTAGCATGTCTCGTATGGACTTCTAGTTTATCCCCAAAATCAATTACTTCGTTTACTTGCTGCTTGATTTGCTTCAGCTCTTCTACAAGGCTTTCATATTGTTGACGGGACTGTTCGCCTATCCTAAATACTTCGTCCTTGCTGCCATCAACTGTACTTAGCATTTTCATGATGATTGAATCCAATAATTTCGGATCCATTTTAGGTGTTGTCATGGCTTTTCCCTCCCGTAACAGTGATGTCATCTTTTTTTATTATAAATGTCATTGATCTGCATTTTATGTCGAATTATAATGAAAGAATGCGTATAAATCATGAAGTTTTTATGACGACCCTTTTTCTACCCCTATCATCATAACAAAATACGCTGTAAAATTCTAAAATCAAAGCAAATTTTCTCTAGTCTTACAATTTGCTTTTCAGGAGGGTATGTCTTTTGCTGCATCGCTATCTTACAGTAAAAAGTCGTGGCGAGCATGAGATCGTCATTGAAAAATCACGTTTTATTTGTCATATACAGCGTGCTGTCTCAGAAGAAGAAGCACAAGCATTTATACAATCCATTAAAAAACAACATTGGAATGCCACACATAATTGTTCTGCCTATCTCATTGGAGAACATGACCTGATTCAAAAAGCGAATGATGATGGTGAACCAAGTGGGACAGCAGGTGTGCCAATGCTTGAAGTGTTAAAAAAACGGAAGCTGAAAGATACAGTCGTAGTAGTCACTCGTTATTTCGGCGGTATTAAGCTAGGCGCCGGTGGTTTGATTCGTGCCTACGGAAAATCTGTATCAGAAGCCATCAACCATGTTGGGATGGTAGAGCGCTGTTTAATGCGTACGATGCACACAACAATAGATTATACATGGCTTGGAAAGGTAGAGAATGAGCTTAGAGCCTCATCTTTTCAGCTAAAAGAAATTCATTATGCAGAAGATGTTATTTTTGAGACGTATGTAGAAGAAACACAAACAGAGCAGTTCATTGAATGGATGACTGAGCTGACAAATGGAAAGAGTGTTACAAAAGAAGGCGAACTGATTTATTTAGAAAAGGACATTGGTCCGATAAAGGAGACAGATGAATGGCACAACGAGTAAAAGTGCGTGTACGAAAGAAAAAGAGTAAGAAGAAGAAAATTTTCAAACGTATCCTGGTCTTATTTTTGCTTCTTATCATATGCATGGGCGGATTTGCAGTCTATAAAATAGTCAATACACTTCAAGCCGCTGACAAAACATATGACGAACTAAACCGCGGAGAGAAATCGAAGCTTCGTGATGCGGTCATTGATATTAAAAAGAAACCCTTCTCTGTACTTTTTGTCGGAATTGAGGATTATGCCACAGATGGTGATCATGGCCGTTCAGATTCACTTATTGTTGCAACGATTAACCCTCAAGACAAAACGATGAAAATGGTTAGTATCCCTCGTGACACACGCGTACAGCTTGCAAGTGACACGACAGGAAGTAAAGAAAAGATCAATGCAGCATTTGCTAAAGGCGGTAAAGACGAGACGATTGAAACTGTCGAACAATTCTTGCATATTCCAATTGATAAATATGCCACCGTTGATTTTGACGGATTCAAGGATGTCATTGATGAAGTCGGCGGAATTAATATCAATGTTCCATTTGACTTCAATGAAAAAAGTGATGTGAAAAAATCGAAAAAGATTTACTTCAAAAAAGGCAATATGCATTTAAACGGGGAAGAAGCACTTGCTTACGCTCGGATGAGAAAACAAGATCCACGCGGTGATTTTGGACGTAATGATCGTCAGAAACAAATTTTACGCGCAATGATTGATCAAATGTCGAAGGCAAATAACATTGCGAACGTCGATAATATCGCTAAAGAAGTCAGTGATCACATTACGACCAACTTCCGTATCACAGAAGGTCTTGCGCTTCAGCAAATCTACAGCGGGTTTAAGGGAGACGACACAGAAACACTTTCTATTAAAGGGTCAGATCTTTATTTAGGGCCAAATCGAACGTATTACTTTGAGCCAGATCAAACCAATCTAGCTAACGTACAAAATGAATTACGGACGCATTTAAAGCTTCCTACTGAATCTTCGACTGAAACAGATTCACAAACCAATCCATCCTCTGGTGAAACAGGATCAAGTGATACAACTAATCCTTCTAGCACATCAGGACAATAATAAAAACAGCCCAGTTCCCTAGGAACGGGCTGTTTTTTATTGTCTTTTCACCATTCGTTTATAGAATTTCGTAAATGGTTTATACTCTTCGTTGACCAAACCCGTGACTTCCGCAATCACTTGCATAAACATCACCAGTAAAAAGATAATGATCAGCGATAACCAAATGGTCGCGCTTGTCAGCAAAATCGCGCTTAAGCTAAAGACTAAGCCAATCATGTAAATCACGATGACAGCCATGCGATGGGACAAGCCAAAGGCCATTAGTCTATGATGAATATGAGATTTGTCCGGTGATGAAATCGGCTGTTTGTTTAATATGCGTCTAATGATTGCAAAGGTCGTATCAAATATAGGAACACCTAGAATGATCACAGGAACAACAACACTAAACAAAGTGACACTTTTGTATAGCCCTAAAAGTGACAGCACCGAGATCATATAGCCTAAAAATAACGAACCGGTATCTCCCATAAAAATCTTCGCCGGATGAAAGTTGTAAAAGAGAAAGCCGATCGTACTGCCAATGACGACAAGAGATAAAGAAAGAATCAGAATCTTATCAGCAGAAAATGCCATCACTGCAATCGTTGATAAACCGATGACAGAAATACCGGCAGCTAGTCCATCAAGGCCGTCAATTAAATTAATGGCATTTGTGATGCCCACAATCCATAGCACGGTGAGGGGATATGCCATCCAGCCTAACTCAATTCGATCTGTTAAAAAAGGAACAGAGAAGAAGTCCATTTTTAAGCCCGTGCTCACAATCAAACAAGCAACAAGGACTTGTACGAGAAATTTAAATCTTGCACTTAAATTATATTTATCATCAAATATACCTAAAATGACGATGAGTACGGCACCAACTGAAATTGCTGTAATTTTATTATGTAGAAACAGCCCGCCTGCTAATGCTCCAGCCGCTACTCCAATAAAAATTGCCAAACCACCCATTCGAGGCATTACTTTATCATGAACTTTTCGTTTATTCGGCTGGTCCACTGCACCAATCTTAATTGCAAACTTTTTGACGATTGGTGTCACAATTAAAACTGTAGCCAGAGAGACAAAAAACGCTAATAAGGCGCGTTCGTAATCCATAGGTCAGTCTCCTTCTAAATTGAAATCTGTATTTTGTATATTGGCCGCTCTTTCCATTATACAATTGAATAGAGGATGATCACAACCTTCCCCGGTGATGAAACAAGTAAAAACGCACAATCCCGAATGAATTATGCGTTTTCTTTAATATTCGTTAGTTCCACCATGTTTGTGAACAGCGCGTGCCAATCTTTTTTCTTCGCTCGGCTTTGTCTTAGATGTCTATAGCTCGTGTCGTCTTTTTTGCTGATCACTTTCAGGCAGGCTTCTACGAAGAGCGCAGGATCATCGCCCTCTAAATATTCATACACATCCTTCTCTTTTAGCCTTTCCGTTGATGGGAGATTTAAACCGACAACCGGTATTCCAGCGGCTAAAAATTCATAAAGCTTGAGAGGGAACACCGCTTGATTGTAAGGGGATTGTTTATATGGCATCATACCTACATCGATCAGCTTCATATAAGCAGGCACTTCTTCTGGAGCAACAGCACCTGTCCAAATCACATTAGGCAGTTTGAGTGCATGCTGAAAAGATGGATCTCCATTCGTTCCATCCGGACCGACAAATAAAAATGTCCAATCAGGCCGCATACGAGCAGCTTCAGCCATCATGTCAAAATCTAGCTTTGGCTTAATTCCTCCGATAAAACCAAGCACAGTCCCTTCTCTTCCTTCCAGCACATCTTCTTTACACGGAAGATTGCTTTTCGCAAACACATCGTACTCGACACCATTTTCCACCGTAAACACATCTTTCGGTTCTCCCATAAGACGTTTTTTGATTTGATCGTGTAAATATTGAGAAGAGCATGTAATGCTGTGTGCATATTTAATGATTCGGTTTTCTGCTTTGACAATGACACGCTGCCTCATATAAGAAAGGATGTTATGGTTGCCGCTTATCGGCTCTCCCCACAGGTCACTGCAATCATAGACAATATGTTTCCATTCAAATAAAGAAGATAAGAGCGGAAAGCCCGGAAACGTATACCATAAACAAACGGCGATCCCCATCTTTTCCTCCTGCCGCAAATGTTCAAGAAGAGGGGATAATTTATGAATATAGAACATGTCTTGATATCGACCAAAGCGAAATAATTTGCTCTTGAGCACATCAGGAATGGTCAATTGCTTCATTCGATCTGTTATGGGCTGAAAGGGAGCTGTATGACGAGATGATGACGGGCATACCCAGATGACCTCTTTTGTTTCTGGATCAGATGCTAGAAATTCGGCCAGCCGATGCCGTCTGTACCTCAGTCCGTCCTGTCCCCATTCTCCCGTCGCTACGACAACATGTATGATCGAGTCTGCTTTCACCTTTATCACCTTTTTTCCCTTCTGTTTATAAGCGCTTCTTCACAGCATTTGTCGCATAGTGCATAAAACACCAAGACGCTTTGACAAAATGAAGCTGCTCAATTTCTCTGTAGACAAACCACGTTTTTTTCGCTGCTTTCCACTTGTTACTAGAGATGGAGTTCCCAACGATGCGATATTCACTGAGCGGTTCACTCATACCATAGGCTGTAAATCCTCTTTTTAATATAGACAGCCAAGTAGCTAAATCCTGCCTTGTGCGAATGTTCGGCATTTCCACATGTCCTACCTTTTGAAGATCAAGCATGACCGTTAAACAGCCGATAATGGTGTTTTTCAGGGCTTCATTATAGTCTAATCTCGCTGGCGCAGTGACGGTTTTTTCTAATGATTCTCCGTTTTCTGCAATGATGTCATATGCCGTAAATGTAAAGGCGTAATCATTTGTCAGCATGAAGTCTACCTGTTTTTCGAGCTTCGTCTCTTTCCACATATCATCGCTGTCTAAAAAAGCGATAAAGCGTCCTTTTGCCTGTTTGATGGCTGCGTTTCTAGCAAGGGCAGCTCCCCCATTTTCCTCTAAATAAATGACGTTGATTCTGTCGTCCGCTTGACTTAAATCCCCTAATAGCTTTCTAGTTCCATCTGTAGAACAATCATCTGCAATGATCAGCTCCCAATTGGAATAGGTTTGGGCAAGGACGGAATGAACTGTATCCGTTAAATAACGTTCCGCATTATACGCAGGTGTAATGATGGATACTAACGGTTGATTGTTCACCTAGACTCATCTCCAGTTCATCATTAAGATTCTTTGAACACTTCGGGTAAGACCACAAACATGAGCGAGATACTAAAGCCAATGACAAGCCCAAGAAGTGCACGTTTTTTAGCTGACATGCCTTTATTGCCTTCATCAAGTACTTGGGCAGGATCAACAATTTTTGCCTGCTTCATTCCAAGCTTTGTTGACTCCAATTCATATAAGAATCGTTCTTTATCGACTTTGGAATCATTGCTGACCGATTCGTCTTCAAGAGCAGCTAATCTACTTTCAATCACCTGCTGTCTTTTTGTAAATAACGCTTTATCTTGCTTGAGAAATGTATCTGACACCTGCTTCACGACAGTCAAAGCACGATCCTTATCGGCATCCGTGAAAGACAGCTGTAATTGTGTATCCGATTGATTGGTAAGGATGAGACGGGTTTTCACATCCTGTCTTTCTTCTTCTTTCACATCACTGAGTGCTTCGTTTAGAAATGCATCGCTTTTTAATAGAGATGTCACTTCTGCCATATTGTTATACACCCCATCATCATATTTACCGAGAGTGAGGGTAACAGCAGCTGTGTAACTAGACTGCTGCGTCGTTCCTTTAGCAAAAAAGAAACCAAAAACGCCTAATACGACAGGCAGCAGTATGAGCCATACGATGTACTTTTTGATTCGCTTCCCTATCCTAGATATGAAACCAGACATGTTCATTCTCCCAACATTGACGTATTTGCTCTTTCACTAGTGTAGCCATACAAACAAAGCATCACACACGGTTTACCACAGCTTGAGACGTTGTTTGTTTTTCAGCATATTCACCGCTGCGATCACCAGTCCTAAAAATACCCAGTGGAAATATAAATTCGAGACGGAGCTAGGACTGATACTTGAAACGAGAAAGCTCAGCATGGCTGCAAGCAACCCCTCAATGATCATTTTTGCCGATCTTGTGTCAGCCCATTGGTATTGTTTGTACAGTGTGAACATGAGATAGGCGTATACTGAGATATAGCCCAGCATGACTGCAAATCCGAAGTTCGTCATCAATTCCAGCAGCCAATTGTGCACTTCTACGACCTGGTCTGTGTCAAAGATCGAAAAGTGAGCTAAGTAGTAAGACACATTCCCCGCTCCAACTCCGAATCCATATGAATTCGTAAAGAAGTGCCAAGCATTTTTGATTAAATTCGCTCTCGCGATGTTAGACGGGAGTGGTTCACTAAAAGAATGCGCGACCTGAGAAGCGAGAAACAAGTCATAAAAAATCGAATAAATCTTGGCTGAAAAGACAGCGATACCGATGACGACAAGTCCGCTTGCTGCAACGATTGACCACTTTTTGAGAAAACGCGGCAGCAGCAACCACACATAGATCGCCACTCCTGCAAATATCCCAAGCAGACTAGCGCGGGATTCGGTTAACAAAATGAGATACAGCGCTGCGATTGCACCTAATAATCCAAACGCTTTGATATAACCGTTTTTCATTTGACGCATGCATGCTAGATATAAAAAGAAACTAATCGATAAAAACGTTGCAAAGTCATTCTGATTAAAAAAGACAGATGTAGGATAGTGCTGTTTATACACTGGCCCTAGATATAATGAGGTATTCGGTAAATGGTTCAATGTAAAGTGATTATAGAACCCAATCCCCATTACAAACACAGTCATAACAAGCCAAATGCTATAAAAAGTCACCACTTGATCCATTCGCTGAATATACATGACGACTAGAAAGACAAATCCCATCCCCATTGCAAGAAGGGACATATATTTCAGGCCGTATGTGACCGAATGAGCCCAAAGCAGTGAGATGAGCCCGTAAAGAAACCATGCAGCGAAAAAACCAAGAAGTCCTTTGACACGAATCTGCTGCCACTGCGATATGTACGTCCCCTTATCTCTCATCCGCCATATGAATAAAGTAAAGGTGGCGATGAGCATGATACGGTAGAGAAAAAGACTAAAGAATCCTGCACTAATAGAAAAGAACGCGTTGTTGAGAAAGGTCAATGTAATCAAAAGATAGATGGCTGACATGAAGATTTGCTCACCATTCATGTACAGCTTCATCAACACGAGAGCAGCCAACAGGATCAGAAGTATAATCGGAACAGCTACCATCTTCTTTAACCCGACGGGCTGCGCGGATGCCATTTGTACAAGCCCGATCCCTGCTGCAAACAAAATACATCCAATCATGATTTGCCATGCTGTTTGTTTCACACTCATACCCATTTTCCTCCTAAGCAACCCATCCGATTTGAGGGATTAAGCCTTGACTTCCTGTTCATAGTAGGAAATGGTACGAGCCAAACCTTCCTGTAAACTCACAACAGGCTCCCATGCTAAGACTTGTTTCGTTTCCTCATTTGCCAATGTACTATGCACAATATCTCCTGCACGCTGCGGCTTATAAATTGGTTCAAGATGCGACCTCGTCACTCGCTTCATCGTTTGAAATAGCTCATTCACAGTGATCGAAACACCACATGAAATATTTAAACAAACGTTTGATTGAGCTGTTAAAGCCGCAACATTCGCTGCTGCTAGATCACCTACATAGATGAAATCTCGTGTTTGTTCCCCGTCTCCAAAAATGAAAGGAGCCTCATCCTTTGCAAACTTATCAGAGAAAATAGAGACAACCCCGCCTTCGCCAAGTGCATCTTGTCGCGGACCATAAACATTGCTATACCGAAGAATACAATAGTCCACATCATACAGTGATTTTGCCATTTCTAAATATCGCTCTACTGTGAGTTTCGATAAACCATAAGGCGAACCAGGCTTTAGCCGGTGAGCGGTGTCTACTGGCAAATACACTGGATCTCCATAGACAGCTGCTGATGAGGCAAATACCACTTTCTCCACCCCCGTTTCAGCAGCTGCTTTCATGACATTCAGAGACCCTTTGATATTGACCTCTTCGTCATAAACGAAATTCTGAACGGAAACGGCGACACTCACCTGTGCTGCAAGGTGAATGATATAATCCGGTCTTATTTGTTTGATCAAATCGACCGTTTCTGATTTTGTGACATCTGCCTCAATGCATTGAACGGAAAGGTGGTCAATATTTTCCCGAGATCCAGTTGAAAAGTTATCAAGAACGATGGGCTCGTAGCCTTTTTCTAGTAAAGCCTCTACCGTGTGTGATCCAATAAATCCGCTTCCCCCAGTAACCAATACTTTCTTCATCCAAGCTCCCCCTGTTATTGTGCCTTTGATACCAATTCTGCTTCCCATACGCCTGGGCGGCCGATAGACTGGTAAATAAATCCTCTCTCTTTCATTTCTGCTGGATCAAACAAATTCCTTCCATCAATTACAATCGGTGAACGAAGCAGCTGCTTGATTTGATCTTTATCCATCTTCTGTACGTCATCCCATTCTGTTAGGATGAGGCAAGCATCCGTATCTTTTACTGTTTCATACAGGTCATTACTGAAGACAGCCTGCGGGCCAAGTTCTCGTTCTGCTTCTACATAAGCAATCGGATCATAGGCCTTCACAAAAGCACCTAGCTCTCTCAGCATTGGGATAATGTCTAATGCAGGTGCAGAACGCATATCATTCGTATTCGGTTTGAATGCGAGACCTAAAACAGAGATGGTTTTTCCTCTAATATCACCGAATACACTCATCAGTTTGCTGACAAGGTGCGCTCTTTGGTGATTGTTCGTTTCAATCACGGACTCGATCAGCTTGAACCGGTAGCCGGCTGTTTCGGCAATTTTGAGAAGAGCCATCGTGTCTTTCGGGAAACAAGAACCCCCAAATCCAATGCCCGCTTTTAAAAATTTATGCCCGATGCGGCTGTCTAATCCAACGCCTTCGCTAACTTTTTCAACATCAGCGCCCACCCGCTCGCAAATATTCGCAATGTCATTGATGAATGAGATTTTTGTGGCAAGCATGGCATTTGCAGCATACTTAATCATTTCAGCACTTTCTAAGTTGGTCTCCACAACCTCTGTTTGAAACGGGTCATGCAATCTTTTGATGATGGTTGACGCATGGGTGCTTGTTGAGCCGATTACTGCCCGCTCCATATTCATCGTGTCTTGGATGGCAGAGCCTTCTCTGAGGAACTCTGGATTGGATACGACATCAAAAGGGTATTTACTGCGCGATGCTTTTTCGACAATGGCTTGAACGAGCCGGCCTGTTCCAACGGGCACTGTGCTTTTATTGACGATGATTTTATAGCCATTTAGATGTTCACCAATTGTTTGAGCGACAGCTTTCACGTACGTTAAATCTGCTTCCCCCTGTGCTGTCATCGGAGTCCCTACAGCAATATAGATAATTTCTGATTCCCGGATAGTAGCAGGAATATTGGTTGTAAAAAACAGTCTTCCTTCTTCCGTATTTTTTTCAATCAATTCCTTTAAACCCGGTTCATAAATGGGAACGACACCACTTTTTAAGCTGTTGATTTTTGATTCATCGATGTCACAGCAGATGACACGATTTCCGATATCAGCAAAACAAGTACCCGATACTAACCCGACATACCCTGTTCCAATCACAGCAATTTTCTTCAACATTTTTCATCCTCTCAGTAAAAGCATATTGTCCGTTCCAAGCTGTTTATCTATCTATCATTCTTTGCACATTTCATCTTGTTTAAACGATGGATCTTGATTGATGAAGCACCTTTTCATATTGCTGTATGAGCTGCTTCGTATTATTTGCTGATGAATATTCTGTATGAACGATTTGATAAAGATCGTTTTTCACTTGCTCATTCCATCTATTTTCATAAAGGTAGGCGTGAATGGCCTCTTTTAACTGATTTACCGAATGCGGATCAACGAGGAGGTGTTGATAGCTAGAAAATAAGGTTGGGAGACCACCGACTCTTGTCGCAATGACAGGTACTTTTAAAGCGAGTGCCTCCAGAACGACGGTTGGCATTCCTTCACTATAGGATGGGAGTGCAAACAAATCGGCTGCTATTAAATAGTCTTTCACCTGATCATTCGGCACCTGCCCTGGGAGTAGAATGGATGCTCCAGCACGTTCTGTGAGCTCCTTTGCAAGGGGGCCTTTTCCAACAAAAACTGCTTTCACACCATCCAAGCCGCTGACAGCATCAGCTAATTCAAGTAAGCCCTTCTCTTTGACTAATCGTCCGACGAAGACAACGAGCTTGTCGTGAAGGGGTAAGCCTAACTTTTTCCTGATGCCTTGTTGATCTTCTTCCGTTTTAGAAAATGACTGGAGCGGAATACCGAGCGGGAGGCATTTCGCTTCTACCTTTGTCATGTCATGTGTCTTTTTAGCAAGCTCCTCGCTCACCGTCAGAACAGCAGATGCCTGTTTCACCGCCGTTTCAAAGGCTGCATGTGCCCCTTTGCTATAGCTCGGATACACGTTCACATCACTGCCATGTAAGGTCAAAAGATAAGGAATTTGCGTTTTTTTCTGAATCACAGCCGCCGCTCCGCCAGATGGCATCGCAAAGTGCGCATGGATAAAATCTGGTGACAGCTGATAACGCTGCATGGCGCTGAGAACTGTAGAAGCTATTCGTTTACTCGGCTGTGCCCATTTCAGCTGTCCAGGGAGCGCTGTATAGGGCGGCCTGTATACGGTCACTCCGTTTCTCACTTCCTGCTCGGGCAGATCTTTTTTCTGCCGATAGGACGCCTTCAGCATCCGCAAAACCGGTGGATTGACCGGGTTGGGACATATGACGGTCACTTGTATTCCTTGTTTGAGCAGCTCCTGCACTTGCGTTTCATGGAATACGCCTTCACTTGGATGTTTTTCACTAGGATATACACTTGTCAGCCATAGCACCTTCATGACGAACGACCTCTTCTCAATAATTTGCCTGCAACCTGCGGATACATTTTGATGAGCAGCAAGCCATACAATGCTGCGCTGACACAAATCGTCAATCCTAATTGAAGGAAAATGTCGGCTGACGTCAGCTTCATCCCTTGATGGAGGGCTACCGCACAGGCGGCCATCAATAGCGTCATAGCAGCAGGCTTGCCAAGTGATTTCAAATAAACCTTCATATCTAGCTGAATGACATACGCCATGAGCCATCTGCCGACAATGAAGTTGAGCAGGCTGACACCTGAGTAAACCCAAGCTACTGTGAGCAGACTGCCTGTGCTGACACCTACATATAAGGCGCATCCATACACAAGAAGCATCCCCGTATCCCAATAAAAGGCTAAGTCCGCTCTCCCCTTTGCAAGAAGTATTGACCCGTTTGGATTCATCAGCACACGCAGAAGTCCGACAATGCACAATATATTAAGAACCGGAACAGCTACGAGCCATTTCTCGCCAAACACTACTTCTATAAAGCTATCTGATACGGCAGCAAGACCGATTAATAACGGAAAGCTAATCAATGCGAGCATATTCGTCATACTGAGGAAGCCCTCTCGCAGCATGGAGTGATCACGCTGACTTTTTGCGAAAACCGGGAAAGCCACTCTCGTCACGATTGGGTTAATCTTCAGCACGGGGATCGTCACGATTTGATACGCCAAGCTATAAATACCTAACGCTTCTGCTCCAAGAAACCGGCCGATTAAAATCATGTCTATGTTCGATCCTGCTCGATTGACTAGTCTGGATGCGAGCTGGAATGCACCAAATGAGAAAAATTCTTTCACTTCTCCTAATGCAAAAACAGGTGCTGGGCGCCACTTCTTCCAATAAGCTGCGGCATACATAAGCCCTTTTCCTGATTGCAGCAGCACTTGAGAAATGACATAGGCAACAATCGGATTGATGAAGAAGGCCAAAGCGAGTAAAACAATCAGCGATATCATGGTTGCAACGGCTTCAATGGCACTTAATGTTTTAAAGGCTAGGTCCTTTTGCATCATGTATTGGTATTGCTGGCCAATAGGAGCAATCAAAAACATGATTGATAATAGTTTCAGCAACCCCTCCAGCTCTGGCCGGTTATAAAAGGCGGCAATCATCGGGCTAACTAGAATGAGTAAACAGAATAAGACAACTCCAGTGAGTAAGTTGATCCAATATAATGTGGATAATTGACGTTCTGTTGTTTGTTCCTTTTGGATGATCGCTGCCCCGATCCCTAGATCAAGTAAAATCTGCGTAAATATTGTGACAGTTGTGATCATGCCAACGAGTCCAAACTCCTTCAGTGACATCACATTCCCTAAAAAGGCGAACTGTGCAATTTGGATGATCGTAATGATGAATGCGGACAAGCTTGTCCATTTTGCCCCGCCTAGCATGCTTTTTTTCATACTTGCCATTTCTCTTCCCTACTTTACTTATCTGGCTCCGTCACCCGTCATGATGACTTTTAACGTTTTTACCATAATCTTCGTGTCGAGAGAAAATGTCAAGTTTTGAATATAATGTAAGTCGTGTGTTAATTTTTCACTTGGACTCATTTCATATCCTCCATTTACTTGTGCAAGACCTGTCAGTCCCGGCTTGACCGTTAATCTTTTCGTAAAACCTGGAATCGTCCGATTAAATTCTGCGGTAAACATCGGTCTTTCCGGACGCGGACCTACGATACTCATTTCTCCTTTTAACACGTTGATGAATTGAGGGAGTTCATCGATTCTTGTTTTACGAATGAAGGCTCCCACTTTGGTGATACGTGGGTCGTTTTTTTGTGCCCATTTCGCTCCTCCGCTTTCAGCATCGGTTCTCATCGATCTGAGCTTCCATAATTTAAAGTAAACACCGTCTTTCCCGACCCTCTCCTGCATATAAAAGGCTGGTCCCGGTGTTTCCAGCTTAATCAAAAGAGCAAACAGCAAAATGATTGGCGTACTCAACATCAATCCGATGAACGAGAACATTAAATCTATGAAACGTTTTGCAAATAAATAACGAACCATATGTTCTGTTAAAGCAAAAGAGTGGTTTCGTCTCACTTCATATTCCCTATAAAGATTCATCGCTTTCTCTGCACTCACTGACCTGCACCTCACCATTCAAAGTAGTTGTTGTGTAAAGAGATGTTCTATGAAAGTCAGTTTAGCAGAGCAACATTAAGCAAATGTAAATGCGCTGTTAAGTCTTGTAAAACTGTGTTAAGAATGTGCACTTATATCAAGTTATGCCCTTTTCAACGTAAAAAAGACCCGCAATTCTGCGGGTCTCCGGGTCTTTTCTTTATTTTGCTTTAACAGATTCGATCGTTTTTAATCGAAGGGTTCCGTTTGCATCTTTTGTATAAGTGACTTTCACTTTTGATTCTTCTTTTAAGCTGTTCACTTGTTTAGAAAACGTATTTCCGAATTGAATAGCGACTTCTTTGCCATCAATGTTCACAGCAATGGTATGTCCATCAGCCAAGCCGACATATGTGCCTTCCTTGGTGACTTCATTTTTCTTATTTGTTGTTGATTCTTTCTTTGTTTTAGAATCAGTTTTTGATTGTTCCTTAGTAGGTTCTTCTTTTGTGATTTCTTTACTTGAGCTGTCTTTTGCCTCTTCATCAGATTGACCAGATTGCTCTTCTTTTGGAGCAACTGTTTCTTTGCTTTGATCATCTGCTTTTTCATTTGATGACTGATCTTCTGTTTTTTCCTTTTTCTCTGAAGCATTTTCTTTCTTTTGATCAGCTGCTTCGGTTGTTTCCTTTTTGCTGTCATCCTTATTGTTGTCGCTTGATTGATTTGTTGTGCCGCATGCTGTGAGTAGTACACCTAGAAGCAATACTAGGAACGGCATTGTGATTAATTTTTTCAAAATTGTCACCTCTTCATGATTTGTCGATTGGCTGTCGCTTAGATTCACGCGTAAACCATTCACCTTTTATGTTTCAATTATAACAAAGATAACTAGAAATGAAATGTATTTTTAACTTGACACATTATTGATGACCCGATCACTTCATAGACTTTTGAAAAAAGGCTGCCGAGAGACGTTCTCGAGCAGCCTAAGAGGAGTATCTGAGGCACCCCTCATGTTTGTATTTTCTTATCTAAAGTAACCTGACACACCGCTTGAAATGCCTGACGCTAAACGATCTTTATACGTAGCCGATTTCAAGATGTTTGAATCAACTGGACTTGACACAAAACCAGTTTCTAAAAGAACACTCGGCATTTTAGAATATTTAATCACGTAGAATCCAGCTGTTTTCACACCACGGTCTCTTGTACCAAGTGCACTGACCATTTTCGGCTGAATGTTTTGCGCAAGCTTCAAGCTGTTTGCAGACGCATATGTTTTGTCATAATACGTTTCTGTTCCGTTTGCACTGCTGTTATCATTTGAGTTTGCATGGACACTGATGAAGATATCTGCATTTGCTGACGCACCTTTGCTCACTCGTGTTTGAAGACTGTCAAATGTGTCTGATGTTCTTGACATGGTAACAAGTGCACCCGCGTTGTTTAATTTCGTATTTAAACGCTTGGCTACATCTAAATTCAAGTTCTTTTCATATAACCCGTAGCCTACAGCTCCTGAATCATGTGCGCCATGACCTGGGTCAATGAATACTTTTTTCCCGACGACAGGGTTTTTCAATTGTGCTAAAACGTTTGTTGAGATTACATTTGTACCGCCAATTGTACTAAAACTATTTATTTTTTTATTACCTATCGCACTTCTAGTTGCAACGGGTAGACTTTTTTTATTTGTGAACAAGAATGCTTTTCCCTTTTTAGCTGCAATACTTGCGCCTGTTACAGCATCAGCATATGCAAAACCGTTACTGAGATAAGTATTACTTGTACTCATATTATATTTATTTACGATACTTGCTGCCGTATCATAACGAGTTGCACCACCAACACGAGTTGGAGAAGGCAACTGATTATATGTCGTTCTGTTAATTCTTGATTCTCCACCGATTACAATAGTTTGTTTGACCCCTCTACTTTTAATAGTTGATGCTGTAACTTTAACTAAACTTCTATCGTTTGTTAACAAAATTGGATATCCCATTTTAGCAGCATACGGAGAGATTGCTACTGCATCTGCATATGAAAAACCATTTGCAACTATTGCGACACTTGAACTCCTCATTTGTTTTGAAATTAATGAAGCTGTATCATAGCGAGTTTGGCCATAAATTCTCGTTACAGAAATACCCATTTTTTTCATTGTAGTTGCAACATTATTAGAAACTGTGTTTCCACCACCAATGATAATAACCTTTTTTGCTTTTAGATCTTTCAAACCTTTTTTGGTCGCTGCAGACAATGTGTCTTTATTTGTAAATAAAACTGGTGCGTTTTTTTGATATGCAAAAGGCACTGCAGTAAGTGCATCAGCATATGCCGTTTTCCCAACTAACACAACTGTATCAGCTGTTTTCCAACCTGTTTTGGCTGCATTTACTGCTACTGCATAACGTGTACTGCCATCTATTTTCGTTACAGCATTATCAGCCAATATAGTTGGAGTAAACATAAACAGCACTAATAAACTGATAAAAAAAGCTCTAATAGTAGCGTTCATAATCTTCTCCTCCTGTTAATAGTTTGTTAGATTTGTACCTGGATAGTAGAACGAAAGTATGGAAGAATATGAGTTTCCAGATTCTGCTCTAGCTTTGGCACCGTATTGGCTCATGCCAATGCCGTGACCATATCCTTTTCCTGAAATCGTAAAGTCATTTGTATTGTTTTTGACTGACGCAAATGTGCTTTTCACCTTTGTTGCGCCCATGATGGATCTAAACTCGGTCATCTTCATACTTGCCGTTGTATTTTTGTTTACTGCATATGTGCCTGTTTTATTTTTCAGATGATATGTCAGCTTGATTGATACCGTCTTCGCACGTTGGCCTTTTGTTTTTCCTGAGAACGTCAGGCTTGAGATGGATGCAATCTTCATATCAGATGCAGCTGTTTCTTTGTTTTTGAGCAGCCATGATTTGAGACCAGCAAGATCCGTTGCATTTGTCTCTTTTGCCTTAGACCACTGAGATGCTGCTGTGCTAGCAGTCAATGTGGTGCCTAGCTGTTTTTTAGAGAGTTTTAGTGTCCATGCATTGACCGGATCTTTTGTATCCTTTTTGGCCACTAAGTACGGCAGTGCATTTGCCCACACTTCTTCACTTGCCTCTGTATATCCGCCATTACTAGAATAATAGGTGGCTGAAATGAGCTGATTGTTGTATTTCAGTACTTTCCCTTTTGTGGCATCGACAGCTTTTGTCGAATTCGTGTACCAGTTATATCCTCCATATACTTGGAAGGCAGTTGTATCAGGTACGACTTTTCCAATACTTTTCACTGAATACGTTCTAGCGGCCACTGCCTGTGCTTTTAGCGCTTCAACATGCCAGCTTGCAGGCATTTCATTTGGTACCACGCCTTTTAGATAGTCTTCAAATGGGATATTTTCGAGAGTCGGCCTGATATAACCTGATTCAATTGCAAAGTTGACGTTGCCTAAGTACGGCTTCCCTGCAATTTGAAGGATATTACTCGTTGAATATTTCTCAGGAACAACTCTTACATTGTTATACGTCTTTATGCCTTTTAATGAAATTTTTCCGTTAGAAATATTCAATTGGTATGGTGTGTTTGTTTGAAGATAAAATTCATTAGCTAATTTCTTTTGAACCTTTTCCGTTACGGCACCCGTTCCACCAGCTATGTGAAATGAGTATGTTCCTTTTTCTTTGAGAATGTTTTTTACAGGAGTCGTTATATCATCTTTTTTAATTAACACCATAGGGCTATTATTCTTTGCAGCTATTAACGAAAGCGGAATTGCATCTGAAAAGGATGAGCCTCTTGCTAAGTAAATCTTTTTTGCTCCCATATTTAATTTCTTAACTATATTTGCAGCAACATCATATCGAGTCATTCCGTCAATACGTGTAACACTTGATGTTTTTTTGATTTGTTTTTCCACACTTTTACCTACTGCATTCTCTCCACCAATTATCATTACTTTTTTAGGAAGTGAATAATTAGGCAACTTAGATTTAGGTGTGAGTAAGATTGGGTAACCATTCCTAGCCGCATAAGGTGCAATAGCTGCTCCATCTGCAAAAACTCTTCCAGTTACCACAATTGCCTGACTATATGTACCCATTTCCTTAGCAATATTTTTGGAAACATCGTATCGAGTAGCCCCACTAATTCTCTTGATTTTTCCATATTTCTTTAAGGCTGTTTCTGTTTTTGTTGATATAACAGAAGTTCCACCAATAATTAATATATTATCAGGATTCATTTTTTTTATTTGTGATTCTGTCGCCTTAGTTAAAACTGATTTTTCTGTATAAAGAATTGGTGCATTTAATTTATAAGCCAGTGGTGCGACTGAGATAGCATCTGAAAATGCATCTTTATTTACAACAACTATTGTTGCAGGTTTCTTCCAACCATTCGAAGCAATGAGATTAGCAGTATCATATAAAGTCTTACCAGCATATCGTTGGACTGTTGAGACATTGTTACCAACTACTTTATAAGCACCAGTAGTGGATACGCTTAAACTTTTTTCATTACCCACGTAATTTGACAATTTAACTGAAATTACAGAGCTTGACGCAAACATTTGCATTGGTTGAAGAGAAACTGTCAACATAAAAAGTACAATAATTGATAAAATCATTTTCTTCAATTTTATTCATCCCGCCCATCTTTTTTACTTCTGTTTTTCAATCTTTTGAATTTCCTTTTGACCACTGTCATTGATAAAGTAAGAGATTTCTACTTTGTCTCCTGGTTTGAATTCATTTAACACATCTTTAAAATTATCCGTAAATTCATAGCTTAAGGTCGTATTCACTTTTTTCACTTCGACTGTATGTGCATCAGCCATTCCAATAAATTCAGCTTTTTCTTCCAGCACCTGAGGAGTTGAACTGCTTGTGTTGTTTTCTCCCGAGGACTGCTCAGCCGTTCCACATGCTGTGAGCACGATACCAAGTAGTAGTATTAAGAACGGTAAAACGACGATTTTCTTCATTTTTTTCACCTCATGTCTTTGTATCGTCTTATAACTTAATATTTTAAGGTAAATTTAAGGTTTTTTGAAACCTTTTTTTTGTTACAACGTCTATATATAGGTTCAGAGTAAAAAAATAACTTGTTTATCAAGATTCGTAAACCTATAATCATGGAAGAATCATAGAAAAGGTGAGGGACATTATGAGAGCTGAAAGAAAACGAAAGAAGAAAAAGGTTCTTTGGATTGTTTTATCGATTATTGGCTTATTCGTATTAGCAACTGGCGGATATGCATATCATCTTTGGAATACAGCAGCTTCAACCGTGGCAGGCATTCAGGAGAATTTAAAGAAGTCAGATAAGCGTGACAAAGATGTCGATTTAAATAAGAAAGACCCGATTTCTATTTTAGTCATGGGTGTTGACGAAAGAAAAAATGACCGAGGCCGTGCGGATACATTAATATACATGACCGTTAACCCAAAAACCAAAACGACTGAGATGGTGAGTATCCCGCGTGATACGTATACGAAAATTGTCGGAAAAGGCACAATGGATAAAATTAACCACTCCTATGCATTCGGCGGCACACAAATGGCAGCTGATACTGTAGAGGAATTGCTTGATGTACCTGTTGATTACTTCGTGAAAGTCAATATGGAAAGCTTTAAGGATATTGTCGATACAGTTGGTGGTATTACAGTGAACAGCACATTTGCTTTCAGCTATGATGGTCATTCATTTGGTACAGGAGAAATTAATCTAAATGGCGATCAAGCCCTTGCCTACACAAGAATGAGAAAACAAGATCCAAAGGGTGACTTCGGACGTCAGCAAAGGCAGCGTCAAGTCATTGAAGGCATCATTGCTAAAGGGGCAAACATTTCATCTATTACGAAGTTCGGCGATATGTTCAAAGTCGTGGAAAACAATATGAAGACCAACATGTCATTTGATGATATGTGGACGATGATGAATGACTACCGTGACGCAAGACAGCGTGTGAAGCAGCACGAGCTGAAAGGAACGGGAGCACGCATCAATAATATCTATTATTATCAGCTTGATGATAGCAGTTTGGCTAAAGTGAAGAAGGAATTGAAGGACAGTTTGGAGCAGTAAAAAAAGACTACATGACTGTAGTCTTCAGATTGTTGACAAAGGGCTAAAATGGTTTTTATTTTAGCTCTTTGTCTTCTTTTTTTATGATTTAAATGGGGCAGGTTTTTCTTCACTTAATCCAAATCGATGGAGGAGCTCCTCGACAATTCGTCTCGATGCTTGTCCGTCACCATAAGGGTTAGACGCCTTCGACATGCTGTCATACTCCTTCTGATCTACTAGCAGCTCTTTAGCCATTTTGTAAATGGTCTCTTCATCCGTACCTGCAAGCTTAAGTGTGCCGGCTTTCACGCCTTCTGGACGTTCTGTTGTATCACGGAGCACTAAAACTGGCTTCCCTAGAGAAGGCGCCTCCTCTTGTACACCGCCAGAATCCGTTAAGATAAAGTGCGAAGCGGCAGCAAAGTTATGGAAATCAACGACTTCAAGCGGTTCAATTAAGTGTACACGATCGAGACCGCTAAATTCTGTCTGAGCTGCATCACGTACGGCAGGGTTTAAATGAACAGGATAAACGACCTGAACATCTTCAAACTCTTCTACAACACGTCTAATGGCTCTAAACATATTTTTCATCGGCTGGCCGAGATTCTCTCTGCGGTGGGCCGTTAACAAAATCATTTTATCCGTGCCTATTTTCTCTAAAATAGGGTGCTGATAATGCTCAGTAACTGTAGTTTGCAGGGCATCAATCGCTGTATTCCCTGTCACACAAATGGTCTCTTCTTTTTTATTTTCAATTAAAAGATTCTGCTTCGCTTCCTCTGTAGGAGAGAAATGAATATCGGCAATAGTGCCTGTCATTTGACGGTTCAATTCCTCTGGGAAAGGCGAATACTTATTGTGTGTTCTCAATCCTGCTTCGACGTGCCCAACTGAAATTTGGTGATAAAATGCTGCCAAGCTTCCTGCAAAGGTTGTTGTAGTATCCCCATGGACTAGGACAATATCAGGTTTTTCTTCTTGGAATAATTGGTCTAGCTTTAACAGTGCATTTGATGTGATTTCAGATAATGTCTGGCGCTGCTTCATGATGTTTAAATCATGATCTGGCGTAATTGAAAAAGCCTCAAGAACTTGATCAAGCATTTCTCTGTGCTGGGCTGTCACAGTGACAATCGAATTTATCTGTGGATGTTTATTTAATTCAAGGACAAGTGGTGCCATTTTGATCGCTTCAGGTCTAGTACCGAAAATAGTCATTACATTTAGTTTTTTCACTTGTTTAATCCTCTTTCCTAGTATAGTACTTTCAATTATACACAATTTGGAGGATAAATTTAATGGTATAAAAAAAGAAATTTACATTGAATTAACGTTAAATTTCTCTTTCCTTTACATTTAACATATAAAATATGAATTATCTAAAATTCATTTTAGTGAAATCATTTGTCTTTCCTATGATTTGTAAGTTACACTTTAAACAGATGACCAAGAACAAACATTGAGTGATTAAATCGTTTATCTATGTAAGGAAGGTGCAAAGTTCATTGAAAAAAGTACGTAAAGCCATTATACCAGCTGCAGGTCTTGGGACACGTTTCCTCCCTGCAACAAAAGCTATGCCTAAAGAAATGCTGCCAATCGTTGATAAACCAACCATTCAATATATTATTGAAGAAGCTGTTGAATCAGGAATTGAAGACATTATTATCGTCACTGGAAAAGGAAAAAGAGCCATTGAGGATCATTTTGATTTTGCACCAGAGCTAGAGCGCAACCTAGAGGAAAAAGGGAAAAGCGAGCTTCTAGAAAAGGTGAGAAAATCCTCTAACATTGCTGACATTCATTACATACGTCAAAAGGAACCTAAAGGACTGGGACACGCCGTTTGGTGCGCACGCAACTTTATTGGTGATGAACCTTTCGCCGTTTTATTAGGTGATGATATTGTTCAAGCCGAAACACCTGGGCTTCGCCAGCTGATGGATGAATACGAAAAGACCCTTTCATCTGTGATCGGTGTTCAGCAGGTAGCAGACAGCGATACGCATCGCTACGGGATCATCGACCCTCTTACACAAGAAGGACGCCGCTACCAAGTGAAAAACTTTGTGGAAAAGCCGCCGCAAGGTACAGCACCATCCAATCTAGCAATATTAGGACGTTACATTTTCACGCCAGAGATCTTTATGTACCTTGATCAGCAAGAAATTGGTGCAGGTGGGGAAATTCAACTGACAGATGCCATTCAAAAGCTGAATGATATCCAGCGTGTATTCGCCTATGATTTCGAAGGAAAACGATACGATGTTGGTGAGAAGCAAGGCTTCATCGAGACGACTCTCGAGTTTGCCCTTCAAGATGAGGATCTGAAAAAGAAACTCATTCCATTTATGAAACAGCTTCTCGAAAAAGAAGAAGTGAATTAAAAAAAGCTGCCGGAATCGGCAGCTTTCAGCTTGTAGACAAAGTCTACAAGCTTTTTTATATAATAAGGGTAATAACACAATTCTGTGGGGGATGAACATGTTATCGAAACGTGAAGAAGAAAGAAGAAATCAATTAGAAGTAGTGGCTTTAGATGAATTAGTGCCTGAAGATCATCTTGTACGAAAAATTGATCAAGCGATCGATTTTGATTTCGTTTATGATCTCGTCAAAGATCATTATAGTTCTGATAACGGTAGACCAAGTGTGGATCCCGTTGTTCTCATTAAAATGGTTTTGATTCAATATCTATTCGGCTCGCTCCATGCGTCAAACCATTAAAGAAATCGAAACCAATGTGGCTTATCGTTGGTTTATTGGGTATGGATTTTCGGAGAAAATTCCGAACTTTTCTACCTTCGGTAAGAACTACGTGAGACGCTTCCACGATACAGATTTATTCGAACAAATTTTTTACCGAATCTTAAGAGAAGCGATGAAAAAAGGTCTCGTTGACCCTTCTATCGCCTTCATTGATTCAACCCATGTAAAAGCGAACGCTAATAAGAAAAAACTTGAAAAGAAAATCGTTCGAGTAGAAACAAGAAGTTATCAAAATCAGCTTCATGAGGAGATCAATATTGATCGTGAAGAACATGGAAAAAACCCTTCCCCCTACAGAATAAAGAAAAGGAAAAAGAAATCAAGGTCAGTACAACTGACCCAGAGAGTGGCTACTATGTAAAGGATGAACGTGAAAAGTTATTTGCTTATTCATTTCATACAGCTTGTGATTCAAAAGGATTTATTTTAGGATCACTGGTCACTGGTGGAAATGTTCATGATAGTCGTATGTTAGATTCACTCGTATCAAAGGTGACAAAGAAAGTCGGAAAACCAAATGTAGTTGCAAGTAGATGCTGGATATAAAACACCTTACATCGCCAAGTTTTTAATGGATCAAGAGATAAGACCTGTCATGCCTTACACTCATCCGAGAACAAAAGCTGGTTACTTGAAAAAGAATGAATATGTGTATGGAACATTTTGATTGTTACATTTGCCCAAACGGGCAAATTCTTTCTTATCGTACAACGACTAGAGAAGGTTATAAACAATATGCGTCCGTTTCAGAGGTATGTAAGTCCTGCTCATTTCTAGATAACTGTACACAAAGTCAAAATCATACCAAACAAATTCATCGGCATATTTGGCAGGACTATCTAGATGAAGCAGACCATCTGAGACTCACACAAATGAATAAGGACATCTATGCAAAACGGAAAGAAACAATAGAACGCGTCTTTGCGGATGCAAAAGAAAAGCATGGTATGCGTTGGACGAAACTTCGTGGACTAAAAAAAGTTTCAATGCAAGCGATGCTTACTTTTGCTGCCATGAATCTTAAAAAATTTGCAAACTGGACATGGAAAGAACCATGTCCAGAGTAAGAAATCAGATAGATTTTATCGAAATAAGTGAAAACCCCACTTTTACTTGAAGTAAAGGTGGGGTTTGTCTACGGTCTGAAAGTTGCCGGCATCGGCAGCTTTTTATTTGATCGCTGAAATTGTCAGCGTATGCTGTTCATTATCAATGACAAACAGGTTGTTTTTGCCCTTCACTGCGAATTTTGTTTGTTTCTCATTCATCCAGACATTTTGTTCTGTCAGCCCAAGTGTTGAAGGAGAAATTGGCATAATCTCGCGGAACACAATCGCGTGTGCTTGACCATTTTGAATCACATAATCGATTTTCTCTGTGGTCAATCGCTCAATGGTGTCGCCTTGATCACTTTTGATCGAGCTCAGCGTTTGTATTCTTTGCTGAAGCACAGATTCTTCTTTTCCAAGGAAAGAAAGTAAGTACTCATACGAACCTGCTGATGCAGGTGATACATAAGAATTGAACTGTCCTGGTCCAATGGATAATGGCTTCAATTCATCTGCAGCTTGCAGTGCATCAGGTTTCACAAAATACGTCTCTGACGCTGTTTTGATTTGAACAGTTTGTTTATTTTCAGCCACAACCTGTACTTCTTGTCCAAATGGTAAAGTGACATCCACCTTTTTTTTCATGGCTTGATCTCTGTAAACCGTCATTGGATCTGCCGTGACAACGGCCTGTTGATCCACCTTTTTCATATTAGGTGCACCCTTCATCTTAGGATTCTTTGACTGAAGCACCTCTGTCTTATCTGATGGTATTGCACCAAATGTTGCTAGCATACGAAGTGGGCGATCCGAAAACATAGAAAGGGCAAGCAAGATGGTTAAGACCGCTATAATGGTCACTTGAAATGCTGGTCCAAAAAATGAACGTCGTTTCCCGTTTTCATTATAACGAGACACCTTTGCTGTCTTTTGTACGCCTTTTCGACCTTCCTTGTGTTTCAGTTGGTATTCTTTCTTCTCTTTCTTGGAAAGCTTGTTAAACCAATGAACAAACTCTTTGTACTCTTCCACGACCTTATCCGTATCATCAAACATACGAAGCTCACCATAATGCATCCAAGCAACCCGGTCGCAAATCTTTTGAATTTGACCAATGGAGTGACTGACAAAAAAGATCGTCTTTCCTTGCTCTTTGAATTCTGTGATTCGATCCACGCATTTTTGATAGAAGGTTTGGTCGCCAACAGACAACGCTTCATCAATAATCAAGATATCTGGATCGATATGCGCTGAAATGGCGAAGCCAAGACGTGACTTCATTCCGCTTGAATAGCTTTTAACAGGCTGATCAATAAAGTCACCAATATCCGCAAACTCTACGATTTTTTCATAAAGCTCGTCTATCTCTTTATTCGTGAGCCCCATCATTAAGCACTTTAGGCGAATGTTGTCTTTCCCGCTTAACTGGTTGTTCAGTCCTGCCGCAATGGCAATTAACGAAGGCTGACCGTCCATATCAATTTCACCACTTGTTGGTGGAATAATTTTCGCTAGAAGGTTCGACATCGTTGATTTTCCAGATCCGTTGATCCCTACAAAACCAATCGTTTCACCTTCATATACGTTAAAGGAAACGTTACGAACAGCAAAGAAACCTTTATTATTTTTATTAGGAAAAAACAGTCCTTTGATTTTATCTGACTGCTTTTTATATAGAAAATACTGCTTGGATACATTTCGAAACGAAACCTTTAGTTTCATCGTATAATCTCCTTACTTTTTAAAGAAAATCGACAAATTTATCCCTAAATTTCAAATGTAGCAATGAGCCCACTATTAAAAGGAGGAATGTGATCAGCCAAAAATAGAGCGTATATTTGACATCTTGGAAAAACCAATCTCCTTTAATAAAACTTTTCCTAAATCCATCAATTATATAGTATAAGGGATTTAATTTTAAGGTAGTAGCAATCCATTCATACTTACCAGTAAATTTATCTCCAATATCCCACAAGATAGGCAATAAAAACATAAGTAACCTTGTCAACGATTGTAATAGTTGTTGATAATCCCGAACAAGGACACTAATCGTTGAATTAAATAGGCTGAAAGCAAACATAAACACAATCATGCAAATAAGATAATAAATATATTGAATCCAATGGATATCAGGAAATATGCCATTTGCTATGAGCATAATTACATAGATAGCCATCATAAAAAAATAACTGAATAAATTTGATGTGATGACTACTGAAGGCAGTGCGCTAATAGGAAAATTCATTTTGGACACTAAATTAATACGTTTAAAAACACTATTTGCACCCTCTGTAATAGTCGAGCTGATAAAAAACCATGGAATTAAACCAGCTAACATCCAAATGAGAAAAGGAATACTTACGTGAGAACCATCTGCCATTTCTGCGGTTCTTCCAGCCCCTCTGAGACCTAAACCGAACACAAACCAATAAGCCATAATTTGAATTAACGGGTTCAGTAATTGCCACAGCACACCCAGATAATTCAATTGATATTTTGATTTTGTTTCATAAATAGCTAACCTTAAAATTAATGGCATTGAACCAAACTGCTCTTTTAGAATTTTATACAATGCATTCACTCTAATCTTCCTTAATTTTAATTAAATAGAATAGATCCTATATTGATAAAAGTACCGCTCATAATTGTAACAGAAAATTTGTTTCTTTTCATCTTTCACCTTTATACAAGGTAATCACATTTGTGTAACAAATATTTTAAAACGATTTCTCCGTAAGCTCATGAAGAAAACTCTTGAGATGATGAATTCACAAGAAATTTTGTTTACGCTTCAAATATTAAACGCCTTATGTCAAACATAAGGCGTTTAGAATTAAGCTTAATCTTTTAGAAACTCTATTATTTTATCGTTTTTCCATTTCATACCTTCATACAATTTCAAAATACTTTTTAATATTTCTTTTGCCTCACTTCGATCCTCATCTTCAATATTGCTAAATTTCTTTAAATACCAATTCTCCACATAATTTTCCAACTTATCTCTTTTATAAGCCGCTAATAAATTTTCGCGCTTTAACCAATCGATTCTTTCTTTTTCTAGCACTAAATACTTTTCAAAAAACTTCTTATTGATTCGATTGATCGATGAATTTTCTACCATGGCATAATAAATATGGACGGGCGTATTCAGCACCTTAAAAGATTTAGTCTTCATCAAAATCTCATGGAAGAATAAGGTATCCTCACCAATTGCTCCTTCAACCATTTTAAGTTGATTCTTTAATAATAAATCTCTTTTTACTATTAAGGCCTGTATACTCATTGCTTTAAATGAAGCCTTAATTAAAAAGTCTGAATGTGGGGCATGTTTGTAATCAATCCCGTCATTAAGCGACATCATATTAGGATAATAAGAAGACACTCCCTTTATATCTGATAGCCTAACCATATTCCCAATAAACATATCATGCTCTTCTTCTAGTGAACTATCTAGCAGTTCTTTATATCCATCAGTTATGGCTTCATTATCTGGGTCTAAGTAAGTTACCCATTTCGCAGAAGCAAACTCCAAGCCCTTATTTCTTGGTCTAGACGCGCTGCCACTTCCACCTTGTGGATACATAAACACCTTTACATTGTCAAAATGTTTATCCAGAGCCTGCACTATATAAGGAGTAATGTTATCAGTCGAACCATCGTCAACTAAGATAATTTCCATATTTTCAAAAATAGAACTTCTTTGTAGGCTTTTGAAACATTTATAAAGAAGATGCCGTCCATTATTATAAATAGGAATAATAACAGATAAGTCATACTCACGAACTTGCTTACTTCTCACGACATTATTTGAAGTTACTGATAGCTCTAGAGGATCAACACTATATCCATTAGGAATGGAGGCATTTGATATTGATTTAATATCTTCCCAATTAAATGAGTCTCTCCAAAAAACAGTTCTAAAACGATCTTCTATTCTTTCAATATAATTATGTTCTACACCTTTAGTTATTTCACCGTTATGCTCATAGGCATCTTTTGTTATATAGTCACAATTTGTGTACTTGAATGCATTGATCATATCTTCTAAATAAAATTGACCATATTCATATTTATTGCTAAAACAAGCTACAACATCAAAACTTCTATACAATTCCTCAGTCATTTCATCTTGAGAAATGAGTTTCTTATCAGGGTAGGATTGTTTATTAAACATTTCTATTATATGTTCGTCTAGACTTTCCGCAACAACAAGAACTTTCCGTGTCAAAAAATTCGTCTGATGATCACTTACTATTTGTATCAACTCCTGCACTCTATGAAAGGCGGTTTCTGACCTCAAAACTGTTCGAACACCTTCCATTTGGGTTTGATACATCTCTTTTTTAGACATTTTTTGCAAATATACTTTCAGTTCTTCACTCGTATTAGCTAAAAACACATTAGGAAATTTGCTATTAATCCCGACACTATAATTCGATATGACAACTGTACCCGTAGCTTGAAGTTCATATACTCGATTAGCAAACATTGTGTTGCTATCTTTAACAGAATTTAGATTTAAAGTGAAGTCATATAATTTGTGTATTTTTTGCAGAGTTTCATGATCCGTGGATTCTACAATGAATGGCACATATTCTTTTGGATAAAAATGACGGTCAGATTCTAATTCGAAGTTTCTGTCAACAATAGTCAAGTCTTTATCTGCATTTATAACGCCTTCAAATAGCTCCCGTGTATCCTCTTGCCTTGATGGGTATTTCTGGTACCAAGAACCTGCGAATAAAATATCTTCTCTTCTATTTATTCTAGTACCAATTGGATTATGATAAAGCGGGTTAACTGCAAATTCTAGTACATTATATGATTTAGCATTCGGACAATCATTTTTGTAGTCCTGTAATTTTTCACTGCATGTTGTAAGAATATGATCCGCCTGCTGTGCCAAATCAACATAATATTCATAATTAACTGGATCTTCTTTTGAATAAAAAATCACCGGAATATTTTTGCTTTTATAAAACTGAATAATGGCCTTTATTTCGTTCCTTACTTTTTTTATTTTAGGATTGCCAAGTCCTTTCCATTTCCCGTCCAACCCTTTCCAAGCGGTTGACAATAAAAACAAATCAATCTTTTCTGCCTCTTTTTTATAATTAGCTTGATGAATATAAATAAAGTTTGCTGCATCCTTTAAACTTTTATACAAGAATTCATCCGCGATAATCCCAATAGAAACATTACTTTTTTGAAAGTACTTCGTTCCATTACTTGGGGGTAGCTTTGCTATTTGAGATTTGATTGAATCATAAAAGCCCTTTTTATGATTCTTTTTTAGGTATTGAACATATTCTTTTTTCTTGTGCTCAGAAACTTTCACAGCATCTGAAGGATGATGCGAAACTGTAAAAACAGGCTTTTTTTCCAATATTTTTTCTAGCTCTTTAAAGTCTTTATTTTGATTAAAAACTTTTAGCATTTCCTTATAATAGGCGAGCTCTTGATTAGCACTTGTTTTTTTCTTTTGATTTAGTAATAAATGGTTCTGGTATTTCCCCACACAAATTCACCTATTCTTTCTTTTTTGAGATTTATATCTCCAGTAAGCTAGAGTCAATCTACCTAATTTGGATGAGGATAGTGCTTCATAACGTCTTTTTATTAAGTTTAGTTCTTTTTCAGTCTTATTAGCTTGTTCTAATATTTTTCTCTCATTAGTTACTAAATTCAACTTTTCTTCTTTTGCCTCTACTAACCTTTTTAACAGCTTTGAAGTTAATTCAGTAACTTGATTTTCATTTTGATTTTTTTCTTCTATTTGTTTTATTCGAGAGAAAACACTTAAAAGATTTTCTGCAAAGTCTATTTCATAAGAACTTGTCTGGATAGCAATAAACCCTGTCCATAACGGTCTAACAACTTGTTCCAACCTGTAATCTTTTTTATGCAAGTAAAGTAACAGGGATAAAATTGACTTTACTTGCATTGAATTTTGGTCATGGTTAACCCAAAATAACAAAACACCATCATCTTTTAAAAATGGCAACGTCTTGTCCACTAATCGATATGTGTCCAACATAAATTCAGTTGCATTCCCCAACACGATTGTATCTATTTTTTCAGACTGCTTGGACAAAGAACTTTCTTCAATGATTTCTTTGCCTATAAAAGATAGATATTTTTTTTCCTCTTCTCCTAAATCAAATTGAAAGAAGACTCTTTTTCCCCTAGTGTTTGTTAATAACCAGTTATCTGGTTGTTCAGCATTTTCTTTAAAAATATTAAAAATTTCTTTTGAAGGTGTATCCATTGCTGCTCCTTTCTATGAAAACCAAGCTTTACATCCACCAAGGAAAATCAAATTTAAACCAAGGCTTCTTCTTTTTTTAACTCCGAAGAAAGATTCCCAAAATTTATATAAGTGAAGCTTTCATGACGATTTTGAAGAACATTTTTCGTATCAAAAATCAATTTATTATTCATACCATCTATTTTTTCAAAATCAAATTCTTTAAACTCTTGATGATCTGTTAAAATCAGAATTAAATCAGATTGATCAACCGAATCTTCCAAATTACTTATTACAAAATCCTGGTTCACATGCGGATCATATGCATTGATCTCATATTTATTGAGATTTTTCAATAAATGATAAATTTCCATTGCTGGGCTTTCTCGAATATCATCTACGTTTCCTTTATACGTAAGTCCGAAAATTGTAATCTTATTTCCTGATACCTTTTGCATCAGTTTTTCGACATTTTCGACAACGTAATACGGCATAGAAGTGTTAATGGACCTTGATAAGTTAATCATTTTCGCTGTTTCCGGAGCTTTTGCTATAATGAAATATGGATCTACTGCTAAACAATGACCGCCAACACCCGGCCCCGGAGTATGAAGATTTACACGTGGATGCTTATTTGCCATCTCTATGACATCTAAAGCATTAATGTCTAGATCATTACACACTTTTGTCAATTCATTTGCCAGTGCTATGTTAACATCTCTAAATGTATTTTCCATTAGTTTTGACATTTCTGCTGTTTTAGCATTTGTTTTAATAATTTCGCCTTGAACAAACGTTTTGTATACTTTTGCTCCAGCCTCAGTACAAGCTTCTGTAATTCCGCCAACAATTCGGTTATTAAAGATTAGTTCATGAAGGATCTGACCTGGCAGCACTCTCTCTGGACAATGCACTAGATATATATCCTCACCAATAACATAACCCTTTTCTTCGAATAATGGTTTAATGACATCATCCATACTTCTTGGACCAATTGTAGATTCAATTATAACAACATTTCCTTTTTTCAAGAATGGAATTACTTTCTCTACTGCGCTCTCAACATAAGTTAAGTCACATGATTTATAAATATCATCATTATTAGGAGTAGGGACAGCAATGATAAAAACATCTGCTTCTTCTGGTGTTAATGAAGCTTTAAATTTTTCAAGTTTAATGACCTCAGTTAAAGCATCTTGCAGTCCAGGCTCTTCTATATGAATTGTGCCATTATTTAAAGAATCTATTACACTTGGTTTTACATCTACTCCTACAACCTCAACTCCATGCTTCGCAAACATAATTGAAGTTGGCAGACCAATATACCCCAAACCTACTGTACAAAGTTTCATCATCTTTACTCTCCTTAATATTGGTTTTTTCCATAAACTGCTAGAAGTGATTCTTTTTCTTGTTCCCAATTGTATTTAAGCTTTGCTTTCCAACAATTTTCACTGTACTGATTTCGCATTTCAAGATTTAACACTAACTCGTTTACACCAGCTGCGATTGAATTTGGATCGTGAGAATCAACTACTACTCCAATATTTTCACCAGAAACAACTTTTTTGATTTCTGGAAAATCACATGCAACGACAGGTACACCAGCCATAATATATTCAAATAATTTATTTGAAGATGCTGAATAATGGTTAAAGCACACGTTATTCAGTACTTGAAAACCTAAATATGCATTTTTTGTATACTTAGGGAGATCTTCCAAAGGTACTTTTGGTAAAAATTTGACTCTATCCGTGAGCTTCATATCTTCAGTTAATTTCATAAGATTTTTTTTAATTCGGCCATCACCAATAAAGACTAGGATTCCTTCTTTAAAATTAGGTGCCGCCTTAACTAAATTCTCTAAACCTCTACCAGTTTGAATGCCGCCTTGATACAATAAAATTTTTTCATTTTTAGGAATGTTTAAAATTCCATGCAAATCAATTTTCTTTATTTCTTTTTTTTGATCGAACGGATAGTTATGCACTACATTAGGATAAAAACCATAGAGATCTTCATTGTATTTTGCTCTAGTGTGATTTTCGACTATCATTTGATCAACAAACTTCAACAGAAAAAATTCCATTTTCCCATATAGTTTGCTATCATACCCTGTCCTACTTGTTTGAACTTCATGCGAATCATAGATCAGTTTTTTTCTATTTAAAAGTTTTACCTTTGAACAAATAACACCCTGCGGTAAGGTATTTAAATCATTAGAATGAAATACGTCATAATTTTTTTGCAATCCTTTAAAGATCATTCTTAAAAAAATGCTTATTCTAATGATTAATGTTCTTACTTTTTTAATCAGTAATACTGAAAAAAGGATGGTCAAAGGGATCGTTATTAACGGCAAATAAAAAACACCAGCGACCCAAACCAATATAAGAAGAAGTAAAAGATATTTTTTCTCTTTTAACAATTTCATCATGGATTGAAATAGAATTAACCATTGTGGGTACCTTTTCACCCTGTGGACACGGAATCGTTCATTTATTTCTTCATATGTCTTTAATTCAGCCATTGATGGATCGTGTATACAGATTAGGTCTACATCACATCCGGCTTCTGACAGGGCAGTACACTCTCTCAAAACTCTAGCATCGTTGGTAAAGTGATTCCATACAAACATACATATATTTTTTTTCATGCTTCATTAACCTTTTTTATAGTATTTTTGATTACATCATCTAAAATTACAATATTATTATCCCATAAAAAATTCTTCTCAATAAACTTCTCGCAATTTGTTTTCATTTCTTGAACCAACTCCGGATGATGATATAGACTTAAAATAAGAGAAACCATTTCATCGCTCGTTTTTGTTTTAGCTACTAAACCTACGTTTTCTTGCTCAATCAATTTTTTTGAATATCCAGAAAGTGAAGCCACTACAGGTAACTGACAGCTCAAATAATCTACAATACGTCCTGGCAGAACCGTTTCAAAAATGATTGAATGATTCAATGTTGCTATCCCAATATCACAATTTGCCATTATTTTAAGACACTCTTTTCTCGATACTGGCATAATAAATTCAACTTGATTCAATTCTCTTTCTAGTATCTCTCTCTCTAATTCTTTTTTATTTACACCATATCCTAGAATCATAAATTTTATATTATAATCTTTTAATCTAATCACAATATCTCGAAAGACGTTTACATCTTGAGCCAAACCTAAATTTCCTGCAAATACTACCTTAAACTCTTTGGACATTTTGGCTATACTTTTTGGCAGCTCTTCACGTCTTGCAGAGTTAGGTATAAAAGTCAATTTATCCTCTTGATCCTGTAAGTGTTTTTGGAAACCTTGACTGTTGATGATAATATGATCAGACTTGGAGTAAACATATTTTTCTGCAAGTTTAAAAAATCCAATGATCATTGGATTCTTAAATATACCCACTCCTTTTAATGAGTCTGGCCACAAGTCTCTTATATCCAATATCATTTTTGTTTTGTATCTAAATTTAGCAAGTATTCCAGCAAAGGCAACAAATATTGGCGGAGTTGTAACATAAATTAGATCATATTTATTTTTATCCTTAAAAATAAATATGATCATTCTAAACATTATCTCTAAATAATAGAAGAGCCTATTTAAAAAATTAAATGCGTAATTCTTATTCTTTACTTTTACTCTTATAAATCTTTCATCCTGGTTATTTAATTCCTCTTCATCCCAAAGGTCATGATGGTCATAAAAGTTCTTCTCTGGATAAGTTGGATCAGTTGTTAAAACTTTGACATCGTAACCTTTTCTGTGCAGCATCAAAAATATATTCTTGAGTCTATTACCAGCGCTACCTATTTCAGGGTAGAAATTTTGAGTAATTAATAAAATCCTTTTTGACAATCAAATCCCCTGCACTTTCAATTGACAATCGATATTGGAAAACACAACATATTTAAACAATTTTTTAACTATAACAACAATTATAGGTTTATGATGCATTAAAAACAACATATTTTTGATTCTAAAGCCTTTAAATCTTTTATATTTCAACATGATTCGATAAAAAAAGCTCTATTCAACTATGAAAAATAGATAATTTCAGGCTTAAAGTTCTAAAACTAAAGTAACTAAAAGGCATAAAGCAGATAAACATACAACGATCGTATGTTAACTGATTTATGCCCTTCATCTTTTAATATTAATATTTCAGAACGGTCTCTACGACCCGTTTCGATGACTCTCCGCTCTCTAAATAGCAGAATTTTTCATAAAACGGTGCGAATGAAGCTGGCAAAGAAAAGGTTGGCTGTTCTGTTTCTCTTACCCAGTCAATGACACTTGCTGTCTCTTTCACAAGAGGTCCAGGTGCTTCCTGTTCAAAGTCAAAGTAGAAGCCTCTCAGCTTGTCACGATATGTTTCGATGTCTGGCACATAGAATAGCATCGGACGTTTGAGGTTTGCATAATCAAAGAACACGGATGAGTAATCTGTGATGAGCAGATCAGAAATCATATAGAGGTCTCTGATGTCTTCATAATGAGAAAAGTCATAGGCAAAGCCTTCATATGGTCCTAAATCAAAGTTTTCAGCTACTAAATAGTGCATACGAAGAATGATGATATAGTCGTCTCCGATAGATGCTCTTAGCTCATGCAAATCAAGGTCTAAATCAAATTTGTACTGCCCTTTTTTATAAAATTGATCGTCTCTCCATGTCGGAGCATATAAGATTAACTTTTTATCAAGCGGCAGGTTCATTTTTTGTTTGAGTGCTCTCATCGTTTCTTCATTGTTTTGATTGTGAAGGAAGTCATTTCTCGGATATCCTGACTCAATCATGGTCTTTTCAAATTGGAAGGCACGTGTAAAGATTTCAGTCGAGTATGCATTAGGAGAAATGAGATAATCCCAATTCGATGCTTCTTTCGTGAAATTCTTTTTGTATTTCTTCGTGTTTGTTCCAGGCATATGCACTTCGTCCATGTCCATCGCCAGTCGTTTTAACGGCGTACCATGCCAAGTTTGCAGGTATGTTGTATGGTCAGGTTTTGGGACCCAAAGCGGCAAACGGCTGTTGACGACCCAATACTCAGCTCTTGCCATAGCAAAAATCCATTTCAATGACAGACGATTGATATAGTAAATATCCTTTTCCTTAAACGGTGCTTCGTGCCCTTTTTTCACGCTCCAGATCAATGTATATTCAGGATGATTTTCTTTCATATACTCATAGATCCCACGCGGGTTACAGCTAAATTGTTTTCCATTAAAGCTTTCAAAAACAACGGTTTTCTTTTTAACGGACAGCTTACTTGCTAGCTTAAAGGTCGTTTGGAAAGTCCTTGTCACAAGACGATTGCGGACTTTTTTTATTTTGCCGATTTGCTTTTTGAACTTCTTCCACTTGCTTTTGACATAGTACTTCGCACGTGTTTTCATTGTATAATCATTAATTCGAATACCAAGCGTTTGTCTTTTTTTCTTTCGATACACCTCATATCGAATCGGTACATCATTTCTTTTATGAATTTGAACAAGCCCTTTGAGTTTGTTTGAGCGATCTCCAAGGACTAGAGAAGTGGTCGTTAAAGTCTCCTCTACTCCACCTACATCGCAAATAAATTCAAAATAGAAGCGATATACAAGGCGGTTGTTTAACGAATAGGTCAATTCCTCTAAAGGAACTTCTGCTAGAAATTGATAAAGCTGAGGTACCTGTTGATCATCACGGTATTTGACCACTTCCTCTTTTATTGGAGTCATATTTACCGGAAAACGATGCTCAATTGGCTCTTCGCCATTTCTCTTCACTAGAAGCTTTACTTCCTTGATCTCATAAGGATGCTCTGCACTGAGAATGCCTGCATAACCAGATAAAGATAACGTACAATCTTTGTTGAGCTCGATATGATTGAATTTCACAACCTTTAGCTCACGCTTGATTTTAAACGATGCATTTCCTTTATCCGTACGATATGGGATGACATTCAGCATCGCGCCTTTATTTTCTAAAAAAGTCAGCTCTGGCTTCTCTATTTCCATTTTTAAACGGCGTTTATAGTATGGCGACTTCTCTTCTACTTTGGCATGATCCGTTTCTTTAAGTTCTTCTTCCTCTTCTTCCGAATCAGAATCATAGGCCGAGTCCTCAAGCTCGTCCTCATCCTCTTCTTTGTTTGCACTCAGATAGTCCGTCACATACAGGTTGTATGTCTGACCCTGCTCTAATGCAAGCGGAAGCGTTGATTCACTCAATACCAATTTGAATAGATTGTCTTCTTGATGAACAAGCGGAAGGAAAAGCTCTTGTTTGGATACCCTTTCCCTCATAAACAAATAAAATTCTCTATCTGTTAATGGCATGTCATCGTCGATGCGAATAAGCATTTCTAGTTTCTCATGATGATTTTTTAACCCTTCAACGACACTCTTCTTTTGAATACCCTCTTCAATCATTAATCGTTAATCTCCTCTGTTCAGAAATCTTACCGCTGTGTTGTCACATTATTTTACTTTCCAAGAATAGTTTCCTTGTTTCGTTTGATACGACCACCCATCGATTGACGATGGTTTATTGGTGAGCAGCTCTTCCTCTACTTCTAGACGCTGCAAAACTTCCTGAAGTTCTTCTGTTTTAAAACGAATGTAAAAATCAACGTATTTTGTTTGATTGGTTTCAATATTTTTCTTTGTTTGAAAATGCCCAATTGGGAAGCTGACTTGATGGTTTTCATCGATTGTTTGAGATATGATTTCAGCTCCATTCACTCGATCATATCCTGCGAAATCGATTTGCACATGATCCGCATGACTCATTTCGTCCTTCAGCTCAAGCTGAAGATGAAGAACATGATGTTCAGCGCCTAGATCACGCAAAACCCATTTCATGCGGTCCACGATCCTTCTCAGTTCATCTTTACGCTCACGATTTTCGAGCATATGGTGAAGGGCTGTATTCCAAACAGACATTTCGTCAGAAGGCACAAGATAAAAATAGGCTTGTTCTCCCAATACCTTCTCGACATCTTCTTTATGCTTAGTATCCCCAAAGAAGACGGCATCCACTTGCTGTTTCCTTATTTGTTTAAATAATTCTCCATATTGTGAATAGAGTTGATGTGGATCTTCTTCATAATGGGCATCATGCACAAATGCAGCATAATAAGTTGTTTCAGGTTGATCTATTTTAAACAGGTGGCGATCCTGATCTCGGTCCTCTGTGATCATCAGTTTCATACGGTCATTTTGTGATTGAACGCTGGATAGCCATTGTTGTTTTATATCTGTTTTCTTTGTGAATGTTTGAATTCCTGTTTTTTTATACCAATTGATATGGCGAACTGGATTCTTTTTTGCATCACCAGAGTAAATGATCTCCATAAAGATGCTGCCATCATCCTTGATCAATTCCTCCAAGTAAAGAGCGCCTGTATGAGGAACAAAGCTTTGTACTCTGCACAAAACGCCCTGCCAATTGTACTCTTCCCTCTTTACTAATTGCTGCTCTTCATTATATTGATCAATATAACAAATAGGGGAAGATGGCAGTTCATATCTCGTCACCTGAACTGTTGATTCTTCTGCTGGCATCACTGCTTCATTGATCGATTGAAAAGATGTACCGATGATAAATTCCGAGTAACGCCTTTTACTTCCGCTTTCCGGTAGAATATAGTGCTCAAATACATTCAAGATGTCAACTTGGTGCAGAAGGGTCTCCTCCAAGCTATGAATATGTTCTTTCACATTTGCATCATAATTCAAAGTTAAAATGGCATTACGTTTATGTTTGTCAGCCAATGGCTTTAATCTCGCTTTTAAAGACTTCGTTAAGCGCTCACCGTGTTTTGGTACATCACCCATGATAAAGTAGTAGTCCATATCAGGCATGTCAACTGATGTCATTGTTTCATGTTGTTCAGGTTGATCCAATGTGTGTTCAACTTTTTTCTTCATCCAATTTTGAAACAAAGGAAGCTCTCCTTAATAATATTGATAACTTTCTCATTGTATTTTACATGAAAAAGTACTTCTCACCAAAAGATAAGAAGTACTTTTTTTCGATCTATTAAAGTCCAGCAATTTCTTCCTTAATTTGTGTTGTCGAGATGCCTTCTGTTCTTTTCAAATACACGACTTCACAATGCTCTTTTAAGAAATCGAATTTACCTTCCCAGTCATCTCCCATGACAAACACATCAATATCGTGCTCTTGCACGTCACGGACTTTTTGATCCCAGCTGTTTTCTGGAATGACTTCGTCTACATAACGAATCGTTTCAAGAATCAGCTTTCGATGCTCGTAGCTATGATAAGCCTTTTTTGATTTTTGTAAGTTAAACTCATCTGTCGAAATGGCCACCACTAAGTAATCTCCAAGCTGCTTTGCACGTTCGAGCAGCTTAATATGCCCCCAGTGTAATAAATCAAATGTACCGTAAGTAATAACCTTCTTCATTGCAAACATAAACTCCTTTCTTTCATCCTTATTCGTCTGCTTCAAGCAGTAATGTTTATCCGTAATCCTATGATCTTCGTTCGTATTTTTTCATTCTTCGGAACCTCATTATATCACAATGCCTATGAAAGGTTAAGAAAATGTAAAGACAAACTATTTCCAATTTAATGGATAAAATAGTGAAAGTCCGAAAAATCAATGTTTTATTGAGTATCGTTCATATGAATTGATGAAAATGTCATGAAATTTAAAGGATTGTAAAGTTATTGTTAATGTTTCATGGAACATCTGTGATAAAATAATCTATAGGTTAAGAATGAATTTACAATGAACGAACGTTTATAGATAACTAGATAAAAAAGGAGGTCTAAACAATGCAAACTGAGATGGTCTCTAACCTTTCTTATGTAAACAGCAATTTAGATGAATTTATTAGCTATATGAACCAGCACCATATTTCTCAGAAAAGAGGCGCAATGATAGCTACAGTGAATCCAGAGATCGGCTATGCAGCTATGAAGGATCATGCATATCATCAAGTGCTCTCCTCTGCAGATTATGTACTGCCGGATGGCGTGGGCGTCGTACTGATGTCACGCATGATACAAAGTTCACTTAAGTCAAGAATTGCTGGCTTTGATGTCTTCATGTCTATGCTTGATCTAGCAAACAAGCAGTCTAAAAGTATCTTTTTATATGGGGCAAAAAAAGAAGTGCTTGAGGCTGTTAAACAGCGAATTGATACGGAATATCCAAATGTGGTCATTGCAGGCAGCTGTGACGGTTATCAAGCCGATAAACGTTTCGTAGCAAAGCAAATCGCTCGCTCGAAAGCAGATATGGTGTTCGTTGCTTTAGGATATCCAAATCAGGAGAACTTTATTTATGAATACCGTCATTTATTCCCGCAGGCTGTTTGCATCGGTTTAGGCGGAAGCTTTGATGTATTTAGCGGAACGGTGAAGCGTGCACCACGCTGGATGATTAAAACAAATACAGAATGGCTGTACAGACTTGTTGTGAATCCATGGAGATGGAAACGAATGCTGAATATTCCTAAATACGCTTTTGCCGTATTGAAAGAAAACAAAGGGAAAAAACGTTACTATCCTGAGCAAGTAAAGGATCAGACGAAGCAGCTGTGAGAGACTGACCAATGATAAATATACGCTCAATGATCATTTCAAGCTATGCAGCTTTCGTTTCTTTCATTGGATGGCTGATGAGCGGCGTCAAACCACGGGAAAACCAGGTGACGCTGCTTGTTTCATTTCAAGAGAATGCAGCTGCTCTTATTGATACTTATCAAAAACAGGCGAACATGACGATGAAGCTTACTGTCCTCTATACGAAGCATGCTTCTGCGATAGAAAAGGACGAGTCTCATCTGTCATTTCGCTATTTTCATGAAAAAAATCCTCTCCATCTCATTCAATGTATTTATACGATGTTTAAAAGCAAGGTTGTCGTGACAGATAATTACTTTCTCATGACAACTGTACTCAGAAAACGTCCTTCTACCACCTGTATTCAAGTATGGCATGCCAATGGGGCGTTGAAAAAATTCGGCCTTGAAGATGCTTCAAATTCGGAACGAAGTCCTGATGACATCAAACGGTTCAAACGAGTCTATACGTCTTTCGATTATATCGTTACAGGCTCAGATCATATGCGAGAGATTTTTAAGTCTTCATTTGGAGTCAATGATGAACGTTTTTTACCAACTGGGGTCCCGATGACGGATGTGTACTATGATCAGCGCCCGTCTTCCTTGAAGCCAAACGAATTTCCTAAAGGGAAAAAGATCCTGCTTTATGCACCGACCTATCGAGACTTTGCAATGGACGGGCTTGTCCTGCCTTTTTCAAAGGAGCAATTACAAACAGAGCTAAACGGCGATTATATTCTGCTCGTCAAGCTTCATCCTGCGGTCAAACATTTAGCGAAGGCGGAAACAGACGATGAATGGATATTTGATGTGTCCGATCAGTCGCTTTATCCATTGCTTTGTGCATGCGATGTCATGATCACAGATTACTCGTCGATTGTGTTTGAATATGCGCTGCTTGAAAAGCCTGTTTTATTCTTCACTTATGACTTAGACACTTATCGCGAGAAGCGCGGTTTAGTCGATCGGTATGAGGACATCATTCCTGGGAAGGCTTGCGTCACTCAAGACATGCTCTTGAATGAGCTGCTTCATCTAAATGAATCAGATCAACTAAAACGAATCAAAACCTTCGCCGAGGAATGGAATCAATATTCAAAGGGAAGGTCTAGTGAGCAACTCTTATCCTTTATTGAACAGCAGCTCTTACACAAAAAACGTCCGGCTTCTCATTAGGAAGCACGGACGTTTTTTTATTTGTTATAAACCGGGATATCGTAATAGAGCGTATAGTTATCAAGTAAGTTATACAAGCTATACATACGAGTGACTTGCTTATATGCCCAGCCAATATCTGTTGCATATTGATGAGTCGCTGCACTAGACCAGCGCATTTTATAAATCGTATCTTGTTTGTATGTGGCGTGATTGATATAGCTGTTGCCAATGAATTTTGCCCCGCCAATAATGGCTGCCTCTGGCGTAAACCATTGCTGTTCATACGCATATTTTGCACCGAGGTAATTCGGATTGCTGTCGTATGCGCCAATGCCATACATATTATATACTTTCTTTCCATTAAACATCGTACCATTCGCTAAAATGGAACCTCCGTTACCTGTTTCAAGCAACGCGTGAGAAATGAGATAAATTTCGTTGATATGATACGTTTTCGCTGCCGTAATAAAGGCTTGTCCTTTACCTGCAAGAATCCCTTTGCCTGCTAGAATCTTTGAATTCACTTCTGCCGGATTGAGATTCGCAGCTTCAGAGAGTTTCAGAAATTGAAAATAAGATTGAGTGCCCTCCGCAATATTGGCTGGGTCTACATATTTTTGCACCTCTGCTGCACTTGCATTTCTCCAGCCAAGGCTGATCTTGATCCAGTTTCCTTCTTTCCCAAGCTGTTTCACTTTTGCTCCTTTATTCAGCTGTGCCACGATGTTGCTTGCAGAGCTCGAATCAGGTGTCGAACGAACATTTAAGCCGTCCGTATTCACAGTTGACGTCGCCGTGTCGACATATGGTGCATATACATAGGCTGCGCCATCGGTCTGTGGTGACACCTTCATTTGCTTGTTCACCATCTCATTGACAGTGAGGTTGTAGTTCGTTTGCATGACCATTGGGCCATTTTTGATTTTTACAGCTGTAGCTGTCCAGCCATATTGACTTTTCACAAAAGCAATCGCTGCATTTACAGTTGGTAATCCTGTGAATTGCTGCGTAATGTTGATTTTGTAGGTTGGCTTCGTTGTTGTTTGATAAGCAGCTGGTTCATTCCGTTTTTTGAAAAATGCCATGCCTTGATCGCGCAATGCGGCTGTTGAGATGGCACCGGTTTTGATCTGATATTGAGCATAATCAGCTGCGCCTGTTTTTTGAGCAGCTGCTTTCATTTTTTGTTTCGTTAAATAGCTTAGTGCTTGATTCAGTTTTGTCTGATTCACCGTCGGCTCTGTCGTGATCCGGTATTGTTTAACCGCTTCTGTCAGCGTTTTTGTACTGCTGGCAACGCCATTTTTCTTGATAATTTCTTGAGCCTGCTTGACTTTACTTTGCTCATATACAGGTGTTGTCTTGAGACTATACGTTTTGCTGACAGCTTGTCCCTTACTTGTTGTGATGCTGCTTGTCACCTTCTGCGTTTTTAAATATGCGGCACCTTTATTTATTTTCGCTTGGTCCGCTGATTGATTGACGACAAGTCGATACGTGCTGTCAGATGCTTTACCTGTTTTTTTCGTTGTCGCTGATACCTTTTTCTTTTGGAAGAAAGCTGCTGCTTTTTTCGCTTGATCATCTCCCAATAGGTTTCCAGTCACTACTTGATATGGCTGTGTAGAAGAGATCTTTTTTGATGTGTAGCGCCATTTCTTTTTCTTGAAAAAGGCCACCGTTTTTCCGTATGCTGTATCGTTCAGTTGATTGAGCTTCACGATATAATTTTTTGTTTTTCCCACTCGCTGCACAGTCCCTGTAGCGCCGGTTTGTTTCTTAATCTGGGCCGCAGCCGAGGATGCTTGTTTGTTGTCTTTGAAATAGCCTGATTCCAAGCGATACACATTTTTTAAAGCGCCTGTCTTTTGAATCTTTCCGCTGATCTTTGCTTCTCTTTGGAGCTGGGTAAGAAGCGTCTGTGCTTTTGACTGGCTCACTTGTGCAGCTGATGTGACGATGTAATATGGCTTGCCTGCTGTCACCGTTTGAAGTACCGCTTTTAAACCAGACTCCTTTTGAAAGCCTTGTAGGATCGTATTCGCCTTACTTTGTCCAACGATACCGCCTGAAATCAACTGATACACAGTGCCAGCTTTGTTTTCAGTTTGGTATGTACTGGTGACACCGGCCTGCTTTTGTAATTCGGTTTGAATACTTTTGACTTTCGTTTCAGAATCAATGGTTCCTGAAATGATCTGATAAGAAGGTCTGCTTTGATTGATGACTTCATAGGTGCTATTAAGTCCTGATGTTTTCGTTAGCTCGAGCGAGAGCTTTTTCGCCTGAGCTTGATCATTGACGGGGTCAGATACGACCTTTTGTAAAGGAAGCCGGTCACCTACTGGCGACACTGTACCGCTCATGCCCGTCTCTTTTTTTAATGCAGCTGCACTTGCACTCGCTGCTGCTTGTGACTCATATCCTGAGGCAGTGAGCTGATAGGTCGACGTGTTTCCTGAGGTTTGATAAGTGGCTGTCCACTTTTTGTCCTTCTTCAATGTTTCCACTGCTTTTTTTACTTCTGATTCTGTTGTAAATACCTTTGAGGTGTTCATCGTATAAATGGATTGATCGACATAGGAGGCTGCTTGCGCTTCTTTGCCCGTCTGTATTGTCATACCAAAGGCAGCTGCGAGTAACATAATCTTGATGGTTTTTTTCACGTTCACTGTCCCTCTCTTACTTTGCATAATAGTCTACTAATCTCTTTATCGACAAAAACAAGTACTCTTTCAAGTCATTTATGCAATAGAAAAATAGAGGACCCCTTCGAAGTCCTCTCAGCGTGTAGACAAACCCTCGCATTCGGTGTCAGGTCTGCGCTTCGGTACTCACGAATGTCAAATTCGCTCCGCTCCGGTGCTCGTCCTTCCTAGACTTCAAAGGTTTTCTATCACGCTGAAAAGAAGACAAAGGGCAAAAATAAAGGTCATTTTCGCCCTTTGTCAACAATCTGAGAGGACCCCTTCGAAGTCCTCTTTTCCTTTATATATGCGATACAATCAGCTCACAAGTTCCTTCAATTGAGAAGCTCCCTGTTTCAGCTGGCAGGATAAAATGAGCCCCTTTAGGCAGTGGATATGTATGTCCATCATGCGTTAGAGCCCCTTCCCCGCTAATTACACTGCACAGCAAAAATGGATAATCTTGCGAAAGCTCTACTGCTTGATCAATTTCCCATTTATACACAGAGAAATACTCTGCTTCAACAAAAGTTCGAATGGTCAGCCCACGGCGTGTTTCAACTGATTCATCTGCATAACCATCTACATGGGGAACCGTTGTGACATCAATGGCTTGCGCAAAATGAAGTTCACGTTCATTGCCATTCTGATCTTTTCGTTCATAATCATATACTCGATAGGTTGTATCTGAGCTTTGCTGCGTTTCGAGGACAAGCGTTCCTTCGCACAGCGCATGAATGGTACCGCTTGGCACATAATAAAAATCACCAGGCTTAATCTTCACACGACGCAAAAGACCTTCCCAATCTCCACTGTTCATCATGGTCACAAGCTCAGTTCGTGTTCTTGCATTGTGCCCATAGATCATTTCTGCTCCTTCTTTGCAGTCAATGATATACCAGCATTCTGTTTTTCCAAGCTCGCCATTTTCATGTCTTTCCGCATAATCATCATCTGGATGAACTTGAACGGACAAGTCTTGGTTTGCATCTAAAATTTTGGTTAACAGCGGGAATCGATCGCCTTTTATTCCCCCGAACAATTCTCTGTGATTGTCCCATAGTTCGATCAGCGTTTTCCCTTTATATGGACCGACTTGCACGACACTTGGTCCGTTTGGATGAGCAGAAATTGCCCAGCATTCTCCCGTTTGATCAGAAGGAATATCATAGCCAAATTGATCTCTTAAGGCTGTACCTCCCCATATTCTCTCCTTCAATTCAGGCAGTAAAAAAATTGGTGACTGCTTCATTCAGGATGACTCCTCCCTTTGCTACCCTTTGATAATCCTTGCCAAGCTTGATGAAAACTAGCAAGTCTCAACTTTTATTATGACGCTATCTAAAGAGAAGTCAATCCTTTCAGTACACCAAATGAAAACGATAACACAAAAATATTTCATCCTTTGACAGAGCCTGCGAGAAGCCCTTTGACAAAGTATTTTCCGAGCAGAATATAAACCAAAAGTGTCGGCAGTGCGGCCAATATCGCCCCTGCCATTTGGACGTTCCATTGCACAATTTGACTGCCAGATAGATTTTGCAAGGCAACCATTACTGGCTGATGCTCTGCAGTGGTCATCGTGACTGCAAATAAGAACTCATTCCATACATTTGTGAACTGCCAAATCGCGACCACAACAAATCCTGTGATCGAAAGCGGAAGAATCATATGTCTGAAAATCCCGATAAACCCTGCACCGTCCATTTTTGCCGATTCAATCATTTCATCAGGAATGCTCACATAGAAGTTTCGAAACATGAGCGTTGTGATTGGGAGTCCATATACGACATGGACAAGCACCAAACCTGGAATCGAATTATACAATCCGACTTCGCGTAAAAATTGAATGAGTGGAATGAGGATACTTTGATATGGAATAAACATTCCAAACAGCATCAGTGTAAAGACCACTTCTGACCCTTTGAAACGCCATTTTGATAGGACATAGCCATTCATCGCCCCTAAGACAGCTGACAATAAGGTAGCCGGAATGACTAGATAAAGAGAATTCATTAAATTGGGCGCTAGCTTTTCAAATGCGATTTGATAGCTTGAAAAATCGAGTGTTGACGGCAGCGTCCACATTTTCTCAAGGGTCACTTCACTTAATGGCTTCAAGCTTGTGACGAGCATGACATAGACTGGCATCAGAAAAAAGAGACTGCACAAAATCAATAAAGCATAAAGGACTGGACGGACAAACCATCTAGCTGTCATGATGACGCCCCCTTCCGGCTCGACAGGAGATATGGCACGATAAAGACCGCAACAGAGATCAGCATCACAATCGCGATGGCGGCACCGCCTGCATAATGGTTTCCTCTAAAGGTCATTTCAAACATGTAAACACCCGGAACATCTGTGACAAAGTTTGCACCCGGTCCTGTCATCGAGTAAATCAAATCGAAAATCTTTAATGAAATATGAGCCATAATGATAATGACACTTGCAGTAATCGGTTTTAATAGAGGAAAAATAATCTTCCGGTAAATCTGCCACTCGGTTGCGCCATCCATTCTAGCAGCCTCTCTTACTTCCTCTGGAATGCCTCTCAAACCAGCCAAATACATCGCTAGAGAAAATCCAGTCATCTGCCAAACAGCTGCAATCACGACGGCAATCATTGCCGCAGGGATACCAAACTCAATTTTCCCCCAGACAAATCCGGCTAAAATGTTCGTATCCGTGTACCACTTAGGCTGGATACCAAGCGTCTTTAAAAATAGATTCACCCCAGTGGACGGGTTTAAAATCCATTGCCAGACGACCCCTGTCACAACGAAGGAAAGGGCCATTGGAAAGAAAAATAAATTCCGAAATAGAGATTCACCCTTGATCTTCTGATCTAGTAAAATCGCAAGTGCGAGCCCAGAGGCAATAACGGCTCCAATAAAGAATAGCGTAAAAAAGACCGTGTTCCGAAGATCAGACTGAAAGCGGAAATCTTGAAACAGCATCATATAGTTTTGAAGCCCTGCGAAAGAGAAATCAGGAACAAGCGAGGTCCAATTTGATAATGACACATACCCTGTCCAGCCAATAAAGCCGTAAACAAAGATGAATAACAACACAGCCGACGGGGCTAAAAATAGAAGCGCAAGCAGCTGATCCCCACTCCATTTTTTCTGAACACGTTTGACTTTAGGTGTTGCTGCTTTTGTGATCGGCGATGTATCCATACGCATGAAGCTACACTCCTTTTTAAAAAAGAGGCGGTGCTTAGTCGCCGCCTCCTCGTCTTTATTTCATTGAATCTTTTAAAGATGAAACAAACTGGCTGCTCTCTTTTTGTGTGACGAAGATATTGACGGCTTGATTCGCTTTTGTCACAAACCCTTCTTCAGCAGCTGAACCATGCGCGAGAGACGGCGCCAGCTTTGATTCTTTAAATGCCTTCATCGCCGATTTTCCGTATTCATCATATTTAGAAACATCTGCATCCACACGTGCCGGAATCGATCCCTTCAGCGGATTAAATGCATCCTGTCCTTCCACAGATCCTAAGACAGATAAGAATTTCTTCACGTTTTCTGGCTGTTTCACGCCCTTTGGCAGTCCAAATGTATCGGTGATCACCATAAAGCTTCCCTCTGCGCCAGGAGTCGCCACGTATCCAAAGTCTTCATTCACCTTCAGATCCAGATCATTCACAAAGTACCCCTTCGCCCAGTCGCCCATGACATTCATTGCAGCTTCCCCTTTTGCTACGAGCTGCGAGGCATCCTGCCAGTTACGTGAGCTGTGGTCATCATTGACATATTCAAGCATACGTCCAAAGATGTCTGCCGCTTCCTTCACTTTTGCGTCATCCATTTTCATGTCGCCAGCCCAAAGTTTTTGATAGTCATCAGCGCCTAAAACGCCGAGCAGCACACTCTCAAACAAATGCGTCGCTGCCCAAGGCTCTTTATCACCAAGTGCAAGCGGTGTAATGCCTTTTTTCTTTAATGCATCTGCTGTTTTGAAAAATTCATCAAAGGTCGTTGGCGGCTCTAAGCCTGCATCATCAAATACCTTCTTGTTATACCAAAGCACATTGCCCCTATGAATATTCACTGGTACTGAATAGATTTTCCCATCTTTGCTGACAAGGTCGATGAGTGATTCCGGAAATTTGTCCTTCCAGCCTTCTTTTTCATATAGATCGTCCAGCGGCTCCATTTTGCCTGCTGCGACCCAGCTCTCATTCAGCTCCGCTCCGCCATGTACTTGGAATGTAGCTGGCGGGTCATTTCCTTGCATCCGGCTAGTCAGAACAGCCTTTGCATTTGTACCAGCACCACCTGCGACGGCTGCATTTTCAATTGGGATGTCTTTATTTTTCTCTTCAAACAATTGAATAAGTGCTTTCAGTCCGTCCTCTTCACCTGCTCCAGTCCACCAAGAGAAAATGTCGAGCTTCTCTGCTCCGCCCTCTTTTTTCGCACCTGAGCTCGTCGATGAACTACAGGCAGTGACGATAAGCATACAAAGCACTAACAGCGTAAAGCCTAATTTAACCTTCATGATTGATCCCCCATCCCTATTTTGTAAGCGTTATCATAATAAGTATAATGGCAGATCCTTGCTTTTTTTAGGCAAACTTCTTCACTTTTTTATGAAATTCTTCATTTTTTTACGGTCTGTTTTCGATATTCCTTCGGTGAACAACCCACCATCTTCTTAAACACACGGCTGACGTAATTGGGGTCTGTATATCCTGCCTGATAAGTAATTTCTTTTAAACTAAGCGAGCTGTCTTTGAGAAGCTGTTTGATTTTATCCAGCCGGCAGGTGGTCACATACTCTTTAAATGTCAGCCCTGTCTCGTCTTTAAACCGTTTTGTGAAATAGGTTGGACTTAAATCAACATAGGCGGCAGTCTGCTCCAGCGTGATCTGTTCACAAAAATGCGTTTTGATGTATCGCTTTGCCCGCTCGATATCATTCACAGTCTGGTTTCTTGCTTCGTACACGTCAAATAAATATTCACAGCACTGACGGCATTCAGCTGCGGTGCTGATCGTTAATATTGGCCAGTCTGTTCGTAGCCGTGATTTAAATAAAATCAGCAGCTCTTTTAGTTGTGAAAGGGTCGCCCCCTCTAGCTCAAAGGCATCGAATAAAGCGAGCGCATCCTCTCTTCTCCCTTCTTCCATTGCCTGCATCATATCGTCTGCAAGCTCTGGCAGATGGATCAATGGATGAGACTGTTCTTCTGTTTGGTAAAAACCATAACGAACAACGCCGGGGCTCTTTTTTCGCTGATAATAGGAAAGCTTCGCCTCTGCTGCACTTTTCTGAAGATAAAGCGGATTTGAGACCGGGTGTCCTATGCCAACGACAGGTGAAGGCTGATCGTTTGTGGTGGCAGTTCGAATCGCCTGTAGGACATCTGCCTTTAAATGACCAGGCGCTTGGTGACGATAAATGAGACATGTAAACAACTCACCACTCACCTGAATCGGTACCGTATGAAAAAGGGGAGATGTCTGTAAATCCATCAACAGCTGATCCCCGATTGTCCGCTGCACAGCGATGACAAGACCTGCTTCGAATTCATGAAACAGTTGTTGAAACTCCGTAGAGGTATAGGATTGACCGTTTATGACATGAGTTTCAAGCCACTTTGACTGCTGCCCGGCCGCCACCGCCTGCCGCTGAGACGCCTCCTGCTGAATCTCTGCCGCAACCGTGCGAATGGCGGCGATGGTTTCATCTTTGTCAGCCGGTTTGACGAGGTATTGCTTCACCCCTTCTTGCATCGCTTGCTTGGCATAATCAAACGTATCGTAGGCTGTCAGCATAATAAATTTTGTATGAGGGCTGCTCGCTTTGATTTGCTTGATCGCTGTGAGTCCATCCATTCCCGGCATCTGAATATCCATGAGTACAAGATGAACGGGCTCAGTCCGCACGAATTCAACCGCCTTTTTTCCATTTTCAGCTTCTCCTGCGATATGACACTCTGGAAGCCAATCCGTCATGAACTTCCGCATTGCTAGTCGTTCTATTTTTTCATCATCCACAATCAGCACGTTCAGCATGATGGTCCCTCCTTCATCGGAATAGCCAATTGAATGGTGGTGCCTTCGTTTGGCTTTGAGTCAATTTGCAGGGCATCTTTTACCCCATAAAACAAATGCAGCCTTGACATCACATTTCGAAGACCGATCCCTGTCGAGTGCCCTTTACTCAAGATGTTTGGATCTTCCTCTTCTTTTTCTGATAGCAATCTCCTTTTCTCTTGTTCGTTGATTCCCATCCCATTGTCCCGAATCCGAATCATCACATAGCCGCCTTCTTGATAGATCGAGAGTTCGACAAGCCCGTTTTCCTCCTTTGGTTCGACGCCATGAATAAAGGCATTTTCAACAAGCGGCTGTAAGGTGAGACTTGGGATATGTACAGATAAACACGATTCATCTATGATCGTTTTGCATGTGATACGATCGGCAAATCTCGTTTCTTGTATATGAAAATATTCTTTGACCACTTTTACTTCTTGTTCGAGCGTAACGGATGCACTGAGAGCTGACAGCGAATAACGCATGAGAGTGGAAACAGATTGGATCAACCTCGATGTGGCATCCGCTGATTCTAAGTAAGCCATGCGTGAGACGATGTTTAAGGTATTAAATAAAAAATGTGGGTTCATTTGGTTTTGCAGCGTTTTCAGCTTCATGTCTTTGATTTTTTGATCTAAGGCTGCCTTTTGTTTCATCTCTTCAATCATCATTTTCATCTCTTGACGCATTCGCTGAAAAGCCTCATTTAATACAGAAATTTCATCCTTTGAGGTGACATGCAAGTCCGCTCCATCAAAGTTTCCTTCTGATACTTCCTTTACGCTTCGAGAGAGATGGACGATCGGTCTTGATATCCCGCCAGCAATCATATACGCCATCCATAAGGCGACCCCAATGGACAGCGTAAACAAACATAGGGTAAAGAGCGCATAGGTTTGGTGTCTTTTTTGCAGAGATTGATAAAGTACTTGATACTCAGACAATTCATCATCAAGCAGGGTCATCGTTTGCTCTTGTATGTAGGAGGAGACGGTTCTTACTTCCTTCACACTTGCTGCATATTCTTTGATTTTCCCTTCTTTTACATATGTCATGGTCGCATCACTTTCATTGATGAGCGTCCGCATCATATATTGATATTTTTCAATAGAAGGAATTGCCGCATGAAGCCCGGCATCTTTTCGCAATGCCTGGTCGTAGGATTTCATTATTTGTTTTGAAGCTAGATATTCTTTGGCAAACTGCTGATCCTTTTCAATCGCATACGCATTGACCTTTTCATACATCGTTTTTGCCTCTGTCGATATATCATTAAGCAGGAGAAAAGAACGAAAGCTTCTGCTATATTCTGATGTGATATTCGAGCTGCTCCAATAGACGAAAAAAGCGGCCACGTTACCAACAAACACAAGGATTAAAAATGCCAGTAGCAACTTACTTCGAATCCTTCTCACGGCTGCACCCCCTGCCTTCTGTCTGTTTGCTGCAGCGGCAGATCCTCGCGCCGAATCACACTCGTTCCTGTGTATTGAAGCGGTTCTTCTTTTTCACCTTTCTGCAAACGCACAAGCGATTCCACTGCTTGGTAGCCCATTTCATAAGGGTGCTGAACAACGACGGCATCAATCTCTCCATCATCGAGCGACTGAATCGTATCTGGTAACGTATCAAATGCGAGTACATAAAAGTCTGTGGACGATTGATATTGCGCTGTTGCTTGAATGATACCTGCACCATCTAATGCACTCGTACCGTAAAATGCAGTGAGCTTCGCATGATCGTTTAATAGTTTATACGCGGCACCGGAGGCCCCTGATTTGGTAATGGCTGATTCTTCTATTCCAGCAATATGAATGCGTTTTTCAACGGCGACGGCGTCTCGAAACCCTTTGACGCGCTGCTTTTGATGAACGGCATCAAGCCTGCCTGTGACAATTCCTACATACTGTTCGCCTTTTGTATCTGCAATGAGTGCCTGTCCTGCGATAAAGCCAGAATAATAATTGTCTGTGCCTACATACACTTGACGCTTGCTCCCCTCTGCATCCGTATCAACGGTGACAACATCAATGCCTTTATCCCTCGCCTTCTGAAAAAGCGGTTTGTATTTCTTCGCATCAAGACCCTGTGTCATAATGCCATCGACATGCCCTGCGATTGCCATATCAATGGTTTTCAAATGGTCGTCTATATCGGCTTGCTTCGGACCCAAATATTCTAAATACACGCGATGAGCGGCTGCCGCATCAGCAGCTCCCTTTTGTACCAGCTGCCAATATTCATTATCAAGTTCCTCCGGTACAAGGACAAAGTGATATTGATAGGTTGTTGACGTCTTTTCGGAAGCGCTTTCAATTCTAAATAAATCTTGACCTAATGATGTTAAAAAAATGACAGATACGACACAAAAAGTGAGAAAGGCGCTCACCCCGATCCACTTTGATACTTTCACCACATCCTCCCCCTTTCAAAAATTGCGCATAAAAAAAGAGCTGCTTATAAGCATACTCTCTCGACCTCTATAATTCCTTTGTCATAAATAAACTGTTTGGATCTTCTTGATATGAACCGAAAGGCGGACAAATATAAAACCCAACACTCTCATATAGTTTTCTTGCTGGCTCGAAGAAAGACATCGCACCTGTCTCTAAACTGATACGTGAATAGCCGCGGCTTTTTGCCTCTTGGAGAAGATGGTTCAGCATATACCTTGCTACACCTTTTCGCATATGGAGAGCTGCAGTCCTCATGGATTTGATTTCGCCGTGATCACTTGACAGCTCCTTTAACGCTCCGCAGCCAAGAAGCTCCTCTCCATCTCGCACACTCCACACTGTGACATCTTGCTTTTTCAAATCAGCTAACAGAAGGGCATGAATGCTTTCTGGCGGGGAATGCTCTTTCATTTCTTCTATATGATCGGTCATCAGCTGCTCTATTTGTCCATCCGTGAGTGTATCTTGTTGAATGTACACATCTATCACTCCTTCACAAATATTGTACGTGAAGAGTCAGCATTCACCTGCTATTATGTCAGATAAACGAACAAACAACCGGCATTCATCTGCCAGTTGTTCATTTGATAGTGCCTATTTATGAAGAAAGAACTGCTTGTAATTCTTCTGCCGTACTGCTTTCCAGCTGACTTCCGACCCCTACTGCCACTGCACCTGCTTTCAGCCATTTTGGCACATCGGCTGGATGAATACCCCCCGTTGGAATAAATTCAATGTCTGGAAATGGGCCTTGTAAGTTTTTCATATAGGATAAACCGAAGGAGCCGCTTGGAAAAAGTTTGAGCAAGCAGTATCCAGCTGCTTTTGCATGCATGATTTCACTTGGGGTGAGGACACCTGGTACATAGAGTGTGTCGTGAAATGAGAGATGCTCTCCAATGACAGGGAGATACCCTGGACTAACAATAAATTGCGAGCCTGCGTCAATGGCTGACTGCGCCTGCTGAAGGGTGGTGATTGTGCCTGCTCCTACAATCAGATCTTGCTCATGCTGAAAGGATGCGATGATGTGTTCAGCATTGGGCGTGGTATACGTCACTTCAATGGCACGAACGCCTTTTTTCTTTAAACGCTCAATGATCTCAATGCCTTCTGCTTCGCTCTCCGCTCTCACCACTGCGATCAGCTTACAAGCCGCGAGACGTTCTTTAACGCTCAAACTTGCTGACTTTCCCATATCCTTCATCCTCCTTCATATATTCCCTTCTGTGATATCGCTTGGCTTCTTTCATAAAGGCCTGAAGCTCTTCCCGAGTAGGCAGGCCGTCCTTATCGCCTGGAGACATCACCGCAAGAGCCCCTACAGCATTGCCTCTTGTCACAGATTTTTCATATGATAAACCGTCCAGTAACCCGCTGATAACCCCCACGGCAAACCCATCACCGGCACCGACTGTATCCACGACATCTGACACATAAAAGCCGCTCACAATCCCCTGACTGGATGCACTTTTATAAAAAGCACCTTCTGCACCGAGCTTAATGACCACAAGCTTGACGCCTTTTTGCAAATAAACATCTGCAATCTCTTCCGGCTCGTGACAGCCTGTGAGCCTTTGCCCTTCTGCAAGCCCCGGAAAAAACCAATCCACTTGAAAAGCCATCTGATTCACTGTATGGATCATATCTTCCTCCTCTTCCCATAGCTGCAGCCGAAGGTTTGGATCAAATGAAATGGTTTTGCCTGCTTCTTTCATCTTTTGAAGAGCATGAAAAGAAAACGCTCTCATTTCACTGGATAATGCAGGCGGAATACCTGTCATATGGAGATGTCCTGCCTGTTTGAAATAATTCGCGGGAAAGTCGCTTGGACTCATTGTGCTCGCAGCAGAGCCTTTACGATAATACGTGACATCAGGGTCTCCATCTATCACTTTGGATTTAAGTAAAATCCCTGTTTGAGACCCATCATTTGAACGGATCACTGCACTTGTATCGACTCCTTCTTTTTGAAGCTCTTCTAAAATAAATGTGCCAAGTGAATCTGCTCCGACTTTGCTCATCCATCCCACATCAAAACCTAGCCTCGCCAAACCGACTGCTACGTTACTTTCGGCACCAGCAAGCGCCTTTTGAAATGTATGCACTTGATGAAGCTCTCCGGCTTCTTTTGCGTAAAACATCGCCATTGATTCCCCAAATGTGACCGCATCCAATGCTTTCACTCATTTCTCCCCTTTCTCGGTACCGGTTTCAAATTAGTTGAAAAAGAGAGAGCATGCACGTATGTATACTCTTCTCTGTCTGTTGTTTATAAGGATTTTCTTACGATGATTTCTCCATCAAGCTGAATGGTTTGGGGCGCACTTTCATCCCCTTCAAGCCGAGTCTTGATTTTTTGCATGGCGGCTTTCCCCATTTCATGAGATGGCTGGGCAACCGTTGTGATTCCAGGCCCAATCAGCTTATACCATTCTGTATCATCAAAGCCTGCGATGCCTATATCTTCTGGAATCTTTAACCCGAGTTCTACAAGCTCACTGATCAGCTTCAGCATAAGTAATCCATTGGCTGCTAAAATTGCTTTTTTCTGCTGGCTTAATTGGACAAAATGGACAAGCTCTTCTCGCAGTTGTTCCTTTTGTTTCAAATCAATTTCTGCAATGATAGGCTTCTTATGTTTACTCATGGCTGTCTGTTCATATGCTTCTTTTCGTTCTTCACGAGGACTGATTCCATCGACCGGCTCAGTAAAGAAGGCGATGTGCTCATAGCCTTTCTCATACATTTGTTGAAGCAGCTGGATCGTGATATCACGGTTATTCGTTGTCACTGTGTCGACTTTTAGTTCAGGTAATTTCCGGTCAACAAGGACAATCGGCACACCGTTTTTCTTCAAATCCTGCAGAATATCATTGTTCTGACCTGTCGTATTGATGATGAGCCCTTCAATATAATGTGCATTCAGCTTGAGGAGCATTTCTCGTTCTTTTTCTGGTCGGTTATCTGTGTTGCATACCATGATGCTGTATCCATATTCATCACAAATTTCTTCGACTCCGCGAAGTGTCGCTACAGAGAATGGGTTCGTAATGTCGGCTACAATGAACCCAATGACCTTGCTTTTCCTTACTTTCAAACCTTGAGCGAGCTGACTCGGACGATAATGCAGTTCCTCAATGGCTTTTTTAATTTTTTTGACCTTTTCAGTAGAAATTTCATTTGTTCTGCCATTGATATATCTGGATACAGTTGATTTTGAAACACCTGCATAAGCGGCCACTTCGTTGATGGTCACTTTCGTTTGCTTTTTCTCTTTCATTCAAAAAACTCCCACAATCAATATCTTCTCATTTGTTTCGAAACCGATTTCAAATAACTTAAAATGAGCATATCATAATTTCTTAAATTCCAGAAGATTTTTTTGATTGGAGATGACAAAAAACCATTTAAATAAACAAAAAGAAAGCGATTTCAAAATAACAGTTGACGGCACTCTCTTTTTCCTCTAAAATTTTCCTTGAAACCGATACCAAATAAAATACCCATACTTTGTTTCAGATGGAAAGGGAGGCTTATTTCAAATGGAAAATCGTTATGCTGTACACCCTGAGCAGGTCAAACGTTTTACAACAGAGGAACTTCGTCGTCATTTTCATATTCCTACACTATTCGTCAGCGGTGAATTAAAGCTCTACTATTCACATGAGGACCGCGTGGTGATTGGCGGAGTCATGCCATCTGCAGAGCCGCTCAAATTAGATGCGGGCGACTTTCTACGTACGGAATATTTCCTTGAAAGACGAGAAATCGGCATTGTAAATGTCGGCGGTCAAGGAACAGTCACTGTTGATGGTGAAGCCTTTGTACTGGAGCACAAAGATTTCTTATATATTGGGCTTGGACACGAAGATGTACAGTTTGCTAGTTCATCAGGCGAGGGAGCCAAGTTCTATCTTGTATCAGCCACAGCTCATCAAGCGTACCCTACGCAAAAAGCAGCCATCGCTGAATTAACACCGAATCACTTAGGGGAAGCGTCTGCTTCAAACGTACGAAACCTGTATCAAGTCATCCACGCAAACGGTATCCAAAGCTGTCAGCTCATGATGGGAATCACTCAGCTTGAAACCAATAACACGTGGAATACGATGCCCGCTCATATTCATGATCGGCGTATGGAAGTGTACTTATATCTTGATATCGAAGAAGATGCTCGTGTCTTTCATTTTATGGGGGAGCCATCTGAAACAAGACACCTCGTTGTGGCCAATGAGGAAGCGGTCATTTCTCCTGCCTGGTCCATTCATTCAGGCTCGGGTACATCGAATTATTCATTTATTTGGGCGATGGCGGGCGAGAACTATACGTTTAAAGATATGGACTTTGTCCCAATGGACCAGCTGAGGTAATGTGATGACGACAGTATCCTATGTAGCGTCCCTCTTTTCTCTTGAAGGCAAAACAGCCCTTGTGACAGGTCCTGGAACCGGCATTGGGCAGGGAATTGCTGTGGCGCTTGCCAGGTCAGGCGCAGATATTATCGGCACATACCACCACACACCGCTTGAGGAAACGAAAACACTAGTCGAACAGGCGGGCCGCTCGTTTCATGCGGTTCAGGTTGACTTTTCCGACCCTCAAACTGCAAAGCAGGCTGTCGATGCCATGTTACAAAAGCATACGATCGATATTTTAATCAATAATGCTGGCACCATTAAAAGAGAGCAGGCCGCTCATTATTCGGAGGAAGATTGGCATACGGTCATGGATGTGAATATCAATAGTCTCTTTTTCCTCACCCAAAGGGTTGGGCGGCAGATGCTGAAAAATAGGCAAGGGAAAATCGTCAATATCGCCTCCCTTCTATCGTTTCAAGGCGGTGTCTTTGTCCCCGCTTATACAGCAAGTAAACACGCAGTCGCAGGGCTGACGAAGGCTTTTGCAAACGAATGGGCGAACCAGCATATACAAGTGAATGCGATCGCTCCTGGTTACATTGCGACCAATAACACGCAAGCCATTCGGGACGATGAGAATCGAAATGAAGAGATTCTCAAACGAATTCCTGCCGGGCGCTGGGGAAAGCCTGAGGATCTAGCCGGTGCGGCTGTTTTCCTTAGCTCACCAGCCTCTGATTATTTGAACGGTCACATTTTAGCGGTTGATGGCGGTTGGCTTGCGAGATAAACAGACGAGAGAATTCCTATTTGCAGGGATTCTCTTTTTTCTATTTGCATAATTCTCCACCATCCGAGTCACTCTATAAAAAACATGACATGAGGGTGAGGTATTATGAAAAGTCGTATTGAACAAGATATAGCGTCCGTCATCAAGCGCGTCAAAAGCTTTGCTGGGAAAAGTGATGATATCGTGTTCCACTCATTTTCATTTGGCCCTTCTGCTATCTCTGCATGTCTCATGTACGTTGAAGGACTCACAGAATTTGAGATGCTTTCCAAACAAATCATTTCACCCATGCAAAAGGAACTGGATATCACCGAGGTTGATTCTAGTACGCTTCCAGCCCTGTCTAAAACGTTCTTTGGCATCCAAAATGACGTGCTCGAGGATATGAACCTTGCCATCGAGCAGTTATATAACGGCAGGGCTATTTTATTTGTAGATGGCTCGGCTCAAGCACTTGCGCTCCAAACGAACCTTTTTCAATTTAGAGAAGTAGAAGAGCCGCAATCGGAAGTCCTTGTAAGAGGGCCTCGGATCGGCTTTATTGAAAATCTTGAAAAAAACACGGCTTTAATCCGCGAGCGGGCAAATGACCCAAACCTCGTCATTCAAAAGGTGAATGTAGGTACTCGCAATAAAAAGTCCGCAGCCCTTGTGTACGTTCGTGATATTGTTGACCCTAAATTAGTAGAAGATGTTTTATCACGCATGACCGAAATCAAAATGGATGACATCCCTGAAACCGGCTATATTGAACAGCTAATTGAGGACAGCCACATCTCCATTTTCCCGCAGATTCAAAATACAGAACGTCCTGACCGGGTGATTGCATCTGTGCTTGAAGGAAAAGTGTCAATTTTACTCGATGGCACTCCTTTTGCGCTCATTTTACCGATGACCTTTACAGCCTTGATGCAATCACCTGAAGATTATTATCAGAGATGGACTAGCGCGACTCTTTTACGTTTACTCCGTTATATCGCCGTGTTGCTCACGATTTTTTTACCCGGGCTTTACATTGCACTTGTTTCTTATCATCCAGGCTTATTACCCACACGGATGGCGCTCACCATCGCAGGCAGCCGGCAGAATGTTCCGTTCCCTCCTGTTGTTGAGGCGATTCTTATGTCTTTTACGATAGAGCTGCTGCGAGAAGCTGGACTTCGGCTTCCTAGAGCCATCGGGCAGACAATTGGGCTCATTGGCGGCGTCATCATTGGTCAGGCGGCTGTCCAAGCCAATATCGTCAGTGCCTTAATGGTGATTATTGTGTCGCTGACCGCACTAGCTGACTTTACGGCACCGTCCTATGACTTTAGTTTCCCGCTGCGTATCTTGCGGTTTATGGCTATTTTCAGTTCAGCGATGTTGGGGTTATATGGCTTAATCATGTGTTATTTATTTGTGCTTTGTCACCTGATGCAATTAAAGACCTTTGGTTTTGACTATTTCACACCTGTTTTGTCTTCACCGTTTTCAGATTTAAAGGATACGTACGTACGTTTACCAATTGGGCTATTTAAATCGAGACCGAAAACAGCAAAAATAAAAAATCTCAAAAGACAAGGAGATTAAACGATGTACAGAGCTGAGAAGCTATCATTGTTACAAGTCACCATTCTGTGCAGCTCTACAATGATAGGCGCTGGAATTTTAACCATTCCTCGCAGTTCTGCCAATTCAGGATTCCCTGATGGCTGGATCATTGTATTAATACAGGGAGTCATCTTTGCTTTCATTGCTTTTTTGTTAGGATGGATTGCTGAAAAAAATGCGCCGGATACCATTTTTGACTCAAATAGAAAAGGAGCCGGTGCCATCATTGGCACGTTCTTTAATTTAATGCTGATTGCCTATTTACTAGGCATTGTCGGCTTTGAAGCGCGTGTACTCGGGGAAGTGGTCCAATTTTTCCTGCTGGAATCGACTCCCATGGCAGTAATTGTGATGATTTTTCTTCTCGTGGCGATCTATCATTTGAAAAGCGGTATTTTCCCAGTCGTCAAATTGGTCACGTACATTTATCCCATCGCCTTGATCATTTACATCGGGCTCATGCTGTTTTGTCTGAAAATATTCGATTTTGATTATTTACGTCCTGTCATGGCACACGGGTTTAAAGATTTCAGTAATTTGTTCTCTCAAACATTTATTCAATTTACAGGCTTTGAGGTCATTTTGTTTGTTGTACCACTTATTTATAAAGACAAATGGTCGAAGGCGAAATGGGCCGCTGCGATCGGGGTCGGAATTACCTCACTTATCTACTCTCTCACGCTCTTTATTGTGATTGGTTCCATGACCGTTGGAGAAACGAAATCCCTCACCTGGCCCACTGTCTCCCTCATTCAAGCACTAGAACTTGAAGGGGTCTTCATTGAAAGATTTGACATTTTTTTGCTGACGATCTGGACGTGCCAGCAGTTTATTTGTATGCTTGGCTTTTTCCAATTTGCGATTAAAGGCTGTCACACGGTCTTTAAGACGACCAATGTAACGAGACTGCTATGGCTGCTGTTTTTGATTACCTCTGCCCTCTCTTTATTTCCGAGAAATATCAATGAAGTCTTTTACTACTCTACTTTACTCGGCTACGCATTGTTCGCGGTTTTAGCCATTCCTTTTATTACAGCTGTTCTGCTGATGATACGCAAAAAATGGGGAGGTCGTTCTGCATGAGAGGAAGACGTGTAATGTTCATCTTTTTGTCCTGCTGTCTTTTCCTTCTATCAGCAGGATGCTGGGATTTAAAGGATATTGAAAAACTATCGTTTGTACGCGGTGTTGGTATTGATGAGGAAGATGAGGATGGCGTTAAGCTGACCTACCAAAACCTTGTACCGAAAACAGGCGGAACACAAGAAGCCGATTCTCCCGGCTATGTGAATGTTGTCTCGAAGGGAAAAAATGTGCTGGAGGCTGTCAGTAATGTCGCCTTGAAGGACCCGCCGATCTATAGTGATCACCTGAAAATCTTTTTGTTTGGTAAAACCCAGGCGGAGCAACACGATATTCAAGGAACACTCAATCATTTTATTCGAGATGATGAGGTTCGGCGAAGCAGCTATCTCCTCGTGACACGAGGAGATGCGTCAAAAATCATCAACCAAAAATTGAAATCACAGCAAAAGGTCCCAGTTGAGCATATCTTCGAAACATCCAAAAATCGAAGCTTTAACGGAAAGATCGCACCGCCAACACGTATTGGCCGGGCGTCTGATTACTTTCAGATGGGCGTTAGCTTCCTTGTGCAAAGTGTAGATGCGATAGACGGTGAACTTATTTATGATGGAGCAGGCATCATTCACGGAAAAACACGTAAGCTGATCGGTTTCATCCCTGCGAAGGATGTCCAATCTTTAAACTGGGTGATGGACCGAATTTCAGGTGGCGTTGTACCTGCCACCTACAAAGGTTATCCGATAACGTATGAAATCAAAAAAGCAAAGACGAAGGTCGAGCCCTATCTGAAAAATGGAAAGGTATCCTTTAAAATTAGCGTACAAACTAATGGAAAATTGTCTGAGGATCAATATCCTCCTGAAAACTCATTCGATGAGCAGTATATCAAACGATTTGAGCGGATCTTTGCTCATAAAATTAAAGAACGCATTCAAAAAGCGGTCCATCATGTGCAAAAAGAAGTGGGCGTTGATCCCATATTGTTTAACAAGCAGTTCCGTATGAAATATCCTGACTATTGGGATCGGCATGGTACCGAGTGGGATAGGCTCTTCCAAGAAGCAGCCATTGATTACGATGTCAAAGTCAGCATCTTGAACTTTGGTGCAGAAGGTGCAACAAAAAGCTTTAAATGGTAAAGCAAAAAGGCGGTTATCCCGAAGGGGAGCCGCCTTTTTTACGCACGACAAGTAAAAGCTGATATAGAGTCACTTGATCAGTCAACGCTTTTGTTTGAAAGCCAAGTGACACTCCTACTCTCGCCACCTCGTCAAAAAACAATTGGACGTTTTGATTAATCGGAACATTGATCCTCTGCTCGATCATCCGTTCAAACAAATGGTCTGGGAAAAGCGCACGCATTGTATTTGGTGTGAAGAACCTCAGGTGACCTCGGTCTAAAATTCCTACATCTTGATACGTAAAATCCCCTGTCATTAACGGGAGAAGCACCTCTGCATGCATCATGTTGGGCAGGCAACAAATGATCACGCCGCCTGGCTTTAAAGATGCGTGTGCTTGTTCAATGATGTGCCAAGGATCTGACACATGCTCTAAAACATCCGAAAAAATGATCGCATCAAAAAAAGCCTCTTTCTCTAACCACGGGTACTTATCTGCTTTTGCCTCGATGACTTCTTTGTAATATGCCTTTGCGATGGCTGCTTTTAATGGATTAGCCTCTACTCCGTACATGTCAACAGACTGCCGATTCATTAGTTCAAGCCCTGTTGCTCCTGCGCCGCATCCCGCATCCAGTACACAAACAGCGTCTTCAGGCAGCAGAGCCGCAAAGTACGGATGAGGAGCCATCAGATTGAGGTCAATGCCCCATTTATCTAAAAACCGAAGCCTGTTCTCTGCAAACAGTGTAGAGATGTTCGTTTCTTGATTTGCTCGAAAGGTTGCATGACCGTGATGATGCACAAATGAATCGTGAACGATTTGCAGCTGATATCCCTTGAGCAAGGATCTCAAACAAAGGTCGTCATCCTCAAATGATCCATACACGAACCGTTCATCAAATAAACCCACCTCTTCAATAAGCTCTCTTTTCACAAGCAGACAAAATCCCACAAGCCGATGTACATAAGTTCTCTGACCTTTTTTCGCAGCCGTATAATTCTTCGCAAAAGCTGGGAGCTCCTTCACATCTGTATACGATGGCTCGACCATTTGAGGACCACTCACATAATTGGAGACTGGTCCTACCATCCCAATACGTTCTGATGCAAATAACGCCTCTCTTAATGGAGAAAGCCAGTTTTCCGTCACGATCGTATCGTTATTTAAAAAGAGAATGCTATCTCCTGTCGCTTTTTTCGCTCCTTGATTACAGCCCTTTGCAAAGCCTCGATTTTCTGCATTTTCTATGAAAATCACATCTTTCAACTCTCTCACATATTCCTTCGTCCCGTCGGTTGACGCATTATCAACGATGATGAGTTCATATTGGTCACTTCGGGTATGCTGCTTAATGCTGTCGATACATTTTTTCGTTAAATGCAGTTCATTGTATGTCAGGATGACAATGCTCGTTTTCCCTTTCATCTCATTTCCACCTTTCGCCCGTCTGTTCCATATGTATGTCATATGCAGCACGTTCAGAAGATGAGAGATTGTCCTTTCTTAATTAAACGTTTGTTTAACAAAGAAAAACCAGCTGCATGTGTGCAGCTGGTCATTGTTCACACCGTTTTTCCTTCTTCACCTGTGACGGCACGGTTCCTCTTTTTTAAATCTTCTTCAATTTCTTCAAGACTTTTCCCTTTCGTTTCAGCCACCATATATTTCACAAATAAGAAGGCACCTACGCCAATGACCGCATAAATGAGGAAGAGATTACTGATACCCATCGCGCTAAGTAAAGTTGGGAATGTAAGCGAGATGATTAAATTCCCTGTATGAAGGAGGAAGGTAGAGACGCCCGTACCGATTCCTCGGACATGTACTGGGAACAGCTCAGGAAGCATCACCCAAACGACTGGACCCCAGCTGACAGCAAAGATGACGATGAAGAGTCCTAAACAAATAATGGTTGTCCATCCTGCAGCTGTTGACCCCTCGAAAAATCGATTGACCACTGACAGGACAATTAAACTTAGGACCATGCCAGCATTCCCAAATAAGAGCAGCGCTTTACGCCCTACACGGTCAATGATTTTAATCGCCACAAACGTCATGACGACGTTCACTGCCCCAATTCCGACGGTTCCTAAAATGGCCGCTGAATTACCAAAGCCAACACTTGTGAATGTTTTTGGTGCATAGTAAATAATCGTATTGGTACCGATAAACTGCTGCAGAAAGGCAAGACCGACACCAGCGATTAATGCTGGGCGTACCCATGGCTCAAATAATTCCTTAAAACCGCCTTTTTCTTCACTTTCCGCCTGTTGAATGTCTGAAATTTCTTCTTCCACTTCTTGCTTACTCTTTCTGAGTTTAGATAATATCTCTTTCGCACGGTCTGCCTGTCCATGGACAAACAGCCAGCGGGGGCTTTCTGGCATAAACATAATCCCACATAATAAAAGCACAGAAGGCACGACCGCAATTCCAAGCATCAGGCGCCATGCTTCTGCATCCGCTAAAGCGTAATTCACAATATAGGCGAGAAGAATACCAAATGTGATCATGAGCTGATTTAATGAGGACAGTGCACCTCTCGATTCCTTTGGAGCAAGTTCAGATAAATATAATGGAACAATCGTGGTCGAGCACCCGACAGCAAGTCCTAGCACAATTCGGAATAAGACCATCACTTCCGTATTCGGAGCAAGGGCTGTACCAAATCCGCCGATAATAAACAAAATCGCTGCGGCGATGATGGCTTTTTTCCGCCCAAATTGATCTGTCAGCTTTCCAGATAAAGAGGAACCGAGCATCGCTCCGATTAAAATCGAGCTGACAACAAGCCCCTCTGTAAATGCGTTTAACCCTAAATCCTCTTTCATAAATAAGATGGCGCCAGAAATGACACCTGTATCATAGCCATATAAGGCGCCGCCAAGTGCGCCGAAAAAATAAAGCCATCCATTCCGATTTTTCATGTTCATAACCCCTCTTTTGTTCTGTATGTACTGGATGTTTCTCTATGGAAAATCATTTTCCTCACTTTCTGTCACTTCAAACATTTCGATGTTTTATGACAAATATATTTCATTTGCGTATCATTGAAACTTTTTACGATAAGGAAACGTCAATTAAGCGTTAGTGAAAAAAACATCGCACTATATCCCGTTTTAAGGTATATTTGTTTTAGTTTGTAAGTAAAAAGAGGGACATCTTTACTATAAAAATCATAGCGAGGGTTTAAAATATATGGATCAATCAAGAAGCAAACGCAAAGGAAAAAAGCGTTTAAAACCATGGGTGAAAGTCACTCTATTTATAGTCGGTATCCTTTTACTGACAACCGCTTCTGTCACAGGCTATGCCTACTATAAAGTGACAAGCGCTGCAAAAAAAGCACAAGTATCTTTAGATCGCGGCGCTCAATCTGTCAAACGGATTGAAGCATTTGATCCTGGTAAAGACAGCTTTTCTGTCTTGCTGCTTGGTATTGACAGCAGACCGGGCGAAACAGTGAAACAAGCACGAAGCGATGCGATGGTCTTAGCAACCGTCAATCGTACAAGTAAAACCGTGAAATTATTAAGCATTCCAAGGGACTCATATGTAAATATTCCAGGGCATGGCTATGACAAAATTACACATGCACACGCATTTGGCGGTGCAGATTTAACCTTGAGTACAGTCGAAGATTTACTAGATATTCCGGTTGATTTTATGATCCAAAGTAATTTCAAAGCATTTAAAGAGATCGTCAATGAACTAAATGGGGTGTCTATTAACGTCAAGGATGAATATGTAGTCAAACAGGTTCTAAAAGATACAAAGGGCAAGGTACAGCTTCAAACAGGAACTCATACGCTAGACGGTGATCAAGCTCTCGCATATGTGAGAACTAGAAAAGCAGATAGTGATTTAATGCGCGGGCAGCGTCAAATGGAAGTATTAAAAGCCATTTTTGATAAATCAAAATCGTTAACATCTATTCCGTCATATGACAATATCATTGATACGCTTGGTGATAATGTCGCGACCAACCTTTCAATGAAAGAGCTAGTCGGGCTTTTCCCACTTCTGACGTCATTGAAATCGGTTGATACCATTCAGCTTAAAGGCTCTGATTACCAGCCAAACGGGGTTTATTATTACCAATTGGATCAAAACCAGCTAAACGAAGTGAAGACTGAATTGAAGAAGCAGCTTGAATTATCATAAAACAGAAAGCGTCCCCAAAGGGCGCTTCAGATTGTTGACAAAGGGCTAAAATGATCTTGATTTTAGCCCTTTGTCTTCTTTTCAGCGTGATAGAAAACCTTTGAAGTCTAGGAAGGGCGAGCACTGGCGCAGAGCGAATTTAACATTCGTGAGCACCCGCGCGCAGACCTGACAACGAATGCGAGGGTTTGTCTACACGCTGAAGCGTCCCTAAAGGGCGCTTTTTGATTGTTGACAAAGGGCTAAAATGGTTTTTATTTTAGCTCTTTGTCTTCTTTTCAGCGCGATAGAACTCTAGGAAGGACGAGCACAGAAGCGGAGCGAATTTAATATTCGTAAGCATCGGCGCACAGGACTGACACCGAATGCGAGGGTTTGTCTACACGCTGAAAGCGTCCCTAAGGGGCGCTTTTTTACTTGCTGACGATGATGCAGATTTTTCCCCTTTGGCTTATTTCCTTGATCATTCGATCATTTTTGTTTAGCCTTGATAGAGAGGAACAAGCATCGTATTGCTCATGAGAAGGAACGAAATCGTACATACTTTGAAGAGGCTATTGCATGCATGAAGGAGGATTTGACAGCGATGAAAAAAATGATTGCGATTGATTTAGACGGTACACTTTTAAATACAAAAAGTGAAATATCTGCTCAAAACAGGGAGGCATTGATCCGCGCGAAGGAAGCGGGATATATTGTCACCATCTGTACAGGGCGGGCGACTTTTGATGTGAAGGAACTGCTTGGCGATTTGGATATCCCTATTATTGCAGCAAACGGCGGAACCGTTCATACAGAAGGTTACGAACTTTTCAGCCGTATCACACTTGACCAAGAAGCAGGAAAACGAGCGGCTCAGGCATTAGTAGAACGAAACATTTACTTTGAGGTCTACACGGACGATGCGCTCCTCTCTCCTTTTGATGGAAAAGAGAAGCTGAAAGCAGAATTTGATGTGATCAAAAGCGCGAATCCAAATGAAGATGTAGCTGATTTATGGGAAGGGGCAATGACTCAATTCAAACAATTTGGCATCAAACCAGTGGATGATATTCGTCAGATTTTTGAGTTGAATGAAGCGACCTATAAATTACTCTGCTTCTCGTTTGATATGAATAAACTACAGGAAGCACGAGATCTCCTCGCGGAAATGCCTGAGCTTTCATTGACCTCTTCTGGAAAACATATCATTGAGGTTCTTCCAAAAGAGTCTGGAAAAGGACATGCCCTTAAAAAGCTCGCAGCTCATTATGGCGTAGACCGCTCACATATTTATGCGATCGGCGACAGCCCCAACGATCTATCCATGTTTGAGGAAGCAGGCCACCGCATTGCAATGGGGAATGCAGTCGATGTCATTAAAGAAAAGAGCACCTACATTACAAAAGGTAATCATGAAGACGGTGTTGCTTACTTTATTGATCTGCTTTTACAAAATCAATTCCACGAAAAAAAGACGCTTGTCTGATCAGCGCCTAGAGAGAAGTCTAAAAGTCCGATACGAGCGTGGATCGGGCTTTTTCTTTATTTTTTAATTCGAACTGCCGTCTCATACTTATCCTTCCAGTACGTACTTGTTTTCATATTCGTAAGCACGACACCATTTGAGACGGTCATATGAATGACTTGATTTGATCCTGCATAAATGGCCGGTATCAATGACGTTCCACTAAAGAAAACGAGATCTCCCGGCTTCAGCTCCGACCGTTTCACAGGCGTACCTGCCTTGACTTGACCTGACGCATAACGAGGCAGTTCAATACCAAGTACTTCTCGATACACATACTGTGTGAACCCTGCTGTGTCAAAGCCTTGCTTTGGATTCGTCCCACCTTTGACATAAGGAACTTCTCCAATATACGTAGCGGCTTTTGAGACAATCGGGTCTTCTTTTGCTAATTTCAGCTCCGTTAATCGTTTCGCCCCTGTCCATTTTTCTCGCCAATACGATTCGGACAAATAAGAAATCGTCACACTTTCCGAACGGCTCGCATGAATAAAACGGTCGCCGCCAATATACATCCCTACATGAGAAATGCCTGGCTTATATGTGTTGCTAAAAAAGACAAAATCCCCAGGACGTATATCATTTAATGCTACTTTTTCTCCAACCATCCACTGCTGTTCAGCACTTCGAGGCAAATAAATCCCTAGTGATTTTTCAAATACATATTGTAAAAAGCCTGAACAATCAAAGCCAATCTTAGGGTCTGCTGCACCAAATACATAAGGAATACCTAAATATTTCATCGCATCTTTCACAAGACGATTATCCGAGATTGCCGGTGTGCCGGGAAGTCGTTTGACTGCATAAAATCGGTCCGTCCAGTATTTGCTTTTGCTGACGTCTGTTTTCACGACACCTTGACTAAGAGTGATGTGAATGACCTGATCGTTACCAGCGTACAACGCTACATGTGTCGGGATATCCTTTGTTTCTTCAAGGCTGCGAAAATATACAAGGTCACCTGGCTGGGCTTTGTCCCATGATATCTTTTTTCCAATCTGATACTGGTCGATTACCTTCCGCGGCAAATCAAATACTCCTGATGTCTTGTACACATATTGCGTAAACCCTGATGCGTCAAAGCCCGTTTTTGGATCGGTTCCTCCTTTATGATAAGGTGTTCCAATCAGCTTTTCCGCTTGCTCCAAAGGAGACACTGTTTGAGCAGATATTTCTGATTGAGACATGAACATCAGCCCTACGAGCGCGCATCCAGCAATCACTATTCCTTTCCATTTCATGATCTTTCTCCCTCCTTTCTTCTATAGTTTCGGCATGACACCTAACTTTTTACACCTTTTTTCGACAAAAAAGAGCACGCAATGCGTGCCCTCTATGCTCGTTAGAGTTATTTACTTGCTTCCGTTTTTGACTGTTTTTGTTGTTCGATTTTCTGCATTTCAACCGAGATCTTTTGTTTTTCATGATCTGTGAGGCTGTCACTAAATTTAAAAGCAGACATAAAGACAAAGACTAAAATTAATGCAACAAACGGCCAGCTTGCTTTTATGAATTTCATTTCTTCTCTTTCCCTCCGTTTTCTTTTAAGTGTTTAACTTTATCAGCGTGATCTACTTCAAAGAAAATGTGTCCGTCTTTTTCTTTCCAATCCGCATTCGTACCATTTGTCAGCATACGGATAATGGATTTTGATTCAAATGATCCTGCTTTAACCGGAGCAGGTGTTGCTTCTTTGATGTACATTGGGACAACTTCAAATGTCGCTTTTCCATCTTCATTCAGATGATACTGAACAAGTGCAGAATCACGTGTTCTTGACCAGCCTTGGTCAAAAATAAAGTTTCCTAAGCTATAGAAGATCGCCGTGCCGTTATAGACTTCCATTGGCTCAAGAACGTGCGGATGAGCACCGATAATGATATCAGCACCAGCCTTAGACATCGCTCTTGCCAATTCTCTTTGTCTATCGTTTACCTCATTGTTGTACTCCTGTCCCCAGTGAGCATGAACAACGACGATATCTGCCTTTTCAGCAGCCTGCGAAATCATCGGAATAAAGATAGATGGATCGGCTGGCAAGATACCCGCCTGGCGATTCGTTGCTTTAAAATCTTTCCCATACACATCAGTAAAACCAAGTGTAGCGATTTTGACACCATTTACTTCTTTATACGAAATGTTCCGCTTCGCATCCTGAAGGTTATGGCCTGCGCCTGTATAATCCATGTCAGCTTGTTTAAAGGCATCAATCGTATTGTTTAGCCCTTTTTCACCATAGTCTGCCGCATGGTTATTCGCAAAGTTTAATACAGAGAAATTCAAATCCTTCAACGCTTTGACAGAATCCTCATCTGTTTTTAAATGAATATTCTTTTGCGCCGCTTGTTCCAGGTCTGATGCGACTGGATGCTCAAAGTTACCAGTCACATAATCTGACACATCAAAGTATGGTTTGGCATAGCGAAAGAGATGCTGTTTTCCATAACGGTCTGTTACTTTCTCTACGTTTCTTCCAAACATAATGTCACCAACAAACGAAGCGGTCAGGATGTTTTCTGGATTCTTTTGTACAGTTGGCACTTTTGCTTGCCCGATAAACGTAAATAGAAATGTACAAGCAATGACGATCGGTAAAGCAATCAGTACATGTTTATTCGTTTTTTTCTTTTGGTTCTTTGTGATTTTCAGCAGCTTTTCCTGAAAGCTCAATTTTTTATTCATCATTGGACACACCTTATCTTAAAATAGATAGTAAACATACATGATGGCAAATGTTGCACCACTTAGAAGTAACGTGCTTCCAAGGGTAATCGTAAGACCTTGCTTTTGAATCGTATTTGCAATCAATCCAGGAACGATAATACCGATTCCGCGGAATTCTGCTATTTCAAATGGGACCACTGGATAGAAGAAATCAAAGACTAGCTTTAAGGCAATCCCTGTAATCAGCATCGCAGCAAACTTTCTGCGTCCGTATAAAATCATAAATTTCGATAGACCAAAGCGAACGATGACATACGTAAGCAAGCTGACAGATAAGACAACTAAAATGAAGACTGGCTGGTTAAATACAAGCGCCAGATAACCTGGGACAACAAGTCCAGCTGGTACGATTCCTGTTTTTTCTGCAAAGATTAAACTAAGTAGAACACCTAAAATTAACGAGATATAAAGATCTGATCCGAACATTTTCTATATTTCCTCCTAGCTGACAAGCTGCTTAATTTTGTATTCTTGAATTTTTTCGATTAACGGTTCAGCGGCACCATGAATATTGCCGACTCCATAAACCACTCGATTATGAAGCTTTTTCTCAAGCATGTTCATAATGTCTTCTGTAGATTGATATTCAAGGTTGTGTAAGTGGTCAGCCGGAATTTTTCCATCTTCATATGCCTTTACAATTGGATCTGTTGTTTCACCAATTAAGACGAGATCACTTGCTTCAATATAAGGAAGTACATCCTCCGCAAACTGGATCGTTCGATCTACACGATCCGCACGGCAGTTCATGATAATAATCGGTTCATCTGTTGGATAGCCAATTTCTTTCACACGCTTCCAAATGTTCAATGTAGATGATGCGTCATTTGCCGCAAAACCATTTACAAAGTGTCCAGGTGTTTTCGCATCCATTAATGGAAGAATTCTCATCGCTCCTGGATCAGGTGGCGCATTTAACATTCCTCGGAACGCCGTATCTTCATCAATTCCTAATGCCTGTGCAACACCAAGTGCAAGTGAGGCATTATCTGGGAAGACCATGTACTCAAATTTCCGTAAATACTCATCAGAAATCTTGGAATTATCTGCAACAATGACTTCTGTATTGCGTTTTTTCGCAATCTCTTTAAAGAAATCCGTATATTCACTATCCGTAATAACCAAGTGTCCATTGTAAGGAATTGTCGCTGTAAAGGCTTCTGCTATTTCATCAAGTGTCGGCCCCATGACGTCCATATGATCTTCAAGAACGTTTACGATCACGCCAATATTCGCTTGAAGCAGCTCTTCCTGAAAGATGATTTGGTAATCTGGATTTACCGCCATACATTCACTGACGATGGCATTTGCTCCTCTTTCAACGGTTTCTCTCATAACTTCCTTCTGCTCACCGATATTCGGTCCTTGCGGTTTCCTTTTAATCGGTTTCTCCTCTGGCGTATCCCAATAAATCATTCTTGCATCTGTTCCCGTTGTTTTGCCGACAGTTTTATAACCTGCCTCCATTAAGATACCGGTTGTCAATCTTGTAACGGTAGACTTTCCGCGAATACCATTAATATTGACGCGCACCGGTAGGGCATCGATATTTTTCTGGTGACGCTTCTTTTCAATAAAGCCAATCCCTAACATGATGACACAGGCTATAACGATTAACCACATCGCTTATCTACATCTCCTTTTTTTATGAGTGTGATATGTAAATTCAATCAACAGTATATAGGTTCAGCATAAAATCACAATCGGTATTATGTAACATAATCTTTCACTTCCTCGTATGCCAAAATCCTCTAATCAGAAGGTGAATTGACCTAGCTCCTCTTTAAATGAAAAGGCCAAAAGACGGACAAAAATCAGCCTGAATTTCGGCTTCAATCAAGAGTAAGCGTTACCATCAAGCATCGAAAAATCTTTTGTCCTTTTCTCCCTAAATTTTTTGACAATTGTTAAGATGTATTTTGAATCAATGTTTTAAAGCCCTTTAAACTCTATAACATCAGTCGTATCAGCGCTTTAAATGAATAGTGCGTGTTTTGGAATGTTTTTGATTTTTGAAGGAACAGGTTAGAAAGTCATCTTCATCGGTCAGAACGCTACACGTTGACCTATGACAAAGGTCACCTCATAAAAAATCAAGTCATATGCTTATTTTCAGGTCACGAAAAATTGGGATAATATGTCAACTATTGATCATTTCGAAATGCCTGTTCTTTACGATATTCGATCCTTATGACCTACACAATGAAACATTATTCATTTGTTTTTATCAAGATTCATCATTTCTTAACATTTTTAATATGATTTTAGTTGAAAGTTGTCAATTCATGTCATGCTTTCCCCAAAGGCGACGAATAAAATCAGCTTCCGCGCTTACACTAAGGTTAAAAAATCTGTGAGAGGAGGCTAAAGATGCCAAACAGCAATGAGCAAACACGGTTGCATTTTTTATCAGGCAGCTTCGAGGAAAAAATACGGATTCTGAAAAAAACATTTCAGCAAAGCGGCGATTTTGAATACCGAGAGTTAATGGTGAATGAAACGAAATCTGTCCTGTTTTTTATTAAAACAAGAATTGATGAAGGCAAACTGAACAACTTTATTATCGGTAATTTGTTAGGTCCTCCTGGAAAACAAGATTATACAAAGTCTCTTAGTACGCTTGAAACAGGCGACTTGACTCTGATCACTGACAGTATTATTGCAGGAAGTATTGCCTTTCTTGATGAAAATTCCTCGCAGATCAAATTATTTGCTGTCGGGCAGCCGCCGCTTCGCTCTATTTCTGAGCCTTCTTCAGAAAGCATCATTGCGGGTGCTCATGATGGATTTGTGGAAAGTTTGGATACGAATATATATTTACTGCGTTCTCACTTAAATGATCGGAAGCTCGCCATTCAGTACCATAAGGTCGGTACAAAATCAGAAACAAAGCTTGCGATTGTTTATATTTCTGATGTAGCGAATCAGGAAAAGGTAGAAGAGGTAAACAGACGGATCTCTTCTATTAAAGTAGACACGCTGATTAGTCCTGGTTCTATTGTTGAGGCGATCGAAGATGATTCATTTTCTATTTTTCCGCAGCTGATTGATACAGAACGTCCTGATAAGGTGAGATCTGCCATTCTTGAAGGTCGTATTGTGGTGCTGATGGACGGGAGCCCTATGGCAATTATTCTTCCTGTCACCTTTTTTAGTTTCTTTCAATCACCAGATGATTATAATAGCCGCTGGATTCCAGCTACATTTATCCGTATTTTGCGTTATCTCGCCTGCATCATCGCAGTCATACTACCATCTTTTTATATCGCCGTGATTGGGTTTCATTATGAGGTGGTCCCTGATGAACTCGCCGTGACAATGAAGAATTCTATTATTGGGATTCCCTTCCCTCCTTTAATCGAAGCCATGCTGATGGAAATTACCATTGAACTCATACGGGAAGCCGGGGTGCGTCTGCCAAAACCCATCGGGCAGACCATTGGGATCGTAGGCGGTTTGGTCATTGGGGATGCGGTAGTACAAGCAGGACTCATCTCGAATGTCCTTATCGTTGTCGTTGCCGTGACTGCCGTTGCTTCCTTTGTCCTTCCTTCATTTGAAATGACGTCTACCATCAGGATGCTGCGTTTTCCGCTCATGTTCATGGCGTCAATGTTTGGCTTTATCGGCATTTCATTTGGCCTTGCCATCGTCCTCATGAATTTATGCCGCCTAGAATCATTAGGTGTACCGTACTTATCACCTGTTACACCTTTTAACTGGCAGGATTTAAAGGACACCGTCATTCGACTACCTATGTGGATGTACAAACAGCGTCCTGTTTATTTAAATCCGCAAAGGAAAAAACAAATTGAACAATTGAGAGGATGGGAAAAGAAAAATGAAAAATAAAATATCTCCATCTCAAGCGGTCTTTTTTCTCATCCAATCTCAAATTGGTGTTGGGATTTTAGCACTTCCCCATTTGCTGATGAAAGATATGGGGCACGATGGCTGGATGGCGATTATCTTAGCCGGCGTATTTATTCAAATCATCAATACCATTTTCATTTATATCATTCAAAAATATCCTGACATATCGTTCTTCCAAGCATTAATCAAAGTCTATGGGAAATGGATAGGGCATATTTTAATCGGGCTTTATACAGTTTATTTTGCCTCGATCTGCATTGTTGTTCTCTCAATTTTCACCAGAATACTTGGTATATGGGTACTGCCACTTACGCCAAACTGGGTCATTAATTTATTGCTGACGATCTCTATCATCTACATCGCAAAAGAAAAAATCACAGCGGTCGTCAGGTTTAACTTTATCTTAACCCCCTTTTTGCTCATGTTGTCTTTACTCATGTTCTATTCGTTAAAAGGAACCAATATTGACTACCTCATGCCTTTCTTCCAGACGGATTTGTCTCAGTTCCAGCTTGGGTTGAAAGATGTGGTGCTCTCGATGAACGGCTTTGAAATGATTCTCATCATCTCTCCATTCATGAAAGGTTCCATCAAAGAACGGTATAAGGTCATGACGATTTCAAATATATGCACGACGCTTTTCTACCTATTTATTACATTGATTTGTTTTATGTTCTTCAGCCCGATTGAGCTTGATATCATTCCAAATCCTGTGCTTTATCTATTAAAGACCATTACATTCGGAATCATTGAACGAACAGATTTAATTTTTCTAAGTTTCTGGGTGTTTGTCATTCTTGCCACACTCAGCAATTACCTTCACTTCTGTGCCAATGGCCTAGCGAGCCTACTTAATAAAAAAGAGCATAAAAAATATGTCTATTATTTTGCCATTTTCATCTACGCGGCTTGCTGTTTTCTCGCAAACGATAACTTTAGAATACAGCGCTTTAACGACTTTACGACCATTGCTCAAATTTCAGTTATTTACACACTGCCGATCATTATGGCCATCATCATTTTTATCAAACATCTTAAAGGGAAGGTGAAATCGCATGCGTCATAAGTTTTCGCTGACGCTCCTCATGTGTATATCGCTTATCTTCATGCCTGGCTGCTGGGATCAAAACTTATTAAAAAATATCTCTCTTGTGTTAACGTCTACGGTTGATCAAGGAGAAGACGACAATGCGAAGTTCTCCATCACCTATCGTAAAGTGCAGCAGTCTCAAAGCATGGCGCAAGGAAATACAGGCAGCTATTTAACCACTGTTCTTACAACTGAAGCTCCTACATTAAGAAAAGCAAGAACCAACTTCAGCCGAATTGTCGATCAAAAAATTGATATATCAAAAATGCGAGTCATGCTAATCGGTGATGAATTTGCTCAAAATAGCCTTCTCCCCTATTTAGATATGTTCTATCGAGATCCAAAAAGTCCTTTGCTCGCCAATCTTGCAGTGGTACAGGGGGGAACCTGTGTGGAATTAATCAACCAGCTCCTCAAGGAAAAGGTCATTGTGAGCGATTATTTAAATAACCTCATCACCACTGCATCTCAATCCTCCCAAGTAGCACCTAAAAACATGCAAAGCATTCGTTCCAAAATGCTGCAAACCGGAGAGGATTTCACACTGCCGTTACTCTACTATGATCAAGAGAAAAAACTAACGAGTGTAAAAGGCGTAGCCCTATTTGATAATGAGAAAAAGAAAGGTGAGCTGTACGGACAAGATGCCATTCTTCTCAATGTCATGGACGAGAATATGGGCAAATATGCGAACTTCACTAAAAAAGTAAGAAGTGATATGAAATCAAAGGAGAACAATTACATCACCATTCAAGTGACAGATTCAAAGAGAGACATCAACATTATCAATCCTGACCATCGAAACTTAACCTTTTCTCTTGAGTATGAATTCACGACCTCTATCCTTGAATACCCGAAAGATAATCTAGACACAGATAAAAAAATTAAAATGCTCAACAAAAGGCTTTCCGCAATTTTGACAAAAGAAGCAGAAAAAGTCGTGGCCTCCCTGCAAGAAGCAAACTCTGACGTCCTTAGCCTAGGCAGAAAATATCGGGTAAGACACTATGATGAATTCATGAAAATGAACTGGGTTACGGATTATCCAAATGTAAAAATCATCCCAAAAGTAAAAGTCAATATTACACAAACAGGGATTATTAGTTAAGAAAAGGAAGAAGTGATCTTTCTTTTCTTTTTTTATTTTTTTAAGATTGTCATTTAAAAGCTTTCATGATAATCTATTTGTGTAAACGGTTACACATTCACGAAGGGAGGCACTCCATTGGCTACAATTAAAGATGTTGCAAAAGCTGCACAAGTGTCTGTTGCCACTGTTTCACGCGTACTGAACGATACTGGATATGTCCATTCAGATACGAAAATTCGCGTGACACAAGCGATGCAGGAGCTGAACTACTTTCCCAATGAAGTGGCTAGATCCCTTTTCAAAAGAGAATCCCGCTTAATCGGTTTGATCTTGCCTGATATCACAAACCCCTTCTTTCCTCAGCTTGCTAGAGGCGTAGAGGATGAGATTCATGCGCAAGGTTTTCGGTTATTATTCGGAAACAGTGATGAAGATCGAGAAAAGGAATTGGCTTATTTACAAACATTTAAACAAAATCAAGTAGTCGGTGTCATCGCTGTCACAAACGAACCTGAATCAGATATATACAATGATGATGAATTGCCGGTTGTGTTCTTAGATCGAACCGTTCCACATGCACCTTCTGTATCTGCAGATACTGCAGCTGGCGGGAAAATGGCTGCAATGGAATTAATCAGGCGCGGCAGCCGGCAGATCACACTGCTGAAAGGACCTGCCCACCTTCAAACAGCGAGGCAGAGATTCAAGGGTGCACTCGATGTACTGACCGAAAAGGGTGTCGACTTCCATGTGATGTCTAATGCTTCATTTTCTTTTCAAGAAGCCCGTAAGAGTGCCAAGGCTCTTTTCCAGCTGTACCCTGAAACAGATGGCATCATTGCCAGTAACGACATCGTCGCAACAGCGGTCATTCACGAAGCACTTCGGATCGGAAAAGCCGTTCCAGAGGATGTTCAAATCATTGGGTTTGATGATATTCCGCAAAGCGAGCTGCTCTTCCCTTCCCTATCGACGATTAGGCAGCCTGCCTATGAGATGGGAAAAGAAGCGGCACAGCTGTTAATCAAAGCGATTCAGAAACAACCTATAGATCAACCAGTTATCCAAATGCCCGTCTCTTTTATTGAACGAGAGACCACAAGAAAGGTGGATTCACAATGAGTCATATTGTCGTAGTAGGAAGCTGTTCAATGGATTTAGTCGTCACTTCGAATAAACGACCAAATACCGGTGAAACAGTGTTAGGCGAATCATTTAAAACCGTCCCAGGCGGAAAAGGCGCCAATCAAGCAGTCGCCAGTGCCAGACTCGGTGCTGATGTATACATGGTCGGCCGAGTCGGTGATGACGCTTATGGTCAAGATATTCTCAGCAATCTACAAGATCAAGGGGTCCGCACCTCATATATGAAACCGGTTACCGAAATGGAAAGCGGCACGGCTCATATCATTTTAGCAGAAGGTGATAACAGCATTGTCGTGGTCAAAGGGGCAAATGACGAGGTCACTCCTGACTATGTGAGAGAAGCACTTTCTACAATAGATGATATTGGAATAGTGCTCATTCAGCAGGAAATACCTGAAGAAACGGTCGAAGCTGTCTGCGCCATTTGCAGTGAAAAAGAAATCCCTGTGATTTTAAACCCTGCACCTGCCCGCAAAGTATCGCAGCAAGTTTTAGACCAGGCTGCCTATATTACACCGAATGAGCACGAGGCTGTTCTCATGTTTAATGGACTCCCAATTGAAGACGCCTTGCGTCAATACCCTAACAAATTACTGATTACAGAAGGGAAAAATGGGGTTCGATATTTTGACGGATTGAAAGAAGTGCTCGTCCCAGGCTTTCCAGTCGAAGCAGTTGATACAACAGGAGCAGGCGATACCTTTAACGGAGCCTTGGCTGTCGCCTTAACAGAAGGCAACTCTCTCTATGACGCACTTGCATTCGCTAACCTTGCAGCATCAATGTCTGTCACCAAGTTCGGTGCACAAGGCGGCATGCCAACAAGAGAAGAACTGGAGAGAAAAAAATGAAAAAAAACGGCATCTTAAATAGTCATATCGCCAAGGTACTTGCTGACCTTGGTCATACAGATACAATCGTCATCGCAGACTGCGGCCTGCCTATTCCAGAAGGTCCAGTCAAAATCGACCTGGCACTATCAATCGGCACACCGTCCTTTCAGGAGGTCACCTCCCTCCTTCTTCAAGAAATGGCGGTTGAACACATTACTGTAGCTAGTGAAATCAAAGAAGCCAATGAGCGAGATCATCTATTTCTAAAGAAAGCGTTCTCACACCCATTACATGATGTAGACCACGAGACGTTCAAAGACATGACCAAACAGGCAAAAGCAGTCATTCGCACGGGTGAAGCCACCCCATACGCAAACTGCATTCTTCATGCCGGTGTCATTTTTTAAAAGGAGGAGCCAGATATGAACATTGAGATGCATAACATCCATAAGGCCTTTGGAAAAAACACCGTTCTTTCCGGGGTCTCCTTTGACCTCGTCACAGGTGAGGTTCACGCGCTCATGGGTGAAAATGGCGCAGGAAAATCAACTTTAATGAACCTGCTAACAGGTCTTTATTCATTAGACCAGGGAACGATTCATATCGACGGGAAAGAAACCGCTTTCAAAAATCCGAAGGAAGCGGAACAACACGGTATCGCCTTTATTCATCAAGAGCTCAACATATGGCCAGATATGACCGTCTTGGAAAACCTATTCATCGGGAAAGAAATCTATACGAAATTTGGATTGCTAGACACAAAGAAAATGAAGGTTCTTGCCCAAAGCCAGCTGGACCGATTGTCTGTGAACCTCTCGCTTGATCAAGAGGCAGGCAGCTGCTCTGTTGGACAAAAACAGATGATTGAGATTGCAAAGGCATTAATGACGGAAGCGAAGGTCATCATCATGGATGAGCCAACAGCAGCTCTAACGGACCGTGAGATTGAAAAGCTCTTTCAGGTCATTGAATCTCTCAAAAAGGAAGGCGTATCCATCGTCTATATTTCTCACCGTATGGAGGAAATCTTTGCGATTTGTGACCGGATTACCATCATGCGCGATGGGAAAACGGTCGATACGAAAGCCATACCTGAAACGAATTTCCATGAGGTGGTCAAAAAAATGGTCGGCCGCGAATTAACAGATCGATACCCTGAGAGAACGCCTTCTCTAGGAGATACTATCCTTGAGGTGAAGCAAGCGACAAGAAAAGGACAATTTCAAGATATCAATTTCTCCGTTAAAGCTGGAGAAATCGTCGGTGTTGCAGGCTTAATGGGCGCTGGCAGGACCGAAATGATGCGATCGCTGTTTGGTCTTGATCCTCTTGATCAAGGTGAAATCTGGGTTCATGGAAAAAAGGCTATTATTAAAAAACCAAGTGATGCCGTCAAGCTTGGCATCGGCTTTATCACAGAAGATCGCAAAGATGAAGGACTTATGCTGGATGCATCCATTCGAGAAAACATTGGTCTGCCAAACTTAGAAAGCTTCTCTCCAAAAGGACTGATCGATAAGAAAAACGAACAGGATTTTGTTGACCTGCTCATCAAAAGATTGACGATTAAAACGGCTTCCTCTGAAATCTCTGCTCGAAGTCTCTCTGGTGGAAATCAGCAAAAAGTCGTCATCGCCAAATGGATCGGTATCCAGCCAAAGGTCTTGATTTTAGATGAACCGACAAGAGGTGTCGACGTCGGCGCGAAACGAGAAATCTACCAGTTAATGAATGAACTGACTGATCGAGGTGTCGCCATTTTAATGGTCTCCTCTGAGCTCCCAGAAGTTCTAGGGATGAGCGATCGAGTGCTTGTCATTCATGAAGGAACCATCAGCGGAGAATTAAATAAAGCAGAAGCAACACAAGAACGAATTATGACACTAGCTACAGGAGGGAAGTAACATGAAACCACTTACTTCAAATGGACGATTTGACAACATCATGCAAAAGCTTGGGCCATTCTTAGGACTCATCATCCTTGTTGCCATTGTTTCTATTTTAAACCCGGCCTTTTTAGAGCCATTAAACATCTTAAACTTACTGAGACAAATCTCCATTAATGCCCTCATTGCCTTTGGTATGACGTTTGTTATTTTAACCGGAGGAATTGATTTGTCTGTCGGTGCCATTTTAGCACTTTCTAGTGCACTGACTGCCGGATTTATCGTGTCTGGTATGGACCCGATTTTAGCTATTATCGTTGGCTGTATCATCGGCGCTATTCTTGGGATGGTCAACGGTCTTTTAATCACAAAAGGAAAAATGGCTCCTTTTATCGCAACACTTGCCACGATGACGATTTTCAGAGGGTTAACACTTGTTTATACAGATGGAAACCCGATTACAGGACTCGGTTCTAACTATGCCTTTCAGTTATTCGGCCGCGGGTATTTCTTAGGCATTCCTGTTCCAGCGATCACGATGCTTCTCACCTTTATCGTACTTTGGGTGCTTCTTCATAAAACTCCTTTCGGCAGAAGAACGTATGCCATCGGCGGAAATGAAAAAGCTGCGTTCATTTCAGGAATCAAAGTACCACGCGTAAAAATTATGATTTATTCATTGGCAGGTTTCATGTCTGCTTTAGCAGGTGCCATTTTAACCTCTCGCCTAAACTCAGCTCAGCCAACAGCTGGTACGTCCTATGAGCTTGATGCGATTGCTGCTGTTGTACTTGGCGGGACAAGCCTGTCTGGCGGAAGAGGACGAATTGTCGGCACACTGATCGGGGTGCTCATCATCGGTGTCCTGAACAATGGTATGAACTTACTTGGTGTATCATCATTCTATCAATCTGTTGTGAAAGGGATTGTCATCTTGATTGCAGTCCTACTAGACAGAAAGAAATCTGCTTAAGGAGGCAGCTGCTATGAAAAAATATCTCATTCTCATTCTGACTCTCTCATTATTCATGCTTTCTGCCTGCTCGCTAGAACCGCCAGAGTGGGCCAAATCAACAAAAGACGGGAAGAAAAAAGACATCAAAATCGGTCTCTCGATCTCGACCTTAAACAATCCATTCTTCGTTTCTCTTAAAAACGGGGTGACGAAAGAAGCGAAAAAGCTTGGCATCGAAGTCGTCATTGCAGATGCTCAAAATGATTCAGCAAAACAAACAAGTGACGTAGAAGATTTAATTCAGCAAGGGGTCGACGCATTGCTTATCAACCCAGCGGACTCGTCTGCCATCTCAACTGCTGTTGAATCAGCGAATGCTTCAGATATTCCTGTCATCACATTAGACCGTTCAGCTGAAAGCGGAAAAGTAGAAGCACTTGTTGCCTCAGATAACGTCAAAGGCGGCGAAATGGCAGCTAACTTTATTATCGACAAGGTTGGTAAAGGAGCAAAAGTCGCTGAATTAGAAGGTGTACCAGGCGCTTCCGCTACACGTGAGCGCGGAAAAGGATTCCATCAAATAGCAGATAAAGATCTAAAAGTGACTGCAAAACAAGCGGCTGACTTCGACCGGACAAAAGGGTTGAACGTCATGGAAAACCTCCTTCAAGGAAACCCTGACATCAAAGCCGTTTTTGCCCACAATGATGAAATGGCGCTTGGCGCACTAGAGGCGATTCAAAGCTCTGGAAAAGATATTCTCGTCGTTGGCTTTGACGGAAACGAAGATGCTCTCAACTCGATCAAAGCAGGAAAACTATCCGCAACAGTCGCCCAGCAGCCAGAGCTGATCGGGAAACTGGCAGTCGGCGCTGCAAGCGACGTCTTAAAAGGGAAGAAAGTAGAAAAGAACATCGCAGCTCCACTGAAACTAGAACAGAAAAAATAAACACAAAACCCCCGATTTCCCTCGGGGGTACAGATTATTGACAAAGGGCTTTAGTCCTTTGTCTTCTTTTCATTTCATTCTGGTCTTTTCAGCACAAATGACGTCCCTAAATGGGCATAATCATTTCCCGCTAAACGTGCGACTGGCTTTAGTTCATGAGTCGAAACATATCCTTTTTCCGCATCATAAACAGCCTCATCTAAATGCGCACACACAACCCGGCCAATGATATGATCGACCGTGATCTCCCCTTCATCATTTTGAAAGGTGAGATGCTTTTCAAGCTGACATTCAAAGCGAATACGCGCTTCCTGAATGCCCGGCACTGACACGACATGACTCTTTACTTGATGAAGACCGGTTCGATCCAGCTCACTCTCTTCCTGCGGCAGCGTAGCAGCTGTTTCGTTAATATCTTCTATTATCGCTTCATCACTCACATGGACCACAAATTCTCCCCTGTCAATCATATGCTGCGCTGTGTCTTTCATCTGACCTTCGCGTCGTCCGATAGAAACTGCGAGGAGCGGCGGGTGTCCGCTGATGACATTAAAGAAACTAAATGGTGCGGCATTGACAACATCGTCTTTAGACAGACTTGTAATAAACGCAATCGGTCGTGGAACAATAGAACCCGATAATAATTTATATGCTTCTTTTCTTGATAGCTGATCCATTTGCAACGTAATCAATTCAGACACGCCTCCTTTTGGTGTATCGACATCATACCATACCTCTTTTTCTATGCCTCTGATTCAGGCTCGGTGCGATGCAGGATATGGTGGACAAGATGAAATAAAGCCGGATTATGATTTTCTCGTCTATAGGAAATCGTCCATTCTGCCAGAAGCTGTTCACCTTCCATGGACCGATACACAACATCTAGATTAAATAAACGCCGGGCTGATTTTGGAATAACTGCGATACCGACACCAGCTGTGACTAAGCCAATCACCATTTGATATTCCGCCGCTTCCTGCACAATATTTGGAGAAAATCCGTACTTTTCACATAGCAGGACAAAGTGTTGATAAAGGGACGGCCATGATTCATGTGATAAAGAAATAATCGGTTCATGACGAATATCTTCGATCGTGACCGCCTCTTTTTTCGCCAGCGGATGATTTTTCGGAATCGCAAAAATACATTCACTTTGCTTCATCAAACGGCTGACCAGTTCTTCATGAGGAGATGTAGGATGTAAAAAACCGATATCAATCTCCCCATTTAAAAGCGCTCCTAGCTGCTGCGGAACAGAAAGCTGCTTCAGCTCAATACTGACAGAGGGATACAGCTCTCTGAATTCGCGTACAACTGGCGGCAGAATATCATACGTCGCTGTTCCAACAAACCCTATGATGATTTTTCCCAGCTCTCCTCTTGCTGTATGCCGGGCATGATCAACGGCTTTATCAAGCTGATGCAGCACACCCCGCACCTCATGTAAAAAGACCTTTCCAGCAGCTGTTAGCTCCACCACTCGCTTCGACCTGTGAAACAAAGGAAACCCCAATTCTTCTTCAAATTGCTTAATTTGCTGACTAAGTGGAGGCTGTGTCATATTCAACCGTGCGGCTGCTCTGCCAAAATGCAGCTCCTCTGCTACTGTGACAAAGTATTGCAAATGTCTCAGTTCCATCCTTTCACCCCTTGCACACTTATTCGTGAAACATATTAAAACCACGTTAAACAGATATTGGAAATTTTCCATTTTGAAATGTATAGTAAATCATATCATGAAAATATATTTTCATAAAAAATTTTACTTGCCGAAAGGAGTGCGGGGTAAATGAATTCTCAAGCACAACCCCTAACAAGACGAGGAGCAGAATTGATTGTTGATACGCTGATTGCTCAAGGTGTGACCCATGTTTTTGCAATTCCAGGTGCCAAAATTGACGCCGTATTTGATGTATTAAAAGACAGAGGTCCAGAGCTTGTCCTATGCAGACACGAACAAAATGCCGCCTTTATGGCAGCTGCTGTCGGCCGCTTAACCGGCAAACCAGGTGTTTGTCTCGTCACATCAGGTCCTGGCGCATCTAATTTAGCAACAGGTCTATTAACAGCCAATACAGAAGGTGATCCTGTTGTCGCAATCGCTGGAAACGTCATTCGTGCGGATCGGCTGAAACGAACACATCAATCACTCGACAATGCGGCATTATTCAAACCAGTCACAAAATACAGTGTTGAAGTACAAGACGTTCATAATATACCCGAAGCCTTAACAAATGCTTTTCGCGCGGCACAAAAGGGGCAGGCTGGAGCAGCATTTATCAGCTTTCCACAAGATGTCGTGACCGAACACACCACACAAATACCAGTGTCTGCTCACCCTTCTCCAGAACTAGGTCCTGCACCGGATGCTCTCATCAGCTCGGCTATCGCCAAAATTCAAAATGCACACTTACCTGTTGCCATTGTGGGAATGAAAGCAAGTCGTCCAGATGCTGCAAAGGCTACAAGAACATTATTGAAAACACTTGGAATTCCATTTGTCGAAACGTACCAAGGAGCCGGCGTTCTCTCAAGAGAGCTTGAGTCTCAATATGTAGGCAGAATCGGTTTATTCCGAAATCAGCCGGGGGATCTTCTCATTGAACAAGCAGATGTCCTTTTAACCATCGGCTTTGATCCAATTGAATACGATCCGAAGCATTGGAATATTCAGCCGAAGCAGCGACAGATCATCCATGTCGATGACATCCAGGCAGATATTGACCATTTTTATGAGCCGGCACTTGAGCTTGTTGGCAATATAGCTGAAACCGTTAAACATCTAGCCCATGACAGTGTTCCACTTTCTCTATGCAAAGAACAAATTGAATTCGTCACTGAATTGCAGGAGCTGTTAAGCGACATTGAAAAAGTACCAGAAAGAGAAAGTCATCTATCTCACCCGCTGGATGTCATTCATACATTAAGACGCCTGATTCCTGATGACACGAAGGTCACATGTGATATCGGGTCTCACGCGATTTGGATGTCGCGTCACTTCCGCGTCTATGAGCCGAACACATTCCTCGTGAGCAACGGAATGCAAACATTAGGCGTCGCATTACCATGGGCCATTGCGGCTTCCATATTGAATCCAGATGAAAAGATCATTTCGGTCTCTGGTGATGGCGGTTTTCTCTTCTCTGCAATGGAGCTAGAAACAGCCGTCCGCATGAAAACAAATCTTGTTCACCTTGTTTGGAATGACAGCACATACGACATGGTGGCATTTCAGCAGGAAATGAAATATGACCGCACATCCTGCGTTGAATTCGGACAGATCGACTTAGTGAAATATGCGGAAAGCTTTGGAGCGACTGGATTACGGGTTAACTCACCTGAAGAGCTTTCAACTGTCCTCCAAAAGGGTATAAACATAGAAGGACCCGTTATTATTGATATTCCGATTGACTATCAAGACAACCCAGACCTCGCCAGTCAAAAATGGCCAGAAGTCTTTCGTGAAAAACACACATTGAACGTCTGATAAGATGTCCATACATTACACCAAAGGAGTGAGCGGATATGGGTATGATGCACCCAATGAATCAACAAAGCGACACAAGACAACATGACAAACAGCAAGAGGTCTATCAAGTATCGACGATGACCTCTTTGCTGGAAGCCGTATATGATGGAGATTTCTCCCTTTCACAAATTCCCGAGCACGGTGATTTCGGCATTGGTACATTCAATCAATTAGATGGAGAGCTGATCGGCTTTGACGGCGCATTTTATCGACTGCGCTCAGATGGAACAGCGACACCGGTAACAGATCAAGATTATTCACCCTTCTGCTCTCTAGCATTCTTTGAAACAGATATCGTTCATCGAATTGATGCACCCATGACGAGCAAAGAGCTAGAAGAAGAAATCGACCGCATTTTACCGAGTAAGAATGTGTTTTATGCAATCCGCATTGATGGATCATTCAAAAAGGTTCAAACCCGTACAGTTGAAAAACAGGAAAAACCTTACGTTCCGATGGTGGAAGCTGTCAAGTCACAGCCCATCTTCGATTTCGAGGATATTCAAGGAACGATCGCCGGTTTCCGTACACCACAGTACGCACATGGCATTGCGGTGAGTGGATACCATCTTCATTTCATTGATGACGATCGAAGTGTCGGCGGACACGTATTTGATTACACCGTTGATCAAGTGACCATCCGAATTTCTCAAAAACGTCATATGAATTTACATCTGCCAAATACGCAGGAATTCTTCCAAGCAGACATTGATCGAGCTGACCTCGCACAGCAAATTGCCAGTGCAGAAAGCAGCCCAGATCAATAAAATAAATACACCCCGGTGCTTCCGGGGTGTATTTTTATGCAAAAAGAACACTTATCACCTCATTATATTTCATTTCGTTATACAATTGAGATTCGCTCATTCTATTCGTAATAAAATATGTTAAAATATCAACAAAAGAAAGGTGGTCATACGGTGGCAAACGACTATAGCATTCCGAACCTAACATTAGACGAACGAGATAAACAAATTTTATCCCTATTACATGAGGACGGGCGTATGTCCTATACAGATCTCGGGAAACAAGTCGGTCTTTCACGTGTTGCTGTGCAAGCCCGTATTCAGCAGCTAATTGAAGCAGGTGTCATCGAACGATTCACAACGGTCATCAATCCTGCTAAGATCGGCATTCATGTTTCTGTCTTCTTTAATGTAGAGGTTGAGCCGAAATTTTTAGAAGCCGTCGCCCTTCAGCTTGAGCAGGAAACAGCTGTCACAAGCCTTTATCACATGACAGGGCCAAGCAAGCTACATATGCATGGCATTTTTCAAAATGAACAGGAAATGGAGACATTCTTGACAAAAAAACTGTACCCGCTAGAAGGCGTCGTGAGTGTGGACTGCCAAATGCTCATTAAACGATACAAAAGCCGAATGGGCATGAAATTGTAGACAGGAGTTGAAGCACTTGCAATCATATATCGAACTCATCATCGCTATGGTGCGAACCGGTATTCTCGGTTTTGGCGGAGGTCCTTCCGTCATACCACTCATTCGCCATGAAGCGGTAGTGAAATATCAATGGATCAATGATGACGAATTTGGAGAAACACTCGCCATCGCCAACGCATTACCAGGTCCGATCGCGACCAAAATGTCAGCATATCTCGGCTATCGATTGAAGGGCGTATCCGGCGCAATTGTCTCAACAGTTGCCCATATTTTACCGACATGTCTCGCCATGGTGGCACTCGTCACACTTGTCAGCGTCTTAAGCTCCTCACAAATCATTCAAAATATGATTGGCGCCGTGACACCAGTCATTGCCGTGCTGCTCGGGATCATGGCATACGAGTTTGGACAAAAAACGCTGAAAGGCTTCGGAATGATCTTCGGGATCGCTCTGTTCCTTGTGGCCTTTATCGGGCTGCAGGTGCTGTCCATTCATCCAGGAATCATTGTTATCATCTTTTTATGCTATGGCGCTTTTCATTTCAAACTGAAACAACGCTGGAACCGACCAAATAAAGAGAAAGGAGTGTCTTCATGATGCTGATTCTCTTTTTATTCTGGGCATTCTTCTTGTCCAATCTATTAGGATATGGCGGAGGACCTGCATCAATTCCGCTGAATTATGAAGAAATCGTCAACCATTTTCATTGGATGACAAACGAAGGATTTTCCAATATGCTTGCTTTAGCCAATGCACTGCCAGGACCAATTGCGACGAAAATCGCGGCATATGTCGGCTATGACGTCATGGGCTGGCCAGGCTTTATTGTGGCACTGCTTGCAACTGTACTGCCATCAGCCATTGGTTTGATTTTATTGCTCAAGCTGATTGACCGCTTTCGTCAATCCCCTGTCGTCAAAGGCATGACCTTATCCGTCCAGCCTGTCATTGCGATGATGATGCTTTTATTAACATGGGAAATCGGAGGAGATGCAGTAAAAGCCATTGGCTGGGCGCAGTCGCTCGCCATTGCCGCGATCTCCTTTTTCTTTATGACTAAATTCAAAATGCACCCCGCCTTTCTCATTGTGGCTGCCTTTTTATATGGCGGATTCATCCTGCCGCATTAAAAAAACCGATAACATGACCTGTTATCGGTTTTAGATTGTTGACAAAGGGCTAAAATGATTTTATTTTAGCCCTTTGTCTTCTTTTCAGCGTGATAGAAAACCTTTGAAGTCTAGGAAGGGCAGCTACTTTTGCGGAGCGAATTGAACATTCGTGAGCACCAGCGCGCAGACCTGCGGGCGAATGCGAGGGTTTGTCTACACGCTGAAACCGATAACATGACCTGTTATCGGTTTTCTTTTACATATATATTGGAGAAACTGGTCTACGTCCAATCGAATGATATTCGACTCCTGCTTGTTCTGCCGCTTCAAGCGTATGGCAGTTTCGCCCATCGAAAATAAGCGGCTGTCTCATCCATTCCTTATAGGACGTGAGCGGAAACGTCTGAATCTCTGTCCACTCTGTTAATATACAAGCTGCATGGACATCCTTTATCGCTTCTTCAATCGTATGAGCAAACACGACTTTTTCAGGTAGCTCACGAGCGGCATGGCGTGCGGCAACAGGATCATACGCCACAAGCTCCGCGCCTAATTGATGGAGTTCATGAGCGATTGGAACCGACGGCGCCTCCCTCATATCGTCTGTATTCGGTTTAAAAGCAAGGCCAAGAAGTGCAATTCGCTTTCCTTCAAGATTTGCCCCCAGTCTCTCTTGAATACTTCGGATAAAACCCGCTCGCTGCTCATTGTTTACTTTGATGACAGCCTTTAGCAGCTCAAAATCATGCGACACATGCCCTGCGATTTGGACAAGTGCATTTGTATCCTTTGGAAAACAAGAGCCCCCGTAGCCAATCCCCGCCTTGAGAAATGAAGAACCGATCCGCTGATCGAGCCCCATTCCCTGCGCTACCCATTCAACATCAGCACCTGTTTTTTCACAAATGGAGGCAATCTCATTCATAAAGCTGATTTTGGTCGCAAGGAAAGCATTTGATGCATACTTGATCATTTCTGCACTTTTTCGGTCTGTCTTGACCACTGGCAAATGGAAATCAGCATACATCTCCTCGAGCCGATCTAATACACCTTTTGTTTCAGCCCCAATGACAAGCCGATCTGCCCTCAATGTATCTGAAATGGCAGAGCCTTCTCGTAAAAACTCTGGGTTAGATGCAATCGATAATGGCTCATTCCGTCCTAATTCTTGATGGATCATCTGTTCGATTTGATCACCCGTTCCAACAGGCACCGTACTTTTCACCACAAGAACCGCACCTGATTTCGCTTTTGTGCCCATTTCCTTTGCAGCTTGAAACACATATTGTAAATCAGCTTGGCCATCTGCCTGCTGCGGGGTGCCGACCGCAATCATTAACACATCAGCCCGCGGGTAGGCTGCCGCTCCATTTATGTGAAATTGAATTCGTCCTTGCTCAAGATTGCGCTTCAGCAGTTCTTTTAATCCCGGCTCATACATTGGTGGATGTCCCTGTTTCAGCTGCATGACCTTTCTCCGGTCAATATCAATACACGCCACATTGTGCCCTGCCTCCGCTAAACACACACCTGTGACCAGTCCCACATATCCACAGCCTGCAATTGCAATATTCATGACACCATCAGCTCCCCATACGCCTTATGCTTGTAATGACATCGTATGCCGGGAGCTTTCGTTCCATTCATAAAAGCATACAAAAACCCCCTGCCATCACTAGCAGGGGGTCACTTTTATGAAACAAGACCATTTCGAATATGAGCAATCAGATTTTCAAGCATTTCTTTTGTGGTGACATCATTTGAATTCTCACCAATATCATGAGCGTACATCAAAATTTTTAAAAACTCTTCTTGATTCAAACCCTTATTATCCATGTCTGTATCCTTTCGATTCCACTAATTTCATTATTATATGTTGTATGGTTGGTTTATGCAATACTCTAATACATCATTCGACAGCTTTTGAAATTTATGACCATTTTCATGAAAAACTTTTTTATAAATCACCATTGAGCTATAATAAAAGAATTGGAATCTTTTACTTGGTTAGGAGCGGATCAAATGCTTCAGCACAACATCAACGAGGAAGAAATCAAACAAACAGCCGAACAGATCAAAGAACTTCTTCCTGCAACAGATGAAAACAAACAACTCATCAAAAAAGCATTGATTACTTATAGACAGGACAGTGTATATCGTCTCAAGCAAGAATCTGATACGGAATGGTCAGCTTATGTACATGATGTCGTGGCAGCAAGAGTCCATCTTCATGTGCTGTTTCCTGTGAGAAGCAGCTGCTCATGTCCGGCAGATGGACTTTGTAAACACATTCTCGCTGTCTTCTTTTCGCTATACGCTCAAGTGGAGAGTGTGACTGGATTTACAGAAAATTGGTCAGAAAAGGATGAATTACAGCGCAGCAAAGAATTGATTCGTCAGCACTTCCAAGTGAAGCGCCCAGACGAACAATCACTCCAAAGCTGGTTGAATTTTTTCCAAGAGGAATTTAACCTCTGGCTGAAACGGACACCAAAGCACCAGCAAACACCGCAGCATTTGTATTATGGCTATTTATCGATCCTAAAAAAACACGCACCTCATTCTCCTGAATTCAAGAGTTTGTATGCGATTCATACGTCAATCGATGTGTGGTTAAGGATTCATGAATTAATCGACCTTGGCCAGCTTGATGCCGAGAAGGACTTTTATTCCATGAATCCATATGTAGAACAACTCATGAACACCATTTTCGATTCAGTGGATCACTTGAAGACATACGCCCTTTCCTTTTCCCTCGATCCGTTTCTTGAAAACACACCAACTGCCGTTCGGACACTTCTTCAAATAAACGGACCTTTCCAGCATGAACGAGTAGCGGTCTTTATGGAGATTTGGGGCACCATATTAAATAGAGGGAAATGGGTTAAAAAAGAAACAGAATTACTAAAGAATGCTCAGCAGCAAGAGCAAACGGTTGAACGTACCATCGGACTGATGCACATGGATTATTTAATGAAAGAAGACGATAGCCTTTTTCAACAATTAAAGCTGCTCAATGCAGATATGCTGCCAAATGTGCTCAATTGGCTGAAGGACCTGACAAACCGCAAGGACTGGAAGCGGCTCAAGCTCTGGTATCATGAGATCACCTATATTTTAGAAGAATATTGCCAGCTCGACCTTTCCTACAGAGAACTACGAGGAGCCGTTAGTGATTTCTTCTTCTATTTAGACGCATACTTTAAGCAGACAAAGGATCATCATTTATATGAACGCTACCTCCAAATCTGCATGCCCTATGCGTTTACTGAATATAGTCAGTTCTTATATGCACAGCAGCGTTATGCAGAATGGATTGAGATTCACAGCCTTGTTGGTTTCTCCATCAGTGAACTGGAGAAGGATCTGATCAAACAAATTGCAAAAGAGGAGCCTGAAGCGCTCATTCCATCATATCACCGTGAAATCTCACAGCTTCTCGATCAAAAGAATCGAAGTGCTTATCGAGAATCTGTGAAAATGCTAAAAAAACTGCGCACACTTTATCATAAAACGAAAAAAACTGCGATTTGGGAAAGATATGTAAAGCAGCTACAGGATTCAACGAAACGGCTGCGTGCGTTCCAAGAGGAAATGAAGAAAGGAAAATTAATTGATGACACGCCATAAACAAATTGTCATTCATGCAGAACAAACAGAAGATTTCTCTTTCACCATTTCAGCGCAAGCAGAGGACGGACACCCTGTTCCGCTTAATGAAATGAAGAGGCAGCTTTTCCAATGGCACGAATCGTCTTTTTACGGAACATTTTTAGAAGATGTAAGCTTTATTGGCACACCTGCCTTCCTGCTAAGCCCTTGGATGACCGTCGAACTGCTAGGAAAAAATTCGTTTAATACCTTTAGTCATGTGACACTAACCGATGAAACGGAACCACTGATGAAGACAGCCTCCACCATTTATGAATTCATCGAGGATGAAGATTTCATTCCCGATTACGAGGCGTGGACAAAAGGTGTGCTTCGTTTTAAAGACAAAGAAGGACTATTAGATGGCTATACGGCTGAGTGGTTCTCCTTTGCCGTACAGGATTATATTCAATATGATGATGCCTTACAGCACAAATGGAACCGCATGACAGAACAATCGCCTGCGCTCTCATCCTTCCAAGGACATTTTTTAGATGAGCAGGATTTCTTGGAAACGATTGGCTGGATTGATGACGACACACCTTTCACTGTCGGCTTGCGTTTAAATGAACCGGATTTCGACGGAGATGATTGGAAAATCGAATTGTTTTTGCGTGATAAGAAAAACAGCGACCTTCACTTTTTTGAAGGCATCCGTTCATTGAAAAGGTCTTGGCATCCGTATCAAGATAAAATCTCAAGAGAGCTGGAGCGATTCGGTCAAATTGTTCCTTGGCTCTCTTTCACATCTGGCACCACGCTCATGTCAGAAGACGAAGCATGGCTCTTCCTATCTGAAGCAAGTGAAACACTTGTGAATATGGGCATTGAGATCCTACTCCCATCGTGGTGGCAAATTGTCAAAGAAAGCACCATGATGCTAAAAGCAAGGATTTCCTCTACCCCAAGAGGCGAGTCGCATGTCGGAATGGATGCCTTGATGGACTTTAATTGGCGCTTTGCTACAAACGGCATCGAGCTGACAGAAGATGAGTTCAACGAGCTTGTCCAAAGTAAACGGCGCCTTGTCAATATTCGTGGACAATGGATCAAAATCGATCCAACCTTCATACAGCAAATGAAAAAATGGATGGAGCGTGCCGAAAATGAAGGGCTGCACATGTCTGATATTTTGTCACGTGAACTGGCAGATCAAGAAGCTTCCTCTGAATCGATTCCAGAGCTGCTAGACAGCTCAGCATTTGCACATATTCAATTTGAACTTTCGTCTCAATTAAGAGGGCTTGTCCATCAGTTAAATGATACGCATGAACTGCCTTCATACGAAATGAGTGAGTCCTTCAAAGGCACACTCAGGCCGTATCAGCAGCATGGTGTCAACTGGCTGTTATTCTTAAGATCTCATGGATTTGGGGCTTGTTTAGCAGACGATATGGGGCTTGGAAAAACGATTCAAATGATTGCGTATTTCACATATTTGAAGGAGCAGGAGCAAAATGCCGCTCCATCTCTCATCATTGCTCCGACCTCTGTTTTAGGAAACTGGCAGCGAGAGCTTGAAATCTTCGCACCACACTTGAATGTTGCCTTGCATTACGGACCATCGCGTCCTCAAGGGGAACACTTTACAAAGGCATACGAGTCAACAGATATTGTCCTGACGTCTTATGGACTCTCACATTCTGATCGTGATGAATTAACGTCAGCAAAGTGGGATACGATTTGTTTAGACGAAGCCCAAAACATTAAGAATGCCCATACGAAACAATCGAGAGCGATCAGACAGCTCAAAGGGCAGCATCACATTGCCCTTAGCGGGACACCTATGGAAAACCGTTTGACAGAGCTTTGGTCCATTTTTGACTTCGTCAACAAAGGATATCTCGGCAGCTTAACGAGCTTTCATAAGAAATTCGTTCTGCCGATTGAAAAAGACCGTGATGAAAAAAGAATTGAACAGCTACAGCAACTGATTAAGCCTTTCCTATTAAGACGAACAAAGCAAGATGAAGAGGTCGCCCTGAACCTGCCTGAGAAACTCGAAGAAAAAGAATTCATTCCGCTATCCGCTGAGCAGGCTTCTTTATATGAACAGCTCGTGAAGGATACATTCGAACACATGGCTTCGTTAACAGGAATGCAGCGGAAAGCCATTATTTTAAGTATGCTCGGCAGACTCAAACAGATTTGCGATCACCCGGCTCTCTATTTAAAAGAGAGTGGAACCGATGTGAAACTGCTGAAACGTTCATTAAAAATGGATAAACTCGCAGAGCTGTTAAAAGCAATACACGAGCAAGGAGAAAGCTGCCTCATCTTTACGCAGTATATTGGAATGGGGAACATGATCAAGCAGCTGGCGGAAAAGATGTTTGGAGAACCAGTTCAATTTTTAAATGGCAGTCTGTCCAAACAGGAGCGGGATAAAATGGTGGACCGCTTCCAGAAGAAAGAATTCAACATCTTAATTCTCTCTTTAAAAGCAGGAGGAACAGGACTTAACCTAACCGCCGCAAACCATGTCATTCACTACGACAGATGGTGGAATCCTGCTGTGGAAAACCAAGCGACCGACCGTGCTTATCGGATCGGACAAAAACGATTTGTTCACGTCCATAAGATGATCACAACGGGCACGATCGAGGAAAAAATCGATCAAATGCTCGAAACAAAGCAAACGTTAAATGATCAAATTATCCAAAGTGAAAGCTGGATTACAGAGCTATCGACAAACGAACTAGAAGATTTATTCACATTAAGTGCCGCCGCTCAATCATCTTAATCCAAGCAAAAAGAGGACTTTCTCAACATGATGAAAAGTCCTCTTTTTTCATTTCATATGAACATAGGTTAAATGTGCAGTTTTTTCAATGCAGATTTCACGTTCATATACGTATTCAATTCACGGAAGTCTTCTCTCATTTCTCCCATTTTCATCGCAAGGTTCGGTTTAATTCCTGTCACGATGAGTTCCGTACCTGTCATTAAAATCAAATCATTCAGCTTAAAGATCGCATCTGCCACAAATGAATCGACTTCTAATAAACCAGACAGATCGACAATAAAATAATCGTCCTTGGATTGAGAGATATAGGTGGAGACTGTGGAGATAATCTTATCAAATCTTGGCGCTGTTAACGTACCAATGATCGGTAACACAGAAATACCATCTTTCACAGGAACAATGGGAACAGAAATGTTCAGCACTTCATCAATTGATTGCTCAAGAAGCTCCTGCTGTTCCTTCTCTTTCGTGACATCTTTTTGCAGACCAACGAAATAAAGACGTTTCCCTTCATTTTCATCAATCCAAAGAGGAGCTACACTTAACTCATTCCAAAACACCTGTCCAGATTTTTTATAATTTTTCAGCTGAACAGTGACAGCCTCTTTGTTCTCAATAGCTGTTCTAATTTGTTGGAGAGAGATTGGCTCTGTTTCATTTCCTTGAAGGAAACGACAATTCTTCCCCAATACTTCGGGTTCTTGATAGCCTGTCATATCTAAAAAGCCCTTGTTCACATATATTAAAGGATTATCAGGTAAAGACGGGTCCGTCACCGTCAGGCCAACCTGAGTATAATCTAAGGCTTCCTTGATTAAATGCAGATTTTCGGACTTATAAGATTCCAGCGCCATTCGTTTACTCTCCTTAATTTCCTTACAAGCGGGTTATGTTCATCATTAAATTATATGATGTTCCACATCATGTGTAAATAGAAGTAGTTCTGAATTCCTCTTTTGTAGAATGCGCTTTATCCTATGTGGATTATACAACGACATCCGATGCATCTATTTCAACAGGTGCCGAATCATATACGCCACACCATGTTCATCATTTGTTAACGTGACATGATCAGCGATTTCTTTCATATCCTGTCTCGCATTGCCCATCGCAACCCCAACACCAGCTGCTCGAAGCATCGATTCGTCATTTAAACTGTCTCCTACAGCCGCTGTCTGGCTTAAAGGAATACCAAGTCGTTCTGCCAGCCTTGTTAATGCCTGGCCTTTAGATGCATCCTTTGAACCAATTTCAAAGTTATGATCGGCTGAACTGACCATTGTGACATCTGAATCATCACCAAACATATTCCAACCTGCCTTCAATCTGTCTTCAAAGAAAGAGAAACCTAAGATGTTGTAGAATGAAAGCTTTCGATCCTCACGAAACAACTCTTTATATGTATCAATATAAGAAAAACCCGACTGACTGTATTGAACTTCTGCCGCTTGTTTTAAAACACTCAAGTCCGCTTCTGGATTTGCACTTTTTAAGCGATCCATTTCAATCGCCAGAAGCTCTCTACCACGATTCGGTGTGAAAATGGCTTCGTTTGTAAAAACTTCATAATAATAATCACGTTCTTCAAGCCATTTCAATATGCGTTTGGCCTTTTCTTCTTGTAAAGTAGCTGAATGATATACTTGTCCAGCCGGATCATGAATTACAGCTCCATTGGCACTAATCACCCATGTATTCATCCCAAGCCCATCAAAAATAGACCTCACATCAAAATACGCTCTTCCTGTTGAAACGACAACTTCCAATCCATTCGCCACTGCTTCCTTTAATGCCTGCTCATTTTCCCGACTCACTTTATGCTCACTATTCAATAACGTTCCGTCTAAATCCGTTGCAATCAATTGAATGTTTGTCATCGTTCTCTCCTTTTTGTCTCCATTTTGGCTATCATACCGCTGATAAAATCCATCATCAAGAGGTGATCGGTTTATCATTGAATAAAAGGGTACCCGGCCACGCTACATGACCGGATACACACAAGGGGATTTAAGGGGACACATGACCTATACAAAGAAGCGATGGTTCTATTACGCAGTGTTCTTATGCTCAAGGCAGCGTCTATCAGCTTTAGCTAGAGGGGGGCTGTCAGATGCTAGACGTTACCTTTTGATTCAGACCGTACCTCCTTTCCTTTCAACTGCCCTTAGTCTACCGAGAAAGGTTGTATATGACAAAACATGAAAATGACAAAATTCCCCCTCAAATACTCTATTACCTCTTTAATTTCTGCTTTTTACCGCTTGAGTATAAAACATCATCTTGTTTTGTTTAATGAAAAACTTATTTTTCATAAATTGATAAAAAACGTCTGAACGAATCCAATTACTTGAAGGCATGTGAATATAATCAGATCCGTCCCACGCAAACCAATAAAAACAAAGCTGCCCGTCATGAATCGACAATTGAAATTCAAAGTAGTCCATTTGATCCTCGGTGACGTATTGAAACGTGAGTGATTCACCTTCTTCCATGTACACATCACAAAATGAAAGAATGTCTCCCCATGAATAAACGCGCATTGTGCTCTTTGCCTTCTCCTCGCCAATATGTATGTTTCGCAATTGATAAGACTCCATAAAACATCTCCTTTCACTCATATGCAGCTCGCTTTAAGCAGGCAGCGGTTTCATTTATACAGATGTTGTATGCTATAATGATACTTACGAATAATGAACGCTTGTGAGGTGAAAATATGAAAACCTTTAGGCTGATTGATTTAAAAATCGAACTTGATCCAAAGCAAGATAAAATGTCCAGCATTCCCCTTCGTGACGGTTTAATCATTAATAAAGAAGATGGCGAAAATCACTGGATGATCGAGGCACTCATTCCAAAGAAACATAGACAGGTGTTTGAGGTGCTCTTTCAGCAGCACACTGAAGTGAAGATTCTTGTGACGATCACAAAAGAAAACAACCGCCCTGTTCATCTATCTGTCCAAGTCAAAAACATTGTTGCTTTAGAAGAAAACATTTCTGTGCTGCTCGATGGTAAGATGATTACAAATCGTTACAGAACAGAAACCGAAGAAGTACTTAAAGACCTCGTCAAAGAGGGGCTTTCCGGAGAAAAACTGCTGGATGCATTTAAACAAAACACATAAAAAGAGCGGGATTAGCCGCTCTTAGATAGTTGACGAAGGGCTAAAATGAATCTTATTTTAGCCCTTTGTCTTCCTTTCAGCGTGATAGAAAACCTTTGCAGTCCAGAAAGGGCGGGCACTGGAGCGGAACGAATTGAATATTCGTAAGCACCAGAGCACAGACCTGACAACGAATGCGAGGGTTTGCCTACACGCTGAGAGCGGAGTTAGCCGCTCTTTTTTTATTGCACATCTTTCGATTGGCTTTGATTTTTCAAGAGATCTCTAATTTCAGTTAGTAAAACTTCCGTTTGATCCGGCGTTTCTACAACCTCTTCTTCCTCTACCTTTTTCCGTTTTAATTTATTCAAATAACGAATAAAGATAAAAATGGAAAACGAGATAATCAAGAAATCAATCACTGTTTGTATGAAGCTTCCATATAAAATTTGAGCAGATCCGATCTTAATAGATAGACCGCTAAAATCATGTCCGCCAATAATAATACCGACGAGCGGCATGATCAAATCATTCACAAGAGAAGTGACAATTTTGCCAAATGCTCCCCCAATGATGACACCTACAGCCAAGTCAATGACATTTCCCTTGACTGCAAATTCTCTAAATTCTTTCAGCATCTTTTATCACCTTCATCTTTTTTGTCTAATATGACGTTTTTTTGTCAAAAATGCAAGTCCTGATCCGTTCAGACTAGTTGTTTCCATATAAAAAGCGATTCATCCTTGATGAACCGCCAGGCAAATCATGATACTTTAGGACCGATAGAAAATGTGAGTTCTGCTTCACATGCCACTTCGCCATCTACTGTGGCTACTGCTTTTCCTTTTGCAACTGGACCCCTAAGGCGCGTCACTTCCACCTCTAAACGAAGCTGATCGCCAGGCTTCACCTGTCTTTTGAAACGGCATCCGTCAATTCCTGCAAACAAACCAATTTTCCCTTTGTTTTCTTCTTTGCCTAACATAATGACCCCAAACACCTGCGCAAGTGCTTCTACAATAAGCACACCCGGCATGACTGGGTATCCTGGGAAATGACCATTAAAAAATTCTTCGTTCACTGTGACATTTTTAATCCCAACCGCTCTCTTCTCTCCTTCAACCTCTAAAATACGGTCGACCAATAAGAATGGATAACGGTGTGGAATAATGTCTTGAATTTGCTGAGCATCAAGCATATCTTGATCTCTCCTTTTTTCTATATCGATGATCTTCATTTGATTCCTATAGAAGTATATTATGAATGCTCGTATTTTTCAACGTCCGCTCCACATATATGGTAAAAAATAGAATCTACTATTACCTATTGTCATCAAATATAATCCACACTACACTCATTGTTTTTTCACAAATATGGTAATATATATTACATCATTGATTGAATAAGAGGGTAAAAATGAATTTTATAAGTGATAAATCCATTAAAAAACTTCTCCATTCGTGGTATACAATGCTAAAGCATCGACATTTTTCGAAGGCTGAAGAAATCAAAATAACTCTATTAAAACATCAACGTAAAATATCAAAAAAACAGGAACTCTATTTACATTATCAGCTGATGCTTTTTCGGCATCAGCTCTGGATGAATCAGACAGAGGACTTAGAAAAAATGAAACATGAACTGATGCAGTACAAAGACCAAATGAACGATCAACTGCAATATTATTTTAACTTCTTTCTCGGTTTATACGAATCTTTAAAAAGCGATCAAAATGATGCCATTCATTATCTTGAAAAAGCAGAAGAAAAACTGCCGCTGCTAGACGATGAGCTAGAGGAAGCCGAGTTCCATTTTCGTACAAGTGGTGTTTATTATAACAACCGCTATTCGTTGTTATCGATTCGTCATGTTGAAAAAGCCATGGATATCTTTGCAAAGCACGGGGATATCCATAGCATTTATCGGTGCAAAATTGTCCTCGCACTTAACTTTAGCGATCAAAAAAAATATGAAGAAGCAGAAGCTCTTTTTATTGAGATCATCGAATACGTGAAAATCATTGATGATCAAGAACTGCTCGGTATCGTTTATTATGACGCTGGCTTTATTCAGTCGAGACAAAACCGTCACAAGAAAGCGCTGGAATACTTTAAAAAAGCACTTCATCTCCCAGCATACCGGAAGTCCGCACACTCCTATGTATCGTGCCTCTATGAAACTGTGCGTTCCTGTTATAAAGAAAATTTAACCGATGAAGGAATGAAGTATATTCAAAAAGGATTAAAAGAAGCCGTTGCTTCACAATTTGATATATTAAGAATCAAGTTCCAAATCTTATTTCTTCTCTACAGCCAAACGCCAAAGGCAGATGAGCAGATTGCAAGGCTCGTCACATGCCTTGAACGAAAAGAAGCTTGGATTGATCTTGAGGATCTGCTTGCCGATGTCTCAGATTTTTATAAAAAAAAGGGCGACTTTGAGCGAGCCGCCTTTTTTATCATGAGAGGCTGATGTCAGCCTGCTCGTTATCGAATTGTATTCACTAATCCAAGCATTTGATCACCCATCGTAATCGTTCTTGAATTCATCTGATAGGAGCGCTGTGTTGTCATGAGATCCGTTAATTCTTTAGACATGTCCACATTCGACGTTTCAAGTGCACCTTGCTGAAGCTGAATCGCTTGGCGGTTTGCTCCATTTAGTGCCGTTAATGCACCTTGATAAGTACCGTCAACTGAGAACAAATTATCTCCTTCAGAGACAAGTGCTGAAGAGTTATTGACTTGTACAACCCCTAAATTCACTTGCTGATTCGGTTGATTGTCTCTTGAAATGGCTGTTAGACGTCCATTTTTATCAATTGAAATATCACGGAAATTCGCATTTAAGACGATTTCATTTCCGTTTTCATCAAGAATCGGATGGCCTTCGCTAGTGACAAGCTGCACTTGATTACGATTATTGCCTGGCTGTAAGTAAAGAGAACCGTCTCTTGTATAACGAATATTACCGCCGACATTGACCTGCATATACTGAGATGGCGCTCCAAATGCAACATCAAGATCACGACCTGTTTCTTTAATCGAGCCTTGCAGCGAGTTAATGGACGCATTGACCATCGTACCCGTACCAAGCCTTAGCCCATCAGGTGTCAGACGACTGTTTGCCACCTGCTCATTTTTTTCATCCACTTGGTTGAACTGTTGTCTGATCAGCTCTGAGAAACGGGTATTTTTCGCACGGTACCCTGTTGTTTCACTGTTCGCGATGTTATTACTGATAATATCAAGCTGCTTTTGTACTTCGTTCATTGATACAGCTGCATTGATCATCGTTCTAAGCATGAGAATCCTCCTTTCTTTTTCATTTCTTGATTAGTACACTCTGCCGATTTCATTCACTGCTTTTTCTAAGCTTTTATCATACGCCTGAACCACTTTTTGGTTTGTTTCAAATGCTCGATAGGCGGTTGTCATTTCTGTATATGATTTCGTCACATCCACGTTCGATAGCTCCGATACACCTTGACTTAACGTATAGGACATTTGACCGTTATTGACTGCGCTTGGCAGGGGCTGGTTATCAGCTGTACGGTATAAATCATTTCCTTCTCTCGCTAAATTCCTTGTATCCATCGCAACACGTACATCAATTTGCCCTAGATTTTGTCCATTTTCACTCACAGTTCCATCTGCATTCACTTTGAAATTCTCACTCTGAACCGTAATTGGCTGACCTGTGACAGAAAGAAGGGCACGTCCATTGATAGTCAACTGATTTTGTGCGTTCATTGTAATCGAGCTACTTTTCGTATAACGAACGCCTTCTGGGGTATTGACCGCATAAAAGAGCGCTGATTTCTGATTGGTCTCCGGGTTGATCGGCACATTATTTTCGACTAGTGCGACATCCGTTGTTTGATCTGTTGTTTTTAAAGTTCCTTGTGTAAATTGAGGGATCAGTTCCTGCATATATGTCCCCGTATTAATGCCGCCAATCGGCGTTTGCTGCGGAACACTAAAACCTTTGCCTGAGGAAGTTTGGAAACGTCCTGACTCCATTCGGCTTAGCAGCATTTCTGGAAATGCCCGCATGGTCCCCTCATCCGCTTTATATCCTGGCGTATTCGCATTTGCGATATTATTTGAAAGCATTTCTGTCCGCCGCTCTTGAGCGATCATGGCAGATGTTGCGGTATATAGTCCTTTTAACACGTGCTCACCTCATTAAAATTCTTTCACATGACCTAAACACAATCTTCTATGAAATATATCGGCATATTTGCAGGGTTCTTTAATAAAAATCCCCCATTCTTTCGAAAAAGAATGAGGGACATCATTAGCTGAGTTTACGCTTTGGCAGCTTGTCCATATTATCAAGCATGACACCAGTACCAACAGCTACACAATCCATCGGATTCTCAGCAACGAAAACTGGTACTTTCAGCTCTTCTGCAAGCAATTGATCAAGCCCGTTTAGAAGAGCTCCGCCACCTGTAATGATGACGCCGCGATCAATAATATCAGCTGATAATTCAGGCGGTGTTCTCTCAAGAACTTGCTTCGCAGCCTGAACAATCGCAGATACAGATTCACGCAATGCTTCTTCTACTTCTTTGCTTGTGACGGTAATCGTTCTTGGTAATCCTGTCACCATGTCTCGTCCACGAATTGAAATCTCTTCGTGACGTGCGTCTGGGAATACCGTTGCAACTTGGATCTTAATATCCTCAGCCGTGCGTTCACCGATCAACAGCTTGTACTCTTTTTTAATGTAGTTGAGAATTTCCAGATCAAATTTGTCTCCAGCCATTTTAATAGAAGAGGCGGTTACAATGTCACCCATTGAGATGACAGCGATATCTGTCGTTCCGCCTCCAATATCTACGACCATGTTTCCACTTGGCTGAAAAATATCCATACCAGCACCAATAGCTGCTACTTTTGGCTCTTCTTCAAGAAATACATGCTTACCGCCGCTTTTTTCAGCAGCTTCTTTGATCGCCTTCTGCTCAACAGATGTAATGTTTGTTGGGCAGCAGATGAGCATACGCGGCTTAGAGAATAGCCCTTTCACATTTAATGAGTTAATAAAATGCTTGAGCATCGCTTCAGTTACTTCAAAATCAGCAATTACGCCATCTTTTAATGGACGAATCGCAACAATATTCCCAGGCGTACGTCCAACCATACGTCTAGCCTCTTCTCCAACAGCCAAAACTTTCCCGCTGTTTTTGTCAAGAGCTACAACAGATGGTTCATTTAACACAATTCCTTTTCCTTTGACATGAATCAGTACATTGGCAGTACCAAGATCAATTCCAATATCCCTAGCAAACATCTATATATATCCTCCTTGAAAATCTGTTTCCATAGCAAATACCACATTCTGCCCTAATTATATATTCTATCATAATTTGCAGAAAAAAAGATATTTCTTTACAAAAGTCTTTACAAATTTTGTGGTTAGAAACTACCGATATGAGGAAGATATATATATCATGTTTATGAACAAAGAACTAAGCTTATTGTTTCACAGGCTCGCCTTCTAAAATTTCTTCTTTTTTATACTTTAATTTAGTGGCTTCTCCCCCTCGCAAGTGGCGGATTGATTTATGATAATCCAGTATCTCCTTCACTTCATTAGCCAGATCTGGATTAATTTCTGGCAGTCTTTCTGTTAGATCCTTGTGTACAGTACTTTTAGAGACTCCAAATTCTTTCGCAATTACACGAACGGTTTTCTTTGTCTCCACGATATACTTTCCTATCTTGATTGTTCGCTCTTTGATGTAATCGTGCACACCACTCGACCTCCCTAAAATGGATGTGAGAAGTGTGAAATGAGATTCGTATCAATATTATCCATTTTCAGAGGCGCTTGTTCGTCTTAATTTCTCATCCATTAGGTAGTAAATGCCAAACACGATCCCTCACCTCAAACACTCTCTTTGTCAGGTTTGTAACAGTGTATTAGCATTGCATAGGGAATATGCTAAAAATGAAGATGGGACAAGGGATTTATCAGAAAATGCAATCATTTCGAGTGGCGAAAATTTTCACTTTACAAGAATGGGTCGAGCACGTAAAATAGAAAAGGTGATTTTATTTACCTAGCTAAATATTGAATAAAGGTGAGCATATGGATACGTTAAATAGAGAGTGTTTACATCAAATACACCAAAGCGCACGCCTGCTGTCTAAAAAGGCGAACGAAGCGCTTGCTGCTTATGACTTGTACATGTCCCAATGGACTGTACTTTTTTGTTTGGATACATTCGGCCCGAAAACCCAAAAAGACATTTGGACATATTTGAACGTCGAAGCCCCAACCATTACCCGAACCGTAACCCGTCTAGAAGCAAATGGCTGGGTGCAACGTGTACAAGGAAAAGACAAACGTGAAAATCTGATCGTGATGACAGATGATGCTAAGGCCCGATTTGAAGAAATCAAACGTACGATGGAACAATTTGAAGAAGAATGTCTTTCAGATTTCACCCACGAAGAAAAACAACTCCTCCATACACTTTTACACAAATTATCAACTGAATAGGAAGTGACATACATCATGAACGAACGCATTTGGACGAGAGACTTTATCATGATTGTCCTGGTGAATTTATTTACGTTCACCTCTTTTTATGCCCTTTTAACCTTGCTGCCTATTTACACAATGGATGAACTAAATGGAACAGAATCACAGGGCGGTCTCCTTGTGACGGTCTTCTTATTGTCTGCCATTGTGACAAGACCGTTTTCAGGAGCGATTATTGAGAAATTCGGTAAAAAACGGATGGCGATTTTCTCCTCAACGGCATTTGCCTTACTCACTTATTTATACATCTCAATTGATCAATTCCAAACGCTTCTCATGCTGCGTTTCGTGCAAGGCATCTTTTTTAGCATTTTGACGACAGTAACCAGTGCCATTGCGGCAGATATGATTCCAAAACATAAACGCGGGGAAGGACTCGGCTACTTTGTCATGTCCATGAACCTCGCTGTGGTTATCGGTCCATTTATCGCACTCAATCAAGTAGGAAAAGTAGGATTCCACTCCTTATTCCTTCTTTTTTCCATTATCGTTACCATTGGTGCCGCTTTTACGATGCTGATCAGACAGCCAGAGCTTGAAGATGGGGGTAGTGTCGTCTTCCGATTTACTTTTTCTCATCTGTTCGAAAAAGGTGCATTAAAAACAGCGGCGGTCGGCATCATTATTTCATTCTGTTATTCGCCGATCATTTCATTTATTTCAGTCTATGCCAATTCCCTTCACTTGATGGGGGCAAGCAGTTATTTCTTTATTGTGTTTGCGGCAGCGATGCTTGGATCACGTCCATTTACAGGCAGACTTTTTGACCGAGTAGGACCTCACATTGTGATCTATCCTTCGATTGCTCTTTTTGCGATTGGTTTATGGATGCTGACAGCTACACATTCAGCTACAATGCTTCTTCTATCAGGTGGTGTCATTGGACTTGGCTATGGATCGCTAGTACCATGTTTACAAACACTTGCCATTCAGCACTCACCAGCTCACCGTACAGGCTATGCGACGGCTACTTTCTTCACTTTATATGATACGGGTATTGCTGCTGGCTCATTTGTATTTGGTCTTCTTGTCAGTTTCACAGACTTTTCAAATGTATATCTCATTGCAGGTATTGTTGTCTTGCTCAGTATGATTGTTTTTTATTGGAGCGAACGAAAGCCCCAAGAAGCAAAAGCACAGAAGGTCTCCCTATCAGAATAGGATTCTATTTTAAACTTCAACGGAAACATGCTAAAATATAGGATGTTTCAAATAAACGATTATTTGAAAAATAGTTGGCATTAAGCGAAGGTATAGGTGATGTTTTGAATTACGAACTGTTTAAAGTGATACACGGGATGGCTCATCATTCTGAGTTTTTAGATCAGGCCATGATTTTCATTACGAAAAAGGCCATTCTTGTGTACGCCCTTGTCTTATTGATTTGCTGGTTTTTAGGTAATCACAAATTTAAGAAGCATGTCTTCTTTTCCGGTGTAACGGGCATCGCGGCACTTATCGTCAATTTTGCGATTACACTGTTTCATTATGAGGAGCGACCGTTTGTGGCGCATAAAGTCGACACACTCATTCCGCACTCAGCAGACGCTTCCTTCCCAAGTGACCATACAACAGGTGCACTGGCTCTTTCACTTGCCATTCGATCTCGTAATAAAAAGCTTGGCAACATCTTGCTCGTCTTTGGATTACTCACAGGATTCTCCCGCATCTGGGTCGGTCACCATTATCCATTAGATGTTTTAGGCAGCTTGATCGTATCGATTGTGGTCGTGTTTATTATGAATAAATTATGGAAGTTCTTTGACTCTCCAATTGATCGCATCGTCACTTTCTATGAGACAATTGTAGGAAAAATATTCAGAAGGAAGCAAAAGGATCAGGACTCTGACCTGTCTAACTCTTAAGCGGCTTGCGATAACGTGATGAAGAATCTTCTTCCACTTATCGCGCCGCTTTTTTTATTGAATGTCCTCCTCTGACCTTGTTCGAAAAATAAAGACTGACACCGATGCCGATAAGGGAAATCATGATCAATGTCCAGCCTAACTGCTCAAAATGAGGACCAGCAATTTCATCCCCAAACAGCATACCGAGGACAGCAGACGACAGAATGGAACCAAGGTAGCGACATGTTTGAAAAAGCCCAGAGGACGTGCCAATCATATGCTGAGGGCTTGCCTTGAGCATCGCAGCTTGTAGCGCAACATTTCCAATCCCGTAACTAAGTCCTAGCAGCGCTAGAACCAGCCCTTTCCCCCATAATGGTGCCGGAATAAAAAAGAAGGTCATCGCAGAAGCCCCAGCCAGCATTAAAACCGCACTGGCTAATACCGGATGGCGTTCATCCCCGCGGTCCACCCACTTTCCCGTCAGCGGAGAGATAATGATGCTCACCCCAGACATGCAAAGCATAAAAAGACCCGTCATTTCCACACGCCAGCCTAATTCATCTTGGAAATAGCTCGGCAAACCAAAGAAAAGACAATAGAAAAAGATATTTAAAATGATAAATTGCACATACACGAGTGAAAGCCGCTGCTCCTGTCTGAACATCCGAATTTGAATAAACGGTTCATCCACCTGATACTCCCACCAAATAAAAGCGCCTGCACTCACGAGACAAAGAATCCCCTGTACATATTGAATGCCATGACCTAGTGATAATAAAAACGAAAGCAGAAGGACAATACAAACTGTAAAAAGCAGCATGCCTGGCAGATCGAGCTTCCGTATCGTTTCACCTATACGTAGCTTTCTCTTTTTCTGCTCCTTTGGAAACAAAGATAGTCCTAGAAAGAAGCTGATCAAAATAAAAGGCAGATTCACTAAAAAGATAGCCGGCCAGCCACCGATTGTCATCAAAAAGCCGCCAAGTGTCGGTCCAAGCGCCGTCATCGCTGAAGCAAAAATGGACAATACCGCTAACGCCGATGCCTGCTTGTCTTGAATATGATCCCGAATGAGTCCGACACCAGAAGGATAAATGGCACTGCTCCCAATTGCCTGCAATAGCCGGATCACAATCAGCACCGCAAACGTCGGGGCAAACGGCGCACAGATGGCTGAGACCGCCACAAGACCCAGTCCGAATAAAAATAATGTTCTCCGGCTCATCACATGATCCCCAATCCGGCCGCTCACCGGCTGCGTCACCGCACTAGCTAAATAAAAAGACGAAATAAGCCAAGATACAGTCGTAAATGACAAACCGAATTCATGTTGGATTTGATGCAAGGCCAAAGAAATCATTGAGGAATTCAACGGATTTAACATCGTCCCAAAGGCAATAGCAGTTAAAAAGACTTTTCGGTTGTCTCTCCACTTCTTCATACACCGACCCCCTCTTTATGTTCTGGCATGTTTCCTTCCGTTATTATGAGATTCATTTCCCTTTTTTACCCTGATCAATTCAAGTTCTCTCTTGGAAAAGCAAGACATACATTTTAAAAAGGGTGAGTGTTGGAAAAACACATATAAAATTGAGAATATGAGGAACAAATGGTAAGATGCTACACATATTTAAAAGCCTACTTTCTCCTTATATGGAGAACGGCTGAAAAGGAGGAGAAGCTTATTATTAAGAAAAGACGGTTTTGGGTCCCAGCCCTTTTCTCGGTTGCAGTATTACTTCTGTCTTCGTGTGGTTCAAATGAAACAAATGGGAACGGAGATAAACGTAATTCTACAGCGAAAGGGTCGCCAATTTTGGAGGATGGAAAATTTATATTTGCAGCATCAGGTGAATTTCACCCGTTCAGTTACATGGATGGAAATCAGATGTCAGGCTTTGATATCGATGTAGGCAATGCGATCAGTGACAAACTAGGCCTTGAGCCTATACAGAAGAAGTATAAGTTCGCAGGCATCGTCGAAGGTGTGAAATCAGGAAAATTTGATGCGGCAGTTGCAAGTCATGCCATCAATGAGGAACGAAAAAAACACGTCCTTCTTTCTAAGCCCTACTACTACTCTGGTCCGCAAATTTTCACAAGACCTGGAGCAGACATTCAACATGCTGATGATTTAAAAGGCAAAGAAATCGCTGTTTCAAAAGGCTCATCCTACGCTGATATTGCAAAGGAACATAGCGGGCAGGAACCAAAATATTACGACAGTGATGTCGTCGCTTTAGAAGCACTAGCCAACGGAAAACACGATGCAGTCGTGACGGATTTCGCCACAGGTGCAGAAGCCATGAAGAAAAAATTAAAAATCGAAGCGCAGGAAAGACTCGGACAAAGCGAGCAGGCAATTGCTGTATCTAAAGAAAATGAACAGCTCATAAAAGAGATCAACGATGCGATTGACGCATTAAAAAAGGACGGAACATTAAAACAAATTAGCGAGAAATACTTTGATGAAGACATCACGGTCAAACAAAATTAAAACCACGATTGTGCGCCTTTTTTAGGCGCACTTTCTTCAAATGGAGATGATTGTTTTGCCTAGCCTATCACATTTTTTTCAGACACTGATTGATTCAAGAGGTATTTTTTTAGAAGGAATGCTACTCACGTTACAGCTCACTGTGATCAGCATCTTTATCGGCATGTTCATCGGGCTCTTCTTTGCTTTATTGAAAATATCACGCGTGACTGTCTTCGGTTATATCGCCAACGCCTATATCTTCCTTGTACGCGGCACACCACTGATTGTTCAAATTTTCATCCTATATTTTGGACTGACAGAATTAAATATCCCCGACTTCTGGGCCGCTTCCATTGCGCTCGCCTTTCATAATGGAGCGTATATAGCAGAAATATTCAGAGGCGCCATCCAATCGATCGATCAGGGGCAAAAAGAGGCAGGACGCTCTCTTGGCATGGGACGTTTTCTAACAATGAGACGCATCATTCTCCCGCAAGCGATGCGACGCGCCCTCCCCCCTCTTGGCAACCAGTTCATTATCGGCTTAAAAGATTCATCACTCGCCGCCTTTATTAGCGTCAATGAACTATTTAACGTCGCCACGACCCAAGGCTCAAACAGCTTTGACAATATGACCTATTTACTTGTTGTAGCCGTCTATTACTTAGTTCTTGTCCTGCTGTTAACATTCGCTGTCCAAACCTTTGAGAAGAAACTATCAGTCAGTGACCATTAGGAGGAGAAACATGACAGAATCAAAGGAACTCATTCGTGTTGAAAAACTCAATAAACACTTCGGAGAACTGCATGTTTTAAAGGATATCGACCTCACTGTTTATGAAAATGATGTGGTCGTCTTAATTGGAGCCAGTGGCTCTGGAAAAAGCACCTTGCTCCGCTGTATGAACTTTTTAGAAATCAAAAATGATGGAGAAATCATCATTGATGGGAGTCCTGTTCACCCAAAACGCGATCAATTAAACGAGATGCGGCAAAAAATAGGCATGGTGTTTCAGCATTTTAACCTCTTTCCGCATAAAACTGTGCTTGAAAACATCATCGAGGCGCCTGTTATGGTGAAAAAAACAAAAAAGACTCAAGCTGTATCAGAAGCCAATGTCCTGTTAGAAAAGGTCGGACTTGCGGATAAAGCCAACGTATATCCTTCTAAGCTATCAGGCGGTCAAAAGCAGCGTGTGGCTATTGCAAGAGCTCTCGCCATGAAACCAGATGTCATGTTATTTGACGAACCTACGTCTGCCCTCGATCCAGAGCTTGTAGGCGAGGTACTGCAAACAATGAAAAGTCTCGCAAAAGAAGGCATGACGATGGTTATCGTCACACATGAAATGGGCTTTGCGAAAGAAGTCGCCGATCGGGTCGTCTATATGCACGAAGGCCGTATCGTCGAAGAAGGCACGCCATCAAAATTGTTCGATTCTCCTCAAGAGGAACGAACCAAGCTGTTTCTCAGCTCCATTTTATAGGTCAAACGCCCTTTATTTGTCGTGCTCAATGCACGTTTTTTCTCATATTTCACGAACTTTTCATCCATTTATATTGAATATAACCAAAAACCATGTAAGATTACCTCACACTAATATGTCATATATGACTTTTCTCTCTATAATGAAGAATTAAGAAATCAATTAATTCTGAATGATTCAGGGGGAATGCAGCATGCAAATGGGTGATACAGTATTTATGTTCTTCTGCGCACTACTCGTGTGGTTAATGACACCGGGTTTAGCCTTATTCTACGGAGGACTCGTGAGAAGTAAAAACGTCTTAAGTACAACCATGCACAGCTTAACTTCACTAGCGATCGTCTCTATCGTATGGATCATGTTCGGCTATTCCTTGGCTTTTGCGCCAGGCAATGCATGGATCGGAGGCTTAGACTGGATTGGACTAAAAGGCGTTGGCTTTGAACCTGGCCCCTACAGTGAGACCATTCCACATTCATTATTCATGATGTTCCAAATGACCTTTGCCGTCTTAACAACAGCCATCATCTCAGGTGCCTTTGCTGAACGAATTCGTTACTCAGCGGTCGTCGTGTTTACACTCCTTTGGGTCACATTTGTATACGCGCCAGTCGCACACTGGGTATGGGGCGGCGGTTGGATTGGCGAAATGGGTGCACTCGACTTCGCTGGAGGAAACGTGGTTCACATTTCATCAGGTGTTGCAGGTCTAGTCGTAGCGATTGTGCTCGGGAAGCGTAAAGAAGCAGCAAGCTCTTCTCCTCACAATTTGATTTATACCCTTCTTGGCGGAGCTGTCATTTGGTTTGGATGGTTTGGCTTTAACGTTGGAAGTGCTCTTACCTTAGACAGTGTCGCAATGTATGCCTTTATTAACACCAATACAGCTGCTGCTGCGGGAATCATTGGCTGGCTGTTAGTCGAGTGGATGATCAACAAAAAACCGACCATGCTCGGCGCGATTTCTGGAGCCATCGCAGGTCTTGTGGCAATTACACCTGCCGCAGGTTTTGTCACACCTTTTGCTTCTATTATCATCGGAATCATCGGCGGCATCGTGTGTTTCTGGGGAGTCTTCTCACTCAAAGCCAAATTTGGCTATGATGATGCACTAGATGCATTCGGGCTTCACGGAATTGGCGGGACTTGGGGAGGAATTGCAACAGGGCTTTTCGCAACAACCTCTGTCAATGATGGCGGAGCCAATGGCTTATTTTACGGAGATCCCAGCTTACTTTGGAAGCAAGTTGTTGCTATTGTAGCCACCTATGCCTTTGTAGCTGTTGTGACATACGTGATCATCAAAGTGGTCAATCTCTTCTTTAAAATTCGCGCAACTGAAGAAGAAGAATCAGTGGGTCTTGATTTAACCATGCATGGGGAAAAAGCTTATCAAGATTAATGAAAAAGGGGTGTCTCTATGAGCAAAATGTATAAAGTGGAAATTGTCACACGTCCAGCCAATTTTGAAACATTAAAGGTGGAGCTTGGAAAGATTGGTGTCACTTCCATTACCTTTTCGAATGTACACGGCTGCGGTTTACAAAAGGGACATACAGAGCTATACCGCGGCGTCAAAAAGGAAAGTAATGTGTACGAACGATTAAAGATTGAAATCGTCCTAAGCGAAGTACCTGTCGAACAGGTCGTTGAAACAGCTCAAAAGGTACTTCGTACAGGCGAACCAGGGGATGGGAAAATTTTTATATATGAGATAGAAAATACAATCAACATTCGGACAGGTGAAGAAGGACCTACCGCACTCTAAACCATCTTCCGCCGAGTGCGGGGGATTTTTTAAAGACAGAAAAAAACCTCTGCATGATTCATATACAGAGGTTTCAAGACTTAAGATTGTTTTGTTTCTTCAGATTGACTGCTGTCTTTAGAGGAATCAGAAGACTTTTCTTGATCAGAGGATTTCCCCTTCTCATCAGACTTTTCTTCAGATTTTTCTCCAGCAGGCTCTTTGGCCTTATCTTCAGCAGCAGGTTCCTTCGTTTTTTCATCAGCTTTTGGCTGAGCAGGTTCTTTTGCTTCTTCCGTCACTTCTTGCGCGGCCTTTTCAATAGTCGAAACAGGCTTGTCAATGAAGCTAAGTGGATTAAGCGCTAAACCTTCCATACGAATTTCAAAATGCACATGGTTGCCGCTTTCAGCACCATAAAGATTTTTACCAGAAGCACCGATGACATCATTCTGCTTCACTTCATCGCCTTCTTTAACACTCACTTGTGACAACGATTGATAAACAGTCGATAATCCATCTTCATGTTCAATTTCAACGACGTGACCGAGAACTGGATCTTTTTTCGCTTGAACCACTGTTCCACTAAGAGCAGCTGTGACATCAAACACTTTGCCATCTTTATCTGCAAGATCAATACCTTTGCTCAAGGTATAGGTGTTATTATAGTTTACAAGTGCTGCTTCTTTTTCTTTTTGATCAGCATCTGCTTCATAGAACTTTTTCACGACAGAAACATTATCAGAATTCTGGACTGGCATGGCAACATTTTCAATTGGCTTTCCAACTTCAACGGCATCATCACGCTGTTCTTGCCCTGTTTGATTTCCATCAGATAGTTGGTCTTTCACATCTTTTGATACAGCTTGATACCAAAGAACGGCTGTTAACACGACCGCTGCGCTGACCAAGTAAATTGCAGGGAATACCCAGCGCTTACGGAAAAATTGCTGAACTTTTGTGATTTTGGAAGTACGTTTCTTTTCTTCCTCTCTCATTTTTCATCACCTCAGCAACATTCTGAACACTTTTCAAAAAATATATACACACGAAATCATTTTTCTTTTTATTTTGCGCAATCGCATCAATAATATGTATGATGAATGAAAAAAAGATGGGGGACTTTAATGTGAAAACTTTCAACCGTATAGCAACAGAAGATGACCTCAAAGCAATCGTTGATATTTACAATTCAACTATTGCTTCAAGAGAAGTAACCGCCGATACAGAACCAGTTTCAGTTGAAGACCGCCGGCAATGGTTTTTGAATCATTCAGAGAAAAGACCTCTCTATGTGAAAACAGATGAGGATGGACATATTTACGGCTGGCTCAGCTTTGAAACGTTTTATGGAAGACCTGCATACAACGGGACCGTTGAAATGAGTATTTACTTAAACCAAGACGATCGAGGGAAAGGCTTAGGGTCACTTTTTTTACAAGAGGCCATTGAGTTGGCACCTTCACTAGGCATTCGAACATTACTCGCCTTTATTTTCGGGCACAACGAAGCAAGCATTCGATTATTTAAAAAGCACGGCTTTGAAACATGGGGTCACTTGCCACGCATCGCAGAAATGGACGGCAGCAGGTACGATTTAGACATTCTAGGAAAAGAATTATAAAACGAGCGTCTCTCCAACAAAGAGACGCTTTTTTATGATGCGTGTAACAACTGTTCAAACTGTTTCGCATTTTGAACAGATTTTCTTTGCAGGATGATGCCATGTTCATCTATCAGAATCGCTTGCGGAACCACAGTTACCCCATACAGTTCCATGATTTGCGAAGAGCGCATATACACAGCTTGATCAGGCAGCAATTGAAGGATCAATGCATCATCTCCTTGTTCATCCCCATTGATGAACATGAATTGAGTATCATCGCTAGAAATGTGCTGACGCATATCAGACAAAATGCTTTTGCATGTCATGCAAGTGGTATTTACAAATAACAGCATCACAGCTCTTCCACTCTGTAAATACTCCTTTAAAATGACCTTATCTCCTAAATGTGTATAGCTTCGAAATAACGGCGCAGCATCACCAACATCCGCTTCCTTTAATTCAATCCCATCAAGGGATTTAATTTTACTCATAAATTTTCCGATAAAGCGGGCAAGCAAAAACACGACCGCCAGCTGAGCAATGACAATGAATAACACAATAATTAGTAGAATATCAGTCATTTCACTTGGTCTCCTTCTATAAACGATTCAAATTGATTCATCCATTTTCTATTGAACATCATGATTGTTTTCCCCACTGCTATAATCAAATAGACAGCCACTGCAATCAGAAAACAAATAATATGAAATGACCACGGAATTGTTTCTACATAGGGATGTACATAAAACAACCCAATCACAAGAGCCAGCATCGACACATTACGAATCACAATTCCCCAGTGAAGGCGGTCATTTTCAAGCAAACCCCCACAGCCGCATGAAATGTGACGATGTCCTCTCAATAAATTGAAGGTGACCGCTCCAGTATAGATACATAAAAGTGCTGTAAGACCAATCGCAGGTACAAGAGACATGTTCCACACGAACAATAAACCCGTACAAGCCAATTCAACAGTCAAAAACAAATAAAACATGGGCGCCGTGAGCGCAGGAGGCAGCAGTCGATAAGCATTCATCTGCTGAATATGCGCCGTTTGTTTTCTCACTTTATCAAGCCATGCACCTGCAAAGATGATTCCTAATAAATAGACACCTATAAAATAAAAGACACTCACCTTACGCCATCTCCTTTTGTTGAAATAGTTGGGATTGTGCCTCGTAAAGCCTTTTGTACTCTCCATCTAGCGCCATCAGCTCTTCATGGTTCCCCTCTTCAACGAAAGCACCATCTTTCATCACGATAATCCGGTCTGCTAAGCGGGCCGCTCCCATACGGTGGGTGATAAACAAGACCCCTTGATCCTGAGTATGATCGAATAGCTTTCGAATGAGTGAAATCTCCGATAGCGGATCGAGAGCAGAAGTCGGTTCATCTAAAATGATAAAATCACTTTCTCTAAAAAAGGTTCTCGCCATCGCAAGCTTTTGCCATTGTCCCCCAGATAGTTCATGACCTTCTTCAAAAAACCGGCCAAGCTGCGCATCGTATGTTTCTTCCATTTGATGAATTCTTTTCTCTATGCCTGCTTGCCGTGCAGCTGAGATCATGCGCTCTTCCTTATCTATTTCGTCGATACGGCCAAATCCAATGTTTTCTTTCACAGTGAATTCGTACTTCATAAAATCTTGAAAAAGGACGGCCATTCTCGCATGATATGATTTTTTATAAATGGTCGAAATCGATTCACCATTGACCCTTTGCATATTCGGCTTGTCTGGATCATATAAACCGGTCAAGCATTTAATCAAGGTCGTCTTACCTGATCCGTTATCCCCCACCAATGCAATGCGTTCACCTTTATCGATATGAAAATGTATATGTTCAATAGCAGGCGTTTTCATATTCGGATAGGTAAAAGAGAGATTTTCTAGCGTAATGGACTGAATACATTCAATCCTACGAAGCGATGCCGCTTCCTCTGTCTGCTCATCAATTTCTTCTTCTCTCTTTTGAAAAGTTCTCATTTCATCAATATAGAGACTCGTTTCATATAAACTAGAACATTCCCTCGTCAAATCCTGAAAACCACTTTGAATATTTTGCACAGCTTGGAGCACAGCGACAAACGTACCCGCAGCTAATTTCTTTTGAAAGATAAGAAAGACAATAAAAAGACCACAGCACACATAGGCAAATGTCATAAGCAATCCGCCTGCCATCTCCCAGCGAACCTGACGTTTTAGTAATTTATATTTTTCATCTGCACTTTTTACATAATGACCTTGCCATTTTTGAAGAAGATAATTTCCAATTCCATATAAACGGATTTCCTTCAATGAATCTCGCTGCGCAACAAGATCAGACACATACATTTCTCTTCGATCATTGGCCGTTAACATGCGGTTTAATTGATACCGTGCACCTCCAAAGAAAAGCTCAATCCACAAGACAGGCAGAGTACATAAGATCAGAATGACCGCCAAGCCCCAATGGATACCAATCATATAAATGAGAAGTGATACAACAGTAATCAATGCGCTCATGATTGTAAAAATACTTCTAACCATACTCAGAACATGCTGATGACTGTTCATCACACGTTGACTTTCATTATAAAAAGACGGGTGTTCAAATGTAATATATGGAAGCCTGATCGCTTTTTGAAGCAATTCACCCTTCAAATGCAAACCAATCAGATTTGTCGCTTTCTGCTGACTAAGCTGAAGAATGAATTGAAGCCCATATCCTAAAATCACAATGACCATTTGCAACCCAAATAACCTTAAGACCTTTTGAATATCTCCTGAAGAAGTCATGAATAAAATAATTTCATTAATCAATGTTTGAATAATCCAGACACTAGCCAAAGGCATAAAGCCAACGATCACTTGGATGAATAGAGTTAATAGAAGATATGATCGACTTCTTTTCCAAGTATAGGAGATTGCATATAAACAATGGTTCACTGTACTCATCAAACGCTCCACCTTACACCATTTAGTATAATTGACATATTTTTGATATTTATATTATGATAGCTCTGCGTAACTTCATTCTGAGAGGACGATATACGATGACTTCAATCTTACTTTTACAGCTAACTCTTATTCTTTGCAGCCTTTTATTGACGATCGGAATCATGATCTATTTAAAACACCAGATGGAATTAATCATCTTACCGATCCAGCATGTTGGGCAAAAATTTGTTCATCCGCTACTTGAAAAAACATCACCTATTCAAATAAATGATCTACTGCAAACCAATCACAAGCAGCAGCTGCTTATATTCACTGACACAGCATGTCCGCATTGCATCCCATCACTGGAACAATTCCTAGAAACGAAAAAGCAGCGTCAATTAGACATTTCTTTTAGTATTTTGCTAAAGAATGGAAAAGAAGAGGATCAAGAATTATATCGTGATAACCAAACCAACATGCGAATTATCTCAGTGGACGAACAAATGATAGGCACCTTTCATATTGAAGAGTTTCCATATTACATCATGGTAGAAGAAGATGAAACAATCTCATATGCAGCCCCTTTTCCGGATGGTCTTTATTCAAGGTTTTCTGCAAAATAAACATAAATGAGGCATGTGAAGATAAAAAACACACGCCTCATTTTTTTATTAGTTTGAATCTGCCTGTACATCCTGATCCTTTTCCCTTGCGACGATTTCACTCGCTTCACTTGAAGCTGTGGCTTGTTCCTCAGCTTGTTCAAACTCACTGCGAGCCTCATTTGAAATATCTACTTGGTCACCATGCTGATTCACAGTAACGGACGAAGAAGACGATTCTTTTTGAACCTCTTTCTCTAGTTCCTTTAATTTAGACACATGAAGCTCTAAATCTTTTCCTTGCTGAACTAGAGTCAGTTGTTGAAATAATGCCTTTCTCTCTTCTGGAGAATGGTCGCCTTGAACAATTTTCGCTGCTTGGTTTAAAAAAGAATTGGATGTTTGACTCGCTTGACGACTGTTTGACGTCTGCATAGCATTTGTTAAGAATGAAATTGAAGATATGCTCATGCGTTCACATCCTATTAAATAAAATCCTTGAATTTAGCAGCCACATCTAATGCGTTCTTGGCTAGTACAAATCTCACCTGTATCACGATCCACGTAGTAACGGAAAGTTCCAACACCTTGAAGGAAACAAGTTGGCGCTGATTTGCATGAAGTGACTAATTTTTGCAAAATACATCTTGAAGCTGCAGGTTGAACATTGGTCATTTTGTTTAAGAAACGATCTAACATATGAATTCCACCTTCCAATTTTTATGGTAATACAACACAATAATAACCAATTGCAAGACAACTAACAACATATTTTGATAATTTTACTAATTATTTTTAACTACTAATCTTATTTATGACATAAATTGACGTTAAAATTCATAGTAAATGTTACTTTTTTCTTATTCGAAGATAATTTATTTATCCATAAATAGTAAAGTGAAGATAGAAATTTTTAAAAATTGTTCTACATTCACTCTTCCTAAAGTACTACCTGCTCAAGTATGATAAAGAGTGAATACATAAAGGAGTGAACACCATTGCAACAAACTGAGAAAATCATTCAATCTCTTCATTCGATCACAAAGTGGGGAAAAGTTGGTAGTATATTTCTCTATATTTCAGGTGGCTTAGCTATTCTTATTGGTTTTTGGCTTGTTCTTCCTGCTGCCCTTGGCGTCTTCCTCATTATGATGGGAATCCATGTACAAAAATCTGTAAACGCAGCGGAACAATTAATTCAAGCTCCTGATACTTCTTATGAAGAGTTATTAGAACAATATGCTAAGATGATGAAAATGCAGACACTATTTGCCATATCAAGTATTGTCGCAGCCATTCTATCATTCATCGCCATTATCCTGATGCTGGTATTAGGCGGTCTAGCATTTCTTCAAGAAATTCCTAGTGACATTCAGCACTACGAAGGTGAATACGAAGAAGAGCTTGGTGACTTTTATTAATGGAGAGGGGGTATCAATGAACATTTGATACCCCTTTTGTTTGATATTTGGCATCGTTTTACCCTTCTAAGCTTGACATTCTATCTTGATCATTTTAAAATACAAATCGTAACCATTACGAATTAAAGGAGGTTCCTATTACCGATGCGTGTAAAAATTACCTTAGCCTGTACTGAAACTGGTGACAGAAACTATATCACAACAAAGAATAAAAGAACGAATCCGGACCGACTGGAGTTAAAAAAATATTCCCCTCGGTTAAAGAAATATACCCTTCATAGAGAAACAAAATAATTTTTTAGGTTTCAAATCGTAATCATTACTTTTTAAGAGAGGCGGAAATGAACATGAGCATTGGCAAAGGGACAGAAGGAAATGAATAAGCGAATACCTGTTACAGTATTAAGCGGTTTTTTAGGAGCTGGAAAAACAACGATATTAAATCATGTACTACAAAATCGTAAAGGGTTAAAAGTAGCTGTTATTGTTAATGACATGAGCGAAATCAATATTGATGCAGAACTAATCAAACAAGGCGGTGAGCTCTCTCGATCAGATGAGAAGCTAGTTGAATTATCTAATGGTTGTATTTGCTGCACATTAAGAGAAGATTTGTTAATCGAAGTAGAACGCCTATGTAAGACTGGTCATATTGATTATATTGTCATTGAGTCAACAGGTATTAGTGAACCTATTCCAGTCGCGCAAACTTTCTCTTATATTGATGAAGAAATGGGGATAGATTTGACGCGCTTTTGCCGGTTAGACACGATGGTTACTGTTGTAGATGCGAACCGTTTCTGGACCGACTTCCAGTCAGGAGAAAGTCTATTAGACCGTAAACAAGCCGTTTCCGATGATGACGAACGAGAAATTTCCGATTTACTTATTGATCAAATTGAATTTTGCGATGTGTTGATTATCAATAAGTGTGATCTAGTATCAAACTCAGAATTAGACCGACTTGAGCACGTGCTGACCACACTTCAACCAGAAGCATCTATCATCAGAACCTCAAAAGGGCAAGTAAAGCCAAGTGACATTTTAAATACTGGTTTATTCGATTTTGAAAAGTCCAGTGCTTCTGCTGGCTGGATTAAAGAAATCAACGCTGGACATTCTCAGCATACGCCAGAAACAGAAGAATACCAAATCTCCTCCTTTGTTTATGAAAGAAGACTTCCCTTCCATACTGGCAGGTTAAATAATTGGTTAGATCAGATGCCAGAGCAAATAGTTCGCGCTAAAGGATTTACATGGCTTGCCACACATCATGATTTAACCATTTTAATTTCACAGGCTGGAAAATCTGTTGCGATTGAACCAATTGCCTACTGGATTGCTGCCTTGCCTGAGCAAGAAAAAGCACAGATATTAAAGCAAGAACCAGAGCTTCTTGATGAGTGGGACGCAGAATTTGGTGACAGGCATACAAAACTTGTGTTTATTGGCGTAGATTTACCTAAAGCAGATATCATTCGCACACTTGATCAATGCTTACTCACACCTGAGGAATTTGATCAAGAATGGACTACGTTTGAAGAAGACCCCTTTCAATGGAAAATCCAACATTAAGCCAGGAGGGTTTTAAGTGGCAAAGAAATCTAAAATTGCTAAAGAAAAAAAGCGGCAGCAGCTTGTATTGAAATATGCAGAATTAAGAAAAGAGTTGAAAGAAAAAGGTGAATATGAAGCTTTACGGAAATTACCTAGAGACTCTTCCCCTACTCGCTTAAAAAACCGCTGTGAGTTAACCGGTCGTCCTAGAGGTTACTTACGAAAATTTAAAATGTCTAGAATTGCTTTTCGTGAGCTTGCCTATAAGGGCCAAATTCCAGGAGTGAAAAAATCGAGCTGGTAAAGATTGAGTTGATCTTATCACAGCTCCCATAAAAGTAAAGCAGTAAAAAATGTTGAAAAATCTATTTTCTAAGCATATCTCAACCTTTTTGAGCCACAAAATAACATTTTAAAAACCAGCAGAGTTTCTGCTGGTTTTTGATCATGACAGGATTCTAAGATGAATAGACCTATTTCTATAAAAGGATTTTCAACAATGATTATGACATTTTCTCTACTTTTCAAAAAATCATGATCATGATACTTTGTTGTCACTACCCACCGATGTATGACATTTCAACTTTTTTCTGATCTTTCTTCTGCTCTCTCTCAGCTGAATATTGATCATCTCTATTCGACCATAGTTCCTTCAATATGTTCTTTATATCTTCATTATCCTTTGTTGAGCGAATCACCCGCTTCAGATCAAAACCCGATGATGCAAAAAGACATGTAAACAATTCACCGCGAGCAGAAAGTCTCGCTCTATTACATGTTCCACAAAAAGCATCTGAAACAGAAGAAATAATGCCTATCTCTCCTGAACCATCTTGGTAAAAGAATCGGTTGGCTACTTCACCTGGATATTGAGGAGGTTCTGGTTTGATGGGAAATGTTGAATCAATTAGACCAATGATCTCTTTCTTTGTCATGACATGCTCTAGATTCCATTTGTTCGTATTTCCGACATCCATAAACTCGATAAATCTGAGAACATGTCCTTCTTTTTTAAAGTAAGCTGCCATTGGTAAAACATCCTGATCATTCACACCTTTTTGAACAACCATATTGATCTTAATAGCAAGTCCAGCTTTTTTTGCAGCTTCAATCCCATCAAACACTTTTTGGATAGAAATATTCCTTCCGTTCATTTGCTTAAAACGGTCAGGATTTAATGAATCCAAACTAATGGTGACTCTTTGAAGACCTGCTTTCTTTAACTTATCAGCATATACAGGTAAAAGCGTTCCATTAGTTGTCATCGCAATATCTTCGATTCCTGGAATTTTTGAGAGCTTTTCTATTAAGATAGGCAAATCTTTTCGCATTAAAGGTTCACCACCCGTGATGCGTATTTTTACCACACCTAGGTCCTTTGCAAAAAGGGTAGCAAGCTGTTCAATTTCTTCGAAACTAAGCAGTTCTTCTTTATTCAAAAAAGGATAATCTGGTCCAAAAATTTCAGCAGGCATACAGTACGTACATCTAAAGTTACAGCGATCTGTTACTGATATTCTTAAATCGCGCAATGGTCGATGTCTCCTATCCAATATACTGTCCATACTTTGCCTCCTATTCTGTTATACGCTGATGGTGAGTGTAGATATTAAAAGATTCTCCTCTGACAAATCCAACTGTCGTGATATTTAATTCTTCTGCCATATTAAGCGCCAGCTCAGTAGGTGCTGATTTTGAGATGACGATCGACACTCCTAGTTTTGCTGCCTTCAATAGAACTTCTGACGATATCCGGCCGCTAAACACAAGAATTTTATCTCTAAGTGGAATTTGATGAAGTAAACAGTATCCATAGATTTTATCTAATGCATTATGTCTTCCTATATCAGTTCTAGTGATGAATAGCTTTTCTGCATCACACAGTCCAGCATTATGCACACCACCAGTATGTTGAAACAATTGACTTTCTTCTTGTAAACATTTCATTAGGCGTATACAAGTATCAGCAGAAATGTTGATTCGATCAATGGCTGTTTTTGCTGTTTTCACATCTTGGAGAAAATAAAAGTGTCTCCCTTTCCCGCAGCAAGAACCAATCACCCGCTTAGTAAAATCTGATGACTGAAACTCGCTTGAGTGAACTAAATCAACATAGGCAAAGCCCATACTTTCATCTATTGTAAACCTTTTAATCTCATTTTCAAATCGAATGACTCCTTCTGAAGCTAAAAAACCGATCACCAATTCTTTTAAATGATCTGGTGAACAAACAAGTGTTACAAATTCCTCTCCATTCACGATCACAGTTAAAGGAAATTCTTCTACAACTTCATCTGTTTTGCAAGTAAATTGACCTTCACGGTATTGGTGTATAACTCGTTTCTTTTTAACAGAAGGATTCATTGTATGATCTTCCTTTCAGCACAAATTTAGTTATATGAACCAATCAAACTATGATATTATTTTAAAAAGTCATAAAATTGTAACATATTTCTATCTTATCAAACTTTTTGATTGCTTTATATGGGGGGAACAAAATGAACAAATCGAAAAATCGCTGGCTCATCGCAACAAGTGCTGTGGGAATTCATTTATCTATTGGGTCTGTTTATGCTTGGAGTGTTTTTACGAATCCTTTACATCAGGCCTTTCAGTGGTCACTCACAGAAATAAGCCTGACCTTCAGTATTGCTATTTTATTTTTAGGATTATCTGCTGCTTTCATGGGGCATTTCGTTGAAAGATATGGTCCAAGGGCATCAGGGCTCTTCTCAGCCATTTTCTTCGGTATCGGGATGACAGGGTCAGGATTCGCTGTCCACATGTCCTCACTCCCTCTCCTCTATTTATTTTATGGTGTACTCGCTGGGATAGGATTAGGGGTAGGCTACATTGCACCTGTATCAACTTTAGTGAAATGGTTTCCGGACCGAAGAGGACTTGCAACCGGCTTAGCTATTATGGGTTTTGGATTTGCGTCTCTTATTTGCAGCCCAATTATCCAATATCTCATTGAAAAAGTAGATATCGCAAATACCTTTTACATTCTTGGAATTTCCTATTTTATGATCATGGTGATTTCATCTCTTTATTTATCACCACCAACACCTGATGACATCAAACAATTTGATGTGTTAAAAACAAATCAAAGAAAAATCCCTCAGGATTTATCACAGCTTACAGCAAATGAAGCGATCAAAACACGACGTTTTTATTATTTGTGGCTCATGCTCTTTATTAATATCACATGCGGAATTGCCATTATTTCAGTAGCATCGCCTCTTGCTCAAGAAAGTGTTGGATTCACTGCAGGTGCTGCAGCTACCCTTGTTGGCATTTTAGGTGCTTTTAATGGTTTAGGACGGATTGGCTGGGCTTCCTTCTCAGATTATATCGGAAGGCCGAATACGTATACAATCTTCTTTAGTATCCAGCTCATTGCTTTTCCTTTACTTCCCTACTTAAAAGAACCACTCGTCTTTTCAATCGTGATGGCAATCATTTATACGTGCTATGGAGGAGGGTTTGCCTCAATTCCAGCCTATATTGGGGATTTATTTGGCACGAAACAACTTGGTGCCATACACGGTTATATTTTGACAGCCTGGGCAGCTGCTGGTTTAGCAGGACCTTTATTTTCATCCTTTATCCGGGATATAACAGGTAACTACACGCAGAGTCTGATGGTGTTCTCTGGCTTATTTTTCATCGCTTTTATCATATCTCTTCTCATACGGAAGGATATTCAGCAGCTTAGAGAAACAAACCTTACTACTGCTTCTTCTGTCTCATCCCGACCTTAATTTGAATTTGACAGAATCACAATCTAAAGGTAATTTTTAGATATGAAAACGCTTTATAAAGTAATAGGAGGGTGATGATATCATGGGGAAAACAAAACATAAGGGGCCTATTAAGCTTAATAAAAAACCCTCACCAAAGCTATGGGCCTCTTTTGTGCCTATGGGACTTGGAAAAGTAAAGCCGAAACACATTCGAGATACGATGAAAGTGGCTTGGGAGAACAAGGATAATCTCCCCTATGCATATCGTATTTTAACGCAAGGCGTGTGTGACGGCTGTGCCCTTGGTGTTTCAGGGTTATATGACCAAACGCTCGCAGGACCTCATATATGCACCACAAGACTAAATGTACTTCGTCTTAATACAATGCCAGCTATTGATCCAAAATGGTTTGAAGACATTCAACAGCTCAAACAAATGGACAGCACTACTCTCCGCAAACTTGGCCGTATCCCTTATCCACTGATTCGAAAAAAAGGTGACAATGCCTTTATGCGTATTTCCTGGGATGATGCATTAGATCAAATCGCAACTAAAATCAAATCAATTGATAAACGGCAGCTCGCTTTCTATTTAACAGCTAGAGGAATTACAAATGAAGTCTATTATACCGCTGCGAAGGCAGCTCGCTTTATCGGGACAAATCATATTGATAATGCATCTCGCATTTGTCATTCACCGAGCAAAACCGCTCTTAAGCGATCCCTTGGGATAGGAGCCTCCAGCTGTAATTACAACGATTGGATCGGAACAGATATCTTAATTTTTTGGGGATCTGTCGCAGCAAACAATCAGCCCGTTTCCACTAAATATATGTATGCGGCGAAAAAGAAAGGAACCAAAATTATTGTCATCAATCCATACAAAGAACCTGCCATGGAAAAGTACTGGGTTCCCTCTATTCCAGAAAGTGCTTTATTCGGCACAAAAATCGCAGATGATTTCTATCAAGTCAATATAGGCGGCGATATTGCGTTTATGAACGGTGTCATCAAACATTGGTTTGACATGGAGCAACACGCGCCCCATTCCGCTCTTGATCATGAATTTATTCAAGCTCATACTACCGGCATACAGGATTTACAGCAGCATGTCGCACAGTTGAAATGGGAAGACCTTGAGGCATCATCAGGCTTATCAAAAGAAAGAATGAAGGAATTTGCCATCCTTCTTGCCAATGCCAATTCAGGCGTTTTTATTTGGAGCATGGGTCTTACCCAGCACCGCTTTGCAACGGATAATATATCACAGGTCGCTAACCTTGCTATGTTACGTGGATTTATTGGCAGGAAACATTGTGGTGTCATGCCAATTCGCGGGCATAGCGGTGTTCAAGGTTCTGGTGAAATGGGTGCTGACCCATTTGTTTTGCCGGGCAGTGATTTTGATGAAGAGAATATTGAAAGAATCGAAAAGATTTGGGGGTTTGACATTCCGAAATGGCATGGTGACACCATTGGGCAATCCTTTGAGAAAATGGCTCTCCCAAAAGAACATCCGCAAAAACTCAAAATGCTGTTTACGAGCGGCGGGAACTTTTTAGAAACGATGCCAAATCCAGATGCGATCGAAAAAGCATTATCTGAGCTTGAACTCCGTGTCCATCAAGATATCATTTTGAATACCTCTACGCTAGTACAGGCAGAAGAGACGGTCATTGTTCTGCCTGCTATGACAAGATATGAACAGCCAGGCGGCGGTACATCAACTAGTACGGAACGCATGGTATATTTCAGTCCAGAAATTGAAGGACCTCGGATTGAGGAAGCCAGAGCAGAATGGGATATTTATATTGATCTTGCAAAAAGAGTACGCCCACAAGATGCTGAACTGATTCATTTCGAAACGGCTGAAGACATTCGCCGTGAGATTGCGATCGCAAATCGAAACTATGATGGCATACAGCATTTACGTCATAAAGGAGACGTTTTTCAATGGGGAGGTGCCTGGCTATGTGAAGACGGAGAGTGTCCAACACCGGACGGCAAAGGACATCTTCTTCCTGCCCAGCTGCCTCAATACCGAAAAACCGAGGGACATTTTAATATCACGACAAGAAGAGGAAAGCAATTCAACTCGATGATCTATAGTGAAAAGGATGCCTTTAATGGTGGGAAGCGTCATTCTATCTTGATGAATGACGAAGATGCTAAAGAGCTTTATGTCAAAGAAGGTGATCCAGTTGTTTTGTTTAATCAATATGGATCCTACCAAGGAGTCGCTCAATTCGGGGAGTTGAAACGTGGCAATATCGCTGTTTACTGGCCTGAAGGGAACGTTTTAATTCCAAAGGGTGTGTATGAGAGCTACTCACAGATTCCCGAATATAATACGGCGGCTATATTAGAAAAAGCTGAAACCTTTCATGCAAGAAAAGACCAGCACTACGTGGAGAAACGAATTGATGAATTAGAAACCACTTTGAATTGATCTTAAACTAAAAAACAGCTGGGGAAAACAATCCCCAGCTCCCATTCATATCCTACTGACCAAAAGCGCTCGCTGCATTTTGTAGAATGTGATTCAATTCTTCGGCATTTGCAGCCGGTTGATATTGTCCACCGCCTGCTTTTGCAACAGACTTTAGACTTTTGGCTTCTTTTTCATTCACGTCAAAGCCGATGATATTAACAATGGTGTCAATTCCGCCTTCATGTAATTCCTTTGCTGCTTGTGAAGGGCTTCCTCCACAAGTTTCTTTACCATCACTGACGACATAGACAATGTTTTTCCCTTCAGCCTGGTGATCTTCAAAATCTTGCTTCGTATCTGTTAATGCTTTTGCAAGTGGTGTCCATCCAGTTGGCTTATACACATTCAGTGCTTGCTGAAATGTTGATGACTCATATGATCCAAATCCATAAACGGCTTCAGAGCTTCCACAAGAAATTGCTTTTCCAGCATTTTTATTGGTTCCTTCATGACCAAATACACGAAGAAGGACTTGTGTATCATCTGATAAAATACTTGCGAAGCTTTGAATAGAACGTTTGGCGATATCGATTTTCTTTTCGCCTTCAATTGATTGTGCCATGCTACCGCTTAAATCGAGTAATATCACCACATGAGCCGGCTCCTGTTTTTTTGTCACAGCATGAGCTGGTGAAGAAAGAAGCAGGACAAGACTAGCCAAAATGGTTAATACAATATTACGTTTCATTCATAAAAACCTCCCTTTTTACATTTGTACAGAAAAAGAGAAACGAAAGCATACATCAATCGTTTCCCTTTTGTTCAGCAAGTTATTCGTGTAGTTTTAATGATTCTGCTGACAGGATAGAACCCATTTCTTTACCAGTGCTTGCTTGGTAGTAATGGCCTTTACCAGCTTTGGCTACTTGCTTTAATTGACCTTCATAGCCATCGTTAAAGTCTAATCCAATGACATTAACAACAGTCGAGCCTTTTGAGTTATGCAATTCTTTTGCTACTTTTACTGGATCCCCGCCACAAGTTTCTTCGCCATCAGTGATGAGGTACACAATATGTTTTGTTCCATTATTAAGCTGTTCATCCGCTTGCTTTGCATGTTCAAGAGCACGAGCAATCGGTGTCCAGCCATTTGGTCCAAGTCCGTTTAAAGAGTTTTCAAAGCTTTCTTTTTCGTAAGGCTGTACGCCATAAACGCCTCTAATGACTTCACATGATTGAGCTTTACCTGAATTTTTGTTGTTTCCTTCAGAGCCAAACAAGCTCATACGAATTTTAGCGTCTTTTGGAAGTGACTGAGCAAATTTAAATACCTCTTGTTTTGCGAGGTTAAATTTGCGTTCTCCCTCTACTTTTCTTGCCATGCTTCCACTTGCATCAAGTAAGATGGTGACTCTTACATCTTTGTTATGTTTTTTGACTGTAGATGCTTTTGCAAATACTGGTGAAGAGATTGACATAGATAATGTCAATACAGCTAAGGTTACGAGTGTAAATACTTTTTTCAACATCATTTTTTCCTTCCTCCCTATGTATTAAATTGAAACATCTTAATCTTAAAATATTCTGTCTTGGAATGGTATAGGACTCGGTCCCTTTTTCTCTTTCATCAAAATCACTAAAAATCTGTCAGTTGTCTAGATATATTCACCCAACACATCATTTTTTCTTTTGATTTCTCCTTCTTTCGAGGGGCTTTGTATCGGCCATCGGTTCTTGTCGGGACGTAAATGTTTAAGATTTCCTGAGGTGCGTCTTAAGTCGCAAATTGACACATTCTGTTCAAACCTCTTGGAACACACAAAAAAAATGCCCCATTTTGAGGCACCTTTGCTTTATTTTTTAGCCATATACGTGTTAAGAAAACGATCAGCTGATTCAATTTGAATCCCTTTATAATAATGTTTCACGATAGCATCTACTTTTTTGCCTGACTGTGCCATATAATGCGCACCGTACTGACTCATTCCAACACCATGGCCATACCCTTTTGTCGTGATGATAATTTGCTGGCCCTGTCGTTCCCATGTAAAGTCCGCTGAGTGAAGCCCTAATGACTCTCGAATATCTCTACCTGACAGTGTTTTACCGTTTATTACGGCTTTCGCCACTTGATTTCCAGGTGTCCGTTCTACAATCTGTCCTACCTGAGCCTGCTGAGTGAGCGTCACACCTAATTTTTGCTGAAATTCATTCACTGAGATGGTTTTCTTATTTTGAAATTTTGGCGATTTTTCGTCCCATTTACTTGAGACACTTTTCAAATAGGGGATTTCGTTTTTCCAATAAGCTTCCGCATTTTCCGTTTTTCCGTTACTTGTTGAAAAGAATGAGGCATCAATTGGTTTTTCGTTGTAGGTCAACACTTTTCCTTGTGTGCTAGCAACAGCTTCTGTGACTTTTTTTAACTTCCAATTGTACGCTTTTCCCCAAATTTTCTTGAGTTCCTGCTTGTTTTTATAAACTTGGAACATTTGGGTATCATCTACAAGAGAGCCCTTTGGTGATTTGACGGTCTTATCGATGATCATTTGTCTGACGATATACGTTCTTGCGGCGAGTGCCTGTGCCTTAAGTGCTTCCATCTCAAAATCAGCTGGCATTTCAGATGCTACGACACCGATCACATACTCTTCTAAGGGGATGTTTTCTACCTGCTGATGAGCTGAACGATAGACGGGGATAGCGACGGGTGATTGCTTCAATTTGACTGTACCCTTCACTTCTTTTTTAACTGATGGCTCCGCTGATACATGCTGGCTTGCCTCCGGTTTCCCTTGAAACGTCGGCAACACAAGTAAAGTTGGAATCATTAAAATAATGATGCATATTCCTGCGATTGTCCATATCATTGGTTTCATATTTGGCTGCCCCCATTTGTCATTGAATCTCTTTTATCCTATGGGCGGGGACAAGCTAATATGACAGCTTCTTTCATTCGGTGGACAAGTCTTTTGATGAAGATAAGAGGCTGTTTATCAACTGATTTTACTGTTCGTCTTTATGAATAAAATTTAAGTTGGCTGGATACACTAATGATAAGCTTTGAAAATAAATCATTCTATGATTCTAAAAAAAAATCAGCATGCCCCAATGGACACACTGATTTCTTTATGATTACGCGTTCAGATCTGATACAACTTGTTCTTGTGTCACATCTGCTGTTTCATCATTTACTCTTTCAATATCTGCACCGATTGCTGCAAGCTTCTGGTGGAAGTTCACATAACCACGATCGATATGCTTCAACTCAGTGACACGTGTATGACCTTCTGCTACTAATCCAGCAAGTACAAGTGCTGCTCCTGCTCTTAAATCAGTCGCTGACACTTCAGCACCTTGAAGTTGAACCGGCCCGTTGATAATGACAGAGCGACCCTCAATTTTAATATCACCATTCATACGGCGGAATTCTTCAGCATGCATAAAGCGGTTTTCAAACACCGTTTCTGTAATCATGCTTGTTCCGTTCGCACGAAGCAATAGCGCCATCATCTGAGATTGCATATCCGTTGGGAAACCAGGATGTGGCATTGTTTTTAGATCGATTGGCTTGAGCTCAGATGGTCCAATGACTCTTAAACCTTCTTCTTCTTCAATGATCTGAATACCCATTTCTTCCATTTTTGCTACAAGTGATGTCATGTGCTCCGGCACTGCGCCTTTCACAAGAACATTTCCTTCTGTAATGGCTGCTGCCACCATGAAAGTACCTGCTTCAATTCTGTCAGGGATGATGTTGTGTTTTGCACCGTGAAGTGTTTCCACACCTTCGATTTTGATTGTACCAGTACCAGCTCCGCGAACCTTACCACCCATGGCATTGATGTAGTTTGCCAAATCAACAATTTCAGGTTCTTTTGCTACGTTTTCTAAAATCGTTGTTCCTTCAGCTAATGCAGCTGCCATAATGATGTTTTCAGTTGCGCCAACACTTGGGAAATCCAAATAGATTTTCGCACCTTTTAAACGGCCTTTAACTTCAGCCTCGATGAAACCATTTCCTACTTGAATTTTAGCTCCCATTGCTTCAAAGCCTTTTAAATGCTGGTCAATTGGTCTTGAACCAATCGCACACCCTCCAGGTAATGCAACTCTTGCATGACCTGTTCTTGCTAAAAGTGGTCCCATGACGAGCACAGACGCTCGCATTTTACGGACATACTCAAACGGAGCCTCAGTTTCTAGTGCATGAGATGCATCCACTGATACTTCGTTATTTTCAAAATGTACTTCTGCTCCTAAATGACGTAACACTTCATTGATTGTATATACATCGGAGAGCGTAGGTACATCACAAATTACGCTTTTTTCTGTACTTGCTAACAAAGATGCAGCGATAACTGGTAAAACGGCATTTTTTGCTCCTTCTACTTTAACTGTGCCGTTTAACTTTTGACCGCCGCGGACGATGATTTTTTCCAAGGTCTTCCCCTCCGCGTCCCAAATTCTCTATATTAATATTCAGTCGTTACGATTGGTGTGCCAACCGTAATCGTATGATTTTCGTTCATTTCCGAACTTCTGATGGCAATTTGAACATTCATTTTATCATTTGAAGTCATAATGAACTGTTCCCACTTATCTGTGTAAGCGGAAAGCGACACAAAATTAGACTCAACGAGATACTCAACTGGTTTTGCTTGAAATTCATTTGCTAACATTTCAGCTTTTTTTTGCAAAACAACATCCATCATACCATTTACATGACCATCGAGACAAGTAAAAATTACAAATTTCTCTTGTAATATGCTTTTTGCATGACGTACGAACTGATCATATGTATGCTCCCAGGTATTCAGTGGGCGAGCACCTTTTTGCTCATATAATAAATACGACTTTTGATTGGATTTTGTGTCGGTCTTCACGAGTAAAATTTTCGATAATGTATCATTTTTTTCATCTTTGTAAATTCCTGTGACTTTGGTGACATGTTCTTCTTCTTTTTCGGTCCACTCATACTGTCGTAGTTCGTCTTTGAAACGTTTCACTTTTTTTGAAAATTGTTCGGATGAAATGTCTACATTTGTTTTGGCGTGAAGAGTCCATCCATCTACTTCAATTTGCTGGTTTTTTAGACCTTCTGCTATTTGGACGAGCGGAGAAGATTCTTCCGCACGAACACCTTGAATCATCAGAACAAAAAAAAGAATAAACGCAAATAATGGCCAACCTTTTACATACTTTCTCACTTGTCATTCCCCCTTGCTACAAGTGTTGCCGCAAGGAGGTCTATGCATACGTGGAAAAGTCATCAAAGGCCATACTTTTGACACTTCTTTTTAAGTTCCCGCATAAGGCAGTGACCAAACCTTTTACGTTAGAACATATAAGGTATTTGTCTGGAGAAATTTAAGTAATCAAGGAAGAAATTGCTGACTGCAGATGCAATAGCAATGGTAATGAGCATCATCAGCAATCTTGCCTGAATGATTTTCCCTTTTTTAATCAGTGGGTCAATATTTACGGCAAGCAATGCCCACCATGTAACCGCAATAAAAAACAGGTGGATCACAATACTAACAATTGCTTGTTGTCCTACGTCTTCCATACAGTTGAATCCTCCTTTTATTTATTTCTGTAAAGGAAAACTCCCTTTCATTATATCCTCGAAAATCGGAAAGATGAATCATTTGGAAAAAAGAGCTACATTTAGAGTAAATCCCCTCTTATCCTGGTACCAAGGAGATGATATACTGCGTGTGGAAGGAGCTGAACATATTGAAAGATTCTTTTCCTGACTTTGTTGATTTGTACGGAGAACTGGTTCCCTCATTTGATCATGAATGGGAGGCCATTGCTTTCTACTTTGATTATAGACAGACACAGCTAGAAGAATTAGCGCAATTGTGTCATTTTCATAACATTTCTTTGGATTACTCTGAGGAAAGCCTGAATCAGTTAGAATCACTTTACTTTGATGCATTTACCAAGCAGCTGTTTGCCGAGTGGAAAATGCCAATAGATGCATTAGAAGCGATGATGAGTGTGTATATGGGAGAGGTTGTTCTTCGTCATCATTCAGATGCTGACTGGGTGGTACGGCCTTATATGGACTCTCCGCATCAATATACGCTGGGTTTGCGACGGCACAATAAAACGTGGCATAGTACGCAGTTTTGCGAGCACTTATATCTTGAAAAACAGGATTCTCATCCATATGTGTCAATGTACCAATCCCTCATGTCACTTTAAAAAAATCCTTCTTATCATTGTGATAAGAAGGATTTTCTGTTTTATTTCCCTGCTACATTTAAACGGTTTAACGCCCGTTTTAATGCGAGTTCCGCCCGGCGTATATCACTTTCATTCGGGTGGTTCAAATGCTCTTCAGCACGCTGTTTCGCTGATTTAGCACGATCGACATCAACTTTATCTGATGTTTCAGCGGCCTGAGCAAGAATGGTTACTTGTTCAGGGCGAACTTCAACAAATCCGCCACTTACTGCAACCAATTCAGTTGATCCACTATGTTTTAAGCGAACTGCACCGATTTTTAGCGGAGCAACCATTGGAACGTGGCCAGCTAAAATACCAAGCTCACCGCTTTCTGCTCTGACACTGACCATTTCCACATCCGCTTGATACACTGGGCCGTCGGGAGTAACGATATTGACTTGAACGGTCTTCATGCTTTTACCCTCCTAAGGACCAGATTAGGCCTCTACACCCATCTCTTTGGCTTTTTCAACCACTTCTTCAATGCGTCCAACTAAGCGGAATGCATCTTCTGGAAGGTGATCGTATTTACCAGATAAGATTTCCTTGAAGCCTTTAACAGTTTCCTTCAATGGCACGTAAGAACCTTTTTGGCCAGTGAACTGCTCTGCTACGTGGAAGTTTTGAGATAGGAAGAATTGAACACGACGCGCTCTGTGTACCACAAGCTTATCGTCCTCTGATAATTCATCCATACCTAAAATGGCAATGATATCTTGTAGTTCTTTATAACGCTGCAATGTTTGCTGCACTTCACGCGCAATGGCATAGTGCTCCTCGCCAACGACCTCAGGTGCAAGTGCACGAGATGTTGAAGCAAGAGGATCAACCGCTGGGTAAATACCCATTTCAGTCAGCTTACGCTCAAGGTTTGTCGTTGCATCAAGGTGAGCGAACGTTGTTGCTGGAGCTGGATCCGTATAGTCATCCGCAGGTACATAGATCGCTTGAATCGATGTAACCGATCCTACGTTTGTAGACGTGATACGCTCTTGCAGCTGACCCATTTCTGTTGCAAGTGTCGGCTGATAACCTACCGCTGAAGGCATACGTCCAAGAAGGGCTGATACTTCAGAACCTGCTTGTGTAAAACGATAGATGTTATCGATGAAGAACAATACGTCTTGACCTAGTTCATCACGGAAATGCTCTGCCATTGTCAAACCAGTTAGGGCCACACGCATACGTGCACCTGGTGGCTCGTTCATTTGACCGAAGACCATGGCTGTTTTTTCGATAACGCCAGAATCTTTCATTTCGTAGTAAAGGTCGTTTCCTTCACGTGTACGCTCTCCAACACCAGCGAATACAGAAATACCGCCATGTTCTTGTGCGATGTTGTTGATCAATTCTTGAATCAGAACGGTTTTACCTACACCGGCTCCACCGAATAGACCGATCTTTCCGCCCTTGATGTAAGGAGCAAGAAGGTCAACAACTTTAATACCCGTTTCAAGAATTTCAACTTCTGTAGAAAGTTGATCAAAAGAAGGCGCTTGTCTGTGGATTGGATCTCTTTGAGTTTCCACACCAAGTGGCTCATCTAAGTCAATATTATCTCCCAGTACGTTGAATACACGTCCAAGTGTTACGTTACCAACTGGTACTGAAATTGGTTTTCCAAGGTCTACAGCTTCCATACCGCGCTTCACACCATCTGTTGATGCCATTGCGATGGTTCTGACTGTATTATCACCTAAATGTAGTGCTACTTCTAAAGTTAAGTCGATCGTAACTTCACTTTCACTTTCCGCTTTATGCGAAACTCTGATCGCATTATAAATCTCAGGCAAGTGACCGTCTTCAAAATGAACGTCTACGACTGGTCCCATGATCTGACTGATGCGTCCTGTTTTCATTGCATTCCCTCCTGACAATTATTTCTATTCTAAGGCAGCTGCTCCGCCGACAATTTCTGTAATCTCTTGTGTAATCGCTGCTTGACGAGCACGGTTGTAAGAGAGTGTCAGGCTGTCGATCAATTCCTTTGCGTTGTCTGTTGCACTCTTCATTGCTGTCATCCTTGCAGCATGTTCACTTGCTTTACTGTCAAGAAGCGCACCGAAAATCAAACTCTCTGCATATTGAGGAAGGAGAACTTCAAGAATTTCTTCTTCAGAAGGCTCAAACTCATAAGATGCGGAACGTTTATTGGGTGTCGCTGCGGCCGAAATGTCCGTTAGCGGCAATAATTTCTTCTCCGTTACTTCTTGTGAAATGGCACTGACAAAGTGGTTGTAGAACATGTAAAGTTCGTCAAACGCTTCATCAGAGAACATTTGAACTGTACTGCTTGCTAATTCTTTAATATCAGCAAACGCTACTTCGTCTCCAAGCCCTGTGACTTCAGAAATAACTGGAATACCGCGCTTTTTGAAGAAGTCGCGTCCGATTTTACCAATCACAATCACCGTATATTCATCAGCGGATTGATGACGAGATTGAATGGTTTGGTAAGCGGCACGCAAAATCGAGCTGTTAAAAGGTCCTGCAAGTCCTCGATCAGATGTAATGACGAGATACCCTGCTTTCTTGACAGGTCTTGAAAGAAGCATTGGGTGCTTAGCACTTGTTCCAGTTGCGATTGCAGCAACGACTTCCTGGATTTTCTCCATGTAAGGAACAAAAGACTTCGCATTGTTTTCAGCACGATTCAGTTTCGCAGCTGATACCATTTGCATCGCTTTTGTGATCTGACTCGATTTTTTCGTTGACGTGATCCTTGACTTTATATCGCGTAATGAGGCCAAAGATTTCACCACCTTTTTTCAGGAATCCGTGTTCATTTACGTGAAAAGAGAGAAAAAGAGAATCTTTTTCTCTCGGAAAGATTACTAATTAGTTGCTTGGTGCAAACGTACGTTTAAAGCCTTCGATTGCTGTATTCCACTCTTCATCAGCAGGCATGTTTCCTGTTTGAGAGATTGTGTCAAACAAGTCTTTATGGTTTTCTTCAATGTACATGAATAATTCAGCTTCGAAACGTTTGACATCAGCAATCGCGACATCGTCTAAGTATCCTCTTGTAAGTGCATAAAGAATCGCTACTTGTTTTTCAACTTTAAGCGGTTTGTTCAAGTCTTGTTTTAAGACTTCAACTGTTCTAGCACCACGGTTTAATTTTGCTTGAGTCGCTTGGTCTAGATCAGATCCAAATTGAGCGAATGCTTCAAGCTCACGATAAGAAGCAAGATCCAGACGAAGTGTACCTGCTACCTTTTTCATCGCTTTGATTTGTGCAGAACCACCTACACGGGATACAGACAATCCTGCGTTTACTGCTGGACGTACGCCTGAGAAGAAGAGGTCAGATTGTAAGAAAATCTGTCCATCTGTGATTGAAATAACGTTTGTTGGGATATATGCAGAGATATCGCCAGCTTGCGTTTCTACGAAAGGCAATGCTGTGATAGAACCGCCACCCTTTTCGTCACTAAGCTTCGCTGCACGCTCTAATAAACGAGAGTGAAGATAGAAAACATCACCAGGGAATGCCTCACGACCTGGAGGACGACGAAGCAATAATGAAAGCTCACGGTAAGCTGCCGCTTGTTTAGAAAGGTCATCATATACAACAAGTACGTGCTTGCCGTTATACATGAATTCCTCACCCATCGTTACACCTGCATAAGGAGCAAGGTAAAGTAGCGGAGCTGGCTGTGATGCAGAAGCTGTGACTACAATTGTGTAATCAAGCGCACCATGCTTACGAAGTGTTTCAACAACACCACGAACCGTTGATTCCTTTTGTCCGATCGCTACATAAATACAGATCATGTCTTGATCTTTTTGGTTTAGGATGGTATCAATTGCAACAGATGTTTTACCTGTTTGACGGTCACCAATGATCAATTCACGCTGTCCACGTCCGATTGGAATCAAGGCATCAATTGCTTTAATCCCTGTTTGAAGCGGCTCATGTACAGATTTACGATCCATAACGCCTGGTGCTTCACTTTCGATTGGACGAGTTTTGCTTGTTAAAATTGGACCTAGTCCATCAACAGGCTGACCAAGTGGGTTCACAATACGTCCGATTAACTCTTCACCAACTGGAACCTCCATGATACGACCTGTACGTTTTACATCGTCACCTTCGCGGATATCTTTGTAAGGTCCTAAAATAACGATACCTACGTTAGACTCCTCAAGGTTTTGAGCCATACCCATTACACCGTTAGAGAACTCAACCAGCTCTCCTGCCATAATGTTGTCAAGGCCATGTACACGCGCGATACCGTCCCCTACTTGGATGACTGTACCGACATCTTTTACTTCAATTTCAGATTGATAGTTTTGGATTTGCTGCTTTATCAGCGCGCTAATCTCTTCAGCTTTGATACTCACTAAGGTTTCACCCCTTCTAACGATTTTCGCCTGCAAGCTGACGTTCAATGCGGGAAAGCTTTCCGCTGACACTGCCGTCATAAATGCGGTTTCCGATACGGATTTTCACTCCGCCTATTAGATCCTTGTCAATCACATTTTCAACACGCAGTGATGTGACTCCGGCTTTTTTGGCAAATACTTCAGATAAAGATTGAATTTCAGCACCGCTCAGCGGTTTCACTGAATACACGATCGCATCGTCTATTTGTTTCGTGCGGTTTGCCAGTTTCACAAACTCAGACGTCATTTCAGAGAAAATATTCGTGCGTCCGCGGTCAATCAATAAATACATTGTGTGCAATACATGTGTCGAAACACCTTTGAAAGCTTCTGCAATCAAATGTTTCTTTTTGTCTGCCGTAATCTTTGGATGAACAAGAAAGTCATTCAATTCTTGGTCAACCTTTAGAACTTTTTTGATCTCATTCAGCTCTTTTTCAGTTTCGTCTACTGCCGAAGAAGCAAGAACGATGTCAAAAAGAGCAGAAGCGTAACGCTTAGAGACAATAGTCACGCTCATCGGCTTTCGCCTGCCTCTTTAAGATACTCTTGAATCAATTTCTCTTGTGCTTGCTCATCAAGTTCTCTTTCAATCACTTTAGATGCAATAAGTACAGATAGTGATGCAACCTGCTCGCGCAGTGCAGCCACAGCTTGTTCTTTTTCTTTCACGATTTCAGTTCTAGCAGACTCTTTCAAGCGCTCTGACTCTTGACGTGCTGCTTGAATGATCTCTTCTTTTTGTTTCTCACCAATCTTTTTCGCATTTTCGATGAGTGTATGTGATTCTTCGCGTGCTTCTTTCAATAAGACACGTTGTTCTTCAAGAAGCTTTTCAGCTTGAACGTGCTTTTGTTCAGCACTTGAAATTTCATTTCCTATATAATCTTCACGCTGTTTCATAATCCCTAATAAAGGCTTAAGCGCAAATTTCTTTAAAAGTGCAAGCAAGATGAGCAAACTTAAAAGTTGGAAAATCATATCTCCACCTGTAAATACACCAGTACTTGCTCCTAGTACCATTGGTAACTGTGACATATTTGTTAGGCAACTCCCTTCCTAAAGTTAATTGTTAAGAAACCATAAAACATAAAGGAATGGCGAAGGTTCTGTCTAGAATGATCTTCGCCATTTCGTCTCATATAGTCTATAGTGCAGTTCTTAACACATTAACCAAAGAATGCAAGGAATGCGATAACTACTGCGATGATCGGAACGGCCTCAACTAATGCAACCCCGATGAACATAACTGTTCTTAACTCTCTTCCAGCTTCTGGTTGACGAGCAATACCTTCTACTGTTCTTGAAACGATTAAACCGTTACCAATACCTGCACCTAGTGCTGCTAAACCAATTGCAATTGCTGCTGCTAAAATATTCATTTATAAAGCTCCTCCTTTAATTTACGTCCACATAAGGACAAGAAAATTTTAAAATTAATGTTCGTCGCTGACTTTATGAGAAATGTACACCATTGTCAGCATAGTGAAAATGAATGCTTGGATGGCTCCAATAAACAGACTGAAACCTTGCCAAGCAAGCATTGGCACAATCGCACCAATTGTTCCGACGATGCCAAGCCCAATATTTTGAGCATAAAAATTCGTGGATAATCCTGCAATTAGACCAAGCAAGATTTCCCCGGCGAAAATATTACCATAAAGACGCAAACCGAGCGTTAGCGTGTTTGCAAATTCTTCAATAATCTTAAGCGGGAATAGAAATGGAATAGGCGCGAGGAAACCTTTTACATAATTCTTCATTCCTCTATGTTTAATCCCATAGTAATGAGACAGACCCACAACAGTAATCGCTAGAGTGAGTGTAATGCCTGGATCAGCAGTAGGTGATTTCCACCAAAGCTCATTTCCAATAGTAATGGCAAATGGTAAACCAAGCATATTAGAGACAAATATGTACATAAGCAATGTGACGCCAAGTGCAATAAAAGGAGCACCTGTCTTCATGTCCATCGAGCTTCCAATAATATTACGGACGAAATCAACAACCCATTCCATAAAGTTTTGTGCCTTGGTTGGACGGATTGCCAATGTACGTGTAGTAAGAACTGCAATGAGAAAAACGATGATGCTGGCTACAGTAATCATAAGAACATTGGACATATTAAATGTTAATCCTAGAAATTCTTCTGTTCTTGCACCGTGGTTCAAAGAGTATTCACCTCTCTTCCGTTGTAGAGCGTTTAAGCTGAATGAAGGAATCTATCATAATGACAGGATAAATTGTCATTAATCCAAAAACAATACCTACCAGATGAACAAATTCTGGGTAACGCCAAGCAATGGCAACTGCGATAAGTCCGTTGCACCATCTTGCCGCACTTCCTAGAGATCGCACAGGTTTACCTGTTTCAATGGAGTGATCAAAAGCATTCATTCTTCGAATCACAAGCAGTAAATTAAAAAAACTGAATAACGTGCCGATAATTAAACCAAGAAATATTGTTTTATAACTTGGCAATGCATAACCTAAAACAAATGCAGCCAAGATATATAACAAACATTTACTTTGCCTACGAAAAATAAGGTTTGGCTCATCCATCAAATATCTATCTCCTGATGAAGAATTTTGTGAAAAAAGTCAATAAATGGTGATTAAATCCATAGAAAAGACATTTGTTTTTACGCCGTTCTATTCAGAAAAACAAATCACCAAGAAACTGATTGTGCAATCAGACTTGACATCTTAAAATTTATGGGGTTCTGCTTCATTAGCTGGTATGAACCCATTTTTTTCGGGGTTTTTTAGGATTCATATTGAGGATTGATAGAGTGCTATAGGCTATGAAAACCTTACCATAATACCCTCGTTTAGCATACAATAGGCTCTATGATGTGTCAATCAGTTGAAAGTTAAAAAACTTTTCTATAAATATTGGCGCACACAGAATGTTCACATTTTCAACATAATTGTATAAAAATATCACAAAGCACTCGAGAAATATGAGAATCCCCAAGGTTCATAACAGGACTCCCTATGACGAACGTCCTTTAAAAATTTAAATAAGAGCATTTTTTAAAACAAAGAAGTCAAGTACGTGATATGTACATGACTTCTTTGTTAATTATTTCGTTCCATACATACGGTCACCAGCATCACCAAGGCCTGGGATAATGTAACCTTTTTCGTTTAATTTCTCATCTAATGCTGCAATGTAGATATCAACGTCAGGATGATGCTTTTGCATTTCTTCTACACCTTCAGGAGCAGCAATCAGACACATGAAGCGAATGTTTTTCGCCCCGCGTTTTTTCAAGCTGTTCAATGCTTCGACTGCTGAACCTCCAGTTGCAAGCATTGGATCTACTACGATAAATTCACGCTCTTCCACATCAGATGGAAGCTTCACATAATATTCAACAGGCTTTAATGTTTTCGGATCACGGTATAAACCGACATGTCCCACTTTAGCAGCTGGAATGAGTTTCAAAATCCCGTCCACCATTCCAAGACCTGCTCTTAAAATTGGCACAACACCGAGTTTCTTCCCTGAAATTACGTTTGATTTCGCTACTTGTACAGGTGTTTCTACATCTACCTCTTCAAGCGGTAAATCCCTTGTGATTTCAAATGCCATTAATGTTGCGACTTCATCCACTAGCTCTCTAAATTCTTTTGTTCCTGTATGAACGTCACGAATATATGTAAGTTTGTGTTGAATAAGCGGGTGATCAAATACATAAACCTTTGCCATTGCTTGCTACAACTCCTTTTCTGTCATCTTCCGGTGAACTTTGCACACTTCCTACAATTCTACATAAAAAGACATCATCTTTCAATATGATTCGCAAATCCTACAAAAAAAACCCATATGCCAAAAATAGGCAAATGGGTCTGCTTTTTAATAATCTAATTCGCTATATAGAGGGAAGCGGGCAGTTAGATCAGATACACGCTTTTTCGCTTCTTCTAATTTCGCTTCATCTTCATGATGTTTTAGAGCAAGCGCAATAATGGAACCGACTTCTTTCATTGCCTCTTGATCGAAACCGCGGCTTGTCACTGCTGCTGTACCAACACGTACACCACTTGTGACAAAAGGTTTTTCTGGATCATAAGGAATCGCATTTTTGTTCACTGTAATACCGATTTCATCAAGAACATTTTCTGCAATTTTTCCTGTAATGCCAAGAGAACGCAAGTCGATAAGAACAAGATGGTTATCCGTTCCACCGGACACAAGCTGAATATCTTCAGATAAAAGGGTTTCAGCTAACTGCTTTGCATTGTCAATGACGTTTTGTGCATACGTTTTAAAATCTCCGTTCAATACTTCACCGAAAGAAACAGCTTTTGCAGAGATGACATGCATCAGTGGTCCACCTTGAATACCAGGGAAGATCGATTTGTCGATCTTTTTACCAAACTCTTCACGGCATAAAATCATTCCGCCGCGAGGTCCACGCAATGTTTTGTGAGTTGTCGTTGTCACAAAATCTGCATAAGGAACTGGATTTGGATGAAGACCTACTGCAACAAGACCTGCAATGTGAGCCATGTCGACCATAAAGTAAGCACCGACTTCATCCGCAATCTCACGGAACTTTTTGAAATCAATTTGACGTGGGTATGCACTTGCACCCGCAACAATTAGCTTCGGCTTATGTTCACGTGCTTTTTCAAGTACATCTTGATAGTCGATATGCTGCGTTTCTTTATCAACACCATATTCTACAAAGTTGTACTGTACACCACTAAAGTTAACAGGGCTTCCGTGTGTTAAATGCCCGCCATGTGATAAGTTCATACCTAGCACTGTATCGCCATGCTCAAGAATGGTAAAGTATACGGCCATGTTCGCTTGAGCACCTGAGTGAGGCTGTACGTTCACATACTCAGCGCCAAAAATTTCTTTTGCGCGGTCACGTGCGATATCTTCTACAACGTCTACATGTTCACAACCGCCATAGTAGCGTTTACCAGGGTAGCCCTCTGCATATTTGTTTGTTAATACAGAACCCTGCGCTTCCATGACTGCTTCGCTTACAAAGTTTTCTGATGCAATTAATTCAATTTTGTCTTGCTGGCGTTTCCGCTCTAGTTGAATTGCCTTGAATACTTGTGCGTCTTGCTCAGGTAAATGTTTCATCAGCGAAATCCTCTCCAATCTATTTCCATTCGATGTTTTCACCATCTCATTGTACACGGTTTTTGAGTGAAATGTAAAAGTTTTTTTGGGAAATTGACTTCTTTTTTTGCGAAAAACCGAATATTCAAGTGGTGAAGCGCCTTCATCATTCAACATTATATTAGAAATATATCTAAGCTAAGATCTTGTATAAACCGCTCGTTCTCCGCCAATCAGCTTCGGACGCGTTTTCGCAAACGTCACATGTGCATGTCCTAATTGATGACGACTAAGACGAACAGGTACAGCGACTCTCTTTAGATGCATCCCAATGAATGTATCACCGATATCGATTCCAGCATGCGCCTCGATGGATTCAACTAACACAGGATGTTCCATGTGCTGATACGCATGAGCCGCCATCGAACCACCCGCCTTTCGGACAGGTACTGCCGCCACAATCTCTAGGTTAAGCCGGAAAGCCACTTCTTCTTCCACAACAAGAGCACGATTCAAATGCTCACAGCACTGGAAAGCGAGGTCAATGCCGGTCTCTCGTCTTAGCTGATCCAATTCTTGATAAATGGACGCAGCTATTTGCTCACTTCCTGCTGTCCCAATATGCTCACCAGCCACTTCTGATGTACTGCAGCCGATCACTAAGATTTGCCCAGCACGCAGTTCGACCATTTGATGAAACTCTTTTAACATTTCAAGCCAATCTTGACCAATGTTCATGTTAAGCGCTCCTTATAGGTGCTTTTCTTCGTAATCAGCAATCTTACCAATCCGTACAGCATGTCGTCCTGCCGTAAATTCTGTTGTCAGCCAAATATGTGCAATCTCACGAGCTAATCCAGGTCCAATGACTCGTTCTCCCATTGCAAGGACGTTTGTATCATTATGTTCTCTAGTCGCTTTCGCACTAAATGTATCATGCGCCAGCGCACAGCGAATTCCTTTTACTTTGTTTGCCGAGATACTCATACCGATGCCTGTCCCGCAAATTAAAATGCCGCGGTCCACTTCTCCGTTTACCACCATATTGGCTACAGGAAAAGCATAATCTGGGTAGTCTACAGAACCTGATCCACATTCACAACCCATATCAATGTATTCAATCTTCAATTCATCCATCAGTTGTTTGATTTCTTCACGAATATTCGTTCCGCCGTGATCGGATGCAATAGCTACTTTCATCGGGCAATTCCTCCTAAGGGTGAGTTGATCTGTTAAGCCTTACATTTATTTTTTATTTACAGTTATATTTTAACCTCTGCTTAGTCATTTGCAAACAAAAGCAGAAAAACCGTTGTTGCAACGGTTTTACAGGTTGTCCATTATGATGATGTCCGATCCTTTTTCAATTTCTCAGCCAGCTGATGGAGCAATGCTTCAAGTTCATCACGTGTTTCCTGATAAACAGACAGGCTTCCTCCAAATGGATCGGAAACATCGCCTTCTGTTCCTGTTGCGAATTCCTTTAGAGTGAAGATCTTGTCTTTTGCATGTGCATATTGCTCCACAATCAACTGTTTATGCTGCATGGTCATGGTGAAAACGTAATCAGCTTCTCGCAGAAGATCCTCTGTCAGTTTTGCTGAAGAGTGATTCAGCGGAATGCTTTTCTCAAATAACGCTTCGACCGCTTGAGGAGAAGCCTTCCCAGCATCTGAGGCAAAAATGCCCGCTGATTTAACAGTGACCTCTAAACCTTTATCATGTGCAATTGAAGCAAAAAGGGCTTGAGCCATCGGACTTCTGCATGTATTTCCCGTACAAACAAATAAGATTTTCATCTTTCGCCCTCCTTTTCTTCTATTATATAGCATTTCATTCTACATGTTATGTAAGGAGACTGACTAGAGCGGAAATAATAATTTGATACCAAAGGCTAGTAAAATGATTCCGCCAAGCGCCCCGCTATATGATCCCACCCATGATCGAACCTGTTTACCGAGTAATAATCCAAGCCATGTGAGGATCATACTAAAAAAACCAAACAATAAAATGGTCATCCACACGCGAGAACCGTAAATTCCAAGGCTTAAACCAACGGAAAAACTATCTAAGCTGACACTTGTTGCAAAAAGAACAAGACCAGTGCCCACAGGTGCGATAAATGGTTTATCTTCTTTACGAATAGACGCAGTGATCATTTGCAGCCCGAGCACCAAAAGCAGCGCCCCGCCGATATAGGTGGCAAGGAGACCGAGCCAGCCTGATAAGAGCTGACCTGTTAACATACCAAAAAGCGGCATAAACATATGAAATATCCCAATGACAAGTCCAATATAAATGATCTGGCGGAACCTCAGCTGAATCATTCCCATGCCAAATCCAACCGAAAAAGCATCCATCCCCAGTGCAAAAGCCATGATGCTGAGCGTCAGCAATTCGCCAGCTAGTTCGTACATGTAAATCCCCCTTGGACACGCATTCTCCTTTAACCTATGTTTGTCCAAGAAGGGTTAGAACTATTTGAATGAAGAGAGGATTCGGCCTCCTGCCGCTTTTTGCAGACGGTTCATAATTGCTGAACCAACCCCCTGCTTTGAAAAGGCTTCTGAAACAATAACATCTACATCTGTCTCATCAAATTGTCTTAGTACACGATATAAGTTTGCCGCTATCGTTTCAGGTTTTTCTCTCCACCCACAGCTGAAAACAACATCTGCCGCAAACAACGATTTCTTTTCTTCTGTTGTCAGCACACCAACTTTGAAACCTTCCGCCTGATATGTTTGAATGTGACGCTGCATCTCTTCATCACTTCCAAAAAAGAGGTACATTTTAGCTTCAGGGGCATAGTGTGTGTATTTCATCCCTGGCGATACAGGCGCCTCGTCCTTTTTTGTCAGCCCTGGGTCAATACTGACCGTTCCTACTACCTCTTCTAAAGCTTCTTTTGTAATTCCGCCCGGTCTTAGGATGACTGGAATCTCGTCGACACAGGATACAACTGTTGACTCAACGCCAATACCAGTTGAACCACCATCGACAATCCCAGCGATTCTTCCATCGAGATCACTCGCTACATGGTCAGCTTGTGTTGGTGATGGTTTGCCTGAACGGTTGGCACTTGGTGCGGCAATCGGCAGGCCAGCCGTTCGGATAAGCTCCAGCGCAATCGGATGGTCAGGCATTCTCACACCGACCGTGGATAAACCTGCCGTGACCTGCTTTGATAAAGTGCCCGGCTTACACGGAAGAACAATGGTTAAAGCACCCGGCCAAAAGGCATCCATCAATGCCTTTGCTTTTTCGCTTTCTATTTGTGCAAATTCATGAAGCTGCTCAATCTCCGCAATGTGGACAATCAATGGATTATCACTTGGACGCCCTTTCGCTTCATATATTTTCATGACAGCTTCTGTGTCTTTCGCATTAGCCCCTAGTCCATACACTGTCTCTGTCGGAAAAGCGACCACTTCGTTTTGCCGCAATAACAACGCTGCCTGTTCAATTTGTGGATAGTATGTGGATAAATCCTTTTCTAAATCCACAGACCACCTTTTTGTATTTAACATCATACAAACTCCTTTTAAAAAAGATAAAACTGTTGATATATCTCAATTATCCTTTTGAAAGTATAAAAGATGATGATCAATAAAACAAGCGTTGTCCACAATTTGTGGATAACGCTTGTTTAACAGTGGATAAGTATGTGTATAAGTTCAATATATTGTGATTAACTGGCTTTTTTTTGAAGAACCACAGCCTGTTCTTTCGTTAAGATCTCTTTTGCATGTGCAGATACCCACATGCTTTCTGGAATATCCTCTAAAGCCGTGAAGCCCATCAATGCCAAAAAGTCATGCGAAGAGGAGTGGTTGGCAACGACATAAAACGTATCCACACCTATTTTCCCTCCGAGCGTTTGAACACTTTGGAACAAAGACACGATGTGTCCTTGACCTAGTTTATCTGATATGACAAGAGACCGGAGCAAGCCCTCTTGTTCACTAAGCTGTTCAAGACCTAAACACCCTGCCAGCTGACCTTCTGCATCTTCCATGACAACAAATGTCGTACGCTCTGCAATCGTGACGCCGCCTTTCGCTTGTCCCTTTTCAAGAAAAGCATTGATCGCTGGGGCATCTTCTTCTGTGGCTATTCTTAATTGATAAAACATGCTTTCACCTCTTTTTGATCTCTTACTTCAACTCTATGAGGCAAAAACAGATTTATACCTTTTTTAGGAGAAAAGACTAGAGACCCATTCGAATAAAAAGAATTTCACTTCACCCTTCTCTTCTTTCTCTTCTTTGACCACTTCATTCACAGATTCATCTGTTTGCTGTGCTGTCACTTCGTTATCCTCATCCCCCTCTGGCGATGCGATGGCTTCTCCATTTGAAAAATCGATAAAGCAGAGCGGCGGGAATAACACACACCACCAATTGGCTCCATCCCCTTCTCCAAGCGTAATTAAAATGGCTTCATATTTCCCTGCAGGATAAACGAAATTTCCATAGAGCTTTGTTGGAAATGAGGCTTTTTGAAAACTGACTGATACGGATTGATCAATGTGCTGCTCCTTCAATTTCGCTTTGGCAATACGATTGATTTCTGGCAGCCTGGACCGAATCACACGTCTTGCTTCTTCAATGGATGTAAGGTCTTTGACCCATTCTGTCATATTAGCATTGACTTCGTCTCGAATGCTTCTTTTCACATCCTGATCTGCTGAACGATCACTATTTGCTAAAATGCGTAATCGAATGGCTTCGTCTGGTATCACAACAGGCTGATTTGCAGAAGCAGCCGCTGTCTCCTCTCTGCCAAGGTTTGCAAAAGCACCGCATAATAATAGAAACATATAAAGACAAATCATCATTTTACTTTTAAACATGATGTGTTCCCCCCCACTTTTTCTCTTCGCTACAAACATTGTGTCCAGGAAACCCATCTCATAAACAGGAAAAATGATTTTTTTAATAGATTATGAGTCAAATGAAAAAAACCGTTCCATTAAGAACGGCTTTGGAGTGAGGATTGGTAATCGGAAGGGTACAGTCTTCCATCCCAATCTCGGCTGATTTTTAACCCTGCATCTGTTTTGATGACAGTCATTGCTCCTTTTTTCTTGATTTCTTTTTTGACTTTTCCGTTTTGATTAATAAATTGAATCATCATTTCATAGTTAAATTCAATTCTGTCATCGCTTTCATCTGAAGGCGTAAACGTAATTTTCTTCAGCTTAATTTGACAATCTTGATCCTTTGCTGCTTCTAACACGCTTGGGAACATGCTGTCTTGTGTATATTCTTGATATTCATGCTCGGTTAAATAAGACTTCAGCTTCTCCTTCATGTCAGTTAGGTCATCTGTTCGATTCACTGTGTATTGTGCTTTTTTATAGCTTTCTCCAAATGCTGCTGCTTCTTTTTTAAAGCTCGGTTTGCCACAAGCACTCACAATCAATAGTACACTGACGATGACCAACACCATCGCATACCTTCTGTTCACACCATTCGCTCCTTCAAAACAAATTTATGTAAAAAAATCATGATCAGAATGTTCATTCTTCTATATATACGTTTCTCTTTTACCATAAGTTTCATCTTTACATAATAAAATAGTCCGACTTTATTCAGCCGGACTTTCCGTTTTGAATGTGTGCGCAAACAGCTCGGTCTTTCCCATTAATATCCTTGACGATGCGGACATCTGCCGCGGGAAATGACTGCAAGAGAAGTGCTTTTACATCTTGCCCTTGCGTATGTCCAATTTCAAAGACAACGACCGCCTGTTTATGAAGTACATGGTGAAGATCACGAATGAGATGCTTATAAAACCACAGACCATCACGTCCATCTGTCAGCGCATTTACTGGTTCATGCTTCGTAACCACCTCTGACAAGCTGTCCATTTCTTCTGCCGCAATATAAGGTGGATTGGAAATAAACAGATCCACTTTGATGCCCTGATCTTTGATAGGTTCGAGTAAGTCCCCTTGTAAAAAATGGACGTCTGCACCTAGCGCTTGTTGATTCCGCTTTGCTACCGCAAGTGCTTCATGTGAAATATCCGTTGCTGTGACAGATAGTGTTTCTTTTTCAAGAGCGAGCGTAATCGCAATTGCCCCACTTCCGGTGCCAACGTCTACTGCTTTGAGCGGCTGATCGTGCGGGAAGATGTCACTCATCAAATTCAGCGCCGCCAAAACGACCTCTTCCGTTTCAGGGCGAGGAATGAGAACATGTTTGTTCACCTCGAATGGACGGCCGTAAAAGAATTCAATACCTGTTAGATGCTGAACAGGCACGCCTTTCTTGTGCTGCGTGACAAACTCGCTGAACAACCGATCTTGCTCCTCTGGCAGCTGATCATGAAAACGTGCAAGAAGTTCACTTCTGCTTATGCCCAGTACATGCATCAAAAGGAGCTCTGCTGCGTTTTGGTCTCTACCGGCTTCCGTTAACAAAGAAGAAGCCCATTTAAGGGCTTCAAAATTGGTTCGCTGATTATTTTGCATTTTGAAGCTTTCTTGCTTGGTCTTCCATAATTAATGCATCTATGATCTCGTCAAGTTTTCCTTCTAAAATTTGATCAAGCTTTTGAATCGTTAATCCGATGCGGTGGTCTGTTACACGGTTTTGTGGGAAGTTGTACGTACGGATACGCTCTGAACGATCCCCTGTTCCAACAGCAGATTTACGCGTTTGATCATATTCAGCCTGTGCTTCACGCTGGAATTTATCATAAATTCTTGCACGTAACACTTTCATGGCTTTTTCTTTGTTTTTGATTTGTGATTTCTCATCCTGACAGGATACAACCACGCCTGTTGGTAGGTGAGTTAATCGAACAGCAGACATGGTTGTGTTAACACTTTGTCCGCCAGGTCCACTTGATGTGAAAGTATCTACACGGATGTCTTTTTCGTGGATATCAATTTCAACTTCTTCAGCCTCGGGCAAGACAGCAACTGTCGCTGTTGATGTATGAATCCGTCCGCCTGATTCCGTTTCCGGAACACGCTGCACGCGGTGTGCACCGTTTTCAAACTTTAGTTTGGAATATGCGCCTTTCCCGCTGATCATAAAGATAATCTCTTTATAACCGCCAGTTCCAGTCACATTCGCTTCCATTACTTCTGTTTTCCAGCCCTGCATTTCAGCATAACGACTGTACATACGGTAAAGGTTTCCAGCAAAAAGCGCGGCCTCTTCTCCTCCTGCTGCACCACGAACCTCAACAATAACGTTTTTGTTGTCATTCGGATCTTTCGGGATCAGCAAGATTTTCAGCTCGTCTTCTAAGCGTTCCGTTTCCTCTGTGAGCTCTGAAATTTCTTCTTTGACCATGTCGCGCATCTCGGCATCCAGCTTTTCTTCCAGCATTGCTTTCGCTTCGCTCAACTGGTCGTATGCCGCACGATATTGTCTATATACCTCAACAGTTTCTTGAATATCAGATTGTTCCTTTGAATATTCACGAAGCTTCTTAGGGTCGTTCACCACTTCAGGGTCACTTAAATATTCATTTAGCTTTTCATAGCGTTCTTCAATTGATTTTAAACGGTCTAACATGGTCTTCACCTCTGTTTTGTGCGTAACAGTCTAATTATAGTATAGCGGGGTATGACAGTCAAAAAAATTTCCAAAACAATTGATTTTCTGCAATTTTTCGCTAGAAAACACGATCTTTGGCGATTGGTTACTTGTTTTGTCTAACGTGAAGGAACAGTTCCTTCTTGAAGAGAATGGTACTTATAATTGAAAAAAAGGGAGGGCATTTGGTTTGAATACAAATGAGGTTGCAAAAAAAATTGGCGTTTCTTCAAAAACGATTCAGCGTTGGGTCAAACAGCTCAACATCCCTGTCGCCCGGAATGAACTTGGACATTATGAATTTCATGAAGATATTGTACAGCTTCTCAAAGAAGTCAAACACCAAATGAGTGAGGGTGTGATCCTTCAAGACATTCGATTGCCAATCCACGCGGAAACCGTTCAACAGTTATCGCCTGCTGCAGAAACTGATGCCTCCACAAAGCGGATTGAAGCATTAGAAAAGCAAGTGAATCAGCTCATTCAGCAGCAATTACACAGCACTGATGTAGAAAAACGACTGCAAGAACTCGAACGGAAACTGGCTAAAAAAGCAGATGAAGGTGTATCATATCAACTGCTCCAGCACCGTAGAGAAATTGAAGATCTCACCACTAAACTTGAGCGTCTTGCTGGGAGCTTGAAACAACCCTCTCAAATAGAAGAAAAAAAGGAAATCACGCACACTGACATCAAAAAAAAGCGTGCGCTCTTCCCTATGTTTCATTCATTTCGCTAAAAAGGCTGCCTCGTTAGGCAGCCTTTCTACTTTATTTATGAGGTAAGTGCAATAATGATCGGTAATGAAATTAATGACATGATTGCACTGATCACAAATGCGGATGCAGTTTCTGCTTCTTGTTTTTCAAATCGGGTTGCGATCATGGCTGCAACAGCTGAACCTGGGAAGGCAACAAGTAATACAGATTTTGTAATTTCATCAGCCGAAAGACCCATGAAAATGGCGATGAAATACATAAGCAATGGTTGTACAGCTACTTTTAGCAATGCGATACTGAATGCTGGTAGGCTTAATTTAATTTTACGGATACCAACAGTGACACCGACTGCAAATAGCGCAACCCCTGATGTAACACTTCCAATTTCCTCTAACATTTCATGTCCAATTGCAGGAAGTTTAAAACCTAAAAGAACAAGAATGATACTTGCTAGCGGTGCAAGTGCAAGCGGCTCTGATAAACCGTGCAAAATGGCTTTCGTCGTCATTTTAAGGAAACTTTCGCCGTCTTTGGCTTTTCCTTTTGTTTTTTCACCGACAGTTGACACAATAATCGCAATTGGATCAAGCATTGCATTTACAACTATTCCGGTAATTGCAATCGGAATTGCAACTTCTTGAGCCCCAAATAAACTGCCTAGGACTGGAATACCCATAAATGCAAAGGTCGGTTGAGCTGAGTTTAACGAGAAAATAGATGAATTTGTTAAATCGTATTTAAAAGCAAATTTCGTAACAAGAAGGATAATGATATAAAAACCAACGATTCCTAAAATCAATGCAACGAAAAATGGAATTTGACTATAGAATTTATCTTTTGGTGTTGACAGAATGCTGGCGATAAAGTGCGCTGGCAAAGCATACTTTGTCACAAGTGTACTTACACCTTTCGCAGATTTAGCGTCATAGCTACCGAAGTGTCCTGCGAACCAACCCAGCGCGATAACGAAAAAAATCGGTGCTAGGAGGATCAAAATATTTAAAAAGTCCACCTTACTCTTCCTCCTTAAATCCTTACAAGTTTCTATTTATTGCGGCATTGTTTAAATTACCCTAAACAATGCCGCGTTACACAATTTATTATGCTCTTACAATTTTTTTATATTCAGGAATCCACATTGCATCTTTCACAGCTTGTTCGATGTCGTCAGGCGTTCTTCTTGCGACACCATCTTTAATTGCTGCTTTTGCCACTTCAATGGCCACTTTGATCGAAACTTCTTGCAATTTATCAATGCTTGGAAGAAGACCAGCACCTGGTTTATCATGATCAACCATTTCAGCAATCGCATCCGCAGAAGCAACGAACATGCCTTTTGTGATGATTTTAGATTCCGTTACGATTGAGCCAAGACCAAGTCCAGGGAAAACGAACGCATTGTTTGATTGTCCAATTTCATGTTCAATTCCGTTATACTCAACGTTTTCGAACGGGCTTCCTGTTGCAATCAGTACACGGCCGTCTGTCCATTTAAACAGATCCTCTGGCACTGCCTCAGCAAGTGGTGTTGGGTTAGACATTGGCATGATCACTGGACGCTCTGTATGAGCTGCCATTTCTTTAATGATTTCTTCAGTGAATGCGCCGCCTTGACCTGATGTACCAATTAGAATCGTTGGCTTCACCCTGCGAACAGTTTCAGCAAATGAGATTTGCCCTTTTTCATCACGAGCCCAGCCTTCTACTTCATCAGAAGAACGAAGGTATGGTTTTTGGAAATCAAGCACTTCATCTTCAAATTGATCTGTTAACAACCCTCTGTAGTCTAATGTCCAGAATGCATTGTTTGCTTCTTCTTCAGTCAGACCTTCAAGTACCATTGTGTCACGCACTTGATCTGCGATTCCGATACCAGCTGATCCTGCTCCGAAAATCACAATACGGTGATCTTTCAATTGTGTACCAGTTTTCTTGACAGCTGCAAGTACACCCGCTAAAGTAATGGCACCAGTACCTTGAATATCATCATTGAACGTTAGGATGTTATCATTGTATTTTTTCATGATGTTACGCGCGTTTTTGTTTCCAAGGTCTTCCCAGTGAAGTAATGCTTTCGGGAAGAATTTAAGCGCTGCTTTTACATATGCATCAATGAATTCATCGTATTTTTCACCTTGTACACGTTTGTGATGGTTTCCGATGTATAATGGATCATTCAATAATTTTTCATTGTTTGTTCCAACATCTAATACGACTGGAATCACGCGGCTTGGATCAATACCTGCAGCAGCCGTGTAAACAGCTAATTTACCAATTGCGATGTTGATACCACCGACACCCCAGTCACCAATTCCAAGAATGCTCTCAGAGTCAGTTGCTACGATAAGGTCGATATCTCCTGCTGTGGCATGTAAGTTTTCAAATGCTTTCTCAATGCCGTCAATGTTGTTGATTGAAAGATAGACACCATGAGGTCTTCTGTATTCATGGCTGTATTCTTGAATCGCTTCTCCAACAGTTGGTGTGTACACAACAGGAAGCATTTCACGAAGCTTGTCTGATATAAGCTTATAGAACAATACTTCGTTACGGTTTTGCAAATCACTTAAGTATACGTTTTGACGAAGACGATCTGGCTGTGCTAGAAATTGCTTGTACGCTCTCTCCGCTTGTTGTTCTAAAGTGAGAACAGTTGGAGGAAGTAAGCCTTCTAGTCCAAGCTCTTGTCTTTCTTCTTCAGAGAAAGCAACGCCTTTGTTCAACGTTGGAATCGATAATACATCTTTACCTGTCAAAGTGGTTTCGAGGTACCCTTCTTTTGTTTTCTTCACGTTGTTCATCAAGAACTACCCTCTTTCTAAAATATAAATAAAGTGAACTATTAATTTAAAGAACGATTAAGGAGAATAATCCTTAATCAAAAAAATTATGACAAGAAATCGAACTTTTCGTTAAAATGCTTTACACTACAGTTAGTCATTTTATGCCTGCTTATACTAAAACGCAAGCGTTGAAAATTAGATAATTTTTTCGTAGCGTTATTTAATTTATTTAAGTACAAATGATGGGTGTTCAGCCAAAATCTCGAAAAACGAAACACAGCGGCATTTGCTATTTTTTTAATTGTCAAGTGTTGTACCAACGTCAAGTCTTGATACTTCATGGTGATGTCTGCATCGTGCTTCGTATGATTCCTGCGCACCTACTAAAATAATGGGATCATCATAGGATGCGGGTTTACCGTCGATCAAGCGTTGTGTTCTACTCGCTGGGGAGCCGCATACCGAACAAACTGCTTGAAGTTTTGTTACAAGCTCTGCACATGCCATTAAATGCGGAACAACACCAAATGGCTCTCCTCTGAAGTCTTGATCAAGGCCTGCAACAATGACTCGGTAACCTTTATCAGCCAATTGAGTGACAATGTCAATGATTGTCTCATCAAAAAATTGCACCTCATCTATGCCAATGACATCGGTTCTTTCTGATATGTGCGTTATTATGTCTTTTGGTGAGGCTACTGCAATCCCATCGACCGATGAACCGTTATGTGAAACAACTGAGCTTGTACTATACCGGTTATCAATCGCTGGTTTGAATATTTTTACTTCTTGTTTGGCAAAGGTGGCCCTTTTGGCTCTCCGAATCAATTCTTCCGACTTTCCAGAAAACATACTTCCGCAGATGACTTCAAGCCAACCGCTTTGTTTCATCACATACATAAGGTCTTCTCCCCCGTTTTAAAGTTCCATCAATCCACGTAAAAAAACAGGCAAGAACGGATTCCTGCCTGTTTATTGTATCTATTATTACTTAAGACCGTATTTTTTGTTAAAGCGGTCAACACGTCCATCAGCAGAAGCGAATTTTTGACGGCCTGTATAGAAAGGATGGCATTCAGAGCAAATCTCGATGCGTACCTCTTCTTTTACTGATCCAGTTTCAAACTCATTTCCACAAGCGCATTTGACTGTAGCTTTTTTGTAGTTAGGATGAATTCCTGTTTTCATCTACTGTCATCTCCTTCCGCCCTGAATCCAATTCGGAAACAGAGTTAATATCTCAGAATAAATTCTGAAACGCACATGATGAAATTATAACAGTGTGAGTCTATGATTGCAAATGTATTTTTTCAACAAACTATCTTCTTGATGCAGACATGTTCGCTTGTTTCCATTCTTGCGTTAAAATATCAAAAAACTCTTGGTTTGTCTTTGTTTTTCTCATTTTGCGCATGAATTTCTCAGCAAAGTCAGGTGTATCTGACATCGATTTTCTCATCGCCCATAAACGATCAAGATGCTCTTTTGGTACAAGCAGTTCTTCTTTTCTCGTACCAGAACGACGAATGTCGATCGCTGGGAAAATTCTTCTTTCTGCAAGAGAGCGGTCCAAATGAAGCTCCATGTTCCCCGTCCCCTTAAATTCCTCATAAATCACATCATCCATACGTGATCCCGTATCAACAAGCGCAGTGGCTAAAATCGTCAAGCTTCCGCCTTCTTCAATGTTACGCGCAGCACCAAAGAAGCGTTTTGGACGGTGGAAAGCCGCTGGATCAATACCGCCGGAAAGCGTTCGGCCGCTTGGCGGGATGACAAGGTTGTATGCACGAGCAAGCCTTGTGATGCTGTCCATTAAGATGATGACATCTTTCTTATGTTCAACAAGACGCATCGCACGCTCTAATACAAGCTCTGCTACTTTAATGTGGTTTTCCGGTACTTCGTCAAAGGTTGAACTAACAACATCCCCTGCAACAGAACGTTCGATATCTGTTACTTCCTCCGGGCGTTCGTCTATCAAAAGGACAATCAGCTCTGACTCTGGGTGATTTTCAGAAACGCTGTTGGCAATTTCTTTGAGCAAAATGGTTTTCCCAGCCTTAGGCGGTGCAACAATTAAACCACGCTGCCCAAACCCAACTGGCGCCATCATATCCATAATTCTAGTAGACAGGTGATTAGGCTGTGTTTCAAGAATCATTTGACGATCAGGGAATAGCGGCGTGAGTGCAGGAAAGTGAACACGTTCCTTAGCTGATTCTGGGTCGTCCCCATTTACCGCTTCGACATGAAGGAGGCCATAGTAGCGTTCATTCTCTTTTGGAGGTCGTACCTTTCCAGACACCTTATCTCCGTTTCGCAAATCAAAGCGTCTGATTTGTGAAGCTGAAATATAAATGTCTTCAGAACTTGGGGAGTAGTTAATTGGTCTTAAGAAACCAAAACCCTCAGACTGAATAATTTCAAGAACCCCTTCCATAAATAAGAGATCCTCTTGCTCAGCGTTCGCCTTTAAGATGGCAAAAATTAATTCTTTTTTTGTTAGTTTGCTGTAATAAGAGATTTTGTACTTTTTTGCTAACTCATACAGCTCTTTTAATTTCATATTTTCCAAAGATGAAATCGAAACATCTTTCAATATGGACACCACACTTTTCTAGTCAATGTATTTCATTACAAATGCATGACCATTGTATTTGATTAGCTTTTAATTCCGTTTTTGTTGGAATGACCTCGCTCTCATGGTAACGCTCCCACTCGTTTTATCGTAAAGATAGGAACAATGTGAACTCGAGCTTTGTCAACATAGAGAAGGATAATGAGTATATCGTCATGATGCGGCAGTATTTAAACTTGTTGAAGCTTAAAAGAAGTAAATTCGCAGAAAATTTCGCAGCACTCTTTAGTTTTACCTCATTTGCAGAGAATATTCAACTTTAAAAAGAAAATGATATACATTTGACACCTATATGAAAAGCGGGTAATGAATACCCGCTTTCAGATTACGGACGAATGACAAGATTCGGTTTTTTCTTTAAGCTATGTCTGCCGTCTACGAAACGAACTGTACCTGATTTCGCACGCATAACAACACTATGTGTTGTTCCAACAGAGCCTTTGAATTGAACACCTTTTAATAGCTCACCGTCTGTTACACCAGTCGCTGCAAAAATGGCGTCGTCGCCTTTCACGAGGTCTTCCATTCTTAGGACTTTGCCAACATCCAGCCCCATTTTCACACAGCGTCTCAGTTCTTCTTCACTTTGAGGAAGAAGCTTTCCGTGGATTTCACCACCAAGTGCCTTTAACGCAACAGCAGAAAGGACACCTTCTGGCGCTCCGCCTGAACCAAATAGAATATCAACACCTGTATGATCAAATGCTGTATTAATGGCTCCTGCAACGTCACCATCATCGATCAGTTTGATTCTTGCTCCTGCTTCTCTCAGTTCAGCAATGATTTTCTCATGTCGATCTCTGTTTAAAATCGTTGCAACCACATCTTCAATATCTTTGTTTTTTGCTTTTGCTACAGCGCGAAGATTGTCAATGACAGGCGCTTCAATGTCGATGCAACCTACCGCTTCTGGACCTACTGCGATCTTATCCATGTACATATCAGGTGCATTCAGCAAGTTGCCATGATCTGCAACTGCAATAACAGCTAAGGCATTCCAGCCGCCACTTGCCACAATATTTGTTCCTTCTAATGGATCAACAGCTACATCCACGCGAGGTCCGTATCCGTTCCCAAGCTTTTCCCCAATATAAAGCATTGGTGCTTCGTCCATTTCCCCCTCGCCAATGACCACTGTTCCTTTCATCGGAATGGTATCAAATACATCACGCATTGCACTTGTTGCAGCATCATCCGCTTCGTCTTTTAATCCTCTTCCCATCCAACGAGCAGATTTTAATGCGGCTGCTTCTGTCACCCGTACTAGTTCCATCGATAAACTTCTTTCCATTTTTGTCCAAATCTCCTCTCACAGTCAAAGCCTTATGAATTTTGAAGTTCTTCTATTTCTTGGTCACTCAGCTTTTCACGCCAGATGGTTGCACCCAAGCCTTCAAGCTTCTTCTCAAGCAAACTATATCCTCTGTCTATATGTTCAAGCCCTGTGATTTCGGTCACACCGTCTGCCATTAGCCCTGCAACGACGAGACAAGCACCTGCACGCAGGTCACTTGCTTTCACCTTTGCTCCTTGAAGCTGCGTTTGTCCAGTGATAATGGCAGATCTTCCTTCGACCTTCATGTTTGCCCCCATTCGGCGTAATTCGTCAATGTGCTTAAAGCGGGCTGAGTAGATCGTATCTGTGACCACACTCGTGCCTTTCGCCTTTGTTAACAGCGCCGTCATCGGCTGCTGAAGGTCCGTCGGAAAGCCCGGATACACAAGGGTTTTAATATCGACAGGCTTGAGTCCTTCGTTTCTGCCAACGATCAGCATCTGATCGTTGCTTGTTTCAATGGTGAACCCCATCTCTCTAAGTTTCGCCGTAATTGATTCTAAATGAGTTGGGATCACATTATCAAGTACAACTTCATCTCCCATCGCAGCACCAGCAATTAAAAATGTGCCTGCTTCTATACGGTCAGGGATGATGGAATGCTTACAGCCATGAAGAAATTCTACACCTTCGATTCGAATCACATCAGTACCCGCACCTTTGATTTTGGCTCCCATGCTTGCAAGCAGTGTAGCTACATCAATAATTTCGGGTTCTTTTGCGGCATTTTCAATCACCGTTTTCCCTTCAGCCAGTACGGCTGCCAGCATGATATTGATGGTCGCACCTACACTGACCACATCAAGGTAAATACGGGCTCCGACTAATTTTTCAGCGCGCAAATAAATGGCACCCTGCTCGTTTGTCACCTCGGCTCCGAGTGCTTCAAAGCCTTTAATATGCTGATCGATCGGCCTAGGTCCTAAGTGGCACCCTCCTGGCAGCCCAATGACAGCCTGCTTGAATCTTCCCAGCATAGCGCCCATTAAATAATAAGACGCACGCAGTTTCTTCACTTTCCCATTAGGAAGCGGCATACTGATCATGGAAGCAGGATTGACGACCATTTCACCTTTTTCAAATGTGACCTTTCCGCCAATCTCTTCTAACAGATCTCGTAATGTGTCAATATCTGAAATATGCGGAAGGCCCTCAATCGTTACTGGAGAATCAGCGAGAATCGTGGCAGGAATCAGTGCCACTGCACTATTTTTCGCACCACTAATGTGTACGGTCCCGCGCAAGGGGTCACCGCCGGCAATGTTTAACTTTTCCATATTTGTCTCCCTTCTTAAAGAAGATCACTGTTGGAGTTATACTGTTTGTGGATGTCGCGCTTTAAAAGGTCTTGTCCAAAATTTAGCCAATATCAAGAGAAAGAATACAGGTTAAACGAAATTTGTCGGAAGAAAAATAATCGAAGCTTTGCGAGGCTGTGATGTTCTCTTCTTTGCACAAAACATTTCTTAGCGTTTTTAAGGAAAACTGCGGCAAGCAGGAGACAATCCCGCCTGCCACAATCACTTATTTATTCCAGTCAGCTAAAAATTGCTCAATGCCCGCATCCGTTAATGGGTGTTTCGTCAGCTGCTTGATGACTTTCAGCGGCATTGTGCCGATATGAGCACCTCTAAGTGCAGCTTCTGTCACGTGCTGCGGATGACGAATGGATGCAGCAATGATTTGTGTATCTAAGCCATGAACATCAAAAATGGTTTTCACTTCACTGATGAGATCGAGACCATTTTGGCCAATGTCATCTAAGCGGCCGAGGAATGGAGAGACATACGTCGCACCAGCTCTAGCTGCAAGAAGTGCCTGGTTTGCACTAAAAATCAAAGTGACGTTTGTTTTAATTCCAAGGTCTGTTAACGCTTTGACAGCTTTAAGACCATCTGTTGTCATTGGGATTTTAACCGTGATATTTGGTGCAATGGCAGCAAGCTCTTTTCCTTCTTCAATCATTTCTTCTGCTTTGAGGGAAATGACTTCCGCACTGACAGAACCTGATACCACGTCAGTGATTTCGCGAAGACGGTCGTGGAATGATACGTCCTTTTCTTTCGCTACTAAACTAGGGTTTGTTGTGACGCCTGCTAAAATGCCAAGCTCGTGCGCCTCTTTGATGTCTGCGATATTCGCTGTATCTACGAAAAATAACATAACCGTGCCACTCTCCTATCAATAAATTGTCTGAAATGTAAATTTTGATTGCGCTTTCTCAAGATATGGAGAAAACCGCCTGTGACTCAGGCGGCTTTCGGTTCTCATCAAATTATGCTTGGTTAGAAGAACCAAATTCACGCATTTTGCCGATAACAGTCGCTTTAATTGCGTCACGAGCTGGTCCAAGATATTTACGTGGATCATACTCTTCTGTTTTTGCAGCAAGTGTTTCGCGTACTGCTTTCGCAGAAGCAATTTGGTTTTCAGTGTTTACATTGATTTTTGCTGTACCAAGTGAAATTGAGCGCTTGATGTCAGCTGTTGGGATACCTGTTCCGCCATGAAGAACAAGTGGAAGACCTGTCATTTTACCAATTTCTTCCATTTCAGTGAAGCCAAGGTTTGGTTCACCTTTGTATGGACCATGTACTGAACCTAATGCAGGTGCAAGGCAGTCAATACCAGTGCGTTCTACAAGCTCTTGGCACTCTTTTGGATCAGCATAAATAACGCCCTCAGCGATGACGTCGTCTTCTTGTCCGCCAACAGTTCCAAGCTCAGCTTCTACAGATACACCGTGGAAATGTGCAAGCTCAACTACTTTCGCAGTTGTTGCTACGTTCTCATCGAATGGATGGTGAGAAGCGTCGATCATGACAGAAGTAAATCCTGCATGGATCGCTTTTGCACAAGATTCAAAGCTTGAACCGTGATCTAAATGAATTGCAACAGGAACTGTTACATTATATTCTTCGATTAACGCTTTAACCATTGCGACAACTGTTTTGAAGCCGCCCATGTAGCGTCCTGCTCCTTCAGATACTCCTAAGATAACTGGAGATTTCTCTTCTTCAGCAGCTTGTAAAATCGCTTGCGTGAATTCTAAATTATTTAAGTTAAACTGTCCAACAGCGTAACCTTTTTCCTTTGCGTCTTTCAACATTTCTGTCATTGAAACTAAAGGCATGATGAAAAATCCTCCCTATGTAGCTAATTTGCTTACTAAAAAAAGCTCTCCACCCTAGCATGACCAGAATTTCTCGCCATATGTAAACTTTCAAAGTCAGATCGCTTTCTTCTTCTTATCTAGGATACCAATTATTCGACAAATCGGCAACAGAATGACTCGATTCAATCATTTCCAACTACCCATTTGTTTCGAGCGGCAAGTATTCTTTGACAGCATCTCTGATCTCATCAATATCAAAAGGTTTTGCAAAGTGCGTCAAAGCACCGAGTTCTTTGGATTCTTGGATCATGTCTAATTCGCCATAGGCTGTCATAATGATGACGCGGATGTCTTCATCAATTAATTTCATGCGTTTTAAAATTTCAATTCCATCCATTCCGGGAATCTTCATATCAAGCAGCACAAGGTTTGGTCTATGATTTTTCACAATATCTAACGCCTGAAGTCCATTGGCTGCTTGGAAGGTTTGATAACCTTCTTTATGAAACACTTCATTCAATAATATTCTAATACCATATTGATCATCGACAATTAAAATTTTCTCATTCATCTGTTACACCCCATTGCTTTCATTTTTCGCCATAAAAAGAGCTGTTGTTAAATAATTCTGTTTGATTTTCACATTTCCTTTATTTATAATAGTTTACTTTACGACATTTTCTGAGCATTTTTCCTAATATTCTCTTTATATTCTATTATAAAATGATCTGACCGAAGGAGGAAATCAGTCTTGTTAAAAATTTTCACGACCCAGTTATCAGGTATTTTTTCACGTATTGGAGAAAAGCAGGCTGAAGCGATCGAGGATGGTGCACGCCTTCTTACACAAGCCGTTGTCAGTGGACATGCTGTTTATTTTCACGGGAAGAATGAACTGGCTGCTGTAGCCCTAGAGGCAACTGAAAGCAAGGAGCCATTTCCAGGTGCGAAAGTGCTGCCGCTTGATCAAACGGAGCGCAGCTTGCTTCATCCAAGCGATAGAGTGCTGCTATTTTATTCAGACCCAGAAGACGAAGAGATTCAATCTCTTGTAAAAGAGCTTCACGCGCAAGGGACGCCGGTTGTCGGTGTCGGGCCGGCACAAAAGGAGTCGTCCATGATTGAAGAGCATTGTGATGTCCATATTGATTTTCAGCTCAAGAAACCGCTTGTGCCTGCTGATGACGGAACAAGGTTCGGTTATCCTGCTTTAATGACATGCTTATACGTCTACCACGCTCTATCGTTTACTGTGAAAGAAATCGTTGAAGAATATGAATAAAAAACTGCCGAGAAGATGATATTCTCGGCAGTCTTTTTTGTTTTATTTTGATTCAGATGCTTGCAGTGAAGCACCAACGAAATCTCTAAATAATGGCTGAGGTCTTGTCGGTCTTGAGACGAATTCTGGATGGAACTGAGAAGCAAGGAACCAAGGATGATCCTTCAGCTCGATAATTTCAACAAGACGTCCGTCTGGGCTTGTACCAGAGAAGACAAATCCTGCAGATTCCATTTGCTGTCTGAATTCATTATTAAACTCATAGCGATGGCGGTGGCGTTCGTAGACCACTTCATCATTGTATGCAGCAAATGCTTTGGAGTCTTCATCTAATTTACATGGATACAGACCAAGACGAAGTGTTCCACCTAGATCATCTACATCCTTCTGTTCTGGAAGAAGGTCAATGATTGGGAATGCTGTTTCAGGATCAATTTCCGCTGAATGAGCTCCCTCAAGGCCTAGTACGTTTCGTGCATATTCGATTGACGCAACTTGCATTCCTAAGCAAATTCCAAAGAAAGGCACTTTGTTTTCACGGGCATATTGTGTAGCAATGATTTTCCCTTCCACTCCGCGGTCTCCGAAGCCTCCAGGAACGATGATGCCGTCGACATCTTGCGCGAAATCAGCCATATTTTCTTCTGTCACTTCTTCTGCATTGATCCATTTGATTTGAACGTCTGAATCAAATGCATAACCAGCATGGCGAAGTGATTCAACGACAGAAATGTAGGCATCTTGCAGTTCAACATATTTTCCTACTAGACCAATTGTGACTTGTTTTGAGAGGTTTTGCACTTTATCGACTAGCGCTGTCCACTCCGTCATGTCTGCATCTTGACAGTCAAGTTTCATATGTTCACATACAAGCTTGTCTAGTCCTTGTTTTTGTAAATCAAGCGGAATAGAGTACAGCGTGTCTGCATCCTGACATTCGATAACAGCTTTTGTATCAATATCACAGAATAACGCAATTTTGTCCTTCATGTCTTGGGTCATTGGCATTTCAGTTCTAACCACAATAACGTTTGGCTGAATACCAAGGCTGCGAAGTTCTTTTACACTATGCTGTGTTGGTTTTGTTTTCAGTTCACCTGCTGCTCGGATGTAAGGAACAAGCGTACAATGAATGTACATCACGTTTTCACGGCCAATGTCACTCTTCATTTGACGAATCGCTTCAAGGAAAGGAAGGGATTCGATGTCTCCTACTGTTCCTCCGATTTCTGTAATGACCACATCTGCACCTGTTTCTTTTCCGGCACGGTACACGCGGTCTTTGATTTCATTTGTAATATGGGGAATAACCTGTACAGTTCCGCCTAGATAGTCGCCGCGACGCTCTTTCTTCAGAACAGTAGAGTAGATTTTACCAGTTGTAACGTTGCTGTACTTATTTAAGTTAATATCAATGAAGCGCTCATAGTGACCTAAGTCAAGGTCTGTTTCAGCACCGTCATCTGTGACGAAGACCTCACCGTGCTGATATGGACTCATCGTCCCTGGGTCTACGTTGATATATGGATCGAATTTTTGAATGGTGACATCCATCCCTCTATTTTTCAGAAGGCGGCCTAACGAGGCAGCCGTGATCCCTTTTCCAAGTGAGGAAACAACTCCTCCTGTTACAAAAATATACTTTGTCATTTCGTATGCTCCTCTCTTTTTTACCCTTGCATGACTAGACATGCACAGCTTCATCCTTTTTAGAGTGTATCCCTAAATCTCTTGAAAAATAAGAAAGCTCCCTTTCAAATAAATGAAAGGGAGCGTAAATGAACGTATCTTTACGTACTCTTTTTAGAGAGCCCAAAATACATACTACATAGTTCGCTCTCGAAAGTCAAGACGGTTTTATCCTGTTTTGAGGACCGGTTTGTGAGGGTTATTTCTCTTCCTTATTATCGTCTAAATCGTCTTCGTCAATTTCTGTTAAACCATCATCATCTTCGTCATCGTCTTCGTCGAAGTCTTCTATATCTTCCTCGATTTCCTCATCATCGTCTAGGTCGAGATCATCGTCGTCTTCAACAAGATCAAGTTCTTCTTCAAGCTCTTCGATTTCCTCTTCCTCTTCAATTTCACCGAAGTCTTCTTCAACGACAGCTGCTTTTGTTTTTTTCTTTTTCGCTTTTGTTTTCACAGCTGGCTGAACTTCTTCTTCGATTTGATCAACTGGATACCAGCTGCGAAGTCCCCATCTCTGATCACCTAACGAAATAAAGCGGCCATCTATATTTAAGTCTGTATAAAATTGAGCAAGGCGATCATCAAGATCAGATTTTTGTATTCCTTGTAAACGGACCATTTCATCTATTAACTCGGAAAACGTAATCGGTGTTTTGCTGTCTCTGAAAATTTCATAAGCAAGTTCAACTAAAGACATGTGCTTGAGCTGCTCCTGTGAGTATTCTTTCAAACTCAAGGTCAGACACTCCCTTTCTATTACATGTATGTATCCATTTATCAGTGAAATAATAAGTGTTTATCCCTTATTTTTACGACAAACCATACCTCTCATTATAAACAAATTAGGGGAGTTTATGCCACCTTTAATCATGTTAATTTTTGATTTTTTCTCAAGGGGAGCAACTAATGGTTCATCATTTAGGTGAAATGGGTCTAGCTTTTGTGTCCGGCCTGCATTTTGTAAACCGTTTTATTCATTCCAAACGAAAAAATGGGAACAATCAGAAGCAGCAATGGTGAATGAATAAATTTTGGCTATCATTCGAACGAAGTGATTGTCCATTTTTTATAAAGCGTATAAAAAGGTACACACCAACGGGTTCAGTTGACGTGTACCTATAATGAAAAAATTGTATAACACCTTTTTTCTCAAGTAACCTTGAATTCACTTTTATGCGAATACCGTTACTTCTTTTTCGCAAGAGTTCATGCTCTATTTATTATTCATTACAGTACAGCGACTATTTCTTTTCCTAAGGAAATGAAAGCATCTATAATAAATGGTGCCGCAAAGAGAATCGAAGCTTTCCAGTTCGCTTTTTTGTATTGAAAAAAGAACAAGATCAACACTGCTCCTATGAGTGCCGTGAAGAGGTACAGCCATAAGCTTTGTATTTGCAAGATCCCCATACATATTACATTAATAAACATAATGATAATCTTAGGAATTAGAGCATAAAACAAATGACCCTTAACCTCTGGAGCAAAGATGATTAATAGGAATTTTGCGATGAGATACTGAACTAATAGGCTGATGGTGGTTAGAATTGTTGTAATGACAACAATGAGATTCAGCATCGTTTCATAGGACATATCCTCTAACAAAGCTCTTAAATCATCTAGTTGCGAAATGTAGCCATTCAAGTCAATAGCAAAAGTAACGAAATAATAATTGGCCATAATAAAAATGACCAATGATATCAATGATGTTATTCTTGGACGTTGTTCCATAATAGCCTCCCATCCCCTATACTCACAATGCTTGAATGATCGTTTAAGCGTTTATTTACCATGCTATGGGAAACATATATGATGGTTGAAATTTTTTTAATAGAGAGATTCACTAGCCTCTCAGATAGCATCTCTATACTTTCTGAATCTAGAGATGACATGGTTTCATCAATTAGAATGGTTTCCCAATCTTTTACGAATAATAAAGATAATCCTACCTTCGCTTTCATACCCGTAGATGCTCTGCTATACGAACCATCTAGGTTACCATCGAAAAATTCATTCACTTTCCCCATTTGTTCTTCAGTCGGCACAATTTTAAACGTATTCCACAGAATCTCTAGGTTTTCTCTAATTGTAAATGGGTGAATACCAATAGGATCCACATTTAAATAAAGAGTCGATTCTTTGTTTGCCTCAATATTTCCAGAGTATCTCTTATCTAAACCAGCTATCATTTTAAGGAGAGTGCTTTTACCTGCACCATTTCTCCCCACTAAATGAAAGAGACCTGTTGGAATTGAAAAATTCACTTTATCTAGTATGGTATTGTTTTTGAACTTCTTCGTACATTCTACAAATTCTAATCCCACTTGAATCCCCTTCTCTGTCGTATAGAGTCTTCAATAAAACCATCTATGATTGATCATGATAGAAAATAATAAAGAATCATACCCTTCAATAAAAGCAGCTATTATTAGGATGACTAACGATAGTAGATAATAAGGAATCATTTTTTTCATGACACCTAAAGCAGCTTTAATTGATTTCGTATAAATTAGTGTGAAAAGCACATACTGGCTGATTCCTTGATAAAACAACATATTTGGAAATTCTAATAGCCCATGAGGAATTAGTTTACCTAAAGCTTCTTGTGCTCCTAGCGTTCTAAAACCCATCGTAATGACGAAGGACGAACCTCCAAAATCCATTATTTGAAATAACGGCGACAACAAGAAACCCAGTAAATACATCGCAAAGTTCGTTAAGTTATGTGTCAGGACTACAGACATAAATTCCTGGCCCGAAGTTGGTGGTGCGGCTTCAAATAAATCTTTGTTGACTATATTCCCTAGATAAATCCCTGTACCTATCAGCAATATACAGTAAATAGAGTAGTACCACAGAAAATACTTCAATCTTTTATGTATCATTTTCCTCCTCTTTTCATGAAGTAATCGTGAAAATAGTAATGCATATGAGTAATAAAATAGGCAAGGACAGCTTCAATAACTTATGTTCATAATCGTTGATTAATAGCTCTGTTTTTCTGAAATATACGACCCCAATAAAGATGATTAAAGGCAACGATAACGTATTTTTAAGAATGATTGAGATATCGGACGTGTTGATCATTACTCCGACTATTCCACACACACTGACAAAAATCAGTACAAGACATAGTAAATATATCGTACTGGATTTAAATCTCTCGTACGGACTAACAATCAAAGAGGATTGCAACGTCTCGATTCTTGCCCTATCAAGCACAATCTCTTCCTTTTTCGACCCTATTAAGATTTCTAAGATCGTAATAAAGTTAATATAGACTAAAATGAGCGCAGGCAAATTTTCTATTTTCGTTAAAAAGGATTGGACGAAATAAGTAAGCATTGATACTAAGGCACCTATTAAAATGATCAATATTTTATTACTAGTGATATATGACAAAAATAAATACAGAATATTTCCAGACCTATATTGCTTATTCGCACTTTTTAGGAAGGAAAGTCCAGTTGTCAAAGGTATTCTATGAGAATTACTTATGTAAATGTAAATAAGAAGAGACTGTACTATTTGCAGTATCATCACTGCTTCAAAAACGGACGTTATGATATACCAAAATTGCAACAAAAGGAGTATTCTGTTGATGATATTGAATAGACCTGACAATAATTGAGATGCAAAAGAAAGCATCACGACAATAAATGCTAGTATCATAATGAAATATTGATTTTCTACTAACAAAAAGGTTAAAGCAATGAAACAAGCCAAAAGTAATTGAACTGAATATCCTTTTTTAATTGTAAAGAATAAATGTTTCAACAACAATTGTTTAGAGACAAAGACCACGCCTGGCTGCTGTCTTCTATACGGTAATACACAACGATTAATATTAGCTGTAGCTACAATGTATATTGAAATAAAAACAAAGCTGTTTAGGTAAGTGCCGGGAATCTCACCCCGATAGAAAATCAACGCTACCATCACAATGAAAGAAAAAAGAATCATCCCAATATAATTAAGGTACCCCATTATACTTTGATCATATATTTTAAATAGTTTATTTGTTTTATGCATAAGTCATTTTAAAAAGCAGCAGCCTTGGCTTTTCCTTGTTTTTTAAGTACAAACAAAATAGCAGCAGCAGCCTCAGTACTAACACCTAGATTGGCTACTATCTTTGAACCATTTCCAACGACTAAAGATGCGACTGTATCTGCAAATAACAATAGTGAGAATGAGCCAAGATTTTTTGCTTTTATCATAAAATTTCCTCCTAATTAATGTTTTATTACAAGCCGGATGGGCATAAAACGTTAAATTAGTTTTTAAGTCCCTGTCTATTGAACGTTGTTTCATCTGATATCAATACACTTTTGAAAAAAAATCATCTCAATAAAGATTGAGATGATTTTTTTTTAGATTAAAAAGCAGCAGCTTTCGCTTTTCCTTCTTTTTTAAGAATAGCCAAGATAGCAGCAGCTACACCTGAACTAATTGTGCCTACGCCAGTGAAAACACCAACGATTGTAATGACAGTTGCTACTGAGGACCAAGTATCTAAGAAATTCACTACTGTTGCCGCAGTTGCAGTACTAACACCCAGATTTGCTGCAATCAAAGAACCATTACCAATCACTAAAGCTACTAATGTTACCGCAAGAAGTGACAGCGATAATAAAGCATAAAACTTAGAATCTGTTGCTTTCGTCATAATATGACCTCCTTCGATTATTTACTACTTCTTTAGTCTAGCAAGAAGTAAATTACATTTCAATATTTTTTTGGAAAATTTGTAATATTTATTTAATTAACGGTATTTGTAATCAGTTTTTATCAGGATTTACGTTCATTTTCCATTTTTACAGGGCACTTATGTAATAGCATAAAATGCTCTGATTCATTTAAATCTAGTCAGAATTTCTGATAAACACTATCAAAAAATCAATTCGTTTCAAACCTTCAATGCCTTCTTTTTAGAGACAAGTAAACTTTTATGATGAATTTTTTTAAGAGATGCTCGTTTCCTATAGTACTTTGATTATTACTGAGATATTCTTCAACACTCGGAGCTCACCTTCGTTAAAGACAGAGACCAAGTTCAAAAAATCACTGAAAGATCATGTTATAGATGTGGAAAAAGAGTTGATTTTATTTTGAATTCAAGAGAAATGATGAATGGAATGGGAAGTAAGTTATACACATTGACCCTAAGGAGAGAAGAACCGTATCCTGTATTAGGGAGCGATTCATTTTTGGAAATATATCAGTATCTTTATACATTTCAGTTCCTATCATAGCTTTTGAAAAATTGTAACATTTAGAAAATGTGATAAACATACTATTCTCTAAAACACAACATAAGTCCCTACAAATCGGAGTCGAAAAAGAAGAAAACGGATTAAATTACCTAGTTAAATTGAATCAATTTCCTCAATTCCAAAAGAAATCGAGACACTCATATTGAGTTGTCTCGACTTCGATTTGATATCAAAATAGATACCCATTATTCAAATCTTTGAACGTATGAATAAAAATAATGGCTGCTTTTTGCATGAATCGTCTGTATAGTCATTTCTGTATTTTCTTTAGATCCAGATATTCGGGCAAAAAAAGCATTGCTCCTTTATGTAGGCAGAATCATAACCATCACGTTAGAAATGAGGCTGAACCCTGACATTTCTGCAAAGTCTAAACACATTAGTGAATGAGATGAACTTGTTATCTAGTTCTCAAGCATTGAAATATGCGTTCATAACGATACACTTTTATCGTTTATTTTAAGGCTAGAGATTCTGAAGTAATGAGATGACTACTGCTATGGTCAATATGATGCCTGCAAGCATTAAAACAATTAATTTTCTACGGCTATTTTCTTTTTCATTGTGATCTTTCTTTGAAGACTTCGAAAGTTCTGCGGAAACCATGATCCATATCACCAAAGTCACAATTGCTATAATGGTAGTAGTTGTGGTCATAATAACCTCCCATATTTTTATTTTCTTAATTTTAACATAATGCTAATATAATATGGATCGATACTGGAAATCATCTTAAATTCAGGAAAACCTGACTATTACCTTGTATGTGGGTTATAGCTATATCATTCTTGAGGTCTAATTCTTTAGTAGGTATATTGCCAATTCACATGTACCAATACTCACTACTTCACCAGTTACAAATCACTCATACGTTAAAGCTGTTTCCTGTTGCCGACACTATCCTTTTACAATCCTAAAATAAAAAAACTTTGGATGATGCTAGTGATTAATGCTTCATGAACCAAAACAGACCACCTCACATCAGGTGGTCTTTGCTTTGTTTCTACATATCTAGCAGTTTGCGCGAGATGACTAGGCGCTGGATTTCCTGTGTGCCTTCATAAATTTGGGTGATTTTCGCATCACGCATGTATCGTTCGACTGGGTAATCCTTTGTATACCCGTAGCCGCCGAAGATTTGGACGGCTTCTGTTGTTACCTTCATGGCTGTATCTCCAGCAAAGAGCTTGGACATAGCTGATTCCTTTCCATACGGGAGCCCTTTCGTTTCGAGCCATGCTGCCTGATAAGTGAGCAGCCTAGATGCTTCAATTGCGGTTGCCATATCTGCGAGCTTAAAAGCAATTCCTTGATGCTGAATGATTGGTTTGCCGAATTGCTTTCGCTCCTTCGCATAATCGACTGCCGCATCAAGAGCGCCTTGTGCAATCCCAACAGCCTGAGCAGCAATACCGTTTCTTCCGCCATCGAGGGTCATCATCGCTATTTTAAAACCTTCTCCTTCTTGTCCGAGCCGGTTTCTTTCATGAATCCGGCAATCTTCAAATCGAATTTCGGTCGTTGGCGATGAGCGTATGCCCAGTTTGCTTTCCTTTTTGCCAACCGAGAAGCCCGGTGTCTCTTTTTCTACAATAAAGGCGGTCGTATTTCGAGATGTAGCTTCTTGGTCTGTCACAGCAAACACAATATAATAATCTGCAATGCCTCCATTTGTAATAAAGATTTTCGCACCGTTCAGGACGTATTCATTGCCTGCCTTTACTGCCGTTGTCTTCATTCCGCCGGCATCTGAACCCGAACCGCTCTCAGTGAGTGCATATGCCCCTACCTTCTGTCCTTCTGCAAGCGGCTTTAAATAGGTCTCTTTTTGTTCATCTGTTCCGAAAGTATAGATAGGCCACGAGGCGAGAGAGGTGTGGGCGGAGAGGGTGACGCCTGTAGAGGCGCACACTCTTGAAAGCTCCTCCACTGCGATGACGTAGGCTAAATAATCACTACCGATCCCGCCTACCTCTTCCGGCCAAGGAATGCCCGTTAAACCGAGCTCCGCCATTTGGCGAAAAATAGCTGGATCATACGTTTCTGTCTCGTCCCGCTCTGCTGCTGTTGGCTCTACTTCATTTTTCGCAAAATCCCTCACCATTTTTTGAATCATTTCATGTTCATCACTTAATTGAAACTGCATCATGAGCCACCTCGTTTCATATTAGCTGTTTACAAATGACCAGCTTTTGAATTTCACTTGTTCCTTCATAGATCTCACAAACTTTCGCATCACGAAAGTAACGTTCTGCTTGATAGCGATTCGTATAACCGTCCATGCCGAGTAAATGGATCGCTTCTGTACTGATCTCAACCGCCGTTTTTGACGCAAATAGCTTTGCCATGGATGCTTCCTTTGTCACCGGACGATTCGCCTCTTTATAAAAAGCCGCTTGATAGACTAATAGTTTGGCAGCTTCAAGCTTCGCTGCCAAATCACCCAGCCGAATGGTCGTTTCTAGACCTGCCGGGTGCTGCTTTAAATACGTCACTGCCTCAGTTAATGCGGCTTCAGCTATACCGAGGCTTTGAGCCGCGATACCGATTCTCCCCGCATTTAAACTAGACATGGCTATGTGAAAGCCCTCTCCTTCTGCACCGAGCAGCTGCTGTTTTTGAATTCGCACAGCATCAAAATGAAGCGTGACAGTTTTTGACCCGTGCAGTCCCATCTTTTTCTCATCTTTTCCGATCGTAAATCCTGGTGTATCTTTCTCGACAATGAATGCCGATATATTTTTTTTCGCAGAAGCAGGATCTGTCACGGCAAAGACAAGATACAGTTCTGCTTCCCCGCCGCTTGTGATAAACATTTTTGTACCATTTAACACATAATGGTCGCCCGCCCGCTCCGCCCTTAACTGAATATTGGAGGCATCTGAGCCTGCCTTCGGTTCAGTCAGGCAAAATGCTCCCAGTTTCTGCCCGGATGCAAGCAGCGGAACATAGGATTCTTTTTGCTCATTCGTTCCAAAAGCCAAAATAGGCATCGTCACAACAGATGTATGAACGGACACAATGACACCGATGGTCGCACTCACTTTGGATAATTCATGAATGGCGATGATATACGTTGTAAAATCTGCTCCTAAGCCTTGATACGAAGCTGGTATTGGAATCCCCAGAAAGCCTTGTCGTCCCATTTCTGCTAAAAGTGTTCTTGGGAACTGACCTTGTTCCATGGCTTCCACTTCAGGGAATACACACTGTCTTGCAAATTCTGCTGCCTGTTCTCTCCAGAGTCGCTGTTGATCCGTAAGCAAAACATCCATTTTGACTCCCCCTATGAGTGGTCGTGGTATGTGTAAAAACCTCTCTTTGTCTTTTTGCCCAGCCAGCCTGCATTCACGTATTTTTTCAAAAGAGGACAAGGTCGGTATTTGCTATCCCCAAGTCCCTCATGAAGGGTATTCATAATAAATAAACATGTATCTAGTCCGATGAAATCAGCGAGACGAAGCGGCCCCATTGGGTGATTCATTCCAAGCGTCATGACACCGTCAATACTTTCTGCATCTGCCACGCCTTCATAAAGGGTGTAAATGGCTTCATTGATCATTGGCATCAATATGCGGTTTGATACAAACCCTGGGAAGTCTTCCACTTCAATTGGGGTTTTGTTTAAATTCTTTGCTGTTTCACAAACGAGTTGATACGTGTCGTCACTCGTTTGCAGCGCTCGAATGACCTCAACGAGTTTCATGACAGGCACCGGATTCATAAAATGCATGCCAATCACTTGCTCCGGTCTCCCCGTAACAGCTGCTAATTCTGTGATCGACAAGGAGGATGTGTTTGTTGCAAATATCGTCTTCGCCTCTGCAAATTGATCGAGTGTTTCAAAGATTTGTTTTTTCACACTCATTTGTTCAGATACAGCTTCAATCACTAAATGAGCCTGCTGCACGTCCTTTAAATCTGTAGATACGGCAAGCCGCTGCGTAATATCTCGGACTGCCTGATGGGCTAGCTTTCCTTTTTCTGCTCGTTTCGTCAGTTGTTTGGTCATGGAGGAAATGGCTCGATGAATCTGCTTTTCAGATGCATCATGCAGCAGGACTGTGTAGCCAGACTGAGCAAAAACTTGGGCAATGCCTGATCCCATTTGACCAGCTCCAACGACCATGACGGTTTCTTCTGTACTCATGACGATGAACGCCTCCCTTTTAATCTACCTTTATCATGATGGCATCTCCTTGACCGCCTCCACTGCAAATCGCCGCAATGCCAATACCGCCGCCTCTTTGTTTTAATGCATGAATCAAGGTCAATATGATACGTGTTCCGCTTGCCCCAATGGGATGACCAAGCGCAACTGCACCACCGTTGATATTCATTTTCCGCCGGTCAAGCCCGGTTATTTTTTCACATGCCAGCGCCACAGCTGAGAAGGCCTCATTGATTTCAAATAGATCGATATTCTCTAGGCGCTTGCCTGTTTTCTGTAAAATTTTCTCGATAGCAAAGGCTGGTGTTTTCGGAAAATCCTTTGCCTCTACAGCTACCTGCGTATGACCAAGCACGATTGCCAATGGCTTGACGTCATGCTGCTTTGCATATGTGTCTTTCATTAAAAGAAGCGCACTTGCTCCATCATTGACACCTGGTGCATTTCCAGCGGTAATGGTACCCGTTTGATCAAAAACAGGCATGAGCTTTGATAGCCGTTCATATGACGTATCACGACGCGGGGATTCATCTTCTATCATCAGCCGCTCTCCCGTTTTCGTCTTGACGGTGACGGGAGAGATTTCATGCTGAAAAAAGCCGTTTTTCTGCGCTTCGATCGCTCGTTCATGACTTCTTAATGCCCAAAGGTCTTGCTCTTCCCGCGTGATACCGAGCTCCTTCGCAGCCATGCTCCCATACTCACCCATATGAACGCCTGTAAACGAACAGGTTAATCCATCTAAAATCATCGCATCTTGTACCGCACCATCTCCCATTTTGTAGCCCCATCGCGCTTTTTTTAGCAAATAAGGGGCGTGTGACATGGATTCCATACCGCCCGCTACGATGACCTCCGCATCTCCAGCTCGGATGATTTGATCTGCTGTGCTCACACTGCGCATTCCTGATGCACAGACTTTATTGATGGTTTGCGTCGGAACGGACCACGGAAGATCAGCATGTCTTGCTGCTTGCCTTGAAGGAAGCTGACCTTGTCCTCCCTGCAAAACACTTCCCATGATGACCTCATCCACATGATGTGAACCCGGCACTCTTTCCAGCGCAGCCTTGATTGCCACTCCGCCTAGTTCTGCGGCAGTCAATCCGCTGAAAGCACCGCCTAGTTTTCCAAATGGTGTTCTTGCTCCAGATACAATGACTGTCTTACTCATGTATGTCCCCTCCCTTTTGTTACCGCTTACATATTATCTAAACAGCAGATGTACAGCGCCATGTATAAGCCGATGAACATTCTATTCATCGGCCTGTTTTGCTTACGAAACCTGCTTTCCAGCCTCGCCAAACACTGATTTTTCAAGGAGCTCTGCGACATCAAATGTACCTACCTGCTCTTCTACTTCTTTCGCCTTCGTGCCATCTCCCAGCATCGTTAAGCAATAAGGACAACCTGAGCTGATGATGGACGGCTGCACCTGTAACGCCTGCTCCGTTCGGGCAGTATTAATCCGGGTACCCTTCTCTTCTTCCATCCACATTAAGCCCCCGCCTGCACCGCAGCACATACCCGTTTCACGATGACGTTCCATTTCTCTCAGCGTCACACCAGGGATGGCTTTTAAAATGTCTCTCGGCGGATCATACACTTCGTTATATCTGCCTAGGTAGCAAGAGTCGTGGAAGGTAATCACCTCGTTCACTTCATGTACAGGCGTTATTTTTCCTTCTTTCACTAGCTCTGCCAGTAATTCTGTATGATGGTACACTTCTGCCTTAAGCCCGAAGTCTGGATACTCATTTTTAAACAAATTGTAGGCGTGCGGATCAATCGTAACGATCTTTGTGACATCGTTTTTCTGAAATTCTTCAATGTTTTTTGCAGCAAGCTCTTGGAATAAAAATTCGTTTCCAAGCCTTCTTGGTGTATCGCCAGAGTTTTTCTCCTTATTGCCTAGGATGGCAAAGGAGACTCCTGCTTCGTTGAGAAGTTTTGCAAAGGCAAGCGCAATTTTTTGACTTCGATTGTCGTATGCCCCCATTGAACCAACCCAGAATAAATATTCGAAGGTTTGGTCTGCTTTTTTCAGCTCTTTTACTGTCGGCACGTGCACATCTTCTCTCAGTTCACGCCAATTTTCTCTTTCTTTCCGGTTCAATCCCCACGGGTTCCCTTGGCGCTCTATACTTGTCATAGCACGCTGTGCATCTGCATCCATTTTCCCTTCAGTCAGCACAAGATATCTACGCATATCAATAATTTTGTCGACGTGTTCATTCATGACAGGGCATTGGTCTTCACAGTTTCGGCACGTCGTACATGCCCAAATTTCTTCCTCTGTAATGACTTCACCAATAAGAGAAGGATGATACATCGAGCTAGCAGCCGATTCCTCTGCACCTGCTCCTCTCGCCTGAAGCGCCAGCTGATTTCCTGTTGTCTGCCTGAAGGCAAGCTGCGGAACCCAAGGCGTCTTTGATGTAATGGCGGCCCCTTTATTGGTTAAATGATCTCTTAGCCTTAAAATCAAATCCATTGGAGACAGCATTTTCCCTGTACCTGTTGCTGGGCACATATTTGTGCAGCGCCCGCATTCCACACAAGCGTAAAGGTCGATCAGCTGTGACTGACGGAAGTCTTCAATTTTTCCCACACCGAAGGTCTCTTGTGTCTCATCTTCAAAATCAATTTTTTGCAGCTTGCCTGGCGGGTCTAATCTGCTGGCAAATACGTTCACCGGTCCTGCAATGAGGTGAGCATGCTTTGACTGCGGGACGTACACTAAGAATGTCAGCAAAATCAGGAGATGCACCCACCATGCGACATAAAAAACGACCGTTGCCGCAAGAGGTGAAATACCGCCCAGCAAGAAAGCAACACTGGATGCGATTGGCTCCGTTGGTGATAAAGAGTGTCCATGCCAGATGATATTCATCCCGTTCCCAAGTAAAACGGTCAGCATCAAGCCGCCAATAAATAAAAGCACTAGACCGGATTTAAAGCCACGCTTTAAACGGACAAGCTTCTCCACATACCTTCTATGGAACGCCCAAACAACAGCTACTAAAATGAGAAGTGTGACCACCTCTTGGAAAAAGGTAAAGACACCGTAAAGCGGACCTAAAGGGAGTCCGCTGCCTGGAACGAGTCCCTTCATAATAAAATCAAGGGCTCCGAACTGTACAAGGATAAATCCGTAGAAAAACAGCACATGAATGATGCCGCTCTTCTTGTCCTTTAACAGCTTCTTTTGCCCAAATACATTGACCCAAACACGCTCTAAGCGTTTTTTCACGTCTTGTTGGAACTCTTCTTTTTTACCAAGACGAATGTACGCTGCTCGTGTTCGAATGAGATAAATAAACAAATACACAGCGTAAGCGGTCACCGCCGCAAATGCGATCATGTTCATGATTAAAAGGCTATTCATCTTGCTCCCCCTTTCATTCCCCAAAACCCACTTTGTTCCGTTTCTATGTTGTACCTCTATCATAAATAATGAATGAGTATTCAGTCAATATTTTTTACACGTTTGGGTACACTATTGAAATATGCAAAAAAGGAGGAAGCTTCATGATCGCATTGATCATCCTACTCGTACTCATTGTCATCGTTTGTCTCATATTGTTAGACCTTTATATGGGAAAGAAATATTTTTCCACCCGCGCTTTTGAACGATCTTTTGATCAAACAAGCGGTGATGCCGCCTTTTATCATGATGGCGAACCACTCTTTGAACAGCTGATCACCGATATTCAGCACGCCTCTTCTTCTATTCATATGATGTTCTTTATTGTAAAGAACGACAAGATTGGTCAAAGGGTGTTACAAGCTTTGAAAACAAAAGCTGAACAAGGGGTTTCAGTCTTTTTACTGACCGATCGATTAGGGTCCTATCCGTTTGATCAAAAGTCCATTGATATGCTGGAGAAAAGCGGCATCCAATTTTACTTTTTAAATAAGCCTCGTTTCCCTTTTTTGATTTATCGGTTAAACATGAGAAATCATCGTAAAATCACGGTAATTGATGGAAAGATTGGCTATATTGGCGGGTTTAATATTGGTGATGAATATGTTGGGAAAAAGGGTCGGTTTGGCATTTGGAAAGATTATCATTTGCGCATGACAGGGCAAGTTGTCGCAGATCTCCAGCATGTGTTTTTGAATGATTTATACCGGACATCTGGCATTCATCAGCTGCAATATGAGGTTTTTCCTGCTTTGGAACCGGGAACACTACAATGCACAACACGCGCGACTGCTGGTTTTTCTTTAGAAGCTTTGTTCCTCAAAGATATTCAGCAGGCGAGGAAACAGATCATCATCTGTACGCCTTACTTTATTCCATCTGCTCCTCTTCTGAGTGCACTGCTTGATGCACGAAAGCGAGGCGTCACGGTTGAAATCATCATCCCAATGAAAGCAGATCATCCACTCGTCAAAGAGGCTGGATTTCATTATTTGAAGGACCTCATTGCCTCTGGCTGCCTTGTTTATCGTTTTTATAAAGGATTTTATCATGCGAAAGCCATTCTAATTGACCAGAGACGCTGTATGATCAGTACGGCAAATTTTGATAAACGCAGCTTGTTTTTAAACGAAGAAGTTGACGTCGCCATTGATGATGTCGACTTTACTGCACACGTAGAAGAAAAAATTCGCGAGCACATAGAAGTGTCTGAGCTTATGACAGAGGAGAAATTGACACAGCGTCCGCTTTTGTCACGTCCGCTGGAATGGGTTGGCGCCATGTTCTCGTACTTTTTATAAAGGAGCTGACCTATGCGTTATCGATTCGGTTATGTATCCAATGCCGTCACCTTGTGGGAGGCTTCTCCTGCCAAGTCGCTGACCTTTGCAAGATACAGCAAGCTCTCAAAGGAAGAGAGAGAAGAGGCTTTATTACGAACAACAAAGGCCAATCTCGTGAATACATTAAGAACGCTTTACTTTGCCATTGCCCATGATATCCCGCTTTACCGTTTTTCGAGTTCGATCGTCCCGCTTGCGACCCATCCCGAGGTACGCTGGGACTTTGTGACACCTTTTCAAAAGGAGTTTCTTGAAATTGGCGAGTTGGTGAAACGGCATGAACTGCGAGTGAGCTTTCACCCCAATCAATTCACCTTGTTTACTAGCCCCAAGCCTTCAATCACAGAAAATGCCGTGATTGATATGACGTACCATTATCAAATGTTTGAGGCGATGAAGCTCGTGAAGGAAGGCTATATGAACATTCATGTGGGCGGTGCGTACGGTGATAAAGATTCGGCGCTTCAACGTTTTGATGACAATATCAAACAGCTACCAGCGCATATCAAGGCGAGGATGACGCTTGAGAATGATGACAAAACGTATACGTCGTTAGAAACCCTTGATGTATGTGAAAAGCACGGTATTCCATTTGTTTTTGATTATCATCATCACGTGGCCAATAAAGATGATGATGCCGTGCTTGAAGACATCCTGCCAAGAATGTTCAACACTTGGACGAGCACTGGCATTCCGCCTAAAATCCATTTATCCTCACCGAAATCAGAAAAAGCCATACGCAGTCATGCAGATGGTGTAGATATGTCCTTTGTCTTACCGCTTTTTCATGCATTAAAACCGTATGGGCGTGATATAGATTTTATGATTGAGGCGAAGTTAAAGGATCAGGCACTGCTCCGACTTGTCGAAGAGCTGTCTGCGATAAGAGGCAACAAGCGAACCGGCGGAGGAACCATTGAGTGGAAATCATAGATAAAGGTTTATCTCTGTTCAAACAGGGGTAACAAAGCTATTGTGAGAAAGTTATTAACAGGAGGATATGAAGATGTCTCAAATCTATTCAATCCAAATCGCTGCGAAAGCATTGAATTTACATAAGCTTATTTCTCTTTATGAAAAATGCCATCAGGCTCAACATCGTCTATATGTGTATTCTAAAAAAACAATGTGCAACATCAAGAACATCGTAGAGCTTGAAACCTTCAGGCTCACTCATTTAGAGTCTGACTACTTAATTGTCGTAGAGGGGAAAAAAGCGCAAGATCTCTTGCAGCCTTTTGAAAAAGAGCAGGTTTCATAAAAAGGAGCAGCCCTCAGGCCGCTCTTTTTGTTAGATCCACTCTTTCGTCAACCACACTTGTTTTGCAGCTGCATCCATTTTCACTTGTGCCCCAATTGGCATCGTAATCATCGGATGCGTATGGGCACAGTCAAAATCTGCGATGAGCGGTCTCTTTGTCTCTCCAAGCACCTCAAGTAAAATCTCGTAAGGTTCTTTTCCCGTTCCCTCATCATCAAACAGCTCATGTTTTCCCAAAAGAATCCCTGATACTCGCTCAAACACTCCATTTACTCTCAATAAAGAGAAGTTTTTTTCTACAACCGAAGCGGTTTTCATGCAATCTTCAATGAGGAGAATGTCTCCTGTTTGGATCGCTGGCATGAACTCACTGCCCCATATGCCGTACATTGCATTCAGGTTCCCGCCGATCAACCTGCCTTCTGCCCGTCCTTCTATGACGCACAGCCAATCGTTCGGACGCTGCTCTTTATCACGCGTCTTTTCTTCCCAATTGATTCGTTCATCCGTCCAAAAAGGTGGTTTTTTGATCTGATAAGGAATGGGTTGAGGATGCATCAGGATGTCTTCGAACGACTGATACGTATAAGCGACGAACGGTTCAAACTCTCCAAAAGATGGGACAAGCGCCGGTCCGTAGAATACAGGCAGTCCCGTTTTTTCGTAAGCGGCTAAAAGAATCGCTGTCGCATCTGAATAACCGATCATGATCTTCGGATATTGATTCAGCAGCTCAAAATCAAGATAAGGGAGCAAGCTATTTGAATTTGTCCCGCCAATCATTGACATGACGCACGCCAAGTCTTCCCTAGCCATTAGCTCATTCAGCTCATCCGCTCGTTCTTGAATTGTACCTGAACGGTAGTGATCCTCTTTCCCTGTTAATGATCCTGGTACCACAATGAATCCTTTTTGCTCAAGCCACTTCTTCGCCCGCTCATACCTAAGAGGCGAGGTCGCTGATGCTGGACTTGAAGGTGAAAAAATACCGATCTTATCGCCTTTTTGTAATCGCCGAAGCCTCTTCATTCCATCAGATCCTTCCTACACGAGTTTTTTCTATCCTAACAAAAAAAGCCCCTTATCAAAAGGGCTTAATCTTTAATGACCAAACTGCGCTTCGTGCAGTCTGCTATATACGCCGCCCATTTGAATTAAATCTTGGTGGCGGCCTTGTTCTTCAATGCCTTCCTCTGTTACGACAATGATACGATCGGCGTGTTTAATTGTTGCAAGGCGGTGGGCTATGACGAGCGTTGTCCTGCCGACAGCTAGTTCACTCAGTGCATCCTGTATGGCTTTTTCTGTTTCTGTATCAAGTGCTGACGTGGCTTCATCTAGAATGAGAATGGACGGGTTTTTCAGGAACATCCGCGCAATCGACAGACGCTGCTTTTGACCGCCTGACAGTTTGACGCCGCGCTCACCTATGACGGTATTTAACCCTTCTGGGAAACGCTGTACGAGTTCCTCTAAATGCGCACTTCTTACAGCCTCCCAAATCTCTGCATCGCTGGCTTCTAAGTTGCCGTACGCAATGTTTTCACGAATGGTGCCTGAGAATAAAAAGACATCCTGCTGCACAATACCGATCTGCTGCCTTAAAGAAGACAATGTCATCGACTTTGTGCTTATACCATCAATCGTGATCTCCCCTTCATTCACATCATAAAAGCGAGGCAGCAGACTGCAAATGGTTGATTTCCCCGCTCCTGAAGGCCCGACAAACGCAACCGTTTCTCCTTGTTTAATCTTTAAATCGATATTATTCAGCACATGACTGTGTTCATCGTAGCCAAATGTTACGTTTCGATATTCAATTTCACCTTTTAGTCCGTGTACATCACGTGCTCCCTCTGTATCCTTCACATCCAGCTCTGTTTCTAGCAAATCGACATAGCTTTTAAAGCCCGCAATGCCTTTCGGATACATTTCAATGACCGTGTTGATTTTATCAATCGGTCTAAATAAAACATTTGTGATCAGAACAAACGCGATAAAGCCACCTGCCGTTAATTGACCTTGCAGGACAAACCATGTACCTGCGAGAAGGACAAACAGTGTCACAAGACGTGTGAGAATGTAACTGATCGATCCATTGACCGACATAATTTTATAGGAAAGAAGCTTCGCCTTTCGAAAACGGTTGTTGTTTTCAGCAAAACGTTTTTTCTCGAAATGTTCATTGGCAAAGGCTTGAACAAGACGAATGCCGCCGATATTGTTTTCAACCCTTGCATGAAAGTCTCCAATGTCATTGTTCAGCTGTGTAATCGCATGCGTCATTTTCTTATTAAAATGAAGGGCAAGCCAGATGATGACCGGCATGATCAGGAAGGTTAAAATGGCCAGCTGCCAGTTAATCATCAGCATGACTGCAAAGGCACCAAGAATCGTCATAATCGCTATAAACAAATCTTCAGGACCATGATGCGCCACTTCTCCAATGTACATGAGGTCGTTTGTCATCCGTGACATGAGCTTACCCGTTTTGTTGTTGTCAAAGAATTTAAAGGATAGGCGCTGAAAGTGATCAAACAGCTTCTTCCTCATATCTGTTTCAATATTGATGCCAAGCATATGCCCCCAATACGACACAATAAATTGCATAACCGAGCTGAGGGCATAAATGACAAACAGCGCAAATGCGGTCCAGACAATGACTGTCCAGTTCCCTGTTGGCAACAATGTATCAATAAAGTAGTTCACGATAAGCGGGAAACCCAGTTCCATTAATCCAACGGCGACAGCGCAAAAGAAATCTAAAAAGAACAGACCTCGATAGGGCCTGTAATAGGCGAAAAAGCGTTTTAGCATATGTAAAAGAACCTCATTTCCTCTATAATTGATAATCATTTTCAATTATAGAGGAATCCTCTTCAAAATACTAGATTAGGAAATGATTTCTTTGACTAGAAATCCTCATAGAACGCCAGAAAACAACCGAGCAAATGATTCCTTTAATCGTTCTTTTAAGCCTCTTTTATAAAAATGAACAGGTCCCATCTGCTCACATTCCATCATATCTTCCTCATAGTGTGCCATCAGCTGCTCAATGGGCTTTTTCGCGGCTGTAAAGACATTGACCTCAAAATTGAGCTGAAAGCTTCTCATATCCACATTTGCAGTGCCGACAGAGGCAAGTTCTCCATCTGCGATCATTACTTTTTGATGCATGAAGCCCTTTTGATAGTGATACACCTTGATGCCCTCTTTTAGAAGCTCAGAAAAATAGGATCGTGTGGCGTATTGTGTGAGAAAGCCGTCATTGATCTCCGGTACCATCACCCGGACATCCACCCCTCTTGTAGCAGCAATTTTCAATGCTGTACGAAGGGATTCATTAGGGACAAAATAAGGTGTCGCAATCCAGACAAATTGTTTCGCATTTGAGATGAGTGCATCATATAAATCACTCATACTTTCTTTCATATCGGGTCCAGTTGGTACAACCTGAATGACATCCTCTCCCGTCACAGGATGCGGCGTATGATATTTCGGATCATCAATTAATACTTCATCTGATACATACTCCCAGTCGAGCATAAAAACAGAGTGAAGGGTTTGGACAGCCTCACCCTTTAACATGGTATGCGTATCACGCCAAAAACCGATATTTTCATCACGTCCGACATATTCTTTTCCGACATTTAACCCGCCGACAAATCCTGTCTTCCCATCAATAATCACGATTTTGCGGTGATTTCGGAAATTGAATTTTTGATTAAAGAAACCATATTTTAAAGGCAGAAATGGAGCGACCTTGACCCCTGCCTGCTTCAAGCGTTTAATATCTTTTCGGGAGAAGCGAATGCTGCCAGCCGCATCATAGATGAAGCGAACCTCTACCCCTTCTTTCACTTTTTCTATCAAAATCTCCATCATCCGGTGCCCGAGGAAATCCGATTTAAACATGTAGTATTCTATATGGATGAACGATTTTGCCTTTTTTAATTCTTCAAAAATACGGGGAAACGTCTCCTCCCCATTTTTTAAAATGTCCATATCACTATTTGTGTTCACATGCATGCCTGTTGCTTTTTCTGTGTAATGAAAAAAAGTCCGCTGATTTTCGGTTAGACGCGATTCATCCGGCTTGCTTTCAAGCTCAGATATTCTGCGTAGTTTTTCACGGTTGTACATTCTCTTTGATTTGAATAAATGACCTTTCACATAGAGCTGTCCTGAGAACAAATAAAACATATAGCCAATGATCGGGAAAAAGATTAGCACATACATCCATAAGAGTGTGTGCTGTGATGTACGGTTCTCTAGCATGAGTGAGATGATACTAAATAAAATAATGGCGATATAAACCGCTGCGTACAGCTGAACACTCCACGCTGGAACCGGCCACCAATACACCACATATGCCCCGAATATCATAAAATATAAAAATAAAAATTCCAGTCTCCTCTTTTTCACATTCTCCGCCCTCATTCGTTTCTGTCTTTTCTCTTCCATACCCTTTGCACAGCTTGTATGAAACGCACGACCTATGCCTTTCTTCTAGCTTTTACAGACTTGGACCATTTGATCCGATATAATGGATAAATATGTGATGGAAAGGAAGATTTGTTTATGCATACACCACCTCCTTTAAAAAAAGGTAGTCATCTTCGTGTCATTGCCCCAAGCCGAAGTGCCAGCATTTTATCAGAAGAAGGAATCGCTCAAGCAAAAAAGCGTTTAGAGGCTTTAGGTTTCACTGTCTCTTTTGGAAAGCACGCGTTTGAATGTGATCTTCATTCCTCTTCATCTATTGAACACCGCTTGTCTGATTTGCATAAGGCGTTCAAAGATGATGAAGTTGACGGTATTTTGACAGCAATCGGAGGCTTCAATTGCAATGAGCTTTTGCCTTACATTGATTACGACTTGATTCGTCAGCACTCTAAAGTTCTTTGCGGCTACAGTGATATTACCGCACTCGCAAGCGCTATTACTGCAAAATGTGAGATGGTGACATACTCAGGCCCTCATTTCTCCAGCTTCCAAATGGAGCAAGGACAAGAGGAACAGACCGCTATGTTTCAAGCCTGCTTGATGAATGACGGTAAGTCTTTTGATGTGATCCCTTCGACAAAGTGGAGTGATGATGCGTGGTATCTTGATCAAGCGAACAGGCAATTTCATCCGACAAAATGGGGAATATATCAGGAAGGAACAGCTGAAGGCACCTTGTATGGCGGTAACCTTTGTACACTGAATTTACTGCAAGGGACGTCGTTTATGCCTCATATCAAGGATGCCATCTTATTTGTGGAGGATGATGATTTGGTTTTCCCTGAAATGTTCGCCAGAGACCTCACATCCCTCTTGCAGCATGCAGAATCAATCAAAGGACTGATCATCGGACGCTTTCAGAAGAAATCCGAGATGACAGAAGAACATTTAAGATTCATTCTAGATAAGCACCCAATGCTCAAACACATTCCAGTGATTTACGATGTCGATATTGGACATACGCAGCCGGTTTTCACCTTACCGATTGGTGGAAATGTAAAGCTAGCGTGTAAAGATGGAGACGTGAAGCTGCGCATTCATTCATAACTAATAAAGGCTAAAAAAGCACCCGAATAGGGACTGACCCCATAAGATGAGACAAATAAAAAACACCTTCAAGTTTGAAAAAAGATCGTTGTGATCCGAAATAAAACATGGAGGTGTTTTTTCTATGGGGACAAGAGTGAGTTATCCGGTTGAAGTCAAACAGAAGGCTGTAGAAATGAGATTGGCAGGCGTACCTATGAAAGAGATCATGCAGAAATTGAATATCAAGAATAAGACGCAGGTTCAGACATGGGTGAGGTGGCATAAGGCTGGGGATACACACCGGTTCGAACAGCCTGTTGGAAAACAATATACCTATGGAAAGGGTCCCGAGTACTCTTCCGAATTAGAGAGACTGCAGGCAGAAAATCGCTATTTGAGTCAACAGAATGAAGTGTTAAAAAAGTACAACGAATTGGAAAGGAAGTTGATAAGGAAACGTCAATCAAACTGGTAGAAGAATTGTGCAAAACGATGACGGTACAGGACATCTGTGTCCATTTAGGCATCTTACGTACTTCGTATTATAGATGGAAAAAGGATCTGACTCAGAATCATTCTAAAAGACAACTAGAGAAACAGGTCGGCACGTTGTGCCGAAAGCACAAATATCGATATGGTTATCGAAAAATCACAGCCATACTAAAAAGGAGAATGCGTATTAACCATAAAACTGTTCAACGTATCATGCAGAAAAACCAGTGGCAATGCCGGGTTAAAATGAAAAAGCGTAAGAAGAATGGGCAGCCCTATGCCGTGGCCGGTAATATACTGGATCGGAACTTTCAGTCTGATCGCCCTCTTGAAAAACTAGTAACGGACATCACGTATTTGCCTTATGGACAGAAACAATTGTACCTTTCCAGTATATTGGATTTATATAATGGAGAAGTGATTGCTTTTACGATTGGTGATAAGCAGGACACAGACTTTATCTTAAACACACTTAATCAGCTCCCAGCACTGCCTGAGAATTGCGTGTTACATAGCGATCAAGGTTCTGTGTATACATCTTACGAGTATCAGAAAGCTGTTCATATAAAAGGCATTACCATGAGCATGTCCCGTAAAGGGACGCCCGCTGATAATGCCTCCATCGAATCGTTTCATTCCTCACTAAAGTCTGAAACGTTCTATCTTAACAGGATTGACCGCACTACGACCAGCATCGTAGAACGCACTGTCAAAGAATACATTTATTATTATAACAACATTCGTATTCAAACGAAACTAAACAACCAATCACCGATAAACTATCGGCAATTGGCTGTATAAAGGTGTTTTGATCCCTGTCTCAAAAACGAGGGTCAGTCCCATATGTGGTGCTTTTTTCTATGCCACCATCTTTTTTAAAAATTTTTTAGAAAAAGTGATCCAACCCTCCAACCCCTTCGTTAAGTAGATGTAAAAAGAAAAGAGAGGAGGCAAAAACATGTTCTCTGATGTACTTAACCAATTATTCGATTCTATCTCTAACATTATTAATACACTTGGATAATTCTAATTAACGCACACATACTACATGCTTACCGAAGGGAGGATGCACTCTATGTTTTCTGATGTACTTAGTCAATTATTCGATTCTATTTCTAACATTATTAATACGCTTGGGTAATGTTCAACATCCGCTGTCTCTAGTAGATAGCGGATGTTTTTATTTAACAGATTCTGAATGGCGCCATTTAAATAACTATAAGGAACCTTGTTTGATTATCATCAATTCAAAAGACCCTTTATGAACTGGTTTCTTTTAAACAATTCAAACAAGCCCAATTGGATGTTATGATCTATTTAAGGAATATACTAACTATATAAAGGAGATATAATGATAAAACGTTTGATTGGTTTGTTTTTTATTACTCTTTGTATTGTTGGATTAAGCTTCACTTCAAAAACTCTCACCCTTTCTGAAGAGGAATTAGATGAAAAGGTCATCCACGTATTGGACTCATTATGGGAAGAGCATGCATTGTTTAACTATCAAATGATCAAGACAGATCCCACAATTTCCATCGGCATCGATACTTCAAAAGATATGGCAAGTTTGCAATCTGTCTTAGAAAAGAAGCTTCCTAAACAAGCATTAGAGGATTATGAAATTGAGATTTTTCAGAGAAATAAAAGTGATCTAAAAGCTGGATGAAAAACACGAAGAAACCCACTCTCGTTCCGAGCGGGTTTCTTCGTGTTCTTACATCTTTTCCGGAGCCGATACGCCAATTAGTTTTAATGCATTCGCAAGCGTAATTTGTGTTGCTTTCATGAGTGAAAGACGTGCTGTTGTTTTTGTTTCGTTTTCTACATCAATGACCTTCTCGGCATTGTAGAAGCTGTGAAGGGCTGATGCAAGGTCATAAATATAGTTCGTTACACGGTGCGGAATACGCTTTTCAGCTGCTTCTGCTACAACTTCTGGGAAGCTGCCAATGATTTTGAGAAGATCGTACTCTTTTTCCGATTGAATGTGAGAGAAATCTGCTTTTTCAAGGTTTGGCTCGTAGCCTTTTTCTTCCCCTTGACGCAGCATGCTGCAAATTCTCGCATGCGCATATTGTGCGTAGTACACAGGGTTATCGTTAGACGTAGATATCGCTAAGTCTAGGTCAAAGTCCATATGTGTTGCCGCACTTCTCATCGCGAAGAAATAACGAGTGGCATCTAGACCTACTTCTTCAATCAGATCACGCATGGTGACAGCTTTTCCTGTACGTTTACTCATCTTCATCTTTTCACCGTTTTTGTATAGGTGAACGAGCTGAATGATTTCTACTTCAAGCTTGCCAGCAGGATATCCAAGTGCTTGGATCGCCGCTTTCATTCGAGGGATATAGCCGTGATGGTCCGCTCCCCAAATGTTAATGAGCTGATCAAAGCCTCTGTCCAATTTGTCTTTATGGTATGCGATATCTGGAAGCAAGTAAGTGAAGCTGCCGTCTTTTTTAATGAGCACGCGGTCCTTGTCATCGCCAAAATCAGTTGAACGCAGCCACGTTGCGCCGTCTTCTTCAAAGACATAGCCTTTAGCGCGAAGGGTTTCCAGCGCTGGTTCGATTTTTCCGTTTTCATATAAAGAGGTTTCTGAATACCATACATCAAATGGGACACGGAAATTCTCAAGGTCTACACGTAATTTCTCTAATTCGTATTTTAAGCCGTATTCACGGAAGAACTTCATACGCTCTTCTTCTGGCTCATGCACGAAACGGTCACCAAATTCATCTGCCAGCTTTTGCCCGATGCCTTTGATGTCTTCTCCTCTATAGCCGTCTTCAGGCATCTCTTTTTCAAGACCGAGCGCCTCAAAGTAACGTACCTCTACAGATAAAGCAAGGTTATTGATCTGATTGCCTGCATCGTTGATATAGTATTCACGGCTCACTTCGAACCCTGCTTTATCAAGGATGTTGCAAAGAGAATCACCTACAGCTGCTCCGCGGGCATGTCCAAGGTGAAGGTCACCTGTTGGGTTGGCTGAGACGAATTCAACTTGCACCTTTTGGCCGCCGCCTGTATTCGTTTCACCATATGCCTCTTTTGCTTCAAGGACAGCTGGAATGAGCTTTGTTAAATACTGATTGTTCATATAAAAGTTAATGAACCCTGGACCTGCGATATCCAGTTTTTCAATAGAAGCTTTCCCTTTATCAAACGCTTTGACAATGTCCTCTGCGATTTGGCGAGGTGCTTTTTTTGCAATGCGGGCAAGCTGCATCGCCATGTTGGTGGAGTAATCACCGTGAGTTTTGTCTTTCGGCACTTCTAAAAGGACATCTGGTACCTGGCTTTCATCAGCAAGTCCTGCTTTGACGACTGCCGCAATGATTTCTTCTTTTAACGCATCTTTGACCTGTTCTGCGATATTCATGAACGTAAATCCTCCTTATACGAAATCGATAATGTATGTAAATGCTTTTGATCTTCCCCTGTCAGCATATCGTACGTAATGTGCAGCAGTCCCTTGTTCACATCGAGATCAATGCCATGTGTGTGTACATCAAGCTGTAGTGTACCGAATGGCATCGTGTAATGTGTGACGGTCGTTTCCCCAATGAGAAAGCGCTGCTTCATTTGAATGGCCCCTGATCTCATGACAAAAATTTCTTTTTCACTCATTTTCACAACGGTTTTTACTTGACCCATTTCATGTTCTTCATGGTAAGTGAGATACGTTTTGTCATTCTTTTCTTGATACGTTCCAGTCGTGCGGAATTCGATCGTTTCAGCCGGCTCCGTCTCTGGTTTCATCACTGACTTTACATGAATTGAAATTTGGTTTTGTGTCATTTTGCACTTCCTTTGCTAAGACCCGTTTAACTAAAATAGTATACCATATTCATGATCGCCTATCATACCATCATTTCTCTTCTTCACTGCGATTAAACTTCGTTTTTGATCTTACGCTATCCCTTTAGAAAAAAAGAAACAGGAAACTCACTAATACCACCAACACAGCCTTTACGCCCATGTCTTTTCTTTTGATTAAATAAAAAAGAGCTTGAACGCCTGAACTTGCCAAAAATACCTGAAAAAAATCAAATGGCACGATCTGTGCTCGCTTAAATATCACCTGCATGAATAACGCAATGGCCGTCAAATAGAAAAAGCCTCGATCCTGAAACAACCCCAACATCTCTTCCTTTGCTTCCTTTTTCGAAGCAAAAACGGGGGGCTCTGCTGCGAGCTCTCGTTTCAGCGTGAGAAAACCCGCCGCTAACACACAAAAAGCGAGAAGCACCATCAATATAGAAGAAAACATGAACTGCCTCCTTTATTTTTTGATCCATGTAAAAAAAGAGCTTGTCCACATGAGATGACAAGCTCCTCTATCAAGGTGTTATTTCACAAATCCAAGCAGCATTTCGCGTAAAAGCTTGCTCGCTGTATTCGCTGTTTGGTCGGAATGATCGTATACAGGTGCTACCTCTACAAGGTCTGCACCGACTACTTGAACCTCAGATCCTGCAATGGCATGAATGGATGCAAGCAGCTCTTTTGATGTAATACCGCCAGCATCTACCGTGCCTGTACCAGGTGCATGAGCTGGATCGAGTACATCAATGTCGATCGTCACATAAACTGGACGCCCCTTCAGCTTTGGCAATACTTGCTTCAACGGCTCCAACACTTCAAATTTAGAAATGTGCATGCCCGCTTCTTTTGCCCATTCAAATTCTTCCTTCATCCCAGAACGAATCCCAAAAGAGAACACATTCTCAGGTCCAATGAGTCCTGCTACTTTACGAATCGGTGTTGAATGAGACAGAGGCTCACCCTCGTATTCCTCACGAAGATCCGTATGTGCGTCCATATGGATAATCGCCAAATCAGGATATTTCTTATGCATCGCACGGAAAACCGGCCAAGACACAAGATGCTCGCCGCCCATTCCTAATGGAAACTTCCCTTTTTCTAAAATGCTGTCGACATACTCTTCAATTAAGTCCAAGCTTTTCTGAGCATTTCCAAAAGGAAGCGGAATGTCACCGGCATCAAAGAATGGTACTTCGTGTAGCTCACGATCTAAATAAGGACTGTATTCTTCTAATCCAATCGAAACTTCACGAATACGGTTTGGACCAAAACGTGAGCCTGGCCGGTAACTGACGGTCCAATCCATCGGCATACCGTATAAAATGACTTTTGCATCTTCCCATGTCGGATGACTTCCAATAAATACTTTTCCTGAATAAGCCTCGTCGAATCTCATGCAAGATTCCTCCTTTTACGCTTCAAAAAATGCGCAAACTGTTATTTGCGCATTTCCTCTTCGCTTGATTTATTTGATTAAGTCGCTCACAAATTTCGGCAGAACGAATGCCGCTTTGTGCAATTCTTTTGTGTAATATTTCGTGTCAATATCAAAGAAACGGCTGTCTTCTACAGCAAGTGGATCATATTTTTTTGAACCGATGGTAAATGTCCAAAGACCACTTGGATACGTTGGAATATTTGCTGTATAAAGCTTCGTGATTGGGAAAATCTCTTTCACATCACGCTGTACATTTGTAATCAGCTCAGGTGTGAACCAAGGGTTGTCCGTTTGTGCCACGAAAATACCGTCTTCTTTGAGTGCTTTTGAAATTCCTGCGTAAAATCCTTTAGAGAACAGGTTCACAGCTGGCCCAACTGGTTCAGTTGAGTCCACCATGATGACATCATACTCATTGTCAGCTTCAGCAATGTGCATAAAGCCGTCTCCGACTTTGACATCCACACGAGGATCGTCTAGTTTTCCAGCAATCGAAGGAAGGAATTTTTTCGAGTATTCGATGACTTTGCCATCAATATCAACAAGTGTCGCTTTTTTCACACTTGGATGCTTCAGGATTTCACGAATGACACCGCCGTCTCCTCCACCTACGACGAGAACATTTTCCGGGTTTGGATGAGTGAAAAGAGGAACATGTGCCACCATTTCATGATATACAAACTCATCTTTCTCAGACGTCATCACCATACCGTCTAAAAACAGCATATTGCCAAACTCTTCTGTTTCCACCATTTCTAAATGCTGAAAATCTGTTTGTTCTGTGTGAAGGGTTTTGTTCACCTTCAAAGTAATACCAAAATTCTTCGTTTGCTTCTCTGTATACCAAAGTTCGCTCATTGTCCATCTTCCTCTCATCCAATAATAAACAAACATCTATTGTTAGCGCCTTTAACGGCTATGACTATATCGATTGTCCAAGAAAAAAGTATAGTGGATTCATATCAAATTGTAAAGAACTGCATGAGTTCTCTTCAATTTTAATGCACGCTCTTGCAATCATTTGTTTAAAACGGTTTTCTTTGTTCCATACTGATAAAAAACCGTCAAAATGGGGGCTTTGCATGGACACAATCATGAGTAATAAAAAAATCCGCATGACCGTGAAAACGATTCGAGCCTGTTTTTTTATTGGCTTGCTCGCTTTTCTATTTGCAGGCACTGTCTTTTTGACGATTCTTTTAATAGCCAAATGGCAAGGCGCCCCTTCTGTTCAAGTTCCCCAATCTACGACGATTTATGCAGCCGATGGTTCAAAGCTTGGAGAATCCAGCTTTGGAGAAAAGAGATATTGGGTGCCCTTAAAGGACATGTCCCCTCATATCAGGCAGGCAGCTGTAGCTGTTGAGGATAAAACCTTTTATGAGCATCATGGCTTTGATGTGAAACGGATGGCGGGTGCTGCAGTGGCTGATATTCGTGCCATGGCTAAGGTGCAAGGCGCTAGCACGATCACCCAGCAATATGCACGAAATCTGTATTTAGATCATGATAAAACGTGGAAGCGGAAGTGGAATGAAGCCTTTTACACGATTCGCTTAGAGCAAAACTATACAAAAGATGAGATTTTAGAAGGATACTTGAACACCATTTATTATGGTCATGGAGCTTATGGCGTGGAAGCAGCGTCCCGTCTGTATTTCGGAAAAAAGGCAAAGAATTTAACCCTCGCCGAATCTGCCTTACTTGCCGGTATCCCAAAGGGCCCTTCTCTCTACTCCCCTTATGTGAATGAAGAGAAAGCCGGCGCAAGAAAGAATATGATTCTGAGGCACATGCAAGAGGACGGCATGATTACGAAAAAGGCAGCCGCTGAAGCCGCGAAAGAAAAACTGTCCTATCGCCCTTTGCAAAAGAAGCAGCTGCAAGCAAAGCAAGCCCCGTATTTTTATGATGATGTGATTCGTGAGTTGAAACAAAACTTGGGGTTAACTGAGGAACAGATCGAAACCTATGGCCTTCATATCCAAACGACTTTAAATCCAGAGTTACAGAAAATTGCTGAGAAGACGTTAAAAAGCACAATCTATTCGAAATCAGACATCCAAATCGGCTTTACCGCTATCCATCCCCAAACTGGTCATGTACTCGCCCTCATTGGGGGAAGAGATTATGAGAAAAGCCCATTCAACCGGGTGACACAAGCGAAAAGACAGCCCGGTTCAACAATGAAGCCTCTTCTCTATTACATTGCCTTGCAAAATGGGTTTACACCAGCAACCGTCATGCGCAGTGAAGAAACGGTTTTTGAGCTCGATGATCAAGGAAGCGGTGCTGCTTATTCACCAAGCAATTATCATGGCTATTACGCCAATGACGGCATTACGATGCTTCAAGCCTTGGCGCTGTCTGATAATATTTATGCCGTGAAAACCCATCTATTTTTAGGAATGGAGCAGCTTGTACGTGCTGGCAAAACATTTGGCATCAACGAAAAACTAGATCAGGTGCCATCACTTGCCCTAGGCACGTCTCCTATCAAACCAATTGAAATGACCAATGCTTACGCAATGCTTGTCAATGGTGGAAAACGAGTCAAACCCACCTTTATTACAAAAGTAACGGATGCTAAAGGCAACGTGCTTTTTGAAGAAAAACAAAAACGAGAGCAAGTCTTAGATGAAAAGGCAGCCTTTGTCACCACCGACATGATGTCAGGAATGTTCAATGATCAGCTAAACGGCTATACGAGTGTCACAGGCCGCACCATTATGAAGGATCTCACGCGAACATACGGAGGAAAATCGGGAACGACAGGAGCCGACAGCTGGATGATCGGCTTTTCTCCCCAGCTCGTCACAGGTGTGTGGACGGGCTATGATAAAGGGCGTACCATTGACTCGGTCGAAGAAACAGCCTATGCAAAAAAGATATGGGCATCCTTTATGGAATCAGCCCTCTCCAAACAGCCAGCGTCCTCCTTCATGCCGCCAGACGGCGTAAAAGGTGTGTATATCAATCCAAAAACCGGCGATCTCGCAGGCCCAGGATGTGAATCAAAGGTATTCACCTATTTTATAGAAGGAACAGAGCCGACAGGTGTGTGCTACGGTGCTGAGGATAAATCATCTGAGCAAGATCCAGTTCAAGATCAAAAGCCAAAGAAATGGTGGGAAAAGTGGCTGAAACGTTAAAAAGGACATGAAAAACCCCGAGATCTGCATCTCGGGATTCTCCATGTCCTAGCTTTAACACCAGTTTACTCAAAAATCAGCTGGAATTGGTAGCAATTCGCCATTCTTCACAAAAATTTCACAATTATTCAGGGACAGCCAATCCTTCTTTTAATTCATCTGTAGATGCTTCCCATAGTGCTTCATTATGACTCTTCAAGAAATCAGCCAGCACCTTTTTCGATACATCATCCATATGACTGACGACGATATTTCGCTTCATTGATTTATCCATGAAATTCACATGCTCTGGAAGCGACTTATACCCGCGGCGGATTGAACGGTCGACGGTCATTTCGCAAGCCGTCACACCCGCATAATAAGGGCCTTCTTCTCTGCGGTCAATGGTCACCCATACGAGCCAATACGGCTTTCCGTTCGGTACCTCTTCTTTTGTTTTCAAAAATTTAATGCCTTTTTCGACGGCACTTCTTGCATGCATCGCACCAATATCAATGACAGCTTCCTTTTCCTCTACGTCAATGATCACCGGCGAAATGTTATCTAGGCTGAGCGCACCCGCTCCAAAGCCTCCGTGTCCGTCGGTTGCATCTGTTTTTTTAATGATGTTAAAACCAATTGGTTTCTTCTTTTTACCTTCCATTCATTAAACCTCCTAAAGCAGCGGCTTCAAAATAAGATTAAACCATTGAATGATTTGATCCCGCATTCCGATCAATGGACCAAAAACAAACTGTCCTAGCGGCGTGATCACGAATATGAGAAAAATAATGATCCCATATTGTTCGAATTGCGTCATTTTCGCCCGGATACGGGGGCTGACGACGTCCTCAATAATACGATACCCATCCAGCGGCGGAAGTGGCAATAAGTTAAATAGGAACAAAATGACGTTCAAGTTAATAAATATCCGGAAGAAATGATCAACTCCCGGCTCAAAGCGCATGAGCGACTCCCCGCCAAACTTCTGAAGAAGTACGTACACGAAAAAGCCTAGAAACGCCAACACTAAGTTACTTAAAGGGCCAGCAATCGAGACGCAGATTCCTGCTAAGCGCGGGTTTTTAAAATGGTAACGATTCACCGGTACAGGTCTCGCCCAGCCAAACCCAGCCACAAAGATCAAAATCGTCCCAAATACATCAAGATGCTTCAGTGGATTTAATGTGAGTCTCCCTTGGTTCTTAGCTGTCGGGTCTCCGAAACGATACGCAACATATGCATGCGCCAGCTCGTGCATCGTAAATGCAACAACAAGCGTAATGGCGACATATGGAATGAGTTCTAATGGATACACAAGAAATTGGTTCAAAGGCATGAATCCCTCTTTCTTTCTATACAATGATTTACTTCATTCAGTATACTATAAGAAGTCCCTTAAACTAAAGGGAAGCGTAGCATGAAAGGAAAAAGGAGGTTTTCGCATTGCCGATTGTCACCGTACAAATGCTTGAAGGAAGAACAGACGAGCAGAAAAGAGCTCTTGTGGAGAAAGTCACTGATGCTGTTGTTGAAACAACAGGCGCAGGTGTAGAAAAAGTCTCTGTCATTATTGAAGAAATGAAAAAAGAACACTATGCCGTAGCAGGAAAGCGAATGAGCGACCTGTAAGCATAAAAAAAGGACAAGCACATAGATGTTTGTCCTTTTTTCTCTTATTTTATCTGTACCACGCTTTGTTACGGTTCACTTGATTTTTATGAGCCGCATCAAAGAAATCGACTGTGTAGGAATAATCATAATTCATTAAGCAGACAATGCCGCTGCCTTGAGGGTCATGCGGTAAGCCAAAGTTATGGCCGTATTCATGCGTAGCCGCTTTTGCTGTATTCGCTGTTCCTTGATCAAGGTTGACGGCGAATGCACTTCCGCGCGGTGCACTATTGTATACATAAGCGATTCCGCCCGCATCAAAGTTTGGATTTGCTGTAAATCCAGTGACAAAATCGTATCCTCTGCCATCAAAGCTGCGCGAAAGGTTAGATAAGATTTGCTCTGCATTTGATCCAGAAGATGTCCAAGATCCTACTGCTTGTACGACAAAGTCCACATCATGATCACGGTTAAAGGTGACGTCCGCTTGCTCGATGATGCTGACAATTCTCGTCTGCCAGTCACTATATTTCGCACGATACTGCGCATCTGCTACAGCATAGACCGTTACTTTTTGACTGCCTGTACTTGCCTTTGTTGAAATAGAATCTCCTGTATTCGCCTTAAAGGTTCTAGAGCCTACCTGCTTACCAGACTCATCTAATACCTTTGTTGTCACATCTCGTTCAATTGGAGGTGCTTTCGTCAAATCTTTAAAATCGTTTGCCTTTGGCAACCCCTCACCAATATGTGTTTCGAACGGCGCATGACCATGATCATGCCCATGACCAGCACTCGCGACTGGTGCTGAAGCTGAACTTACTCCCGGTAACAAACTACCTACCAATAAAAATGACAAAAAGACTGAACGCTTTTTCATTCCTATCCCTCCTTTGATTTTCACAAAGTTATATATTCACTGAAAATTCACTTTTTTCCTTCTATTCAGTCAAAAACAGGGAATTAGATACACAGGAAGAAAGTCGAAATACGTCATATTCACTAATTTTCCGGATCCTTCAGCACACATTTCATCGAAAAATAGCGCTTTTGGTCTGGGTCTTACAAAACAAAAAAAAGCCCTAAATGCTGGGCTTTTGCGAAACTAGTTCAATTCCTTCAGCTGACCAATATAAGCAAGAGCATCCTCAAATTCTTCGTCCGTATAGCGCTGCTTGCTTTTAATGGTGAAGACCTTTTCCTTTACCTCATCTTCTGGCAGATCATCAAAGTATAAAATCGTAGAGACGAGCTCTAGGAAACGAGACGACTGCTCGTTCATCTGCTTCGTCAGCACTTTGAGGTCAGGCATGTCCACTTCACACTGATCGAGAAACTCTTTCCCATTGTCCGTCAGCGAATAGCGATATTGATAGTATCCGCCTTTTTTTTCCTTCATTTCGTCCAAGAATCCAAGGTTGCACAGCTCTTCAATTCTGAGCGTCAACTCCTCTGAATAGGGGCCATAAAAGTGAAAATCGTATTTCTCGTAAAAAGGCAAATCTAGCTTTTTTGCTATGTAAATCATCTTTTGCAGCTTCTTCCGTCCAACGATTTCCCCGGATTCAGAGAATACCTTCATCAACTTTGCATGCTCTTTCAACAAATTCCCGACATCTCCTTTTTCAGTACTTCCTTATCCCAATCCAAGCAGCTTCATGATTGCCTTCTTTTCTTCAGCTTTTTCCGACATATCTACAATTAAGTCCATCGGGAAATAAAGTTTATGATCGGTTCTTCGTTTACCGGAAATGGCATCAACAATATCTGACTGTCTCGACAGCTCTTTAATATGACCACTTTGCGTCAAAAGGTGGATCGGCAGTCTCTCTTCTTCCTCCCCTGGTCTGTAGAAGTCGTATGGCAAGTCAGAGGAAGAGTCGACGACTAAATAATAGTCAGGATCAATGCCTGCCTCCTTGAACAAGGCGGTCAGCTTGAAATATTTCGTCATTTCTTCATTCGGATTAAACTCTGTATATTGGAACAATCGGCGGTTCATAAAACGGCGGCACAAATCAGCCAGCACGTGATCTTCTTCGTCTTCCCACGCCTGAAAATAAAATAAGACAATGGATTCATCCAGTTTAATATAGTCCTCTGTGGTGACATTCCCCTCGAAAATCGAATAAAAATGAACAGGGGCATGCGTGAAAATATAGCCCGTTTCATGCAGCTCTTTTGCACGGTGGAGAATTTTCGTTAAAATGACTTCCGCACTGCGTGTCACTGGGTGGAAATAGACTTGCCAATACATTTGATAGCGGCTCATAATATAATCCTCGACCGCATGCATCCCGCTCTGCTTCATCACAATCTGATCTTCTCTCGGACGCATCACGCGCAAAATACGCTCCATATCAAAATGGCCGTAGCTGACGCCTGTATAGTAGGCATCACGCTGCAAATAGTCCATACGGTCGGCATCAATTTGACTTGAGATCAAACTGACCACCTGTTTGTTTTGATACGTCTTGGCAATCACTTCCGCCACATGCTTCGGGAAATCATCACTCACCCGGCGAAGCACTTCATTGACTTCGGTTTGCCCTAAAATAATATCTCTTGTAAACGATTCATGATCTAAGTGGAAGACCTTTTCAAAGGAATGAGAAAATGGTCCATGTCCGAGGTCATGAAGCAAGGCCGCACTCAGGACAAGCTCGCGTTCTCCCTCATCCCATTCCGGCCGTCCTTTGAATACATCATCCACAATCCGTCTCACAATCTCATATACACCGAGTGAATGATTGAAACGGCTGTGTTCTGCACCATGAAACGTCAAATAAGTGGTTCCTAGCTGTTTAATTCGGCGCAGGCGCTGAAATTCTCTTGTTCCTATTAAATCCCATATTAATGCGTCCCGTACGTGAACATAACGGTGCACAGGATCTTTAAATACCTTTTCCTCAGATAATTTCCCTTTTGGATACGCCATCGTTTCGTCCCTCTTTTTTTAAGACGTGTTTCTATTATATCGGGTAACTTTTCCCGAAAACATCCTTGAATTTGCTCGTGAATGTGTTCTCAACCATTGCACGGACGTAAAAAGCCCGACCTGACAGGGACGGACCTCTTTTTAGGTCGACTGAACACATTCAGTGACATTTATTTGACTTTTTTTTGAACCTTTTCGAGTAACTCATCTTCTGTTGGTGCGGATAATGGGCGATTGTTCACAAACGCAAAAGCCTTTTTTCGTCCTGGACCACAATAGGATTGACAGCCAATTTCAATTTTTGCATCAGGGTCAACCGATTTGAGTCGAGGCAGCAACGTCTTTAGGTTCGTCGCATCGCAATCGTCACATACGCGAAACTCATTAGCCATGGTCTTACGCTTCCTTTCAATGATGAACTTCATTTTATATGAAACAGTTGGACAACCAAGAGTCTTAATATACCACCCAACATTGTACATCGAAGCGGCTGGACTTGCAAGACGCATTGTAAACGCCGAAGCATGCTCACATAAAAGCTAGTATTTTCCACTATCCTTTTAGCAAACTTGTATAAACTTTCTTGAACTTGGCTAATCTAATACCATCAAATCATATGGGGGTTTAAACATGTCAAAACAAAGACAAGATGCTTGGTCAGAGGAAGATGATCTTCTTTTGGCAGAAACCGTCTTACGTCACGTCAGAGAGGGCAGCACACAGCTGAATGCGTTTGAAGAAGTAGGAGACAAGCTAAATCGCACCTCAGCGGCATGCGGTTTTAGATGGAATGCTGTTGTGAGGCATCAATATGAAAAAGCGTTAGCCCTTGCCAAAAAACAAAGAAAACAACGGATGCGCGCACTTGGCAATGGCCAGCCTGCAAAGAAACGATTACTCTATCAGCCCCAAGTAGAAGAAACAGTCACGCAAGAGGAATTCTCACAGGAGCTGGAACCAGCGCAGGAGGAAACGTTTGCACCAGCATCTGAAACAGCCGAGCAGCTCCAATTTGTAGACCAAAGCTACAATGAAGAGTTAGCTAGTTTATCACATTTATTGTCACAGGCTTCTCATGTCGTAGAGAAAAAGCCAGAAGCCAATCCTTTTAGGCAGCAACAGGAGTTAACCATCGAAGATGTCATTGATTTCTTGCGCCGCTATGAAGGCGATGGACAGCAATCGTCTGCCTTACGCATGGAAAACAGCCGGTTAAAACGAGAAAACAACGAACTTTCACATAAAGTCACACAGCTAGAAGCAGAAGTGAAAAAGCTTGAAAAGGATCAACTCACCATTCAAGAAGATTATGAAACACTTGTCAAAATCATGAACCGTGCAAGAAAACTAGTTTTGTTTGAAGAGGATGACACTGCCGCTCCAACCTTTAAAATGGACCGAAACGGCAACCTCGAAAAAATGGCAGAATAACAAAAAGTGCTCCCCATCTGCGGGAAGCACTTTTTTAAATGCCCAAAAATAGCATCACACTAAATAGGACATTAATCAAAAAGACAAACATAAAAATATACCTGACTTGTCTCACCTGAAAATCACCAAATATAAAAATATAAAGACCTGCGATGCCAAGTGTCAGTACAGGCTGAAGAAACGGCACCAAAAGCGAAATGCCGTAGCCGGCTCCCATGATAACAGGAAGCCATAGTAAATAGAGGTAACTGCCGTTTTTGGATTTCAAGAAACCACTCCCTCTCTTTCTTCTATCTGCTTGATTTCAGGTTGAATAAACTTGAGTCCGACAATTGTGCGGCCGCGCCTTTTTGAAGTCCAAACGGCAATTGCCGGCTGATCTGTCAGAGATTCTGCGTCAATGGTGATCAGCACTTTCTCATTTAATTCAATTGAAGCTTCAGACTCGATTTTGCATCCAGATAAACTAATATCATGTATGTTCACCGGCACCTTCTCTTCTAACCGGCCCTCATAGGACAGCGTCCCTGCCACACCTTGCAAAGGCCTTCTCATCCATTTGCGCTGCAAGGCCTTTGGTACCTTCCTCGTTTCTCTTACAAAGCGGAGAAATGTCCGAACAGCATAGGATTTTTTCTCACGATCCGTTATCGATACATGCTCTCGTGTGAATAGGAAGCGGATCAGTGATAGATACTCTGATTTTTGTGTGTCAGTAAAAGCAACACCAACCATCAGCTTGTCTTCCTCTGAATAGCTCCAGACCACGTCACACGCCACACTTTCATCCTCTGTAAAGAATAATTGCTTTTGTCCTTGATAAAGAGAAGAAGCTTGATCCAATGGAATGGATAGACGCGCACCTGAATCACTCATATCTAGTAGAAAACAAGCAATCGACTGATCTTGATGATCAGAACGAAGCTGCCCCCCTTTTTCAATGATAAATCGCTCTGATTTCCGATAACGCGGACGGTCAAACGCCACAAGCAGTGCCATAAATAGACCTGCACCGTTATACATCACCCAAAATATATTAATCAACGTGAGATCAGCATTCATCGTCCCATTTACCTTCACATCGTATCCTATTTTCACTAGGACAAGCAATGAGAGCAGCAAAAAGATCAAATGGGGAATCATCGTTTTCAAATGAAAATGTCTTTTGTCCGTTTGAATTCCCTTTGGTGTGACAAGAAATTCCACTCTCTTTTTGAAAAACAGCTCACTTAAAGCCACACCAGCCAGGTGGAATGCCATAGAGCTTTCATAAATATGACTCCAAAACATGCTTCTTTTTTGATTCGACACCAGTTTAAATGCTAAATAGGAACTAAAGAACGCCGGCAGCCAGAACATGAAAATGGACTGGAAATCTGCCCAGAAACTTTGAATACCAAACAATAAAAACAAAATCGGCGTGAGAATGTAAATCATTTTAAACAAACCGTTAAACCAATACACAATACCATCTAAATAAAGAACTCGCTGCATAAGCGTTAAGCCGCGAACCTTCAAAGGATTAAACTTACGGGCACACTGAATGTTCCCTCTCGACCACCGATCTCTCTGCTTTAACAAATCAAGCCAGCTTTCAGGTGCCAGACCGACGGCTAATACTTCTCCGACAGATACAGATTTGAACTTGCCTTGGAGAAGCATTCCTGTCGCCATGTCTTCTGTAATCACCCCAGTAGCAAATCCGCCAATTTCATCTAAGGCGATTCTTCTAAATACAGTATTACTACCGACATACATCACAGCATTAAACCGATCCTTACCAGCTTGGAGGGTTTGCATGAAGAAGTCCTGCTCATTTGGAATTCGATCCTTCGAGAACATATTATATTGGAAAGGATCTTCGTTATAAAACGCCTGTGGAACTTGAACAAACGCCGTCGCTCCATCATGAAAGTAAGGCACTGTTTTTTCTAAAAACGAAGGAAGGGGGACCATATCCGCATCAAGTGTAAGAATCAGCTCCCCATTCGTTTGAGACATCGCATGGTTTAAGTTACCCGCCTTCGCAAACTTGTTATCTGTTCTTGTCAGATAATGAACACCAAACTCAGAAGCAAGCTGCTCTACAGACTCCCGCTTGCCATCATCACATAAATAGATGTGGACTTTGTCCTTTGGATAAGAGAGATTCACACAACCTGCAACAGTGCGTTTCAGCACTTCAATTGGTTCATTATATGTAGCTATGAAGATATCAACTGTTGGCAGCCTGTCAAGATCACTGATCATGACTTGTTTCCGATTGGAAGGCTTCCAAACAAGTGTATAAAACACAAGCAGCTGTAAAAACCCAATGCATTCACAGGCAACAAGCAAAATACCCATCACAATATTAAAAGTACCTTCATGCGGCAGTGTAAAGAAAAGACGCCAGCAAATATAGGCGGCATTTGTTAACACACAGAGCACAATGACGATTTTTTTAACAGTAGTGGCCATCGGCTGAATACGATACATCACATACAACACAGACAAAACGCAAAGCATAAACAGCGGGTAATACGTGGTGAATAATGACAATACATTTTCCTTCTTTCTTACGTCATAAAAGACTATCGCATATAAAACTACATAACGAAGGAGGGGATTCTTTCATTACAGTGCCCCTCCGTTTCTATATAAATCATTTCCACAATCTATCTAAACTGATTTGAATAAAAATCAATCGCTTTTCGATAACTCAAAATAGCAGGATCGTTTGTCGTCTCAGTTAAACAGTTCAGTAATATTTCCATCGCTTTGCTATGTTTTTTCAAATTATACAAAGTCATGGCATAGAACGTTTGAATGGCTTTGTTGTCCGGATAAGTTTCCATCCCTTTTAGGAATATCTGTTTTGACTTTTCATATTCTCCCAAAGTTCTGTATGTACTTCCTAACCCTAGTAAAGCGTCTTCTAGTTCTTCTGAAGACAATCCTAACTCAATGGCTCTTTCATAAAAAAAGACAGCTTGCCTTTCCTCTCCTAACGAGTCATAACTCCAGGCACATTGATAATGAATAGAGGCATCGTCTGGATACTTCTCTACAAGATAAGAGAGCATTTCATTTGATTCTTGAAGGTGTCCACTTTTTCGAAGTTCAATGGCTTTCTCAAGCTTCGTTTCCATCACTTCACCTCTATGCTTTTCAAGATTTTTAAGAGAACACCTTTTCATTCCGCTCAATCATCCGCGTCATGTTTTTTTCAAAATCCAGCTGTTCTTCTGCGTTTAGTCCTGACGCTGTCAGCTGATCACTGAGCGTTTGAAGCTCTTCTAGTAAAAGACGCATAAGAAGCGCACAATCAATTGGTTCTCCAGTTAATTCTGATAAAGACGCCATCGTATCTGGCTGTATATCAGGAAATACTGCCTTCACTTCTTGCCGTTTATCCTTTAAGGCGGCATCATAAAAACGGCGGATTAAGTCGGCACGTTCCCGCCCGCTTCCATCTGCACACAAATAAATTTGCACAGCAACTCCACCGCGTAATCTACGCTGAGAAATGCCTGCAAATTTCTTTCCATTGATGCTTAGATCATAACTGCCAGGACAATAAGAGCCGACAATCTCATAAGCTTCAATGTCCACCTCATACTTAGACAGCATCCGGCGTACCAATTCCACCATCGCATCATACCCGCGGTCAATATCAATGCCCTTCTTTTGTTCCGCAAAAATTAACGATACATTCAAGACACCTTCATCCAGCACCACAGCAAGACCGCCTGAATTGCGCACAATCACACGATAGCCCTCTTCCTCAAGCAGCTTCACACCATCTTGAAGAAATGGAAGTCTTGTATCCTGAATACCAAGAACAATCGTATTATGATGCACCCAAGAACGGGCTGTTGCTGGTGAGAGCCCCTTCCCGACCGACGCACAAAGCGTATCATCCATCGCAAAGGATTGCTTCGGGTCCACATAAAGACCGAGGCTCGATTGATCTATGATTCGCCATTTCGGCTGTGTCAGTAACTCAATAGGTTCATTTTTCATGTCCTGCATATCCTCTCGTTCATAAACTGTGTTTATTATAACATGGGATGAATGGAGGGAGAATGAGAGAGACTTGGTGATGTGGAAAAAGGTCGGTTCACAGTTGAAACTATCATTCATGACTAAAAAGACTCCTGCCAAGGGCAGAAGTCTCTGAACTTATGTTAAAGGTTGGCACCATTGGTCTCTATATTTTGTTGATACCAATAAAAACTGTCTTTTTTTATTCTTCTTAAATCTTTAAGATCTGTTTCATCACGGTTAATATAAATCAAACCGTATCGCTTTTTAAACCCGCTTCCTGTACTAACGACATCAAGTAAAGTCCACAAGCCGATAATAGGAACACCGTCTTTAATCGCTAGTTTCATCTGAGACAAATGGTCCTTCAAATATTGAATTCGATAGTCATCTCTAACTTTTGAATCGTCTTCTAGTACATCAGCTGTTCCCATCCCATTTTCTGTCACCATCAATGGAAGTCTATACCTGTCGTATAACGTGTTAAAAGCGAACCGGAACCCCTTCGGATCAATTTGCCAACCATACTCAGTGGCATCTAGATAAGGATTTTTTACATATCTGAAACGGCCCGGTACAACAAGATTTAAGATATTAACATAATCGGTATTTTCCACATCTTGCGGACAATATTCAGCTGCAAATGTTAAATAATAATTAAAAGCCAAAAAGTCGGGTTTGTTCGCCTTAATGACTTCCATGTCCCCTTCTTTGATATCCGGCTGCCAATTATGTTCACATAAATAGTCCCAATAATACTTCGGATACTCTCCAAACACATGAACATCTGCTAAATAATGATTGTAAAGGTTATCTGCATCACGAGCTGCCAAAACGTCCTCTGGTTTACTAGTTGCAGGATAAGAAGGAAGATAAGCAAATGCCGGCCCAACTTTTGCGTGCGGACAAATTTCACGACAGGCGGCGATAGCACGGTGTGTTGCTACAAACATATGATGATTCATTTGGTGCCGAATTTGTTCACGTTTTAAAGGATCTTTTTCCTTAATTCCAATAAGTTTTTCTTTTCTAAGCATCAAATTCTGTTCATTTATGACTAGCCAGTAATTTACTTTCTCTCCTAATTCGGTTAGAAGAATACGTGCATACCTTTCAAAGTCTTCTACACATTGATAGGAATGCCAGCCATCATATTGGTCAATCAGTGCTTGAGGTAAATCAAAATGATACATTGTCGGTATAGGTTCAATTCCATTTTTAACCAATTCATTAATTAGTTTCTTGTAAAAATTTAGACCTAATTGATTAGGCTCTTCATCATTTCCATTAGGAAAGATTCTTGTCCATGCGATGGAAAAACGATATGATTTTAAGCCTAATTCAACCATTAAAGCGACATCTTCAACCATACGATGATAAAAGTCACTTGCTACTTTTGTGTCAGCTTTTGTCGTTGATGACTCTAATGATTGCATATCAGCAATGGATAAACCTTTTCCATCTTCATTATACGCTCCCTCCACTTGAAAGGCAGATGTAGACGCTCCCCAGAGGAATTCTTTTGGAAATTCATTCAATTTCTTCATATCATCATATGCTCCTTTTTATTATTCAACTCAAGGTCATTACTTCTTCTCCGACCGCTATATTCGTTTTATTGCTGATTCTCATTGTTCTAGAAATCTCTTGACTATTCGTTATAACAATAGGAGTGGTGCTGTCGTATCCTGCTTTGATGATTTCTTCCAAATCAAATTCTAGCAGCACATCACCTTTCTGCACCTCCTGCTCAGGTTTTACCTTAACTGAGAAATGTTTTCCCTGTAAGTTAACCGTCTCAATACCAACATGCATCAATATTTCAGCCCCATTATGACTTCGTAATCCGATGGCATGACCAGTTGGAAAAACTGTTGCAACAACCCCCTCAACAGGCGCATATAGTTTACCTTCAGAAGGAATAATAGCAAATCCATCACCCATAGACTTGGAAGAGAAGACTGGATCATTCACCTTTTCAAGAGAAATTAAACTTCCAGACAGCGGAGCCACAAGTGTTTCCTTTTCTGTACTTTCATGATGACTAGTTGTTTTTGACTCTTTCTGCTGATTCACTTCAGCACGGCCTCCCTGTTCTTCGAAACCAAAAAGAATGGTTAACAGCAAAGAGATAAGGAAAGCAACAGTGATACCGATTAACAGCCCAATGAAACCATCCCCGAAGAATATAGGAAGAGTCATTAAACCTGGAGATGCGGCAGCGATTGCTCTTGATCCAGCAATACCCGTTATAATACCGCCTATTGCACCTCCTATCACGGCAGCAATCATAGGTTTTTTATATTTAAGTGTGAAACCATAAATCGCAGGTTCTGTAATACCAAATAGAGCCGTTAAAGAGGCTGTACCAGCTAACGATTTTTGTTTTTTATCTTTTAATTTAAAAAAGATACCTAAAGCTGCCCCAGCTTGTGCAAAATTTGCCGCAGCTGAAAACACAAAGATTGTTGTTTGACCAGATCGTGCAATATCATTAATTCCAACCGGTACTAAAACTTTGTGAAGTCCAAAAATAACCAGGATCGCCCACGTTCCACCCAAAAAGGCGCCAGCAACAGCAGGGCTTAAGTGATACATAAAGGCATAAGAACTAGATAGTAGGTATCCAAGATAATTACCAACAGGACCAAATACGATCAAAGTGAGAGGAACAATAATGGCTAAACTTAAAGCCGGAACAACTAATATTTTGATTACATCTGGCGTCACTCGCTTTAGGAACTTTTCTAATTTAGAAAGAACCCATATAGCTATAATAATAGGAATAACCGTTGAAGAATAAACACCTGGCAGAACTGGAACTGTAAAAAATGTGATTGATTCCCCACTTGCCATTAATGTTACAAGGTCTGGATATAGTAGAGCTGCTCCGATGATAACAGATATGATCGTATCAGCTTTAAACTTCCTTGATGCCGTAAGCGCTATCACAATTGGTAGAAAATAAAAAACACTGTCTGCTGCTGCATTTAAAATTCTATATGAACCTTCTTGATTATTGAGTACGCCTGTTGTACTAAGAATGACAAGAATTCCTTTAATAATACCTGCTCCAGCTAAAGCCCCTATGATTGGTGTAAATATACCTGAAATAATATCAACAGCTTGATTGAAACGGTTTTTAAATCCTTTTCGTTGTTCTTGATGTGGAGTCGTTTCTTCTTGAAAATCTCCTGTGGTCAATTGATTTAACTCGTCATGTACTTCTGATACTGAACTACCAATCACAACTTGAAATTCTCCGCCCCCCTGAACCACTTGAATGACACCTTCAAGTGAAGATACCTGATCTTTAGAAGCCTTACGATTATCTTTTAAACGTAGTCTCAGCCGGGTGGAACAATGATAAAAGGATTGAATATTTTCCTGACCACCAACTCGTTCTAGTATCTGTGCAGCCAACTTTTTATGATCCATAAAAAGATCCCCTTTACTATTCAAAATGATAAAAATAGTTAATATTACCTAAATAACCCATACTTTCCTATCGATTTCTACCTCTCTTTAGAATCAGAAAGCGTTAACATACATTGATTATAAAAAACTTATTTTTATAAAGAAAATACAATATATGAATAAGCCCATAACCTATAAGTTATGGGCTTATTCACTAAGTTGATTAAATTTACCAATTTCTTTTATACAAAGTTGTACAGATTTTCGGAGAGGTTTATCTTTTGAATAAATAATCCCAATTTTCCTATGAAGCGTAGGGGTAAAGGAGATGGTTTGAAGTGTTTCTGGTAAATATTCAAAGGATTTTCGAGACAGGATGGCAATGCCTAACCCACCTTTCACCATGCTCAAGGCAGTGTTGACACTATCAACAATATGGCTAATGTTCAGTTCTAAGTGATGCTGCCGAAATGCTTCAATCGTTGATTTTTCAAATCCATGACCACAAAGTATGATTTGCTCATCAACTACTTCTTCCATTTTCACTTCCTCACCTTCTTCCAAAGGATGAGGAGTGGGAGCAACAATCACCATCTCTTCTTCGAATAGAAAGATCGATTGATGGTCTTCTTCAGTGATGATGGTGATTCCAAAATCAACAGAACCATCCATAACCAATTCTTTTATTTTATTAACACTGCCTTCTGTAAAAGACAATTGAATGGATGGGTCATGCTCTTTAAAATACGAAATTAATTTTGGCATATATACGGAGGTGATACTTGGGAAACCACTAATATGTATCACGTCGGCTTTATTTTCGGTGAACAATCTCACTTCATGTTCAATGGACTCATATTGTTTAATCAATTCTTTTGCGTAGGGAACGACTTTCCTGCCTATTTCAGTGATTTCGAGCCCCTTCTTCTTATCTCTTATAAATAAAGAAACACCAAGGGTTCGCTCAAGACCAGAAATCGCATGACTGACTGCAGGCTGACTTATATGTAGGATTTCACTAGCTTTTGTGAAATTTTTCTCTTCCACTACCTTAAGAAAGATATATAATTGCGTGATTGTCATATATGATCACCTCTGTCCCCTAATTTATTAAGATCATAACATATCAGTTATGGAATAATAATAAAGATTCATTTCTCAAGCCATTTTATTCCCATTATAATTCAACTTATCTTTAATTAATACGCCGTGATAAAAACATGGAGGTGTTGTGTTGCTTAAATCTTTTTTTAAATACGTTCCTTTGATAATTGGTGTAACCTTATTAGGAAAGAAAGATTACGAAGAGTGGAAAAAGCTTGGAAAAGGTGGAGTTCCTTATAACGTTTATGGTTGGTTGCTAGTAACTTACTACCGCTTTTATAAACGGAACCCTATCAAAACAGATATCTATAATGACAGATTGAATACTAGAGAAGATTCTGTTCGTTTAGGTGAAGTAGAAAAGCGCAAAGGCCCTCGTCCAAAAATCGGGAAACATCCTGTACCACATAGACAATTGGACCAATTGGACAGCGAACCAGGAACAAGGGAACTGCTTGATGAAGTATTTAATGAATATGTTCAATCACATACTCAATGTGTTCACTATGAGAAAAGTTTCTTTGAAAAAAGAAATGATGCGATTACACTCATTAACAAAAATGCTGGGGTAACACTTGCCAAGGAAACCGAAGGAGAAATTGCACACATACATCCTTCTGACGGATCTATGCATATGGTGTTCAGTCCAAGTGATGCAAAAAAAGTAATCGAACAAGGCTGGGGAGAACGTCATCCTCTAGCAGGGGTTAAATTAAATCTGCCAGATACTTATCTCATGATATATACCCCTCGTAACAAATCAGAAGTGTTAGTGGTCAAACAACTATTAAATGCTGCGGTTGCTCATATGTCTGCTGGATGTACTTGCAGTACAAATAAGGAGGAAATTAAATGAAACTAGGTCATTTTATAAAAAATAATGAACGATTCATTGGCTACAAATCAGAAGATGGGATTATAAATGTAAATGAAGCTGCAAAACAAAAAGGTCTTCCGCTTCCAGAGTCAATTGATACATTAATTCGCTCTGGTGAACAAGGCAGAGAACAACTTCATCATGTTCTTGAAGCAATTAGTGACCCATCTCTCTATCTTGTAAAAGAACAGGACATTACATTTGATTCAGTAGTCATCAACCCTGAAAAAATTCTATGTGTCGGCCTAAACTACATGCCTCACGTGGAAGAAGCAGATATGGCGATTCCAGACTCTCCAGTTCTGTTTAGCAAATTTAACAATACGTTAGCGGGACATCAACAAGAGATTCCACTGCCTAAAACTGCTGAGAAATATGACTATGAAGCAGAATTGGTGATGATTGTTGGTAAAGAAGCTCGGGATGTCTCAGAAGAAGAAGCGCTGTCATATATTTATGGATATTGTGTCGGTAATGATGTATCTGCACGCGACCTTCAAATGAAATCTGGTCAATGGCTTCTTGGAAAAACACTTGACGCATTTGCACCGATCGGTCCTTATCTGGTGACAAGTGATGAGGTAGACCCAACAAATCTATCAATTGAATGCAAAATTAATGGTGAAGTGAGACAATCAAGTAATACAAAAAATATGATTTTCAGCTGTGCCACTCTCATTAGCTACATTTCTAAGTATATGACGCTTAAACCAGGGGATGTTATTTTCTCAGGTACGCCAGAGGGTGTTATCTTGGGATATACACCTGATAAACAGAATTGGCTTAAAGCTGGAGATGAAATGGAAGTAACAATTGGACAAATTGGACAGTTAAAAAATAAATTAGTTTGATGTGTGCAGGTGGCCTAGAAATGTCTAAGGCCACCTTTTACAATTTGATAAAAAGCTATATGACATGAAAAGTCACATAGCCGCCCACCATCTTCAATATACTATCTCCAATTCAGATCAAAACAGAAGGTCTCACAACCCCGAGACAGGAATTGGTTCATGAGCTCCAGACAATACGCTCACTCTCCTGTTGATTAAGCTTCAACGATACCCCCTTCACTCATCCACGTCAGCAAGTCTTCAGTGATTAACTCTGCATGCTGAGGGACCATTACACCAGCATCTACAACCCACACGAGTTTCTCTTCTTTGGTCTGACGCATGAGAAATACTTGCCCTCCACCATCGTCGCCAATCGCTATATAGCCTCCTGCATACCGTTGAACCTCCCACGTTGCATTGCGTTCCGTAATGTCCTCAGTGCCGTATAGTAGAACATCGCCACCAATGGAACATCCATTTGTCTGTTTCAGCAAGTTTTTATAAGCATCGGGTAGCACCATGTTTAGTTGGGATTCTGCCTTTTTGATGTTTATATCAGTTTCTGGATTGTTGATGATTAGGCCTGGGATTTGGGGTAAATCGACCATTTGGATCCTCCTAGATAAGTGCTATGTTTATGAAGTTTTGCTTTATCTTTAGATTTACTTAACAGGTCACTCAATCCACAATTATATTCCAATTTATGAATTTCCCCTTGTCCAATTCTCATATATTAGTTGATCGAAGGCAAAGTAAATCTTGAAAGGCTTTTAATAGTCTGCTAGTAAATCTAGATAATATTTATCATCCTCTTGTATTTTGGTTAAAAACTCCTCTAAAGAATTAGCAATTTGTATATCATAATAATATATTGCGCTTCTATCCTTTTCATTCAATTCAATTGACATTAAAGCTGTCTCATTTGCTTCAAAAAAGATTAATTTGTTATTCTCAAATTCATCATAGATTTCAATGTCAGGATAGAATTCAAAATCATTAGCCCTTAATCGAAAGTCTCTTACAGAATAAGGGTCCATAATGCGATTAGTGTTAAACTCAGACCCATTAATAAAACCGTAACCTACCTCTATATAAAAACTAATTAACTCCTTAGGAAACTTTAAATCAAGTTCCTTTTCAACATCTAAGATTTCTTTTTCAGTTACTAAAAAAAAACTATTTTCTTCGTTTTTCTTAATAATTTCATATCCCATTATTTTTTAACTCCTTTAAATAATGTATTTGCTGGTGAACCTGCTCCATGTATACCTGCTTGATGCTCATTTGGAAATTTTGCAGGATGCATATTCCACCACTCATGCTCTCCTCCAAAAGTATTTTCAATTATATGGTGAGCATCATACTTATCTCCTTTTTTTCTAATTACTTTACCAGTTTTTCCTGAAATAATATTTTCATTATACACTGGCCACTTTTGTCCAGTATTTCTTTCCCACTCTTTGATTACTTTATTTTTCACACTATCAAATTTCGCCCGATGCTTAGCCGTTTCTATGGGTGACATTTTGCTATACTCTTTATTTCTTAATGCTGCTTTCAAATTATCTATTTGGTTTTTAGGTAACTCTCTACCTGTTCGTCCTTCTATATCTCTAACATATTTTTTTATTGTATCAGAATCTATCTTACTCCCTGTACTAGTAGTAATCCTCTTCACCGCACTCTTCCCTTGATCTATCTTAAAGACATATTTCCCTACCTTCACTATTTTCGCGATTGGGATAATTGAAGCTGCGGACAGAGCTTGTTCTGTTCTGCTGATGTTTTGGCTGGTTTCGGGGTCTTTGCCGGTTACGGCTCGATAACCGTCGTAGATTCCGCTGTATTCTAGGATGATGTTTTCGGTTGTTGAGACAACTTCACCGTCTAATATGCGCTTCGCGTTGCCTCGGCTCCGGCTTTCTGGGATTTTGTCTACTTCTTCTATTCTTACTTCACCGTTTGCGATATACGTTCGGATGATTTGTTTATTGGCGTAAACGGTGTATCGGCCGCCAATAAAATCAATATCGGATGAGTCGGTGACAACTTCATCTGCGATATCGAATTCTTTTAATTTTTTAATGCCTTTGACGTTGTATAGTTTACCATTTATGACCCTGATGTCTCTATGAATCTTGTTTTTCCCGTTCACGGCTTCCCTTTGCAATGTCGTAAGGGATAGGTCGTTGACTGTGACTTGTTTGTTGATGTATTTATGTGTGTCATCCCGAACAACCGTCTCCACATCCGTCTGTTCTTTCTCTCTCAGCTTCTTCAGCATGATCATCATCGGATTATTGTCTTTCGGGTTGTCTATTTTGTCATTTAATCCACCGACGGTGCTGCTTATTTTTTCTTCTTTTCCATTTTTGAAAATAGACCCTTTTTGATAGGTGGTGATGTCGATTTTCGGGCCGGTGAACATGGTGCTTAACGTGTTGATGAATTGCTTCATTGTTTGAAGGGAGCTTTTTGTTTCTTGCAAAGCGCTTGTCTGCTCTCGGTCAAATGCATGAAGCAGTCCAATGGTTCTTGAGGTCTCGAGCCAGGCTTTTTGATAGCTCTGCTGAAAAGCTGATTCGTCTACATTTGGCAAATGAACAATATGACCAATTCTGCCGATGGCATGGTTTACATCCGTTACAATCTCAGATATCGTGCGCTCGGCTTTTTTTAGTCCTTGATCTAGTTCGTGTTCAATAAATGATTGTGAGATCAAGCCGTGCTGGTTTGGTTCAAGAGCATGAAGCGCCTGTTTTGTGCTTTTCAGCGCAGTGCTGTATTCCTCAATGATGACCTGAAAGAATTGCAGGAAGGGAATATGACATTCTGTATAAAAGGAGCGGATGGCTTGTCCCGCCTCTCCCTTTAGTGCGCCATCAAGTGAGATGATCTGATGGATTTGTTTTTCTATGGAGCTGATTTGTTGTGATTGCTGCTTTAATGTATTCAGCGTTTGGTCCATTCCGTTTATTAGCGCAAAAGCGTCAAGGGTTTTCATTGCGTTCTCCTTTATTTTCTTTTACTGCTGGAGGCAAGCGCCTTGTCCGTTTCGATCATGGTGTTCACCGCTTGTTCTGTTTGTACAAGCTGTTTCTGAAGAATGCCTATGTAGGATGTACTTAATTCGTTCAACTGTTGATTGATTTTTTCTAATGTGTCTGCTTCTATGAGCTGGTTTCTCCCTTTGATGGATGTTGGAAGTTTTGCATTCATTTGAGCGCCTGATTGTTTTGCATGTTGTAAAACTCGTTTGATTTCACTGGCATCTATTTTGATTTCTCTACTCATGTGACTTCCCTCTTTTTTCTTCCAATTGTTTCTGCTTTTCTTTCTCTATTTTTCTTTCAACGGAATGGATCTCATGTTCTAACGAATGGATTTCCGATTTTAGGTCACTGATTTTCTCATCAATTCGATTCACTAGATTGGTCAGCTGTACACCTTTAATCTCTTGACTGGCGGATGCCATCTCGTCTCGAATGTCATCAAACGTATCTGCAAGATGGCCAAACCATGTATGTGATGTCAGATCTGGATGAGTGATTTTTTTACCAGCATCTGCCAGAGTCGATTTTGCTTCTTTTATTTCTTTTCGACACATGCTCAGTTCTATGATTTGTTCTTTTTTTATGGATATGTCTGCCTTTAACGAATACAAGGCTGTTGTATAACCGATGATAGCTCCAGACATCGTCAAACACCTCTATTCCTTAAATAGTCCTCCGTTATGTTACCATTTCCTAGCACAAGAGGCATATGATTGAAAACGAATTCAACGAAAAATGAATCGTACGTATTGGGTTTTTATACCTATTTCACACGCGCAAAAAAAGCTGAATTCACCAACTGAATCCAGCTTTTGACGCTTATTTGATCGAATCACCAGCTGATGCTGATGGTTGATCGCTAAATGACGTGTCTTTCTTTTCAGAAATATAATGAAGAGAGAAACCAACAAGACTAAAAAAAGCGCTTAATACCAGTGTAGGATTTTTAAATAGGTTCGTACTTGCTATGATCAAATCTCCATTTTGCAAGAGAATCCCTAGTATTTGACCGAATACCAACAGGGTACCTGACGTTAAGAAAAGGACAAGCAGCACTTTAAATAAAAATTCCATCAATGCTCTCATGTGTTTCTCCTTTCTATACTGGAAGTATGCCCATTCCGATGAGCCAGCCAATTCCTACAATCGGCAGCATATAGTAAAGAATGAGCGGTATAAATGTTTTCTCCGGCCGGGCTCCTGCAAGACCAGAAGCGATGAAAATTGACCCAGATGCCGGCGGGGAAGCGCCTTCTGTTGATGAAAAAGCAAGAATGGCGACAACAGCGACAACAGGGTCTACTCCGACTGAGATTAAAGCTGAAAATGAGACAAGCCCAACAGCTGTTAATGTGGCAGTTGAAGATAATGGTCCAGCCACCAGCGTGACAAGAACACCAACAATGAGCACCATGAGCCACTTCGGAATGGCAAGTACTGACGTGATTTGCGTCAAATCTTCTGCGAGTCCTAATTCAGCAAGCACCTGACTAGCAGCAACAGCAAACAGCATCAAGGCACCGATCGTTGTAAACTTAGGAATGGCCGATTTGAAAAACTTAGACCAATCTAAAGCAAACGCCTTTTTTCTTCCAATTGTAAAACTAATCAGCATCATGAGAATCGGAATCCACGTAATTAAAGAAATTTGATCCATTGCCTCTGGTCCAATGTTTGGATTACTTTTTAAGTAGTTTGCCAGCGGACCAATTGTGATGATGATAGGGATCAAGGCACCGAAAAAAATAAAAATCGATTTCCATCCCTGTTTCACAGCTTCTCTAAAGGGAACAATATCATCTGGCGGCATCGCTTGGATTTTATTCTTTTTCACCATAATATACACCAAAATAAACCGGTATACGACTTGATACAGTCCTCCTATTAAAAGAGCAATATATAAATCACCTTCAGAGACAAGAGCTGCAACTGGTGCAAAGCCCAGCATGATAAACATGGAAGAGTTTGGCGGCAGCGCGGCTCCAAGTCCGCCATTTCCGGCTAGAATCGTGGCCGTATGGGTTCGGCTCCATCCTGATTTAATCATCCAAGAAGCCGTAATAGAGCCAGTGGCAGCTGTGTTTGCAGAATTTGAACCTGAAAGAGCACCTAAGACTGCTGAACCTAACGTACTCATATAAGCCGCTCCCCCAGGAAGCTTGCCGACAACCGAATTCAGGATGCGCAAGAGTGCGTGAATTAATTCCAGCTTTTCGATTAAATAGGCCATGAACACAAACGCAACGGCTGCATAAAGCACCTCATATGTGGATGCAAATTTTAAACCATCCCAGAAAAGTCTTAATGCATCCATTCCGCCAAACAAAGTGGTTGCAATAAAGCCTAATAGCATGGCTTCTCCCATATTTCGTTTCACGATGACATTCCATATAATGATGACGGCTATGAATACAATCAATGCAATAAAACCCATGTCGTTTCTTCGCCTCCCCTTATTTTAATAAAGCGCTTACAAACATCACCCTTGCTGCATCACGTCAATGACTTCTTCCCAGCTGGCTGGTTTTTCCCCATTAAACCGTTCAACGAATTGAAAGTCTGCTAATCTCTCTAGCTTCTGTTGTGCTGCCCGGGACATGCTCGCATCAATATGAGCTGAATCCAGCATTTCAATAGAGCCAAGTAGTTCGACCGCTCGTCTTTTTGCATGTAATGCACTTCCTGTCACAAGACGATTCATCGTCTCTTCAAAACTTTTGCTGTCCAGCGTTTCGCTTAGTGAAGAAATCACTTGATCTTCGACATTATATTTTTTAGAAATTTCCAAAAATTCAATGAGTAAACCGACAATCCCTTTCATATAAATGCTTCTTATTAACTTTAAGGCTGAGGCATCTCCTGGCTGATCACTGATTTTTGTAATATTCATACCGTATTCTTTCGTTAATTCAATGAATCGATCTGTTCCACTGCCGCTAGCAGTGATTGGAACCTTGTGTTTGTTAACTGGAAGAGATCCTAGCATGGCAACATCTACAAATAGAGCTTCTTGCTTTTCAATTTCGTTTGCCACTTGTTTTTTGATATCTGGAGTTGATGCCGACACATCCACATATACTTGATTTTTTTTCAAACTATCTAATACGGATTGAGCCACTTCTAAGGTTTTATTCGCTGGCACAGCCGCAATAACAATATCAGATTTTCCAATGACTTCACTCACATTACTTGTTAATTCGACGCCTGTGCGGGCTGCTTTTTCTTTCATTGTTCCAGCAAGTTTCTCATTCTGTAATAGTACATCATACGCATAAAAATGATCTAATCCTTCTGTTTTCAATCCCGTTGACAGCTCATATGCAGCTTCCCCATAACCGATAAAGCCTATCTTCATCACAGATTCCCCTATCCCTGGAATTTTTTCATTCTGCCCTCTAGCCATGCAGGCGCTAAGAGACTGATATCCTGCTTTCCTTCGCTCATATAATGTTGAATGGTCTTTAATCTGTGGTTTTCATACGCTAGTTTCTCTTCAGCTAGTGACAGCATCTCTTCTGCTTTCTCTTTCGGGACAATCACTACTCCATCATCATCTGCAACGACCAAGTCACCTGGTGATACTTTGACCCCTCCACACGAGATGATTTCATTCAATTCACCAGGACCATCCTTAAAAGGTCCATTCGGCGTGAACCCCTTACTATAGATTGGAAAAGCTAATTCCTCTAAAGCGACTTTATCTCGGACAAGACCGTCGATCACGATTCCTTCTATTCCAACAGCTTTTGCTGAACTAGCCATCAATTCTCCTAAATATGCGTGACCCCTATGATCTTTCCCATCAACGATGAGTACATCGCCTACTTGTGCAGAATAAATCGCTTGGTGAAGAAACAGATTATCTCCTGGCCGTAAGCTCACGGTAAAAGCTGTGCCGACTACATTCATGCCTCTCGCAACTGGTTTGATTTGATGATCCATCGCGCCGGTGCATCCCATCACGTCTGACAGCAAGGTCGAGTTAAGCTTTCTTGCCCTAGCTATAAGATCATTTGACACGAAATGAACAGTACTCATTGTTTCCATCATCCCCTTTGAGTTATATTCATTACATTTAATTTATTTAAAGTAATATACATTACTTTTGTGATATGATCATACCATCTCATTTTTAATTAGTAAAGCGCTTTCAAAAAATAAAAAATGAGTCCCCACACGACTATTGTGTTGTGTGATAACTCATTTTCGTTAACATATGATTGATTTGATCTAAACGTGGTTTTGTTCTTTCAGGATCATTCATCGCTAATGCACTTAAGATGAAATCGACGATAAAGATAGCAGATACGACAGAGTTATGAGAGCCTACACTTGCTGAGGAACACGGTAATACATATTGTGCATATTTAGTTAGTGGAGAGCTGTAGCTGTCTGTAATTAAAAGGACTTCCACCCCATAAGACTTTGCTGCTTCCATCAAATCCTTCATACGCTTTGCATAACGCGGATAGCTGACCGCTATAATGAAATCACTCGAGTTGAAATGAACCAAATCATCCACCCAGTCACTTTGATCTGCATCAATATACTGGCAATTCCCCAATAGCCGATTGATTCCTAACGACATGTATTCGCCAACAGGTCTTCCACTTCGGACACTTGTACACAAAACGTGGCGCGCATTGGCTATTTTCCCAACAATTTGCTGAAAGGTTTCTTCCGTGATATTGTCCAATGCGTACTGGATATTTTGAAATTGCAATTCTACATGGTTATGCAGGAGCTTACTCTTATTTGAATGCTTGAGATTCGCCTCAAGTCTTGTTTGAGGGTCAGCTTTATGCTTCATCGCTGATTGAAGCTCTTTTTGAAACTCAGAAAAACCAGAATACCCCACAGCAGCAGAGAAGCGCATGATGGTTGCTGTACTCGTCCCGACTTTTGACGCCAATTTATCGACAGTTAAAAAAGCGACCTCCATTGGATGTTGTACGATATAATCTGCAATTCTCCTCTGTGCATCGGTTAAAAAAGCGACCTTATGCTGAAGCTTATGTATTAAATCCTCCATTTTAGCACCTGCCCATCCTATCGGCTTTATCTACGATCAGATTGTTTTCTTTCTATATTGTACACATTTGTCCAAAATAAAAAAACAGCCAGCACGAATCTATCGCGCTGACTGCTTTAGCCGAGATGCTATTTTATAGTGCTTGAGCTGCTGTGATAAGTGCAAGGTTGTAAACGTCTTCAGCATTACAGCCTCTTGAAAGGTCATTTACTGGTTGGTTTAAGCCTTGCAAGATTGGACCTACAGCTTCAAAGTTACCTAAGCGCTGTGCAATTTTGTAGCCGATGTTTCCAGCTTCTAGGCTAGGGAAAACAAATACGCTAGCATCGCCTTTAATGACGGAATCTGGTGCTTTTTTCGCTGCTACTGAAGGAACGAAAGCTGCATCGAATTGGAATTCTCCATCAAGTACAAGCTCAGGTGCCTTTTCTTTTGCAATACGAACTGCTTCAGAAACTTTTTCTGTTTCATCTGATTTTGCTGAGCCTTTAGTAGAGAAGCTAAGCATTGCCACACGTGGTTCGATGTCGAACATTTTGGCTGTGTTTGCACTTTCGATCGCAATTTCAGCTAGATCTTGGCTATCTGGTGCAATGTTGATTGCACAATCAGCAAACACATATTGCTCTTCGCCACGAGCCATGATGAAGACGCCAGATGTTTTCTTTACGCCTTCTTTTGTTTTAATGATTTGAAGTGCTGGTCGTACTGTGTCAGCAGTTGAGTGTGCTGCACCGCTCACAAGTCCGTCTGCAAGACCTTTGTACACAAGCATCGTACCGAAGTAGTTTTCATCTAGTAATGCTTTTCTTGCTTGCTCTTCTGTTGCTTTGCCTTTACGTCTTTCTACGAAAGCTTGTACAAGCTCTTCAAAACCTTCATATGTATGAGGATCATACACGTCAACACCATCAAGTGTAAGACCTAATTCTTTTGCTTTTGCTTCAACTTCTTGTGTTTTACCTACAACAATTGGCTGCAAGACTTTGCCATCTGCTAGTTTTTGAACGGCTGTTAGAATGCGTTCGTCCATTCCCTCAGGAAAAACGATCTTGACTCCTTTACCTGCAACCTTTTCCTGAACTGTTGAAAAAATATCTGCCACTTATATACCCTCCTTGATTTTACAAAAAAAGCGTTCTCTTTTAAGCATACTCTTCTTCTACTTAAATTCAAACTACCAACTTACATTATAGCGCTTACAAATTAAATTCTTATTTTTCAAACTAATTTAATCAATTTCCATAAAAGCTGACTTCGTCGTTCAAGTTTTGATCACATCTTCATTTGGACAAACTATGTTATAGTTGGAACAGATGGAAAACTGTAAATAGGAGTGAAATAAATGAGCGAACAACATACAACCAATGAAGCAGCTCAAACACTAGACGGCTGGTATGCACTGCATGATTTTAGAACCTTTGACTGGACAGCTTGGAAGCTGCTGACAAGTGATGAGCGCCAAGCGATTCTTCATGAATTCACAGGTCTATTAGAAAAATGGAAAACAGCTGAGCACGATAAGGCTGGAAGCCAAACAATCTATAGTATTGTCGGCCAAAAAGCAGATATTATGCTCATGATTTTGCGTCCAACCATGGAAGAACTGGGTGAAATTGAACTTGAATTCAACAAGACACGACTAGCAGAATTTACGATCCCAGCTTATTCGTACGTTTCAGTTGTTGAACTCAGCAACTACTTAGCAGGAGGCGGAGATGGCGGAGATCCTTACGAGAACCCGCATGTACGTGCGCGTCTATACCCAGAGCTCCCTTCTTCTCAATACGTATGCTTCTATCCAATGGATAAAAGACGTTCCGGCAATGACAACTGGTACATGCTCTCTATGGATGAGCGTAAATCACTCATGAGAAGCCATGGCTTAATCGGCCGCAGCTATGCTGGTAAAGTAAAGCAGATCATTACAGGCTCCGTCGGTTTTGATGATTATGAGTGGGGCGTCACTCTTTTCTCTGACGATGTGCTTCAATTCAAAAAATTGGTTTATGAAATGCGCTTTGATGAAGTCAGTGCACGCTACGGCGAATTTGGTTCCTTCTTTGTCGGAAACCGATTAGCAAACGAGCAGCTGGCGTCTTATTTTCATGTATGATAAACTCTTAAGGCTTCGGATCTTTCCGAGGCCTTTTTATGTATTTTTTTAGAAGGGTGATCACATCATGAAAAACTTCCCTATCGCTATTTTTGCTTTAACGCTCGGTGCGTTTTCGATTGGCATGACTGAATGTGTCATTATGGGACTTTTGCCAAACGTTGCTAACGACCTTCATGTATCTATCTCTACTTCAGGGCAGCTGATTACTGGATATATGCACTTGATTGTCTTCTTTTCAGCGTGATAGAAAACCTTTGAAGTCTAGGAAGGGCAGCTACTTTTGCGGAGCGAATTGAACATTCGTGAGCACCAGCGCGCAGACCTGACAACGAATGCGAGGGTTTGTCTACACGCTGAAAGGACCTGAGACAGGTCCTTTTTTATTTCACCACGGTCACTTCTGGCTCTTCTATTGGTTTCACACGTTCCTGAATGGGATGAGAAAAAGAGTACTCTGACAAGACAATATGATATACGGTTTTTGTAAATCCAGACACTGCTTGAATAAAGGCTTCAATTTCTTCAAGGGAAGCGACTGACAACTTAATGAAAAAGCATGACTGCCCTGCCACTCGATAAGCAAAAAAAGCGCGTGGGTGCTGATTCATAAAAGCCACAAAACGTTGATACTCCCCGTTTAGCACTGTGACTTCCAGCAGGCAGTCAATCATAAGCCCTAATTTTTTATAGTTAACCTGAACCGATTACCCTTCGATAATCCCTGCATCTTCTAATTTACGCACTCGTTCTGCTACCGCAGGTGCGGATAAATTGACTCGTTTGGACAATTCCCTCATAGATAAGCGGGCATCTTCTTTCAATTCATTTAAAATATGCACATCAACATCGATGATTTTCATTCGTACCTCTCCTATCCAAAAATCGTTCCATTTGAAAAGTATTTTATGATAATACTTATCATACGAAATGTAAAAAAACTAAATAATGGTAGGGCTGGTATGTGCATTGATCACTCTTGTTGGTTGTATCATTAGCTTCGTCAGCTATAAAGGTGAACGTGTTACTAAGAAATGTAAGGCTGTATCAACTCATTCTCCTTGAATTCAATCAAAAAAGACCTTTCTCCTGCGAAAGGCCTCTGTTCTTTATTTAAATGTCGTTTCCCAATCAAATCCGATTGTCTCGTCATTCCATGCAATTCTCTTTTCATCTGGGTTTTTCGGGTCATAGGATTCTGTCGTGAAATAGACAATTTGCAGCGGCGTCTCGCCTAGTACCCGGTAGCCATGTGCGACACCCTTTGGGATGAGGAGCAGCATTGGATTGTCTTCCCCCATATAATACACATCGGTTTGACCCTTTGTAGGAGAGTCCTCACGCAAATCGTATAAAACGACCTGAGCATGACCTGCTGGGAAAAACCAAACATCATCTTGCTTTTCATGATAATGAAAGGCTTTGATCACACCTGGAAAGCTTTTCGACCACGATGCCTGCCCAAAATGTTGCAGCATGGGCTCATCATCTCGAATGAGCTCTGCAAAAAAGCCGCGATCATCACAATGTTTCATGAGTTTTTTCGTTTGTACACCATCAATCATGCTGATGCCATCTCCCTTCTTTCTGCAAAAATTCGTGAAGCGCATCCTTCCAATGTCTCGGCTTCCAGCCTGTGGCTTCAATCGCTTGAAGGTCTAACACAGAATAGGCTGGACGAGGTGTTTGGAAGCCGTACTCTTCTGTGGAAATTGGCTCAATGGTCGTAGACAGGCCGCTTTTTGTCACAATTTCTGACGCAAAGTCAAACCAGGAACAGCTTTCTCGGTTACTGACATGATAAATTCCTGCCTGTTGATCAAATAAATGAATGATGGCCTCTGCGACATCTTTTGTATAAGTAGGTGAGCCTATTTGGTCATTCACGATGCGCAAATGATCCTTTGTTTCTGCGAGCCGAAGGATGGTATTCACAAAATTATGTCCCTCATGTCCGTATAGCCACGATGTACGGATGATTTTCACTTCGTCTGATACAAGATGAATCAATTCCTCACCAAGCTTTTTACTTTTTCCATAAATGGTGTGAGGATCTGGCTGTGCATCGACTTGGTAAGGCGTGTCTGCTTGCCCGTCAAACACATAATCTGTACTGACATGTAACACATCAGCCCCTACGTTCTTTGCCTCCAGCGCTGTATAGTAGGCGCCAATGCCATTAACAAGATACGCCTTTTCCGTTTCTGTTTCACACTGATCTACTGAGGTATATGCTGCTGCACTGACAACAATATTAGGACGAAAGTGTCTCATCGCATGTCTGACTGCTTGCTGATCTGCGATATTGAGCATGCTCCTCGTTAAGGAAATGACGGTGATGTCTTTCTCCTTAAGCTGTCTGCTCAATTCCTTCCCTAGTTGCCCGCCTGCACCGGTGATTAAAACTTTCATCGGTCACCCTTCTTCGCTCTGATCATATTTGGCACGATACCAATTGATCGTTTTTTCAATACCTGCTTCAAATGACGTCTCCTGCGTCCAGCCAAGCTCCAGTTTTAGCTTACTGGCGTCAATCGCATACCGTCTGTCATGTCCTTTACGGTCTTCAACAAACGCAATACGGTCATGACTGATCCCGAGCTGCGTCAGAATGGTTTTGGTCAAATCGAGATTCGTTTTCTCGTTGCCACCGCCGATATTGTACACCTGCCCAGCTGTTCCGTTTTCAAGGACCTGCTTTACAGCTCTCGCATGATCCTCTACATACAGCCAATCGCGAATCTGCTGGCCATCTCCATAAATCGGGATTTTTTCTCCATTGATTGCTTTTCTAATAATCGTCGGTATTAATTTCTCTTCATGCTGATGCGGTCCGTAGTTGTTGCTGCATCGTGTGATCATTGCGGGTAATTGGTGAGTGTGGATATAAGATTTTACAAGCAGGTCTGAGCTTGCCTTGCTTGCTGAATAAGGATTATTCGGTGAAAGTGGTGTTTGTTCTGTGAAAGCCGGATCATTCAGTTCCAAATCTCCATATACTTCGTCTGTTGAAATATGAATAAGTTTTTTCGCCTTGCCCTTTAAGACTGCCTCCAGCATACGATAGGTACCGAGGACATTGGTTTGAATAAAGGGCTCTGCCGATTCAATACTGCGATCAACATGGGATTCCGCTGCAAAATGAATGATAGCATCATAGACTTCATCAAACGCTTGATCCAGCTCATGTTGAAGGGTGATATCCCCTTGAATAAAACGAAAATGAGACAGCTTTAATAATTCATCCATCTCCTCTGGATGACTAGCATATGTTAACTTGTCAAAAACAGTGAGCCGGACATCTGTCTCCTGAAGCAGCAGCTTCACAAAATTCAGTCCAATAAATCCCGCTCCGCCTGTAATGAAATAAGACTTCGTCATTCGTATCCCTCTTTTTTCTTCATCGTTTCAAACATTTTCGTCGATGCTTGGTGGAGAGATTCATGTGTTCCTGCATCAATCCACCACCCTTTTAACATATCATAGGTCAGCTGGCTATTTGAGATATAGAGATTGTTTACATCTGTAATCTCTAATTCGCCTCGATCTGACGGCGAGATTTTCTCAATATATTGAAAGACTTCTTGATCATAAAAATAGATGCCCGTGACGCAGTAGGATGAACGCGGATACTCCGGTTTTTCCTCAATTGATACAATTCGGTGGTGGGTGGCATCAATTTCTGCAATGCCAAACCGCTTTGGATCTGCCACTTCTTTCAACAGAACCTTCGCACCACTTTCTTGCTGCTGAAAGGCTTCAACAAAAGGGGTTAGCGAATCCTCAAATACATTATCACCAAGCATGAGCACAAACTTTTCCCCTTCTACAAAGGGCTTTGCGTAGGATAAGCCGTCTGAAATTCCAGAAGCTTCGGGCTGGACCTGATACACGATGTTCATCCCTAATTCCTGATCGCCTTCAAGTAGCTTTTGAAACAGCGGGATTTGTTCTGCTTGTGATATGACCATTACATCCAATATTCCCGCTTCTTTTAATTTGAACAATGACCAATAAATCATCGGATATGGGCCAACCGGCAATAAATGCTTATTGAAAATCTTTGTTAAAGGTGCCAGTCGTGATCCCTTTCCTCCTGCTAAAATAACTCCCTTCACATCTACACATCCTTATGTTCTTTTTGGTGATGATTCATGAGGTGTATAAGAATGTTTTTCACTCGTTCGGTTCCTTTTCCATCAATGAGTGACCGTCCATTGAGATGAATGCTCCTGCGGAGAAAGTAGCTGCCGGACAGCCTTCGAACAGCACGCCATATATCCTTTTCATCCACAAGGCTACCTAATCCAAGATGGTGACAGGCTCCCTCTTGTGCAAAACGAGTGGCTGTTACTGCTTGGTGGTCTACTTGCGAAAGGACAATGCTGGGCACTCCGATACAAACGGCCTCATATAACGTCATCCCGCCAGCAACAATCGCTAGATCGGCTTCTGCAAGACGGGTAGGTAATTGATCCGTATGACGAATGAATTGAATATGTGCAGCCTCGATTTCTTCTTCGATGCGAGAGGCTTTTCCTGTAACCGCTAGAATGTGTAAATGGCCTGCTTCGAGAAATGCTGATACAGCCTTTAATAATAATCCGCCTGGATCACTGCCCCCAAGGCTGATCACCACCTTCTTACATTCTTTGCGAACCTCATATGTGTCTTTTAATTTGCTGATCTCGTGATCTAACAATAAATAAGGTGTTCCATAAAAGTAGTCCGTTCCATTTACTTGCAGGTGCTTTTCATCTAGTCCACCATAAATGCCGTTTACGACAGCATCAGCAAGCTGGCAAGCTTCTGTTCTTTCTTCTTCAAATAAGACCAGTTTTGCATTTCTGGAGGACGCTTTGATCGATCGAAGGAACTGAAGGTCACAATCAAGGACATCGATTAGCAGAAGATTAGGATTTAGCTCTTTTATGTCCTGCTCCATTTGAAGGAATACGTTTGATTCCTGCACCAAATGAACGTGCCATGCTGGATGCGAGAGCATTTCTACACAAATCTGTTCATTTGTATAGAAATATAAGTCGTTTCCTTCTTGAATCAGTTCCTTTGCCAGACGTTTCATTCTAACGATATGCCCCATTCCTCTTAAAAAACCACCGTACACAACAATCATGATTTTTTTATTCATTCAACATCCTTCTGTCTCACAAATTGATTCAACCGAACCATATTAGGATCTTGTTCACAAATGGTGATGAGCTCAGCTGTAGGCACTGCATTAGACCCACCGGCTTTTTCAAGTAAACGGGTGGCAAATACATAATCTTCTTCTGTATCAATCGTGAATCGATAAGCAGGATATGCGAGTTCTTTGGGCGATGTGAATAATTGCAGTTGAAATTGCTCAGGGTGCTTTCGGATATACAGCGTGACATGCTCACGCTCCGGCTGCGTAAGGGGGAAATTGTCGATTTTACGTAAAATAGTTGCGTTGATCATTTCCCCGGAAATACCGAGTGGCATTCCAGTCGTATACGTGTAATCAGCCTTCTTCTGTCTATGTTCTTCAAGCATTTTCGACAAAAGCGCTGGATCTATAAATGGATTATCTCCCGTTAAACGTACAATGGTTTGTGGTTCAAAATGTTGAGCTATCTTTGCGAATCGCTGCAATACATCCATCTCACTGCCACGAAATACCTTATAGCCCTTTGATAAACAATAATGAGCCAATAGATCATCTTCTGCTTCGACTGTTGTGGCGATCATGAGGTTCTGCGTTTTGTGATTATAATAAGCTGATTGCTTTACCCGTTCAACGATAAAATCGATCAACGCCATACCACCGATTGGTTTCATCACCTTTTTTGGCAGTCTTGTTGAGCCCATTCTAGCCTGTATGACAAAGAGCACATCATTGATCATTTGTAGACTCCTGCATGAGCACATCTTTCCACGAAACCCCTGTATGGGCTGGAATGTCTCTGACAGCCTTGACGCCAATTAAAATCTCCATGTACCGCGGATGCAGACCTTGGCTTTTTTGTCCTGGACGTAATACGGCTAGATTTTCTTCGGTCAATGTCTCGCCCTTTGCAATATCTTTTGTCGTAAAAATCCCTCGATACGCAAATTCACGAATCTGCCCTTCAATGGCTGTTGTCGTTTTAAAAGAACTGCCAAGGAGCTCCTCTGACACAGAATGAGCGTCTGTTTCTGATTGATTTCGGTCCTTTTCCGCCGCTCGAATATGCTGAACCATTTCCTTTAATTCTTCGGGATCGAGCGCAAAGGAATGATCGGCGCCAGGCAGCGTCTTATCTATCGTAAAATGCTTTTCAATCATGGCTGCCCCAAGCTTCACAGCAGCAACAGGGGCTTCAGTAGGATGCTCACTATGATCGGAAAAGCCGATGACTGCCTCAGGAAAAGCGGAGGCTAAGGTTTGGAGCACACGAAGATTCGTGTAAGCTCTAGGTGCTGGATACTTTGCGACGCAATGCATGATGGCAACCTGATCGTTTTGCACGCTTGTAACCGCCTCATATGCTTCATGAACATCTGCAATAGTGGCCCCGGCTGTTGAGAAAATGATGGGCTTTTGAAAAGAAGCTGTATGTCGCAAAAGAGGCAAATGATTGATTTCATAGGATGCCAGTTTGAAAGCTTTCGGATCGGTTTGATTTAATAAATCCGCAGATTCTTCGTCACACACTGTGCTTAAAAATATTAGCCCTTTTTCCTCACAGCGGGTTAATAACACCGGCAGCCATTCTGGCGGCAGCTCCATTTGTTCGACTAAGGAAAAAATGGACACCTCTTCTCCCTTGGCTGTTTCGTATAAACCTGGTTCCTTTTGATACATCCGATCAGCTTGGAACATTTGAAACTTCACTGCATCGGCACCTGCTTCTTTTGCCACATCAATTAAAGCAAGCGCCTGATCCAGCTTTCCATCATGGTTAATGCCTGCCTCTGCAATGATAAAGACAGGCGCACCATCCCCCACTTTGCGATCTCCAATGTAGAAATGCGCCATCTTACCTCTCTCCTTTTTTCGGCCATACATGGTAATACAAGAAGGCATTTGTTGTTCTAAATCCCATCTTTTCATACAGCTGAATGGCGGTTGTGTTATGCAGCTGTGTTCCGGCAGAAATAAAACGATGCCCTCTCTCATAAGAGACCTTCATCATCTCAATAAACAGCTTTTTCCCGATCCCTTTTCCTTGTACATCCGGTCTAATCGCAAACAGCTCAAGCGCCAGCTCATCGCCCTTGGTCATCCCTTGTATCAAGCCCACGACTTCATCGTTCACCTTTGCTACGATATTGATATCTGCACGTCCGAGCACATTATTTCTCATCCATTCTTGATAGAAATGCTGGACGACATTCTGGTCTAAAAATGGATCGAGGGCATACCGGCTTTTCACAAAAGCCTGATAAGCGAGTGACACCGCCTCATCGTATTCCTTTTCATTCGGCAGACTGATGATCACATCTTCACCTGTTGATGGCATTTCCAAGTGAACAGGCGGCGCTTCAAGACGAGTGAGACCGCCCACATAGTACACATGTGACAGCTTTTGGACGATGCGGTTTTTTTCAACATCCGCCGCTTCAAGACGTAAAAAGAAAAAATCGCATTTTTCTGTTCTCATCCAATTGATGAAGCGCTCCATCAATTCCTGAAAAGCAGAAGCTGACTCAGCTTCCGCAAACTTCACATGAAAAATATGCTGATCAAATATGCCGCTTTCCCATTTTGACCAGTCATATAACAGCAGTGCTTTGAGCTGGGCGCCACTGACAAGACCAAACTGTTTGAAGCCTTTCATTTGTTCAATTTGTTGACCGTATTTCTCAATCCAAGCGGACAGCACCTGATCGTCTATTGCATGAACGGTCTTCATGAAGATGCCTTCTGTTCTTTTAAAATAGACAGCACCGCAGTGATGACATCCTGCACATCTTCATCTGTCATACTGGGATAAAGAGGCAGTGAGAGGGTTCGCTTGTAGTACGCGAGTGACTCAGGGAAATCCTCTGGTGAATAGTGGTAGGTTTGTTGATAGTATGGATGCACATGAACAGGGATAAAGTGAACACTCGTGCCGATTTTAAAGTCCTTTTGCAGCTGATCAATCAGCTCATTGCGTGTGATGAATGCTTCTTTCGGGTCCACTTGCAGTACATATAAATGCCATGCATGTCTTCCCTCTTGATGGACTGGCGGCAGGATCAGCCCTGCTTCCTTTTGAAATGCTTGATTGTATGCTTTCGCAATTTGTTCTCTCCGTGCCTGCATATCATCTAAACGGCTTAGCTGAACAAGCCCTAACGATGCCTGCACATCAAACATGTTCATTTTATAGCCAGGTTCCTCGACCTCGTAGTACCACGTTCCTTTTTCTCCATAACGATTCCATGCTCCCTTGCTCATCCCATGGAGTGCTAGTCTTCTGATTCGAGCGGCAAGTGCATCATCATTTGTCGTCAGCATGCCGCCTTCTCCGGTCGCTATATTTTTCGTCGCATAAAAACTAAAGGCAGTCGCATCACCAATCGAACCAATCGGCTGCCCGTGATACGTTGTATGCAGAGCATGAGCGGCATCCTCAAGCACAAAGAGATCGTACTTTTTGGCAATGGCTAAAATCCGTTCCATATCGCACGATTGACCAGCAAAATGAACAGGGACAATCGCTTTTGTGTGTGGTGTAATCGCCGCTTCTAGTTTCTCTACATCGAGATTGAGTGTCGCTGGGTCAATATCGACAAATACAGGTGCTGCCCCTGTATGAATGATCGTATTGGCTGTTGCGCAGAATGTCAGAGGCGTTGTGATCACCTCATCCCCATTTCCAATCCCTTTAGCTTTTAAGGCTAAAAATAAAGCAGCCGTACATGAATTGACAGCGATCGCATGTTTTGCACCGGTCAGCTGCCGAAACTCTTCTTCAAACTGTCTGACTTTTGGTCCGGTTGACAGCCAGCCGGATTTTAATGTTCCAATGACTTCGTCAATTTCTTCCTGCTCAATCAACGGCAGGGCATAAGGAAGAAATTGTTCTCTCTTTTTTTCCATATCGCTTGCACACCCCTATCTTCATCTCTGAAAATCCACACCTGTTTTTGTTTGAAGCAGAGAAAGCAGAACATCGGTCGATCGCGCATGCGGATAATGTTGTTTAATGAACTCAGCTCCTTGCCTCTTTGCCAGCTTCATCTCTTGATCATCCGACAAAATACGAATGGCTTTCTCAGCCAGTTCAACAGGGTTTTTCATATGATAGCTGCCAAGCGACTCGTAATAAGGGTATCTTCTGCCTTCTGTCATTTTCCCGATCAGCACACTCTTTTCAAAGAGCATCGCTTCAAGACCGACGGTTGATGTGAGCGTAATGACCATATCCATATATGGCAATAGGTCATACAAGTCGATCTCTTTTTTAATCAATCTCACATGATTTCCTGCTCGTTCAATGGACACATACTCATTTAATCGGTTGCGGGCAATTTCCCACGGATGCGGCTTCATGATCAACTGAATATCTTTCCGTTTTGCAATCGTTTTAAGCACATCACCATAGAAGGCTTCTGAAAACGGCTGCGTTGCCACAAGCACGGTCTTTTTGGCAGGATTGAAGTTCAATTTACGAAAAATGAGTTCCTGCTGAAGCGGCGTTCGATCCTTCACCAAATCAAACCTCGGATGACCTGTGATCTCCACCTGTTCCGGCTGACAGCCTTTGTCTACATACCAGTCTTTTTCATACTTTCCAAACACCCCGTGGCACGTCGTGAAAATCGGCAAAAAGGCTTCGTCTCCCATCAGTGCGCCGTGCTGAAGACAGATACTCGTGAGCTGGCGTTTCACAGTTTGCAGTGCAAGTACGCGGCTGTAAGCATCCTCTGTTGTCCCCACAATGATGGCTGCAATTGGCTCCATCTGAAATAGCACTTCTGTCTGGTCAATCACATCAATAAATTGCACAATGTCCTTCCGAAGCTTTTCTCTAAAAAAGACATTGCCAAAGACCGGATGCTTTGCGTAAGGTTTAAGGAGAGCATTTACTTTCTCAATATATTCAGCATGGGCTTCTTTATTAACCTCTCCTGCTAATTCCGGCTTGCTGATGACCGGTAAACCGAAATAATCTGCCTTCTTCCAGCGAGCAAGCACCACCGTTTGACTCGGATGGAACCGCGTGTAATTTTGTTCAGTAAAACGCAGATGTTCAAAGTGAAGCAAGACCTTTCCATTCGCCGGACGATAAGCAATACGCTTGATCTGCTGCTTATGTTGATCAAAAAATGGCTGAATCTCTTCCGGCAATGGACAATCGGTTGTCAATTCTTGACCGAATGCTTCATCCTCCATACGTTCCCTTACTTCAGGACTGATATATTGATAGAAATTGCTGATCAACCCAAGAGGAATTTGTTGATAGGACAATTCCTTCATGAGATTCACATACTCAAAGTACACCTGCCAATAATGATGAATATAGTGCGACACTTCAGGTCACCTCCCATGTCTTTGTTTTAATATATGGCGGAGCTCCCAGCAGGTAGACTGCTCAGGAAGTGCTTGAATAAAGGCACTTTTCTCTTCTTCCGCCAATTGATAGTGAATCGACTGTTCTGTGATGTAATTTGTATCTAAAACTTCATCATAGGGATAGAACGGATAAAAATGATTTAATCGAAAAAAGAACCGGGCATCCCCTATTCGATAAAAATGCGGACTCTCGTCCCAGTAAGACCCAAATTCAGTATGAATTTTTGTTAAAATAGAAGCACGATGAACGACCGAGCAATGATCTATGGCACAAGGTGCATTCCATTGCACCGTTTGCGCAGGTCGAATCGTTTCCTTTACTGGATCTTTATTGCTATTTAGATAGATTACTTTCGATGCAGAATAGACAATATCTTCACTTGGTCGAGCATCTAGATAATGTGTGAGCTTCTCTAAACGGTCCGGGGCATAGACATTGTCATCTGTGGCATAGGAAATATACTCGCCCTTTGCTAGTTCTAATGCTTGATTAATGAGGACGGCGTATCGGGTTTTCGCTGTTCTCTCCTCCAGCGATTTGACACCACTTTGGATAAAATGAACACGGGGATCTTTGCGAAAGGGCTCAATCGCGGCAAGGGTTTTTTCGTTTGAACCATCGTCCATGATAAATAGTTCAAAATCTGACAGCGTCTGCTGCAAAATCGCTTCAATCGATCTGCCGACGTAAGCCGCCTTGTTGTAGCTCGTCATAATGACAGTTACTTTTGTCAAAGTTTTCACCTCGGTCTCTTTCAAACTATGTTTATCATATGTGTCTCCTCTTAAAGAGACTGTAGAGTGACCTATTTTTTATAAAATTGTATTTTTTTATTGATCCATCTTTGAAAAACGCGAACTTTTTGGTAATATAAGTAATCATTTATGTGTATTAAAGGAGTAAAGAACATTGGAAGCTATGAAGAATGATCACTCCCAACAAGAGGAAGTAAAAGGTTTTTTTCGATTTTTTAAAATTTTCGTGGCGACAAAAACGATTATTCGCTCATATCAACATTCCTCTATTCCCATTTGGCTGATGATGCTTCTTGCAAGTATCGCTGGTACAGGCTGGATCTACGAAGGATATTTTAGCGATTATATGGGCAATCATATTCCATTCCCTTTTATTCTGTTACAAGGAGCGGGATATGGTATTCTCTCAGGCAATCTGGCGCTATTTTTCGGTGTACTCATCCTAAAGTGGTTAGGGCGTCTTTTTTTCGGCAGTCAAACCGCATATCGAGATGTGCTCAAAGCCTGCACGCTGTCGGTCTTTTTCCCTTCTGCTTTATTTGCACTCAGTTGGATTTTCACGATTGGAATGCTCGGTCCGTATACGTTTGTCAAAATCTCACCCTATTTAGATCAGCATTATGAGGTTTGGTATTATCTCGATCTTTTAACACTGATTGATGCTTATGCAAAGACGTGGATATTGGGAATGGCTGTTTTAGGCATTGCCGCTGTGATGAAGCTCAGATTATGGCAAGCCTTTCTCATTGTGATCACACCGCTTGCTGCATGTTTTCTTATCATTACTCTTTTATTTGGTGTCCAGCACGCTGTAAATTGGATGATGTAAGGAAGGTTGCACATCATATTCGTGAGCAACGAAGCGCAGACCTGACAAAGAATGCGAGGGTTTGCCCGCGCCTAAGGAACTGCACCACAGTTCCTTTTTTTCGTTCAATGTACATATTCTCCCCTCCTGTCTCATAGTGTGAAAGAGAGAAAGAATGCTATGGAAACAACAGGTGCTCAAGCGCCTTCTGTTTAGAACACCATGAGGAAAGAGGAGGAACGTTATGAAATTGAAAAATCAATTTGGGCAAGGTTCGGGTTTCGAAGGTCAAGATTTTCGCCAGCAACAATATGGAGCAAATCCGTATCCTGCGCAGCAGATGGGTTATTCAGTCCCTCCCCAAACGCAGGGTCAAATGCAAGGACAAATGCAGCAGGGATTTTCACCAATGCCGTCTACTGGTTCTTCACAAGGGGGGCAGGGCACGCAGAGCGGCGGGCAGCCGTATCAAATTCCTTCTGGGCCGATTTATCAGCAGAATGTCACTGGTCAACTGCCAATCGAGCAGTCCTATATTGAAAATATTTTACGATTGAACCGCGGCAAGGTAGCCACGATTTATATGACGTTTGAGGCAAGTAAGGAATGGAACTCGAAGATTTTCAGAGGCGTCATTGAAGCTGCAGGACGTGACCACATTATCATTAGTGATAACAAGACAGGAACACGATACTTACTATTAACGATCTATCTTGATTACATTACGTTTGATGGGGAAATTCAATACGACTATCCATACTCCATGTCCACGTACTCTCCGAGGTAGATAACGCCACATATCGCAAAAGCAAGGAGCAGGCGCCCTTGCTTTTTTCTTTTGACTAGGTTTTTGTCACAACTCTAGGGTGCTGCTCATAAGATGCCTAGTAGTTTTTATCAAACACCTAGAGGTGACATTCATGACTGTTGAGCTGGATTACACATCACCAAATGTTAAATATTCATACGACCTGAATCAAAGTCCACTTGTGAAATACGATCAGCATAACCTGATTAACGTTTTAGGGAAAAAACAATTAAATTCGTTGGATCAAGTATCTCTGCTGGATATATATTTGAGTAAAAGCAAAGTCGTAGAGCCCCATTATCATCAAAATGCCGCAGAGCTTGTTTATTGTATAGCCGGTTCTGCTGCCGTCTCGATGCTGAATCCTTTTACAAAAAAACTGCACACCTATACCATCACCCCAGGACAGGTAGCAAACGTACCTCAAGGCTGGTGGCACTATGAAGTTGCCCTTCAAGACAGGACTCATTTGTTAGCCATTTTTAACGCATCTACGCCAGAAGTGATCCTAGGCTCAGACCTTCTCACTCTCACCCCTGCTCACATCATGGCACATACGTATTGCATGAACGAAACACAGTGGAAACAGGCGACGCAGCCTGTGAAGCCAAGTGCGTTTATCGGACCATTTTGCCACAGAGATGAGGAAGCACAAACGAACCCTGTCCCTCCGTCTCACTACATCCCTTATTATCAAGCACCGCCAAACTACGCCCCTTACTGGAATTAAGAAAAAAACCGATGCCCCTCACAGAGCATCGGTTTTTTGACTTATAAATTTTTTGCTGCTGCAATGACAAGCATGATCCAAGAAGCAATAAACGCCACTCCGCCAATTGGGGTAATGGCACCTAGAATCTTCACCTGAGTCAATGCTAGGACATAAAGGCTTCCTGAGAAGAAAAGGATACCTGCAAGCATCACCCAGCCAGCGGTTGGGACTAAAGAAACACCTGACAGCTTATCTGCAAGAAAGGCGACAATAAATAGTCCAATCGCATGGAACATCTGATATTGAACCCCTTTGTTCCAAATCTCTATATACTTTTCAGGGATTTTCCCTTCAAGACCGTGCGCACCGAAGGCTCCGAGTCCAACAGCTAGCATCGCATTAATCGCACCTAAAATGAAAAATAGTTTCATTCGTCATTCTCCTTATCTCGTCAATTATATTTATCATAGCGCGGGTGACAGACGATATTCAACTTTCCCTTTACGTTGACACGAGATTGTCGGATTTCTTTTTCTTTCGTAACAGAACTTGATCGACCGCGATCGCAATGAGTGTACCTAGAACAAGTCCATTGCTTAATAATGAAATGAGCACAGGATGCATGCCTTTCAAGGCCTCCTGCGGTACAAACATCGCCCCTACACCTGCTAAAACGGCAATCCCTAGGACAAAGCGAATCCGCGGAATTTCTTCTTTCTCATACTGATCAAACTCAGACATCGCAATTCCAATCATCGAGGAGAACACCACAAAGTTTACAGCAAGCCCCACAGGTGATGGCAATGCGGAGAAAAAGCTCATGAGCAACGGGAATAAACTAATGAGTACAATGAGCAGACTTCCTATGAAAAATGGCTTTCTCGATGGAATTTTCGTTGTCTGGATAAATCCTGCTGCTCCGGAAATAGGTACAGGCGCAATTGCTCCGATCAATCCGCTCAGTAAGTGGCCAAATGCTGCGACAAAACCAGCCGGACGAGCTCTCTTCCGCTCACGCAGTTCACCAAATGCCTTCACTGAACTTTCCACAATGCGAATACTTGCCAGCATGTTCACAATGAGTAATATCGTAATGAAAAAGGACGTGACAAGCAATCCGCTGTCAAATACTGGCATGCCGAATGGGAACAGCTTCGGAAACTCGATGATTTTTTCTGGAATTCGAACCGGCTTTGCCAACCCGAGTAGAGCGAATAACAACCAGCCTCCTGCAAGGGCAAATAACACAGAAAACTGCCTTAAGTAATGCCATTTTGAGCGGCTGATCATGAAGGTCAGAACAATAATCAAGATCGACAAGCAAAAGACAAGCCCATCCACCTGATTTCCCCGATAGCCGATACCCATCAGCCCTTTCATGATCGGCTGACTTAACTGGACAACTAATAATAGCAAGTAAATGCCTGTGACGACTGGCGTAAATAAAGACGCGAGCCAATTAATGATTTTAAATAAACTAAAAATAAAAAAGAAAGCGGCACTAAAAATTAAAGCCCCTTGTAGTGCTTGCAGAGTTTCAGGATACGTCGCAAAGATGGTTCCTGTCATACCTGCATAAAGGGTATACACACCCCACCAAAGCCCTGCTGGACTTTCATTGATCGGCAGCATATGGCCGCATAAACATTGCACCATCGCCACAAGACCAAGTGAAAAGAATGTACTTTGAATCAGCTCTGCTGACTGCACTTGGTTCAATTCAAATGCTTGTGCAATCGCAATTGGTACAGCAATAGAAGCTGCGATAAAAAATGCCATCCACTGAATAGCGCCCAAAAATAGTTTCAAACCGATCACCTTCCCTTTGTCGTGACAAGACCATTAAAAATCAAAGATAGAGTCGCCGTTCCCATCCTTCTCTTTTTGCCCCTCTTCTTGATGCTGAAATTTCTTCGCACCACTCGCACCCATCAGTTTCTCAAGCATGGCTTGATCTGAGGATACGGGCGGCGCGGGCGGTGTCTGTATCGAAGAAGGTGGCGAGATAATCGGCGTTTGCGGCATTTGCACCTGTGATGGTGCATCGAGAATGACATCACATAGTGAAGAAATCGCCGCCACTTGACGTTTCACCTCTTCATCATTTCCACTTTGTTTCGCCTTTTGAACCGCTTCCTCCATTTTTTGGAGCAGGCTTGATATATGAATATTCAAGGGTAGACCCTCCAATCTAAAAAAATCGTCTTTCAACATTATTTTACCAAATGAACAAACGAAATGGTTCATTTTTTCAAAGCAGTGCGCTCACGCCTCTCCTATTTGACCCGGCATCGTCATTCACACATAATAAAAGCAACAACATCGTTTATGAAAGGATTGAATAATGGACAAACTCACAACACTTTTTCAGAAACAAAAAGTCTTTCAAAAGCCGCCGGTTGAAGAACGCATCCGTCTTCTTAAAGACTTAAAAGCAGCCATCAAACAGCATGAGAAGGATATTTTACAAGCCTTGGCCCATGATTTACATAAATCCGAACAGGAAGCCTACACAACAGAGGTCGGGATGGTGTATGAAGAAATCAATCATACCATCAAGCACCTCCACAAATGGGCAAAGCCAACACGCGTGCGAACGCCCCTCACTCATATCGGGTCGAAAAGTATGATTATGAAGGAACCTTATGGAAGTGTGCTCATCATTGCTCCTTGGAACTATCCTTTCCAATTGGCCCTTTCTCCATTAGTTGGTGCCATTGCTGCGGGTAATGCCGTTATTTTAAAACCGTCTGAGCTGACGCCGCAAGTTTCAGAAGTAATCAGTGCAATGGTGGAACGTGTATTTCAAGAAGACCATGCAACTGTCGTAGAAGGCGGTGTAGATGTGAGTACAGAGCTGTTGAAACTGCCCTTTGATTATATCTTCTTTACAGGAAGTGTGGCAGTCGGCAAAATCGTCATGGAAGCCGCCGCAAAGCATTTGACCCCAGTCACACTTGAGCTTGGCGGAAAAAGCCCTTGCATCGTCACGCCTGATACAGATATCAAATTAGCGGCAAAGCGAATCACGTTCGGCAAATTCACCAATGCTGGGCAAACGTGTATTGCACCAGACTATTTGCTTGTTCATGAATCCATTAAAGAAGAACTTTTGCGGGAAATGACAGCTTGTATCCGTGACTTTTATGGCGAACAACCGGAAACACATCCGCACTTTGGGAAAAATGTCAGCCAGCGTCACTTTGACAGGCTCTCACAATTTCTCTCAAATGGAACGATCGTTACAGGTGGACAGCGCAACGAAGACGAGCTCAAAATTGCACCAACCATATTAGACCACATCACATGGGAAGATCCTGTCATGCAGGAGGAAATTTTCGGACCGATTCTGCCTGTCATGACCTTCGATTCTCTGCACGAGGCAGCTCATATGATCAAAACAAGACCGAAGCCGCTTGCGCTTTACTTATTTACAACAAGTAAAGAAACAGAAGCCTATATTCTAGACCATCTCTCATTTGGCGGAGGATGTATCAATGACACGCTCATGCATGTCGCTACTCCTTACCTGCCATTCGGAGGCGTGGGTGAAAGCGGCATGGGACGATATCACGGGAAAGAAAGCTTCTTTACGTTTACGCATGAAAAAAGCGTCCTGCGCCAAACCAATCGCTTCGATTTTTCCTTCCGTTATCCAAATGCGAAAAACGGACTCGACTTGGTTCGTAAATTTTTAAAATAAACAGGACGAAGGGTCTCTCCCCTCGTCCTCTTTTTACTCAATATCTTGGATACACCAGTTGATTTCTTCAATCCCCATTTGCTTTAAATACGCGTTTACCTTTGAAAACGGACGACTGCCAAAAAAGCCGTTTCTTGCAGAAAAAGGACTTGGATGAGGTGACTCAATGATGAAATGCTTGTTTTGATCAATGCGTTCTTTCTTATTTTGAGCATGTCTTCCCCACAGCACAAAAACGACGGGCTGATCACGTTCATTCAGCACATCAATCACGCGGTCTGTTACACGTTCCCAGCCCTTTCCTTTATGAGAATTCGCCTCGCCCTTTCTTACGGTTAGCACAGTGTTTAAGAGCAGCACACCTTGCTCTGCCCAGCTCACAAGTGAGCCGTGATTTGGAACAGGACAGCCAAGATCATCCTTTAGCTCCTGAAAAATATTTCTCAACGATGGCGGATGCTTCACACCAGGCTGAACAGAAAAGCTTAATCCATGTGCCTGACCTGGGCCATGATAAGGGTCTTGTCCCAAAATCACCACTTTGACCTCTTCATATGACGTCAAATGAAGCGCACGATAAACGTCATCTGGTTTCGGAAAAACGGTCTGCGTGCGATATTCTTCCTTCATCCATTCACGTAATTCCTCATAATATGGCTGTTCAAATTCACTTTTCATCACAGCCCACCAGCTATCATTTAAAAATGGCTTCATTGGGGTTCTCCTCCTTGTATCTGCTGCGTTAGTCTTGAGATCATCGGTTTTCCGTCCCACACAATCTCACTCTCTGATTCTCGTTTTTTCATCGCTGGTTCTTCTAATAAGACAGCAAAGTTCGCTGTCGGCAGGTCACCCAGCCCATGCTTTTCACTTAGATCATCTAAGTAGTTCTTCCTTGTCTCACCAAGATCACTAGACTGATTCCCACCGCCGTCAAAAAACGCATAGATCACGCTGGCAGCTGGCACTCGTTTGACCCGGGCATGCTGCGTGACACGTAAGAAAAAGTCCCAATCCCAGTAATGATGCATCGCTGGATCAAAATAGCCAATCTCATCGTGTATACAGCGTTTATACATACTGCCGGAAGGAACGTATGTAGAAAAGACACGCATATCCTCAATAGCAGCTGTATACGCAAACAGACGTCTTGACACCGGGAAGCGGGTCGCACCTTTTTCTTCAAATGACACAATTTCAGCATCAGAAAAAACAAAATCGGCGTCCTCCAGCGCCTTACTCATACGTTCAATATGACAAGGTGTAAAGTAATCATCATCGTCACTCAGCATGATCACATCGCCTGTCAGCTCCCGCACCCCCACGTTTCTAGCATTCACATGCTGGACGTTCTCATCTAAATGGATCAAGCGGATCGGAAGTTCGGGGTAGAGTTCCTGAATGATCTCGACGCGCTCTCCTGCATCATTCACAACCACAATTTCAAAAGGCTGTACGGTTTGTCTCGTAATAGATTCAAGCAGCTCACACAGTGCGCTGAGCCGGTTATGTGTCACAATTAATAAGGAAATCTTCATATTCAGCTAACTCCTTTAATAGATTCGTCTTTTTCCATTAAAACATAAAATGACGTTCTTCTCATGATATAAAAGGCGGTTTGATGTGACGGGAAAATGGGAATTTTTGATGAAAAGGAGTGATCACGATGGAATATTTCACAGTAGAAAATAGCAAAGAAGCGAAACAGACCATTGAACAAATACGTTCAGCAAAGGATGATATTTTTGTTTTTGCGTACGATCCAGAACGCTCTGATACCGTCACAGAGCATACGAATGCCAAAAGCATGACAGCGGTCGATCAAGGAATTTTAGATCAAATTGCCAATGTCATCCGCACCCGGGATGACGAGCTCATGGCCAAAATGATGTCAGTTGGCGCCGATCAGGAATTAGCTTTAACTCTTTTAGACGAACTGAAAAAGGGGAAATTGGTGATTTGTAAAAGGTAAGGGGAAAGGCGTTCTTCCTAAGATGGAACGCTTTTTTATGTCGTTTCATTGTGATAAACGGAAAAGCTGATTATAATAAGGGATAGAACAGTAACTGTTACACATCACATTGGAGGTTCAGCAACTATGTCTATGAATAAAGCACTCACCATCGCAGGCTCGGATTCAAGCGGCGGTGCAGGTATCCAAGCAGATTTAAAAACGTTTCAAGAGAAAAACGTCTACGGGATGACAGCTTTAACCGTTGTCGTTGCAATGGACCCTCATAACCATTGGGATCATCAGGTGTTTCCAATTGATACGGCGACGATTCGTGCGCAGCTCTCTACCATTGTAGAAGGCATTGGGGTAGATGCGCTGAAAACGGGTATGCTCCCAACAGTCGACGTGATCGAACTTGCAGCGGACACCATCAAAACATATGACCTAAAAAATGTCGTCATTGATCCTGTTATGGTTTGTAAGGGTGCGAACGAAGTGCTATATCCGGAGCATGCGGAAGCACTGCGCGAAAAGCTCACGCCACTGGCAACCGTCATTACGCCTAACCTTTTCGAAGCAGGTCAATTAAGCGGAATCGGTGAGATCAAAACGATCGAACAAATGGAAGAAGCAGCAAAACGCATTCACGAACTTGGTGCCAAGTATGTGGTCATCACTGGAGGCGGTAAGCTAAGCCCAGATAAAGCGATCGATTTGCTTTATGATGGACAAACCTTCGAACGACTTGAAACAGAGAAGATCGACACAGAATACACACACGGCGCAGGCTGCACATTCTCAGCAGCAGTCACAGCTGAACTAGCAAACGGCTCAGACGTGAAAGAAGCCATTTATGCAGCAAAAGAATTCATCACAGCTGCCATCAAAGGCTCTTTCCAGCTAAATGAATACATCGGACCAACAAAGCATTCTGCTCATCGTTTTGATAAGTAGAGTAGAAAAAACCGATTCGCCTTTTGGGTGAATCGGTTTTTGTTTTTAACATGTTTTTTCTAAATCGTTCAATTGATTGGTGAAACCAGAATGATCTACCTGCGGTGCTATGTTTTCTAGAAAGTGAATGAACTCACGACCAGATTCAATAAAATGACGCACAAGTTCTTTATACTCTGCAATTAAGGTTTGATTATCAAGCGATAACATCACTTCATGATCAGATCTTTTTTCTAACTGTATCTCTAATGGAACACTTGGATAATATATTTTTCCATACCCTTCTTCCACATATTTCTCAAAAATGTTTATGTAATAATGCCACAACTCTTCAATAGAATCTGGATTTTCGAAATCCTCTATTTTCCCCTTTTCCTCATGATCGAACGTAATTGTGCCTTCAAGGTTTATAAACCCTTGTTCCATAAAATCTTCTTTCGTAGCAACGAATGTTTTGATCTTTTCAATATCATCAATGGGTACAAACTTCTTCTTGTCCTCCAAATAAATATACGTTTCTATCTTCAATTGACGACACCTTTCATTTTTATTTCATGAAAAAAGCATACCCGCGTCTGGGTACACTCTTTTATCCATAAAGGATACCTACTTTTGCTGATCAGATTCTTTCGCCATTTTTCGAATAAAGGCTTCAATAGATTCAACAAATAAGGCATATTCTTTCATTTGTTTATACGTATCTGACAGCTTCTCTTTTAATTCTTCCTGCTCTAGAGAAGGTTCACCGAGAATAGATTGGACTTGAATGAGCAATTCTTTATATTCTTCACGTTTATCTTCAACATGATCTGCCATTGTCTCCAAGCGTTTTCTAGTCGTCGGCTGCTGTTTTGAATTCAAATAAACAACCCCTTTTTGTCCTACCGCATTTGGATAAACGTCAGCCTCAGCTGTATATATTTTAAAATGATACCATAATTCCACCTGTTATCATATATGTAAAACGTCATCGAACCGCTTCCAGCCAACCTTGTATATATACGTTATAGGCTATAAGATACAGGTTGATTTCACTATTAAAACCAGAGCAGTATAATGGAATGGGCTAACCCCAGCTAAACATGTCCAATGTTTGGGCTGACCTGTTCAGTTGGATAGTTATATTCCTTGACGTTTTCATTGGCGTTGAATCGGCTTATAGAACAATTCATAAAACGAAGCATCGAACTGAATAAAGACGAACAAAAAAGCCCTACGGACAGGGCTTTTTCTTTGTTCTTTTTTCAATCAATCATTAATGGAGTTGCTTTTTATTCCAGTACGCCTTTTTGCTAACACTAGAAAACCCAATAGAAAAAGTAAACTTGTGGAGAGTCTACTTCTCCTAATGCTTAACCAAAGTAGCCGTTTTCTGCGGTTTGAAAATCATTTGAGGAATTTATATGTACAGTAGTTGTGATCCCCATTAATAAGGTAAGGCTCAATATCATAACTTTAAAGTGATTCATTAATTACCTGCCCCTTTCTATTCACCACAATTTAGACTTATTATCGCAGATGACGATTTATTTTCCAACATTTATGTAAAAATAAGTAATGTGTAGCATGTCATATGTTATATGAATTACTCATTTTCCCTCTTAGAGTCAGCTTGATTTTGCGGTATACCGAAAATTTACATAAATAGCGCATCTGTTCGATTTTAGAATAGTTAGACATGTTAAGGTATTGTATATAATTGGTTTTATAGGAATATGAAGGGGGAGTATATATGGGTGGTTCTATCACTTATGACGAGGTTGCGATCAAACTAAATGAATGGTATTCAGCCATCAAAAAAGACCAAATAACTGATGCTGAATTTTTAAAAGCGGATGTTAAACGACTCTTTGACAGTATGGAGGAAAATCAAACTGTTTTATTATATTTTAGTCTTCTAGAATTTCGACATGACTTAATGCTAAGCTACCTCAAGCCTAAGTTATCTAGCCAAGAGTTAGATGAATATATGGTTCAGATAAATGAGCAGAAACATAAGATTGATCAATCACTTCACGAAGACAAAGATCAAATTGAAAAGATGTTAGATTTTTATTTCTGGTTTTTTAAAGGAATGCACGAATTTAGGAAAAAACAATTTGACGAGGCGATCAGTTCTTATAAAAGTGCTGAAAAAATTCTTGTGGATGTTGAAGACCCTATTGAAAAGGCTGAATTTTACTACAAGTTATCAGAAGTGTACTACCATATAGACCAGTATCAAATTTCTGTCATGTTTGCACATAAAGCATTGAGTCTATTTATAGAACAACCATTAATGCAAGAAAAAATAGCCTGGTGTTATTCAGTCATCGCTGGAAATTATCTATCTAAGCTACAATATGCTGATGCACTTACTTACTTTGAAAAATCCCATTCTTTTGCACAGCAGACGAAAAACGAATACCTTATATCCTCTACGATCTTTAACTTAGGCAAGTGTTATTTCCACTTAGAAAAATATACAGAAGCCTTGTCCCATTTTGATACTTCTTGTGAACTTTTTGAAAAGAATGAAACATCACATGTTCCAAAATCCTATTTTAACAAGTTATACACTCTCTTGAAATTAGGACAGGTTGTTCCAGCAGCCGAAACTTTTGAGAAAGGGGTCTCGGCGGCCCAACAACTGGATGACATAATTTATGAAGCAGAAATGAAATTTTTATATTTCCTTTATTTTCAATCTAAGACACCAAATGCGATCACAGAGTTAAAACATTGGCTTGATACTCTACAAAGCAAAAATCTTTACGAAGATGTGTATCAACTAGCTTTTGAAGCTGCACGATACTATAATAGAAGTGGGCAGTTGGAAATTGCTGTCGTTTTTTATGAAAGAGCTCTTGAAGCAAAGTCGTTAATTCAAGGAGGGGAATTGTTATATGTTGAAGAGTAAAATTTTTGTTCCCATCATGCTTGTAACTGTAGCATTAGCGTTACCAATTTTTCATTCTGCTGCTGTCTCACATGAAGTGGCTGACAAAGTGATTACATCGAGTGTAGGGAAAGAAGCTGGAAATAAAATATAGGATCAAAGAAAAGGTTCTGTGACTGGCTGCTTTGGTAAACAGCTTAAATCAGTGGTACGATATTGAAAAGAACCCTGGTTATTCATTAGGGTTCTTTCATCATCTCTTTCAAGGGGGAAAAACAAATGTCTTTCTGGCTACTGACAACTATCCTTACAGTTATTATACTAGGCGTTTCTTTAATCTTTAAAAAAAACCAGTCATCTTTCCAGTATGGATTTCCAGCAGTTTTAATGATGGTAAGTATCATCTTATTGCTCATAAGCTTTTTTGTGGGAGGATGGGAAGGTTTAGGGTTAGGAGCGATCAGCGTTTCTTTGTTAGTTTCATCAGTTATCACTTTAATTATTACAAGCATTTTGAGTTATTTTAGTGGTATGAAACAAAAATAAAGCTTATGTTTGTGGACATAAGCTTGTTGATTATGCTTTTTTATAGCGAATATACATGTCTCGAATAATTTTTGTAATTACAGAGGTGCACATGCATAAAAAAGTCACCACCCCTACCCAATACATATTTGACATGTCAAACCCAGTATAGGCAAATATAAAAATGGTTGAAGTTATAAATGTGATAGTTAAAACCACATGAACCTTCTTAAAGATTAAATAGCCAATAATCCCCCAAGCCAAATACAACAATGGCAATGTGAATAACACAAGCCTCATGGGTTCAAGATAATGTAAGTTAATTTACTCCACACTCCTCGTCAGTTATTTTACAACTTCCAAGCTTGTCATTTCCCAATCCCTATCAGATTTTAGGGATATCTCTTTAGAGTCTTTGCTTTCAATATTATATTCAATAATTCTGCCAATAACTCCATCCTTATCTCTATCAAACATTCTTACCAATGCATAAATCTTGCCGTCTAAAATCTTGACCTCTTCTAAACGTTCGTCATCTGATTTAAAATTAAGTGGAATTTTTTCAGATGATATCTCTTTGAGCTCTCTGTTGAAAGTCTTGACTTCTCCTTCATAGGAGACTATCGTGACTCTATCATTGTCTATATTTGTCTTGTAGATAGTGAATCTATCATCCATGACAATCTTTCTTTTCGTATCGAGAGTTTTCTTGTCGATTACAACCAACATAGAATTTTTCTTACTATCAACATTATCGTTTACAGCAACCAACAATTCCTTATCGCTCAATGACTTCAAAGAATCATTGTTGTCAGGGAAGAAAACTGAGTCCATGTCTATCTCTTTTCGTTTTTCTTTATGATTTTTGGGGTCTATCGAGGAGGCTATAACGCTATCATTATTATTATTAATAATGGCATAAATTCTCCCATCTTCAAATACTGCCGAGGTCAACGACCCTTCAAGTTCAACCTGCTTCTTATTGTTGTCATCTTCATTCCAGTATACTAATTCTCCTACTAAGCCATCCTCTGTAAAGCCAACGTTAATGTCGTGTAGAACATACCCATTAGAGTAGTTAATAAAGAATGCACCCTCGTCTTCTGTAGATTTTGAAAGTGATTTTGTTTGTAGATGGTTTACCTTGCCATTATTCTTATCTATCGAGACATGATAATTAGACCTATTAGATGAGAAGTACATATTATTATCACTCTGAGTAGATGAGGTAAATCCCACACAGTCTTTCATTGTTATACTCGACAATTTCTTTCCTTCGTTGTTATAGTTGACCACCTCGCATCCTCTATCCATTACCTGCGAATAAATGATAGCAAATTTACTATCTTTCATATTGCTCAATTCTCCCTTAGAAGAGTCTCCCACAGCCTCTTCTTTCTTTGAACATGCTGTACATATTAATGCTATGGCACAAGCTGATAAAAGCAACTTAAAGTATTTCATTCAATCATCTCCTTTTAATTTTAAACAAGCAAAGCAATCGGGGAAATCCCCGACTGCTTATTAACTTACTTTTTATGACAAAAGACCTTCGTGTTGTTAGAGCTAACTAATTCCATCGGTGACACGACTAAATCGCTTTTATAATGGTCAATATCGTGACCTTGATTTTTCCAAGCTCTCCAAGCTAATTGAGAGCAATAGAATTTTTTGTAGTTTTCTTGTCAAAGAAGTTCAAATTGTATGGCTTCTTTTTGTCTTAGAAAACCAAGACAATGTCACCCTGTAGCATCTATCCTATTAGTCTTTTTAGAATATGTCACTTGAAAGGTTTGGGTTTAACCTTCAATTCCCCGTTCCTTTTCCAACAATGGAACGCTGTAATTGTATTTCTTTCATTGGTCATGTACAAACACTTCCTTTGCGCTTTTAAGGAAAATAGAGGTTTACTCACTGCACAAAATAAAAAGAAGCAGGCTATCCCTTCCTGCTTCTTTTTCGCTCTTCTTTAGCTTTAGTAGTAATATTTCATACAGGTTGATTTCTACCTATACAAACTCATGATTCATCTCTTTTTTCTTGTTTGACATTTCCTATTTTTAATCGACACCTTCTCTATCAATTGTGCAGGCGGCTGAAGAGCTCCCTTATTTATAGCATTGCGCTGTTTCTTGTACTTATCAACCGGAAAATTCAATTTCACATCATACTGATCATCACTTATAGGAGACGTAGACGTTTTCTCTACTTGTTGAGCAGATCATTGACCTGCTTTTCTTTGTAAATGCCATGTTTTTAGTTTAAGCTTTGTTTCATTTCTGCCACTGATCGAGATTGATTTATTTCCCGGGGAAGGAAAGTAACGAGCAGTCAATACTTTTCGGCCTCCATTTACAAAAATCTCAATTGACGATGCATCAATAAAGATGTGAAGGTCGTGTAATTCCTCTATTGCTACTTCTCGAACTTCTTTTGATCGATCTTCAAATCGATCTCGCTCTAGTGTCAGTTTGCCCTCACCTTTATCATAAATGATACGGGCTGCCGCTCGAATACAGCATTCAAACCCTTTTTGTGTATCAATCTGATCAATGAATAACTCTGCGCTCGTAATATCATCTACAGGAATCGATTGAACGGAGCGTTTGATATGGAAAATATGCTCTTGTTCGTTGGTTCTCATCGCCTGAAGCTCAGTGACTGGCTTTTGAATCAGATGTCCGTCATCATCTAAACGCAGCTCTCTCGGAATGGTGAGGCAGTGTATCCATTGATACGAAATCGTTGGGTGATGCTCTTCTCCTTGATCAGGCACTCCCATCCATCCAATTAAAATGCGTCTGCCTGATTCGTCTAGAAAGGTTTGCTGTGCATAGAAGTCAAAGCCTCGGTCCAGCTCCTCAAACGCTCCGTGCGTATATTGATAAGTATGGTCATCCAATCTCCCAACAAAATAGCCTGATTGATGTGTATTATGATATTTTAAGCCATCTGGTTTTAATCCCTGTGGCGACACAATCAAGACATCTCGGCCATCTAATTCAAATAGATCTGGACATTCCCACATATAGCCGAAATCCTCTAATCCATTTTTCCCACTGCCTGCAATGATGCCTTGAAACGTCCAATTGTCTAAAGTATCAGCGGTAAACAAGACGAGATTCCCTTTCAGGTTCAGGCTTTGTGCACCTAGAACCATGTACCACTGGCCATTTCGCTTCCATACTTTCGGATCACGAAAATGGGCAGTGAATCCTTCTGGCAGCGTCGCCACAACACCTTTTTTCTGAAAATGAATGCCATCCTCTGAAACAGCTAAACATTGATACGTCTCGCGGTTCCCTTGTTCATCGCGAACGTTTCCAGTGTACATCACATACATATGTCCATCGTCAATGACTGCACTGCCAGAATAACAGCCGTTTTGATCAAACCAATCACTTGGCGCAAGGGCGGCTTCCTCGTGCTGCCAATTTACTAGATCTGTCGATGTGTAATGGCCCCAAAATTTTGCGCCGTGACCCGTTTTGAATGGCTGCCACTGATAAAAAACGTGGTAGACCCCTTTCCATTGAATCAACCCATTCGGGTCATTTAAAAGACCAACTGGCGGCATTAAATGAAAATGCTGGCGATACACATCTTTTTTCACCAAATGCTCATAGTTTCGAATACGTTCTGCTACCTTTTGACGAAGTGCTGCGTCAGTTGTTGTCATGGACTGTGACCACTCCTTGATTATTTTTCGACTTCTTTTACTTTAAAGATGATGGTGAGAGTAAATGAAACAGCAACAGCGATTAACATACCAATCACATAATTTACCACATTTTGCACACCGAATGGCGCTGCAATCGCAATCATCGGAATACCCGTTAAACCATAGGCGTTGGCTGCTACCTTTGTGAAGACAACAAATGCCCCGCCTAATGCGCCTCCAATCATCGCGGCGATAAACGGCTTACGATAGCGGAGATTGACACCGAATATCACGGGCTCGGTAATCCCTAGGAAAGCTGAGAAGGCTGCAGGAAGTGCGATTTCTTTTGTTTTCGCACGTTTCGCTAAGAAAAAGACCGCCAAGCCTGCTCCGCCTTGCGCTACGTTGGACATCGCCCAAATTGGCAGCAAATAGTTACGCCCAATATCATTCAGCAATCCTGCTTCAATCGCATGGAAGCTATGATGGACCCCTGTGAGCACAATGAGAGAGTAGGCTCCTCCGAAAATGAGCCCTGCTAAGAACCCTGCGTGATCATAAATAAATGTCAGTGCATTCGAAATTCCTGTACCGAGCATTCTTCCAAGCGGTCCAACAGCAATAAACGTCACAAATCCAGTCACAATCACCGTCACAAATGGGGTCACAAGTAAATCAATACTGTTCGGAACCACTTTTCTTAAATTTTTTTCAACAAGACACATGATGTACACAGTCAATAATACTGGAATGACTGTTCCTTGGTAACCAAGAAGAGCAATATCAAAATTGAATAAATGCATATACTCTGGTTTCGCATCCGTCAGTCCCCACGGGTTGAGCAGGTTCGGGTGAATCATAATCCCCCCAATAACGGCTCCTAAATACGGATTTCCACCAAACTCTTTCGCTGCACTGACACCAATTAAAATCGGCAAAATGATAAAGGCTGCACTTGAGAACATATCAAGCATTTGAAAGATTGCGGAGCTTGGGTCAGCCCATTTGAAGGCTTTCATCATGCCTAAAAGCCCCATTAATAAACCGCTTGCAACAATGGCTGGAATGATCGGTACAAAAATATTTGATAACGTCTTTGCAAAACGTGCAAGTGGATTCATTTTTTGTTTCACTGCTTCATCATGGCTGACAGGTTTTTCTTTCTCGTCGTCTGTCTCAAGGCCGGTCTCACGAGCAAATGGTTCATATACTTTGTTGACCGCTCCCGTTCCAAAAATGATTTGGAATTGCCCCGAGCTTGAGAAAGCCCCTTTTACCCCTTCAAGTTCCTCAATGGCATCTTTGTCAATCAGTTCCTCATCTTTCATCACCAATCTGAGTCTTGTTGCACAATGCGTGGCACTGATGACATTTTCTTTGCCGCCTAATAGTTCTGTTAATTTTTTGGCTGTTTTTTGATAATCCATGTTGTCTCCTCCTTTTTTAAAGCAAAAAAGACCTAAAATTCACTAACGATAAAAGGACATACACGTCCCCTCGTTACGCAAATTTTAGGTCTTGCCTGCCTGACAGTCACAATCCCACGATATCAAGTTTTGATTACGCTTTCATCATAGTATAAGAGCGTGACCTGCGTCAACCTCTTTTTTCGAATCTATTGACCCATATACACTATTTAGAGTAGTGTGCATAAAAAAAAGCCTGCATGCAGGCACAAACACTAAACCAATTCGGCATCCTGCAGACGCTGGACATGCAGCGTGATGTAGCCGATCTCCGATTCAGGGAGATGAAGTTCATATTCATTTTTCAACAAATCAGCGAGTCCACGTGCACACCGGTAAGCCAAATCATACTTTGTTTGGATAAAACTCAGCATGTCATCGTCCATGATTTGAAATGCCTCATTTGATTCCAACCTGCCTAATGCATACCTCAAATGTGTCACAAGTCGCTGATAGGAAATACTATCCTCATCAATTGAATGCTGAAAATAGCTTTCTATATGCTCGATCATTTCTTTGATCATCGTTGTATATTTCACGGTCTTTTTCATAGACTCCGTATTCATTTTGGCCGTATGAATATGGAGTGCCACATACCCTGCCTCATCGTCCGGCAGTTCAACCCCGAGCCGCTCCTTTACATAACGAATGGCATACTTCCCAATATCATATTCCTGCTTATATAAGACTTTGATCTCACCAAGCAATTTATTATATAGCACAATGCCCTTTTGAATACGCTCAATGGCAAAGGATAAATGGTCAGTCAGTGATATATGGATATGATCACTAAGCGGCATCATCAGTTCACCCTCCGCATAACTGATGATATGCTCTGCCACCTCAATATGCGCTTCGGGCAATGTCGCAAGAATTTGTTTGAATTTCTCATTTTCTTCACGCACAACAAAGATTTTCTCTATTTTTTGAACGGGAACGACGTCATTTTTCCCCTTCTGAAAAGCAATTCCGGGACCCATCACAATTTTCTCCTGATCACCCTCCTTTACAATCACTGCATTGTTATTCAATATCTTATATATCTTCAAGGGGTATCCTCTCCCACCAGATAACGTTTCTTATGTGGGATTTTACCCTGTTTCATCTCTCATGTAAAGGTAAGAGCGGACCAGCACGCGCCTCTCTCGTCGTCTTCTCATCAAGCATCATCAGACTTTGCTTAAACGGTTTCTCTGACCTGCGCTTCTTGTTCTTTTCTTCTGCCAGCTTCTCTAGCTCTCTCTCTTTCACCACTTGAAAGAAACGTTCATCCACCGCGGCCGCCTGAAAACGTTGCTGCTTCATCATCACACCAGGATTCACAAGCACATTCATCATGAAACCAAACCATACACTCAACCAGTTTTTGAATTTCCTCACTGAACATCCCTCCGCTTTTCTTAGAATCTAGCAGTTCTAGCAAAACAACTGCTCCTATCATATCCCGAGAAAAAAGAGAGATTTGTCACAATCTGGGTGAAAAAACAAACTAGTTTTCAGAAGTTTTGTTGAAAAGTGCAGAAGTTCATCATGTAAGTGGATGTTTGAATAAAAATTTTATACACACTATATCCAAAAGATAAGCACACCTTATCAACAGGGTTTATCCACATATCAACACCCCATTACTAGATTTTGTGTATGAGATTTTTTTGTTTTCCATATATGTATCTAAATAATTGAGTTATCAACAGGAGTTTGTGCATAAGTGAGACTTTATAAACAAAATAGTTCTTTGTGACTATGTAAAATAAGACCATTTTAGTAAAGGAAATGTTTTCATCGTATTGAATACTTAATAACGGGCAGTGAATCTTTCCTATTTATCCACAAAAAGAAAGGCTATCTCCCTAAAAACACAGCTAGAAAGGGGAAAATTAATGAAAAAGGTCATCTCTCGTTCTTCTGTTCTATTGTTCTCCACTATTTTTATTTTATCCACATTCTTTACAGGTCAACAGGCTAGTGCCGCTCCATCGAACAAACAGGTGGAACTGGAAAAAGCAGAAATCTTCGGTGAAATCAATGTCAAATCTAAAAAACATACCACTGTCATTGTTGAATTAAAGGAAAAATCCTTAGTTGAAGCAAAGCAAGAAGGCAAAGCTCAAACAAAGGCCTCCCTCAAAAAATCTCGAACAAAAGTAAAAAATGCAGCACTCAAAGAAATTGATAAAGCGAGTGTTCGTCAAGAATATGAAAAAGTCTTCTCTGGTTTCTCTATGAAACTTCCTGCAAACGAAATTCCGAAGTTGCTCGCAGTTGACGGAGTAAAAGCCGTTTATCCGGATGTTACATATCAAACAGATGAAGTGAAAAAAGAAAGCATCCAGCTTCCAAACGAAGATGTCTCCCCTCTTATGGATAAAAGCGCTCCATTTATCGGTGCCCCAAAAGCTTGGGATGCCGGCTACTCTGGAAAAGGGGTAAAAGTCGCTGTCATTGATACTGGAGTAGACTATACCCACCCTGATTTAAAAGGAAACTTCAGTTTATACAAAGGCTATGATTTTGTTGATAATGATTATTCTCCGCAAGAGACACCTAAAGGAGACCCTAGAGGTGAATCGACAGACCATGGCACACACGTCGCAGGAACAATTGCTGCCAATGGACAAATTAAAGGTGTCGCAAAGAATGCCACGCTTCTTGCCTACCGTGTACTTGGACCAGGCGGGTCTGGGACAACTGAGAACGTCCTTGCAGGCATCGACCGGGCTGTTACTGATGGAGCAGATGTCATGAACCTCTCTCTCGGAAACAGTGTGAATAACCCTGATTATGCCACAAGCATCGCACTCGATTGGGCCATGTCTGAAGGCGTTGTCGCTGTCACATCGAATGGAAACAGTGGTCCGAACAGCTGGACAGTCGGTTCTCCCGGCACGTCAAGAGATGCCATTTCTGTCGGAGCAACTCAGCTTCCGTACAGCCTTTACAATGTAAAATTCCCGAACTATTCTACTGCAAAAGTGATGGGCTACTACCAAGAGAGTGATTTAAAAGCACTTGACCAAAAACAAGTCACACTCGTCCATGCAGGTATCGGTGACGAAAAAGCATTTGAAGACATCGACGTGAAAGGAAAGGTTGCCGTGATCGAACGAGGAGCCATTGCCTTTGTTGATAAAGTCGACAATGCAAAAGCTGCTGGTGCAATCGGCGTTGTGATGTATAACAACACCGATGGAGAAATTCCAGTCGATGTACCGGGACTTGCTCTTCCAACGATTAAGCTTTCAAAAGCTGAAGGAGCGGCGCTTGTCAAAGCCATTGAGGCTGGAAACAATACAACAACTTTCTCCATTCAATTTGTCAAAGAACTTAGTGAGCAAGTCGCTGACTTCTCCTCTCGCGGACCAGTTGTGGACACGTGGATGATTAAGCCTGATTTATCAGCGCCAGGCGTCAGCATTGTGAGTACAATCCCAACGCATGATGCTTCTCAGCCTTACGGATATGGCTCAAAGCAAGGGACAAGCATGGCTTCACCGCATGTGGCTGGGGTTGCAGCGATCATGAAGCAAGCAAAACCATCGTACTCAACAGAACAAATCAAAGCATTGCTGATGAATACAGCAGAAAAATTATTTGACGCAAACGGCAGTCCATTCCCTCACAACACACAAGGGACAGGCAGTGTTCGCATCATCGAATCACTCCAAGCGTCATCTATCGTTTCTGATGCGAGTTATTCTTACGGCACTTTCTTGAAAGAAAAAGGCGTTCAAATCAAAACGAAGAAATTCAAGGTAGAAAACCTTTCAAAAGCACCGAAAACGTATACCATTGATTACAAATTCGATGGCAGCGGCATCAGCACAAACGGAACGAAAAAAATCACTGTCAAAGGGAATTCCACTGGGTCCTTTACTTCCGCGGTACAAGTGAACTACGGTAAAACGAAAAAAGGAACGTACCAAGGCAGCATTACCCTTCGCGAAAATGGCAGAAAGGTCACAGAGATTCCGACTTTATTGATTGTAAAAGAGCCTGATTATCCTCGTGTCACTTCGGTTTCTGTAGAGCCGGATAACCGTGCTGGAAGCTATGTCATTAGCAGCTATCTGCCTGGCGGAGCTGAAAACCTTGCATTCCTCGTCTACTCGACAGATGGAGAATATTTAGGTGAAGCAGGTGTTTATCAACATGTTGATAAAGGAGAACACCGCGTAAAATGGAATGGCACGATCAATCAAGGTCAAAAGCTCGAACCTGGTGAGTATACAATGCTTGCGTATGCCAGTTTGAAAGGGAAATCCGACACTGTTCAAACGAAGGAACCTTTCGAAATTCACCCTGAATAAACGTGAATCACAAGAAAAGCCTTGCATGAGCGGATATGCTCATCAAGGCTTTTCGATCATATATGGAGGAAAGAGAGACTGATGTTGATATTGCTATGGATCGTTTCTTTTTTTACTGCTTTTTTTCTAACGATCACCTTGGTGTATTTTCTCACCCTTTTCCACGCGAAACATCCTCGTCCTTTTCATCAAGCATGCGAGCTGACGGTCTATGTGTCCTTCATTTACCCGCTTAGTTTGCTGGTGACAGCCGCGTTTATTTTCATCATGATGCTCCTCTTCCCTCTCTACTGGCTGCGTGGACGGTAAACAGACATACATACGTTATGCATCAAAGGCTTCTTTTAATAAACGATACGATGTGAGCCGGTCTTGCATGCGGTGAGTGATGGTCACGGCGATCACTTCATTTGTACGATAAGCTTTCGTTAGTGCCGTCAGCTGCTTTTTCACAGAAGATGGCGTTCCAACCACCATCCTTTGACGATTGGCAGCCACTCGTTTTTGTTCATATGGACTATAGGAATAAGCCTGTGCCTTTTCATATGAAGGATAGCCCCCGAGGTTTTGCCCCTGTTCATTGGCGAGTAAGGATAAATCTAAGCTGACTGCCAGTTTTTCTGCCTGTTCCTCTGTTTCAGCACATAAAACGAAGACCGCCAGACTGACGCGCGGCTCATCACCGAATGCTGAAGGTTCAAACCGGTTGATATATTGCTCTACAGAATCTTCTCCACCTTCGCCATTGATAAATAGAGCAAACGTATAGCCTGCACCTGCTTTCGCCGCAAGTCTTGCACTTCCTCCAGAGGAACCAAGCATCCATACCTCTGGTGCAGTCTCTACCTTCGGAGAAGCGGTTAAATGGGGCAGCGGGTAAAATTCATCCGCTAGGTCGTGTAAATAGACCTTCAACTCTTCTACCTGCTCAGGATATTGATCACCTAGACGTTTTCGTTCACCATGATGAAGAGCTATGGAGGAAATGGGCATACCACCAGGAGCACGTCCAATTCCAAGATCGATTCTGCCAGGAGCGAGGGCTTCAAGAACCCTGAAGTTCTCTGCTACTTTATAGGCACTATAGTGAGGCAGCATCACACCGCCTGAGCCAATACGTATATGTGACGTAACGGCTGATAGATGACCGAGAAGCACCTCTGGACTCGACCCTGCAAGCCGATTTGAAAAGTGATGCTCTGATACCCAAAAACGGTGATAGCCCCACTTTTCTGCCTGCTTTGCCAATTCAACCGTTTGCTTCAAGGCTTCAGCAGGTGTTGCATCTCCAATTAAAGGAGATTGATCCAGTATACTTAATTTCATCTTACTGCACCTCTTACAGAAATCCCCCTCTCTCCATCGAAAGGGGGGATGTCTTATTTATTTTCGATTAAAGCCCTTCTCTTTCACAAATTCTCCAAGGAAGGCACGCTTTGGCTGACTAAAGCCGCGAAGCATCTGCTTAGACCAAGTATCTGTTCTCTCTCCGTTTGTCCGTTCTTCATAATATGATGAAATACGATCATCGTATTCTTTTAAATAACGATCCACATGCGCTTCATCTTGCTGATATGAATTTTCATGATAAATGAGTTCAACTGGCAGTCGTTCCTTTTGTGACGATTGACTCGCTGGATGTCCGACAACCAGACCAAATAATGGCAGCACATATGATGGCGTTTCAAGCAAATCAGAGACTTCTCTCAGTTGATTGCGCAGGCCGCCAATATAGCAGATCCCAAGTCCCATTGATTCTGCAGCTATACTCATATTTTGCGCAGCGAGCGCCGTATCAATGACGCTAATGAGAAAGGCTTCCGTATTCTCAAGCGCCTCCTGATGATTCTTCCCTGCTTTTTTTGCAATATCATCATGGCGTTTCAAGTCTGCACAGAAGACAAAGAAATGCCCATTCTTCTCAACGTATGGCTGATTCCCAGCCAGTTCAGCAAGCTTGGCCTTCTTCTCTTGATCTGTCACACCAATAATACTGTACGCCTGTACATAGCTTGATGTCGAAGCAGCCTGTGCACTTTTAATGAGTGTCAGCACCTCTTCTTCGGACAAACGCTCGTCTGTAAACGAACGGATGGACCGATGATTTAATATCGTTTCTATCGTTTTGTTCAATTCGAAGACCTCCTTCACTTCTACTATCATAAGGCAAAGACATATGGCTTTTCAAAAATTAAAACTCGAATGAAAAAAGACAGTCTATGCTTAGACTGCCCTTACCCGTTTTATTTAAATAAATAACTTTGGTATTTCGTTAATTGAACACTTGCATTATAAGCAATTCCGAATCCAATGAGAACAGATAAAACAGAGCTTCCTCCGAAGCTGATAAATAGGAGCGGAATCCCTGTTACAGGCATTACGCCTATGTTCATTCCAATGTTCTGGAACGTATGGATCACAATAAGTGCTGTATATCCTACACAAAAGAATGACGCAAATCGGCTATAAGGATGGATACGATCAATCAGCACGACAAGCCGGTAGATCAAGAAGAAGAACATAATCACAACAAACGCACAGCCAATAAAACCAAAGGCTTCTCCTATAATGGAGAAAATCATATCTGTTTGTGCTTCTGGGACATAGACTTTTAAGTTTTTAACCCCATTCCCAAAAATCTGTCCAGCTCCAATAGCCATAATGGCCTGGTCTACTTGATATTTATCAGACCCAGACGCATCCTGAGTCTGCGCTTGGTTGGCTGACGTAGAACTATCAGGCAGCCAAGCGGTAATCCGGTTAATCTGATACTGCTGAATGCCGATTGTTTTCGCAACATCAGGGAAGAGAATGATCACGGCTAACACAGCGGCAACTAAAAGAACAACCACAGAACCGATGAGAGAAATCAGCTTCCAATTGACCCCTGATAAAAACACCATTACAACGACAATAAACATACAGACAGCTGCCGTACCTGCATCCTGTAAGAAAATCAGTCCAACTGGAACAGCTGCTACACCGGCAATTTTTAATAGTAGGAAGATATCGTCTTCTAATGTCCGTTTTCCTCTAGGGCTTGACTTGCCGATGACAGATGCAAGCATCATAATCAAACCAATTTTCATGAACTCTGAAGGCTGAAGTGTTCCAACCCCTGGTATCACAAACCAGCTTTTTGCACCATTTTTAATTGGAGCAAAATCATGACTTCCAATTTTTGCAGGAGCAACTTTCAGAAAAAGTAACAACAGTATGCCGCCTATAAAAATATAGAGACTGAGCTTCTCTAATTGCTCCAAGTCAAAGTAATTTATGGCTACAATAAATATGACCCCGACCATGTAGTAAATGATCTGTCTGGTCCATGCATTAGATCCATATTGCCCAAATTGACCCGCAGCATAAATTGCAATGACACTGATGGCAAAGAAGGCTAAAAATATAAAAATTAAATCCCCTTGATAGTACGGAGATGTATTCTGCTTGTTCATGAACTAACCACCCTTATTACAAAACATAAAAGCCCTTATTTATATTAGATTGAATTTTTCACAAAAGCAACTCACCTTAAATATGACGGAAGATACATCCGAAAGGTTCCAACCATTTTTCAAAAAATGAAATACTTTTCATCCTAACAATAGGAAAAAATCCCTCTATACTCTTACCATTCAACCGATCATGAGTCCTTTAAAAAGATTATTTTACAGATATTAAGGGGAAAATTCAATGACCTATGTGGCGATATGACAAGCAATTATTAAGCCAGCATAAGCTGTACGGAGTGAAAAGGAAAAAGCCACTTTCTACGGAATAAGGCCCATTTTCCAATTATTGAGTTTACTTCAAAGTCAATTGTGGTATAATACTTGTAACAAAATGTTCACAATTTCTCCTAAAAACAGACACAATTGCATCCTGACCTCTCATTTGAATTGAACATCAACTTACAAAGGAGTTGGATACGATGGATATGTTCTTTGCGTACCTATGTATTGCAACGGCTACACCCCTGTTTTTATGGCTTGAAAACAGAAAAATTGCACTAGCTTCTATTCCACCCATTATGATTATGTGGATTTTCTTCGGTCTTTACATGACAAGCAGTTTATCTCCAGCAGGACATACCTTCATGATCGCATTCTTTGCCATTAATGTCATTTTGGCACACATTGCAGCGTTCCTCATTTATGGACTTCCATTCATTCGCAAAAGATTCAGCAGCACCAGATAAATAACACAACATCATGATAAAAACCACTCACCTTTGAGAGATGAGTGGTTTTTTATTATTTCTCTGAATGCTCAGATTGCTTTGGCGCAGAAGGTGAATAACCGTCTTTGCTGTTCTCTCCGTGGCTGTAGTGAGCCGCAAAGATCCAAACAGATCCGATAACGAAGATAATCGCACAAAACAGACCAAACAATGTATTTCCGACTTGAACAGTTCCGTTCTCGCTTTCTGTCATGTGCATAAACATGAATAGCTGCAAGAACGCTTGAATGAAGGCAAAACCAAAGATAATCCATAGTTTTGCAGAACTGCCAATTTCAGCTCCAATGGCAATCCAGAATGCTAAGATGGTTAGCACGATGGATAGGATGAAGCCAACTACGTGTTTCCAAGGGAAGTGTTCGTGCTCTGCTGAGGAATGTGTTTTTCCAGCCATATCACAAAAGCCCCCCTAATCCGATCAAGTAAACAGCTGTGAAGATAAAAATCCATACAACATCAAGGAAATGCCAGTATAGACTTGAGATAAAAATCTTCGATGCTGTTTGTGGAGTTAATCCACGTTTTTTAATTTGGAACAAGACCCCGGTAATCCAGAAGATACCGATGGATACGTGTAATCCGTGAGTTCCTAAGAGTACAAAGAATGCAGACCAATACGCACTTGTATGAATGCTCGCACCCTCATGTACATAATGGAAGAACTCGTAAATCTCAAATCCAACGAAGCCTGCACCTAGAAGCAGTGTGAGGATCGTCCAAATGACAACCCCTTTTGTACTTCCACGGCGCATTTCATGAACGGCAATCCCGCATGTAAATGAACTAACCAATAGCAGGAATGTCATGATCAATACAAGCTTCATATCAAACAGCTCAGCTGGTAAAACGCCGCCAGCTGTTCTGCCATGAAGAACAAAGTAGGTCGCAAAAAGTGTTGAGAATAACACGATTTCCGCGCCAAGGAATATCCAGAAACCAAGGATGTTTAAACGTCCCGTTTCAGACTGATATTCAAGCGGTGCATTTGCATAGCTGCTATCATTATGTCCCATTACTTCTGCGCCTCCTTATTCTTTTTCTCTGTTTCAATCACTTCTTCAACAGGAATATAGTAGCCATCGTCATATTCAAATGAGCGTAAAATCATTGTTGCGAATACACCGATTAAGCCAATAATGCCAATCCAGTACCATTCAAATACAAGACCGAATGCACCAAGTCCGAAGAATGCAGACATGATAAGTGGTCTGCCTGAATTGTGCGGCATGTGAATTTTCTTGAATTCTTTTTCAGGATGAACGTCTACATTGTTTTGCTTCCAATGATGGAATGCATCTGGTGTTGTCACTTCTGGAAGTGCTGCAAAGTTATAATGCGGCGGAATTGCAGAAGATGTCGCCCAGTCAAGAGTACGTCCCTCTCCCCAGCTGTCTCCAGACACTTCACGTTTCGCGTGTCTCCAGCTGTAGTAAATGTTGTAGCAAAGGATGATGAATCCGACACCCATCATAAATGCACCAATTGTTGAAATAAAGTTTAGTGCAGTCCAGCCATCTTCTGGTCCATACGTATAAATACGTCTTGGCATTCCTTGCAGTCCTAAGAAGTACTGCGGGAAGAAACAGATGTTAAATCCGATCATGAATACCCAGAAGAACCATTTGCCTATTCTTTCGTTTAACTTGTAACCAAACATTTTTGGATACCAGAAAACAAGACCAGCAAAACATGCAAATACAGTACCTGCGATTAATACATAGTGGAAGTGGGATACAAGGAAGTACGTGTTATGGTACTGGTAATCCGCAGCTGCCATCGCAAGCATAACCCCAGTGACACCACCGATAACAAAGTTCGGGATGAAACCAAGTGCCCAAAGCATTGGTGAAGTAAAGCTGATACGGCCTCGATACATTGTAAAGAGCCAGTTAAAGATTTTCACACCTGTTGGTACAGAAATTGCCATTGTTGTAATCGAGAAGAATGAGTTAACCGCTGCACTGTTCCCCATTGTAAAGAAGTGGTGAACCCACACAAGGAAACTAAGAACAGAGATTGCCACAATCGATACAACCATCGCTTTGTAACCAAACAACTGTTTTCTTGAGAACGTCGCAAAGATTTCTGAGAAAATACCGAAAGCCGGCAGGATCACGATATATACCTCAGGATGTCCCCAAATCCAGAAAAGGTTCGCCCAAAGCATTGGCATACCGCCTGCTTCGAGTGTAAAGAATGCAGAACCGAATAAACGATCAAATGTCATAAGTGCTAAAGCAACTGTTAGTACAGGGAATGCGAATACGATGATGACAGACGTGATCAACGTTGTCCATGTAAACATTGGCATACGCATAAGCGTCATACCTTTTGTACGCATTTTTAAAATGGTCACCATGAAGTTAATACCAGTCATAAGTGTACCAATACCTGCAATTTGGAGCCCGAGCAAGTAATAGTTCTGTCCAGGTCCTGGTGAGAAATCATTTCCGGCGAGCGGCATGTAACTCGTCCAGCCTGCACTTGGTGATCCTCCAATGACGAAGGAAATGTTGAACAGCATCGCTCCGACCATAAATGTCCAGAAGCTCAGGTTGTTCAAATAAGGGAATGCAACGTCACGTGCACCAATTTGAAGAGGTACAACGACGTTGATTAAACCAATTAAAAATGGCATCGCCATGAATAGAATCATGATCGTACCATGCGTTGTGAAAATTTCATTATAGTGGTTGGAATCCAAAAACGTATTATTAGGAAGCGCCAGCTGTGCGCGCATCATCAGTCCGTCTACCCCACCGCGGAAGAACATAATCACAGCAGCAAGGATATACATAATCCCAAGCTTTTTATGATCAACTGATGTTAGCCATTCTTTCCAGAGCCATTTCCACTTTTTAAAGTAGGTTAAAACAAACACGATAGCAATGGAAGTAAGAGCGATAGATATTTGCGCACCAAGAATTAATGGGTCTCCAGTTACAAAAAACTCATCCCATTTCAAATGCATAACGGCCTCCTCCTTTCCTTAGTCAGTTTATTCATTATCTAGTTTTCTTTTATAGTTCTTCACATTCTCGAAAGGATCTGTTTTGGAATGCGGAGAAACTGATTTGTAACCTAAACGTTTGCGTGCTTGGAGTGCGTATTCAGAATCCTCTCCATGCTTCGCAAAGGATAAATGTGTTGATGAGAATGTCTGCACATCTGCAGCATCAGGAAGCATCAAGTAGTCATACGTTTTCTTCGTTAACTTTGGTGCTTCTTTTTTCGTTTTGCTTACCCATTTATCATAGTCAGACTGCGTCATCGCATTGACTTTGAATTTTTGCTGAGCAAAGCCCTCGCCTGTGAAGTTGGCGTTTCTTCCTTCATATGTGCCAACTTGATCAGCTTGAAGATATTGTTCCATCTCCATTCCAGCCATCGCATACTTCTCCCCGCCTAGCTGAGGAATCCATAGTGATGCCATTGTATCAGCAGAAGTGATTTTGAATAAAACCGGCTGATCTTTTGGAATGTTTAAGTAGTTCACTGTCTCAATATTTTCCTCTGGATAGCTAAAGATCCATTTCCAATCAACAGCTGTAGCATAAACGACAAGAGGATCTTTATGGCTTGTTGCTTGAGGTGCCTCTTCCAAAGAGTAAATTGTTTTTACAGTTGGAACTGAAAGGGCAGCAACGATTAATATTGGGATCACTGTCCAGACAACTTCTAGAAGCGTGTTCCCGTGTATTTCTGGGTTATAAGAGGCGTTTCCAACGTCCTTACGCTCGCGGTATTTAACCAAAATGATGGTAAACAGTACAAATACCGCACCAACGATAAAGAGCATGAATCCGATGGATAAAAGGATTAAGTCTTTTTGTTGTGCTGCGACAGGTCCTTTAGGATCTAAAACAGCGATATTGCTGCAACCTCCTAATACAAAAACACTCACGAGCATCGCTAATAAAAGCATAGGTTTAATGGCTCTGAACAAGAAGATCACCATCCTTCCTTAGATAATGTATAAATTGCTGAATAATTGTGAAAAGCCATCTGCCTTCGAAAACTTTTCTTCCCTTTGTAATGCTATCAAAATCTGTTACAGTTAGCTTCCCTTTTTTCAAAAGTTCATTTATTTTTCAACAGATTTCTATTAAAATGTCATAAATTCGACATAAATTTATATTATTGCACACACAATAAATTTCTAGGATTTTGAAAAGTTGAGAGTTGAAGGCAAAGGACAAACAATCAAGAACTTTGTCAAATTTAGGTTTACCACAATAAAAAAGTTTGGTCAAATTTCAATTTAACTTAATTAAATTTTATCTAGGTAAACAATTTTGAAATAGGTATCCCTACATTTAACAAAAACCTTACTCATTTTAACGCAAGTTCACAAGAAAAGAAAGTATCGATCCTCTGTGTATACGCTGTAAGAATTGGTAATGATGCTGAATTAGTGGAATCTCACTAAAGACTTCCAGCAAAAAACCGGCTCACGCCGGCACTCTGCATTTATTCATCTCTCACTAAGATGTCAGGTCGTCTATAGATCTTCCCTTCATGTTCAATGTCCATGTACGTCCACTTGCCTGTATACGTTAAAAATCGGTTGCCCTCTTTTTCTACAACAATCGTATCCTCTGATTTCAGTCCAGGCAATGAAGGGTTCCATGTAAACACTTGATGAAGCTGAATTTCTTCCTTCGATGAGGGAACAGCAATGATTTCCCTAGATACAAATCCCGTCTTTCCCCCTTGATGAAGCTTTTTCCAGCTATCAGGGAAGCCCTCTTTTTCGTACTGAGCAATACCTGCTTTCAGAACATCTCCTAATGTTCCCCCAGGACGTGTGGCGGCATTCATGACCGTGTCAATTCGTGCTAGACGCTCTTTATTCTCTTCAAGCTCCTTCGGAAGCTGACCAAAGTAAACAGACCTTGTGACATTCGCAACGAGCCCGTGCCGCTCCGCGCAGAGAACAACAAGTGCGTGCTTTTGAAGAGCTTTATCTGTTGGAATCGGGTGACGGTATTGATGGATCCGGTCATCCGTTGCCACAAGCAGGACTTCTATCGTCATCCCTTGTGTAATGGCTCTTTGAGCAACAAGCGAAGCAATCTCGTGCTCGGTCTGCCCTGGAACAATTTCTTGACAGACACTTTCTACAATGACCGCTGTTTCATGACACAGTGTTTCATATTGTCTGAGCTGTGAGGCGGTTAGGATCGAGCGAACATGCGACAAATCCGGTTCGATCCATTCGAATCCATCCATTTGAATGTCCGTCCCAATTCGTTTACCTTTTGTGAGTTCATGTATGTATGGGGTCTCATCCTCATACCAATCCATTGTGACCACTTGAAGCGGATGATCGACGTACGCCATTTCCTCTTCAATGATCCGCTTTTCTTCCATTTGATTCACAATGAGGACGAGGTCGTCTTTTAAGACGAGCAGCTGGCACACGCCCTCTGGCGTATTTAACACAATATGATTCCTTCTTCCGCCTGTCAGCCAGGAGAAGTTATTTCGCTTTTGAATCAAAACACCATCAAGCTGCTTTTCTTCCATTAGTTCTCTTACTTGTTCAATCATCTAATCACCTGCCTGTTTGAAGTGTTTGAATAAAACGGTTAAAAGCTGTTTTCCCTTGCTCAGTTCTTTTAAACACACCTGCCTGCGAGAGAATTCGAGAAAAAATAAAGCCAATTTCTTTTTGTAAAATGGTTTCGGTATTGTCCTCTGTAAAGGTGTTCTCTTCAAGCAGCCGCTTCGCCCAAGCCTCGTGCTTCATGATAGCAGGACGGGCTTTGATTTCTTCAAGTGGACTTTCAGATAGCAAAGCCTCTTTTAATTGGCTTATTTCCTCTGCTAATCTACCAGGAAGCACAGCAAGGCCCATGACTTCAATTAATCCGATATTCTCTTTTTTAATATGGTGGACTTCTTCGTGCGGATGGAAAATGCCGTCCGGGTGCTGCTTGTTTGTCCGGTTATTACGAAGCACTAAATCTAATTCATAGTCATCCCCGTGGCGCCTCGCAATAGGTGTAATGGTGTTGTGAGGTGTCTCTCCTGTATGAGCGATGACCCCCACCACTTCATCTGAATACAGTTTCCACTCATGTAAGATAAAGTCTGCTGCGTCTGCGAGCGACTTCCGCTCATTACTTCGAAGGCGGATCACAGACATCGGCCATTTCACAATGCCAGCTCGCACATTTGGAAAGGCTTTGAGAGAAAAGACTTCTTCCATCTCTGCTTTCGCCATCGGAAATTCATGCGAACCGCCTTGAAAATGGTCATGACTTAATATACTGCCTCCGACAATCGGAAGGTCGGCGTTCGATCCAATGAAATAGTGCGGGTATATAGATATGAAGGAAAGCAGTCGTTCAAAGGTCTTTTTGGTGATGCTCATTGGCTCATGTTTGCCTTTGAACACTATACAGTGCTCGTTGTAATACACATAAGGTGAAAATTGCAGAAACCACGATTCATCTGAGAGTGTCACAGGAATAATCCGGTGATTCTGTCTCGCTGGATGGTTGATCCGCCCCTCGAACCCAACGTTTTCTTTACAAAGGAGACAAAGAGGGTATTGCTTTTGACTGAGCTTCTTCGCTTCAGCGATGGCTTTAGGGTCCTTTTCTGGCTTTGATAGATTAATGGTGATCTCCAGCACGCCATCGTCTGTTGGTGTAAACCACTGTACATTTTTGGCGACCCTGCCTGTATGAATGTAGTGGGCATGCTGCTGCATCTCATAGAACCAGCTCGTAGCTGCCTTCGGTCCCTCTTGCTTGCGTCTCTCTTCAAACTTCGCATAGATAACACTTGGAGGAGCCACCAAGCAGCCCATGATTTTCGCATCTAGTAAATCACGATACGTATCCGTCCCTTCAGGAATAAGTCCTGTTTCTACTGCCCAATCGAGCATCGGCATTAAGATGTTTTCAAGGTCTTCTTCTCCTGAGACTGTTCTTGCTTCCGCTTCATCGAGCCTGAGTACCTCAAGCAGTCGATTTCTCGTATATTCGATATCTAGTGATGTCATCAGCTCTTTATTGATCCCATATTGAATCAGCTGTTCCAGCTTTTCAAAAATATCAATCGCCATTCCCTCTGTCCCCTCTCTTGCCTGCCTTTACGTTTTATTCACTTTGGTAGCCATCTGGATGCTTCTGAAACCAATCCCACGCACTCTGAATGATCGTGTGAAGGTCAGCATATTGAGGTGTCCATCCCAATTCTTGCAGTGCTTTTTCAGAAGAAGCAATCAGCTTTGCTGGATCTCCCGCGCGTCTTTTTGCTACTTGTGCCGGGATGGTATGCCCCGTGACTTTTCTAACAGCTTCTACGACCTGCTTCACGGAGAACCCTGTTCCATTCCCTAAGTTGTAGGTCGCACTGCCTTTTCCAGCACGCAGCCGGTCAACAGCTAAGATGTGTGCCTCTACTAAATCCATCACATGAATGTAATCCCTAATACACGTGCCATCCTCTGTCTCATAATCATCACCATAAATCATCATTTGATCCCGTTTTCCTAAAGCAACTTGCAGAATAATTGGAATGAGATGCGTCTCAGGCTGATGATCCTCTCCGACAAGTCCTTCTGTATGGGCACCAGCTACATTAAAGTAGCGAAATACCACGTACTCTATTCCATACGCTTGCTCAGACCACTTCAGCATTTTTTCAATCGCTAGTTTCGTTTCTCCATAAGGATTCGTTGGGTTCGTTTCATCCGTTTCAACGATCGGTACCCGCTTCGGTTCACCGTATGCAGCAGCAGTTGAAGAAAAGACGATGTGTTTCACATCAAATTCATTCATGACATGTAGTAAAGCAGTTGCTCCGCCGACGTTGTTGTCATAATACTTGAGCGGATCTGTCACACTTTCCCCGACGAGTGAATCTGCCGCAAAGTGCATGACCGCTTCTATTTGATGCGATTTGAACACCTGTCTTAAAAAGGCGTGATCTCGTAAATCACCCTCCTCTAAGACAGCTCCTTCCAAAACAGCTTCTTTATGACCTGTCTGCAAATTATCAACTACCACCACTTGTTCGCCTTTAGCTAAAAGAGCCGCTACCGCATGACTGCCAATGAACCCTGCTCCTCCGCAAACTAAAATTGTCATCACATTTCCTCCTTCGTTAATTCTCTTGCGCCGCCTCCAATTCCAGCTGTGTAAAAAGAGGCTTGAATGCCCGTTTTTTCCTGATAAATCGCACCTGTTTCTTCTATAAATGAGTCCAGCAGCTCTTCTTTCACAATGCTGATCGTGCAGCCACCAAAGCCTGCACCTGTCATACGAGAGCCTATCGTCCCAGGATGAAGCCAAGCAGCTTCAGCAAGTGCATCTAGTTCAAGTCCAGTCACTTCATAATCATTCTTTAAAGAAAGGTGAGAGGCCTTCATGAGAGCACCTAGTTCTTCCATTTTATCATCTTTCAGAAAATTTACTGCTTTCATGGTCCGCTCGTTTTCCGTCACCACATGTCTTGCCCGTTTACGGCACGTGTCCTCTATAATCAAGTGGGCATGCTGTGCAAATTTTTCCGCAGTGAGCTCACATAAATGCGCAATGTCGATTTCTTTTCTAAGGTCGTTTAAAGCAGATTGACACTCTGACCGGCGTTCATTGTATTTGGAGTCAGCCAGCGCCCGCTTTTTGTTTGTATTCGCAATCACAAGCGCTAGCCCCTCTTGCCGAAACGGACTATATTCAAAGGCAAGGGTGTCACAATTGAGCAAAATGGCGTGATCTTCTTTTCCAAGGGCAATCGAAAACTGATCCATGATCCCGCAATTGACACCAATAAATTCATTCTCTGCACGCTGTGAAAGAAGGGCAAGACGGACATTTGAAACGCTGAATGAATACCATTCATTGATGAGAACAGCGGTGACAAGCTCTATGGAGGCAGAGGAAGACAGACCTGCGCCATTTGGAATATTGCCGCTGTACACAATGTCAAAGCCTTCTTCTATCTTCATTCCTGCTTCTATAAACTGTTTGAACACACCCTTCGGATAATTTGCCCAGCCGTCCGATTCTACGTAAGCGATTTCAAAAAGATTGAATTCTTTCACACCATCACGATCAAAGTTCAAGGAATACATTCTCACGCGGCCATCTGACCGCTTTGCACAAGCAGCATACGTCCCGAGAGTAAGCGCGCATGGAAACACATGTCCTCCATTGTAATCTGTATGTTCACCAATCAAGTTCACTCTTCCTGGGGCAAAAAAATAGCGAAGTTCTTCTCTATCTCCAAATTGCTGGTGAAATGCCGCGCGTAACGTATCGATCATATCCATTCCCCTTTTCTCTTCTGATACTTTTTATTTTAGTTGTCCCAGCAGCATCAGTTCAATGGTAAAAAAATCGTTAAAAAATACCCTTTTTTTGCTGTGAATGGTACGATGTGATATGAGGTGTAACATGATTCTAAATAGAAAAAGGTTGTTTTTTGCTGTGAAGGAGGGTTTCCAATTTGAAGAAAGAAGCATTTGCATTTCGTTTTCACCATTCTGATGTGACATTGCCAGCACAAATCTGGTCTGTTGGCTGGGAAGTTCAATCTTCTTCGTTATATAGCTGGAATGGCGTGGAGCGGAAGGATCAGGGCAAGTGCATCTTTCAGCTCACACTGTCTGGACATGGCATGATTGAAATCGGAGAGAAACGTTTCAAAGTATTGCCGGGTCAGGCCTTTCTCGTGAAAAGCCCAAGTGCCTACCAATATTATTTTCCAGAAGACAGTGAGCATTGGGAATTTCTCTATTTAACGCTTTACGGGGAAGCCTGCGATCTTTGCTTTGACCAATTTATTGACCAAGGAAAGCAGGTCATGCGTTTTCATCCGAATTCCAGACCGATCCGCCTGCTCAAGACCATTTATGATGAAGCCAGTGAAAGACGGATTACCAATCCATTTGAGGGGTCTAGCCTTGCTTATCAATTTGTCATGGAACTGTATTCATATTTGCCAAAGCTTGAGGGACAAATGGAGAAATGGCCCGAGCCCATCGTTCAAGCGGCCTTGTTTGCCAGCCATCATTTTCACGAGGAAATTGGCCCGGACGATATGGCAGCTGCGGCACGTTTATCCAAAAGTCATTTTACGAGGGAATTCAAAAAGGCCACTGGCTTCACACCTATTCACTATCTAACCAATATTCGGTTAGAAAAGGCGGAAACGTTACTGAAAACAACAAAATACTCGATTGAAGAAATCGCCATACAGTGCGGCTACAGAAATGCGAATTACTTGAATAAAGTCTTTCGAAAGAAAATCGGCATGTCTCCAAAGCAACTGCGGGAAACAAGCGATGCATAATAAAAAGCAGCCGCTTTCACAATTGGCTGCTTCTTTTACGCTTTCGTCAGGTCAACATGAATTCTCCCTTGTCTTAAAACAATGGTCATTTGCGTGTCAGGTGTCATTAAGTTTTCCAAAATGTCCGTTGCTGTTTGAAGCGCAATGTCCATTCGGTTGATCTTTTCCTTTTCTTGTTCCGAAAACGCTTCTGGATGTGCGGTCATTTCTTTGACTAGCCTCAGCACTTGTTCATGCTGCTTTTCTGTTTGTTGATATATGACATCATATAATTCGTCTGGCCTGCTGCTCATTTCACATCACCTATCTTTTTTCATGTGTTAAATCGCATCTTCTTTTGTTTTCTTGAAGACGAACCATTTACTGGCGACATAATTCACGACCACAATCACAAAGTTGACAAGAATTTTTGCGACAGTTTCATTGAGCGCCATTTGGGTCACAAATAAAATCATCAGCCCTAGATCTACACCTAGAGACATGAGACGAACACTAAAAAATGAAGAAAGCTCACGCATAAGGCTTTTCGTATCACGAGCCTTTTGCTTGAAGACATACTTCTTATTGGTGATATAAGCAAAGAGAACAGCAAATACCCATGAAACAACTGTAGCTGTTTTATAATCCATGGAAAACATCTCAACGAATAAGTAGAAGCTGACTATGTTGACAATGGTTGTACACACACCCATCACAAGATACATGACAACTTCTTGATACTTTTGAAAAAGGCTATACATGTCTTTCTTCATTCCTTCTTGGTGGTTTCTGTTTCTTTTAGAATACCATCTTGAGAAGAACTTCCCAAACGAACAATATGTACGTCCTGCACAGATGAAATTTGTTCTACTCGATGGCAAATGTCAACCTAATTGGTTTATATAAGCCAAATGATTTAGGTCTTTTTCATTATTTTAATTTATAATCTTTTAACTGACTTTACAATTGTTTATTATTAGAAGTAAGAAATCAATATTTATGGGTTTTTTAGTCATTTTTTTAGGAACGTGGTAGGTGATAGATTTTACAAAATAGGTTAAATGTCATCATTTTTCGACAAAATCTATTTTGCGCTGTTTTCATCCACACGTACAGTTACTAGACGGTTTGTTCAAGTCATTGGTTGCAGATGAATATGTCTTATTGAACTGGAGGATATTATGGATACGCAAGTGAAAAGAAGAGTTGACGAAGAGTGGGTTTATTTGATTCAGGAAGCGAAAAAAATTGGACTAGCCATCGAAGAAATACAAGCTTTTTTAACATCCAACGGTGATCAGAAGATGATAAACAAACCGTAAATCAACGCCGTTATCCTTTGTCTTTCAGACTGCTTTGGCTAAAAGTTCTGACTTGTCAATTGACCTTTTAAAAATCCTTTCATGACGATACGCTACAGTAGAACACCCCTTCATACCAATCCCTTCCACTCATGGGGTTCTGTCTTTCTATATTAGGAGGACAGTCCGTTTCCCGTTCTTTATATGATCCCTTTTTAGCCACCATTCATAAAAATTGTTCTTCTCTCGTTATAAAACCAAGCTCCCCACCCATATATTAAGTATGAAAACAATGAGAAAGCAGAAAGGTGGGTAGAGCGTGAGTTCAGATTCCCTTTCCTATTATCACCAAAAAAAGGATCAGTATTATCATGGCGTGAACCCGGTCATTGTCAGCCGTATTCGTGAGGAATGGACGTCTTTATTGGATATCGGATGCGGCACAGGCAAGCTTGGAAAAGTCCTGAAACAAAAGGGCCGGACCATTTATGGAATTGAATCGTTTGAGAATGCAGCAAAAGAGGCTGAGCAAGAGCTAGATCATGTGCTATGCGGAAATATTGAACAGATGACGCTCCCTTACGAACAGGAACAATTTGACTGCATTATATTCGGAGATGTCCTTGAACATTTATTGGACCCATGGGCCGTTTTAAAGAAGGTCAAACCTTTCCTTAAAAAAGAAGGAGCCATCCTGTCATCCATTCCGAATATCGGTCACATATCAACCGTTTTAGAATTATTAGCCGGCAGATTCACTTATACAGATGCAGGATTAATGGATCAAACTCATTTACGTTTCTTCACTCTTCATGAAATTCATGCACTCTTTCATTCAGCAGGCTTTCGTATTCGCGAACTCGAAACCATTCGCGTACAGCATCCTTCCTATGAGAGCGTAATGATTGATTTACATGAAATACTCATGAAGCATGGCATTCGTTCAGATTTTCATGAGGCCGCTACCGCCTATCAGTATGTGGTTGAGGCGGTTCAGCTTCATGAGTAACCCCACCATCCTGTTTGTTTTATGTGTAAATGATGAGGCCATGTTTCAGGCTTGCTTTCGGCAGCTCGCTTCACTTCCTGCTCCCCATGGATATCATGTGGAGGTTCTGCCAATTAGACATGCATCCAGTATGACCTCTGCTTATAATGAAGCCATCACTCATCCAGCTCAGTTTAAAATTTATCTTCATCAAGATACCTTGATTGTCAAACAGCATATGCTGCTTGAGTTGATCCCGCTTTTTTTACAGCATCCATCACTTGGGATGATTGGGGTCATAGGTGCAGAAAGCGTGCCTGACAATGGGATTTGGTGGGAGAGTTCTGATTGCAGGGGGAAAGTCATTGAATATCGTCACGACACCTATCAGCTGCTTTCGTTTGAAAGTGGTCGTCAACAGGCAGAAGCGCAAGATTATATGAACGCTTCGGCGATTGATGGTCTTTTCATGGCGACGCAATATGATGTGAAGTGGCGTGAGGACCTCTTTGATGGCTTTCATTTTTATGATGTTTCGCAGTCCTTTGAATTCGTCCAGCAGGGCTATGAGGTTGGCATTGCGAGGCAAGAAGAGCCTTGGTGCATCCACAAATGCGGAGATCATTTTGATGCGGAAGCGTATGAAAAAGCGAGACAAACATTTCTTGCAAATTATCGGTAGAAAGCACCCTTTTCGGGTGCCTTTTTTATGATATACTGTCATAAACAACCAGATCGTCTCATATGCATTGGAGTACCTTGTCCCTAATTCGTACAAAGGAGGAAACAATGGCAGACAAAAAAGTTCATTATAAGAAGGTTGCCGCTTCAGAGGATTTTCGAAAACTTCTCGAGGAAAAACGCAGATTTATCGTACCGATGACGATTTTCTTTTTTCTCTTTTACTTTTCACTTCCGGTTGCTACATCCTACTTCACCTTTTTGAACAAGCCGGCAATTGGCGCGATCTCATGGGCTTGGTTATTCGCCCTCACACAATTTGTGATGACTTGGGTATTATGTGGACTTTATGCGAGAAAAGCAGCTCAGTTTGACAAATATGTAAGCGCTTTAAAAGTTGAATCGAGAGGTGATGGCGAATGAGCATGACCGCTTTTATTTTATTCATAGCGATCGTAGGGCTCACATTGGTCATCACATATTTTGCTGCGAAGAAAACGAGCAATGCGAGCGATTTTTACACAGCAGGTGGAGGTCTGACTGGATTTCAAAACGGACTTGCCATCGCTGGGGACTATATGTCTGCCGCATCATTTTTAGGAATCGCTGGAATGATCGCGTTAAATGGATTTGATGGCTTTTTCTATAGCATTGGCTTTCTAGTAGCGTATCTTGTCGTACTTTACGTTGTAGCCGAACCGCTTCGAAATCTAGGGAAATATACGATGGCCGATATGATTGCTGCACGATTTAAGCGTCCTGCCATTCGAGGAGTTGCTGCGTTTAACACAATCACAGTCTCTACTTTTTATATGATTGCACAGCTTGTTGGGGCAGGTGCATTAATCAAGCTGCTTCTTGGCATTGATTACTGGATTGCGGTACTGATCGTCGGTGTCTTGATGACCATTTATGTCGTGTTTGGTGGCATGATCGCAACCAGCTGGGTACAGATTACAAAGGCTGTACTTCTCATGCTTGGGACACTGATTATTTCACTGCTTGTATTTGCAAAGTTTGATTTTAGCCTGCTGAAGATGTTTGAGGAGATGAAAACAGCGACCCCGCTCGGTGGGGCATTTCTTCACCCGGGAAATAAATATGATGTGCCTTTAGAGACCCTGTCTTTGAACCTTGCTCTAGTGCTTGGGACAGCAGGTTTGCCGCACATTTTGATCCGGTTTTATACGGTGAAGGATGCCATTTCTGCACGTAAATCTGTTCTATCCGCTACGTGGATCATCGGTATTTTTTATCTAATGACAGTTTTCCTTGGCTTCGGTGCTGCTGCCTTTGTTGGAACAGAAGCGATCACAGCAGCAGATGCAGCAGGAAATATGGCCGCTCCACTGCTTGCCCAAGCCCTTGGAGGAGATTTGTTATTTGCCTTTGTTTCCGCTATTGCCTTTGCGACCATTTTGGCAGTGGTAACTGGTCTCGTCCTATCCGCCGCGTCTGCCTTTGCGCATGACTTTTATAGTCAGATCATCCGCAAAGGGAAAGCGAGTGAACGGGAACAGGTAAAAGCGGCACGCTTTGCTTCCATCGGCGTGGCCATTCTTTCTATCATTCTCGCATTATTTGCCCAATCGTTAAACGTTGCTTTCCTTGTGTCACTTGCCTTCGCAGTGGCAGCAAGTGCAAATTTACCATTGATTATCTTCACTGTCTTTTGGAAACGATTTAATTCTACAGGTGCCATTGCAGGGAGCTTAGTAGGACTGCTGAGCGCACTGATTATCGTCTCGCTCAGCCCAAGCGTCTGGGACCCATCGGGAGCAGCCATCTTTACAGGAGACCCGCTCATCCCGCTGTCGAACCCTGGAATTATCTCGATCCCGCTCGGATTCCTTGCCGCTTACTTAGGCACGATCTTCTCCTCTGAAAAAGCAGATGAAGACACCTTTACGGAAATACAAGTAAAGGCACATACAGGGATGCATATGGATACTGATTCTTAAGGAAAAGCCGGCTAATGAGCCGGCTTTTTTTGTGTTCTTCTTTTCCTTAGTAAGGTATAAATTGACCCTTCAACTTATTTTTATACTTTTCTAACCTGGCCAATTTTCTACACGTGATAAGAGAGCATAAGGTGACGATGATCAACAAAATTTCATGCACTTCTCCTCTATTATCAATCACTTTCTTCATGCTTATCCCCCCGTTATAGATCTATTTCTCCTACACCACATCACTCATATGTTATCATGATATACACATACTGGAAATCAATTCACACGTTGAGGAACTCATATTTGTACAATGAAAAAGCTGCAAGAAAGAAGTGACATTACTGATGCGTCAGATATATTCTGCCAAGTTATTATTTGAATCCATCTCATCACCAAGCAGTATGCCCGATAAAATATTTGAAGAACGGATCATTTTGGTGCGTGCAAAAAACCATCGTAAAGTAAAAGATATCATCCAAAAGAGCTTTCTAGAAGAAACCTTTGATAATGCGGCAGGTGGACAAACGACCAAAAAATTAGCAGCTATATTAGATGTCTTTGAGCTTGTAGATGACTTAGATCAAGAACCACTGCATTTAAGTGAAGTGTACAGCCGCCACCTTATTTTTGATAAAGAAACTTCGGTGAAAGAAGCCATCGAGGCTTATTCTTTAGACAAATAAAAGAAGCCGGCAGGTGAGCCGGCTTTCAGATTGTTGACAAAGGGCTAAAATGATCTTGATTTTAGCCCTTTGTCTTCTTTTCAGCGTGATAGAAAACCTTTGCATTCTAGGAAGGACGAGCACCGGAACAGAGCGAATTTGACATTCGTGAGTACCGGCGCGCAGGACTGACACCGAATGCGAGGGTTTGTCTACACGCTGGAAGCCGGCTTTTTAATAGCGCTGAAATAACTCTGGATTTTTCGGAACGTTTTCTAAATAAACGATTTTTCCTTTGTCGTCCAGTTCTGCAATATCAATTCCTTCTGCTGTATAAACACGGCCATCCGAAAGTTTCCCGCAAACGGCCCAGTTCGTTTCATACTTTCCGTCTTCTCTTTTTTTCCATCCATCCCACATATGCTTGATGTCTTCATGCACGTGGAAAAATGTGTTTAAAAACTGTGTAAACGCATGGATCCCAGGCTTCTCTGCACCATTTAAGACAATCATGACATCGTCAGAAAACAATGCGAGCAATTCATCCATTTGTTCTTGCCCTTTTCCAGCTTCATCGTAGCGGCGAAAATACGTATCGAGCACTTCCATTGTTCATTCTCCTTTATTTACCTGTCATTTCGACAATAATCGAACAATTTGATTGTACACAATTGTTTCACACCTGTCTATTTTCCCCGAAATCAGAAAAGACATGAATTGAGTCAATCCATGTCTCCTCCAGATTAAAGAGATACTTTTTTTGATGCAACAAGTGCTTTCAATTCTTCTGCTGCTTTTTTAGGATCAGCGCTCTGGCTAATGGCGCTGATGATGCTAATACCATCTGCCCCTGCTTGTATGACTGGTGCTGCATTGCCATATGTGATGCCCCCGATGCCAACAATCGGAATATGAAGACCATGATGACGCACTTCCGTGATCAATGATACTCCTTGGACACTGCGTGTATCCTTTTTCGTTTCTGTTGGATAAACTGGGCCCATGCCGACATAATCTGCGCCGTCCTTCATGGCTTGTTTTACTTCCTCTAGGTTATGCGTAGACACACCTAATATTTTATTCCCTATTTTTTGTCTGACGTCTACTGCATTTGTATCTTCCTGGCCAACATGAACGCCATCTGCATCAAGATCTATCGCTAGCTGCACATCATCATTTACAATAAACGGAACATTCGCTTCTTGGCAAAGTACTTGAAGTTGGCGAGCCAATTGTTTCTTCTCTTCTCCTTGCAAGGCTCCCTCACCCTTTTCTCGAAATTGAAACATGGTGATCCCGCCTTGAATCGCCTCTTTCAAAACATCAAGCGGTTGCCGGCTTGTATTCGCTGTTCCCATAATAAAATAAACCGATAATTGCTGTTTGATTTGCTGTTGATCATCCTTTGTCATGTGACATTCCCCCTATTTTCCCTCGCGTTAACACATCATCGCCAGTTGTGTGTGTGAGTGCATTGAGCAATTCCATTTGAAACGTACCTGGCCCTTTATTCTGGGTGTACTGAGCTGTCTTTTCAGCTGCGACACCATAAAACAATAGAGCAGCTGCCGACGCGTGAAGCGGCCTTTCACCTACTGCACAAAATGCCCCGATGACAGACGTCAGTAAACAGCCGGTTCCCGTCACCTTGGTGAGCCATTCATGTCCATTATGAATAGACAACACGTCCTCTCCATTTGAAACTACATCGACTTCCCCTGTGATCACCACAACTGTCTGAAGTGTCTTCGCTGCTTGTTTGACTAGTGCCGATACATCTCCGTTCGCTGCTTTCGCATCCACGCCTTTTGACTCCCAGCCATCCACTTCAAGTAAATGAGCAATTTCTGCAGCGTTCCCTCTGACAACTGTCATGTTCACTTGCTCTAACAGCTGTTTTGCCGCTTTCATTCGAAACGCTGTCGCACCAACGCCGACAGGATCTAATAGAACAGGTATCCCTTTTTTATTGGCAGATTGTCCAGCCAGAATCATGGCCTCCGCCGTCTCCTTGGTCAGTGTGCCAATATTCAGCACAAGCGCATCGGCTAATTGCGCCATTTCAGCCACTTCTTCTTTGGCATTTGCCATGACTGGCGAAGCGCCTAAAGCAAGCAGACCATTCGCTGTAAAGTTAGTCACGACTTGGTTGGTGATATTATGGACGAGTGGATTTTCCGCTCGAACCTTTTCCAATAAATGAGATGCGTCACTTGTTTTCATCCATATCATCCTTCCTTTTACTCTGCTCCCCACACATAGGATTTCGTATGCTTTAACCATTCTCTTGCCGCAAACGACAAATAGCGATCCTTTCGCCAAATGACTCCTAAATGCCACGGGATCGACGTGTTTAAGGAAATGACTTTCACCTTTTCAGGATCAAGATCACGGCAGATCCGCTCAGGCAGAAGGCCAATCCCCAAGTTCTCGGCTACCATCTCACTAATGAAATCCCATTGAGACGTTTCATAAATGACATTGGGCCGGAAGCCCGCATTCATACATTCATTCAATATCCGGCTATGCAGAACAAAGTCTTCTCGAAAGAAAATAAAGGACTCTTCCTTTAAATCAGCTAAATCAACCTTATCTCGACCTGCCATCGGATGTGATGGATGCGTCACGAGCTTCATGTCCTCTTTAATAATGGTGTACGTATGAAAGATTTTATCATTTGCAGGCAGAACAATGACACCAATATCTAACGAACCATCTTCGACCCCTTCCTCTACTTTAATAGAGCCGTGCTCCACCAATTGAAATGTGACATCTGGATACTGCTGGCGGAATTCTCCCATGACATTCGGGAAAAAACTCGATCCAATCATCGGCGGCAGCCCGATGCGAATATGTCCCTTTTTAACATTCATTAAATCATTTAGCTCGCTCGTTAAATTTTGAAATGATTGTGTGATTTCACTCGCCTGGGTATACATCGTTTGTCCAGCATCTGTCATTTCAACCTGTCTGCCATTCCGATAAAACAACTGCACCCCCAGCTCATCCTCGAGATTTTTGACCATCTTGGAAATGGTAGGCTGCGACACATAAAGAGATTGTGATGCTTTTGTGAAGCTTTTTAACCTCGCCACTTCTAAGAAATATGTTAAATGTCTAATGTCCACATGACTCACCCTTCCTATAGACAAAAGGAATAATAATTATTCGATATATGTATTTTACCTATAACTGAACGTGCTGTACACTTTAAAGTAAGCTAATCAATTGGAACGTTGTCATGTTTTTGTGAAACAGTGAACAATTTATATAGAAAAAGGAGTGAACAGAAAGTGAAATTGCTCAAAACGCTGCTGATTGCTGTCCTTCAGATTATGGCTTTGTTTGTTTTTGCGAAATTGATGAATGTGCTCGCGGCCTTTTTGCATTTAAGAATACCGGGTACGATTTTAGGCATTCTGGTCATTTTCTTATTACTTCATTTTAAAATTATTCAGTTGAAATGGATTGAACTTGGTGCCGTATGGCTGCTCGGCGAACTGCTGCTATTCTTTATCCCATCGGCCGTTGGTGTCATTGATTATGGAACATTGCTTTCTCAATCTGGTACAAGTATTGTCCTTGTCGTCTTACTGAGTACCTTTGTCGTCATGCTCTCGACTGGTATCATGACGCAAATGATTGCGAAAAGAAAGGAGCGAAAAAAGCTATGTTAGTTGGCGCACTATTTCTGATCTTAACAGTTCTTTTATATCTCGGATCAAAAGCGGTGTATAAACGACATCCGAAGGTCTATGTATCCCCCTTACTTGTGACACCGCTTGTCCTTGTCGTCTTTCTGTTAATCGTCAATATTCCTTACGACGCATACAATCAAGGCGGGAAATGGCTCACGAATATGCTTCAGCCTGCGACGGTTGCTTTCGCCATTCCCCTCTATAAGTATTTTCACATTCTGAAGAAGCATGCAGTGGAAATTATTTTGAATGTGGCTTGCGGTTCTGTCATTGCGATCCTATCAACGGCATTTATCGCCAAGTTGTTTCATTTGGATACAGGCCTTATTGAAAGTCTTGTCCCAAGGTCGGTCACAACACCAGTGGCGATGAGTGTGTCAGAAATGATTGGCGGGATGCCGTCCGTTACGGCAGTATTCGTCATTTTAACCGCACTGTTTGGGTCAATCATCGGTCCAATGATCATTCGTTATTTCCGTATTGATAATGACATTGCCATGGGCGTCCTGCTTGGTACAGGTGCACACGGGGCAGGAACATCGAAGGCATTTGAAATGAGCTCCGTCTCAGGGACGATCTCAAGTGTGTCGATGATTCTTTCAGCCATCATTACTTTATGTGCAGCGCCTATCCTCATGTCGTTTGCCTTATAAAAAAAGCCATTTCCCTTTATCGGAAAATGGCTTTTTTCTTATGCTTGTATGAAGACAACCTTTAAATAATTTCCTTCAGGATAATTCTTCGTCGTACGGAAATCCTCAGGCAGTGTATATTCTTCAAGGATACGGTAGGTTTGTCCTGATTCTTTAAAGGCCTGCGCAATAAATCCTTTGAATTTCTTCATACCAAATGCACTGCTATTCGTTGATGCCACAATGACGCCGTTCTCAGCTGTGATTTGGATGGCTTCTTTTAATAGCTTCTTATAATCCTTCGCCGCACTAAATGTGTGCTTTTTCGTGCGTGCAAAGGAAGGCGGGTCTAAGATGACAAGATCATAGGTCCATCCTTTTTTCGCAGCAAACGGAAAGTACTTAAAGACGTCCATGACTTTCATATCCTGCCCGTCCACATCTATATCGTTGACTTCAAACTGTTCAGATGTTTTTTTCAAACTGCGGTTTGCGACATCTACACTTGTCGTCCGGCTCGCTCCGCCAAGTGCTGCTGCTACGGAGAAAGCGCCTGTGTAAGAAAATGTATTGAGAACGGTCTTTCCTTTTGCATAACGATCTCGAATTGCTTTTCTCACATGACGTTGATCAAGAAAAATGCCTGTCATCGCACCATCATTTAAGTAAACCGCTATGTTCATGCCATTTTCTTTCACGATGAGAGGAAATTGACCTTTCTCCCCTTTTACAAAATCATCATCTTCTATATACTGTCCAGACGTATCAAATCGTTTCTTTTCATAAATGCCTTTATAGTCTGGATATACATGCTCAAGTGCAGCCAATACTTCCGCCTTGAATGTATACACTCCTTCGCTATACCACTGGATGAGATAGAAACCGTCATAATGATCAATCGTGAACCCGCCAATGCCATCTCCCTCTCCGTTGAACACACGGAAAGCAGTCGTCTGTGCATCACGAAATAAATGCGTTCTGCTTTTCTCTGCCTGCTCAAGCTTGGAGACAAAAAAGGCGTGGTCTATTTTTTCGTTAGCATCAAAAGTAAGTACCCAGCCGATCCCTTTATTTTGCACACCATAATATCCTTTTCCCAAAAAGGCGCCTCGCTCATCCACCCATTCAATCAGCTCGCCTTCTTTCATACCGTTTACATGCGATACAGCATCTTTGGAAATGAGCGGATATCCCTTTTTCACTTGTTCTGCAAATGTTTGTTTTAATGAGATTTTTTTCATTCGTGTCATCCTTATCCTAAATTGACTCTCTCTATCCTATCATATGAATGTATACGTTACTTCTATTATGATAAGATGAGGAGAAAAATATCAACACACCATAGAGGAGGCTCTTTTTTTGACGACATTACGATTAGATCATACAGGTATTATGGTTTCAAATATTGATACATCCATTGATTTTTATGAAAAGGTCGTGGGCATGAAATTAAAGGATCGCATCACTCATACTAACGGAGTCATTGAGCTTGCATTTCTCGGCTTTAAAGATGAGGCAGAAACGGAAATTGAGCTCATCCAAGGGTACAGCAGCGATCTGCCATCTGAAGGAAAGGTTCACCATCTTGCCTTTACAACTGACAATATTCATGCTGAATTCAATCGTATTCAAAAGCTGCAAATCGAATTAATTGATGAAGAAATTACGACGTTACCAAATGGATACTGCTACTTCTTTTTCAGAGGGCCAGACCAAGAATGGATCGAATTCTTCCAGCGCTAATATTTCCTAGGAAATGGGGCCGGCTATGCCCCATAAAAGAAAAAGAGTAAGAGCATCCATATGCCCTTACTCTTTTTTTTATAACACCTTACTAAGAAATGATTTTGTACGCTCATGCTGCGGGTTTCCAAAGAGAGCCTCCGGTTTGTCTTCCTCGACAATATATCCGCCATCCATAAAGATCACGCGGTCTCCTACCTCTCTCGCAAAGCCCATTTCATGTGTGACCACAATCATTGTCATGCCTTCGACGGCTAATTGTTTCATAACTGCTAATACATCCCCGACAACTTCAGGGTCAAGAGCAGATGTCGGTTCATCGAATAATAACACTTTCGGGTCCATTGCCAAGGCTCTTGCGATGGCGACACGCTGTTTTTGTCCACCAGATAATTGGTTAGGGTAGCTTTTGGCTTTGTCTTTTAAGCCAACCTTTTCAAGCAGGTCCATCGCTTTATCGACTGCCGCCTTTTTGTCGGTACCTTTTACCTTCATCGGTGCGATCGTGATGTTTTCTAAAACGGTTTTATGAGGAAATAAATTAAAGTGCTGAAACACCATCCCCACTTCTTGACGTACTTTATTGATATTCACCTTTGGATCTGTAATCGTATGTCCGTGGACAACGACTTCACCTGCCGTAATATCTTCTAACTTATTGAGACATCTTAGAAACGTGCTTTTACCTGATCCAGAAGGACCAATCACACACACTACTTCCTTTTCTTCGATGACTGCATTAATATCCTTTAACACTTCGTGATCGCCAAAGGATTTCTTTAAATTTTTCACCGTAATCATACTCATTTGATATCAAATCTCCTTTCTGCGTAGCTAGCCAGTAGAGAAAGTAAATAAATGATCACGAAATAAATGATACCGACAATGAGCCAGACATTCAAAGGATCAAATGTTGCCGATGCCTGTACTTGTCCCCGCTGCATAATATCGGCAATTCCGATAATTGATAAGAGAGACGTGTCCTTCAAGCTGATGATGGCTTGGTTTGTAATGGCTGGAAGCATGCGGCGAAATGCCTGCGGAAGGACGATAAAGCGCATGTTTTGTCCCCCTGTAAAACCTAAGGAACGTGCAGCTTCTGTTTGTCCTTTATCAATAGACTGAATCCCAGCACGAATAATTTCTGAGAAATAAGCCCCTGCATTAATCGCTACTGTAATAATCCCTGCCGGCACTCGATCAAGCGATATGAATTCAAGTGTATTCAAACCAAAGTAAATGAAGAATAGCTGTACGATAAATGGTGTGCCTCGGATGGCATTGACAAAGACGAGTGCGATGAAATTTAAGATTTTAAAAGGTGACAGACGGAATAATGCCACTATTAAACCGATGATAAATCCTAAAATGATGGCAACAACAAAGATATATAAAGAAGTTTGCAAACCATCCATTAAATACGGGAATGCATTAATAATCGTGTCCATGTTTCTCCCTCCCTAATTCACATACGGCGCATCATAAAGAAAGCGCGCTCGAAGCGCGCCTCGCTTGTGTTATGACTTCAAATATTTATCGATAATTTTGTCATATTCACCGTTTTTCTTTAGGTTCTCTAGACCTTTATTGATCTTTTTCAATAGGTCTTGGTTTTTCCCCTTCATCACAGAGATACCATACTGGTCTCCATTCAATCGGTCTCCAACTGTTTTCAATTTTAAATCTTGTTGTGCAATTGCATACGTAATGACAGGATAATCCTCTATTAAGGCATCTGCATTTCCGTTTGAAACTTCTTGGAACATCGATGGGCTGTCATTAAATTGAACCACTTCATACCCATATTTATCTGCGTTATCTGATGCAAATTTTGCACCCGTCGTCCCATTTTTAACAGCTAGCTTTTTCCCCTTTAAATCATCAATTGATTTGATACTGCTGTCCTTTTTCACAACAACTGTCAATCCAGCGTCGAAATACGGATCTGAGAAATCTACCTTCTTCTTACGCTCATCTGTAATACTCATCCCGCCCATCCCTACATCAAGCTGGCCTGCCTGCATTGCTGGAATAATGCCTGAGAAGTCCATAGCTTCAAGTTTCACTTTGAAGTCTTGGTCTTTCGCGATAGCGTTAATCAGATCAACGTCTATCCCTTCAGTTTTACCGCCCTTTTCAAATTCAAACGGCGGATATGTTACATCTATCCCTATTTTATATGTGCCTTTGCCTTCTCCCGAACCGCTGTCCGATTTTGATCCACAGGCTGCCATGACGAGCACAACAATGAGTCCCATGATCAGTAACATCGATTTTTTCATAAAACACGACCCCCTATTGTCAGTTTTGTCTAAATATTCGCAATACCAATAATACTATACCACGCTAAAGCTATAGTGTGTGATGCTTTTTATCAATACCAAAGATCCATACAATCCTAGATCAATAGTCTCTTCAAATTTTACTTTTTTGCGAATAACTCATTTTATTCTAAAAGAAGAGCGATTCACAATCATAATGTGAGATAACCTCACAAAAAACGAGATACCACCTTGAAAACCACCGTTTTTTCTAAAATACGAAAACAAACGCTTGAATGACCTTCTTCTCTCTATTGATATCGTAATATATTTTTTCTAAAACCCTCTTTTTACCTAAAAATATGTAAGCGTATACAAAAAGGCGCCTGATCCCTATTTCTTTCACAATTGGTTGAATTTACATCAAAAAACATGTTTTACAAATTGCGAGAGAGCGCTTAAAATATAAGAAGATACTGAATATGGAAAGTGAATTCAGATGAACGGAAATCGAGCGAAATGGATAGATGAAGAAAGGAGGATATAAATTGGCAGAAACAGGTGTTTTGTCGTCCGTTGATGTAGCGAATATGTTAAATGACTGGTATGTCATGATGAAAAAAAGAGAAATACAAGGTGCGATCCAGCTAAAAGAAGAGATTCTTCAAGCGTTTGATCGCATGGAAGAGAATCAAGACGTCTTACTTTACTATCAATTGCTAGAGTACCGTTTTAAGGATCTCATTGAAGATACAGCTTCGTTGGATCATAGTCTTTTTGTTGATGAAAATGCAATCCGTACAGATGACATGCTCAGCTACTATTTCTATTTCTTTAAAGGGATGTATGAAATGCGCAGAGGCAATCAGGATACGGCATTTCACCTTTTAAAATTGGCAGAGGATAAATTAGATCTCGTTCACGATGACATTGAAAAAGCAGAATTTCATTATAAAACAGGGTGTCTTTACTATAATATAAGATCCACGCTCCTCTCCATACACCACTTGAAAATGGCTTCATCTATTTATGACGCAGATCCATGTTATGTGAAAAAATCAATCAGCTGTCAAATGATGCTCGCTTTGAATTATGCTGATCAATCAAAATATGATGAGGCAGAGTCATTATTTGAAGAAGTGATTCATTCACTAGAACAAATGGAAGACCCAGATTTACTTGGTCATGCGTATTGCAATGCAGCTTTTATTAAAAGTCTTAGAAATGAATACAGTGCAGCTGTGCCGCTCCTAGAAAAAGCTTTATTGATCGAGACATTTGAAACGTCTTCTCCAGGCGGCTACTTACTAGCCATGTATGCCTACACAAAAGCACTATTCAAGCTGAAAAAGCCTGGTTTGTTCCACTATTATGTACAGCTTTCACTTCAAAAAGCAGAAACTTTAAAGCAACGAAATATTTCACTTAAATTATCTATTTTAGAAACACTTATGCTTCAGCCAGACAACATGATAGAGCAAATCAAGTCTTATTGTGATCAATTAGAATCTATGAATTTTCTTGTCGATCTTGAAGCCATCTGTCAGGATGCAGCTGCTTACTTAACGGATCTGGGACTTCATGAAGAATCCACTTATTTCTGGAACAAGGCGTTGTCCTTAAAAACTTGTTAAGAATATGGAGTGATGTATGATGAAAAAATGGCTTATCACAACTGCGATTTTGACACTCTTGATAACAGGTGTCTCCATTGGCGCTTCTATCCAAAAAAACAGCCAATCTGCACAATCTCAAGATATCATTCAAAAGAGAGACCGCGGCACCAATCCTTAAACATGAAAAGAGCAGCTGTGAATATCGCAGCTGCTCTTTTTTATGGGTTAATCAATTTCTCGTTTAATATTTTGCATTTTTTCATCTAAGTAATGGGCGATATCTGCCGCTTCCTTCAGTTCATCGGTTAGCTGATGAGGGACATCGTTTTGCAGTTTATAATAGATTTTATGTTCAAGGCTCGCCCAAAAATCCATCGCTATGGTCCGCACCTGAATCTCAACCTTCACATGCTCCACCCGATTCGTTAAGTACACAGGGATCTCCACAATTAAATGAAGACTTCTGTAGCCATTTGGTTTTGGATGTTGAATGTAATCCTTCACTTCAAGGATTTTCAGATCCTCTCTTTGCCTCAATACATCCATAATATTATAGATATCTTGAATAAAGGAGCAGATGATACGGACACCTGCGATATCATGAATATACTCCTTGGCACATTGTGTTGTGATGTCGCACCCTTTTCTTGCTAATTTATTTACAATGCTTTCAAAGGATTTGATCCTTGATTTTGTATGCTCTATTGGATTGTGGCCATGGATTAAATTATATTCCTGGCTGATGATTGAAAACTTCGTATCCATTTCATCTAATGCAAATTTATATACTAATAATTCATTTTTCCAGTCTTCCATGACGTTCTTCAAATCTTCTACATGAGTTGCTGACATATTCATTTCTATTTGTCATCTCCTTTTGGGAAACGGCGGCTGCACCGCTTTCCGTTTACTAGACGGAGACAGGACTCGAAAGGTTTTAAAAAATACGTCGTCAGCCTCGCTGTTTATAATATGTCAACGCCAGCGCAAGGGCGAGTACAGAGCCTTTCACAATATCCATCGCATAATAAGGGACAGACATCATCACAAGCCCATTTTGCAAAATTCCGATGAGCACAGCCCCAATAAACGTACCAAATGCATTTGGCTTTCCTGCTCCCATGACGGAAAAACCGATAAAAGCAGCCGCTACGCCATCCATTAAATAAGGTGTGCCAGCATTTATTTCCGCTGTCATCACCCTTGATGCCAGCACAATACCGCCGATTGCTGCAAATAAAGCCGAAAGCAGATATGCCGCGATTTTATATTTATTCACATGAATACCGGACAATCGAGCCGCTTCCTTATTCCCTCCAATGATGTACATAAATCGTCCGTGCTTTGTGTAGGTCATGAAAACATGTGCAAATAGCACAATCACTGCCATTAAGAGAATGATATATGGCATCTGTCCGATTTTGCTGAAAAAGGCAGGAATTGTACCCGTTGAGAATGTACCGTCAGGCAGCACCATGTTTTCAGAAATGGTCGCCCCTTTCGTATACGTCTGAGCCAGCCCTTGAATGATAAACATCATGGCTAATGTCATGAGCATATCTGGAATTTTCATTTTGACAATCATCAAGGCATTAAGTAAACCAACAATAAGGGCAGCCGCTAGCGCAGAGAGGATTGCAATCAGCGGGTTTTGCGAAAACCACACAAACATAGAAATCACGATTGCATTCGATAACGTTGCGACTGATCCGACTGATAGATCAAAGCCGTTGACTGCCAAGGAGATGGTAAGGCCCACCGCAATAATGGTCACAATGGAGATAGACCGTAAAATATTGATGATATTCCCTGATTGCAAAAACGCTGGATTCGCTGCCGCAAATACCACAATCAATACAACAATGGTTAAGATCGTGCCATATCGATAAAAGAAATCAAATAGATGAAAGGATGGCCGCTGTTTTTTCGTTTGCTGCACAGGGGCTGGAATTTGTTGTTCACTCATGATTGTCCTCCTGTTGAATGATATAAAAGCTCTGCCTCAGTCGTTGGGGCAGTCATTTCCCGGGCAATGCTGCCATCATACAGCACATAGACTCGGTCTGCGATCCCTGCAATCTCCGACAGCTCACTTGACGCATAAATCACAGATTTCCCGCGGGCGGCAAGCTCTGCAATCAGCGTGAAAATATCTTTTTTCGCTCCAACATCAACACCTTTAGTCGGTTCATCAAAGAGATAGACATCCGCTTCAGCCAGCAGCCATTTTCCAATGGCAATCTTCTGTTGATTTCCACCGGATAGATGCTTCACCTTTGCTTCAAGAGATGGGGTTTTGACGCCAAGTCGTTTGACGATTTCGTCTGCTTCCCGCTTTTCCTTCGAACGATGTAAGAAGCTGAACACGCTTGAGAATGAACGAAGACTTGCGGCCGTTAAGTTCCACCCCACGCTCTCTTCCGTCAGGATCCCTTCCTTTCTCCGTTCTTCTGGCACAAGGGCCATTCCAGCTCTCACGGCTTGATGAGGCGATGCGATATGAACAGTTTGACCATGAAGCTGTACAGTCCCCGTCGTTTTTTCTGAGGCGCCGAAAAGGGCTTTACACAATTCCGTTTTTCCAGCACCGACAAGGCCTGCAATTCCGAGAATTTCACCCTTTTTCACATGAAGATGAATATTGCGTAATTTATGCTGGTCGTTTAGCTGCTTCACTTCAAGGGCAATAGGTGCATCCATCAACGGTGTACGAGGCGGGAATTGCTCCTCTAATGGCGCACCAAGCATTTCTTCAATGATCTGCTGCGGATCTGTATTTTGAACAAGATGAGCTGCGACATCGGTTCCATTTCGCATCACTGTCAGTTCATCACAAATGGTGAAAATTTCAGGCATACGATGAGAGATAAACACAATGCCCGTTCCATTCTGTTTCAGCCGGTCAATCATTGAAAATAACTTGTTTGTTTCTGTATGACTTAGCGGGGCCGTTGGTTCATCTAAAATTAAAATTCTACATTTAATTGAAACGGCCTTGGCGATGAGCACCATCTGTTTTTCCGCAAGGGTTAGATCACTCACAAGGCGTTTTGTGGAGATGTCGATGTCCAGTTCTTTTAATCGTTGAGCTGCCTTACGGTGCAGCTCTTTCCAGTCGACAAATGTTTTTTTCTCAATCTGATGTATCATCATATTCTCACCAACACTTAAGTAGGGAACGAGAGCTGTGTCCACTTCTTGATGAACCGTCTGCACACCATATGAGGCCGCATCCTTTGGGGTTTGGATCGATGCCGCCTGACCATTGATTTGGATGCTTCCTTCATAGTGCGAATGAGCGCCAGAAAGAACTTTCATTAACGTGGACTTCCCAGCACCATTCGCTCCAATCAGTGCATGAACTGTCCCTTTTTTTAATGTGAAATTCACTTGATCTAACGCTTTTACTCCTGGGAATTCAATCGAAATATGTTTCATACAAACTAGCGGCGAAGTCATAGATGTCCTCCTTCTCATGATCATCATCTGAAAAACGAAACACCCTCTATAGAAGAGAGTGCACGGCGTTTATTTTGAATAATGCTTCTTCAAGGTCTTCATCCAATCTTCTTCAAAGGCAGTCGATGAACCGAACCCCTTCACTTCGTCTGCAAGATTGACCATATTGATGGCCTTTCCTGATTGTTGAAGCTGTTTTTGTGAGATGAGAGAGGCCTCAAGGTCATAGGAAGACGGGGTTTTCTCACCCGCTATTTTCTTCGCAAGAATTCTCACGTCAACTGCGCCAATAAGCTTCGGATCAACCGCTGCTGTGTACTTCCATGGACTGTCTTTTGCTGTCATTTCTTGAAGATCAGCATTTGACACATCAATCCCATAAATCTTCACTTCTGTTCTTCCTGCTTCCTTTAGCGCTCTTGCTGCGCCAATGGCAAAGGCATCCCACGTGGCAAAAATAGCATCAAGTTTACCCTTTGGATATTTATTCAGCATCGCTGCTACTGCATTTTGTGTTTGAACAGACGTATCAGAGGAGGCAATACCAAAGCGGTCAAGTTCCTTGATCCCTGAATGTTGTTTGAGCGTTTCTTGATAGACCTTGTTTCGTCTCACCATTGGCGGGAATCCATCTACCCAGAGGTACGCAATATTTGCTGTTCCTTTAAAATTAGACACGAGTGCGTCTAGTGATTTTTTCGCTAATTGTTCGTCATCTTGAGACGTCACTGTGACCCCTTTGATGTCCTTCAGCTTAGGATTTGAATCGAACGCTACGACTGGAATGCCCTTCGCTGTGATCTTTTTCACGTCAGCGACGGTCGCCTCGTCGTCCCCATGAGAGATGATAAAACCATCATAATTTTCTTCCAGCGCCTGAGAGATCGCGTCATGGAACTTCGCTGTATCTCCATTTGCGGTGTAGACATCTACCGTAAAGCCAAGCGCTTCACCTTCTGCCTTCGTCCCAGCTAAAAACTGCGCTGTATGATCATCTCCTCCGATTTTACGGATGACTTTAATTTTGGCTCCCTGTCCCTTTGCAAATCGCTTCGGTACATTGTCAAAGGAGACCTTTTCGTTCGTATTTGCCTTTGAGCCTGCACTTGATCCAGTGCCGCAGCCTGTTAATAGGACGGTCAATACCGTTAATAATATAAAACAAGATGTAAAATACTTACGCTTCATTGCTGTTCCTCCTCAAGTTGTTTTTATTTTTCACATCGGAAAACTAGGTAAAAATGTGGGAAAACGCCAGTAAACTGTTCTCCCATTTGAAAAAGAGACGAAAAAAAAGCCTCTCTTGGAAAGAGAGGCTTGATCACCGTTGCATGAAACATGTATCGGGAATTCTTCCTCTCTTATCTGTCAAAGCTGTCACAGCTTTGCAGGAATTAGCACCAATTTCTATAGTAGAAACGGTTGCCGGGCGTCATAGGGCCAGTCCCTCTGCCTCTCTTGATAAGAGATCCGTTATGAAATTTTGTTTTCGTTGAAATGTCTTCTTTACTTTAATGTGATGTCACATTAATGTCAATGATTTTTTTGAAAATTTAAAACAATGAGTTTGTGGCTCAGACATACTTAACTTCCGATGATTTTCTTAGCAGGTGATGATTTCTTCAGGCGAAAATCATATTTTTTCTCACTCACAAATTGTGGATTGAGGTGTGCTGATCCTTTATCTTGGCCGCTTTTAGAGAGATACGTTTTGTAACCTTCCATCCATTTCCCGCGCCATACCCACTGTGATGCTTTCGCACCTTTGCGGTCGTCATACACGTTCTTCTGGAAGGTATTCTTTTGATTTACTCCATAAAGATTCACGACTAAGTAATGCGAGGTACTCGCTGTCATGATATTGTTCGTGATTCGATTGTTCACGGCTTGATATTGCATCAACAATTGACCGCCTTCTAAGCCGGCTGTGTCATTTTTGTATAAAATATTATGTGAGATCGTCGTATTTGTTGTTCCGCCTCGCTTTTTATCATAACCGCCAATTGAAATGCCTGTATAACGGTTCAAATACACTTGATTGTGTTCAATGCGAATACGATCTGCCATTTTTCCTTTATGTTCACTTGTGACTTCAATCCCTAGGTCATTATGATGTGTGATGTTATGATCAATCACAATGTCCTTCCCGCCATCCACATAAATTCCACCAGCAGAGATGTCTTTGCCATAGGCTGGATTTCCTACACTCGTAATCTCATACACTTTGTTTCTAGATACAACACCATTTCTGACTTGATCGTACTTTTTAGAAGGTGCTACGTTCTCAAAACCAATTAAATCAATGCCTATATTATCAGTGTGGCGGACGGTGTTATGTGTCACACGGAACTTTTTGACGTTCCCATTCAGCACAAGCGCTTCACTGAAGCCCAGCTTTAATTTTTCAACAGTATTCCCTTTGATTTCAATGTCTTCAATGGCCGCAGGAGCTTTTGTTCCATAGACCGCAATACCGTGCGCATTCCCATTTTTGTGTATCGTCTGAATGTCATACACTCGGTTGTTGAGAAGTTTGACGCCTTTCCCGCTTCCTTTGATGAAAATACCGACTGGGGTCAGATCTTCCTTATTCGTCTTGAGATGTCCCACCGTCAGACCTTTGAGGGTAATGTAACTTTTTTGATCGATCGTGACAAGACCGCCATCTGCTTGATTTCCTTTTAGTGAAGCCCCGCTAATGACAGGTTTTTCTTTTCCGTAAGCTTGAAAGATAACAGGTGCTTTCTTTGTCCCTGAATGGCGGACAATCAATTTCTCTTTGTATGTGCCGCCTCTAACATAAATGGTTGCCCCGGCTTTCGCCATACTTGCCGCTTTTTTCAGCGTGCGAAAAGGTTTTTGCTTCGTTCCTTGGTTTTTGTCGTTTCCGTTTGTCGCCACGTAATAGGCAGTTCCCTGCTTGGCGCCAGCCTCCTCCGTCATCGCTTGACAACCGAAGCTGATCACGGTCATGAATAAAATAAGTAAAATGCCTGGTATCGCTCGTTTCATCTTGTTGTTTGCTCCTTTCACTTCTCTTCTTTCTTTATCGGTTAAAAAAAAGAGGATTAAAATATGACAATGCCCCTTGCAATGTACCGGTCAAAAGGTGTATGGTTGAAAGAATATCTTACAGGAAATTTATCCGCTTTTAAATTGTCAGATTAATCAGTTAATAATGTATTTGGATTTTATTTCTTTATTAAAAAGGGGTGACATGAGGCAGACTGACGGCAGAGAGAAGGAAAGCGCTTTAACAGATTTTTCTTGTCTGAATTCCAGAAAACCTATTGCTAATATTTTGTGAAGGTATAGAATAGAATCATAATTATTTCATATTATTAGAATTTTCAAATAATCAAACAGCAAGGAGATTTACGATGCCAAAACAACCCATCCGCGTTGAACTTAGTTCAACAAAAAAACCAAAACCTCAATCTGATCAACTTGAATTCGGAAAAATCTTCACAGATCACATGTTTGTGATGGATTATTCCATTGATCAAGGCTGGTATGATCCAAGAATTATCCCTTATCAGGCCATTCCAATGGACCCAGCTTCGATGGTCTACCATTATGGGCAATCTGTTTTTGAAGGCTTGAAGGCTTATGTTTCTGAGGATCAGAAAATTCTCTTGTTCCGTCCGGAAAAGAACATGGAACGCTTAAACAGATCCAATGACCGCCTGTGCATCCCTCAAATTGATACAGAAACGGTTTTAGAGGGCTTAAATGAACTCATTCGCATTGATAAGGATTGGGTACCTGATGCAGAGGGCACTTCCTTGTATATCCGTCCATTCATTATTTCCACTGAGCCGTATTTAGGCGTTGCGCCGTCAAGCACGTATAAGCTGCTTATTATCCTATCTCCAGTGGGGTCTTACTATAAAGAAGGCATCCATCCGGTCAAAATTGCCGTTGAAAACGAATTTGTCCGTGCCGTTAAAGGCGGAACAGGAAATGCCAAAACAGCTGGAAACTACGCCTCAAGCCTCAAGGCACAGCAAGTTGCTGAAACGAAAGGTTTTTCACAAGTTCTTTGGCTTGATGGAGTTGAGAAAAAGTACATTGAAGAAGTCGGGAGTATGAATATTTTCTTTAAAATCAATGGAGAAATCGTGACGCCTGAATTGAACGGCAGCATTTTAGAAGGCATCACACGTAACTCTGTACTTGAGCTATTAAAACACTGGGGAATTCCAGTGACAGAGCGTAAAATTTCGATTGATGAGTTAATTGAAGCACATCAATCAGGTGAGCTTGAAGAAATCTTTGGAACTGGAACAGCGGCCGTCATCTCTCCTGTCGGGGAATTAATTTATCACGATCAGCCATATGTGATTCAAGATGGTCAAACAGGTGAAGTATCGAAGAAATTGTATGAAGCCATTACGGGTATTCAAAAAGGAACACAACCAGATATCTTCGGCTGGACAGTAGAAGTCGATTCGGTCGTCAAACAAGCTTAAGCATGTAAAAGAACCTTTCAATCATGAAGGGTTCTTTTTTTGTTTATTTACCCTCTGATATACCTTATAATGGTAATCACACGTATAATAAGGAGTGATGGTATGTTTTTTACTTATCTACTAGCGTTCTTTGGTCTTTGCATCGGATCGATCATCATCGCTACAGGTTTCGACGATTCACCGTTCCACACCCGGTTTCTATTTAAGTTTCTCGGAATTTCTATCTTTGTTCTTTCTATTACTTTTGTAAAGGTTAGACGAAAAAGGTTACGCAACAAAAAGGCGAAATAGACTTAGATGTCCAGTCAGCCTTCCATCAAATTGTGCACCAAAACAAGATCGATACACCCACAATCGCCCCTGCATATATCCACTGTTTCCCTTTGATGCTCCGCTTTCTTTCGATCAGTAAAAAGATCTCTGGTAAAAAGACGATGATGATTTCTAGGATAAAGACAAGATAATAAACAAACGGCATCGGCTGGAAATCAAAGTCTCTTTCATCTCCACCAATCGTTGCGAAATACATCAACAGGTTGGTTACTGGAATGGTAAAACAAACGAGCAGGCGGAGAACATAAATCCACACATACTGTCTATGACGAATAAGACCAATAAATGAAGCGATGATTCCATACAAAAACAAGACCACTGTGCCATAACTCAACAGAGGTTGAACGATAAAGCCGTAAAGCATTAAACCAATTGCAACCATACTCAAACCGTCCTTTCTTTGAAGCCATACATGCTGTTTTTTATATCATACACTTCTTTCTTGAATTTCCATATGGGGCAATGATAAAAAAACGACCCCATAAAGGGGCCATTTTGTTTTACGCTTTGACTGATTTGAAGAATTGCGGTAAATATTCACGATGCGCTTCGAGCATTTCATCTAAAATTTGCTTTGCAATTTCGTCAGATGGGACAAGCGGATTGATCGTCATCGCTACAAGAGCCGTCTCGTAATCTCCTGTGACTGCCGCTTCTGCTGCCACACGCTCGAATGATTTGATTTGTTGAACGAGCCCTCTCACAGCTACAGGCAGATCACCCGTCGCGATTGGTTTTGGTCCGTCCTTCGTAATAATACAGTTCACTTCAACCGCTGATTCAGCCGGAATGCTGGCAATCGCCCCTCTGTTCACTGTATTGACTGGTTGGATGTCATGCTTATCATTATAGATGGAGCTGATTAAGTTACATGCCGCATCACTGTAGTACGCCCCGCCTCTTTTTTCGAGCTGCGGTGGTTTAATCGATAAATCAGGATCTTTATAGAGCTCAAATAATTCGTACTCGACCTGCTGGACAACCTCTGCTCTTGTTCCTTTTTCTTGGGCCGCTTTTTGCTCTTCTTCCAGCATATCTTTTGTTTTATAGTAATAGCGATGATACGGACATGGGATCACTCCTAAGCCTTTTACAAAAGAAGGTTCCCAGTTTTTCGCTTCAATGTTCTTCATAGACCACTGACTATTCGGATTTCCTAATTCATCGAGTACTTGATCCATAATGCTGACCCCGTCTAAATACACGTCTAATCCATAGACCATGTGATTGAGGCCGGCAAACTGTACCTCGACCCGTTCAACATCCACATCAAGCGCCTTGGCAATCCCCATTTTTATCCCAATTGGGACATTGCATAGACCGACTACTTTTTTTAGATTTGTGTAACGCAGCACAGCTTCTGTGACCATGCCGGCTGGATTTGTAAAGTTCACAAGCCATGCATTTGGACAAAGCTCTTCCATATCCTTCACGATGTCTAGAATGACTGGGATGGTTCGAAGGCCTTTAAATAAGCCGCCTGGTCCGTTCGTTTCCTGACCGATGACGCCATATTTAAGTGGGATTCTCTCATCCTTAGCCCGTGCTTCCAGCAGTCCTACACGAAATTGTGTTGTCACGAAATCTGCGTCCTTCAGGGCTTCCCGGCGGTCAAGCGTCAGGTGTACCTCAATCGGCAGCCCGGCTTTTTCAACCATGCGTTTCGCGAGAGCACCCACGATGTTTAACTTTTCCTGACCTGCTTCAATATCCACGAGCCATAATTCCTTTACAGGCAATTCATGATATCGTTTGATAAATCCTTCGACAAGCTCAGGCGTATAGCTCGATCCTCCGCCTATTGTGACAATTTTGATTCCATCTTTCATGAATTGACACCTCCGAGTTGCTTCATTTTTTCATGGAGCTCGATGATTTCCGCTGCAAGCTCCTTGACGGTCATTGCGTTCATGAGATGATCCTGTGCATGAATCATTAAGAGGCTAATATCGGTCTTTTCTCCTCTAATTTCTCCTTGGATCAGCTCTGTCTGTGCGTGATGCGCCTCATTTAACGCGTCTTGTGCTTCCTGCAATTTTTGCTTCGCCTCATCAAAGTTTCCTTGCTTTGCACATGTAATGGCCTCCATCGCAGAGCTTCTGCCATTCCCGCCGTGTAAGATGAGTTGAAACACAATTTGTTCCATTTCCATCGGCCGCATCCCCCTTGTTTCCTCTATTACATGCTGACGACATTTTCATCAGTTGTTGCTTTTGTTTCTAGTTCACTTTCTTCTTTTAATTTCTGCTTATCCCACATTCTAAAGAATGGGTAGTATAAAGCGAATGACAACGCTAGGTTAATCAGCTGCATGACAGCACCTGAGATTTTGCCTCCTGTGGCTAGATAGCCTGAAATGATAGGCGGCATCGTCCATGGGACCGCAATTCCCGCCGGTTTTGCGACAAGCCCTGTGCTCATTCCGATATATGTGGTCATGACCATCATGATTGGCGTAAGGATAAACGGAATCAGAAGCATTGGGTTCATGACAATCGGCATTCCAAAGATGATCGGTTCGTTGATGTTAAAGATGGCTGGCCCAATGGCAAGTCGACCAAGCTGTTTCATTTGTTTACTTCTGGCACGTAAGATCATCGTCAGCACCAAGGCAAGCGTTGCACCGCTTCCGCCGACATTGATGAAGATTTCAAAGAACTGCGCTGTGAAGATATTTGGCAGCACTTCTCCTGCTTGGAATGCGAGACGGTTCTCATCCATTGCACCGAGCCAAATTGGGCCCATGACGCCGCCGACAATGGTTGCTCCGTGAATACCACATGCCCAGAGGAGCATTTGCACACCAATGGCGACAATACTTCCGCCTAAGCTTCCACCAAGAATGGAAAGCGGTGTGCCAATTAAGACCGTGATGATATTATGAATACTCTCAAATGGTGTCATCTCAATCACAAGTCTTGCGACCCAGATCAGCGTGATGACCACAAAACCTGGAATAAGTGCGATAAACGATTTACTCACTGCTGGCGGTACACCATCAGGCATCCTAATGACGATATTCCGCTGGACAATGAATCGGTAAATTTCAGTTGAAAGCATGGCAATAATCATGGCAACGAATAACCCTTTACTGCCCATCAATGTAACTGGAATTCCCCCACCTACTAAGATGGCTTCTGTTGAGCCTTCAGGTGTGAAAGGAACTTGATATGGTGTTGCCAAAAGGAAAGCTGCAACAGCAATCGCACCAGATGATAGAGCATCCACTGCATACTTTTCAGCAAGCCTGTAGGCAATCCCGAAGGTTGCAACAAGTGCCATAATGTCAAAGGTTGCATTAACAGGATAGGATAGTTTCGTGGCCCATTCTGCTCCGAAGATACTTGCCATAAAATCGCTGTATCCTGGGATCGGAAGGTTGGCTAAAATGAGAAACAGTGAACCGACAATAATGAGAGGCATGGTTAAAACAATTCCGTCACGCAATGCTTGTAAATGTCTTTGAGCGGCAATCTTTCCTGCAAACGGCATGACCTTCTCTTCTAGAAATCGGTTGAATCCATTCATCCCTTCCGCCCCCTTTATCCGTTCATTAACTGTTCAGCAGATTTTAAAACCTCAGCCCCATTACATACGCCGTAATGCACGGTATTGATGACGTCGACTGGAATCCCTTTTTCTTCTCCGAGCTTTTTCATTTGTGGTAATAAATATCGAACCTGTGGTCCTAATAAAAGCACATCGGCTTGATCAATATGACTTTTTGCTGAATCTCCAGATACTGCCCAAATACGATAGTCTTTTCCTTGTTCTTGTGCGCTTTTCTCCATTTTTGTGACTAGTAAGCTTGTTGACATGCCTGCTGCACATACCAATAAGATGTTCATGTGTAAACGCCCCCTTTTGAAAGTGTGTAGCTTTTCTTTACACATTCATCATATTATGAAACCGCTTTCATAAACACCTATACTTTTTCCTTTAGGAAGCGGAAAAAGTTAAGATCACATTGTTAGTTCTTGTACGAAGGGGCCTTTTTATACATGATATCGAGCATGTCTTCAAATGTATCACAGGCGATGAGATGCTGAATGAATTTCACATTGTGCACAAGCTCGCCCAGCAGACGGTACATCCCTTTTAAATCTTTGGCATTCTCTTTTTCGACACAAAGCAAGCAAACAAATTGAACTTTTTTCTCTCCCCATATGATCGGTTTTTCTAATGAACAGATCGCCCAAAATGTCTCTTCTGTCAGCGGCGTCATCGGGTGCGGAATGGCTGTATAATGCCCGAAGGATGTAGGAGCAGCCTCTTCTCTTTCCATCACAGAAGGTGTAAGCTCTGCTGGTGCTAATCCCATATCGATGACTTGTTTCGTGAGAAAAGTGATGACCTCTTCCTTTGTTTGAAAGGCGCGTTTTGTAAAGACCAATTCCTTTTTCATATATTGAGAGGCCAGTGTCACTCTTGTTTCACTCGTCAGGGCTTCTTCAATTTTTAAAAAGTCGCCGCCTCCCAAAATGGTGTTCACTTGTATGACTGGAATCGGTAAATCCATCTGAATCGGGACCGTTGTAATAATCAAATCCATGGCATGTAAAGAGACTTGCGGAAGCGAATAAAGCTCTGCTGTTCCTAAAATGGTCAGCTTAGTCCCAAATTGTGACCGCAAACGATCCTGAAGCAGCCTTGCACTCCCTGCACCAGATGCACAGACAATGAGACATCGCTTCGGCGGAATCTCCATTTTCCTCCGCTCTAAAGCCGCACCAAAATGAAGCGCCATATATCCGATTTCATTCTCATGAATACTCAGCCCCTCCTCTTCTTCAAGGACCCTGCTGGCGATAATTCCTGCTTCAAAGGCAAGTGGATACCCTGCCTTTATTTCATCAAGCATCGGATTTCTTAAGTTCATCCCATATTTACACCGGGTCATGGCTGGCTTTAAGTGCAGACTCAGTCCAATCATTAATTCCGCATCACCGGCTAAATCAAGCTGCAGCTTTTGATCAACGGCTTGGAGCATCAGCTGGACAAGACGGCTCGTGTCATCATCCACAATTTGTTTTTGAGCGCTCGATGAAAAGGACTGCACCATTTTGGCTGTTCCTAATAAATGAATGGCGATATAGACGATCTCTTCTTGTGGAAAAGAGACGTCCAGCAGTCCTTCAAGGCATTCCACCATTTTTTTAGCCATCTCGTATTCCTTTGCCCGTGGAATCTCATTGATTTCCTCTGGCAAAACAGATACATAGTTTCCGTGTCTAATTCGTTTGCAGGCAATCGCGACATGAACGATTAAATTATTCATGCAAATGTCTGATAGATTCATTCGTTCTTCATTGATATAATCAATGATTGTTTTCTGAATCAATTCCAGTTCATGTTTTGGCAAAATGGTGACTGCCGTGTTCAGCATCGTTTGGCAGGATCGGCGTTCACTGAATAAATATTCTGACATACAATAACGAATTTTCATCTCCGATCCCTTGATCCGGCAGCCTTTATTCGGCTTCGCTTCCAGCTTCAGATCAAAGGGCCCAAGCTTGCGTTTGACCCATTTCATATCGTTACTCATCGTCGATTTACTAATAAACAGCTGCTCCTGTAAGTCTTCCAGTTTCACATAAGACTCTGCGAGAAGCAGTTTTTTTAAAATAAACCGAACGCGCTCCTCTGGCAGAACAGCCAGCGGCTCTTCCTGTTCGACCTCCTCTTTCATAAAACGGCGAAAGGCATTCTCATCGTTGATCAACAGCTCATAACCAGCTCCTCGAACAGCTGTTACAGCCGCTTGATAAGGAGTAAGACGGTCGTTCAATTCCTTGATGTCTGTACGAACGGTGCGGCTTGTTACTTGTAAACTGACAGAAAGCGCAGCGCTTGTGAGCGGGGTCTCCGCTGCCATGAGCTGACTTAAGATGTGCGCCAGTCTTTTACTCAGCATCAGATCAGCCTCCTTATGTAAGGGTGGAGAATCTGCCTTGTCTGGACAAGGTGTATACGCTTGCAGTTCTCTTCATTACTCATATTCTACTGAAAAGAAATAAAAATTACCATCTCATTTATATGACAAACGCCCCTATTTATACAACAAGCCATATCCAATGACCTATGCATTTTTTTGTAGGAGCGTTTGGAAACCATGAAAAAAAGGCGATACACCTTCGTGTCATCGCCTTTTTTATGAAGAGATTAGCTGGGTAAAGACAACCAATCTTTTTTCATGAGTCCCAGCTGCATGATCAAACGTCCCTGTACATGTGATTAAATTGAGATTTCGTGTAAAAGCATACCCGAAAAACGCATGTGGCTTTTCTTCACGCGGATAGCTTTGTACTTTGATCACTTCAAAGGTTCGCTTTTTTCCTGATGAGGATGTCACGATTACCTTGTTTCCCTTTTTCAGCTCCTTTAATCGATAAAAAACAGAAGGTCCCCATTTATTATCAACATGGCCATTCATGACGGCATTTCCTTTATCTCCTGGCTTTGGACCATCTTTAAACCAAGCTGTGTTGTCCGTATTTTTTGGAACGCCCATACTGCCATCCTTTGATAAAGTGGTTTTCTCTACTTTTACTTTGACATCAATCGCCGGAATCGCAATTTCAGCCGGGATAATACCGGACGGTTCGTCTTTTAACATGGCTTTTGAATGAGAGTGTTTTGTGGCTTGGTTTGTTGTCATTTTTTCAGGAGATGAGGTTGTTTTAGCGGATGACGAATCATCCATCGATTTTGATGCACAGCCCGTGATGACAAGAAGCATCAGAAGCCCCAACAGCCACCTTTTCAAGTCAGTCTGCCTCCTTTGAAAGAAAGGAACGGCACGATTGTGCACGTTCCGTTCCCCCTTTTGTTTTGATATGAGCTTAATTTGATGTCTTACGACGAATTAGGAAGAACGCACCCATTGCACCGCCAGCTAGGATCAAGCTTGCGATTAATCCCGCAAATGCTTCATATGACATACCTAAAGGACCGGCTGTGCCTCCCATACCTGTTTTCGGCATTTCGTTAGGCATGTTAGATTTGAATAGTTCAGGATGCTGATCAACAATCGCTGCTGCGACATCTTGACCGACCATGAACATATGACCGTACGCCTCTCTCACTGTTGGATAAAGCTGATCATATTCACCATTATGGTAAGACGTATATGTTTTGATCAGCTCATCAATATGCATTTTTAAACCAGCTTCTAAATCCGCCGCCTTTAAACGGCCATCTGTCGCTTGCTCTAGAAATTTCGCTTGCTTCATCCGATATACATCCAAGTTTTTCACAGCTTTTTCTTTCGCTTCTTTGTCTCCTGATGCATCTGCTTTGACATAATCAACTAAGTAACCAATATGGCTTGACCAAATGGCTTTGAATTGTTTTCCTGCATCCTTACCATAAACAGATGCAATCGCATCAGATAAATCATTTGTATTCTCGTTCAAAGCTGCGGCTGCTTGATCAAAGTCCTTGCTGCCATCATTTCCTTTTTGCATGGCAACGACCGCAAGTGCCAAATGCTCTGAGAATAAGTAGTTTAAATCTTCACGAAGATCTGCGGCTGGTGTATCGACAGATTTATGATCAAATTTCCCAGGAAATTGATCTGTGATCGCCCACGATACGCCTTTACCGACTTCAAACATATGATGAATGGATTTTCTAACGGTTTCATAGGTCGTATCAAAATCCTTTTCTGTGTAGCTGTCAAACGCTTTTAGCAGTTCATTCACATGCATCTTCAAGCCTTCTTCAAGCTCACTTGCTTTCAATCTCCCCCCTGTTGCTTGATCGAGCATGTCGGCTTGTTTCATACGATATTGGTCAAGCTGCTTGACTGCTTTCTTTTTACCTGCCTCATCTTTCTTTGCGGTTGCTTGTACATAATCAACAAAGTAGCCGATATGGCTTGACCAAATGTCTTTGAATTGTTTCCCTGCTTTTTTCCCGTACACAGAAGCGATGGCTTCCGATAAGTCATTTGTGTTGTCATTTAGCGCTGCCGCTGCTTGTTTAAAATCTTTGCTGCCGTCAATTCCCTTTTGCATTGTGATGACTGCTAAGTAGGCATGCTTCGAAAATAGCTGGTCTAGTGCTGCGCGAAGATCGGTTGCTTTGTTTGACACCTCTTGTGACGAAGATGTCTTCTTTGCCTCTCCATGCATATGTCCTTCGTGTGCACTTACGCTATGAGCTGCCGGAAATAGTAATGCTGCGCTAAGCGGAATGGTTAAAATCGCTTTTTTCATGTTCATCTGTTTTTCCTCCTCTTTCCGTTTGTTATGTACTTAACGGAAAGAAGCATGAAATGGATCATTCAAATCTATCATCTTTTTTTGTTTAGCGCACAATCGGTCATGCTTGCATAAAAAAAAGCCGGATTATCCGGCTGATACGTTACGACGTTTAGATGCTTTCCGCTCTTTATATATTTTTCTCACCACTGGATAAATCACAGGTGCCCATTTAAAAATTTGTTTCAGCCATTTTTTCATTTCTCCCGCGCCTCCTTATTGTCATTCTTACAAGGAAGATTCCCCATCTTGGCATGAAATAAACAGGTGCGGGAGAGCAGGAGTTAAATCACGCCTTGTGCGATCATCGCATCTGCCACTTTGCGAAATCCTGCAATATTTGCTCCTACTATTAAGTTTCCAGAGTGTCCATATTCGTCTGCTGTCTCTGTACACTGACGATAAATCGTCTGCATCATTTGTTTCAGCTGATCATCTACTTCCTCAAATGTCCAAGACATTCTTGCACTATTTTGCGCCATTTCCAGCGCTGAGACACCTACCCCGCCTGCATTCGCCGCTTTTGCCGGCGCGAATAGAATATCATTCTGTTCAAAAACTTTGACTGCCTTTAGAGTAGAAGGCATATTCGCTCCTTCTCCTACCGCAATGACACCATTTTCCACGAGCTGCTGTGCCTGCATCTCAGATATTTCATTTTGCGTTGCACATGGAAGCGCAATGTCACAAGGAACAGACCAAATTTGTTCGCAATCTTCAATCAATTCAGCATGCGGGTGAATGTCTATGTATGCCCCAATCCGTTGATTGCTTCCTTCCTTCAGCTGCTTCACTGTTTCAAGTGAAATGCCTTGTGGATCATAAATCGCTCCGCTTGAATCACTGCACGCAACGACCTTACCACCTAGCTCTATGACCTTTTCCATCGCATAAATAGACACATTCCCTGAGCCGGACACGACAACTGAACGTCCTTCAAATTGAAGTCCATGTGCTTTTAACATTTCTTCCATAAAGTACACCAATCCATAGCCTGTCGCTTCTTTTCTCGCTAAGCTGCCTCCAAATCCAGGGCTTTTCCCTGTGAGCACACCTGCTTCATAAGCACCACGCATTTTCTTGTACTGCCCGAACATATAGCCAATTTCGCGTGCCCCTACGCCAATATCACCTGCTGGCACATCTTGATCAGGTCCAATATATCGACTGAGCTCACTCATAAAGCCTTGAACGAAACGCATGATTTCTCCATCCGATTTCCCCTTAGGATCAAAATCTGATCCACCTTTTCCTCCACCGATCGGCATACCAGTCAGTGCGTTTTTAAAGATTTGTTCAAATCCTAAAAACTTAATAATGCTTGCATTGACAGATGGGTGGAAACGAATGCCTCCTTTATAAGGTCCGATGGCACTATTGAATTGAACCCTGAATCCCCGATTGACTTGTACTTTCCCCTCATCGTCTACCCATGGTACGCGAAATACCACAAGCCGCTCAGGCTCGATGAGTCGTTCTAAAATGCCTTGTTTTTCATACTCTGGATGCTTTGCAAAAACGGGAACGAGTGATTCTAGAATTTCTCTTACGGCTTGCTGAAATTCCTCCTCACCAGGATTTCGTTTTTCCATCTCTTCTAACACACGGTCGATGTAGCTTTGTGCTGTTTGTGCTGCTCGATCTAAGGTCAACATGTCTCATCTGCCTCCTTTGTATATCTTTTATCCTGTTAGATTTTCTAACGCATATTGAGATTAATTTAACACCATTTGTAAAAACGGATCAATACTGATAACAGATGAAAATGATGCCGATTTGAGATGGATCAAGCAGCCGCCGCAATCGTTTTTAGAAAGTATCTCTTACAGAATGACTATTGAGCTAGAAATCATGATTTAGACGTTATATATCCCGCACTCTTTGACAATTAGATGAACCATGAATGATTTCTAGTTGATCTTCAACAAGAAAAAAAGGCCTAAAGTTTTATAGGCCGTCTGCTCAATCTTTTCGGATCTTCTCCTCTTTTTTTCGATCAGGGTACACGACACAAAGCCAATATAAAATAGAAGACGATGGGAAGTTAATTAAACCGACAATGCCCCAAAACCACTTATAACGCCCTCTTTTCTTTGCATCCATAAATAAAAGAAGGCCCTGCGCAAATAGTAACGGCAATGCGCACAATAAGATGATCATCTCCGACTGACTCATAAGGAAGACCCTCCTTTAATATGTTGATATTCCTTGATGCCGACAACGACGCAGAGCGGCACACTCACTACTTGAAGTAGAATGAAGATGATAGGCAAATGGGTGATGGCAGCGACAAATAGTGCCAGAATGGTCAGACTGATGAGAACGTACGCCAGTACTTCTTGTTTAAAACGCCTTTTCTCTCGTTCCTTCGCCTGCTTCAGCATCATCATGACAGCCTGTTCACTTGGCTCTTTCACTTCAATTTGTTCATCTAGCTGCTGCAACTCTTCCTTTAAACGTTCGGTGAACTGATCTTCCTTCATTGAGACCACTCCTTTCGAATTTTCTTTAATCCATGATGAACCCTCGACTTCACAGTACCTTCTCTCATCCCGAGCATTGAAGCAATCTCTGGATAAGTAAAGCCATAATAATAGTGCAAAATAATCGGCGCTCTCTCCTGAGCCTTCAATTCGTTAAGAGCATCCCACATCTCATGCCATGTATGTCCCTTTTGCTGAATCTCCCATTTAAAACGGCGTATCGTCTCTTGATTCGCCTTTTCTTCCCTCAATTGTTCACGTTTTCTTTTCTTCTGGTGATCCAAAAATTGTCTAGATGCAATGGATATGAGCCATGTTGAAAATAAGGAATCTCCTCTAAATGAAGAGAGTTTCATGTGCGCTTTCAGCATCGTTTCTTGCATGATTTCTTCTGCAAGCTCTTGTTGAAGGGTGAGCTTCATTATATAACGGTAAAGAAAGGAATAATGATGACGATATAGGGCTGTAAATGCAGCATCATCCCCCTGTTTTGCCCGCTGAATCAATAATGTCTCTTCTGTCTGCTCCAAACACACCCCTCCTTCCTTTTTCTTCTCTTATTCATGAGACGACACGTATAACGATATCGTTCAAAATAGGTTTTATTTTTTTAGCTTGTCTGCTTTTCTCCCTGTTGATCCAGTATTTGAAGCATTAAATACCCAGTTTTTTCTTATGTAATGATTATGACATTCTTTCGTCTCTAATAAAATGATGCGTTCTGATTTTCTATCAAGCGGAGATGCTCTCCCCCATAATCACTAGGTTATCCCAATACCTATCGTCAATGATCCTTGTCTCATTTAGACGAAAATAAAATAATCATGGCCTTAGTTTTCTAGAAAATCATGGAATACACAGCGCCAATTCTTAGCCGATGATACCTTTTTGCATGCTATGCTCTTCCTACATTCCGAAAAAGGCAATACTGGCGAAGAAAGGAGGAGCAGTTGAATTGCAGCTTATTTTTGGAAACGTTTACATTAAAACAAAATTGAATGGAGATGTTGACTTTGAAGAAAAAAGTTCCAATGTTAGCTGGTGTGTTAGCGGTTGGTCTCGTGACTTCATTATTTGCACCTAATGGGGAGGCAAAAGCGGCAGCAAAGTATCCCGAAAGCCCTTCTATTATGGCCAATTTTAATCAACAAGGATTCTCCACATTAAATGGTGGTACAACAGGCGGTGAAGGCGGTAAAACCGTCACAGTCAAAACTGGAAATGAACTATTGGCTGCCCTCAAAAGTAAAGGAACAAACGAAAAATTAAAAATTGTTGTCGACGGGACGATTACTCCTTCTAATACATCTGCCAATAAAATCGATGTGAAAGATACAAACAATGTCTCGATCGTCGGCAAAGGCACGAAAGGTGAATTTAATGGAATCGGCATTAAAGTATGGCGTTCCAATAACATCATCATCCGCAACCTGAAAATCCATCACAGCAAAATCGGTGACAAGGATGCCATCGGAATCGAAGGCGCTTCTAAAAACGTATGGGTCGACCATAATGAACTGTACAATACATTAAACTCTGGTAAAGATGATTATGATGGATTATTTGATGTGAAAAATGACTCCGATTATATTACCTTCTCATGGAACTATGTTCATGACAGCTGGAAAACGATGCTCATGGGCAACTCTGATAACGACAACTACAACAGAAAAATCACATTCCACAACAACCGTTTTGAAAACCTGAATTCCCGTGTACCATCTATGCGCTATGGGGAAGGTCATGTGTATAACAACTACTATAAAGGTATCCATACGACAGCGATCAACTCTCGTATGGGCGCAAAAATGAGAATTGAGCACAACGTATTTGAAAATACAAAAAATGCGATCGGCAGCTGGGATAGCCGTCAAGTCGGTACATGGCATGTCATCAACAACTCATATATTAACAGCTCAGGCAGTCTGCCAACGTCTTCTACAGGTACGTACAACCCTCCTTATAACTACTCTTTGCTTAACGTGAACAATGTCAAATCAGAAGTGGTATCAAATGCTGGTGTTGGAAAAGTAAACCCTTAAAACCACAAAACGTTCGGGCAGAAATCTCTGTCCGAACGTTCTTGTCATTTCATCTATTTATATTGTAGAAAACGGACGATCCATCTCATACAATTTTTGATAGCGTGGGTTTTCTTTCAGTAAATCCTGATGCTCCCCCTGCATCTCAATTTGTCCATCCTCAATAAATATAATGCGGTCACATGCCTCACAGCCAGTGAGATGATGGGTAATCCAAATGACCGTTTTTCCTTTTAACACACGGAAAATGGTTTCAAGCAGCTCACGCTCTGTGCGTGGATCAAGTCCGACGGTGGGCTCATCTAATACAACAACCGGTGTGTTTTGCAACAAAATCCGTGCTAACGCCATCCGTTGTCTTTCTCCACCTGAGAAACGAATACCTGTCTCCTGAACACCGGTGTGATAACCCTCTGGCAAAGATTCGATGGTATCGTGCAGCTGCACTTGTCTCGCTGCTTCTTTTACTTGCTCTTCTGTCGCATCTGGAGAGCCTAAGCGAATATTGTTTAAAACAGAGGTATCGAATAAATACGGCTGTTGATTGAGCACTGACACATAGGTGGACACGTTCTCTCGAATGCTTTCGACCGGTTTCCCCTGGATACTGACAGCTCCTTGATTTGGCACGACAGCTCCTTCTAACAATTTCAAAATAGTCGATTTTCCTGCACCACTTTTTCCTAAGAGAGCAAGCGATTCTCCTTGCTTCAATGAAAACGACAGATGCTTTAGCACGTGTTGATGCGAATCATACCCAAAGGACACTTGATCAAAAGAAACAGCTTCACCTTGAGAAACAGCTGACTGATCCACTGTCTTGCGCTCAGATTCTCCTTCATACGAAAGTTTTTCATAATGATGTAATCTGCTGACAGCATGCTGATAGACTGGAATATCACCTGCTGCATCTGAGAGTGGAAGAAAGGCTTCTGTTAACGGAAATAGCACAAGCACGAAGGCTGCAATCAGGGTGTGTGACATCGATCCTGACTGAACAACTGAACCGCTCCAATACACGACAAGCACGACAGCTCCTCCAATGATAAGCTGTGCAAAAAACTGGCGCAGACGGATAAACCGATGCTTAGCTGCTTCAAGCGCTAATAGCTGCGCTTCTTTCTGTTCATATTCATCAACAAAATCTTTCTGCCTACCGCTAAACAACCAGTCACTCACGCCCATGACGGCATCTGTTAAATGGCTGTACAGTTCATTTCTGCCTTTTTTCATTTGAATTTGTCTCGCCCGGTTCACCACCACGGTGACGTATGGGAAAACAAACACGAGAAGTGCCATATAAAGCAGCATCAAGCCAGCAAAAGGCCACGAGAATAGACCAAGTGCCCCAATGGATGCGGCATATAAAAGCAGCGCACCGATAGATGGAAAGATGGTTTTTAAATAGGCATCCTGCAGTCTCTCAACATCATCTGACAAGAGCCCCAGCATTTCACCTGTACCCAGCTTTGTCTGTTTCGCACTTCGTTCAGCCATGTCATATAGGCGGACACGCATTTTTTCAATCATGGTCAAAATGAGCTGGTGGCTCGCCAATCTTTCTGCATAGCGGGCAGCTGAGCGTGAAATACCAAAGGTACGGACAGCTACAATTGGGACGTAGACCATCAGTATATTCTCAGGTCTTGTGGCAGCTTTTGAAATGAGAAATCCTGACGTATACATCAGCATAGAAGCAGAGAATACTGCAATTGCCCCTAGAAATAAAACCAGCGCAAACAGCTTTTGATTCTCCTTGATATAAGGTATAAACCAGCCTTTACTTACCATGTGTGACCGCCCCCATTTGCTCCTGTACCAATTGATAATACACGCCTTTTCTTCGCATTAATGATTCATGTGTACCCATTTCCGCAATCGTTCCTTGATCCATGACAATGATCTCATCCATGTCTGGCATCCAATGGAGCCTATGTGTCGCTAAGAACACAAGTTTATCTTCGAACAGTGGAAGCATTGTTTTCTTCAATTCATACTCTGTCTCAATATCGAGATGCGCCGTTGGTTCATCTAACAGCATAATGGACCGCTTGCCCAGCACCGTTCGCGCAAGCGCAATTCTTTGTGCCTGTCCGCCGCTTAGCCCTCTTCCCTGTTCTCCAATGACCTCATCGAGACCATTCGGCAGCTGCGCCACGAGCTGAGATAAGCCAGCTTCACTGGCAGCTCTTTCCACATCTTCATCTGTTGCATGTGGTTCATAAAAACGAATGTTTTCTCTTAATGTCATGTGAAATAAATAAGGGTGCTGCGGCATATAGACGACTTCCTTTTGCCATTCCTTCATCTGTAAATGAACAAGCGGCTGGCCGTTTAGCGTGATTTGACCTGAGGTCGGTTCAACAAAGCCGCCGAGCACATCGGTTAACGTCGATTTCCCTGAACCACTGGCACCAATGATTCCGATTTTCTTCTTCCCTTTGACAGTGAGATCTACATCCTGAATCGAATAAGGGGCATGTTCGTCATGCTGGACACTTACATTTTGCAGGGTGAGCGCAGACTGTTCATTCCACTCGTTCAACTGCACTGATTGTGTCTCCTGCGTGCGAAAGCCCTTTTCTTCTAAAATGACCTGCATCGCTTCATTCGCTTCTTTTCCATTTAGCGTGGCATGATAATCATTTCCCACTTCACGTACTGGCAGGAAATATTCCGGTGCTAGCATGAGCGCCGTCAAAGCCGGCAATAACAGAAGCTCCCCTTCAATTAATCGCAAGCCAAGAAAGACAGCGACGGTTGCAATCGACAACATGGAAAAGAAATCAAGCGCAAATGATGAAAGAAATGCAACCTTCAGCGTGCTCATTGTCGCCTTTCGATATCGCTTTGACACTTCTCCGATATTGCGGGAATGTTTTTTGCTAATGCCTAAGTAACGAAGCGTTTCAAGGCCGCGGAGAGAATCAGTAAAATGATTGGATAATTTCTCATACGATCTCCATTGTTTGGCCGCTTTACGCTGAGCGACAAGACCTAGCAAAATCATAAAGACAATTAAAATCGGCAGCGTCACGATTAAAATGACGGCAGATGTTTCGTCTAATGTCCAAACATAGATGAGGACCATTGCCGGTATCACAGCCATGTTCACCATTTTCGGTAAAAATAGCTGTAAATACTGACGATATTGAGCAATTCCCTCCATCGCTAAAGTGACAAGCTTTCCTGTACCCTTTTTCTTTGTGAAAGCTGGACCTAAACGAAAGAGTTGGTCTAACAGCTGTTTTCTGACGTCTGCTCCAATTCGGGAAGAGTAGGTAAACATAACCTTCTCCCGAATCAAGGTGAGACCGTGCCGCACCAGAAAGGCAGCAAGAAACAGCAGGACATAAGGCGTTGCCTGCGAAAGGCTTTTCCCGTCAAACAGCGTAGTAATGGCATGTGCCAGCCACTGTGCTTGGAAAATAATACTTGCTCCTTGGATGAGTGACACAATACCTAAGAGGGCAAGAAGCCCTCTCATTCCTTTTAATTGAAGCAAACGTTTATCCATTAGTAGGTCATTGGCTCCTTACCGCTTACACGTTTACGGAAGACGTAATAGCTCCAAATTTGATACCCAAGCACAAAGGGCAGCAAAGAAATGGCAACAATCGTCATGACCGTCAGTGAATAAGATCCAGATGCAGCGTTTTGAATGGTCAGATCAAACGTATGGTTGATTGAGCTAATCATGACGCGCGGGAACAATGCAGTGAACAGCATCGTCACTGTCACCATGATTCCCGCACCTGTGAATAGGAATGTCCAGCCATCACGTTCTTTTTTCATAAAGAATAGAGCCGCTACGTAACAAACCACAATGAGGACAGTTAACGGAATGGTGATGATTGGGCGTACCGTATAAATGTCCGTTTCCATGATAGATACACCAACAAATAGGACAAGAACTGGCAGCACAATCAGCAGGACACGCTTGCCAAGCTTTCTCGCACGATCTCTTAAATCACCCTCTGTACGAAGTGTGACGAAAATCAATCCGTGCAAAAGGCAAAGAACCGTTACAGCTAACCCGCCAATCACTGAATAAAGGTTCACAAAATCCGTAAAACCAGCGTACATGTTCATGTCTTGATCAATTGGCATCCCGCGTAAAATACTTGTGAATAGCACACCGAGTAAAAACGGCGGCAGCAGACTGCCAAAGAAGATTACCCAATCCCATGCTTTGATCCAAGAGGCTTTTTCAACCTTCCCTCGGAATTCAAAGGCGACCCCGCGCCCGATGAGTGCTAAAAGGAGAACCGCAAACGGTATATAGTATCCACTGAACATCGTGGCATACCAGTGAGGGAAAGCAGCGAAAATAGCGCCCCCAGCTGTAATCAGCCAGACCTCATTCGCATCCCAGAAAGGACCAATCGTGTTAATTAAAATGCGGCGTTCGTGCGCATCCTTTCCAAGCAACTGCATGGACATCCCAACACCAAAATCAAATCCTTCTAAGAAGAAAAATCCAACAAACAATACTGCGACAAGAATAAACCAAATCTCGTTAAGATATGCCATGATATGCGCCTCCATCAAATGGATCTGTAGACAGGTCCGTTTCATCCTTTTGATCTTTATCCTCTTCCGAATGTGCACCTTTTTTAATTTCTCGAATGAATAGGTAGGCAAGCAAGATGGCAAGAATCAGATACATCGTCGTAAAGCTAATGACTGAGAATAACAGCATGCCGTACGATACGTTTGGCGAAATCGATTGAGCCGTCGTCATCATCCCAAAGACCGTCCACGGCTGACGCCCAATTTCAGTCATGATCCAGCCAGCTGAGTTCGCAATAAACGGGAATGCAATCATCCCTACCATGAAGCGTAAAAACCATTTGTTCGTTTCGAGTTTCTTTCTAAAGCTCAAGTACAAGCCAATCAAACTGGCAAAAATCATCAGCATGCCGGCACCAACCATGATTCTAAAGCTCCAAAAGGTTGTTTTTACTGGCGGAATGTAGTCTCCAGGACCAAACTTTGCTTCATATTCTTTTTGAAGAGTCAGCATGCCTGGCACATCTCCACTAAACTTCGAATAAGCCAAGTAACTTAAAGCAAACGGAATATTGATCTCCGCAGAGTTTTCTTTTTTATCTGTATCAATATTGGCAAATAGTGTCCAAGCCGCTGGATCTCCACTATCCTTCCAAAGGGCTTCACTTGCTGCCATCTTCATCGGCTGTGCTTTCATTAAATGCTTTGCTTGGTCATGTCCAGAGAACGCCACACCTAAGCCAGCAATTAAAGCAAGTATCATAGTAATTTGGAAAGATTTTTTAAAGAAAGCTACTTCTTGTTTTTTGATCATTTTATAGGCACTAACACCTGCAATAAAGAAAGCACCTGTTGCAAGTGCACCAAACAGAACGTGTGGGAATTCAACCCAAAGCTGCGGGTTCGTTACAAGAGCGCCAAAGTCATTCATTTCTGCACGGCCATTTTTTATCACAAATCCAACTGGCTCTTGCATAAATGAGTTGGCGAGTAAAATCCAAAACGCCGAAAAGATCGTACCAAGGGAAACAAGCCAAATACACAATAAATGAATCTTCTTCGGCAGACGATCCCAGCCGAATATCCAAAGTCCAATAAATGTAGATTCAAGGAAAAAGGCTAGCAGTGCTTCAATGGCAAGCGGTGCACCAAATACATCACCGACAAACCTCGAATAATCTGACCAGTTCATCCCAAACTGGAATTCCTGGAGAATCCCTGTCACCACACCTACTGCAAAATTGAGTAAGAATAGATGACCCCAAAACTTCGCCATCTTTTTATAAATCTCTTTTTTCTTGACGACATAAAGGGTCTGCATCAATGCAACGATAAACACTAAACCTATTGACATAGGAACAAAAATAAAATGAAATAATGTCGTTGAAGCAAATTGAAATCTTGCTAAAAACAGCTCACTCACAGCCTTACATCCTCCCTTACTTTCACATGCCGAATGATTCGAAACATCTATGCTCACCATTTCACAAAATGTTCAATATTTGTTCAATGATTCACAAATGATAGCCTGTTTGAAATGATTTGCTCGGTGAAATTTTACTCTTGCTTTTCATTCGGTTAGTTATTTATACCTGTACTTTACACCCATACGCTTCAAAAATAAAGTAAATTTTACCTAAAAATTGGATGGTATTGTGTCAGTTATTTGAATACTTTGTCAAAGATATGTGACAGAAAGTAAAAAAACGCAAAAAAAATAGCGCTGCACGTGAGCTGCAGCGCTGTGTTTCTTTTTAGGCTTTTTTCTGTAAAGCTGGTCTAGTGACTTGCACTTCATAGTACGTAATTTTGTTTTTTAATAGTCCTTCAGGTTTCGCTTTCCCATGAGCGTGCGCATCACCAAATGCCTGAGATTTTGTCCAATTCACAAAGTCTTCTTTTCGATTCCAGCGTGTATGAATGGTCACTTCATCGTAATCGGTTGTCTGCTGTGTGACCCATACTTCCATGCCTAAAAATCCTTCCATGAATTCTACTTGTCCCTGCTTGTTAAAACGCTTGACGAGGTGGTCCGCACTGCCTTTTTCTACTCTTACCTGGTTGTTGACAATGATCATGTTTTGTTCATCTCCCTTTTGTTGTTGGATCGAAGCGATTGGAATAATAAGCGGATGCTCACCGTCTAAGTGAACTTCAGCCTGAATTCCAAAGACCTCTTTGAAAAAGCTTTCTGTTAATACTTCTTTTGGTGTCCCTATTTGATAAATCTGACCACGCTTCATCGCAATAAGGCGGTCACAATATTTTGCTGCCTGCTGCAGGTCGTGAAGAACCATTAAAATGGTGATTCCATGCGTCTTATTCAGCTGTTTGAGCAGCTCTAGTAAATCAAGCTGATGCGCAATATCTAAGTAAGTTGTCGGCTCATCCAGAATAATCGTCTCCGTCTTCTGAGCGAGCGCCATCGCAATATACGCTTTTTGCCTTTCTCCGCCAGACAATGTATGCAGCATTCTATTTTCATTGATACGGCTATTGGTTACATTAAGCGCCCACTCTATCGCTTCTTGATCTGTCTTCGAGCTTTTTTTCCAGATCGAACGATGCGGACTGCGTCCAAGTGCGACCAGCTCCCGTACGGTCATAGATGGAATGGCTGTTCTCGACTGCATGAGAACGGCGATTTCCTTTGCGATCTCCTGAGCTGTCATCTCTTTTTGCGGTATATCATGAATGTATATCGTGCCGCTTTCGATTGACGTAAGACGTGCGGCTGCTTTAATAAAAGTCGACTTCCCTGATCCATTCGGTCCAATAATTCCTGTCACGCTTCCTTTAGGAACAGCTGCTGATATAGATGACAGCTGAAAGCCTCCTTGACTGAGACTCACGTCATCCATAGCGATCACATCCAACTTAACCCCTCCCTTTCTTTTTTAATAAATAGAGGAAGAAAGGTGCACCGATGCAGGCAAGCAGGATACCGACAGGCAGTTCAACCGGTGTAAACCATACCCGTGCCGCTGTATCTGCAAAAACCACAAGCACGCCTCCGCCCAGCATCGAGATCGGCAGCAGGTACCGGTAGTCATCTCCAATTAAAAGACGGATAAAATGAGGAACGACCAGTCCGACAAATCCAATTAAGCCGCTCACACTTACTGCTGCACCAGCTAAAAGTGCCGCCAGTGTAATTAAGAAAAACCGGGTGCGCTCTACTCTGAGACCGAGCAGCTGAGCCGATTCATCGCCAAGCAAAAGAAGATTTGCCGGCTTGATGGCAAAAAAACAAAGGCACAACCCAGCGAGCGCATAGGGTGACACGAAGGTTAGATGATGCCAGCTCCGTCCATTTAATCCTCCTGATAAAAAGGGCAGGACAGCCTGCACACGCTCACTATAAAGCACCATAAACCCATTCATCACCGCCCCAAGCAGGGCATTGACTGCCACTCCCGCCAAAATCAGCTTCAGCGGTGAAACCCCTTGATCAAATGAGAGCATATACACCACAAGTGCCGCTAATAAAGCGCCAAGGAAAGCAGCGGCTGGCAGCAAATACGTGAATTGTGGAAACACAATCATGCTGAGCACAGCAGCCAATCCGCCGCCAGCCGTCACACCGATGATGCCAGGGTCAGCGAGTGGATTTCGGACGACTCCTTGTAAAATCGCCCCTGATGCTGCGAGACAGGCCCCAACGATGAAACCGATGAGAACGCGCGGCAGGCGTAAATCCATCACAATTTTTTCATGAACAGGCTGACCTGATCCCGTCAAAGCAGAGAGTAAGTCTTGCAGTGATAATTGGACAGAACCTAATGCAAGCCCTAGGCATGCGCCTACAACTAACGAGATGAATAGTCCGGGTATCAGCCATCTTCGCCTCGACTGTCTTTTTTGAAAATCTAATTCTGCATTCATTTTCATGATGACAATCGCTTCAATCTTTTCTCTAGCTCATCAATCGCTCTCATCACGTCTGCGCCTGGATTCGTCCCAAATAGATCACTAGGCAGAATCTCGACGTGTCCATGTTTGACGGCTGACACATCGTGCCATGCGGCATTCTGTTTCATTTCACTCATAAAGCCCGCTTTCACATCTTCAGGATTGCTGTGGGTCATAAGCAGGATAAGATCAGGATCAGCTTCAATGACCTTTTCTGCATTGATTTGAGCGTATTGAGGGAATTTCTCGAGTGCCGGTTCATTCTCGGCAATGTTCGTCCCTCCAGCGATGTGCAGTAAATCTCCGCTTAAGGATTGAGGAAGTGCCGCCATATATGTGCCAGGTGCCCCGTATACAACGAGTGTCTTCACTTTTTTCTGAGGCTGTTTGACCTGCTTTTTCCGCTGATCGATTTGCTTGTTAAGCGCTTTTGCCTTTTGCTGCTTCCCTAGCAAATCTCCGAATAACGTAATTTGGCGCTGGATGTCCTTCACTGAATTGGCACTTGTCAAAAGAAGCTGTGAACCAATTCCTTCTATTATAGAGATGTCCTTGCTGTTTAATTGTTCATTCCCAAGTACGACATCGGGCTTTAAGCTTGTGATGAGCTCTACATCAAATTGATGTGTGGTACCAATTGTTTGGACTGATGTAGCCTGTTGTAAGCTCTCTGGTAATTCGGCGGCCGGACGACCGACCACCTCACCGCCTAAGGCATATAGGATGCTCATGTCTCCAGTCGATAATGAGACAATACGCTGAGGGGAGTCTTCAAACGACAGCGTTCTGCCGCTAAAATCCTTTATCTTCAATGCACCTTGTCCGCTCCCTTTCTCTACAGGTGCTGCCTGACTGCATCCGCCGAGGAGAAGCATCAAGACAAGTCCCACGAAGATCACATGTGAAAATTTCAACCGCCTGTCTCTCCTTTTCTAGTAAACTTTCTTTAGCTTTGCCTGTACCACGAGACGCCCGTTTTTCGGTGCAAGCACATGATCACAGGTCGATAGAGTGAGAATGAGGTCATCAGTGGACACGTCTGTCTTCGTTTGGTAGATTGATTTTTTTCGCACAGCTTGCAAGTAGTGCGCATATTCGCCAAGATCTTGAAAATCGGTTTGAATATAATCGAAGTCCACCGTTGTTTCATACACGGCAAAAATCTCCGCTTCATAGCTTTGATACAGCGTATCGTACTGAAATGTCCGATGCTCATCGAAGAAATCCTTTTTTAAATAGTTTGTGAGTCCAGCGAACATGGACCCATCTCTCATCCGATGACCGTACACCACAGTATTCGGACTTTCATGCAAGACATCATTGCGATAATCCATAAAAATACTGCCTGCCCGGGTGTCATTTTTTAAGTAATTACGGGTTAAGTAGAACGCATTATCGCTAGATTGGACGATTGGGTACTGGATCATCGTGTCCTTCATATTGATCCAGCCGACAATGTCGTCGTTTACCTTCCGCAGTTCATCAAATGACGTACGAATGGTTCCCGGCTCCTTTTTTTCATTCATTCTTTTCTCATGACCATACATCGTCTGAGCCTTTGCAAGCACCTGACGATTTTGATAATAGCCGAACAGCTCTAAGCCAATGGCCGACCCGCTATAAATGAATACACCTAAACAGACGATCGTCAGCATCCGCTGCCAGACCCGTTTTCCTCTTTTCACACTGTCTCACCTGCTTTTTGCACAGCTTATATACCAACAGGCACGATGTACATCCCTGTTTCTGCATCCTGTCTAATCGTGACGGACACATGATAAATGTGCCGCACCATCTCTTCAGTTAACACATCGTTTGGCTGTCCTTCACTAATGATCTGTCCATCCTTCATCGCAATGATGACATCGCTGTATCGGACAGCCTGGTTCATGTCGTGCAGCACCATGACAATCGTTAACCCATGCACAACATTAAGCTCTCGAATCAGCTCAAGAATGTCAAATTGATAATAGATATCCAAATAGGTTGTCGGTTCATCTAAGAAAAGGATCGGCGTTTTTTGCGCAAGTGCCATCGCAATCCATACTCGCTGCCGCTCACCGCCTGACAGTGAGGCGAGCGGCACCTTTCGTTTTTCCGTTAGCTTTGTACTGGAAAGCGCCCACTCTATCGCTCTCTCATCCTCTTCCTTGTCTCCTCCGCGCATCGTCTGGTACGGCGTTCTGCCGAATGCCACGACCCTCTCGATCGTTAAATCAAGCGGCGCTTCATTTTGCTGATGGACGACAGCCAGCTTTTTTGCCAGCTCCTTTGGCTTAAACGCATTCAGTGCTTGGCCGTCTAAGTGAATTTGCCCTTTGTTTGGAGCATGGTTATGCGCCATCAATGAAAGTAGTGTGGATTTCCCTGAGCCATTCGGACCGATAATGGTTGTGATTTTTCCCTTTTCAATGTGTGTTGTGACCGATTGAACGATGTCCTTCTGCTGGTCATATGAGAATGACACCTCACGAATGTCCATGGAGACGGTCCCCCCTTCTTAGTAAAAAGATCAGAAATGGCCCGCCAATTACGGCCATGATCGTAGAAGCAGGAATTTCATTTGGCGCGACAAGCGTCCTGCCGAGCGTATCAGCCGTCAGAATCAGCAAAGCCCCGCTTAACGCAGAAAATGGAATGAGTACCCGGTGATCCGAGCCGACAAGTCTTCTTGAAATGTGTGGGATAAGCAAACCGACAAAGGCGATCACGCCTGCTACCGCTGCTGTCACCGCCGCAAGCAATACAGCTGTGATGGAAATCAAAAGGCGCATTCTGGTCACACGCAATCCTAAATTTTTCGCTGTCTTGTCCTGAAGAGCCAAGAGGTTACACCATCTGCTGAAGAAAAGGGCTACGACAAGGCCGACGACGCCATAGACTCCGATTAAACGGACATCTCCCCACGTTTTCATCGTAAGATTCGACTGTCCTGACTGATTGATCGTGATATTGAAATAGCTGCAAATGGTCACGAACGCTTCTGCCATTCCAGTAAACATGGCATTGATGGCGATCCCAACCAAAATCATACGGATGGGGCTTAATCCACCCTTCCAAGACAGAACATACACGAGGAAACACGAAATGGCTCCACCTAACACCGAAAATAAAGGAGAGTAGAAATAAAATTGAGGAAGTGCTGTTATTGCCATTAAAGAAAAGAAGCTGGCTCCTGATGAAATCCCAATGACGCCGGCATCAGCTAATGGATTCCTCATGACCGACTGCAGCAGTACACCGGAGACTGATAAGGCGGCCCCTGTAAACATGGCAATGAGCATGCGAGGAATTCTGAGATCTTTAATGATTTCTACCTGTGCATGTTGACCGGTGATGAGCCCTTCCAATAATTCAATCGGGGTGACATGAATGCTCCCAGTAATGGCGGAATAAATAAACACGCACACTAGTAAGACACTGACTGTCAGAAATAAAATCCCTGTTTTTTTCATCTTAAACGTCCTTTTATCATTCAGATTCGCCGCTTATGACGGGTACAGCATACGCGTTAGTTCATCTAATGCTTCTGCTGCCTTTAAATTGCCCGTTGTCCCGAATAAGCTTTCTTCGAGGTCATACACCCGGTCTTGCTTGACTGCATGAAAATGCTTCCAAATGTCATTTGTTTTAAATTCTTGATCAAACATCTGGACGACTTCATCTGGCATCCCATGTGCGGCCCGGAGGATGATATCTGGATTGGCTTTTTGTAAATACTCCGTATTGGAAGCCAAATACTCCATTTTCTCACCTTTGACAATGTTCTTTCCACCTGCGATACGCACAAGATCACCAATATATGAATGCTCTGTCGCCACCAAATAACTGCCTGGTACACCAAGCAAAATCAGAACGGATGGCTTTCGTTTTCCCTTCGTCTTCTCTTGTATGTCTTTCTTTTTTTGCTCAAAGTCAGACACAATGCGCTCGGCTTGTTTCTTTCTGTCATACTGATCTCCGAGCTTCTTAATCGCCTTCTCCATGTTAGCCATGCTCTCGAGATTTAAGTATGTGGCAGGGACACCTGCTTGTTGAAAGGGTGTCTCTAAATCATATTGAAGGGTCGTGACAGACAGGACATCTGTCGGTTGAAGTGATTGGATGATTTCCATGTCCGGGCTCATTGGGTTGCCGACTTCTGGCAGTCCTTTGTAACGAGCTGGCAAGGATTTTTGACTTGTTGGCACCCCGACAAGATCCACCTCTAAAGCATCCATGATCTCCACAGCAGCTACAGTCGTTGCCACAATGCGCGCACTTGATTCCGCGCTTTTCTTGCCTTTCGCTGAGCTTTCAGCCGACTGTGAGCACCCTGACAAGATCACGCACACACTTAAAGCAGCGATCAGGGAACGTAACATTCGATGCTTCAAAAACAGAAGCCTCCTTTCGAAAAAAGAGAGTGGATGCGCCGAGTTGAATGGCGCATCTCACTTAAAATAAACAATCTATCTTGCCTTAGTTTGATACTTTCTCACGAGCACGAATAACGACCCGCCGAATAAAAGAATATACATCCAGAGAAGAGAGGTATCTCCTGTTTTCGGATTCAGCTGTCCAGTCTCAGACTTGGTTTGGTCATCTGATGGCGTAAATGTCATCTGCTCTGCGCCTGTTTCCTCTGGCGCTAAATTCTCAAGTTGATTTGATTGAGAATCGCGATCATTTGGATTTTTAACAAAGCCGATACTCTCATCGTCTCCGATAACCGTCGCAATTCCGCTTCCTTCACCAAGTGCGATGCCTTTTGTGTCATAAACAAGTTTGACATCGTACTGCTCATGGTAATTCGCAGCTGGAATGTCAATTTTCACGCGTGCTGCCTGGTCATTGCTTAAACTTTTTGCTTCATATTGAATCACTCTTGTATCTGCTTTTTGATCTGTTTTTGCGACAAGAGTCTCTTCATATTTCCCGCCTGTCCCTACTTGGAAGGACGTGATGGCTGAGCTGTTCTTCACTGTATATGAAACGAAATGGCGGCCATTTTTCACCACCAATGTCGCAGGGCTCACGACGTAATCGTTCATTCGAGAAGGCTCATCCTTGTCTGCTTTCTTCATTGAAAAAGGAAGCTTGTATACACCATCTTTTAGTTGAGCTGTCTCTTGACCAGCTCCACCGTTATTTGTTTCTGGTGCTGGTGTATTTGGTTTTGGTGTTTCTGGAGTGGCTGGTGTTTCTTCCTCTACCTGACCGTCCTTAAGTGGAGAGATACTCTTTGAATCAAATTGAAAACGAATATCGTAGGTTTGGTCATAGTGAGCAGCTGCCACCACAATGTGTACCTTTCCTTTGACAGCTTTTTTCAAATCAGCTACATCAAATGAGACGATTCTTGTGTTCTTTGCTTGATCTGTGCTGACGGTTTTCACTTCTTGATAAGAGCCATTTTTCTCTGTTTTCAAAGAAGCAACCGACGTATTGTCCGTCACCGTAAAGGAAATGGTTTGCTTTCCGTTTTTGACGGTTAAGGATGCAGGATGTGAGAAGTATTGGTTCATCCGAGATGCCTCGTCCTCATCCCCTTTTAGCACACTGTAATTGACACGATACACACCATCTTTTAATTGATTTTGCGCAGAATCATCTGGCTTTGTACCATTTTGATCATCTGGTTTTGTTTCGCTATCATCTGGCTTTGTACCGTTTTGATCATCTGGCTTTGTTTCGTTATCGTCTGGCTTTGTGCCAGTTTGGTCATCTGGTTTTGTTTCGTTATCGTCTGGCTTTGTGCCAGTTTGGTCATCTGGTTTTGTTTCGTTATCGTCTGGCTTTGCAGGTGTAACGAGCGTTAGGCTGCTTTGATCGAATGCAAGCTGTACGTCATAAGCTTCGTCATAAATAAGGCCGCCTAAATCCCAGTAAATTTTCACCCAGCCGTTTAATTTGGCTGATAAGTCGGCAACATCAAACTTGATCACACGTGTATTGGCAGTTTCATCTTCACTGACGGTTTCAGTGGTGACAAGAGCGCCATTTTGTTCGACCTTGAAATCTGTAATCTCTTTGCTTTGCTTCAGTGTGACATAGGCAGTCGTCTTGCCATTTTCCACAATCAGCTTAGCTGGCTTTTCTGTATACGTATCCATCATGGACGCTTCTGTGCTGCCATTTTTTAAAACAGTGAATCCGACCGTGTATTCACCATCAACAAATGATGCAGCTTGAGCCGTTCCTTGAGGAATCTGAAATGCAGTCAATAAACTGAATAAAACGAGCAGAATGGCTGCCTTTAGGTGAAAAAGACGTTTCAAATGGTGACACTTCCTTCCTTAATGCTTGATGATCCACTTTCTTGCTAAAAATCCGCCTGAGCATAGAGCAAGCACAAGGAACCACCCTGTCTGGTTTGTATCACCAGTTTGAGGATTCTCTTCTTGTTTCGTATGAGTGGATGAATCAGATTTTTTGGTTGATTCCTTTGATGATTGATGATTTTCTGCTGCACCCGCTGTTTCGTTTGAGCTGTTAGAAGAAAGTGACTTGATACTGCTCTCATCAAATTTCAGCTGAATGGTATAATCATGATCATAATCAGCAGATTTTACAGTGACATGAATTTTTGACTTGATTGGTTTAGACAAGCTCTGAGCTTGGAACTGAACAATCCTTGTGTTGGCTTTTTTATTGTTTGAGAGAACCGTTGTATCGACATAGCCGCCATTTTCGGGGACTTTAAATTCCGTCACCCAGCTGCTATTTTTAATGGTCATTTGTACTGTCAGCTTCCCATTTTTTGCAATCACTTTTGCTGGCTTCAGCCAGTAATCATTTGCCATGGAGACCGCATTTCCTTCAGCCTTCAGCACAGTATAGTTGACGGAGTATGTACCATCCTTTAACATGGCAGCCTGTGCGTTTGAAAAAGGCAGCATGAGTGCCAATAATAAAGCGGTCATGAAGACTGATAGCCTCATCATTTTTTTCATCAAGCGAATTTCCTCCCTTTTTATTGAACAGATGCTGCATCAAACTTGAGACGGACGTCATAATTGCCTGTATATCCGATGACCGGTACAGTCACGCTCACTTTTGCTGGTACGACTTCTGTCAGGCTGTTCACGTTGAATTCTACTGTTCTCTTATTCGCAGCTGTGTTTGTATTAATCACCTTCGCATCTTTGTAGACACCTTGATCAAGTGTTTTAAAGCTTGTGATCCAAGAGCTATTCGTTAACGTGACTTGTGCTTTGATTTTTCCTTCCTTCACGACAAGCTTGGCTGGTTTTTCAAAATACGTATTCGCTGTTGAAGTCGAATCGCTATCTGCCTTCCATACCACATATTGTACTGAATGTTGACCATCTGCTAAGCCTGCTGCTGAGGCTGAGCTAATCGGGGCTAGAGCAAATAATAGAACAAAACTAAACAATAATAATACGTGTGATGTTGAACGAATGGCTTTCATGTGAACCCTCCTAAATGATATTGATAATTATTCTCAATGGATAATAAAAAAAATAACCTTCATAAGCACTGGATCACGCTTATAGATGATTATGATAATCATTATCAATTGAGTTGAAAAAATAAATCTTTGCTTCCTAAAAGCCAAAGATGTCTGTTTCTAAATGATGATTTGACACGTGTTTTAGGCAATCTGTCCCATTCATGATACCATGGCATGACCTCCATTCCATTACAGGGAAAAGAACCCTCTTCTTCTTGATCTTATATGATGAGTGAATTTATTGTCAACATCATTTTTCATACTATTGACTTAGATTTCTGGAAAATCGCACAAAAAAATTTCGATCAGACAGACTGATCGAAATCGATTAGGAAGGGACATGTTCCCCTTTTTTGCTGTTTTTACGTTCTAAAGACCAATCATACATTTCACGAATAATCGGCTCAATTTTCTTCCCTTGCGCTGTTAATTCGTATTCAATCCGTACTGGAATGTCAGGGTATACGTTTTTCTCAACGAGTCCTTCAGCTTCTAAATCCTTCAGCCTTTCTGATAATAATCGTCCGCTGATGTTCATTTCATTTTCAAGCTGACAGAAACGCTTAGGGCCTGTCAGAAGCTGATTGATGATGAGAATGACCCACTTCTTGCCTAGAATCTCCATGGCATCTGTGATTGGACAGCCATCTACTTGAGCCATACCTTACTCCCTCCCGCTTTTCTCTCTTTTTTTCATTATAACATAATTAATTACTTGAAATAAGCAACTAACTATTATATAGTTTAGTTACTTTAAGTAACAAGGTATTCATTTTTATATATTTTCAAAAACATTTGAACATGCCGATGCATATATCATGAAGGAGATGACCGAGCTTGAAGACAATTGAGAAGCTAAGATTGGGTGTAACAGAGTTACATGTATCCAGCTTTGAGCGTTCTTTACCTTTTTATACAGACATTTTAGGATTTACCATATTAGAACAGACGGAATCCACCGCCACTCTTGGAAGCAATGCAAAGGAACCCATTCTTTTGTTAAAAGAAGATGCACAACTCAAGGAGAAGCCTGATCATGAGCCAGGACTTTATCATTTTGCTGTTTTATTACCTACCAGAAAAAACCTGGGCACATGGCTGGCACATGTGATGAAAAAAGGCTATCCTTTAATTGGAGCAAGCGATCACTTTTTCAGTGAAGCCATTTATTTAAGTGACCCTGACGGCATTGGCGTAGAAATATATGCTGATCGCCCTGAGGACGTTTGGGTAGGTGAGCATGGAGAACTGAAAGGTGGCGGAAATGCACCTCTTGATGGAGATGGTCTCCTGCAAGAAGCCGCTGATACGACGTGGGAAGGACTTCCGGCTGGTACAGTGATGGGACACTTACATTTCCATCTGAACCCAGAAGAAGCTGATTCCTTTTATGTCAATACGCTCGGTTTTCATATCCGAATGGCTCCACCAGCAAGCGTATTTATCGCCGCTGGTGTGTACCACCATCACCTTGCCTTTAATGCATGGGGACGCGGACGAAAAGGAGCCATTGATCCACGTTTTTCAGGAATTAGAAGCTATACACTCGTATTCCCACAAGAAGCAGACAGACAGTCCGTCGTTGAGCGCCTAACAAAAGCAGGCACTCAAGTGAAAACAATAGGAAAAAGTAACGAATTTGTTGATCCATTTGGCGTTCTCGTTCGTTTACAGATTGAAGAAACAGACAAAAAAGAAGGTGCAGAATATGGACAAACACACAGATCTTAAAACAGCCATTTTAAAAGATAAAATCAAACGAGTACAGCAAGAGGACGGGTATATATATATCACTGGACCCATTAAATTGCCAGTGAATTTAGACGGCAGAACGGTGATGTTCAACTGGTATTCATGGTTAAAAGACGATGGGTTAGAGCCATTGTCAGATGAAGCTTTAATCGAAAGCCTCTCGTCCCGCCAGCTTGCCGATCATCAGCAGTCAAGCGTGCTAGTGTATGGAGATTTCGAGCACGCTGACGAAGCCCTTATCCGCATGCATTCCATTTGTCACACTGGTGATATTTTCGGAAGCAAGCGCTGCGACTGCGGATTCCAATTGAAGCAGTCCATGCGAATGATTGAGGACAATGGTGCAGGTGCCCTGTTTTATTTAGCCAACCATGAAGGCCGCGGTATTGGACTTTTCACGAAAGCCATGGCTTATATCCTCCAAGAAAACGGCTACGATACAGTAGAAGCGAACGAAGCACTCGGCTTTGAAGATGACACGCGTCAATATGAAGAAGCCATCGCGGTTCTTCAAACACTTCGTACAAAGCCAGTCAGACTCATTACCAATAATCCGAAAAAGACAGATGCCATCAGCCATGCAGGTTTATCTCTTTCTGGACGTATTCCGCTTTGGGGTGATGTCTCAGAGTTTAATGAAAAATACTTGCAGACAAAAATCAACCGCTCAGGTCATATGAAGGCGGAGCAAGAGGTGCATACGATTGCCACATCATGAGCGATATATGAATCTAGCCCTAGAAAATGCACGTGCAATGAAAGGACAGACATCACCGAACCCGCTCGTCGGGGCTGTGATTGTGCGCGATAATGAAATTGTTGGAGTCGGTGCTCACATGAAAGCCGGTGAACCACATGCTGAAATTCATGCACTTAAAATGGCTGGAGACAAGGCAAAAGGAGCCACCATTTATGTGACCCTCGAGCCTTGCTCTCACCATGGCCGTACAGGTCCTTGTGCGGAGGCACTTGTGAAAGCAGGCGTCGAAACCGTTGTCGTGGCAGCACTTGACCCGAACCCGCTTGTCGCTGGCCGCGGAATCGCCATTTTACAAGATGCTGGCATCCAAGTGATTACAGGCGTACTTGAGCAGGAATCCATTCTCATGAATGAAGTGTTTAATCATTTTATTACGAAAAAAACACCTTTCGTGACGCTCAAGGCAGGTATTACCTTAGACGGAAAAATTGCGTCTGCTACGTCTGACAGCAAATGGATTACATCTGAGACATCCCGTTATGATGCTCATCATATCCGCAGTATCAATGATGCGATTTTGGTCGGTGCTCAAACTGTTATTCATGACGACCCTTCACTAACTGCACGGATTCCAAATGGGCATCATCCGATTCGAATTGTTTTAGACTCTAAGCTCTCAACACCGCTGACAGCAAAGATCGTCACTGATCAGATGGCACCAACATGGATCTTTACAACAAAGCAAGCCGATGAGGAAAAACGAGCCGCTTTAGAAGCAGCCGGCGTCAGCGTCTTTGTAACAGACAGCGAGACGCGGGTGCCCCTGCAAGAAGTGCTTCAAATGCTAGGAGAAAGAAATGTCTCCTCCCTCATGATTGAAGGCGGCGGCCAGATCAATGCTTCATTTTTAGAACAGCAGCTTGTAGATAAATTGGTCATTTATATGGCACCTAAACTCATTGGCGGAAGGCTGTCTCCTTCCTTTTTTGGAGGCGAAGGCATACGTCTCATGAGTGATGCCATTGAACTGGATCAACTCTCAGTAGAAACACTAGGGAAAGATATCAAAATAACGGGTTACCCCGTTTATCAATAAACAAAAAAGCTTGTAGACCTCATCTACAGGCTTTTTTCAATTGGCATTTTTCTGTTTCTTATTTAGAAACCTCAATTGATTTTTACACAAAAGTATTTGACGCCACTTTAAAGGTAAAAAGACAGCTTACTTTGATTTAAACGGGTTATGGCTTGCCCTGAATGTGGAAAAGGACATTCCTTGTCAAGACATCCAGCAGTCTTACACACACATTGCTTTTTCAATCGATGAAAAAGATATAGATCACATGTACAACAAGCTAAAACATTTGAACGTCAACATCTTGACAGGTCGTCCAAGAGATGAAAAGGATCATCAGTCGATCTACTTTACGGACCCTGACGGACATAAATTTGAGTTTCATACAGGTACTATGCAGGATCGAATTGATTATTACAAGCAAGAAAAAGCGCATATGGAATTTTTTGATGAATGATAAAAAACAAGAGGAAACAACATGGTGCTATTCGTAATTTTATGGACATAATGGTAAAATATACATAGAAACGTAAAGTAATTGATAGTCCTCCCCCCTTCTATAATAAAGGTGTTTTTATGCCAAGAAAGGAGGGGTCAGTTTGAGAACAAAACTTGTGCATTCACGCGTTGAGAGACGCAAGAACAAAAAGAAAGAAGCTTGTACCTGCAAGTACAAGCTTTGGTTTCTTATCTTAAATTCGATACGAACTCTAGTCCAGTTCATAACATGGATGATAGATAAGAGACCGTTCTGAATTAACCCTTAAGATGATAATAAAAAATAAAGTAGCACCTTCATTACCCCTAGTCAAGGTAATGCTGGTTCTATCTCGTTTCTGCTTTTTGGAGGGCTACTTTATTTATTTCATTTTATCTCAGTGTATTCCTCAAATTAAAAATGTATACATAGAAAAAGCACACGGTAGTCAGCCGAGTGCTCAAATTAAATTTCTTTTCAGTTATATGGTGACATTCAAGAAATTCACCTTGAAGCTCTCGTGCTTCAGTTTGAAAACTAGTTCAACTTAGTCCGAGTTGAACAAAAAACTTGTGCAATTACATGTTATCATAAGTATCAATTTGTTACCATAGATAAGCACACTTTTTAAACCTTTAAGTGTAAAAATTTCTAAGGTCTGTAATGTTTGAAATGAATTTTGTTGTTTTTATCAAGTACACTGAGCAACAATCTATATAACTTAAAATTCTTATGTACCGCCCCCTTACTTTCTATTGGCAACTGTATGACCTTGTTTAGTTAAATAAAAAGGAATCAGTGGATGACAAAACTGATTCCTTACCCTGCTTGAATCTATAAGTCCAAAACAAGTTTTATTCAAACCATGAAACTTGTCGTAAAATGTTTCATGTGAAACATTTATCGTTAATTCCCTTCTACCAGCCTGCCAAAGCTTTCGGGTGAAAGTCCCGGTGACACGCGAACACGGTGCAAGGACATCATGCCCTGTTCCTTCTTCGCATGTCCTGGTTCAGTGGTGACAGCCATTTGATAACCGGCTTGCTTCGCCAGCTTTAGCGTGTCTTCGTTATAGCGCCCGACAGGATAGCTGACCATTCTCGTACGCTGAGAAAAACGTTGATCAAAGAATGCCTTTGACCCTTTTAATTCCTCTTTCTGCTGCTCCCTTGATAAACGATTAAGCTCTAAATGATGAATGGTATGACTCTCAATCGATAGCCCATTTGCAATCATTTCATCCATTTGTTCATCCGTTAAGTGGTTCGGGCGCCCAATGGATTGCTCAATCATGAAAATCGTTGCTTTCATTCCATACTGCTTTAAAATCGGAAATGCCTTTGTATAGTTATCGGTATATCCATCATCGAATGTAATGAGGACACACTTTTCACTTGGCTTCGTATTTGTTGTGAAGACGCGGTACGCTTCTTCTGGCGACAGCGTGACATAGTCGTTTTCCTTCAGCCATTTCATATGAGCCGCAAACTCGCTCTTTGGTACACGAAGCGAGTTACCGCTGGAGATGCTGTGATACATCAAAATCGGAAGCTCTACCGGCTCCTTTTGCTCAATCCAGCTTTGTGTATCAATCACTTCCGCTTCTGTCTGCTGAATCTCTTCTGTTTCTTTTAATCGTAATGGACCCTTTTCCTCTTTGACCACTTGCTGGTTTCCTTCCGTTTGCTCCTTCGTTCCCATACAGCCCGAAATGAGCAGCGCCAAAAGACCAACCGTCATCCACATACATGTTTTTTTCATTCACCAATCCTGCTTTCTCTCTATCTATCGAATGATTATAACAGAAATTGGTTACTAGCTGATATCTATTTTGACAGGGTGTTCATTTTTTTACACATTTCAATCATTTCAATGGCAAGCAGATGAATGGTCTCTGTTGTGAGCATTTGATCTTCTGCGTGTATCAGCAGTAAAGAAAAGGGAAGCTGCTCTCCTGCCGCCTCTTTTTGGATAAGCGACAAGTGCAGGTTGTGGATGCTTCGAAACGCTTCCTCCCCTTTTTCAATCAACTGCTGTGCTTTTTCAAAATCATCAGCTCTTGCTAGACGAATGGCTTCAACATAATGACTTCTTGCCTCGCCTGCATGAGCAATAATTTGAAAGGCTGCTCCCTGCATTTCCTCTAATACCGTCATCTGCTTCTCCTCCAATTACTTAAGATTCATTTGCTAGTTTCAGAGCATGCTCTAGTATTTTTTCTCCGTTCGCTGTTCCGTATAATCTCACATTGATGACATCAACAGGTATTTGGTAAGGTGCCGCTGTTTTTTCTGCTGCCTTTTTCATAAAGCTTACTTGCGGTCCAAGTAAAATCACCTGCACATCTTCTCCATGCTCTTCTAATTCATCCGCAATAGCCCCTTCAGGTATGGCGTATATATCATAATCCAGCCCCTTCGCTTCTGCGGCTGCCTTCATTTTGGACACTACAATGGATGTCGACATTCCTGCGGCACAAGCGAGAATGATTCGTTTCATATCCCAACACTCCTATCGATAGTTGACTTCTGTTTGGGCCTTCAGTTCCCTTGTTTTAATTAATGTCTGGTACCAATACGCTGATGCCTTCAACTGGCGATTCCGTTCATTTTCCAGCTGAATTTCGACTAATCCGTAGCGGTTTTTAAAGGCATTCATCGGCGATACATTATCCGTAAAAGCCCACAGCATATAGCCCGTACAATTTGAGCCTTCTGCTTTCGCTTGAAGTGCCCGTTTCAGATGCTGGCTGATAAAGGAAATGCGATACTGGTCATCAATGATACCGTCTTCTTTTTTAAACCGTTCTTCCTTTTCTACGCCCATGCCGTTTTCGGCCACAAACCACTCAACATTTCCGTATTCTTCTTTTATTCTCATGCCCATATCATAGACAATGTCCGGGTAGATTTCCCAGCCTCTGAATGGATTCATTTTTCTTCCTGGAAGCTCAAACATATCGTAATAATAAGACGGATGAAATGGCGTCATCTCATTCCACGCCTTACTCGGTGCTTTGACACGATGCGGATAGTATAAGTTGAGCCCAATGACATCAACCGTATGATTCTTGATGACCTGAAGCTCTTCCTCTGTCGCATCGAAAAGAATCTCATGCTTTTTCAACACATCGAGCAATTCCTCTGGATACTCCCCTTTGATGGAGGGATCTAAGAACACTCGATTGAAAAACAAATCATACATCCGTGCCGCTTCTTGATCATGCGGAGCAGAGGATCTTGCATACGTCACTTCTGGATTGAGAATCACCCCGATCTTTGCACCTGTTGATTCCTTCAATCCCATCTCCCGAAACAGCTTCACCACTTTTGCTGTTGCCAGCGCTTTATGATAGTTCCACTGCATCCATTTCTTCGTATTTTGCTCAAAGGGATACCGGATAGCATCAAGATAAACGCGTGTTTGGACAACAATCGGTTCATTAAAGCTAAACCAATGTTTGACCCTGTCTCCATATCGCTCAAACACCTTTTCCGCCATAGAGAACAAACAGTTCGACGACATGCTTTGATGACCATCCGCCGTACTTTTCAAGCAGCACGGCTGGAAGCTCATAATGTTCTAAGCAAAACATCGGCTCTACACCTGCTGCGATTAATTCATTGATCAAATCATCAATGTAACGGGCATATGCCTCATCCACAATCCCCTTCTCGTAATCGATGAGAAACCTCGACCAATTGATCGATGTCCTATAATGAGTCAGACCGATTTCTTTCATAAGGGCTACATCTTCTGGATAGCGCTCGTAAAAGTTCGTCGCACCAGCCGGGCCATATCCTTGGTGCCAAACGTGATACCCATTCTTATACCATAAATCGATGTACGAGTCCTGATGCGCTTGCTTTCCCTTCCATCCCTCCTTTTGCCAAGCAGAGGCCGCAGCACCTAGGATAAAATCTCTTGGAATCTCGATTCTGTTCATGTCGCCACCTTCCCTTTCCTCGTTTGAACGTGAAGTCCTTCCCAAATTCCTTGCAAATACATAGCCCCAAGCGCCCGATCATATAAACCGTAGCCAGGCCTGCCTGTCTCGCCAAAGATCATACGCCCATGATCAGGCCGGACGTAGCCAGCAAAGCCCTCTTCATACAAAGCCTTCACAATTGTCCCCATATTGAGACTTTCTGCCTTTTTTTCGTATATTTACGGTCAAGTGAAATGGGATCATCCTCCCCGTACCACCTGAATTGCATGTTCATTCATGCCTCTCCTTTTATTCTGAATCTGGTGCCACTTCTGGTTTACGGTTAGACAAGAGAACAAATGGCAAATAGATGAAGACTGCGACCACAATACAGATGAGCTGTGTGATGACAGCCCCCATGCTGCCAGCGGTGGACAGCCATGCATTCACAATCGGTGGTGTCGTCCACGGCACCATCACGACGGCTTTTCCAGCAAACCCTGTAGCCGTCGCAATGTAACCAATCGTTCCTGTCACAAGTGGTGTGACGATAAATGGAATTGCCATCACAGGGTTTAACATGACAGGTAAGCCAAAAATAACGGGTTCATTGATGTTGAAGAGACCCGGACCAGATGAGAGCTTGGCAATACTTCGCATCTCTTCCCTTCTTCCAGCAATAAAAATCGCAATCAAAAGCCCAATGGTCACACCTGAACCACCGATGCTCATATACACATCCCAAAATGGCATCGTGATGATATTCGGAATCTCTTTTCCTTCTTGAAATGCTGTCATATTCACTGCAATCGATCCTAATAAGAGCGGCTCCCGGATCGGTTTGATCATCTGGTTGCCATGGATGCCGATCACCCAGAAGAATTGTGCCACAAACATCAACGTTAAAATCCCTGGTAGACCCTGTACAACACTTTCTAGCGGGCGTTGCACCACGTTATACACTGCTTCATGCAAATAAATACCTGTCAAATGATGAAATGCAAAGCCGAATGAACTAATGATCGTAATCGTAATAATCGAAGGAAAAAGTGATGAAAAAGATGTTGCCACATTCGATGGAACAGAATCTGGCATCTTGATTTGCAGCCATTTCACCTCGGTCAGCTTACAAAAGATTTCCACAGATACGATCGCAATGATCATCCCTAAAAATAAACTTTTTGGATCGGAAAATTGCCTTGCCAGTACATCTACAACTTCACGCATCGATCCATCCACTTCAAGAAGAAGTGTCGTTGGAATAACAGATATAAATGAAATCAATGCCATCAACCCTGGGAACAGGGACTTGTGCCCGTTGATTTTCCCAAGCTCTATCCCGATGAGGAATACAGCCCCAATCGTTAAAAAGTTCAGCGTCGCATAATTGATTGCCTTCATAATTGGTTGAAGCGCCGCTAAAAATCTGAACATCTCAAAATGAGCAAGCCCTGTTTCCGGGCTCATGATCATATTTGCCACCAATACAGCAAAAGCCCCTGTAATGATGATTGGCATCAGTGTGACAAATGCCTGTTTAATCGCCATAATATACTTCTGATTCGTGATGCGATAAGCCACATTCCCCATGACGTCTGCCGCTTTCTCCTTGAAGCTCATGATCTGTCTCCCCCTTTGCAAAAACTCGTGATCATCCTCCTTTTTGATGTTATTTTAAAAGCGCTTTCATTAACATCTAATCTTTTTCCTCACAGATGCGGAAATGGGTGTCCCGTTTTTTCATTCTGATGCTCCAATACTTGAAGCGCCGCCGTCAGTTCCTCAAATGAAGCGGCCTTGATGAGTTGCTCCACCACTTCCTTGCGCTCTGTCAGCCGTACAAGAAATTGATAAAGTGACTGTAATTCTTTTTGATACGTCTTCTGGATACTCAACAAACAAACGACTTGTACCCGATTTTCACCCCACAGCACCGGTTTTTTCAACGTACAGATCGCACAAATCGTGTCATCTGTTGCCGGCTTCATCGGATGGGGAATCGCAACCAAATGACCGAACGATGTCGGTGACACTTGCTCTCTTTCAAGCAATAATTGTTCAAACTCTTCCGGGATGCGATCCTGTTCCTTGAGCACGTTTACGAAAAATTGCAGTACCTCTTCCCTTGATTGAAGGTCTTGCCGAAAAAATGTCAGCGCCGGACTCACATACCGCAAAACCCCTGTATCCTGCGCGCCCTGCACAAACCGTTTCAGCCGCACAATATCATCGTCACTTAGAATGGTATGTACATCAATCACTGGCACCGGCAACGTGTTCTGAAGCGGAATGGTACTAATAATAAAATCAATGCTTCTCAAATCATATGAAAGAATTTCCACAACACTTGCAGTGCCAGCGATCTCCAGCTTTCCGCTAAAAGCCGCTGTCAGCTTATGAAGAAGGAGCTGACTGCTAGCGACACCCGTCGCACATACAATCAGGCATCTCTTTCTCACATGCTGTGATTTTGTCCGCTCGATTGCAGCACCGATATGAAGCGCCAAATACCCAATCTCATCCTCATGAATCTCAATCGCCTCTTTTTCTCTCATCCATCTACCCATATAGACGCCAGCTTCAAATGCAATGGGATAATGCCTTTTAATGTCCGTTAAATAAGGGTTACGAATGTTCATACCGTACCTAAAACGATGAATAGCGGAACGTAAATGAAGACTTAATCCAACGATTAACTCTTTATCAAATTGAATATCAAGTAACATGTGCTCCTCTACATAAGCAAGCAGTTGGTGGATGAAGCGAAAGTGATCTTCGTCTAGAAGATGAAATAGCATATGACCGGTATCTCCGTATGCCATCATCTTCGCTCCCATCAAGTGAATCGCAATATACGCCATTTCAGATAATGGAAAATCAATCGCTAGAACATGCCGAATATCCTCTGCCATTTGTTGAGCTACTTGGAAAACAGGCTGCACTTGAATCTCTTTTAATTCCGTTTCTGGCATCATGACCAGTTTTTTCTCTTCAATTCGTTTGCATGCAATGGCGATGTGGGTGACTAAATTACTTAAACCGATTTCTGACAGATGAAGTCCGCTTGCTTTTGTACGTGAACGCACGATATCCTGAATCAATTGATACGTTTCTTCAGGTAACAGCGCAGGGTTCGCATGCGCTTGCTGAAACACATGCTCAGCCATACAATATCTTAATTTCATTTCATCCCCTGTCAGTTGCAGTCCATATTTAGGACGATGTGACACAGAAAGTCCATGTAATGAAAACAGATGTCTGACCGCTTTCAAATCATTTTTCACTGTCGATTCACTCACAAATAATTCCTCTGCCAGCGCGTCTAACTTGATATAGTCTTCTGACAGAAGCAGCCTTTTCAATAGATAGGCTACACGGTCCTCAGGCTGATTGGGTATGGTCTGCTCCTTTTTTTCGTTTCTTTCTCCCAATGACTTTTTCAAAAATGTACGAAAAGACCCATAATCCTCTACGGTCAATGTATACCCTGCCCCGCGTTTGATATGTAGTACGGCTCCATGTTCATCCAAAATATATTTAAGCGCTTTCATATCTGTTCGGATGGTTCTTGATGTGACGCCAATCATGCGGGCAATTTCTTCACTAGTCAGTTCCTGTTCCGCTTGCATCAGTCGTTTCAGCAGCTCCTCCTGACGTAGAGATAGCATAGGCTCTCCTCCCTTGGCATTTACTTTTGCCTATCATCATAAACGAAAATAAAACTCTTTGCCCAATTTTTCTTTCAAATCGGGAACCACGATATGGCTCATTCGTATGAATAGGAAACAAGAGGAGGGATGCATCATGGGTTCTTTTATGTTTGTTGTTATGATCATATTGGCTTCTTTAGGAGCAATCATTGCCCATTTATTCACATCAAAGGATAAGCGTACGTCTGCTAAGCGTTCTTCACATCACAGTTCAACAACAAGTACCTATACTGATTCTTATACTCATCACGCTTCTGATGCCTCCTGCGGGGGAGATTCCGGGGATAGTGGCGGTGGATGTGACTAAATAAAAAACAGCCGCTCGCTGATGAGACGGCTGTTTCGTTTATGGTTTCAAAGAGCTTTCCAGCCCCGTTCAATCAGATGTTTAACATCGAGTGCAAAATCCTCACCCTTTTCCATCACGTCCTGGGCTCTTCCGGCAAAGTTACTGGCAACAGCCAGCTCCATTTTTTTTAATTCAAAGTGCAAGATTTTTTGATCAATCTCTGCGATATATTTTTCATACTCATTGTTCACGATGTCATGCATTACATGATAGGCATCTTTTCGGTGGCGATGAAAGTCGGTTCCTCTCTCACCTTTCCATGACGAATCTAGAGCAGGTTTCTTGATTTCCTTTATGTCTGACTGCGCAAGATCTTGTTCTGTTCGAATATTGCTTTTGGCTGTCTTTAACCGAGAGATCATGTCATCAAATTCTGCACGTCTGTTTTCAATTCCCATATGCAGATGGTGTAGCATCTCGGATAAACTCATGTCATCCACCTCTATCGGACCTCATACGAAAGCACAGCATCAGAGCCTTGGAAACGATCAACTCACTTGATTTCTCCAAACCTGACATTTCTATCGTTTTGCTTTCATTAAGTATAGTATAAGGTGAAAAGCCTCAGTCTTAAATAGGGAAAAGGTGTCCTTTTAGTGACGCGTTTGGAAGAAAACAGAATAATACAAGGTCGTACATCCTGAATTATATATGAGTCCTTAGATATATATTTCGCATCATCCCATGAAACCCATTAGAAAAATGATTGCCATTATTTTGCGGCAATCGCTTCGTCCTGTTCTTTTAAAGTTTTCACATTAGAGCGCGTGTCCTGGACATTTTTGATTAAGGCTTCTTTAAAACTTGAAACCATTTCGTTCACCTCTGCTTCGCGCGCCGTCCACTTGGTCACAAATTCAAGGCTGTTTTCACCTGCTTTATCTGCTGCTTTTTTCATCGTTAATGCTTCGACTGCTTGGGAGACTTCATCTAGTTGATCCATAACTGTTTGGTAGTTTAACTTAATTTGTCCCATCGTGATTTCCTCCAGATTTGTTCAAGCTTATAAGCTGCTCCATGCTTTTGAGATCAAGCGTTTGGCGTCCTCTACTGCGTCTTCTCCTTTTTCAGCAAGACGTGCGGCGTCTCCAGCTAAGGAACTGGCAAAGGATAACGCAGCTTGTTCGGCTTCTAACGTACTGATTTTGAATTCGATGCGGCTCACGTAGCGTGGGTACTTGTCGTTCACAATCGTTTGCAGCGCATCATGTGCTTCATTCCGCTCTGATTTGAAATCCTGGCTTCGCTCACCTTTCCAAGAGGTCCCAAGCTTTGGCTGCTTGATTTGCTTCAGGTCTGTCTCTGCCGCATCTTGTTCACGTTCGACCTTACTTTTCGCCTTTTTCAGTCGAGCGATTTTCTCTTCGATTTCTGCTTTTTTACTTGTAATGCCACCGTTTAGGGCAGACAGCATATTTGATAAGCTCATTATGGGTTCCTCCTCCTGACAAAAAATAAAAACGCTGCTTAGAGTTCCTCTAAACGAGCGTAAGGTGAATAGCACTTTTTCCAATATTGTTATTATAAGGTTCAAAGACTCATGTTTGAATAGGGATTTGTGCCCTTTTTATGGGATAAATATGCTTTCATTCTGCTTCACATTACCCCTTAAGACCTCTTTTATAAGGGGTCTTAATTCCTGATTCTTTGCTATATGTCACATATAGTCATACAGACCCAGGACAAACAAAAGCCGCCCGGTTGAGGAGCGGCTTTTGTAAACGGCTTATGAAGCTGATTCTTCTGATTCTTGTGGATTCTTAACGTACCAGATGAATTTCCCTGTATAACCGTAAATAATAGCAAGAGCAATGGCAACAAAGCTCAACCACATAAATGGTAAATAAGAGAATGTCGATACGCCTAGAATTCCCGCCATGTAAATCCCGTTATCTGACCAAGGAACCATTCCTGACGTCATTGTTCCACCGACTTCAGCGTTTCTAGATAGAACGCGTCTGTCTATTTTCAATTTATCGTAGCTTTTTTCCATAATTTTAGGTGTAAGAATTAATGAAACGTACATTGCACATCCAAAAATATTTGCAAAGAATGCTACAACAAGTGTAGATAGGGTTACATTTCCTGCATTATATAATTTCTTCTCAAAAGTAGAGACAATCACTTTTAGAACGCCTAGATATTCAAGTACGCCACCAAACCCAAGCCCGAGAATAATGACCACTAAAGATCCGAGCATATTCACAATACCACCACGATTTAACAGCGTATTTAAGAAATCTACATCTGAATTAATAGAGAAGCCATTGTATGCTGAACCAATCGCATCTGCTGGATTCATTCCTTGGAAAGCCATTGCCCAAATAGATCCTAAAAGAGCACCAATGGCAATAACAGGCATTGAAGGTTTCTTAAATACGAGCAGTAATACAACCACTACTGCTGGGATGACCATCCAAATGTTAATGGTAAATGTATCATGCAGGGCATTTTTCAAAAATTCTACCTTATTTTGATCAATGTTGCGTCCACCATACATAAAGCCTGTAATCGTAAACATAATGGCCGTAATGACAAAGGCTGGTATGGATAAAACCATCATCGCTCGAACATGTGCCAGCACGTCCACTTTTGAAAGAGAGGAAGCGAGCACTGTACTATCTGATAATGGGGATAATTTATCTCCAAAATAAGCACCAGATAAAACGGCACCTGCCACGATCGGAAGTGGAATACCAAGCCCTTCACCAATTGCGATCATCGCAATCCCTGCCGTTCCAACCGTCCCCCAAGAGGTCCCTGTTGCAATGGACATGAGTGCACAGATGACAAGTGTAGCTAATAAGAAGATATTAGGATGAATAAACTCTAAACCATAATAGATTAACGTAGGTACAACCCCACCTGCAATCCATGTACCAACAAGTGCACCTACTGCAATTAAGATTAAAATGGCTTCTAAACCATTCGATATCCCTTTTGTAATGGCGTTTTGAAGGTCTTTGTATGAATGTCCTAATCGAATACCTAAAGCAATGACCATAAACCATGAGATAAACAATGCCAGTTGAATATCCAATTTGAAATAAAGAGTAAAAGATAAAACAATTGCTAAAAACAAGCCAAGTACAAACACGACTTCTAAAATAGACGGCAGACGTGGTGATTTCATTGTGTTTCCTCCCTTTGTGCGTGCGTTAAGCGTTTTCAAAATATTGTGAAAAAAGTGTGTCAATTCGAAAGAAAGTGAATTGCCTGTTTTTCTCTATTTCACAGGCAATTCTACATATTAATAAAATAAAATTTTTGATATTATTATCGCTCTAGGAGCTCTGCACCCGCAATGCCAGGCTTTGTCATCTCGAATGGATTCAAAATAATATCAAGTTCTTCTTCTGTTAACACATCATTTTGCAAGCAAAGATCTCTGATCGATTGTCCTGTTAAAATGGCTTCCCTTGCGATTCTAGCCGCGGCTTCATAGCCTAAGTGAGGGTTCACAGCAGTGATCACGCCTGCACTTTTTTCGACATATTCTTTCAAACGTATTTCATTTGCTTCAATGTCCACTAAGCAATGATCTGTGAATGAACGGAATCCGTTATTCATTATACTAATAGATTGAAGCAAGTTAAAGACCAAAACAGGCTCCATCACATTTAACTCAAGCTGACCTGCTTCAGAGGCAAGACAGATGGTGTGGTCATTCCCAATGACCTGGAATGCGATTTGGTTAATGAGCTCTGCCATGACTGGATTGACTTTCCCAGGCATAATGGATGATCCTGGCTGACGAGCTGGCAATGCAATTTCAGCAAGACCTGCACGCGGACCAGAAGCCATTAGGCGAAGGTCATTGGCAATCTTAGACATGTTCATCATGCATACTTTTAATGCAGCAGACACTTCTGTGTAAGCATCTGTATTTTGCGTTGCATCCACAAGATGCTCTGCGCCTACAAGCGGAAGACCAGAAATATCGGCCAGCTTCTTCACGACGATCTCAATATAACGAGGATCTGCATTTAGGCCTGTCCCAACAGCTGTTGCACCCATATTGACTTCATATAAATGCTGCTTTGATTGGTTGATCCGCTTAATATCACGGCTGAGCACGCGGCTGTAAGCCTCAAATTCCTGTCCTAAACGAATTGGAACCGCATCCTGTAGGTGCGTACGTCCCATTTTGATCACATGATCAAATTCTTTCGCTTTCTTTTTGAATACGTCCTGCATCGTTTGCATTGTCTCAAGCAGAATGTCTAACTGCTTCAATACAGCAATATGGATAGCTGTTGGAAACGAGTCATTCGTTGATTGTGACATGTTTACATGTGTGTTTGGGCTTAAATGGATGTATTCACCCTTTTGATGTCCCATGATTTCTAGCGCTCTGTTTCCAATCACTTCATTGGCATTCATATTCATCGACGTTCCTGCGCCGCCTTGAATTGGGTCTACAATAAAGTACTCATGCAGCTTGCCTTCAATGACTTCATCAGAGGCTTGTACGATGGCATTTCCAATTCCTTCATATAAACGTCCAACTTCCATATTGGCTTGAGCAGCTGCTTTTTTCACGATGGCAAAGGCTCTAATCAGTTCCTCGTGCATGCGATATCCAGTAATCGGGAAGTTTTCTTTTGCACGAAGGGTTTGAACCCCATAATACACGTCTGCCGGAATTTCTTTTTCTCCAAGAAAATCCTTCTCATAGCGATAAGTTGCTTGAACCATCTGATATGACCTGCTTTCTATAGAATAGTTAAATCACTAAATCTTCTGCGATTGGCGTTTCCATAATCTTTTTCACTTCTCTTGGGTCTGTTGTTTTACCTAGTGCCCACATGAGTTTCGGCACGATGGCCTCTGTGTTCATGTTTCGTGAACGTGCCACTAGTTCTTGATTGATTTTGCGTCCTACTTCATACACGCTCATGTCTTCTCCTTCTTCAAGACACTGAGTTGTGATGACAACAGAAATGCCTTCTTCGAGCAATTCGTTGATTTTCTCTAATAGGTTTCTTCCTTCGAAAGGAATTCCGCCGCTGCCGTAGCTTTCGATGACGACTCCTTTGTATACACCTTTGATTGCATCTAAGAATTCAGGCTTTAGACCTGGGTGCAATTTCAAGAGGCAAACGTCAGTGTTTAAGGATGCATCTAATTTAAGCGGTTTCATTGACGATCTTTTTACTTTGCTATTGTATTCAATTTGATGGTTTTCAATCGATGCAATATATGGATAGTTAATACTTTCAAATGCATCGTAGCTTTTCGTTCTTAGTTTGATTGCACGTGTTCCTTGAATGACTCTGCCATCAAAGACAACATACACGCCGCCTACGCCGTCACATGCAAAGCGAATGGCATCGGTGATGTTTTTCTTCGCATCTGTTTTCTTAAACGTAATCGGAATCTGTGAACCTGTAATCACGATCGGCTTATCCGGATTTTGCAGCATATAAGACAGAGCTGCTGATGTATAGGCCATTGTATCGGTTCCATGCGTGACGACAAAGCCGTCATATTGATCATAATTTTCATAAATGGCTGTTGCGATATCCACCCAGTATTCAGGCTGCATATTTGTACTATCTATACTCATTAGGGACTTTGTGTCCATTGTGTACTCTGCATTAATTTCGTTTAAATAGCTTAAAAGGTCCTCAGCTTTAACACCTGGAGCCAAACCATTTTCACTCTCTACAGATGCAATCGTCCCACCAGTGGTTAAAAGCAATAATTTCTTCAACAGGTCCACCTCTTTCAGTAAAATTACTTCGTTTGTCACACATATTATAAGCCAGCTTGTGCTATTCTATAATATACGCTTTACGCGTACCTTCATTGCCATTATAGTCACATAACGCGAATTAATCAAGAAATTATTACGCATAACGCGTACATTCCATCACAAAATATGATATACTGTTGTTGTATATAAAGGAGCGTTCATGTAATGATACTCGATCGTTTAACCACTCTTAGAAAAAAGAAAAAATGGTCTCTCCAGCATACGGCAGATCGCCTAGGTATCGCCAAAAGCACCTATGCCGGTTACGAATCTGGGTACCGACGACCTTCGCTTGAAGCAGTGAAGCGCCTGGCTGATTTGTATGATACGTCCATTGATTTTTTACTTGGTAGAACGGACGAGCCAGAGATACAACGTAAAATCTCTGATATCAAAATTGAACTGACGGAAGCAAAAGTAGGAACCATTCTTGTAGACGGTGTTCCCCTAAATGATGAAGAAATCAAACAGCTTGTTGCCTTTATTCGGGCGAAAAACACCCTAAAAGTATAAAACAAAGAAAAGAGAGGCCCCTATCAATTGGGTGCCTCTCTTTTCTTTTTCAGTTGCTTATGAATAAGGAGAAGACAGCTGACTTAATTCCTCTAAGCGCCGCTTCGCTTCTTCTTTATTAAACGAACTATAATAGCGATAATTCTCATCATCTAAGATGCGGTAATGCTGACTGAGCACATTTTGCTGAAGACGAAATGTGCCTTTTTTGATAGACGTCCGCCACCAAACCTTTCCGCCGATCGTACGTTCCACCGATAGATGCAATTCATCATGTGCCACGACTTCCAGAATCTCAAGCGGATCATCCCCAAGTGTCCCTTTTAAAATGTCACTATCCCTGAATAATGCACATACGGCCGCAGTTTGCGTCCAGTTGAGGCGCAGCCTATTTTTTTCAACCTGCTGCAAATGCCGTTTCGATAGACCAAGTACCTCAGTCATGCGGTCCTGCGTATAATTCTTTTCTTTTCGAATTCGTGCCATTTGTTCTGTGACGAGGTCGATTACCATCTCTTTATCCATCTCTCATCACCTCTCCGAGTGTTCAGTCTTTACTGACATCATACACGATTTTTTCGAAAAAGTGGCGCCTCATCCTTTGGAATCATGGAAAATATCTCCTAGTCGATCTGCTCTTCGACCTGACCATGCTGCTGTCTCCAGTTCTCTTGGGCTGCTTGATTTAAATATGGATAGATCTCTTGTTTGACGGTTTGCTCGAATACTTCTTCATCTAAAATACTGTACGCTGGAATCTTGAACAATTTCCCATCCATTTTCCGAATAAGCACATCCATGAAGAGAAATCCCCTTACACTGTACCGATGCCTGCGCATATCAATGGATTGAATGTCTTGAAAAGGGATCGTCCGCTCTCGATACAGCACAGCACCATTCTCCCCGCGCTGAATGCAAAAAATCACATTTCCCCTCTTCGTAAAAGCCGGCAGAATCATCAAAAAAGAGATCAAGCCATAGACAATGCCTAATAGTCCGCCTAAAAATAAAAACAATGTATAATTCGATTCAAATGTAAGAGCTTCTGAAAACAACCAAATACCGATGATACCGAAGCCGCCCGTTGCTAAGAATGCCCATACCCTTAAAAAGGTCCTGCTTCTCACTTCTATTACTTCACTTGGATTCAAGCGTCATTCTCCTTTTCTCCATTAGAATATAGAACGTAATCCGTCTCTATGAGCCGTCTCCACGCGAAATTCATTTTCTTTTATTCCCGACACAAGCCACGACTGTTTCTCACCCGGAATAATAAATAACATGGATTCCACATCAGGCGTATTATTTTTATCGTAGACGACCTTCATCAGGGAGTCCATCTTTCCTTTTCTCGTCTGTACATCAGAAACAAATGCCTGCACGAGTTCTTCGTTCTCTGCTCGATGAAGGAAGGAAGGCCACTCATTCTTCGCCTCACTTGCTTGCTCTAATAGCTTTTCAAATTCCTCTGCTTGCAGGGTGACGACAGGTGCAGGGTGATCACTCATCTGTATATTGAAAAAGGCAGTCACTTGCTCCTCTGCCTGCTGGTCATCTTTCAGTTTTTGAATCTGATGGACTTGTTGATCATAAAGTGTATGGTGCGCATATACGCCCATCTGTGTCGTGTGAAAGGAGGTGCTGACTTCTTCATCTTCATCCTCAAATCGAGATGCCTTGACGGTGTGAGATGCATCATTCATCGCCTGGATGAAATGACGGTATTCCGCTTTATAACGATATTGTCTGTTTCGAAATTCAAGTACACCTTTTGCGAGCAAAGAGCGGCATGCAATTTCAAATAAAAACCCTAGGCGCTCGTCCTCTACATCAGGATAATAGGCTTCCTTTAAGGACATGCCCTGTTCAAAATAGCCTTCACTGTAAAAACTAAAGATGAGTTCCTCAATACTTAGACTTAGCTGATCCAACTTGATCTCTCCTTATCCAAAAGAAAATGCACCCTTAAAGAAATCGCCTGCACCTTTTATGAGCGAATCTGCGGTTTCTTTTGTTTTTTCTATCCCTTTATGTATCACCTGATTTGCCTGATCAATGGTGTCATTAACTGCTTTCACACCTTGACCCGCCAGCTCGAATGCTTGTTTCCCTTTATCCACAACCGCATGAATTGGGTCCTTTAATTTCACTGCAACCTGCTCAGCAAAGCCTGATGTCAGCTTGGCGACTTTTTCTCCTATAAATCCACCGACTGCGGAACCAATGGCTCCTCCAACGACGGTTCCAATCGGTCCTGCAAAGCTTCCAAGAGCTCCTCCGACAACGGCACCTGCGACAGACCCGCCAGCGATAAAGACCGTATTGTTCACTGCATTTCCAACAGCCTTAGCATTTTCACGCTTAAGGACTTCTGGCTGATCACCGAATTCTGCATAGTTCTCGGCAATTTTCAATCCACAGCCGACTGTTTCCGTTGCACCAGTGACTACCGTTGCAATGATGGCATTTCCTTTCGCAAATCTTGACCCATTTTTCAGAACAGACTTGATTCCAGCCGTGTCCTTCCAATTGATACTTCCTTTTGTAAAATCACGGACACTATTCGTAAATGCAACCGTATCATCAGGATAAAATTTTGTGAATTTCTTATGGACCAAGTCAGCCATCGACCAGTTCGATCGTTTTAATAATTCTTTTTTACTCAGCCAAATCCTTGCTAGCCGGTCAAATCTCGTTCCTTCTACCCGGCTGGTCAGATCAAGCAGAAGCTTTGAATGCTGCGCGGCATACCGGCCATTGTCTTTAATGAAGGTCGTCATCCCAAGCCCGTAGTATTTCGCCTGCATCATCACAATACCAGCTAAGCTCGTGAGCGTCCCATATTGATCATAAATGCTGTACATTTTCCGTAAAATATCGTCTGCTTCGACCATTTTATCTGTTGCATGACGAATCGCAATATCATCACTGCTCAATTTACTGATCAATGCTTGTCCTGCTCCCCATGCATCCCCAACGCCTGAAAAACAGCTTCTATACCGAGGATCACAGCCTAAAATGAGACCATCCAGTTCACTATGTAAATCGCGGTGCTTCGTTTCAATGACAGAAAGTTCGCCTACAACATCATTCGCAAGCCCTGTCAGCTGATCTGGATCTACCACTATGTCACGTGCCATCACATCATCTCCCTTCTCGGTTTCTTGCTATCCGTTCTTCTCGTCTCTTTCGCTCAAGCTCTTCCATTCTGGCTATTTCAACTTTCCGTTCCTCGATTTTGACCGCTGCATCGCGCAGTTCCTGACTTGTTTCAAGCAAGTCCTTTTCGAATTGATCATAGCGTGCCGTTGTTTCCTCAAAGCTTTGATCAAATTTATTCCTTGCTTCTCCCTGCCAGCCTGATCCTACTGCCTTGAGCCGATTCACAAGCAGCTGCTTTGACTGCCGAATCTCAACAGCTGCTTCCTGAAACTTTTGAGCGAGTGCCAGCGTTTGACTAGAATCCAACTTTCGCACCCCTTCCTCCCAATTTAACGTACAAATGGATGATTTTATATGTCCTCATTATAAATAAAAAGACACCCTAAAAAATCACCCTAAAGAACCATTCAACACATCACCAAATGAAAGTAGGTCTTTTTCCTCTCTAATTACCAGAGAAAACCTTTCTTGTTATGAAGCGCATTCAAGACGTGATAAAATGAACGTATTCTACAAAAGGAGTGACGTATACATGAAAGAAGAAATGATTCAGCGATTCACAAGTTATGTGAAGGTAGATACGCAGTCGGATGCAGATAAGGAAAGCTGCCCATCGACTGAAGGACAGTTGAACTTAGCGAGACAGCTAGTTGAAGAAATGAAATCCATCGGGATTCAAGAAGTAACAATGGATGAAAACGGCTATGTCATGGGAACGATCCCATCTAACACAGACAAAGACGTCCCGACCATTGGCTTCCTGGCTCACATCGACACAGCTACTGACTTCACCGGCAAGAATGTGAAACCGAAGCTTCATGAAGACTATCAAGGCGGCGACATCACCTTAAATGAAGATCTACATATCGTTTTATCTCCATCACAGTTTCCAAATTTACAAAAATATCAAGGACATACGCTGATCACAACAGATGGAACAACCTTGCTTGGTGCAGATAACAAAGCAGGTATCGCAGAAATTATGACCGCTATGCATTACTTAATTGAAAATCCAGAAATCAAGCATGGAAAAATTCGCGTCGCCTTTACACCAGATGAAGAGATTGGCAGAGGGCCGCACAAATTTGATGTTGATGCCTTTGGCGCTTCCTATGCGTATACAATTGACGGAGGACCGCTCGGGGAGCTGCAATATGAAAGCTTCAACGCAGCAGGTGCGAAAGTATCCATTAAAGGAAACAACGTCCACCCTGGGACAGCAAAGGACAAAATGGTCAGCGCTGCGAAGATTGGGATGCTCTTCCACAACAAGCTTCCTTCTGATGAATCTCCGGAATACACAGAAGGCTACGAAGGATTTTTCCATCTCACGAAGTTTGTAGGAGAAGTCGAAGAAGCAGAGCTGCAATATATTATTCGTGATTTTGATAAAGACAAATTTAACGAACGCAAAGCACTATTTGAAAAAATAGCAAATGACTTAAAAGCCATTTACGGAGAAAACAGCATCAATCTCAAAATTCAAGATCAATATTATAATATGAGAGAAAAAATTGAGCCGGTGAAACATATTGTGGATATTGCCCATGAAGCAATGGAAAACCGCTCAGTGACACCTGTGATCGAACCGATCCGCGGCGGTACAGATGGCTCCCAGCTTTCATATAAAGGTCTTCCAACACCAAACATCTTTACTGGCGGGGAAAACTTCCACGGTAAATATGAATTTATTTCTGTCGAGAACATGGTGAAAGCAACAGAAGTCATCGTTGAAATCGCCCGTTTATTTGAAGAAAAAGCATAGATATGTTTACAACCGTTCCTGTTCGGGAACGGTTTTTTAATAAAAGTTTACAATTTTCTGAAACTTTTATGACACTTATTCGTACTAATAGAGACAACCCCAGAAAAATTCTTCTTGACGAGTGCAATAACTGGAAATATAATAGTTACAAACAACCAGTATTTTAGACCTAAATTAGCAGATCATCTAGACATTAAGAACTAAACCGATTCTGCTGCTTATTTTCAGTTATAAACATCACTCACCCTGTCTACACTTAAAGAATAGGATGAATTGGAGGAATGTCATATGATGATTTTATTGATTATCGCTTCACTTTGCTGCTACTTACTATTCTCTTTCAAAAAAGATAACCGCACACCAAAACGAAAAAGCGCAGAGCTTTCGGAGTTTGAAATCTTTCGTATGCGCCGCCACTACAACGGAAAACGCCGTCATCCACTAAACGATGCACCTAAACAAGTATAAATCTGAAAAAGAGCCTCATATGGGGCTCTTTTGTGTGAGTACATAACAAAAAACGACCAGACTCAGTGGTCGTTTTTCTTTTTATTTATATACCTTCGCAGGAACTTGAATCATCGGAATTCCTACATAGTAAGGTGAAATCTCATATGGCTGAAAAACAACAGCAATTCCCTTTTTCGTGAAGTAATACTGCGTGTTGTAGTTGATTTCAATGTCTCTTCTTTTCAGGTTCACATAGAATTTGCTTTTATGTTTCTTTGTGTAGTTATAAATATAATCTCTTACTTTCGTACGCTTTTTCTTTGTTTTCACAACGTCTGTCAAGAACAGCTGCTTTGTCTTTTTCTTCGTTAACACATAGTTCATGCTGGAAACCATCGTATCCCCATGCATTCCACCATCATTCATGTAATCATAGTTTAAGATACTGAGCTTCTTCCCATTGTTAAATTTCGTTTTAAACGATCTCTCGTAAGTGATCTTCCCAAAGCCTTCCTTTTTCGCTTCGTCCTTTAAGAATAAGTAAGTAGAATAAGAGAAGGCGATGTCTTCTTTTAAATCACGATTGATGGTTTTCATATGCGCCTTGCTTAGGTTTTTCACCTGTGCATATTTGAATGTTTTTTTCTTTTTATAATAGTGTGTGCTTACTTTCGCTTTTTTTGCTTGTTTGGCATCCGCAGATCCCACTGGCGCAAACAACGAAACAATCAGTGAGAAAATGAGCAGACTGATTGTTAGGCCTTTTTTCATCGTCATAGTAAAAACCCCCATTTTTGTCTATTACCAATTGAGTATACCATGACAAAAGAACCAAAAAAAGCATTATTTCCATATTATTCTTCCTTTTTCCACATCGGGTTTGTTTACCGTTTTCATAAGTTCCTGTATGCTTAATGTAGAATGCTAGATGAAGTGTGGTGTTTATCATAGAAGAGAATATTTTTAGTCACATTCGGACAACGTTTCATAGTTTGTCTCCGACCCAAAAAAAGATTGCCAATTACATTTTAGAAAATCCTCAGAAAGTTGTGCTTCATTCCATTAGTGCACTCGCTGCTGAATGCAATACTAGTGAAACGACGATCTTTCGGTTTCTACGAAAAATTGGCTATGAATCGTACCAAGTGTTTCGTGTCCATGTCGCACAGGATATTGCGACCAATACGCCTCAATCCATTTACGGTGAGATCGAGGCATCCGATAGTGTAGCTGACATTAAACATAAGGTCATAGAGTTAACAACAAACTCGATTCAGGATATGAAGCATATTTTAGAAGATCAAGCCGTGACACAATTTATCGAACAAATGAAACAGGCACATAAAACCGTCTTCTTTGGAGCAGGTGCGTCCAGTTTTATTGCAGGAGATGCTTATCATAAGTTCCTCCAGCTTGGTTTTGAAGTGAGTCTATGCAGTGATCCGCATATGATGAACATGATTGCAACTCACGCCACGGAACACGATTTTATCGTTGCGATCTCCCATTCTGGAGAGAGTAGAGAAATTCTTGATGCCGTGCAATTTGCTAAAGAAAAGGGAGCAAAGGTTGCCTCTATCACCAGCTATCCGAAATCAGAGCTCGCAAAGCGATCTGACTTTCATCTGCTCAGTTCTTCCAGGGAGACAACCTATCGATCTGACTCCATGATCTCCCGTATTAACCAGCTTGTAATCATCGATGTACTATACGTCACCGCTGTTTTAGAACTAGGATCAAATGCCATTGAAAACGTGAAACGATCTCGATTAGCCGTAGCTAAAAATAAAACATGAACGCAAAAGGCCGGAGCTGATTCCGGTCTTTTTTTGTGACTTTTCTCATATTTTCCGTTGACACGTTCCTATCATGTCATGTACATTAAATGAACAATAGTTTATTTACTACTATTAAAACAAAAAGATAGTATATATACTAACAAAAGAAAAAGAAAGCGCTTTTTGTAAGGGTTTTCTATATAGGAGGCGTTCAATGTGACAAAGAAAATTGGATTCATTGGATTAGGTATTATGGGAAAACCTATGGCACTCAATCTATTAAAAGCCGGTCATACTGTGACTGTTTTCGATCTAAATGAGGAAGCGATTCGAGCGTTACAAGAAGCCGGAGCAAAAGGTGCTGTTTCAGCAGCTGATGCCGCTTCTGAAAGCGATATCATCATCACAATGCTTCCTAAAGGAGAGCATGTAGAGGCAGTTGTTTCAGGTGATCATGGCATTTTAACTACAGCTAAACCTGGCACTGTTGTCGTAGATATGAGCTCAATTTCCCCTGTTACTTCTAGAGCTTTAGCTGCTCTTACAAAACAGCATCAGGTGGAATTTATCGACGCACCTGTCAGCGGCGGAGAACCGAAGGCAATAGACGGAACACTTGCCATCATGGCTGGCGGCGAAGAAGTCATCTTTGAGCAAGTGAGGGATGTCCTGCTTGCGATGGGCACAGAGGTTGTATTAGTTGGGACAAATGGAAGCGGAACAACAGCGAAGCTCGCCAATCAAATCATCGTCAACTTAAATATTGCCGCTATGTCCGAGGCGCTCGTTCTTGCCGCTAAATCAGGCATTGCCATTGACAAAATGTATGAAGCCATTCGCGGCGGGCTGGCAGGAAGTGCTGTTCTCGATGCAAAGGTCCCTCTCATCTTAGAACGAAACTTTGAACCAGGCGGACGTATCGACATCAACTTAAAAGATTTAACCAATGTGATGGAAACTGCTCATGATATCGGCGTTCCTCTCCCGCTCTCTAGCCAACTGCTCGAAATCTTCCACGCTCTCAAAGCGGACGGAAAATCTGGGCTTGACCATGGCGGCATCGTTCAATATTACGAAAAAATGGCTCATGTCGAAGTGAAGAAAGGATGAAATGGTCATGAAGAAAAGCACTGACATACTGAATGCCCTTCCGAAAGCGGATTCAAAGATCATTCAATCAGCATACGAACAAGCACTGAACAGCTTTCATCATAAAGTCATTGTATTAGATGATGATCCAACAGGGATTCAAACCGTACATGGCGTCTCTGTTTTCACCGATTGGTCAGAAGAAAGCATTGAAGCCGGTTTTCTTGAAGACAGCCGAATGTTCTTTATTTTGACCAATTCTCGCAGTATGACAGAGAAGGAAACGGCTGCTGTGCATGAAACAATCGCTTCAATAATTGTGAAGGTAGCGGAACGGGTTGATCAGGATTTCATTATTGTCAGCCGAGGAGATTCCACTCTTCGTGGACACTTTCCGCTGGAAACTGACGTACTCAGAACCACGATTGAACAGCAAAGCTCCCGCCAATTCAATGGAGAAATCCTTCTTCCTTTCTTCCAAGAAGGTGGACGCTTGACAATCAACAATATTCATTACGTCCAAGATGGACACGAATTAATTCCTGCTGGTGACACAGAATTTGCACGAGATCGCACATTCGGCTTTCAGTCATCTCATCTCGGAGAATGGATTGAAGAAAAGTCAAACGGATCGTTCACGAAAGAGAACACCACCTACATTTCGTTAGATGATCTACGGGCTTTACGGATTGATCAAATAAAAAAACAGCTCATGAGTGTGACCGATTTTAAAAAGGTGGTTGTAAACGCTGTGGACTATGACGATGTCAAAGTCTTTGTCACCGCTCTCATTGAGGCCATTCAAGCAGGAAAGCAACTCATGTTCAGAAGTGCGGCGGCACTTACAAAAGTTCTTGGCGGTATAGAGGATCGTGCCTTATTAACAAGACATGACTTGATACAAGAACAAAGCTCGCACGGTGGTCTCATTATGATTGGTTCTCATGTGAAGAAGACAACAGATCAATTAAAAGCGCTTCAACAGAATAAAGAGGTAGCTTTTATTGAGTTTAATACACATCTCGTGCTGGCGCCTGAAGCATTTCAACAAGAAATTGACCGCGTGATTCAGCAAACTGAGGCATTATTAGCATCTGGTCAATCTGTGGCTGTTTATACAAGAAGAGAACGGCTTGACCTTGGGGATGATCGTCAGGAGGAAGAATTAAAGCTCTCTGTAAAAATTAGTGATGCTGTGACAAGCATTGTCCAGCGTCTCACAATTCGCCCTAAGTATCTCATTGCCAAAGGTGGCATTACCTCCAGCGATATTGGAACTAGAGGACTTCACGTGAAACGCGCAACTGTGGCAGGGCAGATCAGACCAGGCATTCCCGTTTGGCAAACAGGTGAAGATAGTAAATTCCCTTTCATGTCTTATGTGATTTTCCCGGGAAATGTTGGTTCAAGGGATACGTTAAAAGAAGCTGTAGACATACTTGAAGGATAAAGCATAGGGGGTGTTTTGCACTCCCTTATGCACCACAAAGGAGGAAAGATCATGTCGTTAGTGTTTATCGGACTTGGCGTTTTATTATTGCTTTTACTCATGGTTGTCTTTAAGTTAAACGCTTTCATATCTTTGATTATTGTTTCTTTAATTGTTGCTGTTTTAGAAGGAATGTCACCACTTGAAGCGATTGCTTCCGTCGAAAAAGGACTCGGCAGTACGCTCGGTCACCTCGCACTCGTTCTCGGTTTTGGGGCGATGCTTGGTAAATTGATGGCTGATTCTGGCGGAGCTCAGCGTATTGCGATGACACTCATTGACCGATTCGGTATTGGAAAAATTCAATGGGCAACGATGCTGACTGGATTTGTGATCGGAATTGCTCTATTTTATGAAACCGGATTCATTATCTTGATTCCACTAGTTTTTACGATCGCACAAGCTGCAAGACTTCCTGTGCTTTATGTGGGTATGCCGCTCGTCGCTGCACTTATCACCACACATGGCTTCCTCCCTCCTCACCCAGGGCCGACTGCCATTGCAAATGTCTTTCAAGCAAACATGGGACAAACCTTATTAGTTGGGATTATTTTAGCGATTCCTGCAGTTTTAGTAGGTGGACTTCTCTTTACGAAACTATTTAAAAAAGATCAGTTACACGCACATATTCCAAAGAACTTATTTAATCCAAAGGAATTTACAGAAGAGGAAATGCCAAGCTTCGGCATTAGCATTTTCACCGCTGTTTTGCCTGTATTGCTCATGACATTCAGAGCAGTTTTAGAAATTTTCTTCCCGTCCTCCCCATTACTGCCAACCGCTGAGTTTTTAGGCGAACCGGCGATTGCACTGTTAATCTCCGTGCTTCTTGCTATCTACACGTTTGGACTTGGCAGAGGCAAGAGCATGCAGGATGTGATGAAATCAATCACAGATTCTATCGGTTCTATTGCAATGATTTTATTAATTATTGCAGGTGGCGGCGCCTTTAAACAGGTGCTCATTGATAGCGGGGTTGATCAATACATTGCAGGAATCATGCAAGGAAGCACACTTTCTCCACTGCTTCTCACTTGGTTGATTGCTGCGGTCCTTCGTGTATCTTTAGGATCAGCCACCGTCGCCGGTCTCACAGCGGCTGGCATTTCTGCTCCTTTGATTGGACTGACAGGTGTGAGCCCAGAATTAATGGTGATCGCAACAGGTGCCGGCAGTATTACGTTCTCTCACGTGAATGATGCGGGTTTCTGGATTTACAAAGAATACTTTAACCTGTCCATGGCCCAAACCTTTAAAACGTGGACATTGATGGTGACCGTTCTTTCACTTGTCGGACTAGCGGGTGTTCTCGTCGCTGATTTGTTCATGTAGAAAATTAACTGTAAAAACCATTGACTTTCTCTCGGAAAAGTTGAATAATTATGTTTATTAAGAAAATTGAATCAAAAGGTAACCTTATTAAGAGTGGTGGAGGGACTGGCCCTGTGAAACCCGGCAACCGCTGTTCCTCGGAACAGAATGGTGCTAATTCCTTAAGCAAGCAGATGCTTGTTTGAAGATAAGGCAGAGTTCTCTCAGTATATGATGCTCTTCCTTATCCAAGGAAGAGCTTTTTTATTTGATTTTTAACCTGTAGAAAGAAGGGATTCAGCATGACACAAGTACAAACCATTGGAAAGAAAACAACGAAACCGCCATTTCGCGCAGATCAAGTAGGCAGTTTACTTCGTTCAGAACGTATCAAGGAAGCACGCAAGCAAAAAGCAGACGGCACACTGACAGCAGAGCAGCTCCGACAAATTGAGAATGAAGAAATCACTCGTATTGTGGAGAAGCAAAAGGAAATTGGATTAGAGGTTGTCACAGATGGAGAGTTCAGACGTGCTTGGTGGCATTTTGACTTTCTTGAGGGATTAGATGGGGTCGAAGGATTTGAAGCAGATCAAGGTATTCAATTCCACAATACGACGACAAAAGCACGGGGCATCAAGGTAACGGGCAAGATTGATTTTACAGATCATCCAATGCTGGAGGATTATCGATTCCTTCACAGCATCGCTGGTGATCATACGGCTAAAATGACGATTCCAAGTCCGAATATGCTCTTTTTCCGTGGAAAGCTTGATGAAGGTGTGTATGACAGCTTAGATGATTTCCACCATGATGTGGCACAGGCGTATAAGAAAGCCATCCGAGCTTTTTATGATGCAGGCTGTCGCTACTTACAGCTAGATGATACCGCATGGGCAGTGTTCTTTTCTGAAAAAGGGCATGAACAAATCAAAGCCTTTGGCCGCGAGGAAGATGAACTTCGTGAGTCGTTTGCAAAAACAATCAATGAAGCCGTTGCCGATCGTCCAGAGGATTTGGTGATCACTATGCACATTTGCCGTGGTAACTTTAAATCGACGTGGGCAGCTGAAGGCGGTTATGAAGCAGCGGCAGAAACGATTTTTGCCGGCTTAGATCTGGATGGTCTCTTTTTAGAATTCGACGATGATCGTTCTGGCGGATTTGAGCCCCTTCGCTATGTGAAAAATCCAAATCTTCAAATCGTACTTGGTCTTGTGACTTCAAAGTATGGTGAGCTTGAGCCGGCTGAACAGATTAAAAAACGAATCGAGGAAGCTGCTCAATACGTCGACATTAACCAGATTTGCTTGAGTCCGCAATGCGGGTTCGCCTCAACGGAGGAAGGCAATCTGTTAACAGAAGAACAGCAATGGGAAAAACTTCGTCATGTGATTGAGATTGCAGATCAAGTGTGGACTTCATAGTCCCCTTGACGAAAAAAAGACAAACCGCAGTATGAACGGTTTGTCTTTTTTCTTTTATGCATCTAAATGATCACCATTTGTCGCAATCACTTGTTTATACCAATCGAAGCTTTTCTTTTTCTTTCTATCTAATGTTCCTTTTCCTTCGTTATCACGGTCGACATAAATGAAGCCGTATCGTTTTTTCATTTCAGCTGTTGATGCGCTGACAAGGTCAATTGGGCCCCAGCTTGTATAACCCATCAAGTCTACTCCGTCTGCAATGGCTTCTCTCGCCTCTAGCAAATGGCTTCTGAGGTAATCAATTCGGTAATCGTCTTGAATGGACCCGTCTTCTTCTACTTGATCGACAGCTCCCAGTCCATTTTCTACGATAAACAATGGTTTTTGGTAGCGGTCATATAGCTGGTTTAGTGTTGTACGAAGTCCTTTTGGATCAATTTGCCAGCCCCAATCACTTGCTTCTAGATAAGGGTTTTTCACGCCTTCGAATAGGTTACCACCAGTAACTTGTCCAAGAACCTCTGGATCTGTACTTGTCACAAAGCTCATATAATAGCTGAAACCAATATAGTCCACTGTATGGTTTCTTAGGATGTCTTCATCACCATCTTGGATCTCAATATGAATTCCATTTTCGCGGAAGTATCGTTTCATGTAACCTGGGTAGTAGCCTCTTGCCTGTACATCTGAGAAAAACAATGTTTTACGGTCCTGATCCATTGCAGCAAACATATCTTCTGGTCTTGAGCTGTACGGATAAGTTGTCATCGCTGCAATCATACAGCCGATTTTCGCATCAGGAATGATTTCGTGTCCTGCTTTGACAGCTAAAGCACTTGCAACAAATTGGTGATGCGCTGCTTGATATTGAATGCTTTTCTCGTCTTCACCCTCTTCAAATACAAGTCCGCCGCCAGTGAAAGGCGCATGTAACACGACGTTGATTTCATTAAAGGTCATCCAATATTTCACTTTGTCTTTATAGCGAGTAAACAACGTTTTCGCATATGTTTCATACAGATCGACAAGCTTACGGTTTCTCCAACCGCCGTAGTTTTTCACAAGTGCAAGCGGCATTTCATAATGAGAAATTGTGACAACTGGTTCAATTCCATGCTTATGCAGTTCATCAAATACTCTGTCATAAAAAGCAAGGCCTGCTTCATTTGGTTCAGCATCGTCGCCATTTGGGAAAATACGCGGCCAAGAAATGGATAGTCTGAAGCATTTGAATCCCATTTCTGCAAAGAGTGCAATATCTTCTTTATAGCGATGGTAGAAGTCAATCGCATCATGATATAAGTTCAAGTCTTTCATTGATTCATCGAATGGATGCATAATACCGTGCGGTGATACATCGGCTGTCGATAAGCCTTTTCCATCTTTATTATAAGCACCTTCAATTTGGTTGCCCGCAACAGCGCCGCCCCATAAGAAACCTTTAGGAAATGTTTTTTCTAACTTGTTCATGTTGAATGCCCTCCTCTTTTTCTTCTACACTGACTGTGAGCAGTGTCTCTTGTACTGAAATCGCGCCTTCTGTTTTCGCATCAACTTGTGCAAAATCGTTTGTGTTAGTGACGATAATTGGTGTGGTGACATCATAGCCTTCTTGCTGAATGCCCTCGATATCAAATTCAACGAGCACATCTCCTGCTTGAACAAGATCACCTGACTCTACATGACTTGTGAAATGCTTTCCGCCAAGCTTCACCGTATCAATTCCAACATGGATGAGAAGCTCTGTGCCTTGGTCACTCTTTAAGCCAATGGCATGCTTCGTTTGAAAAATGGTTTCAACCTTGCCATTGAATGGTGCTACTACACGTCCAACTGTTGGGACAATGGCTGTACCTTTACCCATGATTTCATTTGAGAATGTTGCATCATTTACTTGATTTAGCGGCTTTAGTTGTCCTTCAAGCGGGCTTTGTACCACTTCATTTTGAAGTGCTACTGTGTCTTTCTTTTCTTCTGGTTTGTCTGCTTTTGTATCATCTTTCACTGGTACATCTTTGAATCCTAGAACAAGTGTCATGATCGTTGCTGCGACAAAGGCGATTACTAAGCCGATGATAGAGTAGACAAATGTTGGGCCAATGAATGTCGGGAGACCAGGGAGACCTGCTGATCCAGATATCACATATGATTTTACTTTAAAGATTGACATGAACACGCCGCCTGCTGCTGCACCAATGAGGGCTGCAAGGAACGGTTTTTTCAATCGCATGTTCACACCATACATAGCAGGTTCAGTAATACCCATTAATGCAGTGATACTTGTAGACATCGCCAATGATTTGAATGTTTTGTTTTTTGATCTTAAGAAGACACCGAATGCTGCGCCTGCTTGTGCCATATTTGCTACAAACATCATTGGAAGAATGAAGTCAAAACCGTTTAACGTAATGTTGTTGATCATAATTGGAAGTAGTGCATAGTGCATGCCCGTAATGATCAATGGTGACATGAAGCCGCCGATCAAGAGTCCGGCCAAAATACCTGCATGTTTGAACAATAAATCAATTCCACCTGAAAGGCCATTTCCGATAATCCCACCAAGCGGTCCTACTGCGATAAGCATAATTGGTACTACGACAAGAAGTGTGACCGTTGGAACAAGGATGATCTTCAATGATTTTGGGCTATATTTTTCCGCGAATCTTTCAACATATGAGCCGAGCCAGATGGTAAGTAGAATCGGAATGACCGATGAAGAGTACACAACGGCAACCACTGGTAAGCCTAGAAATTCTGTATTTCCTGCGCCTAGTAAAGCCGTTAACTGCGGGTGCAGTGCGGCGGCTGCAATGGCAGCGGCGATATACTGATTTGTGCCAATTTTTTTAGCTACGCTTACAGCAAGCAGAATCGGTAAGAAGTAAAAGGCTCCGTCGCCGATAGCTGTTAAAATGGCATATGTGCTGCTTTTATCCGATATCCACTGGAACGTAAGCATGAGTGCCAATATCCCTTTGATCATACCGGCTCCAGCGATGGCTGGAAGAATCGGTGTGAAGACACCAGAGATAAAATCGAAAAGCTTTGAAATCACATTTTGTTTTGAAGCCTCTTCTGTACCGCCTGACTTTACATCTGTTGACAGGCCTGAGTCAGCAATCATCGCTTGATAGACATTTGAAACATCATTGCCAATAATGACATGATATTGACCCCCGCTTTGATTCACACCCATGACCCCGTCTGTTGATTGCAGCTTCTCTTTATCCGCTTTGCCTTCATCGTATAAGTTGAAGCGAAGTCTTGTCATACAATGCGTGACTTGCTTAACATTCTTTTCACCGCCGACAAGCTCTAAAACTTCTTTTGCTGTTTGTTTGTGGTTCATTGTATTACCCTCCAATCGTTGATTACATCTTGATATAGAAAAAACCTAAACATCCATTAATGTCCGAAAAATAGCGATTCAGACATTAATCGATATTTAGGTTTTGCCTGCTTAACCAGTAACAATCCTTCATAGCGATTGATCTTTATTTAATTTTATATGTCTTTAGATATAAAAAAACCTAAATCATGCCTTATCAAAGATAGGGACAATGATTTAGGTTTTGCCTGCTTGACCAGTAACAATCCTAAAAGATTGTGGGTTATTTAGTTTATAGTTATAAATTATCATGTTATTTTAGTAATGTCAACGCTTTCTTTTTAAATTTATTTTCTTTTTATCACTCTGTCGATATGCAAAGTTAAGTATAACATCTCATCTTCTATGAGACTTCGGTTGTATTCTTTTTGAACATAATCATTAATTTTTTCGGCGCATTGGAAAGCTGCTGTGTTTTTTTCTTTTACCACTTCATACAGAAATTCATTTTGATTTTCCATTTGTGTTTCGTTAAACAGACGCTGCCCAAAAAACTTTAAATGCGTGACAAAACGGAAATAATTTAATGATTCCTCGTCTAAATCAATTTGAAAGTGATACTTGACGATATTTAAAATATCTTGAATGAGTTTGGTAATTTGAATCACGTTCGGCATTTCTTCATTGAGCTCTGCATTGACAATGTGCATCGCAATAAAACCAGCTTCATCCTCAGGAAGATGAATGTTGAGCTTGTCCTGAATAATCCGAATCGCTTCTACACCACACATAAACTCCTCTTTGTACAACCGCTTGATTTCCCAGAGCAATGCATTTTTGATGTCCATTCCTTTTTGATGACGTTCAATAGCAAAGGTGATATGATCTGTCAGTGTCACATAGATGCTGTCATTCAAATTTTTATTAAGGGTTGTTCTCGCATGATCAATAATCGCCTCACACACTTGCATATACTCGATTGGAATATCATAAAGCAGGGTTTTGAATTTTTCTGATATATCTTTATTTTGAATGGAAAATACTTTTTCAATACGTTCTTCGTCAATCGGGTCTCCACTTTTCTTTTGAAAAGCGATCCCTCTGCCCATAATGACCAGCTCATGCTGCTCGTCATCATACGCACTGACCACATTATTATTGATTACTTTCGAAATGATCAATTGATACCCCCCAGTACATTCCGCTTTTTCGAGCATTTATTGTTGATTGATATGTCATTTTATTATTATTATCAAAAAAGAGGACTTTAAGATGATTTTACATTTTTTTTTGATACGGTCAACTAGAAAGAATGACATATTACCTCTCAAACATGACGAAATAGGGGCAAAAAGTCTAAAAACATACACAAAAACACTCTATCAAGAGTGTTTAAAGAGTGTTTTTTACAAAATCAGGAGCAATCCCAACTATAGACGACATTCTCGAAATTTTTTCGTTTGAGGTCTTCTGGTTTGATAAAAAAGTTGGCGATTCCGCAGTCTCCCCACAACATATCCACTTCATCATCTGAGTCGATTTGTAATAGTAGAACGGTATGCTCTTGGTCTTCATAGGTACGCGGATCCTCTTGTGTAAAGCCTGGATATCCACCCAATTTGTGACCAAAACCACTCTCTGTCTCATAAAATTCATCTAGCAAGGCATCCGCTTCATCTCCATCAACACCTTCTACACCTTCGAATAGGTCCCAGCTTCGCTTACCTGTGATTTTCTCAAAGCGGAAATCTTCTACACTAATCGTTTCACTTGATCGTTCACCTGTAATGGCGCCTTCCTTCGTCACAGGAAAATAAAAATCATCAGGAATTTTCACAAAAGAAAAATCAGTCAACAACTCTTCTTCTGCCAAAAAAGGTTCCTCAATAAATTTGATCCGAAAATCTTTTTGCTCTGTTTTTTGGTCAATATTCATCCCATAAAGATCATCATGCACAGAAATAAAAATTTGCAGAAGTCCTGTTTCTGGATAATCCTTCAGCTTCGGCTTCGGTAGCTGGCCAAAATTAATTTGTGCCAAAAGCTTCATAGGGTGTCCTGCGCCATCAACTGGATATTCGTCGTTTTTGGGGAAGTAAGGATCACCTGCAATTTTGCTGTCGTAAGGTCCTGTTTTTCCTTGTTTCATCTGTAATTGAATCATTGGCTGTTCAGTTTGATCTAACATTTTACGGTAAGGTGCTATGATTTCTTGCAGCTTCGCTGATTGTGTCACGATGGTCTTCCTCCTTATGAATAGGTCTACTGACCAGGGTAGTATCTCTTTTTCTATCATACAGAAGTGTACACTGCCTGTCAGTGATCAATCGGTCAATATCCTAACAACTTCCCCACCTTAAAACGAAAAAAACCTCCGATTGATCTGGAGGTTTTAGTCGATCTATTTTTTATTTCACTTGATAATTCACTAAGTCTTCTGCCAATGCTTTCATCGTTTCATTTGTTTCATGAAGACCTTCAATAACTTTTGTGAACGTGCTTACAAGCTCAGCTTGATGCTCAGAAGAAGCGACAATTTGTGCTATTTCTTCTTCCATTCCTTTAATCGATCCCTGCACATCTTTTAGCGCGGTTTCAATATCAGTCGTTGCTTGTTTTGCATGAGTTGACAGCTTTCTCACTTCCGTTGCGACCACTCCGAAGCCTGCTCCTGCTTCACCTACTCTTGCAGCCTCAATTGATGCGTTGAGTCCAAGTAAGTTCGTTTGATCAGAGATACCTTTGATAAGATTGGACACTTGATTGATTTTAGAGGAATTTTCTACAGTGGTTTTCGTGTTTTGTAGAATTTGTTCACTTGTCGCTTGAAGTTCCTCTGAATGCGCAGCAACTTGCTGTACCATTGCGACTAGTTTTTCGGAAGCTTCGTTGCTCTCCGTCATAATGTCATCTAATCGTTGTTGATTGGTCTGATCATAGGCCACGCAGAAAGCAGCGACTACCTGACCCGTCTCATCTTTAATTGGAACGGCTACAATATCCATTGGAATTCCGTATACTTCTTTCGGAATTTGGATAAACGATGGCTCTCTCCCATTTTTCAACATCGAAAAGTTTTGAAATCCATCAGCCACTGTATCACCAGCTTTAAATCCTAAGTCAATGTTCCCATGTTGCTGATAATAAAGAACCTTCTCTTTCCCTAAAACAGAAAAGGTTAGTTGCTCTCTCATAGCTAGTCCAATGATTGGTAAAGCGTCTATTATGTTATCAATTCTCTGTGACATTCGCTCACGTTCATCCTCTCTTTTTCTCAGTACATCCTCTTTATCGGTTCGTTATAAGGTCTATTACAGCCTGTAATGTGCACTAATATCAATCAAATGACCTAAGACATATAAAAAGCCCACATTCTATCAAGAGAATGTGGGTGTTTTTAAAAAAAGGACATGCATATCAAGATACTGATACCGATGAGCAAAAGATACATATAGTCGATCCACGAAGTGCTGATGACATGATAATACGTCCGCTCTCTCTCACCCGTGAAGCCTCTTGCTTCCATCGCAATGGCCAACCGTTCTGATTTTCGTACGCCCTGTGTAAAAAGAGGAAGTGCATAACGCATAAAGGCTTTCCAACTGTTTTTTTGCTTATAGCCTCTAATTTTATGTGCCGCCTTCATTTGCTTTAATTCACTTTGAAATAACGGAATAAACCGGAAGCCAGCAAGCATCCCATACGCCCATTTTGGCGACATTTTGCACTGATGAATGAGACTCATCATAAATGCTGTCAAATCTGTTGTGGACGTAAACAGGAGACCGAATGTCACAAAGCCAAGCATTCTGAGAGCGATGGTGAGTCCATTTCTTAAACTCTCCTCTGTCATATGGAACCATGCCCATTTCCAAACAGTATGATCCCCCTTGCCAAAGGCCGCCATCATCCAAAACACGAGAATAAAAAAGAGCAGATAAGGGACAAGTCTTGTGAAAAGATACTTCAAATTCCATCCGCCTAAAACAAGTCCAATACTAAGTGCAAACAGCCAGATGATGAAGGTTGTTTTAGGATCAGATATCGCCATGAGACAACACATCGCAAGTAGATGAGTGAGTAATTTGATGACTGGATTCACAGTGGAAAGAAAGGAATGATTACTTTGCAATCGTCAGCACGTCCTTTCTTTCAGCCACATAGCGATAATGCAACGGGGCTCTCAGTTGATAAGCATCGACAAGGTCCTGATTTGAAAACAAATCATAAGGCGTGCCACCATACACATGCTTTCCTTGATGAAAAAGAAGCACTTGATCGGCACATTCATCGACAAGGTCCATATCATGAGTGACCATCAAAATTGTGGTGCCTTGGCGTTGACGCTCTTTCAAGCGTCTGATTAATTCCTTCGCTGTTCTTTCATCCTGCCCGAAAGTCGGCTCGTCTAACAATAGGACATCCTGATCAAAAAGGAGCATTGTAGCCACACTCAATCTTCTTTTTTGACCTAGGCTTAAAGTGAAAGGATGAGCTTTTGCATGCTTTTCTAAACCGAACTCTTTCAATAGCTGAACTGTTTTTTCTTGCACAACGGATTCTGGCCAATTACGCTGCCTTCCACCAAATGCAATTTCATCAAACACTGTATCTTGTATGAATTGAAGCTCCGGATTTTGAAACACAAAGCCTGCCTTTTCATATAGTTCTCGGTCTGACCACTTTTTAAGGAGTGTCTCTTTTAAAAAAATGTGGCCTTTTTTCGTTGGCTCTAAACGAACCAAATGTTTGAGACATGTGCTTTTCCCGCTTCCATTTTCCCCAATGATCGCCACCCAATCCCCTGCTTTGATATCAAGCTGAAGATCACTCATAATCCTCTTTTTCCCGTAGCTTAATTGAAGATCTTCTGAACGAATGATGGTCTCCCGCTTAGTCGGCGGCACTTTTTCATTCTGCTTCTTTCTTGCTTCAAAGGTTTGCATAAGTTTGTGACTCATTGGATGAAATGGATCTTGAAGGATCGTAGACCATTTCTCGGGAAATAATTTCGGCCTCCAAATTCCTGCCTCTTTCATTTCTATTTCATAAGTCGCGAGCACATCTTTTGGAGACCCATCTGCTAAGATGCTGCCTTGATCATTTAATAAAATCACCCGGTCCATCCATTCAATGACACCATCTAGCACATGCTCTACAAAAATCATGGTTTGTCGCTGATCAGCTGCAAGCTGCTGTAGAAGCTGAAATATCTCCATTCTTCCTGCTGGATCAAGCTGTGCGGTCGGTTCATCAAAGAACAGCATATCTGGCTCTAACGCTAGTAAACAAGCAAGCGCCAATCGCTGCTTCATGCCGCCAGATAATGTGTGGATGTCTGTATTCGGATCCACATCAAGTTGAACTTTTTGCATGAGCTGCTGAATGATGCGATCCATCTCGTCACGAGGGACAGAACGGTTCTCTAAGCTAAAGGCAATTTCTTCATTGACGCGATGCATACAAAACTGGGAATCAGGGTCCTGAAACATGACGCCTGTATGTCTTTGCAATATCACTTCGCCCTGCATGTCCGCTTCTAAATGTTCTGGAATGATGCCAGCCAGAACGGAGATGAGCGTGGATTTACCGCTACCGCTTGGTCCTAAAATAAGCACCTTTTCTCCTTTTTGAATGGAAAGAGAGATTTGATGCAAAACGGGCTGAGGCTGTTCATAAAAACGGACAGTGAGATTATTGCACGCGAGAAATGAATTCATGCTGTTCACCTTTGTTTCGTTTTTCTTTCATGATGGCATATTGATTCAGTACACCGGTTTTAGATAATGCGTCCACCACTACTTTCGCTAAACATCCGCCCAGTATCATTCCGCTGATGATTTGAGTCATCAGTGTGATGAGTAAAACTTGAGGTGTGTAATAACCAAAGCCATTCGCAACGAGGCTGTATGCCATTGCTCCAACAGCTGCAAAGGCACCTGACAGCATCAGTGTCCACATGCGATACCGTTTATAACCAAAAAGAGCAAAGGCGATTTCTGCCCCAAGCCCTTGGCATACACCAATCAGCAGGGCTGAAAGACCGAAGTGGCTGCCTGTCAGTAATTCCACAGCGGCAGCGGCTGTTTCTGCAATCAGGGCAGCTCCCGGCTTTTGAATGATATACGCGACGATTGGACTGGCAATCACCCAAATACCAAACATGATGTTGCCTCCTGCTGGACCAACAAGTGCTGTAATGGGTAAGTAAAGTGTGGACCATCCTAAATAGATGACACCACATGCAACGGATAAAATGACAGCAAGGACAACTTCTTTCATCTTCCATGTCATGATGAATGCACCTCCAATGGAACTGGCCACTCTTCCACCGTAAACGCCATATCCCAAAACTTGTACTCAAGCTGACAGCTTAAGATAAAGTGCTGTTTCATTTTTCCCTTTTCCTTCTCACTTGCTGCTTCCGCCAGCTGATCGAGCCGCTTGCAAAGCTCCACTGTAATAGAGTCGGTTAACCCTCCATAAAATGTGATCCACTCATAAAACGGATGTGACGGGTCAGGCTGCACATCTGTGAGCATTCGTTTCCCAATTTCCCAATATGTCCAAGGGCATGGAAGCAGGACAGCGATGATTTCTCCAAGCGTACCTTCCTTGGCGACTTGTAGCATGTGATGAATATAGTGATGAGCACTCGGAGCAAGCGGGGCACCTTGGAGCTCATCATATGATACACCTGCCACTCGGCAAAGATTTTGATGAGGGTGTGTCTCACTATCTAGTACAAACGCAATCTGCTGATGGAAAAAGGCAATATCTTCTTTGTCTGTACATCTGCTAAGAGCCGCTGCATAAATTTTAATAAAAGCATGTAAATATTCTGCATCTTGTTTGACGTAATGAATGATCTGTTCCTTTTCCAGCTTTCCTGTTGCCAGTCCTCTAACAAACGGATGCTGATAAATGGCTTCAAATAATGGTTCTGTTTCTTCTCTTAATTGCGCTGAAAACGTCATAAAAAAAGCCTCCTCTTCTTCAGTAGAATAAATGAAAAAGCCACCCCAAATGGAGCGGCCTTCTTATCGATTCAATCATGAATAAGACGAGGTCCAGCTCCACTTCCCTCCGCTAGTACAAACTAGATCAGGTTCAAAGGGTCCAAGATTTTCTCTTGTCTCAGTCATATATGACTCCCCTAGTGGACTTTTGTCATTTAATTATCTTTACTCTACACATGTGTAGATTTGCTGTCAACCGCCTTTCTTAATTCAACGTTCTGATCGTAGGCAGCTTTTCGATCCCTGCAGCATAGTAAAAATTAAGGACACTGAAGAAATCAATTGGTTTTCCTGTTTTCAAATCAACAGCTAAAATATGATCGCCGTAATTTGTCATATCATCAATATCTAAACGCCTTGGCGTTGTCTTTCCAAGTGTATCAACAAAGCTACTATGGTAGTATTGTCCGCTAGCAAACGATGATTCATGATACATAAATAACGTCTCCACATCTAAGTAGACGAGAATGGCCTCAGATGAACTCGCATAAGGAGAAGAGTACGATACTGGTGCCGAAATACTTTTCACTTTCACACTTTCAACAGAATGGGTTCTCTGATCATATTTTCCGTCATATGAGAAATAAAATACACGCTCCCATTTATAATCGGCGGTCTTAGATTGTTTGTTATACACTTTTGTACCATTAGCGAAAACATCCCCATTCGCATACTCAGCTACAAAGTATTGCAGGGTGGAAGAGAGGGAAACAGCCCCTGTGAAATTGGGTGGGTTTTTTGCATTCACTTGTAACGTGTAAGAGTCTCCGAAATTTCCACCGCTTGTGATACCGAATGCGTAGTCACCTGCTGGTAAATTGGTCAAACCAAGGAGACTGCCTGCTGGCTGAATCAAGTCCGTCGGATAAGCTTGTCCAGTTTCATAATCAACAACAAATAATTGTAAGAAATAATCGGGATTTGAAGAGGTAATTCGGCTGATGAGTGCCTGAGGTGAAGTCGTACTTAACAACCATAAATCGACTGGGTCGTCCTCTGATAAGACAACCGATTGGTTGATGGCTAGTCCATCAATGGAGCGAACGGAAGATGTACGCATCTTACCAGCTTTAGCGGCTTTTCGTTTGATACTGATTCCATTTTTCTTATCTACTTTAAAAGATTTTTTTAGCTGCTTCTTTTGGATAGCGGTTCCTTCATCCTGTTTCAAAATCGAGTCTTGCACTTGCTGAATGGCTTTTTCCGTCAGTGGTGACAATTTCCCATCTGATTTCGGTGCTTCTTCTGCTTTTAATACTGGTGAAAATAAACCTGTTGTGACGAGTAGAATGGATAATAACGCTGCAGTGATTTTTCCATAAAATGCTCTCACAGGAACATCCCCTTTTTCCTCAATTGGGTTTTTTACCCTGTGAATATTTTACCATTATTCCATTCATTGTTATGGTCTTTTTTAGGAAATCTTTATGACAAAAAACCAGCCGTATTTGCTACGACTGGTTTTTGATCACTTTATGAAATGGTTTTAACAAACAGGCGTGCTGTTTCTGCACTAGAACCTGGGTTTTGTCCAGTAATGATTTGTCCGTCAACTACAGCGTATGGTGCAAAGGCATCTCCTTTTTCAAACGCTGCCCCTTGCTCACGAAGTTTTGTTTCCAATAAAAATGGAACTTTTGATGTCAGCTGAACAGCTTCCTCTTCTTCGTTTGTGAAGCCTGTGATTTTTTTACCTTCGATAAATGATTTGCCATCTTGATCCTTCACATCAATGAATGCTGAAACGCCGTGACAAACAGCTCCGACTGCACCATTTTTGTTTGAAATAGCTAAGATTGCATCGGCTACCAGTTGATTAGACGCAAAATCGATCATTGGGCCGTGTCCTCCCGCAAAGAAGATGCCATCATAATCAGCTGGGTTCACATCTGTAAGCGCCTTTGTGTCTTGAAGTAATTCATATACATCTTCATATTGCGCTGGAACACCTTCTGGAATTGAATTTTTATCAATAGGGACAGTTCCACCTTGAATAGAGACAATTTGAACGTCTAGTTCATTTTCTTTAAAAATATGAAATGGCTCTGCCAACTCTTCTAGCCATAAGCCTGTTGGATGTCCGTTCATTTCTGAACTGCTTGTCGATACTAATAACACTTTCTTACTCATCTTGATCATCCTTTCGATTTAACATGTTTCCATTTTATATTTTGCGCAATTAAATATCAAGCAATTGAACTTCGATGCAACTCTTTATGGTATACCCGATTTTCTAAAAAATATGGCATGTCATCAAATCTAATCAATATGTGACATTCTATTGGTAGGGAATTTCATGTAAAATTGTCATTGAGTGATATCATATGAGGTAAGGTGGATAGACCTCACGGATGTGAGGGGACTTTTAAAGGAGTGGAAAAGAGATGAAAACCTATTCGATTGTGATGATCATCATCACGCTCTGTATCATATTGGCCGTCTTTTTGATGAACTTAACAGGGGTCATGTATGGAAAAATTATTTTGGCTGTTGCCGTTGCACTATGTCTGACATCCATTATTCGTCTAATGGGTCTTCGAAAAAGATAAAAGCCGCCCTTTACTCGGGCGACTTTATTTACGGTTAAATTGCCAGGATAAGCGCAATTAATGCAAGAAGCGCTGGTACTCCTTGCTTGACGATGATTGATTTATTAGAGGTCACACCGCCAAATACCGCAGCGATGATCACGCAAAGAATGAAAAATAGCTGAATCATATATCCAACAGTATTCGATCCAAGAATGAGCCCCCAAATCAGTCCTGCAGCTAAAAACCCGTTATAAAGCCCTTGATTGGCAAACATCACTTTTACATTTGGATCCTTTTGCAAGTGTTCTGGCAGCTTAAAGGATCTCTTTGCCATCTTTGATTCCATAAAAAACATTTCTAATAACATAATGACAAGGTGTTCTAATGCGACAATTCCTACTAGTATTATTGCTAAAATATTCAATTTAGTTAATTCCTTTCTGATAGACGATCACGAATCTCTATTTTATCCGTGTATAAATCAAAGTCTTGTATTAATTCAAGCGCTTCAGTAAAGCGGCTTTGTGGAATGTCTTTCATTTTTCTCACACCAAACTCCTTTTTAATAAAAGCCATGATGGTATTGATATGAAGCTTACCGTGACCATCATACTCGAAATGGCTGCAAAAAGTCTGCATCGTCCCTCTTATCACCTTTAATTGCTTAGCAGTGACACAACTCATTGGTAACGCTCATCCTTTCCTTTGTTATAACAGCTAAAAAGAACCATGTATGAAAGAAAAACCTTCCAATCTCTATTATATAATGATTTCATTCGGATATCAAAATAAAAAAGAACAGACATTCGACCAAAAAGCCGTCCTTTTCATCAAAAACAGTTTATTACCATATCAAAAAGCCGGATTCAATGGTAGAATCCGGCTTTCTGTTTAGTTACTTTTAGAAATTAATACCTTTCCAACAGAACGATCCTTACTTTGTCCAACAACTTTAAAGGATAGACCGTATGTTGGGACATCACGCCCTGCATCTGGATTATTTGGATTCACATAATTCTTTTTATCACTAAATGTACGAGTCGGGCGAATATAGCGATCTACCAACGTTAAGCCAGTTGTCGCTGTATAATCAATATTGAGCTTCGTACTTGGATTCAAAGAAAATGCTGCATCATGTACTTGGAAACCTGTGGCTGCAATGGAGCCGTCACTCCACTTCAATACTTGCTGATCCGCATCTACTACCCCAAGGAAACCGTTCCCTGGGTGTTTTCCTACCCAGTTATCACCGTAGGATTGATCGACATACCACACGACCAAACCGTTATTATAGCTCATGAGGCTTGCCCCGCGTTTGATATGCTTTAACCCTTTATCGACGTCAGCATATGAGCGCCACTCTAGTAAATAGTATTGTGCTGCATATTGTTTTCCATTCGATTTCGAGAATCCGTTAAAGGTGAAAGTAGACGTGCCCTCGGCATCATCTGACCATACTTTCGTTCCATCTGCAGTGATGTTTAAATCATCTACAAATAAGCCTGGCAGTGAATAGCCTGCATCGGTTGTATAGCGGAATTGCAGGTCAATTTTCTTCCCTGCATAAGCAGAAAGATCAAAGGCTGCATCTACCCATCCGTCTGATTTTCCGTCAATTCCATTGCCTTCGTTCGCTCCAGCTTCATTTCGATCGTTCGTGATGTTACCAGCAATGGTCTTCCACTGATCGGTTCCTGTTTCACGAACTTCTACATACGCATAATCATAATCCTCTTCGATATCGTACCATGCTTTAAATGTCAGCTCTGCTTTGCTCCCTTTCGACAAATCGATACCTGTTGTCGTCATGGTCGCATTTAAATTGTCACCCGTTCCGCTAAAGTACGCATTTTGTCCTTGAGCAGGTTTTGTAACCACAATCTCTTTATCTGGTAAATCCACTCGAACCGCATCATGGTTCGTTCCTTTTGTTGCTGCTTCATCAATCAGCACTGTTTTGCTTTTCTTTAATGTTTTACCATCAATAGTTTGTCCAGTAAGCCAGTTACCGCCATGTAAGTTTTGAAGCATTTCTTTCGCATATGGACTAAAGCCTGTTGGTTCCGTTCCAGGGACTTTACCTGCCCAGCTTCCGCTTGACATGATGGACCAGTAGGATACGGGCTCGCCTCCACCTGTGTACTGTGTATCGTACTCATCAGGAAGACCGAGATCATGTCCGAATTCATGTGTAAATACGCCTGCCGCGCCATCTTCAGGCTCAATCGTGTAATCTAACGCGCCTAATTTCCCGCCTTGTCCGACTTCAGATTCAGTGTTTGGAATTTCAAATACATCACCAAGTGACCAGCGGTGCGACCAAATTGCATTAGAGCCAAGCTGTCCGCCGCCAGCTTCTTCACCTACGCCAGCATGAACGACCATCAAATGGTCAATGATGCCGTCTGGTTCGTTATAAACGCCGTCCCCATCCATATCATAGCGGTCCCATTGATCATATTCACCAAGATCAATGTTCGGGTCCTTTGCTGCTGCTTCGAGTGCTTCTTTCACCAATTCACGCGGTCTGCCGTCACTGCCTGATTCATCAGGTACGTTCCCGCCATAATAGGCTGCTTCATGCTTCGCTGTATACCAGCCAGCAACCGTTCCACTGATCGTGTAACTGCCGCCAGACTGTTTTTCATAATATTGCTTCATGGATACTTTTCGTTTCCCATCTGGACCGATGTAGCCATTTTTTCCGAAAAGCATGTCTTGATAGTGCTGCTGATCGTACTTGTCATAGTACATATCAGTCTCTTCTTTTTTAATACTATTATGCTTATAATCTTTAAAATCTACTAATAAAACCAATACCTTATCATTGCGAACATCGCCTTTATACTTTTCCTTTTTGACCGGTTTTACATGATTGCCTTCTTTTCCTTTATGCTTCTTTAACTTTTTCTTTTTGGCTAATTTGTTATGTACCTCTTGTTTGTATTCTTTCAGAAATTCAGGCTCTTCTGTTAAGGTGCTTGCACTTTGTTTCATAGCAGATTCTTCTTTTTTCTTTAGATATTTCTTTAATGCTTTTTGGGTTTCTGCTTCATTGGCATTCTTTTTGATCTTTCCTTGTTTTTTCAAGGCTTTGATGAGACGGTCTTCATTCACAACACTTGCATCGAATGGAATACCTGAATAATGACCGCCGTCTGAGGATGTTGACTTTTCTGTAGTGTGGGCAGATAGAGGGGTGCTGAAAGCTGTCAATGTGCCTAAACCGAGGACAGCTGTTAGTGCTATGCTCGTCCATTTCCCTTTTTTCATTTTGGTTCCTCCCTAATTTGGTAATAAATAATATCTCATTCTAGCATATTCCAATATACTTAAGTCGAAAAACATTTTATTTTCAGAAACTTTGTGGAAAATGCACAATACGGGAATAAAATGGCCGGAACAAGGTGTCGAAAATAAAAGAACCCTGGGTGATGAACGGGGGACTGACACCCGTTTTTGATACATGGATCAAAACACCTTAATGAAACAGCCAGTTGCCGAAACTTTTTCGGTGACTTTCTAATTTCAAACTGGAGTGGAAGAATTCGATCGGGCATACACTTATGGGACACGCTCATGACAATGCCTTTTTCCTTAATGTCGTTTTGTTCAGCATATGAAGTGAGACTGCTCCTTGATTAACCAATCGTATAAGTGACTAAATCTTTTATGGTGGGTAGATAAAACATTTTTTGACCAAATGGCAAATACGTAATATCGGTCACTCTTTTTTATGGATTTGTCGTAGAAGAATCCCGTTTCAATTGATTTTCTACATGTAAAACAGATCGTTAAAAAGGCAGATTAGGGTGAATTTTGTTGAAACTCTCAAATTTTTTTCTATTGACATCAACCAAAAGATGTAACTATAATGGTTACATCTCATCTGGGTGTAACTAAGTTCGTTACATCTTCTTTCTAAGGCTATCCAGCATGAATCAAATATTCACTTTGTTTCGGGGAGGTTAATGATTGAACAATATCCAATTAATTCGCTAAAGAAATATTTATTTATGTGTTGGCTACACTCATACATAAGACCTGTGTTTTTAGTCATTAATAACATATAGGGTCTTCGTAAAAAATGAAAAAGGAGAATCATCTAATGTTTAAATTAAAATCAGTCATAGGATTTACTTTAGGTCTTTGTTTCGTGTTATTGCTAAGCGCATGTGCTAGCAATGAAGATACAAAAAATACAGCAACCGATAACAAAAACACAGCGGACAAACAAGCTGTAAATCTTAAAATCACAACATTCAACCCTGGTGATAAAGGAGTTTTTGCTGTCACTTCTAGCTTGATTGAAGGACCGAAAGAAGTCATTCTTGTCGATGCCCAGTTTGAAAAGGATAATGCAGAGAAGTTAGTAAAAATGATTCGCGATACAGGGAAGAAACTGACAACTGTTTATGTCAGTCATAAAGACCCAGATTATTACTTTGGTCTCTCTGCCATTCGTGAAGCATTCCCTGATGTGAAAATTGTGGCAACGCCTGAAACTGTTAAGGGAATTAAAAGAACGATTCAGGCCAAAAATGATTACTGGAATCCAATATTGAAGAAAAATGCACCAACAGCACAGATTATTCCAGATGTTTTAAAGGGAGATAAACTGACCGTTGATGGAAAAAACATCAACATCATTGGACTTGACGGACCAGACCCATCTCACACTTTTCTTTGGGTTCCATCGAAAAAAACAGTTCTAGGTGGAGTACCTGTTTATGAGAATGAATATGTTTGGACAGCAGACAATCAATCTCAAAAAAGTCGTGATCAATGGCGTGAAATTCTAAATCATATTCTTGATCTGAAGCCGGAACGTGTGATTCCAGGTCATTATCTAGGTAAGAGTGCTGAAGATACATCAGCAGTTGTGTTTACCCGTGACTATATTACAAAATTTGAAGCAGCAGCTAAGAGGGCAGACAATTCAGCTCAATTGATTGCTGAAATGAAGAAAGAGTATCCGAACTTTACGAACACTGGAGACTTAGAATTGAGTGCTAAAGTCATGAAAGGCGAACAACAGTGGCCGTGATGTCATAAATATGATTGAACATTCAGTGTGTTCTCATTTTAGATGGGAGCACCTGAATGATTAGATGAAATATTTTGACTTGATTATTTTACCTCCTTAATTGATTTCATCTTCACTTCAAGTGAATAACTAACTCTTGAACCCATAGAAAAACACCTCCAAATTGATTTCAGGTATTCTATACCCGATTTTCAACTTAAAGGTGTTTTTATTTGTCTCCCTTTATAGGGTCCAGTCCTGAACGCCTAGGGTGTTTGTTGTTTTACTATGAAAGTTGCTGGCCTTGAAAGGCAACAACGTCAAGTGGAGCGGCTAAGAATTCTTTTGCCTTCGCTACGAAAGCTTGGAAATGTGTACTCGCATTATGGCTCTGAACCGCAGCGTCATCTTTCCACACTTCTACCATTAAGAAGGTATTTTCCTTAGCTGTATCCTTGAACAGCTTGTAGGATACATTGCCTTCTTCCGCTTGTGAAGCTTTCATTAATGCTTTGATTTCTTCTAGAAATACGATTTCTTTTTCTGGATGAATGGTCATCCCTGCATGAATAATAATCATCTAATCGTCTCCTTTTTAAAAGATATTATTTCCACTCTGTAATGCGTTCAATCGGTAAGCGGTAAGAAGCATAACCTTCGTCAGCAGCTTTCCCAATTGATAACAGCATCACTGGTACATAACGTTCTTTATCCCAGCCAAATGTTTCAGCGATGACTTCTTTATCAAATCCGCCAATTGGATTTGTATCATAGCCGTGTGCACGTGCTGCAAGCATAAGCTGCATAGACACAATTCCACCGTCAATTAAGATTGTTTCGCGGTTGACTTGCTCTGGAAGTACCTCAAAGTGTGCAGTTAGTGCAGCAATTTGTCTTTCTTTCACTTCTTGTGGCATGTAGCCTTGCTCCACTGCTTTTGAATAAATTTCATCTAAGTATTCATTGCTTTTCATATCTGCAAATACAGCAATGACAGCTGCTGATGTTGACACTTGAGTTTGGTTGAATTTTGCAAGTGGTGCAAGCTTTTCTTTTCCTTCTGGGCTGTCAATGACCATGAAGCGCCAAGGTTGTGCATTCACTGATGATGGTGCAGTTGTTGCTTCTTCTAAAATCTCTGCCATTTCTTCTTTGCTGATTTTCACAGCTGGGTCATAGTTACGAATGGAGCGGCGTCCTTTCATAATTTCCATAAAATCGTTTGTTTTTAATGTTGTAGCCATGTTGAAACACTCCTTTAGGTTGTTTGAATCTTTTCGATGTTTTGTTGTATTCGGTTGAGCACATCAGTGAGAAGCTTTCGTTCTTCGTCACTTACGTTTTCAAGCATTTCTGAGATAAATCGTTCTTTTTCTTTTTTAGAAGCTTCGATTCTTATTCTGCCTTCTTCTGTCAGACGAACAAGTGTGACTCGATTATCTTCTGGCTTTCTTCTGCGCGTGACCATTCCTTTTGTTTCTAACTGTTTTAAGTGACGCGTCACAGCCGCACTATCAATATTTACTTTTTTCTGCAAATCTGACTGGCTGATTTCGTCTGCTTGGAATAACAGTGATAGCAACTCTAGTCTTGATTGGCTGATGCCCGTGCATGCTTCGAACTTCACGCCCATCATACGGTTCACACACTGCAAACGGTATAATACCTCTGCTTCTTCAGAGCAAAATGCAGTCAATGCCATCCCCTCTTTTCTATTCAGATCAATTAGTTGATATATCAATCATTGACTCGTCAACTAATATACACCCATTATTTAATGATTGCAAGAGGTTTGTTTCATAAAGTGAAATTTTTTATCTCAATAGAAAAAGAAATGAACAAAAAAAGGACAAAAGCGGCGAAGCACTTTTGTCCTTTTTCTTTATTCTGTGATCACAGTGTGAATGAGAGTTGGTGCATCGGCATGATCTGCGATGCGGATGTTGTCATAAATTTTCTCCACGACATTTGCAACGTCTTCACGATTTGCATGAAGTGTCACGAGTGAATCTCCTTTTTCAACACGATCGCCGACTTTTTTGTTCAGCATGATGCCGACAGATAGGTCGATCTCGTCCTCTTTTGTCGCACGTCCTGCTCCAAGAATCATCGCTGCAACACCGATCTCGTCTGCGACGATTTCAGCAACCACACCTGCTTCTTTTGCAGGAACTTCGATTTGGTAAGGGGCTTGAGGCAGTTTTTCTGGTTGATCTACAATCGAGCCGTCTCCACCTTGATTTTCTAAGAATTCTTTGAATTTCTCAAGTGCTTTGCCGTTTTTCATGACTTCAATTAGCTTTTCTCTTGCTTCATCAAGCGTTTCTGCTTTTTTCGCAAGAACGACCATTTGACTTCCTAAAGTGAGCACAAGCTCGTTTAAGTCTTCAGGGCCTTCGCCTTTAAGCGTATCAATCGCTTCTTTCACTTCAAGGGAATTTCCAATCGCTAATCCTAGCGGCTGAGACATATCAGAGATGACAGCCATCGTTTGTCTGCCAACGTTGTTTCCGATGCGGACCATGGCTTTTGCAAGCTTCTCAGAGTCTTCAGGTGTTTTCATGAAAGCACCTGCACCTGTTTTCACATCTAATACGATCGCATCTGCGCCAGCAGCAATTTTCTTACTCATAATAGAGCTTGCAATGAGCGGGATGGAGTTAACGGTTCCTGTCACATCACGAAGGGCATAAAGCTTTTTATCCGCTGGTGTCAGGTTGCCTGATTGACCAATGACCGCTACTTTATGACGGTTCACAAGCTCGATGAATTCGTCTTTTGTAATTTCTACGTGGAAGCCTTTTACCGCTTCAAGCTTGTCCACTGTACCGCCTGTATGTCCAAGGCCGCGGCCAGACATTTTCGCAACAGGTACATCAAGTGCAGCCACAAGAGGAGCGAGTACAAGCGTTGTTGTATCGCCTACACCGCCTGTTGAGTGCTTGTCTACTTTAATACCCTCAATGGCAGAGAGGTCAATCGTGTCTCCCGAGTTCGCCATAGCGAGCGTTAAGTCTGCACGTTCTTGATCCGTCATATCTTGGAAGAAAATTGCCATAGCCAAGGCACTTGCTTGGTAGTCAGGAATTGTTCCGTCCGTATATTCTTTGACAAAGAAAGAAATTTCCTCTGAAGATAATTCTTTTCCGTCACGTTTTTTTGCAATGATATCTACCATTCTCATTGTTTTCACCATTCCTTTTTTTATATTAGTAAATCAAACCGACAATGCCTGCTGTTAAGAAGCTGACAAGTGTTGCACCAAATAGAAGCTTTAACCCAAAGCGTGCGACAACGTTCCCTTGTTTTTCGTTTAAGCCTTTGACTGCTCCAGCAATGATACCGATAGAAGAGAAGTTCGCAAATGATACAAGGAATACAGAAATGATCGCTTCTGTACGAGCAGTGAAATGCAAACCTTCTCCAGTTAGAGCAAGCATTGCCACAAATTCGTTAGATACCATTTTCGTTGCCATAATGCTTCCTGCTTGTACAGCTTCGCTCCAAGGTACACCGATAAGGAAAGCAAATGGAGCAAACACATATCCAAGTACATCTTGGAAAGAAACACCGATGACAGCTGTAAAGATTCCATTAATCATCGCAATTAATGCAACGAAACCAATCAACATCGCAGCGACAACAATCGCTACTTTGAAACCATCCATAATATATTCGCCAAGCATTTCAAAGAAGGATTGCTTTTCTTCTTCTACAATTTCAATCATGTCTTCGTCCTTAGCCACTTCATAAGGATTGATGATAGACGCAATAATAAACCCACCAAATAGGTTCAACACGAGTGCTGTTACAACATACTCTGGTTTAATCATTTGCATGTACGCACCGACAATAGACATTGATACTGTTGACATCGCAGATGCACACAATGTATAAAGACGTTGCTTAGGTAGTAATCCGAGCTGTTTCTTAATGGAAATAAAGACTTCTGATTGACCTAAAATCGCAGACGCTACTGCGTTGTAGGATTCTAGTTTCCCCATTCCATTTACTTTACTAAGCAAATACCCGATTCCGCGTACGATAAGCGGGAGGATACGCCAATGCTGCAAGATACCGATCAATGCCGAAATAAAAACGATCGGCAGTAAGACATTGATGAAGAAAGTTGACGCCTTATCATTCATTAACCCGCCAAATACGAAGTTGATTCCTTCACCGGCATAGCCTAGAAGCATTTGGAATCCTTTTGCAAAACCTCCGACTAGGAAGTTCCCAACACCTGTATTGAGCAGAATATAACCTAAAATAAATTGCAGTACAATCATGACAATTACTGGACGGAATTTTACTCGTTTTTTCCCGTTACTAGCCAGCCATGCAATGGCGAGAATCACCAGCAAACCGATGATACCAATCACGTATTTCATGTTTTTCCTCCTCGAATGAATTCGTTTACATTAATGCGATTGTATGGAACAAACCCTATTTCGTAAACAAAGTGCGGAAGAAATTCCCAAAAGTGAGATCCTTCCGCATATGACTTTTTCACCATTTATGAGTCACGAATGTTATCCTACCATAGGATCGTATGAATTAATAGTCTTTCGAAGGAGCTGATTGATCCCCTTTGATAATAGACACCCCTGCACTCGCACCAATACGGGTAGCGCCTGCAGCTAGCATTGCCTCAACATCTTCTTTTGTTCTCACTCCGCCTGATGCTTTCACACCGATGTCAGGTCCTACTGTTTTACGCATTAATGCGATGTCCTCAGCAGTTGCACCGCCTGTGCTAAATCCAGTCGATGTTTTCACAAAATCAGCGCCAGCTTTCACTGAAAGCTCACAAGCTTTGACTTTCTCTTCATCTGTGAGTAAGCACGCTTCAATAATGACTTTCACAAGTGCCTTCCCTTTTGCTTCGTCTACAACTGCACGAATATCTTGCTCAACTGCATCATATTCGCCGTCTTTCAGTGCCGCAATATTGATGACCGTATCCACTTCTGTTGCTCCGTTTTCAATCGCATTCTTTGTTTCGAATGCCTTGACCGCCGTTGTATTTGCACCTAACGGGAAACCGATGACAGTACATACATCAACGCCTGTTCCTGCTAGTTCTTTCGCTGCAAGTGACACCCATGTTGGATTGACACAAACGGATGCAAATTGATGAGTCTTCGCTTCTTCAAGTAACTGCAAAATCGCAGCTTTAGTTGTATCTGGTTTTAGTGCTGTATGATCAATAAGGTTTGCTATCGTCATGCTTCACACTTCCTTTTAATTATGATACTTTCATCATATATGACCGATGAACATTTGTAAACACGGTTATGAAATTTTGTTCATTTATTTTGTGACATTTAAAAGAACTCTTGCTGTGTGCTGATCAATGATCAATACGTTCGCATATTTCCCTCTAAGTGCCCCGTGGATAGAAGCAACCTTGCGATGTCCGCCAGCAACAAGAATAGAGCGTTCTTTTGTTCTTAAATCATCAAGCTCCACACCGATTGTACGATTGTTAATCGCTTCACTGCAAATGCGTCCTTCTTGATCATAAAAGCGCGAACAGATGTCTCCGACACTGGATGCCTTAAGCAGTGCTTTTTCTTCTTCTCGGAAGTAACCAAGTCTAAACAAAAGGGCTTCATCTCTTACCGTTCCAACAGTGAACACAGCAATATTCGCCTGTTTGCCCATTTCAATGATGCGCTGAATATGTCTGTCCTGTTCGACCATCTCCTTGACGGCAGCACTGTCAAATACAACAGGAAGCGGTAAATAGCGCGGTGCGGTTTGAAAGGCCTCAGCAAACAGCTGGATGGTTTCCGCAGAATACGTATTCACATGGGAGTGGCTAATCCCACCCTTCAGCTGGACAACCTCTACACCTTTGACCTGTTTAGGTTGCATCTTTTGAGCAATTTGATACATGGTGGTTCCCCAGCTCACACCAACAATATCACCGTCTTTCACTGTGTCTTGCAAGTACTCGGCACCAAATTGGCTCAAGTATTCGGTGATCGTTGGATAATCATCTTTGGGCGAAAACACCACATGAGCTTCGAGCAGGTCATATTTTTCTTTGAGCAATGAAGACAGCTCATTCAAGTCTTCAAACGGGTCCATTACCGTTATCTGGACGTACCCCTTCTCCTTCGCATATTGAAGCAGCCGAGATACAGTTGGTCTCGACAGGTCGAGCTGTTTGGCAATTTCCTGCTGGCTGTAATCCGATAAATAATACAGCCTTGCCGCTTCAATACTCAGTTGTTGTTTCTCCCGATCCATTCGTACGCCTCCTTTTTTCTTCTATCATAACAAATTGTTCAACTTATCATGCACAAATGTTCATTTGAAAAAAATCGTATAGGCGGCTTGGAAGGTCTCATTCTTCTCTAAAGTTTGAATACCGAACTTTTCCTTGTACTGCCCATTCGTCCCTTCAACATCGGCAATACCGTACCAAGGCTCAATACAAACAAAAGGGGCCATCGTACCTTTTTCTTGATGATAAGGTGACCAAATGCCAACGAACGGAAAACCAGTGAGATCAACCTCAACCCCGTGACCTGCCTGAGACGTCAATGACACTCGATTGATATGACTAAAGATCATCGCATCATGCTGAAAAAGCTCTGGTCGAAGCTGAATCGTTTCAAGCTGAATCCCTTTTTCTTTCTCCCTGATAAGTGAATTTTTCAGTTCATATTGGACAGGAAGATGCTCAGTAGACGGCGTCACTGTCAGGGTATAATCCGCTGTGTGCTCTCCTTCAACAAGCGGAACTTGAAATGCGGGGTGACCTCCGATGGAGAAATACATCGTGTCATCTCCGGCATAATCAATTTCCCAGGAAATCGTCAGACCATTTTCCGACAGCTCGTATCGAATACGGGCGGTAAATTCATAGGGATACTGCTCGATGTGGCGGCCTTTTGATTCATATTGAAAGGTCACTGTATGTTTCGTTTCTTCATGTAAATCAAAATCAACATCACGCAAGAATCCATGCTGCGTGAGCTCATAGGTTTGATCATCTATCTTGTATTGGTCATTCTTTAATCGTCCAACAATCGGGAATAAGACAGGCGACACCCTGCCCCAGTATGCAGGATCGCCAGACCACATATATTGACGTCCACTTTCCTTGTGAAGCACCTCTCTGACCTCGGCACCTCTCTCATTGATCTGAATCAATAACTGATCATTTTCAATCGTTCTCATTTCACACATCCCCTTTCCATCTTCTTTTATTATGACAGGGATTTTGGTTTTGAGTATAAAAATAAGGCAGCCCTCCTGACCATCAATTCTTTCTTTATATAAAAATTTTAAAAAAAGACAGAAATTCGCCAACAAAATGTGATGCTGATTCGTCTAATCTTATATAAAATAAAAGAATCGTTGTTCTTTTGGAGTGACAACAAAAAAGAAGCGTTTTGACATAAATGGGGGATTCATTTTCATGAACAGCAAGGAGAATCGTTTACGTTATATATTAGGATTAGATGGGCTAAGAGCCGTTGCTGTATTGGCGGTCATTGCTTATCACTTACATATTGGACCTGCGAGCGGCGGGTTTCTTGGCGTTGATTTGTTTTTTGTGATCTCTGGTTACTTGATTACGACGATCTTGTTACATAAGCAGGATTTGGGTTATCAAGAGCTTTTACCATTTTGGATGGGCCGGATCAGAAGGCTTCTTCCAGCTGCTTACGTGATGATTTTCTTAACCGTCAGCTGGTGTGCGATTGCGGGTTCGAATGCACTATTGTCCATTCGCGGCGATGCCTTATCGTCCTTTTTTTATGTCAGTAACTGGTGGTATATTTTCCATCAGCTTTCTTATTTTGATAGCTTCAATGCTGTATCTCCACTGAAAAATTTGTGGTCTTTGGCGATAGAAGAGCAATTTTATATCATTTGGCCGGTACTATTGATTGCAGGGCTAAAATGGGTGAAAAATAGATCCCATCTGCCAATGATCACCTTTGGCCTTGCACTTGTCTCCGCCTTATGGATGGCAATTCTTTATTCACCAGATACGGACCCAAGCAGGGTTTATTATGGAACAGATACTCGTGCATTTGCGCTTCTGATTGGGTGCAGCCTAGCATTTGTATGGCCCATGCAAAGACTGTCCAGCAAAAAACTACTTCCTGTTGGCAGACGTATTTTACATATCGCTGGTTTTGGTTCCTTTGCGGTTTTTCTTCTATGTGTTTATGCAGTGGACGAATTTGACGGCTTTCTCTATCAAGGCGGCATGCTTTTATTCTGTCTTAATGCAGCGATTTTAATTGCATGCATCTGCCACCCTGCAAGCCTATTGGGAAAATGGCTCTCCTATCAGCCGCTCGTCTGGATTGGAAAGCGTTCTTATGGTATTTACCTGTGGCATTATCCCATCATCGTGCTGACCACCCCTGTCATTGAAATTGGACAGCCTTCTATGGGGCGTGTCGCATTGCAGATCATTGCCATTTTACTTATCGCAGAGGCCTCTTACCGCTTCATCGAACAGCCTATTCGCCGGCTTGGCTTCACACAATATTTTGCCTCTTGGTCTATTTGGAAAAAGGGATTCAAACAATGGTCTACGTCTCATAAAGTGTTCCTTGGAATCACTGCAGCTCTTTTAATCTTATTTACCATTGGCATGTCCAGTTCGTCCCATACGTCTCCACATGCCAAGGAAGTGACACAAATTAAGACGGCACCGAAAAAAGCAGGAGACTCTACGGAATCGAAAACGAAAAAAAAGAAAGAAAAACACGAGAAGAAAGCAGCAGATCAGAAGCAGTTCCACCAAATTCTTGCTATTGGTGATTCCGTCATGCTGGACATAGCACCGAATCTTGAAAAGGCATATGCACAAATCACCATCGATGCAAAGGTTGGCAGACAAATGAACGAAGCCGTCAGCATCGCTCCTCAGTATGCTTCATTTAATCAATCTGATGCCGCTGTTATCATTGAACTTGGCACGAATGGCTATTTTACTGAGGGCACATTGACAGCATTCATTCAGCAATTTTCAAAGGCGCACATTTTCCTTGTGAACACGAGAGTCCCAAGGTCTTGGGAAAGCGATGTGAATGCAGTCATTCAGCGAGTGGCCGATCAACATTCCAATGTGACCCTGGTCGATTGGCATTCAGCCGCTACCGGACAGCCATCTTATTTTCAGCCTGATGGTGTTCACCTTTCAACAAAAGGCTCTGATACATTGACACAGCTCATTACAGCAAGTATCAAGAAAAAAGGAGATGTGTCATCGTCATAAAAAAGAAGACAAAGTGCTAAAATAAACATCATTTTAGCACTTTGTCAACAATCTAAGACTAGCATCCTGCTAGTCTTCTTTTATGCCGTTAAAAGGCTGGCTTTCAGCGCTAACACACGCTTTTCCTTCGTTGTTTGATCCACCAACGCAAAATCACCATTCTCATATGCTAATGAAAATAATTGTTCGATATGAAACATACCTGTCTGAAACCGCCTGCCCAATAAAAGCAGTGCCGCAGCAGAGGCGACTTGAGCTGTTGCTTGAGACTCATCATGCCCTTTTATTCCAAGCGCTGCTTGATGAATCTTGTTCCCTTCCATTCCTGTCGCCTCCACTTTCACTGCATATTGATCTGTTCCCATTTGAGCAGATTGAATCATAGAAATGGCTCGTTCCTTGATTTTCGGCACAGTGAGAAGGGACGTCATTCCAAGGCTCCTTGTGAAGGCAAACGCCCGCGTTGCCGCGCGAGAATCAAAACAAAGCCTTGTTGTCACAGAAGGCACGCTGAGCGTCGAAGGCAATGTCTGCTGATCAGAGAAGGGGAACTGATAGGCTTGCCGCTTTCCAAGTTGCACACCAAAATCTATACGCTTGCCTCCAGTAAAGCTTTTGACTCTTTTACGCTGATGATGCTCAGTAACCACATAGTCAGTATGGACATTGTCAAGCGTCCATTCAATGGCGGCTTTTCCATGCTGATCACCCAATCCAAGCATAATCCCTATATCTATTTGATTCACTGATGAGAGCATAGATACTGTTTTCGCTGCCAATAAATTCGTAAGGCCAGGCGCAAGCCCAACGCTGAGTAAAGCCGTTGCACCGATGAACTGCTGATCCAGCTTTGCCATCTGTTCCATGTACGCCCCTTTCGCAGAGATATCGATATAATCAATACCTGACCGCAGAACTGTTTCAGCAAATGACGGGTCTTCTTGATCAAGGCACATGATCACCAGCTTTGTTTGATCCATCCAGTCCGAAAATAACGGCTCACTAACATCTAATTGATAGGGAAGAACTTTCCCTTTTGTCTGGCGTGAAAATTTCTCTGCCTTCTCATAGCTTCTGCCTGCCGCTACAATTTGCCCTGGATACACTTCGCTTAGCTGAAGACATATTTGTTGTCCAACATGTCCATAGCCGCCTATCACCATCACCTGTGATCTCATTTCTCATCCGCCTCTCTACGACCTCGCTTGCAAACAAGCCCCTTAATCATTCCTGCCTGAAAATAAGGTCTGATGTCTTCAAATCCTGCTTTGATTAAATGCTCTTTTATCTCTTCCTCGGGAACAGGGTGTGTCGCGCTCCCCAGCCTGTTTTTAAAGGACGTAAACACTTCTTTTTCTAGACCTTGCCGTTGCATGAAAAGAGAAAGCATGTGAAGCTCCTGTTGAAATGCTTGGGACTTCATCTCTCCATGTATAAATGCCAAAATAAACGGCGCATCTGGTTGAAGCCTGCGGGCAATCTCTTCTAAAAAGAGCTGGCGCTTTTCTATAAAATGAATGACAAGCAAGCTCACCCCTGCATCGTAAACAGGTTCAGCAGAAACCTTATCTAATGAGGTCTCATGCCATGTGACACGCGACTCCATCTCAAGCTGTGTAACTCGCCGTTTCGCCATGTCCAGCATAGAAGGTGACGGATCGATCCCTGTGATGAGCCAGTCTTCTTTTCTTTGAAGCATGTTGATGATCTCTTCGCCCCCGCCCGCTCCAACAGTCAGGATGCGGGGAGCCGTTCCCATTAATTCAGTTTCTAATACGTCTATTGTCAACTCATGCAATAGCTGATAGCCGGGTACTTTATAGGCAATCGTCGCTGTATATGACTCAGCAACGGGATCGTGCCAATGCTTGTTTCCTTTCATGTCCTTCTCCTCCAGTTCCTTTCCGCTTTACATCGTTTCCTGTACACTAACGGTATGACATCTTTATTGTAAAAAGAGACACCAGAAAACACGATCCCTAAAAGTGGGGATTTTTGAGGAGGAGATCATGTGACCAATCCAGCCACTCATTTTCAGCAGCTGAGACAACACATTCGGGACGAGCTTGCTGCCGTCCTTGATTTTGATGCCGCCTGTATCACGACCATTGATCCAGCCACTCTCCTCTCGACAGGTTCCTTCACAGATGAACCGATTGAAGAAATTCATGACCAGCTGTTTCAAAATGAGTTCTTAAAAAAGGACGTGCATCAGCATGAGTCTCTAGCCAAAGGTCCTGTTCATGCTGCGAGCCTGGTCCAAAGCGGAGAATATCTCAACAGTGAGCGCTACCAAGACATTTTGTTACGTAAAGGATGGTCTGATGAATTGCGGGCAGCCCTTGTGATTCAAGGAGAATGCTGGGGTATTGCCAGCCTCTATCGTCTAAAGGACAAGGAAGCTTTTCAAGAAAAAGATATCAGAGCGGTCATCGAACAAACGCCTAGACTCGCAGCCAAGCTGAGAGATGAACTTTTCAAGAAAAGAGATACTGGAGAGGACGCGGCGGCGGAGCAGCAAGGCTTCCTCATTCTCTCGCACGATTACAACCTTCTTTATGGAAATGAGACGGGTCTTCATTGGCTTCAGACGTTTCAAGCCTTTGAACAAATCCATGACAGGGCGATTATGCCGCGCCCGTTTAGAGCATTAGGGGCAAAACTTTTATACGGCGGCATCGACCAAACAGCGGCAAGCATGACGAGATTGCCTACGGGGCTGTTCCTCTCTCTTCAAGCATTTCGATTAGCGCAGGCAGCCGGTCAGGAAGAGGCTGTCATGATTCACATCAAGAGAGCCCAAACCAATGATATTCTTCCTTATGCGGCAAAAACATACAAGCTGACAGAAAGAGAGATGAACGTCCTCGACTGCCTATTAAAAGGACAGTCTACAAAGGAAATTGCCAGTACTTTATTTATTTCAACCCATACCGTCCATGATCATGTGAAGGCGATGCTGCAAAAGACAAATTTGAGCAGCAGACGGATGCTTGTTTACTTTTTCTCTCACATATAAAAAAAGCGGCTACCTCAGTGGTAGACCGCTTTTTGTTTATTTTCCTAAAACTAACTCATGCAGGACATGTGCTACTCCGGCTTCATTATTGGATTTTGTCACAACATCCGCTACTGCTTTGACATCATCAATGGCATTTCCCATGGCAACGCCGCAGCCCGCAAATTCCAGCATCGATACGTCGTTCCCATTGTCACCAATAGCCATGACCTCTTCACGAGCAATCCCCAGCTCTTTCGCTAGAAGCTTCACGGCATTCCCTTTGCTGACTTCAGGATGCAGGATCTCAAGGAAGAAATCTGTACTTTTCACCATCATGTACTTGTCTTTTACTTCAGATGGAATGGCTTGTATCGTCTTTTCCAACCGTTCTGGCTGATCAATATACATCATCTTCGGAAGTCTCATTGAAGGATCTGCCTCTTCAACAGGTAAATATTTAAGCGGCAGCTTTGTTAAATAAGATTCAAGTACTGTGTACTCACTAATATCACGATTCGGTGTGTACAAATGAGCGGAATCGAAATAATGCATCGGTGTATCGAGCTCACGGCTCAGCTTATATAAAGAAGTTAAATCCTCATAGGATAACGTCAGTTCTGACACTACTTCATTTGTGTGACTGTTTTGGACGAGTGCCCCATTGTAGGCAATCACATAATCTCCCTCTTGATTGAGCTGAAGATCATCTAAATAGCGATTCACTCCGCCAATAGGCCGTCCTGTACATAATACGATTTTAACACCCTCTGCTTTCGCCTGTTGAATGGCTTCAAACACCTCATCCGGCACCATATGTTGATCATTTAATAACGTACCATCCATATCAATTGCAACTAATTTATACATTCACTGGTCCCCTTTTCTCAGCAAAAAACGTGCTGCACTATTTTAGGCCATCATCTATATGATGACAGGTTATATCATTACTATTTACCTATTTTAGCCTATCGTTTTTTCATCACGCTGTCTACTTGTTCTCACTGTAACAAAATTGTCATATGCCTTCTCTATTATATCGTATTCTATTTATCCTGCTTTAAATAGAGTTTCTGCCCTTTTCCGACGGGGAAATGATAACAAATGTTCACCACTGAATATTTTAAAACTAGCAAATCTAATTGTATGATGGATAGCAAAGAAAGGAGGTGCAGGAAATGCTTACGTTTACTAGAGGTAAATTGTCAAAAATGTCTGGTGTGCATATTGAAACCATTCGTTTTTATGAAAATGAGGGTGTGCTCCCCGAACCAAAGAGAGCACATAACGGCTATCGTTTATATGATAAAAAATATGTACTCATGCTATCCTTTATCACAGAAGCAAGAAAGCTAGATTTCTCACTCAAAGAAATTCGTGAAATTATTAAATCGCTATTTGAAAAACAATCAAAGACAGAAGCTGAACAGCTGCTTGAACAAAAAGTTGAGGATATTCAACACTCCATTCAAGAGTTAAAGAAGAGGAAAGCTGCCATTCAATTGTTAACAAAACAAACAATAGCAAACATCAGCTAATTGTAAGGGTTGCCAAAGATGTGCCAGTGTTTGCCACTGGCGCCCCTCTACGCCCAGGTCTCAAGTGCGCGTGCGATTCAAACATCAGTTATACTAGAGACAGCTTTACTTGATATCAAACGAGTGGAAGGGGTTTTGAATAGAATGAACATTGCAACCATTGGAACAGGTGTGATTGTGGAAAGCTTCTTGCAAGCGATTGAACAGCTTGACGGCGCTTCTTGTCATGCCGTCTATTCAAGAAAGGAAGCAACGGCAAAGAAGCTCGCAGACCAATTTGATGTAAAAACAACTTATACAGATTTAACGGCTATGCTAGAAGATCCAAACATTGAAGCTGTTTATATTGCATCACCGAATCGATTACATAGCGAGCATGCGACGGCTGCATTAAGAAACGGAAAACATGTGATTTGCGAAAAGCCTTTCACCTCTAATGTCAAAGAGCTGGAAGCCTTAATCGCTCTCGCAAAGGAAAAGCAGCTTCTCCTCTTTGAAGCCATTACGACCGTTCATATGCCAAACTATCATTTAATCAAAAAGCACCTTCATCAATTAGGTAAAATCAAACTGGTTCAATGCAACTATAGTCAATATTCAAGCAAATATAATCAGCTGCTAGCCGGCGAAACGCCAAATGTCTTTAACCCTGAATTTTCAGGAGGAGCATTGATGGATATTAATATTTATAATGTCCATTTCATCATGAATCTCTTCGGATCACCGGAGCAGGTTCGCTACCAGGCAAACCGTCACCTAAATGGCATCGATACATCTGGTGTTTTGACTTTCACCTACAATGATTTCATTGCGACAAGTGTCGGCAGTAAAGATACAAGCAGCATGAATTTTGCATTGATTCAAGGAGAAAAGGGCTTCATTCATGTGAAAAATGGAGCGAATGGCTGCGAGGAAGTGCTGCTTCACGTGAATGACCACGTGATATCACTCAATGCACAAACAAATTCAAACCGCCTATTTTATGAAGCAGAGGCTTTTCAACACATCATTGAAACAAATAATCATGAACAGTGCTATGCATGGCTCGATGAAAGTCTCTCCGTCATGAAAGTCCTTGATGCTGCAAGAAAAGATGCCGGTATTGTTTTCCCAGCAGATCAATTTTAATGAAAAAAACCGCCTTCTTATGAGAGGGCGGTTTTGACGATTAAATACTCTTTGAATAGGCAACAAGGCGCTGAGACATGTGGTTCACTTCATCGACTGCAGCATTTACTTGCTCTGTTAAAGCAGCCTGTGTTTGTGTAAGAGCTGTCATGTTCGAAATATTTTCAAGAATTTCATCAATTTGCGTTTTCATTTCCGTTAAACTAGATTCGATATTCTCCGTTGCATTGGCACTATGAAGCGCCAGCTTACGCACTTCATCTGCGACGACTGAGAATCCGCGTCCTTGCTCACCAGCTCTAGCTGCTTCGATCGCAGCATTCAAACCAAGTAGGTTCGTTTGGTTCGCCACTTCTTTGATCAAGTCAGAAATGTTTTTCGTCTCATCTGCACTGTTTTTCGCTAGATTTGCGGCAGACGTTGACTTCTCTTGAGCTACAGCAAGTTCCTGTGCTTGGTTTGTAACAGAGCTAATGCCCGATACCATCTCACTAATAGAACTTGAAAGCTGTTCTACCTGAGAAGCCATTTCATCGGCTGTTTTCTCTTTATTTTTTTCTAACGTGATATCACGAATGGTTCCTGCCACACGAAGAGGTACACCCTTCTCATCACGAATGGTTTCACCACCCGCATGATACCAACGATAATCGCCATTTTTACTCTGCAATCTATAATCAATGTCAAATGGCGTGCGCCCAGAGTGGTCATTTAAATGATCCGCAAAGGCTTGCAAAGCCATTTCTTGATCCTCAGGATGCAAACGATCGCTCCAGCTGCTCAAAACGTTCGGGAAATCTTTTTCATCTGTGAAGCCAAGCGTTTTTCTAAACTGTGGAGACCACCAGAATTCGTTGTGTGGATTAACTGAATCGCCAGCCTCTACGACCATATCCCAAGGAGCTTCCACAAGCGCACGGTTGATCAAATCATATCTCGTCACGAATGCTTGCAGCTCTTCTTCTTTCAATTTCTGATCATGAATATCAAAAAGAGCTCCCGCCACACGAAGAGGGACACCATTTCGATCACGAATGGTCGTGCCAGTTGCTTTGAACCAGCGATAATCTCCGTTTTTTAATTTCAAGCGATATTCGATATCATATGGTGTACGCCCCGAATGATCCAATAAATGCGAAGAGAATGCATTTAAGGTATATTCTTGTTCATCTGGATGGATTCGAGATGCCCAGCTGTCTAAAACATTTGGAAAATCGTGCTCATTTTGAAAGCCGAGCATTTTGCGGAAATCATCCGTCCATGTGAATTCATTTTTTGGATTGACCGGATCTCCAGCGATAACGACCATATCCCATAAACCAACTTGAATGGCTTTTGTCACCAAATTCATCCGCATTTGAATATCTTCATTTACTTCCTGCATCTTTTGCAAAGCTTCATTTATTTGGGCTACTGCTTCAATCGTTTGACTTGAAGAGAATGCAGCAGTATCTATTCGTGCTGAAAGGTCTCCCTTGTCAATTCGTTCTACTAATCGACTGCTTTCCTTTAAAAGGGTTCCCGCTGACGAATCATTTGCTTTTCTCATAAACATCTTTCATAACTCCTTTCATTCCTTCATGCTTTTTTGAAATATTTTACAGTTATAAACAATTCTTTATTAGGACTTTAGTAATACAAAAGATATATCGACAAAAACTGAAAATTGTTTATGTCAGAATGAAGACAAATGTTCATTTTTTCACGAAATTTCAGATTTTGGGGATGGGTCATGGAAAGAATTTATGGAAGAAAACGGCTCATTTGATAGAATCAACCGCCGTTTTTGTCTGAAAAATCTCTTTTTTTATATTGACACTGACGTCCCGAAAAAAGAAAATGGAACATAAGCATTTTTAAAAAAGGAGAACGTCATGAGCGCGAATCAGGAACAACAAGAATTAAAAAAGCTTTTATCACCGCGTCACATTCGCATGATTGCATTGGGCGGGGTCATTGGTACAGGAATCTTTAAAGGAAGTGCCGATACAATCGGTTTAGCAGGTCCTGGGGTCATCTTTTCCTATGTATTTGCCGGATTATTATTGCTCATCGTGATGGCAGCCTTAGCTGAAATGGCGATTGTCTATCCGGGAAATAACCTTCGCGACCTGATACAGATTGCGCTTGGTCAACGTTTTTCATTTGTTGTCGGCTGGGTTTACTGTTTCATGTGGCTCACTGTGTGTGTCATCGAGATTATTGCGGCAGGCAGCCTGCTTCAATACTGGTTACCGAACGTGCCGCTATGGTCACTATGTTTACTCTGCTCACTCTTAGTCATCGGAATTAACTTAAATAATGTAAAATACTTTGGTGAAATTGAGTTTTGGTTCGCTGGAATGAAGATTTTCGTTATTATTGTGTTTATTATTCTTGGTGCAGCCCTATTATTTGGGATCATTCCGAACGAACAAAGCACATCTGCACTCACCAACTATCAAAACTTCGTCCCGAACGGATGGGGTGCGATCTTTGCCTCTTTATTAGTTGTTATTTTCTCTTACGGGGGCTCTGAATTGATCGGGCTGACCATTACAGAAACAAAGGATGCCGAAAAGGTCTTGCCTGGTGTTGTTAAAAGTATGATGTGGCGTATTATCTTATTTTACACTTTGCCGATTTTGATCATCTGTGGACTCATTCCTTGGAATCAAATTGATCCAAATAACAGCCCATTTGTTCAAGTCTTTTCAGCAGCCGGTATGCAAGGCGCCTCTCACTTCATTAATTTCGTATTGATTACAGCCGTTCTATCGGCGGCCAATTCTGGCATTTATGGAACGACGAGAATGATGCATTCTCTCTCTAAATCAGATGGCGGTCCGAAAAAACTGGCACAGGTCAATAAAAGAGGCGTACCCATTTTGAGTTTATGGGTGACCGTTCTGTTTCTTCTCATCGGAACATTCTTTGCTTACTTATATCCAGAGCAAATCTTCAGTTATATGCTGGCTATTCCTGGTTTTGCTGTTTCACTCATTTGGATTAGCATTTGCATGGCACATCTGAAACTTCGCCCGAAATATCCACAGGAGCCGTATTTCAAGGTGTGGCTGTTTCCGTATTTGACTTTATTTGCAGGTCTTGTACTAAGTGTGAGTTTTGTGATGTTTCTATTCAGACAAGAAAACTTGCCTAGCTCAATTATCAGCATTGGTTTCTTAATCGCAGCCATCATTGCTTCATTCTTAATGAAAAAGAAGGCTTAAACGCTAAAACCCGCCATTGAGGCGGGTTTTTTTCATGAGCTGCTGTCTTCTGTCACTTCAAAATCAATCGACGCTTTCGGGATGCCGTTGATGATGATTGTTAATGTATGGATTCCTTCATAGTGTTTTCTTGTCGTCATATTTTGAAAAGACTGTGTCCTGACGAATTCTCTATGTAACGCTGAGCCTGTTTCAAACTCTGTGATTTTAAATACCTTTTGATTGCGGGTCCCCCGAGCTTTGACGTAGTCTATGGCATACTCTACACGCAGCTTTAGCGGCTTATCGCCTTGAAGAGTAAAATGAAAAGTCATTTTCTCACCGATCCGAATAGGGTCTTGTACGATCTTCAAATCCGTTATTTGAACGGATGGATCGTCACCATAACCAAACAACGCCATAATATCTGGATCTCCTTTTTTGAGTAAAGTACGGGATGCATGTTTGACAATCCAGTTCGTATGTTTGTTGGTTCCATACCAGTTTTGAACCGTCTGCTTCATCAGGTCTGGCTGTATTGCAGAGATATCATTTAGATGATTCGCTACACTTTTTTGCACATACCGCGACGGGTCTGCCTTCAAGTTTTCCAAAATGGGCAGCGTGACCGAAGGATTCTTTTTAAGTGAAGGAACAGATAAGCCCCATGGCAGACGCGGTCTACAGCCTTCACTAGCCAGCCTCCGTATGTGCTCATTTTGATCCTGAGACCATACGAGCATTCGCGCCAGCATTTTGTCTTGATCTTGAATCAAAAATGGCCGAACGGCAAATTCTGAAGTGGAAAAGGATGTGAAGAATTCGAGCGCCTTGATCGAGAGGTCCCAGTGTGCAAGGCCGTACGTCTCGACGTAGTCTGGAAATACGAGCGCACTAAGCCCTGAAAAATGCGGGGCTGCCTGACGCAGTACCTCAATTGCCTGCTCATAATCCTCTGGTAGACAGGCATGCATCGATTCAGTGACTCGTCTCATCCGCCCTTTTAACTCAAGCTGCTGCCAATCCTCTTGAAATACGAGCCGCTTGAATGGCTCAACATCAAATACAGTTGAAGACTGTGCAAGTTTCTCTGCTAATTCTTTTATAAATAATTCATTGTACACATGTTTTAATGGTTCGATCGTGTCCACCTCCCACATTTCAATATCATTATTTTACCCCAATCTGAAAAAAGTGGTATTAAAAACAGCCCGACTCAAAAGAATCAGACTGCTTGTTGGCTATATAAACATATTAATGATCATAATAAATGCAATCGCACTAACGGAAATGATCGTCTCCATAGCCGTCCATGTCAAAAACGTCTCTTTAATGGTCATACCAAAATACTCCTTGATCAGCCAAAAACCAGAGTCATTGACGTGAGATAAAATTAATGAACCCGCTCCTGTTGCTAACACAAGCAGCTCCCTGCTCACATCCGGCATAGTTGCAGCAATTGGGGCTACAATACCTGCTGCCGTCATCATGGATACCGTCGCAGATCCTGTTGCCACACGAATCACCGCAGCAATCAGCCAGCTAAGCAAAATCGGTGAAATCGGCGAGTGTTTGGCTACATCTGCAATATAATCACCAACACCCGAATCAATGAGCACATTATTGAAAGCTCCGCCTGCTCCAATGACAAGCAAGATGGAAGCGATCGGACCTAAGCACTCGTTGCTAAATGAAAGCACCCGGTCACGGCTCATTCCTTGCATAAAGCCAAGGCTGAAGAAAGAATAAACCGTTGCAATCAGCAGTGCTGTTATTGGATCTCCGATGTACTTGAATACCTGGAACCACATATTGTCCTCTGGTAAGATAATGTCCGCCAGTGTGGCAAGAAGCATCAGAATCACCGGTACCAATATGGTAAACATCGTATTCGCAAAGCCGGGGAGTCTTCGATCTTCATTTCGTTCAGTGAATTGCTTTCTCAGCATCTCCGGAACTGGTTTATGTATCCGTTTTCCAATCCACTTTCCATACAACGGTCCAGCAATAATCGCTGTTGGCAACCCCACAATAATAGAGAAGAAAATGGTTTTCCCCACGTTGGCATGATAGATGCCAACGGCTGCCATTGCCGCTGGATGAGGCGGGACTAGCCCATGCACGACAGACAGGCCAGCGATTAACGAGAGCCCAATTGTTACGAGCGAGATGCCTGTTTCAATGGCAATTGTAAAAAGTAAAGGAATGAGAAGAACGAAACCGACCTGGAAAAAGACAGGTATCCCCACGATAAAGGCAACAAACATCATTGCCCAATGCACATTCTTCGTCCCAAACCGGCCGATTAAAGTTTGAGCTATTCGCTCTGCTCCCCCTGATTCAGCCATCATTTTCCCAAGCATGGTACCAAGCGCTAGAACAATGGCCAGCAATGATAACGTATTGCCTAATCCCGTTTTAATCGATTGAATGATTTCCTGCAAATCCATCCCCGTTGCAAAGCCCACTAGCATCGAAGTAATAATTAAGCTCACAAATGGATTCAACTTAACGACTGTAATGAGAATGAGTAAAAGGACAATCGCCGCAATCACGATGAATAAAAGCATGTTCTCCCACCTTTTCCCTGATGTTTAACGATTTTGTTTTAATTGCAGCGCACTAATGACATCAAATTCATCCTTCAGTTTGTCATAGAGGCGCTCATATAAATAAAACAGCTCTATGTAAGTTTCATTGTTCTTCATATTAGGTTCATGACGAGCAGAGATCCGAATCCACTCTTGAACCTCTTCTATCTCTTCCATATGACCTAAACTATAAAGTGCAAGGACAGCCGCCCCAAGTGCTGACGCCTCGTAGCTTTCTGGAACAAGCACTTCTCTACCCATCGTATCCGCTAAAATTTGCCGCCATAGCGGAGATCGTGCAAATCCGCCCGAAGCTCTGACATCCCTTGCTGAACCGGTTAAATCCCTTAAGGCAACACCGATCGAGAAAACACTCATAATGACGCCTTCTAACACCGCTCTAATAAAATGCTCCCGCTTATGCTGAAGACCGATGCCAAAGAAGGTGCCTCTCGCATTTGGATTCCAATAAGGTGCCCGCTCACCTGATAAAAATGGCAGAAACAGCAAACCCTCAGAACCAGCTGGAACCTTTTCCGCGATATCCATCATCAGATCGTAAGGGTCCACACCTAGACGCTTTGCTACCTCCACCTCAGACGACCCGAATTCATCCTTCAGCCATCTCAGCATGATCCCGCCATTATTGGTCGGTCCTCCTACAACCCAATGCTCATCTGTCAGGGCATAGCAGAACGTTCTTGATTGCTCATCTGTAATTGGTTTGTCTACAACCGTACGGACCGCACCGCTTGTCCCAATCGTAACAGCCACCTCTCCTTGACCAATCGCGCCCACACCTAAATTCGCTAGAACGCCATCATTCGCACCAATGACAAATGGTGTATCTTCTTTAATGCCCATGCGCAATGCAATCTCTGGCTGAAGTCCTCTCAGTTGATACGTCGTTGGGACAAGTTCAGATAGTTGACTGGCTTCTATTCCAGCAATACGAAGCGCCTTCTCATCCCATTGAAGCGTTTCCAAATGGAACAGCCCCGTTGCTGAAGCGATTGAATAATCGACGACATACTGACCGAAGAAATGATAAAGAATATATTCTTTGATCGAAATATATTTTGCTGCCTTCTTGAAGACATCCGGTGCCATTTCTTTCATCCAACGTATTTTTGAAAGCGGTGACATTGGATGGATCGGTGTACCTGTCCTTTTATAAATGTGGAAGCCATCCATATTTGATTTGATTCGTTTCGCTTGTTCTGCACTTCTGTTATCTGCCCAAATGATACTGTTCGTTAGCGCCTTTCCATCCTGATCCATCACAATTAAGGAATGCATCGCTGTACTTATCCCGATGCCTATAAGATTTTCTTCATCAAATGCTGCTTTCGTCAATGCACCTCTTACACTCGCAATGACGGCTTCTAATATCTTTTCAGGATCCTGCTCAACCCATGCTGGCTGGGGCTGAATGAGCTCATAAGGAACTGAATGCTTCGCTAATACCTTCCCCTGAGGTCCAAACAGAACCGTCTTTGTACTTGTTGTTCCAATATCCAAACCAATTACCGCCTGGTTTCCCTTCATCTGTATCACGCCCAATCATTGATTTGAAGTCACATATGTAGTTTTTGAATTGCCTGTTAAATCCCATTATAAAAATAATTTTTTCGACATTCAACGACCGAAAAGAAAATAATTTTCACTAAAAAGCTCACAATCGTTACCACATCAGCATTTTTCATTATCAGAAAAATTTATTTTTGGAATCATTACACCCTTTTTTGTGAAATGGTTTCTCGCATTTGCTTTAAATTTGTTATTGTTTCCTGCTGCCTTAAGTGAGCAAGTGCAAAATATAGAACGTCAATGACCGTCAGCTGAGCAAGTCTTGCGGACATCGCTTCTGTTCGAAAAGCCGTTTCTTGTGTCGCAGTATACAACGTGACATCTGCAAGCTGACTCAATGGTGAGCGCTGATAGCTTGTAATACCGATGGTTTTTGCCCCTTTTCCCTTTGCTGTTTTCATCGCATCGAGCAAATCTTTATTTCGTCCAGAATGAGATATACCGATCACTGTACTGTGCTGATCAAGAAGACCTGCAGACATCGCTTGAAAGTGAGAATCTGTGTGAACAATACAGTTGATGCCTGTCCTCATAAATTTATGAAAAGCGTCAGTCGCAATGAGGCCAGACCCACCACTTCCATAAAACTCTAAGCGTTTTGCTTCATGAATGATTTGTATGGCCTTTTCTACATCCCCTGGATTCAACAATTGAAAGCTATCCTTTAAAGCGGATATATTCGTCTGAAAAACCTTTTGCATAAAAATAGCCATATCATCATCAAGACTCATTTCTTCATCTACATAATTAGGCTTTGTTTGGTCTATTTCCTGGGCAATAGCAATCTTCAAATCTTGAAAGCCCTCAAATCCAAGCCTTTTACAAAGACGAAAAATCGTTGCCTCTGAGCTTGCAGTTTTTTTCGCAAGCTCGACAATAGACAAATGGATGATGTCGCGGGGCTCACTCGTAATATGCTCTGCAATTGCTTTCAGCTTTGGCGGCAATCCTCTGCTTGCTGCACGTATTTTTTCAATACTACTTAAACTAACAGAAGCCAATTGACTTCACTCCTCCCTTATTCATGTGAACGCATACATTTCCTCATGTTCCCATCTTATAAAAAAGAAGCCTGTTTGCACAGACTTCTTTTTTAAGCATTCATTGTTTTGATCAATAAATCAAAGAAAGCGTCAGCATCTACATCCATACACACTTGAACGTTGCGCTCTTTCTCCCATTGATGCTGAAAATCACAGATCATCTGTCCATCACAAAACTCACTCTTCGTCTCGACGTCCACATGAAAAGCCTGTGTGCTCACGAGCTGCTTGTCAATGGCAAGACTTACAGCAAGCGGATCATGCATGGCACACGCCCACACACCATTTCGCTCAAAATAGCGCTGACGGTAAATACTTGTACTCTCTCTAATATAATGGGCCAACGTTTCATTCTGAATCGCATCAATTCTTTCATCCGTAAGCAAGACCTGTCTCGTGACATCTAATCCTACTTGAGTCAATGAAGGGAACCCTGCATCCAGCACTAACTTCGCCGCTTCTGGGTCTGCATATGTATTAAATTCCGCAACCGGCGTGACGTTCCCCTGTCCCTCAACGACACCACCCATAAAAATGACTTCTTTCACGTGATGAATCAGCTCAGGACACTTTTTCACTGCAAGGGCTAAATTCGTTAAAGGCCCTGTCAACACAAGCGTAACCTGCTTCGAATACTGTATCACTTGGTCGATAATAAAATCAGGCGCAAAACCAGCATCTGCTTTCTTCTTAGGCTGAGCACCCTTTAAAGCACCGCCAATCCCATCCTCTCCGTGCACCCGATGTTCATAATGGGGCGCTCTTAAAAGAGGAGTTGCTGAACCTTTGATGACAGGAATATTATCTGCCTCAACCAGCTCAAGCACTTTACACGTATTCAATGTAGCCGCATCGACAGACACATTCCCACATACCGTTGTAATCCCCAACATATCAAACTGCTGACTTTTCACCGCCAGCAAAATCCCAATCGCATCATCGATTCCAGTATCTACGTCCAAGATCAATTTCTTTTTATTTGCCATGATTGAAATCTCTCCCTTATTTGAAAGTGTTGTTAGGGGAATGATAGCATATACCTTTTCAACGATTTGGAGATAATCAGAAGTTGAACACTTGTAATTACTCCTTTTCTCCGATGTCTTTGAGATACTGTTCGCGTTCTTTTTTTGGAAGACTTTTCAGGAAATTTTCTTTTAATTCCGGTTCATCTTTATATTTTTCCCAGTCCCTGAATCGAATTGATAACTCGTATGAATAACTCATTGAACCTATCTTTTTAGACCTATATTGTAGGGATGCTGAAAAATTGTACTTTACCGGCTCATCATTCACATACCCGTCAATAACAATATCCCCCATGGGATTAATAGTTACATCTTTTTCGAACGTAATAGATTTTATAAAGTTGTGAATGTCCATTTTATGTAAATCTTCTTCGATTTTTGGTTTCATCTTCTCTGCAAACTCTTCTGCTTTTTCTTGATCGCTTTTTTCTTGCACTACATCATCTGACAGACTCTGATTAATGTACTGTACAATGAACGCAGTTACTGAGATGATAACGACCACAATTATGATAGAAAACTTCATTGTATTTCTCATAAAAAGCAAAAACTCCTTAATGAACTTTTAATCAATCTATCTATGAAATTGGCAAAAATAAAAACAGGTAGGTGAGTACCTGCTTTACTCTTTTTCTCCAATATCCTTAAGATACTGTTCACGTTCTTTTTTAGAAAGGCTATTCAAAAAATCTTCTTTCACTTGTGGATCAAAATCAGCCCAATTCTCGAAACGGTCTGATAAATCAGATGAGATGCTCATAGAACCGACTTCATTAGATCTATATTCTAATGATGCAGAAAACTCAAACCTTTCTGGCTCGCCATTCACATATCCCCTCACTCTTATATATCCCATCGGATTAATGGTTACTCCTTTTTTAAAAGATATAGTTTCGATAAAATTATGAATATCCATTTTATGCAAACGTTTTTCTATTTTCGGCTTCATTTTCTCTGCGAATTCTTCTGCCTTCTGTTGTTCACTTTTTTCTTTTTCTTGCACGATGACCTTTCCTCCAGATTCATTTGTTTGAGATTGCTTACCGTTTAAAAGAAACAGTGTAACTGAAATAATAGTAATAAGGGCAATAAAAATAATCGTAATTTTGATTTTATTCTTCATATAAAATATCTTCCACCTTTTGAAAGTTAACATTCATCTTTAAATTACTTAATTATTAAACTTATAATAGATATTTATTTCTCTCTATAATATAATATTTATGATAAAAATTACAGTAGTGTAAAAATTGCCCACTATAAAATCAATTAATCGACTTAGCGATAAAGATTATAATGATATATCGTCAGAGTCTTATGATATTTCTAATTATACATATCCGAAAGATATACGCTTAAAAAGCGGTAAAACCATGTATGTCATTGACCATATAGAAACAAAAAAAGGACTTAACGCACTAACCCTTGTCTCAAGAGAGGATTATCGTATTTCAAACAAAGGCAAAGACCTCACAAAAATCAAAAACGCAGTCATCGCCTACCGTGGTTCTGAACCGATTGGCGCAGGCCAATATAAAGATACCATTAAAAAACATGGAAAAAAAGAGTCAGATGATCTCCTTTCTACCATTTTGACGAAGCTGCCTCCTTTTCGTCAGTCACAGACGTCAAAGGAAATCACGACGAAGGTGGCGACAGGGACAACGACCTATACAAATGAGATTGTGCAAGATTGGCTGATATCAGATACAAAGTATTTGATTAAGAATATTCCTTTTGAACATGGTGCAGAGAATCAAATGGTTCAAGCGGATCGGTATGCGAAAGAAATACATAAGAAAATGCCAAATGCCAAGATGTATGTGACAGGGCATTCACTTGGCGGATCGAATGCGTCCTATGTTCTTGTTAAAAATGATTTTATTAAAGGCGGGGTCTCCTTTGAGAATCCGAATATTTACCCCAATCTATCGGACGGCCTCCAAGCCAAAGCATTAAAAGGTGATTACCGTAGTAGATTAACAGAATATATCAATCTCAATGACGGGCTTTCTCTTTTAAATCGACATACGACAGAAATCGGTCGTGTGAAAGTAATGTATGATGCCGCTTTACCTGAAGGCGTCGATTACTCCGAGGACTCCTCCAAAGCCGTCCAATTCATGAAAGATCTCCTCAATCGGGCAATGAGTGTGAATCCTTCACTGGATGCGAATTTATTCCTTGAAGCCCTTGCTGGCAGCCATGGCTTAGATCGGTATGCCTTTTCATCAGATGGCTCCGTTGAAACCATTGATGATATGTTGAGAAAAAACCCTTCTCTCACTGCCGCCATGTTACATCAATTGAGTCAGTCGAATGTTCACCCGCAAAGTGTGGTGGCGATTTTAATCAAGTCGCATGTTCTCATGAACACAGGTCGTAAATTCTCGACATATGCCGAGCACCATATACAGCAAATCATTCGCAAAATCGAGAAACTCGATGACAAAGTGGATCAATCAGTAGAACGAGTTCGTTCGAGATACAAACAAATTGTCGGTTTTGGTTCGTATGACCAGCTGACGGCATCAGATGTGGATGCTGTAATTCGCCACTTAAAAACAGAAGGACTTGAGAATGAGTTCTATTCCGTCAAAGAGTATGATACAGCGATTGATAGCGCGATGAATATAAAAAGGTGGCTGGACTCAATATCAGATGATATGAGCCAGCTAGGGAAAGAATACCATGATGCAGATACAGCCCTGGCAAAGAATATGGGCATTTCTTAAGGAGTACGAGGAATGGAATTTTCAAAGAAACAACCAACAGATGCAGACCGTTTTTTGCAACGAATGACAGATACGCATACATCAAGCTCCGTCTTTTCTCAAACAAACTTTCACACTGAAGACATGACACCAGCAGAGCTGGCTGCTTTGAAAGCAAAGATCAAAGAAGAACAGAAAACAGCGCTAATCAGAGCCATCCGGCATCAGCTTCAACATGAATTTGCAGAAGACCGCCAAGAAGCGGGAAAAATTTTAGATCTAATTGATGAACTTCAGAACAAAGTGTATAAACATCAAAAGCGCATCCATACGCATATGTCAGGACAAGCCATTGACGCCTTAACAGAGAAAATCGAGCAAAGACTCAAGTTTTACGAACTGAAAGAAGATGTTCAATCCGCCATCGACTCGATTGGCATTTAGATGAACCTTCCGTCTTATGAATCTTTTCCCCATCTCACTCGTATATACTAAAAGAGTGATTGATTTGAAAGGAGATCTGTTTGTGGGATATATTTTGTTATTTTCGGTTGTGATCGGTCTTGTCTTGACCCTCTTGCTCACACCACTCAAGTTGATCGTTAGAAAGAAAGGAACAGAACAGCAGGTTCCGCTTATGTGGATTGCAGGCCTTGCTTTACTGTTCATGGTCGGTATTTTTGTTTTCTATTATATGACCAATTTGGATCGTAACCCTTCATCCCTCTGGTTGATTGGACTTGTTGTGACAGCAGCAGGCGCCTTTTTATCAGTTGGGCTGGAGCGTAAGATCAAAGGCGTGCTGTTTCTTATTTTATTACTGCTCGGTGTTTATATGGCGACAGCTTTTCTATTCAATGCGAATGAGAAATTTGATGTCTCCAAAATGGAACAAAAAGTGGAAATCAAAGCGTTTGATGAGACGGAAACACCTGCAAGTGTACCGCCTCAATTTGCTCGGAACAAAATGAAGAAATCGTTCGGACAGGTTCCAAACACAAGCTACTATGAGCTTGGCAGCCTGCAAATCCAGAAGGTCAACGGTGAGTATGTGTACATCGCCCCAGTGGAATTCTCGGATTTCTTTAAATGGATTCGTTCAGGGAGTACGCCGGGTTACTTTACTTTAAGTGCGACCGACTCATCTGCCAATCCAAAGTTTGTGAAAACAGAGATGGTCTACACGCCTTCCTCTTATTTCAACAAAGAAATTGAGCGGCATATTCGTCTTCAATACCCTGATTTGATTTTCTACGGCGACACACAGCTGGAAATCAATGATGATGGAAAGCCTTATTACATTCGCACGTATGGCGATTTTATCTCGGCGCGAAACGGCTTTAAAGCATCAGGCGTGGTCGTTGTTGATGCCAAAACAGGTGCAACGAAGAAATATGCTCTAGATCAAGTACCTGCTTTTATTGATGGTGCTGTTTCACCAGAAGCGGTCAGTCTGCAAAACAGTTATTTCGGAAACTATATTCACGGGTTCTGGAATAGTATGTTTGGAAAGTCAGATGTAAAGCTGCCTTCAGATGAAGGAACAGAAGCCAATGTGAGTCCGGTGTTTGATGCAAAAGGAGATATGTACTACTTCACAGATTTCACAAGTCCGAAAGAGGGCGTTGATTCGATGCTTGGGTATGCCCTGACAAATGCCCGGACAGGAAAAGCGACTTATTATACCGGAAATCTTGAAGCGTCCTACATGGATTCTCAAGGCGCTCTGCAAATTATTGAGAAACGTTTCATCGAAAAGAAATGGAAAGGCCGCATGCCGATTCTCTATAATTTCTATGGAGAAGCCAGCTGGCTCACACCAGTTCTCGATTCAAATGGCTTCCTGCAAAACTACTTTATCGTTTCGGCAGCCAATCCTGAAATCGCTGCGTACGCTTCAACACCAAACGAAGCACTGAGAGCCTATAAGACAGCTCTGCAAAAAGGCGGCGGTACCGTTAACAGTTCCTCTAAGCAGGAAAAGAAAGAAACTACAGGGAAAGTCAAACGAGTGTATAAAGAAAAGACCGGTGATTATACAACCGTCACCTTCCTGCTAGACGATGGGAAAAGCTACACCATGTCATCTGAAAAAGAACCTCTTGTCATTTATTTAAAAGAAGGCGATCAGGTCACCATGAAATACACAGATACAGGTGAAATCTTCCTTCCAGTTGATGAGATAAACATTAAAGGGTTATAAAAAAGACGTTTCTCCTATTGAGGAGAAGCGTCTTTTCTCTCTTTCCTTAACAATTCAACAAGCAATTCCTTATTTTTATTTCCCCCTGTCATCGGTGACTCGACATAGGAGAATTTACGTTTGAAATCCATTCCTCTCACAGAAATGACAGCCAATTCACCGCCAATGCTGCCTCGCTGGAGGACATATTTAGATAAAACAGAAAGCCCCATTCCATGAATCACAGCCTCTTTAATCGCTTGATTGCTGCTAAACGTCACAAATGTCCGTGCTTTCAGTCCATTTGATTTCAGGACGTGCTGTAAGTATTCTCCGGTACCTGATCCCTCTTCTCTCGTGATCCATGTTTCGTTTTGCAATTGATCAATCGTGACATCCTTTTTCTTAGCAAAGGGGTGATCTAATGGCGCGACGATATAGAGCTCGTCTTCTAGAAAAGTTTCTACTGTCAGTTCTTTGTCATTCGTCTGTCCTTCGATCAAACCGATGTCGACATGGAATAAGCGGACATGACTGGCGATCGCCTCTGTGTTATCAATGACCACCTCAATGTCCACATGCGGATAGAGCTGATGAAACTCTGCCAATATTTGCGGCAGCACGTACTCTCCAATGGTAAAACTCGCCCCGATTGTCAGCTTCCCTCTTGCCAGATGATGATGCTCATAAATATCCTGCTTCGCCTGTTCATATAAACGAATGATTTGTTTTGATCGATGGTACAGCATATCCCCAGTTGGTGTAACAGTTAGTTGCTTTGGCGAACGATTCAGCAGAACGGTCTGGAATTCCTGCTCCAAGTTCTTAATATGAAGACTGACACTTGGCTGAGAAATCCGCAGCTTTTGGGCTGCCTTTGTAAAGTTTTTCTCTTCCACAACTGTCACAAATGTCTTCAGTGCATCGTAATACATCGGTCCCTCTCCTATCAGAAATCTTAATCCAAAACCTTTCATATATATATCTTACTAATTCCTTCCCAGTGCGTAAAGAAGCGCTTAACTGAAAACAATTTAATAAAAATATTTACTAATTTTTTTAAAGACTCTATACTAGAAGGAGATATTTTCTATAGGAGGTGCTGATTTGGCAGCTAAAATAAAGGACATTGCTGAAAAAGCTGGATTATCCATTGCGACTGTATCTCGCGTACTGAACCAAGATCCCAACCTATCTGTCACGGATCAAACACGTGAGAAAGTATACGCCGCCGCTGAAGCTTTGTCCTATCAAAAGAAAACTTTCAAACATTCATTAAAAAAAATCGCCTTTCTCTATTGGATGACCGAAAAGGAAGAGCTTGAAGATATTTATTTTAAATCTATTCGTCTGGGCATTGAGGAACTTACGAATACTCGGAGTTTGAATGTCACCGCTTACAATCCTTCTGATGGGCTTCACTCCATTGATCCTTCTACAGAAGGGATCATCGCCATCGGCCGATTTAAAACGTCAGAGCTTGACCAATTATATGCGATCACCCAGCATATCGTTTTTATTGATACGTCACCAGATGAAGACCGTTTTGATTCAGTAAAGCCAAACCTGAAACGAATTGTTGAAAGGATCATCGATTCTTTTATTGAAAAAGAACACACATCCATTGGATTCGTTGGCGGCACAGACATTGATCTGAATACGAATGTGCATATTCCAGATATTCGCGAAACGACTTTCCGTGAATATATGATGGCTCGCAATGTCCTTGATGAGCAATTGGTCTATGTCGGTCACCATTTCTCAGTAGATGAAGGTTATACGCTGATGATGAAGGCGATTGATGAGCTTGGTGATGACCTGCCCACCGCTTTTTGTGTCGCTAGTGATCCTCTTGCCATCGGCTGCTTACAAGCATTAAATGAGCGAGGATTTTCTCTGCCGAATCGCGTGAGCGTCTTTAGTATCAACGATATTCATGTGTCTCAATATGTGTCACCACCGCTCACCACGTATCATATCCACACGTCTTTACTTTGTGAAACAGCAGTTGATTTACTGTTAGAAAGACTTGTGGACGGCAGAACATTACCGAAAACTGTGCTGATTGCCTCAGAACCTGTCTTTCGAAAAAGTACGATATAAACAACCGGAAGCCCCGTCCAATGTGGAGGGCTTCTTTTCTCTCTACATCAGTAAAAAATTTTACTTAATAAATTTAATAAAATATGTTTACTTTTTTTACTCAAGTTGATATTCTCACATTAAGAAAGCGTTTTCTTATCATCTGTGAAAAAAGAACGAGAGGGGATTACGAATGAAAAAGGGAAAATGGGCGACATTATCAGCAGTCGTTGGAACTGCTGTGCTGCTGCTTTCAGCATGCGGACCAGGGGATGACAATTCAAGCGGCACACAGCCCGCATCTACAGGTACAAAGACCTTGCTAGTGTGGGAGGATGTCAAAAAAACTGAGGGGATTCAAGATGCTGTAAAAGAATTCGAAAAACAACATGATGTGAAAATCAAAGTGGTCGAAAAAGCTTATGCCGACCAAATCGAAGCTCTCCGTCTAGATGGAGCAGCTGGGACAGGTCCAGACGTCATCACGATGCCTCACAATCAAATTGGATCAGCTGTCACTGAGGGGCTATTACAAGAAATCAAGCCAGATCAAAAAGTGATCGACTCCTTCACAGACGAATCGATTCAATCACAAACGGTAGATGGCAAGCTGTATGGTCTGCCAAAATCCGTTGAAACCACTGTCCTTTTTTATAACAAAGATCTTGTCAAAAAGGCACCAACGACACTTGATGGCTGGTATGATCTTTCGAAAAAGCTGACAAAAGACGGAAAGTACGGTTTTGTTGCGAAATGGGATGAAATTTACTATGCGCAAAGTGTTTTAGGCGGATCTGGGGGCTATATTTTCAAGCAGAAAAGCGATAGCTCTTATGATGTTAATGACATTGGTTTGAACAACGATGGCGCCATCCAAGGCGGAGAATACATTCAAAAATTCTTTAGCGAAGGTCTTTTCCCGAAAGGCATCATTGGTGAACAAGGAATCAATGTCCTCAACTCCTTATTTACAGAGAAAAAAGCAGCAGCTGTCATTTCTGGTCCTTGGTCATTTGGTCCATATAAAGAGGCGGGTATTGACTATGGTGTGGCCGAGCTGCCAACACTCCCTAACGGAAAACATATGAGCTCATTCTTAGGTGTAAAAGGCTACAACGTCTCCTCTTATTCTAAAAATAAAGAACTTGCTGAGAAATTTGTTGAATTTATCACGAACGAAAAAAATTCAAAGAAGCGCTTTGAATTAACAGAGGAAATTCCACCAGTGAAAAAACTGATGAAAGATCCAATCATTACGGAAAACGCAAATGCGGATGCTGTTTCTAAACAAACGAAATACGCCACACTGACACCGAACAATCCTGAAATGGAAGAGGTGTGGAAGCCGATTGATAGTGCATTAGGACTGATTGCAACTGGTCGTACAGATGTGAAAAAGGCACTTGATGATGCGGTCAATCAAATCGACTCTCAAATTAAAGCAAATCACTCCAAATAACCATCAAATGCGGGTAGTCTATCAAACTGCCTGTAGTTGATCTAATTTTATATGAAGTAGGTGTTAGACGTGACGGGTAACCTTGAACTAGACCGCACACACACAGTGGAATCAAAGACACACCGGAGACGGGCGCTAATGTTCTCCTTTATACCCGGGATGGGGCAGATATACAACAAACAGTACGGCAAAGGGGCACTTTTTTTCCTGTTCGGCGTCTCTTTTTTGATTGTATTTTATGATTTATTCAATATTGGCTTCTGGGGACTGTTCACACTTGGGACGATGCTGCCTCGTGACAACTCTGTTTTTCTTTTAGCAAAGGGGATTATTGCGCTGTTAACAGCTGGTTTTGGTATCGGCTTTTATGTACTCATGATGCGTGATGCTTTTATGAATGGAAAGAAACGGGATCAAGGGGTTCCACTTCATTCCATCCGTGCTCAATATCATCAGCTCATCGATCAAGGCTTCCCTTACTTAATGAGCACTCCTGCTTTCTTTTTACTTCTATTTTCTGTTGTCTTTCCTATTATGTTCAGCTTTGCGCTTGCCTTTACGAACTATGATTTATATCACTCGCCTCCTGCCAATCTGATCGACTGGGTAGGAATCAAGAACTTTCAAAATATCTTTTCCATTGATATTTGGAGAGACACCTTCATTGATGTACTTGGCTGGACCGTCGTATGGACTTTGGCTGCGTCGACCCTTCAATGTGCCCTCGGCATCTTTTTAGCGGTTCTGCTCAATCAGAAGGATTTAAAGGGAAAACGGTTTTTTAGAACCATTTTGATTCTCCCTTGGGCTGTTCCGGGCTTTGTGACCATTTTGGTGTTTGCTGGACTGTTCAATGATACATTTGGGGCCATTAACAATACACTTTTTGCATCGATAGGGATTGATCCAAAACCATGGCTAACAGATCCATTTTGGAGCAAAATTGCCCTCATTGCGATGCAGACTTGGCTTGGATTTCCTTTCGTTTTCATTATGACAACAGGCGTTTTGCAGGCGATTCCCGAGGATTTATATGAGGCTGCGACCATTGATGGAGCCAATTTTTTTCAGAAATTCCGGTCCATCACGTTACCGCTTGTTCTCTATTCCATTGCACCCATCCTCATCACACAATATACGTTTAACTTTAACAACTTTAATATTATCTACTTATTTAATGGCGGGGGACCGCCTGTTGCGGGGTCAACCGCTGGGGGAACGGACATCTTGGTGTCTTGGATTTATAAACTCACGATGCAGTCCTCTCAATATGCACTCGCTGCGGCTGTCACGATTTTACTTTCAATCTTTGTCATCGCCATTGCACTCTGGCAGTTTAAGAGAACGAATTCATTCAAAGAGGAGGACATGATGTGATATGGGATCAAAACAAAACAAGCTCATTCGCCTGAGCATTACTTATTTTATCCTTTTCATTGCCTCCATTTGTATTCTATATCCACTGCTTTGGACGATCGGTGCTTCCTTTAATCCTGGAAACAGCCTCATGAGTACAAGTATGTTTCCGAAAAATCCAACGTTCAGTCACTTTACCGAGCTCTTCTTCGGCCCGGGAGCACTTTATGCAAAATGGTATTGGAACTCCATGAAGATCAGTATTGCCACAATGTTGTTAACGCTGATTCTTGTTAGTTTTACAGGCTATGCCTTTTCTAGATTCCGTTTCAAAGGACGGAAAAATGGGCTGATGCTCTTTTTACTGCTGCAAATGATTCCTCAATTTTCAGCGCTGATTGCGATTTTCGTTTTGGCTCAAATGCTTGGACTGATTAACAGCCATCTTGCACTGATTTTGATTTATGCAGGCGGACAAATTCCGATGAATACGTATTTAATGAAAGGCTATCTTGATGCGATTCCGAAGGATCTTGATGAATCAGCCAGAATGGACGGCGCAGGGCATTTCCGAATTTTCATTCAAATTATTATGCCGCTTGCTAAGCCCATTTTGGCGGTTGTCGCCATCAACTCATTTACAGGACCACTGGGTGATTTCATCATCTCCAGTGTCATTGTCCGCTCACCCGAAATGTATACACTCCCGATCGGTCTGTACAATCTTGTGTCAGACAAAATGGGGGCCAGCTACACGACCTTTGCAGCCGGGGCTTTACTCATTGCGATTCCAGTCGCTTTATTGTTTCTTGTGTTACAAAAACAATTTGTGTCCGGCCTCACACAAGGCGGGACAAAAGGATAAGGGGAGATTTGATGAAGAAATGGATGCTCGTCACGGTTGTCGTTTTCTTTTTGATGGGATTAGGGATTTTACCTGAAGCAAAAGCGGATGCGATTTCAGTTCAGCCGATCAATGGACTGCAAGGTGATTTCATTAAAGGAGCCGATATCTCCATGCTTGCGGAAGTGGAGAGAAGCGGCGGCAGATACTTCGACCAAAATGGAAAACAGGTGGACCCGCTCAAGCTATTAAAGGAAAAAGGCGTCAACTATGTGCGCATTAGACTGTGGAACCACCCATACGACAACCAAGGCCGTGCCTATAATGGCGGGACAAACGATCTCAATACAGCCATCGCTTTATCGAAACGCGCAAAAGCACAAAATATGAAAGTGCTGCTTGATTTTCACTACAGTGATTTCTGGACCGATCCTGGTAAACAGTTCAAACCGAAAGCTTGGGCATCTCTTTCACAAAACGATTTAGTAAAAGCGGTTGGCACTTACACAGGGGATGTACTCAAAGCGATGAGAGCACAAAATGCTTTGCCGAACATGGTACAGGTCGGAAACGAATTGAACTCAGGCATGCTGTGGCCGAACGGCAAAAGCTGGGGTGAAGGCGGCGGTGAATTTGACCGGCTTGCCGCTTTGCTAAAGGCTGGCACAAATGCTGTCCGCTCTGTCGATTCAAATATCAACATCATGCTTCACCTTGCCCATGGCGGGGACAATGGTGCATCCCGCTGGTGGTTTGATGAAATCACCAAAAGAGGCGTCTCATTCGATACGATCGGTCTATCTTATTATCCGTATTGGGATGGCGGATTTAGCGGTCTTACTAACAATATGAATGACATTAGCGCTCGCTATCACAAAGACGTCATCGTGGTAGAAACCGCCTACGGTTTTACAACAGCAAATGGCGACAACCTAGAAAACTCATTTAACCAAGATTCAGTCAATACTGCCGGCTACCCAGCTTCACCTCAAGGCCAGGCTTCTTTTATACGAGATCTATCAGAAAAAATTTCACAAGTGAAAAACAATCGCGGGAAAGGTTTCTTTTATTGGGAGCCGCTTTGGATCCCAGCGAAAGGCGCACCGTGGTCAAGTCAATATGGGCTGGCTTATATCCAAACAACCGGTACGGTCGGAAATGCTTGGGAAAATCAAGCAATGTTTGATTTCAACGGAAAAGCACTGCCTTCTCTAGACGTATTTAAACAAATGACACCGTAATTAAAAGGATAGGACGTGACAAAATGGGAAAGCGTTACCCACTCGTTCACCCCAATGTGAAAGGCTTTTTGCATGGTGGCGATTATAATCCAGATCAATGGCTTCATATGCCGGAGATCATTGACGAAGATTTTCGATTAATGAAGCTTGCACACTGTCAAACATTCTCCATCAACATTTTCGCATGGAGTAAGCTAGAACCAAAAGAAGGTCAGTATGATTTTACATGGCTGGATGACATCATGGACCGTTTGGCAGCGCAGGGGGCACACGCCATTCTTGCAACGCCAAGCGGGGCAAGGCCTGCATGGCTCTCGCAAACATATCCTGAGGTATTACGCGTCGAAGCGAACCGTCAGCGTAATTTACATGGACTGCGCCATAATCATTGCTTCACCTCACCAGTTTATCGAGAAAAAACGAATACACTCAATCGTTTGCTCGCTGAACGCTACAAGGATCACCCAGCACTGATCATGTGGCACATTTCGAATGAGTACGGCGGCGAATGTCATTGTGATCTCTGCCAGGAAGCATTTCGGAACTATTTGAAAGACAAATACAATCATGACCTTGAGGCTTTGAATCAAGCATGGTGGACGGGGTTTTGGAGCCACACGTATAGTGATTGGTCACAAATCGAGTCACCTGCACCGCACGGGGAGCACATGATTCACGGGATGAACCTAGATTGGAAACGCTTTGTCACAGCGCAAACGATCAATTTTTATCAAAATGAAATTGAACCGCTGCGAGAATTGACACCTCATATTCCAGTGACCACCAACTTTATGGGCGACTACCCGCATATGCGTCCATTCCTTGGGCTGGATTATCATCAATTTGCAAAAGAGGTCGACGTAATTTCATGGGATAGCTATCCAGCATGGCATAGCGGCAGGGAAACAACCGCTGAATTAGCGTCAAATGTTGCCTTCGTTCACGATTTGTATCGTTCGTTAAAGGACGGACAGCCGTTTCTCGTCATGGAAAGCACGCCTAGCCTCGTGAATTGGCATGATGTGAATAAAGTCAAACATCAAGGAATGGCTCATCTGTCTGCTATGCAGGCGATTGCCCACGGATCAGACTCAGTGCTTTATTTCCAGTGGAGACAGGGTCGAGGTGCCTCTGAGAAATTCCACGGCGCAGTTGTGGATCATTCAGGACATGAACATACACGTGTATTCCAAGAAGTGGCTGATCTAGGGAAACAACTAGAGCAGCTGCAGCCTATCGCGGGGACATCCGTTCAACCAGAAGTCGCCATCATATACGATTGGGAAAACCACTGGGCCATTGATGATGCACAAGGCTTAAATAATACAAACAAACGCTATGTAGAGGCTTGTCAAACTCACTATCGAAGCTTTTGGAAAAAAGGCATTCCTGTTGACATTGTAGGCATGGAAAAGGATTTCTCATCCTATCGTGTGCTCGTTGGTCCAATGCTCTACATGATCAAACCAGGCGTAGCAGAAAAGATCGAAGCATTTGTCAAAGAGGGCGGCATTTTTGTGGCAACATACTGGAGCGGCATGGTCGATGAAAACGACCTCTGTTTCCTCGGCGGTTTCCCCGGTCCTCTCCGCCATGTACTTGGCATTTGGGCTGAGGAAATCAACACATTGATGCCAGATGAACATGTATTAATGACCACAGGAAATGGACGCACCTACCATGTCGGGCAATATTGCGAATCCATTCATCCTGAAACGGCCTCTGTGTTAGGACATTTTGAGAACGGCTGCTACGAAGGACAGCCAGCCCTGACTGTCCATCCTTTTGGAGGTGGAAAAGCATACTATATGGCTTCCGAAAATGAGCAGATTTTTTATGATGAGTTTTACGAGGAACTCATCGCAGAAATGGATATACAGCCCGTCCTATCAGCGGTGATTCCAGAGGGAGTCAGTGTACAAAAACGAACAGATGGCACTCAGGAATATGTGTTTATGATGAATTTTACAGAAGAGCAGCAGAACATATCACTAGATTCAGCGGAAAGCTATGAAAATATGCTGACTGATGAGCAGGTGCCAGAGAAGTTCCAGCTTGACCCTTACGAGTACGTCATCTTGAAAAAATAATTTAAAAGAAGTGTTCATTCATTGGACGCTTCTTTTTTAATGATCTTAAATACCTATATAAATATATTTATTAGTAGAAATGTATTTGAAGCGTTATATTTTATCTAAATTTTTTGACATGTTTGATACCGCGCCGCGAATGGATTCACCATCCTTTTTTACCATTGTATAGGTATGAAAGCGGTTGCCTAATGCTCATATTTTTGATACTCTTTTTTTCAATGCAGCTGTGGGACTGCATTGTGATAAAAAGAGCTAACAAATGTAAACGGTTTATTGTAGGGGGAGGGTCTTATGTTAACGCTTGTTGGATTGTTGATTATTTTAACGATTGTTGTATTGCTGATTTGGGGGAAAGCAAGTCCAATTGTCGCTATGGTCATGGTGCCTTTAATAGGAGCACTGATTGCGGGATTTGGGATAAATGACATTCAAACCTTTTTTGAAGAAGGAATTATCAAAGTATTGCCGGTGGCGACCATGTTTATCTTCGCCATTTTATTTTTCGGCATTTTACAAGATACAGGGTTCTTTGAACCTGTAATTAAAGCATTAATCAAGCTGACAAAAGGAAATGTTGTCACAGTTGCAATGGGAACTGCTTTAATTGGGATCATTGCTCACTTAGATGGAGCAGGGGCTACAACCTTTTTATTAACTGTACCTGCACTGCTGCCGCTTTATAAAAAATTACATATGAGTCCTTACTTGCTGCTGTTATTAATTGGGACGAGTGCCGGATTAACCAATATGATTCCTTGGGCTGGTCCGACTGGACGGGCAGCAAGCGTCTTGAATATGGATCCATCTGAACTCTGGGTGCCGCTTATTCCTATCCAGCTCATTGGGGTCGTTCTCGTATTAGGAATGGCATTTATTTTAGGAAAAAGAGAAGAAAAACGCATTCGGGTCAAAATCGCCGCAAATGAAATCGCTGCTGTTCAATTAGAAGGGGCAGATTGGGACCAGGCTATTCAATCCATTAGCGAGACAGGTGATGCCGCTTTAAAACGTTATCACTTGATTTGGGTGAATTTCATTCTGTTTATAGCCGTTGTTGTCCTTCTTGTGCTCAACGTGATTCCGGCTAGTTATATGTTTATGATTGGTCTTTCTCTCGCACTATTAATTAACTATCCGAAAGTGGATGTACAAATGGAGAGAATCAAGGCGCATGCACCTAGTGCACTCATGATGGCCGCTGTTATTTTCTCCGCAGGTTCGTTTCTAGGAATTCTCGAAGGAACGGGAATGCTAAAAGCTATTGCTGTGGACAGCATTCAGATTCTACCTGCTTTCCTGCTTCCATTTTTACATATCATTGTCGGGATGTTTGGGGTACCACTGGATATGCTGACAAGTACAGACGCTTATTATTATGCACTTCTGCCAATTGTCGAATCAATCACATCTGAGGTTGGCGTGACAGGCACTTCCGCGGCGTATGCCATGATGATCGGAAACATCATCGGAACCTTTGTCAGTCCACTCGCTCCAGCCGTTTGGCTTGCGATCGGTCTTGCAGGAGTCGATATGGGAAAACATATTCGCTACTCTTTCTTCTGGATGTGGGGATTCAGTATTGTTTTATTGATCGTTGCCAAACTGATAGGCATTATTTAAATAAAAAAGACATGCGCACAGCGACGCATGTCTTTTTCTTTGTATTATGAAGGATATTCATTTGTGTGAATGTCTTCTGTTTTCGGCTTTCTAATAAGAGACATCAATCCAATGATAAACAATAGAATCATTGGAGCAAATGCAAGGCCAACTGTTCCAATCAAAAGAGTCACAGCAGAAACCAAGAAAAGAATACCTGAAATCACGGCACGGCGGTCTGTTTTCAAAAGAACCACACCGACAATCGATAGCACAGCCGCAATTGCGGAAACAACCATGTACTGAGTACCAAATGCATGAACCGAAGCCTGAAGCGTTTCAATTGGCAATGGTTCTCCTTCCTCTTGTAACACTTCATTGATTTGATCATAAACTTGTGGACCTATGGAGAGGAATAATGCTCCAATTCCAACACCAATGACATTGAGGACAATACTAATAATCCCCATAATTTTTTCACCTTTACGTCTAATCATGTGTAAACCTCCTAAAAATTTAAATTAGCCTGTTTTTACTTCTCGCTTTTGAAAGACAATTAAAGCAATCGCCAAGAAGATAGCCCAATAGATAACTAGGACTGTTAATGAGAATCCTAGAGATATGTCTTCGATAAAAGTAGGTGTGTCTGCAAAATATTGTGCAGGATCATTGGCAAACAATAAGTATTTCGCCCAATCAAAGAAGAACATCAAAATGCTTGTGATGGATGCTCCAACAATATACGCTAACACACTGATCGCGATAGAAATGGCCTCACTTCTAAATACCGTTGAGATGGCAAAAGAAAGTGTCCCTAATACAACAAACATAGCACAATGTGCCAAATAATAAGAGACCATATTTGCAAACTGAGATCGCTCAATGACTTCACCATTTTGATAAGCCAAATGCACATAGTCATGATTTAGTCCAAAGAATATCGCACCTAAGATAAATGATAGGATAAATAAAACCGCGATAAGAAATAGAGAATAAAGTTGAACAGTAAAGTATTTAGATAAGAGAATCTTCATTCTTGATGGTGGACGAATTAACAATAGTTTAATTGTACCATGCTTATATTCAGCCGAGACAATGGTGGCTGCAATGATAATCACAAACACACCGACCAGCTGCAGCAAATCAGCATTGATCTTCACATAAGCCCATGCATTTTTACCGAATTGATCCGCAGGAGGCAAATCATGCTTGATTCGATACTCATTAATCGCTATATCCTTTTCAAGGGATCTCTTATAAAATCCTAAATTATCCTCTTTCAGTTCTTGCTTCTTTGCTTTATTGATCGATTGCAGCTCAGTCTTCCAATCACCTGATGCTTGATCTTCGTCATTTGTTTTAAGTGCAAAGATCAGCGTGGCAATCATACCTAAAACAAGAAGTCCAACCATAATCCAAGTTCCAACACGATAACTGATCTTCATCCACTCGTTTTGAATGAGGCGAATCATACGTCTGCCTCCTTTTTACCTGTTAAGCTTAAGAACTTATCTTCTAAGGTTTGTTTTTCTATTTTGATTTCGTACAAATGAATGGACGCGCCGCTCAAATGACGAATCAATTCCGGCATTTTCTCTTCTGCCAAGGAGAAGAATAAATACTGCTCCTCTTCTCTTACAGTCGTGCCTTCCTCAAATATACCAATGAGCTTCTGCGCTTCTTCCAGCTCACCAGATGCGACCTTCATTCGATAATTGACCAATTCGTCTTGATTCGTCTCTGCACGCTGATCCTCAATCGCAATCAGCTTGCCTTTTTGGATAATCGCAAAACGATCACACATCAATTCCATTTCTGACATGAGGTGACTTGAAACAATGACAGCTAGCCCTTCTTCCTTTGCAAGCCTTCTCAAGTAATCTCGTATCATGCGAATTCCCTCTGGATCAAGTCCATTGGTCGGCTCATCTAATATCAGCAGTTTCGGTCTATGTATAAGTGCTTGCGCAATACCTAAACGCTGCTTCATTCCTAATGAAAACGTTCGAACACGCTTATGTTTCACGTGCTGTAAGCTGACCAACTCTAGCAGCTCATCAATTCGCCCTTCATCCACTTTCCCATTCATTCTGGCAAAGTGAACAAGATTTTGTCTTGCTGTTAAGTGATTATACATTTCTGGGTTTTCAATAATGGCACCAACATCTTGGATAGCATGCTGATATGAGGATTGAATACTATGACCATTAATCAGAATGTCGCCAGATGTAATAGGAGAAAGACCGACCATCATACGAATGGTTGTTGTTTTCCCTGCGCCATTTGGTCCTAAGAAGCCAAAGACTTCGCCCGCTTGGACAGAAAAGCTCAAGTCTTGAACGATCTTTTTCCCGTGAATATGCCTAGATACATTATGCAGTTCTAAAACGTTCGTCACGTTACCTCTCCTTCTTTGTCTAAGTATCATCTATCATCTATTTCCTGATAAACACCATGATCCGTTAAAAATAGAAGAACACTTCCATATGGTACAGCAATGCCCAAAAGTTGTGAAGGGGATGAGCCAAAATTTAGCGAATCATCTGCCTTTTTTAAGGTAGGGTTAAGAAAACAACAATTTTTTATGTGAAAAGAGGCTTGATTTTTTAAAAATGAACCTTTTTTCAACAGGTATATATGTATGGAATTTTGTTTAAGATTATTCCTTTCACCTATAAATAAAGAAATGAAAAAGAGGCCTCTTACTGACAGCCTCCTTTCATTATTATACCTTTTTCACAAACTCTGATTTTAACTTCATTGCACCAAAGCTAGGAATTTTACAATCAATGTTATGATCGCCTTCCACTAAACGAATGCCTTTGACCTTCGTCCCTATTTTTAAGACGGAAGAAGAACCTTTTACTTTTAAATCTTTAATGACAGAGACCGTATCCCCATCACTTAATAGATTTCCATTCGCATCTTTGACAACAAGCTGCTCCTCTGCGGCTTGTTCTTGTTCAAGTGACCATTCATGCGCACATTCAGGACAAATGAGCAGACTGCCATCCTCATAAGTATACGTTGAACTGCATGAAGGACAATTTGGTAGATTAGACATTTGTGTTTCCTCCAACTTTCTATTTCATTTCATACAATTTTACCACATTTCTATAGAAAGAATGTGATAGAAAAGGAAACATTTTTCATCGTTTACTTATTTCTTCCAATTGATATAGCAGCCGCAATATTTCGAGCGGTTCTCTCTACATGAATAGCCCCATCTCTCATTGCCTCAGAAAGAGAAGTTACACCTGGAACGATACTAAAAAGTGCATCAATGCCATGCTCATGTACGACAGCACTGTCTTTTGAGAGGGAGCCCGCGATAGCAATCACAGGCAGATGATACTGCTTTGCTGCTTTGGCTACACCGATTGGGGTTTTTCCATAAATGGTCTGCTGGTCAATTCGGCCTTCCCCAGTAATGACTAGGTCTGCCTCCTTGATGACATCATCAAACTGAACAGCTTTCAGCACAATATCAATTCCTCGCTGCAAATCGGCGTGTAAAAAGCCTAATAAACTCGCACCAAGTCCTCCTGCCGCTCCTGCCCCCGCTGCACCTTCAAAGGAAACATTGAACTGCTTTTCTGCTATGTGAGCAAAATGAGCTAAATTCTTGTCTAACACTTGAACCATTTCTTCATTTGCACCTTTTTGAGGACCAAATATAGCAGACGCTCCTCTCTCACCCGTTAAAGGATTATCCACATCACAGGCTGCCTCCAGCCGAACGGATTGCAGTCTTGGGTCAAGTCCAGATAGATCAATAGAAGCTAATTGATGAAGGGTTCCACCGCCTGGCGACAGCTCCTGTCCTGCTTGATCAAGAAAAGCCGCACCTAATCCTTGCATCATCCCAACCCCACCATCATTTGTTGCACTTCCGCCAAGCCCAATGATGACATGCTTCGCTCCTTGATCCAGTGCCGCAAGCATTAATTCCCCGGTTCCTCTGGATGTCGTGAGTAACGGATTGCGTTTTTCTTGCGGAACAAGGTGTAACCCAGAGGCTGCGGCCATCTCTATAACGGCCGTCTCACCGTCTCCTAACATGCCAAAAAAGGCATCGACGGGTTCACCAAGCGGGCCTGTGACTACTTGATTGATCATGTACCCGCCCGTCGCATCAACGAGTGATTGAACAGTTCCCTCTCCTCCATCTGCCATGGGAAGTTTAATATATTCAGCGTCTGGCAAAATCGCATGAAATCCTCGTTCGATGGCACATGCTGTCTCATATGCAGATAAACTTTCTTTAAATGAATCTGGTGCAATCACAATTTTCATCCTAAAGCCCCTCGTTTCTTATCAAATGTCATCAGCCAAACAACTGGAAAACGCCGAAAATAATGGTCGATACGACGGTTAATGTCAAACCAATTAACGATTCAAAAGGCATGAGTTTCAACCGCTCTTTGATGTCCATTTGAACACTTCCTGCTGTTGCATGGAAAAAGCTCCCGTGCGGCATATGATCAAGCACAGTTGCACCAGCATGAATCATGGCTGCTCCTGAAAGAGCCGATACACCAAGCCCAATGAGTGTACCGCTAAATACACCACTCGCTACCGCTGTTCCTGCTGTTGTCGAAGCAGTGGCGGCTGACATAAATATCCCTGAAGCTGGTGCAAGTAAATACGGAGGTAATCCCGAAGCATCGAGCGCTTGGATAAACACATCTTTTAAGGAAGAATTCGATACAATTCCTGCTAGTGTGCCTGTCCCTAATAACATAATTGCTACACCCGACATTTTATGAAGCCCCGACATCGCATAATCATTGAGAAACTTCCCTTTTTTCATGAAAAGAGCGCCTATAATGCCTCCGATCGGTAAGGCGATCATTGGGTCTATATTGATTTGAAAAAGCGGTCTTAAAGCCAACAATAAAATGGTGACAAGCGGACCCGCAAGTGCTTGAAAAAAAGCTGGCACTTCAACTTTGCTTAACGCGGTTTCCTCTTCAAGAACAGGTGTCCCTTTTTTTGCAAGCTTTTTAGCTAACACATATGTAACAGCCAATCCAAACACAGCCGGAATGACACCCGCAGCCATCATTGAAGTAAGCGGTACACCAAAAGCATCAGAAGCGGCAATGGCATTTGGATTCGGTGACATGATATTCCCTGCCTTCCCGCCTCCAATCATGGCGAGTAAAATCCCCGTTTTTGACAGCTTTGCCCGTTTCGCAATGGCAAGTGCGATAGGCGCTACCGTGATAACGGCTACATCTACAAAAACACCCACTGTTGTTAAAATCATGGTTGCCAGTGCAAGTGCTAATAACGCCCTCGCCTCTCCAAGCTTCTTCACGATCGCCTCGGCGATAGATAAAGCTGCACCCGACTCAATTAAAACGCCAGCCAGTACACCTGCCGCCATAATTCTGAGGACAGCTGGAATCATATCCTTAGCGCCTTCCATCATGACGTTGACGGTCTGAACAATATCTACACCGCCTACCAAGCCGCCTATGAAAGCACCTGCCAGCATGCCATATGCAGGTGATACTTTTTTTAGAATAAGAACAATTGCAACCACAAGTGCCGTCACGGCCCCTAGTGTACTTACTGTCACATCTCCACTCATCCTCGATCCCCCCAAAATGTCTTTCTTCAATTGTAAGCGTTTACTAACAGGGATCAGGTTGTGAATCTAGATGAACTTTTTTCATTTATTCCTTTATTCAATTGTGCATATGCACAACGCCATATAAAGCTCCATCAACTGTTTCACATGACGGGGATCTTTTCCAGTCAAAGCTTGTATTTTATCTAAACGATATCGCAATGTATTCCTGTGAATAAATAACCGATCAACAATTCTTTGTAAATCACCGCCTTCTTTAATGTAAATTCTTAATGTGTGGGCAAGCTCAGCTTCTTGTGTTAATGGCTTGTAAAAGTCAACCCAACTACTGTTTTCTTCAACAGCTCCTGCAGTAATCAATAGCCTTTCCAGCTGATAAGATTCAAAAAAATAAATACTTTCCTTCGGATCAAGAGCCTTCCCCAACCTCAAGGAATCTCTTGCGTGCTCAAAAGACAATGACAACTGGCTTATGTCGGCGGCGACAGTCCCTATCCCCACCAGCACCTGGCCTCCTACTGCTTTTTCCATTGTTCTTTGCAGCTGCCCAACCGCATGCTTTAAAAAATGATCAGAAATCGGCTGCCTTAAAAGAACCAATTCATGACGAAAGGTCATGCCAAGCAAATCATCCGCATTCTTATCGTATTGAATCGCATGAATCATTTTATGCACAGCGTCTTCTGAGGATGGAACTGGCTGAAAAACGATGGCCATTCGACGCTTATCTAAATCCATTCCCAGCCATTCCGCTCGGTTCTTTAGCTGATGATCACCAACGTCCGAATCAGAAATTAACTGATTGACAATTTCACTCTCTATTCGCTGCCGCCACTGAACTCGTTCAAGCAGAAAAGACTGCTCTAACACCAGCTCAGCTGCCATTTTCACCAGCTCGGCATGATGCCGAATATCCTCTGGCTCACCAGTAATGCCAATCACACCAACTACTTGTTCACGAAAGCAAATGGGCAAATTGATTCCTGGTCTCACTCCTTCTAAGTGCAAGGACGCCTCGTGGTCAATTTCCATACTGTTCCCGCTTGTTAGCACAAGTCGTGCACCATCATGTTTCTGACCAATCCTGTTTCGTTCACCAGAACCAATGATGACACCATCCGCATTCATCACATTGATATTTTTATCTAAAATACGCATCGTACGTTCAACCATTTCTTGTGCCAATTCAGTGGTTAAAAATTGCATAAGGCATCTCTCCTGAAGGTATTTTCATTCAATGTATCATAGTGTCATTGCACAATAAATGCAAAGTGTTTAAAACTGGGGCATTGACAAAGGTACATTGAAAAGTGTTTAATCAAATCAAGAGACCGACCGACAGTCTAGTCAAAAGAAAGGATGGCTTTATGAGAACCGTTAAACATCCTGAAGAACGTAAAAATGACATCTTAAACGCAGCCGAAGAGCTTTTTTCTACCAAAGGCTATCAGCAAACAACGATTATCGACATTCTGAAAGCTGTTGGCATTGCAAAAGGCACTTTTTATTATTACTTTTCATCCAAAGAAGAAGTGATGGATGCCATTATTGACAGGATCATCAAAGCAGATATCATCGTGGCAAAACGTATCGCGGCTGAGCCAGACCTTCCAGTCGTCGACAAACTATTTCGCATCATCATGGCGCAATCGCCTCAGCAAGGAAGCAATAAACAGGACATGATTGAACAATTTCATCAGCCTTCTAATGCGGAGATGCACCAAAAAAGCTTAATCAAAGCGATTAAAGAACTATCACCCGTTTTAGCTGATGTCATTCAGCAAGGGGTGGGAGAAGGGACATTCAAAACAAAGTACCCGCAAGAAACGGTGGAATTCCTTCTTGCTTCTGCACAGGTCATATTTGATGAGGGCCTTTTTCAATGGACAGCCGAAGAGAGTATGCAGCGCGCGCTAGCTTTTATCGATATCCTCGAATCCTCATTACATGCAGAAAAGGGGAGCTTCTCCTTTCTTCTGAAACGTTTAACTGGAGAACTTGATGAACATAATCAGTGATTGGTCACTTCAATACCAATCCTGCATACATTATAGACTGACGGTCGGTCTAAAAGGAGAGTGATACCATGTCTTTATTATCCAAAAGAGGTTCATCCCACTTTATTTACCTCGTGCTCGGACAGATTATTTCTGTTTTTGGGTCTTCCTTAATTCGGTTTGTTCTATCTTTACACGTGCTGGATATGACTCAGCGTGTTGACTTATATGCCTTACTATTCGCTTTATCCAATGTACCGCTCCTTCTTTCCCCCTTAGCAGGCGCAATCGCTGACCGGTTTAACAGAAGGAACTTAATGATTTTATTTGATGTTCTCACCGGCATCATGATTCTGGCTTTTTATTTTTGGTTATTCTCAGGCAATGATTCACTCTTTATGATCGGAGCGGTCATGGTGCTTCTTGGTGTGATGAGTACGTTCTATGCTCCCGCTGTGATGTCCAGCATTCCACAGTTAGTAAAACAGGAACAATTAGAACAAGCAAACGGGATCGTCAATGGCGTGCAGGCACTTTCAGGTGTTCTCGCTCCTATTATCGGCGGGGTTCTGTACGGACTGATTGGAAGTCAATCCATTATAGGTGCCAGTGCCATCGTGTTTTTTCTATCAGCATGCATGCTTTTACGATTAAACATATCCTTCTCACCTAGCCCGCTTACAGAAACTATGGGCAAAGTGCTCGTAAAAGATATGAAACAGGGATTTTCCTATATTGGCAGTCAGCCATTTTTAAAAAGAGCCATGTTGCTTGCTGCAATGTTAAATTTCATCCTCACGCCATTTTTTATCGTAGGTGGTCCAATCATTTTAAGGGTCACAATGAAAAGTAGTGACATCATGTATGGTGTAGGCATGGGCTTGATTGAGTTCGCTGTCATCGCAGGAGCTCTGCTAGTTGGACTTGTAGCAAAGCATTGGCGCATCCCTACTTTATATCGCTGGCTGATCGTCATCGCGATCATCTTGCTACCTGTCGCATTCTCTACATCCAACACAGCTCTTCAATTTGGCACTTATCCAGCTTATTTTCTCTTTCTAGCAGGATGTCTTCCGATTGCTATGCTTCTTACAATGATCTCAATCATTGTGATTTCACATGTTCAAAAGAAAACGCCAAATAGTCAATTAGGAAAAGTGATGGCAAATCTGACAATGGTTTCTCAATGTGCTGCCCCGCTTGGTCAAATGATGTATGGGTTCTTGTTCAATACGTTTTCAGCAAACATGTATGTGACAGTATTAATAGTCAGTACTTTCATGTTTGCCCTTGCCTACTTAACAAAAAATATGCTTCAACATGAAGGAGAATCAACCTCATGAGACTGACGTTTATAAAGAAGGACTTAACCCGCCACCGTCTCATTTCCACCGGTTTAACCATATGCATTATGATGACATCATTTCTAGCAACAAGCGCCGCTCAAATGACAGTACAACTGAATGGTTCCATTTCTAATCTGCTCCATTCAGCCAAGGCACCAGACTTTGTCCAAATGCATGACGGCAGCCTAAAGGAAAAAGATATTGAGGCATTTTCAAGCAAGCAGTCCATGGTAAAAGCACATCAAATCGTCCCAATGATTCCAATTGAACATGCAAATATCAAGTTCGGAAACGAACCCGCCAAAGCAGGTGTGATGGATCATTTATTTGTAAAACAAAATCGTTATTTTGATTTTCTTTTAAATGAACAAAATGAAAAGCTCACTGTCAGTAAAGGTGAAGTAGCTGTCCCTATCTATTTTCAGCAAAGATATCATCCCAAAATAGGAGAAACGTTACTGATTGGAAAAGGGTCTAATCAATTCTCTTTCCGCATCAAAGCATTCTTGCGAGATGCACAAATGAACCCCAGTCTTGTTAGTTCGAAAAGATTCCTTCTTCATCACAAGGATTGGGACGCAATGAATCAAGTGTTTCATAAAAAGGAATATTTAATTGAATTTTTATTGCATGATGCCGCGCAGGCAGATGCCTTTCAAGCAATCTACCAGTCATCACAGCTTCCACAACAAGGTCCTGCTGTCACATTACCTTTGCTGCGTATGCTGAACGCATTGACAGATGGAATGGTGATCGCCATTCTGCTGCTTGCTTGCATGCTGCTCATCGGTATAGCCCTTCTCTCTCTCCACCTTGCTATGACGGCTTCTATAGAAGAGGACGAACGTGAAATTGGAATATTGAAGGTGCTTGGGATTCCTTTATCAAGAATCAAGCAATTATACGTTGGAAAGTATGCCTTGCTTGCTGGTATAGGGTGTATAGCAGGATATGGGTTAACGTTTATATTTGGTGATATGTTTACAGCCAATATTCAGCGATACATGGGGAATCAGCCTTCTTTCACTTCTTGGTTCATCCCGCTTTGTGTTTCTGTTGTGATGGCAATGATCATCATTTCTTTCAGCTATACTGTCCTAAGAAAGTTTGGTCGAGTATCAGCTGCTCAAGCACTTCAAGGCAGCGTCATTTCAACGAATGATAAAAAACAAATACCCTTGCATCTCAAGAAAAACAGGTTCATATCAGTCAATATTTGGCTTGGTTTAAAAGATCTGTTATCACGAAAGAAGTTGTACACAACGATTACTTGTATTATGGTCCTTTGTACATTTTTGATGTTGCTGCCTATTCAGCTATGGTACACCTTACAATCGCCGGATTTCATCACATATCTTGGCTCTGGTCAAAGTGACCTTCGAATTGATATACGACAAGGAAATCATCTAAAGGAAAATACTAATAAAATAGAATCAATGATCCGTGAAGATCGAGATATTCAAGCATCAGCCATATATGAAACAACTTCTCTTCAGGCAAAATCAAAGGAGAATTCATTAGAAACACTCTATTTAGAAGCAGGTAATCTCTCAGCATTTCCTCTCACCTATTTACAAGGGAGACAGCCTTTAAAGAAGAAAGAAATTGCCTTATCAGTGCTCAGCTCAGATTCACTCCAGAAAAAGGTTGGAGAAAAAATTACTCTCGTAACAAACGGGCAGGAAATTCAAAAAATTGTGACTGGCATTTATCAGGATGTCACAAACGGCGGGAAAACAGCAAAAGCAATATCACAGCCATTTCCTCAAACAGCTCTTTGGAAAACCATTCAAATCCAACTAAACCAAGGAGTAGAAATTGCGGAGAAAAAGACAGTCTTTGAAAAAGAGATATCTCCTGCAAAAGTGACAGATATGAAAGAATACGTTCATCAAACAATCGGCAGCACAGCATCTTTAGTAAAAGTCGTTGCATTTTTGTCTACATTAGCTGCTTTTGGAACCGCCAGTTTGATGTTATTCATGTTTCTGCACATGTTAAAAGCAAAAGATTCAAGCCGAAACCATTTATTACGAACGATTGGATTTTCTAAAAAAGATGTAACAGTACAATATATCACAAGTTTTATCGTCGTTATTTTTTTGGGCACATTTATTGGAACGATCGCTGTCCACACGATTGGACCAGCTTTAATGAGTGTAGGTGGAGCATCCTTAGGGGCATCAAGCCTCCAGTGGCTGGCACCACAATGGGTGTCAGTTGTGTACCCAATCACACTATTGATTGTCAGCTTAGCTTTAACTGCTTCGTTATTGAAGACGTTATTTACTAGTCAAACTACACGTCATACACTTTCATAAGGAGATGTTTCACATGGAACACTTGATTGAAACAAAGCGATTGTCTTTGCAAATTGATTCTTTAAAAGGACAGAAACAAATCATTCTTAAAGATATCCATTTATCGATAAATCATGGGGAATTTGTGACCATTATGGGACCTTCCGGATGCGGGAAAACCTCCTTGCTTTATCAGCTTAGCGGGATAGAATCAGCCTCAACAGGAGAGATCAAATATAAAGGCAGTTTATTATCAGAAATGACAGATAAACAGTTAACTGCTCTGCGTTTAACAGATATGGGATTTGTCTTTCAACACAGCCACTTACTAAAAAATCTTAATCTATTTGATAACATCATTGTTGCAGCTTACTTAACAAAGAAAAAGCCAAGAAAAGAAGTGAATGAGCGAGCTAGATATTTAATGGCGAAACTTGATATTGATCATTTAGCAGATAGATATTTGTCAGAAGTATCAGGAGGTCAGCTTCAAAGAGTCTCTATCTGTCGAGCGCTTATGAATGAACCAGACATTCTTTTCGCTGATGAACCAACAGGTGCTCTTAACTCCAATGCAACGAAGGAAGTGATGAATATATTTTCGAAAATCCATTCTGAAGGAGCGACACTACTGCTTGTCACACATGACCCAAAGGTTGCTCTTCGTTCTGAAAGAATCATGTTTATGAATGACGGAGAAATAACGACTAGCTTACATTTAGGGAGATATGATGATGAGTCAACTGCCGAGAAACGGGAGACCAGATTAAATCAATGGCTTCAAGATTTAGGGTTTTAAGTTGGAATAAAACAGGCAGCCTTTCTGCCTGTTTTACTTTTCCTGGCACTCAAATGAATAATCCATAGACAAACTATTAGTCTCTAGTATGATTTTGCCGCCTACTTGTTGACAAGATTCTGTCAGCAATTCGATTTCTTTGCTATAAAAGTATCTCTTTGACATATACAGAGTCACTAAAACAAGTAACAGCGTCGCCATAATCACTGTGATTTGCCAATTTGAGATTTTAAATCTTTTTTTCATATCAACATCCTTTCCAACAGACTAATTTTTGTCTGCTTCTATCCGTGTCTATTCCAAATTTGATCTAGCATCATCATAACTGATTTTCTTTAATAGATCGACCTTCCAACTTACCCACCGATTAACTAAAATCTCTTTATTTGTAATATACCAGTGATATTTTTGATCATAATCATAAAACCCATTGTATATATTCCTTTTTTAGACGATTAAAAAAAGATTTTAATCATTTGTAAAAACATTCAATCACCATTACAATTTCGTACATCACATGACCATAGGTCCTTTTTATTACCTCTTGGCAATCACCTCACAGAAATGATTATATTCTTCCAAAAATTGTGATATCGTTTTTTAGTGAAACAGGTGAAAGGATCTTAAAGAGGTGAAATTTCATGGCTATCATTTCTGCTGAACAGGTGGGGAACCGTTTAAATGATTGGCGAATTGCGATTCGCAAACATGATGTACAAAGTGCTAACGCAATGTACACAGAATTAAAGCAATTGCTTCAAGAAATGGAAGAGAATCAGGAGGTATTGACTTATTATTCATTGCTAGAAGGCAAGTATAAACTCATGATATATGAACGAAGAGGTAAAAAACTGAATGAACAGACAGAGCTAGATTGCCCCTCTAAAACAAACGACTTAATTGAATACTATTTTTACCTATACAAAGCCCTTTACGCTTCATATAACAGAGACTATGCATCAGCCATTGGACTGTTTAAAATTGCCGAGAAAAAACTGCAAAACATTCCGGATGAAATAGAAGTAGCTGAATTCCATACGAAAATCGCAAACTTATATATGCTACTTCGTCAAAGCCTAATTTCTCTTCACTATATTCAGAATGCTATAGATATTTTCAAAAGTCATGAAGGATATGAAAGAAGACTAGCGACAGCCATTGTCATCGCCGCTGCTAATTATATGGATATTGGCGACTTCACAAGAGCAGAAAACTACTACAAAAAAGCATTACACATCGCTAACAATCTAAATGATCATTTTCTAACTTCACAACTTTTTCATAATATCAGTATTCTGTATGCCGAAGCTGGAGAATCGAAAAAATGTATCGATGCCCTAGAAAAGGCTCTAAGTGATGAACACTACCTCTCATCGTGCTATTTCCATCACACCATGTTTATGTTAGTCAAAGAGCTGCTCTCTATTGATGAAAGAACACAAGCTCTCTATTACTTCGAATTGGTCAACCAAAAACACGAATCAGAGAAATGCCCCATCTATACAGCAAAAATGAATTTGCTTTACCATCTATATTTTACTGAGGATATGTCTCAAAAAGCTCAAACCTGTTTCGAGGAAATCAGCATTCTAAAAGAATTAAAGGATGCTGAAGGTGCCTGTGAATTAAGTGCACTAGCTGCAAAACACTTTGAAGATTTAGGTGCCATTCATCAAGCCTATCTCTTTTTGAAGGAAGCCTATCACATGAACCATCCTATATTTGAATGGAGGAATTCTAATGAAAAAAATGAGTTTATTGATCCTCGCTTTAACCATCGTTGTTTTCGGACAAACAGTGTCTTTCAATTCGTTAAATGAGACGAATCCTGGCACAACAGAACGACCTATCGGAACTTAATATAAAAATTGATCACAGCAAAGAACCACTTGCCTGATCGCAAGGCAAGTGGTTCCACCATTATTTTAATTGCTGATAAGATATGAGGCGGTGTATATGTACCGCAAGATAAGTAAGCTCATCATTAGGTATGACGATACTATGCACCTGTTTAATATAATCTTTGATTTTAAAAGCAACATCCATCGCCTGAGGATACAAGTGTGCAATTTGTTCAAACAACTCATTTTCTTGATCCGACAGTAATTTATTTGCATAAAACCTCTCTACAAAGAACTTCACATGTGTAATGAACCGACTGTAATGAATATTCTCTTGGTCCATTTTCATATTCAATGTATAGCGCACAAGATTGACAATGCTCCCGATCATTTTGGCATATTTCATGCTATCTTTTGAATCGGATTCTTCACCTAATGCATTGATTAGGTGAAAGGCGATATTGGCAGCTTCTTCTTTTGGTAATTGTATGCCCAATGTATCATTTACTAACTCAAGAGCGTACTTCCCTACTTCAAATTCTTCAGTATAGTAATTTTTGATTTCCCAGTACACGCGATTCGTAATATTAATATTCTTTTTATGTCGTTCAACAGCAAAATTCAAATGATCCATTAAGGTAAAATAAACGCCTGAATTTAGATTTGAATTTAACCGTTTTTCTGCATATTGGACGATGCGCTGAGTTAAATCGATAAACTCTTGAGGCATTGAATCTAACAATTGAAGAAATTCTTTTGCTCTCATGTTATCGACTGACATAAAGACTTGATCCGCATTTTTCTCTTCTATCATTTGTCCCGGTTTCTGTCCATAGCCAATCCCACGGCCAAACAAAACCATCTCCTGTTGGTTCTGATCTTCAGCCAGGACCACACTCGAGTTTAAAACTTTTTTGATTTTAAACATCGTCATCACCTGTTTTCATGATTGTGGTGTTCAATCAAGCGATTCACCATTTGTCTCAATGACTTTTTGGTACCAATAAAAAGAGTCTTTTCGAGATCGTTTTAATGTTCCGTTCCCATCATCATCTTGATCTACGTGAATGAAGCCATAGCGTTTTGACATTTGTGATGTACCTGCACTAATAATATCAATGGAGCCCCAGCTCGTATATCCAAAGAGATCGACGCCTTCTTCAATCGCTTCTCTCATCTGACGGAAATGCTCTTTAAAATAGTTAATCCGATAGTCGTCATGGATAGAGCCATCACTTTCAACTACATCCTTTGCACCCATTCCATTTTCGACAATGATAAGAGGTTTTTGATAGCGATCATACAGTTCGATTAAAGAAATTTTCAGACCAACCGGATCAATTTGCCAGCCCCAGTCAGTTGAAGGCAGATAAGGGTTTTTGACTCCACGAATCGTATTCCCTTCTGTCTGTTCTAACCCTTCTTGGGCGGATTCAGTTAAAGACATATAGTAGCTAAAAGAGATGAAATCGACTGTGTTTTCTTTTAAAATGTTGAGATCTTCTGCTTCCATATGAATATGAATATTTTTTCTCTCAAGCATTCGTGTAATCAGTGGCGGATATTCGCCAAACACCTGAACATCTGCATAGAAATAGTTTTCTAAGTTTTGTTTCAAGGCTTGTTCCACATCATTCGGGTGACACGTATGCGGATACGTTGTCAATTTTGTCAGCATACACCCAACCTGGCTACCTGGGATAATACGATGGCAATCAGCTGTTACAAGAGCAGATGCAACAAATTGATGATGGAGTGCTTGATACACGGTCTCTTCTACTTTACCTTCTGGGCAACGATCAGGAATAATTCCTGCTGTAATGAATGAGTGGCGGTGAATACTATCAATTTCATTAAAGGTCAGCCAATATTTCACATCATGTTGATAACGTTCGAAACAAACATTGGCGAACTTCACAAAGAGATCGACCACTTTTCTTTCCACCCAGCCGTTATATTTCACACTAAGGGCTAAAGGCATTTCATAATGAGAGAGTGTCACAATCGGTTCTATATTGAGTTTTTTCATTTCGGCAAATACACGATCATAAAATTGCAGCCCTTTTTCATTTGGTTCAGCTTCTTCTCCAGTAGGGAAGATCCGACTCCACGCAATAGAAATGCGAAGTGTTTTAAAGCCCATTTCAGCAAATAGGGCCAAATCCTCTTTATAGTGATGATAGAAATCAACACCTCTGCGTTTAGGGTACTTTTTATCGTCTGGATCTTTTATTGCACGATCTATATTTTCAGAAGTCACAGCAAGATGTCCTTCATAGTCTTCTACACTTAAATTGGAACGATACATTGCAATATCTGCAACTGATGGTCCCTTTCCATCTATATTCCAAGCGCCTTCTGCCTGGTTGGCGGCAATGGCGCCACCCCATAAAAACCCTTTTGGAAAACCTTTAATTGTTGTCATATATTTAGCCTCCTAATTGTGTGACCACCATCAATGTATCTTGACGATTGACCTCTTGTAATGGCTGTACCTTTATTTCATATTGATCTGTATTTGTGATGACAGCAAGTGTAACTGGATCATAACCTGCTGCTATGATTTTTTCTACATCAAATTCAATCAGTAAATCTCCTGCTTGAACACGTTCTCCTGCCTGAACTTTTGGATGAAAATACTGTCCTTCCAATTGCACGGTATCAATGCCGATATGGAATAATACTTCAACGCCTTGGTCCGTTTTCATACCAAGTGCATGATTTGTTTCGAACAGCATGGTCACTTCACCATCTACTGGTGCATAAAGCGCTCCTTCTGAAGGGACAATCGCAATTCCGTCTCCCATGACCTTTGAAGAGAAAATATCATCTTTTACTTCAGATAGAGAGATCATTTGACCAATCACAGGACTTTTGAATGTTTCACCTGCTCCAATTTGTTCAGCAAATGCAGCTTGATCATTTGTCTTTTCTTCTACTGTTTTATCCTTACCTAACACAAAAGCAGCAATGAAAGCGACAATAAAGGAAATGACTGCTCCAATGACAGCAAACATTAGATTTCGTGGGAGCTCATCTGATATAAACATTGACATACTTGCTAATCCAGGGCCAACAAGTACAAAGGCTTGTATACCAACTAATCCAATGAAGATCCCGCCAACAAACGAACCAATCATGACACTTCCAAGAACTCGCTTATTTTGAAGTGTCACACCATACAAAGCAGGCTCTGTGATACCAAAAAATGCTGAAATCCCTGCCGAAATGGCTGTTGATCTGAGTACCTTGTCTTTTGTGCGTAGTGCTACAGCGAAACATGCTCCACTTTCCGCAATATTATGCGCAAGTGATGCTGGCAAATAAAGTGCTTCTTTCCCAAGGGTACCCATCGTTGTGACTGCATAAGGGACCATTGCTTTGTGCATACCTGATGCGACCATGAATGGGAGGACTGCTGCTAAAATCGCGACAGCTACCCAGCCTACTGTATTAAACATTGCGAGAATGATAGATGAAAAACCTTGTCCTGCTGTAAAACCAATCGGTCCTAATAGAAGTAATGTAACTGGTACAGTAATGACCAATGACATCATTGGAACAAAGAAAATCCGAATTGGTTTTGGTGAAAATCGTGTGAAGAATTTTTCCATTTGAGCGTAAAGCAATACAGAAAGGATTGCTGGGAACACTTGATACGCATAAGCTATATTTTTCACATCGAATGACAGCAATTGCGCACCTTCAGTAAGCATAGCCGTCATGTTCGGAAGAAGAAGCGCACCGACTGCTGATAATGCGACCAGTGGGTTCACCTTTAGTTTATTCGCCGTCGTTACAGCGACTAGTAAAGGCAGGAAGTAAAGCGGTGCGTCCCCTACCATGTTCAATATTTGATAGGTTTGACCCTTTGCATCCATCCAGCCTAATAGAGAGAAAAGGAGAAGAAATGATTTTAAAATCCCTCCGCCTGCGATAGCTGGAACAAGCGGTTGGAAGACACCTACAATGAAATCTAACAGAACTGTGCCTATTTTTCTTTTTTCTTTTGGCTGATTGGATGGCACGTCTTGTCCAGGCGAGCTGCCGCCCATTAATTTTGTTACCTTTTGATACACTTCAATGACGTCATTCCCAATGACCACTTGGCATTGTCCTGACATTCTGACAGCTATGACACCTGGTGTTTTTTCTAGTGCTGGTACATCTGCTTTTTTCTGATCAATTAGTGTGAAGCGAAGTCTTGTTGAACAGTGCTCAAGGTGCGCAATGTTTTCTTTGCCACCAACATGCTGTAAAACGTCTTTGGCAACCTGTGTATAATCCATTTTTCCTCCCCCTTTTCTCATACATGAGACCTATATTTCAGCAACAAAAAAAGGACCTAAAACGACAAATTAAAGAAATTCATCGTTTTTAGATCCTGCCTGCATGACCAGTCACATGTCTAATTTATCAATATTGGATTTGTTTTTAGTATATATCGAGTTAATGTAAGCGTCAACATATATTTTTGAATTTAAAAAATATTTTTTTACAAGTCTAATGTCATCAAAATGGTCTCGTTTTACTTTAGAGGCCGTTTAAATCGAAAAAGCCAGATAGTCTCTATGTCCTATCTGACTTGATTATTATCTTATTTTTTCTTTGCTTTTTTCTTTACGGCTTTTTTAAATGCTTCTACTTGCTTTTGATATTGTTTCTTATTCACAGCTTTTAGCTTCATTTTTTCATTATTTTTCCAAAACGGTAACTCAATATAGGAAGCTTCTATATCAGATGATCCTATCATCTTAGACAGGCCACCCTTTATTTTTGGTGTCGGATATACCCAAAAGTTTTTAAAACCTGTGATTCCAACTGCTTGATATTTTTCTTTTTTCAATGGCTTACTTTTCTTCCCTGTGGCTTTCGAGATTGTAATAGCCCCTGAAAAATCCCCTTCAAAAACGGCTTCTTCGATATCAAGGAAAATTTGATATGAATTGTTTTTTGCTGTATACAGATAGCCGTAGGCTTTATTTAAATTATCTGTGTATTTCCCTATGATCTCATAGTATCGGTCTTCTGCTGTATCCACGTACTCATCATAGCGCTTATCAATGGCTTTTTTGTATTCTTTTAATTTCTTCTCATTAACAGCTTGATAGCGTTTACTTTTCTTTGCACCTTGCTTTTTGACCATGAGATCTTTTCCAGAAAAATAGATGTCATATACGATTGTTTTCTTCTTTTGTTGGACCTTAAGTTTGTATCCTTTTTTGGTGGTTTTCCCCGTTAGTTTGTATTTTGTTTTCACCATAAAAGGTTCAATTGGATCAACCTTAACACCCTTACCGTTTAGGTAACCCGTGACCTTGCCTTTCTTTTCAGTCACCTTTAGCCAACTGACATTGTCCTTTGTTTTATAGGCATATGCATAAGATTGATTCAGTGATTCTTTTTTAGCAGATGCTTTGTTTCCTCCAAAACTTCCAACACCAATCAATAGTGTAACAATCATGAACAATATTCCTATGTTCCTCAACTTCATTTGTACACCCTCCATTCTTTTATGAATAGATGCGCAAGCACGTTACACATCAAGTATATATTACCATATTTATGATTTATCTCCTGTATTTCAAAAATATAAATCTATCAATTATTATTTTCTTGCTTTTTATTCATTTCAAATTTATTATATATCTAATTGATATATCTTTTAGATAGGTGTGCTGATATGAAAAAATACAATGATACGACGTATGCGATTTTAGGTATTTTAACGACAGATTGTAAGTCTGGGTATGAAGTGAAGCAATTAATTGATAAGAGCTTGCATCATTTTTGGAAAATTAGTTATGGACAAATTTATCCAGCTTTAAAGTTAATAGTCGAGGAAGGGCTTGCTGAGGTTTCACCTGCTTCTTCGTCAGGCCGCTCCGACAAGCGGGAATATCATCTGACTGAAAAAGGGCTGGAGACGTTAAGAGGGTGGCTGGCAAAGCCTCTTGATCAGTTACCAACAGAACGAAATGAAGTGTTATTAAAGTTATTCTTCGGTCAATATCTTTCGATTGAGAAAAAGCTGGTGCTTCTACAGGATTATGAAAGACAGCTTCGTATCCGTTTTGAGACCTATGTTTCGATTGAAGAAAACATTCAAGAGCTTTATCCAGATGAAGCAGATGCGAAGTATTGGCTGTTTACTTTAGATTACGGAAAAAGAGTGGCTCAAGCAGGAATTGATTGGTGCGTGGAGACATCCCATTTGATGAAGAAGGAAGGGTAAATGAATGAAAAAAGACATACGTGCTGGCAGGTTTACAACAGAGAATTCTGACTCGATTGTTGTGTTTATTATCGGCATGCGGATCAACAAACGCTGGGCGGTTCATCAATGGATGCCTGTGTTCATGGCGATGCCTGGCATGATCAGAGAGCTGTATACCCATCAAGATGAGCTTGGTTTCCTCGGGACAGAGAATTACTTTGGCTTACGTACGACAGCGATGATCCAATATTGGAAATCAACAGATGACCTTCTGGCTTATGCGAAGATGGAAAAACATTTGGCTGCGTGGAAGAACTTCCATCAGAGGGCTCAGAACAATGACGCAGTGGGTATTTATCATGAAACGTATCAAATTCAAGCCGGCTCGTATGAATCCGTCTATGTGAATATGCCTTCCTATGGACTGAGCCAAGCGAGAGCGCCTATTCCAATTGGTAAAGGAAAACAAACAGCGAAAGAACGGCTGAAAACCACAAATTCCTAGAGAGCGAATCTCTAGGAATTTCTTTTTGCAACGGTCACAAAATGTTTTAATATGCGGGCTGTTAATCCCCAAATGGTGTAGTTTTCATAATCATAAAACCATTCCTCTATCGAACGACTCCCCCAGCGGTACTTCTCACCATTCATGATTTTTTCATAAGGGAAATCCTCAGCAGGTGTTGGCTGAACGGATACATGATGTAAGTACGGCTCATATTGACTTAGCCATGATAGAGGCACGGTAAAGGTCTCTTCTACTTCTTCTTGATTGAAGGAGTGTTTTACTTTTTGTTCATCAATGATCCCGACATATGGGTAAACCACGAAGGATGGAGATGCAATGTAAGGGCTGAGCTGTCCAAGAATCTCCACCGATTCTGGCGGAATCCCCAGCTCTTCATGTGTTTCTCGCAATGCAGCTTCCTGTGCTGTTTCGCTGCCGTCGAGTTTGCCACCAGGGAAGCTAATATCCCCCGGCTGTTTTCTCATGATGAGCGATCGCACCTCAAATAAAATATGCCATTCTCCGTTTACTTGCACCAAAGGGACAAGGACTGCAGCTTTGAACGCTGTTTCTTCTCCAATAAATAACGGTTGAGATTGATGTAAGTCATTTTTTAATTGGTCAATGAACACGGGCATCACCTATTTTCTGTTTCTCTTTCTTTTAGCGTATCATGGTTCATCTTTTGAAGAAAGATGATCTTTCTGACAATTATTTTTATCAATTTGACAACTTTATTTGTCAAATTGAATAATATGCTTTACAATCAAAGAAAGAATCAGATCAAAATTGAGGTGACAGAATGAAAAATCGATTAAAAGAGCTTCGTGCGCGTGATGGTTTGAACCAAACTGAGCTTGCCAAGCGTGCAAAAGTTTCTCGTCAGACCATCAGCTTAATGGAACGCGATGAATTAATGCCGTCTCTCTTGCTCGCTGTTAAGCTTTCACGAATTTTTCAGGAACCCATTGAACGTATTTTTCTATTCGAGGAGGATGAACTATCATGAAAACTATATACAAAATGCTTTTAGGTGCTCTCCTTGGCTTTCTCGGCGCTTACTGTCTGCTTGCAGCTGAATTTGAGATGACCCTTCTTGATGTTGCATTTGAAGCGACTCTTGTCATCAGCGGCTTGACGATTGTATTGATTGTTTATTGTTTTTCAGGGATTTCACGTATGAAGAAAAGAGTATCACTTTCGGTATCTGGAGATGAAGAGGATGAACTCGAAGCAAAACAGTATCGCACCTTTACTGATTCGACTTTATCCAATACGGTGAGTACCATTTTGTCCATAATTGCCACCGGTATGGCTATCGTTACCGAACAGCCTATTTGGCTGATTCTCGTCAATGTTGCTTTATTTATCGTCACCATTATCAGTTCTTATGTAGCGATATCCGTTCTACAACTTGTCTACCCTAATCGCAATCTCCCAAGCCCGTCTGACAAAGATTATAGTAAAAAGCTGCTCGCTATTTCTGACGAAGGTGAAAAGCATGTGATGCTTGGCGGACTGTTTCACACGTATCAAATGATGAACATCTTATTGACCAGTGCCATGTTTATTCTGATTGTGTATTCCCTTGGAGCCAATCACTCTCAACTCTTCTCAATCATCGTGATTGGACTTGTTTTAATCATTTTGAATGCAAATTATATGTTCAGGATTAGAAATCGTTAAATGAACAAAAGCGCAGCCCAATGCAAAGGCTGTGCTTTTCCGTCCATTATGACGCACGGCGTTTCTTTCGTGCATAAATCAATAATAAGAAACCAAACCAAACCGGTGTTAACAAGAGCGCCGGACGTGTTGCATCCGCAAACAGCATGATCACTAAAATGGCAGCAAAAAGGACAAGAACACAAATGTTCACAAAAGGTGTGAACGGCGCTTTAAAGGTAGACTCCTTATGCAGTTCAGGACGTGTCTTCTTATATTTCAAATGGCAAATTAAAATAATACTCCATACCCAAATGAAACAAATGGCACTGATGGTTGTGACAATACCAAAGGCTTGCTCTGGAATCAGCTTGCTTAAAAGAGCACCGACCGAAACTACAATCGTTGAAACGAATAGTGCATTACTTGGAACAGCGTGCTTGTTCAGGCGGCCAAAGGAAGATGGGCCCTGTTTTTGATGACTGAGATTATACAAAATTCGGCTCGTCGAGAACATACCGCTATTACAAGCAGAAGCCGCAGACGTCAAGACAACAAAATTAATGAGTCCCGCTGCTACTGGAATTCCAATCAGCCCAAAGGTTTTCACAAAAGGACTTTCTGATGCACTGAGCTCAGTCCATGGGTTGATACATAGTAAGACAAAAATGGCGCCCACATAGAAAAATAGAATTCTTAATGGAATTTTATTAATCGCAGACGGGATGTTTTTTTGTGGATTGGCTGTTTCTGCTGCGGACACACCGACCAGTTCCACTCCCACATACGCAAAGATGACCATTTGGAATGACAGTAAGAAGCCTGTGACACCATGCGGGAATAGTCCGCCGTGTGACCAAAGATTCGTTACCGTCACCGGTCCAGTATCTGTTTGAAAACCAATGATTAAAAGGACAATTCCAACGCCGATCAATAATAGAATCGTAATCACTTTAATAAGTGCAAACCAGAATTCCATTTCTCCGAAAAGCTTCACCGTTAATAAATTAAACCCTAGTAAAATCAACAAACAAATGATAGCAGGAATCCATTGCGGGATATCAAACCAATACTGCACATACACTCCGACAGCAATAACATCCGCCATCGCGGTCATAATCCAGCAAAACCAATACGTCCACCCTGTCACAAAGGATGCCCACGGACCAAGGTAATCCTCTGCAATATCGGTTAATGACTGATAGCCTGTCTTCGATAAGAGCAATTCACCAAGTGCCCTCATGACAAAAAAGATCGCCATTCCGACAATTAAATAAGCAAAAATGATCGATGGACCTGCCAATTGAATGGCCTTTCCAGAGCCTAAAAACAGCCCAGTTCCAATGGTTCCGCCAATTGCAATCAACTGAACATGGCGGTTTGATAAATCTCGTTTCAATTCTTGTTGTTCCAATGCTAACGCCCTCCTACGACACGATCTTATACTGAAATAATGAACCCTCAAAAAGTCCATAAAAAAAGAGATTGGATGCGCTCCAATCTCACGGTCATAAAAGAATAGCAAAATAGAGAAAAGCAATACACGGCGTCATCCATGCATTACAAATACAATATTTCGTACTCTTCTGTCCTTTTGCCTGAGATTGTGAACCCTTCGGCGCCGCACATACATGCGGTCTCTCCAGAAGCTGCTCCTGCCATAGTGTGACCCACAGCAATCATAGCCTTCGTTATTGAATTAAAATGTTGCTATTTCTGAATAATTTCATATTTTACGCCTCTAGAAGAAAGCTGTCAATGGAAATCTTTTATGATTGACGGTGGCAGTCATATAACTTCACTTCATCAATCCCCCTTGATTCATGTATAATAAATCAAAAGATGTTCGGCCCATTTGATGGAGAAATCCCTCTTATCAAGAACAAAGTTAGACAATCCATGGAAGTTGGTGAAAACAAATGAAAAAAATGAACAAACAGCGTGTCACATTACAGGAAGTCGCCAAGCATGCCGGTGTTTCGACTTCAACGGCATCACTTGTTGTTCGAAATAATCCTAGAATCTCTGAAGCCACTCGAAAAAAAGTACTGCAATCCATGGAGGACTTAGGATACGTATACGACCGCGTTGCTGCCAACATGCGGTCAAAAAGCTCAAATATCGTTGGTGTGATTGTCACGGATATTTCTAACACCTTTATTTCTGAGTTTTTAATCGGCGTGCAAACCACACTTGAATCACTAGGCTATACCGTTTTACTTGGTACAACCTTTGACAGTGTCGATAAGCAGGAACGGCTCATTTCCACAATGGTAGAGCACCGAGTTGGTGGGATTATTTTAAACCTAGCTTCGAAAAGCTCTACTCGGACGGTCAAACAGTTAAATCAAATTCGCACCCCAAAAGTACTTGCAAACCGTGAATTAGCGGATGTGCATTGTGACTATGTCGGCGCTGATTATGAACAAGGCACTTGGATGGCGGTACATCACCTTCTTCAAAAAGGACATCGACGTATTGCCTTTTTAGGCGGCATCAAGTCCTCATCGACTTGGATTGAACGCATGAAAGGTTTCAAAAGAGCCCATGATGAGGCAAACCTGACAATTGATGAATCTCTTATTATCGATATGGTACCTACTCGTGAAGGCGGGAAAGAAGCACTTGCCCAAGTGATTGATCAGCCTGAGCCTCCTACTGCTATTTTTTGTTTTAGTGATCTAGTCGCATTTGGGGTCATTCAAGAACTGTCAGCACGGGACATTAAGCCTGGTGAAGATATCGATGTGGTTGGATTCGATAATGTTCCTGAAGCGGAGATGTACCATCCGCCGCTCACCACAGTTTCCTCCTTCCCCCGATCCATCGGGGTCAAAGCAGCGAACCTTTTATATCATAAAATGAACGAACAGGATGAAGAGCTGCAACGATTGATCTTAAAGCCTCAACTTCATATTAGAGAAACCTCTTCATCATCATGAAAAGGGAGAATTGCGTACAGCAATTCTCTTTTTTTATTGATCAAGTCAACTATTTCTTTGTTTCATTTTTCTTTTTTTAAATCACAAAGTCATAAACTTGACACATTTAAAACACAGGAGTATATTTATCTCGTTGCTTCTTTTAGTATATCGTTATACCTATCTCGTCAGCTCGTTATTTTTCATTCAACAACAGTTAAATTGATCATTTCTGATTCTGATCAAATCATGAAGATCCACTTTCTTATTAAGACTGTTATTATTTTTTATATTTCAGTAGAACGATGTACTTAATTGAAGAACAGATGAATATTCATTATTTTTTTCATCAATTACACAAGGGGTGTTGTGATGGGCATCATATTATTTACTTTTAAGGAAATAACAAAGGGTGTACAAAGAATTTGACCCTAAAGGGGTTTCAAATATAGGAGTGGGAACATGAAAAATCCTTATATTAAATCGTCTGTTGGCATGTATTTAAACTACTTCATGCTCGGCATGATCAATATTATTGTAGCTTCCAACATGGACAGCTTATCTGAACGCTACCATGTGGATATTCCGAAAATCAGCTTGCTTGTATCGGCGATCGGAATTGGTAAACTGGTTGCTCTCTTTTTCTCAGGCCGGTTAGCCGACCGCTGGGGACGTAAGCCTGTCATTATTACAGGAAACTTTCTTTACTTATTATTCTTAATCGGTATTCCAACGACAACGAGTTATACATTGGCATTTATCTTTGCGATTTCTGCTGGGATTGCAAACTCATTACTTGATTCGGGAACATATCCTGCTTTGACAGAATCGTTTCCTAAAAAGGCAAGTTCAGCTTCTGTTTTAGTGAAGGCGTCCGTTTCAATTGGAGCGACTGTTCTTCCATTTATCCTGGCATTCCTTATTGCACATGACATCTTCTGGGGCTGGGCGTTCTTTGGACTAGGGCTTCTTTATTTACTTGTTGGGATTTACTTAATCTTTATGCCGTTCCCGAACCATAAGCAAGTCTCTTCACAAGATGACCTTCCAGTACAGGAACAAATGAAGGAAGAACCTAAAATGCTTGGTGAAGGCTTAGCTGTTGTACTCATGGGGTTCACGTCGACTGCATTGTTTGTCGTATGGCAGACATGGCTTCCGCAGCTCGGGTTAAAATTAATCGGACTTGGCACAGAACAAGCCACACAGCTTCTATCTTATTTTAGTATCGGTGCACTGGTGTCTGTTCTCTTGCTGTCGATCGTCTTAGATAAATTCATTTCACCTATTATGGTGGCAATTATTTATCCAATTGGAGCATTCCTTGCGATGCTTTCATTATTCCAAATCGAAACATACAGCATTGTGATTGTCAGCACCTTTTTCTTAGGGCTATTTACAGCGGGAATCTTCCAGCTGGCGATGAGTATCATGATGAAACTATTCCCGACAAACAAAGCAACGGCTTCATCCTACGTCAACATTGCGGCAAGCTCCGCGTTTATTCTCGTGCCGCTCATTACAAGTGGGTTGGTCAGCACGTACGATATTAAAATGACGTTATTTTTCGATATGATCATTGCGGTTATGAGCGTATTGCTAGCGGTCTTTGTTCTTGGACGCATGAAAAAATTATTTAGATAATTAAAGGAGATGTCAATCATGACAAACATACATGAACGAAATATTGATGGGAAAACAAAATTAGTTGGTCTTCTTGCTACACCAATCGGACACAGCCTTTCACCACGAATGCATAACCTTGGCTATACACTAACAGGGATCAACTATGCTTACCTCGCATTTGAAGTAGGGAATGAAGAACTAAAAGCAGCCGTAAATGGTATGAAAGCAATGGGTGCAGCTGGGTTTAACGTTTCTATGCCGAACAAAATGAAAGTATTGGATTACTTAGATGAACTAGACGATTCTGCAAGATACACACGTGCAAGCAACACCGTTGTGAACAAGGATGGTAAGCTCATCGGTTACAACACAGACGGTCTTGGGTATGTGAGAAACTTGATTGAACATGGCGTTGAATTAGCCGGTAAGAAGGTCACTCTCGTTGGCTCTGGCGGCGCTGCGACTCCGATTGCGATTCAGCTTGCACAATCTGGCATTCGTGAAATTAGTATTTTTGCTCGTAATGATCAATATTTTGTTCAAGCTGAAGAAAATGTGACGTACATCAACGAAGAAATGAAATCATTTGGTGTCAAAGCGAACATTTTCCCACTTGAAGACAAAGACGCTTTCCGCCGTGAAGTAGCAGAAAGTGCGATCCTAGCAAATGGGACAAGCCTTGGCATGAAACCACTAGATCAGCTCAGCATTATCGATGATACACTTGATGTACTGCGTGAAGATTTGATCGTAACAGATGTCGTGTACAACCCGCAAAAAACAAAGCTTCTTGCTCAAGCACAGGAAGCTGGCGCCAAAACCATTAACGGTCTTGGCATGATGCTATGGCAAGGTGCACTTGCTTACAAACTCTTTACTGGTGAAGATATGCCAGTTGATCAAGTGAAACAGATTCTTTTTGAAAATGACCGTTTCTAAACAAAAGAAAGACGACTTCCGGCGGAGGTCGTCTTTTTTTTAATCATGTACCATGATTTGGCGGTATCGATACAGGATATACAGTGCGCCGATAATGGCCGCAACAGCCACCACTGCATCGAACATAAAGATTTGTAAAATGGACGAGTGACTCTGAATTAAGCCTGTTACGACTGGGATGACGATAGCCGACACACCGCCCGCTGTGGAAATAATTCCTGTCATCGTCCCTTTGTTTTTCCAGAAGAATTCAGCCATCACAGTTAACGTCAGCTGAAAGACTCCTGCTGTTGAAAATCCCAATACAAAAGCATTGACGGTTCCTATGACTGGGGACTTCACGACCAAGAGCACACAAATGGAAACAAGCGTAATGATTGGATAGATCAGCAGCACAGTGACCGGACGGACAAAACGGCGCAACAGAAATGCAAGCATCACGACAGACAGCAGCCCGCCCATGCTATAGTAACTGAGCAGTTTCACAGCACTGCCCGATGTCATCCCCAATATCGCCTCACCATACGTCGGAAGCCAAATTTGCGGCAACGCATATAGCCCATTTGACGTAAAGCTGATCACAATGAGTGCGATCCCTTCTCTCCAAAATGTAGGCTCTGTCGAGAAGCGCGGAAGTCCGTCATGCTCCGTTACCTGGACTTGCTCCACCTTGCGATGATTCGGAAATGGCAAGCTCCACAGCATCAAGACATTCACAAGATAGATCAGAGCAGGAACAAAAAATGCCATTCCATAAAACAAATCATGCTCTGCTAAAAAGAAAATCGCCAGTGGCAAAATGGTTGCCCCAATCGAGATAAAGGCCTTCACCATCACATTCGCAGATCCCGAGTTTTGCGGAAAAGCCTCCATTAATGCAGGATACGTTCCTGCATCCATTGCCGAATTTGCGACCCCTGCCAAAATCGCAAACGCAAACGCGATTTGATAATTTGGAGACAACGGAATTCCGATCAGGAACACTGCCATCAGCACACCCGAAACCAAAATGACCGGCTTACGCCCAAAACGATCTGACAGCACGCCCGATAGACCATACGTAAGCACCCTGCCAATGCCAAGCGCCGAAATCATATAACTAATTCCTGCACTATTGGTATCTAACTGTTTGATTAAAAATGGCATATTGGAAGCCAAAATTATATTGACCATACCTAATAAAAAGTAATTAATATATAGACTAGAAGCCGTTCTCACATACGGATTCCTCATCCTGACACACCCCTCAACACCATCGCAATGAAGTGATCGCTTATAAGATCTCATATGTGAGAAAGAACAGCTTTGCAGCCTTCACGTTCATACATCTCATCATGTCATGCAGCTCACCGCTTACATGCCCTTCATGTATCAAGCATTTCTTCAATTTTTCACTGCTCTTATTTTATATGAATGTGAAAGGTAATGATAGTGAATTGCTTAAATTTGAGAGAAAATCATCGATCAAGCGTATGACTCCATCGTTAGAAAAAAAGAGTGGCTAATTCCACTCCCTAAAAGATGTGTCAACTCTATTCATCGTTAATTATTATAACCCCCAAATACTTAGCTCATAATAATATTCCGTTCGCTCTATGCATAAACCAAAACGAAAATCCTCTGCGACTAAAAGAAAATCACCATATCCAGTTGAAAATTTGGTCTGCTCAAGAAGCTGATTTAAATGACTAAACACTTCACCCACATTCACTAAAAGGGCTTCAATTTCATGATCTCGAAAAAATAGTAATCTGCCTTGTGTAGGTGTTATTTTTACCTTTTTAACCATTTCCTTTAACATTTGTTCAGACTTCTCAATATGCTCTCGGTAGTGGTTTCCATGTATTTGAACTTTCTCTTCTCTTGATTGAAGGAAAGTAAAAACCTTTTAACAAAACAATTGATTTTCTTCGATATCTAAAAATGCATTTTCTGGAAGTGTCATATAGCTTAACTCGTTTATTAAATGCTTTCTTCTGCTTTTTCTTTTTAAGGTTTCGATTTTTGTTTTTGGGTTATTATTCATTTTGGTGACCTTAATATTCCCTTTCCATCTTGTATTTATCAGATACATCCTTCATTAGATAATCAATTATACCAAAACATGTAATAGAACCTATTCATATCTTTACTTCTTTTCAACATCTGCAGCGATATGAGAAAATGCTAACTAAAAACAAACCATTCTCGAAAGGAGAATCAATGTGTATAAAAGAATCATTCCTGCTGTTATGGTGATATTCGGCCCTTTGGATTCTTCTTCAAATATCCTTGAACATGAAAGTCTTTCACAATCCAACGAACTATTTTGTCGCTATTCTCTCTTTTTTCTTTGTATTCAGGCACTAATAAAACTTAAACGATGAAAAACCCGAACAAGCATATACCACGCTCATCCGGGTTTCTATTTTTTCCTTTATTACACTTCTTCACCATTCGTGGCAATGACGTTTTGGTACCAAGAAAACGAATCTTTTTTGAGTCTCTTCATTGAGCCATTGCCTTCGTTGTCGCGGTCAACGTAGATCATGCCGTAGCGTTTTTTCATTTCGCCTGTTGTGAATGACACGATGTCAATGATCCCCCAAGGTGTGTAGCCAATAAGGTCAACACCGTCGTATTCGATGGCTTTTTTCAGTGCTTCGATATGAGAAGCGAGATATTGAATTCGTTCTGGGTCATGAATGGAACCGTCTTCCTCCACTTGATCTATAGCACCAAACCCATTTTCAACGATGAAGAGCGGGATTTGATAACGATCGTAAAAACGATTCAACGTATATCTTAAGCCAGTCGGGTCAATGGACCAGCCCCAGTCACTTGATTTGATATAAGGATTGTCTACACCATGCGGAAGGGCTCCGTTGACAATGTCTCCGTCGTTATCAGACACTGCATCACTTTTAACTGTTGTCGACATGTAGTAGCTAAAGCCAAGATAATCTACTTTGCCTTTTCTTAAGCTTTCTTCATCGCCTTCTTCAAACGGAATATGATAGCCCTCGCGTTCGAATTCTTTCAGTGCATAGCTCGGATAGTAGCCCCGAACTTGTACATCTGGGAAGAAATAGCGTTGTCTCATATATTCTTCAGCAAGCATGACATCCTCTGGATTTGAGGAATACGGATAGATTGGTACGTGAGATACCATTGCACCAATTTGAAAAGCAGGATTGATTTCTTTTCCTTTTGCTACTGCCCATGCACTTGCTAGTAATTCATGATGTCCTGCTTGATACATGATTTCTTTGGCATTTTCGCCTTCTTTGACTGATACCCCTGAGTTTGTCCATAGGAACAGCGGGTTGTTGACATCCATTTTGTTATTGATTTCATTAAATGTCATCCAGTATGTGACTTTGTCCTTGTAACGATTGAAGCACACTTCAGCGAATTTCGCGAAGTATTCAGCGACTTTTCGGCTTCGGAATCCGCCGTATTCTCTTGCCAAATGAAGCGGCATCTCAAAGTGAGACAGTGTAATCACAGGCTCGATGCCATGCTTGAGCAGTTCATCAAATACATCATCATAGAATTGTAAACCAGCTTCATTCGGTTCTGCTTCATCTCCCTTTGGGAAAATTCGGCTCCAGCCGATGGATGTACGAAGGCATTTTAACCCCATTTCGGCAAACATCGCGATATCTTCCTTGTAACGATGGTAGAAATCGATTGCTTCATGGTTCGGATAAAATTTGCTGTCTTCTATCGTCTCCGTCATTTGTCTCGGTACTCCGTGGGCACCAGCTGTCATTACATCCACAACACTTGGGCCTTTTCCTGCTTCATTCCATCCACCTTCGAATTGATGTGCAGCTAATGCTCCGCCCCATAGAAAATCTTTTGGTAATGTCATTATATATTCCTCCTATTTCACAATTGTGATCATGACGTCCGTTGGCTGACATGTCGATAGTTGTTCTACGATCACATCTTCGTACGCTTGTGTATTGGTGATGATGACCGGTGTGACTGTTTTTAATCCTTTGCTTTCAATGGCTTCTTGATCAAATGTCATCAACAAGTCACCCTTCTTCACCTTGTCACCTTCTTTGATCTTGAGTGTAAACGCTGAGCCATCTAGAGAAACCGTATCAATTCCTACATGAACAAGTAACTCCACACCAAATTCTGAACGAAGTCCAATGGCATGCTTTGTTGGTGCAAGCATGACGACGCTGCCGTCAAACGGTGCATACAGCTTATTATCTTTCGGTTCAATCGCAAACCCTCTGCCCATCGCCCCAGAGCTAAATACGGCATCTGGTACTTCAGATAATGCGAGTACTTTTCCAGCAAGTGGTGCAGTGATTGTTTCTTCATTGTTCATCGAAGCATTCTTATTTTCTTCATCTTTGACAGGTGTTGTACTTGCCGTCTGTTCTACTGTATCTTCCCCATAACCAAACATTTGAATGAGCACAACTGGTAAAATCAGCGCAATTGCGACACCAATTAAGATACCGATGATCGATGTTGGATAATCTGCACTAATTCCGTTCACAATTGTCAGCGGACCAGGCAAGCCTGCATACGCAAAGTAATAAGGCGTAAAGAAGCTGGCAACAATGGCACCGGCTGCTCCAGAAATACATCCGAAAATAAATGGCTTTTTAAAACGTAAGGTAACACCGTAAATCGCTGGCTCGGTGATTCCGAAGAGTCCCGTAATTCCAGCTGACACTCCGACTTTCCGAGTTTCGCGGTTTCTTGCTTTTAAAATAACCCCTAACACTGCGCCGACCTGAGCGATAACAGCGATGGTTTGATATGCCTGGAAGGAGTCCCGTCCATACTGTTCAAAGTTGGCGAGCACCATTGGCGTGATGCCCCAGTGAACGCCGAAAATGACAAGCACTTGCCAGAACCCACCGATAATGGCGCCTGCTAAAGCCGGTACATTTTCCGCCAAGATATTGTATCCGTTTGCAATCCCATTTGCACCTGCTGTTGAAAGAGGTCCAATTAATAGAATGGTTAACGGAACCATGACGACCATACAGAGAAATGGCACAAATAACGGTTTGACAACCTCGTGAATCCGTTTGTTTAAAAATCTCTCTACATATGAAAGAATCCACACTAAGAACAGCGGAGGCAAAACGGATGACGTATAAACAGTTTCAGATAACGCAATCCCTAAAAAGGTAACGCCTTCACCTGAAGCTACACGTCCAGCAATTTCTGTCCAAGCCGGACTAACAAGCGCTGCTGTACACGCTACGGCGATATACATATTTGTTTTAAAATGCTTGGCTGCTGTGATGGCAATAAAGATTGGTAAGAACGTAAACGGCGCCCAGGAAATAAAGCTAAAGACTTCATACGTTCCCGTTTTCGAAAAGCTTGGAAATAACAAATTAATGAGGATAAGTGCACCTTGCAAAATACCAGCTGCGGCCAAAATATACACAAAAGGTGCAAATACAGCGGACATGGTCGCAATGACACGGTTCAGTATCGTTCCTTTGTTTTCATTAGGCTGGTCATCATCCGACGTTTGAAGCTGAACAAGGCTTGAAAAATGCTCGTATACCTCACCAACATGCTGGCCGATGACGACCTGAAATTGACCGCCGTTTTCCACCACGGTAATGACGCCAGGCATCGCATTGACTGCTTCCTTGGCCTTTGGATTCGAACGTTTCAGTACCAAACGCAGACGCGTGGCGCATCTTGCGGCACTCACCACATTTTCTTCTCCGCCAACTGCCTCTAAGATGTCTTCTGCAAGCTTTTGATAATCCCTCACTTTTGACATATAACCCTCCCTTTATCACTACTAGTATATGTACATTATAATTATACCGGTACAATTTATCAATACGTATATAATTTCATTTAACATATCAAAGAAAAATCGGTATGTGCTATAATCAAAGACAATAAATCGTGAAAACAAAGAGGAATGGCTATGTTAAAGTATCAACAAATTGCGAGCGATATTGAAAAATATATTGTCACCCATGAGCTGCAGCAAGGGGACAAACTCCCTGTACTCGAAACCCTCATGAGCCAATTTGCAGTGAGCAAAAGCACCATTATCAAATCATTAGACTTACTCGAAAGAAAAGGAATTATCTATCAAGTGAGGGGCAGCGGCATCTTTGTTCGACGACACAGGCGCAAGGGCTACATCAGCCTTTTATCCAACCAAGGATTTAAAAAAGATTTAGAGGAATTTCAACTGACTTCAGAGGTTTTAATGCTAGACACCATCAAACCGCCCGAAGAAGCAGCGCTTAATTTGAATATTGAACAAGATGAGGATGTTTTTTACCTCAAACGCATCCGTTACATCAATGGACAAACCTTATGTCTAGAAGAATCCTATTACCGAAAAACCATCATTCCCTATCTCAACACAGAAATTGCCGCTGATTCTGTTTTTAAATTTATCAGTGAAGGCCTTGGGCTCAAAGTCGGCTTTTCCGATATGTACTTGCAAGTAGGCAAACTGAATGAAACCGAAGCAAAACACCTCGGCCTTAAACAAGACGATCCCGCTCTCCGAGTCGAAACCGTCTTTCATCTCACAAACGGCCAGCCTTTCGATTTCTCGAAAATCACATATAACTACATGCAATCCCAATTTTTTATTCAGGCGAATAATTATTATGGGTGATGGATGGAAAAAGCCTCCTGAGACATTCAGGAGGCTTTTTTACGATTTACCTTTCAACCTTTAAACATTCCCTCCTTCTTTCTTGAGAAGAAAGGCCGTCAATCGCCACATCACCATAATAAATGTCTATGTGACCTCCTTTGCCAATTAGAGCAACTGGAAAAGCATGCTGTTCTTGCAGGCACTTTTCGAACTCATCTGGATGAATCTCTACTTCAATTTCATGTCCAATGAAAGCATATTCAAACGTCAGCGTATGATAAAGATCCACAAGACAGCGTATGATCCCCTGTTGAAGACGAATGACATTATGAGAAACAACATCTGTCCACTTTAAAGAGATAACGAACCCTACGTAACCTGCTTCTTTTTGTATGTTGATCGTCATATCATTTAGCTTCGATCCCGATAATTCAAACTCCATATAATACCCTGAAAAGTCATCGTCTTTAATGATACTCTCTTTTATACTGTGTTCAATCCACATTTCGCCATCAGGGTCCTGACTAAACTTTACTTTGGTAATAGACATTTCTTTTTGAGCTAGATAATCAGACAATTGGCGAAAAGTATTTGGTAAATGAATGGCCTCATAAAAAACGATTCCAATATTGATGTATCCACCTATAGCTATCATGCATCCCTCGCTTTATTTTTTCTTTCATTATATTTTACTCAAACCTGTATTCTGAGAAAACTCATCCCCTTACATGAACACCTCCGATTTAAAGTATCAAAAAGATTCATTTTACGAATGCATTGATCAAACTTATGATAAACGTAACAAGAATGTATAGGAGGATTCATTATATGAGAGACATTAGAGTGTACCATGTCGATGCATTTACAACTGAGAAATTTGGAGGAAATGCTGCTGGGGTCGTGTTGGATGGTGATCTTTTAACGGAGGATGAGATGCAGAATATCGCCAGGGAGTTGAATTTACCGGAATCTGTCTTCTTGCTGCCTGCACATGATAAAGAAGCTGATTATCGAGTCAAATACTTCACACCGACGGAAGAGGTCAATTTCTGCGGGCATGCGACTGTTGGATTGACTTGGCTTTTGGCGACGGAGTTTGGGCTGGCAAAAGAGAAAACAGGGGTCGTGTTAGAAACGAAGATTGGCAATGTTCCTGTTGTATGGCACGAAGAAAATGACAAAGTCATCGATGTGGAAATGACGCAGGTGACACCGAAAACGCGAGATTTTATGATCGATTTAGAAGAGCTTAGTGACATGCTTGGTATCAGCAGTGATCGCATTGATCCATCTTATCCTATCAAATTAGCAAATACCGGAAACTGGCATCTTCTCGTTCCGATGAAGACCCAGAAAGACATCGATCAAGCAGCACCGAACTTAGCGGCTTTAGGGAAAATGAATAAAGAACAAAATATTACGACGACTCACCTTTATACATTTCATACCACAAAAGAATGTGATCTTTACACGAGAGATTTTGCACCTGGAATTGGGATACCCGAAGATCCGGTAACGGGGGCAGCAAACGGAGCATTGGCTGGCTATCTTTATTTAGAGGGTATCATTTCTCAGCAAGAAATCACTCATCTGAACATTGCCCAAGGGGATGCCATCGGCAGACCTGGCATACTTCGTATCACGGTCATTCCGAATGAATCAAAGCCTGTGATCAAAGTGGCAGGCGCGGCGGTTATCACTATTCGCGGCGTGTTGACCTTATAAACCATCAGCTTGAATGGGAGACATCTCGTTCAAGCTGATTTTACTTAAATTGATCTTTGACCGCTTCGATCCATCTTTTAGCCGATGGGGATGCTGCTTTGAATGATTTGAACGCCAAATTGATCTCACGATATACGTTTGTCTCAAGTGGAATGACTTTCGTATGAGACATCTGCGGCGGCAAAATTAATGTCGGAATGATGGTCACTCCGAGCCCTTCTTGAACCATAGAAATGAGCGCATTGTTGTCTCCAATTTCAAGCAAAACTTGAGGCTTCACGCCTCTTTCTTTTAATAATTTCTTAATGAGCAGATCACAGCCCGCTTTTGGCATAATGAATGATTCATCATGTAACGAGTCAACTTCTATCACTTTCTTCGTATTGAAGCGATGATCCTCTTGCATGAGCACCACCAATTCATCTTGGAAAAGTGGAACAGTTTCAAATTCTCTTGATGGCTGCGTTAAAAAACCGACATCAACCGTGCCAGACGCAATCCATTCCTCAATCTCCTCATAACCACCTTCATATAACTCTACTTGGATATTGGGATACCTTTTTGTAAAGCGGTGAATCAGCTGTGGAAGCATTTTTGAAGAAAAACTGGAGAACGTCCCGATCTTGATAATCCCCACTTCCATCCCTTGAATCAACGCCGCCTCCTGCTCAAGCAATGACGCATGATGAACGATTTGCCGAATATGCGGCATCACCCGCTCACCTGCGTCTGTTAGCGACAGCCCGTTTCGATTCCGCCGAAGCAGCACAACCCCTAATTCCGACTCAAGCTTCGCAATATTATGACTGACTCCAGACTGCGTTAGTCCAAGCTTCTCCCCGGCTTTTGTAAAACTGCCGCATTCGACGACTGTTAGAAATACTTTGTATTGGAATGTGATCAGTTTGGTCACCTCTTTTGTATTTATTTAGGCTTAATTAATTTTTGTAAGAACAATTATGATTTGTTCTAAAAGAACGGAAGAAGAGTGCTTTGAAGCACTCTTCTTCCGTTAAATAACCACAGAATGACTCTCTGTATATATTACAACTATCCATACTAAAAAGTTGTTTTTTCTACTTCTGTGCTAGTCATATATTCATCATTAGTTGAATAATCATCTTCAACACTACTTATTAACCATGTTTTTTTATCTTCCATATATTCCAAAGTAAGTTCAACTTCCGAAAATCCCTCTTCGCTTTCACTGTCAACGTATTCAAAAACTTCTCTTTCTTTAACATGAAACTCTACTGGAATATGTACCAAATGGGAACCGCCACTTCCTAATTCATAGGTGGCATTTGAAAAATCAATTCTCGTACCCAGTGCCTTTCCTTCATAATAATTATTTGCATCATAATCAGCAATTACTTTTATATATTCTTTTTTAAGATTATCAGACACGTTTTTTAACTTATTTGCATCCTTCGAATTTTTAGCCTCAACCCTCTGTTTTGCGAAATCATTTATCTCTTGTTTTATATTTTCTTTAAACGTTTTATCAATAATTGGATTGGGTGTTAAATCATACTGCTCCTTTGATCCACCAAAAAAAGAAGATGAGTCAGTATCTTCCTCAACTTTTACTTCGTATTCTTTACTCTTGCCCTCTCCCCAAGGAAATTCAGCCCTACCTTGTAGTGTAATACCATCTTTCACAGGACCAAATGTAGTACCTTTCTCTATTTTCTCTCCTGTTCCTTTACCATTTACTATTATTTCAGTATTAGGTATAGATGAAGAAACACCTACATTATCACCTGAAAAAGTAAGGCTCACTTTTTTTTCAAAAGAATTCGCATCAAAAAGTGTGAATTCCTCTTCATCCTTTACTGTTGTATAGTTAAACTTCTTTTCTCCTTTTACTTCATACACACCTGGTCCATAATAGCCTAGAAGTTTAGAATGATTGTCTTCTAAATTGATTTTCTTGCCATTAAAAGAGAGCTCTGCGCCTTTCGTAGCTTCGACTTCTACCTTATAGGCTCTTGCTTTAAGAGTATATTTCTCTCGCCCAAATAGACCCTTCTCTTTATCTATAAAAAATGGCCCCATAGACAAGAAGGCTTTTCCAAATAGACTCTCAGAAATGTACTATCTTCACCGTCTGAATGATAATACTTTGCTTGATACTCTAATAACTCTACTTGGTTTTCAAATTCTTTATTTTCATCTTTTAGATAGTTAATAATGCTCTCGGCATCCTTTTTATCCCATGACATCTCTTTTTTCTGAAGCTTTACTAATTTAACTAAGCCATTTGCATCTCCATTTTCTACTTTTTCCTTAAATTCTTTTGCCAAATCTGCTGGATTTGTTGAACGTCCAGCCACCAAAAAGATCATAATAAGTAAAAGAACTGCACTACTACCGATAATGAATAACGTCTTTTTCTTCATTTTTCAAACTCCTTAATCAATTTATTTGATTATTATAACACTAAAGTTAAATAATAGAGAATGACCTAAAAAATTCATTATATATGAATCATAAGGTTTATTAATTTTGACTCGTAAAAATAAAATCCTCGATTGGCTTTATAAGCTTATCGAGGATTTTATTTTTTTCCATATTCTCTTCTAATTCATCGTTGTCGACGACGAAGACCTAGACGCCGCTTCATCAGCCTTCACACAATCAATCGCAACAACGAGCGCAATCATCACAGGCTCCATTTCTTCTTTCAAAATATCGACCTTATAACTATCTCCCCATGTAAACCATTCCTTCTTCACCTGGCCGATCACTTCGCCGCTTTGCAGCACTTGGAAATTCATATCCCACCAGTTACCTTGTACTTCTACACCCGCGGCATCAATTGAATATTTTGCTTTAAAGAATGTAAACTCTTTTTTGATCGTCAATACTTCTTGACCACCAACTTCTACTAAAAACTTCGGTAAAAAGCTAAACATTTTCTTCGTAATCACAGCAATTTCTTCTCGTTCTGTATTCAGAATGGTGAACGTCTTCGGCACCTTCATAAAGCTGCCCTCGACTACATACACATCGTTCTCCTGCTGATCCTTTACCGTAAACCTGCCGCTCAGACTAAATACTTTCTGCTTCATGTAAAGCTGTTTCATATGTACCTCCGATTAATTTCAAACATTTATCAGGCTTTTATCTATTCTTTATTTACATCTAATTATACCAAAAAATAGAATGATCAAATAACATGTCAGAACTCATGCAAGTTATAATGGAAATATAAACAAAATTGAGAGGGGAACTCATGAAAAAAGTCACTTTTTTTGACTGGACAATTAATTTACAACATGATTTAACTGCGATTACAGATCATAATGAAAAGAAATTGGTCATTTTAGAACCATCCATTGAATTAAACGGTGTGATCTGGATAGATGAAAACAACGAGCTACAAATCAAACCGACTTGGGATTGTGTCATTACAATCGATCCAACCAACAAAACTCTGACAATCCAGCAAACAGAAGAAGTATTCGGAGATTTATACGAGTGAAAACAGGAGGATTTATGAAAAAAACTACTTTTTTTGACTGGAAAGTTCACTACCCTGAACATTTAACAGCAGTCAAAGATGATACAGAAAAGAAAATGGTTTTTCTAGAACAAACTGTTGAATTCAAAGGGATTATCCGTATTGATGAGAATGATGAACTGCAAATTAAGCCGACATGGGATTGTGTCATTATTATTAATGCTAAGAATATGTCTGTCACAGTTTGTGATGCAGAAGATGTTGTAGGTTTGCCATAGAAATTTAAAAGTCTCATTTGAGATGCATAACTCAAATGAGACTTTTTTAGCGCATTTATTTAATAACCATTTACAAAATAAGCGATCGTCTCTAACTCATCTTCTTTCAGTTCCCTGTTCACATGTGCTTGATATTCATTCACGATTCTCTGTCGATCTCCACCATAAAGATCAGTGTATTTCGCAATCATCCGAAGCTTGTCTGTTTCCTGACGAAACTCTTCTTTTGACCACGGTCTTTGGTGTGAAGGAATATACGTATCAGCTTCAAAAGCATCTAACTCATCTAAAAGACGTAAGATTTCTTTCACTGTATAATGTACTTTTTCAGCATACATTTTCGGATAAATGCAATCACCAAGAAAAAGGATTTTCTCTTCTTTCACATACACGATCACTGAATCAGCAGCGTGATCGCCTCCAACATGTTGCACGACACAAGTAACCCCGCCAAGATCAATCTCCATCCGACGGTCAAACGTGACATCCGGTAAAACGACCTGAATATCTCGATGATTATGATATTCTTCCTTGATGGCCTTCGCGCAGAACTCAATCTCCGTTCCTTCCCTCACCCGCTCATCAATCGCTTCATCTGACCAAGAAAACGGAAGAAGTTTCTCCATTTCCTTTCTGGTCTTTGCAGAAGCAATTGAAACCGTATCAGGCAGCGCAGGCAGACCAAAAATATGATCCCAATGCCAATGCGTGAGGACCACGAGATCTGGCGAGGCTTTCTCTTGTTTTAAAGTTTTTTGGATGAAATATTTCGCATGATCTTCTGAGTTGCCTGCATCGATCATTAATGTTTTGTTATTGCCTGCGACCATGCCTAGGATGGGGCGGTCGGTTCGTGATACTGGTGTGATGTAGGAGAAGGTTTGGCCTATTTTTTTGATTGTGTGCATGGTGTGTTTCCTACCTTATGATTTCTCTTTAGGATTTTTTATCCTAACTTAATTCAAGAGAGAAATTTTTAATTTTAATTATGCCTTACTTTAAAAATTTATAAGTTATGTAATGGGAGTATATAAAAAGTTTAAAGGAAAAAGTCTATATCAGACCTTTACCCGCGAACTTTCATTCCAGAATATACACAATTTTCAACAACTTGTTTAGGCAAAAGTATTTCTCTAATATTCTCCTCAACCTCTTCACCTAAAGATTGCAAAATTCCCTCTGCAACAGCCCTAGCAAGCAATGGGGGTACCGCATTCCCTATTTGTTGATACTGCGAGTCTTTTGACCCACAGAATTTATATGAATCCTGGAATGATTGTAACCTAGCTGCTTCTCTAATACTGATAGCTCTGTCTATAACTGGATGAACCCACATTGATTTTCTAGCATTAAGTACAGTATCTGAAGGCTCATTATATGCAAGTCTTCTATAAATCGTATTTTGTGTTCTGCTATGATCTGTGTAGGTTGTTTTTAAAGATTCATCCAAATTATGAAAATTCTGGCCTTCTTTTAGAGCCTTAAATCTTTTTAGAGCTACTTCACCAGATTCAGTTCTAACATGGTTATATACCTTATCTATATTATTAAGATAATCATTAAGAGGACTATTGAGTAGCGGTTGATGGGAAGTCTTATCAAGTTCATCATCTTTTACATTTACACCGGGTGATATGTTTTCTAAATCGCCTATTGCATCATAGATTTTGTTATACTCTTTCCTATTATGAAATAGTGGCTCAGGCGTTTTAACTGCTTCCTTTTTTAAAGAAGTTTCTTTGATGCCCATTAAAACTAATCTGCTTCTTTCCTGCGCCACTCCATAATGAGCAGCATTAAAAATATACTTATCCTCATTTAATGCATAACCTAACTTGGTAAACTTTCTTTTAATATAATTAAACACATTAAATGATTTAATGATAATCTCAATATCATCATTATTTTCTTCTATATCGAATAACAAAACTTTATTTTTAATTACTTCTGAAATCTTGCGTATTACCTTCTGTGCCTCAAGGATGTTTTCAAGGCTATCTGTATATGAAGTGAGATCTCCAGTTGTTTTGTCTAAAAGGTTCTTCAGCTTTTCTCCCAAGTCAGTCCAATCTAATTGGTATAGGCTATTCCAATATTCACAATGCTGACTATGCCATTGCTTGTTTATTACCTTCATAAAAAATTTATAGTTTGCCTCTTTTTCTATAAAGTTTAATAAATCCATAGGCGATTTCTTTTTAGCATGTTTTAAAAGTGTATTTAATTTAGAAAAGAGTTCGTTACTTATCATAAAAGGTGTTAGATCTTTCCGCTGTTTGTAGGCATCCATAAGAAAATTTCTTAAGTTAACAGAGTAAAGTGTACTTCTTCCGATCTTAATATGTTCTTCTACAGGCTCGATTTCCAGCTTAACAAGCTCAACTTCGTCCCCTTCACTCAAAAAAAACTTATGCTTTTCTGACTCCATGCTTTTCACGTTTTCCATCACAAAAGCTAAAGGACGAATTTCTTCAATCGCCCTCAAATACTCCTTAACAAGATTATTATTCGAAGAAATTAAGGTATTCTGCTGCCGATTCGCATTGGAAAATCCTTGACATGGTGGTCCCCCGATTACAACATCTATATCACAGAATTCACCAATCTTTTCTCCATTTTCGTCTGTATATTGAAGCTTTGTAATATCCTCATGTAAAATGACGTCATTATGGTGGTTTATTTTGAAGGTTTTACGTGCGTTCTCATTAATTTCGACAGCAACTTTCACTTCGAACCTGCCTGTCTGTTCAAAGCCGTTGCTGAGACCGCCTGCCCCTGCAAAAAGATCCATTACTTTAAATTTTTTCATTATAAAACCTCACTTCATTAAGAAGTAATCTTTCATATTATATTTTAAAAAAGAACATACGTTCGTAAATTTGTTTTTTAATTAACTTTTCAATTATATCATAATTATATTTATAACAAATGGTTTATTGTTGGGTTCTCAAGGGAGATTTCAGAGTTTGCAAAAGACAAATTGTTTATAAGCTATAAAGTATAACAAACCTACAGTGTTCCAATCCATGTCTAATAATGTCTCACTATGACTCTCTAAAATGTCTGCAAAGATCAGCGAGTGAATCTAAAAGACTAGTATGTAATGAAGTTTAATTTTCATTTAGGAACATGAATTTATGCATGGCTTTTGACACTCAGTTAATCATATTCACATATTTATAAAACACTATCCTTAAATGAAAAAACACCCTGAATCTCTGTCAAAGGATTAGGGTGATAAGACTAAATCAAGTTTTTTAATTCTTGTGAGCAGGTTTCTTTGTACTGAATCCAACACGCTTCTTGCTTCGCCCATTGTGTAACGTTTCGCTCTCCCGCAGATTCCCTAAGATAGGACAATGTCTTTTCTGCGATTATTCGAATAATATCATCCCATTTTTCGGAAAGGGATTGTTCTTTCCATACTTCAACTAAATCTATCTGTTCATTGTATATTTGATGAATCATTGCAGTTGTATAATAAAGAACATTTGCTTTGTACCCTCTTAGCTTCATTTCATCAACAATTTCCTTTACCCTAAGATTAATTATAGCTCGGGCAATTAGTTTTTGATAGAAAGATAATGTTATCTTATCTAGGGAATTTCCGCTCCAGAAGCTCTTATTCAGCTCCATGAATTTTTTAAAAGCTTCCTCCCCCCCTTTACTAGAAACGTGAGGATAGCCTTCCCATGACATGAAATATTTAGCCATATCAACTTTTGTGAGGACTTTATTTTTCGGATTTTGCTTCTTAAAGTCGGTCTGTTCTTTGCCTCTATTGCGCCTGTTTATATCAACCATATACTGCCCTCTGGCACGTTCAAAGTACCATTTGCTTTCGGATCTCCTACCATCTTTTCCAGGAATCCAGATATTTCTTGAAAATTTTTCAAGGTCAGACATGAAACGTGTATTGGCTAATAAATCAGATTTATTAATCTTGTTTTGTGTATTGGCATACTGTGAAATGCGTGAAATCATCTCATCTTCAATTTGGTGCTGATCTTTTTCAACAAATTCATTAACCTGTAGGATTGTAAGTTTTGCCTGAACATAGACATCCTTCAAGCTAATTCCATCCTTGAAAGCTTTATGAATGGAAGCTGTCGTTTGACCTCCATTGACAATCTGCCAGCCACTTAATCCTTTAATCTTAAATTGGTTTACCCCGTCTTTTACTGGTTCAAATTCACCAGTACGAGCTACTGTTGATATACCGTTGTTATATGCAACAAACATTTTACGCTGAAAAGGGTCCTTTAATGTATCGCGAATGCCTTTGTTGGTTCCACCCCTTGCTTGAAGAAATGAACGGACATTTCGCTCAACAAGCTTTTGCCCCCATTCATCATAAGCTTTAGCTAGTAACTCAGCAGAAATATAACCTATATAACATTCAAAATCCTTCATACCGCTTGAAGGATCAGGGACAAACATCATTTCAAATGTTTCACCGTAGTCCTGTTCAAAATCGATGTAGTCTGTTTCAATAGCTTGCTCAGAAGTGATGAGTTGTTGAACTCGATTGATATCCCATACTTGGACATTAACCGTTTCAATTCCAGGGATGCTTATTTCTACAGGTTTATTGGAGGTATAATACATGTTCGTGATAACAAAAATATTAATTTCATTTAAACTATTGATTACTTCATCAATGATTTTAGCAAGATCATAGGCTTCCAATGAATGATCAATCGTCTGAAGAAGATTCTTTGAGTTTGTAATAAAGCGTTTTGCCCTATTAGCTATTTCAGTAACAGCAGTCATGTTGATGGAAAGCAAATCTTCTTCATTCTGCTCAAAGTTATAATCAACAACGTAAACATCTAATACTTGATTCTCATCATCATAAGAATAGGCATTTACGGCAATGTTTTTTCCAGAATCCTTAAAAGGAGGCAACAGAATTTCAGGTTCATCTGGTCTATCCATAAAGGAAATCATTTTTTCCAGGAAAGGAACCTGGTAACTACCAGATTTTATCGCTTTTTCCTCTAACTCTTCCGTAAAATCGAGCAGGAATTCTTTTCTTTGTCTTGTTTCTATCATCTTTTATCCTTCCACTCTAAACATTTGATATATGGTTTCCAGTTGTTTCTCATATGCTGAACAATGAGTCAGATCAATATTATAGCTTACATGTGAAATTCCTTTTGGCAGATGTTCCTTTATTAAGCGGGGAAAATTTTCACCAGCCTCATATACTTCTGTCTTTTCCATAAAATATAGAACATCTTCATATTCATCTTCTCTAAATCCCAGATCAGTCAATAAATCGCTATAAATGAGTGCAATTCTTTCAGATCTTTCTGCAAGTTTGACACGAACCTGTCCTGCCAGCTCTTGAAGAGAAAGTCCATGTGTACGACTTTGCTCTAGAAAACATACATAGAGATAAATTGAAGATACGGCTTCATTCAGCTTTAGCTGGTTTTCATTTGATATTTTAATCGTTTTTGATAATTTTTCAATAATTGTTTTGATTTCAATTCCGCATTTGGTGCCTTTAAAATCAATACGGCCTTTCGTCGGTCCTTCCCAATGCTCAATTATAAGAGGGGGCTGACCCGGATGCTTTTTCAGCCATTCATTAATAAACCATAATTCCCCAAACAACCCACGTTGCTGCTCTTCTGAAAGGCGTTTAAATCCTCCGCGCTGAAAGAAAGTCCTCCATCGATCAAGTACTTTATAGACTGTTGAAAAGAGGGATCCTTCTTCTTCAGCTACTGCCAGATGATCAGCGAGATTCTGCAGAACAAGTTCAAAGATTTCTGGGCTTTGTTCATCCTCTTGTCGGATAACAAGAAAATAATGTTCCTTTAAGAGGGATAATTTTTCAAAGTATTCCACCTTAACGGACATTCCCCTCCATTTAGGCAATGCTTTTTCCTGATCTTCGTCCCATCCTCCTGACCCCAAATCAATGTACAGTTGCCTATGATGATTAACAGGATCAATTCCTGCAAACATAATTGGATTCTCATAAGTCAAGACATTCAATTTGTAAATTTCGCTATCATCCTGGTCCCTAAGTTCTTGTATCAATTCCTCAAATTCTAGTTTTAGGTTCAACACAAATACTCTCCTTAAAAATTATATCGTTTTATTTGTCTGGTAGACGCCCTTCTCTTCGATTTCCGTCCCCGGGAAAGAAAACGCAATTCCAATTGGCACTAGTTTCGAGGAGAATTTCACATCTAAACTCTTAAAGATAGGAACTTCTGGATGCAAAGGATATATTAACATTAGGCCATTTTCCTTTGAACGCACTCCTCGTTTATCTTTACGCTCTTTAAGTTCTTTAATTTTATCAAAGTCCAAATCCATGTCCTCATGGTTTGGAGACACAATAGCCCCAATGTCTCTAATTTGATACATGCTATCAGGCGCTTTGACCTTATTTCCAAGTGCAGAAGCAGATTTCAAACTGATTTTCCCTAATTCAACCGGGTATGCTGATAGGCCAATAGCAGATTTAGGCTGACCTTCTACAATTGAAACTGTCCAATTTAATAATTCTCCCTCTTTGTTCACTCTGTCAATATAGTCAGCAATTAGTGCAGAATTTACAATATTACTGTCAGCCGTTCGATATTCTGACAGAAATCCCTTGATGTGTTCTGCGTTCACACCAGATGTCGAGTAGAAGTTGGTCTTTTTGTATGTTGTCTTTATTAAAGGAAGTATATTAACGAGCTTAACAGCCGCATCCATGTTTCCTTTCATTACATCTTCACTTGGATCAAATAGTCTTGTCTGTTGTAGGGTACCAGCATAAATGACATTTGAAGAAACTGCATTTCTCATTTTCAAAGGACTCGTAAGCTTCATTGTTGGATGGCTGAGCATTTTGATTGCATATTCAGAAGGTGTCTTCTTCATTGCAGCCAGACGGTCGAATTCCTGTCGAAGTTGAATCATCGCAATAGACAGATGTTCAAAATTTGAAGCAATCTCATTAGAAGTATAAATGCGGCAGATATCCATATAACCCTTTCTATAGCCAAACCAGCGCCCCATCTGCATGAGAGTGTCGTACATAAGCGTATTACGGAAATAATAGGTGATACTTAAGCCTTCTAGTGTTAATCCTCTGGACAATTTGTCTCCACCTACAGCAATAACATTTAATCCTTCTTCTTTATATTGATGGTAATCTAATGCATCCCGGCTGTTACCATTTATCTCGAAAACTTGGATACTTTCACAGCAATTCATCAATTCTTTATATACTTCATTCCAGCTAAATTCTGGGTAATTTTCATTCGGCCAATCTTTACTTGTTGGGAGAATATCATTTTCATAAAGGTCTTGCAGCTCTGCAATCACAGTGCTTTCTGGATTATACTGTAATTGCTTTGATATAGCATCAAACGCCCGCTCCACTGCGTCTTTTACACTTGACTGGACATCTTTAAAACGAGAAGTATGTATGAGCATTGAATTATGTTTATTTCTTTGTCCTCTCAAATTGCGAATAGCAATCACAAGCAGGAATTCAAGTATTGCTTCACGCATTTGAGGAGGAACTTCTTCGAATTTATTTGCGTCAGATTTCTTTTTAATTTTTGTAAATACATCGAGGTCTTCTTGACGCAAATGGCGGATCAGACTTGGGCGAGTATCTTCAGCGTCCTCTTCCACATTAAAATATTCCTCAGGTCCGCAATATTCCTTCGGCTTTGGTAGGCCGACAAGAAAATCTTTTGGATACAGGTCATCGCCTTCTTCATTTGTAATTCCTTCATTGCTGATTAGAAGATTTGCAAAAGGTGTTGCAGTATATCCGACAAAAGCTTTCCGATTAAAAATTTCAAGAATTTGCCTGATCAAGCGATTGATCGTTTTCGGATCTTCATTTTTATCAGGATTGGAAGTGTCAACGGATGCCTGATCTGCTTCGTCATCAACAATTAAGACGGGAATATCCAAATTATATATATCCCGATGATAAATTAACTGATCTCGAAGCGACTCTAGTACGGTTTTATTTTTCTTAACGACCATTAATGTTGGTGAGTTTAGGTTACTAGTACCCCTTTGGCTTGATTTGATATCATGGTCTTCTGTTGTCCAAGAAGAAATGATATGATCAGCTGTATTTGCGCTTATTTGGGCAACCCCTATTGGATTTCCATCCTTGTCTGTTCGGTTCCCAATTACCTCTTCATTCAGACGGATTTGTGTCTGAGTTCTTAAATCATTATGAATCCCTGACAGCACAATTATTAGCATATAGCCAACATCAAAAGCTTTATTGATTAAGCCAGTGAAATTAGCTGTTTTACCTGACTGAACGTAACCTAATACAAGCCCACGTTTATCGAATGGGTCCATCGAGCTTGGATTTCCTATAGAAGCCATTATCTGATTCGTTGTTTCATCTATTGCAGTAACTGCCTCAAGAGGCCAGTTTTTCGAACTGGAGAGATATCTACGGTACCTGGACCAGAAAAATCCGCTAGCTACCATCTTAGGCTCAAACCAGCTTTTTTCTTTGGACTCTCTCATCACATAATTCTTTGGAACTTCCAAACCAATTTTGTACTTCATGTACATTTCAAGTGACCACCTTTGAAATGTTGGATCGTCAATAGGGCTCTCCGCCGACGCTAATCCTCTTGCTGATTCCAAGGCTTTTTCTGCTGCCTCTTCCTGATTTTTATAAACTGTTTTTAGGTAATAATAGGTATTTGAAAAGTTCTGTTCAAAAAAATCTTTCAAATCAATTGCTGACATTCAAATTCGCCTCCAATAAAATTACTTTTAAAGTTGCACGGTTTAATTCATCAAATGCAGGTTGCGTTAACAAAATATTCAAAAGCTGTTCTTCGTTTTCAGCCACATTTAACTGCATCATAGAAGAAGCAAATTGGACTACCAATTCTTTCTTGCTGTCTGAAACCTTTTGCACTTCTTCTTCTGGAACCTTAGGAGCATCTATAATATTGCTTGGCGAGCCAAGCTGTACAAATTTCAAATATAAGTTTAAGAGTTTTACATGTTCATCATCCAAATTTTTAAGCAACTCAGAAAGAATCGGATGATTCCGATTTAAAATAAATTGAGGACCATCCTCGTTTCCTGACTGCTCCCATGTATTTAAACTTCCCTTAATAGAAGGATTTCTAGGACCAGACTGTGTCCGGAAATAAAACATATCCCTTGAAACTTTTCGTGCAATGGATGAAATGGTTTCTAGTCTTCTTTTAGCGTCTTCAGGCAAATTAATGCCCGATTTTTTTATATCAACCTGCCAGTCTGAGTCAGCTGCATTCGGGAGATCGATGCGCACCCTGGCCAGCTGTGAAGCTGCATCCTTTGGAAACAGCCCCATCCAATCACCAAAATATAGAAGACGATTTTCTCTATAGATATATAATCCCTGATGATCACGCCAGCCTTTGTAACCGCCAGCCTTCTTATATTCAGACTCTGTTAAATGGGAGGCATGAGGCAAAATAAAATACTGTACTTTGATTCTATTATCATTTATTCTAAGGATCTGCATTTCGCCTTCCATTGTATTCGGATGGTATCTCATAAATGGATCCCACGGTTCTATCTCCTTACCGTTGATTAGCAGGCTTACTTCTTTTTTCTCCAGTATAGAGTGAAAGACAAATTCCAGGTGTCTATTAATACGGGAAACTTTATTGTAGAAGCTTATTTCTTTTAATCTGCGCTTTCGTCCAACTCCCATAAAACGGTCAAGCTTATCAATACAGACGACTGTGCCGTTTTCTTCCTTTATTTCACCCATTTTCAGTTTGATTTCTTCAGGAATTTTGGTAAAAAGTTGCCATTCATTGCATTCTGATACATGATCAAGATCCCAGCATCTCTCATAATATGCTCCATCTTTTTTTGTCAAAACACTCAACCGCTTTCCAAATGAAAAAGATGCCGTTTTTAACCCCATTCCAAAACGACCGAGCTCGTTTGCTCTTCTATGCTCTCTTGGGTCTTTAGAACCAATACTCATGGCAATTTGAAGCATATCTTCAGTCATACCGAAACCATTATCATTTATGGTAATCATTCCATCTGTATCATTATAGGTAAAATTAATTTTAATAGTTGATGCCTTAGCATCAAGACTGTTATCTACAAGGTCAGCAATAGCTGTACTAGCGTTATATCCAATAGAACGAAGCGCCTGAATCACAGGCGCTGCTGATGGTCTTGTCAGAACTATATTCATCTATTAAACCCCGTTTCGCAGCAATATTCATCCTAATTATAGCAAATAATTAGGATGAATAAATTGTAGATAATAGTTTTTACTTAAGTTTCCAAATAGATAAAAAATTATTAATAGATTTTATCAAATGGTATAAAAATCCCCATCTACTTATGATAAGGCTCCCCCCGCACAATCCGAAACGCCCGATAAATCTGCTCCACCAACACCAATCTCATCAACTGATGCGGAAACGTCATTTTCGAAAACGACAGTTTCTCATTCGCACGCTGCATCACAGCATCGCTTAATCCAAGGGATCCGCCAATGACAAAACACACCTTACTTTTTCCGTATGTTGCCAGCTTATCTATTGTATCGGCTAATTCTTCGGAACTTTTCATTTTTCCTTCGATGGCGAGGGCGATGACGTGGGCGTCTGGGTTGATTTTGCTTAGGATGCGTTCACCTTCTTTGTCTTTGATGATTTTCATGTCTTGATCGCTGAGGTGTTCGGGTGCTTTTTCGTCCGCGAGCTCAATGATCTCGATTTTTGCGTAAGCCTGTAATCGTTTTGTGTATTCGGCTATGCCTTGCTTTAAATATTTCTCTTTTAATTTTCCTACTGTGATAATTGATATATTCACAGGTCATCCCCACCTTAAGAACAAGTTATTCATATAAGTTATCAACAATTGTGGATAAAATTTGTGTATTTTGTGTCCGATCATTCGTTCCCCACTATATATATTGCAGGTTCATCGCACAATTCACAGGTTGTGGATAAGCTGTGTGTATGTTCGATTTTTCTGAATTCTGGTGGCAGTTCGTGATCATCTATGTACATGTCTAGTACGGTTTCTATATGTTCTGCACAAGCATAAAATATTTTGTTCATAAGTTTTTTATTCCTCCAATATGTTCTCCGGTTATTCACATTATTTCGCTCATTGTTCAATATAACCGATTTATTCACATGTTAATAGTCTTTTACTATTTTCCGCAACTTTTATCCACAAACAAAACAAAGAAGCCTCCACTCCTGTGTGAAGGCTTCTTTCTATATAAACGGATTATAAAATCTCGTTCCTCTAACAAATGTAATCACTAACGAAACAATCAGTACCACACCAACAAATATTAACGCCACATAATCTGCTTTTTGAAAGTCTTTCGCCGTAAACCATGTGCGCTTTTTATGCTTTCCAAATCCGCGTAGCTCCATCGCATTACTGATGGTCTCAATCCGCTCTAGGCTAGAAAATATCAGCGGCATCACAATCGATAGCGCATTTTTAATCCGTTTCCCCAGTTTTTCATTCTTCGATAAATCAATGCCTCTTGCTTGTTGAGAAATTGCGATCGTTCGAAAATCACGCTGAATATCTGGAATGTAGCGTAGAGCAATCGCAACCGCATACGAAATCCGGTAGCTAACCCCGATTCGGCTGAGCGATGAGGCGAATTCACTTGGATTTGTTGTCACGATAAATAAAAGTGCTGCTGGCATCACGGTCACGTATTTGAGCGTAATGTTCAACTGATAGAAAAGCTGTTCAAGTGTGACGTTGTACCAGCCTGCAATGTGAAATAGCTCGTGCTTTGCTCCGTAGATGGCGACACCTTGCTGCGGCGCAAAGATATAAATGGCGATGTTGTTGATGACAAGGAAAATCGCCAGGACAATCACTACGAAGGATATATCACGAAATCGTACGTTCGATAGCTGAAAGAACACGATACTGGCAACTAGCATAAACACTAACACGCCTGTATCATACGTGAGCATCGCTGCGGATGACCAGAGGATAAAGCAAATGAGTTTGGTTGCCCCTGTCAGCCGGTGAATCGGCGACGGGCGATCGATATAGGACAGCATGTCTACAGCCATGTCATTCGTTCCTTTCTGTCAACCTCAATGAAGCGATCCACGAGTTCATTTGGATTTGGCCAGTCTGCTTTAAGCGCCAGTTCATACAGCGATGTTTCCTTTAAGCTCGCCTTTTGGACAAGCAGCTGATCTGTCAGCACTTTGGCTGGTGTATCATCTGCGATTTTTTCTCCATCAGAAATGACAATAGTTCTTGTCGTATATTCGAGCATCAAATGCATATCATGTGTGATCATCAAGATCGTGACACCCTGCTGATTTAATTGCTCTAAAAACGTCATCATCTCTGTGTAATGTCTAAAATCCTGTCCGGCGGTTGGCTCATCTAAAATAATGATTTCTGGCTCTAATACAAGAATTGATGCGATCGTGACGCGCTTTTTCTGTCCAAAGCTGAGAGCAGAAATCGGCCAGTTCCGAAATGGGTATAAGCCGCATACTTTTAAGACTCGCTCCACCCGTTCCTTGATGTCTTCTTCCTTTACGCCTCTTAAAACGAGACCAAATGCAACTTCATCAAAAATCATTTGTTTAGAAATCATTTGATTTGGGTTTTGCATGACGACGCCGATTCGTTCGGAGCGCTGTTTGATCGTGTCTCCTGTGATGTCATCACCATTTAGATGAATGGTCCCTTTTGTTGGCTTTTCGAATGCACAGAGCACCTTGGATAGTGTCGTCTTGCCTGCCCCATTGGCTCCAGCGATGCTGATCATTTCTCCTTTTTTGACGGTAAAAGAGATGTTGCTCAGCGTGTTTGGTCTTGTCGGATAGTCAAAGCTCAGTTCACGTACTTCTAGTAAATCCTGCGCTGCATTTTGCTCGACTGATGGCTCAGACGCTTCCATCCACTGCTCGATTTTCATTTTTTCCTCATCATTTAAGGTAAGATGCTGTAAATTCGCGATCTGATCTCCTGCTTCAACCGGAATACCTGCATATTTCATGGCTTTTACATATAAAGGCTCACGTAAGTACGCCGCTTCTAATACATTTGAGGCGAGCAATTCATCTGGTGTCATGTCCGCTGCTATCGTGCCGTCATTGACGACGATGATGCGGTCCACATGGCGGAAGAGGACGTCCTCTAACCGGTGCTCGACCATCACGACGGTTTTTTTCGTTTGTTTTTGCAGTCGATCAATAAGATCGATTACTTCTTTGCCTGTTGCGGGATCAAGGCTTGCAAGTGGTTCGTCAAACAGCAAAATGTCGACTTCGTTAACAAGTACGCCTGCGATGGCGACACGTTGTTTTTGACCGCCTGACAGCTCATGTACGGATGATGCCAGCTTGCCATCTACCTCTGTTAATTTTGCTGCTTCTTCGACACGTGCTTTCATTTCTTCGCGTGTCACTTGATCATTTTCAAGTGTAAATGCGATGTCTTCTCCAACGGTCAGCCCGATAAATTGTCCATCAGGGTCCTGCAGCACCGTTCCGACGAGCTGTGAAAGAGAGAAAATGTTTTCTTTTTCTGCATTTTTCCCGCCGATGTGAAGACTTCCTTCCATAGAACCTTTATAAGACGCAGGAACTAGCCCATTGATGCAATGGGCTAGTGTGCTTTTTCCCGATCCAGACGGGCCTGCGATGAGGACTTTTTCGCCTTCATAGATGGTCAGGTTAATATCTTTCAATGTCGGTTCTGCCTGACTGCGATATTGGAATCCGAAATGTTCGAATTGAATCATCGGTTTCTTCATTTATGTGTTCCACCTTGCTTCATGATGTTTCTTTCGATAGACTGCCGCTTTTGCTTCTCGTTTTCGCATAAGCCGCAATGATGATGGTTCCTAGTACACCGACTGTGATGATGTTTGAGATTCCCGCCACGATGCCTTGAACAAATACTTTGTTCGCAGGTTCTGCATAGATCACAATGTCGAGTACCGGGGCAATGACAAACCAGCCCAATGCCTGTGCGCCTGCTTGTACGGCATTGAAGAGCGTGATTTTTTTCCAGCCAAAGTCGCCCTCTTCTACTTTTAAACGGTTCGAAATCAAGCCAATCAATAACCCAACAACACCTGAAACGATAATCCAGCTCCACCAAGGGCCAAATGTGGTGGCATCTTTAATAAGATGACCAATAAACCCAATCAGTGCGCCTGCAACAGGACCAAATAGCACGGCCATTAATGCAAGGAATGCGTACGAGGTTTCAATTTGTGTATTCGGAATCCCAGTTGGAATGGAGACGAATCGTCCTAAAATGACAAAGACGGCTGCGCCAATTCCGATGGCAACGACAGTTTTCGTTGAAAGTTGTTTACCTGCCATGATGTATCCTCCTCTTATTCGTATATAATGCGCGGAGCTTTGCGAATCGAAAGGCGCCAGCCTGTGCCTGTTCCGATGTTATAAGCCTTTGCAAATGACCCTTGATTGATCGCCACGCCTAAATGATCGAGTGAATTGACATATACGAGTGGTTCGCCTACCTTTAAATCAGCAAAAGATCGTCCATAGGTCATGATATTTTTATACACATTTTTTGGCCCGTTGGCAATGGTAACTTCTATTGCATCCCCATAATTGATTGAAAGTTGTTCAAATAGCGTGTGATGAATGTTTGTCCAGAGGTTTCCGAATCTCACGTCTAAAATATCAATCGTCCCTGTGATGACTTCTTCTTTCGCATAAGCCTGTACGACTGGAAGGTGAATAATATCATCAATATCCGCCTTTGGCCCAACCTCTTCAAAAGAAATCACACCTGAAGCAATTCTCGCCCCTGTATACGCGTAAATATCTCTCCCATGGAAAGTATGTGATTTTCCCGACTTTGGCAGCCGATTAATGGTTTCATCTAAATAACGGGCTTCCACTATGCCAATATACTGTGCGACGTGCGTAAGTGTCCCGTTATCTGGGGTAATGATGTAGTGCGAGCTTGTGGTTTTGACGACAAGACTCTTTCTTTCTGACCCAACGCCTGGGTCAACGACGGATACGAATACCGTCTCTTCCGGCCAGTACGTGACGGTTTGGAGCAGGCGGTAAGATGCCTCCCAAATGTCATACTGCGGTATATTGTGTGTTAGATCAAATAGGCGGATGCTGCTGCTGACCGTATTTGCCACTCCGTACATGGCGCTAACAGCTCCATCATCAATACCGAAATCTGATTGTAAAACCAATGCATGTTCACTCATGTCAATCTCCCTTTCATTTGAAAAAATGGATGTGGTGTTTCACGTGGAACATTTGAACATTTGTATGAAAAAAGTGGACAATAAAAAATACCCCATCCTTATCTTTGAATCATAAGGACGAGGTATTTGTCTCGTGGTACCACCTTTATTTACTGTTTGCTCGCGCTAAACAGCCTCTACAAGTACAAAGCTCCAATCTGGCTCATATACTGTGGTTTTGATAACGAGTACCAACTCTCGTCGTGTCCTACTAATATCATAGATATGTTCAGCACGAGGCTCAGAGACCATTTTTCGAATCATTATTTTTGCTTCTTTTCAGCTGCCGAAGCTCTCTGTGGAAAAATTGATGATTGTACTTTCTCTCGTCATTGCCTGTTTAACTATCTTGAATTAAAGCTATCATACATGATGTTTTTTGATAAATCAAGATATTTTTCTGAACATTTTCAAAAGTGAGTCAACTGGTGTTGAAAGAGTCTTCTTTTTATAAAATTTAAACAAATGTTAAAGAGCAAGATATGGTGTCTTTCCTTTCTAGCGGTATAATAAAGATGAAGGGAGGTACAGCGTGTGTGGACCATCTGTATGAATGAGTTTAAGCAGCTCTTCAAAAGCACAAAATCTATTTTAACAATTGTTATTATTTTCATTTTATCTACTTTTGTTTCAACTCTACCGTTTATTGCTGCTCATCAGGACAAATGGGAGGCAAAGGATCCTTATTCCATTGGGAATGAACTGGTGATGTCGTTATTTGGTTTCTTCCTTATTTTCTTATTGTCTCACGATATTTTAAGCCGAGAAATTCATTTAAAAACCATTCGTTTTCTCGTCAGTAAAACCACCCGTTTGAACATTATCATCGGGAAATATCTTGGACTGATGCTGTTTTGGCTTAGCTGTATTATGACGACATACGTACTGAATATGGTGATTTCACATCGTTTTCTTTTCTCTGATGCGTTAAAAATCTTAACCTTTATCAGTGTCGGTATCTCATGTGCTTTATTTTTGTCCATGCTCTTTCCAACCCCGCAGAAATCAATGTTTGTTGGGATGTTGTTTTCCTTTCTTTTCCCAATCGTCAGTATGATATCTGTTCTTTCTTCAGAACGATTGATTCATTGGTTCCAATATATGACGCCTTATTATTATGTGCGCTTGAGTGAGCCGCTGACCTATGTACTCATGAATACAGCATTGACCGTTATCTTACTCATTGGAACAGCACTCCTATTTCAAAGGAGGGATGTCTAAATGCTACATACAAAAGAACTCACAAAAAAATATCGGACAAAAGTCGCGATAGATCACATTACCCTTGATGTCAATCAAGGTGATATTTTCGGGCTCATTGGACCGAAGGGTTCTGGTAAGACGACGTTTTTCAATATCATTACGGGAATTTCCCGGCCAACCTCTGGGACGTTTACGATGATGGATATGCCTTCATTAAAAAAGGTGAGGCAGCATATCGGTGTTCTGCCTGAATATACGGATTTATATGAAGGGCTTACGGCACTTGAACATATTGCCTACTTATCAAAAATCACCGGGACGCGCCAGAAAACGAGTGATTATGAAGAACTGCTCGAATTTGTCGGCTTAGATCGCTATCATCAGGAAAAGGTCGGTTCCTTCACACCTGGTATGAAGAAACGGCTCGGCATGGCGCAGGCTATCGCCCATCGACCCGAATTTATTTTACTAGACGAGCCTTTTGCTGATATTGACGCAGATTCGATCTTGCACATCCAGCAGGTCATTGACACGTTAAAACATGAAGGGAAAACCGTCTTTTTAACGGCTGACCGCCCAAGGTTCACAAATAGTATCTGTACAAAAACTGCTTTTATTTCTGAAGGAAAATTAGTGTCCCCCCATACACATCCTCAAGAGAAAACCATCACATCCTCAAACATACGTGCAACCTTCAAGCATGCGTGGATTGATGATGAGGTGAAGCCTGTTCTCACGCAGTACTTACAAACTGTTGGAACAGATCTTGTGATCAGTGATGACGAGACCTCATTGTTGATTCGTTCAGAAGCCCAAGTCCCATCGATCATCCGCGCTTTCGTGAAATGCAAAGTTGATTTATACAGAGTCACGGCTCAGGATGCAATGAGCACCTCATAAAAAAGTACCGTAGCGATCCGCACGGTACTTCTTCTTTTTTATAAAGGTTTACTCATATATATTCCAGTTTCTGCAAATCCGGTCTTCTCGTACAGTGAACGGGCAATTTGATTATGAGCAAAAACATGAAGCGAGAGTTTCTGCACTCCTAATGACTTTGCTTGCTCCTCTAATGCAGCAATGGCCTGCTTTGCAAAGCCTTTGCCTCGATAGGCTTCGAATAAGAAAAAGTTATAAATGAATCCTTCCTTCTGCGGATGATTGGGGTCATAACAAAGCCAAACCCAGCCAATCGCTTCTTCCCCATTTAAGAAATTCCATAGCTCATGATGCTCTGTCTGCAGACCTTCAGGAAGGAGCCGATCAAATTGTTCTTCGGCGTTTGCAAGTGATTCTTCCTTCTCCCAAGTCCCTGCGAGTACCTTTTCTTCTGCGTACCGCTGAATGGCCTTCTCCATCAATACATCGTAATCTGTTTGTGACATTGGTTGTAGTGTAACCAATCGTACCGCCCCCTTTCCTCCATCATATGATGAGCATGCAAAAAAAACCAGTCCCCTCAAGGAACTGGTTAGCCGCCGAATCGGTCGGTTTGAGAAAGTTTGATCTCTACTGATTTTTTCTTTCCACTTCGGTAAAACTGCACCTTTACCTTGTCGCCGACTTTCTTTTGATATAAATACTTACGAAGGTCTACGATATTCTGTACACTCTTGCCATCAAAGGAAGTGACGACATCCAGCTCTTTTAGTCCCGCTTTTCCTGCCGGAGACAAAGGCTCGACACTCATCACGACAACCCCTGATGTGACGTTAGACGGCAGCTTCAACGTTTCCTGCCAGTGATAGCTCGCAATATCTGCTAAAGACTTCATGCCAACGCCTAGATACGGACGCTTTACCTCTCCGTAGCGCTCTAAATCCTCTATGACAGGGATAACGAGATTCGCCGGGATAGACAGTCCAATACCTTCTACCTCTGATTCAGCAATCTTCATTGAGTTGATGCCGATCACTTTTCCGTCCATATTGATCAAAGCACCGCCGCTGTTGCCTGGATTGATGGCGGCATCTGTTTGCAGTACCTCCGCATTCCAATCCGCCTGTCCGTCTCCATTCGAGTCCACAGGAATTGCACGTTCCGTTCCAGAAATGACACCTTGTGTGACAGAGCCTGCGAATTCAAGCCCTAATGGATTTCCAATGGCGATAACTGGCTCACCGGGCTTCACATGATCTGAATTGCCAAAGGCGGCGGTCTTCTTGATCTTATCACTTTTGACGGTGAGAACCGCTAAATCCATAAGCTGATCGCTTCCGACAAGATTGGCGCCAATTCTTGTCCCATCCTGAAGGCTCACTTCAAGCTGGTTGGCGCCTTTGATGACGTGGTGGTTGGTCACGATATAAAAGGTGTCACCCTTTTTCTTATAAATCACACCTGACCCGCTGCCTGCCTCTCCGCCTTCTTCCCAAAAGCTCGACTTTTGGATATTAATAACGCCGACAACCGTATCCGACATATGAGATACGACTTTTGTGACCGCATCATTGACGTTCACATTGACGGTCTTTAAAGGGCCCTGTGCTGCTTGCCCATCTCCGTTCTGCTGCCACCCAAAGGGACTGCCGCTCTGTCCTGACACATAGGGGAAAAAGAATCCCATTAAAAAAGCTCCTACCAATACACCGATCAGACCAGATAGGAAATATCCTTTTCTGCTTCGTCTCGGCTTCCACTCTACATCGCGATAATCCACTATGTTTCCTTCCTTTCAGTGAATAGATGATGTATATAGTGTTGGTAAGAAGCTCTTATCTTAATCATACGATTGTAAAAATCATACGGCGCAAAGCGGGGTTGCTTTTTTCGGGTCCGTATCATATAAATCAAAGCCATCCCCGACAACAAAGCCTTTCATCTCAAGCGTCTGCTGGACCGCCATACGGGCTAAATCCTTCATGTTGTTGTCTTGACTCAAATGAGCCAAGTAAATGCGTGAGGTGGCATCTCCAATGACATCTGTCATCGCAAGAGCCGCATCTTCATTTGAAACATGTCCGACATCGCTTAGAATTCTGCGCTTAATGCTCCACGGGTATCGACCCATTTGCAGCATACCGACATCATGATTGCTCTCAAATACAAATGTATTGGCTGACTGAATGATCCCTTTCATACGGTCACTCACATAGCCTGTATCCGTCATTAGGGCAAGTTTGCGCCCGCCATAATGGAACACGTAAAACATGGGTTCAGCCGCATCATGTGAGACACCAAAGGACTCAACATCGAGACCGCCAAAGGATTGGACGGTTTCCATATCAAAATGGAATTTTTGCTCTGTATCAATCTTCCCGATATGAGACTCCATCGCCTTCCATGTTTTCGCATTTGCATAGACAGGGAGCTTGTACTTTCTTGCCATAACACCGAGCCCTTTAATATGATCTGAGTGCTCGTGTGTCACAAAAATGCCGTCCAAGTCCTCAGGCTTGCGGTCGATTTGACCAAGCAGCTCGACCATCTGTTTGCCGCTTAACCCAGCATCCACTAAAAAGGCATGCTCGTCTGTTTCTAAATAAAAAGCGTTCCCCGTACTTCCGCTCGCTAGTACACTGAACTGCAAGCTCATGTTCTCTCACTCCATTGAGGATTTGTCATCTTTCTCTATATGATCAAGTGTTGAGCCATCAATGGCATTGATCAAATATTCTTCTTCTGTCTTTTTCTTTGAACCAGCTGATACGCCTTCAAGCTCGACTCGCCATACAGGCACCATGACCTGCGTGCTTGCACCTGGGTATTGCGTATAGTAGCCCAGCTCTACCTTTTTCACGGTCGTGTTTTGGCTCAGCATGTTTTGCGTATATAAATCCTTCACAGTTTCAAGCGCTGGCACAAGGGTTTCTTTTCTCACTTCATTAATCGATGTCACCATCGACTGCTGATACGATACGACCTCGTTTTTATCATTTAGATCTAGGGTGATTTTTCCGATAGTTTCGGAGTCATCAAGCCCCTCTTGGAAAATATATTTCCCTTTATACGTTTGGAAAAAGACGATTTTCCCTGTCTCTTCATCAATACTCCACAGCTTATAATTCTTCCCATCCAGCAAACGCTGGTTCACAAGGTTTGCCGCCGCTGTTTTCATATCTTTTTTCGGCAAGGCCACTGGTTTATTGAAAGTCATTTCAAGCAGCGTGACAGGATCATCTTTGTCTGTTTTCGGGAATGTGCTTTTCGCCTTTTGATCAGCTAATTCGTCAACATCCTTTTTCGTATATTGCTTCTTTTCAGCTGTAATGCGATAGCCAATCTTCGCTTCATCTGATAGATTGCCATATTTGATCCCGTCTGCCTTCATTTCTTCCAGCGTATCCGTTTTTTCGATAATCGCAAAATGATCGGTTGATCGTTTTTCAAAGTATTGAAAACCTAGAAAGATATCGAGAACGAGAAAGGCTAGGATAAAGATCGTTTTGGTCTTATTCCACTCCATGATTCTCGCCCCCCTCTGTCAACAAATCATGCGATAGAATCACGGTTTTGCCATTGTATTTCATGCACCATACTGGGTCCAGCCAGACAAACATCGCTTGATCTTGATCTGATGCGGTGGAAGCAGCTTGATAGGCCGGGAAAATTTGTTCAATTTTCTCAAGGTCATCATATTTCGTCTGCTTGACGATTAAGTCTTTCAGCTCTGTCCCGTTCATCAGCTTGACCTGTTCGCTCTGACTCGCTTTGTTGCCTAGAATATAGTTTGGACGCTTGTAATTCAAGATGTCGTCATTCGCCCACTGTACTTCAAGAGAGGTCATCCCAAATGGGTGCTTTGTACTATTGACGATCGGCAGGCCATCCATAAACATATTAAAGGAAAGCTGCTGGTTGCTATTGATACCAAAGTATTGAAAGTCATCGGTAAAGCTCCCCGTATCATTGAAATACTTCACACTTCGCTTGATCAAATCACCCGTTTGGAAAACGGTGCTGCTGTTGATATTGCGATGTTGATATTGGATGCGGTGGTCTTTTTGATTGGCTTCAAGGCGGCTTGTGCCATCTGTGTACACCGTTCGGTTTAAATTAGACTCCTCGCCGACTAGACTCGGATCCGTAAACAAAGCGTCCTTGAATTTGCTTGTCTTAATCGTTTCGATAAAGAACATTTTTGCTTCAAGCTGCTTTTGCTTTCTCGGAAGGAGGAAATCTCGTTTCGAATTCGCTGAGAATGTATAGAGATCATAGTGCGGCATCTCGTTTTGAGCGGCTGCGATACTGTCCATGAGATTCCGATAGTTAGCAGACTCTATTGTCAGCTCAAGCACCGTTTCCTTGCTATATGAAACCAAATAAACTTTCTTATTGGCCTTGTCCTGCTGGGAGAACGGCACAATCATCCGGTCAAACGAATTGTATTCAATGGACTTGTTCGGCCATTTAAACAACGCTTGGAAAATATCAATCGGAATCGGGTCATTGAACACAAGATCCAATGTCTTCCCCTGTCCTCCGCTTCCATAGAAGAAATTCTTAAATTTCTGCTCCGAATATTGATCTGACACATCCGAAATCTCTTTCACATCCCAAAGGCTCACATCATTCCAGAAGTTTTGAAAGAGTTCCTTTTGATCCACTTTAAAATGCTCCCCATTTGAATGGATGAACATCTCCCGCGGCTTCACGACATCAATGAGGCTTCTAGGCTCATCGCTTGATATCTTCTTCGTTTCCACGACCTTAGTGCCGGCATCTGCCTGGTCCTGCATGACGGGCTGGAACATCCAAATATTCCACGTAAACACAAGACTGATCGCAATTAGGATTGTCAATATTATGGTTTTAAAGGTCTCACGCTTCATCCCAATCATCCTCTTGTTCTTCATTGTACGGAAGGGTAAAGGTCACTGTTGTTCCTTTTCCTTCAATGCTGTCAGCCCAAATATCTCCGCCATGAGCCTGAACCATTTCTTTTGCAATCGCAAGGCCTAGGCCGGTTCCGCCAAGTTTTCTTGTTCTCGCCTTATCCACTCGATAAAAACGTTCAAAGATTTTATCCATATCCTTCTTCGGAATACCGATCCCTTCATCTTTGACGCTGAATAATACAAGGCCATTCTCCTCATCCAGATCAACGGTAAACGTGATATGTCCACCCTCTGGCGAGTATTTCATAGCATTGGAAATGATATTATCGAGCACTTGTGTGATTTTATCTTGATCAATTTCCACATATATTTCACGTTGCGGAAGATTGCGAATAAACTCGACATGCTGCTCCTTTGTCATTTCAAAACGATCAATGACCAATGAGATAAATCTGATAAAATTCGTCCACTCACGGTTGAATTGATAATCCTTGCTGTCGAACTTAGACAGCTGCAGCAGGTCATTAACAAGCCGGATCATGCGCTCTGTTTCATTTTGCGTAACACTGAGGAACCTTGGCGCAAGCTCTTTATCACCAATTGCGCCTTCAGCCAGAGCCTCAAGATAGCTTCGCATCGTCGTTAGCGGTGTGCGCAGCTCATGTGATACGTTTGCGACGAATTCACGGCGTTCTGCATCGATTTTCTCCTGCTCTGTGACGTCATAAATGACCGCAATTAAACCATCAATCTTCCCATGCTCTTTCTGAATCACTGAGAAATTGACACGCAAAACAGACAGCTGATCTTCGCGTTCGATTTCTATCAGCATGGAATCTTGATTTTCGACTAAATCTTCAAAGGTATGCGTGTCCTCGAGGCCCAGTAAGGACGTGATCGGCATCTCTAGTGCTGTTTCACGTGAAACATTTAACAGCTCTAATGCCGGGCTGTTTAATAGAATAATGGCACCGTTTTGATTCGTGGCGATGACGCCATCTGTCATATAGGCAATGACAGAAGAAAGCTTCTTTCGCTCACCCTCCGTCATCAGCTGCGCTTCCTCCAGCTCTCTCGTCAGATGGTTAAAGGTCGTCGCAAGCTGGCCAATCTCGTCATGTCCATACTTTCGAACCTTTCTGGAAAAGTTCCCTTTGGCGAGCTCGATCGCTTGCTTCCTCATATCCGAAATAGGATGAGTGATTGTTCTAAAGATGAAAATTCCAAGTAGTGCGGTCGTCCCAAGTGCGATCAGTGTGCCAGTTGCCAAAATGGTGTTAATGGTTCGCATTTGGTTAAACACGCTCTCCATCGAAGACACAACATAAATCACACCGACAGTTTCTTGGTTTTCATTTTTCACGGCTGTCGCAGAGATACGCACCCGTTTATTTGATTCTGGGTCATAGAATTTCTTTTCATAGTCTTTGCCTACTGCGAAAATACGGCTAATGATTTGATCTGTGATTTTCTTGCCGGCAATCTCCTGACTGCCGTTATTCACAGAGGCAATCACCTCTCTGCTTTCATCAATATAGCTGACTTCAGATATTTCATTAGACTCATCTTTGTTGTTAAAGTCGTTTAATATCTTTTGAGCATCCTCTTTTAATTCTGCCTTACTTTTCGATGAATCTTGTTCTAGGTAATACGATAACGAGTAGATTCGCTGATTCAAGGAATTATCATATGAATTAATTAAGGACTGCTCTAGCTGCTTCACAAAGTACACGCCAATGATCTGCATGGCGACGATGATGAGCAGCACGTAAATTAAGGTCAATTTAAAGTGAATCGAGCGAAAAAAACCTACTTTATTCATAAGAATCTTAGTCCTGCTCTGGGTTTCTTAAATAGTAGCCGACGCCTCGTCTTGTCACGATCCAGCTAGGGTGGCTAGGGTTGTCTTCAATTTTCTCACGAAGACGGCGGACGGTGACGTCTACTGTACGGACATCCCCAAAGTAATCGTAGCCCCAAACGGTTTGCAGCAAGTGCTCACGTGTCATGACCTGTCCGATATGTTTCGCTAAGTAATGAAGCAATTCGAACTCACGGTGCGTCAATTCAATCGTTTCCTCGCGCTTAGACACTACATACGCATCTGGATAAATGACAAGTGATCCAATTTCAATATCATTTGATTCAGATTCTTCCTCTGTCTGCGGCGTAGCAATTTGTCTTCTCAAATTCGCTTTCACACGGGCAAGCAGCTCGCGCGTGCTAAATGGCTTCGTCACATAATCATCTGCGCCAAGCTCAAGACCGATGACTTTATCAATTTCAGAGTCTTTTGCTGTCAGCATGATAATCGGCATGTCATATTTCTTTCTCACTTCACGGCATACCTCAACGCCATCTTTGTTCGGTAGCATAATGTCGAGCAGAATAATGTCCGGTTTGATTTCTTCTACCATTTCAAGGGCTTCATTGCCGTCATATGCACAATGAACCTCATAGCCCTCTTTTCTTAAGTTAAATTCCAATATATCAGCAATCGGTTTTTCATCATCTACGACAAGAATCTTTTTTTCCATTGTGATTTCCTCCTGCATTTTTAGCATCTATGTCATTCCATTTTTGCATGTCTCATCAGACCTTTTTCATTTGAGCAAAAAAGGCTCACTGTCTATTATAACGCTTTACGTGGCAAAGATAAAAATAATAACGGCTTTCTTTTCTAGTAAACGTTGGATAGGAAGTCACCTCTCAAAAAAATTGATGGCTTTTTTCCTTTTTTATCGAAACTTTTCCAGTCACCAATCGTCTATATAGATGTAACGTCTTCTTCTTATGGAGCCGGGCCCTACCTAGGTCCGGCTTCTCCCTTTTTATGCCTTTTTTTCATATAATAAAAACGCACCTGCGATTGCAGATGCGTTTGGAAGTGGCTCGGGACGGAATCGAACCGCCGACACACGGATTTTCAGTCCGTTGCTCTACCAACTGAGCTACCGAGCCATCATCAAAAAGATGAATAAGTATAAATGGCGGTCCGGACGGGACTCGAACCCGCGACCTCCTGCGTGACAGGCAGGCATTCTAACCAACTGAACTACCGGACCTCAGTAACTTGCCCGAAAAAGCAATCGTGGTGCTCCTTCAAGCAAGTGAGGAAAAATTAGCTTAACGCTAAAGTAAATCAATGACCCGTACGGGATTCGAACCCGTGTTACCGCCGTGAAAGGGCGGTGTCTTAACCGCTTGACCAACGGGCCAATACATGGTGAGCCATGAAGGACTCGAACCTTCGACCCTCTGATTAAAAGTCAGATGCTCTACCAACTGAGCTAATGGCTCTCGGTTTGTGAAAAGTAATTCTGAAGAAGTTGTATTGCGTCAAACCAATCGCTTTAAAAAAGCTGGAACATCGCATCCTAACAAGTTTCAGAGACCTTTGCAACAACGAGATTTATAATATCATAGAGTAATTACATATGGCAATACGTTTTTCGACATTTTTTTAAAAAAAGTGTCGGATTTGAAATCTCCCGCCAAAGCCCTTCTATTTGCAACCGCCTTCATTTTTACTGCCTCTTTTCATGACCTCTGCCTATTCAAGCACATAGAAACGTTTTAGACCGCCCGAAATTGGTTATACATGATACAAGTGACATTGTGATTGAAAAAGGAGGAAGCAGTATGAGTTCATTTAAATTAGGAGATAAAATGCCCAATTTTTCACTTCCAACCATTCAGGGCGAACATATTGATTTTCACAAACATTTAGAGGAGCATCAAAGCTGGCACCTCATCGTCTTCTTTAGAGGCTCATGGTGCCCAGTATGTGTAGAAGAATTGAAAGAGCTTGAACAGCAGCAATCATACTTTCAAGACAAGGATATCCACTTAATGGCGATTTCAACGGATCATTCTGATGACTTGAAGGAATTTGCCGATAAAGAAGGACTATCCTTCCCAATCATGTCTGACAAGGACCTCACTTCATTAAAAGCATATGAAGTCCACTATCACGGAGAAGATGCTCCTTATGAAGATCACGGAGTGCACGGGGAACCTGCCTATTTCTTACTAAACGAAAAGGGCCAAGTCCTCTATCAGCAAAGACAAACAAGTCCGTTTGGCAGACCGCATGCCAACGAACTGCGCAAAATCATTCAGTACATTCGTAAAAATTTAAAAGGCCAATATAAAAGCTGAAATAAGAAAGAAGCCCTCATGACGAGGGCTTCTTTTATGAATTCCTTTTATTATATATCCAGTCTGCGGCGAAAAATACAAGGAGACCCGCCATGAGAATGACAAAGGTGACGGGTGGTTTATCATCCTGGAAATAAGAGTACAGCGAATGTCCTCCTAATGCAAGAAGATAAAAGATAAATGCCGGTCCTGCTGCTTTATGTGCATTCGCTTGTTCTTTTTTCGTACTTTTTTTGAAAAACATTGTAACAATTCCCCTTTATGCTGCTTTCTTCTTCGTCACCCGGCGAAGTGCCTGCGAACGAATATATTCCATTGGACCAATTCTCCAAACCTTTAGACAACATGCTGATATGGCGATTTGCAGAAGTGAAATGAGCAGCCATGCCAATACGATAAGAGGGGCGTTGATTTGCCCGCCAAGACCCAATCCCCAGCTATAAAAAAGAACCGAGCAGATGACATTTTGCAGGATGTAACAGCTGAGCGCCATTTTCCCTACATATTCAAACCAATTCCACATGAACCATGACTCCGTATGCGCCAGGAGCTTCGCAATGACAGCGATATAGAAAAGAGAGAGGAATGGCGAAAACGCATAGCGCACAACGAATTCCACTAGTTCGTTCGGAACGAAGACAAGTGCATTCAGCGGCAAACCCACCCACAGACCGATTCGGAATAATCTTTTCCGCAGAGATTGCCCGCGTTCATTTGCATAAAATACACCGGCTCTCATCATCCGCACCCCTAATAAAAACAAAAATGTGTTCATTGGAATGATAAAGATCGCTTCCTCACGGTACATGAAAAAGTGTTGTAATCGTTCTTGAACCTGCGAGATCCATGTCTCTGGCAGCTGCTCTTCCAGCGCCGGTTCACTACTTTGATCATACGATGCGGTGTCCATTTCAGAGAGGGCAAACACCATCAGACAGGACAGAACAAGCAGATGAATGACTCCAGAGAAGATCATGCCTCTTTTGATACGCTTGCTCCCTCCTCGTACAATAAATGCCACAAGCAAACCGGTGACAGCGTAACTCATGAGCACATCATATTCCATCACAAGTGCAAAATGGACAAAGCCTTCGATAAATAAAAATAAAAGAATCCATAAATATGTACCCGGCCAAGGCGTGTTTTTTCTTTTGGCCTGCTGGTATTTCAGCTCTAGCCCTACACCGAACATGATGGTAAGCAGTGAGAGCATTTTCCCATAGACGAACATGGAAACAAGGCTTTCTAGAAAACTGCCATGTTCATATTCATCTGCAATCTGATCTGTCGCAAAGGTATCCCCTGCATACGCAAAAAACCAGACGTTCGTTCCCAATGTACCTAATATGGCAAAACCTCTTAAAATATCTAATAATCTTATTCTTTCTTTCACTAGAACGCTCCTTCCCCCTATACAGTTATCATATTTTGGTAATGGTCGGAAGCCTGTTCTACTGAAATTAAGAAATATTTAAACAAAAAGACACCAGTAAAATGTGCAATTTTACTGGTGTCTGATCAGTCTATGATTATGGACGGTACACGCTGCGGACAACGTTCGTTTGTGAACGATCTGGTCCAACTGAGAAAATGGAAAGTGGAATACCTGTTAATTGTGAAATGCGCTCTAAATAGTGGCGGGCATTTTCAGGCAGTTCGCTTAAATTCTTCACGCCTGTAATATCCTCTGTCCATCCTGGCATTTCTTCGTAGACAGGTTCACATTTCGCTAGTTCCTTTAGACTTGCTGGGAATTCTTCTGTGATTTCTCCGTTCAATTTATAAGCGACACAGATTTTCAATTTCTCAATCCCTGTCAATACATCAATTGAGTTAAGAGATAGATCAGTAATTCCGCTCACACGGCGAGCATGACGGACAACAACACTGTCAAACCAGCCAACACGGCGCGGGCGTCCAGTTGTTGTACCGTATTCACGGCCAACCTCACGGATTTGATCACCAATTTCATCATGGAGTTCTGTCGGGAATGGGCCATCTCCAACACGTGTTGTGTACGCTTTTGACACGCCGACCACATGTTGAATTTTCGTCGGTCCTACACCAGAACCAATCGTCACTCCTCCAGCCACTGGGTTAGATGACGTAACAAATGGATATGTCCCTTGATCGATATCAAGCATCACACCTTGTGCTCCTTCAAATAGCACGCGGCGGCCTTCATCTAGTGCGTCATTCAAGACAACAGATGTGTCCACGACATATTTTTTCACTTGCTGGCCATATTCATAATACTCGTCTAAAATATCTTCAATCTTGAAGCCTTCTGCGTCGTACATTTTCTCTAAAAGACGATTTTTCTCTTCTAGGTTACGTGCAAGCTTCTCTTCAAATACTTCACGATCTAATAGATCTGCGACACGGATACCGATACGAGCTGCTTTGTCCATATAAGCTGGTCCGATTCCTTTTTTCGTCGTACCGATCTTGTTAGCCCCTTTCCGCTCTTCTTCTACCTCGTCCAATTTTAAATGGTAAGGCAAAATCACATGGGCTCTATTGCTGATTCTGAGGTTATCTGTACTCACATTCCGTTCGTGAAGATACGCAAGCTCAGTGACCAACGCTTTAGGATCAACCACCATTCCATTACCGATGACACAAGTTTTTTCTTTATAAAAAATACCGGACGGAATGAGGTGTAGCTTGTAAGTCACTCCATCAAATTTGATCGTGTGACCTGCATTGTTTCCCCCTTGATAACGGGCAATCACCTCTGCATTTTCTGAAAGGAAATCGGTAATTTTCCCTTTCCCTTCGTCACCCCACTGCGTACCTACTACGACTACTGAAGACATATCGTGCACCTCCGTTAACCTTTCAAAACGTTATCTCTTTCAAACACATTTATTTTATCAATGCAAAACGAAAAAGTCAACGCGAAATCCGAACAATAATATCTCGAAATCAGATTTTGTTCGTTTTAATTATGGGAAAAAGCGCTTTAATCACTTCTTCTGCGCTTAAAAAGGGAGATTTTGAGTAAAAACAACGATTTTGATTATTCTTACTTTCTATTGATTTTCAATTAAATGAATCATCGAGCTTGCCATAAAATCAGGTGAGTACGGTCTCCCTGTCCTCAGCCACCATTCAGCTGTTCCAACGTAAGCCGAAATGACGAATTGCTTCTGCATGTCGATAGGAACGAGATGCGGATCAGGTTTTGAGCCTGCGACCCCCTTTACCCCCAAAGAAAAGCTTTCTTCAAAAAAAGCACGAACCGTTTCATGAATATTGAGCTCTCGTCCTCGTTTCAAGAGAATTTGATACTCCTCTTCGTGTTCTTGCAAATGCTGATAAAATCGAAAAATATATACATATGCTGCATGTTCTTTTTCCAAATCATCTTCTTGTACAGGCGCAAAAATGGCACACTTCATCACATCAAACATCTCATCCATCACCTGCTGGGCAAGATCAAATTTATCCTCATAATGCTGATAAAAGGTCGTGCGGTGAATGCCCGCCACTTTCGTCAAATCCTGTACAGAAATCTTCCCCCATTCTTTCTCGCTTAATAACTGAAATAATGCTTTTCTTAATTGCTGCTTTGATTCCGTTGCGCGCTTATCCTCTCTGTAGCAGTCCGCCACAAGCCGCTCTCCCCTTCCTATTTTCTTCAACAGATTTCGCTTTTCTGTTGGTTGAATCCTCCAGGCTGATGAATTAACTTTAATCTAACACAATGAAAAAAAGGAAGCATCTGACAACCTATAAGGAGTGATGATCATGGAAACAACGACCCCAAGTGCCGTGCAAAAAACGTTATTAAGAGGGAAAAACAAGCAGGACCCGTATCACCCATTTGATTGGTATGCCAACATGCGCCAGACATCACCTGTTCATTTTGACGAAGCCAGCCGAACGTGGAGTGTATTCACCTACGAGGAAGCAAAACGTGTGACAATCGATAAAGATACCTTTTCGAGTCAGCCTCCTAAAAACCAGCGGAAGCATTCACTGATGAAAACAATGGTGATGATGGACCCTCCCAATCACACTCGTATCCGCTCCATTGTCAGCAAAGCCTTTACTCCTCGAGTCATGAAATTGTGGGAGCCTCGTATTCAAGAATTGATGGATGAACTCATGGCACAACTTGAAGGAAAAAAAGAGATTGACCTAGTGCAAGACATCTCTTATCCGCTTCCTGTCATTGTCATTGCAGAGCTTTTAGGTGTGCCGTCAGAGCATAAACAATCCTTTAAAGAATGGTCAGATATTCTCGTCAGCATGCCTAAAAGTGAAAATGAGGAGGATGTAGCTGAATGGCAGAAAACACGTGACAAAGGAGAAGCTGACATGATGGCGTTTTTTGCAGACACCATTGAAAAGAAACGTCACAACCTCGGTGATGATTTGATTTCCCTCATTATTCAAGCGGAGGAGAATGGAGACAAACTGTCAGCGGATGAACTAATACCATTCTGTAATCTTCTTCTTTTAGCCGGCAACGAAACAACCACCAACTTGATCTCCAATATGATCTTCAGCTTGTTAGAACAGCCGGGTGCGTATGAAGCGCTCTCCCAATCACCTGAACTCATCCCATGTGCGGTGGAAGAGGCCGTCCGTTTTCGTGCACCAGCTCCTACGATCGTCCGTTATGTCACAAAAGATACAGAGCTTGGAGGGGAAGTGTTGAAAAAGGGGGACAATGTGATTGTGTTTCTTGCTTCTGCCAACCGAGATGAGCGTCAATTTTCAAGCGCACATGAATACGATATACACCGCCACCCTAACCCTCATATTGGTTTCGGGCACGGCATCCATTTCTGTCTTGGCGCACCACTGGCACGTCTTGAAGCATGTACAGCTATAAAGATTTTAATCGAACGATATGAGGCGTTAGAGCTCCTTTCTTACGTTCCGATGACAAGCAGCAGCATGTATGGACTGAAAGAGCTGAAACTGCGTGTCACGCCTCGTTCATAACAGAAAAGACTCCCGGGCAAGGGAGTCTTTTTTTAAACGGGGGTGATTCCATCTGTGTTCATGAGCACAATGCGATACCCATCTGGATCTTCAATGATTGCTCCTCCCCGTTCCCAATATGGATTTGTAGAGGTGACTTGCCGTCCGCCAAATGAGATCAACCTCTCTTTCATTTGCTGAAATTCCTCAGCATCTGGAATATAGAACACAAGAAGTTGTTCTGGATGCGGAGCGGGCAGGCTTTCTTCTTCTTCATGCTTCGTGATTTCTAAATGAACATGCTGATGAGGAAGTCCTAGCATGACACCATCATATCCTTCATGCTGATCAAAAGAACCTATTCGTTTAAGCCCTAAGCCTTCTTCATAAAAGGACACAACCTCTTCCATGTTGACGGTTGGGCGTGCGATGCGTAATTGAGCGGCTTCGAACTGTTGGAATTTCATCAGTCATCACTCCTTTTCTTCTTTTAGTATACGATTTCTCTTTCTTTCTCTCCTCCTCATTTCGATCGTTTTTCAATCATTCTTTCGATGTAGATCCATCAAAAAAAGCCCAGCTTCTTGAGCTGGGCTTTAAGCACCGGGCGGAACACCCGCATCGTCAAATCTTCTTTCCAGGTTGACGAATTTGTTATATTCTTTGACGAACGCCAGTGATACTGTACCAACTGGGCCGTTACGCTGTTTGGCAATGATGATTTCAATAATGTTCTTATTCTCTGATTCTTTGTCGTAGTAATCATCACGATAAAGGAATGCCACGATATCGGCATCCTGCTCGATACTTCCTGATTCACGGATATCAGACATCATCGGACGTTTGTCCTGACGCTGCTCTACTCCACGTGAAAGCTGAGACAAAGCAATAACTGGAACTTCAAGCTCCCTTGCCAGTGATTTTAATGCCCTAGAGATTTCAGAAACCTCTTGCTGACGGTTATCGCTTGATCGTCCGCTCCCTTGAATGAGCTGTAAATAGTCAATCAGGATCATGCCAAGACCGTTTTCTTGCTTCAAACGGCGGCATTTCGAGCGAATTTCACTTACTCTGATTCCAGGTGTATCGTCAATGAAAATCCCACTATTTGATAGCGAGCCCATCGCCATTGTCAGCTTGCCCCAGTCCTCTTCTGTCAGGTTACCGGTTCTTAGGTTCTGTGCATTGATATTCCCCTCTGCACAAAGCATACGCATGACGAGCTGCTCAGCCCCCATCTCTAAACTAAAGATGGCGACACTTTCGTCCGTTTTGGTCGCAACATTTTGTGCGATGTTCAATGCGAAAGCCGTTTTCCCTACTGATGGACGAGCCGCTACAATAATTAAGTCATTTCGCTGGAATCCAGCTGTCATCCGGTCAAGCTCGGAGAAACCTGTTGGAATCCCTGTGATATCGCCTTTGCGGTTATGAAGCTGTTCAATATTATCATATGTCTGAACAAGAACGTCCTTAATGTTTTGGAAGGCTCCTGAGTTTTTACGCTGCGCCACTTCCATAATGGTCTTTTCAGCATCACTCAACAGATCCTCTACTTCATCCTCACGCGTGTATCCATCCTGTGCAATGGTTGTCGCCGTACGGATCAGACGTCTTAAAATTGATTTCTCTTCTACAATTTTTGCATAGTATTCAATGTTTGCGGCAGTTGGGACAGAGTTCGCAATATCGGTTAAATACGAAATCCCGCCTACCTCTTCTAGTAAATCTGTATTGGCCAGTTCAGAAGTCACCGTAACAAGATCGACCGGTTCCCCTCTATCACCAAGTACAAGCATCGCATTGTATATCTTTTGATGCGACATTCTATAGAAATCCTCTGGAATTAATACTTCAGAAGCGAGCGTGAGCGCAGATGGTTCTAAAAAAACAGCACCTAATACGGCCTGCTCGGCTTCTATATTTTGCGGCGGCAGCCGGTCATCGAGAAGTTCCGTCATGCCAAGCACCGTCCTTTCATAAAAAAATACGCTACTCATCATTTTAACATTTTCATCAATAAAAAAGTGAAAAACATCGACTATAGTCAAAATTACCATGAGGATGATTGATTGAACAGTGCCTTTAAATATATAGGGAGAAGGATTGAAAACGAAAGGCATGAATGCGGACGTAACAAAAGAGACAAGGCGTATTGCGCCTTGTCTCTTTATGGATGTTTAGCTGACCTTTAATTCAAACGATTAGAACCCGTCTGTGACATCATATTCGTAACGAATATCGGCTTTGACATTGCTCATAGTAGATCTCGCTGTAGCTTTTGCGTTGTACTTAAAGCTCCATTTTTGAGCCACTCTTAATTGATTTTCCAGAGAAATACGGTAAGAACCACTTGTTGCAGATGAAAACACGGATTCGTTCCAAATCTTGTTTTCATCACCCATCAGCTTGTGAGTAACATTGCCTTGGTTAGGCGATTGGGTACTAGTTGTTGAAATGGATTTAACGATTGCATTTATAGGGATAGAAGAATTGCTCGTTAAATCCATTGTAATGACAGAAGAATCAACACCTGAAAAATTCAAAGAAGTATTCCCCAAGTTGGTAGCGGCCCCCGTAAAGTTGAATGTCCCATTTCCAGATTTAATTCGATCTTGAATAGAGACAGTAAAATACATATTCCCTGTATATGTACCACGGGTCACTTTTACAAAATAAGTTTCTGAAGTAGAAGTAACGTCATCAGTATTTGCAAAAATAAAGGGCGTTACTGAATCAGGGTTAATAACTTTGACCCCTGTATCAGAAGATCTTGAATTATATACGTCTATTTCCATCCCTGTATATTGCTTATTATACGAACTTCTTACATAAACCCTTTCACCTTTATTGATCGTGAACTGATAATACGCTTCATTTTCACCTTCAGGTAAGATTGTCGTATCTGAACGACTGTATTTCCAATACCCCATTGAACTTGCTGTGCCGGGACTGTTATTACCTGTAATAGCTGCTTCTGCTGAATTTGGCGCAATAAAACTGAAAAAAAGAACAAACAACAATACTGGCAATAAAAAAGATTTAAAGATATTTTTTGTCATATTTTGGACCCCCTTGTAATAATTACTATATCGGATCAAAACTAACAAATTTTAACTTTAATGCCGATATATTTAATAATCACTATTTTTTGAAAAGGAGAATCAAAATGAATATTAATACGTCATACACGGCAGGTGCTTCAAACAATCAGAACCGACTAGACTCTAAAGGTCAATCAGCTATTAAAAGTACAAATGAGGTGATGACCGAATCTGATAGACGAATGAAAATATTAGATGAGAAATACGAAAAAATAAATGAACAAAATAAACGATTCAAAGACCCTCATGGTCATATATTTGATAAGTATCGAAATAAACACTCTCCTTATTTCAGAAGTGATCTAACTAAAACTGAAAGAGAATCTGCTTACAAAATGGAAATAAGTTGGGCAAACACTGGAAAAGGAGGGTATTATAGTTTTAATGACGCCATCTTCCGGAATGAAAAACGATACGATCCTACCCAAGAAAGTGTCGAAAAGAAAATACTCAATCGTCAAAAAGTGAATGAACAATTACAAGATTTATTCTCTAAAAACGGTATAACCATTCCTGAAAACACAAATTTAACTTTTACCATTGACCCAAATCATTTCAAATTAGTGGTGGGTGGATCAACAGATGAATCGCTGGTCAAACAAATAGAAGACTTATTGAATACAACCAATAATACAAGAGAACTATTTTTCCATATTATGAAAAGTAGAAATGAAGATTCTACTCAATTCACGCCGGATTCTCTTGCCAAGTTCCATCTTGTCAATCAAATCAAAACGGTGACAGGCTACAATTTAAAAGATTTAAGCATTGTAAACGGTCAATTTGTCACGGATAAGGGAATAAATATTTTTGATATATACAAAGAAGAACTCCTGAAAAATCCATACACAGCAGAAAATGCACGCATTGCTGCTTCACATTATGGTGCACAGCTATTTGATCTAGCCAAAAACGGGTTTGATTCTATTCCTGATTTGGTATTATCTATTGGCTATCAAAATGATTCTTTATATGATATTGGACAAAAAGTGAATTACGGAGTATCAAAGTGAAGATAAATACATCAAACACAACAGCTGTTCTAAACAATCAGAACCTTATGGACTTTAATAGACATTCAGCCATTAAAAGTACAAATGAGGTGATGACCGAAGCTGATAGACGAATGAAAATATTAGATGAAAAATATCAAAAAATAAATGAACAAAATAAACGATTCAAAGACCCTCATGGCCATATATTTGATAAATATCGAAATAAACATTCTCCTTATTTCAGAAGTGATCTAACCAAACCAGAAAGAGAAGCGGCTTACTCTATTGAAATTGGATGGGCTAATAATGGAACAGGAGGACATTATAATTCAAATGATGCCGCCTTTCGTCATGAAAAACGGTACGATCCTACGCAAGAAAGTGTAGAAAAGAAAATACTCAATCGCCAAAAGGTAAACGAACAACTGCAAGCTTTATTTTCTACCAATGGTTTAAACATTCCCAAAAACACGAATTTAACTTTTACCATTGACCCAAATCATTTCAAATTAGTGGTGGGTGGATCAACAGATGAATCGCTGACCAAACAAATAGAAGACTTATTGAATACAACCAATAATACAAGAGAACTATTTTTCCATATTATGAAAAGTAGAAATGACGATTCTACTCAATTCACGCCGGATTCTCTTGCCAAGTTCCATCTTGTCAATCAAATCAAAACGGTGACAGGCTACAATTTAAAAGATTTAAGCATTGTAAACGGTCAATTTGTCACGGATAAGGGAACAAATATTTTTGATATATACAAAGAAGAACTCCTGAAAAATCCATACACAGCAGAAAATGCACGCATTGCTGCTTCACATTATGGTGCACAGCTATTTGATCTAGCCAAAAACGGGTTTGATTCTATTCCTGATTTGGTATTATCTATTGGTTATCAAAATGGTTCTTTATATGATATTGGTTGAAGTGAAGAAGGATTCCTACAACAAAACTAGAACTTCCTAGAAGGATTAAATTAATTGTTGGTTTGATAGTTGTGATTTGAGGAGGGATTATTTGTTATTTGTGGGAATTGCCATTCTCATTGTGCTTTTCATATCAAGTACCATGGTTGAGAAAAGTTTAAACAGAATTGAAAAACAAAATGAACTCATCATAGAGCTGCTAAAAGAAAAGAGTTTTAAAAACTGATTCTCACCGGTGACCTTTTTAGAAAAGATAAGAAGCAGACCTTTGCTGTCTGCTTCTTTGTCATTCCATCTAATCCGTAACAATCATAAAGTCCACTTGAAATAACCCTTTCTGTACATCCACAGTGTGTTGTGAAAAAATCTATTAGAACGATCCCCTTATATGATATATTGGAACCTATAGATTGAAAGAGAAGGGATTTGCACATGAAACCTTTACAAATCTCAGCCGACACAGCACAAAAACTTGCAGCATCACTCAATGTACCCATTGAACAAATCATGCATATGCCGCAGCATATCTTAATCGCTAAACTAGCAGAGCTTGAACAGAAGAAAGATCGTTCTTCTTAAAGAAATAAAGGAGTTTACATTCATGGAAAAACAACTAGAACAATCAACATTACAATCTCGCAGTAAAGGACAAACCATCCTGCTGATTGCTGGGATTTTACTTATTGCATTTAACCTGCGGCCTGCCATTACGTCCGTCGGCCCTCTCATCGGCGCCATTCGTTCCGATTTGCAGCTTTCAAATGGACTTGCAGGTTTTCTCACGACATTACCACTGCTCTCATTCGCATTACTTTCTCCAATTGCACCTAAAATCGGAAAACGTCTTGGCAATGAACGAACCCTTTGGCTTGGGCTTGCTGTCCTTCTATTTGGGATTGTGATTCGTTCGTTTGGCACGATCACCTTCTTAATGGCGGGAACCGCGCTTGTCGGTGTCGGAATTGCGATATGTAATGTGCTCTTACCGGGGCTTGTGAAGCATAAATTTCCTGCACATGCAGGTTTGATGACAAGTGTATATACGACCTCGATGTCCGTCTTTGCGGCACTTGCTTCAGGTGTCAGTGTTCCGCTCAGTCATACGATGCCTGGCGGCTGGAATACATCATTCCTCGTATGGGCTGGCCTTGCACTTCTCGCGATGATGGTCTGGGCGCCGCAGCTTCTTCATCAGAACACAGCATCCGTCAAAAGCATTTCGCTCACAGAGCAGCCGATATGGCGTTCACGTGTCGCATGGCAGGTGACCTTTTTTATGGGCTTGCAGTCATTCCTTTTCTATAGCAGCATCGCCTGGTTTCCTGATATTTTAACATCACATGGAATGAACCTGTCGACAGCCGGCTGGATGCTGTCCATTATGCAGTTTGCTGGGCTGCCATCCACCTTTTTAACGCCTGTTTTTGCAGAAAAATTAAAAACACAAAGACCGCTTGTCTTGAGCCTTGTCCTTGTGTATTTACTTGGCATGATCGGGCTTCTTCTCGGAGGATCGACGCCTATTCTTGTGATCTCTGTTTTATTGATCGGCATTGGACAAGGTGCCAGCATCAGTCTGGCGCTCACTTTTATCGGATTACGGACGACCAATATGGAGCAAGCCGCTGCCCTTTCCGGAATGGCGCAGTCTCTCGGTTATTTATTAGCCGCCGTTGGTCCTTTCATGGTCGGTATCCTTTTTGATCTCACACATACATGGACGCCATCCATTATCATCTTTATTATCATCCTATTTTTCATGTTTATATCCGGTATGCGAGCCGGACGAAGCGTCTATATTTCAGATCCATCATAAAAAAAGAACCCGCCTCCTCATGAGACGGGTTCTTTTCGGTTTATGCTTGTTCTGTCACATGAACCTTTAACGTTACCTGTACCTCTGGATGAAGCTTCACCGGTACATTTGTGTATCCTAATGCACGGATGGCGTCATTCAGCTCGATTTTGCGCTTATCGACTTTGATTTGATGATCTTTTTGCAATTTATCAGCGATTTGTTTGCTTGTAATTGATCCAAACAGACGGCCGCCTTCACCTGATTTTGCTGTTAGTTCTACTGTTAGCGCCTCAAGTGTTTCTTTTAGTTGTTTCGCTTGTTCAAGCTCTTGGATGGCATTCTTTTTCTCTTTGTTCTTCTGCCCTTCCAATGCGCTTAGGTTCGTTGGGTTTGCTTCAACTGCTAACCCTTGTTTGATGAGAAAGTTGTGAGCATATCCGTCAGCTACATTCTTGACTTCGCCTTTTTTCCCTTTGCCTTTTACGTCTTTTAGAAAGATGACTTTCATCTTTGAACCCCTCCTTCGAAATATTCATCAATGGCAGCTTTTAACTGCTCTACCGCTTCTTCAATGGTTATACCATACATTTGGGTTGCAGCGTTAGTTAAATGACCGCCGCCATCTAACGCTTCCATGATAATTTGGACGTTGATATCTCCTAATGATCTCGCACTAATGCACACCGTGTTGTCATCTCGTCTAGCGACAGCAAATGACGCTTCTACCTCACTCATTGACAACAGGGAATCTGCCGTCTGGGCAATCGTGATTTGATCATAATACTCCGAGCTGTCTGACGGTAATGAAGCAATCGCCACCTGATTTTGATACAGATCTGTATGCTGAATGAGCTTTGCCCGTTTGATGTAATGATCGACGGTCTCTTTTAGGAATTTTTGCACAAGGACAGGATCTGCCCCCTTTGCACGAAGATAGGATGCTGCATCAAACGTTCTTGATCCCGTTCTCAGCGAGAAACTCTTCGTATCAACAATGATCCCTGCGAGAAGCGCAGTAGCTTCAATCATGTTAATGCGCAATTTCTTCGGCTGATACTCTAAAAGCTCTGTCACAAGCTCTGCTGTTGATGAAGCATACGGCTCCATATAGACAAGTAATGGGTCACGGATAAACTCCTCGCCGCGTCTATGATGGTCAATGACCACGACATTTTCAATTTTATTGAGTAGTCGTTCTTCCATGACGAGAGACGGTTTATGTGTATCCACGACCACAAGCAGCGTGTCATCCTTTGCAAGCTCCATGGCTTCCTCTGGCGTGATAAAACGTGACCAAAGATCTTCATAATTCTTAATTTCACTAATCAAACGTTGAACACTGTCCCCAATCTGGTTGGCATCAATGACAATATAGCCTTCTTTCCCATTAGCCTGGGCGACCTTTAAAATCCCAATGGATGCACCGATTGAGTCCATGTCTGGGAACTTATGCCCCATGATCATGACATTTCCGCTTTCAGAAACAATTTCTTTTAAAGCATGAGAAATGACTCGTGCGCGTACACGTGTCCGTTTCTCCATTGGATTCGTTTTCCCGCCGTAGAATTTCACTTTTCCATTCGGCTGCTTAATGGCTACCTGATCGCCGCCTCGTCCGAGGGCAAGATCAAGACTCGACTGCGCAAGTGCCCCAAGCTCTTTTAAAGAAGGTACGGATGCACCGATCCCCATACTCAGGGTAAGCGTCGCACTATGCGCTCCTGTTTTCTCACGGACCTCGTCTAGAATAGAGAATTTCGACGCTTCCAGCTCTGCTAAAATGCTTTCATTTAGAACCGCCATAAATCGTTCGGACGAAATTCGCTTCAGGAAAATGCCATATTCCTGTGCCCAATTGTTTAACAGAGACGTCACTTCACTATTAATGGTGCTGCGCACCTGATCGTCAAGGCCCTGCGTGACATCATCGTAATTGTCTAAAAAGATATAAGATAACACCGTTCGTTCATTTTCGTACTGTCTTTCAATCTGTACCTGTTCTGTGACATCAAAGAAATATAAAAGGCGCTCTGACCGTTTAATAATGACTTTGAATTTCCGGTCATTCAGCGTCACATTTTCTGTCTCGACCTCTTGTTTAATAAGAGGCACAACGGACTCGAATGTATCATACAAGGATCTGCCGACAAGCGTGCTTTCATGAAAACACGAAGCGAGAAATGGATTTGTCCATTCGATATAATACTGGTCATTAAACAGCATAATACCAATTGGCATTTCCATTAATGCTTCTTCTCCAACCTTTTTGACTCGATAGGATAATGTTGAAATATATGAATCAATCTCTTTTTGCACTTGCGTATCTGCCCACTTTAAGAAGTAGAGCACACCTGCAAGGACTAAAAGACCAACCGCTCCTATGATCCAATTATAATAAAGGTTGAGGAGGACTGTGACCACCGCAAGGACAATCAAAGCGATGATCGGATACTTGATGACAGGTTTTCTATAGAAGCTTGGCACTGATATCAACTCCTCAACATTCAGAGTGAATTATTTGTTTTTTACTTTTTCTCTTAAATCAAAGCCTATGTCAGCAATCCCTATAATACGCACAATCACACCGATTGGCGGATAGAGAACCCCTAACACGATAGCGAAAACGGGCACCGCTTTTGAGATGCTTTTTTCGTGGCAATAATAGAAGATAAAAGAAAATCCCTGAATAAGCACCAGTATAAATAAAATTTGAAACGCACTCGTTTGAACGAGCGATAAAAAGCTGCCTTTTTCTGTCTGAATCAGCATCAAAAGCATTGTGAGTAAATAATACCATACCATGCTTTTTGGCAGCCGCATATCCTTAAATTTCTTCAAAACCGGCATGTCTTTGACAAACCGTTTGATCAGAGGCTTCACAAACCAGTGGTTCACGAACGCCGTCAGCGTAACTAACATCAACAGCGCGACAGGCAAAGCACTCAATGCGGCATCCTTCATCTCTCTGAACTGCTTCAGCTGCTTCGCAATGTCCTGCTCAGAAGCGCCGGATTGCTTTAAGGCACTCTCTAACATTGGAATCATTTGCTCAATCGACTCTTTCGCGACACTCATAATATCGACTTGAAAAAGCTGAACACTGACAACAAAGGAGATAAGGAAACTGAATAGATAGATCAGCGCACCTGCAATGATGGCATTTCCAGGCTGTCTTCTGCTATAGAAAACACCCATGCCTAATCCGACAGCAATCAGAATTGGCGCCGTCATGAGTCCATTAATAGATCCAATTAAAAAGCTGATCACTATCCCAATAGCGCCAGCAGCAATTCCTTTTTTCAAGCCGTGCCTGATTGTATAGAGGATGATCGGAATCGGAGCAGCTAGAAAGAAAATAATGGATAATAGCGGCACATACAAATAAAACAGCGTCATGACAGAAAAAATACTGATCATGATAGCGCCCTCTACTAACGCTTTAGTTTGTTTCACACCTTCACCTCTATCCAATCCTTTTACTATATCTTGCTCAATGTATCCTTCTATGTATACGTACGATGTAAGCTACACCATGTCTTACCCCAACCTTTATTTTACCATAGCGGTAAATCGCAAGTAAAATGCAGGCTATCTTAGGAGCGTTTCACGTGGAACACTGATATCGATTCGTACATGCAACTTTTCAAACAGCATGTTACAATTTTTTAGATTATTCTTAGCTATAAACCCTGAATTCAAGGTCAAAAGCTGTTAGAATAGAAACATCATCAATAAATGTAAGAAGGAGAATTCACATGGGAAAAACACTCGTATTCGGACACAAAAACCCTGACACAGACACGATTTGCTCTGCTATCGCTTACGCTGATCTAAAAAACAAAATCGGCGTCGAAGCAGAAGCGGTCAGACTTGGAGAAATCAATGGAGAAACACAATTCGCATTAGATTTCTTTAAACAAGAAGCACCTCGTTTCATTGAAACGGCTGCAAACGAAACAAAGCAAGTCATTCTTGTCGATCATAACGAATTCCAACAAAGTGTAAGCGATATTGATCAAGTACAAGTGACTGAGGTCATTGACCATCACCGTATTGCCAACTTTGAAACAAGTGAACCTCTATACTATCGCGCTGAGCCTGTTGGCTGTACAGCAACAATCTTAAACAAAATGTACAAAGAGAACCAAGTGAAGATTGAAAAAGAAATCGCTGGTTTGCTTTTATCTGCAATCATTTCTGATTCCTTGCTATTCAAATCACCAACATGCACACAACAAGACATTGATGCTGCGCATGAGCTAGCTGAAATTGCAGGAGTAGATCCAGAAGTTTACGGCCTAGACATGCTAAAAGCTGGCGCTGACCTAAGCCAAAAAACGGTTCAAGAACTAATTACAATTGATGCAAAAGAATTCGCACTAGGCAATAGCAAAGTGGAAATTGCGCAAGTCAATACAGTAGATATCGCAGAAGTTACAGCAAGACAGGCTGATATTGAAGCGAAAATCAATGAAGTCATCGCAGCGAAAGGTCTTGATCTATTCGTTCTAGTGATCACAGACATCCTAGAAAATGACTCTCTTGCACTTGCACTCGGTGCCGAAGCTGCAAAAGTAGAAAAAGCATTTAACGTCACACTTGAAAACAACACCGCTTTACTAAAAGGTGTTGTATCAAGAAAGAAACAAGTCGTACCTGCACTGACAGACGCACTTTCTTCATAAACACAACAAGACTGCTGACATGTTCAGCAGTCTTTTTTCTTCTTTTAATGAATGTACATATCGCTGACAAGAATATCCTTTAACACACTTGTTGGAATCGTGAATTCAACTACACCCATGTAACCAGGCGCCACATCATATTCATTAAAGGAAATCACCAGTTTGCCTTTTGAATTGATATAGAAGCTTTGATCTGGCTGAATCTTCTTAAACGGATCAACCGTATCTTGCTTGGTAATCCAGTAAATCTTATTTGAATCCTCTTTCATCTGTTTCTTCATTTGCTCTTTAATATTTTCACTAATCACATCAATATAACGGTCATCTTTAAACAGGCTTGGTAATGTAATGAGTACATGATTTTTCTTATCCACCGTATCATACGTCATTTCCTCTGCCGCAGACGCCTGAGTGGTCACCTTGTATCGACCTAGTGAGAGAATTTGGTCATTGTTTGTTCTCACTTCATATCCGCTCTCAACACTTAAATGACCATTTTTATATCCCTTTGTTTCCTTTTCAAAATCTTGATACAGCTTTTTGTTTTCAGCTAAATATTTTTGATTCAGGCTGTCTTGTAATTTTCCGTCCCCAAGCCCTGAAACGTGTGGTGTTTTAAGGTCAATATTCGTTCCTTGATCGCTCTTTTTAAATTCTGTGAATGTCACGACTTTCACCAGCTCGCCAATGACAGGTATCTCCGAAATAGCTCTTGCCGCCTGTGGACTGACATTAACAGTCGTGACAAATAGAGCAGCCGCAGCAACAAGTCCGATCGTCCATTGCTGAAAATGAGGTTTTTTGTTTTTTCGTTTTAATGTCCGTTCAACCATAGCATCATATTCCGGTGGAATGGGGATTTCTAAATATTCCTCTTTTAACTGTTCTAAATACTTATCCATTTATATTTCCTCCTGCGATAATTCTACTTTTAAAAGCCGCAACGCCTTATATAATCTTGTTTTAATGGTGTTTTCATTTTCATCGAGAATGTGGGCGATGTCCTCTAGTTTTAAATCTTCAAAGAATCTCAAGATAATGATGCCCCGGTAGATTTCGGGCAAATCCTCTATGGCTCTTCTGACATCTTGATCCTCATATACATCTGATTCACCCTGTGATAAGAATTCAAGCGTATCATCGTCTGTCACTTGCACCCGCTTCTTCTTTCGTAAAAAGTCTAGGGCTGCGTTCACCACGATTTTATAAAACCAGCTATGCATCTTGGTCGCATCCTCTAATCGGTGAACAGATTTGAGTGCTTTATGAATCGCCTCTTGAACGACATCCATCGAATCTTCTGGGTTTTTGACATAACTATAGGATAATCGATAAAAACTGTGTTTATGCTCCATTACGTAATCAGCAAATTGATCCTCAATTTTTCGTTTCTTCATTTTACAAAGAGCTCCTTTATCTTAAATGCGCATCGGTTATTTCTTACAATGGATAGACGCGCACCTTTTGAAAATAGTTTGCGCTCGATTATTTTTTAACATGTCATTCCATTTCCGTTTCTATACAAAAAGAGCGAACCAGACAGGTTCACTCTTTCAAAGCGGATATTGTTTGATGGACAAACTGTTTAAGTGGAGAAAGCGGATGAATGATCGGAACGCCTGTCTCCTCTTTCATCTGCTGTGCCGCATGAACCATTGATAGTTGCATCACGCAAATGTCTCCACTTTTTTTCATACATCTTCTGAGCTGCTTTTTGATTAGCTCCTCATAATCCTGCATATCACCATTTAGGCAAAGGTGAAAGACATCCTCCATCACCATAACCTCTGCATCAATCTGTTTGCCGTACTCTTTTGCATATGACTCAAGCCGCTTCATTGTCCCTTCCACTGTATTCGGGTTTGAAAACACAAGTTGAAGAGGCCCTTTTTTCTGACAAATCAGTTCAAATAACGGTTCATCAATCGGAACAATCGGTTGCTTAAAGAGATGCTGCTGATCACCCAAAGCGGCAATATATTGTGTGCACGTGAGCAGAATGATGTCGGCTTCATCTTCTTTCATCAATTTGTTGATGGCATAGGTTTGCTGCTTGTGAGGATTAAAATCGGGATCTTTTGTGGCACGTTCTATAAATGATGAATCGACCGTGTGATGCAACTCAATATCTGTATCACCAAACACGTCCTCTATATAGGACTGATTAGACGGATGGGCATGAAGGCAGTGTAATCGAATCATCAGGTTCGCTCCTCGTGAAAGTTTTCAATCATTATATCAATCCTTGTATGAAATAGGGAGAAAGATGACCATATTGTTAGGGAGATATTGAAGGAGGGATTCGAATTGAAAGAAGATCAACACCCTAAGCCATCTTCAGAGTCAGAAGACACTTTAACAAATCGGCAAGGTCACCCCGTAACAGACAATCAAAATATGAGAACCGTTGGAAATAGAGGCCCAACTACGCTTGAAAATTACGATTTCCTAGAAAAAATCAGTCATTTTGATCGCGAACGTATTCCTGAACGTGTCGTCCATGCGCGCGGTGCAGGAGCTCACGGTTATTTTGAAGCCTATGGCACATTCGGTGACGAGCCCATTTCCACTTATACAAGGGCGAAGTTATTTCAGGAAAAAGGAAAAAAGACTCCTGTTTTCGTTCGTTTTTCTGCTGTCATTCACGGCGGTCATTCGCCAGAAACATTGCGCGATCCGAGAGGGTTTGCGATTAAATTTTATACAGAAGAAGGCAACTGGGACCTCGTTGGAAACAACCTGAAAATTTTCTTTATCCGAGATGCTTTGAAGTTTCCAGATTTGGTTCATGCCTTTAAGCCTGATCCTGTCACCAATCGGCAGGACGGCGAGCGTATTTTTGACTTCGTCTCGCAATCTCCAGAAGCGACACATATGGTGACATTTCTCTTTTCACCATGGGGTATCCCAGCAACCTATCGCCACATGCAAGGCTCAGGTGTCCATGCGTACAAATGGGTGAACCATGAAGGAAAAGCAGTGCTGGTCAAATATCACTTTGAACCGAAGCAAGGCATTCGCAACCTGACACAAGAACAGGCTCAAGCGATACAAGGTGAAAACTTTAATCATGCCACACAGGATTTATATGAAGCTATTGAGCAAGGAGATCATCCTGAATGGGAGGTCTATGCGCAGATTATGGAAGATGATGCCCACCCTCACCTTGACTTTGATCCGCTTGATCCAACAAAGCTTTGGTACAAGGATGACTATCCATGGAAACCGATCGGACGAATGGTGTTAAACAAAAATCCAGAAAATTATTTCGCAGAAGTTGAGCAGGTCGCCTTTGGGACTGGCGTTCTCGTAGACGGTTTGGATTTCTCAGATGATAAATTGCTTCAAGGGCGCACCTTCTCTTACTCTGATACGCAGCGATATCGTGTGGGACCGAACTATTTACAGCTGCCGATCAATGCACCGAAAAAGCATGTCGCCACGAATCAAAGAGATGGGCAAATGGAATACCAGGTCGATCAAGGCAAAGGGCAAAATCCTCATGTGAATTATGAACCATCGATCCTCGGCGGATTAAAAGAAGCCAAGCAGGATGGAAAGGATCATACGCCTTTTGTAGAAGGTGACGTCAAACGGGAAGCCATTGACCGCCCGAACAACTTCGGACAAGCCGGAGAAACATATCGCCGCTTCAATGATTGGGAACGTGAGGAATTGATTAAGAACTTAGTCAACACCCTTGCGACCTGTCAAAAGGACATACAAGAGCAAATGATCGAAAACTTTACAAAGGCAGACCCTGATTACGGAAAGCGTGTCGCTGATGGCCTAAAAGCCTTCAAACAAGAACAGCCAAGCGGACCTATAGGGTCTACAGGCGCCGCACAAGCTGTAGACGAAGCGATTAACAACAGCACACCATCAGATCCTTATTAAATAAAAAAGAATGCAGCGCCTAGGCTGCATTCTTTTTGTATTCATCGATTAAGCGTTTTGACCCTTTTTGATCCATTCTGCTACATTGACTGTACGTTTTGCTTGATGTTTTGCAGCAGCTTCGGCATCCTCTTGAATCTTTCCGTTTTGGTCAACAGTGACACTCACGCCGTAAGGGTTGCCCCCTGCACCGTATAACGAGTCATCTGTGTATCCAGGAGCGGCAATAATCGCTCCCCAGTGGAACATCGTTGTGTAAAGACTGAGAATGGTCTGCTCCTGCCCGCCATTTGGGTTTTGTGCAGAAGTCATCGCACTCACTGCTTTGTTTGCCAATTTCCCTTGGAACCATAAGCCGCCAGTTGTGTCTAAGAATTGCTTCATTTGAGCCGGTAGGTTACCAAAACGTGTTGGCATGCTAAAGATGATGGCATCTGCCCACTCTAAATCACTTAATTGAACCTCTGGGACATCCTTTGTTTCGTCTAAATGTGCTTTCCATGCTGGATTTGATGCCACAACTGCTTCTGGTGCCAATTCAGCAACCTTTAATACTTTCACTTCAGCTCCAGCTTCTTTCGCTCCAGCCTCTGCCCATTTTGCCATCTGATAGTTTGTACCTGTTGAACTATAATAAATAACTGCTAATTTTACGTTTTCCATTTGTTCCATCTCCTTTTGTTTGGTTTGCCCAAAAAGCTTCTGTAAAAATCCCATCTATATTCCCTACCTTCATTAAAATTGACGACGATACCATAATGCCGCAGCATCGACTTCTTCTCTCGTTAGCTGATGTCCGCGGTTTTCCCAATGTAGTGTGACCGAAGCGCCTGCGCCTTGCAGCAATTGCTCGAGCTCTTGTGATTCCTCTGGGCGGCACATTGGGTCATTTTTACCAGCTGCGATAAAGACTTGTTTCCCCGCCAATGAAGGCAATGAAACTCCGCGTCTTGGAACCATTGGATGATGCAGGATCGCTCCTTTTAACGCATCCTCGTAATGGAATAAAAGACTTCCTGCAATGTTCGCCCCATTGGAATATCCGAGAGCGACGACATTGTGACGATCGAACCCATATTCATCTGCTGCTTCTCCGATAAATGTATAAAGTTCCTCTGTCCGCTCAATTAAATCCTGCTCATCGAAAACACCCTCTGCTAAACGTCTGAAAAAGCGCGGCATACCGTTTTCCAACACATTTCCTCTCACACTAAGAACAGAAGCGTCAGCATCTACTAAATCGGCAAGCGGCAATAAATCTTCTTCCGTCCCGCCAGTACCATGCAGTAATAACAAAACAGGTCTTTGTTCATTCTTTCCTTTTCGAAAAAGATGTTTCATCATGCATCTCCTTTCCCTTTCAATTCTCTCACTTCTATTGGCAGCACAATTTGTTCAATCTGACTGCGCTGCGCTTCATATTGCGGTGGCAGTTTCAATGCTTCACCCATAGTTTCCACTGATTCATCGTGTGCAAACCCCGGAGGATCAGTCGCAATTTCAAATAATATGCCGCCAAGCTCTCTAAAATAAATGGCATTGAAGTAATTTCGATCTTGCACAGGTGTCACTTGATACCCGCTTTGCGCAATATGTCTTTGCCAATCTAACTGATCCTGATCATCTGTCGCTCTCCATGCAATATGATGCACCACTCCAACACCCATACGTCCGCGTGCAACAGGTGTCTTGTTCACATCAATGACATTGCCTATCTCACCAAACGAACGGAATCTCACATAGTCCTCTTCTGCTCCAACTCGTTCAAAACCCATTGTTTGTTCGAGCAGCTGCATCGTTTGCTCTGGCTGTGATGTTAATAAAACCGCTCCCCCAAACCCTTTTATCGCAACATCTGGTGTGACTCCGTTAAATGTCCACTCATTTTGTTTCCCTTCCGCACGCTCTACAAGCTCAATCAACAAGCCGTGTGGATCTTCAAATGAGAGAAAGGCTTCATCAAAACGTTCAACCATTTCATAAGAAATATCAAACTGCTCAAGACGTTCCTCCCAGAAAGAGAAAGCGCCTGGTGGTACAACATATGTCGTCACGCCCACTTGACCTGCGCCAATTTGTCCCTTTTGAGCACCTGGCCAAGGGAAAAACGTGATAATCGTTCCCGGAGATCCTCCTTCATTTCCAAAATATAAATGGTAAGTACCTGGATCATCAAAATTCACGGTCTTCTTCACGAGACGAAGTCCTAAAACACCTGCATAAAAATCAACGTTCTCCTGAGGATGCCCTACAATTGCTGTGATATGGTGAATTCCTTCTGTTTTCTTCACTTCTAATGACCTCCTAATCATGAAGTAACAAGCCTCTATTCATTATGTCTTTACTGACGTCTTTATATTATCTCGAATTCGAGATATTAAATCAAAAAAATATATTTATCTCGAATTAAGGATATGATGTTTTTAAATAAAAGTCAACGATTTTTGTTTTTCCTTTGAAAAAAGCAGGTCTGTTTTTGCATAACAGACCTGCTCTTCCTTGATTATTGCAGTAATTTTTTCTTTTTTAAATAGGCTTTCGCTACCTGAAATGCATCCTTACCTTTTACATTCACTTCATAATTCATTTCTCTCATCTCATCGTCTGTGATTTGACCACCGAGCTTATTGAGAGAGGTCTCAATCTCAGGGTACTCCGTTAATGTCTCCTGCCTTAGCAGCGGTGCTCCTTGATATGGCGGGAAAACATGCTGATCATCATCAAGCACCTTTAATTTGTATTGCCTCAATTCACTGTCTGTCGAATACGCATCGACTAAATTGATATCTCCTTTTTGAATCGCTCGATACCGAAGCTTCGGTTCCATCGTCACCACATCATCAAAGGCAAGTTGATAGGTCTTTTGAATACCTCGATACCCATCCTGTCGATCAGAAAATTCTAAGGTGAATCCAGCTTTTATGCGATTCTTGATCTTGCCTAGATCTGATATATTGGATACATCATATTGATCAGCCAGCGACTGAGGCACGGCTAAAGCATACGTATTATTGTAAGCCATCGGCTCAAGAAGGCGGAGCTTAAAAGATGATTCCAAACCGCGCCGCGCTTGCTCATACACTTTTTCTTTATCTGTGCTTTTCGCTGTTTGTTTGAGGAACTCAGAAATCGCAGTGCCCGTAAACTCAGGATAAATGTCAATATCACCAGACCGTAAAGCTTGAAAAACAAAAGACGTCTTGCCAAGACCAGGCTTAAGATTGACTTGAATATCCGTATCCTGTTCAATTAAAAGCTTATACATCGAGATCAGAATTTCAGGCTCCGATCCTAGCTTTCCACCGATGGTGATTTCCTTCTTTTCTTGTTGAAACAGTAATGGGCCCGCGACAATAGCTACTGCGAACACAGCAAAAACCGTCACAGAAATCACAGTCTTTTTAAAAGAGATTTTCTCAAACGTGCGCAGCACCACATCAAATAAGAGTGCGAGTAAGGCTGCTGGTATAGCGCCAATGACAATGAGTGACATATCATTTCGGTCAATTCCCAGCAAAATTAGACTTCCTAATCCCCCAGCTCCGATCAGTGCGGCAAGAGTGGCAGTTCCCACAATGAGAACCATCCCGGTTCGGATACCTGCCATGATGACTGGCATGGCCAGAGGCAGTTCCACCTTTAATAACCGTTTACGGTGATTCATTCCCATGGCAAGCGCCGCTTCTCTCAGGGAAGGGTCGACCTCCTGAATGCCTGTATATGTATTTCTTAAAATAGGGAGTAGGGCATAAACGACAAGCGCAATAATCGCAGGAACTTGCCCAATTCCAACAAGAGGAATCAGCAAGCCAAGCAGCGCAAGCGACGGGATTGTTTGCAAGACCGCCGTCACCCCAATCACCCATTCTGCAAGCTTTGGCACTCTCGTTAAATAGATACCTAAGGGAATGGCAATCAAAATGGCTAAAAATAAAGCAATAAACGAAATTTGAATATGCTCAAGTAAGGCGTGTCCCAATTGTTCTTTTCGATCCAATAACACATTGATCCAATCATTCATGTGACTCGCCCCTCTCTCTAGGAGAATCAGCTAAAAACTGAATCACCGCTTGACGATTCACTAGTCCAATTCGCTCCCCATCCTTTTCCACAGCCAATTCCTCATGCTTTGCCAATTGGGATAAGACCTCATCCAGCGTGGCATGTGCTGCGATCGCTTCATAGCCTAAAAGAGCCTCGTGAGCCATTGGTCTAGCCATGTCCTCTAGCTCAAACGATTGATGTAACGCATGGCGAGCAGCCCCTGAGACAAACTCCCGAACAAAAGCATTCACTGGGTGTTGAACCAATTCCTCTGGACGACCAATCTGCACCACTTTCCCTTCCTTCATGATACAAATTCGATCACCAAGCCTCATCGCCTCCTGCATATCGTGTGTCACGAAGACAATGGTCTTTTGAATACGGCGCTGCAAATCAAGCAGATCATCCTGCAATTTCTCCCTCGTTAGTGGATCTAACGCACTAAATGGTTCATCCATGAGGACAATCTCCGGATCAGCTGCAAGTGCACGTGCAACACCGATACGCTGCTGCTGTCCACCAGATAGCTCTGATGGCTTTCGATGTCGATACATAGCAGGGTCAAGCCCAACCATCTGCATCAATTCATCCACTCGCTTTTTAATCTCGTTCCGACTCCATTGTTTGAGCTCTGGCACCACAGCGATATTTTCTTCAATGGTCATATGAGGAAAAAGAGCAATTTGCTGCAGAACATACCCAATATCCCAGCGCAGTTCATACATATCATAATCATTTATTTTTTGACCCTTTATGTAAATCTCACCTTCTGTAGAAGAAATGAGACGATTGATCATTTTCAATGTTGTCGTTTTCCCGCTTCCACTAGGTCCAATGAAAACAAAAAACTCACCTTTCTGAATCTCTAAATCAACCGATTGAACGGCATAGCGCTCATCAGAAAATTGCATCGATACCTTCTTAAATTCAATCATCTTCCCACGCCCTGACTGCAATTATTTTCTAGACTACCAATATGACAGATCAACCCCGTATTTGTATAGAACAAACTGTCACTTTTACTCTCTTTTACATACTTCCCCTAAGGTGCCCGCCAAAAACAGCTCTAGCCAAATCGGATGAGATTCTTCGTGAGACAAAAAAAAGCGAAGAGCTCGAGGCTCTCCGCTTTTAAGTAAACGACTTACTCACCAGTAACGTATGGAAGTAATGCCATTTGACGTGATTTTTTAATCGCTAATGTCAATTTACGTTGATACTTAGCGCTAGTTCCTGTTACACGACGAGGTAAAATTTTACCACGCTCAGAAACAAACTTTCTAAGAAGATCAACATCTTTGTAATCGATGTGCGTGATACCGTTAGAAGTAAAGAAACATACCTTACGACGTTTCGCACGACCGCCTCTGCGTCCACCTGCCATTTGTTTTCACACCTTTCCTTTAGTCAATTTTTCAAATCAATTAGAATGGCAAATCATCATCGGAGATGTCAATCGGTTTACCATCATTCGCAAATGGGTCATCATTGAAGCTATTTCCCTGATTACGATTTTGTTGGTTGCTTTGATTGCCATATGGATTTTGATTTGGTTCATTTCCAAATGGATTCTGATCGTTTTGGCTACCGCCATAATACTGGCCTCCGCTATTGCCACCGCCGCTGTATCCACCTGAACCAGCACTGCCGCTCTTAGGCTCAAGAAATTGAACACTTTCAGCTTGAACTTCTGTCACGAAGACACGCTGTCCTTGCTGATTTTCATAGTTTCTTGTCTGCAAACGACCGTCTACACCGGCAAGACTTCCTTTTTTCAAGAAATTAGCCACGTTCTCGGCTTGTCTTCTCCAAGTAACACAGTTAATGAAATCGGCTTCACGCTCTCCAGATTGATTCGTAAACGTACGATTCACAGCTAGAGTAAACGTGGCTACAGCCGCACCATTAGGCGTGTAGCGAAGCTCAGGGTCTTTTGTTAGTCTTCCGACCAATACAACACGGTTTAGCATATTGAAAGACCACCTTTAAATATATATTTCAATGATTTATACTTCTTCTTTAACAACAATGTGGCGAATGATATCGTCACTGATCTTAGCTAAGCGGTCAAATTCTTGAACTGCTGCAGCGTCAGATTGAACGTTTACGATTTGGTAGAAGCCTTCACGGAAATCGTTGATTTCGTATGAAAGACGACGTTTACCCCAATCCTTTGTTCCAGTGATCTCCGCACCGTTTGAAGTTAACACGTTATTGAAACGCTCGATAACTGCTTTTTTAGCCTCATCGTCAACTGTTGGGCGGATGATGTACATAACTTCGTACTTTCTCATCTGATTGCACCTCCTTTTGGTCTAAGCGGCCCTATACGGGCAAGGAGCAATAAATTATATTACTCACAATTGTATATTATAACAAATTACTTGGCCTATGACAAGAACCTATACATTAAAACGGAAATGAATGACGTCTCCATCTTTCACTACATATTCTTTACCTTCTAGACGGACTTTTCCAGCCTCTTTTGCAGCAGACATGCTTCCACCAGCAAGTAAATCTTCATATGCAACCGTTTCAGCACGAATAAACCCACGTTCAAAGTCCGTATGAATGATTCCAGCACATTCCGGTGCCTTCATTCCCTTTTTAAACGTCCAAGCGCGTACTTCCTGCTCACCTGCTGTGAAATAAGTAGCTAAACCAAGAAGTGAATAAGATGCTTGAATCAGCTGATCTAGACCTGACTCTTTGATGCCAAGCTCTTCAAGGAACATTTGCTTCTCTTCTCCTTCAAGCTCTGCAATTTCAGACTCGATCTTCGCACATACGACGATGACTTCAGCATTTTCACCAGAAGCAAACTCACGGATTTGCTGCACATATTCGTTGCCGTCATGATCTGCTACTTCATCCTCACTCACATTTGCTACATAAAGAACTGGTTTAGATGTGAGTAAATGAAGCTGTTTCACAAGCTTCTGCTGCTCATCTGTAAATTCTACAGATCTTGCCGATTTCCCAGCTTCAAATGCGTTCATTAGCTTCGACAAAATATCAAATTCAGCTACCGCTTCCTTATCCTTTTGTTTTGCAAGCTTACTCACACGAGCCAAACGTTTTTCAACTGTTTCTAAATCAGCCAAAATCAACTCTAAATTAATGGTTTCGATATCTGACACAGGGTCAACCTTACCTGATACGTGTGTGATGTTATCATCTGCAAAAGCTCTCACCACGTGACAGATCGCATCTACTTGACGAATGTGAGAAAGGAATTTATTCCCTAAACCTTCACCTTTTGAAGCCCCTTTGACAATACCAGCAATATCAGTGAATTCAAAAGCAGTCGGAACTGTCTTTTTCGGCTGCACCAATTCTGTTAGTTTTTGCAAACGCTCGTCTGGAACTTCTACAATTCCGACGTTTGGATCAATGGTACAAAACGGATAGTTAGCAGACTCCGCTCCAGCCTGTGTAATTGCATTAAATAGCGTTGACTTCCCGACGTTAGGTAAGCCAACAATACCAGCTGTTAAAGCCATTCTTTCATCTCCTCTATATCAAACGTGCTCGTTATACTGCGTAATATGAACCTAGAGCAATTATAAGTAGGTTTACATGAAAAGACAAGCTAACCGTTATGCATTATCAATAGAAGAAACATTGCCAAAAAGAATAAATCAATCCTTTAAAACGGAAATTTGCATCTAATTCTTCTATACAAAAGACAAATTTCATCAAAAAAGCATGAGGCCTACTTAAGCAGTTGGCTCCTCATGCTTGACGAGAATTTTTTTCATTTTTCGTTCAAAGTCTCTTCTTGGGATCATGACGCTATGCCCGCAGCCTTCACATTTAATGCGAATATCCATGCCCAACCGAATTACTTTCCACCGATTGACACCACATGGATGGGGTTTCTTCATTTCAACGACGTCATGTAACCCAAACGCTTTGTCTGCCATCAGCTTTCACCTCTCTTGCTCACTTCATTGAATCTATTGTACAAAAAAACGGCGATGAAGAGCAATGCACAAAGCAAAGACCCTCTTTCTTCTATTCTTTTTTATAGAAAAAACCCTTCTTTTAGATCATTTTATTTGTGACCAATAGTTACTTAAACTCCGCTTTTTTTCAATATTGTCACAAACACTGTAGGTCGAAAGGTTTTTATTGGTAGAACGCTGTGGTTTTTCCATATTTTTTGATTTATGATATCTGCATAAATGTTATGTGAGGGAGCAGGTACGATGGTCAATCGAAAGGATAGATTAACTGATAAAGAATATAAAATCATATCCGATCATGCTGGAAACATAGACAATTACCAGCAGCACCATACGATAGAAATAGGTCAGCAAACGCTCACTGTCCATGATTTTCTCAAGGTCGATCATCAATTATATGGATTAACGATGCAGCCGGAACAATCAGACGAGTTCATCGTCGCTTTTCACTGTCCGATGCCAAAGCAAATGCCGGTGACCTCGCCACAAGATGTACACACTGCGGCACAGTCATTGCTCAAAACGGATTATGCCTATCCCATTGAAAGGAAGTCCCTTGATAGCAATCAAGATCATGTCTTTTTTAAAGGGAAGGAATACATAGAGCAAGTCAGCCAGAAGCATCCCAATGCAGGTATCTATCTCACTGGACAAGCCCTTGCCGGTGCTGTTTGTGCTTATGTTGCGACAGAACAGCCAGCTGTCAAAAAAGCCGTCACCTTTGATAGCCCAAATATATGGAGCAGTCTGGCGCCTTCGATTCAGCAGAAAACGCAGCAAGGTCAATATACACGGATCTTGACTGAATATATTCAACCTAGTCATTATGTAGGTTTACTCAATCGCCATGATCATGGAGTTGGTCAAGTTAAGTACACCGTGCCGCCACAGCAACAAGGCGACATCCAAGAATCCGTTAAATATAAACAAAGAGAAATTGACACCTTTTTAAAATCAGCTTTTGCGTCTATGAATATAGAATGGAACGAATCCTTTGATACAAATGCTTTTTTAGCTCTTATTTCTGGGAGTTTAAAAGGAAATGGGTATTCATTCCACAAAGATGGATCTGCCCGTATTTTAGATGAACAGCTTGATCATAATACAAGTTTTACAGCCATGCTGTTGCAAGAAATCCATTCTGGACGTGCATATGCACAAAGCGGTCTAGAAATTATCATAAAATCCCATTTACTGAAAAATTCATCCTACGATCTCCAAAGTGTGATTGAACATGAAGTACACACTATATTTGATAAAATCGATGGGATCGATGAAAGTGTAAAAGACGCCGTCCAGCATGTAAAACAAGAGCTCAAAGGACTCGTCGGCTTTGGCCACTATGATTTATTAAGTCCAAGTGATGTGGAAGCACTGGTAGAAGAAGTGAGGATGGAACAACATCATTCCTCCTTTTATTCACATGAAAAACAACTGAATGCCCTGTACACCTTGAGAGATTACGAACAAGAACTTTCTTCCCTTTCAAGACATATGTACACAATGGGTGATGATTACGCCAAGGCAGATAGACGCCTTGCGATGCAAATGGGTATTCATTAAGAAAGGAGTCACCGCATGATCAATCAAAATAAACCTCCTAGTGACGCCCAGCGTTTCTTGCAAAATGTGAGTGCCCGCCGCTCCATGTCTGTATTTGAAAATCAATCGGCACCACAAACACAAACGCAGTCCCCAGAAGAAATAGCCGCAATTCAAGCCATACGAAGAGAAGGACAGCGAAAGGATCTAAAACGGCTGCTCAAAATGCGACTGCATGACGAATTAGCAAACACTCGCGTACACTTGGAGTATCAATTGTCTAAAACCGAAGACATGATCAACCAGACGACCATTGTCAAACAACACATCTCCCAGCATTTAAAAGGACAAGCCATTTCAGAATTAGAGGAACGCCTTCAGCGTCTCAAGCAAATGCCAGTCTATGATGATATCAAAGACGCCATTGATTCTATTCGTATAAAATAAGCACAGCTCTGACAAAGAGAGGTGCTTATTTTATTTTATCAATATAATTTTCAGGGCGAGAAAATATCTTTTTACTTAAAATCGGATATAGCATTAAACAGACAAGCAAATAAAGATTCAGCAAGCTGTATATCGGATACAAGAAAGCAATCAAATCGGCAAACCCAAGAGATGTTAAAGGCGCCATCAACAGAAGCATCACGAGCACAACCAGCCAGCGAGGCAATGGTACAAAAGAAAGCATCCGGCTGGATAAACCAAATAAACCTGCCGCTGTCGTCGTATAAATAGCTAGACAAAGGACAACGGTCATAAACACAAACAATGATGTTGGTGCTCCTTCTAATACTGTAAACAAAGGAATGCCTTCTGCTGATAGACTCCCAGAAATATCAACCAATATTTCGTTATACACGTACGAGATGATCCCAAAAATCAGACCGCTTAATATACTCGCCACTTTGGCCTCGCCAAGGCCCTTCATTTCTTTTCCAACCGAAGACAGCACTGCGACTACAGATAATATATTCAAAGAAGCAAAGACAATGCTGGCAGGCCAATTGTACTGCTGCCCAAAATCAATCCGCCACATATGATCATGGTTCATATAATAAAAAACAAACGCATAGATGAGCCCCGCCACCAAAATTGGTATAATGAAAGCATTCACAGATAAGAGCCCTTTCACATCCCAGAAAAAAATCATAAATGAAAATAGACAAAATGCACCGATGCCCACCCAAAATGGCACATGATACATCTCGAGTGTCACCCCGCCACCGGCAATCATGACTGTCGTTGTCGTGAATAAATAAAGGACAATTAAAACATCATACACTTTAGCCAGCCACGGGCCGACAAGCCGCTCTAGCACTGGCACAAAGTGATCGGCACGTACCTCATAACTGATTTTTAACACCACATAGGTAGACAGCATAAACATCAATGTAAACAGTAGAATGGCTAGTCCACTATCAATGCCAAAAAACTGCCAAATTTCTTGGCCGGAAGCATACCCCGCTCCTATTAAGCTTCCTAAAATTAAAAGCGTCCACCTTGAACCAGCCTTCCACACAATCATCACCTCATAGGTATAGAATTAAGCTTGTTTCCGTATACTGTTACTAACTACTATGACAAGGAAGTGAGACCTATGAATAGCAAGAACGGTCTTTTTTTTAGAAATAGGGTGAAAGAATACGTGTCCCATACGGATACAAACGCCATTCAACAGCTTAAAAGTATTTTATTCTCGCATCTTCAGAAAGCAGGAAAAAGACCCGTTGCCATCGTTTGTATTGGAACAGACCGCTCAACTGGCGACTCTCTAGGTCCACTTGTTGGTACAAAGCTTTCAGGCCTTGATTTGAAAAAGCTTCATGTATATGGCACGCTCTCTGACCCAGTTCATGCGGTCAATTTAAAAGAAAAGCTCGCTGAAATTGAACAAGCTCATAAACATCCGTTTATTGTAGCGATTGATGCCTGCTTAGGAAGAGTGAAAAGTGTAGGCTCCTTCCAAATTGGAGATGGACCGTTAAAGCCTGGAGCGGGTGTACAAAAGGAGCTGCCAGAGGTAGGAGATATTCATATTAATGGGATCGTCAATGTGAGCGGCTTTATGGAATACTTCGTTCTCCAAAACACACGCCTTCATCTTGTCATGTCTATGGCCAATACACTTTCTGAAAGTCTATCTCATATTGATCAAATGGATTGGACAAGAGAAAAAAGCCGTTCTCTCTTCGCTCCTATTCAAAATATCACTGGGAGAATATAAAAAAGACCATCTCGTATCAAGATGGTCACTCTGATGATTCTCTCGCAGAAAGCAATTCGAGGATTCTTTCTAAATCTTCGTTGGAGAGAAATTCAATCTCTATTTTTCCTTTTTTCTTCTGTTTCTTGATCGACACTGAAGTGCCAAAGTAGTTTTGCAAGAAAGACTCTCTTTCTTTCAACACTCGATCCTTTGGTGCTTCTTTTTTCTTTGTTTCACGTGGAACATTTTCGTTTAATTGCTGAACAAGTTTCTCAACCTGACGTACGTTTAACCCCTCGTCCACAATTTTCTTTACCAATGGCGCCAGCTTATTTTTGTTTTTCAAGCTAAGCAAGGTTCTTCCATGACCCATCGATAACTTTCCATCTGCAATCAGCTTTTGTACTTCATCCGGTAAAGTCAAAAGACGGAGATGGTTCGCAATATGCGGTCTGCTCTTCCCTAATCGCTTCGCTAATTCCTCTTGCGTCACACTTAGATGATCTAGTAAGGAAGCATAGGCTTCCGCTTCTTCTAATGGAGATAAATCCTCGCGTTGCAGATTTTCTAAAAGGGCAATCTCTCTCATGAGCGTTTCTGAAAATTCTCTGACGATCGCAGGAATCGTTGTCAGACCAGCTTGTTGTGCTGCACGGAAACGACGTTCTCCTGCTACAATGTCATATCCTTTAATCGATTTACGGACAATGATCGGCTGTAAAACACCGTGCTGCTGAATGGATTCTTTGAGATCAGACAATGCATCTTCATCAAACGTTTTCCTTGGCTGATACGGGTTTGGACGCAAATCCTTTATTTTGATTTCTTCAACCGTTTCTTCACTTGAGTCTACAGTGTTAAATAGTGCATTAATACCCTTTCCAAGACCTTTAGCCATTCGCATCCACTTCCTTTGCTAAGTCTAAATAGACATCTGCACCTCTTGAACGTGGATCATACAAGATAATCGGTTTCCCATGACTAGGCGCTTCACTCAGTCTTACATTTCGCGGAATCACGGTCTGATAGACTTTATCTCTAAAGTATTTCTTCACTTCTTCGATGACTTGAATCCCAAGATTTGTTCGTGCATCAAGCATTGTCAGCAAGACACCTTCAATGGCGAGATCCGTATTTAAATGTTTTTGCACGAGACGAACGGTGTTTAACAATTGGCTCAATCCTTCAAGCGCATAATATTCGCACTGTACCGGGATTAAAACGGAATCGGATGCTGTTAACGCATTAATTGTCAGTAATCCGAGTGATGGCGGGCAGTCAATAATCATATAATCATAATTTTGCTTAACAGATTCAAGTGCTCTCTTCAATCTCACTTCACGTGAAATCGTAGGCACAAGCTCTATTTCAGCCCCTGCAAGCTGTATCGTCGCAGGAATGACATCAAGATTTTCGACCTCTGTCGTCTTAATCACATCAAGAACATCTGCATCATCAACTAAAATATCGTACACGCACTTCTCTACGTCGGCCTTCTCAATCCCAATACCACTCGTGGCATTGCCCTGCGGATCAATATCAACTAACAACACTCGTTTACCTATGTATGCTAAACACGCACTCAAATTAACAGAAGTTGTCGTCTTCCCGACGCCGCCCTTCTGGTTGGTAATCGCTATGATTTTTCCCACGATGTCACCCACTTTCAACTTAACAAGTTTCTCATTCATTCATACTTCCTATTCTATCAAAAAAAGTATGAAACGTTTGCTTTTTTTGTTTCTCCATTATATATTCGTCAGCAAATGTCTATTTCCGTACATGAAAAGACGAACTTAAACGTAGTAAAAAGTATATCAATATATCTTTTTGAAGAAAAAGATAGCATAAAAAACCCTCACTTCCATCAAAAGTGAGGGGCACTTGTCAAAAATGTAATCCACCAATTGTACGGCCTTCATTCACAATAATCTTAGGGGTCACCGTTTTATAGCTTCTCTTTTTTAAGAATCCATAGGGGGTCTTAATGGTAAATGTCGCATGTCCTACAGCATCGCCTGTTTTGGCATAGGCCTGCCACACAATCTTTGAAGAATAAGTCGGGTCCAGTGATTGAATAGACATGGTGATGGAGTATCGAGCCTTTGGATGAGCTTTCACATAATCGCGCGCCCATTCCCCTGCCAGGTCTGCTGTTTCCTCTTGATTAATACGAATGACCTTTGTATTGGCATTATAGCGAAACCAGTTAAGAATGGAATCAAGCTGAGGATGCTGTCGAAACCCTGGAATAGAAGCAAAGCTCTTCTCATTAATGACGATACCTGCATGTCCAACGATTCCCTTCAAAGCATCAGTGTTTGTCACCAATATATCCCCTTTTTTAGACGAAATATCGGTACCAGGATACGGCTTTCCTAAAAGGCGTTTGATGGTGTGCGGCTTATCATCCGTCACAAACTCATCCTGCTTTTTTTGTTGTAAGCCATAGTTCTTCAAGTCATCATCAGCTGTGATCAAGTCAATCGTATCGTCCTGAGACTCATGCTCTTGATTTAATTGTTGAACTGTTACCTCTTTAGAAACCACGCCTTGTTCCTTCAGGACGTTCAGTTCTTCCTTCGTAATTGTTTCTTCTGCATCATGAACCTCTTGGCTCGGTGGCATATTCACAGCGAATATAGTCGTTTCATTTGAAAAAAGAGAAAGAGAGAATAGTAAATAACAGATAATAGCAAAAATAGTCTTTTTCATATTCATTGAATAGATGTCACCTCCTTTCTACTATGAGAATCATATTTTACCAATTAATCAATAATAAGTAAATATTATGAACTTTGATGAAAGGCAGACAAAAAAAGCTGACGAGTGGATCTCATCAGCTTTTCTCTATTTAGGAATTCGAATCGTTAATTGGATATATTCCTCAAATTCTTCTTCCTCGGTATTTATTTTAAGCCCGCTGTCTTCTACCATATGGAGAGACTGGCGAATGGTATTCATTGCAATTCGTGTATCACGACTAAACGCCTTACGTTTTGGCTTCGGTTTGCGATCTGTTTTTTGTTCAAGCATTTTCACTACACGCTCTTCAGTCTGTTTTACATTCAGCTGCTTTTCGATGATTTCCTGCAATAGCGCGATTTGTAATTCTGGAAGCTTTAGGGGTACAAGTGAACGTGCATGCCTTTCAGAGATTTTTTTCTCTAGGATGGCCTGTTGTACCTCTTCAGGCAACTTTAAAAGTCTTAATTTGTTTGCAACAGTTGATTGTCCCTTACCTAAACGCTGAGCAAGCGCTTCCTGTGTTAAATCATGAAGCTCTAAAAGACGTGCATAGGCATGAGCCTCTTCAATAGCAGACAGCTCTTCTCTTTGCAAATTTTCAATCAATGCCACAGATGCCGTTTCCGTATCAGTAAAATCTTTTATAATAGCGGGGATTTTCTCCCAGTGAAGAGTCTGTACCGCTCTCCAACGTCTTTCGCCGGCGATCAGTTCATATTTTCCTTCTTCTTCTGTCGGTCTGACAACAATAGGTTGAATAATGCCATGGGTATGAATCGTCGTGGCCAGCTCATGTATCTTTTCTTCTGAAAAAATGGTGCGTGGCTGAAAACGGTTTGGCATAATTGTGTCGACCGGGAGCTCCTGTATCTCTTCCTTTAATGTATCATGCTCAGCAATCTTTGCCTCTATTTCGGTTTCACGCTCAGGATGTTCTTTGTCACCAAGCCCGAAGAAGCGTGAGAGTGAATGCTTCATGAACCTACACCACCTTTAAAAACTACCTTTTTATAATTCTATTTTCTCATGTTTTTTCCTTCTGTAAAATCTTAAATATTGAAGAAAAACCGACCTTTTACATGATCAACCTTCTATTGGTGATTTATTAGGTGTTCCTGGTTTTCTAGGATATTTTTTTGGTGTTTGCTTTTTCTTTTCAATGACAATGATGTTCCGTTCGCTTTCTTCTAAAGGAAGAACAAAGGAATGCTTTTCAACAACCTCTCCTCCGAGGACAGTAACGGCTTTCTTCCCTGCTTGCATTTCTTCATCAGCAGCAGATGCTTTTAATGCCACAAACAACCCTTCCTTTTTTACAAGGGGCAGACATAGTTCGCTCAAGACGGACAAACGCGCAACTGCTCTAGCAGTGACAAGATCATAGCTTTCGCGCTTTTCCTTACGTTGTCCAAACGTCTCCGCACGATCATGATAAAAAGTAGTATCTTGTAAGTTTAACCCTTTTGCTAACTCATTGAGAAACGTAATTCGTTTCTGAAGAGAATCAACAATGGTCACATGTAGATGAGGGAAGCAAATTTTAAGAGGAATGCTTGGGAAACCAGCACCAGCTCCTATATCGCAAATCGTCGTCAATTTGTGAAAATCAATGAAAAATGATGCGGAAATGGAATCATAAAAATGCTTTAAATACACTTCTTCCTTTTCAGTAATGGACGTCAAATTCATTTTCTCGTTCCATTCTACAAGCATGCGGAAGTAAGTTTCAAATTGTTCAAGCTGCACAGGAGAAAGAGTCATCCCTTTCTCCTCTAGTGCTGCTGTAAATTGTTCAATGTTCATGCCGACATCCTTTCTATTCTGCTATCTTCGCAATACGTCCCTGCTCTAAATATACTAAAAGGATAGAAATATCAGCAGGGTTAACGCCTGAAATACGAGAAGCCTGTGCAACAGAAAGCGGTCGGACTTCTTTCAGCTTTTGTTTCGCTTCAGTTGCAATTCCTTTGATGGCATCATAATCAATACGATCAGGAATCTTTTTGTTCTCCATCTTTTTCAGCTTTTCAACTTGTTGGAGTGACTTTTCGATATAACCTTCGTATTTAATTTGAATCTCTACCTGCTCACACACATCAGAAGGAAGCGGTGTTTCAGCAGGAGCTAACGTCACAACAGATTCATAGTTCATTTCTGGACGCTTCATCAAATCACTTGCACGAATACCGTCCTTCAGCTCACTTCCACCAAGTGAACGAATAAATTCTTGTGTCTCTGCTGTGGGTTTAATGATGACAGAATATAAACGTTTTTTCTCTGCTTCAATGGCTTCTTTTTTCTGCTGGTATGCCTGGAATCTTTCTTGAGATATTAATCCAATATGATAGCCAAGTTCAGTTAATCTTAAATCCGCATTGTCATGACGAAGAAGCAAACGATACTCTGCACGGGATGTTAAAAGACGGTAAGGTTCATTTGTTCCCTTTGTGACAAGATCATCAATGAGAACACCGATATATGCATCCGATCGGCTTAAAATGACTTCTTCTTTACCCAATGCTTTTCTTCCTGCATTAATACCTGCCATAATTCCTTGACCTGCTGCTTCCTCATAGCCAGACGTACCATTAATTTGGCCAGCTGTATATAAACCAGAAATTTTCTTCGTCTCGAGTGTAGGCCACAACTGAGTAGGCACAATTGCATCATACTCAATGGCATAACCCGCTCTCATCATTTGTACATTTTCAAGCCCTGGGATGGTGGAAAGCATGCGCTGCTGTACATCCTCTGGAAGACTTGTAGATAATCCTTGAACATACACTTCCTGCGTATTACGACCTTCTGGCTCTAAGAAAATTTGATGTCTTGGTTTGTCATTGAAACGAACCACTTTATCTTCAATGGAAGGGCAGTATCTAGGACCAGTTCCTTTAATCATACCTGAATACATTGGAGAACGGTGAAGATTCTCATCAATAATTTGATGTGTTTCTAAACTCGTATAAGTTAACCAGCATGGCAGTTGATCTGTGATATATTCAACCGTTTCATAGGAGAACGCCCGCGGAACATCATCACCTGGTTGAATTTCTGTTTTACTATAGTCAATCGAGTGACTATTCACTCGAGGAGGTGTTCCTGTTTTAAAGCGAACCAAATCGAATCCTAACTCTGCTAGGTGATCCGATAATTTGATGGATGGTTGCTGGTTATTAGGACCACTTGAATACGATAGATCCCCTAAAATAATACGACCTTTTAAGAAAGTCCCAGTCGTTAATACAACAGACTTCGCACGATAGTTTGCTCCTGTTTGTGTAACGACACCTTTACATTCATCATCTTCTACAATTAAATGATCCACCATACCTTGAAGCATTGTCAGGTTCGGTTCATTTTCCATTGTTTTTTTCATTTCATGCTGATATTGGAACTTGTCTGCTTGCGCTCTTAAAGCACGAACAGCAGGTCCTTTCCCTGTATTCAGCATGCGCATTTGAATATGCGTCTTATCTATATTTCGTGCCATTTCTCCGCCCAGTGCATCAATTTCTCTAACGACAATCCCTTTCGCAGGACCACCTACGGACGGATTACATGGCATAAAAGCAACCATATCGAGGTTGATAGTCAATACAAGTGTTTTAGCGCCCTGTCTTGCAGAAGCAAGAGCAGCCTCAACCCCAGCATGACCGGCACCCACGACGATGACGTCATAATTGCCAGCTTCATAACCCATTTCTTATGTTCCTCCCTTTACTTTCCTAAACAGAATTGAGAGAATAACTGATCAATCAAGCTTTCATGAACAGCATCTCCTATAATTTCACCGAGCTGTTCCCAGCAGCGTGTTAAATCTATTTGAACAATGTCGATTGGTACGTCCATTTCAATTCCTTCAAGAGCATCTTCAATTGATTGTTTTGCTGCCTGAAGAAGAGCAATATGCCTTGTATTACTTACATACGTTAAATCTCCACTTTCAATTGATCCAGTGAAGAACAGTGATTGAATCGCCATTTCAAGCTCATCAATGCCCTTTTCTTGTAATAATGATGTAGTGACCACCGGACGATCCTTTGCTAACTGCTTGACCTTTTCTACATCAAGCTTAGGCTCAAGATCTGTCTTATTCACAATCACGATGATATCCATACCTGAGACAGCTTCAAAAAGCTTAATATCTTCTTCTGATAATTCTTCGCTATAATTGAGCACAAGTAAAATCAGGTCAGCTTCTTTTAAGACCTGTCTAGATCGTTCAACCCCTATACGCTCAACAATGTCCTCTGTCTCACGTATACCCGCAGTATCGACTAGACGGAGAGGTACGCCTCTTACATTCACATATTCCTCAATAACGTCTCTCGTAGTTCCAGGTATATCTGTGACAATGGCCTTTGTTTCCTGTACGAGACTATTCAGCAAGGAAGACTTACCAACATTCGGCCTTCCTATAATTACAGTGGATAAGCCCTCTCGAAGGATTTTCCCCTGCTGAGAAGTCGAGAGCAACGATTCAATTTCTTTTTTGACGGATGTCGCTTTTTCCACTAAGACGCGATGTGTCATTTCTTCAACATCGTCATACTCAGGGTAGTCAATATTGACTTCAATATGCGCCAGTGTTTCTAGGATCTCGCCGCGCAGTCGCTGAACCAAACCGGAGAGACGTCCCTCCATTTGAGTGATTGCTACATTCATCGCTCGATCCGTCTTTGCCCGAATCAAGTCCATGACAGCCTCCGCTTGCGATAGATCTATTCTTCCATTTAAGAAAGCACGCTTTGTGAACTCACCTGGCTCCGCTAATCTTGCTCCTTCTCTTAAAGCAAGCTGCAATACTTTATTGACCGTTACAATTCCGCCATGGCAGTTAATCTCAATAACGTCTTCTCTCGTAAATGTTTTTGGCGCTCGAAGTACTGACACCATGACCTCTTCTATTACTTGATCAGTCCTTGCATCCACGATATGACCATAATGAATGGTATGAGAATCCACTGATACAAGTTTTTTCTCCTTAGGCCCTTTATACATCCTATCAGCGATCTGCACCGCTTCAGGCCCACTTAAACGAATAATCGCAATTGCTCCTTCACCCATCGGTGTCGAAATGGCTGCAATTGTATCCATCGCTCAATCACCTCTTTCTCTACTTTAATAGACAGTCTTTTATCTATTAAATGGACGTTGTCCATCTCTATATCAAAAACGCTTAATCCAAAATTTAAAGATACCATAAATGAAAGCGAAGTGAAAGTATCCTCTATACAATTATCCACAGCTTTGCATCCTATCTATTTTAACACTTAACTTATCCACATGTGAATAACGACGTTCTAAACTTATCTTCACATCTTACACCGAAACCCGATAAATTTAAACGCCCCGATGCCTTTGTTTACTTGTAAAAATAGCATTTTCCACTCAACTTACACCCTAACTTTTTAGAAATAAAGGATGAATCTTCTATAGAAACACAATTTTTCAATAAAAAAAGACTAAAATCCAGCTTTGCTGAATTCTAGCCTTTCTGTTATTTTTTATACAGCACCACTACATGACGCTTACTTCCTGTATCTTCTGATGCCGTTGCTAGTTCTTTAGAAAAAGTAGCGATCGTATCATGAATTACTTTTCGTTCGTTCGAAGGCATTGGTTCTAAATGAACCTTTCTCTTCGTTTTTAAAACTTTGTTTGCCGTCTTGACGGCATATTGTTCAAGTGCTTCTTGTCGCTTCTTCCTATAATCTCCAATATCAATGGTAATATGATGATACTGATCAGAATAGCGATTAAACACTAACTGTACCAAGGTTTCTAAAGAGTACAAAGTTTGACCTCTTTTTCCAATCATTAATGATGTTTTATCTCCATCAATGTGAAAAGAAATCTTTTTCGGCTCCTGTTTGGAAACAATCTTCGCTTTAGGATCAATGGATTTAACAATATTATCTAAATACTGTGTAGCTAATTTAAGAGCATTTCTCTTTTCTATCAGCTTGACTACAGTGTGTCTTTTACCAAATAATCCTAAGAACCCTTTATTTCCTTCATCCAAAATTGTGATATCTACTTCTTCTTTTAGAAGCTGAATTTGTTTAAGTCCGGAATCTACTGCTTCTTCGATTGTGCGACCGACAGCAGTTATTTCCTTCATTTTTTATTCCCGCCAGCTTTTTCTTTTGTATCTAATTTTACTTGAGGAGTTTTAATCACTAATGTTTGGATGATCATGAAAATGTTACCTACAACCCAGTACAATGAAAGTGCTGCTGGGAAACTAATAGCAAATACAATGATCATAATCGGCATAACCCATAGCATGATCGCCATTTGAGGGTTGTCCGACGGATTTCCAGCCATCATCAGCTTTTGCTGAATGAAAGTAGCTACCCCCGCAATGATCGGTAATAGGAACAATGGATCTGGACTGCCTAAGTCAAACCATAAGAATGTATGCTTTTTAATTTCTGCTGTTCTCATAATTGCATGATAAAAACCAATTAGGATTGGCATCTGAATTAAAATCGGGAAACAGCCAGCCAATGGATTGACGCCATTCTTTTGGAAAAGGGCCATTGTTTCCTGCTGAAGCTGCTGCTGAGTTTTTTGATCTTTAGAGCTATATTTTTCACGAAGTTTTTTCAATTCAGGCTGCAATGCTTGCATTGCTTTTGTACTTCTTAACTGCTTAATCATTAATGGTAAAATGAGCAAGCGGATTAACAGTGTCACAATAATGATCGCAACCCCGTAGTTTTCACCAGTCAAATTTGCCATGTATGTGATTAATTGAGATAGCGGGTAAACAATATAAGAGTTCCAAAATCCCTTACTATCTGATGTGATTGGTTCATTAATTTGTGTACATCCTGCCAATAGAACCAATGCGCCAATCAAGCTAAATATTAGTAATAATCGCCTTTTCAACAAGATTCCTCCCATTACTTCAAACTTTATTTAAGTTGGAATTGATTACGAAAGTGACTCACCTAATCAGTATGGTAACATTTTTTCATTACAAAGTGGTGGTTTCATTTTAGTTCACTAGATGAAGGAAGCGCTTTTAAAAATTGATTCAACGAAAGTTTCTATTACGAAGACTTTTTCGGTTGTTGTTGATAAACAGCGGATTTTCTAAATAAATGTTGGAGAGACTTTTTTGTTTCTTCAAAGGTCAATTCACTTGCTGGTTTTCTTGCAATGACAATGTAGTCTTTTTCTTGCTTTAACTTATGACCTTCCTCTAAAAACACCTGGCGGATCAGTCGTTTAATTCGATTTCTCATCACTGCATTACCAATCTTCTTACTGACAGACAATCCTAAACGCAGTTCATCTTGATTTGGTTGGTCCAGCTGGTAAATAACGAATTGGCGGTTCGCCATTGATTGACCTTTTTTGAACACTTTTTGAAACTCTTCATTTTTTTTTAGCCTGTTTCGCTTCTTCATGTTTTCTTCCACTCCGATAAAAACTGACAGTTCAATTACGATTTTATGTAAAAAAGACCACTGACATTATTCAGTGGCCTAAGCTGATAATTTTTTTCTACCTTTGCTGCGGCGTCGCTTTATAACTAGACGTCCGTTTTTAGAACTCATACGGCTGCGGAAGCCATGAACTTTACTACGCTTACGGTTATTTGGTTGAAACGTTCTTTTCATTTATGACACCTCCCTGAGGAATAGCTGTTTAAGACAGTCTAACTCATTATATTTGTGTAACACATCGATTGTCAATATCAATGATAAAACTCTTATTATCAACCTTATAAGCATAACATAATTTATCAAACGAAGAAACCTTCTTTTTCAGTTTCCAACATTTTATTCTTTTTTTCCTCCTAAAAGGCCTCCAAAACAAGGTTGTGGATATTTTTCCGGCATATTTAGACTATCCACATCCATTATCGACATTTTTTTCACACAAATAACCGATGTGGATAATTATTTTTCAACAGGATGTAAAATGTGTGGATAAGTTTGTGACACCCATTGCACCATCTCGTTTATTTTGATATTATATTTGTGTTTTAACTCTTAATTACTTATCTGACCTATTTGCGTTATCCACAATCTGTGGATAACCTGTGGAAAGATATTACACAGGTTGTTGAATTGTTTATCCACAGACTGTGTAATTTGTCGAAAAGACGTTTTTCTACTATATTATTTGTTTTCAACAATGTATGTGCACGAATGGTGATGACCATTTGCTCTTTTTCGTGTTCTATAACAGTTTGATACTGGTCATTTTAAAAAGAAAAGGAGGGGGGAGAAGCCTT